>OZ244573.1:0-2361741 GCA_965217845.1 Chloroflexota bacterium
CCGCTGACGGTCAGCGCGGTCAGCCCCGCCAGCGCCACCGTCAGCATCGTCGACCAGAACGTGCCGACGCTGACGGTCAGTTTCGAGGCCGCCAGCTACTCGGTGGCCGAGAGCGACGACCCGGCCACCGGCGATGTGGAGGAGCACAAGGTCCAGGTCACGGTCAGCCTCAGCGCCGACCCCGAGCGCGAGGTGACCATCCCGATCAGCGCGACCGGCCAGGGCGGGGCCGGCAGCGGCGACTACTCCGGGGTCCCGGACAGCCTGGTCTTTGCCAGCGGCGAGACCTCCAAGAGCTTTGTCTTCACGGCGATAGCCGACTCAGTCGACGACGACGGCGAGGCGGTCCGACTGGGCTTTGGCGCCCTGCCGGCGGCGGTCAACGCCGGCGGCATCGCCAACGCCACCGTCAGCATCGTCGACGACGACCGCCCCAGCGCGCTGACGGTCAGTTTCGGGGCCGCCCGCTATAGCGTCGCCGAGGGCGGCAGCGTCCAGGTCACGGTCAGCCTCAGCGACGACCCCGAGCAAAACGTGACCATCCCGATCAGCGCGACCGGCCAGGGCGGGGCCGGCAGCGGCGACTACTCCGGGGTCCCGGACAGCCTGGTCTTTGCCAGCGGCGAGACCTCCAAGAGCTTTAGCTTCAGCGCCGCCGCCGACTCAGTCGACGACGACGACGAGGCGGTCCTACTTGGCTTCGGGGCCCTGCCGGCGACGCCGCTGACGGTCAGCGCGGTCAGCCCCGCCAGCGCCACCGTCAGCATCGTCGACCAGAACGTGCCGACGCTGACGGTCAGTTTCGAGGCCGCCAGCTACTCGGTGGCCGAGAGCGACGACCCGGCCACCGGCGATGTGGAGGAGCACAAGGTCCAGGTCACGGTCAGCCTCAGCGCCGACCCCGAGCGCGAGGTGACCATCCCGATCAGCGCGACCGGCCAGGGCGGGGCCGGCAGCGGCGACTACTCCGGGGTCCCGGACAGCCTGGTCTTTGCCAGCGGCGAGACCTCCAAGAGCTTTGTCTTCACGGCGATAGCCGACTCAGTCGACGACGACGGCGAGGCGGTCCGACTGGGCTTTGGCGCCCTGCCGGCGGCGGTCAACGCCGGCGGCATCGCCAACGCCACCGTCAGCATCGTCGACGACGACCGCCCCAGCGCGCTGACGGTCAGTTTCGGGGCCGCCCGCTATAGCGTCGCCGAGGGCGGCAGCGTCCAGGTCACGGTCAGCCTCAGCGACGACCCCGAGCAAAACGTGACCATCCCGATCAGCGCGACCGGCCAGGGCGGGGCCGGCAGCGGCGACTACTCCGGGGTCCCGGACAGCCTGGTCTTTGCCAGCGGCGAGACCTCCAAGAGCTTTAGCTTCAGCGCCGCCGCCGACTCAGTCGACGACGACGACGAGGCGGTCCTACTTGGCTTCGGGGCCCTGCCGGCGACGCCGCTGACGGTCAGCGCGGTCAGCCCCGCCAGCGCCACCGTCAGCATCGTCGACCAGAACGTGCCGACGCTGACGGTCAGTTTCGAGGCCGCCAGCTACTCGGTGGCCGAGAGCGACGACCCGGCCACCGGCGATGTGGAGGAGCACAAGGTCCAGGTCACGGTCAGCCTCAGCGCCGACCCCGAGCGCGAGGTGACCATCCCGATCAGCGCGACCGGCCAGGGCGGGGCCGGCAGCGGCGACTACTCCGGGGTCCCGGACAGCCTGGTCTTTGCCAGCGGCGAGACCTCCAAGAGCTTTGTCTTCACGGCGATAGCCGACTCAGTCGACGACGACGGCGAGGCGGTCCGACTGGGCTTTGGCGCCCTGCCGGCGGCGGTCAACGCCGGCGGCATCGCCAACGCCACCGTCAGCATCGTCGACGACGACCGCCCCAGCGCGCTGACGGTCAGTTTCGGGGCCGCCCGCTATAGCGTCGCCGAGGGCGGCAGCGTCCAGGTCACGGTCAGCCTCAGCGACGACCCCGAGCAAAACGTGACCATCCCGATCAGCGCGACCGGCCAGGGCGGGGCCGGCAGCGGCGACTACTCCGGGGTCCCGGACAGCCTGGTCTTTGCCAGCGGCGAGACCTCCAAGAGCTTTAGCTTCAGCGCCGCCGCCGACTCAGTCGACGACGACGACGAGGCGGTCCTACTTGGCTTCGGGGCCCTGCCGGCGACGCCGCTGACGGTCAGCGCGGTCAGCCCCGCCAGCGCCACCGTCAGCATCGTCGACCAGAACGTGCCGACGCTGACGGTCAGTTTCGAGGCCGCCAGCTACTCGGTGGCCGAGAGCGACGACCCGGCCACCGGCGATGTGGAGGAGCACAAGGTCCAGGTCACGGTCAGCCTCAGCGCCGACCCCGAGCGCGAGGTGACCATCCCGATCAGCGCGACCGGCCAGGGCGGGGCCGGCAGCGGCGACTACTCCGGGGTCCCGGACAGCCTGGTCTTTGCCAGCGGCGAGACCTCCAAGAGCTTTGTCTTCACGGCGATAGCCGACTCAGTCGACGACGACGGCGAGGCGGTCCGACTGGGCTTTGGCGCCCTGCCGGCGGCGGTCAACGCCGGCGGCATCGCCAACGCCACCGTCAGCATCGTCGACGACGACCGCCCCAGCGCGCTGACGGTCAGTTTCGGGGCCGCCCGCTATAGCGTCGCCGAGGGCGGCAGCGTCCAGGTCACGGTCAGCCTCAGCGACGACCCCGAGCAAAACGTGACCATCCCGATCAGCGCGACCGGCCAGGGCGGGGCCGGCAGCGGCGACTACTCCGGGGTCCCGGACAGCCTGGTCTTTGCCAGCGGCGAGACCTCCAAGAGCTTTAGCTTCAGCGCCGCCGCCGACTCAGTCGACGACGACGACGAGGCGGTCCTACTTGGCTTCGGGGCCCTGCCGGCGACGCCGCTGACGGTCAGCGCGGTCAGCCCCGCCAGCGCCACCGTCAGCATCGTCGACCAGAACGTGCCGACGCTGACGGTCAGTTTCGAGGCCGCCAGCTACTCGGTGGCCGAGAGCGACGACCCGGCCACCGGCGATGTGGAGGAGCACAAGGTCCAGGTCACGGTCAGCCTCAGCGCCGACCCCGAGCGCGAGGTGACCATCCCGATCAGCGCGACCGGCCAGGGCGGGGCCGGCAGCGGCGACTACTCCGGGGTCCCGGACAGCCTGGTCTTTGCCAGCGGCGAGACCTCCAAGAGCTTTGTCTTCACGGCGATAGCCGACTCAGTCGACGACGACGGCGAGGCGGTCCGACTGGGCTTTGGCGCCCTGCCGGCGGCGGTCAACGCCGGCGGCATCGCCAACGCCACCGTCAGCATCGTCGACGACGACCGCCCCAGCGCGCTGACGGTCAGTTTCGGGGCCGCCCGCTATAGCGTCGCCGAGGGCGGCAGCGTCCAGGTCACGGTCAGCCTCAGCGACGACCCCGAGCAAAACGTGACCATCCCGATCAGCGCGACCGGCCAGGGCGGGGCCGGCAGCGGCGACTACTCCGGGGTCCCGGACAGCCTGGTCTTTGCCAGCGGCGAGACCTCCAAGAGCTTTAGCTTCAGCGCCGCCGCCGACTCAGTCGACGACGACGACGAGGCGGTCCTACTTGGCTTCGGGGCCCTGCCGGCGACGCCGCTGACGGTCAGCGCGGTCAGCCCCGCCAGCGCCACCGTCAGCATCGTCGACCAGAACGTGCCGACGCTGACGGTCAGTTTCGAGGCCGCCAGCTACTCGGTGGCCGAGAGCGACGACCCGGCCACCGGCGATGTGGAGGAGCACAAGGTCCAGGTCACGGTCAGCCTCAGCGCCGACCCCGAGCGCGAGGTGACCATCCCGATCAGCGCGACCGGCCAGGGCGGGGCCGGCAGCGGCGACTACTCCGGGGTCCCGGACAGCCTGGTCTTTGCCAGCGGCGAGACCTCCAAGAGCTTTGTCTTCACGGCGATAGCCGACTCAGTCGACGACGACGGCGAGGCGGTCCGACTGGGCTTTGGCGCCCTGCCGGCGGCGGTCAACGCCGGCGGCATCGCCAACGCCACCGTCAGCATCGTCGACGACGACCGCCCCAGCGCGCTGACGGTCAGTTTCGGGGCCGCCCGCTATAGCGTCGCCGAGGGCGGCAGCGTCCAGGTCACGGTCAGCCTCAGCGACGACCCCGAGCAAAACGTGACCATCCCGATCAGCGCGACCGGCCAGGGCGGGGCCGGCAGCGGCGACTACTCCGGGGTCCCGGACAGCCTGGTCTTTGCCAGCGGCGAGACCTCCAAGAGCTTTAGCTTCAGCGCCGCCGCCGACTCAGTCGACGACGACGACGAGGCGGTCCTACTTGGCTTCGGGGCCCTGCCGGCGACGCCGCTGACGGTCAGCGCGGTCAGCCCCGCCAGCGCCACCGTCAGCATCGTCGACCAGAACGTGCCGACGCTGACGGTCAGTTTCGAGGCCGCCAGCTACTCGGTGGCCGAGAGCGACGACCCGGCCACCGGCGATGTGGAGGAGCACAAGGTCCAGGTCACGGTCAGCCTCAGCGCCGACCCCGAGCGCGAGGTGACCATCCCGATCAGCGCGACCGGCCAGGGCGGGGCCGGCAGCGGCGACTACTCCGGGGTCCCGGACAGCCTGGTCTTTGCCAGCGGCGAGACCTCCAAGAGCTTTGTCTTCACGGCGATAGCCGACTCAGTCGACGACGACGGCGAGGCGGTCCGACTGGGCTTTGGCGCCCTGCCGGCGGCGGTCAACGCCGGCGGCATCGCCAACGCCACCGTCAGCATCGTCGACGACGACCGCCCCAGCGCGCTGACGGTCAGTTTCGGGGCCGCCCGCTATAGCGTCGCCGAGGGCGGCAGCGTCCAGGTCACGGTCAGCCTCAGCGACGACCCCGAGCAAAACGTGACCATCCCGATCAGCGCGACCGGCCAGGGCGGGGCCGGCAGCGGCGACTACTCCGGGGTCCCGGACAGCCTGGTCTTTGCCAGCGGCGAGACCTCCAAGAGCTTTAGCTTCAGCGCCGCCGCCGACTCAGTCGACGACGACGACGAGGCGGTCCTACTTGGCTTCGGGGCCCTGCCGGCGACGCCGCTGACGGTCAGCGCGGTCAGCCCCGCCAGCGCCACCGTCAGCATCGTCGACCAGAACGTGCCGACGCTGACGGTCAGTTTCGAGGCCGCCAGCTACTCGGTGGCCGAGAGCGACGACCCGGCCACCGGCGATGTGGAGGAGCACAAGGTCCAGGTCACGGTCAGCCTCAGCGCCGACCCCGAGCGCGAGGTGACCATCCCGATCAGCGCGACCGGCCAGGGCGGGGCCGGCAGCGGCGACTACTCCGGGGTCCCGGACAGCCTGGTCTTTGCCAGCGGCGAGACCTCCAAGAGCTTTGTCTTCACGGCGATAGCCGACTCAGTCGACGACGACGGCGAGGCGGTCCGACTGGGCTTTGGCGCCCTGCCGGCGGCGGTCAACGCCGGCGGCATCGCCAACGCCACCGTCAGCATCGTCGACGACGACCGCCCCAGCGCGCTGACGGTCAGTTTCGGGGCCGCCCGCTATAGCGTCGCCGAGGGCGGCAGCGTCCAGGTCACGGTCAGCCTCAGCGACGACCCCGAGCAAAACGTGACCATCCCGATCAGCGCGACCGGCCAGGGCGGGGCCGGCAGCGGCGACTACTCCGGGGTCCCGGACAGCCTGGTCTTTGCCAGCGGCGAGACCTCCAAGAGCTTTAGCTTCAGCGCCGCCGCCGACTCAGTCGACGACGACGACGAGGCGGTCCTACTTGGCTTCGGGGCCCTGCCGGCGACGCCGCTGACGGTCAGCGCGGTCAGCCCCGCCAGCGCCACCGTCAGCATCGTCGACCAGAACGTGCCGACGCTGACGGTCAGTTTCGAGGCCGCCAGCTACTCGGTGGCCGAGAGCGACGACCCGGCCACCGGCGATGTGGAGGAGCACAAGGTCCAGGTCACGGTCAGCCTCAGCGCCGACCCCGAGCGCGAGGTGACCATCCCGATCAGCGCGACCGGCCAGGGCGGGGCCGGCAGCGGCGACTACTCCGGGGTCCCGGACAGCCTGGTCTTTGCCAGCGGCGAGACCTCCAAGAGCTTTGTCTTCACGGCGATAGCCGACTCAGTCGACGACGACGGCGAGGCGGTCCGACTGGGCTTTGGCGCCCTGCCGGCGGCGGTCAACGCCGGCGGCATCGCCAACGCCACCGTCAGCATCGTCGACGACGACCGCCCCAGCGCGCTGACGGTCAGTTTCGGGGCCGCCCGCTATAGCGTCGCCGAGGGCGGCAGCGTCCAGGTCACGGTCAGCCTCAGCGACGACCCCGAGCAAAACGTGACCATCCCGATCAGCGCGACCGGCCAGGGCGGGGCCGGCAGCGGCGACTACTCCGGGGTCCCGGACAGCCTGGTCTTTGCCAGCGGCGAGACCTCCAAGAGCTTTAGCTTCAGCGCCGCCGCCGACTCAGTCGACGACGACGACGAGGCGGTCCTACTTGGCTTCGGGGCCCTGCCGGCGACGCCGCTGACGGTCAGCGCGGTCAGCCCCGCCAGCGCCACCGTCAGCATCGTCGACCAGAACGTGCCGACGCTGACGGTCAGTTTCGAGGCCGCCAGCTACTCGGTGGCCGAGAGCGACGACCCGGCCACCGGCGATGTGGAGGAGCACAAGGTCCAGGTCACGGTCAGCCTCAGCGCCGACCCCGAGCGCGAGGTGACCATCCCGATCAGCGCGACCGGCCAGGGCGGGGCCGGCAGCGGCGACTACTCCGGGGTCCCGGACAGCCTGGTCTTTGCCAGCGGCGAGACCTCCAAGAGCTTTGTCTTCACGGCGATAGCCGACTCAGTCGACGACGACGGCGAGGCGGTCCGACTGGGCTTTGGCGCCCTGCCGGCGGCGGTCAACGCCGGCGGCATCGCCAACGCCACCGTCAGCATCGTCGACGACGACCGCCCCAGCGCGCTGACGGTCAGTTTCGGGGCCGCCCGCTATAGCGTCGCCGAGGGCGGCAGCGTCCAGGTCACGGTCAGCCTCAGCGACGACCCCGAGCAAAACGTGACCATCCCGATCAGCGCGACCGGCCAGGGCGGGGCCGGCAGCGGCGACTACTCCGGGGTCCCGGACAGCCTGGTCTTTGCCAGCGGCGAGACCTCCAAGAGCTTTAGCTTCAGCGCCGCCGCCGACTCAGTCGACGACGACGACGAGGCGGTCCTACTTGGCTTCGGGGCCCTGCCGGCGACGCCGCTGACGGTCAGCGCGGTCAGCCCCGCCAGCGCCACCGTCAGCATCGTCGACCAGAACGTGCCGACGCTGACGGTCAGTTTCGAGGCCGCCAGCTACTCGGTGGCCGAGAGCGACGACCCGGCCACCGGCGATGTGGAGGAGCACAAGGTCCAGGTCACGGTCAGCCTCAGCGCCGACCCCGAGCGCGAGGTGACCATCCCGATCAGCGCGACCGGCCAGGGCGGGGCCGGCAGCGGCGACTACTCCGGGGTCCCGGACAGCCTGGTCTTTGCCAGCGGCGAGACCTCCAAGAGCTTTGTCTTCACGGCGATAGCCGACTCAGTCGACGACGACGGCGAGGCGGTCCGACTGGGCTTTGGCGCCCTGCCGGCGGCGGTCAACGCCGGCGGCATCGCCAACGCCACCGTCAGCATCGTCGACGACGACCGCCCCAGCGCGCTGACGGTCAGTTTCGGGGCCGCCCGCTATAGCGTCGCCGAGGGCGGCAGCGTCCAGGTCACGGTCAGCCTCAGCGACGACCCCGAGCAAAACGTGACCATCCCGATCAGCGCGACCGGCCAGGGCGGGGCCGGCAGCGGCGACTACTCCGGGGTCCCGGACAGCCTGGTCTTTGCCAGCGGCGAGACCTCCAAGAGCTTTAGCTTCAGCGCCGCCGCCGACTCAGTCGACGACGACGACGAGGCGGTCCTACTTGGCTTCGGGGCCCTGCCGGCGGCGCCGCTGACGGTCAGCGCGGTCAGCCCCGCCAGCGCCACCGTCAGCATCGTCGACCAGAACGTGCCGACGCTGACGGTCAGTTTCGAGGCCGCCAGCTACTCGGTGGCCGAGAGCGACGACCCGGCCACCGGCGATGTGGAGGAGCACAAGGTCCAGGTCACGGTCAGCCTCAGCGCCGACCCCGAGCGCGAGGTGACCATCCCGATCAGCGCGACCGGCCAGGGCGGGGCCGGCAGCGGCGACTACTCCGGGGTCCCGGACAGCCTGGTCTTTGCCAGCGGCGAGACCTCCAAGAGCTTTGTCTTCACGGCGATAGCCGACTCAGTCGACGACGACGGCGAGGCGGTCCGACTGGGCTTTGGCGCCCTGCCGGCGGCGGTCAACGCCGGCGGCATCGCCAACGCCACCGTCAGCATCGTCGACGACGACCGCCCCAGCGCGCTGACGGTCAGTTTCGGGGCCGCCCGCTATAGCGTCGCCGAGGGCGGCAGCGTCCAGGTCACGGTCAGCCTCAGCGACGACCCCGAGCAAAACGTGACCATCCCGATCAGCGCGACCGGCCAGGGCGGGGCCGGCAGCGGCGACTACTCCGGGGTCCCGGACAGCCTGGTCTTTGCCAGCGGCGAGACCTCCAAGAGCTTTAGCTTCAGCGCCGCCGCCGACTCAGTCGACGACGACGACGAGGCGGTCCTACTTGGCTTCGGGGCCCTGCCGGCGACGCCGCTGACGGTCAGCGCGGTCAGCCCCGCCAGCGCCACCGTCAGCATCGTCGACCAGAACGTGCCGACGCTGACGGTCAGTTTCGAGGCCGCCAGCTACTCGGTGGCCGAGAGCGACGACCCGGCCACCGGCGATGTGGAGGAGCACAAGGTCCAGGTCACGGTCAGCCTCAGCGCCGACCCCGAGCGCGAGGTGACCATCCCGATCAGCGCGACCGGCCAGGGCGGGGCCGGCAGCGGCGACTACTCCGGGGTCCCGGACAGCCTGGTCTTTGCCAGCGGCGAGACCTCCAAGAGCTTTGTCTTCACGGCGATAGCCGACTCAGTCGACGACGACGGCGAGGCGGTCCGACTGGGCTTTGGCGCCCTGCCGGCGGCGGTCAACGCCGGCGGCATCGCCAACGCCACCGTCAGCATCGTCGACGACGACCGCCCCAGCGCGCTGACGGTCAGTTTCGGGGCCGCCCGCTATAGCGTCGCCGAGGGCGGCAGCGTCCAGGTCACGGTCAGCCTCAGCGACGACCCCGAGCAAAACGTGACCATCCCGATCAGCGCGACCGGCCAGGGCGGGGCCGGCAGCGGCGACTACTCCGGGGTCCCGGACAGCCTGGTCTTTGCCAGCGGCGAGACCTCCAAGAGCTTTAGCTTCAGCGCCGCCGCCGACTCAGTCGACGACGACGACGAGGCGGTCCTACTTGGCTTCGGGGCCCTGCCGGCGGCGCCGCTGACGGTCAGCGCGGTCAGCCCCGCCAGCGCCACCGTCAGCATCGTCGACCAGAACGTGCCGACGCTGACGGTCAGTTTCGAGGCCGCCAGCTACTCGGTGGCCGAGAGCGACGACCCGGCCACCGGCGATGTGGAGGAGCACAAGGTCCAGGTCACGGTCAGCCTCAGCGCCGACCCCGAGCGCGAGGTGACCATCCCGATCAGCGCGACCGGCCAGGGCGGGGCCGGCAGCGGCGACTACTCCGGGGTCCCGGACAGCCTGGTCTTTGCCAGCGGCGAGACCTCCAAGAGCTTTGTCTTCACGGCGATAGCCGACTCAGTCGACGACGACGGCGAGGCGGTCCGACTGGGCTTTGGCGCCCTGCCGGCGGCGGTCAACGCCGGCGGCATCGCCAACGCCACCGTCAGCATCGTCGACGACGACCGCCCCAGCGCGCTGACGGTCAGTTTCGGGGCCGCCCGCTATAGCGTCGCCGAGGGCGGCAGCGTCCAGGTCACGGTCAGCCTCAGCGACGACCCCGAGCAAAACGTGACCATCCCGATCAGCGCGACCGGCCAGGGCGGGGCCGGCAGCGGCGACTACTCCGGGGTCCCGGACAGCCTGGTCTTTGCCAGCGGCGAGACCTCCAAGAGCTTTAGCTTCAGCGCCGCCGCCGACTCAGTCGACGACGACGACGAGGCGGTCCTACTTGGCTTCGGGGCCCTGCCGGCGGCGCCGCTGACGGTCAGCGCGGTCAGCCCCGCCAGCGCCACCGTCAGCATCGTCGACCAGAACGTGCCGACGCTGACGGTCAGTTTCGAGGCCGCCAGCTACTCGGTGGCCGAGAGCGACGACCCGGCCACCGGCGATGTGGAGGAGCACAAGGTCCAGGTCACGGTCAGCCTCAGCGCCGACCCCGAGCGCGAGGTGACCATCCCGATCAGCGCGACCGGCCAGGGCGGGGCCGGCAGCGGCGACTACTCCGGGGTCCCGGACAGCCTGGTCTTTGCCAGCGGCGAGACCTCCAAGAGCTTTGTCTTCACGGCGATAGCCGACTCAGTCGACGACGACGGCGAGGCGGTCCGACTGGGCTTTGGCGCCCTGCCGGCGGCGGTCAACGCCGGCGGCATCGCCAACGCCACCGTCAGCATCGTCGACGACGACCGCCCCAGCGCGCTGACGGTCAGTTTCGGGGCCGCCCGCTATAGCGTCGCCGAGGGCGGCAGCGTCCAGGTCACGGTCAGCCTCAGCGACGACCCCGAGCAAAACGTGACCATCCCGATCAGCGCGACCGGCCAGGGCGGGGCCGGCAGCGGCGACTACTCCGGGGTCCCGGACAGCCTGGTCTTTGCCAGCGGCGAGACCTCCAAGAGCTTTAGCTTCAGCGCCGCCGCCGACTCAGTCGACGACGACGACGAGGCGGTCCTACTTGGCTTCGGGGCCCTGCCGGCGACGCCGCTGACGGTCAGCGCGGTCAGCCCCGCCAGCGCCACCGTCAGCATCGTCGACCAGAACGTGCCGACGCTGACGGTCAGCGAAGCGACCCCACGGACGAGCCCGTCACAACCTGAGTTCAAACATCAGATCAAAGTTGTGGCTAATTTGTTCCAAGTTGATCCGGACAACAAAGCAGTCGGGCACAACATATCAAACTTGGAGATAACCCTGGATGATGGGAGATTTGTCCGCGCCGAATTCCTTTCACATTACCGCAACACCGGAGGTGTTGCCCGTTGGGGTAATCCGATCTCAGAGGTACTAGTAATGGAAGACGGAACGTTAACCCAGTTCTACGAATACGGCATTGTCGACTTCCACGACGTAGGGAACGGCTGGATAACCGAGCGTCGGCTGGTTTGGGATTACTTCGGCGGTGGGATCGAAGGCGCACAGGATCAAGGCGTGGAAGAACACACGATCAATCCAAATCCGGGAAGCCATGTCGGTCCGTGGGGGAATAAAGTTTCGAATTTCGCCCTTGATGGAACAGAGGTGGGGTTTGCGGATCTATTCCATTCCCTGGGTGGGGTAATGTCATTCGGATTTCCGAAAAGTGACGCACGAAAAGAAATCCGTGAGATCACCTCTTTGCATTTCCCTGGGGCATCCTACGGCGTTTACCGGCAGTATTTCCAAGCCGCGGTTATGGAGTATGGCGACAATAGCAACGGCGAAGGAGCGGGAGCAAGGTTGCTCCCGCTGGGAGAAATCCTTCTGGACTTGCTGTCGGCCGACCGAACAATTGAACACGGAATCGAAGCAACGGCGCAGTTGATGATTGGCAACCCGTACGACGCACCGCGCATTGACTCACGTTTTTTGTAATCGAAACCGGCCTGTTGCTTCATTAGATTTGTAATCCAAATCCGTAAAGAGGCCACTGATGAGAAGGAAGAAGATGAGTCGGGCGGCGCGGCGCGAATTGCTGGCCGCGTTTAAGGTGTCCTGTTTCCGAGTACCTGCGACAGGTGATTATCTGAATTAACAGGGGCCACTTAAGGCATTCTGCTGTGTGTTCAAAGCACGGCAAAGGATGCCCCAGTGACCCCTGAGGACTCAATTTACCGCTACCGCCTCAGAACATTGGCGCAGGAGCGCGAAATCGGCAGCGTGCGGGCGGCCTGCCTGTACCGTTAAACAGCACCGTCTGCACAACCCCCAACACGACCTTTAACCGCCCGGACTCTTACGGCCCGCGCGAGGCCTTTTCCGGCGCGGTTGGAGTCAGTTCAGCCGGCCGGGAGCAGCTCATAAGAGCCAGCGCCCGCGAGCGCCTCACTGGGATCTGCGCCCCGGTCCGGCCGGCCGCGATGAATCTCCGGTGAAACATCTGCGCCCGCGAGCGCTCGTACAGGCATCGAAATCAATCGCAGCCGACCTGCAGGATAAATCTCCATCGCGCCATCAACCCCGCAGAGGAGGGCAAGTGAACCAATCCATAAACGCCTACGTCGGGATCGACTGGGCCGGCTCGAACCACCAGGCCTGCGTCCTGGATGGTGACGGCGTCGAACTGGGCAATGCCAGCTTCCCGCACTCGGGATCGGGACTTTCCGACCTGTGCGACTGGATCCTGGAGGTCGCCGGCGCCGAACCCCGGCATGTAGCGGTCGGCATCGAGACTCCGCAGGGACCGGTGGTCGAAGCGCTGCAAGTGCGCGGCTTTAGGGTGTGCTCGATCAACCCGCGGCAGCTGGACCGCTTCCGCGACCGGCTCTACCCCGCCGGCTCCAAGGACGATCGCCGCGACGCCCACATCCTGGCCGGCGCCCTTATGACCGATCCCGGGGCCTACCGGGAACTGCAGCTCCCCCAGTCGCAAGTGTTGGAGCTGCGCGAGTTCTCGCGCATGGCCGAGGAGCTGACCGGGGTGATCAACGACTTATAGATTTGCCGGGCGCGTTGCCTCACCAAAAAATGTAACCGAATTTTCTGCTCATTTATTCAGCCCCGATCGGGGCGATCTGGTGCACGATTTCGGCACCCAATTCGGCATCGTCGGATCCGCTGACGACTCCGTAGACGAGTTCACGGGCCATTACTGATCGCCATAGTTTGAGCCGTCGTTGCAACGTCCGCAGCTGCTTTGAACCGACGCTGTCGGGATGATCGCGCATTAGCACTTTCAGGATCCCCGTTCCGCTGGCGTCGGGATGATCCTGTAGATAGGTGAGGACTTGGGGCCAGACGTGCTCGAAGGGATCAGTCCGAGTCCGCCACCACCTGCGGCGCTTTCGTTTGGGACGGCGCGTCGGATTTGCATCACCCCCGCGCCGGAGATGAGAGAGCTTGGCCAGGAATTGCGACAAGTCTTCCCTTTGCACCTTGCTTCTTTCCGCGGGCGATGCCAATGTGGCCAGGGCCGACTGGGCCGCTCTGATCTCGCGCAGGAGGAAGAGCGGGTCCAGTTTGGAGCGGGACGCGCGCAGCCTCTCCTTGACCTTTTCGGCAACAGCAGGGTGATCGATCAGGCGCTGGCAGGGCGTTTGGGGACGGTCGTAGCGCTTGTGGGTCCTGGCCCCATAGCGCTGCTTGGAGATCAGTTTGAAGGAGGGTTGGAAGAAATTAGTGTAGAGACCGACTAAGGCAAACAACCTGGCCAGGGTCTGTCCGGCGATGAGGCCGGCAAAGCGCTCGTAGCCGGCGAAGCGGCGTACGACGGCGCCGTTCTTCTGCTCGATGAAGGCCTGGTCATTGGAGCGGTAGGCGCGGGCGCGGGTGAACTCGATCTCACGCTCTTGGCAGTAATCGATAAGGGTCTGGCAGATAAAGGCGCTGTCGTTATCTTAAATCGCCCAAGAATTGGCACCGGTACCCGCCCGGCGATCACGCCAAGTGCCTCTACAACCAGCGTCTGCTCGCGGGCCAGCAGCGGTATTGCTTCCACCCAGCCCGAGGCGACATCGGTCACCGCCAGAGTCTGGATAAACGTCCCGGCCATGTTGCCGCCGCAGTGGGCCACCAGGTCGATCTCCAGGTAGCTGGGCTTGGGGCCATGCCAATCGGCGAAGGTTCGGATCGGGACCATCTTGTGGTGGCGATTGCGGCGGCGGGGATTTCGCCTGCGGCTGCCGGCGGTCTTGCGGACTGGTTTTGGCAGGTCCCCGGTTTTGATACCAGTTGGATAGAGACATTGTCTTGTGGGAGGGCGCCACCGGCTCTCCTGCAGGAGAGCCGGTGGCGAGGCTGAAGTTGCGGACGGCCGCGGCGCGGAAATGCGCGATCGCCGGAGTCACGATCAGACCGACCAGCAGCCGGCACACGGCAATCGGCAGATGATCCATCACGCCGCCGCCTCGATTGCTTCCAGGGGCGTCAGGTAACCCAGCGCCGAGTGCGGACGCACGGTGTTGTAGTCGGTCCGGAAGCGTTCCAGCATCACCTGCGCCTCCTTGAGAGTGAAGAAGATCTCGCGCTCCAGGAGCTCGTCGCGGACCCTGGAGATGAATGATTCGGCGTAGGCGTTCTCCCAAGGCGCGCCAGGTTTGATGTAGACGGTCGCGACCCCGCTGGCCGCGAGCCATTGCCTTATCGATTTGGCGATGAATTCGGGGCCATTGTCGGAGCGGACGTGCCCTGGTACCCCGTGGGCCAACATGAGTTCGCCCATTACCTCGATCACGTCCCGCGACGTGAACGAGCGGGCGGCCCGGGCGGCCAGGGCCAGGCGGGTGTACTCGTCGGTGACGGTAAGGATCCTGACCGGCCGGCCGTCCTCGGTGCGCTCGTAGGCAAAGTCATAGCACCAGACGTGGTTGCGGCGCTCGGGTTTGAGGCGCACCGAGCGCCCGTTCTCCAGCCAGAGGCGCGATTTCTTGACCTTCCGGATCGGGACCTTGAGCCCCTGCTGACGCCAGATGCGAAGGACCCGCTTGCGGTTCACCGTCCAGCCCGAACGCCTGAGCAGGGCGGTGATGCGCCGGTGGCCGTAGCGGGGGTGCTTAAGCGCCAGCGTCCTGATCTCGGCGGTCAGGTTGTCTTGCTCGGGATCGGGCTTTGGGACGTAGCGCTGGGTGCGGCGGGATTGGCCCAGGACCAGGCAGGCCCTGCGTTCGGAGACAGAGAACTTGGCCCGGACATGGTCGACGCAGCGACGGCGCCGCTCCGGGCTCAGTAATTTCCCGAGGCCGCTTCTTTCAGGATCTGGTTGTCGAGCGTGAGATCGGCCACCGCGCGCTTTAGGCGGGTGTTCTCCTCGCGCAGGCGCTTGTTCTCCTTGGCCTCGGCGATCGTCATTCCGCCGTAGCGGGAGCGCCAGCGGTAGTAGGTCTGGACGTTGATCGCCGCTTTGCGGCAGCTCTCGGCGACGGTGTCGCCCTGGGCGATGGTCAGCTCGATCGCGCGGAGCTTGTTGATGATCTATTCGGGCGAGTACTTCCGTTTCGCCATCGCAGTCCCCTTTCCATGGAACCAGCTTATTCACATACCAGCCGGTATCAATGAAGGGGAACAGGCCAGTTTGAGCATCCGATCGATCGATGCCGGGCTGATTGCCAGCAGCTTACTTCTAAGCTCCAGATCAAGCTGTATGTGGCCGTGCCCTTCAAGCGATTCGATCAGGCTGGGCAATATCGCTTGGAGACGCTTTGAGCAGATGCGGTCGGATGCCTCCCAGAGGACGATCAGTGATTCCTTGACGGCCTCATCGTAGATGCGGTTTGAGGATCGGGCACGCGGACCCGGTTCGGTGCCGGAAGCTGCCCCCAGCATTCGGGTTGCGTATTTGCGGTTGTAGCCCGACAGAGCCACGAATTCGTCCAGGATCGCGCCCTTCTCAATCTTGCTCGCCCGCCCATAGCGGTCCCGCAAAGCGGTCAGCAGCTCCTTCCGCGCCGAGCGGCTCAACTTCTTGCCTGCCATCGGTTGCCTCCCTACGGATTTGGGTTACAAATCTAGTGAGGCAACGGCCCTCTTAGGGTTACAAAAACAGTGAGGCAACGCGCCGGCAAATCTACAAGTCGTTGATCACGACTGCCACATATTGCGGATCTGTCGCCGCCAGCTCCAGGATCCAGTCGGCCATCGCCGTCAGGCCCTGACCCGAGTGCGGGAAGCTGCGGTTACCCAGTTCCTTGCCGCCAGCGTCTACGACGCAGACCTGGTGGCCGCCGGTAGCCCAGTCCACGCCGGCGACGGCGCGGGGCGCATCGTTCATTGAGATGACCTCCTCATGGCCTGGTGCGCGATCGGGGTTGTTCGGGTACAGGTCTGGGGCGATGCCGGCCGGTTCCTATACAGGCTGCTCAAAAGCGCGAACTCTCCACAGGGCTTTGCAATCGCGGCCGGACCGGTCGGGGCGCAGGTCCGACAAAGGCACTCTGAAGCGCTGGAGCGAAATGGCCGCTCCCGACCGGTTGACCTTGTATGTTCCAAGTGGGAAATCCCGGGTGCGGTAGGTCGTTTTGACCTGGGTGCTGGAACACCGTAAGTCAGCTTGATCGCCGCACCCGGATCTCCCGGCGCATAAACCCCGAACAATTGCCTTGGAGGGCCTGACCCCGCATTTGCAAGGTCGGATGTCGCGCCGGGAGTAGCTACAAGGAGTTTTGCATGCGCGAACGCGTGTATGTGGGTGTCGACGTGTCCAAGGACGGCCTCGACGTTGCGATCGGGTCCCGGGACGAGGTCTTTACCCTGCCCAACTCGGCGGCCGGATTCGAGGCGCTGGTCGAGCGCCTCAAGGAATTCCTGGTGGCGCTGATCGTTCTGGAAGCCACCGGCGGCTACGAGGAGAAGCTGGCCGATACGCTCCGGGACGCCGCGCTGCCGGTGGCGGTGGTCAATCCCCGGCAGGTGCGCGACTTTGCCCGCGCGCTGGGGATCCTGGCCAAGACGGACCGGATCGATGCGCAGGTGATCGCCCGCTACGCCGAGATGGTTCGACCCCCGGTAAGGAAGCGCAAGTCGCCCCGGGAGCGCGAGCTGGCGGGACTGGTGGCGCGCCGCTCGCAGCTGCTGGGCCAGCGCACCGCCGAGAACAACCGCCTTTACAAGGCGGCGATCCCGCGCGTGCGCGCCGACCTCAGGCGCGCCATCGCCGGCCTGGGGCGCCGCATCGGGACCCTTGACCGCGACATCTCCGCGCTGATAAAGGCGGATCCCGATCTTGCAGGCCGCAGCGCGCTGATAACCTCGGTGCCCGGCGCCGGCGATCAGCTGGCCGCAATCATGCTCGCCTACCTGCCGGAGCTGGGGCAGGTTGGCGAGAAGCAGATCGCCGCCCTGGCCGGGGTTGCGCCGCTGAGCCGCGACAGCGGTCACTACCGCGGCAAGCGCTCCGTCTGGGGCGGACGCGCCAGGGTCAGATCGGTGCTCTACATGTCGGCCCTGTCAGCCTCGCGCCACAACCCGGTGATACGGGAGTTCTACGGGCGCCTGGTTGCTTTGGGGAAGCCGAAGAAGGTGGCCCTGGTGGCTTGAATGCGCAAACTGCTGGTGATCCTGAACGCGATCTGTAAGCACGGCGAGTATTGGCGCGAGGAGCCCGTCTCGGGCTAAACGCCTACAAGGCCCCGATTGCTCTGCGAGCAAGGTCTCTGGCGGAGCCTTGTCCGGAATCGGGCTTGGTCGGATTGCGGTCGATGCGAACCGCGGTTGGGGCACTGGACCGCTCCTCCCCTATCTCCCCCGAACCCCCTCTGACCCCACCTCTGCGGATTTGACAGTCAAGACAATTGCTGACTTTGTCCGCGCCGGAATAGGCATCGCGCATGCCCATGTCCCCCGGGCGGATAAAGCTCTAAGAAAAAGGTATAGGAAGCTCGACCGCCGGGGCGGTGCGCCGCGCGAGGGATCGGCGCTCCTGCAGGGTCTTGCCGTCTGCGGGAAATGCGGCAAACGCATGACGACCCACTACGACGATCGCGGCCGGGGAACCAAGCCCCGCTACGTATGCCGCCGAGAGGGCATCGACAAGGGGCTGCCGGTCTGCCAATCGGTTCCCGGGACGGGGGTCGATGCGGCGATCTCGGAGATGGCGCTGGCGCTGATGAACCCGCAGATGCTCGAACTGGCGCTCTCGGTCCAGGACGAGCTGCGGCGGCGCATCGACGAGGCCGACGCCTTACGCACGAAGGCGGTGCAGCGGTTGCGCGAGGCGGTCGACCTGGCGGGGCGACGCCATCGGATGGCCGATCCGTCCAACCGCCTGGTGGTCGACGTGCTCGAGGCCGAGTGGAACTCCTGCCTGCTGCGTCTGCAGGACGCATTGGACGGGCAGGAGAGGCAGCGCGAGCGGGACCGGGCCGAACTGAGCGAGCGCCAGCGCTAGCGGGTGCGCGCCCTGGCGACCGACTTCCCGGCGCTCTGGAACGACCCCGCAACCCCGGCCAAGCAGCGCAAGCGCATGCTTGGCCACCTGATCGCCGACGTGACCATGGTCAAGGCCGAGGAGATCAGCGGGGGGGTGCGCCTGCGCGGCGGCGCCACCCGCCGGTTTGCGCTCCCCTTGCCGCGTTCTGCAGCCGATCGGTTCCGCACCGACTCGGACGTGATCGCCCTGCTCGATGAATTGCTGGCCGATCACTCCTACGCCGAGATCGCCGCCATCCTCAACCAGCGCGGCCTCCGCACTGCGCGCGGCAACTCCTTCAACGTCAAGAAAGTCTGCGTGCTGCGACGCGATCACGGCCTCATGACCAGGTACGAGCGATTGCGCGATCGGGGTCTGCTGACCCATCGCGAGGTGGCGACGATGCTGGACATAGCTCCGGCAACCGTCAACAGTCTGCGGCGAAGCGGGCGACTGCGGGGCGTAAACGCCGGCGGCAACCACCGGCTTTATGAGCGACCCGCCAACCTGGACGAACTACGATCAAACATCCGCCGACCGGTCAAATCGCCAACCGGCAATTGCGAGTCGAACGAGGTGCAGTATGCAACCTGATCCTTGCTAATGTCGACGCCGACGTAGACGGGGTTCATCTGCTAAAAGTCCCTTAGCTACCCGCGGCGCAAACCCTTTCTTGCGGATACGGACCCGAAGCGCAACCTCGGTCCCCGGCAACCATACGGGTCACTGGGCCGCGGAGTATCGGATGCGGCGACCCGTGCTCTACAACGGACCCGCCCAGGGCGGTCCAAGAGTCCGTCGGTCCGCCGCACCCTAACTACTCTTGCTGAACATACAAGAGTCACGGTCGGGTAGGGATCGTGCCGCGTCGTCGGTCATAACGGCGACGACAGCGCGCCGCGCGCGGCGGTGCACGATGCGGCTGGTTCGGCCAATTCACTGGTGTTGGCCGAAGCGTCGCGCCACGTTCTCCATTGCCCCGGGGCGATCGAGAGCGTGGGTGCGGTGTTCGAGGAACCAGATAACCGGCCCGATGCCAATGATGATGGTAAGCGTGTTCGCCGGCATCGAGCCCTTGACCAGCAACGGCGGCGGCAATGCCCAGCCCACTCCCCAGGCCAGCAACGATGCTAGGGTGGCCACCAAATGGACCCGCGAGAATTGCTTCATCATCAAGCATCTCCCCAACATCCATGATCCGATTGTGATTCCGGCGATAGCGAAGGGGCCGTTCGGACAGCCCGCCTTTTCGGTTTTGCCCGGTTTCGGTTGCGGTCGCCACCCGGACCGTCACGCTGGCCGCATTTGTGGCTTCGAACGCCGGCAGCATCCCGTTGTCGCCCCTATCGACCGGCCCCTTACACCTGTTAGTTGAGCCCGAAAACAGGGCCAGGGCAACCTAAGCTCCGCCCCTAAAACTCGACAACGTGGCACCGGTGTCAAGACTGATGAGGTCGCCGATGAAGTCGAGCGCAGCGCCGTTCGACCGACGCGCCGGATAAGGCGGTTTGTCCTAGTCGCGCCGGCCTTGCAGGTGCGGCATCATGCCGCGCAGGCGACCTCCAACTTCTTCCAGCTGACTTTCCTTGTCCCTCTGCCGCAGGGCCGAGTAGGCCGGACGTCCGGCCACGTTCTCCAGGATCCAGCGGTTGGCAAACGTCCCGTCCTGAATATCGGATAGGATCTCGCGCATCGCCTGGCGCGAGGAATCGGAAATCACGCGCGGGCCGGAGACCAGGTCGCCGTATTCGGCCGTATCCGAAACCGAGTAGCGCATGTAGTCGATGCCGCCCTGGTACATCAGGTCGACGATCAACTTCAGCTCGTGCAGGCATTCGAAATAGGCCAACTCCGGTGCATAGCCGGCTTCGACCAGGGTTTCGAATCCGGCCTTGACCAGCGCGGTTGTGCCGCCGCAGAGGACCGCCTGTTCGCCGAACAGATCGGTCTCGGTCTCGTCACGGAAGGTCGTCTCAATAAGGCCCGCCTTGGTGGCGCCGATCGCCTTGGCGTAGGCCATCGCCAGCTCCCGGGCGCGCCCGGTGGCGTCTTGGTGGATCGCAAATAACGCCGGAACACCGACCCCGTCCTCGAACATGTCGCGGACGATGTGGCCGGGGCCCTTGGGGGCGACCATCGCCACATCCACGTTGGCGGGTGGACGGACTTGGCCGTAATGGATGTTGAATCCGTGCGCGAACATGAGCATATCGCCGTCCGCGAGGTTCGGTTCGATCTCGTTGGCGTAGGCTTCGGGCGCATTCTGATCCGGTACCAGGAGCATGGATATATCGGAAGCCGCCACCGCCTCGGCGGTCGGCAGCACCAGCAGGTCGGCGCTCTCGGCCCGACCCCACGAAGAAGACCCCTCGCGCAGCCCGATCACCACGTCGAGACCCGAATCCTTCAGGTTCAGGGAGTGGGCGTGACCCTGACTGCCGTAGCCAATTACGGCAATCTTCTTGCCGGACAGCTCGCCCAGATCGGCATCGCCATCGTAATAAACGTCAACCATGGTCAGTAACTAGTCCCTTGTCCGTTGTGGGGTTTGTGCGTTGCTTCAGCCGGTGCCGAGATGATCTTGTCGCCGCGCGACATTGCCACCGCGCCGGTCCGGGCCAGCTCCATGACTCCAAAATCGTTGGCGACCCGCAGGAAGCGATCGATTGAGTAGGGGGACGCAGTCAACTCGATCATCACGTAGTCGCGCCCGATGTCGTCGACCCTTCCGCCGAACACCTGGGCGAGGCCGATTATTTCAGCCCGATTGGACCCGTTGGCGGCGATTCGGATGAGCGCCACCTCCTTCAGGACCGCGCTGCCGGCGGCCAGATCGAAGACTTTCAACACCTCGATCACCTTGTAGAGCTGTTTTTCGACCTGCTTGACTTCGGCCGCATCGCCCTCGACCACGATCGTCATCCGCGAAACGCCGGGGCGCTCGGAATGGCCGACCACCAGCGAGGCGATGTTGAAGTTGCGGCGCCGCAGCACCATCGAGACTTTGGCCAGCACGCCGGGGCGGTCCTGGACATAGGCCACGACCGTGGTCAGGCGCGGAGTTTCCTCGGTTTTCATGCGATCAGGCCTCCACCGTCTCGCCCAGCGAGGCGCCGGGAACGACCATCGGCATGCAGTCTTCGAACTCCTCGACCAGGAAATCGATCACCACCGGCCCGTCGATTGATCGCGCCTCGGCGATGGCCTCATCGGCCTCTTCCTGGGTGGTGGCCCGCAGCCCGGTAATGCCGTAGGCCTCGGCGACCTTGTCAAACGGCGGATTGGCCAGGCGCGCGCCCAGCAGGCGGCCATCGTAGAAGCGGTTCTGCCACTGCCGGATCATGCCCAGGTGGCCGTTGTTCATCACGCCCACCTTGACCGGAATCTGATATTCGGCCAGGGCCGCAAATTCCTGGATGTTTATCTGCAGCCCGCCATCGCCGGTAACGCACCAGACCTCGTCTTCGGGGCATGCCACCGACACTCCCAAGGCGGCCGGCAGCGCATACCCCATCGGACCGGTACCGCCGGCCGAGAAGAAGTGCAGCGGGCGATCGTAGAAGAAATTCTGCGAAGCCCACATCTGGTTCTGACCGACATCGGCGATCACCTTCGCCAGCCCGTCGGAATGCTCGTAGATCTTGCGGACCATGTGCTGGGGCAGAAAGTTCTCGGTCTGGGGAGGTTCGTGCGAGGGGTGCTTGGCCTTCAGATCAGCCAGGTATTTGAGCCAGGGACCGTTCTGGGGCGGCCGGGTGTGGCGATTCAGCAACGCCAGGGTGGGCTTGGCGTCGCCCACGATCGGAACCGCGGCCGTGACGATCTTGCCGATCTCGGCCGGGTCGACGTCGATGTGGATGATCTTGGCCCGCGGCGCGAAATCGGCCACCCGGCCGGTGACGCGATCGTCGAACCGACAGCCCACGCCAATGATCAGGTCACAGTTGTGGACGGCCATGTTGGCGTAGTACATCCCGTGCATGCCCATCATGCCCATGGAGAGCTCGTGCCGCTCGGGGAAGCAGCCGACCCCGTGGAGGGTGGTGATGACCGGCAGCTTGTTCTTGGTCGCTAGCTCGTAGAGTTCGTCCCAGGCGCCGGAGATGGCCACGCCATGCCCGGCCATGATCACGGGACGCTCGGCGGCCGCTATCAGGTCGGCGGCGCGGCGGACCATGAGCTTGTGGCCGGTCCCGGCGGGTCGGTAACCGGGCACTTGCACCGATTCCGGAATCGGGGCCTTGGTCTCGGCCAGGAAAACGTCCTTGGGGATGTCGACGTGGACCGGACCGGGTCGCCCCGAGCGCGCCAGGTAGAACGCCTCCTTCATGATGTAGGGCAGCTCGTCCGGATCGGTGACCAGATAGTTCTGTTTGGTCACCGGGATCGAACAGCCGGTGGCGTCGGTTTCCTGGAAAGCGTCGGTGCCGATGAACTCACGCGCCACCTGGCCGGTGATGAAGACGACCGGCACCGAATCCATCTGCGCCGAGGCCATCGAGGTCACGAAGTTGGTCGCTCCGGGTCCCGACGTCGAGGTGGCGACGCCGACCTGGTTGCGGGCGCGGGCGTAGCCATCGGCGGCAAATCCCGCGCCCTGCTCATGGCGCATGAGGTAGTGCCGGATCTGCGGGTAGTGGTAGAGCGCATCGTAAAACGGCAGGCTGGCGCCGCCGGGCATTCCGAAGATGGCGTCAACGCCCTCCTGGAGCATGACCTCGCACACGATCTGGCCGCCGGTGCGCGTTTGGGGCGGTTTCATCGGGGAATGGTCCTTATCGGGGTCTTAAAGAGGGTGAATGGGTGGCGCGGAAGCGCGGGGTCTTTTGGTTTTCGAGAGCTGCCCGCTTGAAACCTAGGCGCTCTCGGCCCGTACCGCGACCGCTACCGACCATCCCGCGCGAGGCGGCCGGCCATCAAAGGGAGCGCGTTCGTCTGCGGCGATCCGCGGTCGTGGGGTTGCACACACGGTGCTGCTTCCGGTCAATTCAATCCCGATAAGGAAGTAATCCGTACAAAAGTTACGGCGCCCAGATTTTATAGGTCTAGCGCCAAGTCCGCCTACGTGCGGGCGGTGCTTAAGAGGGTATTTCGATTTCCCGGCCAGCCTTGAGCTCCAGGACCTTTGGCTTGGACGCCCCGCCCAGGCCGTCGCGCAGGGCCGACGCGTCCTGGGCCAGCAGCGGGAAGGTGCGGTAGTGGCAGGGAACGACGTAGCCGCAGCCGAGCATCCGCGCGGCGCGCGCGGCATGGCGCCCGTCCATGGTGAAGTGCCCGCCGATCGGCAGTACCGCCAGATGGGGATGGTACAGCTCACCGATCAGGGTCATGTCGCCGAATAGGGCCGTATCGCCAGCGAAATAGAGCGCGCGACCATCCTCCAGGCCCACGACATAACCCACCGGGATCCCGGCATTGACGATTCGATCGCCGACGCGCAGCGAGGTGGTGTGCTTGGCCTCCACCATGCTCACCGATACACCGCCGACCTTGATCGTTCCACCCAGGTTCATGCCCACTGCGGCCGAATCCGGCAATCCCAGTTCGCCCAGGGCCCAGACCGCCTCCAGCACCGCGACGACCGGGGCCTCGGGGTTGGCGGCGGCGGTTGCGAGCAGGTCGGCGACGTGATCGTCATGACCGTGGGTCAGCAGAATCGCATTGAGCCCTTCCTGGACGTGCTCGTCCTGAGGGCAGGTGGGATTTCCGGCCAGCCAGGGGTCAATCAGGATCGACAGCCCTTCGGAGGAAGTGAGCCGGAAAGTGCCGTGGCCGAGCCACTTTAAGCGCGCAGTGTCCATGGTCGTCGTCCGTTGCGAATCCGGGAACGCGTCCCAATACCATTAAAAGACACTGCGAGGGGCAGTGCAATGGTCGGGACGATCCGACCGCTGGGGCCCGCCATGCACACCTGGCTCGAATCCGAACACCGCCTGCACCTGACCGGCGGCGACGCCAAACGACGGGTGCAGCTGCTGGTGGCGCTGGCAATGGCATTGCTGGTGGCGATGCAGGCCGAAGAGTTCAACATCTTCACCGTCACCCTGGTCGGCGGATTCGTGGCCTGGTGTCTTACGCTGTTGTTGCGGCGAAGTGTCGAGGTCGTCTTCGACCGCCAATACCGGATCGTGGTCATCCGCCATCACGATTTGTTCGGATGGTTCTCTTTTCGCGACGACGTCTTCGAATTCTCACAGCTGGAATCAATCCCGGTGGTCTCGCGCCGCCGCTACGTGGCCTTCGGCCCCGAAACGCTCTGGCTGCTGGGGGTCAAATTCGTGGCCCAGGATTTCATTGCCGTCGGAGTCGTGCACGACGAAGCGCAGCGGATTGAGGATGTACTGGCCAAAATCGGCGGATTTCTCGGCCAACCACTGGCCCAGGATTCCTACGAGGCCGGAACACAGTTGAAGGCCGGCCCGCAGACCCTGGTGGCCGAAATCCTTGATTCGGAGGCCACCGTGCGGCTCGGGCAGGGGGCCTGCCTGGCCATGATCCTGCTATCGCTCTATGCGGCTCCCGGGATGGCCATTTACTACCTGATTGCCCTGGTGCTGGGCACCTGGTTCGACTGGCTGGCGCGTCGCGGCGACCGGGCCTGAATTAAGCCGGCTGAACGGCCCGGGCGGTGCTAACCCTGGTTGAGCAGAGCCTCCAGCACCCGCGGCGGTGAGAGCGGCAGGTCGCGCAGGCGCTTGCCGGTAGCGTGGGCGACGGCATCGGCTGCCGCCGCCGGCGCCGCCACGATCGAGGCCTCGCCGACCCCACGCACCCCGAACGGGTGCGCCGGATTGGGAACCTCGACGATGATCGCGTCGATCAGCGGCAAGTCCAGGGCGGTCGGAGTGCGGTAGTCGAGAAGGGAGGAGTTGGCAAGGATTCCGTCGGCGTCGTACCAGTATTCCTCCAACAGGGCCCAGCCCGCGCCCTGGGCGACCCCGCCCTGCATCTGACCCTCCACGTACGGCGGGTAGATGGCGCGACCGGCGTCCTGGGCGACAGTCCAGCGCAGGATGTCGCACTTGCCGGTTTCCAGATCGATTTCCACGTCGCAGGCATGAATGGCAAACGAGGGTGCCTTTACCGTGGGGGCCACGGTGGCGGTTGCGGTGGGCAGCTGGGCAGCCGCAGCCAAGAGCCCGGCGGCGGAAGCAAAATCGGCCCGGTCCCGGAGGCCCTGGAAAACACCCTCACAGAACTCGATCTGCACGGCATCGGTCTCCCAGAGCGCGGCCAGTCCAGCGGTCATGGCGGCAACAAGGCGGCGTCCGGCCAGGATGGCCGCCTGCCCGGTCACGTTGGTCGTCCGCGAGCCGCCGGTCGAATGATTGAATCCGACTGAGTCAGTGTCAACGACCACCGGTTGGATGGTTGCAACGTCCACCCCCAGGACCTCGGCCAGTTGCAGCGCGATAGAAGTCCGCGAGCCGCCAATGTCCACCGATCCTTCGGTCAGGGTGACGCAGCCGTCGGCGTGCAGGCGCAGATCGAGCGAGGACTCGAAGGTGTTGTTGCGCCACATGCCACTGGCAAATCCCCGTCCGCGGGCCTTGCCCGGTCCGCTGGGTTCGCCCAGCGGGCTCTGCCAGTGCTCGCTCTTTTCGATCGCCTCCAGGCATTCGAGATTGCCCACCACCGGCAGGGTCGTCCCGTCGGCGCGCCAAGCCCCGGCCACGGCGGCGTTGCGACGCCGCAATTCGATCGGTGCGATACCCAAACGGTCACCGATTTCGTTCATCAGTGACTCGACTGCGAAGCTCGACAGCGGCGCCCCGGGGGCGCGATAGGCGTGCACGTGTGGCTTGTTGACCAGCACTTCCCAGCCCTCGATTTCAACGTTTTCCATCCAGTAGGGCCCGAACGCCATCAGTAAGGCTTGGGCCAGCGGCGAACCCGGATGCATGCCCGATTCGAGCACGACCTCCGCCTTGCCGGCGGTGATAACGCCGCGCTCGTTGACGCCGATCTTGACTTTGGTGCGGCTGGCCGAGGTCGGACCGGAGGCCCGCAGGACCTCGGCGCGGCTCATCGTCATCTTGACCGGACGTGCGCACTTGCGCGCCAACAGCGCCGCCGGCAATTCCAGGTAGGACGTGAGTTTGCCGCCGAAGCCGCCGCCAATCTCCATCGGATGGACGCGGATGTGGGCCGGCGAAAGCGCCAGCAGTTCGGCAAGTTCGGCGCGGATCGCAAACGCGCCCTGCGAGGAGCACCAGACCTCAAGCTGCCCGTCCTCCAGCCAGCGCGCGGTGGCATTGTGCGGCTCGATGTATCCCTGATGTACCGTGCCGGTCGAGTACTCGCGCTCGATCACCAGGTTGGCGGCGGCAAAACCAGCCGCCAAGTCGCCCTGGCCGACGATGGTGTGGACGGCGACGTTGGAGGGTTCCGGATCGATGCGCCCATCGTGATCGGTGTAGACGCCCGGCTGGATCAGTGGCGCCCCGGGGGCCGTTGCCGCAGCCGCCGACATCAGCGGCTCAAGCGATTCGTATTCGACCCGGATCAGGCGGGTTGCGATCTCGGCGGTGTGCGGATCGGTGGCGGCCACCGCGGCGATCGCATGCCCGTCATAGAGCACCTTGTCACGCGCCAGCATGTTCTGCGACTTATAGGAGATGCGGGCGTCAATGCCCTCGCCCAGCTCGGCCAGGTGGTCTTCGATCTGCGGCAGGTCGGCGGCCGAGGCGACCGCCAGGACCCCCGGCAGCGAAAGCGCCGCTGAGAAGTCGATCGAAAGGATCTGGGCGTGAGCGTGCGGCGAGCGCAGCATCGCCCCGTAGGCGAGGTTGCCGGGGAATACGTCGGCGCCATAGCAGGCGCGCCCGGTCACCTTGTCGACGCCGTCGTGGCGGACCGGCCGAGTGCCGATCGACCGAAATTCCGTCGCGGCCGCCTCGGCCGGGCGTCCCGTAACCACTGCCACCGCTGCTGCTCCTCCAAGGATTCGAATAATCAGTTGCCGTCGCCGGTTGGGGCCGCATTGCTTCGGGAAGTGCCCCCGAAATCAGTTGCCCTTACTTGATTCGACCAAATCTATCTAAGGGTATTTCAACGTTTGAATCCGGCCAGTGTATTAGCCGACGCTACAGAGTTTGCGGATAGAGAACTTTAGGTGATGCAATCTACAATACGATTATCAAACTCAGAATTTCATATTGGACTGATCGATGCGAATATCGGAACGAGGGCAAATCACCATTCCCAAAAAGCTGCGCGACCGCTTCGGCATGCACCGTGATGTCGAGGTGGAGGTTACGCCTGCCGAAGGGGGCCTTCTCATCCGCAAGCGGACCGAATCGGAGCATCCGGTCGAGCGTGTTTTTGGAATCCTTGATCGTGATTCAGGACACGGCATGCCGATCAGGGACATCGACGATTACCTCGAGGAAATCAGGGGCCGATGATCTCGGCCGTCGACACCAGCGTCTTGCTAGACGTTTTCCTGGCCGACGACCGCTACGGAACCACCTCGATGGCGCAATTGAAATCCGCGTACGGGGCCGGCGCGCTGATTGCGTGTGAAATCGTGTATGCGGAATTGGTTCCGGCATTCGGGGAACGGACGCTTCTCGACCGAGCCCTGCGCGAGATCAACGTGCGACTTTCACCGATTACCGACGACATCGCTTGGGAAGCCGGATCGCGTTGGATGCGGTACCGCCAGGCGGGTGGTTCGCGAGAACGCATCCTGGCCGACTTTTTGATAGGGGCCCACGCGCTGGTAGTCGCGGATGCATTTCTGACCCGAGAGCGCGGGTTCTACAAGACTTACTTCCCAGAGATTTGGTGACACGCCGACCCTCGATGATGGGGTTCCGCGCTCAACCGCCGGTCCCGGATACGTAGAAGGGGCTCGTCCAGGCACAGTTGCAGTCGGATTGGACCACCCGCAGGTGGTAACCCCCGTCGCGAAGCCGGTTCGGGTCGATCTCCCAACCAAACTCCACGTACTCGGACCCGCCGGTTCGAACCCGCTCGATCTGCACGCGCTTGCCGATCTCTCCGACCTGATGCGTGTGGATCCCATCGCCCAATCGGTCCAGGTCCAGATCGAAGCTAACGCCGCCGGCGTCAAATTGAAGTAGGCCGCCGGTGGCAGCCAGTTCGAGTTCGATCCCGTCCATGTCGCCCTCGGTGACCGACGTCCAGGAGACCACGGCCGCTTCAACGACATCTATGCCCTCGGCCGGGTGGTCGAATCCCACACCTTGGGCGCCCAGGATCTGATTGCCACTAACGCGGGCGCCGCCGGTCCAGACCACCGATCGGCGGCGCCCGCGGCTGGCGGCTCCGCTCCATATGATGCGCAACCACGCCGAATCGGCGCTGCGCCGCGGACGGAGCGAATCAATCGGTTTCCAGTCCCAGAGCAGATCAATGCGCTGAATCGGGGCGGTACCGTCCACGAACCCGGAAACTGACAGCGCGTGCCCCGGCTCAAGGGGCACGTCGGCACCAATGTCATGGCCGTTGGCGCGGGCCGATATCAGCATGCGGACGCCGGTAGTCCCGTAGCAGCGGCGCTGGCGCAGAGCTTCAAATATTGCCCCGCGCGAGAGCTCGTCCACCATCACCGCGGCCAGGCCGCCGGTGACCCCGAGACCGTCCTCGCCGGCTTTGACCGCCGGCCGCGCCGCTCCGGGACGGCCGACATGGACGTCGCTGCCACACAGGTAGCCCACCTTGAGGCCGCGTTCGCGCGCGTCGCGGCCCAGCCATTCGAAGGTGCCGTGCGCCGAGTGCAGTTCGATCACCGGCTCCAGCGACGGATCGTGGAAGTCCAGGTCGGCATAGCGCCCGCCCACATGCGGCACCAGTAGAACGTCGCTGCGTCCCGCCAGCCGCTCATGGAGATCACTGACCGGACAGGCATCGCTGGCGGAGTCCTCGACCGCGCGCAACAGCGCGTGCGAGGAGCGGTGCAAGGGACCGTAGTCATCCAGAAAGTGGACGTTGCGGTCACCGCCGGCGGTCGTGTTGCCAGACCATTCCCAACCGAAGAAGGGCACGAAGCGGCCCGGTTGGTGCAACGCCGCAGTCAATTCACCCAGGCGCTTAAGAAACTGGTTGGTTATCTGGAAGTCGTTGGCCTGGTGCCCAACGAACTCGACGAAGGCGTCATCGCGCGCGAAGCGGAAGTAGTCGGCCGCATCGAGGGTGCCGACCGACTCGCGGCTCTGCCCGTGCATATCGCCCCAGCGGACGCGCCGGCCATCCGGCATTCGGTTTAGGATGTGGACCGGGTTCGAGCGGGCCCCGGACAGGCCAGCGGCCCGGGCCCGGAACCGCAGCTGCCCGGTTGCCCCGGCGCTGATTCCGCGCACCACCTTGACACCGCCGTCGGCGGGTGCAATATCTATTTCCCCAGGCAGACCGTCAACCGGCAGGTCGGCCTCCAGACTGACCCGCGCCGAGGACTGCTCGTCGCTGTTGCCCCACTTGTCCACCAGGCGCACGTGCAGGCTAAGTTCCTCGCCGACCAGGAATTGCGAGCCGCAGCGCAATTCGATCGCGCAGGCGCGGTCGCCAAAAACACCCAGGTAGGGGTGGTCGTCGACCGGGAAATAACGCTGCGCGCCGAAGGGGTCGACCAGAACCTGAAACTCGGACTCGGGCTCCCGGAACGTCTGCGCGCGGCGGCCGGGCCCGCCGACCGAGCGGTCGCCGTAGGTGATAACGACCCGATCGCCGGATTTGAGCGAACCGTCGGCGATGGTGACCTGCAGCGTCCTGCGGAACGGTCGTTCGTTAAGGGTCTCGAACCAGGCCAGCTCCACCTGCGCCTGCCCGTCGGTCCAAGCGGTGGTGTAGCCGGATTCGCCGGGTCGATCGAACTGCGGGCGCTCCCAGTCGCACACCTGGCGCTCGCAGATCCGGATGTGGGCCCCATCGTCCATGCCCACGCGCCCGCAGACGAAGCTGACCTGCCAGGTGCCGAAGGTGCCGGCGGCGACCCTTCCGCGCGGCTGGATCCAGGCATGGCCCAGCAGCTCGCGGTCAAATGGCGAAATAATCCCGGAGAACGGGCGCACCGCCGCCGAATCGGGGCCGGCCGGTGATTCCGGACGCCTAGAATCTGAACTCATGGGGGAATTACTCGATTAGAAGATGGCCATGATCCAGGAAGTAGACCTACAGCGCGCCAAAGATCTCATCTCCGACGGGATACCGATCGTCGATGTGCGCGAGCAGCGCGATTTTGATGCCGCGCATGTCCCGGGCGCCGTCCACATCCCATTAAACGACATTCTTATGGATACCTCGACCCTGCCGGATGGTGACATCCTCTTCGTCTGCAACGTCGGGGTCACCAGCCGGGTGGCCTCCGAAATGGCACTGGCCTCCGGGCGCGAGAACGTATACAACCTCTCCGACGGAACCAAAGGTTGGATGGCCGCCGGCAATCCCGTTGACGGCGCTTGAGAATCCGATCCCCGGCTGGGGATCCTGCCGCAAATTGCCCAAACACTAATTAAATCGCCGAGAAAGAAGGCCCGAAAGTGTTCTCTCCCGAACAGGTACGCCGCTACAGCCGCCACATGCTCCTGCCCGAAGTCGGACCGATGGGCCAGAAGAAGCTGCTGGACGCCTCGGTCGTCCTCATCGGCGCCGGCGGCCTGGGATCGCCGTCCGCCTACTACCTAGCCGCGGCCGGGGTCGGCAAATTGGGGCTGGTCGACCATGACGTGGTCGAGGACTCCAACCTGCAGCGCCAGATCCTGCACGACACCGCTCGCATCGGAGTGGCCAAGGTGGAGTCGGCCCGCCAGACTCTGACCGGGCTCAACCCCGATGTCGAGGTGATAGTCCACGACGAGGTCATCAATTCCGAGAACGCGCTGCGCATCATCGCCGACTACGACTACGTGGTCAACGGCTGCGACAACTTCCCCACCCGCTACCTGGTCAACGACGCCTGCGTGCTGCTGGGCAAGACCATGATCGACGGATCGGTGCTCAAATTCGAGGGCATGGTCTCGGTGTTCACCCCCGGACGGGGCTGTTACCGCTGCATGTACCCGACCCCGCCGCCACCGGAATTGGCGCCCTCCTGTGCCGAAGCCGGGGTGCTGGGCGTGGTTCCCGGCGTGATCGGCTGTCTGCAGGCGGCCGAGACCATCAAGCTGATCCTGGGCCTGGGCGAATCGCTCGAGGGGCGGCTGCTGACCTGGGATGCGCTGGAGATGGAGTTCATCGCGTTCAAGACCAAGCGGCGGTCCGACTGCCCGGTGTGTGGCGATGATCCTCATATCCACGAGCTGATCGACTACGAAGAGTTCTGCGGCCTGCCGGCGCCGCGCCAGGAGCGGGAAGCCGCGACGGTCGGGGCGGTCTAGACGGTAATGATTGATCTGCGGGGCACCGCAGCGCTGGTCACCGGAGGAGGAACCGGCTCGGGCAAAGCCTGTGCCGAGGCGCTGGCTGCGGCCGGGGTGTCGGTCTGCATCAACTACTCGCGCTCAGTTGACGACGCCGAGGCAACCGCCGCCGGCATACGCGAGCGCGGCGGACTGGCGATCACCTACGGCGCCTCGGTGGCCGATGAGGACCATGTTCAGGCGATGGTGGCGCACACCGTGGCCGAGTTCTCTCGACTCGACATCGTCGTAAACTGCGCCGGAATCACCCACTTTGTGCCCCACGACCAGTTGGCGGAGATGACCGATGAGAAGTGGGACGAGATCCTGAAAGTGAACCTTTCGGGGTCGTTCTATACGATCCGCTGCGCGATCGATCACCTGCGCGCCTCGCCCTGCGGCAGCGTGGTCTCACTCTCCTCGATCGCCGCCATCTCCGGCAGCGGGAGTTCGATTGCCTACGCGGTGTCCAAGGCCGGCCAGATCACCGTTACCAAATCGCTGGCGCGGGCGTTCGCGCCGGTCAGATTCAACGCCATTGCGCCGGGTGTGATCCTGACCCGCTGGGTCGACGGCAAGGACGAGTTCGTCGCCAACTACGTTGAACGGACCCTGCTCGGTCGGGCGTGTACCGCCGAAGACATCGGCCACGCTTGTCTTTTCCTGTGCCAGGCCCCGTCGATGACCGGGCAAACGCTCGTCCTCGATTCCGGGTTCCTGCTGGGAAAATAACGCCATTAACGTCATTGCTGGACAATCGGCAAGAGAGAACTCCGATCGCACGTGAACCGGAATCAAGAATTGGCCATCGCCACTAACGAAACCTCAGAGTGCGACGACCTCGCGTTCGCCGAATCGCGGCGGGCCGATTCGGCCGGCCGGGTTACGGCGCGATGGCGACGACTGCGCTGGCGCTGGCCATCCGACGTCCAGGTCGTTTTCGACAAGGACCCGGCCGCCCGCAATATCCTGGAAGTGCTGCTCTACCAGGGCCTGCACGCGCTGCTGCTGCACCGGCTGGCGCACGCCCTCTATCGACACCGGATTCCGCTCATTCCACGGCTCATCTCGCAGATTGCGCGGGTGATCACGGGGGGAATTGAGATTCACCCCGGGGCCAAGATCGGGCGCCGATTCTTCATCGACCACGGTTCGGGAGTGGTAATCGGCGCAACCGCCGAAATCGGCGACGACGTGATGCTCTACCACCAAGTCACCCTCGGGGCCACCGGCTGGTGGAAGGATGTCCGGGACCCGCGTGGGCGCCGTCACCCCAAGGTCGGCAACTGCGTCACGATCGGCTCGGGGGCTTCTGTTCTGGGCCCGGTGACCATCGGCCACAACACCAAGATCGGGGCCATGGCGCTGGTGGTCGAGGACGTGCCGCCGCGCTCGGTGGTGGTGGCGCCGGCCGCCACCTACCTGGTCAAGGAAGGCATGCGTACCTACGGGTTGCGGATGCGCTCCTCCGACGTGCCGCCCGAATACCAGATCTGAAGCAACCCGGCCCCGTTCCGACGCCCCGCTTCAGGCAGCAATTGCCATGCTGATGTCGAAAATGTTCGGCCGGACCCTCCGCGAGGACCCCGCCGGCGCCACGTCATCCTCGCACCGCCTGCTGGTGCGATCGGCAATGATCCAGCAGTTGGGCACGGGAATATATTCCTATCTGCCCGTCGGCTGGCGCGCCCTGGCCCGGATCGAAGCGATCATCGCCGAGGAGATGGATCGGATCGGCGGGCAACGGATCGAGATGCCGGTGGTGCACCCCGCTGATCTGTGGAAGCAGAGCCGGCGCTGGTACGATGTCGGCCCCGAGATGGTTCGCTTCCGCGATCGCATGGACCACGACATGGTCCTGGCGATGACGCACGAGGAGATCGTGGCCGATCTGGCCGCCGCCCAAATCTCCTCCTATCGCGACCTGCCGCAACTGGTCTACCAGATCCAAACCAAGTTCCGTGATGAACCGCGTTCGCGCGCGGGGCTGATCAGGGTCCGCGAATTTGCAATGAAGGACGCCTACAGCCTGCACGCCGACGAAGGCGATATGCACAGCCTCTACCAGATGGTGGTGGACGCCTACCTGCGGATCTTCCGGCGGTGCGGCATGGAAACGGTCGTGACCGAATCTTCCACCGGGATGATGGGTGGCTCGACCGCGCACGAATTCATGCTGCTCGACCCCAGCGGCGAGGACACCATCCTCATCTGTCGCAACTGTCGCTACACCGCCAATCAGGAGGTGGCCGTCGGCCGTCGCCAGCAAACTTCCGACCCGGCGCCACAGCCGCTCGAAGAAGTGGCCACGCCGGGGGCGACCACCATCGAGCAGGTGGCCGATCTATTGGGAGTGGGCGCCGAATCCACCGCCAAAGCGGTCTTCTATACCGCTGCCGGCGAGCTGGTGTTCGCCGTTATCCGCGGCGACCGCGAGATCAACGAGGCCAAGCTCGCGGCCCTGCTCCAATCCCCGCTTGAACCGGCCGGCGCCGAATCGCTGGAGCGCGCCGGGATCGTGGCCGGCTACGCTTCGCCGGTGGGCCTGAGCGGAGTGCGGGTGGTCGTGGACCATTCGATCGCCGACAGCCCGAACCTGGTCGGCGGCGCCAACCGGGTCGGATATCACCTCAAGAACACGAACTATTCGCGCGATTACCAGGGTCAGCAGGCCGACGTGGCGCTGGCGCAGTCGGGCGACGGATGCCCGCATTGCGACGGTTACTTGCAGGAAGCCCGCGGCATCGAGCTGGGCAACACTTTCCAGCTCGGCTACGGTTACTCGGAAAAGCGCGGTGCGCTGTACCTTGATCCCGAGGGCAACCCGCGGCCGTTCTTCATGTGCTCCTACGGCATCGGGGTAGGCCGCATTCTGGGCGCGGCGGTCGAACGCTGGCACGATGCAGCCGGAATGATACTGCCGCCAGGGATTGCCCCCTGGGACGTTCACGTCGTGCAGCTGGGCGGCCAGGATGCGGTCGGCGCGGCCGCTGCCGATCTGGTCGATGGTCTAAGCGCAGGCGGCCTGCAGGTGCTCTGGGATGAACGTGCTGTAAGCGCGGGCGTCAAATTCAATGACGCCGACCTGCTGGGCCTCCCCATCCGGGTGACCGTTTCAGCGCGCAATCTGCGGGCGGCCCAATTGGAGCTCAAGCCGCGTGATTCAGAAACCGCGCAGATGGTCGCCCTCGAAGATGCGGTCGACGCGGTTGTCGGCCTGCACGCCGAACTGAGCGCGCGCCACCGCCCTGATCAGGCGATCTGGGATCCGGTCAGCGAGCTGGACGGGGACTGACGCTGCAGTTCCGCTGCCCGCGCTGCGGGCCCGCGGCCCCCGACCGACTGGCGCTCTGCCCTACCTGTCAGGGCCTGTTGCAGCCCGCGGCGCGCCCGGTGATGTCGGCGACCGAGATCAACCCGCAGCAGGGTTCCGGGATCTGGGCCTGGGGGCACGTGCTGGAATTGGAGCCCGGTGACGAACCGCTGACGCTCGGAGAGGCCGGTGCGCCGCTGTTGCCGCTGCGGCGCTGGGGACCGCGATCCGGGCTCGGCGATTGCCAGGCGATGCTCGAATACTGCTCCCCCAGCGGCAGCTTCAAGGACCGCGGCGCCGCCCTGGTCGCATGGCGGCTGCGCGATGCGGGCTACGAGCGGTTGGTCGAGGATTCCTCCGGCAACGCTGGGGCCGCGTTGGCGGCGTACTGCGCCGCCGCCGGGACCAACTGTCACATATTCGCCCCGGGTGCGGCCGACCCACCCAAACTGGCCCAGATAAAGTCCTACGGGGCCGCGGTCACGGTGGTTCCCGGTCCGCGCGAGGCCGCCCGCATCGCAGCCCTTGAAGCAGCCACCGAACCGGAGTCGGTCTATGCCTCGCATGTCCGCGATCCGGGGTTCCTGCTGGGAATGAAGAGTTTTGCCTATGACCTCCTCTGGCGGCGCGGCGGGGCGTTCCCGGACCATGTGATTTTTCCAACCGGAAACGGCGGCCTGCTATTGGGGACCTCTCTGGCGCTGGCCGACATGGCAGGATTGCCGGGCGCCGCCGCGGTCCGCCTGCACGCCGCGCAGGCCGTCAATTGCGCGCCGCTCGCCGGCAATGTCGCCGGGCCAACCATCGCCGGCGGGATTGCGGTGGCTTCGCCGGAGCGGCTTCGACAGATCAAATCTGCGCTAGCTTCCAGCGGCGGGCACGTGGTGACCGTTTCTGATAATCAAATCAAGCAAGCGCGCGCCGATCTGGCCGCGGAAGAGGGGATCTACTTGGAGCCCACTGCGGCCGCCGGATTTGCCGCCGCGGCGCATATGGTGCGGGCGGGCTTGATCGGGCCGGGCGAGTCGGTTGTCATTCCGGCAACGGGAAGTGGACTAAAGGCATGAAGATCACACTGGCGCGACTGATGCTGCCGCTGCTGCTGGCGGCCACGTTCTCGCTGGCTGCCTGCGGGGACCCAGAGCCCGAACCCGAACCGGCGCAGCCGGCGCCGACCGCGGCCCCGGTTGCCACCGCGGCCCCGACCCCATCCCCGACGCCTTCGCCGACCCCGACTCCGGAACCGACCCCGGAACCGTTCGGCGCCGCCAGCTATCTGGCCCGATTGGCCGATGATCCTCCGAGCTCGGTACGAATGTTCTCCGTGGTGGAAGAGATTGAAGGGCTCCCGGCGGGCGTCTCAATTACTGTCGAGACGGTCTCGGTCCCGGCCCATGCCGGACGCCAGACCCTGGGTCTGGATGTACTCCTAGATGGCGAGCCGAAGGCGCGCATCGACCTATTGCTTGAAGGTGAGTTCATCTACATCAATCCACCCGGCACCAACCGCTGGCTGCGCACCAAGCGCGAAGATGACTCCGCCGTGGCGGAAGTGCTGCCGATCGCCGACCAGACGACCGGGTTCTTCGGCGCTTTGCCCGACCCCGACACTATGGTCTATACCGGCGAGAGCGACTGTGACGGCGTGCCCTGTCACATCCTCGAAGGTGAGAAGGTCACCCTGCAGGTCCGGATCGAGGACGAGGTTCCGATCCGCTTTCTGACCAGCTTTGAGGACGGCACCCCGGTGGTGATCGATATCACCGGCTGGGACGAGGGGCACGAGGTAGACCTGCCGGACGATGCCCGCGACGTGCCAGCCAGCTCTTTCTGGCAGCTGGTGATCACGATCATCTCGTCAGCGCTCGTTTAAGACGTGACCTTTTTTCGCACCGCCAGGGCCATCGCGACGGTTGCCGCCCTGGCGGTCGCGACATTGCTTGTCGGGTGCGGAACCGAGGAAACCAGTCTGCCAACGGGACCCACCGTGGCAACGCCGTTCAACGTCGCCAATCTAGCCGAGCACTGGACCGAAAACCCGCCGCGCTCGGTGCGGATGCGCTTTGAACTCGCCGGCAACCAGGTTCTCCCCGGCGATCTGGGTCTGCAGATCGAAATGGTGGCGGCGCGCGGCGAGAATGATGCGGTGGCCGCCAACCTGTTGATCCTGCGCGACGGGCGGGTTGAGCAGGAGCTCGAGTTCATGATCACTGACGATGCTTTCTACGCCCTTCCCAACGCCCGCCTGGACAACTGGATAGTCATCGAGGGCGGGTCCGACTTCACCGATGAATTGATTGATATCGACGAGATCCAGCCGGCATTGGAGCTGTTTGCCGAATACGGCGGACTTGAGCACACTGGCACCGGGGCCTGCGGACCCGAGGAATGCTATTTCCTGGAAGGCGAGGGGCTTGAGCTGGCGGTCCATTCCGAACACTGGATTCCGCGTTACCTGCAGTTGATTGCGCCCGATCCGGAGGAGGGCCTTCCGGTTGATCCGCAGGTGGCCGCTCCCGATCCGGGGGAAGATGACCCGCCGGATCTGCGGGTCGAGGTGATCGGCTGGGACGAGGAAGTAAATCTGATTCCGCCGGCAGATGCGCGTTCGGTTACCGAAGATGAATTCATGAGCGTTTTCTTTACGCTCGGCGCCCTGCAGTTGCTCTAATGGCCGTCGGCGATCCCGGGCCCTTGAGCGGGCGGGAGCTGCGCGGGTTAATCCGTCGCGGTCGGCATCGCGGCCCCACCGCTGGAGCGGCGGTGCGTTACGTGCAGGCGAACCTGGTGGTGGTCGAGAACGCGAAAGCGGACGCGTTTGAGGAATTCTGCCGTGCCAACCCCAAGCCCTGCCCGCTGCTGGAGCGCCTCCCGACCGGGGATCCGCGGCCGCGCATGCTGGCACGCGAATCTGACATACGCACCGATTTGCCGCGTTACCGGGTGTACCGCGACGGCCGGATGGTTAGCGAGGTCGAGGACATAGCCGAGTACTGGCACGACGGTCTGACCGGGTTCCTGACCGGGTGCAGCTTCACCTTCGAAAAACGACTCGCCGCCGCCGGCATTCCTATCCGCCACATCGAATGCGGGTGCAACGTGCCGATGTACCAGACCAGCATCAAATGCGAGCCGGTGGGACCCTTCCGGGGGCCGATGGTGGTCTCGATGCGACCGGTGCCCATGGATCGCGTGGCCGACGCGGTGGCGATCACCGCGGCTGTTCCGCAGGTTCACGGAGCACCGGTTCACACCGGCGCTCCGGAAGCGATCGGAATCACCGACCTTGGCAGTCCCGAATGGGGCGATCCGGTCCCAATAGAACCGGGCGAGGTGCCGGTTTTCTGGGCCTGTGGGGTAACTCCGCAGGCGGTCGCGCTGGCTGCGCAATTGCCGCTGATCACCCACGCCCCCGGGCACATGTTCGTCTCGGATCTGCTGGAAGCATACGTGCACAAGGCGATCCCGGTTCCGGCGGGGTGATTGCCAGGTGATGGGAATGATCTCCGGCCAGGTGCTGCGCGCGGTCACCGAGCGGGTTCTGGCCAAGGTCGCCGAGCAGTTGCCGCGCCTGCTGGCCGAATACGGCGGGCTCGCCGGCGAAATTGACGGATCGAGCATTCAATTGGCGGCGGCGCGCGCCGAACGCGAAAAGCTTGGCGCCCGAGTGGAGCAGCTGGATGCGCGCTGCCGCGATCTGGCCTCACAAATCGCGCAGCAGGATCGCCGTCTCCAGAAACGCGATGTCTGGCTGTGGGCCCTGGGAGCGGTCAGCGCGGTGCTGACCGTGGCCCTGGCCCTGCTCGCGCTGGTGCTGCTGTTGGGCTAAGCGCCCACCAGCGCCACAGTGGCGGCAAATTGACCGCGGCGGGCCCGGCCCGGCGTCGGAGCCGCCGCTCCGGAGCGCTCCAGAAGTCCGTTGGAAGGACAGGTTGAGCAGCTACCACCGCCACAGGCCCCGCGCTGCGAATCGCGCCGTGCGCCCAGGTTTTTCAGCTGCAGCGACACTCCCGGAAACCTGGTCGTTAGTCCCGCGCGCAGGCCGGTGTCGGTGTGCGAGCGATCACAGCGGAACCGGAATCGCAGCCGAGTGCCGTCGAAACTGTAATCGGCGTGAACCGAGGAGACTTCGAGCCCGCACAGAAATGCGGCGCTGAAGAACTCCATACGGGCAGCCACTTCGCCCAGGACGTGACGGTACAGGTTCTCAAGATCGTCGTCGGTGGCCGGGCGCAACACCCGCCGGCTTTGCAACGGGGCGTCGGCGGTGGCCGGTCCCGTCGCCAGCACGACCTTGGCAATTTCCGGACCGCTCGATGTCGACACGATGGCCATATCGCCCAGGCCCAGATCTAAACCGCTGGAATCGCACAGCAACATTCGGCGGCTGCGCCGCAGCCGAACGCCGGTTACCGGGTTCGGCGCCGCGATCGGAACTGCAGTTGGGGCGATTGATAGCACCGGCGATTTTATTGCCGCAGCCCCATTCGCGGTCATTGCGGAGTAGTCTGGGGCCAGGTTCTGTGAATCGCCGCGGCTATAAAGGCGGCACCGGTCTTGACCCGGAAGCCCATTTCGTTAGCAGGAGCAATTGTTGGTCTTACCGGTGCCTGAAAACGGTTGCGGCGGTTGGCCGGGCACAGAAAGCTGGTACACGGCCACGCATGGAAGACCGGGCCCGATCGGCAACCTGATTTCTGGCTGGCGGTTGGTGGTTGCAACCATGGTCGTTAAGTGAGCGATCGCAAACGCGCCAGCGCAGCGTTGCTGGGTTGGCTGACTGGTATTGAGCCTTATGCGGTGGTATTTTTCGCCAGCGCCATAACGCTGATCATCGAGATCGTCGCCGCCAGGATCCTGGCGCCCCACATAGGCGTGTCGGTCTACACCTGGACCAGCGTGATCGGGGTGATTCTGGCCGGCATCAGCCTAGGCAATTGGCTCGGCGGCGTCACCGCCGACAGGGCCGCTTCGCGCGCCAATCTGGGCCTGATCCTCCTGGCTGGATCCGGCGCCACGCTCTTGATTCTTCCGCTGGCCCAACTTGCCCCCGGCTGGGTGGGGGGCATGCCCCTGCTGCCGCGGATCGTGCTGCTTACCGGGATGCTGTTCCTGGCCCCGGCATTGATCCTGGGGATGGTTTCACCAATCGTGATCAAGCTCACCCTTTCCGATCTCTCGGTCACCGGAAACGTCGTCGGTCGGATTTACGCCGTCTCCACCGCCGGTGCGATCGTTGGCGTTTTCACGACCGGTTTCCTGCTGATCCAGGCTTTGGGATCGCGCGAAACCCTGCTTATCCTGGCCATCGTCACCGCCTTAATGGCGATTGCCGCCGGGCGGCTCTGGCACATCCCGGCCAGATTGCTGGTCGGGATCTTGCTGCTGGCCGCATTGGGGGCATTCACCTGGTCGCAGCAGCCGCTTGCCAGTGGATGTGTCGCCGAGAGCAACTACTACTGCATCCGTGTCTGGGAGAAGGAGTTGCCCGACGATGAATCGGTGATGGTGCTGGGGCTGGACCGATTGGTGCACAGTTACTCGCGGCCCGCGGACCCGACCTATCTGCACTACAGCTATCAGCACGCGTTTGCCGCGGTCGCCGCCCTGATCGCCGAGGAGGACCCCGATTTTGATGCGCTGTTTGTCGGCGGCGGCGGTTATGAGCTGCCGCGCTTTTTCGACGCCGTCTATCCGCAGAGTTCGGTTTCGGTGGTCGAGATCGATCCCCAGGTCACAGCCACCGCGCGGACCCACTTGGGGCTGGACGCAGCACCGCGCATCGCCACCATAAATGAGGACGCGCGGATGGCGCTTCCGGGGCGCTCGGCCGGCACTTACGAGATCGTCATCGGCGACGCTTTCAACGACCTTTCAGTTCCATATCACCTCACTACGCTTGAGTTCAACCGCGAGATCAAGCGGGTGCTCGCCCCGGGGGGCATTTACGCGGTCAACATCGTGGATGCCACCGACCCGGGGAGCTTCCTGCGGTCATACGTTTACACCATGCAGCAGACGTTTAACAACGTAGCGGTCATGCCGGTCTCGCGCGGACTTGATTTCCAGGACCGGATGTCGACCATCGTCCTGGCGTCCGATCAATCGTTTGACCGGGGGGCGCTGAACACGGCCTACCTGCGCTGGGGCATTCGCACGAGGGCAAAGATAGTCGGCGACGGCGAGCTGTCGGCGTGGATGGCGGCGCGGGAACCAGTGCTGCTTACCGACAATTACGCCCCTATCGACAATTTCCTCGCTCCGCTTTTTTTGAAGAGATCCTGACGCTAGTCGCGATTGGGGTTGCGGCCCTGAAAATGTCCGTTCAAGGACATCGATAATTTGGGCGCGCGATGGGCCCATAGCTCAGTGGTTAGAGCGGCCGGCTCATAACCGGTTGGTCGTTGGTTCGAATCCAACTGGGCCCACCAGCGATCTAATGCGGCGCCGCTCTCACCGACAGCTTTCTTCAGCTGTTCGACTCTTCTCATAGTGCCGAGCTCCGACTGGCTTTACCGCCTTCTTGGATCCCAATGGTCGACGGTACACCGTCGAACACCTCGATGCATCATTCGCATTGCGACCAAGCACTCGTGCCCCGACCCGAGGTTCAAGAGAAACTCGCGGACTCGCGGGAGGAGGCAGCCTGCCTGAACAGCCGCTCCGCCACCAAGTCGTCGTCGTCGGCGCGACGCGTGGCGCCGGCCGGGGAATCGTCCGCATGCTGGAAGCGACCGGCGCCAAGCTCTACTGCACCAGGCGTGGCGTGCGCGGGCGGCCCGCCACGCCTGGGCGTCCGGCGACGATCGAGGCGACGGCGGAGTTGGTCACCGCGGAGGGCGGTCGCGGCCTTGCCGCCTGCACCGACCACACAGTCGAGTCCAAAGTGGAGCACCTCTTCGCGCGAGTCCGTACCGAAGCGGGTCGGTTCGATGTCCTGGTCAACGACATCTGGGGCGGGGACGCCCTGGCGGAATGGGGAAGGCCGTTCTGGGAACTCTCCAATGCCCAGGGTTGGCAGTTGCTAGAGCGGGCGATTAATAGCCACCTCATCACCAGCCGACACGGCGCGCCGCTGATGATCGAGCGGAATGCCGGACTCATCGTCGAGGTCACGGACGGCGATACGTTCGGCTACCGAGGCAATTTCTTCTACGATCTTGCCAAGAACGCAGTCATCCGGCTCGCCTACGCGATGGCGGCCGATCTCCATGCCCACCATGTGACGGCTCCGGCGATCACCCCCGGTTTCCTGCGGTCCGAGGCCGTCCTTGACGCCTTCGGGGTCACCGAGGCGAACTGGCGCGATGGCATCGCGCAGGATCCCCACCTCGCCGAGTCCGAGACGCCCTGCCTGGACGGGCGGGTGGTGGTGGCGCTGGCCGCCGACCCGAACGTCGGCAACAGGAGTGGAGGCCGGTTCGCTAGCTGGGCGCTCGCAAAGGAATACGGACTGACCGATATCCACGTCCGAAGGCCGGACTGGGGGACTTTTTTCCCGCGCAAGGATCAGGAGATCGTCGATGGGGATGAGCCGACCGCGATGGACGTCTTCATCGTCCGAACTCGGTTCTATCCGGCAGCGCTTGATCCGGCCGCGGCCAAAGAAACCGGGTTCCTTCGGACCTGGCTCGCGCGTCACGGCTGACAAGGGGGCTTTCCGGAGTCGCGGGCGTGCGTGCGGCAGCAGACCAGATGGTGCAAAGCAGATTTTGAGCGTCCGGTGGCAGCGGCAGGTCGACCACGCAGGGCGGCGTTCCGGTGCCGCGATGCTTGGGCTGGCCAACATCGTCGCTTCCAACCAGAGACGGCCGATCGAAGGAGTAAACCTCAATCCGCTCCCGCGCGGTCAGATTGATACCCCTGCGCAGGAGGCGCTGTTTTGGAGGAAATCCCGACCGGAGAACGCAAAATCGTTCGCGCTAAGGTTCGGGGATTGGAAGCTAATCCGGCTGGGCAATAACACCCCGCGGCTCTACAACCTCGACGACATTGGCAAGACCGCCAATCTTCTCGAAGAACACAGCGAAAAGGCCGTGGGGTCGGCCGAGCTCTGGAACGATTGGAATGCGGACAATCTCGCAGGGACGTCAACCCCATGTCCACCGGCCACCAGCTCCAACTCAAGAATTGGCTCGAGCGACAGGCCAGAAAAAGAATGCAGACCGGGCGGCGTCACAGGAAGTCTTAGGGACCGCGATCCCTGAGCAGTAGCGGTCAGCCACGCGATCGGGCCCGTGGGGCCGGTTTGGGGCCGCTGGGCAGATTTCCCTACACGGCGCGATCCGGAAAATCTGCCGGCCATCAAGGTCGTAGCGAGTGCTACTTGCGCCGGCCGGATGTCTTGAAAGTTCTTTTTGCGGGAGAGATCGTCCATACGCAACCGCGATCGCGTTCAAACCGGCCGGTGGAGCCGCGGCAGGACCCCACTGGAGGTCATCGGCAAGGGCAGAGAATCAATGCTTGAGAAACAGCGGGATGTGTCGCTAAATCTCTGAAACGGGGCGGGAGGACACACCCAATGGCTTTCGCCAGAACCGCAAAGCTCGACGCGGTAGCGGTCTACCTGGCTATCAGAGGCTTAGGCTCCGTTGCTTTCGCGATGTACGCCGTCGTCGCCTCCGTCTATCGGATTGTGGAAGCTGGCCTCGACCCGCTCGAGCTCGTACTGGTCGGCACCGTCCTGGAGGTCTCGACCTTCCTGTTCGAGATCCCCACCGGTATCGTCTCGGATGTCTACAGTAGGCGCCTCTCCCTGATCATCGGCACATTTCTCGTCGGGGCCGGGTTCATCATCGAGGGACTGTTCCCAATCTTTGGAGCGATCCTTATCGCCCAGGTCCTCTGGGGCGTCGGCTGGACCTTCGGCTCCGGTGCTGAGCAGGCGTGGATTGCAGACGAGACCGGCGGCGAGCGGATCGGGCAGCTCTTCCTGAGAGGTTCTCAGGCCGCTCAGATTGGGAGCATCGTAGGGATCGCGGCCGGCGTAGCCCTCGCCAGTGGGTACATCGGCCTGCCAGTGCCCGATCTGGCTGTCCCTCTCCTGGCGGCCGGATCTATTTACATCGTGCTCGGGATCTTGATGGCTCTCACGATGCCCGAGGAGGGGTTCCGGCCGGCAAACGCGAGATCGTGGACGACGATGGCGCAGACCTTTGCCGCCGGCGTCCGGACCGTCCGGCTCCGACCGACTCTCGCCGCCATTCTTGCCATCGGGCTCTGCTACGGCGCCGCCAGTGAGCCGCTCGACCGGCTTTGGAATCTGCACCTGCTCACGATCACAGACTTCAGCCTGCCCGCGCTGCCGTTCTTAGAGCCGGTGGCATGGTGGGGGATCATCGATGCGGCGTCGCTGCTGCTCGGTATCGGCGCCGTGGAGGCCGTGCGCCGCACGATCGAAGTGGACGACACACGGATTGCGGTCCGGTTGCTCTCCCTATTGAACGCCTGCGCGTTCCTGGGCGTCCTCACATTCGCTCTCACTGAAAACTTCGCCGTGGCGATTGCGGCTTACCTGACTTTTCGACTGGCCCGCGGGGTCGGAGAGCCGATCAGGGATGCCTGGACCAACCGGTATTTGGACTCGAGGGTCCGCGCCACCGTTTTCTCCATGCGCGCCCAAGCCGACGCCTTCGGCCAGGTCGCGGCGGGACCCGCGCTGGGCGCCTTTGCAATGGCAGCATCCGTCCGCGCAGCGCTGGCCGCCGTTGCCGCGCTGCTGGTGCCCCCACAGGCCATCTACGCTCTGGTAGGACACCGAGACGGGGAACTGAAGACGCGGGACAGCCAGAACGAACTGCAGGGGTAGGGCGCTATGGCGGCGGGGAGGGCCGACCACCTATGAAACCGCGCCGGTAGCCACGTGAGCGGACCACAAACAACAGCCGGCGATACCGCGGGTTCGACGGCCCCAGAGGAATGGCAATTCCGCCGGGAATCGCCCAGCATGCGGCGCTGCCCTACGCCTTACCGTTGGCCGGGTTCGAGTCCGCCCAGCCGGTCGATGACGACCAGTCCGTCTGGCAATTCCGGGAGTTTGACTTCATCCACACCTAACGGATACCGACCTGCTTCCACTTGGCGGGGTTCTTCGCCCACCTGGTTCTGGAGCGCCGCGCCACTTTGATGTTCGTCGCGGACCAGCCGAGAAGGCTAACCGGCCTCAGCTGGAGCGCAGAGATGTAGTTCGTCTTATCTGCGCCGCGTGCGAAAGCGCCATCGAGGCCGCAATGACGCCGCCGGCGTTGCCGGCCAGTCGGTACCGATCGGCCCTCCCCGGGCTCGCCTTCAAGCGGCGGGAGCCAGCAGTCAATGCCGGTTCGATTGGCGAGGGCATCCCCCAGGTCTCCGGTAACCGTTGCCAAGCTAATCGACGGCCCGACTGAATGGATCGATTGTCCTTTCCGCTCAGAGGCGTGAAGCGAGCGCGAAATTACCCCTAGGCGCCGGGCGGCTTCTGATTTCACAGCCTCCCGGATGCCTTTGGGCGGTCGATCCAACACCCCAACCAAGCAGGGTGGCCGGAGGGCAGACAGGGATTGTTGATCGGAGCACCCGGTATTCCGCGCGTGAACTAGTCGGGCCCAATTTGGATCCGCGCCAGCCGAATTTAATCCCTTCAATTGATCCAGCGGCCCAAGCCGCCGCCGGGTACTCGCGTGGAAATCGCATGCCAACTCAGGGGTGCGGCGCTGCCTCCCGGGTGCGTCAGCTGTGTGCGGGACGGCGTAGGCAAAGGCAATTCCACTGGAAAAACCCTCTAATATCTATGGCAACATGCGGCGGGGTAGCTCAGCGGTAGAGCAGGAGATTCATAAGCTCTTGGCCGTCGGTTCGATTCCGACCCCCGCTACCGGTGATGTGGGTACTGGCGGACCGCCGCCCGCAGTCCCCGGCGAAAAGCAAATTGCCGAAGTGGCGGAACTGGCAGACGCGCGGCGTTCAGGGCGCCGTGCTCGTACGAGCGTGTGGGTTCGAATCCCACCTTCGGCACCATCTCTGAAGATCATTCTGGGAAGCTGTAGCGGATGCATATCCAATTTCTCTGGTATCCGGACTGCCCATCGCACCCCCAGGCCCGCCGCATGCTTTCGCAGACCCTGCAGCAGCTGGGCGTGGAAGCGACCGTCGAAGAGGTCTGTGTCAAAGATTGGGACGAGGCGCGCGAACACCGGTTTCCGGGGTCGCCGACCTTTCGCATCGACGGGGAAGACATCGACCCGGCAGGCGCAGAGGCGATGGGCGTGGCCCTGACCTGTCGAACCTACGATCGCCCCGATTCGGGCTTCGGACCGTTGCCGCAGCGTCAGCAGCTTGCAGACGCGATCCGGCGGGCCGCTAATCTTTAACTGACCGGGTACACAATCTGCGCCGGCCATGCCGGCGGACCCACCAACTTTCACAAAGAGGCGATCGCCAATGCCACTACCCTTGGGATCTTCAGCCCCCGATTTCGCCCTGCCTGCCACTTGCGGTGAGACCGTCACGCTCGCCGACCTCGGCAGCGGACCGCGCCTGATCGTCTTCACCTGCAATCACTGCCCCTACGCCAAGGCCTGGGAGGGACGTTTGATCGATATCGGCAACGAATACCGCGGCCGCGTCGGCATGGCCGCGATCTGCTCCAACGATGTCGAAAACTATCCCGCCGACAGCTTTGAAAAGATGCGCGAACTCGCCGCCGCAAATTCCTACTCCTTCCCCTATCTGCACGACGAATCGCAGGCGGTGGCGCGCGCCTACCAGGCCGAACGCACGCCCGAGGTATTCCTGTTCGACGCCGGCGGGACCCTGGTTTACACCGGCGCGGTGGATGACAGCGTCGAGGCCGCCGAGGCCAGCGCCGGCTACCTGCGCGATGCGATCGACGCCGTGCTTGCGGGCAACTCGCCGCAGGTGGCCTCGACCGTGGCCGTGGGCTGCACCATCAAGTGGGCCGCCTGACCCCCTAGGCACCGCCACCGGAAACCGGCCGGCCACGCAAACGCGGCGCCCGGTCGCAAACGGCTAACTCGGCAACCGCGGCCGCGAGATCTCCAGGCGATCGCGACTTCCCAGTTCGGGGAACCTGGCGCCCGGCAGCGACTGGTACCAGTAAGCCACCGAGGAGATGTCGTCCTGTAAGGGCAGATAGCGTCGCTCGGGGCGGTTGCGCCATCCGAGCGCTTGGATCGTAACCCGCAGGCGGTGACCAAAGCGAACCGGATCCATCACGTGGAACCGGTACATCGCAAATCGCCGGTTCTGGTTGTAGGTTGCGGTGGTGTCATAGACCACCCGCATTCCCAGGAACGGGGTCGAGTAGTCAACGTAGCGGTCGTCTACATCCCAGTTGTAAGCGCCACCGAAGTAATCCTCGGTCCCGGTGCCGCAAATGGTCGGGAATTCGTCGTCGTCGTCGATGAAGAACTTGATCTCGCCTTCGCCCCACCAACCGTCGTCGTTCGGCTGCCAGCCGATCGAGCACCCGACGTAGTGCCCCTGACCTGCTACGCCGTCCAGGATCGCGTGATCGGTCATGTAGGGAAGCGGATTGGAGCGGCGGAACTGGGCATGGAAATAGGCCGCGTCGTCGTCCACCCGGGTGAGGACGTAATTGATCTGGTAGTAGCAGGGCACCCGTTCGGATGAACGGTTCTCAATGGTTATGCGGGCCCGCTGGCGGAAGGGCATCTCCCAGAAACAGTTAACCCCGTTGTTCGGGTTGACCGAAATCGGCAAAGCGTTCACCTGCGAGTACTTCTCCCACGGTTGGGCGAAGAAATCGCTGACCGGAGCTTCAACCGACGGGTGTTCCTGGTCGTCCCAATAAATGCGCAGGATGCATTCGCGGCGCACGATTCGGCCGGCAAACCAGGTGCTCTGGATCGCGCCCGGTCCGGCGATGTCGGCCAGCTCAAAGACCTCACCTGGTTCAATCCATACCGCCGGCGCAACCTTCCAGCCCCGCCCCAGATCGGTCGCCGCCTCGGCCCCGAATCCGTCCCGCGCCATCGCTCCGCGGCCAGGGGCGCCGTCGGGGTTTTCGGCGCTGATGGACCTCGTCCGGGCATCGGACAGGCGCGCCAGATTGCCCAGATGCAGACCTATTCCGTTGAACCCATCCATGGCAGAGCCCTTAATCGGTGCCGAATTGATGCAATTGCTAGATTGCGTCGACGCCGAGAGCGGCGACCGACCTACTTATCGCGACAGCTTCACCGCCGTGCCGTAGACGACGATTTCGGCCGCGCCCTGCGCCACCGTAGCGGTGATGAACCGGGTGGCCAGGATCGCGTCGGCGCCCATCTCGGAAGCCTCAGCGACCATGCGCGCGATCGCCTGCTCGCGGGCATCGGCCAGCAGTTTCGTGTATTCGTCGATCTCGCCGCCGACGATGTTGCGGAGCCCCGCCATGATGTCGCGGCCGACATTACGGGCCCGGACGGTGCTTCCCCGTACCAGCCCCAGGGATTCGGAAACCGCCTGGCCGGTCAGGGTTTCAGTGGTAACGATGATCAATGGTCGACCTCCCGGAAGTCTTTGAGCCGGTTTCTACGAATCTGCTCGATCAGCACCGCCACCAGTACGATCACGCCCCCGGCGCACAGCGCCGGCAATCCGATTCGAATCGCCAACGGGACATCGGGGTCACCGGCCAATTCGGCGACTAGCACGTAAGCCCCGTAGCCGATGAGCAAAGCGGCGCCGACAATCAGCAAAACCGCGCCGGCCCAAATCAGGGTGCGGGAAGCTTGTTCGACTTGCATCCGCCTCTCATGTGAGCGGGTAACTGCGACCTTCCGGTGGCAGCCTAATTCTGCCACCGCGGAGCTGCGATTCGGCCCTGAGGCACCTAAAATGCCCCGGGCCCATAGCTCAGCTGGAAGAGCGCCTCAATGGCATTGAGGAGGTCGTCGGTTCGAGTCCGATTGGGTCCACCGCAGACCCTGCCCGGCAGTTAGTTGCCGGCCCGCGAAAGCGGCCATAAGCGTTTGAGCGCAAGTTCGCCCCGGTCGCGGCGCCAGATTCCCCTACGTAAGCGGCTTAACGCAGCCCTCAGGCGCACGCCGGGTGGTCGGATGACCAGCGATTGTATGAGGGATCGGGTTGCCCTGCCAGGCGCCCACGGGCCCGGCGCCACAGGCTCGCCCAGACTGCCGGGTCGTCCAGTTCGGAGTCCGGATTCGCGCGGCTGCGGGCCACAAAACCCGGAAACGCGGTCCTCCCGCTGTGGTGCCCGATCGAGTTGTAACGCAGGTCCAGGCTCCAGCGAATGCGCCGGCTGCGGTTGGGCAGCGATCCATGGCACGTTAAGCGGTGCATGAACAATACGCTGCCGCGCCGCATCGGCATCGGAACTGCGTCCCCGATCCGCAACAGTTCGTCCGGGATGGCAAGCCCCGAGGGAGAAGCCGCGACCCCTTCCGGGCAGTGCACGTTGAGGCCCTCGCGGTGGCTGCGCGGTACCAGGTGCAGGCATCCGGCAGCTTCATCGGCGTCCCAGACCGGAATCCAGACCGTCAGGATTTCGGATTCGTCAGCGTCCGCGGTCACCACCCCGGCGTCCTGATGCCAGGGGGTAGCGCCCAGCTGCGCGAGGCCGGTTTCGGGATTCTTGGGAGTGAGGTGCTCGGGCGGCTTTAGGCGTACGTGCTGGACCGGGTTCGAATAGATTTCAGCTCCGACGATCGATTCCACCGCATCCAGCAGCGGCGGGGCGGTCAGCACATCGAATATCCCCGGACCGTGCCACATCGGTGTCTCCGGGGTGATGCCGCGCTGCGGCAGCGAAAAGTCAAAGTACTGCGCGTGGACCTGTCCGCTGTCCTGGTAGATGCGGGTCAACCGGTCGCCGAAATCCAAACCAGCATAGTGCGATTGGATCCGACCCGCCAGTTGCAGTTGGCAGGCCAATTCTTCCAATCGCTGCTCGTACTCGGCCTGCAGCGGATCGAGGTACGTCACGGGGTCCAACAAGTCTTCGACGACGATGTAACCCTCGCGCCGGAACTGCTCCAGTTGCCACTGATCGAGTCGCGTCATGCCAACTTTTTCTCCCCGCCTCCGCACGCCGTACCAGCCATATTTTCGACGCTGACACCGTGCCAGCCAAATTGTAGGCGCGCCCGCTCGGTGGGCCCGATCGATGGCTCCGGCAGCAGTGCGACGGCTTCAAATCCGGCGGCGGACCCCTTTCCCAAACCTTCCGATTTGATAGCATCACCTACTGAAGCTCCGGAATCTCGCCATCGCGAGGGCCTTCAATCAGCCCGCCAAAAGAACTTTCCCGGCGCCGGAAGACACTGCTGGAGGCAGCATGCGGATAAGAAGCAAATTCATGGTTCTGCTGTCCGGCGTGGCGGCGGTCTTGCTGATTGCATGCAACGGTGACGAACCCGCCCCAACGCCGGCCCCGGCAGCCGCTCCCCCGGCAGCTGTAGCTGGCGCTGCCGCACCTGCAACCGCCCCGGCGGTGGTGGTCGAGCCGGTGGCTGACCCGGCGCCCGTCGCTCCCGAACCCGCTGCGCCCGCGCCGCAGACAAGCGAACCCGCACCGGCGGCAACTCCGGCCACACTCGAACCCGCGCCGGCGCCGGAACCCGCGCCAGAACCGGCTCCTGCCGGACCATTGGATGGGATTGCGGTCCCGGATCCGTACGAACCCAATGACCGCGACTCGATCCTTGACCGTTACGTCGCCGACAAGTCTCGCTTCGAGGCGGTGCTGGCGACCGATTCACCGGTCCTGTGGGTCACCGACGCCATATGGTGTCCCAAATGCGGGGCGGTGCGACCGCACGTGCGCGAACTGATGGACGAATATGCCGGCCGCGTGCACTTCCTAATCATGGATTACGACGACCCCGGGCTTGATTCCTACCGCAGGGAATTCAACGCCGGCAACCACCCGTCATTGGCCGGCGTGCGCGGCGGAGTCGCGGCCCTTTCGCACCAGGGCGTGGCCAGCAAGGACCAGATCGTGGCCCTGATCGAAGCCGCGATCGTCAGATAGCTTAACGGCGCCGCGCGGCGCCGTTAAGCCAGGATCGCCACTCCCGGCAGGACTTTTCCCTCGAGCATCTCCAGCGAGGCCCCGCCGCCGGTGGATACGTGGTCAAAGCGCTCCGCCAGGCCCAGCGCCATCACCGCGGCGACCGAATCGCCGCCGCCGACGATCGAATAGGCCCCGGAAGCGGCTATCGCCCGGGTTATCGCGTTGGTCCCGCCGGCGAACGCCGGCACCTCGCTCATTCCCATCGGGCCGTTCCAGATGATGCTGCCGGCGCCGTCGATGCGCCCGGTGAATTGAGCGATCGTGCGCGGTCCGATGTCCAGCATCATCTCGCGCGGAGGGATTTCGGCCACGTCAACTACCGCGGCATCCTGCCCATGGCTCGGATCGGAGGCCACCACCGCATCCTCGGTCACCAGCATGGCAACGCCTTTGGCGGCGGCGGCGGCGGCGATTTCGGCGCTCTGCTCCAGCATCTGCGGCTCCAGCAAGGAGCGGCCCACGTCGATCCCACGCGCGGCCAGGAAATTGCCCGCCATGGCACCGCCCACCAACAGTGAATCGACCCGGTCCAGGAGGTTTTCAAGAACGCCCAGTTTGGTCGAAATCTTGGCCCCGCCGATTACCGCGACCAGCGGACGGCGCGGCTCCTGCAAGGCCCCGGACAGCGCCGCGACCTCGCTCTGCACCAGGAATCCCGGGTAGGCGGGGAGATGCTCGGCTATTCCGACCACCGACGCGTGGGCGCGGTGACTGGCGCCGAAAGCGTCGTTTACGAATATGTCGCCGGGATTGGCCAGCGCGCGCGCGAACTCCGGGTCGTTGGCCGTTTCGCCGGGGTGAAAGCGAACGTTTTCAGCCAGCACCAGACCACCCGGCCCAATCCGGGCGAGTGCCTCTTCAAGCGGAGGGCCGATGCAGTCGGAGGAAAATTCGACCCGGCAATCGCAGGCACCGGCCAGTGGGTCGGCCAACGAGCGCAGCGACATCGTCGGATCGGGGCGCCCGGCCGGGCGTTTAAAGTGCGCATAAACGACCACCTTGGCAGCCCGTTGGCGCAGGAAACCCAGCGTTGGCGCAACCGCCCGCAGGCGGGTGTCGTCGAGGATGGTTCCGTCTTCGGCGGTGGGCACATTCAGGTCTGCCCGGACCAGCACCACGCGTCCTGAAAGTGGCGCCGACCGTAGATCCCGCATATTGATTCCGCCCCGGAGAGCCCGCTAGGGCGTTAGTTGCGGGGGGTTTCGCATCCGATCAGGTTCACAATGTCGGCCAGGCGCGAAGCGTAGCCCCACTCGTTGTCATACCAGGCCGCTATCTTGGCCAGGTTCCCACCGACCACCATCGTGCTGGCTGAATCGACGATCGAAGAGTGTTCATTGCCCTTCAAATCTGCCGAAACCAGCGGTTCGTCGGAGACGTCCAGAATCCCCGAAAGGTGGTTCTGGGAGGCTGCGCGAAGGGTCTGGTTGATCTCCTCGGCGTCGGTCTCGCGGTCCAGCTCGACTACGAATTCGACGATCGAGACGGTGGCCGTCGGAACCCGGTAGGCCGCCCCATCGAGGCGGCCGTTCAGGTCCGGGATGACCTGCCCGATCGCGCGCGCCGCGCCGGTGGCGGCGGGCACGATGCTGAAGCCGGCCGCGCGGGCGTCGCGCATGTCGCTGGTGGCCGTATCGACCAGTGATTGCGATGAAGTGTAGGCGTGCACCGTCGTCATCTGCCCCTTGCGGATGCCGAAAGCGTCATGCACGACTTTTACTGCCGGCGCCAGGCCGTTGGTGGTACAGGAGGCATTCGAGATGATGCGGTGGCTATCGGGATCGTAGCTGCCATCGTTGACACCCAGCACGATCATCACGTCGGCATCCGAGGAGGGCGCCGAGATCACAACCCGGCGCGCGCCAGCAGCCAGGTGACGCTTGGCAAATTCACGCTTGGTTCCGACCCCAGTGGCTTCGATCACGACGTCAATTCCCAGGTCCTGCCAGGGCAGCTGGGTCCAGTCGCGCTCGGCGTAAATGTCAATTTTTTCGCCGTCAACGATCAGGGATTGACCATCGGCCGAGACTGTTCCGTCATAGGTGCCGTAATTGGTGTCGTATTTGAGAAGGTGGGCGTTGTGGGCGGGATCGGTCAAATCGTTGATGGCAACGATTTCGATTTCGGGGTAGCGCTTGCGAAGCGCGCGGAAACACAGGCGGCCGATTCGGCCAAAGCCATTTATGGCTACGCGCATGCGGGCGAGTCCTAAGCAACTGGAAACGGGGCTAATCCGAGCGCCGGCGGTGTCTCAGCGGTGGTGTTAGATGGGCGCTGCGGTTTGAAATGGAGTAATTGCAGATGCCACAGCGATTTTATCTAGAGTGGCGGCCGCGCTGGCCGCTGCGAGCTAGTGCAGGTTGGCGCTTCGGGCGGGCTGCTCTGCCGCGCCGTGGAGTTCGATAACCCGTGAGCGGGTCTGGCCTTCGGCACCAAAGTAAATCTGGAATATGGTGTTGGCCAGCCTGTCGGATTCGTGGTGCACCGGCAATTCGTGGTTGATCACCGCATCGGTGAACGTCTCATATCCCCGGGCCACCAGCTGCGCCTGATGGCTGGCAGAGGCCAGCACGAAGGACCGGTTGCGCGCCGCCGCCGGCAATTCCGGTGCGGTGTCGCTGTTGACAAGGATGAAATCAAACAGATTGGGGCCGACGTGATCCTCGATCGCCTGCACGTGATCGAGCAGGTCAAAGCTCTCGGTTTCGCCCGGTTCGGTGGTCACGTTCACCACGAATAGCTTCATCGCTGACGACTGGCGCACCGCCGCGGAAATTTCCGGTACCAGAAGGTTGGGCAGGATCGAGGTATACACGCTGCCGGGTCCGATGACGATGAGATCGGCAACCAGGATTGCGCTGACCGCATCGTCATTGACGACGACGCGGCTAGGGTGCAGGTAGACCCTGCGGATACGGCGTCCGCTGGATCCAATCCGCGATTCCCCGATAACCGTCGTGCCATCAACCATTTCGGCCGCCAGATGCACATCGGAGGCCGTTGACGGAGCGACGTTCCCGTGAATGCGCAGCACTTCCGAGAGACCTTCGACGCCGCGTTCGACTCCACCGGCGATGTCGCGCATGGCGGCGATTAGGAGGTTTCCAAGGCTGTGGCCCTGGAGGCCGTCGCCGCGCCGGAAGCGGTAATCAAGCAGCTTCGTCATCAGGGCTTCGGAATCGGCCAGTGAGGCCAAGCAGTTGCGCAGGTCACCGGGCGGCATCAGCTGGAATTCCTTGCGCAGCCGACCGGAACTGCCGCCATCGTCGGCGACGGTCACCACCGCGGTGATGTTGGCGGTCCGTTCTTTGAGCCCCCGCAGCAGGACACCCTGGCCGGTTCCCCCGCCGATGCTCACCACCTGCGGACCGCGGCGCAGCAGGCGCCCGCGATAAACCATCTCGGCCACGTCCTGGCCGGGAGCAATAACCACCGAAATGACAGATTTGAATAACAAAATGACGCTGGCGGCCATGATGCCGGTCCCGAGCGCGCCGACGATCAATTCGCGCCACGGGTGGGCAATCCACTGCAACGTGACCGCGCCGACGAAGGAGGATGTGCTTTCGGGAAAATCAACGGTGCGATAGACGGTTGCCAGTACCATCGCAATCGCCAGGCCGACCAGCACCGTGCCGGCCAGGATACCGACCACGTAGCGTTTTACGCCCATGCCGATTCGGAGCCAGTGCATGGACCGCATTTTCAGACTTCTCCTTCACGCGCCGCACTATGGCGGCGGAGGTCAATCGGTGGTGCCCCGCACCGGCGGCCCGCAGCCCTTATGTCAGACGGGCCTCGCGAACTCCAATTTAGCACGGAACAGAAATGTACAAGACATTACAACTACAGGAAAAAACTAGGTGTGGATCGGCACGCTAGCGCTTGAATTGCACCTCCCGCCGTGCCGATCGCGCAAGGAGAAACGCAGCCTGGTCCGTTCGATGGTCGAGCGCGTGAGAACGCGCTTCAACGCGGCCTGCTCAGAGGTAGGGCACCTGGAGGATCTGCGGCTGACCCAGATCGGGGTTGCGGTGGTGACTAACCAGCGTTCGCACGCCGAGCAATCGCTCGACCGCATTGAGGCAGCCATGTTGTCACGCCAACCCGAAGTCGAGGTCGTCACACGCGAGCATTCAATATACTCCCTCTAGCAACCAGACGGCCCTGATATGCCATCCCGCAGCCGGAGAACGTCCGGCATATGCAAGCCTGACTGCAGGGCCGGTCGCGCCAACCGAATTGGGCATCATCCATGAAACGCACCTATCAACCCAAAGTGCGGCGCCGCAAGCGCCGCCACGGGTTCAGGCACCGCATGCACACCCGCGCCGGACGCGCGATTATTGGCCGCCGGCGCCGCAAAGGCAGGCAGCGTCTGGCAGCCTAGCTGGCGTCAGCAAACCCATCCAGATGAATTCCAAGCATTCGGCGCCGCTCAGGCGCTTGCGTAAGGGCGCGCAAATAGCCCGCACCCGACGGGAAGGAAACCGCTTTAACTCACCTTCCTTGCGCGCGTTCGTCTGCCCCGGCCAGGAGGATGGGCTGCGGTTGGCCGTCACCGCCAGCCGTCGCGTCGGGAAAGCGGTGCAACGAAACCGCGCCCGTCGTCGCCTGCGGGCCGCGTTCGCTCAATCCCAACACGACCTGGGTGTCTGTCTCGACGTGGTGGTAAACGCCCGCGCCGAAACCGTCGCCCTGCCCTGGGAGCAGCTGCTCGCCGACGCGCGCCGCGTGCTGGGCCATAGACGCCGGTGAAGCCCGTCCTGCTGGCCGCAATCCGAGCCTATCAGTTTGGGATCTCACCGCTCCTGGGTCCCAATTGCCGCTACCTGCCATCGTGCTCGCAGTACGCCGCCGAAGCGATCGCGGCCCATGGCGCCTGGCGCGGCCTGGGGTTGGGGCTTAGCCGACTCCTGCGTTGCCACCCGTTCGCGCGCGGCGGCTACGATCCGGTGCCGCGCGGCTGCCGCGATAGGGACTGCTGATGCCCGGCTGGCAGGAGTTCGTAATCGATCCGCTGACCTCGGCGCTGACCGGGTTGGCCGATTCGGTCGGTGGATTCGGCATCGCGATTGTGCTGATGACCATCGCCATCAGGGTCCTCATTTTCCCGCTATCGGTGCGCGGGATCAGGGCCCAACGCCGGATCCAGATCCTGCAGCCCAAGGTGAACGAGATCAAGCGGCGCGCCGGCGGCGATCGCCAGAAAGAGTCGCAACTGACGATGGCGCTCTACCGCGAGCACGGCGTTTCGCCGCTCTCCGGGTGCCTGCCGTTACTCCTGCAAATGCCGGTCCTCTTGGCCATGTACGGTGCCCTGCTCACCGTCGGTACCTGCATAGGCGCCGATGGGGTGAGAATCGATCAGGGAGTTATGGGTTTGGGCGCAGATACCTACGCCAACTGCGCTGCCGCTGGCGGCAGCGTGCCGCTGGACCAGGACTTTCTCTGGTTCAATCTGGCCCAGATCGACCGGACGATTGAATTCGGATTCCTGCCCGAATGGTGGCCTCAACCGCTTACCTATATATCGTTGTTGGCGATCTTCGGCGGTCTGACCTTCTGGCTTCAAACATACATGGCCCAGCCGGTCGGGGAGCAGACCGGCCCGCAGGCAACGATCCAGCGGGTGATGCAGATCTACCCGCTGTTCTTCGTATTCATCGGTTGGTTTTTCTTCTCCGGAATCCTGTTGTACTGGGTGCTGGCGGGATTCATTCAGATCGCCCAGCAATTCTTCATTTCGGGGCTCGGCAAATTCGAACCGATGCTCTCCCCCGACCAGCTGGCGCTGACCGAGCGCTTGGGGGCCGGCTATTTCGCCCGTTCAAAATCACCCCCGCCTCCGCCGCCCGACAGCTCCGGCCAGTCGGCTCCGACGGCGGAGTCACCCGAACCGCCCCTTAAGGGCGCCCCCACCCCCAACACTCGCAAGAGACGTAGACGAAGGAGACGTCGTCGTGGATGAAATAGAGGTCAAAGCACCTACCGTTGAAGCTGCCATCAAGCGCGCGCTCGAGTCACTTGACGCCACTCTGGATGAGGTTGACACCCAAATCCTTGATTCGGGCTCTCCCGGGCGCATGCTCGGCTTCGGCGCCCGCGATGCGGTAGTTCTGGTAACCCGTCGCCGCGAACCCCACGAATTCGACCTCGAACCCGAGACCGAAGAGGAATTCGAAGCACCGCCCGAGCCGCGCCAGCGTCGTCGTCGTCCGCGCCGCGGACCTCGCCGTCGCCGTCCCGCCGCTGACGATAGACCCGCCGAATCGGCGGTTGCGACGGCGTCTGAACCCGAGCCGCGCGATCGTCCCCAACCGGAGCCGATGAGCGAGGAAGCGGTCGAAGAGGCACGCGTATTCGTGGCCGAATTCTTGGACAAAATGGGATTTTCAGCCGAGGTCGAGAGCGTGGCCAGCGACCCGCCAGTGCTCAACATCTCCGATACCGGCGGACAGGATATGGCCGCCCTCATCGGTTCGCGCGGAGACACGCTGCGGCAATTCGGTTTTCTGGTCAGCTCGATGCTGGGCCGGCGCATGGACCAGAGCGTCCGGATCGTAATTGACGTCGACAACTATCGGCGCCGACGCGAGGATTCCATCCGCGATCTGGCAATGGAAGCGGCCGATGCGGTCCGCGAAACCGGGCGCACCGTCACGCTCCGGGTCATGCCCGGACACGAAAGGCGCATTGTGCACCTTGCCCTGGCCGACGACGAAGAGGTCCACACCTATTCGATCGGGCAGAACCGCAGCCGCAGGGTGGTAATCGCGCTCCGCGATTAGTCGCAACATCCCTTACCCAACAAAAGACGCTCGTTGCCGCGACCGACCTACGCCATCGTCGGCCACGTGGTGCTCGACCGCGTACCCGACGGGACTCGCGTCGGCGGGACCGTATCCTTCGCCGGCGTCACCGCGGTGGTGCTCGGTGCCAAGGTTCGGGCGGTAACGGCCGTATCGGCCGATCAGCAGGACCGCATTGCGCGCCGCTACGGCGACGCCGATTTCAAATGGGTGCCCACGCCGATAACCACCATCTACGAGAACATCTACCTGCCGAGCGGACGGGTCCAATACTGCCACGAGCTGGCGTCCCCGATCACCGTCGTCGACGTGCCCGAGGCTTGGCTTTCCTCAAATGTCTTCCATCTGGCGCCGCTGACCGGCGAGGTCCCGCCCGAAATGGCGGACGCCATTTCCAGCACCGCGCTAGTGGGGGTAACCCCGCAGGGCTGGCTCCGGGCCCGCGCCCCCGACGGACTGATTTCGCCCAAGCTCTGGGAGCGCTGCGACGAGATATTGGAACGCGCCGACATCCTGGTCCTATCCGAACACGATCCCAGGTCGGCGGGTGAATTGCAACGTTACCTGGAACCGGTTCAGTTCGGGATCGTCACTCGCGGCGTCAACGGGGCCGAGGTCTTCGAGTACGGAAAACACCGCCACCACATCGCCGCCTATCCGGCCAGAGAAGTCGACCCCACCGGCGCCGGCGACTGTTACGCCGCCGCCGTATTCCTTGAATTCGCACGCACCGGGGATATCGTCAAGGCCTGCCGCTTCGCGTCGGCCGAGGCCGCCTATCAGGTGGAAAAGCCCGGTCTAGACGGGATCGTCGGTGACGGTTTGGTGCGCACGCGCATGCAGGGCCCGACCCGCCCCCGGCAGGACTATCAGCCCCCCTGGCAACGCGGACAGCAGTGAGTGGCGCGTCCGCCCACGACCAGACGTCTGATCGGCGTCCGGCAGCGCGGACAGGGCTCGTCGGTGCGCCTGAACACCCGCAACATTTCCTGAAAAGCGCCGGCGTCCCCGTGCGCGTTGGCATAGATCCCAAAGGTCGTCCCGCCCAACGCCAGCGAGGCACGCAGAACATGGCGCAGCGCGCGGTGCAGGCGCCGCAAGGCATCCCCGTCCAAGCTGCCTGCCGGTTGCAGCGGGTCCAGCCGGGCACGAAACAGCGCCTCATCGGCGTAGATGTTGCCTATCCCGGCCAGGACCTGCTGGTTGAGCAGCGCGGTCTTTAGCGCCACCCGCCGTCCCGCCAGGCGCTGACCCAACATCCGGGCACTGAAGTTCGCAGCCAGTGGCTCCGGCCCCAGGCGGGCATCAAAGCGTCGGTACTGCCGCGGCGAGAGCACCCCCATTTGCCCGAAGCGGCGCGCATCGCAGAAGCGCAATTGACGGCTGTCATCTAGATCAATCAAGGCGCGCGCAAACCGGTCCGGCGGGTCGGCCCGACCGCGCAGCAGCAAGCGACCGCTCATCATCAGGTGCAGTTGCAGCACACGCCGATCGGAGAGGCGGCAGTTGATGTATTTGCCACGCCTTGCAACCGCCTGCAAACGCCGCCCCGGCAAATCCGCATGCGCCAGCTGTGCAAGCTTTGGGTCCAGGATCTTCACCGCGGTGATTTCCCGACCCAACACCGCCCCCCGCAGGGCGAGGGTTACGGTCTCAACCTCGGGCAGTTCGGGCATCGGATCCTTAGATCAATCAGGGGAGCGCGGCAGCGTTAGGGGCGGTGGCAAGCCAAGTTTGCCCTCGCCGGGGTCGCTGCCGTCCGGACCGATGGATCGGCGCTCTGGGGGCGGCGCACTCAATATCATTGATCTGAGATCGATTCCCTCCCTCCACACCTTCACACGATGCTTTACGAAATGATTCGCCGGCGCACCCGCCAGGGTGAGAACGTGGCGATGGCAACTATCGTTGGCAGCCGCGGATCGACCCCGCAGAAGGTGGGCGCACGAATGCTGGTGTTCGAGTCCGGCGACGGCGCCGGCACCGTTGGTGGCGGCTGCGTGGAGGCCGGCATCTGGCAGGAAGCGGCGGCGGCACTGGCCGATACTCGCCCGCGTCTGCTGCGGGTCGACCTGGTTGACGACCTGCGCGGCGAAGGCGATGTCTGCGGCGGCTCGGTCGATGTTTTCATCGACATTTGGACTCCGGGGGCGAACTGACCCAAGACCTGCTTGGGCGCCTGATCGTCGCTCGGCGCGAGCGCCGCCGCGGCGTATTGGCCAGCGTAGTTACCTCGCGACGGTCAGAGTACCGGGTAGGCCATAAGTGGCTGCTGCTCGATGGCGAGGAATTGCCTGATATCGGCGACGGGGCCCTGGCCCGGGCGGTGCGCCGGGACCTGGCCGCGACCCAGGACAACCGGGACCCAGTCTGGCAAGCCTACGGCGCTGGTGGCAAACGCCCGCGCCGCCGCCGCGATGCCGTCCTGGAAGTTTTCTACGAACCGCTGCGTCCGCCCGACCGCCTGGTCATTGTCGGCGCCGGCCATGTGGCGGTGCCAATCTGCCAGATCGGTCGGGCAGTCGGATTCGAGGTCACCGTGATCGACGATCGCTCCGACTATGCCAATCATGAGCGGTTCCCGCAGGCCGAGCAGATCCTGGTCGGGGATATGGCCGAGTGCATCGCTTCGCTGAACATCGACCCATCCACCTACATCGTTCTGGTCACCAGGGCGCACGCCTTTGACGAACGCGCTTTGGTGCGACTGGCGGGCTGTGCGGCGCCCTACATCGGCATGATCGGTTCACGCCGTCGGGTCCTGATCGTCTACCGCAACCTGGTCGCTCAGGGAGTCGCCGCCGATGGCCTGGGCAACGTTTATGCCCCGATTGGACTCGATATCGGATCGCGCACCCCGGAAGAGATCGGCCTGGCGGTGGTGGCCGAGATTGTCAACGTCAAGCGCGGGGGGCCGGCGCCGTCGCTGCGGCTAACACAGTGGCAGCGATTCATGGCTTCTGCGGCGCCCGCGGCGCCGACCGAGCAATAGTCCGCTCTCTCCGGCCGAGACGTCATCCGGCCGCGTCGGGCATCCAACAGCGGCCGCCGAGCGTATCGAACAGTAGTCCGGGCCGGTGGGCAGGGGCTTCCCGACAGACTCCAGGGGCTTGAATCGATGAGCAGCCTGTTCGCCCCGCTGGGCCAGCTAGTGAGCACGCCCCGGCGGGCAATGGTGGTGGTGGCCTTCTGGGTCGCGGCCGCGGCGCTCGTTTACGCCCTCTCGCCGAGCCTGGGAGAGGTGATCAACGACGATACCTCGCAGTTTCTGCCCACCGAATCCCCGGCGCGGAGCGCGCTGCTGCTGGCCGAAGAAAAATTTCCGGCGGCCGGGATTGCGGGAATCGTGCTGCTGCACCGGCCATCGGGGGTGACCGCCGCTGACCGGCAGCTGGTGCAGAAGTTCCAGGCCGATCTGCGCCAGGCCGACGTCCCTGACCTGGTGCGTGAAATCCTGCCGCCGTCCGATCTGGTCGATTCCGACGGGGAGGTCCGCACGATTTCAACGGTGCTGATTTTTGAACTGGTAGCCGGAATCGAACCCATCGCCGAGGTCGCCGATTGGCTGCGCGAATACCTGGTGGCGCAAAAACCAGACGACGAGCTGGTGCTCTCGTTCACCGGCGGAGCCGCGATATTTGCCGACCTTGCCGATACGTTTTCGCAGTTTGACTTCCGTGTGACCCTGTTCACGGTGCTGCTGGTGCTGGCCATCTTGCTGGCGGTTTACCGGTCGCCGGTCATGCCGTTATTGGCGCTGGTCGGGGTCGGCTGGAGCCTGTTCATGGCCCAGTTCCTGGCCGCGCTGGTGGCCGACAGTTTCGGACTGCTTCTCAATAGTCAGATAACCGCCTTGATGTCGGTGCTGGTGTTCGGGGCCGGCACCGACTACACCGTGTTCGTCGTGGCGCGCTACCGCGAAGAACTGCGCCGGCATGAATCGCGTTGGACTGCGATGCGGGTGGCGGTCACCCGCCTGGGCCCGGCAATCGCCTCCAGCGGCGGCACCACGGTGGTGGTCCTGGCGGTCCTGGTGCTGGCATCTTTTGGGACCTTCCGCGGGATGGGCCCGATTCTGGGTCTGGCGATCGCCGTAACGGTTTTGTCCGGCTTAACCCTGATCCCGGCGCTGGTGGTCCTGGCCGGCAATTCGATCTTCTGGCCGGTTTCGGCCGCCAAGGCTAATCGAAGATCGCTCCTCTGGCAGCGTATCGCTGGCCTGGTGACCTCGCGGCCGGCGTTCTCGTTGGCAGCCGCGGTGGTGGTGCTGGGGGTATTCGCACTCGGCAACTTACAGCTCAAGCAGGATTTTGACAACATCGCCGGTCTGCCCGACGGAACCGATTCCAAGACCGGGCTGGAAATCCTGGCCCGCTCGGGGCAGGTCGGGGCCAGCTACCCGACCACCGTGTTGTTAGAGCTCGATGAGGGTTCGATCTACGACCACTTGCCGGCTTTGGCCCAGATTGCGACCGAGCTCGAGGCCCGACCCGAGATATTGCGGGTAGTGGGCCCGACCCGACCCTTTGCCGAGGCCCCGCAACTGTCGGCCGCTGAACTCACGGCGCTCTTTGATTCGCTGCCACCCGGTTTCGTGGCAACCTTTAGCACCGCCGTCGATGAGGCGCAGGTCCCGCCATCGGGCGAACTGGGAGCAATTTTCTCTGGATTCGGTATCGACTCGAGCACCGGCTCCACCCTGGGGGCGCTGGCCGCCGGACAACGCTTCGTCTCGCCCGATTTGACCACCGCCCGGCTGGAACTTACCCTGGCCATGAATCCGAGTTCGACCCAGGCAATCGACCTGATTCCGGAACTTCGGACGGCGGCGGAAGAATTGACCGCCAGGACGTCGCTGGCGTCGGTTGAGCCGCTTGTAGGCGGGCAGACCGCCGTCAACTTCGATTCACGCGCGGCCGTCAACCGCGACACGCTGCTGGTGATCCCACTCGGATATCTGCTGATATTTGCCATCCTTTTGCTGGTGCTGCGCAGCCTGGTGGCGGCGGCCTACCTGACCGTTAGCGTATTTGTCTCGCTACTCTCGGCGGTCGGCCTATCGATCCTGGTGTTCGAATACGGGCTTGGTCACAACGGCCTGGGGTACCAAAACCTGCTCTGGGCATTCATATTCCTCACCGCGCTCGGAGCCGACTACAACATCCTGCTCATATCGCGGGTCCGCGAGGAGTGCGCCGACAAGGACTCCGCCAGCGCCTGTCGCACTGCGGTCGCCAGCACCGGCGGGGTTATCACCTCGGCCGGAATCATCCTGGCGGGAACGTTTGCGATCCTTGCCACCTTCCCGCTGGTGGCGATCGTGCAGCTGGGATTCATCGTCTCGCTGGGCATACTAATTGACACATTCCTGGTGCGGACCGTACTGGTGCCGGGAGTAATCACCTTGCTCGGCGATTGGAACTGGTGGCCCTCCATACCGATCCGACGATCTTCAGCCCAGCCCATGGTCGAGCCTGCCGTCAGTCGTTGACCGCGTTGTGGCGGGCATGATGCACCCCAACCGGAGCATTTGAATGGGCGCGCGGCGACTGCCCAAATTGCTGCTGGTGGACGCGATGTCGCTGCTGTTTCGCGCCTACCATTCAATCCCGAACCGTTTTGCCGCCGTCGGCACCGACGGCCGCCGCGAACCGACCAATGCCGTCTACGGCTTTATGGCCCAACTGTTGCGCGTCATCGACGAATACGATCCCACCCATGTCGCGGTGGCCTTCGACGCCCCCGGGCCCACCTTCCGAGACTCGATCGATCCGCAGTACAAGGCCAACCGCGAGGAACCGCCCGACGATTTGCGGCCACAGTTCGGACGCACCCACGAGCTGGTGGACGCACTGGGGATGCCCGGCTACGCGATCCCCGGATTCGAGGCCGATGACATCCTTGGGACGATCGCCCAGATGGCAGCCAAACGCGATTTCCACGTGCGCATCTTCTCCGGCGATCGCGACCTATTCCAGCTGATAACGGCGCGCATCAACGTCTTCTATCCACGCCCGCGGGGACTTCCCAATCTGGTCTACGACCGGGCCGCGTTCATAAAACGCTGGGGGGTCGAGCCGCGGCAGCTGGTGGATGTGAAGGCCTTGCAGGGCGATACCTCCGACAACATCAGCGGCGTTCCCGGGATTGGCGAAAAGACCGCCATCGCTCTGATCAAGGACTTCAAGGACCTCGATGGGGTGCTGGCCGCTATCGACGAGCTGCCGACGCGGGCGCGCAATGCCTTGAGCGACCCCGCCAACCAGGAATTGGCACACCTGAGCCGGCGCCTGGCGACGATCAGCACCGACGTGCCGATCGAATTCGAACCAGAATCGGCCCGGATCTGGGCCAATGCCGAACCCACCCGTCTGCGCAACCTGCTGGACGAACTCGGATTTCAGGGCATCCGCCAGCGCCTGCCGTTCGACCTGGAGCTGCACACCGATGGACAAATGTCGCTGTTTTCGGGTAGCCAGCAGGAGCCCGACTGGCAGGTCGTAAACACCCCGGAACTGGCCCGGACGATGGCGGCCGAACTCTCCGCCGGCGGGCCACCGACGTTGTTCGGACTAATCTGCGGCGGACCGGACGAACTTTCCCTGGCCGGCCTGGCGGCGAGCCGCGACGGTCAATCCTGGTGGATTCCCCAACCAGCCGGGCTGCTGCCATTGCTGGCGCCGTGGCTCGGCGACCCCGATCTGCCCAAGTGCGCCTATGCCAGCAAGGAACTGCGGCGCGCCCTGGCAGCATCCGGAATCGAGCTGGCAGGGGTTGAATTCGATGCCGAAATCGCCGCCCACTTGGCCTCTGGTGGGGAGAGCTTCGGCGGCTTGCGACAGCTGGTGGCGCGCAATCTCGACCGGATCAGTTCCCACTCGGTGCCCGACACCGACGGGATTGCCGCCTCCACAACCGCCCCAGCCAGCGCCGCCGAGCCGGTACACGCCGCCCAGGCGGTCGAGCGCATCCGCGAACGGCTCTGGCCGCAGTTGCGTGAGCGCGACCTCGAGGACGCCTTTGAACGCATCGAGTTGCCGCTGGTTCCGGTGCTGGCGCGCATGGAGGACCGCGGAGTGGCGATGGACCCCGGGGTCCTGCGGTCGCTGGCGGAGCGGTTCGGCGCCGAGAGCGACGAGTTGGTGGCGCGTGTCCACGATATGGCCGGCGAGAAATTCAACCTAAATTCCACCCGCGCCTTGGGAGCCGTGCTCTACGACAAATTGGACCTGCCGGTGCTGGAGAAAACCGCCGGCGGGGCGCCGTCGACGGCCCGACGGGCACTGGAGCGTCTCACCGATCAGCACCCGATCATCGAGCTGATCAAGCAGTACCGCGAGCTCTCGACCCTGCTGCGCAGCTACCTGGGTCCGCTGCCGGAGCTGGCCGATGCGGACGGTCGAATTCATCCGCGCTATTCGCAGACCGGATCGGTGACCGGGCGGGTGGCCACCCGTAACCCGAATCTCCAGGCAACCCCGGTGCGGTCGCGGCGCGGGCGCGAAATCCGTCACGCTTTCGGTGCCGCGCCGGGGCGGGTGTTGCTGTCGGCCGACTATTCGCAGATCGATCTGCGGGTGCTGGCCCACATTTCCGGCGATGAGAACCTGATCGCCGCGTTTAGAAACGACCTGGACATACACACCGCCACCGCTGCGCAGCTGTTCGGCGTCGGACTCGACCAGGTAAGCGAGCAGATGCGCGAGCAGGCCAAGACGGTCAACTTCGGGATCGTCTACGGAATCACTGCCCATGGTCTGGCTTGGCGCAGCGAACTGGACCTGGAGGGATCGGCGGCACTAATCAAGTCCTACTTCGCCCGCTACCCGGGGGTCGAAGCCTATATGCAGAACACCCGCGAACGGGCCCATCAGGACGGCTTCACCCGCACCCTGGGCGGGCGCATCCGCTACCACCATGATCTGAAGGCCTCCGGCAACCGCCGCCTGGCGGCCGAGCGCGAGGCCATCAACATGCCCATTCAGGGGACCACGGCCGAGATCATGAAGCTGGCCATGATCGACCTGGACCGCCACATTCGTAAGCAGAACCTGCCGGCGGAAATAACTCTGCAAATCCACGACGAACTGCTGATTGAAGTCGACCCGGACGTGCTCGGTCGATTCGTGCCCGATCTGGTCCGCATCATGAACGGCGCCCAGGAGCTGCGCGTTCCGCTCAAGTCTGATGTCGCCGTCGGGGAGAACTGGGCCGAGACCGAATCGGTGCTGCCCGGCTAGCGGCCGCTTGCGGCCACCCTTGCCGGTGGCTAGTGTCCGACCGCCTCCGCGCGCCCGGACTCGGCCGATCGCCGGGCGGCCTCGGTCAGCGCCAGGACTTTGAGCGCGGCCTCGGCGCCGGCCCTGATCTGGTCGCGCCCGCAGAGCGCGTCCACGAAATTGCGATCGGGGGTGCTGCCGGCCGGCAACTCCACCGGCAATTCCTCGCTCTCCACTGTCGCAAAGTCGATCTGCAGGCCCTTTGACGGCGGAGTTTGGGCAGTCGACCGCATCAGCAAGCGGGCTCTTGACCCATAGAAGGCGATCTCCTCCCACATGCCCCGCGGTGCATTCCCGATGACGGCAACGCTGCCCAGCGCCCCGCCCGCAAATTGCACCGTCAGCGCCGAATTGACGTTAACTCGCATATCCAGATTCGAAAGCGCCGCACTGACCGCCAGCGGCTGCATACGCGACGCGCGCAGCACAAAGTCGAGCAGGTGGCTGCCCGAATCCATCAGTTGACCACCTCCCGAATACTTTGGATCGGCCCTCCAGGTGCCACGGATGAAATCGACCCATCCCTGGCTCTGCCAGGCGGTGATCATCTGCAACTCCCCCAGCGCTCCGGCGGCTATTTGTTCAACCGCAAACATGTAAGGCGGCAGGAAATTGCGCTGATAGGGAATCATCAGCATGCGCGCGGCGGTATCGCGGGCCGCGATAACGCGCCGCGCCGCCGCCAGATCATGGACGAACGGCTTTTCGCACATAACGTGCGCGCCAGCCGCGAACGCATCCAGAATGTGGCCTTCGTGCAGGGTGTGCGGGGTGCAAATGACCACCGCCTGGGGAGCAATTTCCGACAGCATTGTTTGGTGATCGGAAAAACTGGGGACGTCGCCCAGTTTCGGGGAGATCTGGCGCGTCAGCTCGATCGCTGATTCCTGCGGATCGGCCAGTCCGACGATCTCGACCTCGTCGCATTCGGCCATGCGCTGAATGTGCGACATCCGCGCCCAGCCCCCGCATCCGATGAAACCGATCCGTACCATCTGACCCAGCCTCTAGTTCCGGCCGTGTCCGGGCCCTGGCCGGTGCACGCAATTGGCCGCCTTAAGGCTAATCCCGGAATGGTCCTGCGCGCCTCTTAAAACCGGGTCCGCCGAAAAACCACGGCAGTTAAGGCCCGGAAACAGCAAAAAGTGCTCTCTCATATCTGGGCAAATCGGTTTGTCGAACCAAAACGACCCAGAATCAGGGAGCACTGTCTAGATGCTACCGATTCCTGACCCAAACTCTCCGGATCGTCTTCGACGAGAAGAACTTGTTAGCCGGAACCGGCCGGCGCAATCAACAGACAAGAATCGCAGCCCGTCCACTGACATTTTTGCTGGACAGTTGGAGTGACATGGTCGCTGAGCATCGATAACTGCCGGTGTCATTTTGTCCAATTTTTTCCACCACAATGGGCGGACGGTTCGGTCGGTCGGTGGCCAGTCATCGCGTTCGGGCCAACTTTATTTGCCACCTCAAGGACTGGGCCGGTAGAAACGCTCGAATTAATCCCCCGGTTAAGCGCATTTAAGTGATCCGGCTACGAATGAAACATCGAATCCACGAGATCTTGGAACACACTTCACCGAACGATCGCCCAGCGGAAGTTTTTGGGGTGTTCATTGTTTCGTTGATCTCGCTAAACGTGGTGGCTTTGATATTTGGAACCGTTGACCACATTTACCAATCTGCGCCATGGGCTTTCTAGGCCTTTGAGGTCATTTCAGTAGCCATATTTACTGCCGAATACGCGTTGCGGATTTGGGCTTGTACAACTAACTCGAAATATCAAAAACCGGTGGTTGGTCGGATCCGCTTCGCGATTGCACCAGTCATGGCATTGGATTTGTTGGCGATCTTGCCCTACTATGCGTTGCTGATTTTCAGCCTTCACGGACTTGATCTGCGTGTTTTTCGCGCGGTGCGTCTCTTGGTGCGGTTGGCGCGAATGGGGCGCTACTCGACTGGACTCACGACGTTGGCTCGCGTCGTCAATCACAAGCGTGGTGAATTGGGAACTGTGATTGTTGTCTTGGGCGTACTGCTGTTGATGACTTCATCGTTGATTTATTTCGCTGAACACGAAGCGCAGCCCGACCAATTTCCGAATATCCCTAGCGCGATGTGGTGGAGTGTAATCACGCTCACCACCATCGGGTACGGCGATGTGTTCCCGATTACGGCGACTGGGCGCGTGCTCGCGGGAGCGACGGTCGTAATGGGGATTGGGTTGTTCGCATTACCCGCAGGAATACTGGGGTCGGGGTTTGTGAACGAACTACGGAAGGACGACGAAAGCCGAATAATTTGCCCTCACTGCGGAAGACAAATCGAAGATTGGCCGCCGGGATCTGAATCGGCATTGGTGCCTGCACGTTGAGGAATGCTCAGAGGCGAATGGTGTCGCGGAAGCACATTCGGGGTAGTTGGGAATCAGATGCGCGCCGTCGCCGGTTAACAGGTCAATGACAAGAGACGTTTAGCGATTGCGCCGCTTGTTTCCGACGCAATTGTGTAAGGCGTTAACTTTCGCCGCGCAGTCTCCATGCGGGCAGAGCGTTGTTACTCAGAGATTCGGATCAGTCCGTTCAAATTCGCGTTGATCCGGTCGCTCGCTCCAGGCACAGACGGACCGCAGTTTCCACTACCCCCAGTGGATATGCAGTTTCAAAAAAGGCTGAGGCCGGATCCATCCATGTTGACAGCGTGTCCATATTTGGGGGTCGCGCAACAGATCTCGGTGGGAAAAGGAGGCTACCCGACGGTTCACTGTATTCGGTGAACCGCTCGTTCGACGACTTGAATTGCTCATCGTCAAGGCGATCGACGACACGGTGGGACGGCCGGTATTGGGCGAGCTTGATATGGCGAAATTGGATCGGATTGACTCATTTGGCAACCCAAAAATTCCGATCCGGACATTTGAAAAACGCATCGGAATTGTGCCCGGGATGAGCGGAACCAACAAGTAATGCGATTCTGAGGGTCAGGTCGCGGGACGCATCGAAACTTGCGCCGAAGTTCATTGCCGGGAGGATCAATCACAAACGTGGAAGTTTGTGAGCCCGGCCCTGATAAGGCGTCATCCGCTAGCAAGCGGCGATGCGCCATTAGGAGGGGTAAGGACGATGGATTAATAAATGGAGCGACAAGCGTTGGAGATTTGGACACCAAAACTCACCCGAGTGGTGCAAGATCCCTTCAATTGCAATTAAGACTGCTGGCCACCTGGCCAGTTGGGCTGGTAAGCGTGGCTACATCGCCATCGTTGTTCCAGACATGGCGACCGCCCCGGGCCTTTACGTCGCCGGATGCGCGGCCTGACTCTACCAGGAGCTTGCCGTCATCGCTCAGCCTAGTGCCGTAGCCGAAGGTGTGGCTAAACTGCGACCCTTGGTCATTGATCCGCCACTCTCCCAGTTCGAGTCCTGCCGGTCCGCTTAACTGGACCAATTCGGCACTGGCATCGCAATAGTCGATCTTCACTTGAGCCGCGGACACAGTGCTCGTCGTGTCTGATGTTTAAGCCGCATCCTCGATGCTGGCTTGAGGGGGTCCAGTATTGCTCAAAGCAGTCCCGGGACAGTCACTCAGGACCCGCGACAGGGCGCTGCGCTCTGCCAGATCGACGCTAGCCCGCATATTGCGCGGGCCTCGCCCATCGAACTGAATTCACGCCATTTGGCCAGTGCGGCCGCCAATGCCGGCGCCGGGCAAGGATGATCGGCAAAAGCAGACCGGCGTTGGCGATCAGGTTCTTATTCCCAGAAGGCGACGTTTACGCGGTCGGGTTCAGGAATTGGTAGCGCCTGGAAAGTGCTCCCCGATTCTGAGTATTTGGTGGTTGACAGACCAATTTACCCAGAGTAAGAAAAAGCACTTTTTGCTACTTCAGGACTTGATCACCTGTAACTTATCGGTGGATTGGGGTTAAGGGATCCGTTTTGCTGACCGGCTGATCGAGCCGGATTCGCTTGGTCGATAAATTTCGACAAGCCGTAGAAATTTGGGGCCGCCAGCAAATCAAGCGAGCAATCGCGGGTCACGGGTCACGCCAATTATGGTAAATCCATCGAACCGATCAAGTCGGATTAGGGAGCCGACTTGATCGGCACGGTAGCCGACGACCACCCCGAATCGGCATGGCATACCAAACCAGTCCGTCGCTTACTCGAAGAAGTCCCGCTTAGAACCGCTGTCCCCGATCAGGATGGCAAGGCGCCACCAACCGAATCCCCACAGTCGCTGGCGCTTGGGTTACTCGCAAAAACCCCGTCTGCCGATACTGGTCACGTCGGTATCAACTTTGAATTCCAATAGGGCACGGACCGCGCCATGAACCGCGATTGGTCCATTTTGACGTCGACGACCGAATCGACGACCGGGGAATTTGGCTCCAAGGCCCCAAAATACAGCCCAGCTTGCCCACCCGCGACTGTGGAAATAGTGATCTGTACGAATAACTAAGGAATCTACGTTAAATAGTCAGGAAATGCTGATAATGTCACAGACAATGCCGCGGTGTTGACTGATTTAGGCGATTTCGGGAGTTTCTAGTCGTGGCTGAATTGCAAGCGAAGACTGCGACAGCAGCCAATTCGAACGGGTCGACGTTGTGCCGCGAAAGGTGCATCAGTACGCGGTACTCGCTGTGATAGCGGTCGGGTTTGTGGCCGGTAATGGAGTTGGGGCGATATCGCTGATTGTTGCGGCTGCGTGCATGGCGCTTGGTCGATATTGGCGCCCGTTTGATCCATTTCGAGTTTTGACTGTTTCGCTGCTGCAACCAAGCGGCCTGTTGCCAAAGCGGATGGCCGTCGAAGATCGCGCAACTCGCCGCATTGCGCGAGTGTTGGGTGGTATCGTATTCGCCACCTCCGCCGTACTAGTGGTGTCAGTTCCGCAATTAGGTTGGCTACCCTGGACGTTATCAGGGGCGGTAGGACTCATGATCCTGCTTGACGCGGCTTTCGACTTCTGCGCTTTGTGTTTCGTTTTCCACCGATTTGGACACCTAGCTGGTCACCTGACCAGACAAAAACCAGCAGGGTGATACAGCGAATTGATTGAACGAGCACTAATCCTATTCGTTGCAATTGCGATGGTAGCCGTAGTCATTCTGATGGTGCGGTTATGGGCGCGACGATGCGCCTCCAAGGCTAGATTGGAATTCGTCGGAGACGCACTCCCAATTCCCTTATCTTCGGCGCCTGTAGCGCTCCTGAGCTTCGGCAACGCATTTTGTGAAACTTGCCGTCGCTCCCAGAAACCGGTTGTTGAATCAATAAGCGCACAGTATGCGGGAAAGGTCTGCGTACTCGACATTGATACTTTCGCGCACGCGGACCTCGCTAGGCAAATGCGAATCTTGACGGTGCCAAGCACCGTCATCATCACTAGCGGCACAATCCAGCATGTGAACTACGGCCTAGCATCGTTCGCGAAGTTGGATATTCAGGTGCGTTCGGTGCTTGAATCCTCAGCGTAACCGGCGATATTGAGCAATTCTTCACTTCCGGTCAATTGGCTTTGATCAGAATGGCAATATTCTTCCGAATAGACAATTCAGGCCACCCATTCATCGCATTCGGCACCGAGGCTAAGCTCGCGCCCTTTAACTTGCCCGTATATGAGGTGGCCGGGACCGAGCAAGATTCGGAGCTGCGGGCGAAGCGCGTTTTATTCCCACACTACCTGAAGTTACGCCCCTACATCGATTACAGCCGCCAGATGGAGCCGACCCGCGCGGAAGTGGTAGCCGAATACGCACTTATTCCGGCGCCACTCGCGGAGAATTCCTGCTAAGCACGTTACCTGAACACCTGGAGTCGGATGTGGCCCTGAGCGGGGTCTTGTCCCACAGGACGTACCTTCCAAGATCTGCCGCACTGCCGGTCAGAAAAGCGAGCATTGATATTGGGCCGCGCCTTTTTTGGGGACGAAGGCACGTTCGTCCGATCCCATCTACATTGGATCCGTTCGACAACGACACCGATCGAAAACCATTGTCGTTCTGTCGAGGCTCAGCGACTATGTCACTCTAACTGTCCAGCAAAAATGTCAGTGAACGGGTGCCTGCGATTCTTGTCTGCTGGTCGCGCCGGTCGGCTCCGGCGCGGCCTGGGCGGCGTCCATCTCGCCGAACCGGTTCAGCGGTGGCTGCGCTGACTTGGCGTACTTGGCAACCGTTACCCGGGCAATTCCGAACTCGCGGGCGATGGCCCGCAGCGAGAGCCCCTTCGACTTTGCCAGCTGCGCGGCCTTCCAGCGGGCTAACTGACGCGGGGTCGGTTGCCGCCGCGGATCTGGTTCATCCGGCGATCGCGGTTTGCGCTTGCTGCTTACCGGTACAACCTCGGGCAACTGCGCTACTTTTTTAAGCTGGCGCTCCAGGGCCTGCTTTGATTTATCCGCCCCGCCGCCGGGCCGACGCGGTCAGCGTGCGCCCTGACAAGAACCTGCGGCGGTTGATCGAACAGCTGCCCGAGGTAGCCTGGGCGCCGATACCCTACTGGCTCCAGGGAGCCGCCGACGTGGCCAGGATCCCCTACGGCCCGTTCCGTGGCAGGGCGGAATTGCGCCTGATCGTAAGGCGGGTCAGGCCAACGCCGAGCTTGCAGTTGGCGCTGCAGGCCAACTACTCCTACTACGCCTTCATTACCGACCGGGAAGGGGCGATGCTGGACCTTGAAGCCGATCACCGCCGCCACGCCGAGGTCGAGAACGCCATCCGCGATCTGAAAGGACTCAACCACGTGCCTTCGGGGCGGTTTGCCGCCAACTCCGCCTGGCTGGCGGTTTAAACGATCGCCCATAACCTCGGCCGCTGGACCGCGCGGATCGGCATGGGTCAAGGGGTAGTGACGACGCCCACCCTGCGGCGCCGGATCTTCAGCTTGCCCGCTCACCTAACCCGGTCGGGGCGCATAGCTACGCTGCGCCTGCCAAAGGCGTGGCCGTGGGCGGAGACGATCGCCCTGGCGTTTACCTGGCTGCGGAGCTTGCCGCACCCCCGCCTGACCGGCGCGGCCGCGCCGAAATGCTGCTCTCAACCCGGCGTCAGCATACCCGGAATCGCCGCGGTTGGCTTCGGGGAACAGTTGTTGGGCCAGCTAACTTATGGCGGGAGTCGGAAACCGTCGATTGACCGGGGCGATCATGCCGGAATGGTCTCCGCCGCCCGCATCTGAGGGCTGGTCGCGACAATTTCGGAGGATCCGGGCTAAAGTGCGCCCACCTTCACCGAAATCGTGCGCGCTCGCAGTCGCAGATCAGAGAGCAGTTCGCCTTGGACTTCAATCAGCGCGCCGACCCCCAGTTCGGCCCCGCTGACCGTAGCCGCCGGTTCCGAATCGCCGCTGATGAATACCACGCTCCCGTTAATGGTCAGGGTTTCGCCGTCGTATTCCTCGACGTAACCCGAATACTCAAACGGCGCCAGCGCTACCACCGGTATCGGTGTGGCTGTGGGTGCCGGTGAGGGAGTGGGCGCCAGTTCGGTTGTACCCGTTCCGGGTGTGGACGGCGTGGATGGAGTCGACGGGTTAGTGGTCGGCGTCGCTGCGGGCGCCGGCGTCGACGGCACCGATGCTGGAGTGATCTGCACCGTCTGGGCAATGACCGTCGTATCGTCGGATCGCACGCCCTGCACCACAGCCGAAGCCCCCACTGTCGGTTGACCAACAATCGTCGGTGCCGGGTGGCCTTCGGCCTCCAACAGCACAGTGGTCTCACCGATCTTTAGGGCACCGCGCCCGATGTCGGTTATCGTCCCGGATATTTCGACGACTTCGGGTTCGGGGGTCGGCTCGGGTGTCGGGGACGGGGTGGGCGTTGCGGTCGGCGCGGGGGTGGGTGTCGGCGTGGGTACAGGTCCCGGAAGCGGGATTTTCTCAGCCGCGGTTACCGGAGTCGGCCCGCTGCCAATTGGATCAGGACCGACCACCGCTGGGTTGGGAGCGGAGGCAATGACACGCTCGAGCGTCTGTTTGACCGGTTCGGCGTCGACGGCGAATGTCGCCAGCTGTTCACTGTGCTGTTGCACCCGCAGCAGGAAGCTTTTGTAGACGTCGTCAAAGTCGAAACCCTCCTCGCCTTGCAGCGAATTGATCGATTCCAACCCGTCCACGATCAGCTTTTCGTAGGACTCCGAGACCTCGGCGATCAGTTCGGGCGAAGCGTTGGGCCCCAGCGAGGTCAACTCCGAGATTCGACGGTCGGCCAGCTCAATGAAGGTGTCGGGCCGATCTTTTTCATCGGTCAGCTGGATCGCGGCCCGTTCGACGGTCAGCTTGTACGCGTAGAGCGGGCTGCCGGGCGGGGCCACCAGGGCTGCCGCCGAGATCCCGCTGCCGGCCAGAATCACCATGACCAATGAAAAAGCGACCGCGGCCACCCTGGTCTGGACAAACAGCGATTCTGTCCAGCCGCGCAACCGCTGCACCAGTCCGGAGTCCGGGCGCTCGGCGGCGAATTGCTCGACTTGCAGTTCGAATTCGCGGCGGCGAAGGTGCACGGTGGTCGGGTCGGGGTCGGGCGGACGTGCCTCCTGCAGCTCTCGGACCACTGCGATATAGGCGCTCAGCTCCTCGGCATGCTGCGGGTTTTGGTCCAACAACTGCTCGGCATCGGTCCGTCCGACCAGGTAAGTGTCCAGCAGTTCGGCGAGGGCGCGCTCGGAGCGGTTCACGGATCCAGCTCCTCGAGGCGACGGCGCAGCGTGGCGATCGCCCTGAACTGCAGGGCCCGGACCGCGTTCTCTTTTTTCCCGACTATGGCGGCGATTTCACGGTGCGAGAGGTCTTGCGAAAAACGCAGTGCTATCACCTCAGCCTGGTCGGGCGTGAGCACTTCAAGGGCGCGGCGCAGGATGTCCGAGGTGTCGACCCGTTCGTAATCATCGCTCTCGTCGACCAGATGCCGGGCATGCGACTCAATGTCGTAGGCAAGATCCTGGCTGCGCCGGAAGTGGTCGGCGATGGCATTGCGCGCGATCCGGAAGATCCAGGCCCGAAATCCGGCCACCGAGCGGTGCTGGTACTTTCCGATCGCCCGCAGGGCCAGCATGAAGACATGGCTGGCCAAATCCTCAGCGATATGGCGGTTGCCACCGATCCGATATTCGATGAACCGGTGGATCTGCGGAAAGAATTCCTCATAAACGAGACCGAACGCTTCGCGATCAAGTTGCACTGAGCGGCGAATCAGTTCATCCAGCTCGTCGGGTGTCCGCGCCGAGCTAATTGGCCCTGCCCCCATTCGCTCTTAAATTGCAGAACGCCGCAATGACGGCAGTCGTTACCTTGACCGCGCAGCGTCGCCCCGAAAAATCAAGTGTCAGCCGACCGACCGCGGTCATCGCGATCCGGCCGATATTTCGGCAGTTTCCCGTTCAATGCCGGCGATACGCGATTATGTCAATTCTGCTCCATCACGCAGAGCATCCACCTGGTCGGTTCGCTCCCATGGCAGCTTCAGGTCGGGGCGCCCGAAGTGGCCGTAGGCGGCCACCGGACGATAGATCGGGCGGCGCAGGCCTAGGCCGCTTATGATCCGCTGCGGGCGCAGGTCGAAGTTCTCGCGCACCAAGCGGTCCAGGTTCTCAGGCGGCACCGGCGAAGTCCCAAAGGTTTCGACGTTGACCGAAACCGGTTCGGCAACCCCGATGCAGTAAGCCAACTGCACCTCGGCCCGTTCCGCCAGTCCCGCCGCCACCAGGTTCTTGGCCACGTAGCGCGCCATGTAGGCACCGGAGCGATCAACCTTGGATGGGTCTTTACCCGAAAACGCGCCGCCGCCATGACGGGCCATACCCCCATAGGTATCGACGATGATCTTGCGCCCGGTCAGACCCGAATCGGCTCCGGGCCCGCCGTCGACGAAGCGGCCAGTGCCGTTGATCAGACAGACGGTGTCCGCATCAAGCCAGTGCGGTTCGATGACTGCGCCGATTACATCGCGCGCGATGAGTTCGCGCATCTGGTCGTCGGCAACGTCCGGGTCATGCTGGGCGGCGATTACCACGCTGGCGACCCGCACCGGTAGACCGCGGCGGTATTCAACTGTGACCTGGCTCTTGCCATCGGGCCGCAGGAAAGGCAGTTGGCCTGATTTGCGGACCTGGCTCAGGCGTCGCGTGAGACGATGCGCCATGGTGATGGGAAGCGGCATCAGCTCTTTGGTCTCGCGGCAGGCAAAACCGAACATCATTCCCTGGTCACCGGCACCCTGCTCATCGGGGTCGGCGCGGTCTACGCCCTGGGCTATGTCGGCCGACTGCGGATTTAGAAGCACCGCGACCGGCACGGTGCCGGCGTCCATCCCCAGCTCCGAGCTGGTGTAGCCGACATCGGCCACCACTGTGCGCACCAAGTCGCCGACCAGCGCATCCAGGTCCTGGCCGTTGAGGTTGCTGGTGACCTCCCCCAACACATAGATGCCCTTATCGGAAGCGGCTACCTCGCAGGCAACGCGCGAATTCGGGTCACGCGCCAAAAGGGCGTCCACGACCGCATCTGAGATCTGGTCGCAAACCTTGTCAGGGTGGCCCTCGCTGACCGATTCGGAAGTGAAAAGAAACCGTTCGGCCGCAATCAGGTCAACGCTCATGGCTGCATCGTCTTTGTCATGTGCCCTCTTCCCAGGAGGTGGCGTAGCGAGCCTGTTCGGCGGTCATTGAATCGATCGCAATGCCCATGCTGGCGAGCTTGAGGCGGGCCACGCCGTTGTCGATCCCGGCCGGGACGCCGAGCACCTGCGGCTGCAGTTGACCGGCCCGCTCCCACATGTACTCTGCGCCGAGGGCCTGGTTGGCAAAACTCATATCCATCACGCCCGGCGGGTGGCCCTCGGCCGCCGCCAGGTTGACAAGTCGCCCCCCGGCCAGCAGGCGGATGCGGCGCCCGTCGCTCATCGTGTACTCGTCCAGCAGCGGACGACGGGTGCGTTTCGATTCGGCCATTTCAGCCAGGGTGCGGATGTTTATCTCAGCGTCGAAGTGGCCCGCATTGGCCAGGATGGCGCCGTCCTTCATGACCGCGAATTGTTCGGCGTCGATTACGTTCTTGTTCGAAGTGACGGTCACGAAGATGTCGCCGACGCGCGCTGCTTCGGTGATCGGCAGGACCTGGTACCCGTCCATGACCGCTTCCAAGGCGCGGGTTGAGTCCACTTCGGTGACGATCACATTGGCACCCATACCGGCCGCGCGCGCGGCCAGGCCGCGTCCGCACCAGCCGTATCCGGATACCACGAACCGGCTGCCGGCGATGAGCTTGTTGGTCGCCCGCAGAATCCCGTCCACGGTCGACTGGCCGGTGCCGTAGCGGTTGTCGAAGAGGTGTTTGGTATCGGCTTCGTTGACCGCCATGATGGGGTAGGCCAGCTGACCGTCGGCGTGCATTGCCTGCAGGCGCACGACGCCAGTGGTGGTCTCTTCGGTGCCGCCAATGATGTTGGGAATGAGATCGCGGCGCTGCTGGTGGATGCGCGAGACCAGATCGGCGCCGTCGTCCATCGTCAGACGAGGGGCGCGGTCCAGCACGCTGTCGATGTGGCGATAGTAGGTCGAGCTGTCCTCGCCGCGGCGCGCGTAGACGCTGATCCCGTAGTGGCAAACCAGGGCCGCCGCGGTGGCGTCCTGGGTCGAGAGCGGATTGGACGCACACAGCGCCACCGTGGCGCCACCGGCTTCAAGCGTGCGCACCAGGTTGGCGGTCTCGCTAGTAACGTGCAGGCAGGCCGCAACCATCAGCCCGTCAAGCGGCTTATCGGCGGCGAAGCGCTCGCGGATGCGGCCAAGGACCGGCATTGAAGCGTCGGCCCATTCGACCAGGTCACGTCCCGAATCGGCAAGATCCGGATCGACTATATCGCATTCAACTGGTAGATGGGGCGCGGTGGCCATCTGGTTCCTCTGGTTCTGGGTCAGGCGGAAATTGCGCGTTCGATCAACAGCCCATATTTTCGGCGCAGATCGTCGCTGAGCAGACCGGGATCGGATTGGATCGCCCCGTCAAGGGCGCAAGCGGCGGGACTGGTTTCGTTACCGGCCGGCAACATGCTGGCCAGGTTCACGACCGCCTCCTGGGCGACTCGCAGGTTGGCGGCCATGTTGGCCACAACCAGCGCCGCGGTGACGGGTTCGTCTTTCCAAACATCGTAATCGGTTGAGAGCGCCAGCAGGGCGTACGGCAGTTCGGCCTCGCGGGCGAGCTTGGCCTCGGGAACCGCGGTCATGCCTATCACGGCCGCGTCCCAGCCACGAAAGATCGCCGATTCGGCCTTGGTCGAGAACTGCGGACCTTCAATGCAGACATAGGGCCCGCCGCGATGCACCGTCGCGCCAGCGGTCTCGGCGGCGGCGGCGACCAGTTCGCTCAGCACCGGGCAGAACGGTTCGGCCATACCGGCGTGGACGACCAGTCCGGGATCGTTGAAGAAAGTAAGTGACCGCGAGCGGGTGCGGTCGATCAACTGGTCGGGGACCACGATGTGGCGCGGTTCGATTTCTTCCCGCAGACTGCCCACCGCCGATACGCCGAGCAGCCAGGTCACCCCCAACTGCTTGAACCCCCATACATTGGCGTGGGAGTTCAGGTGGGTTGGCGAAATGCGGTGACCGCGTCCGTGACGGGGCAGAAAAGCAACCGGGATCCCATCGAGTTCGCCGACCAGGTAGTTATCGCTAGGCGCCCCGAAGGGGGTGCAAATGGCAACCTCTTCCAGCCCGGTGACGTTTTCGATGTCGTAGAAACCGCTGCCTCCGATCACTCCGAAAAAGGCGTCAGGCATGGCGGTGTTTCCGATTGGGGAGGGGAAGCCGAATAGATTCGGGCGCGTTGCAGGGCGCCGGCGACAGGCGGCTAGATTATCGCGCCCGCCAGCGCCCGCGGCCGCCTAGCCAAACGGGGAAAACCCGGGGATCTTGGGCATGCGGCCACGCGACATCTGCCGCAGCATCTTGCGCATCGTAAAAAACTGGTTCAACAGCTGATTCACATCGCGCGGCGCGGTCCCCGATCCGGCCGCGATGCGGCGCCGGCGCGAGCCGTTGATGATTGTGGGATCGGCGCGTTCTTTCGGCGTCATGCTCAGGATGATGGCCTTGGTACGGTCCATCTCGCGACTCGAAAGCGCCTCTTCGAGTTTGCCGCGGTCACCCAGGCGCGACAGGCCCGGGATCATGCTGGCCACCTGCGCCAGCGAGCCCATGTTTTCGATCTGGTCGATCTGCTCGAGGAAGTCGGTCAGGTCGAAGCTGGCGCTGCGCAGCTTTTTCTCCATTCGGGCCGCGGTCTCGGCGTCGATGTTTGCCTGCGCCTTCTCGACCAGGGTCACCACGTCGCCCATCCCCAGGATTCGCGAAGCGAGTCGGTCGGGGTGGAAGCGCTCCAAGGGCTCGATCTTCTCGCCCGAACCTATGAATTTGATCGGCACTCCGGTGGCGGCGCGAATCGATAGCAGGGCCCCGCCGCGGGCATCGCCGTCGAGCTTGGTCAGAATCAACCCGGTCAACCCCAGCCGACGGTGGAATTCGGCCGCTACGTTTACCGCTTCCTGCCCGGTCATCGCATCCACCACCAACAGGACGTCGGTCGGGTCGATCTGGCTTGCGATCCGCTCCACCTCGTCCATGAGTTCGCTGTCAATCTGCAGGCGCCCGGCGGTATCGACGATCACGTCCGAGCGGCCCAGCGTATCGGCTTTGCGAACGCCGTTGCGGGCCACATGCTCGGGTTTCGAGTCGACCGATTCGGCGTGGATCGGCACATCGACCTGGCGCGCCAGCGTCTGCAGCTGCTCTATCGCCGCCGGGCGTTTCAGGTCACAGGCCACCAGCATCGGCTGCCGGCCTGATTCCTTGATCATCAGTGCCAATTTGGCCGCGCTGGTGGTCTTGCCCGAACCCTGCAGTCCCGCCATCAGGATCCGCCTGCCGCCGGATCGCGGCGGCGCCATCTCGCTGGCCTCGCCGCCGAGCAGGCTGGTCAGTTCGTCGTGGACGATCTTGATGAGCAATTGGCGCGGCGAAACGCTGGCCAGGACCTCGCGTCCGACGGCGCGCTCGCCCACCGAGCGCACGAAATCGCGCGCCACGCGCAGTTGCACGTCGGCCTCCAGCAGGGCCACCCGGACCTCGCGCATCGCGGCCTTGATGTCGCTCTCGCGGATCCGCCCGCGACCCGACACCTTTTTGATTACGGCGTCCAGTCGCTCGGATAGCCGTTCCAGCACGATCTGGCCTCATTCCGGTCGCCGCTCACGGCGCGATATTGCTGTCTTACCCAGTCTAGGAAGCCCGGCCGCGGTGCCAATTGCGGCGCGGCTAGAATCCCACGCTGGCGCATTCGTCTAGTGGCCCAGGACATCGCCCTCTCAAGGCGAAGATCGCGGGTTCGAATCCCGCATGCGCTACCACCTGCCAAGTACCGCTGGGCGATATGAATGCCCGCCAACCGTCCACCGGTACTCGGTTTTTGCCCGCGCACAACGATGCCGCAGATGCCGCGCAGTTATTGCTTAACTGCACGCACAGGAGCCCGTACCTGCAGATGCGCGAATTTTTCATGCTCTGCATCGCCGTTCTCGCCCTGGGTACTTTGGCGGCCTGTGGTTCGTCACATATCGTCGATCCGGCAATTGCCGCCGAAGCGGAGGCCCGGGGCAAGCTATCGGCCAATCACCCTACCAAGGCCGAACTTGAGGCCGGTTACGCCGAAGCCGGAATCTCCAACCCGCCGAAGTGGGCACGCGAGGTGGACGAGTGTCGACCCTACCCAGAGGACGATCCAGGTTTTGCCAAGCTGCGGCGCGAGCTGACCAAGTACGACCCGGCCGCTGGCGTGGTCAATTCAATCGTCGAGCTGTTGACACTACCTTGATCTTCATCACCCCTCGGGAGGGTTTTGCCGGCGCCCTGCGTTCTGGGCTGTGGCTGGTAACGCTCGTGCTTTTGGCAGGCACCGTGGTGTCCCCAGCGTTCGATCGGCGCGGGCACGAACCGTGGCAACTGCTGCCCTGGATTGTCGTGGTCGTGGCATTCCGCACGTTTGTGGTTCTGCTGTTTAAGGTCACCGGATTCGTCATCTCGGCAGCCCGAACGATGGCGGTACTGATCGTCATCAGTGCGCTTTTGGGTACCTGGCAACACTTTGACGCCAATTACCAAACCGCGCCACTTAGCGCCGAATACTCCGATCGCTGGGAGGAGATGTCCCTCCCCGATCGTTGATGGGTCGTTGCCAGCGGGACGGTCGGACCGGCGCCGACCCCGGCCGCCGGGGCACTGCTGCCGGTTGGGTTGGGCTTGTGGCTGCTAACAATTGGGATCTCCGTCTCCGCGATTACCGCCAAAGGTCGCACGAGACCAGCCAAGGGGGATGCTAGGCGGCGCCAGCAGCCCGGTTTGACCGGTAACGGATCTCCAGTGATTGGCGACTGATCCATATCTCGCCGAGCTCGTATTCAGGGAAGGCGAACGACGCTTCCTGCGGCGATCTTCCGCCGGCCTTCAGCAGATCTTCGTCTCCGCCCAGATCGCGGCGGTAGAGGGCCAACAATCCCAGCGAATAAACCCGATCGATCTCGGTATGCCACGACCGGGAGCGCGGCCATACCGAAAACCCCATCCGGCGTGCGAACCTAAAAAGCAGGGATGCTCCGGTCACTGCCGCAAATCGAGCGTCTCGCCGACCCAGGGCGCCTGAATCGGCGATATTGGCCAGGACCGCCAGATCTTCGCGCATCGTGCGGATGAACCCCCAGGCCCGCTGCCCCAGGACCAGGTATTCAGGTCCTGCCAGGACGTCGTTGCGCAGGTGGATGCGGCAGATCCGATCTCCACTTGAGACCCTGGTTCCATCCCTTAACAGGATCGGGCGAGCGCCCCGGTAGGTTTCAAAGCCATACAGCAGGACGCTGCCCTCACGAACCGGCCGCAGCCGGTGCCAGACCGTATACAGGCGGTCCCACCACCACCAGATCCAGAGCAACCCGCCAGGTCGGCCGGGCTTGCGCCGGGCCGCCGTCAGCAACACGAATTTGAGGGTTGTCATCGCGATCCGCCGCGTCAGCGACGGGGGTGGCGCCGACTTGGGCGCCGGCCCCCCGGCGGCGTAACTTCCGCGCCCAATACCCAGAAATCCTAGTGACCAGCGCAGGGACATCCACAACATCCCCAGGCGCCAGGGCATGGCACGCATCCGCCGCGGTGAGGTGAAGATGCAGGCGTCGCGGTCATTGTCGTGGCCGAATACGGGCGTTGACCCGATCCGCTGCAGGCGTCTGCCGGTGCCGTCCAACGCCTCCGCGGCCCGCCGCATCAGGTCCAGATCTTCGGCCAGGCGCAGATCGCGCCTGAACCCATCCAGCCGCTCAAACAGCCGCCGGTCCAGAAATCCCATCTGGCAGTGAATGCCGAAAAGCGACTTGCCGAACTCCACCACATCGAAGAATCGCCGCTCCCAGGCATCCTGGGAATCGGCCATAACGGTTATGCTGCCGGCGCGGGCTCCGCTCCGCCAGGCGGCGGCAACTTCGCTGGCGACACTCGGGCCAAGGGTCGAGTCCGCATCGAGGAATACAAGCACCTGGCCGCGGGCCGCGGCAGCGCCGCGATTCTTGGCCTGGGCGGTTCCGCGCCGCGGTTCGCCGAGCACCTGCAGCCGCGGCGCACCCGATCCCTTGAGCGACCAGCGCGCGGCGACTTTCGCGGCCTCGGCCGCGGTACCGTCCTCCGAGTCGTTGTCGACCACCACGGCTTCGAGCCGGTCTGCCGGATAACGCTGGAGGGCCACCGAATCCAGCGCGCCGGCTATATAGCCCTCTTCGTTGAGCGCCGGAATCACGACCGATACGGAGGGCGTTTGATCGTCACCCGCCACCGGGCCGGTAGCGGGTCGGCGATTGGTCATGTCCAGCAGCTGGCTGGCCGTGACCAGTTGGCGCTGAAGTTTTAGGGATTCGAGGCGTTCGAGCACGCGTTCCAGCGCGCGCCCGGAACGCAGGTGCTGCGGATGTAGGAACACCTTCACGTTCGGGGAGCGTTCCAACCCGTTCCAGGCGATGCGGGCGGCGACTGCGATTGCCCCGTTGCCCAGTTGAACCAGCCATTCGTGGAGCCCGCCGACACCCATATGGCCCTGCCACGGGGTCAAGACCGACCGCCCGGTTCGCAGATCGTGCAGCCTGGTCTGCTCCATCAGGTACCGGTAGCCGGCCGCCCTGACGCCGGCGCGACCGGCCTGGTTGATCAACCAGGCCGGGGCGCAGAAACCCTGCGGCTCAACACCCAGCGTCTCGATCAGCGTCCGCCGCGCCGATTCGGCGGCGCGTTGCGCCGCGTCCACCGACAAGGTCAAGAATTCCGCCGCCCGGGGGGCGAAGCGGGCACCCTGGAAGCGTTGCAGCCGCGAACCCTGCAGCGGTCCGCGAACGGCGTGGGTCCAGCCGTGAGCAACAATCTCGCTGCCGTTGGCTGCCTCCTCACGCAACAACGAACACAACCCGGCGTCCTCCTGCAGTGGCCAGCGCGCCTCCAGGTTGGGCACTACCTTGAGCACGCGCCGCTCAATCTGGAGCCGGTCGAGTTCGCCGAGCAGATCGCGCACCCCGTCGGCAAACGGCGGCGCCACGTCGTGGACCGTGACCAAGAGCGTGGCCGGCCGATCGGCGACGCCGGAGAGATGCGGGGATTTCAATTCAGCCACGTCCGAATGCGCTTTTGCAGATCCATTGCCAAGACCAATCCCCTTGCCCTTACCCCATCATCCGCCCGCCGACGACCGCATCCGAATGTTCCGGCCAATCCCGGGCATCGCCTGCGATCGGTCGGCTGATTGGCGCCAATCAGCAATCGGCCGGTCCGAGGCAATCATTTTGGCGCATGACGATGCGAACCCTCTCCACAGCACCTCGAAAATTTGTTCGCAACGGCAATGCCTCGATTGATCCGAAAACACCCGCCCTGCCAACCCGGAGAGCCACATTTGGCAAATGATCCCCTATCTAATGGAAATGCCGGGCGGGGTCCGGTCGGCGCCGCCTGGGGGGATGCAGGCGGGGTCCGGCGATCTCGCGCCGCGGGATGCGCCCTGCCGACCCGGCGCCGCATCCTCCGGCTGCCGATCGGGTTGGGATTCAGTCTCCCGCAGCTCCTTCAGGCCTGCGGCGCAGATGCCCGTCTGGCAGTATTTGCCGCCGCCAGCGCCCAGGACGCGCTGGCCGAGGTCGCGCGCGAATACGCCAGCGCAACCGGGCAGACCGCCGCGATCACGCTTGGCGGATCCTCGGCGCTGGCCCAACAGATCCGGCACGGCGCGCCCGCCGACGTCTTCATATCCGCCAACCCGGACTGGATGGACAGCCTCGAGCGCGAAGGGTTGATCGAAGCCGGTTCGCGATTTGACCTGCTATCCAACACGCTCGTTCTGATCGCCTCCGGAAAAGGGGCGGCCCCGGTGTCGATCGACCCTGGACTCGAGCTTGCCGCAATGCTGGGCGCGGGGCGGATTGCGATGGCATTCGTGGACGCGGCTCCGGCCGGGATTTACGGCAAGGCGGCGCTGCAGTCGCTGGGCCACTGGGAATCAGTCGCCGGCCGGGTCGCGCAAACCGAAAACGTCCGTGGCGCGCTGGCCCTGGTCGCCACCGGGCAGACGCCGCTGGGGATCGTCTACGCCACCGATGCCGCCGCCGATGACAATGTCACCGTGATAGGCACCTTCCCGGCCCACAGCCACCCTCCGATTCGTTATCCGGCCGCCGCCGTGGCCACCAGCAAGCACCCCGGCAGGGCGCGCTTCCTGCGCTTCCTGCGCGGATCCCCGGCCCGGGCGGCGTTCGAAAACCGCGGATTCGGTTTCATCGCCCGTTAGCGCCATGCCATGCCCGGATTAAGCCCGTCGGAGCAGAGCGCGGTCGCGCTCACTTTGCAGATCTCGGTCTTTGCGACGCTGATCAGCCTTCCCCCGGGCGTCCTGGCCGGTTACGCACTGGCGCGCTGGCGCTTTCCCGGTAAGCAGCTGCTCAACGTCCTGGTGCACCTGCCGCTGGTGCTGCCGCCGGTGGTGACCGGCTACCTGCTGCTTTTGCTGCTGGGCTCGCGCGGTCCGGTCGGCGGGCTGCTGGAAGAATTCGGGCTGGTGCTGGCGTTTCGCTGGACGGGGGCGGCGCTGGCCGCGGCAGTGATGGGGTTTCCACTCATGGTCCGCGCCATCCGCCTCTCGATAGAGTCGGTGGACCCGCGGCTCGAGCAGGCCGGCGCCACCCTGGGCGCATCCGGGCCTTGGATTTTTGCCACCATCACCCTACCGCTAATCCTGCCGGGGGTGATCACCGGGGCGATCCTGGCGTTTGCGCGCGCGATGGGTGAATTCGGAGCCACCATCACCTTCGCGGCCAACATTCCCGGCGAGACGACCACGCTCTCATCGGCGATCTATACGTTTCTGCAGGTGCCGGGCGGCGAATCGTCGGCGCTGCGCCTGGTGGTGATCTCAATCGTCGTAGGGATGGTCGCGCTGTTGCTCTCGGAAACGCTCTCGCGTCGCGTCGCGCGCAGGATTGCCGGCCAGTGACGCTTGCAGTGAGCCTGCGCCACAACTTCGGCGAATTCGGCCTCGACGTCAACTTTGTGGCCCCGCCCGGCATTACGGTTCTGTTCGGCCGCTCGGGCTCCGGCAAGACCTCGATCGTCAATGCCGTGGCCGGATTGCTGCGGCCCCAGGCCGGACGGGTCGCGGTCGGCGACTGGGTCCTCTTTGATGCCCGGCGCGGCACCGACCTTCCGCCGCACCGGCGCCAACTCGGCTACATATTCCAGGAAGCTCGCCTATTCCCGCATCTGACGGTTCGGCAAAACCTGCTTTACGGACGCTGGTTCGCCCGCCACCGGGAAACCCGCGCCGAACTGGACCGGGTGGTGGAGATGCTGGGCCTAGGGAACCTCTTGCAGCGGCGCCCGCAGGGCCTCTCGGCCGGCGAAAAGCAGCGGGTGGCAATCGGGCGCGCGCTGCTGGCCGATCCCCGGATAATCCTGGCCGATGAACCCCTGGCCGCGCTGGACGAACCGCGCAAGGCCGAGATCCTGCCCTACTTCGAGCGACTGCGGGACGAAGTCTCGGTGCCGATCCTGTACGTTAGTCACTCGGCGGCCGAGGTCGCACGCCTGGCCACCACGGTAGTGGCGCTGCGCGATGGCCGGGTGGTCAGCCAGGGGCCGGCGCTGCAGGTATTGGGCGACCCGCAAGTCACTCCGCTGGGTGTTAGGGCTGCCGGGGCGGTGCTGGAAGCCACCGTGCACCACCACCACCAAGACGGCCTGAGCGAGCTCGACGCCGGCGGCGCCCGGCTCTTTCTGCCCCGCATTCCTCACCCGCCAGGGTCAAGAATTCGCGTCCGCGTAGCCGCGCACGAGGTGTTGCTGGCGCGTTCCCGACCGGAGGGTATCTCGGCCCTAAACATCCTGCCGGGCACGGTGGAATCAATCCGCACCGGCCGGGGGCCCGGGGCGATCGTTTCGGTGCTGACACCGGCCGGCCGCCTGCTGGCCCGGATTACCAGGCGCTCGGAATCGGTGCTGGGGCTGACCGCCGGGGTCGAATGTTTCGCCGTGATCAAGACCGTGGCAATCGCCCCCGAGGATATCGGTGGCTAGGCTTGGCGCGGCCTAAACTTGCCCGGCCCATAAGACATCGGCGCTGGCCCCCACGCACGCCCGCGATCCCGGTAGGGCCAGGCACCACGAGGAATCCATGACGCTCAATCCATATCTGAACCTTGACGGTAGCTGCCGCGCGGCATTCGAGTTCTACCGATCCGTTTTCGGTGGGCAGTTCGCAGTCTTTCAGACCTTCGGAGAGTACGAAGGCGACATGGAGATTGGCGAAGACGAGGCCGACAACGTCTTGCACGTCTCCCTGCCGATAGGGGAGAGCGTGCTGATGGGCAGCGATGTTCCTGCCGCGTTCGGTTCCCCGCCGCCATCGGCAAGCAACGTCCACATTTCCTATGCGCCCCCCAGCAGAGCCGAAGCCAACCGGGTCTTCAGCCTGCTAAGCGATTGCGGCAGCGTGTCGATGCCGCTCGACGAGACATTCTGGGGATCCTATTTCGGCGCCTGCACCGACAAGTTCGGCACCAACTGGATGATCAATTGCGAGTCCGCGGCCTGATCCCTCGGCGGCCTCGGCTCGGCCCAGGCTCCAAGGATCGTGATCAAATCCCCGCAGCGCCGGTCCCGATCCCCCGAATTTGAACTGCGGGGCTCCTGCCCGGCCGCAACTACACCTGACCCACCTCCCGATAGGAATTGCCTCATGCAGAAAGATGCGATGCCGGTCAAACCGGCAGCAACCGAACGGCCGTTGGTGGCCGAGATCAGACAGCGATGGAGTCCGCGGGCATTTGATCCCGATCGCGAGATTGAGCCTGCGATCGTCGCTACGCTCCTGGAGGCCGCCCGTTGGGCGCCCTCCTCGTTCAACGATCAACCCTGGCGGTACCTAGTCTTTGATCGCAGCGATCCGGAAGCGCGGGCCCGAGCCGAGGCCTGCCTGTTCGATGGCAACGCTTGGGCTCGCAATGCCGCCCTGCTGATAATCTCGGCCGGCGGCCGGACTTCGGACCGCACCGGCCGGGAGAACCGCTTCGCCCTGCACGATACCGGAATGGCCAACATGAACCTGGTCCTGCAAGCGGTCGCCCACGGGCTGGTCACCCATCAAATGGGCGGCTACGACCGCGGACGCGCCAGGGCCGAATTCAACGTACCGGAGGAATTCGAGTTGGCCTCGATGATCGCCGTCGGTTATCCCGGCGACGCGTCCGCCATGGAGCCCGGCCTGCGCGAACGCGAAGCCGCGCCGCGAGACCGCCGCGATATCTGCGAATTCGCATTCGATGGCACCTGGGACCGCCCCCTGACGCTCGGATAGATTCGGGCCGGCCCGGCCCGCGTTTAACCGGCCGGAAACCAGGTCCTATCCAGCTCACGGCCGGCGGCCAACCCGTCGGCTAGTGGCTCGCCATCGATCTGAATCTGCAGCGCGCCCCCGTCATCGCTCTTCAATCGCACTGATTCGCTGCCGGCCCAGGTGTGGAATTCGCCCGGGGCCACCAGGCTGCTGAACACCACCTGTCCATCTACGATGGCCTCCAGGAAAGCCTCGCTGCTGGCGGTTACCGCCAGCGTCACCTGGGACGCGTCGGCGGCTTCCGGAGTCACAACCGCAACCGGGGATTGACCGGCGACCTCCAAGGCCGGGGCTTCATCGATCTGGCTGTTGCGGGAGATCAGCAGCAGTGCAATGACCAGGATCGCAATCCCCAGCATGATGAGCAGATGCGGGAGATGCTCCCGCCCGATCGGCCAGCGCGCCGCACCGGTTTCGGTTGCATCGATACCGCCGGTCGGCGGACCGAGCTGTTGAACGAGCGCATCCAGCGCCGGCGTGGGGTCCTCGCCCAGTCCGCGCGCATAAACCCGTATGTGGCCGACGATGTAGGCGCGAAACGGGGCATGGGTGAATTCGTCATGCTCGAGGGCGGCGATCCGCTCGGGACGCAGCCGCGTGAGTACCGCCAGCTGCTCAAGCGAATATCCGTGCGATCGCCGCATCTCCCGCAGGATCTGCCCGGCGGTCACCGAACTATCGGGCGGGCCGGCGGCGGATTCGGGATCAGACACTAGATTTCTCACCCAGCTCGAAATCCATGACCGCGACCAAGAGCACCCCCAGTTCGTCCAGGATCTCATCCTCGGTCGAGGCGGAGACGGCCTCTTCTAGAACCGCGGCCATGTTATCGCGAAGCAGTTCGGTGCTGGCGGATGCATCGGTAGTCAGTTCGAGTTCCTCGCGTTCGCGTGCCAGCACGCTGGTCACCAGCGCCGCGACGGCGGCGCTGGCCCGGACATCCGGGTCGTCGTAGCGCAGTCGGGCATCGACGAAAGCGCGCGGCTCCTTGACTAAGTATTCAAAGCGTGCCCGCACGGTGGCCACGGAATCGTTCTCGGCCTGTCCGATGTCGGCGTCGACGGTGAGGAAATTCCCCAATCTTGATATCTGTTCGCGCCGCGTCAGCGGTGGCGGAGGCGCCCAGAACCAGCCCGGACCGGGCACCGCGATCGCCGCATCCGATCCTTCGAAATTGACACCGGTCAGCGTCTGCCGGGTCAGATCGACGTAATCGATCGCGCCCGCGGGTTGCCAGACGGAATTGGTGCGAACGATTTCGAACTGGTCATTGGCCAGCCGGAAAACACCGGCCATCGCAAAGAGGATTACGGCGATGATTATTCCGCCGACCGGCTTGAGCAGCAACTGCGCCCACGCCGATCCGCCGCCGCCGCCATCGGGATCGTAATCGGCGGCCACGTTGCGCAGGCGCAGTTGCGAGCGCCCGCCGAATCCGCGCGGACCGGCGGCAAACGCATAGATCGACTGGGCCAGGTCGGCAAAGGCCGATGCCACCGGGGCAAGTTGGAATTCCAGGGCAAGACGCTCCAACCGCCACAGCACCCCCGCGAGCCGACGCGCGTCGCTCTGCGGCAGATTGGCTCGTCCGCCAACCAACGCGCGGGCTTCGTGCACCAGGTCGGACGCCGCTTCCAAGAATCCACTGTCCAGCGCGCCGCCGACGCTTACTTTCAGCCGTGGCCGGCGCGGCAGCCGCGGCAGGGGCGGGGACTTGCGAAGTTGCGCCGTCACCAGCACAATCCCAGGTAGGGAACAGACCAGTGCGGCCAGCGGCAGTCCGCCAACGCTGGCACCGGCTGATTCGACGAACACGCCCAAGGCGTCGCCGACCAGCGGCAATGGGCCAATTACCAGACCCAGCGCGCCCAGCAGCGATGCGGCCAGGAACGGCGACCCCACCGCCAGCAGCAGCAGGTAGGCGGCCTGCCCGTAGTGGCGGCGGCGCGAGGCCGCGTAGCGGCGGGCCATTTGCCGCTCCAGCTCAACCACCTGGCCGGCTCCGAACTCGGGCCTTTCGCCAAGGAGTCCGCGCTCGTTATCGCCCGACACGATCGCGGCCAGAACCAAGTGGCGGTCGTGGGCCAGCAGCCAGCTGGGCGAAAGTGGATTGGGAACAACGCAGTAGACCGCGTCCGGCAGATCGGCGGCCGGTTCGGGCTCGGAATCGGCGGTCGGCTCGGGCTCGGCTTCCTCGCCAACCGGCCCCGGTTCGACCGCTGCGGAGTCGGCTTCTTCCGCGGCGGCCGCATCGATTTCTTCAATCTCTTCGACCTCAAAGACCTCGAAGTCCTCCGGCTCGCGCATGGCTCAGGGCCGATCCAGGGCGCCGCCGGCGGCGCCGGCGATGAAAGCGGACGCCGCCGCCAATAGAAAGTTGGCGCGGCGGGTGGGATCGTTGGCGGTACCGTAGGCGCTGAGGCCATCGGCGCCAAGGCGCCAACGCGCATAGGCGGCCGGCGCGACGGGACTGCCGGAACCACCCAGATCGAAGAACACGCCGGGTTCGGCGGGGATCAGGCCGGCTCCGAAGGCGGCTCGCAGCTCGGACAGGTTGCGGGTGTAAATGACCGCCAATTCGTCTTCGGTCAGTTTGTCCGGCACCGGCCGGAAGCGCCGCCGCGATCCGCCGAAACGCAAATGTGCGGATAAAAAGCGGGCGATCTCGTGTTCACGCAGGCGGCCGAGCCGCGCCCGCGCGCGTTTGTAGCCGCGCCCCGCCGCCGAACCCGGCCAGCCGCGCTTGAAGGCAGTGGCCAGATCGCGTTCCAGTTCGGCCAGGCTCTCGGGCGGCAGGCTGGCCTTGATGGTGAGAAAACCTTCCTGGTTTCCCAGGCCGCGCGCTCCGCCAGCATCGCGCAGACTCAGCAGCGCATCCGGGCGATTCACGTCCAGGTGCCCGGTGAGACTGGCCCAGAAGCCGCGCACGCCAAGCGCAGCCGAGCGCGCCAGCGCCGCCCCAAGATAGTCGCCCGGCGCCGGGGTACGGCCGCGCCCGCGGCGGACCCCGGGCATCTCGATTACGTAAATCCGCACCAGGCAGGAATGCAACAGCCGCTGGCGGTCGGTGGAACCCGACCCCAGCGCCCGGATGAGGGCCCGCGCCGCCACCCGTTCGGGGCCGGTGGGCGCAAGCGGGGCGATCTCAATCGCCAGACTGCGCCCGGAAGTCCCACCGCCAATGGTGTAGACGTTCAGATCGGCCGACAAACCGGGCTGGATCGAGGCGCTGGCAATGCGTTCAACGTCATAGGCCAATTCCAGCTGCCGGAGCTGCTCGGCCCAGCTGTTCTCGTCGCTCAGTTGATTGAAAAGGTCCCCATAAACGACCGGGATGCGGATGTTAGCTTCAAACATCGCCAGCGTCCCGGAAATCGTCATCAACGGCGACCGGCTCGATTCCGGCTTCGATGACTTCCACTTCCGCTTCCGAATCCGGCGACGGAGCCTCGGCACCGCCTCCGGCCAGCAGCGGCCGATCGAGTCCGGCCGCCGGCGCCAGCCACACTCCGTCGACCTGGCCGGGGTGTAGGCCGGACGGTTCGGCCAGCATCTGCTCATAGAGATACTCGGCTTCAGGCAGGGCCAGTAACCGCGCCAGCGCACTGGCGCCCAGGTAGGCCGTCCGCTCATCCTCCTCGTCTGCGAACAGGTCTCCCAGACGGGCCAGCCCGGCATGCGCCGACCGTATCACTGCCGCCGAAGCCAAGGTGCCCGGGCGGTGCAGCTTGGGGGTCCGGCGGCGCGTGCGCAGACCCGACTTGCCGAGCATCCAGAGGCCCGCCAGGGCCGGTATGGCCATCCCCTGGGCCGATGCCAGCAGGCCCACTCCAAGCGCGAATTCGTAGATATTGCGAAGCACCACAAAGCGGCGCCGCACCGCACCCGGACCGGGTCGGGTAGCGTGGTATATCCGCTGCGTCTCGGTGCGCGCGGCCAGCTCCACCGCCACCCAGTCCAGCTGCATCCCCCCGCCGTAGCAGATCTTGATCGCATCCGGCAGGTCACCCGGGTCTACCGCCATCAGGCGCCGCGAGGCATGCGAGACCCGAACCCAGGTGCCTTCGGCCAGCGGTACAGCCAGACAAACTACCTCCACCTAGGCCGCCCTGAAATTGAGCGGACGCAGCTCGCCCGGATCGCGCATGCGCCGATAGAAGGCGGCCGCCTGCAGCCATCCAACGGCGCGGGCGGCGTTCTCGAAGTCGATGTGGTCGGGCGAGCGGCCGGAAGCCGCCAGGCCCCAGATCTGACCGATTCGGTGCACCGCGCTGCCGTCCAGGCCCGGTCCGGCCATAACGATTCGGCCCGGCATGCCTCCCCGCCGGCGGCGGATGCGCAGCAGCAGCTGCACGCTGGAGGGCAGGAATCCGGCCGCCACCGCCACCAGCAACACCGGCCAATCGGGTAAGGCCGCGTCGATGAAGAAATAGATAAGCAGCGCCAGGATCAGCAGTTCCGCAACCGCCGCCGCCGCCTGGCGCAGCTTGCCTTCGGACGGGACCCGCGGCACGCTCGCCAGCCGCTGCTGGCATTCGGCCCGCAGGTAGTCGATCTCGCCCGGCGAGATCTCGAACGGCGCATAGACCTCGAGTCGCAACTCGCCCGCACCGCTGAGGGCGCGCTCGTCAAACATGACCGCCGCCCCAGATTCAGTGGGCAAGATGTAGGCGTCTGCCGGTTGCACGATTGAGGGCGCAGGCACTTCTCTGGTGTCCGCCGCAAACCGGGGTCCCGGCACGGGACCGCGGCCGACAGCGCACGGGAGGGCGGGATAATCGCCCACACAGTGGTCCGGAGCCGATTTTCGCACCGGCTCCAAACAGCGTTCCGGCTATGAACGGCACCCCCAGCACGCCCAACCCCGAATTCGACGTCGTAGTGGTCGGCGGCGGCCATTCCGGCTGCGAAGCGGCGCTGGCGGCGGCGCGAATCGGAGCGCGCACGCTGCTGGTCACCCAGAACCTGGACAAGGTCGCCGGCATGCCCTGCAATCCGTCGATCGGAGGCCCTGCCAAGGGCCACCTGGTCCGTGAAATCGATGCCCTCGGCGGCGAGATGGGTCGCAACAGCGACCGCACCCAGCTGCAGATGCGCACCCTCAACACCGGCAAAGGTCCGGCGGTTCGGGCCCTGCGCGCCCAGTGCGATAAGTTCCTGTACTCGCGCGCCATGGGCGCCGCCCTGCGCCGTTGCACGGCCCTCTCGCTCCGCCAGGCTCAGGTAGAGCGTCTAGTATGGGAACCCGCCGCTGCCAGCGGCTGGCGAATCGGCGGCGTGCAAACCGCCGCCGGCGACGTGATCCGCAGCAAAAGCATTGTGATCACCACCGGAACGTTTCTCAATGGCCGGATAGTCATGGGCGAGCAGGTCTTTCAGGCCGGGCGGGCCGGGGAGCCGGCCGCATACGGGATTTCCGAAGACCTCGCTGGACACGGATTTACGCTCGGGCGCCTCAAGACCGGCACCCCGCCGCGCCTGGATGCCGAGAGCATCAATTACTGCCTGACCGAGATCCAGCCGGGTTCGCCGGAACCGCTCTATTTCTCATTTCTCGGCCCCGACAAAGAACATCGCTTGGACGAGCCCGCGGCAGCATGGTACCCCGCCGTCAAAGATCACCGTTGGTCGCTGCAGATGCCCTGCTACAGCGTTCACACCAACCCGAAATCCCACGAGATCATCACCGCCAATCTGCATCGCGCGCCCATGTACGACGGGACAATCGCCAGCGTCGGTCCCCGCTATTGCCCCTCGATCGAGGACAAGGTGGTGCGGTTCGCGCACAAATCGTCGCACCAGCTGTTCCTGGAGCCGGAAGGGTTTGCCAGTCGCTCGGTCTACGTCCAGGGAGCCAATACCTCGCTGCCGGCCGACGTGCAGCTGGCGGTGCTGCAAAGCGTTCCGGCGCTGGCCAAAGCGCGGGTGCTGCGCTACGGCTACGCGATCGAATACGACTACGTACCCTCGCACCAGATCGAGCGCACGCTGCAGGCCCGGTCGGCCGCCGGCCTTTTCCTGGCCGGTCAGATAAACGGCACCACCGGCTATGAAGAGGCGGCCGCGCAGGGCCTTTTGGCCGGGATCAACGCCGCACGCACGGCCATCGGCGAAGAGCCGCTGAGCATTGGCCGACACCAGGGGTACCTGGGGGTGATGATCGACGATCTGGTCACCAAGGAAATCGACGAACCCTACCGCGTACACACCTCGCGCGCCGAATACCGCCTGCTGCTGCGCCAAGACAACGCCGACCGGCGCCTGACTCCCTTGGCGCGTCGCATCGGCCTGGCCGGCTCGGATCGGATCGCGGCCCTAGAGCAAAAGGAAGCTGCAATTTCACGGGCCGAGGCCTGGCTGGCGGCTGCGCGCCTAAAACCCGACCAGGTCAACTGCTATCTCGAGATGAAGGGTTCGAGTCCGGTGCGCGAGACGACCTCGGCGCAGCGCCTGCTGGCCCGCACCGGGGTGACCCTGAACGGGCTGCGACGCTTGGTCGGCGAACCGGAACTTGCCCTCGATGTCGTCGAGCAAGTGGAGCTCGCGAGTCTCTATGCCGGCTACATCCTCCAACAGCAGCGCCATGTTGAGCGCGCCCGCGCTCAGGAAGACGCGGTCCTGCCCGGCTGGCTCGATTACGCCGCGATGCGGGGATTGCGTACCGAAGCCCGCTTGAAACTATCGCGCCACCGGCCGGCCACGCTCGGCCAGGCGTCAAGGCTGGCCGGGGTCACCGCTTCCGACCTGGCGGTGCTGATGGTGCAACTGCGCAAGGCGCAGGCGGCCTAATTCCACGGCGTTGATTTCCGCTACCGCGAAATGCGCGTGCGGACTCAATCTGAGCTGGCCTGTCACGGGCGGAGAACTGCCGATCCGGGATGGCGCGGGGTTGGCGTATCGATTGCCAGAGCGTCCGTCCGGCCCGTCCTGGAGACCATCCTTCCCGCAACTGGAATTCGCGGAAACGTCATGGGTCGAAACTGGACTTTCCAAAACTTGAAACCGATGTCCTCCAAAACGTGCTCGCGCCGCAACAGTAAGGCGATCTACAGGGGTAAGCGGCGGTTCGGTTGAAGACTCGAAAGTCCTCTAGGAAATCGGGCCCTGGCTACGGCGTTTGATGGGGCACAAGCAATCATGCGCATGCATACGCAGCGTTGCCGATCCGGTGTTTTCCAAATCCAATTGCCTCGATAGCCGCAGGCCGGACCCGGTAATTGATCGATTTCACAGGAACCGGCGAGGTTGACTGATGACCGTTGACGCAAAGCGGAAATTGGCGACTGTGGATAAAATAGATTGACAAGTCTTGTGGATTAGTTTGTTGATGAAGGCTATACAGATATCTATTGAAGAATCGCTGCTCGAAAGACTTGACCGTCATTCGGAGGTAAAGAAACGAGGGCGGTCAGCGGTGTTGCGCCAAGCGGCGTCTGAGTTCCTGGCGCGCTCCGCGGACGCCGAAATCGCAAATCAGTATCGGGCCGGTTATGCGGATCGAGACGGATTGGGCGATGAATTCAACGGGTGGCCGGGAGAGGGCGAATGGCCGGACGAGTCGGTGTGAGACCACAACGCGGGGAAATCTGGCAGTACCGATTTGGGAGTCCCGACAAGCGGCGGCCAGTAGTGGTACTGACCCGTGAAGCCGTGCTTCCGTTACTACGCACAGCCATGGTCGCACCGATAACTTCCACGATCCGGGGTGTCCCAAGCGAGGTGCTCGTCGGAATCGATGAGGGCCTCGAGCACGATTCGGCGGTGAACTTGGACCATGTCCAAACAGTGGATCAGTCGCGCTTGTTTAGATTTATCGGATCCTTGAGCGAAGAGCAATTGCAAAAAGTGTGCCGCGCGCTCGCAATCGCGACTGGATGCGCTTAGTTCGCCTCAAATGAGGCCGGTTCGCCGGCTACGGCTTCCGGCCGTGCCGATCATGGCCCGATTAGCGATGCCGAGCCTGATCGCCGGTTTATCAAGATCGGCTGGCCGCGGACGCCGGCCACCAATACGGAGCCTTCGGTCCGACTAACATGTCCTATTTCCGAGTAGATGCGACGGGTTAGCGCCTGAATTCGTAGGGGCGACCTAATGCATCTTGAGATCTTCATCTCGGGCAGTCCGGGGGCGGCGGACCGTGGCATTCCTGGTCCTGATCTGAGGCCGCACAGCAGCGAAGGTCGCCGCCCCCGATTCCCACCGCCACATAGCCCGAACAGTTAACTGGGGCCGTTTGTAGATGCAAGGCAGGGCACGGCGGAGGGGTTAAACGAGGGATTTTTGCATGCGCGACCCCGCTTTTGTCGGCATCGGCGTTTCCAAAGAGTCCTTCGATGTCGCACTCCAACCCGACGGGGCGGTATGGCGCTTCCCGTATTCGACCGCGTCTACACGCAGATTTGTCAAGCGCCTTCAGGCAATGGTCGTGACGTTGATCGTCATCGAAGCCACGGGCGGACTCGAACGGCGGTTGGCATTGGCCTTGGAAGCAGCCGGTCTGCCGCTGGCGGGCGCGTCGGCACCCCACAGTCGTAATGCGCCCGCCCGGTAGATACGCTTTCTAGAAGCTATTGGGCCTCACCCAAAAAATGGCGGAAGCGTACTTGGAACCAGAACCGAATCCGTACGCAACCCGGCAGAGGTTTACGCCCAAGCAACCGCAACTCATTCCGAAAGCGAATTTTCGCGCCCGAAAATCGCTCGCCCGCACGGAAGCGCCTAACGCGGTCGGTTGAACCCCGGCGTCACCCGCTTGGTCGAGGCCACGAATTCCTGATTGGCGGAGCGCTTTTCAACAATTGCCACGGCGCCGCCGGAACTGTCCAACAGATAGGCCAGGTGCTGCGGCAATCCGGCCGCCAGCAGCTTGACCTGCACTTCGACGCTCTGTCGTCGGCCCATTTCGAACGTTTCAAGCCCGGGGCCCGAAAAGGGGCCGCGGATAAAGTCCTCGCCCTCCAGCTGCAGACCCAGGACCAGGTCGGCGGTCCCGCCCACTTCCAGCATCATCGGATCGATCAGATTGCCGTACTGATCGCGCCAGACCCCGCGCACTACGTCGTTAAAGAGAGCGGCACCGCTGTCGGGATCGCGAAAGCTGAGCAGGCACTTGAGATTGGGGAACCCAAGCCGGGGGCGCGGCCCGATCGGCAGGCCGAAGATTCGGCGCCGCCCCTGGGCGGTCAAGCGGATCCCGGCAAGGGCGGCGCGGGCGCTGCCGCCGGCGGCGAACTCCACCTGGCGGCCGGATTCGGCAAACGGGGCCACCGCAACCGCAGCATAGTCGCCGGCGACCGACCCGCGCGCGGGCGCATTGGGGTTGTCAACCGTCAGCTTGCCAAATTCCACGATTTCTCCCTTGCGCGGCCGGACTTTCGGGCCCGGCCAATTCTCCCAAAGCCGCTCGGGCGCCTGCGTCCGTATTATGAGATTCTGTCTGCTTTTTCCAGCCCTCCCTGATAGGAAGTCATGCCCGCGTGCCCAATTCGCGCCCCAACATCCTGTTCGTAATTACCGACCAGCAGCGCTACGACACCGTCAACGCGCTCGGTTTCGACTACATGGATACTCCGGTGCAGGACCGCCTGGTGCGCGAAGGGGTGAGCTTTGCGGGTTGCCACGTCAACGCCCCCTCCTGCGGACCGTCGCGGGCGTCGCTGTTCACCGGACTGTCGCCGCACAACAGCGGTGCCCTGATGAACCAGCAGACCTGGCCGCGGACCTGGGTCAAGGACCTGGCCGAATCCGGGTATCACTGCGTCAACGTCGGCAAGATGCACGCCTGGCCGTTCTGGGGCATGCACGGATTTCACGAGCGGTTCGTGGTCGAGAACAAGCAGCGCCACTTTGCCGAGCGACTCTGGACCGGCAACAACCTGACCTTCTTCGACGAATGGGACAAGGCCCTCTGGCGCGCCGGGACCAGGCGCAAGGAACGCGACGACCTGATCGAGTGGCCCGATGTTGAGACCAAGCTGGGCGCCTACGACTGGTGGGAAGAGGACCATCTGCACCCCGACGTCTTCGTCGGCGACATGGCCGTTCGTTGGCTAGAGGATCTGCCCGATACCGAAAAACCGCTGTTTCTGGAGGTCGGATTCCCGGGACCGCACCCGCCGTTCGACCCGATCAAGCGCTACGCCGACGCCTACATGGACAAAGAGCTCCCGGTGCTCGAGGTGACCGAGGCGGAGATGGAAGCCCAGCCGGAGGCACTCAAGAAACTTCGCCGCATGCACGAGGAGCGCTTCGCCGACTCGATTCACTTCGACCCGCGCGCGCCACTCGATCAGCGCCACCGCCAGCGGGCCTATTACCTGGCCAACGTGACCATGATCGACGAGAAGGTGGGCCAGATCTTGGACGTGATCGAATCGCGCTGGTCGCTTGAGGACTGGGTGATCATCTTCGCCTCCGATCACGGTGAGCACCTGGGAGATCACGGGCTCTCCGAGAAATGGACGATGTACGACTGCTCGGTGCGGGTGCCGCTGATCTTCAGCGCTCCCGGCCGGATTCCTAGCGACCGCAGGGTCGACGATTTGGTGCAACTGTTCGACATCGGCCCCACGATCCTCGAATTTGCCGGCGTTGAGCCGCCGGACCACTTCGAAGCGCAATCGCTGATGGGTCTGCTGCGCGAGGATGCCGGGGCCAGCGGCCGCAAGTACGTCTTCTCCGAACATGCCCCCGATCCAATGCTCTCGATGGTCGAATACCAGCTCATGATCAGCGACCACGACTGGAAACTGGTCGAATTCGTGGGCGAGGAGGACGGTCAGTTATACGACTTGGCGTCTGATCCCGACGAACTGGTGAACCTCTGGCACGATGCTGGGCACGCCGAGCGCAAGGCCCAGTTACGCGAGGAGCTGCACCGCTGGTTCATTCGCAGCACCGTCAATGCCACCCCGTCGCGGGTCCCGCCAATATCGAGTTGAATCAGGTCCCGATCCGGCCCAATCTTGGTGCCACTGAATCCACACTAGCGTCGCCCGGTTAATCTCACAGGCTCTGAGAGGCCTCGCGTTGCGACAGGTTGGTACGCCGGTTAGTCGACTACTGGCGGAGTGTAGCTTGCCCCGTCGACCAATCTGCCGGCGGCCGCGAACGCTCGTTCCCGTGTATGGCCGGGCACTAGCGCGTCGCGCAACGTATCACCTAGCAGGGCCAGCTTGACCGGTTCGGGATCGTTCGGGTGGTATTCAAATACCGCCGCTTGGAAGTATTGGCGAATGAAGCCCGGAGTTAAATCCGGACCTAACAGCCGCCCGCTGCTCACGATATCGAACCGGGCTTCGGTTTTGGGAACGCCGAATGCGGTAACGCCGCCAAGCCGGTCGAAGGAATCGGCGAATCCAACATTGGTTCCCTCGATTGAGACATTTGACACCCGGTTGCCCCAGGGACCCAGCAGGATTCCGGGGTTGGGGTTGAACGGGCCCGATTCAAAACCCTGATCGACGCTTCTACCTAGTCCACCTCCGACGTAGTCCCAGGCGAGCCGGCGCTCAACAATCCAGCCCACGATGTTGTGGAAATCGACTGCGCCGCGCTGGTAGAACTGCGTAAGGGTCCCGTCTTCGAGTACCAGCACTTCGGAAGTCGGATAACCCCAGCGTTCCCGGCCGCCGGTGTTGCGGTAATGGCTGAGGAACCCGGCAATGACCGTTCTTCCATCAATGTTTACGCTCAGGTCCGGAATGTTGTGGCGAAGGTCGGGATTGTTGGGGGCGACCTCGTATTGGTTGTCGATTACGAATGTCGGGTAATCGAAAGACGGCCTGTCGTCAGGCGTAGGCCGAGACGTCGGACGGCGCGGCGGTTGGTAGACCCGCGATGAAGTTGAGATGGTGCGCGACCGCTCATTATCCACGTCGACGATTGTTAATCGCTTCCTAGAAATTTCTTCTGACCCGTCGCTCAACACCACCTCAAAGATCTCGTCTTCGTCATCGCCGTCACCCAAAGATTCAAATGGGAATCTGATCGCCACAACATAGGTTCCGCTCCCGGCATTCAGGTTGCCCTGAAAAGAGATCTCCTGCGGCAGATCGGACACTTCAGCAGTGCATTCGATCAGCTCAACAGGGTCTTCATTGGCGCACTGATCGCCGCCGTTGTTGGTAACGAATGTGATTTCGGGGTAACCGCTGTCGACATGGACGTCGAAAACTATTACGGCGCTCTCGTAAATCCGGGGAAACCTATCTGGAAGTGCAGGAACGTCTCTGGCCGGTGTATCTACACGCAATACTTGGCGGTTTTGAAGATTTGATCTGACCGACGAACTGACATCGGTCGGCAGAAACCCGTCGTTTGCACTCCGCCGGCCGAGGTTAAACCTCAAATCGATCAGGGCGATCTCATTCGGTTTGCCCACTCCAACATCCCTGAAAGCATTGGCGGGCAAATCTCGAAGATCATTTCCTGCAAGATCCAAAAAAGTCAGCCCAGTAAGTCCCTCTAGGTCTGAGTAAAAAATTTCCTCAAGGGGATCGTCGACATCGGGCGCGCCAGGATAGACAGCAAGCTCATTGATCGTTCCCAGCGAATCCAATGAAATCCGGCGACACTTTTCACCACTTAATTCCGTTTCAATCGCCGCGATCACCTGCGGATGCCGTTCGCAAACCGGGTATCGCGGCGAATCTTCGTCCTTGACCAGCACCGTATCCCTCGCAGTGCTCAGATCTTTCTCGAAGTCTTTGTCGTACCCGTCAAGAATCGCGTCGCGTTGGTAAAGGTAGCCGAGATCAAATCCAGCAGGATTGGTGTCTCTGTCCGCGTTCTGATTGACGTTCGGGGTGCTCAAGTCGCCTCCTTGATTGAGGCCGACTTGGACCCCGATCACTTCTATCACGGCATTTTCGTTGTCATCGATGACCGAATCATCGCCCATAAGAATGGGTACGACGTAGAGAGTGTCGTCGGGGTCTCGCGAGGATGTCATCGCATACGCGGTGCGTTCGAAGTCCAGGCCCTTATGCTCGATGGTTATCTCAAATGCAACGAATCGCTCTACTGTATCGCCGCTGCCCCGCTCCCCTTCTAACGATGAGCCTATGCACATCGCGCCGGGCGGGAGGCCGCTGCACGTTACTCCAGATTCAACTGGGAAATTGAGCCCGCGGGGACGTTGCCCGAATTGAAATGGGATGTAAAGAATCCCACCTTCGTCGACAGCGGTCGGAAGATTGCCCAGCCCAGTTTCATCGTCACCACGATCAAGAAGGAAAGTTAGCGAGCGCGGAACGTTTGGACCAGAGGGCGCCGTACCTTTGCACGGCGAATTGCCAGCACCAGGGTCTCCATATAAAACGTGACAGAGCGCGGTGCCTTCGCCAATTGCGGCGCTCAGGTCGATCTCGTTTTGATTTACTCCGGTGCCGCTCAGATCGATCCTTGCCCCGGGCAGCAATCCATCGAGTTCGCCAGCCGCCGGAGCGAAAGTCGAACTTATTTTTTGTCCGGAAAGATCAAGTTCGATCCATTGAGTCGAGCCGACGAGAAGGGCGCCGATCGGAACGTTCATTTCCCGGGGGCATTCTGTCTCCACAAGCTCGGCAGCCAAATAAGGTGAGCCAGTCGTCTGTGCGACCACGCAAATTGCCGGATTGAGCATCGCCCCGGTCCCAGGGCCCGAAACTGGTTTGACCGCCGCCAACGCACGTGGTGCGGCGATGAAATAAAGCGCCAGGCCCAGCAAAACCGATGCCAGGGCCACTACCGTCACCACCGGTAAAAATTGCCGGCGAAGTTTCAAAAACATGCCGGACGACTGCCTCACAGTTACCAACAAGAAATAAGCTCGCGCGAGCCAATCAATTCAAACACGCGATTGCAAGTGTAATCCTTGCGCACCTAGAATCGAACCCGACCGCACCCCAATTTATGTCATCAAATTGCACGGAATGTTACTAGGCTGACACGTGGCCAACCTGTTTGAGCAAATCCGGGATCTGCTGCTCGGGTTTCTGGAGGCCAATCAGTACTACGCCCTCGCCCTGCTGATCGGAATCGAGGAAGCGGGGGTGCCGCTGCCGCTGCCGGGCGACCTGGCGATCATGTTCATGGGTTCACAGATCGCCCTGGGGTCGGCCCACCCGGTAGCGGTGGTGCTGGTGGCCGCCGGTTCGGCCACCGCCGGGGCATCGGTGCTGTACTGGCTGGCACGCCGCCTGGGACTCGAGCTGCTACGCCGCTTCGGGCGCTATGTGCGGGTCGACGCACGCAAGATCGAGAGCTTCGAGAACTGGTTCCGCCAGCACGGCGGTCTGGCCATCGTCGTCGGGCGGATGATCCCGGGACTCAGGATCGCGGTCGCGATTTTTGCCGGCGTGGCGCGCGTCCCCTTCCCGCAGTTCGTCCTCTACACCGGCATTTCATCGACGATATGGGCGGGGCTATTCACCGCCCTGGGATGGTACTTTGGCTCTCGCTGGACCGAGGTGTCGGCGTTGCTGGAGCGTGTTGTCGGCAACCCGTGGGTGGCCGGATTATTGGGGTTGGCCGTCGGCATCGCGCTGACCCGTCTCTACTACCGTCGCCGTCAACGTCGGAGCCAACCATCGGAGCATCCGATCGAGGTCAGGTCGATCGAACTTCCAGCGCCATCGCCCGAGATCGAATTCCGGGTGAGCGAACCGGCCGCGGAACCAACTCCTGAATCCGAACCATCACGGCAGCAGGGATGGCGGTCCCGACCGGATTCGAACCGGCGATCTCCTCCTTGACAGGGAGGTATGCTAGGCCGCTGCACCACGGGACCGGGCAGAAATTTTCGGGGCGATGGCCCCTTGCAAAAGCGCGTTTGCAGGCGTTCAGCCAATAAGTTTAAGGGTTCGGAATTCGATTCGGCTCTGCGGCCGGAGCCATTGAGGAAAAAGTAATTTGCCAATGAGTTGGAAGAACGATGCTGGCAACTCCGAGGAGGCGCATTCGCGAATCAACGAGGCGTTGCGCCGACCCTGTCCAGCTATGCGCCAACGGTTTCCCGGAAACTCAGCGGGGCGTCGAAAAACCCGGTCAGTCGGTGGAAGCCCACCCGATCAATTCGACGCCGGGTCGTTATTGGGTCGCAGGAAGGCGGCGATTAGGGACCAGGTGCCGTTGATCTGGCCATACCCAGCGACGCGCGTTGGTTTAAGTGCTCCGGTCGCAACCGCTTGTCAAGCCCCGTCCATTGGGGATCACCAACTGACCGACTCTTCCGAGTAAACGTTGTCGGGCAAGGTGTACCGGATCCCATCCTCATCAAACAGCGAAGCATCCAGCAAACCCGTGAACCGGGAAAAATTGCTGTCTTTGCGTCGAGCCGGAGACAGTTTCTCCAATACGTTGCCGTAGCGATGCTGCATCTTGAACCACCAGATGGCCCCGAAGGCGGTAAGTCCTGGGTATTTCAGCGCTTCGGCCATCTCTTCACCGATGAGGCCGCGCGAAATACGGTACACGTAGGCCGCCAATTTCTGCCGTTCTTGCGGCTCAATCACCCCGGCGATCAAGGGAGCCGAATTGACCAGCGAATGCGCCATTACGATCGATTCGATTTCGGTCGAAGGCTCACACAAGATTCCGACATCGTACAGTTTCAGGGCCTCATCGGAATCTTCGAACAGGATGGTCTCCGGAATCCCCATCAGGTGGCCGGAGTAGCGCCAGACCGCCATGAAACTCGCATGCTCTTCTTCGCTGTAATCTGCACCCAACTTCTTCATGTGCATTAGCAGCCTGGCCGAGAAAGAAGAAACGGCAAAACCAAGGTGCGCGGCACTGATCGGTACACCCCAGGCCTCGGCGTCCCATTCCTCCGAATTCGCCAGCAGCGCTCGCAGCCGGGCGTGGATTATCCTGATTCGGACCGATAGTTTCCAGCCGTCGCCGTGGCGGTACATTCCCCCGGGAAGGAATATCTCCATCATGTGGCGGTTGTTCTGCCCCAACCGCCTGATGCCCTGATCGCGAACCCGCCCGGTAATGAAAAACGACTTCGCGATATTGGTCGTAAAACCCTCGATGAGCACTCCCGCGACGAACGCGGCGAGGATCACCGACGAGTTCCGAAAAAACATCCGGACCGCCGGGGCAAATTCGGCGTATTCGACCCAATCGGGAGTTTTTTCCGCATCCGCAAAAAACGCTCGCAACGACGCCGGCGCGCCACGCAACGCCTGCTCGCCCTCTTGGTTCATGCCAGCTTCGATGAAGCGTCTTTGTTGGCGCGGGTCGATCGCGGCCAGGTCGGCCGTCATTGCTTCCGCCAGCGGGTCCCCAATCAGCGTGTGCTGAACGTAGTTGGTGGCCATTTCAGGGAACGCCACGAGGGCTTTTTCCAGGCCGTTCTGGTAATCAGTTGGTACTTTTATAGGCATTTGGGTTTGTGATTCCGCTTGATTCTCAAATCGCGGCGATCATCCGCCCTCCGCTTCCACTCGTAGGTCGGGTAGCCAATTGAGCCACCGGGGCAGGTACCAGTTACCCCGGCCCAGAACTTCCATGCTTGCCGGAACCAGAACCGAGCGAACTAGCGTCGCGTCCAAGAATACGGCTATGGCGAGCCCGAACCCTACCTGCTGGTTTACGATGGTCTCGCCGGCGGCGAACCCACCGAACACGGCGACCATGATCAGGGCGGCGCCGGTGATCATCCCCCCTGTGGAGCGCAGGCCGTAAGCCACCGCACGGGCATTGTCGCCGGTCTGATCGTAGCGCTCGCGAATGCGGCTCAGGAGGAACACGTGGTAGTCCATCGAAAGCCCAAATAGGATGGCGAACAGGAACAGCGGTATCCAGGCATCGATGACCTCCGCGTGCTGGAACCCGAGCAAATCCGTACCTACGTTCTTTTGGAAAACCAGCACCAGCAACCCATAAGTGGCGCCGACTGAAAGCAGGTTCATGATGATCGCCTTTATGGGTATGACTATCGAGCGGAAGACCAGCAGCAACAGGATGAAGCTAAGGCCAAGCACGAAGGCGAACACGATCGGCGTGTAGACGTCGACGATTCCATAGAAATCAGTGGCGTCGGCGGTAACGCCCCCTACATAGACATCTGCCGCAACACCAGCGAAAGCCGCTGGTACGAGCTCATCGCGTATCCTGCCCAACTTCTCAGTGGCGGCACGACTGTTTGGCTCACCGGGAAACGGGAGTGATAGCAGCGCCAGGTCGGCGGCGACGTTGACTTGCCGGGAGGGTGGGATCGGAAAGTCGGGGTCGTCGCGGAGGGCCTGCTCCAGGTTGGCGATCGCATCCTGCACCGGCTGGCTGGCGATGTCTCCGTCGATGACGATCTCGGCCGGGCTCAGCGCTCCGGCGGGACTGACGTCGCCGATCGAAAATTCTTCTTCCAAGACGGTGAAGGCCGCTTTCGTTTCCGACGTGTCCGGAAACGTATTCACGTCATTGAGCCCGGTATCGATATCGAAGTAGAAATACGTCAGCACGATCATTGGGACGGCGATGATGAGGATGCTCAGAGCCGGCACGCGGGTAACTACGCGGGTAACAACCTCCCAGAATCCGCCCTCCTGATCCTGGGGGTTCTGAAGCATGAATCGCCGCAGGAAGGGAATCGACAACAGGCTCACCTTGGGGCCCAGCAAGGCAAGCACTGCCGGCAGGAGCGTAAGCGTCGCCGCCAGAGCGGCGATTACCACCAGGATTGCCCCCAACCCGAGCGATTGGAAGAAAGAAACCGGAATAATTAGCATCCCGAGCAGGGCTAGCACCACGGTGGATCCGCTGAAAAGCACAGTTCGACCGGCGGTCGCGCCCGCCCTCTCGACGGCACTCTTGGTCGGCAGGCCACGGTTCATCTCTTCCCTGAATCGCGACACAATCAACAGCGAATAGTCAATCCCGACCGCGAGCCCGATCATCGTGATCATCATGGTCACGAAAAAGATCAACTCAAATACCTGACCAATCAAGCCAACCGCGGCCAAGGCCAAAACTATCGCCACTATGGCCAGGCCCAACGGCAGCAGGGTGGCAACCACCGCCCCGAAGAGGGCGAGCAGAATGATCAGGGCGACCGGTACGCCGAACCGCTCTCCTTTTTCCAAGTCTTCCGCGCTCAATTCGTTGTTCTCGAATGCGACGCTGGCATCACCGCCAATGAGTACGCGAAAGTCGTCAGACGCGTCCTCTTCGCGGACGATGTGGATCAACTCCTCGACGTTTTCGGTCGCCACTTTGAATTCGCCCGCCAGGACGTAGTTCATGATCGTGGTCCTGCGGTCAGCCGAAACCAGGGATGGGTCACCAGTCAGGTAGAAGTGCAATCCCCCCGCAATCGTTTCGGGCCCCAGGTCCACGATCTTGGCGTGCACTGATTCCACTTTGGCTCTGAATTCGGGGTCGTCGACGGTTAGCGACGGAGATTGGACTATGACGAGTTCGCCAAGCGGTTTCGGTCCTCGCAACCGCTCCTCGAGCAATGCCCCCGCGCGTTGCGATTCGTAGTCGTCACCCAACCGGAACTCGGTAGTGGTCGCGCTCGGGAGTAGGGTCGCGTTGATGACCAAAGCAACCAGCAGAAGGACCACCCAGGCGCCAATGGTTACCCAGGGATGGTGCGCGCTGAAGCGCGCGAGTAAATCAGTCAATTGTTGACGCCCTTATTTTTCGCAATGTGGAGCCTGACCAGATTGGGCGATAGCCACTATTGTCAAGAAGCATTGCCAAAATTTCAGTGTAAATGCCGCGATCCAGGTTGCGCCCTGGCCAATCTTGGCCGCGCGGCCGGGCATCAACCGAGTTGAAGTTGCTCAAATGCACCGCACCCGAAATTGTTCCCAATGAACCTACAAGTCCCCGGCCGGAGCGATAACGGCGTTCAACCCGCAGGCAATGCTCTCTTGCTCTGATCCACCGAATCCTGCGGGAACCGTACTGGCTGCGAATCTGCGCCGGGCCGGAGTCGACAACCCGATACGACCAACCGCATTTCCTCGAGTCCGCTCAATTACGATCCGCCTTTGGGCCCGTAGCCGCAAAGGCAGTGGTTGCGGGCGGCGAACATCAAGTGCGGTGCAAATGTGTCCCCAAGCAGCCAAGCTGGGCCGGTAAATTGAGCGCTTCTTGTAAGCGAACTGCAATCTGCGGGCGGGCGCAAGGCTGACTGGGCGATTGGGGCCGGCCGACCGGAAGCGGGACTCTTTGAGGTTTAATTCCGATCTGCGGTCCAACGATCGGCCAGATCCCGAAGATGGGTCCATGGCAAGCTGAAGGCGCAAGTGCGGATGCTGGGCACCTCCGGTATCAGCTTGGCGTGCACTGGGCGTCAGGCAGGGCGTCGGCCGCAAGAATTGAGGCGTTATTCGGCATGGCGAGGATCCCCCAAGGCGCACCGATGGCCGGCAAATGCAAATGGAGCCTTGACCAGTCGTATGCTTACTGCCGGGAGTTGGCGCAATCGCAATACGAAAACTTCACCGTCGGTTCCTGGTTCCTGCCTTGGTACAAGCGCCGCCACGTGTACGCGATCTACGCCTATTGCCGGTTCGTGGACGATCTCGGCGATGAATCGCCCGGCGATCGCCTGGCCAAGCTGGATGCCTGGGAACGGGAGCTTCTCAGTTGTTTCGAGGGCCGGACCAGCCACCCGATCACGATCGCGCTGCAGGACACTATCCGACGCTATTCGATTCCCCGGGAACCATTTCTGAAGCTAGTTGAGGCCAATCGCATCGACCAGCGGCAGCAGCGGTTTCGCGACTACTCCGAACTGCTGCACTACTGCCACCACTCGGCCAACCCGGTCGGCCATTTGTTCTTATACCTATTCGGTTACCGCGACGCGCAGCGGCAGGCCCTGGCCGACTGCACTTGCACGGCGCTGCAGCTGACCAATTTCTGGCAGGATGTGCGTCGCGATTGGGAGATGGGCCGCATCTATATCCCCCAGGATGAAATGCGTCGCTACGGAGTCGATGAACTCCAGCTCGCTTCGGCCCGGGCCGATCAGGCGTTCAGGGACCTGATGCGGTTCCAGGTTGAGCGGGCGCGGCATCTTTTCGAGCTGGGCGCCGGGCTACCGTCGCTGGTAGGGGGCGCGGCGCGGCTGGATATTCGCCTTTTCACCCTGGGCGGGCTGCACATCCTCGATGCCATCGAACGGCTCGAATACGACGTCTTGGCGACCCGTCCGACTCTCTCCAAGCCGGCTCGGCTGCGAATAATGCTCAGTGCCGCCGCGCGCCTGGCCATCGGCCGCTAGGCATCGGTCGGCCGGGATGTTGCCACGATGACCAAGGACCTGGATCGAGCCTACGAGCACTGCCGGTTGGTAACGCGGGCGCGGGCGCGCAATTTCTATTACGGATTCGTCACCCTGCCGCCGGCCAAGCGGCGCGCGATTTACGCCGTTTACGCTTTCTGCCGTCAATGCGATGACGCTGCCGATGAGGCCCGCGATCCCGCCGAGCAGCTCCGCCGGGTCGGGGAACAGCGCCACCAGCTGGCTGAAACCTTGAGCGGCCATCCCGACGGGCCGGTGCAGCTTGCCCTGGCCGATGCAGTCGAGTCTTTCGCAATTCCGGCCAAATATCTGGAAGAGGTGGTAAACGGAGTGGAGATGGATGCCGCCAAAACCCGCTATGAGACCTTTGCCGAACTGGAGCGCTACTGCTACCGGGTCGCCTGTTGTGTCGGATTGATCTGTGTTGAGATCTTTGGATACCGCGACGCGCGGGCACGGCGCTATGCCGTCGACCTTGGGCTGGCTATGCAATTGACCAACATCCTGCGCGACGTGGCCGAGGACGCCGGACGCGGGAGGATCTACATTCCGCGGGCAGATCTGGTCCGATTCGGCTACACGGAGTCCGAAATCATGGCCAGAACCGTGAACGAGAACTTCCGCCGCCTGATGCGGTTCCAGGTCGAGCGGGCGCGCGCCTACTTTGACGACGCGCGGCGGCTGCTGCCGTTGCTGCCGATCCTTTCGCGCGCCTGCCCGGCGATGCTGCACGCCACCTACAGCCGCCTACTGGACCGGATCGAGGAGCGCGATTACGACGTGTTCCAAGGCCGCGTCGGACTCAGCACTGCCGAAAAACTCCTGCTGGTTGCACGGATATGGCCCAAGGTACTGGCGCCGACCGCCCTCGGGTAGTGGTAATCGGTGGCGGTCTGGCCGGAATCGCCGCCGCCTGCGATCTTGCCGCCGCCGGGCGGCTGGTAACGCTGATCGAAAGGCGCCCATTCCTGGGCGGGCGGGCGTTCTCGTTCCGCGAACCCGAAACCGGTCAGGAGATAGATAACGGCCAGCATGTCTTTCTCGGCTGTTGCCGCGCGTATATCGGGTTGCTTATGCGCCTGCGGGTGCTGGGCAACATTCATCTGGCGCCGCGCTTGGAAGTGCCGGTTTTTGACCGCAGCGGACGTCGCGGGCTGCTGCGCGGCGCCGATCTGCCGGCTCCGCTGCACCTGGTCCCATCACTGCTGACATTTCGGCATTTGGGCTGGCTCGACCGGCTGCGAGTCCTCTACGGCGGCGCTTGCATCCACCTGACCAACCGCCGCCGCAAGGCCGCCGTGTTGGATCGAGAAACGTTCGCCAACTGGCTCCGGCAACGCCACCAGAGCGAGGCCGCCATCGCCCATTTCTGGAACCTGATCACCCTGCCGACGCTCAATGACGATATTTCGGAGGTAAGCGCGGCGATGGGCTTGATGGTCTTCCAGGAGGGGGTGTTTTCCTCCCGTGGCAGCGCCCGCATCGGGTATGCCAGGGTCGGCCTGTCGCAACTGGTTTCCGAGGCCGCCAGCGATTACATTGCCGCCCGCGGCGGTGCGGTGCTGCTCGGAACCGGGGTCAGGTCAGTGCGGATTGAGGACGGCAGGGTAACCGGAGTAGATACCTCGCGCGGGATCATCAGCGGCGATTCCTATATCGCGGCTCTGCCACCCGACACGCTATTGCCGCTGCTGCCGCCAGCGCTGGCGTCCGGTCAATTCTTTGACCGCGCCCGCCGCATCACCCACTCCCCGATAGTGGCCCTGCATGTCTGGTACGACCGGCCGGTGATGGACGATGTCCTAGCGTGTTTTACGGACAGCCGCCTGCAGTGGGTATTCAACAAGACCCGTATGCAGGGCGAAGCCGCCGCGGACGGCCAGTACATCTGCGTGTCGATCAGCGGCGCCTGGGAATTTGTCCGGATGCCCCGGCATCGGATCGAAGCCGATTTGTTGGCCGAGCTGGCGCGAGTTTTCCCACGCGCCCGCGCCGCGGTGGTCAATCGCGCCCTGGTAATCAAGCAACCGCATGCCACTTTTCGCTCTGTGCCGGGGGCGGACGAGCTGCGCCTGCCGACCGCGACGCCGGTCCCCAACCTGCTCCTGGCCGGCGAGTGGGTTCAGACCGGCTGGCCCGGAACCATGGAGGGCGCGGTGCGCAGCGGCCATATCGCGTCCGAATTGCTGCTCCGCGAGAACACCTGATTCGGGCGGCGGGGAGTTAAACGCCCGCGCGAATCGATCAGGGTTGCTGCAGGCGCTTCGATTTCGCGATCTCGGACGGGCACCGGCGCCAATGCGGTTACCCGAATTGCGCGCGGACCCTCCAACATCAACGCCGCCCAACAGCGGGGGTGGATCGCTTCGCGGCAATACCAGTCGAAATCGCCGGAAGCCTTCGGCCTGCGGGGCCAAAATGAGCCCCGATAGAAAACTCTTAAAGTTTGTCCAAAAAGGTGGGCCGGGCAGGATTCGAACCTGCGTAGCCAGTCAAGGCGCCAGATTTACAGTCTGGTGGTATTAGCCGCTCACCCACCGACCCGGGAACGTGCCGTTGTCAACGGCAGGGGGAGTCTAACAGTTAGCAAGAAAACCGCGGCGGCGGCGTAAACAATGGGTCCACTGGCCGAATTTCTCAGCTCCGGCGCCGATCAATTGGCGCGCCTGCATTGGGGAGCGGCGGTGCTGGCGGTTGCCGCGGCGCTGCTGTGGACGCGCGTCTTTCGCCCGCCTCGCCTGAACCAGATGGGGTTCTGGATTGCGATCGCCGCCGGTGTATTGGCAGCGTGGTTGTTTACCGCTTGGATAGACCCCAATGTCGACGCCGCGGTCGGAGACCTGGTGCGAGGCCTGGGGCTGGGTTCGCAGTTGGACCCGCATCCGCAACGCATCACCGCCACCGTGATCGAACAGATCTTGGCGCTGGCGGCGCTGTCTATTGTTTACATCGCGGGGCAGGTGCGCTTGCAGGAGGCCCCGGTGCTGGCCACCGGCCAGGGCTTTGGTATCGGCTACGGCACCTACCTCCTACAGCTGCAGCTCCCGGACGCGTTCGGCGGCGGCTTGACCGAAGCGCTGTTATTGCCGGCGCTGGCCGGGGTGCTTCTCCTGGCCGTTCACATCGGCGCCGCAATGCTGCTTTCGCTCTCGCGCCTTAACGGCGCCTACGTCTCCCGAATCATGCAGGCCGGGGCGTTCGTGCTCATCGCCCGCTATCTAAACGATTTTTCCGAACCGGCCTGGCAGGCGGGCGGGCTGGCGGTACTGGTGCTGCTGGTGTTGTTCTTCGTCGCCGGTGCGGCCAATCGCCGCGATTGGCGACGACCCTAGCCGGCGGAAATCGCAACCAGCTGATTGAAGCTCTCGGCTGCCAACGAAGCGCCGCCGACCAGTGCCCCATCGACGTCGGGCAGAGCGGCGATTTCGGCCCAATTCAAGGGGTTGACGCTGCCCCCGTAGAGGACCCTCAGTGCGGTGGCCGACATCTCAAAGCGCTCGCGAACCCAGGCGCGCACCGCGCCGCAGGCCTCGCCGGCTTGTTTGGGGGTCGCATTGTGCCCGGTTCCGATCGCCCACACCGGTTCGTAGGCGATCGTGATCCTTGCGATCTGTTCCCCGGCGACCGCCTGCAGGCCGGTTTCGAGCTGGCCGGCAATGACCTCCAAGGTCGCACCCGATTCGCGCTCCTTTAAGGTTTCGCCCACGCACAGGACCACCTCCAGGCCCACATCCAGCGCCGCCGCGATCTTCTGCCCGATCAGTGCCGAGGACTCGCCATATAGATGGCGCCGCTCGGAGTGGCCGAGCAGGACCAGCGGGCAGATTTCGGCAAGCATGGCACTGGACACCTCGCCGGTGAACGCGCCGCTCTGGCGTTCGTGGGCGTTCTGCGCCCCGATCCGGATCGGGCCGCCGGCCGCCGCCGCGGCGGCGGCTGCGAGCGAGACAAATGGCACGAAGAGGGTCACGTCGACCCCGGGGTGCGCGCGCGCGGCCTTACCGACGGCTTGGGTAAGCTCTGCGGCCGCGGCCGGGCCGTGGTGCATTTTCCAGTTGCCGGCCATCAGTGGTTTGCGCATGGACATCCATTCGGGCAGGGAGGTCGGACTGCCAAGTTCAACTTGCTTGCGGCACGGTCGCCGGGGCCGTGCGATGGCGGTCCCGAACCTGCTGCACAAATTTTGCCAACCAGGTTCCGGTGTGCGAATGGGTGCATTTGGCCAGCGCCAGCGGTGGCCCTTCGGCGACCAGACATCCGCCCCCGGCGCCGCCCTCGGGACCGAGATCGATAACCCAATCGGCGCTCGCGATAACGGCCAGGTCGTGTTCAATCGCCAACACGGTATTGCCGTTGGCAACCAGGCGGTCTATCACCGTCAGCAGCTCGCGCACGTCGGCCGGGTGCAGGCCCACCGTCGGTTCATCGAATATGTAGATCGTGCGGCCGGTGGCGGGACGGGATAGCTCGGCCGCCAACTTGACCCGTTGGGCTTCTCCCCCCGAAAGGGTTCGCGCCGACTGGCCCAGGCGCACGTAGGAAAGGCCCACATCGGCCAGCGCATCCAGCGGGCGCTTGGCATTGGGGACATTGGCGAAATGGCGGCGCGCCTCTTCGACGGTCATAGCCAGAACGTCGGCAATGGAGGAACCACGATAACGGACCCGCAGAGTCTGCTGGTTAAACCGCCGCCCGGAACATACCTCACACTGCATTTCGATGTCGGCCAGGAACTGCATCTCGACCCGTACCTGGCCCTCGCCGCGGCAGGCCGGGCAGCGCCCGCCACCCTCGTTGAACGAATAACGGCGCGCCGCAAAACCCAGCGCGCGCGATTCGGGTAGGCGCGCATACAGGTCCCGGATCGCATCGAACGCGCCCACATAGGTTGCCGGCGTCGAGCGGGCGCTGCGTCCGATCGGACTCTGGTCGACGACGATCACCTTGTCGAACTGTTCGACTCCCTCCAGGCCGGCGTGGGCGCCGGGTTGAGCCGTGGCACGGTGCAGGCGCTGCCGCAGGGCGCGCGCCAATATCCCGTTGACCAGTGAACTTTTGCCGGATCCGGAGACGCCGGTAACGGCGCTAAAGCACCCCACCGGGAAATCGATGTCCAGGTCGCGCAGATTGTTGTGGGCGGCTCCGCGCACGCGCAGCTGTCCGCGCGGTCGGCGCGGCAGCATCTTCACTTTTGTCGGGCCCAGTCGGCCGGCCAGGGCGCGCCCGGTTGCGGTGTCGGCGGCGATCACCTCGGAAATCGACCCGCTGGCCACGATCCGGCCGCCATTCTCGCCGGCGCCGGGACCGATGTCGATCACGTGGTCGGCGGCACGGATCGTCTGTTCGTCGTGCTCGATCACGATCACCGTGTTGCCGATGTCGCGCAGGCGGTACAGCGACCGCAGCAGTTGCTCGGTGTCGCGGGAATGCAGCCCGATGGTCGGTTCGTCGAGGACGTAGATCGCCCCGATCAGGCGCGTCCCGATCTGGGTCGCCAGGCGGATCCGCTGTGCTTCCCCGCCGGAGAGGGTCGCGGTGCGCCGGTCCAGCGCCAGATAACCGAGACCGACCTCCAATAGGAAGGTGAGCCGGTTGGCGATTTCGCGCAGGGCGGGGGCGGCGATTTCGCGCTCGTTGGGGCTGAGGCCGAAGGCGCCGGGATCGGCGCGCACGGCGGCGAAGTGCTCGGCAGCGCCGGCAATGTCCTGGCGCAGTATCTGCGGCAGCGTAAGTCCCGCGAACTGCACTGCCGACAGCGCCGGTTGCAGGCGGTCGCCACCGCAGCGGTTGCAGGCCCGGGGCCGCATGAACCGTTCCAATTTGCGTTGCCGGTCCGGGTTCTGGGAGCGCTCGTGCCAGCGGGTGAACAGCGGTATGAAGCCATCCCATTTGCGCTGCCTGACCCACTCGCTTTCGCCGGACTCATTGCTGATTGCGGCGCGACTTTCGATCAGCTCTTGCCCGGCCCCGTACAGAAGCACCCGGCGGTGTTCCTCGGGTAGCTCGCGCCAGGGGCGGTATAGGTCGATGCCAAAGTGGGCGGACAGGGCGCGCGCCCAGCGGCCCCACCAGTGCTCCGTCGGATCGGATTCGATCAGCGCCACCGCCCCGGCGGCATAGGAACGAGCGGGGTCCGGTACGGCCAGGTCGGGATCGATCTGCAGCAGCGTGCCGAGCCCGTCGCAGGCCGGACAGGCGCCCAGGTAGGAGTTGAACGAGAAGTGGCGCGGGGTCAGGTCCCCACCCACGCCGGAGCCGCACTGCGGACAGACCGCCGAAGTCGTGTAGGCCCGCTCGACGGTCTCCTGACCCGGCTCGGTTAGCTGGGCCAGCAGGCGCCCGGCGCCGCGCGCCAGCGTCAGTTCGACCGAATCGCCCAGGCGATCGCGCCGGTCGGGGCGAACCATCAGCCGGTCGATTACGACCTCGAGCCGGCTTTCATCGCCCGCCGCCAGGTCGGACGGCAGGGCGGCCAGATCGAGCAGGTTTCCGTCCAGGCGGGCGCGCACGAACCCCTCGCGCAGCAGTCCGCGCAGTTGTTCTTGCAGACCCTGCTCGGGATCGATTTCCACCGGCGCCGCCAGCACCAGGCGGGTTCCGGAGGCAGCGGCGGCCAGTGCGTCGGCCACCTGGGTGGAGGTCATGCCCGAGATGTCACCGTGGCCATTGGGGCAGAAGGGCCGGCCGGCGCGGGCGTAGAGGACGCGCAGGTAGTCGTAGATTTCGGTCGCCGTGGCCACCAGCGAACGCGGCGTGCGCGAGGCGTTCTCCTGCGAGATCGCAATCGCCGGCGCCAGGCCGCTGATCGATTCGACCTGGGCATCGTCGGGCCGCCCCAGGAACTGGCGCGCGTAAGCGGAAAGGCATTCGACGAAGCGGCGCTGGCCCTCGGCGAAGACGGTGTCCATGGCCAGGGTCGATTTGCCCGACCCCGATACCCCGGTTACGACCGTGAGCTGGTTTTTTGGAATATCCACGTCCACCGAGCGCAGGTTGTGCTTGGTGGCGCCGGTAATCGAGAGCATCCGCCCCTCGCGTCGCCGGGCCCGCCGACGCCGGCGGGCCGCAGGCGGACTCCGTTCGGGATCCAGGACCCCCCGCACCAATGCGGCGGTGTGCGATTCGGCCGTCGCCGCGCACTCCTCCGGGGTACCGGCAAACATGAGCCGCCCGCCCGCGGCGCCGCCCTCGGGACCAAGGTCGATCAGCCAGTCGGCGCACTTGATCACGTCCGGGTTGTGCTCGACCACGACCACGGTGTTGCCGTTGTCGACCAGGCGGTCCAGCACCGCCAACAACTTTTTTACGTCGGCAAAGTGCAGACCGGTGGTGGGTTCGTCGAGGATGTAGAACGTGCGCCCGGTGGCCGGCCGGGACAATTCGCTGGACAGCTTGATGCGCTGCGCCTCGCCGCCCGAGAGCGTCGTCGCCGGTTGACCCAGCTGCAGGTACCCAGTCCCCACGTCGACCAGCGTCTGCAGGATCCGCGCCACCTTGGGCAGGTTGGCGAAGAACTCCAATGCGTGATCGATGCGCATCGCCAGCACGTCGGCGATGCTCTGGCCCTTGTAGAGAACCTTGAGGGTCTCACGGTTGAAGCGACGGCTCTCGCAGACCTCGCAGACGACCTCAACGTCGCCCATGAACTGCATTTCGACCTGGCGCGACCCTCGGCCCTTGCAGGCTTCGCAGCGCCCGCCGCTGACGTTGAACGAGAACCGTCCCGGGGCAAACCCGCGCGCGCGGGCCTCCGGAAGCTGCGAGTAAAGCTGCCGGATGTGGGTGAACACGCCGGTGTAGGTGGCGGGGTTGGAGCGGGGATTGCGGCCGATCGGTCCCTGGTCGATTTCGATGACCTTGTCGATCGCCTCCACGCCCTCCAGCGCGCGATGCGGTCCGGGTGCGGCCTGAGCCGAATGGAGGCGCTGCGCCAGCGCGCGGCGCAGCACGTCGTCCACCAGCGAGGACTTGCCCGACCCCGAGACTCCGGTCACCGCGATCAGGGTGGCCAGCGGAAACTCCAGGTCCAGATCGCACAGATTGTTGGCGCGCGCGCCAAGCACCCTCAGAACCTCGCCGCTACCGCGGCGGCGATGTTGTGGGATCGATATCTGCTCGTCGCCACGCAGGAAGGCCGCCGTCAGCGAGTCCTTCGCGCCCAGCACCGCCGCAGGTGTGCCGCTGGCCACAATCCGGCCGCCATCATCGCCGGCGCCGGGACCGAAATCGACCACGAAGTCGGCCGCGCGGATGGTGGCCTCGTCGTGCTCGACGACGACCACGGTGTTGCCGCGCTCGCGCAGCGCGGCCAGGGTCTGCAGCAGGCCGATGTTGTCCTTCTGGTGCAGGCCAATCGAAGGTTCGTCGAGCACGTAGAGCACGCCCTCAAGACGCGAACCGATCTGGGCCGCCAGGCGGATGCGTTGCGCCTCACCGCCGGCGAGTGAAGGGGCGCGGCGATCCAGGTTCAGATAACCGAGGCCGACCTTGACCAGAAATTCCAGACGGGTCTGGATCTCGCGCAGGATCGGTTCGGCGATGCGCGCCTGGCGCCGGCCAAACTCCAGGTTTGCCAGCTGCCCGTCGGCCTCGGATACAGTCAGGGCCAGGATCTGGGCGATGTTGCGCCCGCCCAAGCGGACCGCCAGCGCCTCGGGGCGCAGACGCGCGCCCGCACAGGCGGGGCAGGTCTGATCGCTCATGTAGGGCAGTGCCCAGGTGGCGACCTCGGAACCCCACCGGCATTTCCGGCGCAGGATGGGCAGCACTCCACGCCAGGTCCGCTCGCGCACCGCCACCTTCCGCCAGCGCCCGTCGCTGGCGCCGCGGTCGATGCGCTCGGTGTACTTGCGGCGCCCGGCGCCGTTAAGGATCAGCTCGCGCACCTTTTCCGGCAGCTGGTTCCAGGGGGTATCGACCGAGAACCCGAAGGCGTCGCCAAGCGCCACCCATCCCTGGACATCCATCCGCAGGTACAACGTCCAGCCGGAGCGGTTGGTCAGGGCCAGGGCGCCTTCGGCCAGGGAGCGTTCGGGGCGAGTCACGATCTTCTCGGGATCGATGTCGAAGGTGGTGCCGAGTCCATGGCAGGAGGGGCAGGAACCACGCCGGCTGTTAAACGAAAAAAGCGCCGGTTCGGGAGGTTCGACCCCGGCGCCGCACTGTGGGCAGCCGTGCCCGGAACTAAAGATCACGCGCTCTTCGCCCCAGTCGGCCAGCAGCAGGCCGTCGGCCAGCTCGAGCGCGGTTTCGACCGCGCCGGTGATCCGGTCCAGGCCCGCCGTCCCGATCGTTATTCGGTCGACAATGACATCGATGTCGTGCCAGTGGGTGCGCGAGAGACTGGGTGTCGGATCCAGCCGCATGACCTCGCCGTCGATGCGGGCGCGCACGAATCCGCGCGCACGCAGGCGCCCCATCAATTCGCGGTGCTCGCCGCGGCGATGCCGCACCACCGGAGCCAGCAGCAGCACCCGGCTCTTGTCGGGGAGCTTGGCCACCCGTTCGGCGATTTGCTGCGCGCCGAGGGCCTCGATCGCCGATCCGCAGGCGTGGCAGTACAGCTCGCCCACGCGGGCGTAAAGCAGCCGCAGGAAGTCGGAGATTTCAGTGATCGTGCCGACGGTGGAGCGCGGGTTGCGGCCGGCGCTCCTCTGGTCGATCGCCGCCGCCGGGGCCAACCCCTCGATGTGTTCGACCTGGGGGCGTTCCAGTTGGCCCAGGAACTGGCGCGCGTAGCTTGAGAGCGATTCGACGTAGCGGCGTTGGCCTTCTTTAAAGACCGTGTCGAACGCCAGCGAGGACTTGCCCGAACCGCTGACCCCGGTAAATACCGTCAGCGATTCGTGCGGAACGTCTAGGTCGACCGCCTTGAGGTTGTGTTCACTCGCGCCGCGGACCGATATTGATTGGATGGCCAGGCCGCTGGGCTCCCGTCGGCCGGCGGCGCCGGGGCCGCCGTTGCTTTCCTAAGTTAGGTATTTACCTTGCCGGCAAGGGCAAGACTGCAATTATCGGCCGCGGCCACTTGAAGGCTCAGTCGGGCGGCTTCGCCTGGCGGTTACCGCAGCGCTCGCAGGACCAGTACTGTTCGCGCTTAAGGCCCATCATCGTCTTGCGTTCACGCAGGATGATGTTGGTGCGTTGGTGGCACGCGGTGCACTCGCCAACTACCTCATCGCCGACGCGGTGATTTGCATCTGCCATGTTCAGCTCCCCGCTCTCATCGAAAGCCGCGTCCAAATAGACTCTTTACGAACTCCAATATATCGGAATTCCCCACCGGCCATCCGGTCGCACAAGCTGCCGCCGGGATGGCCGGTGGGGAATTCCCATCAATCGGAAGCGGGGGCCGGAACATGAGGGTGAGCGTGCGCATCCCGCGCGTCCTGCGCGGGCACACCGGCGGACAGGCGATCGTGCAGCTGCAGGCGGGGACCATGGCCGAGTTGCTCGAATCGCTCTACAACGAATACCCCAGCCTGCGCGAGTCGCTCGGCGGCGGGTCGACCGACGTGCTCAACTTCACCAATTTCTTCATTAACGACACCGAGGTCATGGACCGTGGCGGGATGGCGGCGGAACTGTCCGAGGGTGATACGATCACGATCCTGCCCTCGATGGCGGGCGGTAGCGCCGGCTAGTTTGGGGCGGCCGTTCCGCGCCCCAGAATCGCGTCGACAAAGACTTCGGGGTCAAATCCGGCCAGATCGTCGATCCCCTCGCCGGTCCCTACGAACTTGACCGGTATGCCCAGCTCCTCCACCACGGCGAGGGCGATTCCGCCCTTGGCGGTACCGTCGAGCTTTGAGATCACCACCCCGTCCAGGCCTATCTCGGCAGCGAACTGCCGCGACTGCGAGAGTCCGTTCAGGCCGCTCATGCCGTCCAGCACCAGCAGGGTCTGGTGCGGCGCCCCGGCGACGCGTCGCCCCAGCACGCGCGTTACTTTTTCCAGTTCACGCATCAAGTTTGGGTCTGTCTGCAGGCGCCCGGCGGTGTCAACGATCAAGTAGTCGGCACCGGCGGCCTGAGCGGCGCTGGCGGCATCATAGGCAACCGACCCGGGATCGGCGCCGGGGGCCTGGGCCACTACCCGCACGCCCAGCACTTGACCCCAATGCTGGAGTTGGGCGATCGCGCCGGCGCGAAAGGTGTCGCCCGCCGCCAGGATGACCGAGTGGCCCTGGCGAGTAATGCGCGCGGCCAGCTTGGCGATGGTCGTGGTCTTGCCTGACCCGTTAACTCCCACCACCAGGATCACCGCCGGGTTGGCGGGGACCGGCAATGCTGAATCGGGTTCGCCCAACCGTTCCAACAGTCGCGCGCGCGCGATGTCAGCCGGCGATCCTTCCCCCGATGCGCCGGCCGAGCGCAGCGCGTCGACTAGTTCGGCGGCAAAGACCGGGCCGACATCGGCCGCAATCAGCAGGTCCTCGAGTTCTTCCCAGTCGGCCTCGGTCAACCGCTGGCGTGAGAACACGCCGCGCAGCTGCGCGGCCACGCCCGAACGCAACTTGGCCACGCCGGAGAGAAGCCGCGAGCGGTCGCCGTCAGCCACCGGTCCCGCCCGGTTCGACCAAAGGTTCGGGCTCGGGCGAGAACAGGCCGATCTCTGCCGCTGAGACATATTCGGGGTTTCCATGGTTGCCCAGAATCCGCAGCAGGTACCAGCGCGCCTCCTCCCGATCCGGATCCTCTTCGAGCAGGTGCGGGTTGGCACCGACGTTCAGCGCCGATTCGAAACTTCCCTGTAAGCGCAGCAGCCCCGCATCCAGGCGCGGGTCGACCGGCGAGGAGTAGATCTCGAACTCGGCGATAAAGGATCCGGGCTCGTCCAAAGCGTGGTTCCAGATGACGACCTTCAGCAGCGGGAAGGGGTCCTCGCTCCAGAACACGATGTCCAGCGGGAATTTCGCCGTTCCCGATCGCCAGCCCGGCAATTGCGGTTCCAGCAGTCCGTCGACCAGTCGCGCCGAAGTGTGCCATTCCGATGCCGGCACCGTGACCGTGAATCCGGATCGGAAACGGTGGTCCCCCGGCACTCCGTTGAGTGCGGCTATATCGCGCGGGTCCACCCGCAACCTATCGGCCAACCCCACCACCGTTGCATCGCCTTCCAGCACGATTCCCTGGGTCGCGCCGATCGGCGCGCTGGCGCCGCCGCCGCCGATGGTTTCGACCAGGTCTATCCCCTGGCCGTCGAGGGAGAAGTCCTGCGTGAACCCGACCCGGGCGCGGCGGATCATCTCATAGGGCAACGGCGCCGAGGCCAGGTTTACGAATACGAACGTCGCGCTTCCGATTACCAGGGTCAGAAAAAGCACCAGGCCGCCCAGGGCGATCGCGTGCGGCGAGCGCAGCCAGGACCAGAAATTCGTCCAAGTCAAGCGGCGCGACTCGGCCAGCTGCACGGCCAATTCGATCTCGGTGGCGCACTTGGGGCAGATCCGGACGCCCTCTATAGCCGTCAGCGCTTCGGGTGAGAAATAAGCGCGGCAACGACCGCACGGATCGGTGGCGGGTCGAGTCGGGTAGTAGGGACAGCGCCGGCCGGGAAGCGCCCCGCCGGCTCTGTGGCGCCTTTCAGGCAAAGATCGCGCGCGCCGTCAGCGCGCCGCCGCTAGCGCCTGGCCGAATGACGCAGATCCACCACTGGCTCGTTCATGTAAACCTCGCCGTTGCGGATCTTGAGGTTGAACTTGCAGGTCGGATTGGTGCAAATCCAGGCCTTGTAGTGGACCGAAGCCCCGTGCCCGCCAAAGTCCGACAGTGGCACCAGGACCCCCTCGCCACAGGCGATGCAATCGGGGAATTGCGACTCTGAATAGGCTTCGTCCACACTACATCCTTAACAAACGACTCAGGTCGACAATTTCCGCTGACCGCACGTGCCCGGACCGCGACCTACTCGAATCGGCCGTGCGACGCGGCAGAGCGGAACATTCTAGTTCTGCGCTGCCGTCGAGTGCTCCCGGCCGCGTGCGTATGATTCGGCCAACAGTTCGGCCAGATGTTGGACCGCCAGCCCGTTGCCGCGAATACGCAGGCCCTGCGCCAGGTGCATCTGGCAGCCCGGATTGGTGGTTACCAGACGGTCGGGGGCGGTCGCCTCGATCGTGTCGAGTTTTTCGGACCGCACCTGGTCGGAGACTTCGGGGTTCAGCATGCTGTAGATACCGGCGTTGCCACAGCATAGGAACCCGCGGTCGGGTTCAACCAGCTCCAGGCCCGGCACCTGCGCTAGCAACTGCCGCGGCTGGGCAGTGATCTTCTGGGCATGGCGCAGGTGGCAGGCGTCCTGGTAGCAGACCCGGGCGTTGACCGGCCCCAGGTCGCCGTGCAGGCCGATTTGCGCCAACCATTCCGAGAAGTCGAAGGTCTTGGCCTTTACCCGCCGGGCCGCTTCGATCAGCTGCGGATCGTCCTCGAGCATCTCCTGCCATTCCTTGGCCGACGAACCGCAGCCGGCGGAATTGATCACAACTGCATCCAGGTCCTCGCGGTCGAACGCACGCACGTTGCGGCGCGCCATTGTGCGCGCGGTCGGTCGGTCGCCGCTGTGCCAACTGAGCCCACCGCAGCATCCTTGCTCCGGCGGTAGCACTACCTCGCAGCCGTTCTCGGTAAGGACCGCAATCGTCGCCCTGTTCACCTCCGCGAACGCCACCTGCATGATGCAGCCGGCCAGCAACCCGACCCGGTAGCGGCGTTCCCCGCGCGCCGGTACCACACGCACGTCGGCCTGACCGCAGAATTTTGGCGACATCCGGGGGGCGCTCTGTGCCGCCCGCGCCAGGGCCGGCGGCAATATTCGCAGCCGCTGCAGCGGCCCGACCAACCGGTCCAGGCCAAACTGCTGCGAGATCCTTAGTCCCCGCGCCAGCAGCCGCAGCAGCCAGGTTCGGCCCAGGATCAGGCGCATGAGGCGATTGGCGTTGCGGAGCCCGGGCGGCAGGTTGCCGGCCATAGTCGCCTGGGCGCGGGCGGCCTCAATGATCTTTCCGTACTCAACTCCGGACGGGCAGGCCGACTCGCAGCCGCGGCAGTCAAGGCAGAGGAAGATGTGCTCGGCGAACGAGGGTTCGTCCAGGTCCAGCCGCCCCTCGTGCACGGCCCGAACCAGCTCGATCCGGCCGCGTGGCGAATCGGTTTCCACTCGCAATGCCCGGTAGGTGGGGCATTCGGCCAAGCACATCCCGCAGTGGATGCAGGTGGATATCAGTTCCGGATCGGGCGCGTCGGTGGCGGAAAACGTCGCCCGCAGAAGGGAGATGGACATGGTCGGGTTGGCTTAGATACCGCCCAAGTATCGACCGGGAGCCAAGACCGCGCGCGGGTCCAGGGCTTCCTTGAGGCGCACCATCGCCGCCTGAGCTACCGGATCGCTGGGGCCCCATGGGTCAAGCTGCTCGGCCAGTGTCACCGGCAGCCGTTCGAATACGCAGGTCCCGCGCAGCGCGGTGGTCTGCTGACGCAGCCAGCCCAGCTCCCCCGCGAGCGTGCGCGGACTCGCGGCCCCGGCAAGGGCCACGTGCGCCCAGCCGTGCTCGGTCCGGCCCCAGCCGGCGAACCCGATTTCGGCCCGGCGCCAACGCTCTAGTCCCGCCTGCAGGAGCTCGAATCGCGGCCGCGCCGGCAACGCGATCGCCGCCACGGCCGCGTCGGCGGACTGGCAGTCGGGCTGCAGGCGTGACGCCTCCTGCCAGAACCCTGCCGAGGCCTGCCCGATCAGCACCGTCGGTGGCGGCCCGCCGGCGAGGGCAAAAATCGCCCGCGCATCGGCCTGGCCGCGGGCGTTGGCGCTGGGCCGTCCCCCGAAGCGCAGCGCCAGCAGGAATTGCTCCGGTCCGGCCTCACCCAACCGTGCGGCGGCCCCGCCGACGAAGATATCGGCCGCCAGCGGCCAGAACGCTGCCGCCGCAACCTGCTCCAGCAGCGGCAGCGGCGCGGCGCTCAAACCCAGTACGGTCAATTCTTCCTCCGGTTGCGGCCAGACCTTCAGGTTTACGTCGGTGATCAGCCCCAGGGTTCCGTAGGCTCCGGTGTGCAGTCGGGTCAGATCGTAGCCGGAGACGTTCTTTACGACCTGCCCGCCGGCCCAGCTCAGGGTTCCATCGGGGTTGGCCACGCGCAGGCCCAGCAACTGGTCGCGCAATGCCCCGTACCTTCGGCGCAGCGGCCCCTCGGCACCGCTGGCGACCAGTCCTCCGAGCGAGGCCACATCGCCCCATGGAGGATCGACGGCCAAGAACTGACCGGCTGAAGAAAGTTCCGATTGCAGATCTGAGAGTCGGACTCCGGCCTGGGTCGAAACCGTAAGATCGGCCGGTTGGTAGTCGCTGATGTGGCCCAAGGCGGCGGTTGAGAGCAGGACGTCAGCGCGGCGCGGTCGCCGCCCGCGGGTCAGTTTGGTCCCCGATCCGAGCGGAATTGCCGCGGCGTCACATTCGGCACAAACGAGCAGTGCCGCCGCCGCCAGCTCCGGCGTGGGGGGTACGGCCAGAAGCTGGCCGGAGTCCCCGAGCGGTCGGGTCAATTCGGGATCGGCCGGGGTCACCGCCTGGGGCCCCAGGAGATCCGCCAATCGCCCGTAAAGGCGCTCGCTGGCGATCGGGTTCCCTTTCTTGTTACTGGCGCGTCACAGGCGCGGTCGATTCGGTCCGGTGTGGCGCGGCGCTCAGCCGCGTCAAAAAAATCATGCCCTAACGACCGTCAGCAAGTTGCCCCGACGCGATGCGACCGCCGCTCCCGGCCTCGCCCCATGCGCGGGCGGACCTGATCCGGTAACAAGCGGGAGATTCACTTAGTCTTTGAAGACCTATTCGACTCGGCCGTGTCCCGTCAACCCCGGCCGCCAGGGTCCGATCCGCCTCAACCGCTACCCAATCGCCTTGCACCTGGACCTGTTTCCCCTCAATACGGTCTTACTTCCGGGATGCGTGCTGCCGCTGCACATCTTTGAACCGCGCTATTTGCGCCTGACCCAGGAGTGCCTCGAGCAGGAGCGTCGGTTCGGGATCGTCTTCATCACCAGCGGTTCGGAGGTCGCCGACCCGGAGGCCGAGTTCTGCGACGTGGGCACCAGTTGCGAGATCGTGGCCTGCCAGGAGAACGCCAACCGCACCCGCGACATCCGCGTTCTGGGACGGCAGCGCTTCAAGGTGCTCAGGGTTCTCGAGACCGCGCCGCTGGTCAAGGCCGAGGTTGAGACCCTGCCCTGGGGCCGGGCTTCGCTCCGGGGTTTTGCCGACGCCGAGCGCCTGCGGGCCGAATTTACGCGCTACTGGGACCTGCTCATGCGCCTCAAGTCTTTCTATGGGTCGGCTCCACCGCTGGGCGAAGACCCGCTGCGGACCGCCCTGACCGTCGCCGCCAACCTGCAGGTGTCGGCCGGCCAGCGCCAGCTGCTGCTGGATGCACCCGGCATCGACGATCTACTCGAGGCCTGCGTCGACATGTTGGGCAGCTGTACGCGCGCCCTGCAAAATCAACTAAACAATCGCCAGGAGCAGAACAACAACTGATGGCGCCGGCAAGTCCGATCAGCGACCGGAGCTATGACGTGGCCGCGCTGGCCGCGGAGTTGCGCCGGGCCCTGGGTCCTCGCAATGTTCTCGACCAACCGCACCAGACGATGCTGTACGAGAGCGACGGGTCGACCGACCGGCACCCCTGCGATATCGTGGCAACCCCGGAGCGCACCGAGCAGGTTTCCGCGCTGGTGAAGATCTGTCGCCGCCGCCACGTTCCGATCGTGGCCCGCGGGGCGGGAACTTCGCTCTCGGGGGCCGCGGTCCCGGCAGAAGCCGGGGTGGTGGTCTCGACCGCACGCATGAACAGGATCCTGGCGATCGATCCGCTCTCCCGCACCGCGGTCATGCAACCCGGGGTCGTGCAGCTGGACATCTCGCACGCCGCCGCCAAGTACGGGCTCTACTACGCCCCCGACCCCTCGTCGCAAAAATCGTGCACCATCGGCGGCAACGTCGGCACCAACGCCGGCGGAGCCCACACCCTCGCCTATGGCGTGACCTCCAACCACGTGCTGGCGCTCGAGTGGGTTGACGCCGACGGGCGCGTCGCGGCCATGCACTCGACCCGCGAGGGGTCCGGTTACGACCTGACCGGACTCCTGATCGGCTCGGAGGGGACGCTGGCGATCGTTACCGAAATAACGGTCGGACTGCTGCGCCAACCGGAATCGGCCCGCACCCTGCTGGCGAGTTTCGATTCGGTTTCCGCCGCCTGCCGCGTCGTTTCCGAAATCATCGCCACGGGGATCATTCCGGCCGCCTGTGAACTCATGGACCAACCGTGCGCACAGGCGGTGGCCGGCTGGGTGCCATCGGCCCGGATACCGCAGAACGCAGGTGCGGTCATGGTGGTCGAGGTCGAGGGTATCGACGCCGGCCTGGACGAGGACGCCGCCGCCATCGAGCAGATCTGCCGCTCCAGCCCGGGACTGATCGAGATCCGCAGGGCCGCCAACGAAGCCGAGCGCGAGGATCTTTGGAAGGCCCGCAAAGGCGCGTTCGGGGCGATCGGGGTGCTGGCCCCGGACTTCTACGTCCAGGACGGGGTTGTTCCGCGGACCCGCCTGCCTGAGGTCTTGGCAGAGGTCGCCGCCATCGGCGAGCGCTATGGCCTGCGGATCATGAACGTGTTTCACGCCGGCGACGGCAACATCCACCCGACGGTGCTCTTCGACCGGGTCGGCGATCCGGGCTCCCTGAAACGGGTGAAGGCTGCCGGCGCGGACATCCTGAAGGTCTGCATGGGAGTCGGCGGCACCCTGACCGGCGAGCACGGTCTGGGGATGGAAAAGAACATGCTGCTCGGGGAGCTGCTCGACCCGCCGTCGCTGGGGGCGATGGTGCGGGTCCGCGACGCTTTCGCACCGCACCGCCTGCTCAACCCCTCAAAGCTGTTGCCGTTACCGCTGTCGCGGTCCGACATGGCCGACTACCGCGTTCCGAAACGGGCCTCCCAGGCGGCCTCGTACTCTTCGGGATAGTTAAAGTGCGGCGGCGCCCAGGCCGGGTCCGCCGCCACCATCCGGAGCCGGTCGGCTTTGGCGGCAATTACCGCCCGCAGTCCCTGCGACGCCTCATCGACGGTGGCCAGGTCTGAATAGAGCTCAGATCGAAACAGGACCGGGTGGATCCGGCGGCCGTTGACTTCGGGGCAGATCAGCAGCGCCTCCGGGCAGTCCCGCGCGGCCCCAAGCAGCAGCGCCACCAGCTCCGGGCACAGCGGCTGGTCGACGTTGCAGAAGATCGCCAGCTCCGAACCCGGCGCGGCCAAGGCCGCCACCCGCACCGAGGAGGAGCGTCCCGCCGCGTGATCCGGGTTGTGCAGCGCGGCGGCGCCCCCAGCGTTCTCGATCGCCGCCGACACCGCCGCATGCTCGGCCCCGGTTACCACCACAACCGCCTCGACCCCACCGGCCAGCAGGGTCTCGGCCTGCCAGCGCACCAAAGGCATCCCACCCCAGTCCAACAACGCCTTGGGAAGTCCCATGCGCGCTCCCGATCCCGCCGCCAGGACTACTCCCAGCGCCGCCGGGGCGGTTTTCCGGTTCAAGGCCCTATTTGGGCGAGCCCGCCGCTTTCGGTGGATTCGTAGATCGCGTCGATGATCTGGGTGACGGCGCGGGCCTGCTGCGGTTCAACCAGCACCGGGCGGTCGTTTTCAACCGCGTCGACGAACCGTTCCACCCCCATGCGGTGCTGCTCGCGGTAATCGAGGTCCTCGATCGGTCGCGGCTCAATGTCGTAGAGGATCTCGCCGTCGTCGCCGAAGACCTTTAACGGGAACACCTCGGCGCCACCCCGGTCGCCGGCCAGGGTCAACTGCTGCTGCGCCATCGCCGCGAAATTTACCGCCCAGGAGCACTCGAAATTGACCACCGCGCCGTTGTCGAATTTGATGCAGGCGAACGCCGAATCGTCGACGTCGAATTCGGCGTGGTTGTGCGGACCCCAGGTGTTGTAGATGTCGTCGCGACGGCCGAAGTAATCAAAAGTGGAGCCGAACGCGGCCACCGGCTTGGGCGATCCCATCAGCCACATGGTCAGGTCCAGGATGTGCACGCCGATGTCGATCAGGGCCCCGCCGCCGTTGTGGGCGCGGCTGTGAAACATTCCCCACGAGGGGATGCCGCGGCGGCGCAGGTATTGGGCGCGGGCAAAGTAGATCTGCCCCAGCTCGCCGGCCTCGATCTTGGCTTTGAGCAGCTTGGCCTGCGGCGTCTGGCGGGTCTGAAACTGGACCGAAAGCTTCCGGTCGGCTTTCTCGGCCGCGGCAATCATCTCAGCCGCCTCGGCACCGTTCATCGCCATCGGCTTTTCGCAGAGCACGTGCTTGCCGGCCGAGAGCGCATCTAAAGTGCAGTCGCGGTGTTTGAAAGGCGGCACGCACACCGAGACCAGATCGATGTCCGGCATCTCGAGCATCCGGCGGTAGTCGCCAAATGCACGCGGAATTGAAAACTCGGCCGCGACCTCGCGCGCCCGCTCCTCGATCACGTCGGCGACGGCGCGCACCTCTACCCGGTCGGGTAGGGCGCGGTAACCGGGGATGTGGCACATCTGCGCGATGCTGCCGACGCCGATGATCCCGACGCCCAGTTTTTTGGCCACTCAACTTTCCTGACTTGTCGGTCCGTTTTGAATCGTTTGGGGATCGGCGGCCGGGCAATCTCCGACCGTGCCAGCAGCCGAATCTGGCCGCTGAATCCGCACCCGCCACCCGTAGTCTTGCAGGTTAGTGGCAGCGGCGCGATCGCGCCGCTGATGGCAACCTGCCGATCCGGCGTTGCCGCGCTTGAACGATTGGGATTTCAGATCGTCAATTACCCCACGCCCCTTGGAATGATCCGGGCCGGGAACGCTTGACCGCCCTGGGACCGTCACGCTGCCAGCAGCACGAGCAAGGATGCAATTGATGGAAAGCTACACCGTGGTTCACGTCGACGACCTGGGGATGTCGCGCCCCGCCAACCTGGGCGGAGTCGAGGCCATGGACGGGGCGGCCACCTGCGGGTCGATCATGGTCCCCTGCCCGGGATTTGCGGAGATGGTCGAGATTGCTCGCGAGCGCCCCGAGCTGGACCTGGGTTGCCACATCACACTCAATAACGAATTTCCCAAATTCGGCTGGGGACCGGTCCTAAAGGACGTGCCGAGCCTTTGCGACCCCGGCGGCAACCTGTGGGAGACGCCGCTCAAGACGATTGCCTATGCCGATCCCGACGAGGTCCGGCGCGAGATGCGGGCCCAGCTTGAAATGCTGCTGGATACCGGCATCGACGTCACCCACATCGATGCGCACTGTGGTACCGCCTGGGACAAGGCCTTCTACCGCGACTACATCGAGCTGGGGCTCGAATATGACCTGCCGGTGCTAACGCTGCCGGAAGATCTGCCCCCCGCACCCGTGCCCGAGGACGAATTGCGGTCTGACCCGAAACTGAGCCGCGAGATGACCGCGGCGGTGGCGGCGCGCGGGTTTCCGGTATTTGACACCTTCGAGGCCGAAACCCCCTGGTACAACCCGCGCGTGGCCGAAGCCCACCACCGCCTGCGCATCGCCCGGGTAATCGAAGGCGCCAATTACTTCGTCCTGCATTCGGCCCTCGGCGGCGATGAGCTCAAGGCGATCGTGCCCAACTGGATGCAACGTGATTCGGAGCGTTATCTGTTCGCGCCGGGTGGAACTTTGGAAGTCGAGTTCGCGACCCGCGGAATCGTCACTACGGGGATGCGTGAGTTGCGCGATCAGGCCCGGGCGGCGCGCTCCTGAGCGGCCCGCGCCGGCGATTCGGATCTCGGCGCCCGCGCGGCGCAGGTATTGGGCGCGGGCAAAGTAGATCTGCCCCAGCTCGCCGGCCTCGATCTTGGCTTTGAGCAGCTTGGCCTGCGGCGTCTGGCGGGTCTGAAACTGGACCGAAAGCTTCCGGTCGGCTTTCTCGGCCGCGGCAATCATCTCAGCCGCCTCGGCACCGTTCATCGCCATCGGCTTTTCGCAGAGCACGTGCTTGCCGGCCGAGAGCGCATCTAAAGTGCAGTCGCGGTGTTTGAAAGGCGGCACGCACACCGAGACCAGATCGATGTCCGGCATCTCGAGCATCCGGCGGTAGTCGCCAAATGCACGCGGAATTGAAAACTCGGCCGCGACCTCGCGCGCCCGCTCCTCGATCACGTCGGCGACGGCGCGCACCTCTACCCGGTCGGGTAGGGCGCGGTAACCGGGGATGTGGCACATCTGCGCGATGCTGCCGACGCCGATGATCCCGACGCCCAGTTTTTTGGCCACGCGGCGATCCTCAACTTGCCGATTCTGACGGAGTTCGCGGAGCGCGGAAACGGTGCGAAATCGAAAGGGTTTGGGTAGTGGTTGGCATGGCTTTGGCCGCACCCGCCGACCTTAACCTTGTGCATAGCCGCAGCGCCGCAAGCGGGCCACCAATCATCAGGCGGCCGAACCGGTTCTGCAGCCGGCATATGGGAGTGCGCCGATGGGCACTGATCCTCCGACGCTCGTGATGATCCACGTCGACGACCTGGGAATGTCGCATGCCGCCAATCGCGGCGGAATCGAAGCGATGGATGGGGCCGCCACCTGCGGCTCGATCATGGTTCCCTGCCCCGGAATCGACGAGATGGTGGCGATCGCGCGCGAACGCGATGATCTGGATTTCGGTTGCCACATCACCCTGAACGCTGAATTTCCGGACTATCGCTGGACGCCGCTGCTGGGCGATGTCGCCTCTCTTGCCGACGCCGCTGGCTACATGCTCCAGACCTCGCGCGAGACCATCGCCCATGCCAATCCCGCTGAGGTGCAGCGCGAGATGCGGGCCCAGGTCGGGTATCTGCTTGACCGCGACGTGAAGATCAGTCACATTGACGCCCACATGGGCACCGCCACCGATATGAATTTCTTCGACGATTACGTGCAGTTGGCGAGCGATTTCTCGCTGCCGGTCCTGCTGCGGCGCTTGCCCGACGGCGCCGGCGACCTGTTCAACATCGAGCATGGCCTGCGCCGCGACCGCGCCCACTTCGAGTCCGTCCTGGACCGGATGCGGGCCCGCGGCAACCCGGTGTTCGAGCGCTCCATCCCCGGCACCCCCTGGTACAACCCGTTTGTGGCCGCCGAGCACAACCAGGCCCGCCTGGAGCAGTGCCGGCCGGGTCTTAACTACCTGGCCGTTCATTCGGCCTATCCGACCGAGGAATTCAAGGACTTCGCGCCCGACTGGATGATGCGCGACGCCGAGCGCTATCTTTACGCGTCCGGCGGGCCGATCGAAGCCGCGATCACGCGGCTGGGATTTACCACTGTCAACTACCCCACACTTCTAGGGATGATCGGCGCCGGAAACGCCTGAGCGCCTACCTCCACCTGAACCTCCAAAGCAGAGAACAAGGACGCAACTGATGGAGAGCTACACCGTAATTCACGTCGACGACCTCGGGATGTCGCGCCCCGCCAACCTGGGCGCGGTCGAGGCCATGGAAGGGGCGGCCACCTGCGGGTCGATCATGGTCCCTTGCCCGGGATTTGCAGAGATGGTCGAGATTGCCCGCGAGCGTCCCGAACTCGACGTGGGTTGCCACATCACCCTCAACAACGAGTTTCCCGACTTCTGCTGGGGGCCGGTCCTGGAGGACGTGCCCAGCCTGTGTGGTCCCGACGGGACCATGTGGCAGAAATCGCGCGAGACGATCGCCTACGCCGATCCCGGCGAGGTCCGCCGCGAGATGCGGGCCCAACTCGACCTGCTGCTGGAGACCGGCATCGACGTCACCCACATCGATGCCCACATGGGCACCGCCTGGGACAAGGCCTTCTACCGCGACTACATCGAGCTGGGGCTCGAGTACGACCTGCCGGTCCTGACCCTGCCGCAGGATCTGACGGACGAAACCCTGTCCCAGCACGGACTGCGCGCCGATCCGGAACTGAGCCGCGAGATGGCCGACGCGTTGGTTGCACTCGGGTTCCCGGTGTTTGATTTATTCGAGGCCGATACGCCCTGGTACAACCCGTTCGTGGCCGAACACCACCACCGCCTGCGCCTAGACCGCCTGATTGACGGCGCCAATTGCTTCATCCTGCATTCGGGCCTCGGCGGCGATGAGCTCAAGGCGTTTGCGCCCGACTGGATGCAGCGCGATTCGGAACGCTATCTGTTCGCGCCGGGGGGCGCCCTGGAAGGCGAATTCGCAGCCCGCGGGATCGTCACCACAGGCATGCGCGAGCTGCGCGACCGGGCCCGGGCGGCCCGCGCCTGAGGGTTCGGAGCTAGCGGCTCAGGTCTCGTCGACGGCGCTGCGCAGGTACTGGGCCGAAAAGAGCTGGCGACATTCCGAATCGGCCTCCAGCGCCAGTCCCAGTTCGCAACCAAGGCGCTGACTCAATTCGGCCGTTTCGAACCTGGGCCAGGCGGCTTCGAAGCGGTCCAGATCGCCGAACTTAAATTCCACCATGATCTGACCCTGGTCGGCGCTGCTGTGGTAGATCTGCGGCGGCGGCCATTCCATGCCGGCGAATTGCCGCTGCAGCCAGGTCCCAACGCACTCGGCGGCCGGCGGCTCGCCGCCTTCGGCCAACCTGAGAGACCACTGGAAAATGATCACCGCGCCTACCTCATGTGACGTCTTGCCGCAGCATCGTCAAAAATTATCGAAGTTCCGAGCGCACCGTGATGGGCGGATATATTGAACCCGGCGCACCCAAGGCCGCCAGCCGGCCTGCCCGACATCCGGGAGGACCTCAAGTGGCCGACGATCGCCGCCTGATAGTCGTCTCCAACCGGTTGCCGGTCCGCCGCGATTCCGATGGTCATTGGACGACCAGTTCCGGCGGATTGATCAACGCCATTGCCCCGGTGCTGCGGCAGCGCAACGGCAGCTGGGTGGGATGGTCGGGGATAGCCGACGACGGTCCCTATGATTTCGAGCACGAGGGCCTGAACCTGCGCGCGGTGCACCTCAGCGCCCCGGAAGTCGACGACTACTACTACGGGTTCTGCAACGGCACCATCTGGCCGCTCTTTCACGACGCCCTGCGCACGCCCGAATACCATCGCCATTGGTGGCGGCCATACGTTGCCGTCAACCGCCGATTCGCCGACGCCGCCTCCGGGCTGCTGCGGACCGGCGATACCTGTTGGGTCCACGATTACCAGCTGAACCTGGTGCCCGGGCAGCTGCGCGCGCTGCGTCCCGATGTTGCAATCGGCTACTACCTGCACATCCCCTTTCCCCCGGTCGACCTGTTCGGCCAGCTGCCCTGGCGACGCGAGATGCTCGAGGGGATGTTGGGGGCGGACGTGCTGGGATTCCAGACGCGGCGGGCGCGCAACAACTTCTCCATCGCCGCCCGCCAGTACACCGACGCCGAGGGATCGTTGGCCAATCTGCGTTGGCGCGGTCGCGAGATCGCCCTGATGGAGGCGCCGATCGCCATCGATTACAAGTTCTTCGCCGACCTGGCGGTCACGCCGGCGGTGGAGCGGCGCACCGCCCACCTGCGTGAGATTTTTCGCCGCGACACGGCGATCGTGCTCGGGGTCGATCGGCTCGACTACACCAAGGGAATCGACATCCGCCTGCGCGCATTCGCCACCCTGCTGGAGCGCTATCCACGGGTCGCGGAACGCTGCGTCCTGGTTCAGGTGGCGGTGCCTACCCGCGAGCAGGTGGGGGACTATGAGCGCATCCGCGAGCGCATCGAGCGGCTCGTGGGACAGATCAACGGCAGGTTCGCGCGTCTGGGACGGGTCCCGGTGCACTATCTCTACCGGTCACTGCCGGTCGAGGAGCTCATGGCGTACTACCGAGCCGCCGACGTCATGCTGGTGACACCGCTGCGCGACGGGATGAACATGGTGGCGCTGGAATACTGCGCCGCCCGCCACGACAACAGTGGCGTCCTGGTGCTTTCGGAGTTTGCGGGCGCCGCCAACTACCTGCCGGACGCGCTGCAGGTGAATCCACACGACATCGACGGCTTAGCGCGAACCATGCACCAAGCGGTCACCCTGCCCCGCTCGGAGCAGACGCGCCGCATGCGTCGGATGCGCCGCCGCGTCCGTACCCGCGACGTGTTCGCCTGGGCGCGGCTGAATCTGGAAGCATTGGATAACGCGCAGCTTCCCTGAGAACGAGAACTTCAGATCCTTACGTAGAATTTGGCGCCCGCGCCGCTGTGCGCCTCTTTATGGGCCCAAACCCGCCCCCTGATCTCACCTCCGCGACGATGCCGACGTACCAGTACGCTTGCGATGCCTGTGGTGCTAGCGCCGAAATCCGCCAGCGCTTCTCCGACGAACCGCTGTCGGACTGCCCCGATTGCGGTAGCGTCAGCCTGCGGCGCGTAATCTTTCCGGCCGGCGTGATCTTTAAAGGCTCGGGTTGGTACAAGACCGATTCGCGCCCCAGGTCCAAGACCTCCGATGCGATGGAGGCCAAAAAGGAATCGTCCGCCGAGAAGGATTCGGACTCTCCCGCCAAGGACGATGCCTCGTCCGCCGGCAGCGAGTCCAAACCCGAGACCACCCCGGCCGGAGCCGCGGCCGGTGGCTGAGAGCCGGCCTGGCCATGAAAGCGGTGCTCCAGCGCGTAACCGGCGCTAGGGTCCGGGTGGATGGCCGCGTCATCGCGGCCATCGGGCAAGGACTGCTGGTGCTGGCCGGAGCGGCCGTTGGCGACGATGACGCCGACGTCGACTGGATCGCGCAAAAGATCGTCAATCTGCGGATCTTCGACCACGCTGGCAAATTTGAGCGCTCGGTTGCCGATTGCGGCGGTCAGGTGCTGCTGGTTTCGCAGTTCACGCTGTTGGGATCGACTCGCAAGGGCCGCCGACCGAGCTTTGCCGGGGCCGCCGACCCGCAACCGGCGCGCCAATTGCTGGAGCGGCTGGCCGAGCGGATCTCGGCCGCGGGGCCCGCGGTTGCCACCGGCGAATTCGGGGCCAAGATGGAGGTGGAGTTGAACAACGACGGACCGGTCACCATCCTGCTCGACAGCCGCGACCGCCTTGAACCGCGCCGGGCGCGCTCGCGATGAAGAATCTGCCCGCAGCCATCACCCGCGTCGGCGGCGCCCGCGATCTGCCGCCGCCCGACTGGGCGGCGCTGCGCGCACTCAGCGCGCAGCTGTTGGAGGCGATCGCCACATTCGGGTACGAGGGCATTGGCGTTCCGCTGATCGAGGCGGTCGAGCTCTATGAGCGCAAGGCCGGCGCCAAAGTCGTATCGCAACTGCTCGAATTCCCGGACCGGGGCGGCCACATCATGTGCCTGCGGCCCGAACTGACGGCCTCGGTGGCGCGTGCCTGGGCTGGCGACCCGCAGCGTCAACTGCCGGCCCGCCTGATGTATTCGGGACCGGCGTTCCGGCGCCGCCGATCCGGCCGCGCAACCATCGAACAGTACACCGAAACCGGCGCTGAATTAATCGGCGTGGGCGGTCCGGCGGGCGATGCCGAGGTAATCGCCTTGGCAATTGCCGCGCTCTCGCGGGTAGAGCTCTGGGAGCGCCGGATCGTGCTGGGCCACCTGGGACTCCTAAGTGAAGTCCTGGCCGAGCTCGGCCTCTCTCCGCGCGCCCGCGCCATCCTGCTGGAGGGCCTGGCCGAACTGCGCGCACCCGGGCCCGGGATCGAGGCTGCGCGCCGCCAAGCGCTCGAAAAATACCGCGCCGCCGCGCCGCCGCAGCTGGGGCGCGGAACGGGACTGGACCGCGCTCGATTGGAAGCGCTGGTGGCCTCGATTGCCGGCGCCGCCGCCGATCCGGTCGGCGCGCGCAGCCAGGCCGAGATCGTCGACCGCCTGGCGGTCAAATTCGAACGCGGCGACGAGACCGCGCGGCTCGAGCAGGCCTTCGACTTATTGGGCGAGCTGGCGGGATGCCGCGGTCCGGTTGAATCGGCGATTAAGGCCACGCAGGCGCTGCTCGAGCAGCGCGGGATCAGCGACAGCCCGCTGGGGGAGATTGCGCAACTGGTGGAGTTGATGCGCGCCGGCGGCGAGGACATCACCGGGCTTGAGTTCGATCCGATCCTGGGCCGCGGCCTGCAGTACTACACCGGACTGGTATTTGACATCTACTGCCTAAAAGACGGCGAGATGCTGGCGGTGGGCGGTGGCGGTCGTTACGACGATCTCCTGACGGCGATCGCCCCGCACGCGCCGGCACCGGCGGTGGGCCTGAGCTTCCGGATCGAAAACCTGCTGCGGGCCGGCGGCGACCGACTTTCCGGGGCCGGGCAGCGCAGTCCCGCCGACGTTCTGGTGCTGCCCGACGGCGATCCCGGGGCCGCCCTGGCAATGGCCCGCGGGCTGCGGCGGTCCTGGCTGCGGACCCGCCTGGGCAATCCCGGACAGCCGACCGGCGAGCAGCTCGAACGCGCCCGCGGCGAGGGCGTGCCGGCGGCGGTACGCGCCGGCGGGGCAACCGACGCCGATGTAACGCTGTACGATCTTGTCGGCGGCGGGCAACGCCAGGTCGCGGCCGCCGAGATAGCGGCGCAGGTGCGCGAGTTGATGGCCAAAGACCAATGACGGCCGCCGAACTCGACTTCACGGTCCCCAGCAAGGGCCGCATCGGCGAGCAGACCCTGGCCATGCTGTCAGGCTGCGGACTGGGCCTGGCCACCCGCAGCCCGCGCAGCTACGCGACCACGATCCCCGCCCTTCCGGGGGTGGCCGCGCACCTGCAGCGCGCCAGCGACATCGTCGAGCAGGTGCGCTCCGGCAACGCCGACCTGGGGATCACCGGACGCGACATTCTGGTCGAATCGGGGGTCGACCCCGAAGACGTCATAGTCCTCTGGGAGGACCTCGGTTATTCCCGCGCGCGCCTGGCGATCGCGGTCCCCGACGCCTGGGTCGACGTGGTCTCGATGGCCGACCTGTCCGAGGTCGCGCTCGAGCTCCGGGCGGGCGGGCGGGCGCTGCGGGTGGCCACGTCGTTTCCGGCCCTCACGCGCGATTTCCTGATCGAGCACGGCGTCTACAACTTGCGCGTGGTTACCACCTCCGGCAGCGTTGAGGCGGCCCCCGGCCTGGGATCGGCCGACATAATCTGTGACATCGTCGAGACCGGCTCGGCGCTGCGCCAGAACCGGTTGCGGGAGCTGCCTGACGGAGTTGTAATGCGCAGCGCGGCCTGCTTGATCGGCAACGCCACGGCGCTTCGCGCCAATCCCGCCAAGCGCCACATCGCGGGCCGCATGCTCGAGTACATCGAAGCCCACCTGGCGGCCGCCGATGCTTACACGATCACCGCCAACGTGGCCGGCCCCACGCCGGAGTCGGTCGCCGCTTCGATCCTCGGGGATCTCGACCTCTCGGGGATAAAGGGCCCGACGGTGTCGCCGGTATACGAAAAGTCGGATCAGACCGGCTGGTACGCGATCACAGTCACGATCGCCCGCGACCGCCTCATCGAGGCGGTCGCACACCTGCGCTCGGCCGGGGCAGCATCGATCATCGCCCGGCGGGTCGACTACCTCTTCGGACAGTCGTCGGCGGCCCGGGCTCGGATGCTGGAGAAGCTGGGCATTAAGGAGTGAGCGGCCTGCGCGTCGTCCGCGGGCGGTCGCAGGTGGCGGCGCAGTTGCTTGCGCGGCGTCCGCTGCCGTCGCCCGCGCTGAGCCCTCAGCAGCGGCGCGCGACGGCGCGCGTGTATGGACGTGACCTGGAAGTGGACGAATTCGTGGCCGAGGTGTTCAATGAGGTCCGTGACGGCGGTTTGGCCGCAGTCGAGCGGATCACCCGCGCTCTGGAACTGCCCTGGCCGGCCAGGCCGCACATCGGGCCGGAGGAAGCCGCGGCGGTGCTGGCCGGATTGCCCCGACAGACCCGCGCCGATCTGCGTCTGGCGGCAGAACGGGTACGGGCGTTTTACGAGGCCACCATGCCGTCCCTGGACCCGGTCGGCACCGATGGCTGCTGGCAGCAGTTCCACCCGGTCAAAGTGGCCGGCATCTATGCCCCGGGTGGGCGGGCGGCCTATCCGTCGTCGCTGCTGATGACCGCCATTCCGGCCAAGGTCGCCGGCGTGTCCGAGGTCGTCGTTTCTTCTCCGGCCGGTCCCGAGGGGCAGGTGGCTGAAATCGTGTTGGCGGCCGCCGCGGTCGCCGAAGTTGACGCGGTATTTGCCATCGGCGGGGCCCAGGCCATCGCCGCAATGGCCCTCGGGGCCGAGCCAATGCCGCGCGCTGACGTGGTCGCCGGACCGGGCAACATCTTCGTCGTCCTGGCGCTGCGGCAGGCGTTCGGGAGCGCCGGAATTCCCTCCCTGCCCGGACCGACCGAGACCGTCGTCATCGCCGACCGCACCGCCGATCCGGACCACGTAGCCGCCGACCTGCTGGCCCAGGCCGAGCACGACCCGATGGCCAGCGCGCTGCTGCTCACCGACAGCCCCGACCTGGCCGCCACGGTGGCAACGAATCTGGAATCCCGGCTGGCCGACCTGCCGCGCGCCGAAATTGCCCGGACCGCTTTGGCCGAGAACGGCGGCATCGGGGTGCTCGCCGATCTGGCCGAGGCGGTTGAACTGGCCAATGCCTACGCCCCCGAGCACCTGTGCCTGCTGGGCGAACGGGCCGCCACGCTGGCCGATTCGGTCACCGGCGCCGCCGGCGTGTTCGTCGGCGATTGGTCGCCGGAGGTTCTGGGTGATTACGTCGCCGGTCCCTCGCACGTGATGCCGGTCGGCGGCACCGCACGTTATTCCTCGCCGATCAGCGTTTACGACTTTTTGAAACGCGTAAACCGGTTCGACCTGCCGGCCGAGCGGGCCCGGTCGCTGCTGCCGGTGGCCGCGCGCTTGGCCCGGCTGGAGGGGTTGGAAGCCCACGCCCGGGCAGCTGAACTGCGCTGAGGGCAAGACCCGTCATTTCAGTCAACCTGGATACTTTCTTGTTAGTACCCCCGCCGACCGCGCCTGCACTGCATTCGGCCGGCGAGATAGCGAACCCGCAGTAGAACCATGCGAATCGGCAAGGCTGAACGGACGACCGCGGAAACCAGCATCGCGGTGCAAATCGACCTCGATGGCACCGGATCCGGCGAGATCGCCAGCGGTATCGCGTTCTTCGATCACATGCTCGCCCAATTGGCCAAACACGGCCTGTTCGATCTGCGCCTCAAAGCCGGTGGTGACATCGAAATCGACGCTCACCACACCGTCGAGGACTGCGGCATCGTACTGGGTCGGGCCATGGCCGAGGCGCTGGGCAATCGCAGCGGCATTTCCCGCATGGCCGACGCCCTGGTCCCGCTCGACGACGCCCTGGCACGGGTGGTGGTGGACCTCTCGGGCCGCGGATATCTGGCCTTTGACGGCGAATTCGACAGCTCCCGGGTCGGCGATCTCGACACCCAGTTGATCCGCGAATTCCTCTACGCGCTGGCGATAAATGCCGGCCTCAATCTGCACGTTTCCATCCTGGCCGGCCACAACGACCACCACCGCGCCGAAGCGCTGTTCAAGGCCCTGGCGCGGGCCCTGCGCCAGGCGGTCAGCCTTGATCCGCGCCGCCGCGGGCAGGTCCCGTCGACCAAGGGGACCCTGGACGGCTAGCGGAGCCCTGCCGACTCCGATGCGAATCGGTCTGCTGCTTAGCCCGCGCGCTCGCGGCGACCGCCCGGCGGCACGGGCGATCGCCGCCGGCCTCAAGAACGCCGGTCACGATACCTGGTCGGCGCCGGTCGAAGCCATTGCCGAATGCACCCCGAAGATGGAGCGATCCGACCTGTTGGTCAGCCTGGGTGGAGACGGGGCGATGCTGCGTGTCGGGCTGGCGGCGGCGGCAGTCGAGGTTCCCTGCATGGGGATCAATTTCGGGCGCCTGGGATTCCTGACCGAATTCGAGGCCCACGACTTTGCCGATCGCCTTAAAGACCTTGACTTTTCGACCGGCTGGATTGAACGGCGCCTGCTGCTGGACTGGGCGCAGATCCGCAACGGCACCATCGTCGACCGCGGCACCGCGCTCAATGACATCGTGGCCGCGCGCGGGCAGGTGGCGCGCCTGGTCGACGTGCTGGTGCACATCGACGGGGTGGCGGTCCTGGGGTACCGCGCCGACGGGATTCTGGTGGCCACGCCGACCGGCACGACCGCCTATTCACTGGCGCTGCAGAGTTCGATCGTGCATCCGGCCGCCGAGGTCATCTCGATCTCACCCATCTGCCCATTCCGCAACTCGGCCAATGGGCTGGTCGTCGACGCCGGCGCCCGGATTGAGGTCAAGCTCAGCGGTTTTGCCGAAGCCGCCTTAACGATCGACGGGACCAACCTGCACCAGCTGCGTGATGGCGACGTCGTAAGCTGCCGGCGCAGCGCCCGCACGGTTCACTTCCTGCGCTTCGGCCCGGCCGATTACTTCTACCGCGACCTAGCCGACCGGCTGCAACTCTCCCCGCCGCCGCGCGGCTGATGCTGGCGCGCCTGTCCCTGCGCGATTTCGCGCTGGTCAAGGAGCTGGTGGTGGAGCCGGGCCCGGGACTGAACGTTTTCACCGGCGACACCGGCGCCGGCAAGTCGATCATCGTCAACGCGGTCGCCCTGCTGGGCGGCGGACGCGCCGACTCACACTGGATCCGCAGCGGCTCGCGATTCGCCTTCATCGAAGGCGTATTCGAGCTGCCGTCGGCCCATCCGATCTGGTCCAAGCTGACCGAACTGGGTATGGACGACGATTCCGGACAGTTGATCGTGCAGCGCGAGATCTGGCCCGGCGGTCGATCACAGGTGCGACTCAATTCGCGCAGCGTACCGCTACGGGTACTGGAATCGATCGGCCCGCAACTGGTCGAGATCAACGGCCAAAACCAGCAACTGGAGTTGCTGCGCCCGGCCCGGCAGCTGCTGTTTTTGGACGACTACGCCGAATGCGGGGAATCGCGTCGCGCCTACCGCCGAACCTACGATCGTCGCGCCGCGCGGCGGGCGGAAATCGAGCGCCTGGGCGCCGACGCAGGCGCCCGGGCACGCGAAATCGACCTGCTTGCCTATCAGATCGCCGAGATCGAGGCGGCGGGGTTGGAACCGGGCGAAGAGCGGCAACTGCTGGCCGATTTGCGCCGCAGCAGCAACCTGGTCGAGCTGACCCAGCTGCTCGAGAGCGCGTGCAGCGACCTGGCCGGGCCGGGGGGCGCCTCGACGCGGTTGGGAACGGCCTTGGACGGTCTCGCCCGCGCGGGCGCGCTGGATCCCGAAGCAAAAGGGGTCCTGGAGCAGTTGCGGGTGGCCCAGGAGATTGCCGATCAAGTCGCAGCCGAGTTGCACGGCCAGCTCGAATCCCTCAGCCCCGACCCCGCCGCCGCCGAACTGCTGGCCGCGCGGATGCGATTGCTCGACGACCTGAAACGCAAGTACGGGGCGAGCGTCGACGAAATCTTCGAGTTCGCGGCCACGGCTGCTCGGCGGCTGGCGCAGCTGCAGGCCGCCGACGGCAAGATCTCCGAGATCGAATCGGAACTGGCTCACTTGCAGGAATTTATGCGTGAACGCGCCGCCGAACTGCGCGCCCGGCGCCGGCACGCGGCATCGCGCCTGCAGAAGGTGGTGGTCGAAAACCTGGCCGCCCTGGGAATGGGCGGGGGCCGGTTCGAGGTCGCGGTCGATCCTCGGACCGAGCAGGCCGATGCGGTCGCCGACCCCGATCTGGGCGGGCTCGGTCCGCAGGGCGCCGATGAGGTCCGCTTCGACCTGGCCGCCAACCCCGGCGAACCGCTGGCGCCGCTGGCCCGGGTCGCGTCCGGGGGCGAGGTCTCGCGCATCATGCTGGCGCTGCGCTGCGCGTTGCTGCAGATCAATGCTCCGGCGGTCATCATTTTTGATGAAATCGACGCCGGCATCGGTGGCCGCCGCGGCCTGGCGGTGGGGCTGCAGCTGTGGCGTCTGGCCGGTCACGGACAGGTGTTCTGCGTGACCCATCTGCCGCAAATCCCGGCGTTTGCGCAATGCCATTTCTTCGTCGCCAAGCACGAGCGCGACGGGCGCAGCCGCGTCAGCGTGCGCGCGTTGGCCGACAGCGCCCAGATGGCCGAGCTGGCGGCGATGACCGGCGGAACTGAGGCGGTCGCGGCGGCGGTCCAGATAAAGGCCCGCGCCGATGAATTGATGCGCCAGTAGAAGCCGGCGCATTGATATCGGCACTGCCGGCTCCGCAGCCGCCAAACTAGGAAGGGACCGATACCGAGCGGAGTGCGCGCGTTGCCCGATCAACCCAACATCGTCGTGCTGATCGCCGACGACCACCGTCACGACTGCCTCGGCAGCGTCGACCACGCCCAGCTTGCAACCCCCAACCTGGACCGGCTGGCCGACGGGGGCACCCAGTTCACGCAGGCTTACCTCCAAGGCTCCACCAGTGGCGCGGTGTGCATGCCCTCGCGGGCCATGCTGATGACCGGGGTGGGGCTTTTTCGCACATTCGCGCCCGGTCAATCAGACCCGACCTTCTACCCGATCCGGGATGATCTCCCGCTGCTGCCCGAGCTGTTGGGCCGAGCCGGCTATCAATCCCATGGGATCGGCAAATGGCACAACGGTCGCGAGGCGTTCGCGCGTGGATTCGGCGGTGGCGCCAGGATCATGCTCGGCGGGATGTCGGACCACGACGCGGTGCCGGTGCACGACTTTGACCCCAGCGGGGTGTATCCACCCGAGGACGGTTACGAGGCCGACGGATTCTCGTCCGAGATCTGGGCCGATTCGGCAATCGAGTTCATTCGGCAGCGCGACCGCGAACGGCCATTCTTCATGTACGTGGCCTTCACGGCGCCGCACGATCCACGAACCCCGCCGGATCGCTGGCGCGACCCGTACCCGCCCGAGAAGATCGATTTGCCGCCGAATTTCATGACCGAACATCCCTTCGATTTGGGTATTCAGGAAATTCGCGACGAGGTCCTGGCCGAGCGCCCGCGGCGCGACTGGGAAGTCCGTCGCCACATCGCCGAGTACTACGGGATGATCTCGCACCTGGACGAATGCGCGGGCAGGATCCTGGACGCCCTCGACGACGAATCCCTGGCCGAGGACACGATCGTCGTCTACACCGCCGACCACGGACTCGCGGTGGGCCAGCACGGGCTGATGGGGAAACAGAACCTCTACGATCACAGCGCCCGAATCCCGCTGATCGTGCGCGGTCCCGGGGTGGGGCGCGGCCAGCGCTGCGACTCGTTGTGCTACCAGCACGACCTCAACCCCACGCTGCTGGAGATGGCCGGCGTCGAGCCGTTGCCAAGCGGCGATTTCAAAAGCCTGCAGCCGGCCCTGCGTGACTGCGGGGCCGTCATCCACGAAGAAGTTTTCGGCGGCATGCAGCTGGTCCGCAGCCGGGATCCAGGCACCCCGCACCTGCGAATGATCCGGCGCGGCGATCACAAGCTCATCCGGACGGCACACAACGGGTTCGAACGCTGGCAGCTGTTTGACATCGCCTCCGATCCGGCCGAATTAGAGGATCTGGCCGGGCGACCCGAACACGGGGCGCTGCTCGAAGACCTCAAACAGCGATTGGCGCAGGCGCGGAGCGTTGCCGACGACCCGCTGGCGTGAGCTGCTTGCGCGCCGCCGGCCCGCCCGCGCCGAGTCGGGCGCGGGCATGAAATCGCCCTTCCGGCAGAGGCCTTCCAGCGCAGGGGGCGGGCCGGCGGCGCGGCCGGCGCCCGATATCGCGCCGCCGCTTGACCGTCTTCTGCGGCAGGGCGCCGGTCGCCTGCAGCGGCTTGAGGCCGTCGCCAACCTGCCCATGGCGGCGGCGGCGTTGGTGGGCGCCGTAGCGGTGGCGCTAGCCCTCTGGGAGTTGGGACTGGCGCCCCTGGCGGGGATCGCGTTGGCGGCCGGTCTGGCGTTTGCCGGCTGGCTGTTGCGGCCGGCGCTGTTGCGGCCCGACGCCGTCACGGTAGCCCACCAACTCGACCGCGCCAACGATCTCAGCGACCTCCTCGCCAGCGCCATAACCGTCGGCAGCGCCGATACCGGAATGGTCACCGAGGTGCGCCGCCGGGCAATTGCGCGGGCAGCGCAGATCGCCCCCCGGTCGATTGGCAGCTGGCGGCTGGACCGCGGCGGCATCGCCGCCCTGGGGTTGGCGCTTTCCCTGTTGGGCTTGTTCGCCGCGATCGGTATCGACCGCGGTCGTTCCCCAGTCGCGACAGCCGATCCGGCGCGAACTGCCGCGGCCGCGCGAGCCACGCCACAGGCGGAAGCCCTGCGCGCGGCGCAGGCCGAGTTGGCGGCGGCCCTCGATCCCAATGCTCCCGCCCGGGCGGTCGGGATGGACGAGTTGGCGCAGGCCTTCGCCGACGATCCGGCGACCCGCAATGCCGGCCGTGCATTGGCGTCCGGCGACGCGGCCGGCGCGGCCGGCGAATTGAGCGAACTCGGGCAGCGCCTCAGCCGGATGACACCCGATGAGCGCGCGCATTTGCAGTCCACGCTCGAACAGGTAATGCCTGCAGCGGCCGGCGATCCGCTCCTGGCCGGGCCGCTGCAGGCCGCCGCCGAAGCACTGGCCGAACACCGTCTGGCCTCGGCCGCCCAAGCGCTGGCCGAGCTCGGCCAGGCGCTGCAGCATTCCCAGGCGCAACTGGCCAATCAGGCCGAACTGCGCTCCCGCATGGAGCAGCTTGGCAGCGAGCTCGGCACTACCGCCGCCGACTCAAGCCGCACCTCGCCACCAACGCCCGGTTCGCCGACTACCGCCTCCGGCCGCGGCGCCAACCCGACCGGATCGGTGGAACGCATCCGCAGCGACGGGACCATTGAGATCGTGCCGCTCCGGCCCGAATCCGATCCGGCCGCCCTGCAGCCGCGGCCGCTGGAACTGGGTATCGATTCGGAACCCGGGCGCAATCCGTCGGCCGGTCTGCTCGGATTCGCCCATACCGCCCCGGCGCCGCAGCCGCCGAGCGGGTTTGCCGACGATCGCCTGCTGCGGTCTTACGTTTCCGGACCGGCCAATGAATAGCACCGACCGGGCTTCGGCACGGATGGCGTCGGTTCTCGAGCTCGAGCAGCGCCTGCGCCGACAGATCGGGCGCGCCCTGGTCGGACAGGATCAGGTCGTCGGCCAGGTGATGTCCGCGCTGCTGGCCGGCGGACACTGCCTGCTGGAAGGCGCTCCCGGGCTGGGTAAGACCCTGCTGGTCAGGACATTGGCGGCCTGCCTGGGGATGGATTTTGCGAGGGTGCAGTTCACGCCCGACCTGATGCCGGCCGACATCACCGGCACCAATTTCGTACGCGAGGGCCTCGACGGCCAGCACCACTTCAACTTCGAACCCGGCCCGCTCTTTGCCGAAATCGTGTTGGCCGACGAGATCAACCGGGCCACGCCGCGAACCCAGTCGGCGCTGCTGGAGGCGATGGCCGAGGGATCGGTCACTGTCGGCGCCCAGACCCACCGCCTGCCGGATTGTTTCTTTGTGCTCGCCACCCAAAACCCGATCGAGATGGAAGGCACCTATCCCCTGCCCGAAGCGCAACTGGATCGGTTTCTGTTCAAGATCCTGGTCCCCATGCCGTCTGCCACGCAGGTCGTTCAGATCCTGGACCGCACAACCACCAACACTCAGGTCGCGCTGAGCCCGGTGGCCGACCGCAGGGAACTGCAGGCAGCCCAGGCGACAGTGCGCGACATCGTCCTGGCCCCGCACGTGGCGGCGTATGCGGTGGACCTTGTAAGCGCCACCCATCCCGGCCCCGACGCGGCAGCGGTCACCAATCGGTTCGTCCGCTACGGAGCCTCCCCGCGCGGCGCCCAGGCCCTTGTGCTGGGGGCAAAGGTATCAGCGCTGCTGGCGGGAAGGGCGCAAGTTTCCGTAGATGACGTCCGCGCCCAGTTGCAGCCGGCCTTGCGGCACAGACTGGTGCTGGGATTTGAGGCTGAGGCCGAGGAACTGGACGCCGACCAGGTCCTGGAAGAAATCGCCATGGCGACGCGCCCCGGCTGAATCGCCGCCGGCACATGGCCCAGTTCGACCCCCTGCCGCCGGCGCTGCTGGTCCAGCTCGAACGCCTCAACCTGGTCAGCCGGCGACGCCACGACAATTCCCGTCAGGGCAATCGCGCCTCGCGCCTTATGGGATCCTCGATCGAATTCTCGGGATACCGCGAGTACACCCCCGGCGACGATTGGCGGCACCTGGACTGGAATGTCTACGCCCGCCACCGCCAACTGCAGATAAAGCTGCGCGAAGCCGAGGAGGCGCTGGCGGTGTGGCTGGTGCTGGACGTGAGTGCGTCGATGGCCGGCAAGCTCGAGTTTGCCGCGGCGCTGGCGGCCGCACTGGGCTATGTGGCCCTCACCGGCGGCGACGAGGTCCGCCTGAGCCTGTTGCGCGACGGGTCGGCAACACCGCCGTTGCAACTGACCAGCCGACGGGGGTTCCGACAGCTGACCCGACATCTGGGGCAGGCGCGAGCGCAGGGCGAAACCGAGCTCTCGCAGGCCGTCCATCACCTGCTCGACCATGGCGGGCCGCACGGGGTTTGCCTGATCCTGTCGGACCTGCTCGATAAAGGCGCCGAACGCGCCCTGGCCGAGCTGGCGGCGGCCGGCCACGAAACCTGGGTTCTGCATGTCCAAAACCGCTTCGACCGGGACCCCGACATCCCGGCCGCGGCCGTCCTGGTCGATGTCGAAACCGGGTCCGAACTAACCCTGGACGGAACGATCGATCCCCTAACCGGTTATCGCGCCAACCAGGAGGCCTGGTTCGCCCGGCTGGAGCGCTACTGCATGCGGGCCAGCATCGGCTACCTGCGGTTGGCCTGCGAGCAGGAGGCCGGTGCGGCGGTACTGGGGCCGCTGCGGCGGCGGGGGCTGCTGCGCTGACGCTTCTGGCCGCCGGCGCCCTCGGCTGGCTGGCGCTGGGTCTGGTTTTCTACCTGCTGCATCGCCTGCGGCCGCCGCTACCGCGCATCACGGTGGCCTCGCTGCAATCCTGGCGGATGCCGCCAGTGCGCGGCCGCGCACGATTCCGCGACTGGCTGCGAAGGCACCTAGCGCTGCTGCTGCAACTGCTTTCGCTGAGTCTGCTGGCGCTGGCATTGGCGGCCCCGAGCATACGCCTGCCGGCGGGCGGCTCAGGTCTGGTGGTCACGGTTGCCCAGCCGGGCCTGGATCCGGCTCCGCTGGCGATGGCCCTGGCCGAACTCGGGGACCGGCCGCACTCCCTCGTGCTGGCCCAACCGCAACCCCGCCTGGCCGTTTCCGACAGCGACCCCGATGCAGTCCTGGCGGCGCTGGCAGAGGTTCCGGACAGCCACGGCGGTGGTGATCTGACCGCCGCCCTGAACCTGGCCGCCGGACTGATGACCGGCCAACCGGGAGCGCGGGGCCTGGTTCTGGCGATGTCGGCCAACGGCCTGCCGCCCGATCCACGCTGGACGGTGTTGGCAGCAGAACCGGCCCGGTTTCGGCTCGGACCCCTGGTGATGGCGCCCGCGGCGGACGGAAGCAGCCTCCTGTATCACCTGCAGGGTCCGCCCGAAAGCGACTTCGAGCTTCTGCTGGAAGCCGCCGATTGGGCGGTTGCGGCGCTCGCCACCGCCCCGTCGCCGCAGGCCCGCTTAGTGCGCAGTGGCCGACTGCCGCCCAGCGGGAAGTTGAGTGGACTGCTGGCTGGCCTGCCCGCAGATGTCGGGGTCCGGATCTGGGTCGGCCAACCCGGCAGCGGCCAATACGTGACCGAGGCAGCCGGACCGGCCAGCCCGGCGCGCGGCCGCGTGTATGTGGCTGCTGCCAACCCGGATCCGTATCAGCAGGCGGCGCGCGCCGCCGGACACCAGGTCAGCCTCAGCCCGGACGAGGGATTCGACATCGTCGTTTACGTAAACGAGTTGCCGGAGCAGTTGCCGGCCGCCGGAATAGTGCTTGTCAATCCCCCCGACGGACCGGGCCTGCTGGCCCGCGCCGAACCGTCCTTTGATCTGGCCTTGGCCGATTCCACCGGCTCGCTTCTGACCGATATCGCGGCGGCGGGCCTGGCGCCGGGGGCGGTGCGGGCGCTGCGGGCGCCCGTGGTCGCCCGCAGCCACGCCGATTCGGGATCCGGCAGCTGGCTCTGGCAGGCCCGCCTGGCCGGACGCGAATTGGTTGCGCTGGCGATTGACCCGGCCCTCGGCCTGTCCGGGCAGGCCGCCTTCCCGCTGCTGGTACGCGATCTTCTGGCGCAGGTGGACCCGCTGCGCCCGCTGAACGATCCGGCGGCGGTCAGGGCAGGAGTGGCCACCGCATTGCGCCCGCACCCGCGCGCGCAGGCGCTTGCCGTTACCGATCCCGCCGGAGAGATCGAGCTGGCCGCCGACACCGTTCCGGCCCAGGCGGTACGCCCCGACACGATCGATCAGCAAAGCCGGCGCGACGGGATCTACTGGCGCCCGCGGCAGACGGGCCTCTACTGGATCGAGCAGGAGGCCGATGGGGCAACGATCCTGCGCACTCCGGTCTGGGTGCAAGCGGTCGGGCCGGCGATGACTCCGAATGCTTGGACGGTACCCATAAACGACACCGCCACGGCCCGACTGCTGCAGCTCTGGCCGCTGCTGGCGGGCCTGGCCGCGATCGCGTTGCTGTCCGAATGGGTCTGGTTCAACCGCCGCCGGGGCGCTTTCTAGGATGGGCGCGGCTCTGGATCTCTGCGGCGGCTGGGCATCATGGACGACGGCGGTCCTGGCGGTGGCGGTGGCGGCAACGGTGTTCGGGTTGGCGTTGCGTTCGCGCGCGCTGCTGGGGCGACGCCGACTCTGGATCGCCACCGCACTGCGCTTCCTGGCGATGTTGGCGTTGTTGCTGGCGTTAGATCAGGGCATCTGCCGCTTCAGCGACCGCGACGCGGTGGTGATCGCCGTCGACGGCTCGGCCAGCGTCCAGCTGGCGGCGCAACTGGCGGCGAGAGACTCGGCGCGCCAACTGCTGCAGCAGGGTGAGGCAACCGCAGCATTTGAGTTCGGTTCCACCGGCAGCGACCTGGCCGCCGCGATCGCGGCGGCGGCGGGGGCCGGCAGCGAGCTATTGCTGGTAAGCGACGGGGCCACCACCGAGGGCGACCTGGAATCGGCACTGGCCGCTGCCGGCGCCGCCGACAGCCTGGTAAACGTCCTACCGGTGAGCGAATCCGGCGAGCCCGATCCCGCGCTGCTGGCGGTTATCCACCGTCGCCAGGTGGGCAGCGGACAACCTTTCGCGGTCCAGGTCCAGGTGTGGGCGGCCAGTCCGCGGCGCGGCCAGATCCGGATTTGGGGCGGAGATCAATTGCTCGCCGACGACGCAGTCGAACTCCAGGAGGGCGTTTCGATCTTTAACGCCCGGCTGCGCGCACCTGAAAATCCCGGTCCCGCAAATCTGACCACCGAATTCTTCGATCCGGCCGGGGCCGGCGCCAACGACGTGCTCGCTAGCGTGCTGGAGGTGCGGGCGCCAAGACCGCTTCTGCATGTGGGCGCCAGCGGACCGTTGGCGACAACAATTGCATCACTGGGACATGAACTGGTTGCAATCGAACCGGATCAATTCCCTACCGATCCCGAATCGCTGCTCGGATTCGCCGGGGTCGTGCTCAATGACGTTGCGGCCGCCGATCTTTCCAACGCCCAGGTGGCGGCCCTGGAGGTGGCGGTGGCCGAAGGCGGGATCGGCCTGACTGCGGTCGGAGGACCCAACTCGTTTACCGCCGGCCAATACAGCGATTCCCCCTTGAACCGCCTCCTGCCGGTGGACTCGGACCCATGGCGCGATCAACAACAGGCCGAAATCGCCCTGTTGTTGTTGATCGACCGCTCGACTTCGATGGCGCTGGCCCAAACCACCCCGGGCAGCAAGCTGGCGCTGGCCCGCGAAGCCGCGATCGCCGCTCTGGAGTTGCTTGAGGACGGCGATCAGGTCTCGGTGGTGGCGTTCAGCGGCAGCCCTGAATTGATCATCCCGCTAACCACCCTGGGCCCCGATTCGGACCGCGAAGCACTGGCCGGTCAAATTGCCGCCATAGGCGCGGACGGGACCACCGACATATTTCAGGCGCTAAATTTCGCGCGCCGGCAGTTGGCCGGGCAGCCGGCCCAGATCCGTCACATCATCCTGATCACCGACGGACAAGCGACCTATGGCCAGTTCGGCGCGCTGGTCCGGCAGGCGCGTAACGACGGGATCTCGATCTCGACGGTCGCCGTCGGCGACGATGCCGAACTGGAACTGCTCACCTCGCTGGCGACCGGGGCCGGCGGGCGTTTCCACATCGCCCGCGATCCGGACCAGATCCCGGCGGTACTGACCCAGGAGGCCGAGCTGGCCAAGAACTTTGTAACCGTAACCAGCCCGATGCAGCCGCGCCTGGTGACCCCGAGCGAACTATTCGCGCTCACCTCGGCCGGGGCGGCCCTGCCCTGGCTGCAGGGATATGTGCGCACCGAACTGCGGCCGCAGGCCAAATCAGTGCTCGCCTCCAATGAGGGCGAGCCGATCCTGGCCAGTTGGTTTTACGGGCGCGGACCGGTCGTGGCCTGGACCAGCGATCTGAGCGGCGTCTGGTCGGCCGAATGGACCGCCTGGGATCAATTCCCCGCGTTCGTAGCCGCGCTCGTAAACCAGATCTCGGGAGCCAATGCACCGAACCTGCTTTGGAGGATTACGAGTCAGGCGGACGCGGCCGAGTTCGAATTGTTGTTCGGCGAGCCGTCAGCCGCCCCGGCGGTGGGCGAACTTGAGCTGACCCTGAACGGACCGGGCGGAACCCAGACCACGACCCTGGCCGCAGCCGCGCCCGGTAACTACCGCGGCCGCGCTGCTGCTGCTGCCGGAGTGTGGGAATTTGCGCTTAGCGACGGCGAGCGCGAGCTCGCCGTTGGACAGCTGGCGGTTCCCTATTCGCGCGAATTGCGTCCCGACCCCGGGGCGGAAGCGCGTCTGGCGCGCATCGCCGCCCAGACCGGCGGCCGGATGCTTGAGGAAACCCCGGCTGCCGAGGCGGCCGCCCCCGACTGGCTGGTAGCCGCCATAATCTTGCTGCTCGGCGACACCCTGGTGCGGCGCCTGCGGGTCGGCCCGCGCGCTGCCGCGCGGCAGCTGGCCGGGCAAATGCGGCCTAAGCTTGGCCTTGATGGGCTCATCAAGCGGGGCAGTTGAGGCCGGGTTCTAACTAGCGGCAGTACTGGCATTGGATTTTCTGGGCGATATCGCGATCGTTTTCGAACGCGCCGGCCATGCCATATATCTGGTCGGCGGCTCGGTGCGCGACCGCATCCTGGGTCGCGCGTCCCCCGACCTGGACCTTGCCACCTCGGCCCTGCCGGATGAGATCACCCGCCTGCTGCGCCAGGCGGGCGGAGCCGGAATCGTCGAAATCGGTTCCGCCTTCGGCACCGTCTGTGCCCGGTTCGGGGACCGCCAGGTGGATGTGACCACCTTCCGCTCGGAGTGGTATCCCGACCCGCACTCACGCCACCCGCAGGTTCAGTTCGGCACCGATCTGCGCCACGACCTGGAACGGCGCGACTTTACGATCAACGCCATCGCTCAGGACATATCCAGCGGGCGCATCATCGATCCGTTCGACGGTGTCGGCGACATCGCCCGGCGGCGGTTGCGCGCGGTCGGCGTGGCGGTCGACCGGTTCTCTGAGGATCCGCTGCGGATGATGCGCGCAGTCCGCCTGGCGGCGCAGCTGCGGATGGATATCGACGGCCCGACCCGGGCCGCGATCGCCGCCAGCGCCGGAGGGCTGCAGTTCATATCAGCCGAGCGCATTCGGTCCGAACTGGAAAAGACCCTGATTGCCGCCGAACCCGCCAGCAGCCTTACCGATCTGATCGAGCTGGGCCTCTGTCGCTTCGTGATTCCGGAGCTATTGGACCTGGCCGAAACCGACAACGACGAGCCCTCGCGCCAAAAAGACGTGCTCTCGCACACGCTGCGGGTGGTGGGGTCGGTTCGCGCACATCTGCCGCTGCGCCTGGCGGCACTCCTGCACGACATCGGCAAGCCGGCCACGCGGCGCGTCCGTGGCGGCAAGGTGCACTTCTTCCGTCACGAATTGGTCGGGGCACGGCTGGCGCGACGCATCCTCGGGCGACTGCGTTTCGATCGCGCCACGACCGCGCAGGTTTGTTCGCTGGTGGCCCTGCATATGCGCTCAAACCTCTACTCGCGCGACTGGACCGACGGGGCGGTACGCCGTTATCTGCGTGAGGTCGGCGAGCATCGTGAGCTACTGCTCGAACTCTCGCGGGCCGACATCACCAGCTACCGGCACCGCAAGATCCGCGACGGCCTGGCGCGGGTGGCCGAACTCGCAGCCCGTTGCGAACGCCTGGGTGCCGATGGGGTTGTGGCGCGGATGCGCAGCCCTCTGGACGGCAACGACCTGATGGCGCTGTTGGATCGGCCTCCGGGGCCTTGGATCAAGCCGCTGAAGGAGCACCTGCTGAGCCTGGTAATTGACGGCGAACTCGACCCGGACGATCGCGAGCGCGCGTCCGAGATCGCCGTTGAGCTGGCCGGCCGGGCCTCGTCAGTGGGGCCACCCTCGCCCGCGGCCCGCGGCCAATCCGCTGGGTAGGCGTTCATGTTGCGATTCGACCAAGGCCAGGGTCACCCCCCGCCGCGCCACCGCACTACCTGGCTTTCCTGCCTGGGCACGGTCGCGGCGGTGATCGGCGGATTCATCCTGATGGGGGCGCTGGCAATCGTCTTGGCCTTCCTGCTGGGCCTGTTCGATTCCGTCGGGACGACCGTCCCGGAAGCGGCGGCGGTTTTCTACTGACCGCGGCTCGGCGCCGCGCGGCCGTCGCTTTGCATTGAACCCACATATGGGGTCTTAACGGCCAGCATCACACCATGCGCGCTCGGTAGGCCAACTCAAGACCACGACCGGTTAACTGATCCGTCGCGCGCGACGCTGCCGCGCGCGTTCTAATCCGAGTTCGATCAGGCGATCCAGCAGCTGCGGGTAGCCTAATCCGGACTCGGCCCAGAGCTTGGGGTACATGCTGATGGCGGTAAAACCCGGCATAGTGTTCACTTCGGATATGAACAGCTCGCCGGTTCCTGCACCGAGCAGGAAATCCACCCGCGCCAGCCCGGCAAGATCTAAGGCAACGTAAGCACGCAGCGCCGCATCGGCCACCGCCGCCGCGGTCGCCGGATCCAGATCGGCCGGAGCCTGGGTGCGCGAGGCCGCATCCTCGTACTTGGCGGCGTAATCGTAAAACTCGCGCGCCGGGAAAACTTCGCCGGCCACCGAAACCTCGGGGCGTTCGTTCCCGAGCACACCGATCTCGATTTCACGGGCATCCCGCACCGCTTGTTCGCACACAATTCGGGCATCGTAGCCGGCCGCCGATTCGATCGCGGCGGCCAATTGGTCGGTGGTGGTGGCCTTGGAAATGCCGACCGAGGATCCCAGATTGGCCGGTTTTATGAACTGGGGCAAGCCCAGCGCACCCACCAGTCGGTCCATTACGCGGGTGCGGTCGTCGTGCCAGTCAACGCGCCGCACCAGCCGCCAGGGAGTAGTCCGGATGCCGGCCCGCTCGAACACCGCTTTCATAACCGCCTTGTCCATCCCGGCGGCCGATCCCAGGACGCCCGATCCGACATAGGCGATCCCAGCCGTCTCAAGAAGTCCCTGCACGGTCCCGTCCTCGCCGAAGGGGCCGTGCAGGAGCGGAAAGACGATGTCGCTGCTCTCTATCAGCTTGCTCGCGGCAGTCGGTGCCGACACCGCCGGGGGTGGCTGCTCAGAACGCAAATCGGCCGGTGTGCAGGGCACGATCCATTCCCCGGAGCGGTCAATTCCCACCGGCATCACCTCGTGCGCGGTGCCGGCCAGGCCTTCCAGGGCCGACTCGGCCGAGAGGATCGAGACGGCGTGTTCACCAGAGCGGCCTCCGTACAGAAGGGCCACTCGCACCGGAGTGGTCAACCGATCCCCAGCGATGAGGTCGTAAACAGGGCGTCGAGCTTGAGCTCGAACTCACTGAAGCGGATCGATCCGCCCTCCTCGCGGTCGAGCACGCACACACAGGTGTCCAGGTGTACTCCAAAACGACGCAGGCGTTCGGCCGCGGCCAGGGCCTGGCCGCCGGTGGTAATCACGTCCTCGACCAGCAGGACCTTTTGGCCGGCCGCGACCGCACCCTCGAAAAAGCGCGCCGTGCCGTATTCCTTGGGCTGACGGCGCACGATCATGAACGGAATCCCCGAGCGCAACGACATCGCGGCCGCCAGCGCCACAGCGCCCAGCTCAGGAGCGGCTAGGATTTCGGTTCCGGCGGGAATCTTCTCGGCCAACGCCGCCCCCACCGGGCCCAGCAACTCCGGCCTGGTCTCGAACAGGTATTTGTCAAAGTAATAGCTGGAACGGCGTCCCGAGGAAAGCACGAAATCGCCCCGCAGCAGAGCCGCGGAACAGAGATCACGCCCCAGTGCGGCTAATTCGTCAGCATCCACCTAGTCACCTCGTTATCTGGCCCCAAGCGCGTCCGCCACAGCCGGCCGCGGCGCCGAGATCGGCCGTCTCGGGCAGCCCCCATTTTGAATCTGCGGCAACCGATCCCGAACTCGGATTGGTTGTGAAAAATAAGGCGCGCCTATAATTTTGCGCCTGTTCGAATTCTCGGTTTGCGCGCGTACCCAGCCGACCGCGCCGAAGGACTGGAAGCAGCTCCATCACTGGCCTAAATCGCGCGTTTGCGGCCGTGCGCCGCACAATCCTCCTGCGGGGCGCCATCGTGCCCCTAGCGCTGGCCGCGGCAATTGCGCTGTCCGGTTGCGGCGAATTGCCGATGACCATCATGCAGCCGGCCGGCGACAACGCCCGCCAGACGCTGGACCTGTTCATCATCGTGCTCATCGGGGCCGGCATCATCCTGGTCGGCGTCGAGGGTTGGATCATCTACGCCCTGATCGCCTACCGCCGCCGAGCCGGTAACGACGATATCCCCAAACAGACGCACGGCAACAACACCCTGGAAGCGGTCTGGACCGCGGTCCCGGCCGCGATCGTGATTGCCCTGGCGGTGCTTACGATTCGCACGATCATGGTCCAGGCGGCCGAACCGGGCCCCGACGCGCTACGCGTGAACGTTTACGGCAACCAATGGTGGTGGGAATTCGAATACCCCGAGCACGGAGTGATCACCGCCAACGAGCTCTACCTGGTGGTGGACCGCGAGGTCGCCCTGACGCTGCAGTCTGATGACGTTATTCACGGGTTCTGGATACCCAAGCTATCCGGCAAGATGGACGTGGTCCCGGGCCGGGTCAACGGGTTCAAATTCACCCCTGAGGTGGTCGGCGTCTACGAGGGGCAATGCACCGAGTTCTGCGGCTGGGCGCACGCCGACATGCGAATCAAAACGCACGTGGTGACCCAGGCGGAATTCGATGCCTGGGTGGAAATCCAGACACGCCAAGCGACCGCCGAAGAGCAGGAATCGGAGGGTGCCAGATTAATGGTGGCCAAGACCTGCAATGCCTGTCACACCATCCGGGGCACGATCCTCCAGGGACAGGAGGGACCGGAATTGACGGCCTTTGGCATTCGAACTGTAATCGGGTCTAACCTAATACCCAACACGCCGGAGAACCTGCGTGCCTGGATCCAGAACCCGGATCAGATTAAACCGGGGGTGCTGATGCCAACGCTCGGCCTCACCGATGCCGAAACCAATACGATCGCGACATTCCTGGAAGGGCTACGCTAGATGGCCGTATTGACCGGAACCCATCCTGGCCAGGCCCACACCGGCCACCCGGCGCTGCCGACCGAGGAATACGGCCTCTGGTCCTGGATCACGACCGTCGACCACAAGCGCATAGCCAAGCTCTACCTGTTTACGGCCCTGTTCTTCTCGCTCGTCGGCGGCGGCCTGGCGCTGGCGATGCGGACCCAGTTGGCGGTCCCCGAAAACGATTTTCTTGACGGGGGGACCTTTAACCAATTCTTTACCATGCACGGATTGATCATGATCTTCCTGGTGATCATGCCGATCAACTCCGCCTTCTTCAACTTCGTCATTCCGCTGCAGATCGGCGCCCGCGACGTCGCCTTCCCGCGGCTTAACGCGCTTTCGTACTGGATATTCCTGTTCGGCGGCTTATTGTTCAACCTCTCCTGGTTCACCGGCGGGGCCGCCGACGCCGGTTGGTTCGCCTACCCGCCACTCTCCGACGACCAGTTCTCGGCCGGCAACGGCATGAATTACTACCTGGTCGGCCTGGGAATCCTGGGGACATCCTCGATCATGGCCGGGGTCAACTTCATCGTCACGGTGCTGAATATGCGCGCCCCGGGAATGACGTTTACGCGGCTGCCGATATTTACCTGGATGTCGCTGGTTACCCAGTTCCTGCTGGTGTTCGCGCTGCCGCCGCTGACGGTGGCGTTCATCCTGCTGCTGTTCGACCGCACCGTGGGCACGACCTTCTTCCAGGCGACCGAACCGGGCGGGGACCCGATCCTGTGGCAACATATGTTCTGGTTCTTCGGCCATCCCGAGGTCTACATCCTGATCCTGCCGGCCATGGGCATGATCTCGGACGTGATACCAGTGTTTGCGCGCAAGCCGATATTCGGCTACACCATGATCGTCTTCTCGGGAATATCGATCGGCTTCCTGGGCTTTACGGTCTGGGCCCACCACATGTTTGCAGTCGGGATGGGCCCGATCGCCAACAGCGTGTTTGCGGCCCTAACGATGCTGATCGCCATCCCCACCGGGGTAAAGGTCCTGAACTGGTCAGCGACCCTGTGGCGGGCATCGATAAACATCACAACGCCGATGCTTTTTGCGATCGGGTTCGTGGCGATGTTCACCATCGGCGGCCTATCCGGCATGATGCATGCCGCCGTGCCGGTCGACCAGCAGCACACCGACACCTATTTCATCGTGGCCCATTTCCACTACGTGCTCTTCGGCGGCTCGGTGATGGGACTCCTTGCCGGGATTTACTACTGGTGGCCCAAGATGTTCTCCCAACCCTTGAACGATCGCCTCGGCAAGTGGCACTTCGCGCTGACCATGATCGGCTTCAATCTCACCTTCGGGCCAATGCACATCGCCGGCAACGACGGCATGCCGCGGCGCGTCTACACCTACCCGGCCGACTTTGGCTGGGAGTTCTGGAACATGCTCTCCACCATCGGCGCGTTCGTGACTCTTATTTCCGCGATCCTGTTCGCCTACATCATCATCAAAAACCTGATGTCGAATGAGGTCGGCGACGCCGATCCCTGGGACGGTCACACCCTGGAGTGGTCGATCCCCACGCCGGTACCGGTTTACAACTTCGCCGCCGTGCCGCGGGTCTTCTCCAATCGCCCATTCTGGGACGCCAAGCACCCCGAGGCCACCGAGATCCACGCCGATACTGCCGGTAACGGGCACAGCACCGCCCCACTGGACCTGCCGCCCCTCTATGGACCATCCGATGCCCACATCCACATGCCGCCGCCGTCCTACTGGCCGATCGTGCTGGGCGCCGGATTGGCGCTGTTCGGATTCGGCATCATCTACTTCCTGCCGCTGGCGGCGGTAGGCGTGCTGACAGTGCTCGGTGCTATCTACGCCTGGGCCAAGGAACCCGTCTAGGCCCCGGCGCCATGGCCAGCGACGCTCACGCCCACCCCCCGACCAGCCTCGGGCTGGACATGCGCAAGCTGGGCATGTGGGCCTTCATCGGTTCGGAATCGCTCTTCTTCGCGACCCTGATCGCCAATTTCTTCATCTGGCGCGGCAGCCACGAGGGCGGCCTGGGGACCGACCACCTGGATATCAACCTGACCGGTCTGGGCGCCTTCGTGCTGCTGATGTCGTCGCTGACCATGGTCCTGGCACTGCGCGGCCTGCGCGAGGGCAACACCGTCGCCTACCGCAACTACATCCTCGCCACCGCCGGCCTGGGCACCTTCTTCCTGGGCATCCAGGTTTACGAATTCACCCACTTCGGCCTTGAGGGCCTGGGCATGACTTCAAGCATGTTCGGCGCTGCATTCTTCATCCTCACCGGTTTCCACGGCGCGCACGTCTTCTGGGGCGTGGTCTGGCTGCTTTCGCTGCTGGTGTTTAAGGTCGGCGAGAATGCCCGCCGGCCGCTACAGTACGCCGTCGGAGTAGAGGAAGAACTGCCGTCCGATCCCGATGCCGGCAGCGACGGCGGGTCCTATGTCTCGGTCGAGATGTGCGGGCTCTACTGGCACTTCGTCGACCTGGTCTGGGTCTTCATCTTCACCCTGATCTACCTGTTGCCAGCGCCGGCAGCGCACTGATGCAGGCCGATATCCGCTCTGAGATCGCGGCCGAACGCCGTCGCGTCGTCGAGGAGGCGCGCGCCACCATCGAGCACCACAAGAAGCACCACCCCAATTACGTCGTGATAGCGATCTGGTTGTTCATCATCACCGTTCTCGAGGTGGGGGTGATATTTACTCCGATCGGGCTCTGGCCGATCGTCGTTGCGCTGTTCGTGCTGATGACACTCAAGGCGCTCGGCGTCCTTGGTTACTACATGCACCTTTTCTCGGACGCCAAGATGTTCTCGCTGCTTATGGGTGGCGGCCTGACGGTGGCGATAGCACTGCTGCTTTCTTTCGGCGCACTCTTCGGCGTGCTGCCGGGTATGGTATCGGTCTTCGTTTAGGCGACAACGCCTCCCGCGAAGGTAACGCCGGGGCCGCCGGTAGCCGCACGCACCCGGCCGGAAGGGTCGCGACGCAGGCCGCCCGTTTATGCAAGGGCGCGGAAGCGGGGCGGATTGGGGGAGCGGCCGCTGGCACCGCTAGGATACGGGGTTGCAGTGCCCGGGGAATCGATTGAAAACAGCGCCATGAAACTCAATGGGAAGGGCGTGATCGTCACCGGCGCGGGGAGCGGCATCGGCCAAGCCGTGGCCCAGCTCTTCGCGCTAGAGGGGGCCGAAGTCGTCACGGTCGGGCGGACGCTGCAAAAACTGGAGCGGGCGCAGGCGAGCGCCGGCGAGGTCGGCGCTCGCCTGCATCCTTACCCTGCGGACGTAAGTGACGCGAGCGCGGTCGACGGGCTTGTCGCGTGGGCACTCGATCGTCTGCCCCAGATCGACATCCTGGTCAACAATGCCGGTATCAACGTGCCCGAACGGGCCCTCGCGGACGTTAGCCGTGAAGACTTCGACGCCGTCGTCCGGGTGAACCTGAACGGGCCATTTTATTTGATGCATGCGGTTTTGCCCGGTATGCGTGAACGCGGCGACGGCGTGGTGATAACGGTTTCTTCAATCGGGGGAATGCGTGCATCGGTGGTCACCGGAGCCGCTTACGGCGCCAGCAAACATGGCGTTCGCGCGCTGAGTTTGACCGGTCATCTGGAGGAGGGCGCGAACGGCATTCGCTGCTGCGCCATCAATCCGGGCGAGGTGGATACACCGATCCTGGAATCGCGACCGCACGCTCCCTCCGCCGAACGGCGGGCGCGCATGCTCCAACCCGAAGACGTGGCCGCGGCCGCGCTTTTTGTCGCGACCCTGCACCCGCGCGCAGTGATCCCGGAGCTGGTGATCGCGCCGGCGGTGCAGGCTTACTCCTAAGAGTTGCTGCCGACCGGGGCTGTTCCTGGCATTTCCCGAGCCGGAACGCGCGCTAGATCTGGTAGCCGGTCAGGTCGCTGGCGCTCTGCAGCGCCAGGTCGGCCAGGCTGACTCGGCGCATCGCCTTCAGCGCCGCCTGCTCGGCCTTTTCGATGCCGATGCAGCCGCTGCCGGGCGGCTCCATGCCCAGCTCGAAGAGGATCCGATCAAGGGTTATCCCGGTGGAGGCGACCGCCAGCTGGTAGCCGCCCTTGGCGCCGCGCCGCGAGCGCACGAGCCCGGAACGGACCAGCGAGGCCAGCACCTGCCCCAGGATGCTGGGTGGCACGTCCTTGCGCTCGGCAATGTCCTGGGCGCGGACGTATTCGCGGACGCCATGCTGGGCCAGATCGACCAGCGCGGCCACGCCGTAGCGCGTGTGCGAATTGATGGCAAACAGCGCCCGGCTCCATTCTTTACTTATTTCGTCAAGATTAATGGATTCGGGGCCCTAGAGCCCTTCGGGACCAGTCCGCGGCCGGCGTTCAAGAGGCCGGGACGACCACGCCCTTCAGATAGCCGGGGGCGTGTTGGCGGAGCATCTCGAAACCCTCACCGACGCGGTCCAACGGCAAACGATGGGTCACGACCAAGTCCATCGGAAAGACTCCGCGTGCCAGCGCCGCCAGCCCCCGCCGGTAGTCGGCGGCCATGTCGGGTGAATAGGCGGGATGGGCCGAATGGGCAATCAGGCCCTGGTAGGAAAAATTGCGCATGTTGTAGACATCGTCGAGCTGGTGGTAGCCCCCCATCACCAGGCGCCCGCGCCCGCGGCGCAGCATGTCGGCAGCCAGTTTCAAACCGCCCGGCTTGCCCACCAACTCGACCACGATGTCGGCGCCGCTCCCGCTTATGTCCATCATCTCGCTGACCGGATCGTCAAGCGATACGTGGGTGGCCCCGGCGGCCAGCGCCAGTTGGCGGCGCTCCGGAATGGCATCGACCGCGACCAGCGAACCCAGGCCAGGGTTCTTGAGCGCCGCGATCGTGAGCAACCCCATTTGGCCGCACCCGACCACGGCGACGTGATCGCCGAACTGCGGCGCGGCGGCGCGGGCGATGTTGACAATGCAGAACAGCGGTTCGCCGAGGGCGTGCGCCAGGTCAACGTTGTCCGGAACCTTAAAGAGCATGTCGGCATCGCCGATGGCATGGGTGGCGAAGGCCTGCCGGATCGCTCCGGTAACCCGGTCGCCTTCGGCAAAACCCTTGACTCCGGCCCCGACCGCGGCCACCACACCCGATCCCTCGTGCCCGATGAACGCCGGCATGTCGACCGGGCGGTCCCCGGTGTAGACGGGGATTTCGGAACTGCATATCCCGCAGGCGGCGACTTCGACTAAGACCTCGCCGGGACCCGGCGCCAGTTCGACATCGATCAGTTCGAAGCGCCTGGGTTCGACCAACCCGGCACGAGTGCTCCGCATCTACATACACCTTTCGCTTCAAACAGCCGCCGCCGGGTCCGCAGATCCGGGCGCTCCCCGCACCGCTGCCCGCGGCGCCCGTATTCTTCCAGATTGATCCGACCGATCGGCGCTCGGCAACAATCTGCCCCGCGCCGTCGGTGGGTCCAAATGGCGGGGGCGGCGCCGCGCCGGCTGTCAGAAGTAGAAACGCAGCCAGACGTAGGCGGTAGAAAGCAACAGCGTGAGGAAGCTGATCACCACCCCGTAGCGGAAGAACTGCACGAAGCTGATCGTGTAACCGTGGCTCCGCGCCACGGTTACGGCGACAACGTTCGCCGAGGCCCCGATCACGGTCGCGTTGCCGCCCAGGTCGGCCCCGAGCGCCATCGCCCGCCAGAGCGGTGAGGTGCGGCCGGCGCTGTCGGCGGCAAAGCCGCCCACAACCTCGACCATCGCCGCCGTGTAGGGAATGTTGTCGACGATCGCCGAAATCAAGCCGCCGAACCAGATCAACATGAACGCCCGATTGCGTTCGTTGCCGCCGGCCACTTCGACCATCCACTCCTGCACCTGCAGGGTCACACCCGACTGCACCAATCCCCCGACGAGGATGAAGAGTCCGGTAAAGAAAGCCAACGTGGTCCATTCGGCATGCTTGGCCGCTTCATGCGGGTCGATACCTGAGATCAGGACCAGCACGGTGGCCCCGGCGGCGGCCACGATCGCCGGGCTCACGTGCAGGCGGTCGTGGATCAAAAAACCGAACATGGTCAGCGCGAACACCACCCCGCTCTTTAACAGCAGCGGGCGGTCCTTGATCGCGGCCGCCGCGTCCTGCTCCATCACCGCGGCGCGATTTTCAGGCGGCGGGGTGACGCGGTTGCGGAACCACAGGAATAGAACACCCACCAGCGCCACCATTCCCAGGACCGCCGCCGGGGCGACGTTGACCATGAAGTCGAGGAAGGCGATGTCGGCGGCGGCGGCGATTATGATGTTCGGCGGGTCGGCGACGATCGTTGCCGCGCCGCCGATATTGGAAGCGAACACCTGCGCCAGCGGGAAGGGGATCGGATTAACGCCCAGGATCCGGCAGATGGAGAGGGTGTTCGGAACCGCCAGGACGACTACGGTCACGTTGTCGAGGAACGCCGAAGCCACCGCGGTTGTGACCGACATCAGGCACATGGTCCCAAATCCGCTGCCGCGGACCAATTGCGCGGCCCGGTCGGCGGCCCAGTCGAAAATCCCGGTGCGGCCGATCACGTCGGCCAGCGACATCATCGCCGCCAATAGCAGGATGACTTCCAGGTCGACGTGGCCAAGCGCGCTTTCCTCGGGCACCACGCCGGCAAAAACCATTGCGATGGCGCCGAGAAACGCCACCAGCACGTGCGCAATCCGGCCCGATGCGATCAGGGCATAGGCGAATCCGAATGTGACTACCGCGGCTACCATTCCGAATCGACTCCGTCGGCTACGAAATGCCACCGCGTCGGTCGTCGGCGGGACATGCAGGTGGGCGCATGGGACGCGCGATCGGATCCGCGCCCGCACAAATTGTTTCTCGGCCGGCCCGCATTGCCGGCAACGCGTTGGCCCAATAGCATTGGCGGGGGCGCCGGCCGCGGCCCCCGCTAGCCAATCTGCCAATCGGTGAAGGCGATGTCTGTCCCGGCAATTGATGTCGAATCCCTGCTGGAGGGGATCCAGAACCCGATCCACTACGTTGGCGGGGAATGGAACAGCCGCAACCGCGATTGGGATTCGGCCCCGGTACGGGTGTGCCTGGCCTTTCCCGACCTCTACCAAATCGGGATGTCCAACCTGGGCATCCAGATCCTCTATGAGCTGGTCAACCAGCGCCCCGACATGCTCTGCGACCGCGCCTTCTGCCCCTGGCCGGACATGGCCGAACGGTTGCGCGAGCGCGGGGCCCGGCTCTATGGACTTGAAACGCGGCGCGCGCTCTCGGCCTTCGACATGGTCGGCTTCTCGCTTCCCTACGAACTCGGCGCCACCGGGATGTTGGAGATGCTGGATCTGGGCGGCATCCCGCTGCAGGCTGTCGACCGCGGCGAGGATGATCCGATCGTCATCGGCGGCGGGGCCTCGCTGGTTAACCCTGAACCGCTGGCCGACTTCCTGGACCTGGCGGTCATCGGCGATGGCGAGGAGCTGTTAACCCGGCTGCTTGAGCTACAGGCTCAGGCCAAGGCGGTGGCGCCGTCGCGCTGGCGCCAGCGGTTCCTGGAACAGGCTGCCCGGCTGGATGGCGTTTACGTCCCGGCCTTCTATGAAATCGAGTACCTCGCCGACGGCAGGCTGGGAAAGGTTGCGCCCGCCAACCCGGCGGCGGCGGCCCAAGTGGAACGCGCTTATGTCGACATCAACGCATATATCGGCCCGACGCGCCCGGTGGTCGCGCACGGCAAGGTCGTATTCGACCGGGCCTCGATCGAGATTCACCGCGGCTGCGCGCGTGGTTGCCGTTTCTGTCAGGCCGGATTCATAGATCGTCCGCTGCGCACCCGGACCCCCGAGAAGATCCGCGAGGCGGCACGGGCGGTGATCGAAACCACCGGCCACCGCGACCTGACCCTGCTCTCCCTGAACGCAGTCGACTACCGCGACATCCAGACCCTGATCCGCGACCTGCGCGAGGAGCTCGACGATCCGGGCCTGGAAATCAACATCCCCTCGACCCGGGTGGAACCTTTCAATATCGACATCGCCCAGGCGCTGCGACCCGAGGGGGCCGGGCGGCGTCGATCGATCACGTTCGCCCCGGAGGCGGCCAGCGATCGTCTGCGCGAGGTCATCCGCAAAGAGATCCCGGACCGGGAACTGCTCGACACGGTAGCGATCGCGTTCGCGCAGGGATTCCACACGGTCAAGCTCTATTTCATGATCGGTCTGCCGACCGAGGATCACGCCGACGTGGCCGGGATCGCGCGTCTGGCGCGTCAGACGCTTGAGATCGGCCGCCGCCACGTGGGTGGGCGGGCCCGGGTGCGGGTCGGCGTATCGACCTTCGTCCCCAAGGCGCACACCCCGTTTCAGTGGTTTTCCCAGGCGACGGTGGCGGATGTGAAGTCCAAGCAGGCTTTTCTGCGCTCGCAGCTGACCGACCGGGCGATCAAGTTCAACTGGAACAACCCCCATCACTCGGTGATCGAAGCACTGCTCTCACTCGGTGATCGCCGCGTGGGGGCGGCGATCGAACGCGCCTGGCGCCTGGGGGCGCGGCTGGATGCCTGGGACGAACATTTCGATCCGGAGATATGGCGCCGCGGTTGCGCCGAGGCCGGGATCGATCCTGACTGGTACGTTCTGCGCGAACGCGGCGGCGACGAACTCCTGCCCTGGGAGCACATCGGAGTTCACACTCCCAAGTGGGTGCTTCGCTGGGAGCGCGATCGGGCGCTGGCGGCAGCCCGCGGCGAGGATGCCCGGATCCCCTCGGCCGCCTACCGCTCCCAGTAACGGCTGGCCGGTCCGGGGTGCTGGATACCGGCGACACGATCGCCGCCCTTGCCACTGCGCCCGGCCCGGGCGCGATCGCGGTGGTGCGCGCCTCCGGCCCGGGCGCGCTGGCGGCAGCCGGGAAGGTCTTCCGCGCCCGCAGGGGCGAGAGGGTCGCCCATCGCCGAGTCACCCTGGGCAACCTGGTCGATCCCCGCGACGGGGTCGCTTTCGACGAAGCCCTGCTGACTTATTTCCGCGGTCCCAACTCCTACACTCGCCAGGATCTGGTGGAAATCTCCTGTCACGGGGGCACCGCCGCCGACGCCTGCCTTAAATCGCTGCTGGCAGCGGGTTGCCGGCCGGCCGAACCGGGTGAATTTACGCTGCGCGCATTCCTGAGCGGGCGCCTCGACTTGGTCCGCGCCGAGGCGGTGGCCGACATGGTGGCCGCGCCCAACGACCTCTCGCTTAAATCCGCGCGCGCGCAGCTGGGCGGTTCACTGTCCGACTCGGTCGGAGCAATCCGCAGCCGGCTGATCGACCTGCGCGCGCAGTTGGAGGCCGAGATCGATTTCGCCGAAGACGATGTGCCGCCGCTGCCGCGCGCCAAAGTCGGCGAGTCGCTGGCGGCGGCGCAGGCTGAGATTGCCGCCGCGCTGGAGGGATCTGAGACCGGACAGCTGCTTCGCACGGGCCTGCGGATTGCCCTGGTGGGCGCCCCCAATTCCGGCAAGTCCTCGACCATGAACCTGCTTCTTGGACGCGACCGTGCGATCGTTACCGCCGAAGCCGGGACGACCCGCGATGTCCTGGAGGAATCGCTCAGCGTTAACGGCCTGACGGTGGTGCTCTCCGATACCGCCGGGGTGCGGTCCGGGGCCGGGGCGATCGAGTCCGAGGGCATCGCGCGCACCGAACGCGCGCTGGGCGAGGCGGATCTGGCCCTGCACCTGGTTGACGGTTCGCGGCCGCTGGCCGACCCCGACTTTCTTACCGCCGACCTGCTCGTGCGGGTCGGTCTGCCGGCCATCCTTCTGGTGAACAAGTCTGACCTGGTGACTGCGCTCTCAGATTCCGATCTGGACCGGCTGGGGATTTCCCGCCGCGTGCCCTTCTCGGCCCTGCTTGGCGCTGGCGTTCAGCGGCTGCGGGCTGAGCTCTCAGACCTGCTTGATACCGGCAAACTTCGCGCCAACAACCTTCCCCAGGCCACCAATCAGCGCCATGTGCGCGGGCTCCGACTGGCCACCGAGGAGCTCTGCGGGTCACAGCGCGCCTGGCGTGAGGGGCTACCGGCCGACTTCGTCTGCATCGGGCTGGCCGGCGCGATCCTGGAACTGGGGCGAATCACCGGCGAGGACGCCACCGAAGACGTGCTTAGCGCGATTTTTTCCAAATTCTGCATCGGCAAGTAGGCCTCAAGCTACGGGCCATCCTAGCCGCTCCCGCTTCGGGCCGCGCCTATGCGGGCTTGTGGGCGATGATGCTGGCGCTCTCTAAGGCCCCGTGCCAGCGTTCGCTGCGCCAGGGTTCGGCGGCCACCACATCGACCGGCTCGAAACCGGCCGTCCGGATCCGACTCAGATAGACCTCGCGCAGTTCGGTACCGGCCAGGCAGCAGACCCAATCGTCAAGCGATTCGTTCGCATCGCCCGCAACTTCCCCGGTACGCACCAGGTCGGAAATCATCAGTCGCCCGCCGGGCCGCAGGATGCGGAACGCCTCGGCGAAAACCCGGTCCTTGTCGGGAGCAAGGTTGATGACGCAGTTGGTGATGATCGCATCCACGGAAGCGTCCACCAGCGGCGTGGCCTCCATCTCGGCGAGGTGAAACTCGACGTTTTCGAGACCGGCCTCGCTTGCCCCGCGACGGGCCAGATCAATCATGTCGGCGGTCATGTCAACGCCGATCACCCGGCCCAGCGGACCCACCACGCGGGCAGCGATAAAGCAGTCGATGCCACCACCGCTGCCGAAATCGACCACCGTTTCGCCCTCGCCAAGAGTCCCGATTGCGTGCGGGTTCCCGCACCCGGCCGAAGCGGCCAGGGCGCCGCCGGGAAGCCCTTCGGTTTCGTCTCCGCAATAGAGGTGGGACGGGGCCGGCTCACAGCATGCGCCCGGAATGGCGGCGGCTTGGCGTGCCAGTTGGCCGTAGGACTGCCGGACCACGTCTTTTATCTGCGTAGCGTCAATTTTTTGCATGGAACCGATAAATTTTGTCAGGGTATTCAATCTATTGTGGGGCGCGCCCGCCGCGCCCCGAGGATGGGGCAAGGCCATTGAAGATTACCGATCTGCGGGTGTGGGTTGTGCGTCCTGAGCCGCGCGGACGCTCCTTTGTTTTCCTACGGATCGATACCGACGCCGGAGTGTCCGGGATCGGCGAGGCGACCAGTTCGGGCGGCGGCGGCAGCTTGATCGTCGGCAGCATGGCCCGTTTCCTGCGCGACTCACAGGTTGCCCACGATTTCCGTCAATCGCTGATCGGCCAGGACCCCGAATACATTGAGCGCAACTGGCACCACCTCTACCGCCGCTTCACCGGCGGCGGCGGATTCGGCGGGTTCGTGACCACCCTGCTCTCCGGGATCGACATCGCGCTCTGGGACCTTAAAGGCAAGGCCCAGGGCAAACCGATATTCCGCCTCGGCGGCGGGCCGATCTGGGAGTCGGTGCCACTCTACACCCACGTTGCCCCGGGCGATCCGCAGAAAGCGGCCGAACAGGCCCGGGCGATCGTGGCAATGGGCTACAACACCCTAAAGACCGACCCGTTCATGCCGGAAATGGGTGCCCACCACCGCCGCTATCTGCGCGGTGAGATCTCAGCCGCAGGAACCGCCCTGGGGTTAGATACGGTGGCCGCGATCCGGGAGGCGGTCGGGCCCCAGATCGAGATCCTCATAGACGCGCACGGCAATTTCAACGTGCCTACCGCGATCCGCCTGGGCAAGGCATTGGAGCCCTATTCCATCGGCTGGTTCGAGGAGCCGGTGCAGCCCAACAGCAACCAGGCCCTGCGCGCCGTCCGCGACGCGGTGAACGTGCCACTCTGCGTGGGTGAACGCCTTTACAGCCGCTGGGACTTCGTCCCGATCTTGACTGGGCGCCTGGCCCAATACGTGATGCCCGATGTCCTATGGTGCGGCGGCATTACCGAACTACGAAAAATCGCCAACCTGGCCGAGGCGTTCTACGTGCCGATCAGCCCGCATGACGCCAGCGGGCCGGTGAACATCCTGGCCGGAGCGCACGTGATGATGACGGTGCCCAACCTCTACAAACTCGAGGTGGCCGACGCCGTCCCGGACTTCTACAACAAATTCATCGATCAACCGCTGGATATTCGCGAGGGCCAGATCCATCTATCCGAACGTCCCGGGCTGGGCGCGGATCTGAACGAAGAATTCCTCGACGCCCATCCCGATCCGGACTGGGACCCGCGCGCCGGTTAATCCTTCACCTGCCAGCGCTGTGGGCGCAAGCGATCTCGCCTTAGCGTTCAAATCGGCGCGGGCGAATCCCACCGGTGCAGTCGAACCATCAGCGTGTCGGGGCCGACTCCGGCCAGAGTGAGCGCGCCCAGCCCGGTCAGCGCCGCCGGTCCCACCGCAGGCACCAGCCGGCGCCCCGGCAGCGGGTGGCTTACAACGCGACCGACCTGCGCCAGTGAGGCCCCGCCCACCGCAGTGGCCAGCACTCCGCCACGCGTGAGCGTTGGCAAGAGCGCCACCCCGATTGACAATTCCAAGGCCATCGCCCCGGAGCGCCGGTTCCAAGCAGAGGCCGCCGAGCTGAACCGATTCCGGGTCAGCGTTCAACGCCCCGCCCAAGCGTTGCACCGGCAGGCCCGGATCAGCCGCCCTTCAGCGCTTGAAGGAAACCAGCGTAGGCCGGCTTGGGTTCAAATTCGTCATCAAACAGCAACGGCCAATCCGGATTGCCCCAGAATTCGATCAGCCAGCTGTCGCCGTCGCGCAGACCCCAGACCGTGATCGCATAGCGGTTCTCGGGTGGCAAGGCAAGGAATGCGCGCACTATATCTCCGACCCGCTGCCGTTGCGCCTGGCTGCGGTCCGGGGGGAGTTCGGTCAGTTCGCCGCCCGGATTCAAGCGCACGTCCAACTCGGATACATGCACCAGCAGGCCCCGGCGCGCCAGCGCGTCCATCACCGTCGCAATACGCCCGATCTCCGGCAACGCATAGGTCACATGCATCTGCAGGCCCACGCCGTCAATCGGGATTCCGCGGCGCTGGAAATCATCCACCATTGCCAGCATGGCGGCCAGCTTGGCATCGTCAGAGGTCGTGCCGAAGTCGTTGTAAAACAGCAGAGCATCCGGATCGGCAGCGCGCGCGTACTCGAATAAGCGCGCCGCATAGTCTTCCCCCATGCGGCGCCGGAACACCGTGTCGCGCAGGCGTCCGGTCTTAGGTTCCAAGGCCTCGTTGACCACGTCCCAGCTGGTGATCCGCCCCTTGTAGCGGCCCACTATAGCCGTGATGTAGTCACGCACCACGGCCTCGAATTCTCCGTCGCTGCCTGAAAATTCCTCCAGCCAGGCCGGCGTGGAGGTATGCCAAACGAGCGCGTGCCCGTGCACCTGCATCTGATTGGCTTCGGCGAACTCGACCAGGGCGTCTGCCTTTGCCCTGGTGTAGACGTGTGGGTCCCTGGCCACGTGCCGCATCTTCATCTCGTAAGCGGCGGTCAGGCTGCTGAACACGGAACCGGCGATCTGCCGGAGGCGCTCGGACTGCAGGTGGGGCGACTGCATCGCCAGTCCCACCGGGAAATTGGCCGCGCGGCGCAGCGGCGCGAGCGTCGGGGACGGTTCGGGGGGTTCGGGGGTCGGATCTGGCGTCGGCGAGGGTGCGCCCGCGGGGGGTTGCAACGTCGGCGCCGCCATCGGCGGCGGGACCGGTTCGGCCCCGGAATTGCCTGCGCAGCCCGGCAGAGTCGCGGCAGCCAGCACGACCGCGATCGCCATCACGGCGATCCGCGGTGCGGTCGGCCTGGTCCGCCCCGCGGCGGTGGTTGCCTGGGGCGCAATTTGCCGCAATCGGCGGTGGTGGGGGGTCGACATGCGACTCATGACCGGACGTCCCGCGGCGCCGGGTCGCCCTCGGCCGCCCATGCGTAGGCGAAGAAGATCCAGAAGAACGCGGCCAACTCGGGCAGAAAGTAGAAGTTGTCGAGGAGCCCATGGGCCAATGCCCCGACCATGGCGGCCAGCATCCCGGCATCGGCCCAGCGCAGCGTTCCAGCGCGAGCACCAAGGCCCCAGGAAAGCGCGGTGGCGGCCCGCGCCAGCAGCAGCGTCATTCCGGCCGCACCGGCCACCCCCAGCGACAGCCAAGCATCCAGCAGCAGGTTGTGCGGGTGGGAGAGGTGGGGCTCGCGCCACATTCCCGGGTCCAGGTAGTCGGGCAGATGGTATAGGAAGTTGTCCGGGCCCACGCCCAACCAGAAGTTGTCACTGGCCATGAGCGCGGCCGACCCCCACAGGTGCAGTCGAACCGTCAGCGTCTCCGGGCCGACTCCAGCCAGGGTGAGCGCGCCCAGCCCGGCCAGCGCCGCCAGGCCGATTGCGGGCGCCAGCCAGCGTCCCGGCAGCGGGTGTCCTAGGACGCGACCGGCTTGCGCCAGTGACGCCCCTCCCACCGCGGCGGCCAGGATCCCGCCGCGCGAGAGGGTTGCCAGCAGCGCCGTCCCGATTGTCAAGGCCAGGGCCATCGCACCCGAGCGCCGGCTCCAGGCCGAGGCCGCCAGAACAGCCGCCAGCGCCAGCGGCAATCCGCGTTCGAGAACCAACGCCAGACCATTGGGCGAACCCCAGGGCCCGCGCAGGCGCCCGGGTTGCCCGCCGTCAAGGATCTCCAGCCCGCTAAAGAGGAGCGCCAACGCGGCCGCCGCGGCCGCCGCCACCACCACCGCTCCGGCCAGCAGGAGGCGGCGCCGGCCACCGATGAAGGTGGCCAACAGGCAACCCAGCCACAGCGGCTCGATCACCAGCAGGCGCAGCCCGCGGACTGCAACTTTCGGATACTCGGCCGCCGCGGTCGCGGCGAGCGCGGCTCCCAGCAGCAGCAGCAGCGTGGGCAGGTGCCGGCGTTCGATCCCAAATTCAAAGCGGCCATGCCAGGCCGCGCGCAACCCCCAGGAACCGGTCAGCGCCGCCAATCCCAGTTCGCCTGGGTTGGCACTGATCGGACCCAGTGGCGCGGCAACCGGCGCCAGCAGCCACCCGGCGGCGGTAACGGTGGCCAACGCCGCCGGTGCAAATGCACCCAGCAGCCCAACGGCTGCCAGGGCCGCCAATCGGACCCACAGCCATGGATCGGCAAAACCGGTGGCGGGGACGGCCGCGGCCACGGTCAGCAGCACCGCAGCGACCAGCAGGGCGGGGCCATCAGCTACGCGCACCCGGTCTAGCGCCGTTCGCCAGCGGGCGCGCGCCGACCACCAGTTGATCAGCGTCCAGAGGGCAAGCAGCGATCCGGCGGCGGCGGCTCCAGTCCCCGCCCAGAGCGGCCAGCGCGGGGCGGGATCTCCGGCAATTGCCGCCCGGATCATCACCAGCTCCCCCGACGACGCCAACGAGCGCGTTCCGCCAACCTCCAGCGTCAGATGGTGCCGCCCGGAAGGCAGGCCGGACGCGATCGGCACCGCCAAGAATCCACTTGAGGCTGAATAAAGGTCGATCCGCGTCAGCCCGTCCGGCAGTTTCGGCACCAGGTCGGCGCGCGCGTCGGACCCATCGATCCACACGCGCGCAAATCCGCTTGCCGGCCCGTGCAGCAATTCGAGGTCGACTGCGCTGCCATCGAATTCGAGCTCGGCCCGAGCCCCGGACTGTCCGCTGAACAGCACCTGTGCGAACCCGAGCCGGCCTTCCTCCCAGGGGCCGGACAACTCCCAGCCGGGGCCGCCAATCGGCAACCGGTACACGTTCTCGCTGCGCGGCCCGCCGCGCTCGTCCCAGTAACCCAAGTAGGCAACAGAACTGATCAGCGCCGCCAGCCCGAGCAGGGCCAGCAGGATCGCCCTGGCGCCCGGCGAAGGGCCTCCGACGACGGTTCGTGCGGGTTTCAGGAACCTAGCTGGCTGGCGAGGTACTCGAGACTGGCCCCGGCCGCGATGGCGGGATCGAGCGGCGAAAAGTCCTGCTCGACCACCAGCCAGCCGCGGTAGTCAGACTCCGTCAGCAGCGCCACCACCTCCCCGATCGCGCAATCGCCCTGGCCCAGCGGGGTGAATACGCCGTCGAGCGACGCCTGCCGGAAACTGAGACCGGCCTCGAGCGAGTCCTCCAGCACCTGGGCGTCGACGTCCTTAAGGTGCACGTAGGCGATGCGTTCGCGGTTGGTTTCGAAAAAGGACAGCGGATCGATGCCGGCGTAGAGAAGCTGCCCGGTGTCGGGCGCCAGGGCCACTACCTCGGGGTCGGTCCGGGCAATGAGGGCGTCGCACTCCTCCTCGGTCTCCACGAACGTCCCGGCATGGTTGTGGAACACCAGCGACAACCCGAATTCCTCAGCCAGAAACTCACCCGCCAGAGAGAGGCTCTCACCCAGGTACCCCCACTGCCAGTCGGAGAGCCCATCGGCGCGACCTTCGGGAAAATGACCGGCGGTAGCAAAGCGGTGCGGGGACCCGGTTTGAGCGGCGACGATGAAGTCGGCGCCGCAATCGGCGTAGCGTTCGGCAACGGCGCGCAGCGCGTCAAACTCACGCTGGCGCCAATCCGGATCGAACCAATTGGCGGCAAAGTAACCACCGCTAAGCTCCAGTTCGTTGTCGGCCAGCAGGCTCGCCATGGCGCGCGGCTGGTCGAAGAATTCGCGCAGGCCCTCGACTCCCTGATAGCCCAGCTCGGCCAGGATCGCCGCGATTTCGGGATAGGGGGCCGAACTCGGCCACAACGAGGGATTGATGCCGATCCGCAAGTCTGGAGTCGGCGCGCTCAAAGAAATGCTGGCAGGACGAGTCCGACTACCATCGCGGCGGCCACCGCGACGCTGATGGCATACCAAATCACCCTGATGTTCAGGACCCGCCGGCGCAACCGGCGCAGGCGCAAAAATCGCGGCCGTTGGTTGTGAATCTGTTTCGATGCCATTGCGACCCTTAACTCATCTGCTGTTGTGGTGAAGAGCTGTACCCGCCCGACTCGCGCGCGGCCGCCGCCGGTTGTCGCCGACGCCCGGCAAGCGCCAGCAGGGCGAACCCGCAGCTGCCGGAAATCAACGAGCCCCCGAGGATACCGAGCTTGGCCATGTCGAGCAATTGCGCATCGGCAAATGCCAGCTGGGCTATGAACAGCGACATCGTAAAGCCGATACCGGCCAGCAGCCCGATTCCGGAGAACTGCGTCCAGCTGACCCCGAAGGGCGCCGTCGCCAGTCCGGTCCGAATCGCCAGCAAGGACCCCAGCAGCACGCCGGCGGGCTTGCCGATCAGGAGGCCCAGGATGATCCCCAGCGGTATCGAGGACAGCGCCATGTCGGGCGGCGCGGTCAGCACCACGCCAGCGTTGGCGAAGACAAACACCGGCACTACAAAAAACGTGCTCCACGGATGCAATGCCGATTCCAGCTTTTGCAGCGTCGTCTGCGATTCCTCGACCACGCGCGCTATCGCGTGCAGCGACGCCTGCTGGTCGCGGCTGGTGAGGACGTTGCGGCCGCGGGCCGTTTCGCGCTCAAATACCCCCAGCGCATCACGGGCGCCCGCCAGGAAGCTGTCCGGGGCGATCCGCACGCTGGATGGAATCGTCATCGCCGCCAACACGCCCGCTACGGTGCCGTGGATCCCGGACTGCTCGAGCGCGTACCACATCGGAATCGCCAGCAGCAGGTAGGCGTGCCCGGAACGGATGTTGAGGAACCACAGCGCCCACATTCCGGCCCAGAGCAGCGCCGCCCAGCCCAGCGCCCCCAGGTCGAACTGACCGGTGTAGAAGATCGCGATAACCAGCACTGCACCCAGATCGTCAACGATAGCCACCGCCACCAGGAACACCTTGAGCGCCGCCGGAACTCGCCGGCCAAGCAATGCCAGCACCCCGATCGCGAAGGCGATGTCGGTCGCCATCGGTATTCCCCAACCCGCAGATCCCACGCCGGAGGCGTTGAAGCCGGCGTAGATGCCCGCCGGCACCAGCATCCCGCCGATCGCGGCCGCGATCGGGAGCATTGCCCGCTTGGGGCTGCGCAACTCGCCGACCGCAAATTCCCGCTTGAGCTCCAGGCCGACCACGAAGAAGAAGATCGCCATCAACCCGTCGTTGACCCAGAAGTGCAGGTCCTCGTGCAGCTCGAAGTCGCCGACCGAAAACCCGATCCCCAGGTGCAGGAGATCTAAATAGGTATCGGACCACTGCGAATTGGCCCAGATCAGGGCCAGCACGGCCGCCAGCACCAGCACGATCCCGCCCGATGCCTCGACGTGGGCAAAGCGCTGAACCGAACCGGCGACGCGTTCCATGGCCTGCGACTGCGACACCGGTTGCAGGGTCGCGATCGCCATCAATCTCTTCACGGCGATCCCGTCCCGGAGCCGGCCGATCGCACCGGGGGCCCAATCGTTGCAGCTGCGTACAAAAGCATTTGCGGCAATTTTCGCCGACGGGTCCGCCGCCGCCATAATTTCAGCATGCGTCCGCGTACCCGTGTCCGCGCTCCGAAAGGCCCTTCCGCACCATGCCAACAGCGGTCAAGACGACCCGGTTCGGGCCACGCAAGCCGCCCTGGCTCAAGGTACGCCTGCCGCTGCCCTCGCAGAGCGAACCGCTGCTAAAGACGGTGCGCCGCTACGGACTGGAGACGGTATGCCGGGAGGCGCGCTGCCCGAACGCCATGGACTGCCATGCGCGCGGGACGGCGACATTTATGATCCTCGGGGCGATCTGTACCCGAGCCTGCCGCTTCTGCGCCGTCACCTCCGGGCGGCCCGAGCCGGTAGACCCGCTGGAGCCGGTCCGGTTGGCCCTGGCGGTGCGCGAGCTGGATCTGAAACACTGCGTGATCACGTCGGTCGACCGCGACGACTTAGGCGATTTCGGGGCGGGGCATTTCGCCGCCTGCATCGCCGCCGTGCGCAGCCAGTGCCCAGATACAACGATCGAGGTCCTGACCCCTGACTTTCAAGGAGACCCCGATTCGATCGCAACCGTGGTGGCGGCCGCGCCCGATGTTTACAACCACAATCTCGAAACGGTTCCGCGGCTCTCGCCGCGGATCCGCCCCAAAGCCGTATACGAGCAGTCGCTGCAGCTGCTGCGGCGGGTCAAGCAGCTGGCCCCGGAGATGACAACCAAGTCCGGAATCATGGTCGGGTTGGGTGAGCGCGACGATGAAGTTCGCCAGGTTATGGCCGACATGCGCCGCCACGACATCGACATCCTCACCATCGGTCAGTACCTGCGTCCGTCGCCGCAACATGCCCCGATCGAGCGCTACGTGCACCCGCGTGAATTTGACGCCTGGGCGCAATTGGGACATGAGCTGGGATTCCGGCACGCCTTCTGCGGGCCGCTGGTGCGCAGCTCCTTCCACGCCGGCGAGGTCTACGAGCAGGCTGCCGCCACGCCGACATGATCGGCTCGATTCGGAACTAAAACTCGGATTCGCGCACCGGCCGCGGACCGGGCTGCCCCAGCGGAACCGGGCTCGTCAGGTCAATTGATTCGTCGCTGCCCAGGACTGAACCCTCGTCCCGGCCAACCAATTGGCCCAGACCCTTTAGGTCCTTGAGTTTTTTGGCGCCGGCGATGGCCTCGGCATCGCCCCCGTAATACGCGAACCAGGGCAGTCCGGCTTCGGCATACTCCTTGGCGCGAGGCGGAATAGTGGGCGGCAGCTCGCCGGTCAAGGCCAACCACTGCGCGGAGTTTGCGATGCTGACAAAGCAACGGCTGGCCTGGCGCTGGTCCCAGGCATCTAACCCGTACTCGTCTTCGTAGATCTCCTGCCGCATCCTCCCGCCCGGGGCAAGCCCCATGGCGTCGGCGCAAACGGCTAATTTGGAAGCAGCTTCCATATACAGCCGGCGCCCACCGAAGAGCTTTTCGTAGCGCTCGCGCTTCATCGGATAGGCGATGACCTGCAGCCCGCCATGCTCGCCCACTCCAGTCAACTGCTCCTCGGCGGTGAACCCTTTACCCAGGGGCATGGCCACGAACTGTCGGATCAGGCCCTTGGCGATGCAGTACCCATCCAGCCAGGGCTGGTCGGGAACCACGATGTAGTCCTGCGGGTCGGCGTTGAGGTGGTTCACCCACTCATCCCCGGAGACTGCGCAGATCTTGCCGGTGGCGATCTTTATCGCGAACGGGTAGTCGCCGTAGGCACCGAAGTTGATCCACATCGCCTCGGCCTGGTGCATCGGCATCAGCACCCCGCCACGGCGGCGCCAGGCCTCCGGCACGCGTGCGGAATGATCGTCCAGGTGCCGCAGCGGGAAGCGCGCAAAACCCGGCGGGAGCGGGTATTCGCGGCCGTCGTCAGGGATGCGCAGGGTGCGCATGAACTCCAGGGTGCAGGACGCGTCCGGATGCACCTCCGGAAAGTCGAAAAGCAGTCGGTTCTCTTGCAGCGAAATCATGGGTAGTCCTCTCTACTGGTTACCAGTCGCCGTCGCGCACCTCGCGCACCACGTGCAGGATGGCGCCGTCCGGAGCCGCTCTCAGTTCCCGTATCAATCGCGCGAACAACTTGGGGCGGCGGCGAATGATCTCCTGCAGATCGGCCGAGACCTTGCCGGCCAGAGCCAGATAGACATCGCGGTCGATTCCCAGTTCGCCCGCCAGGCGCTGCGTGGTGGCTTCCGAAGGCGGGGGAACCTCGCCGCGCTCGATCTTGCTAAGGTAAGCGGGCTCGATCCCGACCCGCAGAGCCACCTGGCGAAGCGAGAAACGTCGATCGCCGCGGCGCAACTCTTCGCGTCGGGCACGGGTAGTGGTACCAAAGTGCGTCATATGTCATACATAGTACACATTTTTGCTCCAAATGCCAACTCCGCTTTCCAACCGAAAAAACTCCCGCGAACTCGCTGCCGCAATCGGGCAGTACGCTCGCGTACAGTGGGCGGTTCAGGTCCAGTGCCGCGGCAGGATCGGGGGACCGGTGGCGAGTTGGGCCGCGACCCAGTCCTCGATCGCGACTCCGTCCAGATAGTTCGAATTGCGCGACTGATAGACACTCGATCGGCCGCCGAACACCGCCGCCAGCGGCGCCAATGCCTTAGCGTCGCGGGCCGATCCCGCCGGACCGGCCACGATCAGGGTGGTTGCCGAGACCGCGGGCGCGAAGCGGACCAGTTCGAAATGGGCCAAAGTGTAGGCGACATTGGCGCGCCGCGCCGGATAAAGACGCAGGTAGTCGTTGTATTCCTCCAGCGGGTAGGACCGCGTTTGCGCGGCCGCCGCCAATGGATCAAGGAACAGGTTCGGGGTGCAGACAAGGTGGCTCGCCAACCCGGTCAGCGAGGCCGCCTGCAGGGCCAGATCGTTACCCGTCGCCACCAGTCGGCCGCGATCCAGTTTCGGCCGGGCGGCCAGGAATTGCAGGCCACGAATGGCATCGGCGACGACTCCGCGGAAAACATAACGCTCGGGACTTTCGATTCCCTGGGTAAGTAGGCCGGGGAACATCGCCGCGAACGGGCGGTCGGCGGTCCGCTGGCCGCGGTGCGCCAGCGCAAAAGTAAGGAAACGGGACCGAACCTCGTTGGCGGTCCCCTGGGGGATGATCTCCTGCACGCTGCCGTAAGGCGGGGCCCAGTAGATCGCCGGGAAAGGACCATCGCCCTTGGGGGCGCTTAGGTAGCCGAAAAGCCGGTAGGGCCCGATACCGGTGAGGTGGACGCCGTAAAGGCGTGCGAAATCGGTCTCGCGCAACGGTAGTTCTTCCAGCTCCGGGGAGTCCGGCGTGTCCGCGAGTTCGGAGAGCACGCGGGCCCAGTAGGCCTGAAATTGGGGTGCCCGTTCAGGCATCGCAGGTCCCGGGCCGCAGGTGCTCGGCAAAGAAATCCACTACCACCCGATCGTGCAGGTGGCCGCCGGCGCTGTGGCCCTGGTCGGGGTAGGCATAGAGGCGCTTGTCGGCGCTGGCGACATTGGCAAAAAGAGCGTAGCCGGTTTCAGGCGGACAAACGTTGTCGCGCAGTCCGATGTTCAGGACCAGCGGACAGGTGATCGCGGGGGCGAAGTTGAGGCAGTCGAAGTAGGCCAGCGTGTCGGCAACCTGATTGCGGCGCTCCGGGTAATGCCGCAGGTAGTCGGCGATCTCCCGGTAGGGATAGCTGCTGGTGAGTTCGATCGCGTCCATCATTCCGGTCAGGAACGGCGCTCCGGCGGCGGCGGCACGGACCTGCGGGCGCTGCGCGGCGGTGCAAACGGTCAGGGCGCCGCCCTGACTGGAGCCGGTGACGCCGATGCGGCCGCCATCCACTTCCGGGCGTTCCAGCAGGAAGTCGATCCCGCGCCAGGCGTCGCAATAGAAACCCCTGTATGAATAGACGTTGCGGTCAACCAACCCATAGGTAAGCAGCCCCGGGTAGCCGGGATCGAACTGGGTCCGCGATCGCAGCTTGCCACGCGGAGCCACCGCCAAGGCGGCATAGCCGCGGCGCGCCCAGTCCTTGGGGATCCTCGGGTCGCTCTTGTAACCCGGCATGAGGAGCAGCCCCGGGAATTTACCTTCGGCTTCCGCCGGCAGGCAGTACCAGCCCGCCACCCGTACCTGATCGACGCTGATATAGAAGACTTGGTAGACGGCCACATCCGGATCCGAGCGCAACCGGTCCCTTATCAGCTCCGGCGCCAGGCCCGATTCCTCAACCTGGGCCTGGACTCCACGCCAGAACTCTGAAAAGTCGGGTGGCGGCTTGATCGAGCAAGCGTAGTTGGGGTCGACGAAGTGCGCCATGACCGCTGCCTCGCGACCGCCTGTTGATATCTGCGTTCGGGCCATTGTATGTAAGCTGCCGCACGGGCACCGGCGCCGTGATCGGAACCGGTTTCCCAACCGGGATTTCGGGTGCGCTCGCCCAACCCCCAAAATAAAGTTGTATGCACGGGGCCGGACCGGCCCGAAGCGCAGATTGTTGCAAGTAAGTGAAGGCGGCCCATGAGCGTAGAGAATGCCGACATGCTCGCGGTTACCCCGAGCCTGCGCGGCCGCGACCGGCGCGCGCTCCCCGGGCGTGACTTGGTCCTTGAGATGTACCGTCGGATGATGCTGATCCGGCGATTTGAGGAAATCGCCGAAGAGATGTTCCGGCAGGCGCGCATGCGCGGCGCGCTGCACTTCTATATAGGTGAGGAAGCTTCCGGGGTCGGTGTCTGTGCGGCCCTGCGCGACAGCGACTACATCACCTCCACCCACCGCGGCCACGGTCACTGCATCGCCAAGGGCGGGCACGTGGACCGGATGATGGCCGAACTGTTCGGCCGCTCGACCGGCTACTGCGGCGGCAAGGGCGGGTCGATGCACATTGCCGACCTGGACCTTGGAATCCTGGGGGCCAACGGCATCGTCGGCGCCGGCATTCCCATCGCCGCCGGGGCCGGCCTGGGATCCAAGCTGCGCGGCGAAGACGCGGTCACGGCCTGCTTCTTCGGTGACGGGGCCGGGCCCACGGGGGCCTTCCACGAGGGCGTGAATTTCGCCGCCGCGCAGAAGCTTCCGGTCATCTTCATCTGCGAGAACAACCAGTACGGAATGGCCACGCGGGCCGACCAGGCCAACGCCGGCCCCAGCATCGCCGGGCGCGGCGAAGCCTACGGGATTCCCGGAGTCGTGGTCGACGGCCAGGATGTGATCGCCGCCTACGAAGCAGCCTCCGAGGCGGTGGCGCGCGCCCGCGCTGGTGCCGGTCCGACGCTGATCGAATCCTTTACCTACCGGTTCAAGGGTCACACCGTCCACGACATGGCCGGGTACCGCTCGCGCGAGGAACTCGAGGAGTGGATGCAGCGCGATCCGGTCTACCGGTTCCGAACCGAATTGATTGATTTCGCCGGCATCGCCGGGGAGGACCTGGACGCCATCGACGGCGAGGTCGAGACCGAGGTTGCCGCCGCCGTCGAATTTGCCGAGTCCAGTCCATTCCCCGACATATCGGTAATAGAAGAAGACGTATACGCGAGCTGATCACCCATGGCCATTGCACAATCCACAGCGATCGATTCCGGCACCCCCAGCGATCGCCAGATTTACTTGAACCAAGCTCTAAACGAGGCCCTTGACGAGGAGCTGGCCCGCGACGAACGGGTGTTCGTGCTGGGCGAGGAGATCGGGGTCTGGGGCGGCGCCTACAAGGTAACCGCCGACCTGTTGGACAAATACGGTCCCGGGCGCATTGTCGACACACCCATCTCCGAGGCCCTCATCGCCGGTGCGGCGGTCGGGGCGGCGATCACCGGATCCCGCCCGGTGGCCGAGTTCATGTATCAGGACTTCATGGGGATCGCTATGGATCAGATCGTCAATCAAGCGGCCAAGAACCGCTATATGTTTGGCGGCAAGGCAACCCTGCCCATCGTGTACCGGGCATCCACCGGCGCCGGCGTCGGCAACGCCGCCCAGCACACCCAGAGCCTCGAAGCCTGGTTCACCCACGTGCCCGGGTTGAAGGTGGTTTCCCCATCGAATCCGCGCGATGCCAAGGGGCTGCTCAAGTCGGCGATCCGCGACGACAATGTGGTCTGCTTTTTCGAACACAAGGCCCTCTATGGCAGCCGCGGACCGGTGCCGACCGGTGAATACCTGGTCCCGCTGGGCAAGGCCAATATTGCCCGCGAGGGCGATGCGGCTACGATCGTCACCTATGCGCGGCAGGTAAATTACGCGCTTACCGCGGCCGAACAGCTCTCAACCGAAGGGATCGAAGTCGAGGTCATTGACCTGCGCACCCTCTATCCACTCGATGTCGAGGCGGTCGTTGCATCCGTGCGCAAGACCAACCGCGCCCTGGTTCTGCACGAAGCAGTCCGCTTCGGCGGCTTCGGCGGCGAGATAGCGGCCCAGATCCAGGAGCTGGCGTTCGATTACCTTGATGCACCCGTCAAGCGCCTGGGCGCCAAGCACTCGCCGGTGCCATTCGCCGAAACCCTTGAATTTGCTTCGTTCCCGAGCGTCGCCGACATCGAGAACGGCGTCCGCGAACTGCTGCGGGGCGTCTGATGGCGACCCCGATCCTGATGCCCCTGATGGGCATCACGATGGAGGAAGGCATCATCACCCGCTGGCTGGTCGAGGAGGGCAACCGCGTCGCCAAGGGCGATGCGGTGCTGGAGTTTGAAACCGACAAGATAAACGCTGAAGTCGAAGCCCCGGCCGACGGCAAATTGGCCGGCATCGCCGCCCAAGCCGGCGAGGCGGTTAAGGTGCAGGGAATCTGCGCCTGGGTGCTGGCCGAAGGTGAGTCCGTCCCCGACGGCGAGTCCCCCGCACCCGCGGCTCCTCCGGCATCGCAACCGGCGACGGCCCCGCCGTCGCTTTCACGCCCGCTGGGCTCCGAGCGACCCGGCGGGCGCGTGTTCGCGTCACCGCTGGCCAGGCGCCTGGCGCGCGAGGCCTCGTTGTCGCTGGACGAGGTCAGGGGCAGCGGGCCGGGCGGCCGAATCGTTGCCGACGATGTCCGGGCTAACCTGCTGTCAATTCCCGCCGCCGCGCCGCCCACACCCGCCCCAGTTGCCCCGGCGCCGATCGCCGTTCCGTCCCGCCTACCCGGCCGACGGCGCGTTATCGCCGAGCGGATGATGGCGAGCCTCAGTCAATCGGCGCAGGTGACCCTGAACTCGGAATACGACGCTGGTGAATTCGTCACCCTGCGCGAGAAGCTGGCCCGCCAGTACGAATCCGAACTCGGATTCCGAATCTCCTACAACGACCTGCTGGTGCGGATCTGCGCCCGGGCCCTGTCCGAACAGCCCAACATGCAATCCCAGATCCAGGATGGCGGGCTGCACGAACCGGCCCAGATCAACATCGGACTGGCAGTCGATGCTCCGGAAGGACTGCTCGTTCCGAACCGGAAGGACCTGGCCAACGGCCAGCTCTTGGACATTGCGCGTGGTTACCGCGAACTGGTCGCTGGTGCCCGCGCCGGCAGTCTGGGCCTGGACCAGTTGACCGGCGGGACGTTTACGATCACCAACCTGGGGGCGATCGGGGTCGACACCTTCACGCCGGTCCTGAATCCTCCCGAAGCGGCGATCCTGGGGGTCGGCCGAATCGTTCGCAAACCGATCGTTGACGGGTCCGGCGAACTGGTGGCGGGGACCCGGATCTCACTGTCGTTGACCTTTGACCATCGCATCAACGACGGCGCGGCCGCGGCCCGCTTCCTGCAGCGCATTGGCCAGTTGATCGAGCAGCCCTACCTGCTCATATAGCCAATCGCTATTCCCCGCCACCGGGCCCAGGGGAAATTTAGACTTTGGCAGCGACACCAAAATTGCCTGCATTAACCACGCGCAAACGGGCATCACAGCAGGGGGGTAACGCGGATGGCTTCAAAGGTCTGGACGATGGATCGGCGCAGCCTTTCCTCGAATACTGGGTTCGTCCCCCAGACCCTCACATTGTTTGAGGCAGCCGGGTTCGAGAAGCTGATCAAGCCCGGCGACGTTGTGGCCATCAAGCTGCACTGCGGCGAATGGAATAACTCCGCCTACCTGCGACCGGTCTACGCGCGGGCGGTGGCCGACGAAGTCAAGCGCCTGGGCGGGCGCCCGTTTGTCTGCGACACCACCACGATGACCTATGGCCCCGGAGCCGCGCGTGTGATCGCCCCCGACCTGATGCTCACCGCCGAGCGCAACGGCTTCAACTCGGCCAGTCTGGGATGTCCGTTCCTGTCGGCGGACGGTTTCAACGGCACCGACGACGTTCGCGTCCCGCTGCCCAAGGGCTTCATCCTCAACGAGGCTTACGTTGCCAAGGCAATCGCCCTGGCCGACGTAATGATCGCTCTCACCCACTTCAAAGGACACCCGATGGGGGTGATTGGCGGCGCCGTAAAAAACCTGGGAATCGGCTGCCAATCGAAACGCGGCAAGTACAACGTCCATCAGGGCGGGCATCCGGACTTCGGATTCCCCGGGGTCGTCGAATGGCACCCGGAAAACATCACCGAAGCCTTCAAGGCAATGGTGCCGGGGATCTGCGTTCACGAGGCCTATTCACGCAATAACGGCGATGTCGAATGGCACCCCGAAAAATGTCGCAGCTGCCTTGGTTGCTACGGCACCATGGCGCACACCGGTGCCTGGGCCAACACCGAAGACAACTTGCGCGCATTCAATGCCGCCTGCGCCGACGCCTGTTTGGCGGTCGTAAAGGCTTTGGACGGCAAGATCGCGTATCTGAACCTCGGCCTCGACGTTTCACCCAGATGCGACTGCATGGACCACGCTGACTTGCCGGTAACCCCGCACCTGGGGATCTTCGCCGGATACGACCCGGTGGCGATCGACACCGCCTGCCTTGACAAAGTCACCGAATTGCCCGGCATGCCGGGATCGGCTGCCGAGGACTTCGGGGTGGATTCGCCCGGTGACCACAAGCTGTCGATGGCCGGTTCGATGATCCCGGGGACTTCGGAAGAGATCCAGCTCAACGCCGGCGTCAGGAACGGACTTGGGACCAAAGACTACGAATTGATCGAAGTGTTCGAGTCCGACTCCGACCGCTTCGGTTTCTACGACAAGCGCCTGGTGGGTGATCGCTACAAGTCGATCTACGCCAAGGAGAACCCCTTCCCGGCCGACCGCCACGGCGGGACCGGTTTCGACCGCAAGCGCCGCAGCGAGATTGATCTTGACGAAGTCGCCGGTCCGCGGGTTACCGTCCCGGCCGGCCACGGCCACCACCACGGTTAATTTCGCCAAGCAGGGCGTTGCGCTGCTTATGGTTCCCGGGGGCGCTTAACCGCTCCGGAAACCTGCTTCGAACGCCGGTGAGATCGCCGCAGCGTCGGCGATCGAATGCGGGAACGGTTTTCAACATGCCCAGCAACCCGGGCTTCCCGGCCCGTTCAAGTCATGATCGGCCCAACCCGGCCTGCCCGGTCCCGGTGGGAACCGGCCAATCGCGATCCAAAAGGTGTGCTGACGGCGATGGGCTCGGGGCCGCATCCACAACGCCCGAAGGCGCAGTCGCCGCATCGACCAAATGTACCAGCGGCGGCGGCAATGTCACGGCAACCTGGATTGAAGTCGGTTGGGAGGGGCAGTATTCGCAGGTCCGCGCCGGCATTTATTGGGAATTTGGCGGTTGACTTGAGCGAATTAATTGGATGCAGCCGGGCAATTCCTGCCCCAAATCTGCCGATTGGATGACCAACCATTTCTCCTCGGGCGACATCCGGTGGCGGCAATCAATAAAACTTGCGAACTTACACTTTGGCTACTTGGGTACTAACGATCGATCCACCAAACCGTTTGAGGGTGGGGAGAAGGAGTTGTCGAGATGGCGTCAAAGGTGTGGACGATGGATCGGCGCAGCCTTTCCTCGAATACTGGGTTCGTCCCCCAGACCCTGACACTGTTTGAGGCCGCCGGATTTGAGAAGCTGATCAAGCCCGGTGACGTGGTGGCCATTAAGATCCACTGCGGTGAATGGAACAACTCCGCCTACCTGCGTCCGGTCTACGCGCGCTCGGTGGCCGATGAGATCAAGCGCCTTGGCGGGCGCCCGTTCGTCTGCGATACCACCACGATGACCTACGGCCCTAGGGCCTCACGCGTGATCGCCCCCGACCTGATGTACACCGCCGAGCGCAACGGCTTCAGCTCCGCGACCTTGGGTTGCCCATTCCTGTCGGCGGACGGCTTCAACGGCACCGACGACGTCCGCATCCCGCTGCCCGAGGGATACATCCTCAACGAGGCCTACGTAGCCAAGGCGATCGCCCTGGCCGATGTGATGATCGTTCTGACGCACTTCAAGGGCCACCCGATGGGCGTGATCGGCGGATCCGTCAAGAATCTGGGCATTGGCTGCCAATCCAAGCGCGGCAAGTACAACGTCCATCAAGGCGGGCATCCGGACTTCGGATTCCCCGGGGTCGCCGAATGGCATCCGGAGAACGTCACCGAGGCCTTCAAGGACATGGTGCCGGGGATCTGCATTCACGAGGCCTATTCACGCAATAACGGCCATGTCGAATGGCACCCCGAGAAATGTCGATCGTGCCTTGGTTGTGCCGGCGTCCAGTCAGTATCCGGGGCCTGGACCAACACCGAAGACAACACGCGTGCGTTCAACGCCGCCTGCGCCGATGGCTGCTTGGCGGTGGTGAAGGCATTGGACGGAAAAGTCGGGTTCCTCAATCTCGGTCTCGACGTATCGCCCAAGTGCGACTGCCTTGATCATGCCGACTTGCCGGTAACCCCGCACCTGGGGATCTTCGCCGGTTACGACCCGGTGGCGCTGGATATGGCCTGCCTCGACCGCGTGACTGAACTGCCCGGCATGCCGGGATCGGCTGCCGAAGACTTCGGGGTGGATTCGCCCGGTGACCACAAGCTGTCGATGGCCGGTTCGATGATCCCGGGGATTTCGGAAGAGATCCAGCTCAACGCCGGCGTCAGGAACGGACTTGGGACCAAAGACTACGAATTGATCGAAGTGTTCGAGTCCGACTCCGACCGCTTCGGTTTCTACGACAAGCGCCTGGTGGGTGATCGCTACAAGTCGATCTACGCCAAGGAGAACCCCTTCCCGGCCGACCGCCACGGCGGGACCGGTTTCGACCGCAAGCGCCGCAGCGAGATTGATCTTGACGAAGTCGCCGGTCCGCGGGTTACCGTCCCGGCCGGCCACGGCCACCACCACGGTTAATTGGTTCAATGAGGACAACGCGTAGATGATGGTTCCCAAAGGCATTGAGCACCTCAGCGAAGCGGGTGAAATCGCCGGTGCACTGGGTGCGGAAAACGCCGACCTGAAGGATCGCTTCGCCGCGGTGGCGGCCAAGCTGGCCCTGCTGTCCGAAGCGCCCCTGGCCCGCAGCGGCCTGGCGGTCCCGCTTACGGCCCCGATCAACCGCAACGCCAAGAACCTCAAGACCTTAGACGGCGAAAAGCTCGAGCAGGGGCTGACCACGTTTGAGACGGCGGTCGCCAACTTTGAAAAGCGTGCCGGCGGCGCCGGCAACATCGCCATCACCTAGGAAAGTTTTCAGAAGCGCACCCGGGCCGACCGGCCCGGGTGCGCTCCGCCTTGCGCCCGTCTGGTGGCGCGTATAATTGCGGGCTCTCAAAGGCATCTGACCAGCTATAGCGGTCAGTTCGCCTTAGGGCAGAACCTTCGACAACTGAAGAGCAGCCGAATTGAGACATTAAACGATGTCGATTCATGGCGAGTTATGTCTACAGAGTTTCAGGACGTAAAAGCGCTTCATTTATTTGCTTGAACTTCCTCGCTTGCGAGGAGTATTCACTGTGATGGAGAGTTTGATCCTGGCTCAGGATTAACGCTGGCGGCGTGCCTTATCAATGCGAGTCGAACGGTACGGACACTTCGGTGTCACGGCCGTGGCGTCCGGGTGAGTAACACGTGGGTGATCTGCCTCTTAGTGGGGGATAACCCCGGGAAACCGGGGACAATACCGCATACGATCACCGGAATGCGTTCCGGTGATGAAAGATTTATTGCTAAGAGAGGAGCCCGCGGTCGATTAGCTTGTTGGCGGGGTAAAAGCCCACCAAGGCTGAGATCGATAGCTGGTCTGAGAGGATGAGCAGCCACACTGGGACTGAAATATGGTCCTGAGCCCTACGGGGTTTAGCATGAAGGAATCTTGCGCAATGGGGGAAACCCTGACGCAGCAACGCCGCGTGGACGATGAAGGCTCTTGGGTCGTAAAGTCCTTTTCCGAGTGATGATGATGACAGTATCTCGGGAATAAGTCACGGCCAACTACGTGCCAGCAGCCGCGGCAATACGTAGGTGGCGAGCGTTATCCGGAATTACTGGGCGTAAAGCGCACGTAGGCGGACCGAAAGGTTGTCTGTGAAATCTCAGGGCCTAACCCTGAGGCGCCGGGCAAAACCATCGGCCTTGAGGCTGGGAGAGGGAAGCGGAACTTCCGGTGTAGTGGTGGAATGCGTAGATATCGGAAGGAACACCTGTGGCGAAGGCGGCTTCCTGGCCCAGAACTGACGCTAAGGTGCGAAGGCGTGGGGAGCAAACGGGATTAGGTACCCCGGTAGTCCACGCTGTAAACGATGGATGCTAGATGTCCAAGGTCTTGACCGTTGGGTGTCGTAGCTAACGCGTTAAGCATCCCGCCTGGGGACTACGGTCGCAAGACTAAAACTCAAAGGAATTGACGGGGGCCCGCACAAGCAGCGGAGCGTGTTGTTTAATTCGAGGCTACGCGAAGAACCTTACCAGGGTTTGACATGTTCCGGACCGCTTTGGAAACAAAGTCTTCCTTTAGGACCGGTTCACAGGTGTTGCATGGCTGTCGTCAGCTCGTGCCGTGAGGTGTTGGGTTAAGTCCCGCAACGAGCGCAACCCTCGTCGTTAGTTGTATTTCTCTAGCGAGACTGCCGAGAGAAACTCGGAGGAAGGTGGGGATGAGGTCAAGTCAGCATGACCCTTACACCCTGGGCTACAAACACGCTACAATGGCCGATACAATGGGCAGCAAACCGGCGACGGTGAGCGAATCTCATAAAGTCGGCCCCAGTTCGGATTGCAGGCTGCAACTCGCCTGCATGAAGTTGGAGTTGCTAGTAACCGCAGGTCAGCATACTGCGGTGAATACGTTCCCGGGCCTTGTACACACCGCCCGTCATGCCATGGGAGTCTGCAACACCTAAAGACGGTGAGCTAACCTTCGGGACGCAGCTGTCTAAGGTGGGGTAGGCGACTGGGGCAAAGTCGTAACAAGGTAGCCGTACCGGAAGGTGCGGCTGGATCACCTCCTTTCTAAGGAGTGCCTGGCAGAAATGCCGGGTGATCCCAGTCAAGCGTTTTGACTCTGTGTAATAAGGCACAACTTGCCAAAGAAGCGCAATGAATTTGACGCCAATCGAGAAGTGTTTCTCGGCTGCTACTTCAGCTGTCGAAGGTTGATCTTTTCCCCAATTGAATATGGATGCGCACGAGCCAGTCGGGTTGTCGCGCCACGCGTGAGGAAAGTCCGCACTCTGCAGGGCAGGATAGCGGGTAACGCCCGTCCGCCGTGAGGCGAGGACCAGTGGCACAGAGACTAATGCCGGGTAAAGCCGGAGTGAAAAGGCCAAACTCTATCCAGAGCAAACCCAAGCCGGGATGATGACGTGGCCCGCCGAGTCCCAGGTGGGGTGCAAGGAACCGCCGGGTAACCGGACGGTCAAGATAGATGGCAACCGATTACAGAATGCGGCTTATAGACCGGCTCGAAGATATCCGTATTCAGCGTGCGGGGTGGAGCAGTGGCAGCTCGTCGGGCTCATAACCCGGAGGTCGTCGGTTCGAATCCGACCCCCGCAACCACGATCGGTGCTGGGCGCAAAGGCTTCGCCAAAGCGGGCCATCGCCCTTGAACGGCGTCAAGCACCCGCAAAACTGACTTGGGGTCGGATCGCGGCGCTCCCTCGCGGGGCTTTATAGCTTTCTGCAAACTAGCTCTGCGGCGCGAAGGTAATTGAATGGAACCCCGAATCAGCATCATCACGCTCGGAGTTGCCGACCTGGAGCTCTCCACCCGTTTCTATCGCGACGGATTGGGTTTCCCGGTGCACGATGCGGGCGGCGCCTCCATAACCTTCCTCCTGCTCGACAACGTGATGTTGGCGCTCTATCCGCTCCAAGCCCTCGCGGCCGACGCCGGGCCTGATCAGACGGAAACCCTGCAGTCCGGGATGCAAGCATTCACCCTCGCGCATAACGTGGCCTCCCGCGCCGAGGTTGACGCCGTGCTGGCGGAAGCTGCGGCGGCCGGGGGGAGCATCATCAGACCTGGCTCCGAAACGTTCTGGGGCGGCTACTCGGGGTACTTTGCCGACCCCGACGGTTTCAGGTGGGAAATCGCCACCGGCTCCGGCCTGCCCATAGATCCCAGCTCGGGTTAACCACGCCGCGGCGTGACGCGTCGGCAGAAGGGCGCAACCATTCGCCCAACCGCTGTTGCCAGCCCCGCCCGAATTGCGGTCCGCGATCCCAGAAGGCTTGATCGTACCGGCCAGCGCGCCCGGCGGGGTCAATTGCGCCAAATTGCGCCCAAATATCCCATCGCAGCGGGCGCACGTCATATTTGTGGTTGGCGGCGGCCGTCAAAACCTTGGCCACAAATACGGGGGAATCGTGTTCATCGAGCTTGAATCGGGCGAGCATTCGCCGTATACCGCCCTCAGCGCACTGGTGGTCCCGCGGCCCATTGGCTGGATATCGACTCTCAGCAGCGATGGGGTGGCCAATCTGGCCCCCTATTCATTCTTCAACGGAGTTGGTTACAACCCGCCCCAGGTGATGTTTGCAGCGACCGGCAATAGCGATTACGGCAACCTCAAGGACGCGGTCCGCGACGCCCAAGCCACCGGCGAATTCGTGGTCAACCTGGCTACCTGGGAACTGCGCGAACAGATGAACGCGTCATCGGTACCGGCCCCTCCACACGTGGATGAATTTGAATACGCAGGCCTGGCCAAGGCACCTGCCCGATTGGTCAAATGTCCGCGCGTCGCCGAGAGCCCGGTGCATTTGGAATGCCGCCACCTGCGCTCGGTCGAGCTGGACTGTATCGATCCGCGCGAAACCAACGTGGTGGTGTTCGGCCAGGTCATCGGGGTTCACATTGTCGATCGCGTGCTCACCGACGGCCGGGTCGATTTCCTCAAGCTACGCCCAATTGGCCGGCTCGGCTACCTCGATTACGTTGAGGTCAACAACACCTTCGCCATGCAGCGGCCCGACTGGCGTTAATCCGGCACTCTTTCAATCAACGCGATCGGCAGCGTCCTCGGTCTCAGCCACCCTGGCCCCTTCAGCCACGTCCACCCAGCGCAGCACGATGGTGCCGGCGGCGATGATAAGCAGGATCGAAGTCACCGCCACGCGAGTGTCGAACACAGCCGTCGCGGCAATGTAGAGGGTGGGCCCGAACACCGCTGAAGCGCGCGACATGAAGCCGAAGAAGGAAAAGAATTCGCCGCTGCGCGACCGCGGCGCAATCTGCGAGAACAGGCTCCGCGCCAGGGCCTGGCTGCCCCCGATCACGCTGCCGACCAGGACCCCCAGAATCAGCCACTGGTAACCGGCGTCGAGCCCGAGTGGGTACCACACCCGATCGCGCATCAGGCGCGGCCAGAAGTCAACCGGGCCCTCGCCGATCGAGGCCGCGTGACCGCCACCGATGACCGCCTCGCCGTCAAGGGGGCCACCGCCAACCGAAATGGCGTATTCATAGTCGGACCCCTCGCCGGCCTCACGCAGGATCGCCTGCAGTGGTTCGGGCGCAAGGCTCGACCCGACCCGCAAATCATCCGGACCCAATGCTCCTGAATCGGGGATGGGGTCCTCGGAATCGGGGGCAGCAGCTACGACGTAGCGCCCGTCGCCGGCGCGGTACTCGATCTGGACTTCGAAATCCTGGTGCGAACGCGGTTCCAGCGGCACCACCGACACCCCGAAGAGCACGATCACGACCCAACCGAGAAGCGAAACGGTCAAAGCCGACTTGGTCGAGAACCGGTTGGCCATCCGGCCAAAGAACAGCGCCCCGGGAATGGCGATGAACTGGATGATCACGATCGTACCCATGTTGAACGCCAGCGGGATTCTCAAGGTGTCGGCGGCAAATGCCCCGGCAATCGTGATGATCGTTTGCAGACCATCGTTAAAGAGCACGAACGCGCCCAGGTAAACCAGCACCACGCGGAAGCGCCGCAGTTGGCCGAAGGTCCGGCGGAGTTCGGCCAGCGCGACCACCACCGCGTTGCCGGCAGAAATGGAACCGGCGCTGCGCACGAGCGGCGGCTCCGGCAGCGCCCTGATCGTCCATAGTGACCAACCGAACCACCAGATGCCGACCGACGCGATCGCGATCCTTGTGGCCAGATCCGCAAAATCGGTGTCCTGGGTAGCCAGGATTAGCGCCAGGTGCGCCAGCAGCACCAGTCCCCCGCCGGCGTACCCATAGGCGTAGCCGCGGCTCGAAATGGAATCGGCCAGGTGGCGCGGTGCCAGGTGCGGCAGAAAAGCGTTGTAGAAGATCTGGCTGCCGGCGAATCCGACGTTGGCCAGCGTGAACGCCCCGATCAGCCATGCCCAGGGCTGACCGGTGTAGGCGCAGAAAAACGCCAGCAGCGTAAACAGCGACCCCACCCCGGTGTAGGACCAAAGCAGCACCCGTTTGATCGGAACTCGATCGGACATCACCCCCAGAACGGGGCTTGTGAGAACCACGATCGCAGTCGAGACTGCCACCGCCAGGCCCCAGACCGAACTGCCGGTGAACGTGATTCCCAGAACGCTGACGCTGGAGCCGAACGATTCGCGAAAGAGGAAAACGAAATAGACCGGGAAGATCGCCACCAGGCCACTGGTGGCAAAGGCCGAGTTGGCCCAGTCGTACATACACCAGCCATGGATGGCGCGGCGCTGACGAACGCTCAGGTCTCCGATGCCAGTCCACGCCCCGCCCGCTGGGGTCGCCGCCGCGCTCATCCGGCCGGGACCGCAAGCGCCGGTGCGGCCGAATTTTGTATCCGGGTGCCCGCCGACAGGTTCATGCCACCGTCACCTACCAATAGCGTGACCTGGCACCTCAACTACACTCGGACCCCAAGTCATTGTGCCTCGGAGGCATAATTTGATTACTTCTGGCTCCGGTCGGGCCGAATGTTCAACGCCTCGCCGCGTATGTTTGGCTCCACCGCCGCAGCCATTGCCAGAGACTAAGCTGCGGGCCAACCCGCCTGGCGCCTGTGCGCCAAAATTCAATCACCTTTGATGGGAGATGGCTACCGATGCGTACCGGCTTCGGAACCGATATAAAGGCTTCAACCGAAGCTGGTGGCGCCGCCCCGGGTGACCCCGACCCGGCCGCCCGCGCCGAGGGAACCTGGGACCTAAACCAGCGCATCGATCCGGCCCATAAGCGGCTGCTCAATTGCCAGCGAGTTGACGTCAATCAGCTGATCCCGCTCAAGTACAACTGGGCCTGGGAACACTACATCAATGGCTGCGCCAATCACTGGATGCCCACTGAAGTTCCGATGCAACGTGACATCGAGTTGTGGCGGTCGGACCGACTAAGCGATGCCGAACGGCTGGTGATCAAGCGCAACCTCGGTTTCTTCAGCACCGGCGAGTCCCTGGTCGGCAACAACATCGTGCTGTCGATCTTCAAGCACATCACCAATTCGGAGGCGCGCCAATACCTGCTGCGGCAGGCATTTGAAGAGGCGCTGCACACGCATTCGTTCGTCCACATCGTCGATTCGCTCGGACTCGATTCGCGCGAGGTCTTCAACATGTACCACGAGGTCGATTCGATCGAGGGCAAAGACGACTTCGTAATGAGCCTGACCAAGGACGTTCTCGACCCGGAATTTAGTACCGAGACGATCGAAGGGATCCAGCGCTTCATCAAGAACCTGGTCGGTTTTTACGTCGTGATGGAGGGGGTCTTCTTCTATTCCGGCTTCGTGATGATCTTGTCCTTCCACCGCCGCAACCAGATGACCGGTATCGGCGAGCAATTCCAATACATCATGCGCGACGAGACCATCCACCTCAATTTCGGCATTGACCTGATCAACACCATCCACGAAGAAAATCCCGCGGCCTGGACCAAAGAGCTCGAGCGCGAAATCATCGATCTTGTCAAACAGGCCTGCGAATACGAGGTAGCCTACGCCCGCGACTGCCTGCCGACCGGCGTCCTGGGGCTAAACGCCGACCTTTTCCGCGATTACGTCCAGCACATCGCCGACCGCCGGCTCGAACGCATCGGGATTCCGGCCCAATTTGGGTCGAAAAACCCATTCCCCTGGATGAGCGAGGTTGTGGACATCCCCAAGGAGAAGAACTTCTTCGAGACCCGCGTGACCGAATATTCGAGCGCCGGCACCCTTTCCTGGGACTAGCGCACGCCTCCCTGGCGGGTTCCAATCGAACCGCCGCGGGTGTATATTCCAATGTGATGGATGTGGGGAAGTTGGAGTACTCGATGCGGAAGCTGCACGCTCTGCTGCATCGGTGGCAAGTCGACCGTTCAAGGCCTCTCGCCGGGGTAAATCCCTGAGGGGCGTCAACAATCACAACCACGAGGGTTGTTGGCCCAGGCCAACAACCCTCGTCTTGTTTAGGCGCTGCCCCTAGACTTTCCCAAGCTGCCACCCCGATCCCATTGAGACGTAGGAGATGTCCATGCGTTTGGGCATTTTTTCTATGCCGCTGCACCCACCCGAAAAACCGTTGGCGCAGGCATTTGAAGAAGACCTAACCTGGTTCGCAGAACTCGAAGAAAAAGGGTTCGAAGAGATCTGGGCCGGCGAACACATCACCAGCCAGTGGGAAAACTACCCCGCATCCGACATATTCTTGGCCGCCCTGGCACGCGAGACGAAAACTATGCGCCTGGGAACCGGGGTTGCTCTGCTGCCGCTCCACAACCCGGCCGAAGTGGCATTGCGAATCGCTTTCCTCGACCACCTTTCCGGCGGACGGGTCAATTTCGGAGTGGGGCCGGGCGGGCTTACCACCGACAGGCCGTTTTTGGATGTCGAAGTGGAAAGGGCCGAATACATCGACCGCTTCCGCGAATCACTCGAGATGGTCCTAAAGATCTGGACCAGCGAGGCCCCCTACAAGCTGGAAGGCAAATACTGGCAGGTCCACCTGCCCAACATCGAGCGCCAGCTCGGCTTGGGCTGGGCCATGCCACCGCTGCAGCGCCCGTACCCGCCGATCATGATCCCGGGAGTCTCCTACCGCTCATCGAGCATCAAGATGGCCGGTCAACGCGGTTGGCGCTGTCTTTCAACCAATTTTCTGCCAAACCAGGATCTGATCGGCCATTGGGAAGCCTACTCGGAAGGCGCGCTCGCGGGCGGGCGGGAACCCGATCCCAATCTATGGGGCATATCGCGCGACATCTTCGTGGCCGATACCGATGCCGAGGCCGAACGCTTCATGCTCGAGGACAGTCCTGCCGCGGCCTATGACCGCTACATGTTCGACCTGACCAAGCAGTCGAACAACTTCCTGCACTTTAAGGGTTCGCAGCCCGACCGACCGGACTCGGACATCGATCCCAAGTTCCTGTATCAGAACACCTGGCTCGCCGGCAGCCCGCAAACGGTGGCCGAAAAGATCAACTCCATCCGCGATCAGACCGCCCCTTTCGGCCATCTGGTAATGATCGCTCACGATATTGACGACTTTGCGCCCTGGCAGCACTCGATCGACCTGCTGGTCAACGAGGTCATGCCACTGATCGAGAACTAGCCCGACCACAGCTGCCGGGCAGAGGCTCCACCCGCAGCGGGACCTGGTTACCGTCCGGCCTTGCTCTAGTCCTCTTCGCCATAGCGGATGAGCATGTGCACCGGGTTTTCGCCTAGTTCCGCGCGGCCGTTGAGAAAGTCGAGTTCGTTCAGGAACGCCGCGCCGATGATCTGGCCGCCCAGGCGCTTGATCGACGACCTGCATCCCACCAGCATCCCACCGGTGGGATGCTGGTCGTCGACTAACAGGTTCCGCTGCCCTGGAGCGACGGTGCGGCGTGCTTCTCGACCGTTAACCATCCTTATTCGAGGTCGCAGGTAAGGTCTATCGTCTCGCCGGGCTGTTTGCCCAGTCTGCGAATGAGCGCCACCGCGCATCTGCGGCACCGGTTGCATGGCCGTGACAATAACCCAACCGCGCGCCTCGGTGGTCGCGATCACATCGGTCCGACCGGCCCGCAAAAATTCCGCCTGTTGCGCCGCCGCCTCCGCAATCGCGGGGTCGTCAAGCAGGAGCAGGATCGTGTACGCAAGAGAGGATTCCCAGCATCGCGAAATCTGGGATTGTGCGGAGGTGGTCGGAAACACCCGGTATCGATGCTGTCCGTTGCGAGTTGGATGCCGGATCGCGGGAGCCTTGGAATCTCCTACGAGCCGGGGAACGCCGCGCCAATCGGGTCGCGGCTGGCAACGCCGTTGGACCGACCGCCGCAAGCCAAAGGGCGGCCGGTGCCAATTCGGGTCGATACCGCTACTGCGGTCCGCGGGCGTCTGAAAAACACGTCGGCTTAAAGGTCCCCAGGCGAGCCAACTCTTTGGTCCGAGCCGCTACCCAATCCTCGGCCTCGTCCCACGGGCGCTTGGCTACTGCCTCGTCTCCGGCTTCATTGGACGCCCGTGAGACCGCACAGGCTTCATGGAATTGGCCGCCCTGCAGCGGTGCTGCGGTTGCACAGGCAATCGTCGTCTGCGCGCCTTCAGCCAAGTTGGGGAAGAACGGCGCCATAAAGGGTTCGGTCAATCGGTGCACGCGTTTGAGAATCGGATTGCCGTCCAGACCCGCCGACGTCAGGTTAGTTCGCACTGATCCGGGATGCAGGATCGCGGACTGTACGTTAAATCCCTCCGCATACCGGCGCTGGATCTCAAAAGCAAAGTGCACAAGGACGAGCTTTGCCTGGGAGTACGCGACCCAGGAGTCGTAGCGTCCGGATTGCTCGAAAAAGAACAGATTGTTCCGTCCACGATTGTGTAGTTCCGACGACGTCACAACAACACGCGCGCTCCCGGTTTGCGCCCCTGTCCGTTGGAGCAGGGGCATCAGCAGGCTAGTGAAGTGAAAAGGGATTACATACAAAACTATCCAACCCCCGCCCCCGCCCCCGGCAGCCGGTCAAGGGCGGGAGCTCCGACAGGACCGGTCAGATCAATTCGCAGGCCGCGGCACCATCAAAATTGCCGCCACCAACCTGCGCCGCTAAATTCGGACCCGGCCGCAAGCGGGCGCAAACACGATGCCGAACGAAACATATATACTTTACGCCCTTGAAACAGAACCAGCATGACCCTGATACACGGGCACATGCCGAAGACCTTCCTCACCTACCAGCAGCGCGGCTACGTATCCCGCCGCGGCTGCGATCGCCTGAACAAGGTGTTAGCGGGCTGCACCGATCTGTACAACCAGGAGCTTTGGCACTGGCACGATAGTTACCGGAAAACCGGCAACAGCGATTCGCTGTTTGAACGCATGCAAGCGTTCACGCTGACGCGCCACGCCGATCCGTTCTGGGCCGGTCTGTCAGTTAACGTCGGCCGCGGCGTGCTGATTCGGTCGGAGATGGCCAAGCAGGCCTTCTACCGCAGATGCAAGGCGGGTGCGAAACCGGGCTTCCCGCGCTTTAAGCCATATCACCGTTACCTCACGATCCAGATCGAGGAAACCACCGCTTCGATGCTGCGGCCGGACCGGCGCGGCTACGTTGTCCGCATCAAGGGATTGCCGGCGGTAAGGATCCGGACCAAGCGCTTGCTGCCGCCGGCAGCGGACCCCAAGACCATCCGCATCACCTTCCGGGGCCGGCGCGTTGCCGTGAACCTGACCTATGCGGTCGAGCCGGAACCGCTCCCCTGCAACCCTGCCAGGGTGGGTCTGGACATGGGCGTAAATGCCCGCATCACCGGCAGCGCGGGTGAGAAGATCGAGCGCCGCCAAGTTGATCGTGGCGAAATCGCCGGCAAGCAAAGACGTCTTTCTTCGTGCCAGAAGGGCAGCCGCAGGTTTCGGCAGCGCCGCCGCATCCTGGCCAATGCGCATGACCGGGCGCGGATCCGGGACCGCAACCGGTGTCACCGGATCACAACCGGGCTGGTGCGCAGATATGGATTCATCGCGGTGGAAAAACTGGACAAACCGGCCATGACCAGGTCGGGCGGGACCAGGAAGCGCGGCTTGAACCGATCCATCCTGGAACAGACCTGGGGAAGAATCATCGGGCAGCTCGCCTATAAGGCCGCAAGCGCTGGTAGCGAGCTGGTATTCGTGAATCCCCGGAACACCTCGCAGCGCTGCAGCGCATGCGGTGCGATGGTGAAGAAGAGCCTGGAGGTAAGAAGGCACGTTTGTGCATGCGGTCTGGACCTGGACCGCGATCACAACGCGGCCCTGAACATCCTCCAATTGGCTCTCGCGGGCGGGACTTTCCCCGCGGCTGCCGGCGAGGCAGCGTAAATGTATGCTGACTGGCCCTTGGTCAGTTATGTATATAAGCCCCAAGTGAAAGGTTCCGAGGAAGTTGACACGCCAGTGGATTTCAACCCCGTCCGCAGCGCATATGGGGGTCTTGGCGCGTCTCGCGATGTCCTTGAAGACGCCTGCATTGTTGACCAGGATATGAAGTTCGCTTGCGTGCTCCCCGTACTATCCTGCGAATTCGGCGACGCTGCCCGCATCGGACAAATCCATGCGCCGCACCGCTATCCGGGCTTATAGGTGGCCTTCAGCGGACAGGTCCTCGCGCAAGACTCGCTCCAGTTTGTCTGTTTCGCCCAGCGACGTGACCACGACATCAGCTCCCCAGGCTGCCAGCGTACGTGCGACCTGATAGCCGATTGAATTCACGGCGCCTCCCGTGACGATTACGTTCTTCCCCGACAGATCCACCGCTTCCGCCATCGGTTTCGGCGTCGTCAGGCGGCGGTAGGTGCGGTGGATAAGGTCGACTGGGTCGCCGAACATCGCTTGGCCCTCCCCGGGGCGTTGGGCGAGTCCATCGTGGATCTTGAGGGTGCAACAAGGTGCTGCGATGAGTTTCCCGCGAGTACATGCACGATAGCACGTTGACAACCGCAAATTCGTACAGACCAAGGTTGACCCGGCACCATGAGTCGTGACCCGATTAACCGCGGAAAACCGCCCGGTCCAATCGCCTGTAGCAAGGTCGGCGGCGTTGCCGCCGACCTTTTGGTGCGGAGCCTCGTCGAAGTAGGCCTGACGCTGCGGATCGGCCTCCGAGCAGGAGTCGTGGCCCGCGGCGCCCTTCAATCAGTTTTAATTCTCCGTGCCTTTTCCCGGCGCTACCCTGGAAGGGTGTGGGGAGGCATCGTCGTCAAGATCGAGGACGGGGTAAACGGACTGGCTGGCGTGAGGGCGATCAGGCCCGCAGCGGCCCCGGGGGTGAAGTCCGGTTGATCCGGGCGAGGCACGAGCAGTGCGCTGGCTGCTTTCGAAGCCGCGGCCGGCCGAGTTCAGACGATCCTGGGCGGAGCCAAGTCGCCCGCCGGCTGGTCGTTGCAAGCCGCGGCGAGATGTATCTCGCGGTCTCCGGAGTCGCCGTCGAAAGCGTTACCGAATTGGTCGATTTCTCGCCGCCAATCGCGCGATCGCCGCCGCGTCGATCTCGACTCCCAGTCCCGGACCGTCAGGGACCGGCACGCAGCCATCGGCATCGATCAGGAGCGGCTCGCGCATCACCCCGTATAGCTGCTGGTAGGACTCGATGGTCCGCCAGGGAGGATCGATGATGTATTCGACCCAGGGGCTGTTGGGAACGCTGGCGCAGAGCTGCATGTGGGCCGCCAGCGCGATCCCGTTCGCGCCGTGATGGGGGATGAAGAGCCTGCCGGCGCGCTCGCAGGCGCTGGCCACCTTGCGCAGCTGCCAGATGCCTTCGCAGGTCGCCGCGTCGGGCTGGATGATGTCGTAGGCGCCGGCATCCAGCATCCAGTAGAACTCGTGCAGCCCGCTGTTGCCCTCGCCGCCGGCGATCTTGAGGCCGACTGAATCGGTGAGCCGTGCGATGGCCTCCAAGTCATAACGCGGCAGCGGTTCTTCGAGCCAGTAGACGCCGAGTTCCTCGTAAGCGAGGGCGGTCGCCAGGGCGCGATCGTAGTCCCAGATGATCGGATCGCCGGGGTGCTTGACCGGACCCGAGGCGGCGCCGGCCTGGTTGGCGTCGACCATGATCTCCATCCGGTCGCCGACCGCCGCCCGGACCATCGCCACCATCTCGATGTCCTCGGCGATGCTGGGCGCGTGGGCGCGCAGCTTTATGGCCCGGTAACCCCGCTCAAGCAGCTCCAGGGCGTCGTCGGCGCGCTGCGCGGGGGACTTGGCGGCCACGATCGAAGCGTATGCCGGGATGCGGTCAACGTAGCGCCCCCAAAGCTTGCTCAGCGGCAATCCGGCCGCTTTCCCGACCAGATCGCAGAGCGCCATCTCGACGATCCAAGCGCCCTTGGCATAACGGGTTACGCGGGCGTGACGCTCGAATGCGAATGCGTCTTCGCCAACCAGGTGCGGGGCCGCCAGGTCGTTGATGGCGTCAGCCTGGTCGAATCCGCTGGCGCCCCATCCCACCAGGCCCGCATCGGTCTGGATGCGCACGATTGTCACGTCGCGATCGTGGCGAACGACTCCTGGTTCCCAGGCGGCCTCGAACGGCAGCGGGTAGGGGACCTTGAGCAGGGTGGCGCGTACGCTTTCGATTTTCATCCGGAGCCGGCCTGGTGAATTGAGAGTTCAGTCGGGGTCTAATCTCAAAATTAGAACAAATTGGAAGATTGCCGAACGATCGAGCGGCGAGCGCAGGAGTGGGCAATGCAGCAGGTCAGGGATGTGGTTGTTAACACCACCGAGAGTTCCAACGCACGGCTAAGACCGGTGCCGATCTCGGCGGTCCGGGTCGGAGCGGCAGGATTCTGGCACCACTGGCGCGAGGTGGTGCGGGACGTCTCGCTGGAGCGGCAGTTCGAGCACTGCGAACACACCGGGCGGCTCGACAACTTTCGGCGTGCGTCGGGCCGCAAAGAGGTTCCCGAATACAGCGGCCTGTTTTTCAACGACTCCGACGTCTATAAGCTGCTGGAGGCCGCCTGCTACGGCCTGATTGAAGGGGTGTCGGACTCGGTCGCCCGGTGGATCGACCTGGCCATCGACGAGATTGCGGCCGCCCAGCGCGACGATGGTTACATCAATTCCTACTTCACGTTTGAGCGCGAGAACCAGCGCTACCAGGATCTGTGCAACCAGCACGAACTCTACTGCATGGGGCATCTGATCCAGGCCGGAATCGCGCACCGGCGCGCCAGCGGATCGGAAAAGCTCTTTGATGTGGCCGTGCGCGCCGCCGACCACATTTGCCGGACCTTTGGCCGTGGCCGCCTGGAGCTGACCGATGGCCACCAGGAGATCGAGCTTGCTCTGGTGGAGCTGGCCCGTGAGACCGGTAACCACACCTATCTGGACCAGGCGCTGTTTTTCCTGGAGATGCGCGGACAACCGCAGTCGCGGCTAAACGGCGAGCCGCGCTTCCGCGACCGCCACTACTACCAGGACCACCTGCCGGTGCGCGAGCAGCACGAGGCCTGGGGGCACGCCGTGCGCCTGACCTATCAGGCCTGCGCTATGACCGACATCGCCCTCGAACGCGAGGACCCCACGATGCAGGCGGCTGCGATAAAGCTCTGGGAGAACGCCTACGGGCGCAAGTCCTACGTGACCGGCGCCCTCGGCGCGCGCTACGAGGGCGAGGCCTTCGGGGAAGACTTCGAACTGCCCAACGAGCGCGCCTACGCCGAGACCTGCGCCGCCATCGGCGGGGTGTTTTGGAGTTTCAGGCTGCTCTGCCTGACCGGGCAGGCCCGCTACGCCGATGCCATCGAAAGGCAGCTGTTTAACTCCATCATCTCCGGGCTCTCGCACGACGGCACCGGCTACTTCTACATGAACCCGCTGGCCGCGCGCGGGAACTACCACCGCGATGAGTGGTTTACCTGTTCGTGCTGCCCGCCCAACGTGGCGCGGCTGCTGCTCTCGCTGCCCGGATACTGCTACTCGACCTCCGACGACGGACTCTGGGTGCACCAGTTCCTGGCCGGATCGGTAAGCGCGGGCGGATTCGAACTCGACATCGACACCGCTTACCCGTGGCAAGGCCAGGTCCAGATCGCCGTCAAGCGCGCCCCCGCCGGCCCGGCCTGCCTGCGGGTGCGCATTCCGGCCTGGGCCGCCGGCGCCAGCGCCATGATCGCGGGCCAGGAACTGGAGGTCACGCCCGGCGAGTACCTGGCGCTGGACCGGCACTTTAACGCCGGCGAAGTGCTCAACCTGTACCTGCCGATGCCGGTGCGCACGCTCTACGCCAACCCCCGGATCACCGACAACGCCGGCCGCGCCGCAATCGCCCGTGGGCCGCTCATCTACTGCGTGGAAGTCCCCAACCGGGCCGACCGGCACGCGTACGATCTGGCCCTCAGGGCCGATTTTGAGCCGCAGCTCGCCTTCGATCCCGAGTTGGTCGGCGGGGCAAATGTGATCCGCGCCCGGGGCGCCGAATTGGAACCCCTGCCGGGAGGCGATTTCAAGCTTTATTCGGATTCGGCGCCGGCGCGTGCCGCGCACGCCGAGGCGGAATTGGTCGCTATCCCCTACTTTGCATGGGGCAACCGCGAACCCAGTTCAATGCAGGTCTGGATGCGGCAGCTTCAGAACGGCTTGTAGACCATCAGGTAGGCAATCACCAATAGGGTCAGCATCTGCGCCTGGCCGATGTGGCGGATCAGCGGGCGCCGGACCCGGGCGAGCAGTTCCGGTCCCGGATGCGGTTCCTCGGCCAGGGCCTGCCGCAGCGAGCGCAGGTGCGGGTAGACGATAAACAGGTTCGCCGCGATCAGCGCCACGGCGGCCAGCAACGAAATCAGCAACCAGCCCTCGGTGAAGGTGTTCCAGCGTCCCGCCTCGGCGGCCGCGAACCCGAAGACAACCGTCAGGATCCCGGAGGGCAGGGTAACGATCCGGACGTTGCGCTCCAAGGCCGCGATTACCTGTTCGAGGTGGCCGCTGGCGGCAAGCCGGCCCACCAGCGGGCGCAGTGCCATCGAGGCGCCCAGTCCGGCGAACAGGCTCAGGGCAAAGAGGATGTGCAGGAAACGCAGCGGTTCATACATTGCGGGGCGGGTCTTTAAGAAGGGCATGGAACGGGCAGAATTAGACTAATTTTCGCGGCCACGGGTGCCAGGCACCGGGAGAATGACAACATGCTCGCCCAATCCCAGATCGACGAATATCGCGAGCGCGGGTTCATTTCGGTACCCGACGTATTGCCCCCGAGCGTCATCGAGGAACTGCGTGCCGAGACCACGCGCTTCGTCGAGAAATCGCGCGCGGTCTCCGAGAACGACGCCGTTTTCGACCTTGAGCCGAGTCACACTGCCGAGCATCCGCGTCTGCGGCGACTCAAGATCCCGGCCCAGGTTTCGCCGGTGTTTGACCGCGTCATGCGTTCGGAGGCGCTGCTCGACCTGGTCGACCCGCTGCTGGGCAACAGCGGCATTCGCTACCGCAACGACAAGCTCAATCTGAAGATCGCCGAGGTCGGCAGTCCGGTCGAATGGCACCAGGACTATGCGTTCTACCCGCATTCCAACGACGACGTCCTGGCAATCGCGGTCTGCCTCGACGACTGCACGCTCGAGAACGGCTGCCTGCGTTGCATTCCCGGCACCCACCGCCTGCCGGTCCTCGACCACCATGCCGGCGGGTCCTTTGCGGGGGCGGTCAGGGCCTCCGAAGGCGAACTCGACCTATCCCAGGCCGAACCGCTGGTTCTTGGCGCCGGAAGCGTGTCGATCCATCACGCCCGCACCCTACACGGCTCCGAGCCCAACACCTCCAACAAACCGCGGCGGCTCTGGCTGATCGAACTGACCGCCGCCGACGCCTGGCCGCTCATGGGGATGCCCGACATCGCCAAGTTCAAGAGTTGGCTGCTGCGTGGCGAGGAGCCGGCGATGATGCGCTGCTCCGACCACCCGGTGCGGATCCCGCTGCCGCAGCCGGCCACGGTGGGTTCGATCTACGAGGTCCAGCGCCAGGCGAAGGAAACCGTCTATCGCTAGGCGTCGGCGCAAGCGCCGGCGCACGACCGGGCCGCTGCCGGCCGAACCGACGGGGTTCATCCCCAAGACCGAGCGCGAACTGGCGGCGATGCGGCGCTCCGGCCAGATCCTGGCCAGCGCGCTCGAGGCGGTGCAGGCCACCATCCGGCCGGGGGTAACCGGATTGGAGCTGGATTCGCTGGTGACCGCGGTGATCCGCGCCGGCGGCGCCGAACCCAGTTTTCTGGGCTATGCGCCCTACGGCGAAGGCAATCCGTTCCCAGGGGCGATTTGCTACTCGGTCAACGAGATGGTGGTCCACGGGATTCCCGATTCGCGTCCGCTTGTCCCCGGTGATGTGGTCACGGTTGACGTCGGGGTCGACTATCAGGGCCTGAAGACCGATGCCGCCTGGACCTGGGCGGTGGGCGAGACATCCAATCGCAACTGCGAGCTGCTTTCGGCCACCCGCTCGGCGCTCGATGATGCGATTGCGGTCTGCGGCCTCGGAACCAGCGTCGAGGCCATCGCAGCCAGGGTCGAGACGACGGTCCGGGGCGCGGGGTTTGCGCCGGTCGTCGCGCTCGGCGGACACGGCGTCGGTCACCAGATCTGGGAGCCACCGCACATTCCCAATCGGGCCCAGGGTGCTCCGCGGGCCCGCCTGACGGCCAACTCCACCTTCTGCATCGAACCGATCGTCTCGGCCGGAACCGACCAGTGCCTGACCGCGCCCGACGGCTGGGGCGTATACACCGCCGACGGCAGCTGGGCGGCTCATTTTGAGCACACCCTCGCCCTGACCGAGGGTGGGCTGGAGATACTCACGCAGTTTCGGGCCCTGCCCTAGCCGGCGCGATGAAGGACTGAACACATTGGCTATCACCGTGACCTTCATCGGGGCCGGCAGTCTGGGGTTCACGCGTCGCCTGATCCGCGATACATTGGGCGTCGGCGATCTGGCCGACACCCGGTTCGTCCTCCATGACATCGATCCCGATGCGCTCGAACAAGTGAGCAGGCTGTGCCGGCGCGATTTGGAGCTGAGCGGGCTGCCGGCCCAAATCGAGACCGAACTTGACCGGGCCCGGGCGTTGGCCGATGCCGATTACGTGATCAACTGTGCCCGCATCGGCGGGCTGGAGGCGTTCGCCTCCGACATCGAGATTCCGCTGCGCTACGGAGTCGACCAGTGCGTTGGCGATACGATCTGTGCCGGCGGGATCATGTACGGCCAGCGGTCGATCCCCAAGATGCTCGAGTTCTGCCACGACGTGGCAACGTATGCCAGGCCCGGGGCGCTGCTGCTCAACTACGCCAATCCGATGGCCATGAACACCTGGGCGGCGCTCGATTATTCCGACGTCAATGTAGTCGGGCTATGCCATGGCGTCCAGGGCGGGCATCGGCTGATCGCCAAGGCCCTGGGGGCGCAATCGCCGCGGGAGGTCGAGATCGTCGCCGCCGGCATCAACCACCAGACCTGGTACCTGAGCATCGTTTACGGCGGTCGCGCGATCGAGTCCGATGAGCTGCTGGCGGCCATGCGCGCCGATCCCGATATCGCCCGTCGCGAGCCGGTGCGGCTGGACGTGCTGGAGCGTTTCGGTTATTTCTCAACTGAATCGAACGGCCATCTCTCTGAATACCTGCCCTGGTACCGCAAGCGCTCTGCTGAAATCGCGGCGTGGATCGACCGCGAGCGCTGGATCGACGGGCGCACCGGCGGGTACCTTGAGCACTGCCGCGAACGCAACCGCACCTTTGCCGCCGAATTCGAACGCCTGCTGGCCGGCGCCAGCGCGATCGATCCGGCCGAGCGCTCCGACGAACACGGCTCCTACATCATCGAAGCGATTGAAACCGGGCGTCCCTACCGCGGTCATTTCAATGTCCGCAATGATGGCGCCATCCCCAATCTGCCCGCCGACTGCGTGGTCGAAGTACCCGGTTACGTCGACCGCCACGGGGTCAACATCGGCCAGCTCGATGAGCTGCCGCTGGCCTGTGCCGCTACCTGCCAGGCATCGATAGATGTCCAACGGATGGCCAAGGAAGCGGCCGTTAGCGGCAACCGCGAATTGCTGCGTTTGGCGATGCTGCACGATCCGCTGGTCGGGGCCGTCTGCTCACCGGCCGAGGTGTGGGCGATGACCGATGAACTGCTCGCCGCGCAGGCGCGCTGGCTGCCACAGTATCAGGCCGCCGCCCAATGACTGAGTCGGCTGCCCACATTCGAACGGATCAAACGCCCGTGACGATTGCGGGCGCCGCTCGTCCCGACCGGCCGCCGGAACCAGGCTGAACTCATGCGACCCGATAAAATACGCGCCAACGTCCGGGTTTCGACCCACCCCATCGTGCAGGACAAGTTGTGCGAACTGCGCAGCGCCGCTACCCCGCCGCGCCGTTTCCGGACCCTGATCCGGGATCTGACGCGGTTGATCTTTTGCGAGGCGACAGCCGACCTTACGACCACTCCGGTGGAGGTAAAGGCGCCGGCCGCGGTCGCTCCGGGAAGGCGTCTGCAAGGGCAAATCGGCCTGGCGCCGGTGATGCGCGCCGGCCTGGGGATGTCCGAAGCGTTAACCGAGATCCTGCCCGACGCCCTCGTCTGGCACCTCGGACTGCGTCGCGATGAAGAAACGCTTGATCCGATCGAGTACTACTCCGCCGAGCCGGGCCCCGCCAGCGTGCAGGCGTGCCTGCTGCTAGATCCAATGCTGGCAACCGGCGGAACCGCGTCGGCCGCCTGCCGCCTGCTCAAGCGCTGGCAGGTGGCCAACATCATCTACGTCGGGTTGATCGCGGCTCCCGAGGGCGTCGAGCGCTTGCACAGCGAGCATCCTGAAGTGCCGGTCTTCGTCGCCGCCGTAGACGAGGGGTTAGACGAGCGCGGATTTATCCTCCCCGGTCTCGGCGACGCCGGCGACCGGCAGTTCGGAACCGGCCAATAACCAGCGCAGGTCATTCCGAACTAAAGGCCCCGGGAGCCGCGCCGGGGCGTGGCGGCTGCCTTTTTAGGCGGCGTGCTCGGAGAGGAACTGGAACGAAGAGGCCAGGCAATCGAAGGGGTCGCGCCGACACTCGTCCTGCTCGATGATGTAGTACTCGGTGCCGGCCGCGGCCGCCGCCGCCAGGATGGCGTCCCAGTTGAGCAGCCCCTCGCCCACCGGCGCAAACGTGGGCTCCGGCCTGGCGAAATATTCGGGTTTATCAGTCGGGAAAACCTGGACGTCCTTGCAGTGCAGGTAACGGAGGCGGCCCGCAAGGCGCTTGATCATCGCCGCCGGATCCGCGCCCGAGATCGCCGTCCAGTAGGTGTCCAGCTCCATCTGCATGTCGCTGTTTTCGATCAGGTACTCCATGGCGTTGGTGCCGGCAAAGTACACGAATTCGTGCGAGTGGTTGTGATAGGCGAAATCGATACCGGCGGCGGCCACTTTTTCACGGACCGGTCCGGCGTCTTCGAGGAAGCGCCGGTAACCGTCGAAATCGCGGTAATCGTAAACATCAAAGATGATCGGCGGCGCCACCATCACGCAGCCCATGGTCTGCAGGTAATCGAGCTCGGCTTCGGTGTTATCACGCAGTTCGCCGAAGCGCCGATGGGCGCTGACGGCCTTGAGCCCGTGATCGTCGAGCATCTGTCGCAGCGTGGCCGGACTGGTGTCGGCGTCGGGGCCGTCAACCGCCACCACGGCGGCCAATTCGACGTACTCAAAACCGATCCCGGCCAGGCGATGAATGGCCTCATGGAGTTGCTGCTGATTGCCCAGGTGTTCACGTACAGAGAACAACTCGGCGGCGACCTTGGCCATTGTTTTCCTTAGCTCGGAAGCGGGTTGCGGGGCTCACCGCCCGACGGAAATTATCGGTACTTACCGGTTCAGACCCAAAGCACAACTATCAGCGTGATTACCGCCAGAGACACGAACCAGCGCGCGCCGTTGAGGACGAACAGGCCCACCGGCCGGCGTTCCCAGAGCGGTTCATCCGACTGGGTGGTCAGCACCAACCCCACCCAGATGAGCAGCATCAGGATTGCGGCGTCGACAAATGACTCGGCGGCGGCATAGGCGGCAATCCGTGCGATCGCGTAGGCAATCACAACCGACCCGACGAACGCGCCCAGGTAGCTGGCCCACATGTGTTTGGCGTTTTCGATGTCTTCGGTGGTGATCCCGGTGTATCCCATCCAGCGGCTGCCGCAGACCGCCGGCATGAACCAGACCGCGCCGATGACCATATTGGCGATGGCGGCCACAAAAACCGCCAAATAATTTAGGGGATGGGAAAGTTCCAAGGTGATCGCTCCTGTGCATTGGGGGAGGCCTAGCCGCACTGTATCTCTAGGCTCAATTGCGCGGGCACCCCGACGGCTGCCAAACCGCGGCCCCAGCCAGCCTCAAATCCCGGCGTCAGGGTATGCGGGCCACACGGATGCCTCGGTTGGATTTTTACATCACGGTCGCCGCCGCCGCCCCTCATCGGGCGCGCCTTGACCGACTCCGATTGGTACCGGCGCTGGCCGTGGTCGGAGGCGTGGCGTTGAAGAGTTGGGTGCGTTCAGATGGCTAATTCGGGGTCCTGGCAATTGGGACCGGGGCGGTCCGCGCGGAGGCGCCGGTCAATAGTTATGTCACCTTGGCGCCTGGGCAGCGGTGCCCAGAGCGGTTCGCAACTGTTGGACTGAGATGTTTCCGCCGCTCATTACCAGGGCGACTTTCTTTCCGCGCAGGCGCTCTCCGAGCTTCATGGCCCCGGCCAGCGAGGCCGCGCCGGCGTGCTCGGTCAGGTTGTGGGTGTATTCGAGATGCAACACCACCGCCTGTTCGAGCTCCGGATCGGAAACGAGGATGAAGTCATCCAACAGGTCGGCCAGGATGCTGTTGGTGAGCTCGTAGCCGGAGCCGGTCGCAAGACCCTCGGCGATCGTCTTGCTGGGCGAGTTAACGATCCGGCCCCCTTTCCACGACAGGTAGACGGCCGGGGCCATTTCGGACTGGACGCCGACTACCCGGATGTCGGGGTTTATCGACTTGGCGACGGTGCAGGCGCCGCAGGCACCGCTGCCGCCGCCAACCGGGGTCACAATCACGTCCACATCGGGGAGGTCTTCGAGGATTTCCAGCACGACCGTGCCTACGCCGGCGATCAGATGAGGCTCGTTGGCGGAGTGGATGAAGCGGTATCCATCCTCCCGCGCCAAGCGCGCGGCGTAGGCGAGCGAGTCATCGAAGACCTCGCCGTGGAAGATGACGTTGGCCCCGAGATTCCGCATCGACTCGACTTTGCCCGGGTTGGCGCCTTCGGGCACGACTATGGCGGTTTCGACCCCGAACACGCCGGCAGCGTAGGCAACCGCCTGTCCGTGGTTACCCGTCGACGCCGCCGTCACTCCCCGACGCTTCTGTTCGTCCGAGAGCTGGGCTATCAGGTTGACGCCACCGCGCATCTTGAAGGCGCCGAGGCGCTGGTGGTTCTCGTGCTTGACGTAGACCTCGCCGCCAAGGAGGCGGTCCAAAGCGAGGTAGCGGTGCAGCGGCGTCCGCTTAACGTACGGGGCGATGCGGTGGCTCGCCTCAATCACGTCCGGCAAAGTGGGTCGCTCGAACATGTCCACCTCCAAAAAAGTCCGACTACAAAGATACCGCTCCGGGAAATCTCGCAAAATCACCGTCAACGAGCAACGCTACCGGGACCGAACCTTGGTGCCAATCCATGGAGGCGGCCGCTTCCGATCGGAAGGTGACGGGCAGCCGCTGGGGCTGCTAGGAGTCGCTGCCGGAAGCGGGCCGGCTGGTCAGCGCGGCGACGTCCAGGACGCCCGCGCGCAGGGTAGGGGCAGTGGCCGATACCTAGGCTATCGGGGGATGGGATGGCGCTCGCGGTTTTTTACAGCTGCTGCTAGTCGTGGTGGTGGTGGTGTGAATCGTGGTCGCGGTAGTGTGCGGCCAAAAGATCGCCGCCCCAGTCGCTGTCGAAGTCGCGCCACACCGAGTGAATGTGGTTGGATTCGTTCTGGACGTTGTCGTACTCGATGACGAATCCGGGTGATCCGATCGTGTAGTAGTGGCCCGATCCCTTGCGCTCGGGGCCGGCCCAGGCAAAAGCCGCCCGGCCGAGCTGGGTGCGCTCGATCCGGCGCCACTGCGTACCGGCAACTTCCTCGGCGGCCCGGTCCACGTAGTGCTTGACCAGCCGCGCCAGACGCGCGCGCTGCTCGCCGTCAAGGTGCTGATAGGGAATGCCCTGGGGCGTCATGCCGGGCTTTATCGTGCGGTAGTTGACGGTGAGGATGTCTAAGGGGGCGACCGGATCGACGATCGCCAGGCGCTTCTGCTCGGGGCTGAGCGAACCCAACAGGGCCCGCGCCAGATCCTCTTCCTCGGCCAGGATGCGGTGGCCGATCTTGGGACCGTGCTTGACCTCGGCCGGATTGGCCCCCAAAAAAAGTGGCAGCGGCGCGATATAGTCGCCGTCGACGATGTTGATATTCACGCCGATGTGATGGCCGCCGACCTTGATTCCCCAGGGCTGCGATCCGCCCGGTTCGCCAAAGACCGAAAAGTAGTAATAGAGCGGGTTGCGGGCCAGCATCACGCGGGTGTCATGGTGGAGGCCGGACATGGCCTCCCACTCGCCCAACACCGCCTCGTGCTGGATGATCTCGCGAGCCTGGCGGGCGCCGCGCACCGAGAGGGCGGCATCCAACAGGGTTTTGGCACGACGGCGCTGCGGATCGGTCATGGCGTCGAGCCGCAGCCCGGATCGCAGCACCGGAACGTAATTCCACTCGTAACGCAAGATGTCCTCGAACGGCATCTGGGCGCGTTCCAGTTGCTCGGCGTCCAAACCGTCCAGGAATGCGCGCGCGGCCGCCGCCAGGCGGCGTGCTACCGCCGGAGTGCGCTCGACCGCCACCGTCTCTATCGCCATTTGCCACCCCCCTTTTCCATAAATTGATGATATGGGTGGAACGCTCCCACGCCGGACCGGTAACCCGGGACCGGCGCCGACCTGAATTCGATCAAGGACGGGGTCATTTAAATGCGCACAAATCGGGTACTGGTGCCAGGCAAGAACCAGGTCCTGCTTGAAGAAATCGAGATCCCCGACCGGCCCGGCGCCGGCGAGGTCATGGTCGAGACCGAGGCCACCTTCATCTCCGCCGGCACTGAACTGGCCAACTACACCGCCCTGACGGCGTCCGTCTACGAGAAGGGTTCCTGGTGCGAATACCCCTGGCCTTCCGGGTATGCCAACGTCGGTCGCGTGATCGCGGTCGGTGATCGGGTCGAAGACTTTGCGGAAGGCGATCGGGTTTTTTCGTTCGGCAAACACCAGCAGATCCACCTGGTCACGCACGGCGGTCCCGGGTTGGGCGCGAGCGCCGCCGGGTCATTGCTGGTAAAGGTCCCAGAGGACCTCGACGCGGCGGTCGCCGCCGCCTGCCGCATGCCGCTGGTGGCGATGAGTTCGCTCTCCAACACCCGCTGGCGCCTCAACGACACCGTGGGCGTTTGGGGCCTGGGGATGGTCGGCAACATGGCCGCGCAGCTCTTCCAGCTTGCCGGTTGCCGAGTAGTCGGGTTCGATCCGGCCGCATTTCGGCGCGATCTGGCACAAGCCGTCGGGATCGGAGCAGTGGCCCCGCCGGAACCGGCCGACGTTTTAGCGCAACTTAGCACCCTCGGCGCCGATGACGGATTGGATATCGCGATCGACGCCGTCGGCGAATCGGCAATCCTGGCCCAGATCTATCAGTTCGTTCGCCGCTTCGGCCAGATGACTCTGCTTGGATCGCCGCGGCGCGAGCACGTCGCCGACATGAACCCGCTGTTGTCCAATATCCACTGGAGCGGAATCAAGCTGCGCGGATCGCTCGAATGGCTGATCCCGCTGACCCCGCAGACCGCTATCGACGAATCGACCTCGCACAACCTGGAGACGGTCCTGGACCTGGTCGCCCGGGGACGGCTGCAGATCGAACCGTTGATTTCGCACCGCCTGCCACCGCAGCAGATCGAGCGCGCCTACCAGGGGCTTCTTAACGATAAGGAGCAATATAGCGGCGTGGCACTGATCTGGAACGACTAGAGCACGCCCATCGCGCCGCCCCGATCCGGTCTTGTACCCCGACTGATGGGTGACCATGCGGGTTAAAAGGGTGCTGATCCCACAGCGCAACCAGGTAGTCCTCGAAACGATTGAAATCCCCGCTCATCCGGGCCCGGATGAGCTTACGGTCGAGACCGAATTCACGTTCATATCGGCCGGTACCGAACTGGCCAATTTCACCGGCCTGGACCGAAATGTGGACATCCCCGGTTCCTGGTGCGCTTATCCCTGGGCCGCCGGTTATGCCAACGTAGGCCGCATCATCGCCAGGGGGACGGCGGTATCCGGTTTCGAAATCGGCCAGCGGGTGTTCAGCTCGAGCCGGCACCAGCAGGTCCAGCACCTCAAGGTCCCTGATCGCCGGACTTCGGAAATGAGCCTGCTGGTGCCCGTTCCCGAAGGTTTGGATGGAGCGGTCGCGGCCGCCTGCATAATGCCGCAGATCGCGCTGAGCGCACTATCCAATTCCCGCTGGCGGCTAAACGACCGCGTCGGGGTCTGGGGTCTGGGGATGGTCGGAAACATGGCCGCGCAGCTGTACCAGCTGGCCGGGTGCCGGGTTCTCGGACTGGATCCGGACCGCGGGCGGCGCGAACTGGCGCGCTCGATCGGGGTCGAGGCCGTGGCCGGACCGGACCCGGATCAGATCCGCGCCGGGATGGAGGACGTGGGCGCTTCCTGCGGCCTGGACATTGCCGTAGATGCGGTTGGCGAGGCGGCGGTCATTGACGGAGCCCATCGATTCGTGCGCAACTCCGGACAGTTGGTGCTGCTCGGATCGCCGCGCCGCGCGCACGAATCGGATCTGACGCCGCTGATGCGCAGCGTCAAGCTGCGCGGGGTCAAACTGCGTGGTTCGCTGCAGCGGTTGATCCCGCTGCAACCGCAGACCGGCGGCGAGGAGTCGACCATCCACAACCTGAGTACCGTATTCGATTTGGCCAAGCGCGGCCGGTTGCAGATCGAACCGCTGATTTCGCACCGCTTACCGCCGCAGCAGATCGAACGCGCATACCAGGGACTCCTCAACGAGAAGGAAACCTATCTCGGAGTGGCCCTGGCGTGGAACGCCTAGCTCTGACGTCCGCACCCTATCGGCACGGCAATGCCGAAGTCGATCCACACCCTTATGTCGGGTAAGATTTTCATGTTGTCGCGCAGGCCCGTTTGCACGTGATGCGGATGCGGCGCCAGCCCGGCAATCGGGGTCGGCGAATCCCAGGTCCGGTGTTCGGGGTTGGAGTAGCCGTCATTTTTTTTGAAACCGCCCGCCTAGGACATTCACCGGCTTGGAGATAGCCCCGCTAACCCAAAACGATTGGGTGCAAATGTCGGCCATCGCCGCGCATGCGTGGGTATTCGCGCTCTGTCTTGTTTTGGCCGCCCTCTCCTACCTGCTGGCCCATTCGATGGCGCCGTCGTTGGTCTACACCGGCGACCTGGACCCGCGGGTTGGCGCGATCCTCAGGCTCCTTGTCTACCCAGCGGTCGTAACGTTCGGGTTGCTGGCGATCGTGGTCCTGGTCAAGGGTGCCCTGCTCGGGCTTGACGTACTGCCGGACATTTACCCGCGCGTATTCATATGAAGATCGACATCCTGTCCGCGATCACCGCGTTCCTGCCGCGCCTGAGCCTGCGACAAATAATCATGTTGACCGTCCCGGGTGTGGTCCTGGGCGGGGGCGCTGTCACCGGGCTAGTGCTGCTGGTGTTTCTTGCCGCCTCGGGTGGGACCGCACGCGCGGCCCCGGACCAGCCGATCCCCTTCTCACACGCCATCCACGCCGGCGAGCTCGGGATCGAATGCGAATTCTGCCACCGCGGCGTGGGCGTACAGGCTGCCGCCACCATCCCATCGGTCGAACAGTGCATGTTCTGCCACTCGGTGGTCGCCACCGACCGCGAGCCAATCCAGCAATTGCGCACCGCCTTTGAGAGCGGTGCGGGAATTGACTGGGTCCGCGTGCACCGCCTCCCCGACCATGTCCGCTTCGTGCACTCGCCGCATATCGACGCCGGCATCGAATGCTCAACCTGTCATGGTGACGTGGCCAGCATGAGCACCGTCAAGCAGGTAGTCAACCTGAACATGGGTAACTGCATGGGGTGCCACCGCAATACCAACGACGCATCGATCGGCGCGAACAATCCGCACCCCATCGATCCCGACTTCGCATCCCTCGACTGCGCGATCTGCCACAAGTAGCCCTGATGAACCGCAAAATCCGACGCCGCAATTTCCTGCTCGGCTCCGCCGGCGCGCTGCTGGGCAGCGGCCTGATCGTGGGCTGCGCCGCTCCCGAGCGCGAATCGCGCGTCAAGAGCTTTGCCCTCTCACCGGAACAGTCTTTGCCGGGCGAGGACTTGTGGTTCGCCACCATCGACGCCCATGATCCGATCGCCGGCAACGGCGTCGTCGTGCGCACCGTCGACGGTCGCGCCAAGAAAGTCGAAGGCAATCCGCAGTTTCCGGTCAACCTGGGCAAGAGTTCGGCCCGCGCCCAGGCCGGGGTGCAGTCGCTCTATCACCCCGATCGAATTGCCACCCCGCTGCTGCGCACCGGCGACCCCGGGTCGGGCCAGTTCCGGGCCATCAGCTGGGGCCGGGCGCTGCAGTTCATCACCGCCCGCCTCGGCCCGGATGCGAGCGCCACATTCCTGACCCCGCGCCTGGATCCGGTCAGGCAGCGCCTGCTGGATTCGTTCAAGCTCTGGTCCAAGGCCGATCAGGTGACGCTGGGACCGGTCGATCAGGCCAATCTGCGCTACGCGGTGCGGCAGATCTACGGCGTTAACGCCATCCCGCACTTTGACATCGCGCGGGCACGTTCGATCGTCTCCTTCGGATTCGATTTCCTGGGCACCGAGCTATCTCCGGTGGCCTATTCGGGCGCCTATGCGAGCTTCCGCGGCAACGCCAACGGCGGGCGCGGACTGCTCACACAGATCGAACCGCACATGTCGCTCACTGGCGCCAATGCCGACCGCTGGCTACCGGTGCAGCCGGGCTTTGAGGGCCACGTCGCGCTGGCAATGGCCAGCGAGCTGGTCAGCGCCGGGCTCGTCGACACCGGCGCCGCCGGCCGTCTGCTGGCATCTTCGGGGAGCATAGCCGCGCTCGACTCGTTTGCCCCCGACCGGGTCGCCCCACTGGCCGGGATCTCGGCCGATAAGATTCGCGAACTGGCGCACGGATTCGTCGCCGGCCAACCCGGGCTGGCACTGGTGGGGGGATCGGCGCTGGGACACGTTTACGGCGACCAGATCGCCTCCGCGGTGCTGCTGCTTAACCGCCTGGTCGGAAACGACGACGTCCCCGGCGGCGTCATCGCCAACCCGGACTCGTCCTGGGAACACCTGCGCACCCCGGCTCCGGCCAGCAGCGCCCGCGCCGCCGGCGACCTGGCGGCCTCCTGGCGCGGCGGCGGCGCCCCCGACCTGGTGATCGTCTATGAGGTCGATCCGATTCACGATCTGCCGGCGGCGGGCTTTGATGCGGCCCTGGACGCGGCCGGCGCGGTGGTGGGCATGGGTGCGTTCATGAACGAAACCCTGGCCAGGGCCGATCTGGTCCTGCCCGGGGCGCATCCCTTCGAAGAATGGGGTGCCTTTGTGCCCGAGCCGCTCCGCGGCGAAGTGGTGCTGGGGGTACAGCAACCGGTCATCACCCCGCTCACCCAGGCGCGATCCTTTGGCGACCTGCTGCTGACGCTCTCTTCCGAGCTCTACGGCGAGGCCAGCATATTGTTCGACTCGCAGCAGAGCGCGACCAAAGGCATGGTCCTCTCCGCCCTGGGCCTGACCGCGGGCGACGCGACCGCCGAGGCTGGCTGGATCGACATCCTGCGCCGCGGCGGGGTCTGGGGCCCCGATTTGGGACGGCCGAGCCCGTTTGCCACCGTTCCCGGCTGGGATGCCGGACGCCTGCAGGTCCCCACCTACGCCGGCGATGCGGCGACGTTTAGCTTCAACCTGATACCGTTCCAGACCGTGGGGATCGGCGCCGACCCGCACACCGGGGCCCAGCCCTGGCTGCAGGCGACCCCCGATCCGCTGACCACCATGACCTGGCTGACCTGGGTCGAGATGAATCCCGAACAGGCGCGCAGGCTCGGCATTCAGCGCGGCGATGTGCTGCGCATCGAGACCATTGCCGGCGCGGCCGAAGTCCCCGTTTACCCCGCCCCGACGATCGGCCCCGGACTGATCGCCATCCCCGAAGGCCAGGGCCGCAAATTCAGCGGACGCTGGAACGAAGGCCGCGGCACCAACGTGCGCTCGCTCCTGCCGGACCTTACCAGCGCCGCCGGAGGCATTGCCTTTGCGGCCACCCGGGCGCGGGTCACCCGGCTCGACCGCACCAGCCGCATGCCCACGTTCGAATTGACCGAGGATCCCCGCAACGATGCCGAATCCCCACCGGTAAAGATAGTCAATGGCTAGCATCCCCACCGCCGTTAACAACGAATCCGCCGCGCGCGCGGCCGCCAACAGCGGTGCGCGCACGATCACGGCCGAGGAACGCGCCGCCAACGCCGGCGGAATCCGCTGGGGCATGGTCGTCGACGCCGACCTCTGCACCGGCTGCCAGGCCTGCGTCGTGGCCTGTCAGGCCGAAAACAACGTCCCGATCAATGAAGAGCAGCGCGTCAACGAGAAGCGCGCCAAGGCCTGGATCCGGATCGAGCGCTACTGGGAGGGCGAATACCCCGACGCCAAGGCCCGGTTCCTGCCGGTGATGTGCCAGCACTGCGCGACCGCGCCGTGTGAGCCGGTATGTCCGGCCTGGGCGACCTATCACAACGAAGAGGGTCTCAACGTCCAGGTCTACAACCGCTGCATCGGCACCCGCTTCTGCGCCAACGGCTGCCCTTACTCGGTCCGGCACTTCAACTTCTGGAATCCGGAATGGCCGTCCGAGCTGGAAAACCAGCTCAACCCGGACGTGACCGTGCGCACCAAGGGAATCATCGAAAAGTGCACGTTCTGCGTGCAGCGGATCAATCGCGCCCGCCTCGACGCCAACCGCCGGGGCGGCGAGATCGCCGACGGCGAGGTGGCGCCGGCCTGCGTGCAGGCCTGCCCAACCCACGCCCTGGTTTTCGGCGATCTTAACGACCCCTTCTCGCGCGTATCCGAGCGAGCCGACGATGAACGCTCCTACATCCTTCTGGAAGAGCGTGGGACCGAACCCGGGGTGGTTTACCTGGCCAAGGTCGACCCCTTCGCGCACACGCAAGACGAGCACCCCTAGTGTCGGGCCCGGAACCGGCCGCCCTGGCGATCGCTACCGGCAGCGGGTTTCGCCCGCGTGGGCTGCGCTTCGGGCTCACCAACCTGGCACAGTCGGCGATAGCGCTGCTGGCCATCCTGGGGGTGGTCATGTATGTGTTGCGCCTGGGCGAATGGGGTGATCGCCCCGAATGGGCTTACCCGACGGCCACCATGATGTGGATGCTGGCCACCGTCTCGACGGCGCCGCTGCTGGCCTACGCCACCCGCTTGACGCGCGGTTACTGGGGCTATCCAATCCGCCGCATCGCCACCCTGTTTGCGATCCCGGCCACGCTGGGTTACGCGCTGCTGATACCGGTGCTGGCCAGCCTGCCGTCGCTGGACGGACGCGCCAGCCTCTGGTTTGAATTCCGGCTCGGAGCGCCGGTTGTAACCGATGCCCTGGCGGTCGCAACGATGGCGCTGGCGGGACTGGGCCTGCTCTGGGTTACCAGCATCCCCGATCTGGCCGCCAACGGGTCGTGCCGTTTTCTGACCGTGGGTTGGCGCGGCAATCCGCGCCAGTGGCGCGCGCTGAAGATGTACGCCAAGCTGCTGGGTGCCTTCTACCTGATGACGCTGGTTTACACGACCATGGTCTTGACCACCGACCTTGGCCAGAGCCTGATTCCGGGCTGGCGCTCGGGCATCTTTCCGGCCTACCACGTCGTGACTGGATTCCAGACCGCCACCGCCCTTGTCGTGGTGGCCGCCTACCTGGCGCAGCGCTTCTGCCCCGGGGTGCGACCCTACATCGGCCGCGAGCAGGCGATCAATCTGGGCCGCATCTTCCTGGCCTTCACGCTGCTGGTCTTCTATTTCTTCTGGGCCGATTTCGTGGTTGTCTGGTACGCCCGCCTGCCCGGCGAGATCTCCGCCATGCAGATCAACATCGCCGAGGTCTACGGCGCCGCCTTTGCCGTCGCCGCTCTGGGCCATTTCGTAATCCCGTTCGTCTGCCTGATCTTCAATCCGCTGCGGCGCCGCTTCCATCTGCTGGCGCTGGTGGCGGTCGTGGCGCTGGTCGGATCATTGGCCGATCGGATCCGCCTTTTCGTGCCGGCAATCTCGAATACCGAGGTCACCGGTCACGGGCCGCTGGACCCGCTCCCGGCGGCGGTGTGGCCCGCGCTTGACGACGTCCTGTTCGTGGTGGGTTGGATTGGCCTGCTCGCATTCGCGTACATGTTCGCCGCCCGCTGGATCCCGCTGCTCTCGGGCTGGGAGATGCGCGAGGGCGCGCTCTACCGCGACGAGGTCGATTACGGCCGCGCACGATTCCTGATGCTGGCCAAACCCGATTAGCGACGCGAGCGAGGAGCACCGATGCAAGAACCGGTAATGCTTGACCAGCGGGCCGCCGATCGGCGCCTGCTCGGTTTCGTCATGAACACCCCGCGCTGGTTCTTCACCTGGTCGGGCGGGCTCGGGTTCGTCTTCATGCTGGGCGCGGTCGTATTCCTGACGATGCTCTACTGGGGCCTGGAATTCCTCGGTTACTCGCACCCGGTCTACTGGGGCTTCCTGATCGTCAATTTCGTGTTCTGGATCGGTATCTCGCACGCCGGCGTGTTCGTCTCGGCGATCCTGCGGCTAACCCACGCCGAATTCCGCCGCCCGGTGACCCGCGCCGCCGAGGTCTTGACGATCTTCTCGCTGCAGGCCGCGGTCCTGTTCCCGTTGATCCACTCCGGCCGTCCCTGGCGGACCGCCTACTGGGCCTTCCCCTACGACTTCATCCGCGGCATGTGGCCGAACCCGCGCTCGCCGCTGGTCTGGGACCCGTCGGCGATCTTTACCTATCTGACCTCGACCGTCCTGTTCGTCTACGTGGCCCTGCTGCCCGACCTTGCCCTGGCGCGTGACCGCTCCCAGGACCCGGTCCGCCGCATGCTTTTTACGATCCTGGCGTTGGGCTTTAAAGGCTCCACCCGCCAGTGGCGCATCCAGGCGGCCGCCGGAATCCTGCTCTCGGCGATCATCCTGCCGATCTTCGTCTCGGTGCACTCGATCGTTTCCTGGGACTTTGCCGTCACAAACGTGCCGGGCTGGCACAACACCGTCTTTGCTCCCTATTTCGTAATCGGCGCGGTTCATTCCGGTGTTTCGGCGGTAGTGACCACAATGATCGTGATGAAGTGGGCGTTCAAGCTCGGGGACTTCATCACCAGGGACCATATCGACGCCCTGGCGCGACTGCTGATCGCGGTCGCCACCGGCTGGCTCTTCTTCCTGTTCCTGGACTTCGGCTTCGGACTCTACGGCCTCGAGCCGACTGAAGTCGACACCTGGCAGCGACGGGTGTACGAATGGCCGTTCCCGATCGTGATCACGGTCTTCATACTCTGCGCGTATGTGATCCCGGTGCCGCTGTGGTTGTTCAGGGCGGTGCGGCGCTCTTACGGCTGGATGTTCTTCACCACGATCCTGGTCAACATCGGGATGTGGCTGGAGCGCTACATCCTGATCGTCCCGGCGCTGGAGCGCAAGTCCTCGCTGACGTTTACCTACTCGACCTACATTCCCTCCATTTCCGAGGCCATCCTGGTGGCCGCCTCGTTCGCCTTCGTCATGGTCGGCGTGCTGGTCTTTTCCAAGATCGTGCCCATCATTCCGGCGGTTGACATCAAGGAGGGGATGATATTGGCGCGAAAAATCAAAATCGGCCGTGCCGAAGTGCCGGCCACCATCCGCGAATAAGGCAGGCAGGTATGGCCAAATCCGAACTGCTGGCGATATACGACGGCGTCGATAACGCCGGTGACGCGGTCGAGGGGCTGCGTGCCGCCGGCTTTGCCGACACCGCCGTCGAAGTTGTCTCCGGCGTCCCCTATCCGGAGGGCGCTTTCGGCGAACCTCACACCAAACACCGTCTCTACACCTTCCCGTTTGCCGGCGCCGCCTGCGGGTTCGCGCTGGGAGTGGCCTGGCTGGTCGGGGCCCAGGTGACCCTGCCGTTGGTCACCGGCGGCAAGCCTATCGTGGCGCTACCGGCGGTCTTCCAGATCCTTTACGAAGGCACGATGATCGGGGCGGTCCTGTTCACCGTCCTGGGAGTTCTCTTCGAATCGCGGCTGCCCGACGGAATAAGCCTTTACGACACCCGTCTCGGGGACGGCTACATCGGCGTTTCCTTAAACGCCGACGATGACGAGATCGCACGCGGCCGCGATGTTTTGGCCGGTGCCGGCGCGGTCGACATACTCGATTCCCAGGGCAGCCTGCTTGAGGCTGCGCCCAGCGCGACCTAGATGGATCTGCGCCGCCTCCTGGCCTTTCCAGCCCGTACCGGGCTGTTTCTCGCCATCCTGGCGTCGCTGGCGCTGAGCGCCTGCGAGTCGGGCGCCTACCCGTTGGACATCTTCCCGGAGATGCACTATCAGGAGTCCTACCGGGTTCAGGAGCCACCCTATGCGGCCATTCCGGTCGGCAGTATTCCCACATCCGGCGCCGAGTACGTACTGCCGCAGGCGCAGATGACCAACCTGGCCAACCCGATCAAACTCGGCGCCGATTCAATCGCCGCCGGAGCAGAGGTGTTCAGGGTCAACTGCGCCATGTGCCACGGAGCGGCCGCCGACGGAGTCAGCGAGCTCACCGGCCAGTTCTCCGTCGCCGGGGTGCGCCCACCGCCTTCGCTGCTTATCGGGACCGCGGCCGTGGTAAGCGACGGCTATCTGTACGGGGTGCTCACTCACGGTCAGGCCAATATGCCGTCTTTCCAGAAACTGTTGACCGCGGAAGAGCGCTGGCTAGTCATCAACTACCTGCGCTCGCTACAGGAGACTCAGTAACCTAACTTCGGACCCTTGGGTCCGTGGGCGCACCCCGCGCCAAGCTTCGAAGGCATTCCCATGCGCAGTTGCGATATCGCCATCATCGGATCCGGCACTGCCGGTCTGTCGGCGGCCGTATACGCCGCCCGCGCCAACATGTCGACGCTGGTGTTTACCGGCGAAGCCTTCGGGGGCCAGATCGCGACCACCCACGATGTGGAGAACTACCCGGGTTTCGAAAACGGCATCACCGGTCCCGAACTCACCGAGCGCATGCGCGCCCAGGCCGAACGGTTCGGAGCCGAGACGGTCTTCGACCACATCGAGTCGCTCGAGATCGACGGCCCGCCGTTCACCCTGCGCGGGCGCGCCGACACCTACCAGGCGAGGACGGTTATAGCCGCCACCGGCGCCAGTGCCAAACGCCTGGGGGTAGGGGGCGAGGAAAGGTTCTGGGGGCGCGGTGTATCGACCTGCGCCACCTGCGACGCGGCCTTCTTCGCCGGCGTCCCGACGGCGCTGGTGGGCGGCGGCGACAGCGCCATGCAGGAGGGGCTGTTCCTGGCCCGGTTCGCCTCTAAGGTCTACGTGATCCATCGCCGCGATCAACTGCGCGCCAGCGCCACCCTGGCCGAGCGTGCTTTTGCCGAACCCAAGCTGGAATTCGTCTGGAACAGCGTCGTCGAGGAGATCGCCGGCGAGAACGTCGTCGACCACGTCCGGGTGCGAAATTTGAAATCCGGGCAGATCTCACAGCTGCCGGTGGAGGGGTTTTTCGTCTTCATCGGCCACGATCCCAACACCGAGCTCTACCGCGGCAAGCTGGCGCTCAAACCCGGCGGCTACCTGCAGGTGGACGAGCGCATGCACACCTCGGTGCCCGGAATATTTGCCGCCGGCGAAGTCCAGGATGATCATTTCCGCCAGGCTGCCACCTCCGCCGGCGAGGGCGTCAAGGCCGCGATGGAGGCAATTCACTTTGTCGAAAACCTTGCCGATCCGGCCCCCAAGCCGGGGGTGCTGGCCAGTTCCGGATAGACCTGCTTGACGGCCCGCCCTGACCGCGCGGCCGCAAACCGGCCCGTTCCCCTTGGGCTGGCGCCCTCGTTCGGATACGGCGATCGGTTGGGGTTTGCTACCGGCGGACACATTCGCGCGCAACGCTCGACCGGCGTACCGATCCGCGCGATATTGGCCCAACAATCGGTCCGCGAGCTGGAGCGCACCCGGCGCGGTCCCGCCGACGTGGTGGCCGCGGCCCAGCGGGCAGTTGACGATTGCGGTTTCGAGCAGCCCTGGGGCGCCGATGCCGATCACCTCAAACGGCCCCAAGACATCGCCGCCTTCGTGGGCGCAGGCTACTCGTTCTTTACGATCGACCCTTCAGATCACGTCGTCGACGAAGCCGATTCGATGGACGCTGACGCGCTCCAAAACGCCTACGCACAGGTCCGCGCACAGGTCGATTGGATCGAGGCCTACGCCGGTATCGATTCCGATCTCGGCGCAGGCGTTCAGATCAGCATCGGCCGGCAAAGCCTGCGCCGCTGCGCCGTCAAGTACGGGCGCGCTATCAATTTCAGCCTTCAGATGGCGGCCGCCATCGACCGCGCCTGCCGCGCCGCTGCTCTGGCCTATGAGATCGAGGTCAGCGTCGATGAAACCTCTCAGCCGACCACGCTGGCCGAACACTGGATCATCGCCTCGCGACTGCTGGAGGAGGGGGTGGCACTCGCATCCCTGGCGCCGCGTTACGTCGGCGGTTTCGAGAAGGGGATCGACTATATCGGTGATCCGGACGCATTCGCGCGCAACACCCGCGCCCATGCCCGGATTGCCGCCAACCTGGGGCCCTACAAGCTGAGCCTGCACTCGGGCTCGGACAAGCTCTCGATCTATCCCGCTTTCGCCCGCGCCACCGGCGGCGCGTTTCACGTCAAGACCGCCGGCACCAGCTACCTTGAGGCCCTCCGGGTCGTGGCCGCGACCGATGCGAGTCTATTTGCCGAGGTCATCGCTGCGGCGCGGTCGCACTTCGCGCGCGATCGCGACACCTACCACCTCTCGATCGGACTCAAAGACGCGCCGGCTCCGGGGGAGGTGGATCGGACCGACCTGGCGCGTGCCTACCTGGACCTTGACGCCGGGCGCCAGATCGCCCACGTGACTTTCGGATCGATCCTTACTGATCCGCGCCTCGGGCCCCTGGTGCTTGGCCAGGTCAGATCCCAAAACGAACTCTACGATGTCTACCTGGAGCGCCATTTCAACCGCCATCTCGAGGCGCTCAACCCTTAGATGCAGCATTGGCAACGCGTAACCGACTGACCCCAAGGACCTGACAGCAATGCGGACCGTGATATTGGCAGAACCGGGCCGGTTTGAAACCGCCAGCGCGCCCGATCCGGTGCCCGGACCGGGCGAGGCGCTGGTGCGCGTGCACCGCATCGGAGTCTGCGGGACCGACATCAAGGCCTACGCTGGCCTGCAGCCGTTCTTTACCTACCCGCGCGTCCTCGGCCACGAGCTGGGGGTCGAAGTGGTGGAGGCTCCGGCCGGACAGGACCGGGTGCGCGTCGGCGATGTCTGCGCGGTCGAACCCTACCGCGTGTGCGGGCAGTGCCACCCCTGCCGCGTAGGGCGCTCCAACTGCTGCGAATCACTGCACGTCTTGGGGGTACACGCCGATGGCGGAATGCAGCCCTACATCTGCGTCCCGATATCGATGCTGTTCCCGTCGCGGAATCTCTCACCCGACCAGCTGGCCCTGGTCGAAACCCTGGGAATCGGTGCCCATGCGGTAAAGCGCTCCGGCGTGGGCAGGGGACAGGCGGTGCTGGTGGTGGGCGCGGGGCCGATCGGGCTCACGGTTATCCAGTTCGCCCTCGATGCCGGTGCCGAAGTCTCGGTCCTGGAGCTCTCCCCGCAGCGGCGCGAGTTCGCCGCCCAGTTCGGGGTCCGCACGCTTCCAGAACCCGACGGAGGGTTCTACGAATTCGTTTTCGACGCAACCGGCAGCCGGGCCGCGATGGAGGCCTCATTCTCACACGTGGCTTCGGCCGGGACGCTGGTCTTCGTCGGCCTGATGCAGGGCCGGGTCAGCTTCGATGACGTCGAATTCCACCGCCGCGAGCTGAACGTCCTGGCCTCGCGCAATAGCTTCGCCATGTTCCCCGAGATAATCACGGCCATCGAAAAAGGCCGCATTGACACCCGTCCCTGGATCACCGCCCGCATGCAGTTGGGCCAGGTCCCATCCCGGTTCGCGGATGTGACCCAGGACCCGAGCCTGGTCAAGTCGATCGTAGAGACTTCCGATGCCGACCTCTAGGCGCACGATCGCCAGTGATCGGGTCATCACAAGCTTCTCGTCTCGGAACCCGCCCGCAGCCAGAGTTGAACCCGGCGAGCGCCTGCGGGTCAGGGTTCGTGATGCTTACGACGGCTTCTTTGCCGGGGGCGCTGCAATCGACACATTCCTGGAGAGCAGCGCAGCCCGGAGCGAATGAACCCGGCCACCGGCCCGTTCTGGATCGTGGGCGCCCTTCCCGGGGACGCCCTGGCGGTGACGATCGAGCGGATCGATCTTGATCCGGTAGGCTGGGTGGCCGCGATCCTCGGTACCGGCATCGCCGCCGCCGCCGCGGTCGAACCGAGGGTATCGCCATTCGTGGTGCGCGACGGTGCCCTGTGGCCGGGCGGCGCGGTGCGATTGCCACTGCGACCGATGGTAGGCACCATCGGCGTGGCCCCGGCCGACCGCGAGGAAATCGCGCTGCAGCTGGGCGAATACGGCGGCAACCTCGACATCAACGAGATCCGTCCCGGGGCAACCGTGCACCTGCCAGTTCAGGTCGACGGCGCCCTGCTGGCGCTGGGCGATGTGCACGCCGCGATGGGTTATGGCGAGGCGCATTCCGGAGTAAATACCCCCGCCAGCGTTGATCTGAGGGTTGATCTGATCAGAGAGCCGCCGCAAGAAGGGATCTGGATAGAGTCCGCCCATGAACTGGTGACCGTGGGCGTGGCCGAGCCGCTGCAAGACGCGCTTGCCAAGGCCGGCATCGCAATGGAGCGCCAGCTGGTCCGGCGGATGCGGGTAGATCCAACCCGGGCGCGGGTAATCGCCGGATCCAGCATCGACCTGCGCTTGGGCCAGGCCGGCGGCTATGGCGTCAAGGTTTCGGGGCTGGCGGCGATCCCCCGGGAAATCCTGGGCGAATCCGGCTAACTCGACCCTAGCGCCGGTCCGCGCCCCAGTTGGCGGACTGGCAGTTCGAGCGGATCAACCATTCGGTCATAACTTCGATCAGTCGGCTGCGGTCAGGCTCATGGGCCGGATCGTGCCAGAGGTTTATCAGTTCGTCGGGATCGTTGCGAAGGTCAAAGAGCTGGCCGTGCGGTTGATCGATAAAGTGCACCAGTTTGAAATCGTGCGATCTGACCATCGTTATGTAATCGGTGGTCAGCCCGACCAGGTCCCAGCGTCCCATTTCCGAGAAAACGCACTCGCGTCCGGCGAAGGGTTCACCCTCCAGTGCCCGCAGCAGCGACTGGGCCTGAAATGGTTCCGGGAACTCGGCCTCGGCAATGTCCAGGATCGTTGCCGCCAGATCGAACCATTCGACCTGCGCGGCGACGCGGCGACCACCGGGGAAGCGCGGCGGCGCCCAGACGATCGCCGGAACCCGCACGACCTGGTCGTACATGGTCCATTTCTGGGTACTGAAGTGGTCGGTGAGGGTGTCACCGTGATCCGAGGTAAATATGATCACCGTGTTCTCCAGCAGCCCGCGGCGACCCAGGGCGGCGCGGATTTCGCCTATCCACGAATCGATCATCGACACGTTGGCCATGTAAAACAGGCGCTGGCGCTGGCGCTGTTGCGGGGTTGGATTTGGCAGCAATTTGGTCGAATCGCCCGGGCGGATCAGGTGCTGGAAATGGGCCATGTCCCGGTAAACCGGCGGTTGTGAGGCGCGCTCGGACTCTTCTAGCGGCAGCAGCGGGAATTGCGTCCCGGCGTAGTGGTCGATCCAGTCCGGGGTCGGATCGTAGGGCGGGTGTGGCCCGGGGAATCCGATCTCCAAAAACAGCGGCGAATCCTGGTCGTAGCCCTCGATCCATTCCACCGCCTCGCGGCCGAGGAAATTGTCGGGGTGCATGTCCGGGTCCTTGTCCCAGACGAATGCCCCCAGGGCCCCATCGAAATCGCCGCGCGCGGCCAGGTCGCCGGGATGGTATTTGTCCATGCCGCGGGCGGCAAGGGCCTTGTCCCACTCGTCGCGGTAGCTTTCCGGGGTCGGGTAGGGATGGCCGCGCTGCTTGTTCTCGACGTTGAAGCGGTAGTCGAACTGGCCCTCAACGTCAAAGGGCGTAAAGTGCATCTTGCCGATGCTGGCGGTGAAATAACCGCCCTGGGCCAGGTTCGGCACCCAGGTCTGCGACCAGGGCTGCTCGTTGCGCAGCATCCCGGAAGAGTGCGGGTAGAGGCCGCTGAAGAAGCTGCAGCGGGCCGGCCCGCAGGAGGGGGCGTTGACGTAACAGTGGTCAAAAGAGACCCCCTCGCCGACCAGTCGGTCAAGGTTCGGGGTGTGAACCTGCGGAAAACCCAGCGCGGCGATCGTATCGTAGCGCTGCTGGTCGGTGATGATCAGGACGATGTTGGGTTTCTCTGGCACGAGGCACCTGCCTAAGGTGGTGGACGGACCGCTGCGGGATCGCAATCGCGGCCCCATTTGGTTGCCGCGCTAGCGCCAGGCATCGGCACGGGGACTGGACTGGTAGCTGGAGCCGATCAGCCATTCGCCGATCGCGCCGAGCAGCTCGCGGCGCTCTTGGCCGAACTCGGGATCATCCCAGAGATTGGTCAACTCCTGGGGGTCGTTGCGCAGATCAAACAACTGGCCGCCTTCATCGCCCAGGAAGTGCACCAGCTTGTAGTTTTCGGAGCGGATCATCGTCATGTGCTCGCAGTACAGCCCCACCACGTCCTCGCGGCCGTGCTCTGAAAAAACGTACTCGCGCCCCAAAAACTCTTGTCCCTCGAGCGCCGGCAGCAGCGATTCTGCCTCGGATCCGGGCAGAGGTTCAGCTTGGGCGATATCGAGAACCGTGGCCCCCAGGTCAAACCATTGCACCTGCGCGCCGATCCGGCGTGCGGCGCCATAACGCTGCGGCGCCCAGACGATCGCCGGTACCCGCACGACCTGGTCGTACATGGTCCATTTCTGGGAGCAGAAGTGATCGGTCAAGGCGTCGCCGTGGTCGGAGGTGAATACGATCACGGTGTCTTCCAACAGGCCGCGGCGTTCCAGCGAATCGCGGATGCGCCCGATCCAGGCATCGATCATCGACACATTGGCCATGTAGAAGCGGCGCTGCCGCTGGCGGTGGGCCTCGTTGGGAAAGGTGACGAACTGGATCGAATCGTGGGCGATCTGGGTGTTGTGCTCGGCCATCTCTATCAACGTCCGCGGGTGTTGGATGTACTCCTTGATCTGCAGCGGAGTGAGCTCGAATTCGGTGTCGGCGTATCGGTCCAGCCATTCCGGGGTCGGATCGTAGGGGGGATGCGGTCCCGGAAAGCCGATGCAAAGAAAGAAGGGGTCCGGCCGGGAGTAGTTATCGATCCAGTCGACGGCGGCATGGCCCAGAAAATTGTCGGGATGCATGTCCGGGTCCTTCTCCCAGGCAAATGCCCCCAACGAAATCCAATAGTCCTGGCGCTTTTCCAGGTCCTCACGCTGATATTTGGCCATTCCGCGCCGCGCCAGCTCCTTGTCCCACTCGTCCTGGTAGGCGCGCCACTGCCGAAACCGCTGCTTGTTCTCGACGTTGAAACGGTAATCGAAACCACCCTGGGCGTCAAAGGGCGTAAAGTGCATCTTGCCGACATTGGCGGTGTGGTAGCCGACCCGACCCAGATTCGGCACCCAGGTCTGTTGCCAGGGGTCGCCGTTCTTGAGCATTCCCGACGTGTGCGGCCAGTAGCCGGAAAACATGCTGCAGCGGGCCGGCCCGCAGGCCGGGGCGTTCACGAAGCAGTTATCGAACGAGATGCCTTCGCGCACGAGGCGGTCGAGGTTGGGTGTAACTGGTCCATCAAAACCCAATGCCGCGATCGCGTCGTAACGCTGCTGATCGGTCACGATCATCACGATATTGGGTTGCGTAGACATTTGGGAAGATCGACCGAGGCAGCTGGCGAGCAGGACCAGCATATTTTCAGGTTGATTGGCCAGGTTCAGCAACCGCAGAATCGGCTGGCTACCGCGGCACCGCACTGAAGGGCTGGGGTCCCTGCGCTAGCTGTTCCGCTGGCAGATTCCGGGTGGGGGACAAATCAAGCGGCGATCTGGGGGCGTCAGCAAGGCAGCCCCAACTCAAACTTCAAGCCACAATGGCCGGCTCGGTGTTTGGAAATGTGGCAGTCTTCGAACGCAACAAATCCAGTGGATATATGGGTACCTACTACATATTGAGTGCTTTCCATAGTAGGCAGATAATGCGTTGCCGATTGATCGCGCCGACCGTAGATAGACATACGCCAGCGCGTGGACGATATCCATACGAGGGAAGCGATTCGCCGCGGCGCCGTAGCGGTACAGACAAAACGACCGCGTTGCTCCTGGAAGCTGGGGCAACTGAATTCACCGAACGTGGGTACGACGCGGCCCGCGTCAGTTCTATCGCCCGCCGCGCCAGGCTAACTCCGGGCGCTGTTTACGCCCGGTGGCAAACCAAGAGCGAAGTTCTCACCGCTGCCCTCGATTACATCCTCCGGGCGTTCCTTCCAAGCCAGATCCTTGAGGAAGCTGGGGTTGAAGAGGCGCAGCCCGCCGACATGGTGGCAATGCTGGCGGCGTACCTGATGAGACCGGCGGAGTGGCGCCATGTCATGATTCACGCCTTCGGCAGTGCCCGCAACAATAGCGATATTCGCGAAAGCCTGCAGGCCTTCCTCAACGAAGAGGCCGGGTAATTCCCGGACATCGTCGAAGCCGGGAAGGCGAATGGATCATTCGATCCCCAAATCGACACCCCGGCATTGACATTTTTGTGTCAGGCAATCGGCGTCGGCACGGAGATGCTGCACGATGCCGGTTTGGACGTCCGCAATGTGCCGTCGGTCGAGGAGTGGGAAGCGCTCATGGCGAGACTGATCGAGGCCGCCGCACCGCGCAACAGGCCGGACGGGTAGCGCAAGACAGTATCCGGGTATTTTGCGGGCGACGAACGTTCGAATCGCCCGCTTGCTAGCCATTGTTGCCAACTCGATCACGATATTGCGTTGCCGCGGCGCCGCCCCCAGCGCACCGGTGTAGTCGCAATCGGGATTGGCGGCCGGCCGGCGCAAGCAAATACGAGTGCCGGGGTCGCCAGGTAGGTGCCGTTTCAATTGACCCGATTCCTTTAGCGGTGTGCTATTAATGGTTGGAACTGTGGCGCGATATTTGACCGCTAGCCGATTCCCGGTGATCCGGTATCCGCGGCCATAAGCCAGCATGAATCTTTAAGGAAAGGGCGATAAATGGGAATTCGAACAAGAATCCTGGCCGGCATCATGATGGTCCTGGTAATGGCCATCGTGGTGGCATGTGATCTCGAATTCGGCGGGGATGCGGCGGAGGCTCGCGGGGGCACTCTCGACGAGATCATCGACCGCGGCAACTTGGTCTGTGGGATCAAGGCGGATACGCCCGGTTTCGGGGTTTTAAACCCTGACGGGACCGCCGTGGGCAATGACGTCGAATACTGTCGCGCTCTCGCCGCCGCCATCTTTGGAAACGCCAACCAGGTCGAATTCAAGGAAGCCACGTCGGCCAACCGCTTCGAACTGCTGGCAGCCAAGGAAATCGACGTTCTCATTCGCACCACGACCTGGACCGCCAGCCGTGACGCGGACCTCGAAGTCGCGTATGCGCCAACCACCTTCTATGACGGCGCCGGCATCATGGTCAAGGCCGATGCAGGCCTGTCCTCGGTCAACGAGCTTGACGGGGCCACAATCTGCATCCTGGACGGAACCAGCACCCAGGGTGCGGTCTCGGACTACTTCGCCGAGCAGGGCCTCAACTACGAGGAACTGACCTTCCAGGCCAACCCCGAACTGCGGGCGTCCTTCATCAGCGACCAGTGCGACGCCTGGTCCTCTGACAAGTCCCAGCTCGGTGGGCACCAGTTCACCCTGACCGCCGACGGCGTCAACGCGGTGGTGTTGCCGGAGACACTATCCAAGGAACCGCTCGGTCCCAGCGTGCGTGACTACGACTCCGAATGGGAAGACGTGGTCCGCTGGGTCGTCAACGGCATGATCATCGCCGAAGAGCAGGGCGTCACCTCGCAGAACGTCGGCCAGATGGCCGCCAGCCCGCCCAACAACACCGTCGCTCGCCTCTTGGGCGTCGGTTTTGACGGCGGTGCCGCTTCCAACCTGGGAATCAGCCACGGCAAGATCCCGATCACCTTCATGCAGTCGGTCATCTTGCAGATCGGCAACTACGGCGAGGCCTACGCGCGCACCCTCGAACGGGTCGGGCTCACCCGCGCCGGATCGCTGAACGCATCCTACCTGGACGGTGGCCTGATCTACGCGCCGCCAATGCGGTAATTTCTTAACTCGCGTTCTGAAAAAATGGACGGGTGGGCTTTACCCATCCGTCCATTTGCGTTAGGCATCCGGCGACCAATTTGAAGCAGTCCCTCGGCGACTACTGGTTCAGGCAGCGCTCGCGTTACCTCGTCGTCAATCTGACGGTTGGGGTCACGGCCGCCGCAGTGGCGCTTTATTTCGCCTATTCGATCGCCACCAATTTCTTCGACTTCGAATTCCTGTTCGGGCCCTACGGCAGTCCGGACCGCAGTTCGATCCTGCTGTTTCTAAACGTCGAAGCCAGCGATCCACGCTGGCTGGGAATGCTCAAGGGTGCCGGCAACACGATCTCGGTGGTGCTGTTTGCGATCGCCCTGTCCTCGATCCTGGGGCTCCTGGTAGGGGTGGCGCGGCTCTCGGGCAACCCGATCGTCAGCCGCATGGGGCTGATCTACGTCGAGCTGTTCCGCAACCTGCCGCTGCTGCTGATCATGTTCTTCTTCGCCTTCGCCGCGTTCCGATCCCTGCCGCGGATCGAAGAAGAGCTGGGCTTGGGCCGTTTACTCTACGTTTCCAATCGGGGCATCGCCAGCCCCTGGCTGCAGGCCGAGAACCAGTTCTGGTGGATCTGGCTGCTGGCAGTGGTCGTGGCGGCGGCGATCGGCTGGGAGGTGCGCCGGCGGCGCGACCGCCGTGAGGATGAGACCGGCCAGGTCCTGCGGCCCAACACCTGGGGATTGGCAATATTTGTCGGCATAACACTGGTCGCGTATCTGGCGCTGCTGATGCCGGTGCGTCCCGATCTCCCCAGCGTGACCGTTTCCGACTCGGGCTTCTTCGGCTATACCGGCGGCAATGTGCTGGGCCTGGGTTACATCAGCGCCCTGATTTCACTCACCCTGTATTTCAGCGCCTTCATCGCCGAAATCGTACGCGGCTCGATTCAGGCGGTGCCGCACGGCCAGACCGAGGCCTCGGCTTCGCTGGGCCTGACCGCCTATCAGCGCTTCGCGCTGATAGTCCTTCCGCAGGCGTTGCGCATCATGATCCCGGCCCTGAACAACGAATTCCAGAACGCCAACAAGGACTCGACCCTCGCCCACGCGATCGCCTTCGGTGAGATCGTCCTGATCTCGAACCGGATCGTTAACAACTCCGGGAACCTGCTGCAGACGTATGCCTTCATATTCGTCGTCTTCGTCATCACCAACCTGATCATCTCGTTCATCATGAACACGATCAACCGCAACGTGCAGATCAGATGACCGCCGACATCCCCCTGCAGACGTCGATTGGGCGCGGTTGGCGCTGGTCACGCGAGAACCTGTTTGACTCGCGCGGCAACTCGCTGCTCACGATCGCCTCGCTGGCGATTGCGGGCGCGCTCGCGTTCGTGGTGTTCAAGTTCGTCCTTGTCGACGCCAACTGGGGCCTGGTGGCAATCAACCGCAAGCTCTTCCTCGTCGGCAGCTACCCGGCCCACGAGGCCGTGCGACTCTGGATCGCGATCTTCGTGGGCGCCGCCCTGGTCTCGCTAACTTACGGCCTCTGGGTCAGGCGACTGCGCCCTTACCTGGTCCCAATCGGCATTGTGGCGGTCATCATCCTCACCTTCGGGCTCGGGGTCGAGTTCCGGATCGAGGAGATGGCGTTTAGCGAGTCGGTCGAATCGGCCGGCCAGACAACGGTCGTTTCCGGGATCGATCGCCAGCTGGTTCAATCCGGTGGGTGGGCGCCGAGTTGGCTGTACGCGTTCTCGCTCGGCATGGCGGTACCGTTCGGCGGTCCCTGGTTGCTGGTGGCGGCGGTATTTGCGGTACTGGCCGGCGGAGCGGTGCTGGGGCGAAGGCTTGCGCGCTATCGCGAGAGTCCGATCGTGCGTCAGGGATTCGGGGCCGCCTGGGTACTGCTGATTCCGCTGGTCGTGGTCCTACAGATCGGGGTTTCAACCAATCACTGGGAGAGCATCCTGCTTGACATCCTGGTGTTTACGGTCGGCGGATTCTTCTCGTTCGTGATCGGGTTGCTGCTGGCTCTGGGCCGGATCTCCCCGTTTCGGGCAATACGGATTTCGGCGGTCGGCTACATCGAAACCGTGCGCGCCGCGCCGCTGCTGGTGTGGTTGCTGTTTGCCACCTTCCTGCAGGATGAACTCGGCCCGATCGGACTGGCGTTTAGCAGCATTGACCTGGTTTTCAGGGTGATGTTCGTATTCGCATTCTTCGGCGGCGCCTACATTGCCGAGGTCGTCCGCGGGGGCCTGCAGTCGATCCCGCGCGGGCAGTTCGAAGCCGCTGACGCGATCGGTCTCAATCCGATCCAGAAATACGCCTTCATCATCCTGCCGCAGGCGATCAAAGCAGTTATCCCGGCCATCATCGGCCGCTTCATCGCCCTCTGGAAGGACACCGCCCTGCTGGCGGCGATTTCGCTGGTCAATACTCTCGAGAAGGCAAAAAAGGTCCTGGCCGGGCAGGCCGACATTGCCGAGGGCGCATTTTTCGAGGTGTATCTGATCGTTGCGCTCATCTACTGGATCGTCTCCTACCTGCTTTCGCGACTCGGCAGTGCCGCTGAGGCCCGCCTGGGCGAGAGCACCCATTAACCCGTCAATCGGGAGGAACCAATGCCACATCAACTCGGAGAAGAAATCGTCCGCCTGGAGGGCGTGGTCAAACGGTTCGGGGACTTTACCGCCCTCAATGGCGTTAGCGTCTCGGTTCGCGAACGCGAGGTGGTGGTAATCATCGGCCCATCGGGCTCGGGGAAGTCGACGCTCTTGCGAACGATTAACCAACTCGAGCGCCATGATGAAGGGCGGGTCATCGTTGACGGCACCGAATTGACCGATGACGCGCGCACCCTGACCAAGATTCGCACCGAGACCGGCATGGTTTTTCAGCAGTTCAACCTGTTCCCGCACCTGACGGTTCTGCGCAACATCACCCTGGCGCCGCAGAAGGTCCGCCACATGCCGCATCGGGAAGCCGAGGAGCTTGGCCGTGACCTGTTGGAGCGGGTCGGCATCCCGGAACAGGCCGACAAATTTCCCGGCCAACTGTCCGGGGGCCAGCAGCAACGGGTTGCGATCGCGCGCGCGCTGGCGATGAACCCGAAGGTGATGATGTTCGACGAACCAACTTCGGCTCTGGACCCGGAGATGATCAACGAGGTGCTCAGGGCGATGGGCGAACTGGCCGAATCGGGGATGACGATGATCTGCGTAACCCACGAGATGGGATTTGCGCGTAACGTCGCCGACCGGGTGATCTTCATGGACGAGGGTGAAATCGTCGAGATCGGGACCGCGGAGCAGTTTTTCAACAATCCCAATCATCGCCGCACCAAGCTGTTTCTGGACCAGATCCTGACCCACTAACCGGCACCAGCGGCGCAGGCGATTGCGGGGAAGACGGCGTCCCGCTGGAGGATCGTAATCCTGCCAGAATCGAATGGGACGCGCGCCCGCAATCGCCTGCGCCGCTGGTGCGGTTGAATCGGCGCGAGCGGCTTTAAAAAAGCATCCGAAAGGCGCAGCAGCTAGAACCGTGCCATGGTGGGGTTGGATCGCGCTCGGCGGCTTGCTGCTGATCGCGGAGCTACTGGCCGGCGGGGCCCTCTACATGCTGTTCATCGGCATCGCCGCCATACTGGTCGGGATTCTGGTGGCGGTCGTTACCGGCGTCCCGGAATGGGCGCACTGGGTGATCTTCGCGGTCCTGGCGGTGCTGTTGCTGGTGGGGCTGCGTCGACATGCACATACGCGCATTAATCGCAGCGACGGATTCGAGAGCATCGTCGGTGAGCACGCCTTGGTAGTCGAAGAGATTGCGCCTTCGTGCTTTGGCCGCGTGGAGTTACACGGCGCCAGGTGGGAAGCCCGCAACGTCGGCAGCACCACTCTGACGGATGGGCAGCGGGCGCAGGTCGAGCAGGTCGACGGCCTGACCCTGCACCTGCGTGCGGAAGACAAATGAATTTCTTAAGGAGCTGAATTCATGGAAATTGGGTTAATTGCAGTATTTGTCCTGCTGGCGTTCGTGGTGATCGTGGTCATCGCCAAGACCGCCATCATCGTCCCTCAGCAATCGGCTTACGTGATCGAGATGCTGGGGCGCTATCGCACCACCTACCAGGCCGGCTTTTACGTTCTGGTGCCGTTTATGCAAAGGGTCGCCTACAAGCATTCGCTCAAAGAAGAGGCGGTCGACATTCCCGAGCAGATCTGCATCACCCGCGACAACGTCCAGGTGGGCGTCGACGGTGTGATCTACATGCAGGTACTCGACGCCCGGCTGGCCTCTTACGGGATAACCAATTTCCGCTTTGCAATCTCGCAGCTGGCTCAGACCACCCTGCGTAGCGAGGTCGGCAAGCTCGATCTGGACCGCACTTTCGAGGAGCGCGCCGCCATTAACGGCTTGGTCGTGGCCGAGCTGGACAAGGCCTCCGACGCCTGGGGGGTGAAGGTCCTGCGCTATGAAATCCGCAACATCAATCCGCCTAGCGACGTGCTCGGGGCCATGGAAAAACAGATGCGCGCCGAACGCGAGAAGCGGGCCACGGTGCTAACTTCCGAAGGCGAGCGCGACGCCGTGATCAACGCCGCCGAGGGGGCCAAACAGCGGGTGGTGCTCGAATCCGAAGCCACCCGGCAACTGCAGATCAACGAGGCCGAGGGAGAAGCGCAGGCGATCCTGGCAATCGCCAACGCCACCGCCGACGGCCTGCGTGCGATCGCCGCTGCGGTCTCAGGCAGTGGCGGCCAGGACGCGCTGCGGCTGCGGATCGCGGAACAATACGTGTCCGAGTTCGGCAAGCTGGCGCAGCACGGCAACACCTTCGTCGTTCCTGCCAACATGACCGACGTGGCCTCGATGATTGCGCTGGCCACTTCCATGGTCAGGGGCCACGGGGCCGCGGCCGAATCGGAGCAACAAACCTAGTCGGCCGGGGTTGCCGGGCCCTAGCGGCGGGGATCAGGCAACCCCCAAAAAATGCCGATGCCCTCCCTGCACGCAGCAGGGAGGGCAATTCCGGATGTGAGCTGACTAGCCCACTTGTTCACTCGGTTGGCCAGCCGTCCGGGACCTCGCCAGCGTCGAGCGCCGCATTGATTGATTCGGCCGCCTCACCGGTTACCCAGGTAGACCAAACGTCGACGTTGGTTTTGAGCCACCAGAGGGCGGTGTCATCGATGGTGGCGCCGTCGTTCTGGCGACGCCACTTACCGACCGCGTCGTAGCGCTCGATAGTAATGTCCCACGATCGCAGCACCTCAATTACGTCCGGGGCATGAAGCAACAGGTCGGGGTGAACCGCGATCAGAATCGATGTCGGCCCATAGGCGCAGGCCTTGTTGGTAAACCAGCACGCGTCGCTGTAGGCAGGTTCCTCGAGCGTGACCAGGTCAAGCTCCACCGCCGGGTCATTGGTCCCCCACTGGTAGCCGAGCCAGGGTTCGCCCCGTTCATAGGCACCGTAGAGATCGGCGTTGCCGGCCGCCCCGTCAGCGGGGCTGAACACGTGAACGTGCTCGGTAAGGCCGTAGCCCTCGATCTGGGCGGCGTTTACTTCTTCGCAGGCCCACCCGATTACGCAGGAAACCAGGCGGGCTTTGCCGCCGGTTGCAGCAGTTGCCAAGATCGCCTTTATTTCCTCGTCTTTCAGGTCCTCGACGCTGTCGAGTTCAGGATACTGCTCCTGCAGGTAAGCCGGAATCACGAATGCCGACTGCCAGTCTTCGCCGAGGCTGTGGCCGATCGAGACCACTTCGCCGGCGGCCTGGGCTTCCATCCAGGGTTCTTCCTGGTTTGGCAGCCAGATTTCCATGGTCACGTTGCTGTCGCCGCGGCGCAGCCCCTGAAACAGCGGTATAGTTCCCCCGAAGACGACATCGGTCGGGTATCCGTAACCCTTTTCCACTATGTATTGGGCCACGCGGTTCTGGAACTGGGCGCTAGTCCAGTTCAGGTCGCTAAAGATGATCGTGGGTTTTTCGGGTTCGGATTCGGCGAACTCGTCCAGCGGGTTGCATCCGCCAAGGACTAGGACCGCCAGCGTTAGAAACGCCAGTGTAATGACTCGAATTTTTCTCAATATATCCACACTTTCGTCGGCTTGTGGTGCAATTGCGGCCGCATTTTGCAATGCAACTAATCGTAGGTGCCCGGCCTCAATCCACCCACTGTAAATGTGCCCATTGCCGCATCGGACTGATTCCTGCCGGCATTCGGAGGTTGTTGACGGCGACGTCAGCCGACGCTGCGCGGACCTTGTCGGGAGGCGACCACGGCCTGGGTAAGGCGGTCGATGATGATGGCCAGGAATACTATCGCCAGGCCGGCCAGCAGGCCGTTGCCGGGTTGGTTCTTCTGCAACGCCCGATTTACGTTGTCGCCCAGTCCGCCAGCGGCGACCAGGCTGGCAATGGTGACCATCGCCAAGGCCATCATCGTGGTCTGGTTTATGCCGGCCATTATTGTCGGCAGCGCGATCGGGATCTGAACCTTGGCCAGGATTTGAAGGGGGGAAGAGCCGAAGGCTCGGGCCGCCTCAACGGTCTCGGGCGAAACCTGCCGGATCCCGAGGTTGGTCAGGCGTATTACCGGCGGCACTGCGTAGATGATCGTGGCAAAGATCCCGGCCGGCTTCCCCAGCCCGAAAAACAATATTCCGGGCAGCAGGTAGACAAAGCTGGGCATCGTCTGCATTCCGTCCAGGATCGGTCGCAGAATTCCGTCGGCCACCTGGCTGCGCGCTGCCAGCACTCCCAGCGGCAGCCCGATTGCCACCGCCACGGCGACTGCGACCGCCATCAGCGCCACCGTGTCCATGGTGTTTTCCCAAAGGCCCATAATTCCGATAAACAGCAGCGCCAGCGAGGTAAATGCCAGCAGGCTCCAGCGCCCCACCGCGTAGGCAACTAATCCCAGCCCGACCACGACCGCCGGCCAGGGGGTCCATTTGAGGACCCGCTCGATGTTGATCAAGGCGTAGTTGACGGCGTCGCTGATGCCGTCAAATAGCCAGCCGCCTTCGCGCGTGACCCAATCGAAGGCATCGTCGATGGCCGAACTGGTCGCGTCGCGCACGCTTATCTCCAGCTCCACCGACCCGTCGCTCGACGGTTCCGAGGAGAGCGCGGTCGGAAACTCCATTTGCGGACCCCAAACCAGCAGGCACAGCAACAGCACCACCAGCGCCAGGGCCGCTCCCGCCAGCCGACGCTGCGGCCGCGATAAGAGATTGAAATGGGCACGCATCGCCCCGAGGGTAGCCGAGCGCTTGTCGATTTGTTCCTTGATCATGAAGCCCTTTGCCCTAAGGGGGTGCGGTCGCCAGGGCGGCCAATAACGCAAGTCGGTGAATCTCTCCCAGCAGTCGGCCATCACTGCCGACAACCGCAATCGGGTGCTCGGAGCGGGCCGCCAGGGTGATGATCTCTTCGATGGGGGCCTCGGGTCCGGTGGTTGCAACTTGGAACGTTGGCGCCTCCTGAAGAGTCGATTTCCCTTGCCCCGCCCAATCGCTGACCTGGCTGCGGGTCAGCGCGCCCCGAAACTGCGAATTTGGCCCCACCAGATAGGTGAGGTCGCGGGGGCGGGGGCCCATCGCGCGCAGCGCATCCGGCGGTGCCTGGCGCTCGTCCACGATCGCCTTCGGCAAACGCATGATTGCCCGCGCCGGGATGACCTTGGCCCGCGAAACATCCTGGATGAATTGGCGCACGTAGTCCCCGGCCGGCCTGGTCACGATCTGCTCGGGCGAACCCTGCTGGATGATCTCGCCGTCGCGCATGATGGCGATCTGGTCACCCAGTTTGAGGGCCTCGTTGAGGTCGTGGGTAATAAAAACGATCGTCTTGCGCATGTTGGCCTGGAGGGTGAGCAGTTCATCCTGCATCTCCCTTCTGATTAACGGATCCAGGCCACTGAAGGGCTCGTCCATCAACAGGATCTGCGGATCTACCGCCAATGCCCGGGCCAGACCGACCCTTTGCTGCATGCCGCCGCTCATCTGACGCGGCAAATAGTCCTCCCAGCCATCGAGTCCGACGGTGGCAATCGCCTCCGCTGCGAGCGCATAGCGTTCCTGGCGCCCCATGCCCTGGATTTCGAGACCGTAAGCCACGTTGTCAATGACGCGGCGATGCGGTAGCAGCGCGTAATGCTGGAACACCATCGCGACCGCGTTGCGCCGGAATGAGAGCAGATCGGGCGCATCCAGTCCGCGCATGTTGTGGCCGTCGATGCGAATTTGGCCGCGGTCGGGTTCGATGAGTCGGATCAGGCAGCGGATCAGGGTTGACTTGCCACTTCCGGAAAGCCCCATGATGACGAATATTTCACCCGGTCGTACCGCAAATGAGACATCGCGCAACGCGAGCACAACTCCCAATTCGCGCTGCAGGTCGGCCCGGCTCCGCGACTCGAATTCAGGCTCGAAGGCGCGCTCGGGCGATTTGCCGAAGACTTTCCACAGCCCGTCGACGTCAATCAGGTTCGATGGCGGGTGCATTGCTGCCAATTCTCTGAGCGCAATTGAATCAATTACACCATCGGGTCAGTTCTGCCGCCTCCTGAAGGGAACCACAATTGGCGGCCTCAAGGATGCCCACCGTGGCAATCGCTGCCCGGGCGTCAAAATCTGGTGGTATCCGCAAAAAAGGGCGCCGCGATGAACGATGCTGCCTCGTCGGGACACGAGTACACGATGGGCTACGGCGACCAATGGCGCCAGGTCCTCGACCGCCGTAGCGCCGCCAGCAACGCCGCCTATCTCCTGCCTCACCTTGAGCCCGGCATGCGGTTGCTGGATTTTGGCTGCGGACCGGGATCAATCTCTATCGGACTGGCGCAGGCGATATGTCCCGGCGAACTTTTTGGCGTCGACACCGAAGCATCCCAGATCGAATTGGCCCGCGCCGCCGCCAGGGCGGCGCGGCTGGCCGATGCCACGTTCGAAGTCGCAGATGCAACCGAGCTGCGGTTTGAGTCCAACTACTTCGACGTGGCGCACTGCCACGCATTGCTCATGCACGTTCCCGATCCCGGCGCGGTTCTGGCCGAGATTAGACGGGTGCTAAAACCGGGCGGAATAATCGCCTGCCGCGAGTTGAGCGCCGGTTCGTCGTTTCTGGCACCCGATCAAGACACCTCCGCCGCGGTGTGGTCCGCCTTCGCCGCGCTTCTTTCGGCAAACGGGGGCCACCCGGAGATGGGACGGGACCTGAAGGGCGTGCTGGAAGGCGCCGGATTTTGCGATATCCGTCCCTCCGCGTCATTTGACACTTCCAGCACTCCGGCCGAGATCGACTCCGTGTTCAGGTTTCTTTGCGAATGGTTCCTCTCCGACGAGGTGGCGGCGGCGGCCCGCCGCGGTTTACTCGATAAGCTCCCCGGCGACGCCTGGCGGGCCGCCCTGCAGCGATGGCGCCTCCGGCCGGACGCATTTGCCGGCTACGCATTCGGCGAAGCCTTGGCCAAGAAGCCGTAGATAGCGCAGCTCGGGAGTATGGGTTACCCACAGGCGCCGCTCCGCCGGCAATTGCTCGCGTTTTGAACGCAATGGCGACGATTCGCCCCCAATAACCGAGCGCATCCATCATGATCGCGGAGCAATCTCTGCCCCCGGCATGATCGAAGGGCAGCCGCCCTTCGATCAGCCAGGTCGGGCCTGTTCCCGGCGCCGCAATCCTGGCGTCGATGTCCTGCAGGCGATTCGGCCGCTGACTGAATCCGCGACGCCGACCCTGCCGCTGGAGTAGATCCCCGGCGTTCAGTTGTTTTGATCGTCAGGCATTTGGACCGGTTGCAGCGCTACCGTGTATTCGCCAACGTTGCGGTTGCTTTCGTATGGAGTTCCGACCTCGGCGTAGTAGATCCCGGCCGGGTAGTAATCGCGTATCGATGACGCGGGGGCATTGGGCGCGCAAGCGACCAGATTCCCGTTGGCGTCCCAGGTGAACCAGAAGCCGACCCCTAAGGGTGCATCGCGCAGCGCCAGTTCATATTCGCCCCCGAGAGAAATCTCGAATCGAATTAGGTCGCGATCATCGAGTGATTCAATGCCCCGGCGCGGACGATATTGCTCGTCATCGCTGCCCAGGATCGGGCCCCAATGCCACGAGTTGAGCCCCGGGTGGTCCGGTGATACATCGGAATCGATCTTGGCAGTGATGGAATCGCCGGGTTTCAGGGTGACCGTCGGATCGGCCTGATAGTCGTCGGCATGATCGTCGATGCGAACCGAGATCGTGTAGTGGCCGGTTCCGATCCGGTCCTGAGACCCGGTTCCGACGGCAATCGCGAATTTACCGTCTGACTCCGGCTTAAAGAATGCGCGCGCGAAGTTTGCGGTGAACCCTCCACGGTCACGTTCTCCCAAGACCCGAATTCCTCGATCGTCGACCACATCCGTCCGTCTGCCGGCCGCCACTGTGAAGGCTGGCAGGTTATGCGAACCACGTACTACATCCGCGCCACTACGCCAACCCGGTGCACATGTGACGTGGCGCGGTGCTCACCGAGGCCCATGACGTTAAGGCAGGGCATCAAGTCAGGCTGGGACGATCGGGCCGCGGCTACCTGGTACCGGTGCAGTCCCCGGGCGGCGATCACGATCGTAAGCCACTCGTTCGACAAACCCCATACATCGATTGCGGCAACGGGATTTACAGCAGTTGCCGGGGCCTCGGTGCCTTCATTGCGCTGACGTCGCGGCGATTTGATCTAGAGATCAAAGCGTCGTCTAGGCCACGGGCACCTCGGCGCGCAGGAACCCGGTCAGTTGATCGCGGTCTTCCATTACCGCCCACGCCTTCCGGAAGGTTGAATTCCACTCGTCGGTTCCCGGGTGTTTGAGCATGTCCCAGTACACGTTGGGAAACGTCACAATCGCATCGGCGCCGGCCGAATATGCAAGCTGGGCGTGGGCCGGGTCCCGGATGATGCCGCCTATGATGCCGGGGGGCCTCGGACGGCCGCGAAAGGCCTCTGAGATTTGCTTGACCAATGCGAAGGCGTCGTTACCACCGGCATGAGTCGGCCCAACAAACGGCGCGATCCAGTTCGCTCCCGCGGCAGCCATCATCACTGCCTGGTTCAGCGAAAAAACGGTCGTAGCCATGGTGCGCACGCCGCGTGATCTGAGTGTCGCGAGGGCGCGGATCCCAATCGGCTTGGTGACCACCTTTACGATCACTTTGTCCGACAGTTCACTGGCCACCTCGGCCGCATAAAGGAACTCCTCATAGGTGCTGCCGTCCACCTCCACGACCAGCGCGTTCGGATCGAGTTCCAGGTAGCGATCAAGGAGCGAGCGCAGGTCGGAATATTTCTGCGCCATGTCGCGCAGGATCAGGTTGTTCGTGACCAGGCCGGCAATCCCTAGCGGCAACATGTCCCGCAGTTCCTCGGGATCTCCCTGGAGCCAGATCTGAGGTCCGGGTAGACGCCCGTCGCTGGTCATTGTGCACCTCCGCCCGGGGTGGCTCCGTTATGAAACGGTATTCGCCGGAATCGCGCTGGCCCGATCATACGTTTCGCAGCGGCTGCTATCCACGAAGACGGCGCAGTCAGGAGCACGCCTTCGCATGAACGCGCGGGCCAAAGAGGCCTCGATTGGGCACGGTTGCGGGGTGCGGCAACGGTAGGCTCAACGTCTGCCGATGGACCAATGCGATCCGCTCGGAAAGCGGCGTCGCCGCACCAGCTGCCGTCGCGTTAGGGCGTCTCAAATTCCCGGTTGATGACGGCGTCGCCGCTCCTCCCTGACCACCTTCGCGCGGGCGCCCAGCCGGAGTCCGGGCGGCAACACCAGGAAATGGCGAATGAGGGTGGGCGGGCCACTCTGGATCGCCGCGTAAGGAGTCGCTTGATACAGAAATCAGGGAACGTCGAAGACATCCTGCAGAGCTTTGATGGGGCGTCAACTAGGCCGACGCCAATGAACTCGGCTGCCTGGTCGGCAGATGGCGCAATCAACGAAGGGTCCACTGAATCGGATTTTGTCCCCCTCGGTCCCCCCAGCAGGACTCGAACCTGCGCGCATGGTTTAGGAAACCACTGCTCTTTCCCCTGAGCTATGGGGGGAGTACTGCCTTCCGGTCAGCAGGCAACCGGATCGGAATTGGGGCGGCCGCGATGGGCGTTAGCTCATCATGTTGCGCGGCACGGTCAAAGCGTCGAACTTGGCCAGGGCAGCGTCGATGTGCTGCTGGCCGTACTTGAGCGAGATCCCGTGGTGCCCCGGAAAAAGCCCGGTTAAACCGAATCCCCGGAATTGACCAAGGCTTTGCCCGAGTTGCCAGGGCGAGGTCTCGGGGGCGAAATTGAGCACCACCTCGCCATTGGCGAACACCAGATCGCCGGAGAAGAGGAAGGTCTCTTGCCTATCGCGCAGCAGGTAGGCGTTATGCGGGTTGGCATGCCCCGGGGTGGCGAACACCTCCAGCTCCAGCGCCCCGACCCAGATCCGGTCACCGGCCCCAACTTCCCGCTCGACCGCAAACGTCTGGAAACGGTAATCGGGCGGATAGCGCCCGGCGGCGCGCGCCCGGGTGAGATTGATGGCGTCCTCATCGCCCTCCTCCAGCCAGGTCCTGGTTCCGGCGGGCACGATCGCGCGCAACCCCAGATGTTCCTTGAGCCAGGCGGCCCCACCCGAGTGGTCGCCGTGGCAGTGGGTGAGGATCAGCGACTCGATCGACTCCGGATCGATCCCGTCGGCGCGGATGTTGCCCACTATCTGCTCGGGTTCGAATCCGTAGCCGGCGTCGATCAGCGCCCCGACCTGCCCGTCGTGGACCAAGTAGATGTGGCAGTCGCCGACGTAGGAAACTCCCAGCCCCATGTAGCCGCCACCGACCAGGTAGACGTTTTCGCGCAGCTTCACAGCCGAAGCCCTTTCCTGAAAAACATTGCGCCGGGCCGGACCTGGCCCGACGGGCGCTCTAGAACCAGCGCGAGACCACGATCTTGTCCTCGGTAAAGAACCGGATCGAGTCCTCGGCCTGGGCGTGCAGATCGCCGAAGAACGAGTCCTTCATGCCGCCGAAATGGAAGAACGCCATCGGCGCGGCAACGCCGATGTTGACCCCTATGTTGCCGGCGCGCACCTCGGAGGAGAACTGGCGCGCCGCCTTCCCCGAGGCGGTGAAGATGCAGGCCATGTTGCCGAAGGGGATCCGGTCGATCACATCGATCGCCTCGTCAAGGTCCTGGGCCGGCATCAGGCAGAGAACCGGCCCGAAGATCTCGTCGTTGGAGATGCTCATCTCCGGGTCCACTGCCGCAAACAGGGTCGGCCCCAGGAAGTGCCCGCCATCGCGGCCGGCCACCGCCTGGCCGCGGCCGTCGACCAGCAGTTCGGCGCCTTCCGAAACCCCGGCGTCGATGTAATCGATGATGCGGGCGCGGCTCTTGGCCGAAATAACCGGCCCCATGCCGGTCGCGGGATCGAACCCGTCGCCCACCACCAGCTTTTCGGCCTTTTCGGCCAGGCGCTGCCGCGCAACTTCGTAGGCGTCGCCGACCGCCACCACAACCGAACCGGCCAGGCAGCGCTGTCCGGCGCAGCCATAGGCCGACTCGAGGATGTTGTCCAGCGACGGCTCCATCTCGGCGTCGGGCATGAGTACAAGGTAGTTTTTGGCCCCGCCCTGGGCCTGCACGCGCTTGCCGTTGGCGGTGCCTGACTGGTAGACCGAACGCGCCACGGGAGTGGAACCAACGAAGGAGATTCCCCTGATGTCGGGGTGTTCGAGCAGGGCCTCACCGGTCTGGCGCCCGCCGTGCAGGATGCTCAAGACCCCGCCCGGCAGACCGGCGCGATCGGCCAGCTCGGCGAAGAAGACCTGCGAAAGCGGAGTTTGCTCGGAGGGCTTGATTATGAAGGCGTTGCCGGTGGCGATGGCATAGGGGACGAACCAGAAAGGCACCATCGCCGGGAAGTTGAACGGCGCGATCGCCGCGAATACTCCCAGCGGCTGGCGAACCGCGTATTCATCGATCCCACGCGCCACGTCTTCCAAGTTGCGGCCCTGCATCATGGTCGGCACCCCGACCGCCACGTCGACGTTCTCGATCGCGCGCCGCACCTCGCCGCGCGCTTCGGACAGGGTCTTGCCGTGCTCGAGGGTCACGATGCGGGCGAGCTCCTCAAATTCCTCCTCCAGAAGGTGCTTGAAGCGGAATAGATGCTGGGCGCGGTCCACCGGCGGCACCCGGCGCCAGCGCGAGAACGCATCCAGGGCGGCGGCCACGCAGGTGTCGACGTCGTCGCGGTTGGAATCGGGCACGGCCGCGATCGGGGTACCGGTGGCCGGGTTTTCGACCAAGATCCTGTCCGGTGACAAGGCCGCGACCCATTCCCCACCGACGAAGTTGTAGAGCGCTGTCTGGGGATCGGCCGCAGCCAGGACCCGCGAGCTGGTCTGGATCATATTTCTATCCGCCCTGAGACCAGATTGGCCCGATTGAACAATTGAAAAACGAGCTTGATTCTATGGATTGTCCGATTTCCCGACGGGTCCGTCCTCCGCTGCCGGCGGGCAGGCCAGTTCGCAAATCACGCCCCCCAGCAGGAATACGTGTGCGGCCAGAAATATCCAGAGCAGTACCGCCACGAAAGAGGCGATCGACCCGTAGATGAGTTCGAATTGTTCGAACAGCTCGAAATAGGCCCAGAATCCGATCTTTAGCAACGGAATTGTGGCGGCCACGAAGACCGCGCCCGGAATCGCCGTGCGCGAGTTTGAGCCGCGGCCGGCCAGGATCTGGTAGAGGGCCCAGCTGGCCACGAATGCCATCGCCACCGACAGGACCTCCACCAGGCCGCGGTAAACCCAAGTGTCAAAGACCTGTAGCGGCCATTCCAGATCCACCAGTCCGATCAGCGCCAGTCGCGGCAGCTCCAGCAACGACAGCAGAAACCCGGCCAAAACCGCTACGACGAGCACCGCCAGCGTCCCGCCCAGCTCCACCCCGGCATCGGCCAGCAGCGAGCGGTCCGGGAGGCGCCAGGCCGCCTCCAGACCGCGCCGCGCCGCCGAGACGATCTGCAGCAGCGACCACAACAACGCCGCCCCAGCCAGGGCCAGTGCCGCCGGCGTGCCCGACCCGGCAAAGATCGTCTCCCGCGGCAGGATCGAAAGATCGAGCGCCAGGTTGGTCTCGGCCAGGGTCAGGAGGCGGCGATAGAAATCGCCGCTTTGGTCGAGAGTTGCCATCAACCCCGCCGCCGCCAGCAGAATCGGAAAGATCGCAAAGCTGGAATGGAACGCGATCGCGGCCGCGTGGGTGTAGCAGCCGCGCTCGAAAAACGCCGGCACCGCCCGCAGGATCGTGAGCGGCCAAGAGCGCCGTTTTACCGACCCGGGGCCGGCTGCGGCGGCGGGACTCTCGGTCAGCGCTTGCCGTGGCGCGAATAGGCCACGATTTCCGGCTCCAGCCAGGGCTCGACGTGCTCGGGCGGATAGCGCGTGGCGCGGTAGACGTTTATGTACTGGCCGCCGAAGAACGGGCTGTAGAAGTCCCAGACGATTTCGCCGGCGCGGGTGACCTCGAAGATGTGGCCGCAGTCGGCCTCGCAGATCAGGGTGTTGCCGTTGGGCAAGCGCTGCTGGCCGGCGCGAAAGGGGGAGAAAAATTCGGGTCCGTTGGAGTATTCCCAGATCATGCGGTCGGGATCGCGCGGGTCGAATTCGCGTACGCAGGACCAGCCGCGGCGGGTACCGTTGTCGAACAGCAGGATGTTCCCTTCGGGGGTCATTTGCGACTGGTGCTGGCCGTCGAGCACCCCCCGGCCCCAGGCCCAGACGATTTCGAGGCTGTCCTGGTCGACCACCGATATCAGGTCCAGCTGACGGTGCGAGAGCAGGAAATTCCCGGCCCGAAAGCGTTCGTCGGCACGGCCGACCGGCGTGTCGGGCAGAACGGTGATGGTGTTGGTGTGGGCCCAGTCGGCATGGGCCTGCGGCAGCTCCAGCCCGCCCAACCGGCAGAGCTGGTCAACGTGGTCGGAGAGCCACCATTCCCAGTGCACGCGGGTATCTCGGTCGAGCTTGATGAGAAGGTCGTCCTGGATGGGACCGGCGGCAAAGACGTCCGGGCGCCAGCGGTCCTTCTGGTAGAGGGTGAGGATAGAGCCGTCAGGGTAGCGATGGAAGTCATGGTGGGTACGGCCGTGCCAGCCCCAGTTCACGTTTCCGTCGACATCGGACTCGAAGATCCCGCCGAAGTAGTTATCCCAGAAAAGCGTGCCGTCATCGTCGAGTTCGGCCCACTGGCTGTGAACGACCGGCCATTCGTGCACCACCCGCCCGTTCATGTCGATAAGGTACGCGGCGTTGCCGAACGCGTTCGAGTAGAGGGTGTAGCCGTAGAACGCCCGCTCACGATCCCATGAGCGCAGCCCAACCGGCCCGTTGTGAACCCGCGGCGGGCGGGCGTCGACCCGGGCGCCGTAATCGCGGCCGGGATCGCGCTCGGTCCCAATCCCGACCCGGTAGGAGAGGCGGCTGCGGGGCCTGGGCATGACTAGACCTTGCTTTCTAGGGGATCGGGCACGGCGGAATCCGCCCCGGCGCGTGGGTGGGGATGCGGCGTTAACAACCGCTAGTCGCGGTTCACGAAGCTCTGATCGATCAATCGGTCGAGCAGGCGCTCGCCCTGGCCCCGGTTGCGGGCCCACTCGAACATGTGCCAGCCCGCGTTCTCCTGCAGTTGCGCGGTCATCCCGCCGTCGGCAACCACCACCGCGCCGGTCATGTAGGAGGCATCGTCGCTGGCCAGAAAGGAGATCACCGCGGCCATCTCGGAGGGTTGGCCGCCGCGCCGCAGCGGGTAGATCTGCCCCCAGGTCTCCATGATCCCGGGTTCGTTGTCGATGCTGATCTGCAGTCGGTCGGTGACGATCAGTCCCGGGCAAAGGACGTTAACGCGAACCCCGCGCGGGCCGAGGTCGACCGCCGCCACCCGGGTCAAGCCGATCACGGCGTGCTTGCAGGTGTCGTAGATCGCCCGATCGGCGGCCGCCATCAGGCCGTGCACCGAGGCCACGTTCACTATGGCGGTGCCGCGCTGGCGGCAGAGCGGTTCGGTGGCGTGGCGGATCAGCAGCTGCGTGGCCACGATCATCACCTTGAACTGCTCCTCCCAGTCGGCGGCGTCGATTTCGCCAATCCGCACCAGGGGCCGCATCGGGGCGGCGTTGTTGACCAGGATGTCGAGGCGTCCGTACATCTCCAGCGCCGTGGCGATGATCTGCTCCGGCACCCGGGGATCGGTCAGGTCGGCGTCCAGGTAAGCAGCGCGGGCGCCGCCGGACCGGAGCCGTTCGGCCTGGGCGCGGCCTTTTTCGGCCTGCACATCGACCAGCAGGACTGCCGCTCCCTCGCTGGCTAGGCGCTCGGCGGTGGCCAGCCCTATGTTCTGGGCGGCCCCGGTGACGATCGCGACGCGGTCCTGGTGACGCATGGCCAAATTCTTGCAGACGGGCGCCCCGGGGTTGGCGGCGCGCCGGGCTAATACTTAAGTGAAAACGACGCTGCCGAGGACGCCTCGGCGCCAAATCAAAGCAGGAGCTAGATGGGATCACTGGACGGCCATACCGCCATCGTCACCGGTGCCGGCACCGGCATCGGGGTGGGCATCGCCCGTCACCTGGCCGCCGCCGGTGCCTCGCTGGTGCTCTCGGCCTACAACAGCTTTGAAGGCTGCCGGCAACTCCAGCAGGAGCTCGTCGTCGCCGGCACCGACGCCGTTGCGATGGAGGTCGATCTGCGCCATTCATCGGATGCGGCCAAGCTGGTCGAGGCCGCCATCGGCGAATGGGGCAAGATCGACATCGTCGTCAACAACGCCGGCTACACCCTGGCGCGGCCATTTGTCGATTGCACCGAACGCGATTGGGACGACCTAATGTCCATTAACCTGCGCTCGATGTTCATCACCTGCCTGGCGGCGGCCCCGGCGATGATCGAACGCGGCTACGGTCGCATCATCAACATCTCCTCGGTGCACGGAGTCCAGCACATTGCCAACATGGTTCTTTACGGGACCACCAAGGGCGGGATCAACGAGTTCACGCGCGGACTGGCGGTCGAGCTCGGCCCGCACGGCATCACCGCCAACGTCATCGCTCCCGGGGCGATCTACGTGCCCCGCTACGACCGCGTCGGCGCCGACAAGGCGACCATGGCCGCGACCGTGCCCAGCGGCAAGCTCGGCGACGTGGACGACATTGGCCGCACGGCCGCGTTCCTGGCCGATCCCGAAGCCGATTACATCAGCGGCGAGATCATCTACGTCGATGCCGGCCTGACCGCGAAGATGGCCCTAACCGGCGGCGCCCGGCGCACCTGATGGCACCGCGTCCTCAGGCACTGCCTTCCAGGAATGCGATCTGGGCCGGCGAAAGCACCAGGTCGACCGCCGCCAGAGTCTCCCCAAGTTCACGCTCGTTCGCCGACCAGAAAACGCCCAGCGAATTAAATTCCTGACTAAGGGTGTAGGAGAGCGCCACCTGCATCGGCGATATCCCGATTTCGGCGGCCAGTTGCCGGGCCCGGGCCAGCCGGGCCCAGTTCTCGTCCGAATAGTAGGTGCTGACCATCGGCTCATTGGAGCGATCGGCGGGATCGTAGATGCCGGCGAAGAACCCGCCGCACTGCGAGGACCAGGCCAGGTTGGGCCTTCCGGTGGCGATCAGGCGCTGCCGCTGGTCGGGCAGCAGGCTCACGCAACCCGGCCAGCGCGGGGACTGCTGCGTGGCCAGGCCAAAGTGGTTCGACAGCAGCGAAAAGCCCTGCAGCCCGTTGTCGGACGCATAGCGGTTGGCTTCCTCGAAGCGGTCCAGGGTCCAGTTGGAGGCGCCGATGGCGCGGATTCTTCCAGCAGCGATATGGGCATTGATGCAGTCCATGATCGCCGCCACCTCGACATTGGGGTTGTCGCGGTGGAAGAGCCAAACGTCGATGTGGTCGGTGCCGAGCGCCTCAAGGCTGTTGGCCACGTCGCCGTCGACCACTTCGTTGCTCACCCAGCCCAGGCCGGAGTTGTCGTTCCCGCGCCCGTGCGCTCCCTTGGTGATGACCGTGACCCGGCTGCGGTTGTCGCGTTCGGCCATCCACTTGCCGACGACCAGTTCCGAATTGGGCACCCCGTCGCGGGTCGCGTACAGGCGCGCCGTGTCGATGGCGTTGCCGCCGCCGGAAATCCAGGCGTCGAGGATTCGGGCATGGTGATCGAACTGATCGAGGTAATAGTCCTCGGTGCCCAGCACGACCCTTGAGACCGGCCGGTTGATCCCGGCAATACTGGTGAACCGCATCGGCATCTTCCCCTGCGACTTGAGCGCAACTCCGCAATGGACTTAAATTGTGCCGCCGCATCGCCGGCGGGCCGGCATGAAAGCGAGGGCCGCTCGCAATAGATCCTGCCGGCGGGCCGCGCAGCCGATGCGGCTGCGACCGGTCGTCGCCGCCTTGTCGCGGCTATTTGCCTCCGCGATTAGACCCGATCGCCGCAATGAACTCGTCGCTGGTGACGACGGCGTGCGCAAATGCGGGCCAGTTGACGTTTATGGTGGCCTCCATCTCGGCCTGCGAGAAAGCGGCGATGGCGTCAGAGATCAGCGTTGCATGGAATCCGAGTTCGACCGCATAGCGGCCGGTCGAGTCGATACAGGTATTGGCCCGGTTGCCCGCAATCGCGACGCGCTCGATCCCGCGCTGGCCCAGCAGGTACTCAAGATCGGTGTTGGCAAAACCGCTCGACGTCCAGTGTTCCTGGGCGATCACGTCCTCCGGCTGCGGCGCGACCTCATCGATCACCTGGACACCGAAGCTGCCGTGTGCAAACAGACCCTGCCGCTGGATCCCGAGATGCCCCGGCGCCGGATGCTTCCAACCGTCGTATTCACCACCGCGATTGCTGTGGTGGTTCGCATAGACGACCAGAATGCCGGCCTTGCGGGCGGCCGCGGTGACCCGCTTGAGGTTGGCGACGGTGTTTGCAGATTCCGCGGTGGACTTGGTCCGCGCGTACAGCTTGCCGCCGGGCTTGAGGAATTCGTTCAGGGCGTCGACCAGCAATAGCGCCGTCTGGCCAGGCGGGAAGGGAGGCGTTTCCGGCATGCGGGGCTCCGTCGCGATGATTTGGGGATCCCTCGGTCGCGCCTAGTCTAGGGGCGACCTTCAGGGAGGCTTTCAGCTGCGACCGGTTTCAAGGTACCGGCTCTGTTCGGGTGCAAGGACCACGTCGGCGGCGGCCAAACACTGCGCCAATTCGGACGAGTTGGCGGCCCAGAAAACCCCCAGCGAGAGAAATTCCTGGTTGAGGGTGTAGGCCAGCGCCACCTGGGTGGGAGCCAAGTTGAGTTCCCGGGCCAACTCCCGCGCCCGTTCGCGGCGGGCAAAGTTCTCGGGGTGGTGGTAGGCGGCCGCGAACTCGGGGTCGGGATTTTCGGGTGCGCCGGGGGCGGTCACGAAAAAACCGCCACATTGGGCCGACCAGGCCAAGTTGCCTGCTCCAAGCGCGGCCAGCCGCTCTCTTTCCCTGGGTTTGAGATTTTGAATCCCGAGCCAGCGCGGCGCCAACTGGGTAGCAAGTCCGAAGTGATTGGAGAGCAAAGAAAACCCCTTGAGCCCGTTGGCGGCTGCATATTCGTTGGCCGCTTGCAGTCGCTCCAGGGTCCAGTTGGACGCCCCGACGGCCTCTATCAAACCGGAGTCAATGTGCTCGTTGACCCAGTCGATGATCTTCCCCACTTCGACGTTGGGATTGTCGCGGTGAAACATCCACACCTCGACGTGATCGGTGCCGAGGCGTTCCAGGCTGGTGAGGATGTCGTAGTCGACATAGGCCTTGGTCATGCGCGCAAGACCTCTGCCGCGCGGCAATCGGTGCGCCCCCTTGGTGATGAGCGCGAGTCGGTCCCTGACTCCGCGCTCGGCCATCCAGCGACCCAGGACCTGCTCGGACTCCCCGTGGGCGTTGGGCCGCACCGGAAGCCGAATACCGTAGGTGCGGGCGGTGTCAAGGACATTGCCGCCGCCGGCCAAATAAGCATCCAGAACCTTTGACCGGACATCGTAATCGTCCAGGTAGTAGTCCTCGGTGCCGAGCACTGCGCGCGCCAGCTGCCGGTCAATGCCTGGAATTGAAACGTACCGCATACCCGTCCTCACTTTTTCTCTCGCCGGCGGCCGGCGCGCCTGCCGTTTGGGTCGTGCCCTGAAAATAGGCCCGAACCGGTTCACAACCATTCAACGTCAGGAAATGCTATTGGACGTCGGTGACATCGCACCCGATTTTCAGATTCCATCCACCGGCGGCGGCGATTTTTCGCTCGATCAGGCGGTTTCCGCCGACCGCGTGCTGCTGGCCTTCTACCCCAAGTCATTCACCAGCGGCTGCACCCACGAAATGGAAGTGCTGCGCTTTCTGCACCCGCGTTTTGATGGAGCCGGAGTAAAGATCCTGGGGGTATCGGTGGACACTCTGGAAACCCAGGAACAATTCAAAAAGACCCTTGGGCTTCCGTTCGAGCTGCTGGCCGACGATCAGACCGCGGCACGCTCCCTTGCCTGCCTGCGCGAATCCGGGAAAGCCGAACGCGATGTCTACATCGTTGGCCCCGGGCGCAGGATCGAATACGCCATTCACCAGCTCGACCCGCGCAAGGAAAGCCAGTACAAAGCCCTTCTTGAAGCGGTTGGGGCCGAAACCGGCGGGCTATGACGGCCGTTTTCGGCTGCCCGCCTGCCCGCCACCCCGTCCGACACTCGGCAGCGCCTACCGAGAGCCACATACAAGAGCCGGCGGCGCAGGGATTGAATTGCAGTCGGCTGCGCCCGGTTTTCGTGGCCGCATTGGCGGTCCTTGCGGTTCTGGCGGTTGCCGCCTGCGATGACCAAGATCTGCCGTCGCCCGGGCCCTTGTAGCATCTGAAGCCGTCTTTGAGTCGGCGCGGTCGACTTCGCCGGATGCTCCGGGGACCGAATCGAGCGTGACCGCGGAATCGGATCCGTCCGTGCCGGTCGTGGGCCAGGTTGGGATGAACCTGCATCCGGGCACAAGCTACCACCATGACCACCGCGATGGTTCCTCTGCGTTTACGGTCCGGACCGACGGTTGGGGCAGCGTCGGCGAAACCTGCGGCGAAGAGACCCTGAGCCGCAACGACTTTGTCGCCGCCAACGACGGCGATGGCACTTGCACCATCACGAGCCTGCCGGGGGTCAGCGGGCAAGCCGGGTCCGGATAAGGCGCACGGTTGCGGCATCCCGCCGGCTCGGGTCGCTGGGCGTGGTTTCAGGGACCGCCCAATCTTGGCTGATTGCGGTGCCCCGGTCTGGCCGGGGACACGAGCCAGATTCGTTCAATCCCCGATGACTGGTGCGGGTCCGCCGGCGGCCTGTCGGGCGGGCCTAGCCCGATTGCGGGAAGTCGCGGCGCGCCGTTACCAGGAAACCCAGACCGACCAGCACGACCGCGTAGAGAGCGAGCAGGCCGATCGCCTCGGGCCGTCCGAAGCCCTCATAAACCGCCGAGAAATCCCCACCCTCGGCCAGGCCCGAAAAGACCGCCATCAACGTTTCCTGGCCGTAGGCGGTGGGTTCGAGGCGGTGCGGCAGGTACTTGGGGAACTCGTCCCAGAAGCCGTCGCCAACCGCGGAGGCTATCTCGGTTATGAAGGGGACAAATATTGAAAAAGCCAATGGAATCGCCATCCCGGCTGCAGCCGAACGGGTTAGCACCGCCATTGCAAAAGCCGTCGATCCGTAAAACAGCAGCAGTCCGATGGTTCCCAGGTACCGATCCAGAAGATCGAGTCCAAAGTCCTTGGAGGGGGCGATCGCGATCGTGCCGAACACCAGGTCGGCGATCCACATAACCGCACCGGAGATCACCATGGTCAGGGTGATCGCGGCCGCCACCGAACCGATTAAGGCCAGCAGCTTGGCCGCAAGCACCTCGTGTCGCCCGGGGCCACGCGCGAACAGCTGCCGGATCGTGCCCCAGCCAAATTCCGACCCGACGAAAAATGCTGCGAACACCACCGCCAGGATCGTACCGAATTCAACGTTTAGCGCCAATACCGCCAGGTAGCCGTTGGGAAACCCGACCAGCGCACCCAGGGCTTCGGTGAGCCCGGCATCCTCTACCTGGATTTGTGAAACGAACTTAAATAGCAGGACCGTGAGCGGCCCGATCAGCTGCAGCAGGGCCAGCAGGATCCAGGTCATCCGTCGCCCCAGGATCTTCTGAAATTCGGCCGCCAGCAGCTGCCTCACGCCGGTTTCTCGGCTTTGGTCTGGTCCAGGAAAAACGTCTCAAGGTCGATGCTCACCGTCTCGATCGCCGAGACCTCGATCCCGCCCTCAACCAGCAGCCGGTTCACGCGCCCGGAATCCTCGGTTTCGATTTGGGCGACCAGCTCGCCGTCGCCGGTCGCGGTCGCCGCAATTTCCGATTCGGCCAGGACCCCGAGCGCGCGGGCGGAATCGTTGACCGAATAGCGCACTCCGCGGCCGCCGGCCAGCAGGGTGTTGACATCGCCCTGGATGACGGTGCTGCCGGAAACCAGGATTCCCACCCGGTCGCAAACCTGTTCGACCTCGGCCAGAAGGTGCGAGGAGAGCAGCACCGTGGCCTCGGCGCGGGCGGCAGCGCTGCGGATCAGGTTCCGAAATTCATAGGCCCCGGCCGGGTCCAGACCGGCGGTGGGCTCGTCCAGCACCAGAAGGTCGGGGTCAACGAGCAGCGCATTGGCCAGGCCCAGACGCTGCCGCATGCCGGTTGAATAGGTTTTGAACTTGGAACCGGCCCGTTCGGTGAGACCGACCGTCTCCAGGACCTCGTCGATCCGGTGCGACTCGATCGGGCCCCAGTAACGCCCCATAACCTCCAGGTTCTTGCGCCCCGAAAGGTAGGGGTAGAACAGCGGCGTTTCGATCACCGCCCCGACCCTGCGCAACGCTTGCGAGCGGTTCTGCCCCGCCGGCCGCCCGAAGAGCTCGAGGCTCCCCGCATCGGGCCGAATAAGGCCCAGCAGGATCCCCAGGAAGGTGGTCTTGCCGGCCCCGTTGGGGCCGAGCAGGCCGTAGACGCTGCCGACGGGAACGTCTAGGTCCATCCCGGCCAGGGCATGGATCTTGCCGTAGCGTTTGTGCAGGCCGCGGGCCTGGACCGTCAACTGGTTATTCGACACCCGCAGCACTTAGCAAGGGCGTGTTGGCGTAACTGGTCAATGCTGGCCGATCCGGGGAACGTCGGGCAATTTTCGCAAGCCGGGCCCGGATCGGCCGGACATTGCGGTCGGCGCGGGGCCGGATTTGGTGCTAAATCCCGGCCCAAGTGGCAATATGGGGGAGCCGCCCAAGAGCTTTGAGCGGCCATTGCAAACCACGAGTCAGAGCCCGTGCCGACCAACCTCCTGATCAAGCGTCTGGCCCCGATTGCCCGGATCGAGGCCCGGCTCTACAGCCACTTCGTCGAACACCTGGGGAGCTGCACTTACCCGGGGATTTGGGTCGGCCCGGAATCGGCGATCGAAAACGACGCCGGTCTGCGCAAATACACGTTGGATAAGCTCCGCGCCGTCAGTCGGGGAACGGTATATCGCTGGCCGGGTGGGTGCTTTGCCGATCACTACCATTGGCGCGACGGAATCGGCGATCCCGCCGCGCGACCGGTGACCCGCAATATCTGGTGGGGCGGTCCCGAGACCAACCAGTTCGGAACTCACGAATTCATCCGCTTTGCCAAAGAGCTGGGCGCCGACACCTACATCTGCGGCAATCTGGGTTCGGGCACCGAGGCCGAGATGATGGACTGGCTCGAATACTGCAACGCCGCCGAGGACGAGAACGCGCTGGCGCGCGAGCGCGCCGCCAACGGCCACCCCGCCTCCCTCGGGGTCAAGTGGTGGGGCGTGGGCAACGAGAACTGGGGCTGCGGCGGCAACATGACCGCTTCCGAGTACGCGGCCGCCTACCGACGCTATGCCAACTACCTTGACAAGATCGGGCTCGGAGCCCGGCTGGTCGGGGTCGGACATCTGCCGGAATGGAACCGCGAGTTCATGGACGCCATGCAGCTGACCCGGGCGCTGCCCACCCTGCACAACCTCTCGCTGCACCGCTATCTTTTAGGCGGCGGTCCCGACATCGGGTTCAGCGATTCCGACTATTACGCCCTGATGGGAGAGCTGCAGATCGTCGAGGACGACCTCATCCGCGCCGACGGCATCCTCTCGCACCACGAACTGGCCGACAAGCCGATCGGGATCGTGTTCGACGAGTGGGGGGTGTGGTGCCGTTCGGTGGCCGGCCCCGAAAACGGCGTCGAGCAGATAAATACCGTCCGTGAGGCCATCTGCGGCGCGGTAATCCTCGACTACTTCACCAACTGGTCGCACCGGGTCGTGATGAGCAACGTCGCCCAGACGGTTAACGTCCTGCAGTGTCTGGTCAAGGTCGACGGGGCCCATCACTGGACCACTCCCAACCTCGACATCTTCGAGTTCTACCGCGCCCATGTGGGCAATGACGCGGTACCGGTGGGGGTGGAGGCACCCGGCCTGGCCGACAGCGGCGACGCGGGCCGACCGGTCTCGCAACTGAGCGTATCGGCTTCGGTAGCACCCGATGCCAAAAGCGCCGCAATCTGTCTTACCAACCTGCACCTGACCGAACCGCTCCAGGTGAACGCGCGGGTGGTCGAGGCCCAGGTCGCATCGGCCCGCGCCCGGGTGCTGACCGGGGCCAGTCCGCAAGCTCACAACAGCGCCCGTGACCCCGACCGCGTGCGCTCCGGTGATCACCCGGCCGCAATCGAGGACGGACGCCTGGTGCTCGAGATTCCGCCGCATTCGACCGTGCAGGCAAGCCTTGAACTGCTCGCCTGACCGGGAAAGGGTGCAACACCGCTTGGAGCCTGCAACATGACCATCTCCCAAATCACCGTCGGGCTGCTGCACCCCGGCGCCATGGGCTCCGCAGTCGGGGCGGCGCTGGTTGGGAACGGGCACCGGGTCGTCTGGGCCAGCGAGGGGCGCAGCCAAGCCACCCGGGCGCGGGCCCAACAGGCCGGCCTTGATGATGTAGGTGGCCGGCAGGCGGTCGCCGACCAAAGCGGCACCCTCTTTAGCATCTGCCCGCCCGACGCCGCCCTGCAAGTGGCCGAGGAGGTCGCCCGGTCCGGATTCGGCGGCATTTATGTCGACGCCAACGCCATATCTCCGATGAGCGCCAGATCCGTCGGCGCGGCGGCGCTGGCCGGCGGGGCGGCCGGATTCGTCGACGGCGGAATCATCGGCCAGCCGCCATCGCGACCAGGGACCAGCCGCCTCTACCTGTCCGGTGGCGGGGCGCCGGCCGTGGCCGCCCTTTTTGATGGAAGCCCGCTGGGCGCAATTGCCATTGACGGCGGTTCCGGAGCCGCTTCGGCTTTAAAGATGGTCTACGCGTCCTATACCAAAGGAACCGCGGCCCTCCTGGCTGCGATATTGGCCTTGGCCAAAAGCGAAGGAGTCGCCGGCCCTCTTGGGGAGGAATGGGCGCTCTCGCAGCCGGAATTGGCTTCCCGTGGCGAAAAGCGCGCCGTCGGCGGATCGGCCAAAGCCTGGCGCTGGGCAGGTGAGATGGAGGAAATCGCCGATACGTTCGCCGGGTCCAACTTGCCCGACGGATTCCATCGTGCCGCAGCCGAAATCTTTCGACGGATGGAGGAATTCAAGGATGTGCCCGAGCCGCCGCCGCTCGAGAAGGTCCTGGCGGCCCTGCTTGGCGAAGCCAGCGATGCCTGCCGTTAGCATCCGCGCCTTGGTTGCCGCGAGATCTTCCCGCCATCGGGCCCGCTCATGAGGATCCTGGTCACAGGCGGTGCCGGCGACATCGGCTCGGCGGTCGTGGCGGCGCTGCGGGAATCACACCACGTGGCCATCCTCGACCGCCAGCCATCGGCTGATCACCCCGATCTGCCCCTGCTCAAGGTCGATCTCGAAAACGCCCGGATGACCGCCAGCCTGGTGCGCGGTTTCGACTGCCTGGTGCACCTGGCGGCGATTCCCGACCCTTACTCGGACCCCGGCGACGTCGTCTTCAGAGTCAACCTGCTGGCGACCTACAACCTGCTGGAAGCCGCGCGCGCCAACCGAATCGCGCGCGTGGTTTATGGCTGCTCCGAATCGGCTTCCGGATTCGGCATCCATAACCGCCGCTTTCGGCCCGACTACTTTCCGATCGACGAGCATCACCCCTCGCTGCCGCACGAGGCCTACGGGTCGAGCAAGTTTCTGGGTGAAATCCTCTGTCGACAGTACGCTTTCGCCTACGACATCGAGGCCATCTCGTTGCGTTACGCCTGGGCCTGGGGCGGTCGCCGCAACCGCGACGGCTGGTTCCAGATCCTGCGCAAGGGTTCCGGCGGCGGCGAGAAGGACTGGCTCGGGGCCTGGATCGCCCATGCCGACATCGCCCAGGGCGCGCGCCTTGCCTGCGAATATGAATTTCCGGATCCGGCGCCGCGGTTCGAGCGGTTCTACCTGACCGCGCGCGACAACTTCACCGACCTGAATTCGCTGGACCTGGTGACCAAGCATTGGCCCCAGAATCCTCCTCCGATTCGCAAACCGGGACTCTACAGGCAGAACCCGAAGGCCTCGCTTTTTGACCTGGGCAGGGCGCGGCGGCGGCTCGGCTTTGCGCCGACAGTAAACGTTGACGATCTGCGGAAGCAGTTTGGGATCGAGCGCCAATGAGCACCAAGATCGCGTTTCAGGCTGGGCTGGGGTTTGTTTGTTGGCCGCCCGACAAAGTCGTCAAGGCGCTCAAAGACCTGGGCTATGACGGCATCGAATGGACCACCGCCCACTTCTCGGCCGCCGATCCCGAGAAGGCTCGGCGTTCGGTCGAACTGACCCGCGACGCCGGCCTCGAGGTATCGCGCATCATGGCCCACGAGGATTTCGTGTGTCTTGACAAGGAGGAGCGCGCCCGCCGCATCGATGGAGTAGTCGGAGTAGTCCAGCTGGCCGGCGAACTGGGCGTGCCGACGGTCGGCTCGATGACCGGACCGGCGCCGTGGGACCCCAATGCGCCGCGCATACCCGACGACATCTCCGAGGGCGAGGCCTGGGACATGGCGCTCGACGCCCACCGCCAGATAGTGCGCGCGGCCGAACGCGCCGGCACGACCATTTCCTCCGAAGGTGTGTTCGGCATGCTGGCGCACGATTTCTATTCGCACCGCTACCTGATCGAAAAGATCCAATCACCGGCTCTGGGCGTTAATTTCGATCCTTCGCACGGGATTCTCAGCGGCAATTTCGACATCGCCTGGTTGATCGAGCAGTGGGGCGAGCAGATCCTGCACTGCCATCTCAAGGACGCGGTCGGCGTCTCGCAGCGGCCGGGAGAATTCATCTTCCCGCTGCTCGGTGAGGGTCGCGTCGACTGGAAAGCTTTCTTCCAAGGACTTGCCGCTCGCGGCTATGACGGCTACGCCTCGGTGGAATTTGAGAGTTGGGAATACTCTCGCCAAGTGCTGGGCAACGACCCGGTGCGGGCCGCATCGATCAGCATTCGCCAGGTGCGGGCGCTGCGCGAGGCCGCCGGCGCCTGAGCCTGCACTTCGGATCTCGTGCCGGCCGGTTGCCTGTAAGCCAAAGTTAGACTGCGGATGCAATCGCGGATCGACCCTTTGCGCGGGGTCGCGCCGGTGGCAATTGCCGGTTGTCCGGCAGGGTAATAGTGCAAGGCGAGGGTCGAGTGCATCACCACCATCACCGCGGTGACCACGCTCCCCACACCCATGGTGTGGTCGATGCCACCATCGCCACCACCACCCGCGGAATCTGGGCGATCAAGTGGTCCTTCGTAGGCTTGGCCGTAACCGCGGTGATCCAGATCGTGATCGTCGTACTCACCGGCAGCGTCGCGCTCCTGGCCGATACCATCCACAACGTCGGCGATGCGATGACCGCTGTCCCGCTCTGGATTGCGTTCCTATTTGCCCGTCGCGCGCCATCACGACGCTTCAACTATGGATTCGGGCGCGTCGAGGACCTGGCCGGCGCGGTGATCGTCCTGGTGATCGCATTCAGTGCCGTCGTGGCCGGATACCAATCGGTTGACCGCCTGGTCAACCCGCGCGATATCTCATTCATTGGCGCGGTGGCTGCCGGCGGAGCGATCGGGTTCATCGGCAACGAGGCGGTCGCGCTGTTCCGGATGAGGATCGGGCGCGAAATCAACAGCGCCGCCCTCATCGCCGATGGCCATCACGCGCGCATCGACGGGCTCACCAGTCTGACGGTGCTGGTCGGTGCGGTTGCGGTCTGGGCCGGTTTCCCGCTCGCCGACCCCATCGCCGGGATCATCATCACGGTAGTAATCATCAAAATCGTTGTTGACGCCGCCAAATCGGTATTCGAGCGCATGTTGGACGGCGTCGATCCGCAGGTCTTAGACGAAATTGAGCACCTGACATCCCATGTCGACGGGGTTTCCGGCGCGATCCGCGCCAGGGGGCGCTGGATCGGTCACCGGTTGCAGATTGAAGTGCGTATCGCGACTTCGCCCGACGCCAGCGCCAGCACGACCCAACAGCTTGAGGCGAAAATCGCCTCCGAACTCCGGGAAGCGTTCTCGTACGCCGGCGAGATCCTGGTCATCGCCCGCGCGGTCGACGAACCCGCTCCCAGTCAAGATGCCACCTAGGCCAGGCGAACCGTCGATAAGGGCATCTGGCCCGCCCTGCCACCGGGTTTAATTTCACTCATATGACGCGCCCGGCAGTCAGCCCGGCGAACAGGAGTAGCTTCGCGGAGTGGATATAACCGAAGCCCTGCTCTCGATTGGCCTGCTGACCATTGCAGCCAAGTTATTCGAAGGCGTATTTAAGCGGTTTAGTCTGAATTCGATCGTCGCATACGCCACCGCTGGCGTCATCCTGGGGCCCTTGGCCGGTCTGGCCGAGCCCGGTCCGAGTCTTGAGATCATTCTTGGAATCGGCATCTTCATGTTGTTTTTCCTCATCGGTTTAGAGGAAATCGACATCAAGGGATTCCTGGCGGCGGCGCGCGGGCGGTTGTTGGTCGCGGCGGTGTTGTCGGTGACCATTTCGCTCCTGATCGCCCTTGCCGTTACCACTGACGTGATCATCGATCTGCACCTGGATCTCGAATTTATGCAGGCGCTCGGGCTCGCCGGAGTTCTTTCGCTGTCCAGCCTGGGTGTGGTCGCCAAGGTCCTTATCGACGAAGGGCGGGTCAACGACCGGGTCGGGGTCCAGATCTTCACCGTCGTGATCATTGCCGAACTGATCGCCCTCTTCGTGGTCGGGTTTGCAATCTCAGACCACTTTCACATAGCGGGCAGCGGGGTTGGACTGGATGTGCTGGAAGTGCCCTTGCTTATTGGCCAGATCGTGGGATTTGCGGCGATCACCTGGCTGTTCGCAACCAAGGTCCTCCCCCGCGTTATCGTCTGGCTGCATCGCTTCCTGCAGGTGCCGCAGCTGTCCTTTGGCTTGCTGCTGGGGAGTTTGTTCCTGGTCGTGGTCGCGGCCGAGCGCGTCGGACTACACGGATCGCTAGGCGCGCTGCTCTTCGGCGCCGCCCTGTCCACGCTCCCGTATCAGGTCCGGCGCGACATCATGCCCGGCATGCGCGGAACCGCGGAAGGATTCTTTGTCCCTCTATTCTTCGCGTCAGCGGGGTTGTATCTGAGCCCTGACTTCCTGAGCCTGCCCCCGCAAACGATATTGGCGCTGGTATTCCTGCCGCTGCTTGGCAAATTCTTGGGTTCGATCGTCAGCTCCTACATCACCGGGTTGGATGCTCCCTTTGCCACCGCCACCGGTTTGATGGCCAAAGGCGTGGCCGAAATCGCGCTGTTGCTTCTGTTGCTGCAAACCGGCGCCATAAACCAGGCTGTTTTTTCGCTGCTGGCACTGGTGATGCTCGGTTACATGCTGGTGACCCCGTTGGGCATCAGCTTTGCCGTACGGCGCCTCAAGTCCCCAAAATCGGCCGCCCCGATCGGACAAATCCCGCCATCGTTTGGACGCTTCGCCCTGGAAGGAATCCAGGTGTCCGACATCCTCGATCGATTTCGGAGCCATCCCGATAAGTCAATGTCGATAAAGACGTTCGCCGAGCACTGGCTGTTGCCGGAGCAGAACGACTATGTGATCGTCGATGACGACAGTGTGGCCGGGATCGTCTCGCTCAGCATGCTGCGCTACTTGCCTCGGAACGAATGGGATGACACGCCGCTAAGCCAGGTCATGCGGGAGCGGGTTACCTATGCCTACACCGACGAGTACGTGGAAGACGTACTGCAGCGGATGACCGACGGTTCAATAACCGCGCTGCCGGTGGCAGAGCGGCGCTCAGAAAAGTTCGTCGGTTCGATATCGAGCACCGAAGTCCTGGAAATGATCGTCCAGTCAGCTAGGGGGCATGACATCTAGGCCAGGAATTCGACCACGTCGCCACGATTCGGCGGCGAGTCGGTTCGGCGCCGAAAACGACGCCAGCGCACGGCCAGCACAACTTCAGCTCGATAAACCTCGTTAAATTTGCGCCGGTTGCCGGACGGCGCTGGCACCACGGAGCGAGGTGCTCGCAACGGGATCTATCCAATTCGTATCCCCGGAATCAGGTCACGGCAATTCGGGAAGTCAGGCCGGAAGAATTGCCAATCTAGGTTCGGGGAACCGTGGACGATGCGAATCTAGTATTTGGTCTTGCTCGCTCGGCGACAACCGCCGGGCTCTCTCCGCCGCAGCTAGCATGTTGGGCACAACCGACACCTCCCCGGACCCGGGAGCGGTGTGGATATCCTGCGAGAACAGCCAGTTGACGGCATCGGCGATTTCATCGGCTTCGCGCAGCGGATCGTACCAGGTGCTGCAGTCTTTCTCGACCGATCCCCATCCGCCGCGGGCAATTATTTTCAGAGCCTGAATGCCAACATCGTGCTCGTGACAGTAATCGATTAGGGACCGCGCCTCCCGACGGTATTGCTTATCGCGCCAAACCGCGACCGACACCGGGAACATCACGGTGTCGAAATCGAATCGGCGCAACGCAGTCAATATCACCTTTGGCGAGTAGGGTCCGTGTCCGGTGATGCCAAGCCAGCGAGTGTGGCCCAGATCGCGCATTTCTTCAAGCGCCCGTATCGCCCCATCGACTTCAAGGGCAGCGTCCAATTCCGCCATCGTGGTTATCGCGTGCAGTTGAAAGAGATCAAAGCTATCAGTCTGCAGGCGATCAAACGTTTTTCGAATGTCCGCCCATGCTTCGGACTTGGACCGTCCTTGCGTTTTGCAGCCAACAAAGAATTTGTCGCGAATTCGCGGCATCCACTTCTGCATTCGCTCCAACGCGTGGCCATATACCGGGGCAATGTCGATGTGGTTGGCCCCGGCAGCCAGGTATTGCTCCATTGCCACATCGACCGCCTCTTGAGTTACGTCTCTAAACCCAGCCGCGCCGATGGTGATGAAGGTGCTTTCATGGCCGGTTCGGCCAAGTCTTCTTTTTTCCAAGCAATAACTCCTATAGCCGTGCAACTGAATCGGCGCGGCCAATCCCGATTTAAGCCGGAAGAATCGCCAAGCGCGGTTCGGCAAAACGCGGTCGGTGCGAATCGACAATCTCTGCTTGCTCGTCAGCCGACAGCGACCGGAACCTTTCGGCCGCGTCCAGGAGCTTTGCCACGACGGTCACTTCACCAGTCGACGGAGCGGTGTGGATGTCCTGCGAAAACAGCCAGTTGACGGCGTCATCGATTTCATGCTGCTCCCTGACCGGGTCGTACCAGGTCGTGCAGTCCTTTTCCGCCGACCCCCAGCCGCCGCGGGCGAGGATCTTGATGCACTGGATTCCCACGTCGCGCTCATGGCACAGGTCGAGCAGTTGCCTGGTGTCTTCACGGTATTTCGGACTGCGCCAAAGCGACTTGGCAACTGGAAACATGACAGTGTCGAAATCGTAGCGCCGCAGTGCTTCAAGAAATACGCTTGGGACATAAGGTCCGTGCCCGGTAATTCCCAGCCAGCGGGTGTGGCCTTGTTCCCGCATCTCCTCCAATGCTCGGATCGCACCGTGGGGTGCGAGCGCGGCATCAAGTTCGGCCATCGTCGTGACCGCGTGCAACTGAAAGAGGTCGAAGCGATCAGTCTGCAGCCGCTCAAACGTTGAATGAATGTCGGCCCAGGCCTCGGTGCGGCTGCGCCCCTGGGTTTTTGATCCCAGAAAAACCCGGTCGCGGATCTTGGGGAGCCAGTCGCGGAAGCGTTCCATCGCCTCGCCATAAACCGGGGCAATGTCAACGTGGTTGACGCCGTGGGCGATGAAATGCCCCATCGCCGCATCGACTTTGTCCTGGGAGACCCGCCCGAAACCGGCGGTGCCCACGGTGATCAGCGTGCTCTCGTGGCCGGTTCGCCCCAGCCTTCTTTTTTCCAAGAGATTCCTCCTTCAATTACCAGACCGAAAGGCGTTCCGGCAGCGGGTCCACGGTGAACGCCATGCGGTCAGCGAGCCGTTCGTAAAGCGCTAGCTTCAATTCCCGATGCTCGGGGCTGTCCCAAAGATTGCAATTCTCACCGGGATCGGCCGCAAGGTCATACAGCTCGCCGCCGCCGGTGCCGTGCGCGGCCACCAGCTTGGCATTGCGGGTCCGAACCACCGTCACCTGGGCGCTGGGCTCCAGGTGCCAGGGCATGGCGTTGTAGTACTCGGAATAGATATCCTCGCGGTGCGAATCGCGGTCGGCCTCCCCGGTCAGGATCGGCCACAGGCTCAGTGCCTGCATCCCCGGTGGGTGGTCAACCCCGCAGGCGTCGAGGATCGTGGGAGCGATGTCGGACAGCTCGATAAGGGCATCGGAACGGACACCTTCGGGTATGTGCCCTGGCCACGACACGATGAATGGCACTCGCAGAGCGCATTCATACATGTAAGGCCCCTTCCAGTAGATGCCGTGGTCGCCGAGCATCTCGCCGTGATCGGACATGAAGATCACGATCGTGTTTTCGGCCTGCCCGGACGCCTCAAGATGATCCAGGAGTCGACCGACCTGATCGTCGATCAGATCGCACATGGCGTAGTAGGCGGCCTTTATCAACCGGTGATCGTAATCCGACATCTCCGGATACACGTGCGCCTTTTTGCTGGCGTAGGCGCCCCCGTGGTCGATTCGCTGGAATTCGGGCTTGTTGTCCAGCTCCCCTTCGACATAGTTGGGCAGCGGCAGATCGTCAAGCCGGTCCAGGTAACGCTCCAGATAGTCGCGCGGCGGATCGAAGCTGTGGTGGGGGTCGAAAATGTTGACCGAATGAAGCCACGGAGCATCGAATTCGGCCCGCGAGTTGATAAAGTCCATGGCTTTGTTCACGCACCAGGTGGTCTGGTGCCATTCGGCATCCATGCCGGCCTGGACATGCGGGCTGCCCTCAAAGGGCTCGGTCGCGAAGCTGCGGCCGTTTTGCTCGAGCCAGTTGATGTACTGGTTGTTGGGCCAGTTGCGCCCCGGGTGGTGCGACCAGTCAAAGACCGCGTAGCCGTCATCGATTCGGCGCTCGCCGAAGGGGGCAGCGGTCTCATTGCAGGCCGATATGTGGAGTTTTCCGGAAAGCCCACAGTAATAGCCGGCATCGGACAAGATCTTGGTGATCAGGACCTCATCGGCCGGTATGTCAGCCCCGTTCTGGCGTCCCCGGCAGGTCCTGGGGTAGCGCCCGGTTAGAAAGCTCGAACGACTCGGCGTGCAGACCGAACTCTGCGAGTAGCACCAATCGAAGGTCATCCCGCGGTCGGCCAGGCGATCGATGTTGGGGGTATTGACCCAATCGTTGCCGTAGACGCCCAGGGTGTCCCAGCGTTGCTGGTCGGTGCAGACCCAGAGGATATTGGGACGGTTAGACATAAGTATCTTTATCGTTAGTCGAGGTTTTGTATCGGTCCATTTTTGCCCGATCTAGGCCGCAAAGCCTTCAAGGGGAACAAAATCGCGGTCAACTACCGTGGCACCGAGGAATCCGAACGGATCCTAGTCGAGAAATCCGCTGCGGTTACTCCGGAGCCAAATGTGATTCGTAACGCGCGTAAGGTCGTTGGGCTTTGCTCGCATCTCGCGATTGTCTCGTGGAATCAAACGCATCCTTCAGCTGAATTCATGTCGTACAGCATTGTGGATCCACCGTCAGGATCCTTGGCTGCGGCAGCTGCTACAGCGTCTCCTTGGGCTATTCCCGATTTCGCCTAGGCACATCAATTGAGATTCATTGCCATCTGGGTTAGAGCGCGAGTGTGCTAAATCCCGGAAGATGGCCGGCCGGGCTTCGCATCCCTCTGGTCATTGCCAGCGCCGGTTGGCTGTTAACGATTCCGTTCATCTTCGGGCGAACGCATCGAAATTCCTGGTTGCCCTACGCTGGCATATTGATGGTTGTGCTGGTGGTGCGCCTAATCGGGGCAGCAGACGGCTCGGTCGATGTCGCGGCCCCGACTCAAGCCGCTCCGGGTTCGACTGCGGGCGCTGTTCCAGGAGCAGAACAATCATCCTCGGGTTCATCGGACCGGTCCGAAACAGGATCCCGGTCAATTTCGTCATCTCCAATCGACCAATCTCCCGATTCGGGTTCAATCCCCCAGAGCGGAGCGGATCCTGGATCTCCGCAATTGCCGCCGGATACCAGTTTTCCAGACTCAGATGCGCTGAGTCAATTCGACGGTCTGCAAAGGCTGGTGGCAGCGTTGACGGTATACATCGAAACCCCGACGGGCGCCGGATCCGGGTTTTTTCTAAACCCTGAATTCGACCCGCAGGTGACGATACCCGAATTCGTAATCGTGACCAATCAGCACGTTGTCGCCGACCATGAAAAAGTCCAGGTCTGCTGGCCGTTAATCCAGAAGTGTGCTACGGGCAGCGTTTCGGCCGCACTTGACACCGCCGACGTGGCCATCCTCGAGCACGGATTCACGGGAGGTGAAATATTTGGCGGAATGGCTTGGCTAGCTATCCAGCCGGGAGGCACTGATCTTGGGTACGGAGGCTCCTGGCGGGCTGGCGACGTGGTTCTCGCTGCCGGTTTTCCCGGCGGAAACCAAGCTGTTGGCCTGAGCACCCGGGTGGTTTCCGATCCGGTTGTAACGGAAGGGATTGTCGCCAGCAAAGATTTGGCACGCTATCAGGACGGTTACTACATCGAACACGGCGCGGATGTGGCTCCGGGCAGCTCGGGTGGACCGTTGATGAATAGCTCCGGCTACATCATTGGCATCAATTCAGGGAGCAATACAGAAGCTGAGCGCCTTGAAGCAGCCGTGCCGGTGGGCATTGTCCTCAATTGGTTCCAAGGCGATCAATCCGCCGAACGAGAGGGTGCGATTTCTCCCTCCGGTCAACCGTCAATCGGCGCAAGCGAGATCGCACCTGGAGAACCGACTGCCGAACCAATCCCGGTTGGCTCAACCGTTCGCTTTGGGGGAAGCTCCTACACCGTACATGAGGTGCGCGATCCGGTGCCGCCTGGCTATTCCGGAGTTGATGAAGGTCACCGATTCGTTGCCGTCGACGTCACCCAGATCGGCATAGAGGACGGCGTCAGCTTCAACCCCTTGAACTACAGCATCCAGGACGCCGATGGATACGTCTACGACAGGGACGGCGGTGCTGACATAAACCCCAAGTTCAGCTATGGCAACTTGACGGCTGGCCAGCGCGTTCGCGGTTGGATAACTTTCCAGATTCCGGAAGATGCGATCCTGGTGCGGGTACTGGCCGAGGGCGCGGGTTTCGGGGCGCAATTGACCACGATCGCCGATCTCACGGTGGAACCAGTTGAGGAGAGATCGGCGCGCGAGATCGCACCTGGAGAACCGACTGCCGAACCAATCCCGGTTGGCTCAACCGTTCGCTTTGGGGGAAGCTCCTACACCGTACATGAGGTGCGCGATCCGGTGCCGCCTGGCTATTCCGGAGTTGATGAAGGTCACCGATTCGTTGCCGTCGACGTCACCCAGATCGGCATAGAGGACGGCGTCAGCTTCAACCCCTTGAACTACAGCATCCAGGACGCCGATGGATACGTCTACGACAGGGACGGCGGTGCTGACATAAACCCCAAGTTCAGCTATGGCAACTTGACGGCTGGCCAGCGCGTTCGCGGTTGGATAACTTTCCAGATTCCGGAAGATGCGATCCTGGTGCGGGTACTGGCCGAGGGCGCGGGTTTCGGGGCGCAATTGACCACGATCGCCGATCTCACGGTGGAACCAGTTGAGGCAGAGATCGGCGCAAGCGAGATCGCACCTGGAGAACCGACTGCCGAACCAATCCCGGTTGGCTCAACCGTTCGCTTTGGGGGAAGCTCCTACACCGTACATGAGGTGCGCGATCCGGTGCCGCCTGGCTATTCCGGAGTTGATGAAGGTCACCGATTCGTTGCCGTCGACGTCACCCAGATCGGCATAGAGGACGGCGTCAGCTTCAACCCCTTGAACTACAGCATCCAGGACGCCGATGGATACGTCTACGACAGGGACGGCGGTGCTGACATAAACCCCAAGTTCAGCTATGGCAACTTGACGGCTGGCCAGCGCGTTCGCGGTTGGATAACTTTCCAGATTCCGGAAGATGCGATCCTGGTGCGGGTACTGGCCGAGGGCGCGGGTTTCGGGGCGCAATTGACCACGATCGCCGATCTCACGGTGGAACCAGTTGAGGGCACCCAACAGTGACGCGGCAATTTCGAATGGCGGTCGTTTCCCGATCTATTACATGACCGCATTTGCATAGACAAACGGGGGCGGGCCCGCGGGCATCCAATTGAATTGACTACGCCGTTTCGTGCTCCGCGCAACCACAGGAGACATGCGAATTTTCGTGAGGCGCCGCAATGCCGGTCGCGTACCAATTGCGTTTCTACCAATCCGAACGCCAATAATCTCACGAACCTGAAGTCCAAGCATTAAAAGCTTCAACGCGGTCTTGGTTGAGGCGTTTAAGCCAATCCTGTCGCAGCAGCAATCACGGGCCCTGGACTTGTCCAACGCGGAGGCCAATCCTGCGGCCTGCACTTCGGTCAAACCGCACCTGCGCAGCAGGTGACCAACCGACGGTGCATTCGGCAGTCCCAGCCCGTCATTTGATACAACGGTTGGCCTTGTCGTAGACGGAAACCACGGTTGGGTCGCCCTGCTGTACGCCATCTATGGTGGCCACGTGAGCGGAGCGCGCATTAAACACCTGCGGCCTGAAGAAGAAGACGGCCGAATCCCCCGGCCGAGCGCGTTGGCCAGCGGTGGGGTACAGCCAGGCATAGTAGTCGATCCAGCGCGCGTCGGGAATCTGCGCCCGCACTCGATTGCCCGCCACCACGTCCGGGTTATCGCCAACGAACGCGGCCGAAACCGCCCACTGACCGTCCAGGCGGCCAGCGTAGAACCCGCCCCCCAGCACCATCATCCGGTTTTGGGCCCGGTGGGAAACCTCCGCCAGATAGACCTGCCCAGGCCGACCGGCGTCGCCGCCGAACAACTGTTGCGGAGCCATGCCCCAAAAGGCGGAGCCCGGCTCCGCGTCCGTTCCGCCATGGGCCGCGATCAGGTCCATGGACGCACAGGAAGAGGCGCCCGGACAGTTGATTTGAGACATTTCGACGTGCAATTCATCCCGGACTCGCCGCGCCGAATCGATGATCGTCGCCAGGTTAGGCAGTGCCTTCAGCCTGTTTGTGGCAGCGTCAAAGGTAATGGTCGGAAATCCGGTGACTCCGACCATGCGAACCGCCGGCAGATCCCTGATCTTGCGGGCGACGGCGACAACCTGCTCGGAGGAAATTCCGCCCTCTTGCGCGGTGTACGCAAAGTCCTCTGGCCCGATGACCTTCAGCAGCAGGTCCTGGATCAGGCCCATCCCCATCGCCGCTTCGGAAATGATCCTTGCGTTCTCATAGCCGTATACCGTCCATACGTCGGGCCGCATGGACAGAACTTCGGGAATCCAGAAACGGGGAATCTGGCTAAGGTGCCCCACGTGGGCTACATCGAGTCCCTGAGCGCTAATTGCTCTGGCGCCCTCGATGTCGACAGCGACGAACTTTTCGATTCCGGCTGAGGCGATTGCCTCAAGAATCGAGGGGTTGCGGTTGAATTGCTTGCTCATGGCATAGAGCCGCAGGCTTTTGGCTTCCGCGTGCTTGGCCAGCCGGAACGCGTTTTCCTTGATAACTTCCAGATCCACTACGTAGCAGTCCGGAGGTATTTCGCCACGCTGATGCAGGCCGCACGCGGCCTCAATCAAGGCAGGGTTGGTCCGCTCGACGATTTCCAGCATGATGCCAGGGTTTCTCCCCCCGCCCCAGAGCGCGCCTGCTTCGGTCTGCCGACGCTGTGGCAAGCCCGCCCGATTTTCTCGTAGGCGCCGGTTGAACCCGACTGGGTCAGATGGGCTGATCTGGTTCCGGGGTGGCCAATCCCTTGGGCAAGCGAATGTGGATTCCGGACTGGTTGCCCGGGCGCGACCCCGACGGTTGAATCTGCAGAACCCACTCCGCTTTACCCAATACCGAAGCCGACAGTTCCCTCGCCGATTCTCGGTTCGCCGATGAGCATATTCGCTGCATCCAATTTGACTGGCGCGCGCGATATCCACGCCAATTGACCTGGATTGATGCTATGAGTGCCATACTATAGATGTGTTGATGCTATTGAAGTGATGATTGAATGCGAACAACTGTCACCTTGGATCCGGACGTTGCGACAAAGCTCAGGGAATTGATGCGGGAACGCGACACAACGTTCAAGGCGCTCTTGAATTCGACGCTGCGGGCCGGGCTAAGGATCGACGCCGCAGCCGCAAGGCCGTTCCGCATAACGTCTAGATCCTGGGGAACGCGGCCGGGCACTGACTTTCAAAAGGCCTTGCTCATGGCAGACGAATTGGAAGACCAAGACGCCCTGCACAAATGGGGGCGCACCGAGTGATCCTGCCGGACGCCAATCTGCTGATTTACGCCTACAACGAAGACTCGCCGCTGCACTCCGCCGCTGCCAGTTGGCTGGAGGATCTGCTCTCCGGCTCGGAAACCGTTGGCTTCAGCTGGGCCGTAATGTATGCGTTCCTGCGGCTTTCGACGATGCGCCGATTGAACCGAAACCCGTTGGCGGCGGGCGAAGCGCTCGCAATCGTTGAATCGTGGCTGCGGGCTCCACCTGCCAGGGTCGTGGATCCGACTAACCGGCACATCGTCGTGCTCGGCGAATTGATGCGGTCGCAGGGAATCACCGGCAAATTGACTTCGGATGCGCATCTGGCGGTCCTGGCAATTGAACACGGCGCTACGGTTCATTCAGCCGATTCGGACTTTGCAAAATTCGCGGGCGTGAATTGGGTAAACCCCCTGACCAGCTACGCCTGAATCCCGGCGGCCGGACTCGGAGAGCCCGTGGATCTTACGTGGGAAAGCGAATTGGCTTGGGGGATGGTGCGTCATCAACTCCTCCGGCGGCGCCCGCGGAAAAAACTGCTCGAATTGGTCGCCTCCGTCTGCGGGTTCCGGACGCAGATCCTTGCGGCGGCCGGGTTGGCAGACGGCGCGCGGGTGGAGAACGTTGCTGCCGCAGACCTGGAATCAGATCTCTGGCAGCGCCGCACCCTGCTAAAGACCTGGGCCGTGCGCGCCACCCTGCACCTGCTGCCGGCGGCCGCGCACGGCCTGTGGCAGGGTGCACTCAATATCTACAACTTCTACCTGAAGGGCGCCTGGGTGCGTGGATTCAAAATCACCCAAAAAGAGCCGCAGTTGCTCCTTGAGGTAGTGCCAAAAATGCTCGGCGATGCGGGCAAGACACGCCGGGAGCTCGCCGATGCCCTCGCCCGTGTAACCCGATTGCCGGTGATCGGACAATAGCGCTCGGACAGCTGGGGCGCGTACCTGAAACCGCCTTCGATTTGCGGGAATCCCTATTTCGCGCCAATTCGCGGCAGGAACGCCACATTTCTCAGGGCGTCAAAATGAACAGGCCGTCCAGGTGCCCGGCGCCGAATGGTGCGCCGCGACGAGGGCGGCGCCGCGACTCAGAGGAGGAGACCGAATTCAGGATTCCGGCGTCGGGCCGATTAGAGGTCCGGATTGATTCGAATTCGCAGTGCTCGGGCGGGCGACCTTGAAACGATCGTCGAGTTCAACGTCCGGCTGGCCGACGAATCCGAAGGTCTGGGTCTGGACCGGGCGCGCTTGCGGGCCGGGGTCGAAAACGCCCTCGCCGACGAGGGACGCGCTTTTTACCTGATCGCCGAATCCGACGGCTTGCCGATAGGGCAACTCATGGTCACGTACGAATGGAGCGACTGGCGCAACGGCGAGTTCTGGTGGCTGCAGAGCGTTTACGTGCGCCCTCAATGGCGGCGGCGGGGGGTGCTCAAGTCGCTTTACGCCCGAGTTCTTGAACTGGCCGCCGGGAAAGGCGCTTGCGGGATGCGTCTATACGTCGAACGCGGCAATGAAATGGCCAAGTCCGCGTACCGAAGTCTTGGGTTGAGGCCGGCGGTGTTCGAACTATTCGAGGACGATTTCGTCATTACGCGAGACGCGCACGCGAAAGACCGCAAATAGCGGTCCCCGAGAAAAGTGAATTCGGCACTGGACTGATCGCCGTTGGAGGATTTTTCTGGGAGACGAATTGGTATTCACGGTTCGATCCGGAATCGCCCGACCGGCGCGCCCGATCTCGCTTGCAGACGCGGGATTCCGCGAACGATCCGATTTGCAGGAGTGGGTTCGCAACAATCCTGAAATCCTCGGGGAAGGTGTGCGCATCGTCACATTCGAGTTCGATGCCTGGCAGGGGCGAACGCAACGCGCATCGGACCGCCTCGACCTGCTTGGTCTGGACGAGGACGGAAGGCTCATGGTCGTTGAATTAAAGCGCGCTCGGGCACCCGACACGGTGGAGATGCAGGCGATCAAGTACGCCGCCATGGCGAGTCGGTTCAGCCTGAATACGCTGTCCGCCGCACACGCTCGGTACCTGTCGGCGACCGGCGATTCTCCGGTAGATGGCGTCGAGGCGCTTCAGCAACTGAAAAACCATATCGGAGGGCTCTTCGATCCCGACCTGCTGCGGCAGCCGCGGATAATCCTGATCGCGGAGAGCTTTCCGCCCCAGGTCTCGGCCAGCGTCGTCTGGTTGACCGAGATGGGCATCCAGGTGACGCTCATCGAGTTCAGCGCCTGGAAGACCAATAACGACACCTTGCTGACGGTCTCGCAGACTTGGCCGATTCCAGACACCGAGGATTTAGTCTTGTCCCCGCGGCAGGTTGACCTTCAGGAGGCTCAATAGGGGGCCCGCAGTCGCCGTGAGACTAGCTCAGTAAAGAAGATCGTGGACGGCGGGTTGCTAGAAAGCGGCGCGCCGATCGAACTTTGTATCGGCGGATATCCGGTCCGACTGCGCGAAGAAATCGGCAATTGGATTGCCAAAGATCCCCGACGCGCACGAGCGGAATGGCGCAATTACACCCTCGCCCCATTGAAGTGGGCCATCGACGGCGGGGATTGGAGTCCTACCGGATTGGCGAAAGAAATCGCCTTTAAAGCGACGGGCGAAAGACCGCAAGCAATCACGGGTCCCAAAGCGTGGCAAACAGCGACCGGGGAAACCCTGTCGGAAGTGGCGGGATTCGGCCCAATTGCGTCTGCGCGCGACTGGTCCGATCTGCACAAATTGTTGGGCGTGGTTAACCCTGGCGAGTGGGTGGCCTATGGCGATCTGGCCAAATTGATCGATAGCTCTGCAATCGCCGTAGGGCGCCATGTAACCGTCTGCACCGAATGCACGGCCGCGTATCGCGCGTTGGGGGCCGACGGGAAGATCTCAGGGGCCTTCACCTGGGGCGAACCCGCAGATAGAAGCGACCCGGTTGAGGTACTGCAAGCAGAGGGCTTGCACTTTCGAGACGGCAAGGCAGATCCCGTACAGCAAGTCTCTGCTCAAGCGCTGGCGGCCAGATTGGATGGGCAAAGCTAGAAGCAAGGCTCAGTCGCCCATGATGCTCGGCGAAGGCACCGCCCGTTGCCGCGCGGCGTTCGCCAAAAACTTTGCGGATAACTTGCGCGGATGTGGCCGCCGGGGTCTCGAAGTTGTTCGCCGGCGCCAGCCGTGCCCCCCGATTCGAGATCCAAGCATTCCTCCGCCCGTTGGCAGTCTCGCAGTTCTTGATCAGCAGTTCCCCTGCGTTCATCCGCGCGTCCGCCGGCGACCGATCCTTATTGCGCGCCGGCGACAACAAGGCGCAATTGCGCGCGCATATTTGAGACTGGCGACGATATGAGGCCTTCTTGGATTCGCCTTGCTTCATAGCGGTGCGTCCGGCGTGCCGGCGCAGGGGCGATCAGGCGAAAGGATGTTGCAACTGACCTTGTGCCTGGCGCCTGGGCCCTGGACCGCAGATCGCCGCGGGGGCCGAAATCGATCTGGACAGCCAAAACCCCGGTAACAGCAGGCGAGCCGGCACGCTGATCGGAGTTGAAGAACCGGCGGCGGGGCTCGGTTTTTTTATAACTCGCCAGCTTCCCGCGGCCGGCATGTGGGGCGCCGAGGGGTTCGGGCATGCGGCGTAACGGCAACGGATTCGTCTATTCGGCCACCGCCCTGGTCGGCTACCTCGAATGCAACCACCTGTCGCATCTTGATCGGGCGGTAGCCGCCGGCCACATCCGCGCGCCAACATTTGTCGAACCGATGCTGGAACGCATCGCCCGGGGCGGTGAACTGCACGAGCAACGTTTCCGCAAATGGCTGGAAGACCGCGGACTCACGGTCACGGAAATCGAAGGCGACGACGCGCTCCCCTACCGAGAGCGGATCGTCCGGGGCCGAGATGCCACCCTGCAGGCGATGCGGAATGAGACCGACGTGGTCTACCAGGCGGCGCTATCCGACGGGCGGCGACTTGGTTACGCCGACTTTCTGCGCCGGGTGGATGCTCTCAGCGGCCTCGGCGATCGGAACTACGAAGTCTGGGATACCAAGCTGGCCCGCCACACCAAGGCCGCAGCCTTCCTGCAGCTTTGCATGTAACCCGGACCTGGTGACCGACATCCAGGGCGTTGGACCGCTGCAGATGCATCTCGCACTGGGCGGATTTGCCGGTGAAACGGTCTCCTTCAGGGTGGCCGACTACGCGGCCTACTACCGCCTGGTGGTGCGCTCTTACAAAGAATTCCTCAGCCGCGGGTCGGTATTCCCGATCGAATCCCTTGCCGATCCGGTGGGGCAGTGCGAGGTCTGTCGCTGGTCCCAAAACTGCCGCAATCAGGCGTTTGGGCGGCGCGCATTCGGCGGCGCGGTGTCCGTTGAATGGAGAATCGACGCGACTTGGGGAAACGGCGAATCCGTGGCGAAGGCCTCGACCGCGCTGCGGGCGTAGTCCCCTGGTGCAGTGGACATTCTTGATAGCGGCAGGATGAGTGCTGACTTGAATCCGGGCGTTTGCCGGCCGGCGATCGTGCACATGCGGGGCCCCATCGCAGCTGCCGCCGGAACGCCCCGGGAGCGGCCGCATCGCGGCGCCCCCGGCGAAGGGCCCGGGCCGGGATGACCGCGCAGTTCGTCGACACCCCGACCAACATGGTGCGCGTCGTCCAGAACGCAATCGAGGGCTACGACATGGGGTCGATCCGCGCCCTCGCCCAGGAACCGGTGCAGAATTCGCTGGACGCCGGCGTCGGCGGGAGGGTGTACGTTGACTACCGCCTCCTGCGGCGGCGCGGCAGCGGCGCGGACTGCTGGCTCCTGACCGTCACCGACAGCGGCACCTGCGGCCTGAAGGGCCCGATCCTGCCGGCGTCCGAGCGCGACCGCCGCGGCAGCCAGCTCGGCGAGGGCGAGAACTGGGCCGCCTTCGAGGGGCAGGGGTATACCCGCAAGCAGGGTGATGCGCTGGGATCGCGCGGGCAGGGGAAATCGGCGCTGCTGTACCATTCGCGGCCGCCGCGGCGTGGCAGCCACGCGCCGCAGCGCATGCTGATGCTCTACGACACGCTGCTGGAAGACGGCGAATACCGGTTCGGCGTCCGCTGCGCGATGCCGGCCGATCAGGTACTGGAACCGCCACGGCGCGGGCAGGCGGCGATCGCCGAATTGGCCGGGAGTTTTGCCGAGATCGAAAGCCTAGCGGTTCCGCTCGCGCTGGAACCGCTCGCGCAGCCCGGCACCCGCGTGGTCGTCCCTTACCTTTCCGAGGAGGCCCGCGAGGCCATCGTTTCCAGAGAGTTGGTCAGGTGGCTGCAGCGCCTCTGGTGGCGTCCGATCCAGGCCGGGCGACTCCAGGTCAGCGTCGACGCCGGGAACGGCGCCCGACGCATCCGGGTGCCGCGCTGGTGGGAGGGCGAGCCGTGGCGGGAAGGCGATGCAAGGGTGCTGGTGCGTGAGCGCATCGGGATCCCTTCCGGCCAGGCGATCGAGCGCCTGGTGCTGTTTCATGACGGGCGACTGCGCGCCGACGAGATCCCCGGATACGGCCCCCAGTTCGCCGGCGTCCAGCTGCTGCGGGGCGGCCAGTGGATCGAGACCCACGACATCCGCGACCTGGTGCCGGCCCCGCAGCGGGCCGGGTTTCGGGGCTTCTGCGAATTCGATATCGAACTGGAGCGCGAACTAAAGCGCAGCGAACGACCTCAGCACGAACGCTTCGACGGACGCTTCAAGGCGGTGCGCGACGTCCGCGCGGTAATCGATTCCGCGCTGCGCGAATTTGCCGCCGCGCGCGGCTGGATCGGCGAAACTGCCGCCCGCGACGCTCCGGTCATCGAACAGCAGGTGGCCAACCAGTTCCTGGTCGCCTTCGCCGCCGGGGACGGGGCCCTGCCCGGGCAACGTTCACCGTTGGCGCCGTCAGCGGCCGAACAACTCGACTGGACCTGTCGCCTCGATCTTGGTTTCCCCGAGCCCGCCACGGCGCGGGTCAACTGGGGCCAGCGCCTCACCGACGCAAGGGTCAAAGTACGGTGCGAACCAGTACCGGAAGAGGCAAGGTTCGTCGAAGTATCGCTCGAGCTTGGACGGCGCTTCGAGGCCGAGCGAACAATCATCGACACCCGCCGCAATGTGCGCGTCCAGTCAGGGCGCGCAAGCGTCGCCTTCTGGGACCTGGAGGTAGTCCGCGACCCCGATCCCGCGGCCGCGATCTGCGCCCCCGAACCGGGCGAGTGGAACCTGCGGGTCCGCGTCGCCCACCTGGGCACGGTCGTGGCCGCGGCCTCGCGGCGGCTGTTCGTGGAGTCCGATCCGCCGCCGCCCAGACGGCGGCCGCAGACCGTGGCGGTATCGGCGCGTAACCTCTCGACCGGCCGCCACCGACGGTTCGACGACGGTGATCTGCTGGCGTTAAAGGTAGCGGCCACCAACCGCGACATCTTGGGGGTCAACCTGCGTGTCGACGCCTGGTTGGACGAGAACCCGCTCTGTGAGAAGCACTTCGTGTTCCTGCCTGCGCTGGCCGACGGAGACCGGCCCGTGCCAACCGTGGCATTCGCCCGGTCGCTGCGGGTCAATTCGCTTCACGAACGCGTCGGCGACGGCGAGATCTTCCTGGCCCCGGGCCGGCACACCGCCGGGGCGGCGATTTACCCAGCATCGTCCGACGAGCCGCTGGCCCGGTCGTCGCACCAGTTCTTCGTGGAGTCCGATCCCGGGCACGAGCTGGCGAACCTGCCGTTCGAGCTGGAGGCGCTCGACGAGCAGGGCCCGACCGCGATGTGGCGGCTGGTCCAGGAGCAGTCCGGGCGGACTCTGCTGCGCTACCCCAGCAGCTATCCGCTGTATCGCAATCTGGCGCGCGCGCCCGAAGCCGACGATGGTCTTCCCGGACAGTCCGCGTTCATCGCCGAGGTATGCGCCAACGGCCTGCTCGAATGGGCGCTGGACCCGGTCACCGACGCCGATTTGGGGCGCATAGATCAATTGAAGGCGAGCCGTCCGCGCGGGATCGGCGTGGATCGCTGGGATGAATATTGCGAACGCCTGGAGCTGCTGGCGCAGCACTACGAAGGAGAGCGCAACGAGAATTTCGGACGCTTCATGGAACGCTGGCGCGAATGCGTGGCATTCATGCTGGACATATTTGCCGACATCGAGTAGCCGGCGGCGCGGTGTCGGCGAGGGGATGAATTCGCGGTGATCGTCCTGCACGCGGGGGAAACCGGCGGCGAACTGGTCCTCTGGGGCGAGACCGGCACCCCCGACCCGGTCAATTCGGGTCCGATCAAACGGCGCTGTCCACGACCGCACCCGGCCGCCGCCGGCAGCGCCGATCTGGAAGGCGCCCTCGCTGCCGCCGATGCCGGCCCAGGGGCCCAGTGTTGCACCGCAATCGCCTGGCTGCCCAGCGCCGCCGGAGCGCCGGTCCCGTCCGGTCCCCTTCTCGGCGAACCCCCTCCAGGGACAGAAGAGACCGAACTCAGGCCGTGGCAAGTGCCCGGCTGCCGGCTTGCCGCCGCGACGGCGATCAAACTGCTGGCCGCCTGTTCCGGACAGCGCGTCCTGGCCCCGGGACTGGCAATCGGCGCCGACCTGGCGTACTGGATCGCGGTGCTGCACATGACCGGGTCGTTAGTCGCCCGCGGCCGGTTTCTTCCCGAATTGGGCCGAAGGAACTCGGGCTGGCAGGCCGAATGGCGGCCACATTTTCAGGGGAGCGACGCCGAGTGGCTGGCGCGCCTGGCCGCCCGAATGCCATCGGCGGCCCGCTGCCTCGCGCTCGAACCCGGGCAAGGACCGCCGCGGCGGCCGGCGCAGGCAGCCGCCCGGGCGTTCGCCGACGCCGCAACCGACTGCCTGGTCCGCGACGCGGCCGGCGCTTCAAACCCGGCGCGCCGACGCCCCCGCAAACCGCCGGCCTCCTTTGCCAGCGAGCACGACGCCTGGCTTTATGCCCTGCAAAGCGGGTCGGGCAGCTGGCCCGACCGGGACGGGCGGGCGGCCGGCCTCAACAGCCAGATCGCCACCTGGAAAAGACCGCTGGCGATAGCCGCCGACTCGCCCTTTCGCCTCTGCTTCCGTCTCGAGGAACCGGCCGAATTCCAATTGCTGGGCGGCGACGGCCTGCAGATGCCGCGCGACGGATGGTACCTGCGGTTTCTGCTCCAGCCGCACGCCGACCCGAGCCTGCTCATCGACCTGGCCGATGTCTGGAAGCCGGGCGATGCCGGCGCAAAAACGCCCGGCGGCCCGGTGTCGCTGGAATCCCTGCTGCTCACGATCGGCCAGGCGGCCGCGCTCAGCCGCTCGGTCGCCAGCGGGCTGGATGCCTCCAGTCCGGGCGGCGCCTGCCTGGAAACGTCGACGGCGCACCGCTTTCTGGCCCAGGAGGCGGCCGCGCTCGAGCAGGCCGGATTCGGGGTCATGCTGCCGTCCTGGTGGGGGCGCCGGGGAACCGCCGTGCGGCTGGCGACCCGCGCCCGGGCCGGGTCGGCGGGCATGGCGTCGCCGTCGCAGTTTTCGCTGGACGCCCTGGTCGACGTGGAGTGGGAGATTGTGCTGGGCGATCGGGCGCTGAGCCTGGCCGAGCTCGAGGAACTGGCCCGACTCAAGATCCCGCTGGTACGGGTGCGCGGCCAGTGGGTGGAGCTGAGCGCCGACGAGATTGCCGCCGCGATCGACTACTGGAAGGGCCGCAAGCAGGACCGGATCGCGGTCCGCGACATCGTCAAGCTTGCGTTCGGCGCCGAAGCCGGCGAGTCCGGACTGACCAATGCCGGACTGCAGGCGGAGGGGTGGGTCGACGATCTGCTCGGTCAGCTTGGCGGCCACGAGACCCCCGAGCTGCTTGCGGCCCCGGAGGAATTTGCGGGCCAATTGCGGCCCTACCAGGCGCGGGGGTACACCTGGCTCGAATTCCTGCAGCGCTGGAGTCTGGGGGCGTGCCTGGCCGACGACATGGGACTGGGCAAGACGATCCAGACCCTGGCGCTGCTGGAGCGCGACCGCCAGTCGGGTGTCGGCCGGCCGGTCCTGCTGGCATGCCCGACGTCGGTGATGGACAACTGGCGCCGCGAAGCCGGTCGTTTCACCCCGGGGATTTCGGTGCTGGTCCACCACGGTCCGCGCCGCAAGAAAGGCAAGGCGTTCCGCGCGGCCGCGGCCGCGCACGACCTGGTCGTCGTCAGCTACGGGCTGCTGCACCGCGACGCCCGCACGCTGGGATCGATGGCATGGCGCGGCGTGATTCTCGACGAAGCCCAGAACATCAAGAACCCCTCGACCCTGCAGGCGCGCGCCGCGCGCGACCTTCGCGCCGACTACCGGGTGGCGTTGACCGGGACTCCGGTCGAAAACCACGTAGGCGACCTCTGGTCGATCATGGAGTTCCTCAATCCCGGATTGCTGGGAACCCAGGCGGCGTTCAAACGCGACTACTTCGTTCCCATCCAGGCGCTCGGCGATGAACCCGCGCGCGAGCGCCTGCGCCGCGCCACTGCCCCGTTCATCCTGCGGCGCCTCAAAACCGATCAAACGGTGATCTCGGATCTGCCGGAAAAGCTGGAAGCCAAGGTTTATTGCAGCCTCACCACCGAGCAGGCCTCGTTGTACAAGGCGGCAGTCGATGATCTCGAGCAGAAGCTGGGAGAGTCCGAGGGGATAGGCCGCCGGGGCCTTGTCCTGGCCACCATCACCAGGCTCAAGCAGATTTGCAATCACCCGGCCCAGTACCTGGGCGGAAGCACCGCTGATCCACAACGCTCGGGTAAGCTCGACCGATTGACCGCCATGCTGGAAGAGATGCTCGCGGTCGGTGAAAAGGCGCTGGTGTTTACACAGTTTGCGGCGATGGGCAACCTGCTGCGCCAGCATCTGCAGGCAGCGTTCGGAGCCGAAGTGCTATTCCTGCACGGGGCAATCCCGCGCCAACAGCGCGAGCAGATGGTGGAGCGGTTCCAGACCGCCGGCGGACCGCAGATCTTCATTCTCTCGCTGCGGGCCGGCGGCACCGGTCTTAACCTGACCGCGGCAAATCACGTCTTCCATTTCGATCGCTGGTGGAACCCGGCGGTGGAGTCGCAGGCAACCGACCGCGCGTTCCGCATCGGCCAGGAGCGCAACGTCCTGGTGCACAAGTACATCTGCTCCGGAACGCTGGAGGAAAAGATCGACGAATCGTTCGAACGCAAGGAGGGGATAGCCAGATCCATAGTCGGCACCGGCGAAAGCTGGCTCACCGAACTGGGCGACGACGAGCTTCGCCAAGTCCTGGCTCTTTCCCATGCCGTCGAGGCGACCTGACTTGGGTTGGCGATACGAGTACTGGCACCAGGCGCGGCCGCGACCGGTAAAGGGCGGCATCAGGGCGCGTTCGCGGCGCGGCAGTTTCGGCGACAACTGGTGGGCGAAACGCTGGTTCGAATTCCTGGACGATTTCGACATCGGCCAGCGCCTGGCGCGCGGCCGCAGCTACGCGCGCGGGGGCCAGGTCCTTGACATCAAGATGCGGCCCGGTCGGGTGACCGCGCGCGTCCAGGGATCGCGGCGGCGGCCGTATTCGGTACGGATCGAATTCGCCGAATTCAGCGATCCCGAGCGCGATGCGCTGGCGGCGGCGCTGCTGCAGCGTCCGATCCTGGCGGCCCAGCTCCTGACCGGATATCTGCCGGAAAGGGTCGAACTAGCGTTGGCGGACGCCGGTTTAGGACTGTTTCCGGACGAGGACTTCGAATCCGACTGCAGCTGCCCGGACTGGTCCAATCCCTGCAAGCACATTGCAGCCGTCTATCTGCTGCTGGGCGAGGAATTCGACCGCGACCCATTCCTGATTTTTGGGTTGCGCGGCGTCGACCGCGAGAACCTGTTCGCCGCGACCGGCAAGCGCGGTCGGCGGGCCGGACGGCGACGCTCGAAGATCCCCGCCGGCCGCGCCAGGCCGACAGCTGCCGCGGCCGGGCCCGAACCGGAACCGCTGGCCGCAGACCCGGAACGGTTCTGGGGACACGCCGAGATCGCACCGGGGCCCTATTCCGATTCGCCGGTTGCGACCGACCCGGCCGCGCTTCCCAGGCAGCTGGGCGGATTTCCATTCTGGCGCGGCGGCGCGGGGTTCTTGCCGGCGATGGAGCCGATCTACCGGGAAGCGCGGCGGCGGGGACTCGACGTGTGCAGCGACGGGATTGCCGAAGGTGATGACGCCGTGCGCAAAAGATCCAGGCGCAAATCGCGGCGGTAGGTCAACCGATTTGGCCTCGATCCAGCCGCCCATGAACCGACTCGCGGTTCAGCTCGATCGCGGTCGTGCGCCGAGCCGATCAATCTCCGGCGCCGCCGGTGGGATCCGATGCCCGAACAACGCTCACGATCGGGTTTCGCCTTCCGCTTCCAATTCGTCCCCCTTGTCGACCAGGGAGTTCGCCATTTCTCCGAATCCCAGAGCCAGAATCGCATACAGGTCGGCGAACGAGTCCACGGCCGGTTTTCCGGTAAGCGCCTCGCCCAGAAATCCGAGCGCCATGGTGAGTCCCAAATCGGCCTCCCACAGCGGGTCGGGTTCGGCGTCAGAACGGAATGAATCGTCCGGGCCCAATTGCTCGCGGATTTCTGAAATTTCATCCATTGCCGCGTGAATCAATAGCGCCGTGCGCTCTAACCTTCTCTGCAGCTCTTCCGGCGCAAACGGTTCCGGCTCATCCATCGACGACCATCCGCGACGGCAAATCTCGTTGCGATGATTAATCCGCCCGCCGCTGCACGCAGCGGCGGCGAACCGGCGACGGGACCACCGCGGGTATTACGCGACGGAGCCAGCCTGATTTAGGCTTCGTTCTTGCGGCCGATTAAAGTGCGCACTCCCGCCTGTTCCCGGCACCACGGGGTGCCGGATGCGCCCCGAAATAGGGAGCGCCGGTTGACTCGCCCTTCACAGCGGATGGGGCTCTTGGCTGCTCTCGTCCGCAATGCGAGGGAGGAATCGCGGCAGCGCATTCGCAGGGTTGCCGGGACAACTGCTCAGCAACGCTGCGAACTCGGGAATGCGGAGTCTATTGGTGCACCGACCGCTGCGAACCGCCACCAGCGGCGATGACCTCGCCGGTTACGCACTCGGATTTGGGCGACGCCAGGTATGCCGCCAGCCAGGCCAGGTCCTGCGGGCGCGGCAGGCGCCTTATCGCAACGTCCGCCGCCATTTCCTGCTCCAGTTCTTGAAGCGACACGCCGCGTTCGCGCGCCTGGTCGCCCAATCGCTCTTTCATCAGCTCGGTCACGGTCAGGCCCGGGTGAATCACATTGAGCGTGATTCCGTCGGCGCCCAATTCATCAGAGAGGGTCTTGCTCATGTGCACGACCGCGGCGTTGCGCAGGCCGTAGATCGAGGAGCTGCGTGCCGAAAGACCGCCGATGCTGATGATGCGCCCCCAATTGCGGGACCGCATGTGCGGCGCAACCGCCTTTATGACGCGGAAGTACCCCACGACCTTGGTGTCGAGGTCCTCGATCAGGTCCCGCTCCTGGGCTTCGTCTAAATTGCCCTGGACCTGGCCGCCGACCATCGCGGCCGAGTTGACCAGGATGTCGATGCGGCCAAATTCGGCCACCGTCTTATCGACCAGGTCCTGGACATCGCTCGTCTTGGTCGTATCGGTCGGGATCGCGATTACCTTGCGCCCGGTGGCGGCGACTATCTGTTCGGCTGTATCCCGCAATGAACTTTCGGTGCGGGCCGCCAGGGCAAGGTCCACACCTTCGCGGGCCAGTTCAATGGCAATTGCTTTGCCGATCCCCTTGCTACCGCCGGTGACAATCGCCACCCTGCCGTTTAGTTCCAGATCCATCGCTGCTCCCAAAACTCCGAGTCGTCTCAATTCTGGGCCCGCGATGAATCGAAGAACTGCGATTTGCGGCCCAAACAGGGGTCACGGCTCCCAGGCGGGCTCTGTTGTCAAATCTCAATCGGGGGCGGCCGCATCGGCACGTTCACTTCGTTATTGAATTCTTTCGGCAATATGGGGCTGAACGATTGCCATATTGCCCTTAGTCGACAATATGGCAATTAAGTCGCGCCATGTTGTCGCCAGGTGACAGCAGGGAGATCTCAAAGGGGCAATTACGTTGGCAGATGTCGCCCAGAATCGCGCCGGCCAATATGTTCGCCAACCGACAGGCTACCGCGCATTCATCCCGCGCCCATTGCCGCCGGTACCCCCGCTTCAGCTGTCTGGAGCCGGCCAATCTCTCCTTTCGGCCGCCGACATCGCATTGGGTCGCCTCGACGGGTCAATCGAGATCCTGCCCGACGCCGACCTGTTCATGTACATGTTCATTCGCAAGGAAGCCGTGCTTTCGAGTCGGATCGAGGGAACGCAAAGTTCGCTCAACGACTTGTTGACGGCCGAGGCCAAGCTGTTCGGGTTGCACAACCGCGATGCGGTCAGCGAAGTAATCAACCATGTACGCGCGGTCAATCACGGAATAGTGCGGCTGCGCGCACTGCCGCTGTCGATCCGTTTGATCAAGGAGATCCACAAGGAGCTGATCCAGGGGACCCGCGGCTCGCAATATCAACCCGGTCAAATCAGGACCTCGCAGAACTGGATCGGCCCGAGCGGATGCGCCCTCAACGAGGCGATCTTCGTGCCGCCGCCACCGCATCTCGTTGCAGAAAACCTGGGCGACCTGGAGTCGTTCTGGCACTCGGACAGCGACCTTCCGATGTTGATCAAGGTGGCTCTCGCGCACGCCCAATTCGAAACGATTCACCCGTTTCTCGATGGGAACGGGCGGATCGGCCGTCTGTTGATCAATTTCCTGCTTATCGAGTCAGAAATACTCGGGAAGCCCGCGCTCTTTCTTTCCGCATACTTCCTTCGCCACCGGGACGATTACTACCGCCTTCTGCAGGCGATCAGGGATCGGGGGTCGTGGGAAGACTGGGTCGAATTCTTCCTCCAGGGCGTTCTCGAGGTCAGCCAACAGGCCGCCGACTCGGCACGACGGATCCTGGCGCTTCGGGAAGATCATCGCCGGACAGTTGCTGCAACGTTTGGCAGGTCGGCCGGGAACGGCCTCCGGCTATTGGAATACCTATATCGGTCCCCGGTCCTCAGCGTCAACCAAGTGTGCCGATTCACGGGGATCAGATTCCGAAGCGCAAACCTGCTAATCGCCCGTTTCGTCGAGGAGGGTTTACTTGAAGAAATCACCGGTAACAAGCGCAACCGCCTGTTTCAATACCGCCCCTACACCGACATATTCGCCGGCGACGGGGCGGATCCGTCAGAACCGCGATCCTGAACTCCTGCTGGTCGCAACTTCCCCGTTACGCGACCGCCCTAAACGCACCGGATAGGTTTAAGGCGAGTCCTGTCTCCGGTCCGAACATTCACCATGATCCCGGCCTGAACAAGGAAGGTGGCACGGGCATCGAATTCAACCGTTGTGCTAAATCCGATGCCCGATCCGTCTTCGCCCAACCGTGCCGAGGTTGACTGTACCGGTCGCAGCGCGCGTGAGGCTCGGCCCGCAATGCGCGGGCAGTTCGGCCTGATCCCTTAGTTCGCAATCCCCACCCGCAAGGAGTTCGCCTTGGCTAACTTGAGCAACGTAAAAGCGCTCGCCTGGGATATCGGCGGCACCGTATTCGACTGGCACCACACGATACGTGATGAAGTCGCGGCTATCGCAGCAGTGCAGGGCGTAGAACTCGACGCGCCGAAGTTCACCAACATGTGGCGCTTCCGCATGTTTGAGCGCCTGCAACTGGTGCGTCGCGGCGACCTGCCCTGGCTCAACGCCGACCAGTTGCACCGCCGCGTCCTCGACGAGGTGATGGAGGCGCACCCGCAACTTCAACTAGGTATGGCCGAGCGCGACGAACTCAACCAGGTCTGGCACCGCATGAACGCCTGGCCCGATGCGGCGGCGGCGCTGGAGGCGTTGCGTTCGCATTACAAAGTCACGGTGTTGACCGTGATGTCATGGGCGATTGCGGTCGACTGCAGCAAGCACAACGGGATCAGCTGGGACGGGATCCTGAGCTGCGAATTCCTGGGACACTACAAACCCGAACCCGAGGCGTACCTGGCCAGTGCCAGATACCTGGGTCTTGACATCTCCGAAGTGATGATGTGCGCCGCACATAAAAACGACCTTATGGCCGCGGCGCGCGCGGGTATGCCTACCGCCTACGTGCCGATCACCGGCGAGCGCGGAGATGGCAACGACCCCGACCTGTCGCCCGATCCGTCATTTACTGTCAACGCGACCAACTATCCGGATCTGGCTCGACAGTTGCTGGATTGATCCTCTTGCCATGCTGCACTCACCGAACCGGTTGATCGGTCCGGACCAGACTGGGATGCCGCCGCGAACTTCCCTTGGTCCGCACAATTCCAGCGCCAACTAGACTGCCTCGGAAACGAATCGTTACCGTCAAAAACATAGAAGGACGCAATGCCTGAGCGCCGCACCGGATGGGTGTATCACGAGTCCTACCTCTGGCATGACACGGGCCGGTGGCGACAGGGTGACCCCAAGTTGCAACGCTGGATCCAAGCCTGGGAACACTACGAAAACCCCGACACCAAGCGGCGTTTAAACAACCTGCTGGAAATTTCGGGATTCTCGAAAGAGCTGGTGCCGCTAACGCCGCGCCCGGCCAGCATCGAACAGGTGCTTCGGTTCCACGTCCCCGAATACGTCGAACGAATTCGCGAGCTTTCGGCCGGCGAAGGCGGCGAGGCTGGCGAAGGGGCGACGTTCTCGCACGGCGGATTTGAAAATGCGCTGTTATCGGCCGGCGGCACCATCACCGCGGTCGACGCGGTGCTCGATGGCGAGGTCGACAACGCCTACGCGCTGGTTCGCCCGCCCGGCCATCATGCCGAGCGCGACCGCGGCCGGGGTTTTTGCATCTTCGGCAACGTCGCAATCGCCGCGATGCACGCCCTGGCCGAGAGAGGTCTCGGCAAAGTGGCGACCGTGGATTGGGACGTTCACCACGGCAACGGCACCCAGCAGGCCTTTTACGACCGCAGCGACGTGCTGACGATCTCGATTCACCAGGATCGAAGCTATCCACGCGGCAGCGGCGCGATGATTGAGCAAGGCGAAGGCGTCGGTGAGGGCTACAACATCAACATCCCGTTGCCACCCGGCGGCGGCCACGGCGCCTATGTCGAGACCATTCGCCAGGTGGTGGTCCCGGCTTTTCGGGCATTCAAGCCGGACCTGATCATCGTGCCGTCCGGATTTGATGCCAGCAATTTCGACCCGCTCGCGCGGATGATGGCCCACTCCGGGACGTTTCGGGAGATGACGCGGTTGCTTCTGGAAGCTGCCGATGAAATCTGTTCGGGCCGACTGGTACTCAGCCACGAGGGTGGCTACAGCCCCATCTACGTCCCCTTCTGTGGTCTTGCGGTGGTGGAGGAACTGAGCGGGAAGAAATCGATCGCCGGCGATCCATACGCCGAACACGTCGCGACCGCGGGTGGCCAGGACCTGCAGCCACACCAGCAGACGGTTCTGAGCGAGGCGGCGTTGCTTGTCGATCGGCTCAGGGATCTGGAAGGCGCTTGATCGCCTGGCAAGCGGAGTTTGCCGGGACGCGCCGAAATTGTTCCGGGGTCGCTTCGACCCGGGTTAGAACCCGAGCGCTTCCACTTTTTTACAGGCTTCCTCGGCCAATCGCGGGATCCGACCGCGGCGCCCGAGTTCAGGACGATCCCAGACCCAACCGATCGAATAAAGGCACCTGATCAAGAGAAATAGCGGGAGCAGCGCCGCCGCCGCCTCGCCAAATGGTCGCTTAGTCCGGTATCCGGAAATCAGCGCATCGGTGATTTCCTCGAAATAGGGTTCATCTTCCAGTTCGGACAGTGCCACCGCCAACTCGTATTGGTGCCAACCAAAGCCGGCGTCATCAAAGTCGATAACGTGCAGGACGTCCGAATCGGTGACCACGATGTTCTTGGGGTGTAGATCGGCGTGAATCATCGAGTAGGTGCCCGGATCGGTGCCGTAGCCGCTTAGGATCACCTCAATCTCGTCCCGGGCGCGGGAGAGAATCGCGCGCTGCGATGGCGGGATCGCGGGAACCTCCCAGAACCGACCCCAGAACGGAGATTCGCCGACGAGCCCGGGCACATCGAACGAGTGACGGACAAATCCCGGCGGTGGCGTCCATGCGCTGGCCTGATTGTGAATGCGGGCGGCGATGCGTCCTATTTGTTCAAAGCGGGCTGCGATCAGATCTGCGTCGGGTTCGCGATCAATCTCCTCTTGCAGGATGTAGCCGTCGACCCAATCGACCACCCCGACCGCGCGCGTTGAGCTCCCATCGGGCGTGGGAATCGTGGCATAACCCCGCCCGTCGAGGGTGCGTCGCCCGAGGGGGACGTTAAGTCCCGCACGGCGCAGCTCCTGAGTCCAGATAAGTTCCGATTCAAGCTCGACCAGGGAGTGATAACCCGGTCGGTGAACTCGCAGCACGTGCGCCTGCCCCTCGGGCATTGCCAGTCGAAAGGTGCAGTTCTCGGCGTTCGCGACCAGCTCCAGACGGTCGGGGGTCAATCCCCAGTGGGGCAGGGCGCGCTCGGCGATGGCGCGAAATTCAGAAGCGCCGAGGTTGGTTGGTTCGGGCAAATGTTTACGTGGGTACGCCGACGGCGCTCGCAAACCCTTCCAGGAAGAGATCGGCGTGCTCGCGCTTGAACACCAATGGCGGGCGTACCTTGAGCACGTTGCCGTACTGTCCCGCGCGCCCCATCAGAAAGCCGGTCTGGCGCAGGCGATTCGTGATGACCTCGGCCCCGTCCGGGTCCGGTACTTTGCTCTGGCGATCCTTGACCCATTCCATTCCCACGAATAGCCCGTGGCCGCGGACCTCGGCGATGGGCTCGCAGTTTTCGCCGATTGCCCGCAGTTGCTTGCGCAGATACGACCCGACGGCCGCCACCCTGGCGGTAAGCTTTTCGCGCTCGATGACATCGATAACCGCCTGGCCGACAGCGGCCTGCAGAGGGCTTGAGGCAAACGTATTGAAATAGCGCGTGCTTTCGCGGAACGCGCCAACGAGTTCGGCCGAAGCGGCAACACCGGCCAGCGGCAGGCCGTTGCCCATCGGCTTGCCCATTACGACTATGTCGGGTACAAACCCTGCTGTCTCATAGCCCCACCAGCGCCCGGTGCGCGCAAACCCGGCCTGCACTTCGTCACAAATGAACAGCCCACCGGCCGCCCTGACCAGTTCGGCGGCTCGGGACATGAACCTAGGTGGAATGTCCGGCAAACCTTCGTTGGCCAGGATCGGACAGAAAAGCACTCCGGCGAACGGCACGCCGTCGGCGGCAAATCCGTCGATCTGTTCCTGCAACCGGTTCAGATAAGCCGCTGTAAGCGCTTCGCCATCGAGTCCAGCTTCGATCGGTCGGTAGCACTGTGGCATTGGAATCGAGCGGTAATCGGGAGTTTTCTGTTCGCGCAACCGGGTGAGTTTTCGGACCTCGGTCGAGTTCCCGTGATAAGCCGCGTCCGTGCATATGAGGCCCCGCGCGCCGGTTGCCGCGCGTGCCATCTGAATCGCGACCTCGTTGGCCTCAGTCCCGCTGCAGGTGAATACCACGGTCGTGATCGGATCGGCGTGGAGACCGGTCAGGCGCTCAGCGTAATCGAGGATGCCCTCGTGCAGGTAGCGCGAGTGGACAATTAGCGTTTCAGTCTGGCGCCGCATCGCCTCGACGACGTGGGGGTTGGCGTGTCCCACGCAGGGGACGTTGTTGTAAACGTCGAGGTAGCGTCGGCCCGCGGCGTCGAAGAGCCAGACGCTTTCACCGCGCACGATGTGCACGGGGTCTTCATAGAAGGTTGTGATTCCGGTACCGAGGAGCCGCTCGCGGCGGGCCATCAGGCCGGATTCGTCTCGACTTGTCACGCCTGAATTGTCGGTGCGTTGCCCCTCGAAGGCAATCCTGAGCGGAGGCGTTGCGACCAGACTGGGTAAATCCGCCGCGGCGAGCTCAGGTACGGTCCGCGGAGCCATCGCCGACCACCGGATCGTTCCAAGGGTCAAGCGCTTGAATTCCGCAGCCCCCGAAGCCATCCGCGTCGCGGCTGGCGACGGCCGCTCCGCGGCTCCTGGCAATGGCAGCTATTTGGCAATCAGCGTAACCAATCGGCCGGCCAGAAGCCCGCCGAACCGCCGCGATTTGCGCATAGTTGCGTGCCGCGGTGCTGTCGAACGTCAGGGTTTTTCCCGCAAATCGTTCTCGCAGAATCTTTTCAATCAGGCTGCGCAGCGCGTCGCGACGCCGGCCGGCCGGGATGCATTCAACTCCAAACAGGAGTTCTGCCTCGGTAATGGTTGACACAAACAACGTGGGCGAGGCCTGCGCCCTAAACCATCTGGCGACGTTTGGATCGCACACCGGCTTGACGATTTCCGAGATAACGTTCGTGTCGAGAATGATCACCCGCCGCTCCTCAATCGAGCACGGGAGGGTCACCGATCGGTTCCCGGGGCGGAAGCTCCAACTCCGCGCCACCCAGGCGCGCAACGTCGGCCCGTATATCGTCAAAAAGACTGCCGGTTGGCCGACTTGGGTCATCCTCGAGCGTGTCGTGCAGGATGACTCGCACTTCCTGTTCCATGGACCGACCATTTTCGGCCGCCCGGATGCGAAGCTTTCGTTTCAGTCCTTCGTCGAGACCGCGTACGGTGATGCTGGCCACGATCCTGAGCCCAATAATCTGATTGCATACGATGCAATGCTGCGCTTGCAATGCATTCTAAGGTGTTTCAATTTCGAACCACCAGGCAGTCTTCCGGGATCTTCTCCCCGCGTCCCTCGTTATGCCCCCGACTTGAACCCGCAATTGGCGATTATGACAATCACACAAGCCAGGCGTCGATGCTCTCCCCGCCCCAATCTCATCGGAAATTGGCCGCTGAGGCGAGGGCACTGACCCGGACGGCACACCGGCCCAGCGCCAATGCGGCGCCCGGTTTCAAAGACTGGGAAGCGGTCACCGCCTACGCGGAGGCGCTCCGGGCGGAACCGCCGGCCGACGACGGGGCGCGCGCTCTGCGCAGCTAGGCGTCACGACGTCGCCGGTAACGATCACCGAAAGCCAAATCGCCCGGTCGCTGGCGCTCCTGCTAGCTTTCGTCGCGAATGAAGGCGGCCACGCGTTCGGCGATCGTCATCGTTGTCAGATTGGTGTTGGCCCGCACGCAATCCGGCATGATCGAGGCATCAACCACGCGCAGTCCCGCGATTCCATGCACCAAGCCAGTATGGTCAACTACCGCCCTGGGGTCGGACGCCGGGCCCATCATGCAGGTGCTGGATACGTGGTGGCTGGTCCGGATGTTGCCTGAGATCCAAGCGTCCAACGCATTGTCGGATGCCAGGTCGGCGCCGGTCGGATTCAAGGGACTTTCGATGATGTCGGCATAGGAATCCCACTCCCCGAAGCGGGCGCACAACCGTACGCCTTCGCGCAGGCGGCGGCGGTCGGATTCTTCGGTCAGGTAGTTGTAGTCCAACACAGGTTTGTCGTGCGGGTTGGTCGAGCGGAGCTGAAGGTGGCCTCTGCCCTCGGCCAGGTATAGGGCGGCGATCATCCCCACGCCGATCGGGTCGCCGATGGTGGACAGGTAATAACTCCGATCGGTCACGTACGAAAACGCATGAATGAACATGTCGTTTCGAAGCTGCGAGCCCGCGGCGGTGTACTGCAAACCCACCTGCATGCTCGGGGCCGATGAATCGAATTCGTGGCTTGGCCGGGCGAGCCAATCCAGCTGCACCTGAGGGTGATCGCGCAGGTTGCGACCCACCCCCGGCAGATCGTGAAGGACTTTCAATCCTTTCTGCTCCAGGGTACCAGCCGGCCCCACGCCGGAGAGCAGCAGGATGTGCGGCGAGCCGATCGATCCCGCCGAGAGAATCACCTCCTCGGCGTGCACCGCAAACAACTCGCCACCACTCTCGACCACCACTCCGGTAGCGCGCCCGCCCGCGATCAGGACGCGGTGGACATGGCAATTGGGTCTGATGGTGAGATTGAGACGGTGCCGGGCCTGCGGCAGATAGCCGATCGCGGTGCTCCAGCGAATGCCGCCCGGGTTATTGAACGGCACCGCACCGACCCCGCTGGAGTTGGGGTCGTTGAGGTCTGAATTGTGCGGGAATCCGGCTTCCCGAGCCGCGGTGTAAAACGCCTGCTGGTCCGCCAACCACTCCGCTTCGCGCCAGCGCCTGGCCACGATCGGACCATCGGCGCCGTGGATATCACCAGCCAGGTCCTGATCGGATTCGACCGCCTTGAAAAAGGGCAGGACCTCGTCATACGACCAGCCCGGATTGCCAGCTGCCGCCCAGCTATCAAAGTCCTCGGGAATCCCACGCAGAAACACCTGCGCGTTCACGGCCGACGATCCTCCGACCAATTTGCCGCGCGGAATCATAATCGACGGCAGGTCATCCGTCGCTCGGGCTTCAAATTCCCAGTTGAAGGGGCTATCGTAGCCGAATGCTTTGGCCCAAATGTTCTGGTTTCCATAGCCGTACTTGATCTCGTCCGGCATCTGCTCGAGGTCCGGATAGTCCGGACCGGCCTCAAGGAGGAGAACCGTTCGGTCCCGGTCCTCTGAGAGCCGCGTGGCAAGCACCGCGCCGGCGGAACCGGCGCCAACAATGACCGTGTCGTACCTGATGTCGGTTTCCTCCTGCCGGCGCCTTCGGCAATCCCTGGCATCGGCTGTGCGGGGAAGGATTGGAATTGGCCCGCAGCGCGGCACCGCCAATCCCAACGTCCGAACAACCGAATTCTTCGGGCGTCTGCCTTTTAAAGCTAGTCCTGATTCTGGTTGCTGTCTAGGTCGTTCCCGGTCTTCTCGAAGATCGCCGCCACGGCGTGGAAACCAAATGCAAACCTTGCCGGTCGGTTCAAATGTTCTGGCGAATATGACTCTCGCGCAGCCCCGCGTTCGAACTCCCTTACCGCGACTGCCGACCACTGGAGAACAGGAATCAGGAACATTGGCCGCTCTTTCTGACACCACCTCGCCAACCCCCGCCGCTGCTGCTTCGGAAGCTGCTCCTGAACCGGCAACGGGAGTTTCCCTGCCGTCATCGCAATTCCCGAACATCGTGCTGCTCATGGGTGACGATCACGGCTGGCACGAGACCGGATACAGCGGACACCCTTATCTGCACACCCCGGTCCTGGATGAGATGGCCGGCGCCGGGTTGCGTTTTGACCGCTTCTACTCGGCCGCCCCGCTATGCTCACCGACCCGGGTGAGCGTAATGACCGGCCGCCATCCGAATCGCTGCGGCACGTTTTCACCCAACTGGTCGATCCGGCCCGAAGAAATAACTCTGGCCCAGATCCTGGGTCGGGCCGGTTACGCCTGCGGGCACTTCGGCAAGTGGCATCTGGGCCCCGTAAAGGCCGGAGCGCCTACCAATCCAGGGGCGATGGGGTTCGACGAGTGGCTCGCACACGACAACTTCTTCGAGCTGGACCCGCCGCTGTCACACAACGGCGCCCCGCCCCAGATCTATCCCGGGGAAGGTTCCAAGGTCGTCGTTGACGCGGCCAGTAGATTCATTTCGGGTGTACGGGCAGCCGGGCGTCCATTCTTCGTAGTCATCTGGTTCGGTTCGCCGCACGAACCTTACAGCGGGCTCGATCGCGACCTGGGTCTCTACGACGATCTGCCGGCATCGCTGCGTGAGCAGTCGGCCCGGATCACCTCCCATGAAACCGGCCAGGCCGAAGACATGCGCCTGGACCGGGTTCTGCGGGCGCGGTTTGCCGAGATCACGGCCATGGACCGGGCCATCGGCGAATTGCGGCAGTCCCTGGCCATTGAAGGTGTTCGCGATCAGACACTCCTCTGGTACTGCGGAGACAACGGGGCACCCGTGGAGAGCCGCTTGGCCTCTCCGTTGCGGGGCCAGAAGGGACTCGTCTACGAAGGCGGGGTGCGCGTGCCGGCCGTGCTCGAATGGCCCGGTCGCTTCAGCCAAGCCCGCCGCATATCGGTCCAGAGTGTAACCAGCGACATGTTGCCGACCCTCTGCGATCTGACCGGCCTGGATCTGCCCGGCCGGCCGCTAGACGGCATAAGCCTGATGCCAGCGTTTGAGGGGCACTGGGACGAGCGGCCCGAGCCGATCCGTTTCTGGCACTTTGGCGGCGAGGTGGACGAGGATGCGGCGCCATATATCGATCCCGAATTGCAGATCGGCACGACTCCATTGGTCAAATCGATGGATGGTCTTTTCACGCGCAACTTCGAAAACTTCCATCACCCGCAAATCCGAAAACAGGACTTTGCCGGACCAAGGGCGGTCCTTGAACCGGGCTACAAGCTGGTTGTCGACGGCGAAGGAGATTCCGGGCAAGAGCTATTTGACATGCGTACCGATCAGGCCGAGCAGATCGATATCGCTGCCGATGATCCGAATACGGTCGGCCGATTGGCTGCAGATCTCCGGACCTGGCAGGAATCTGTGCTCAGGAGCCTCACCGGCGCCGATTACGCTTGACCATGGGTTCGAGAACAATTCCTGCTCAATTCCATCGGGATCGGGTCCGATCGGAGGTCTTCACCGCATGACGCCCAGCAATCCCGGTCACTTCGCAAGCATTTCCGGCAGCGCTTGAAGATGCGCGACGCATTCAGGCGATTCGGCGCCGATCAGGCAGCGCGACGCACGGCTCGGGCGCTGCGGGCGGCCAGGGCGGGCGAGGCTGACCGTATCCGCCATATGCTGTCTACCGATCCGCAGCTTGCCCGCGCCACAACCGGGGGCAACACGATCCTCGAATGGCTGACCCAGTCAGATTTCGCCCCGCCTCAGCCCGAGATAGTCGATCTGTTGATAGATGCCGGCGCGGGGCTGGACCGAGCGCTCAACCTGGCCGGTTGCTGGAATCTGGCCGAAATGTGCGGGCAACTACTTGCCGCCGGCGCCGACCCGCAAGCTCGCGCCGATGCGGGAATCACCCCGCTCGAATCGGCGGCCATGCACGGTTCCGCTGCCGCTGTCGACGTGCTGATCAAGCATGGCCTCCACCGGCCCAGCCTCTGGTTGGCGGCCGCCGCCGGCCAGCTCGACCTGGTCAAGAGCTGGGTCAGAGATCATCGGTCGCTGCGAAGGAACCCTGGCCCCTACCGACCCAACTGGGCCGATGTCGGGCGACCTCCAGGCGACTCTCCAAGTGGGGATCCCGCGGAGATCATCGCCGAAGCGTTCACATTCGCCGCGCTAAATGGCCGGTGCGAGGTTGCCGAATATTTTCTGGACATCGGCGTCGATATAGATTCGCGCCCCTACAAAAGCACCACGGGGTTGCATTTCGCGATCCAGTTCAAGCAACTTGAAATGGTCAGAACTATGCTTGGACTCGGGGCGTCGGTAACGATCAGGGACGAGGTCTTCAATGCCGATGCAACCGGTTGGGCCAAGGCCTGTGATGACGGCACCGAGGTGTCGGCCGAGATTGTGCGCCGCATCGCCGCGGTGAAGCCTAGATGATTCCCCTGGCCGAAACAAAGATCCCATCATCGGTCCGGCACGCACTACGAAACGAGCCTTCATTCGGATGAATACCGGCCAACCCCCAGTCCGGCCGTCCTGGGTATCTGGCGAGCTATATCCGTTTGCCAGCCGCTACTTTTCGACTCCGGATGGTCACTCCATGCATTACGTGGTCGAAGGTGCGGGGCCGGACATAGTGTTCGTGCACGGCAACCCCGCCTGGTCGTTCGAATTTCGCCAGCTCATCTTGGACCTGCGGTCGGATTTCCGCTGCATCGCGATCGACCACGTCGGCTTTGGGCTATCTTCTCGAAGTTCCGACGGCCGGGACCATCACCCGCGATCGCACGCCCGACGCCTTGCCGCATTGCTCGAACACCTCGAAGTCGAGGATGCCGCGTTCTTCCTTTCGGACTGGGGCGGGCCAATCGGCCTTCAAGTCGCACAGCAACAGCCACAGCGAATGGCGCGCCTAATCATCACCAACACGTGGTGCTGGCCGGTAAACCGGGATCCGTACTACATATTCTTCAGCTCCGTAATGGGCGGCCCCTTGGGCCGGATGCTGATCAAGCGATTCAACATGTTTGTCAATGCGATCATGCCGCGGGCAATCGGGCCCAATTCGGTCATTGATGCCGAGGTGATGGAGCACTATCGCAATGCCCAGGCGTCACCGGGGGAGCGATCCGCGTGCGCGGCGTTTCCGGGCCACATCCTCGGGGCAAGCGATTGGCTGGGGTCGATTTGGGACAACCGCGCAGCGTTTTGCTCCAAGCCCGCCCTCGTCCTATGGGGAATGCGCGACATTGCCTTCCGCAGAAAGGAAATGGATCGCTGGATGAGCGAGCTTTCAGATGCCCGGATCCACGAATTGCCAGAAATCGGGCACTTCGTGGCCGAGGAAGCACCGGATCGGGTCCTGCCGCTCATTCGCGAATTCTTGAGTTAGCAGACGGCTTCCCTTACCGCGCCAGGACGCATTGTCCTGTGGTCAATCTCAATGAGCGACCGCAAACCCGGTTCTCTCGGCCAGAGAAACGTGGTTGTAAGCCCGGGCTATGGCGGTGGCGACGTCACCCCGGTTCCCGGCGGGCACGCGCAGTCGCTTTCCCGACGAATTCGAAATAGCCGCGGGTCGATTTTTCCCCGATTGGATCGTGATCACTTTCCTTAATTGGACCTATACGCCAGGCCGCTGGATTGGGGAGCGGGCGGGCGGCTGCGGCGATCTCCCAGAACCCCAGGTGTTACACCTTTCCGGCCTCGGCCTCGTAACTCTGCAGGAACAGGTCCGCGGCCTCCTTTACCCCTCGCAGGTGCATTTCCATGCGGAAGTTGGCAACGTCCAGGGCCGGGTCGCCGACCGCGGCGCCGTCCCAATCGAGCAGCGCCGCGATTTCCCCTCGGTGCCAAAGGACATTTCCCGGCCAGAAGTCCACGTGCAGTAGTGATCGGGCAGTCGTTGCAATCCCGGGGGACAACTCGCGGACCGTGTCATAGATCGCTTCCGACAGCGGGTGTCCGGAATTCGTCTCGGGCCAGTGGTCGGTGAGGAAATACAGGCCAATTTCCTTGCCGTCGTACAGACTCCAGCGCTCCCCGACGGTCGGGCTGATCGTGTGAATTTGCAGCAGGATCCGGACAAATTTGGCGGCCCATGAACTTACGTCGCCCGGATTGGAAATCTGCCTGCCCGGGACGAATGTCGTGACGATTCCGGGCAGGCCCAATATTTCGCCGGTCGAGTCCAGAAAAAGAGGTTTCGGAACGGGAACACCGTGCTCGCGCGCGATACGCAGCGCATGGTATTCAGCGGTTGCCCGATCGGGGTCACGGGCGTCGGTCAATCGTTTCACTACCAGGCGGACCCGGGAGCCTTCCGGGCTCAATGCTTCAAGGACCTGGACCTGATTGGTATATGCGGCATCGGCAGCAATTGCGTCGAGGTACTGGTGGCCGGGTGCCATTTGGTCAAGCAACGGTTGGCCTGCGGCCGCGTCGAGCTGCCTTCCGAGTTCCGTGTCCATATGGGCCTCAGTCGCTTTCGCAGGCTTATCGCCACCCTTCGAGCAGAGGCACTCTAACCGAGATCGGAAGGCGATTCAATTTACGAAGGCGGCTGGTGAACAGGATGTCTCAGCCAACGCAAGGTGCCACATGGGGACCCTGTCGTTTTGAACTTGAAGTGGCCCGCCGAATCGAAATTTGGCGGCTTGTACCTTCCCGCCCAGCAATTGCTGCCCCCGGTCACACTTTCTTGCCAAGGTTCTGCGGCGGGCAGCCGGAGATCGATCAGGATCGCGTCGCATTCGATGGTCATCATTGCTGGTAAATGAATCATGGAATGCCCGACGCCACTACTTCCGCGAAAGCGGCGCGTCCCCATCAAATCAGCGTTGCGGAAGGACAACACTCCGATGGCCCAGAATCCCAGGGTTGAAGTGTTTTTCAACGATGCCAAAAAATGGGGGCGCGAAGCGTCGGAATTGATTAGGGTCCTGCTTGATTGCGGTTTGACCGAGGTGCTGAGGTGGAGGAAACCCTGCTATGCGGACAACGGCAGGAACGTCTGCATCATTCAGAGCTTCAAAAAATTCGTTCCCGTTGGCGACTAGCCGAAGCGGCTAGAGACCCTACGTGTCCACTCCTTAGATCCTTTCAAAGTAACGAATCCGCTCCCAATCCGTAACTGCCTGACTAAATGCCCTGGCTTCCGTATTGAAGAAGTGCGTGTAATGCGCCATGACATCTGCGCCGAACGCCGCGGGTCCCAATTCGCTTGCCGAAAACGCGTTGGTCGCTTCCTCCAGGCTGACCGGCAGCTTGGTTTCATCCTTGGCCGAGTAGACATCTCCCAGATAAGCCGGCGGCGGCTCGATCTGCTGCTCGATTCCCGCTAATCCCGATGCGAGAGCAGCCGAATAGGCGAGGTAGGGATTGACATCGGCGCCTGGAATCCGACACTCTATCCGCAGGCTCGGCCCGCTGCCCACGATCCGGAAGCCGGCCGTGCGGTTGTCCGGCGACCATGCCAGAGCAGTCGGGGCCCAGCTGCCCGACTGGAATCGCTTGTACGAATTCACCGTGGGTGCATAAAAAACCATGAAATCCGCTGCGTAACGCATCCACCCACCCAGGAACCAGCGGAACTTATCTGAGCAGGCTATTCCGGCCAGATCGCCTTTTCCGGCAAACGCATTGGCTGGTTTCCCTTCCACATCCGCCCAGAGACTCACGTGCAGGTGGGAACTCGAACCGGCTTGGGCCGCATCGGGTTTTGCCATGAAGGTGGCACTGGATTCACGTTGGTCCGAAATCTCCTTTACCGACTGCTTTAGCAACACGTGCCGGTCCGCCATCTCCAAGATCGGCGCACAACGGATATTTAGTTCGTGCTGCCCCCGGCCGAACTCGCCTTTGGTCGACTCGACCGGGACCCCGGAGGCTGCGAGGCGACGGCGAAAAGCCCCGTTCAGATCCTCCGTTCGCGTACCTTGAAGCAGATGGTAGTCCTCGATGTACCAACCGGCTTCACTCAGTCCGCGGTACCCCTTCTGTGCCGCCTCGGTGTACGACGTCCGGAACAGGTAATACTCCAGCTCTGAGCCCGCCACGGCGTCGAAACCATGCCCGCGCAATCGCTCAATTTGCCTTCTAAGCATCGAGCGCGGCGCCAGCGCTACTGGCTGATGCCCCGGCTCCGCTTCCACATCACAGAACACGAGCGCGGTCCTATCAAGCCACGCCAGCCTGCGCATCGTTCCGAGATCGGGCGACAGCCGCACGTCGCCGAAACCGCTTGCCCAGTTCGCAAACTCGTAACCGGGAACTGGCTCCATCTCCATGTCGACGGTCAAGAGGTAATCGCAGACATGGGTGCCGGTCGATACGTCGGTTAAGAAAAAAGAAGCATCGAGGCGCTTGCCTAGCATTCGCCCATAAACGTCCGGAAACGCCAGGATGACCGTGTCTATCGAGCCCGCATCGACCGCTTTCCGCAGCCCCTCTACATTCAGCATCCCCGGCGTCTTGAAATCCTGAGCCGGCAACGTCGTTACACCTTCTCTCTATTGGCGCGAATGCGCACCGCGTTGGAGATCGTAATTCGCCTGATGGCGTCCACTCTAATTACAGTCCCCCGGGGGTGAATCCCAACGTTCGATTGCGAATGTTGCAAATATCGGATTCTGGCCAAGGAGTTTCGCGCAGTCGCCGGGTTGACGCTAAGGGCGCCCTGGAGCCCACGGCCCGCTTGGGACAAACGTGTTTCCGGCACGAATCAATTTGCGCTTCTTTTGCGAAAGCAGGACCTTGGCGGTTACTTCCTCCGGGTCGTATCCGACCATCGCTGTGGCCCGCAGTCCCTGCAGCGACTGAGCGTAGGACGGGTTCGAGCTCTGGTCGGTTAATTCGGATGGGTCGGATGCCAAATCGAAGAGTTCTTCCGGTTCTCCGTGGTAGTAGTTGTATTTGAGATTGCCGACCCGCACCATGCGGTTTGCCGACCAACTGCCATCGGCCAAAAAGTCCGCGATAACCAATCCGTCGCCCTCTTTGGTGTGTCCGCTGGCCAGCGGCAGCAGACTCTCGCCCGGCAAGTCCGCAGGAGCTTCGGCTCCAGCGGCATCGATGATGGTCGCGGCCAGGTCAACCAGTGAAACCGGTTGCCGCACGCGGACATTCGAAGGTATTGGTCCGGGCCAGCGGATGTGCAATGGCACACCGACGGAGTTTTCATAAAAAGTGTGCTTGTTCCACATACCGTGTTCGCCGGCACCCTCGCCGTGGTCGGATGTGTAAACCACAAGCGTCTCTTCGGCCTGCCCGGAATTGTCAAGCGCTTCCAGCATCGCGCCCAAGCAGTCATCGGTGTAGGTAATCAGGCCGTAATAACCGGCCCGGGCCCGGGCCGCAAGCTCGTCGGGAACATCAAAAAAAGAAAACCACTCGGCCAACCGCCGCTTGTGCGGATGGAGGTTGTCGAAGTGCGCTGGCACATCGGGCAGATCGGCGTGTTCGGGAAAGTACATGTCCCAGTACTTGCGCCTGACCACGAAAGGGTAGTGCGGGGTGATCAATCCCACCAGCATCGCCCACGGGCGGTTTGAGTTCCGCTGCGACCGGATGAACGTACCGGCCTGGGCGGTCGCAATCTCGTCATATGCCGAATAGGGGTGCTCGCCAGGGCCAACCTCGGTGAACACGGTCATGTCGGCAGCGGAAGTTTCGGGAAGCCACTCGGTCCAGTTGGCCGACAGCTCCGGGCTGTAGTTTCCGTGCACGTCAGAGAGAAGGCGGCGCTTGAAGCCGTGCGTCTGATCGGCCCCCTGGAAGTGCATCTTGCCGGACAAGACGGTGTCGTACCCGGCCGCGTTGAGCAGATGCGCCCAGGTAGGCACGTCGCTGTGCAAAACGGTGGCGTTGTCCCAGGCTTTCACGTCCGGCACGTGCCGACCGGTCATAAACGAGGCTCGCGAGGGACCGCAAATCGGTGAGTTGCAGTAGGAATTTTCGAAAGTGACTCCCTCGTCGGCTAACCGCTGCATATTGGGGGTCCGGATGAACGGGTGCCCGTAGGGGGTTGCGTAAGTGCGTGCGTGCTGGTCGCTCATCACGACCAGGATGTTTGGGTTGTTGGGAATGATTGCCTCCATCGACGGGCTTGCTTGCCATTCGCCACTTCCGTTGGCCCTTCCTAGGTATAAGGCCTTGTAGTGCGTGCATTGAAATGCGTAAGTGAAGCGGGCATGACAGAGCTGGAGATTCGAGCCTACCGGGCATCTGATGAGGACGCCGTGATAGGACTTTGGCGGGAGTGTGGATTGGTGGTGCCCTGGAATGATCCTAAGAAGGACATTCGCCGCAAGTTACGCGTTCAACGGGATATGTTCCTAGTCGGATTAGTCGGCTCTGATCTGGTCGCAACCGTGATGGCCGGGTACGAAGGGCATCGTGGCTGGATCAACTACCTGGCGGTGGCCGTCGGGCATCGAGAGAGCGGATTCGGGCGCCGCATGATGGACGCGGCGGAAGCGCGGCTGAGGGATAAAGGTTGTCCGAAGGTAAACCTGCAAATCAGAACGTCGAATGTCGATGTGATTGATTTCTACCGGGCCCTTGGGTATTCGGTGGACGAAGTCGTAGGCATGGGCAAGCGACTTGAGGCAGATAAATAGTGGGCCGCGGGCCGGAAGATTCGGGTGAGGAGCTCATCCAACTCCGTTTTCCGGGCGAACAGATCAATTGAAGCCCCCAAATGCTTCAAGTCGAGCGGGCGATTGCATCGACATTCGTTCCCTTGTCCGCGGGCACGAAACCGCTGCGGCGTCGACTACAGCAGCGGGCGCTCCCAGCCCCCCAGTGAATCTTCGATGCGTTGCGCAAGCGCCAGCGCGACATCTTCACGCCATGGCTTGGCAACAACCTGCACCCCTATAGGCAGACCGGTACTTGAAGTCCCGGCTCGAACCACTGCCCCAGGCCAGCCGGTCACGTTGTAAATCATCGAATACATCGAACCATCTTTGTACCGAGGGGTGTTGGATAGACCGTGGGCTATCGAGGGATGCGCATGGGCCGGACAAAGGATCGCGTCATAGTCATCCATAAAGGACAGCATCTGGCTCCTGAAACTATCGATCCACACCAGGTTTTCGGCTAGCTCGGCCGGCGAAAGGCTGTTTTCACGCTGAAAATCAATCGCCTCCTGCAGAAGAGTGTGGGATCTAGTAGTCCCGACCCTGTTCAGGGTGCGGCTCAATTGGTCTCCGCCCATTGCGGAGTTGAATGCGTGGATTTGATCTCTGATCGAATCCAGGCAAGCAGGCCGCGCCTCCGCAGTTGCAACCCCCATGTCCGCGAGGGCCGTCGCCGCGTCGCCAATTGCATCAGCGACATCTGGCGTGACAGGCACTTCGGGCAAGGACGTATAGAACGCTACCCGCAGTCCTTTTGGATCTACATCTAAGGGGTTGCGCAATGCGACCGGGGCCACGGTGGGATCTTTGCCGTCGGGCCCGGCAAGAATCGGCAGGGCGAGGATCAGATCTTCGACATATCGCGCTAATGGGCCCAGTTGCCAGAGTTGGGCAAACCCACCAGCGAATGAGGGGAAGTGACCAGTTCCGGGAACGCGTCCCGAAGTGGGTTTGATGCCAGCAATTCCACAGAAGTGAGCTGGCCCTCGAATGCTGCCGCCCACGTCGCTGCCAACACCCAGCGGGGATTGACCGGAAGCGATCGCAGCACCTTCCCCTCCGCTGCTACCACCGGGGTGCCGAGAAGGGTCATACGGGTTATTGGTTCGCCCAAAGACCAGGTTGGCGGTTTCTCCGGCTGCAGAGAGTTCCGGCATATTTGTCTTGCCAATTACGATTGCGCCGGCACGTTTGTACCTGGCCACCACTGCGGCGTCCGCAATCGGGACGAATGCTGCGCGACCCAGAGTGCCTCCGGTTGAGGTCACTCCAGCCGTTTCAACGGCATCTTTGATCGTGACCGGCACACCATGAAGAGGGCCGACGACAATGCCACGCGATAACTCGGCATCCTGTTGACGGGCTCGCGCGAGAGCGGAGTCCGGGAGCACAAGCACGACCGAATTGAGAATCGGGTTCACCGCTTCAATTCGGTCCAAATGAGCTTGAACCACCTCGACCGATGAGACCTGGCGATCCCGGATCATTCCAGCCAGGGAGGATGCGGATTTGAAAATCAATTCATCCATTGCGCCACACCAGTTTGTAGAGGCCTCAATCGGTGTCGTTCGCCGCCCATGCTCATGTCCCCTGCGACCAGGAGTTCAACTTTCGCCGGAGGGACGGGATTCGGGCCCCGATGACAATTATTCCGAAACGGCCCGCTGCGAACAAATCATGAGCAGGTCGTCGAATTCCGCAGGCCATGAGGGCCGACGATCCGCCCGATGAACTCCCGCAAATATCTGGTCACTTGTGACTTCTGTGTCCGAATCTCCCTCATCCAACCTTGCTGCATCCTAAAGGCTTCCGAATGATGACGAGTATTTGGCGGCCAATTGTTTATTTGCGCCGGCTGCAACCAGAAGTGCGCGTCGCCAGCCGCAAATCGGATCGCAAACGACGCTGGTGCAAATCTCCACGCCATGCTCCAAACCGAGTAATGTTAGCATGTTGCTATCACTTTTTGTCGAGGGCCAAAATGGCGACCGTATTGATACGTAACTTGGAAGAGGAACTAGTTGCTCAGTTGAAACGCAGGGCAGTGGCAAACAACCGTTCCCTGGAGGGTGAATTAAGGCACATACTATTGGCTGCCTCCAAAGATCAGTTGTATGCACAGCGGTCAGCGTTTCGCGTCATTTCCGCCCAGTTGCGAGCCCGGACCCGCGGTAGCGAACAATTGCCATCCGAATTGCTGATTCGCCAGGATCGCGATTTGGATCACGGGGTGTGAATTGCGGGTAGTAGTCGACGCAAGTGTGGCCGTGAAATGGCTCGTCGCTGAGAGCGATGAGGAAGCAGCCGCGAGCCTGATCGAACGCAACGACGAATTGCACGCCCCGCGGTTGTTGGCGTCGGAAGTTGCAAATACGCTCCGTCGCAAAGCGGTGAATGGCGACATCGCCCCGGTTGACGCCCAGGCAGCTTCAGCGGTGATTTCACAATTGCCTTTGAATTGGGCCGACGACGAGTTAGACGCCCAATTGGCCCACCGCATTGCCCTGGAGCTCGATTGCCCCGTCTACGACTGCGTTTACCTTGCGATGGCGATCCGAATAGGTGGCATCATGGTCACGGCGGATAAGCAGTTTGCGAACTTGAATCGGCCAACGCTGAACGCGAGATTCGTCAAGACGCTGCGTGAATATGCCGAATCAATGCACTGAATTGTGGCTGTAGTTAGTCGGGTACGGGAAAGGGAATTCGTCCGTTCGCGAGGGATCAGCGTTTCGGTGCAACCGTACACCCGCATCTCGCAATGCCCCGGTTGTGGGATTGTGGTTCGGGAACAGTTTCCAACCCCGGGCCAGTTGAGGGGTCAATTCATCCAGGGAGGTACGTCACGCCGGTCGGCCCAATTGGAGAGCAATCTCGGCAGATCCCGCCCACCCGGATCAGGCGGTATGGGAGATTCGCCATCATCGCCAGACCAACGCCTTCCGTACTGGTCCGGCATCGAGCCCCAACCCCAGATCGCAATCGGAGTAGATGGCAATGGGCCAAATATCGCCGCCGGACCGAGATGCTCTTCCGGATCCACTCGTTGTGACCCAACCGTGCAAAGATGATCCCAATCATCGCCCAGATCAAAAGTAAATGCGAATTTTTCATTGAGTCGGAGACGAGAAAGATTGATCTTCAACATATCGAGCATCGCGGGTTCGTCTTCGTACTCGGACTCATAGCCTGATATCCGAGTCCCGTCGGGCAGCTCAAACAGATTCAGTTGGGCAAGATCCCAACGGGCAAAATCTCGGTTAATGGCCACCGCCAGATCGCCGAATGAGTGCGTCCGCGAGGCCAAGAATGTCCGGCCGGGGCGCGGCCAAAGGCGCTCCCCGCGGCCGCCTACCAACTCAACGGCGATTGCAAGCCACGTTCGCATCTAAACGTCACCATCCTTCGGAATTGCAGGTACAACTTCATGTTCGACTGTGGGGCGGCCCGAGAAGTGACCGGGTAGCCACCGATATCCGATGCACAAGAGGCACAGCGCAGCAACGGGTTGCTCTCACAAATTTTGCGGTAATCGGTCGACGGCCCGAACTCGCGCGTCCGCCCGAATTGGCCAGGTTTCAGTTTCGGCCATCTGTAGGCGAGTGGTTTCCGACTGCGATTGCGTCATTCCCTGGCCCTGCCGGGCGTAAACCAAGACGCGGCCGTTGCACGAGGAGCTTGGGTAGCAGGGCCCGACGCCACCGCGTTCGCAAGTACGCGTGAGTATCGCTTGTATGTTGGGAGCGGGTAAGCCCGGGTGCGGTAGACCGTTCAAGGCTAGGTCGGTAAAGACCGTGTAGTAGCAAGGTCGCCGCACCCGGTTTCCCTGGAACGAGCCCGAACGGTTGTCTTGGGCCCGCCGTTGGTGGCGGAGCCCGCATTTGCAAGCTTGGGCGCTCCCCGGGGATGTATTTGGAGTTTTGCACATGCCAGAAGATGTGTACGTCGGAATTGATGTGTCCAAGGACTATCTGGAGGTGGCGGTCGACACCGAGGGGCGATCGCGGCGATTCCCCAATACCGCCGCCGGCATCAGAGACCTGGTCCAGCGCCTGCAGAGTTTGGTCGTGGTCCTGATTGTGATGGAGGCGACCGGAGGGTACGAACGCGCCCTGGCCAACGCGTTGGATGCGGCCGGTTTGGCACTGGCGGTGGTCAACCCGCGCCAGATCAGGGGTTTTGCAAACTCACTGGGAGTCCTGGCCAAGACCGACGCGATCGACGCCCGTGTGATTGCGCGCTTTGGGGCTGCCGTAAAGCCCCCGGCCAGGAAGCGTAACGACCGCCGAATCTACGATCTGGCGGCGCTTGTTTCCCGACGCTCCCAGTTAACCAGCATGCGCACCGCCGAGCGCAACCGCCTGGCCTTGACTGAATACCCCGCCGTCAGAAGCGACCTCAAGCGCGCCGTCACCGGCTTCGGGCGCCGCATCCAGCGCCTGGACGGGGAGATCGCCAAGCTAATCGACGCCAGTCCGCAGTTGCGAACCCGCAGCGCGCTGCTCTTATCCGTCCCTGGCGTGGGACCGCATCTGGCGGCGGCCCTGATCGCCTATCTGCCCGAACTCGGATCGATCGGCAACCGCCAGGTCTGCGCCCTGGCCGGAGTAGCTCCCCTTAACCGCGACAGCGGCAACTTCAGCGGCAAACGCTACATCTGGGGCGGACGCGCTGCCGTGCGTACGGCGCTATATATGGGGGCGGTCACGGCCGCTCATCACAACGCTGACATCAAGCCGCTATATGACCGACTGGTGGCCGCCGGAAAACCGAAGAAGCTGGCGTTGGTGGCCTGCATGCGCAAGCTGCTTACGATCCTTAATGCCATGGTCAGGCACGGCGAATACTGGCGGGATCAATCTGCCGCACGCGGTGGTGAGTGATACCGGATCCGGCTGCGCTCGGGCGCAAGTAGCAGCCACCATTGGTCCCAGGCGACCTGATGTCGGCAATTGCCCTGCGAGCCGGTTCCGCAGCAGGGGCTCTTTGGCCGAGGTCACCGCAACTGCGGGCGACGATGTCGCCGGTCCTCTTCAGTTTCCCCGGTTGATGGAAGCCTTCATTGCTAGGAGAGGGACTCATGCCCCTCCCTCCACACCACCCTCATCCCTCCACAGCGCTTTTGACTTTTGACACGGTTGCTACTACCGCCGACGGTACGCGGCGCGGCGGTGGGCGATCCGGACCACCAAGATGACGAGTTCGCCTTCAAGCAGTTCATAAATGACCCGGTAGTCGCCTATGCGTAGGCGTCGCAACCCGCGCAGGCCGCCCTTCAACGGGTTCCCTGCCAACGGTTGCTCGGCCAGGCGGTCGATCGCGTTTACCACCCGAGCCCGCAACGGTTGCGGAACGCCCGCCAATTCCTTAGCAGCGCTTCGCTTAATCCGAACCGAGTAGCTCACGCCTGACATCATCCCAGTCAAGGACCGGGTCGGACGGGTCCTGCAGCCGTTCCAGAGCTACCGAAATATCGTCAAAGTCTTCCAGGTATCGCGTAAGCGCTTGGCGAATCACGCTCGCACGGCTGCGATTGAGCTGCGCTGAGGCCGCATCCAACGCTTCCACCAGGTCATCTGGTATTCGCGCGGTGACTTGCGCCATTGACTTCCTATCGATGTCAATGCATGTAATTGACATCATTGTAAATCACAGTGATCGAACATTTTGGTCATGCCAAGCCACCGTTGCCGATTTCCCGGTAGAAGGAGAAATCCAATTGCAGACATTTGCGCCCGCCAGCAGTCATACAAGCATGACGGCTAGATTGCGAGGACTATTGCCTCGTCGTTACTGAACTCGTCTGCTCAGTTGTTCCGGTGGTTTGGAATTGAATTTTTGGACATATGGCGCCAATGCGTGTGTCGCAGAGTTGCTTCGACCCGTGCGTGCAGAGCGAAGGGTAACCGTCTCATATCGGGGCAAACCGGTGGGGGCGATTCACCCTGTTCGGCAATCTGTGTCCGAGGGACGGGCCCGGCTCGAAGAATTGGAAAGCTGCGGAGCGCCAGTGTGCAATCGGGCCCTGCGCAAGCCTCTTTTGGCGTCGGCCGATCGACCAGGCGCCCTGGACCGTTTCCTGGCCGCGCACGGCGAATGAAAGTCGCCTTTGTTGATGCGTCTTCGCTGATTGCAATTGAATTCAACGAAGTTTCCGGTAGTGCGGCTGCACGCCTTCTAGAAGGGTATGAAAGACCGATTGCTTCGAACCTGCACCAAGCGGAGTTGCGGACGGCCTTCCATTGCGAATACACCAAATTCGACGCCAGCCTTCATTCCGGCATCGAGTAGGTCCTTCCAAAGCGCCCGCAATCCTTTGAACTCGCAACAGCCCAGACTGCCCGTTATTTGCGTGCGGTAAATCTGTCGTATCTGGCCACCGCGCCATATTCGATCGGGACCGCGGAGCCGAACGAAGTGGCAGAGTTCTCGGTCGTGACTCTAGATAAAAGGCAACGGAAAGCCGCGGCTTGTTTTGATTTTCGGACCCGATTCATCGTAGCCACCAGAACGTCAACGGGCCGGAATCGGCACTTGAGAATTGCGAGTCGGCAAATTCGGCACCCCGACCCAGATCGGGCCAATCCCGGGTGGCGCTCAAAGAATCCGCGTCTCCCCCTCAAGACAGGCGCGTGACAGCCGCGCCGGGAGAGAATGAGCGGATCCAGGGCCTGAGGAGCGTAGGTGAACGGCCAGCATGAGCGCGCGGTAATTCACGCGTCACGCATAACGAAACGATTCGGAGAAGTTTCAGCGGTAGACGACGTTTCATTCAAGGTGCATCGTGGCGAGACGTACGGCCTTCTGGGTCCGAATGGCGCCGGCAAGACCACGACGATGCGCCTGGTGAGCGGGTTGTCGCCCCTCTCCTCCGGAGCGCTGACGGTGGCGGACATCGATGTTTCGCGCCAAGGGCGGGAGGTGCGCCATGTCCTAGGCGTCGTGACCCAGCAAGACGGCCTCGACACCGACCTCAGCCCCAGGAACAACCTCATCGTGTACGGCTACATAACCGGGCTATCCCGAGCGGAGGCTGCGCGGCGGGCCGATGCCGTGCTGATGTATTTCGATCTCACGGACAGGGCAGGCGACGAGATCGACAACCTCTCCGGCGGCATGAAGAGGCGCCTGGCGATAGCCAGGGCCTTCATGACCAGGCCCCAGGTCATTGTGCTGGACGAGCCCACTACGGGCCTGGATCCGCAGGGGCGCAACCGCGTGTGGCAGGAGCTCGAAACGATGAAGCAGGCGGGGGTCACAATCCTGATGTCGACGCATTACATGGAAGAGGCTGCGGCTTTGTGCGACCGGCTCGCCATCATGCACGACGGCAAAATTCTCGCTGAGGGAGCGCCGGACGAGCTGGTCAGCAGGCACGCCGGACACGAGGTGGCCCTGGTGCGCGTATCGAGCAGCGCCCGCGAGGACGTAGTGAACTGGATCGGCAGATCCGGCCTCAACTACCGGGACGCCGGAGCGGTGATCACGGTTACGTCTGCCAACGGGGACCGCCCGGACCTGTCCGGTCTCGACGGAGTGCGAGTAACCTACCGCCCTGCCAACCTGGAGGACGTTTTCCTTTCGGTGGCGGGGAGAAAGCTGGCAGACGATTGATGGCCGTAGCGCAGAGCATGTACACCGGAGGCATAAGGCCCCGCAGTATTGCAGGGATCTGGTTCCGGCACGCCCTGGTTCTCAGGCATACCTGGCTCCCCTCCATGGCCTGGTACTTCATCGAGCCGTTCGTGGTTCTGGTCGCCATTGCAATTGGCATTGGGAGATTGGTGGAGAACGTCGACGGGATACCCTACGCGCTCTTCGTAACTCCCGGCGTTATCGCCGGGTCAGCCATGTTCCATGCCATTTTTGAGTGTTCGTGGGGCGCCTTCTTTCGCATCCAGAAGGGCGTCTTCGAGACGACACTGACCGCCCCCGTCAGTACGCGCGAGCTGGCATTGGGGGAAATATCCTGGGCCGTGACCAGGGCGATCATAACGGCCACGTGCGTAGGCGTGGTCGCCGCCGCGCTGGGCTGGATCGAATCTCCTTACGGTGTGGGGGTGCTGTTTGCAGCTGCACTGGTCGGGGTGCAGTTTGGTGCGCTGGGGCTCATATTCGCCGCATTGGCCCCGAATATCCACATCCTTTCGCTGACTTTCACGGTAGTAGCGTCGCCACTCTACTTCTTCAGTGGGGCCTTCTTTCCAATATCCGTGTTGCCGGATTGGGTGGAGCCGATAGCCTGGGCCGCGCCACTCACGCCCGCCGTACACCTGGCGCGAGGATTCTCGACCGGCAGCCTGGAAATGTCACACCTGCTATCGGCCCTCTACGTGATGGGCCTGAGCGCCGTGCTGATTCCCATTGCCACCACGCTGCTTAACCGCCGATTGGTCAAGTAATCCGGAATTGCACAGGGCTTGAACCGGGCCGCTCGATGCGGCCCGGTAGCCCCGCCGGGGAGCGGTTGAGGGAGGCCGGATCGGGGAATACGTTCAGAGAGTCGCGCTCCGGTTCACTTGATAACTCGGTCTGCAACTCGATGGATCAATCACCCCGCCGTAGAGGGCGAATATCGGGGTGCCGGACGTGGCCGAACGTGCCGAGGGTTTGCTGGATTGGTTTTCTTGGGTCTAGCGAACCGACTCCCAGTATTGGCAAATCGATGTGGGTCGAAGACTCAGAATCCATGCTCGCATTCGAAGTAGTTGCTCCATGTCGATCGCCTTGACAATTCGTCCGCGTATGCCGTTGCTCAGCGACTATGTCAAAGAGAAACTCGCCTTCGAAGTGAAGATCGACCGAAAATTGGTTTGCCGGGCGCTAACCGATTTTGGAGAAATACATCAGCCGGCTTTCGCGTCGATTCGTGCCAACCCCAATGTCTTTTGTAAATCACACGATCTTCGTTGGTATCCGATTGGGAACTCGATCTGCAATCAGGTGTGTGGTTTCGCTTGCCCTAATCGCTGCAGCATTTGGGTCGCTTAGCGCCGCTTCTGCGAGTGATGCCGGATTCGAAGCGAGATCTTTGGTCATTGCCGATCAGCCCAGGAATCCCGCTCCAACCCAGGCCGGGGCGGATACATCTCCGTCGGAGACTAGCCCTCCCCAGAGGGCCGTACCTGACCAAACCGACAGGAAAGCGCTGGTAGCCCTGTTCCAAGGTACCGACGGCGGCAATTGGGTAAATAACGCCAACTGGTTAACCGATCAGCCACTACGTTATTGGCACGGTGTGACCACCGACGCGAACGGACGCGTGACTGCGGTGGAGTTGACCGACAACCACTTGCGCGGAACCCTTCCGGTCGAATTGGGACATCTCAGCGGTCTTCAGACGCTGAACCTGGAGGGCAATCTCCTGTCCGATCAAGTACCGATCGAACTTGGAAACCTGCGCCGGTTGCGGTACTTGAATCTCGGCGAAAACCTCTTGCGCGGTCAGGTCCCGGTGGAGATTTTCTCGCTCCGGGCACTAGAAGTCCTGATCCTGCACGAGAACCAACTCTCGGGCCAGATTCCCAGCGCGATAGGTCAACTATCACAGCTGCGTTATTTGAACTTTTTCTCCAACGGATTCTCGGGGCCCATCCCCTACCAATTAGGCAATTTGACGAACCTGACATTTGTCGCGTTGAGCTTCAACCAGCTCTCGGGATCGATTCCAGAGAGAATCGGCGATCTGCGCCGACTGGGTACGCTGTACCTGGATTCCAACCGACTTTCCGGACCGATCCCGGCCAGCGTCGGCAATTTGGCCCGTCTCCAGATATTGCGACTGCAGCGGAATTTGTTGACCGGTCAAATCCCTGCTGAACTTGGGAGCCTGGGTGCACTGCATTCGCTGTATCTAAACGACAACCGGCTCACCGGGCCGATACCAAACCGGTTGGATTCGCTGGCCCGCCTGGATCGGTTGTTTCTGGGCGGAAATCGGCTGACCGGATGTATTCGGCGGAGCTGGGTCAACTTCCACGTAAACGACCTGGCGGCGTTGCGCTTAGACCGCTGCCCCCTGGGATTGGCGGACCTGGCGGTGGATCCCGGCGTGCTGCGTCCGCCCTTCCAGCCCACCCACGATGACTATTCGCTGAAAGTCGGGGTCGACGTCCCCTCGGTGACCCTGCACGCCAGCGCCGGATCGGCCAATGTTGCCTACCTAGACAGGCACGGGCTAGAGATGAGTGACGCGAACGAACGGCGACCAGGTTATCAGATCGCGCTGGAAGAGCGCGACACCGCAATCGCGATTCGGGTCACTTCCGCCGACGGATCCGAGACGGTCAACTACCGACTGGCAATCGGGCGCGGATTCTCTGCCGCCATCGGCGTCATCGAAAACGATTTCGTCGAAGCGCCCCGCAACGAAGAGCTAAAACACAACATCCCTGACTTGGAATTGGCGACGGAGCACGAGACCCTTAGGGCCGATTTCCTGGGGCACTACCAGCGCACCGGTGGCCTGGAGCGCTGGGGATACCCCACATCGGAGGTCCTGATGCTCGAGCCCAACACCCTGACTCAGTTCTACCAGCGTGGAGTGGTGGACTTCCATAACGTGGGCGCCGAGTGGGTGGTAGAACGCCGCCTGGCCTGGGACTACGTCGGCGGCGGTTTGGGCGGAAGCAATAACCTGGGGGTCGAACCCGGAGTGACGAATCCGTACCCTGGCAGTTTGTCCGGCCCTTGGGGCCACAAGTTGTCCAACTTTGCAGTTGATGGGACCGAAGTGGGATTTGCAGATTTCTACCAACGCCTGGGCGGAGTCAAATCGATCGGATACGCCAAGTCCGACGCACGCACAGACAGCAACGCTGCCGGCACGCTGTTTGCAGCAGGCTATACGCCCGGATTCATCAGGCAATATTTCCAGGCCGCGGTGCTCGAATATCATCCCGGCGACCCCGACGATACGGTCAAGCTGTCCTTAATTGGCGACACCCTCCGCGATTTGCTGGTACCGAGCTGGCGGCGCCAGCCAGCGTTTTTGCCGGCAGAGCCCCTGGGCGAAGGTGAATCTTTCGAACCCGGGTTAATTGCACCCGCACCACTGGTTGAAGGTCTGTATCCGTGGTCGGCAAACCCGCCGGATGAAATCCACGCCCAGGCCAGGCAAACGATCGAGCAAATCTTGCAGCGGAGCTACATAACCCAGCCGCGCAAATTCCGGTTTCCATGGTTGGCCGACGGGATTGAAGACCACGAACTGGCCGCGCTCGAACCGTTGTTGATCGTATCCGGTCGCGATCGGGATTTGACGGCCAAATTGGCCGAGCGGATGTGGGATTGGGACATGGTAACCAGCAACCGCATTCGGCGCATTAATCAGTTCATTTCTGGGCTCGGTAACAAGGATCCCGCGGCGGCCCGCACAGTTATTGATTCGCCCTGGTTTGCGGACGGACTCAATTACCGCGAAATGTGGGTTATCGGCAATCTCAGCGCCATTGCGTCGATTGATCCCCAGCTAGCCAGAACGGTCGCCTCATCACCGGGAATCATGGACGGCATTTCCTGGTTCGATTCCCAAGGGGTCAAGTACCTGTTGCAATTGGCCCAAATAGATTCCGAATCGGCGGCCCAGCTCGCCGCCCTGCCCTGGGTGGTCGATGGTTTCGATGAATTCGAGCAAGACGCCCTGGCCGCAATTCGAAGGGTTGCCAGGGGACACCAAAGCTACATGAGGCAAATACTGGGTCTCGACTGGGTCGCCGATGACATGAATTACTGGGAAAAGCAGGCAGTTAGGGGTTTGATCAGACTCCGGGGCGGCCGTCCAGTGTTGGCGGTGGATTTGGCAGCAAACCTCACCACCGCCGACATCAGCCATGAGACTGTTCAATCAATCCATTACTTGAACAACGATCAACGTGCCACATTTGTTGAGTTAACGGGGCAGGAATGGTTCATGGACGGTTTGGACGCCGAAGACCGCGCGTACCTGACCGCCCTGGAATTTGCCTCCCGCGCATCTCCCGATTTGTTCAAGGAATTTACCGGCGAACGGCATTCGCAATCGGCAACGATTTCCCGATCCGGCTACGGCGAACTCGACATCTGGATTTTCCAGAACACCTCGTTTGCGCCAGGTGATGACCTAACAAAGGATGTCGAAAAAGCGGTCAGGTTCATCGAAGAAATGCTGCTCACCCCCTCGCCACGCGAAAGCATAATCGCGCTTTCCATCGCTCCCGGCTCGGAGTTGGATGTCAAGTTGCCGCGAAATTACTACTTCGGGCATACCCTGTTGCTACAGCGCACGGGCTCGGCACAAATCGACGCCTGGAACATCTACCGTGCGGTCGCCGGACAATTCATCGGTTTCGGCTTCGGCCCGCAATGGCTGCAAGATGGGTACGCCGGGTTCATGGCATCGCTAATTCACGACGAATCCGGGATACGGACCTTAAACGACCGCAGGCAATATCTCAGGGATTGTCTCGGCAGTTCACTAACAGTTGATTGCGGCCCGGCCTTCGGCGAACTCTTGTTTATCGATTTATCCAGAGTAATGGGGGTCGAAAACCTCGCAGCGGCCTTTCGACGCCTGCGCGAACTCGTATTCGAGGTAGGTTACTGGCCAATTCTTTCAATAGTCGTCTACGCCGAGCTACGTGCCCACACGCCGGATTCGGTCAAAGCCGAATACGACCGGGTTATTCGAGAGCGTCGGGGATCACATTCGTTTGCGCCCCTGCCAGGGCGCGCGGATGATCATGGAGACGCCCAATTCAACGCCACAGTTATGAAAATCGGATCGGACGCAGACGGAAATCTCGAATATCGGTCCGATTCCGACCAATTCCAGTTCCGTGCCCAGCAAGGCAAGCAATACAGCTTTACGGTCTCCCACGGCACCCTCACCGCCGCCCGGTTGTCCATATATGCCCAGGGCCAGGAAAAAATCCTCGGCGGATCGAGTTCACAGGCGGTTCACAACGGCCTGCACGCCTTTTGGGCTGCCCCCGATTCTGGGACCTACTACGCTGTGGTCGATTCTTTGTCACAGGCTACCGGTTCGTATTCGCTAAAGATCGAGCTTGTCGATTCGATCGTGGACGACTACGCCGGCGAGGTCGATTTCGCCACCGCCTTACCCATCGGCGAAAAAATCAAGGGCACATTGGACAACGCGGCGGATATTGATGTTTTCAGGTTCGCTGCTGTGGAGGGGGAAGCGTACCGGTTGATCCTTGATGATGCCTGGAGCACCTACATGCTCATGGATTTGTTGGGGCCAAACGGAATGCGCAGAACAGACCCGACCTGTCGGCTGCACAACCCTGGCAATGTCGATCAAATTGAGTGGACGGCCCCGGCAACGGGAGAGTTCTTTGTGGCGGTAACCAACCGACGCGGCGACTATATCGACTACGAGCTTGAAATCCGCCCGGCAACCGGATGCGGTTCCAGTTGAAGCCAGCGGGACCGAAGACCGACCGGCTTCGGACGCGGCAAATCGATCGCACGGCGCTACAACCTTCCGACTCCGGCCAAACTCACCTTGATCAGGTCCGACAAGCTGCGGCTCGGGTGGTATTTAATGCGGCCACGATCCGGCCGACGCCGATTTGGGAGGGTGCGTCCTGAAGGCACCCTGTTTGTGGCTGGCAAATTCCAGCCGGTGCCAGTAGATCGGAGCATGGGTCACATGCGCTGACTGCGCACCTTGATCGCGGCGAAAAGCGTCAGGCGTGGCCGGCCTCACGCCACCCCGCGCCGAGAGACGGGGTCCGCGCTTACCGCCAACCGCGTGCCTGCCAAGAACTGGTCCTGCCCGGACGGGTGCCCCGATCGCCCCACCGATGCCCGATCGAATTATTTGCCGGCCGCTGATCTGTATCGAAGCCGGTAGTTGCGATGTGGGTCGGGTTATCGATGAAAGTCTTATCTTACTTAGACTCATTAGACTCATTAAAGTGTCTATTCTGTCTACATGATCAAAACAAGCGTGAGTGAAGCCAAGCAAAAACTCAGTGTTTTGCTTCAGGCGGTTCGGCGTGGGGAGAGCGTAACCATTACCCACCGGGGCCGTCCATTCGCCCGGATTGATCCGATCGAACCGCCGCCCCAGGATGAGCAAATCGCGTCTCTTATCGAGCGTGGCATTGTCCTGCCTCCCAAAAACAAATTTGACATCGACAATTTCCTGGACGTGCAGCGGCCAAAAATGCCATCGAGCGGGGAGCTGGTAGATGCTGTAATCGCCGAGCGCGAGGAGGGTCTCTGAAGTACTGGGATGCATCTGCCCTCGTCACTCTGTTGGTCGAGGAATCCGGCAGCGCTGAGCGCAGATCCATATTTCAGAACAACCCGATGATAGTTACCTGGTGGGGCAGTCGCCTCGAGTGTGAATCTGCTCTGGCGCAACGGTGGAAAGAGCAATTTCTGCCGATCGACGATTACGAATTTGTTAGGCGGTGGTTGCGGCAGTTTTCGTCCACCTGGCACGAAATCGCACCTTCGGAGCAAGTTCGCGAGATTGCCGGGCGGATGCTGCGGGTCCACGCATTAAAGGCCGCGGATGCCTTGCAACTGGCTGCCGCCCTTATCGCATGCGAAATGCAGACCGAATCGCATACGCTGGTGACCGGAGACGAACGATTGGCCCGGGCGGCCCGGTTGGAAGGGTTTGAAGTCGTCTAGACGCATTGCGCACTAGACCGGTCGAATTCACCAATCCGCCAAACTGGCATTCACCCCCAGCATTCAATAGCAGGCCTCCGGCTCGAAGGTGGGAGGCAGTTGCTCCTCGGTCAAACATTAGTTTTTTGGATCGCCAATTTATCAATTCCGCAAGTGCCGAGGTTGAGATCACGTGGCATGCTGGCTGGAGCAGCGTCTATTACTGGGCCTTCCTCAACCAAACATTCATAAGCGGGCACAGGAGCAATCACGATCACGGTGCCTGCGGGGCACGCGGGGCACGAACTGACTGGTTGATCGGCAGGGGGACATCCGCGTGGGCAAGTAATCCTGCGCCGCCTGCCGCCCTGCTTGCGCGGCCGTCGAAATCGATTGCAACGCTGGTGTGGTCGCAAACCATCCCCGATGCGACCGTATGCGAGTTAAGAGTAGTGATGATTCTGTTTGGTTGATTTACGAACATGGATTTGATTTGTTCGAAAAATGAAGCCAATGGCAGGTTCTCTCACCAGTTGCAGATGAAGTGCAAACTCATACGACACGCGATTCTGTCGCGAAGCCATAGCGACGCAATTCAATGCTTTATACCGGAGTATAATCGCTTATGAAAACTGCGGTATCGCTCCCCGACGATCTATTTGAATCAGCCGACCAATTGGCTGCACGACTTGGAACCACGCGTAGCGGCCTTTACGCACTTGCTCTTTCTGAATTCGTGGCCAAGCATCGCTCAGAAAGTATCACAGCTCAATTAAACGCCGTTTACGACGATAATGCCGAAGGTCTTGACCCTGTCCTGCGAGAAATACAAGCCCGATCAATCGCAAAGGATCGGTGGTGATCGAGCGGGGGCAAATCTGGTGGGCTGCCCTTTCCGAACCTAGTGGAAGTGAGCCTGGATTCACTCGCCCAGTATTGATCGTCCAAGCCGATTCGTTCAATCGCAGCCGGATCAGGACGGTTTTGGCCGTAGCACTTTCTACAAGCCTGCGCCTTTCCACGGCTCCTGGAAATGTCCTCCTCGGTTCCGAATCCACCGGGCTACGATACGACTCAGTTGCAAACGTCTCTCAGATAGTCACGGTTGACCGCGAATTCCTGATGCAGCACGAAGGCCACATTGACAATCGGGCAATGGCCAAGGTCGCTCAAGGATTGCGGATGATTCTCGATCTCTGAAGTTTGACTCTCACCGTCAATTGGCAGCATTGGCCAATATTGACCGACACGAACTAACAGTCCTGCAAATTGGCTTTCAGCGAACGATTTTGATGGCGACTGGTTAATTCCGAAAATGCCAAATCCAGTCAAGAAAATCGTAATTTTTCGTGCAAAAGCGCAGCGGCAAAAAGTGACCGCACAGATGTTGGTCAAAGCCAATGCCAAACACCTGCAATGCGTGACGATATCCCGCAATCTCGTTCCCAAAACCTCTTGAATAGTTGAGCTCCCAAACGTTGAGACCCAAAGCATTCCTCGTGTTCCCGGATCGAACTCTATTCATATCGCGGTATGGAGATTTGGCAGCTTCAGAGATTTGCATTCAAGGCTGGCAACCAACGATGCCCCTAAGATCGTCACCCGGCGGCCTACTTCTCGATCGAATCGTCGCCATGATCGCCGGCAACGACAATTCCTTTATCGAACGAACAACTGACGCTAGCAACAAGCACGGTTATGTCTAATGCACGGAATTGGTGTTCAATTCCGAAGCGATTCCCCTAGGAACCTCACCAATTGGTGTTCCAAAGTTTGCAGTCCTTCGGCGTTCGAGAGGTACCTGATGTATCGCTCCGGCCTCAAATCAAATGGGACATCGCGGGGATCTTGCACCAAAAAGATCACATCACGATCTAGGGCATGTGCTAACCCGGTTTCGTAGAGCACATTAGCTTTTTGTTGAGTCAAGTCGCTAATGACCAATTTGCTTTCGGCAATCATCTTGAAGATTTCGTTCTTGATCGTTCCGGGCCGGCTTATCTGATCTACTCGAATCGCGGGCAACGAACATTGTTCGCAAGCCCGACTGATTGCATGAAATACCGCGTCAAATTCGGCGGCAAAAGGCATCATGATGGCAACTTGGTTGCGTTCCGGCGGCGGCCAAGGTTCAACTGCAAAAAATCGCGGACACGATAGCCCCGAATTTGAACGTTGGAATGGGTATAAAACACGAATCAGATCGCCTTCCAAAACCGCCCAGTGAGTCCGGGAACGCTGCCACGGTTCAAGTCGCAGCCCGTTTGTCTCCCAAATCAACTCGGATTCGATCCTGTTCCAGATATGAACGAAATCGAAAGTGATAGATCCGCCGAATCGTCGAACACCGCCGATTCGGCAAAGAATTGCTGGGGCTTTGTCTGGCTTTCCTGGCTCACTTTCATGAGTAACCAGTGTTGGCAACCCCGAAAGTGACGGGATGTCTTGCGAGAAAACGCGCTTAGCGTGATCGTTTGAACCTCCAAAAAGCCTCGATAAAGGGAATGAGCTTTGGCCCTGGGAGACCCGAAAGATCTTTGCATCGGGGCCAGGGAAGCAAATGTAATTGAAATACCGCGAGGATAGGTTCATTGGTAACTCACAGGAATCCGGCCCTTGAATTCGATTCCCTCACACGATGCCAAGTCGCATCAGATTCGATCCGCTCGAGTTGCGCCGGGCCATCTCGATTCAGAGTGTAAGGGGGCTTGATCGGCGCATCTGAGATTGGATCTTTGCAAACAATTTCCATAATTCAGCCGGTGCAACCAAACCCTCACATTCGAAGCAAAGGTCCGATTTAACGATCGCGAGTGTGCGGTTTTTCGTGGCCACCCTCTGGTTTCAAACGGGAATCGATGCGACATAGGCATGTGTCCGAGCTGGGCCATCACAAAAAGCTGTTAGGCCAAGCTCGAAGTGCTTTGAGTACATTCGCCAACGCCTCAGCCGAAATCATAGTCGGAATCGAGTGTTGAGATTCGATTCCCAACAATCCCCAGTGCGATCGGGCGTTTGACAAATGTGATATACACGTCAAAGGGGGTGATCTGCATGGGATACAACTCCGACATCGAGTGGACTGATTCAACCTGGAACCCGGTCACGGGATGCACAAAGGTCTCGCGCGGCTGTGACAATTGCTACGCCGAACGCATCGCAGAGCGATTTAGGGGCGTCCCTGGACACCCCTTTCAAATGGGGTTTGACTTAACCCTTCGGCCTGACCGTGTAAGCCAACCGCTTGCCTGGAAACGACCTCGGATGATTTTTGTGAATTCAATGAGCGACTTGTTTCACAAGGAGATACCTCACGAATTCATCGACGGCGTTTTTGACACGATGGAAAAAGCGGATTGGCATGTGTATCAAATCCTGACCAAACGCAGTTCCCTGATGCGCAATTACTTGAAGCGCCGTTATGAGCACCGCGCCGCGCCACGCCACATTTGGTGCGGAGTTTCTGTAGAAGACAGTCAGGCTACTTCAAGAATCGCGCACTTATTGGACACACCGGCGTCGACAAGGTTTCTGTCGATCGAACCCCTATTAGGCCCAATTGGGAACGTCGAACTTGCGGGCATTTCTTGGGTGATCGTAGGAGGTGAAAGCGGCCCGAACGCGAGGCCAATGGTTCCAGATTGGGTAATTCAACTCCGAGACCTTTGCGACGCCAATGAAGTCCCGTTTTTCTTTAAGCAATGGGGCGGCATTACAGCGAAATCAGGCGGGCGCTTGCTCAATGGTGAGGAACACAACGCACTACCGAGGTACTTAAGTCTTGACCAGCAAGCCGTTCATTTGGCGGCCAGGTAGCAACCCGCCCCAACTTCAAGAACACAGCCGAGCAAAGCTTGACGTCTTTCGCAGCTACCTCCGCGCATACATCGATACCTTGGTGGTCAACCCTGCGCGAGACGAATTCAAACTCGACCTGGTAGACGGCTTTTGCGGCGGCGGAACATTTCTCGATAACGGAGGTCGGATTTCAGGTACGCCGTTGATCATTCTCGAAGAGTTGCACGCCGCAACCCGCAGGTTGAATTTAAACCGTGCAAAGCCCTTAAATTGCGACTTTCGATCTCATTTTGTCGACATTAGACGCGACCATATCAAATTGCTTCAAGAGTCGATAAGGAACGCAGGGTTTGACCCCAAAGATCCAAACATAGTCACATACAACGGTGCATTTGAGCATGTTGCAGATGAAATCATCGCTGACATATTGCGCAGACAGCCACGCGCAGGGCGAGCCATATTTCTACTGGACCAAACCGGATATTCGCAAGTTGACTTGAGGCTCGTGGCCCGGATTTTCAACAGACTGCGTCGGGCTGAAGTCATCTTGACATTTGCCGCAGACGCATTGATTAATTTCTTGAGGGACAGCCCACAACTCGCGATTGCGGTGGCGCCAATCGATTTAAACCGGCAGCAAGTGCGGGAATTAGTCGCACTCGGAGACGAAAACAATGGTCGGGCGTTGGTTCAACGGGTCTTGCGACAGAACATTCGAGCGACCACCGGTGCTACCTACGACACGCCGTTCTTCATCCGACCAAAGGGATCACGCCGAGCTCTCTGGTTCCTTCACCTGTCCAGGCATCCGACCGCACGTGACGTCATGATCCGTTGCCATTGGGCTAACTCAAACCAATTTGAACACTACGGTGAAGGTGGGTTGAACATGCTGGGTTGGGACGCATTGGTCCAAGGTCCGGCATTCCAACAACCGTTGTTCAATTTCACCGAATTAGATTTGAGGGTAATGCGCGCGGAGTTGCTCGAATCCTTGCCTGAAGAAATCCACGCGTTAGCCGCGAGCGAACCAATCACAGTTGACGCGGTGCGACATGAAATTGCGAATAGAACAGCCGCTCGGTATTCAGATTTGGATGAAATGTTGTTGGAATTATTCCAAGGTGGTGAAATCGAAATCTTGAATTCAAACGGTGCGCTGCGTTCTCGAAGTCTGCAAAGGGTAGGACGCACTGACTTGCTAGCAATTCCGTCTATGCGTTTCTTACCTGGATTGTGATCTTTATCTGAGCCCAAAAACTTCGCTGGCCACGTGTGGGAGTTTTTGTGTTTCGTTTCGGCAGGAATCTGCGATGGGGCTTCCAGCACGAGGGTTTTGCCGACTATACGTATGGAAAAGTTCATGCGACGCTTCGCTACCAAATTCTTCGGCGCAGTCACCGCGATTTGCTTCAACGAACCGATCGGTGCGGCAAATGACACAGCAAACTTAGTTCTGAACTCTGACGATATCAACTTGCCTCATTTTTGAAGCGGAAATTGGCGCTAACCATAATGAGATTTATGTCTCGTCGCAAAGATCTGTTCTTGGCAGGCTCCCCATAGTTGGTACCAGAGGGAATGTGAATAATCTGGTTCCATCGAAAGGGGACTGCAATGGCGATGCGCAAGTACTCGCCCGAACAGATCATCAACAAGCTCCGCGCGATCGAGCTGACCATCGCCCAGGGCGACACCGTCGCCGAGAGCTGCCGCAAAGCGGCGATCAACGTCCAGACCTACTACCGCTGGCGCTCCCGCTACGGGGGAATGACGATCGCCGAGGCCAGGGAAGCCAAGCGCCTGCGCGAGGAGAACACGCGCCTCAAGAAGGTGGTGGCCGACCAGGCCTTAGACATCCAGATCCTGAAAGAGGCGGCCTCGGGAAACTTCTAAGCCCGGAGCGGCGCCGCAAGTGCGTCGATCACGTCCGGGCCAAGTTCCCAGTGTCTGAACGCAGAGCCTGCCGCGTCCTGGGTCAATCGCGCCGCACCCAGCGCTACGTCCCAAAGCCCGATCCGGAAGAGGACAACCTCACCGCCGAGATCAGGACGCTTTCCCTGCGGCACCCCCGCTACGGCTACAAGCGCATCACCGCGCTGCTGAGGCGCTCGGGCTGGAAGGTGAACCGCAAACGCGTATTGCGCATCTGGCGCGCGCAGGGACTCAAGGTCCCGATCCGCAAGGTGAAGAAGTCGCGCCTCTGGCTGGAGAACGGGCGCTCCACGCGGCTTATCCCTGAGCGCCGCAACCACGTCTGGTGCTACGACTTCGCCTACGAACGCACCGAGGACGCAAGACCGCTGCGGATCCTTACCGTGGTCGATGAGTTCACCCGCGTGGCCCTTAGCGCAAGAGCGGCCCGCTCCTTCCCCGCCGGGGACGTGATCGAGGTCATAGCAGATCTCATGCTCGCCCACGGGATCCCCGGGCACATCCGCTCTGACAACGGCCCCGAATTCACCGCCAATGCGATAAGGAAATGGCTGTCGGCAAACAAGGTCAAGACCTGCTACATCAAGCCCGGCGCGCCGTGGGAGAACGCCTATGCCGAATCGTTCATCGCCAGGGTCCGGGACGAGCTCCTGGACCGCGAGATCTTCTACACCCCCGAAGAGGCCCGGGTGATGCTGGAGCGCTTCCGGGTCGACTACAACAGCGTGCGTCCGCACTCGGCGCTCGGTTACCTGTCGCCCCTGGAAGCGATCGAGGCGGCGGCGGCGTGATGGGGTACCTGCAAGTTGCCATCCGGCTGCTGCTGGCCGGCCTCATCGCCGGCTTGGCGGCCGCAACGGTCCGCGCCGCGGGGGCCTGCAAAATCAGCCTCGCCGCCAGCTCTCCTGCAGGAGAGCTGGCGGCGCCCTCCCGCAAGACAATGTCTCAAACCACCTGGTACCAAAACCGGGGACCTGCCATTCTGAATTGGCGCCAATCTGATCTCACGCAACAGGTGCGGATGCGATGCTCGTCGTTCCATATCCGGACCGATCGCTATCGCCGACAGACCAGCCACGATTTCGAGGCTACCGTAGAAAAACTAATCATCGCCAATTCCTTGGGCTCCGCCCACATTCGCCAACGCGGAGTTCGTTGGCGTTCAGTTCAAAGCGCACGTTGGTCAACACACGCAATCCACGCTTGCCCTAACCTCTGATTCAACCTTTGCGGCACCAACCCTTGCATTCCCCCGCGCAGGCCACCATGCCCACCCAAGCCACATCTCGCGCGGTTTCAAGCAAGAAAGACCTTTTGTCAATCGCCAGGAACTTGCATGAATACGATTTTGGGGCGGGAACATTACCTTTGAATCGCCTACGCCGCAAAAAAGCGGTTTTGAATCATGCTTGCAACTAGCCGCAAACGGGAGCCCAATGGTTAAGAGGAATTGAAGGGATGGGAAATTAGTACCGCCAATTACCAGACCGAACTCTGGCGCATGGCAGACGCCCTGCGCGGCACCATGGATGCCGCAGAGTACAAGCACGTCGTCCTTGGGCTGATTTTTCTGAAATACGTCTCCGACGCCTTTGAAGAAGCGCGTATCAAGATAGAGGCGCTGCGCGACGAGGGTGCCGATCCGGAGGATCCGGACGAGTACCGTGGCGACAATGTCTTCTGGGTACCGCCTGAAGCACGCTGGCCATACCTGCGAAACCAGGCGCGCCAACCCATCATCGGCCGGATAGTTGACGACGCCATGTCGGCAATTGAGCGCGACAACCCTGCACTCAATGGCGTATTGCCAAAGGATTATGCGCGGCCGGCGCTTGATCAAACCCGCCTCGGACAGGTCGTCGATCTCGTGAGCAACATAAAGGTCGGTGGCGCCAACATGCAGGCCACCGATGTGCTGGGTGGCGTTTACGAGTACTTCCTCGAACGATTCGCTCTGGCCGAGGGCAGGAAGGGTGGCGAGTTTTATACCCCGCGCTCAGTAGTGCGGCTCTTAGTGGAGATGCTCGAACCCTTTCACGGCCGTGTCTACGATCCGTGCTGTGGATCCTCCGGAATGTTCGTTCAGTCGATCGAGTTCATCCGCTCGCACGCCACAGGCAATGGCAACGGCGGCAATGCTGGGGGAGACATCTCCATATACGGGCAAGAGTCGAATTACACCACTTGGAGAATGGCCCGGATGAACCTAGCAATTCGGGGCATCGACGGCCAGATCGAGCATGGGGACAGTTTCCACAATGACCGGCATCCCGACCTCCGCGCCGACTATGTCCTCGCCAACCCGCCTTTCAATGTCTCAGATTGGGGTGGGGATCGATTGGAGGACGACAAGCGCTGGGTATTCGGTGTTCCACCGGTGAGCAACGCAAATTTCGCTTGGGTCCAGCATTTTCTTCACCATCTCGCCCCGCGCGGCTCCGCAGGCTTCGTTCTCGCCAACGGTTCTTTGTCATCAAACCAGTCAGGTGAGGGCGAAATCCGAAAGAATATCGTTGAGGCGGGCCTCCTCGACTGCATCGTATCCCTGCCTGGGCAGCTCTTCCGCTCCACACCAATCCCTGCGTGCTTGTGGTTCCTTTCGAAGGCAAGGCAAGACGGACATTGCAGGAACCACGAGGCGGACGTGCTCTTTATCGATGCTCGCTCGATGGGCCGAATGATTGACCGTACGCACCGTGAGCTTGCTAACGGCGATGTGGCCCAAATTGCCGAAACGTTTCACACATGGCGCAGTGCGGAGGGCGCTGGGGAGTATGCCGACGTTCCCGGCTTCTGCAAGTCGGCGGACATCGAGGAGGTGCGGCGCAACGGGCACATCCTCACGCCCGGGCGGTACACGGGTGCGGCCCCCCTGGAGAATGACAGTGAACCTTTTGAAGTAAAGATGGCGCGCCTCACCTCCCAGTGGCGCGAGCAGCGAGCCGAGGCGCAATGGTTGGACGCGGAAATTGAGGCGAGCCTCGAAGCGTTTGGATACAGTGGGAATGCCAACTCAGAATAAGCAAGGTGGGGATGGAGTGTTTCGCTCGAGTTGGATCACTCGCGCAATCCCATCTAGCTACCCACAGATCTGCTGGACTTCGCTATCAAGAAGGTCGCGCGCATGGGCCAATTGACCGATGTCGGGCGCACTGGAATTTGTGCAAGTGTTGTCCACGATTTCGAGATCGCGTACAAGCACCCTTGGGGATTGAAGGGGCTTTTCATGAGCGCCTTATCGGGACCCGTGATCCGGACAGCATAACTCGGCTAACACAGTTCCACCTCCTGTCGGAGGCCCCCTTCGTACACGATATGGGCGAGTGGGCGCGGCGTAACTTCCATCTGGGCATGACATCCCACAACTACGGCATGGGCAGGTCCCATACGCCCACCGGCCTAAACGTGTGTGTTCGCACGCGACGCGCGGTTCCGGATGAATGTGTCGGCAACGTAAAAAAGATTGCCTTCAGAGTCGCCCACCTCACATTTGTCGAGCGCCGCCTATCCGAGCTAGTACCGGAATTTGACGTGAGACCATTCCGCGCGGCGCAATCTAAAGTGCTAAAACCATGTGCGATCTGGCGTTGCCCGCCGGCGGCAATGAGTCGGTGCCTTGAGGCAACATCGTGCGAATGACGACTAGCTTAATGGGAATTGAATTGCCGATTCGGGCGAAAGTGGCCGATTGGGTCGCGAATTAAGTTGGCTTCCAGTAAGCGATCAATTCGTTCGGATTAATGGTGCTAGGATCGGCATTGCTTTCCGGCTGGCGCGTGTCCACGATAGGTGAAATCGCGGACATTGTGGGGGGCGGAACTCCTTCGACGAAGGAGCCGGAGAATTTCGGCGGCGATGTGCCCTGGCTCACTCCAAAGGATTTGTCGGGGAGCCATGATCGCTATATCGAGCGCGGTGAGCGAAATCTCTCACGGCAGGGTCTCGTCAACTCTTCTGCAAAGTTGCTTCCCCAAGGGGCCGTACTCCTCTCGACCCGCGCTCCAATCGGATACGTGGCACTCGCGAAAAACCCAATCGCGACCAACCAAGGGTTCCGGAGTTTGATCGTCCGAGACGGTGCTGTCTCCGAATTCCTCTACTACTGGCTCAAGCTGAACACGGTCGAGTTGGAGCGCCGCGCTTCCGGTTCGACGTTCCGTGAACTCTCGGGCTCCTCACTGAAAGACATTCGTCTGTGCCTCCCTCCGCTCGACGAACAGCGCGCGATCGTGCGCCTTCTAGGTGCGCTCGATGACCGGATCGAACTGAACCGGCGTATTTTCGAGACGCTTGAGGCGATGGTTAAGGCCCTGTTTCGGTCGTGTTTTGTGGATTTCGACCCGGCGCATGCGAAGGCCGAGGGTCAAACGTCCGGACTGCCGTCCGACCTCGACGAGTTGTTCCCCCCATCGTTCGAAGCGTCTGTGCTGGGAAAGATTCCGGCTGGGTGGGAGGTGAAGACGCTTGGGGATGTTGCCTTGGAGCGTCGGCAAACCGTGAGCCCTGACTTGCTGGATCTGGACACTCCCTACATCGGGCTCAATCACATGCCTAGACGCTCCATCGCGTTGTCGGAATGGGGCAAGGCTGCGGGGCTGGCTAGCAACAAGTCGACATTCCATGAAAATGACATTTTATTCGGGAAGCTCCGGCCGTACTTTCACAAGGTAGGTGTTGCCCCTTTGGACGGCGTGTGTTCAACAGACATCGTCGTTCTTGCGCCTACCTCGAACGATTGGTTCGGTTTCGTTCTGGGGCATGCCTCCAGCGACGAGTTCATCAACTACACTGATGCCGTTTCGACTGGCACACGAATGCCGCGAACCAAGTGGAAAGACATGGCAAGCTACCGCATCCCTGTGCCCGACGAAGCGCTGGCCAAGGCCTTCAGCAATCGAATACGGCTTTGGTCCGCGCGCATCGCATCAGCGATTCACGCATCGCGCGGTCTCGCTGAGCAGCGAGATGTGCTGCTCCCGCAGCTGCTATCAGGCGAAGTCCGTGCAACGCAATTGGAAACGGTTACCTTCGAATGAACGCAACGGATGGCACGCCTCTCTTCAGGCTCAGCATTCCAACTCCAGCTACGGACACGCTATCTGTGACGCTGCTTCCAGGTGAGAGCCTTTTCGTGCTAGGGGCGAACGGCACAGGCAAATCAAGCCTCATGCAACGGCTCTATGGTGATCACTTCGAAACTGCTGTGCGAATTACAGCGCACCGCCGGACTTGGCTCTCATCAGGAGCCGCGGACATGACCGCCCAGCAGAAACAACAGCACGAATCAAATATGAGAAGTGCCGAACGTAATCCCCGGTCCCGCTGGCGAGCGGACTATGACGCGCAGCGACCCAGCATGTCGATATTCAACTTGATCGATGCTGAGAACTCAGCGGCGCGCAAGATCGCAGATGCGATGCGTCGTCACGACGAAGACGAGGCCCGCAAGTTGGCCCAGAGCGATTCGCCATTGAGGCAAATAAACAATCTCCTCATACTGTCAAATCTTCCGGTCACCATTTCGATCACAACCGGCGAAGAGATCGTCGCACAACGTCCAAGTGGCGATTCTTATAGCATGGCGGAAATGTCTGACGGAGAACGCAATGCAGTCCTGATTGCGGCCGACATCCTGACGGCAGAGCCCGGCAGCCTTTTCCTCATTGACGAGCCGGAAAGGCATCTGCATCGCTCAATCATCACGCCGTTATTGGGTTCATTGTTCTCCACTCGCCGAGATTGCTCGTTCGTGATCTCTACGCACGAAATCGGCCTACTAGCAGACTTCCCGGAGTCGAAAGCCTTATTGCTACGTGAGTGCGACTTCACAAGAGGACAGGCGACTGCATGGGATGTCGATCTGCTCGAACATGATCAATCTCTTGATGAACAGCTTCAGCGAGACATCCTCGGAGCGCGCCGCCGGATTCTCTTTGTGGAAGGAAGGACCGGAACGAGCCTAGACCAACCTCTCTACGGTTTGCTGTTCCCTGACCTCTCTGTAGTGCCGAAGGGAGGTCAGGGTCAGGTTCTCCATTGCGTAAAAGGACTTCGTGATGCCAAGCACTGCGCTTGGGTTGACGCGTATGGAATCGTAGATCGAGACAACCGCAGCGATGAAGAGGTGACAACCCTGCGCGAGCAACGCGTATACGCACTTCCTTGGTACTCAGTAGAGTCGATTTACTACCACCCCGGCCTCCAAGGAAAGATCGCGCGGCGGCGGGCTCAACTCTTGGGCAATGAATCTGAATCCGCTCTGCGGGCCGCGCGGGAAAGCGCGCTCTTGAGGGTGCGAGAGCGTGTCGATCATGTTGTTCGGAAGAGGGTGAGCGCGGCAGTGCGAGGACTGGCGCAGCAGAGCATCCCAGCCGTATTCGATACCAATCACACCTTGGAATTTCCACCCATCGATGTTCCCACCCTACGCGACGCAGAGCGCTCAAAACTTGAGAAGGCGCTCGACGATGACGATCTCGAAACGATAGTCGAACGCTATCCGATTCGGGATACGGGTGCGCTCGCTTTGATCGCTCAGAGGCTGGGCTTCAAAAATTGCTCGGAGTACGAGCAGGCTGTTCGGAAATTGTTGGTTGATGACGATAAATCTTTGGGGTGCGTGAGGTCACTTTTTGAGCCCTTGGTGTGTGACCTCGAGTCTTCGCGTGGTAGCTCGTGATAACCGTTACTGAAGCCGACGTCGAAACCGCGACCCTCGAGTGGCTGGCCGCGATTGGCTGGCAAACGGTTTACGGTCCCGACATAGGCCCCGGCGGCCCGCAGGAGGAGCGCGCCAACTACGGCACCGTAGTTCTGGAGCGGCGGCTGCGTGCTGCCCTTGCGCGGCTCGCTCCGGATTTGCCACTTGACGCTCTCGACAACGCCTACCGCAAACTGACCCGACCGGATGGATCGACTCTTGAAACGCGCAACCGCTCTTTCCACCGCATGCTCGTCCAAGGCGTTACCGTCGAGTACCGCACTGCTGACGGGGCGATCCGCGGAGCGCAAGTCCCCGTAATCGACTTTGACAACGCCGTCTCCAACGATTTCCTTGCTGCCAACCAGGTTTCCGTTATCGAGCACGAACACACTCGCCGGCCGGACGTCGTGTTGTTCGTGAATGGCTTGCCACTCGCCGTGATCGAATTAAAGAATCCGACCGACAAGGAAGCCGACATCTGGGCCGCGTGGCAGCAACTTCAGACCTACAAGGCTGAGCTACCCTCTCTGTTCTCAATGAACGAGTTACTCGTTGTCTCGGATGGCACAGAAGCGCGTCTGGGCACGTTGACAGCGGGTCAGGAGTGGTTTAAGCAGTGGCGCATGGCGCCAGGTGAACGACCCACGAAAGTGACGGCGCCGCAACTGCGGGTGCTCCTCGAGGGTGTGTTTGCGCCCGACCGGTTGATGCAAATGTTATTAAATTTCATCGTTTTCGAAGACGATGGAAGCAGCTCACTCGTGAAGAAGATGGCCGGATACCACCAGTTCTTCGCTGTGCGAACCGCCGTGGCAGAGACGCTGCGAGCCACCCAACTCCAAGCACCTTCGGCGGTTCCACGGGAATCAGGCCAAGTCAATACCGGCGGGGGCGGTAAACCGGGCGACCGGCGAATAGGCGTCGTTTGGCATACGCAGGGCGCGGGAAAGAGCCTGTCGATGGTCTTTTATGCCGGTTCCGTTGCGCGAGAGCCGGCGATGCAGAACCCGACGATTGTGGTCCTCACCGACCGCAACGACCTCGACGACCAACTCTTCGGCACTTTTGCGCGCTGCAAGGAGTTGCTAGGCCAGCCGCCGACGCAAGCAGAGAGCCGAACCGATTTGCGCAAGAAACTCTCGGTCGTCTCGGGCGGCGTCGTGTTCACCACGATCCAGAAGTTCTACCCTGAGCAACGAAACAATAAATTCCCTTCGCTGTCCGAGCGGCGCAACATCGTAGTCATCGCAGACGAGGCGCACCGTAGCCAATACGACTTCATCGACGGCTTCGCACGGCACATGAGAGACGCTCTGCCGAATGCATCATTTGTCGGCTTCACTGGGACACCTCTTGAGTCACGCGACGCGAACACGCGTGCGGTTTTCGGGGACTACGTAAGCATCTACGACATCCAGCAAGCAGTGCTCGACGGTGCCACCGTGCCAATCTACTACGAGAACCGCCTCGCCAGGATCGCGCTCGAAGAAGGCGCGCGCGCGTTGATCGACGTGGAGTTTGAAGAAGTAACCGAGGGCGAGGAGGTTGAGCGAAAGGAGCGACTTAAAACCCGTTGGGCCCAGCTTGAGGCAATCGTCGGCGCAGAGCAACGCATTCGTCTAGTCGCTGAGGATATTGCCAAGCACTTCGAGCAACGCCTCGACGCCATCGAAGGCAAGGCGATGATTGTCTGCATGAGTCGCCGGATATGCATCGACCTCTTCCAGGAACTCGTGCGGCTCCGGCCAAATTGGGAGCACCCCACCGACGACCAAGGCGCGATCAAGGTGGTGATGACCGGCTCAGCTTCAGACCCACTGGCCTGGCAGCCGCACATCCGCAACAAGGCGCGAAGAGAGTCCCTCGCTAAGCGTTTCCGCGAAGCCGCCGATCCGTTTCGTATCGTCCTTGTGCGTGACATGTGGCTGACTGGCTTTGACGCCCCAAGCCTGCACACGATGTACGTCGACAAGCCGATGCGCGGCCACGGTCTTATGCAGGCAATCGCACGCGTCAATCGCGTATTTAAGGACAAACCCGGCGGCCTGGTGGTCGACTACCTCGGATTGGCTAATGATCTGAAGCGGGCACTCGCAACCTACGCGGAGAGCGGCGGTAGGGGCCGGACGGCCGTCGACCAAGGCGAGGCCGTTGCAATCATGCTGGAGAAGCATGAAGTCTGCTGTTCGATTCTCCACGGCTTTGACTGGTCGGCATGGACCGGCAGACCGACCCAGCGGGTGGAGCTGCTGCCCTGGGCCCAAGAATTCATCCTTGCGCAGGAGAATGGCAAGGAACGCTTCATTGGAGTCGTGCGCGAACTGGAGCAAGCATTTGCCATCTCCGTGCCACACGAGGAAACGACTCGCATCCGCGACAACGTGGCCTTTTTCCAATCCGTGCGATCGGCGCTGGTCAAGCGTCGTGCGGGCGAGGTCCGCGCCGAAGAGAGTCTGGACTACGCGGTTCGACAAATCATCGCACGCTCCGTCTCGCCCGAAGGCGTCGTCGATATATTCGAAGCGGCCGGCCTCGACAAGCCCGATATCTCCATCCTCTCTGACGAGTTCCTCGCAGAGGTGAAAGGGATGCCGCAACCCAATCTCGCCATCGAGCTTCTGCAGAAGCTCCTCAAAAGGGAGGTTTCAACCCGCCGTCGCAAGAACGTCGTGCAGGCGCGTTCTTTTGCCGACATGCTTGAACAATCGCTGCGCCGCTACCAAAGCCGCTCGATCGAAGCGGCACAGGTCATCGAAGAATTGATAGAGCTCGCGCGCGCTATGCGCGAGGCAAATGCGCGCGGCGAACGACTTGGCATGACGGAAGAAGAACTCGCCTTTTACGACGCTCTGGAAACGAATGACAGCGCGGTCCAAATCCTCGGCGACGAGACCCTTCGGGCGGTCGCCCGCGAGCTAGTCGAGACAGTACGCAACAACGTCACAATCGACTGGACCCTACGTGACAGTGTGCGAGCCAACCTTCGCCGCCATGTGAGGCGGGTTCTGCGTCGGCACGGCTACCCACCCGACAAACAGGAGCAAGCCACGAAAACCGTGCTCAGGCAAGCTGAAGTCCTGTCTGGTGCGCAGATCACGACCTGAATTTCGGAGCATCCCAACTCAATTGGATAACTAGCGCAGACCCCTCGCCGACGGAACCCCCTTTACGCTGCGCCCCTTGTTCAGTTTTCGGTCCGGCAGATGCACGTTACGGCATGACATGCCCCACCGCGACTGAACGAAAGCGTACGGATTGCCCGGACGCGATCCGAATACTTGACATTCAAAAAAAATGTAACCCTTAGGTTTTGAACCCTGATCCACACACAATCCTCAATGCGAGCCGGCACCAGCGTGGCAAGCGGGGATTTTTCAAAACGCTTTCGCCGTCCGCCTCTCAACGCAGAAAAGTTGCAAAATTGCTCGCAAAACCTCGATTCTGCCAATCCAACGTGGCTAACTTTCTGCCGCAATTTCGCGTCGGCAATCTCGATGGCGCTAGATGCATCTGCTGCGGATATTTCGGGGGCATTTTGAGCAATTTATCGCCTCTGGCGACCTCAACGAGCCGTGGGTGAACGGGGCAACCGAATATTGGAAACAACCGATTGGGCGTCGAGTGATGTGGTGGTGTTCAAGTGGATTAGGCAAGTGAATCCACCCCCGCGTCGGAGGCGCCCCACTAGTGTGATGTCGATCGGAAAAACTTTCCGAACCGAACATCGTCGGCCATTAGAAATAAATGAGATTATGTTTAGTCTCCACTGGCCAATCGATGCCGACCGGTCCAATTGGACGTCATGCACTCGCACGAGTAATCGCTCGACATCGCGTCTACAGGTGGCAGGTCCCCGGTTTTGATACCAGTTGGATAGAGACATTGTCTTGTGGGAGGGCGCCACCGGCTCTCCTGCAGGAGAGCCGGTGGCGAGGCTGAAGTTGCGGACGGCCGCGGCGCGGAAATGCGCGATCGCCGGAGTCACGATCAGACCGACCAGCAGCAGGCACACGGCAATCGGCAGATGATCCATCACGCCGCCGCCTCGATTGCTTCCAGGGGCGTCAGGTAACCCAGCGCCGAGTGCGGACGCACGGTGTTGTAGTCGGTCCGGAAGCGTTCCAGCATCACCTGCGCCTCCTTGAGAGTGAAGAAGATCTCGCGCTCCAGGAGCTCGTCGCGGACCCTGGAGATGAATGATTCGGCGTAGGCGTTCTCCCAAGGCGCGCCAGGTTTGATGTAGACGGTCGCGACCCCGCTGGCCGCGAGCCATTGCCTTATCGATTTGGCGATGAATTCGGGGCCATTGTCGGAGCGGACGTGCCCTGGTACCCCGTGGACCAGCATGAGTTCGCCCATTACCTCGATCACGTCCCGCGACGTGAACGAGCGGGCGGCCCGGGCGGCCAGGGCCAGGCGGGTGTACTCGTCGGTGACGGTAAGGATCCTGATCGGCCGGCCGTCCTCGGTGCGCTCGTAGGCAAAGTCATAGCACCAGACGTGGTTGCGGCGCTCGGGTTTGAGGCGCACCGAGCGCCCGTTCTCCAGCCAGAGGCGCGATTTCTTCCGCCGGCGCACCGGCACCTTAAGGCCCTGCTGCCGCCAGATGCGAAGGACCCGCTTGCGGTTCACCGTCCAGCCCGAACGCCTGAGCAGGGCGGTGATGCGCCGGTGGCCGTAGCGGGGGTGCCGCAGGGCCAGCGTCCTGATCTCGGCGGTCAGGTTGTCTTGCTCGGGATCGGGCTTTGGGACGTAGCGCTGGGTGCAGCGGGATTGGCCCAGGACCAGGCAGGCCCTGCGTTCGGAGACAGAGAACTTGGCCCGGACATGGTCGACGCAGCGACGGCGCCGCTCCGGGCTCAGTAATTTCCCGAGGCCGCTTCTTTCAGGATCTGGTTGTCGAGCGTGAGATCGGCCACCGCGCGCTTTAGGCGGGTGTTCTCCTCGCGCAGGCGCTTGTTCTCCTTGGCCTCGGCGATCGTCATTCCCCCGTAGCGGGAGCGCCAGCGGTAGTAGGTCTGGACGTTGATCGCCGCTTTGCGGCAGCTCTCGGCGACGGTGTCGCCCTGGGCGATGGTCAGCTCGATCGCGCGGAGCTTGTTGATGATCTGTTCGGGCGAGTACTTCCGTTTCGCCATCGAAGTCCCCTTTCCATGGAACCAGCTTATTCACATACCAGCTGGTATCAATGAAGGGGAACAGGCCACAGGGTCCTGTGGGCCGACTACCATTTCCCTGTGGCGGCGGGAATTTCGAAGCAACGTAGAGAGTTGCCGCTCAAAGCACAAAATCAGCGACGATGAGCATCCTTCTCAACCCGAACGGCAACGACATCGAGTCCGTGGTATTTCTGATGTCGCACTGAGGAAGCGTAGTGTCGCAACAGGCGAAGCGATATGTCTCCCTCATCGATGCTGCGCACTTCTTCATCCAGGTATGCCAATCGGTCTTCGAAGTTCTCTTCATCAAATACCGCCAAAAATTCGAGGTCAATCGCCGTTGAACTAGGGCGCGCCTCAATCATCACTCGCGGAACTCCGTCTGTCTGTTGCTCGTCAAGCAAACGGACAAAGCAAGTCATTGACTCCTCGCCGACCGCGCGGAGTCGATCCAGCGCGGAGTCGATCCATCCCATCGCAGAGGCAATTTCGATTAGAAAATCGTCGGTCTTGGGCAAAGCTGAATCATCTAAATTGACTCGAAGGCGCTTCGGCCGCGGCCGAGTCAGCGCCATGACTACGGTCAGCAGGATTGCCGTTAAAGATCCCATCAACAGCCCGTTATCGAGTAGAGACCCCCAAATTCCCCCGACTAGGTCAGCAAAGATTGTTTGGCTATCGAGTCCAAGCCCCGTCGCAATTGATGTCCCGACAATAAGCATCCTTTTTTGATCGAAACCATCGCGTGCGACTGCGCGGATCCCTTCTACATAGAGAGCCCCCAATAAAGTCAATAGGAAGCCACCCATTACCGGACTCGGGACGGCAGTCAATGCGCTAGTGACTTTGGGGAAAAACGCCAGGCAAACAAACATGACTCCGGCATAAAACCCTGCGCTCCGCGCCGCTACTCCCGTAAAGGTGACGAGCGAAATGCTGCGGCCCGCTGCAATCGTTGTTGGAGGAGTGCCCGCAAAGCCGCAGAAAAGGATGCCGAGGGCGTTGATGGCGAGCGCCCCTTGTACCAACCGAAAATCCGTTGCTCGCAGCGTCCGTCGGGAGACCTGCTGTATTGCGACGCCAGCGCCGATTCCCTTGATGCCGATGACGACTGTAACCACGATAAACGCAGGTAGAAGCGCCCAAAACTCCGCTCCCAGCGTCAGGTCGAGTCCAGGGAATCCGCCAACAGGAATTCCGACCCATGGTGCCGCAAATAGCGCATCGAATTGAAAAAGCCCAAATGGTACGGCGACAACACATCCGATGGCAATACCCAGCAGCGGAGACCAGAGCCGGAAAACGCCAGACGCCGTTAACGCCAGCACGGCCGAGGCCGCCAGCGTGACCGCCGCCGCAATCACGCCTCCAACCTCGGACGTCGCGTCGGGCACATCTTGTACACGGTCGAGCGCGATCGGAATCACAGTAGTAGCGACTAGCAATAGGACCGTTCCCGAAACGACCGGTGTGATCACCTGGCGCATCAATGGGAGCCAAATGCTCACTACCAAGAATGCGAGTCCCGAGACGGCGATGAGGCTCGCAAGCGTCGCCGGCCCACCCGCGTCTAAGGCGAGCACCGAGATTGGAATGAAGCTGGCCGTAGCTGCCATCAGCAAAAGGTGCCCCGACCCGATGCGACCCAGCCTCCCAGCCTGAAGCATCGTGCCAATTCCGGCGATGACGAGCGCCGAAAAGACTGCCCAAACCAGGTAATCATCGTCTTGGCCGATTGACTGCACTGTTATGGCCACGATCAGGACCATGGATGGGAGGCCCAACGCGACCCCCTGCACACCAACACCAATGGCGGTAAGGGGAGGACACCGCTCATCCGGTTCATATCGGATCGCCTCGTTGACGATTTCCGGCGCCAAGACTACCTCCGGATCAACGCTTTGCCTTATTTGACTATGAGGTGCACACAATCAAATTCTTAGAACCCTACTAGCGACCAAATGGGAAGCTTGATTCAAGATGTTGTCTGTGGCAGTGATATCCCGATCACACAACGCCATCAAAATCAACATCCCCGACCGCCGTCTACTAGCAAACAAATGCGGCTTGTTGATCCGTGACCACTCTGGCACCTCCAATACCAGAAGGTCATATCGATAAATCGGCCAAAATGCTCGTCGCATAACCGGACAGAATGGTTGTCGTTGATCAAAGGGCCGCCGCCGAGGAGCTGGGATAACAGGTTCTGTACGTGGCAGACGACGCTGCGCGGAATCAGACTTGACAATCAAGACAGTTGCTGCATGCACAAATTGCTTCTCACCCTCAACGCAGTGATCCGGCGGGGCCAGCCCTGGAGGACACAGCAGCCGCGGTAGCCATGAACTGGTAACTGACCGGACTCGGGGTCAAACCGGAGCGGGCGTGAGTCCGCCCGTCGACTCCGGACTTCAGGGACAGCAAGTCTCTGGCGGAGCCTCGCCAAGTGGCAGCGTGGAAACCTTCCTCTTCTCTCGCCCCCGGACCCCCGCCCTCCTCTCCATCCTGAATTGGACAATGAACACGGCTGGTTACTAATGGCGCGCTTTGGGCCCCGAGAGGGTGGCCTACATCGCTCCAGGCGGAACCGTCGATGGCCGGATTGCCGGCCGCAAGGACACTCTCGCCAAGGGATCAAGCCCTTTTCCTGCTGACCGGCGTGCGGCAACGCCGTTGCCAATCGTGGCCCTGATTGCTCCCGCAATTCCCAGCACGTCTAGGCCCGGATCAATATCGATCCAATTGGTCAGGTTCGAATAAAGGCCTAATGAGCTGCTTCGACACCAATCATTCAGAACGCGCGTTGGCAGCATCGTTAAAGAGAATTGAGCAAGCGCAAGTCGGTTGGGTTTGCCTTTGCCGGGGCGTTGCGCAACATTGACGGGGAAGCGGGCGCATGAAAGTACTACTGAGTGTCCCAAGGGGTTTCTGCGCAGGAGTGGTCCGAGCCATAGAAATAGTGGAACTGGCTCTTAAGAAGTTCCCCCACCCGGTGTATGTAAAACACCAGATCGTACACAACCCATTCGTGGTTCGGTCGCTTGAGAACAAAGGTGCCCGCACAGTCGAATGCGTTTCGCAAATTCCCGAGGGCGCCACGGTCGTTTTTTCCGCTCACGGGTCCCCGCCCGAAGACTACGTAGAGGCCGAAAAACGTGGATTGAACGTCATTGACGCTACTTGCCCCCTCGTTACGAAGGTGCACAACGAGGCAAAACGATATGCGAAGAACGGCCGGAAATTGGTTTTGATCGGCCACCGCGGCCACCAAGAGGTCAAAGGCACGATGGGCCAGGCCGACATGCATCTTGTCGATGATCGAGAAAAAGAAAATTTGCCCGATTGGGGCCGCGATGAACCAGTGGCGGTGATGACCCAGACCACGCTGTCGGTAAGCGATACGAGCCGTGCGGTTTCCAGGATCCAGGAAACCTTTGCCGATGTCGTAGTTCGCAACGACCTTTGCTATGCGACGACGAACCGCCAATACGCTGTTGGCGAGCTGGCCAAGAGAGTGGATGTGGTCCTGGTAGTCGGCGCCCACAACAGTTCGAATTGCAATCGACTTCGCGAAGTTGCGGAAGCAAGTGGTGTCCCCGCCCATCTGATCAACGGACCTGAGGAATTGGATCGCGAGTGGATGGTCGGCAAGGAGAGAGTGGGTATAACCTCAGGAGCCTCGACGCCCGAAGAATTGATCTTGAACGTCATTAGCTCACTGGCGCCGGCCGAAGTCTCGTCCATTGACGGGGTCGAAGAGGATATCAACTTTCTGCTTCCACACGAGCTCCGAACATAGCGGAACAGTTCCCTCCAATGTCAGCGACTTCAGCCTTGGGGCAAGACCGATAGCCTGCAACTTGCTGGACCGGATAGATGAGCCTGGCGACTTAAAGCGCCTGAGCCAGGAAGAAATGGTCCAAGTTGCGCAAGAGGTGCGGGACATCATCATCTCGGTCATAACCGAGCGCGGCGGACATCTGGCCTCCAATTTGGGAGTCGTCGAACTTACGTTGGCGCTACACCGCGTCTTCGATAGCCCGGCGGACAGGATCGTTTGGGATACCACCAATCAGATGTATGCACACAAATTGGTAACGGGGCGGCGTGACGATTTCAAAGACATCCGGTTGGAAGGCGGCCTATCCGGATTTGGAGAACCGCGCGAGAGTCCCCACGACGCTATGGCCGCAGGGCACGCCGGAACTGGACTTTCAATCGCGCTCGGAATCGCCGAAGGCACCGCCAATCGAAATCTGCATTCCTGGACAATCGCAATCGTCGGCGATGGCGCAATGACATCGGGATCGAGTTTCGAAGCGCTAAACAACATCGTGCACCTTAACCCCGAGAGATTCATCGTCATCCTGAACGACAACGGGATGTCAATCTCGGAGAACATCGGGTTCTTGACCAACTGGCGAAAACGCCTAATAACTCATCCGGAGTATCAGGGGATATTGGATCGGATGAAAGCCCTGTCCAGGCGGGTGCCCACAGGCGACTTGATCTACAGCCTAGTCAAACGATTCAACACCGCCTTGGCGGGATTTATCGTTCCAACGATGTTCTGGACGGAGATGGGGTTCGAGTACCTTGGCCCGATCGACGGACATGATTTCGGTCAGCTTGAACAAACACTGCGACAGGCCAGGGTTCCATTGGGACCTGTCATCGTTCATGTGGTAACCCATAAGGGGCACGGCTACGAGCCTGCCGAGGACGACCCGGTTAGGTTCCACCAGCCAAGCTCGCCGCTCGATAGTGGTTCCGGCGCGCCAACCTACTCGCAGGTATTTGCCAAAACCATCGCTCGCATCATGCGCAAAGACGCGTCCGTCGTGGCTATTAGCGCAGCCATGCTTGAGGGCACCGGGCTGGCCGGGGTCCGACGGGAGTTCCCCGACAGGGTCTTCGACGTCGGGATTGCCGAGCAGCACGCCGTCAGCATGGCAGCGGGGATGGCGTCGGCCGGAATCGTGCCCTTCGTATCGATTTACTCGACTTTCCTCCAGCGCTCATTCGATCAGATAGTCCACGACGTCTGTTTGCAGAACCTGCCCGTAACCCTAATAGCGGACCGGGCGGGAATCGTCGGCGAGGACGGCAAGACTCACCACGGCGCGTTTGACGTTTCATACATCCGCTGTCTTCCCAACATCGTCCTGGCCGCGCCGAAGGATGAAAACGAGCTTCAACACCTTGTCTACACGGCCTACAAGCACACAGGTCCCTTCGCCATCCGAATCGCCCGAGGCGAGGCGGTAGGAACGCCGATGGATCCGGAACCGAGGGAGCTGCCCATTGGCAAAGGGTCATTGCTTAGGGAGGGGCGAGACGCAGTCATCTTCGGGCTGGGTAAATCGCTCTCGGCCGCAATCGAGGCCGCTGAAATGCTTAGCGAGCGAGGAATCTCATGCGGTGTTGCGAACCCTATCTTCGTCAAGCCCCTTGACATCGAATTGATCTTGAACGCTGCGCGCACGACTGGGCGTATCGTCACGGTCGAAGAAAACGTGCTCGCCGGTGGATTCGGATCGGCAGTCGTGGAGGGCCTGGCAGCAGCAGGCCTGGGGGATACGAAGGTCCACCGCATTGGAATGCCCGACTCGTTCATTGAGCATGGAGCTGCGGCGGACCAGCGGCGGCGACTGAAAATCGACGCCGAAGGGATCGCCGAACAGGTGATGAGCGTTTTCTTTCCCGACCGGGTCAATTGAATCGCCCGGAGTATTTGCAGACGCATTAACGACTCTGCGATCCGATTCGCTTGCCTGCAATTAGACGGCCGCGCCCAAGACCTGTTACGCGGAAACGAATGCGGCCCAGCCGTGACCGAATCCCTGCCTCGCTTTCGCATCGAGTAGGCAGCAGCCAGCGACAGGAGACTGCCGTAATTCGGGAAAACACGTCGGTTTCTTGCATGCACCGCACGCCAGGCGATGCGGGCTATAGCATCGACCTACCCGCTCTCCAAGAAGCGGTTCGGCGCATAGTCCACGCAGCATTCGATTGTCTGGCCGAACAAACTCAGCTGGCGTCGGCGCAATTGTCGGGAAGGATCGGTCGGCTAAGAGCAGTATTGGCAAACTCCACGGCAATGGCTTCCCGCAACCGCTGGTCATCACGTAGTGGTCACCGGCAACCCATCGATTTGCACATGGAGCCAGATTCTTCGTGCTGCATGGCGAATGGCGAAGCGATGGGCCAAATAAGGTCTTCGGCGGATTTTTGGCAGCGCACTGGCAGGTGTCAATGTGGGCAGATTCGTTAATCACCGCCGATTGAGGCCAACAGGGTTCGCTGCGGAATAAAGAACAAGCCCACTGTGACGGGAATGAAACAAATTGCGTTTAAAAGAAACGGTAATCCCGGATCAACCGCCCACAGCAGGCCGCCGAGTAGCGCTCCGCAGACTATGCCGAGCGAGAAGGAACTCACATGCAGGCCGGAGAGCGTCGGCAGGTCCCGCGGCGGCACGATATCACCGCAAATGGCCGTGATGAGCGTGTGATATGCGCTCTGGCCAAACCATTGCAGCGCGGCCCCGATCAGGAGCAACACCAGGCTATGTGACTGCCAAAAGAGCAGCGCCGAGCCCGCCCCAATCAGCATTGCTATGATCAGCAGGTTGCGGCGTCCGAATCGGTCCGAGGCGGCGCCAACTATGATCTGCGAGGCCCCGCCGCCGATCGCACCGGCCGCAAGGTACAAACCCACCGCGGTAAGTTGCGCGGTCAAGTCCAGAATCACCAGCGCCGAGAGCAGAAAGAATACGCCGTGCGTGAGGCCCGCAATCCAACGTGCCAAGATCGCGATCAGGTTGGTGCGGTCGGCCAGGAACCTTGGATAGTCCGCAAATGACGGACGCCGCCCGGCGACCGATCCCGTTGAAGAATTAGCAAGCTCGGGCAGCAGAATCCAGGCCCCGATGAAAGCGAGAAACAGTAGTCCGCTGCCGCCCAAAATCGACGCCCAGATCCCGAACCGATCACCGAGCGCGGTCAAAACCGGACCGAATATGCCGGGACCGAGGACCATCAAGAACGAGACGATTCCAGTTGCGGCACCACGGCGCGGGGCCCCCACCGCCTGCAGCACGTAGAGGTTTGCGCCGGTCCAATGGAAGGGCGTGATCAACCCGGCCAGCGACGCCAGGGCAAACACCTGCCAACCCTCGTCGGCCGCGGCCAGCAGGCCGGTGAAAATCATCATCCCCGCGATGCCCAGCAGATAGGTACGGCGGCTGCCCCATCGGGCGGCAATCGTACCCGCGAAGAGGCTCGTACCGGTTGAGAGCGCATTGAGGATGATGATGGTCACCATCGCCCCGATCACACCCGCTTGGACGTGGTCGCGCATAAAGATCGCCAGCAACGCGAACACCGGAATCCATCCGCCCACGGAAAGCGAAAAGCAGACATTGATCGCGATGAATGGACGGCTCCGCAGGCTGCCGGAGGCGGCATCCGAATCAGCTATTGCGGATGCGTGCGGAGGCGGCTTCGCAGGGCGTTGGCGACTAGCGGTCAATGGACCGGATGGCTAACGGTCTTGCGGCAATCGGCATCGTATTCGACCGATCAGGTCACCGTTGCCCTGATAAGGGCCAAGGATGCCTGCATCCGATAGACGGCAAATACTGCCGCTGCTAACAATGCCGCAGTGATTAGGAAACCGCTGTTTGGCCATGCGGTGGTCGAGAGCAGGCCGACGTAGAGCGACCCCCCAACAATTCCCAGCGAGAACGAGACCGTTTGCAGCGCCATGGCGTTAGCGCTCTGGCCCGGCGGCGAGAGGTCTCCGCCCAGCGCCACCAATACGGTCTGAAACCCGGTCTGCGTAAACCAATGCAGCGACGTAATCAGGAGCAGCGCGTAGATGTTGTCGGCAAGAGGGAAGCTGATACAGGCCAGGATCGCCAAACCCAGGAGGAAGTAGAGCAGGCCGGTGCGCCCGAACAGATCAGACAGCCGCCCAATCACCAGCTGCGCCACACCACCGGCCATCGACCCTGCAAAGGCGAGCAACCCGACGAATTCAAGACCGCCGCCGGCTTCGTAGAGACGCGGACCCGCCATCAGGTTGAACAGGACGTAGGCGGCGGCATGGGCTGAACGGACGTAGGTCATGCGCCGCAGATTGGGATCGCGCAATCCGGCAAAAATGTTCCCGCTCGGTGCGGCGCCGGTGGCGGTCCCCAGATTTGGCAGGAACAGCAGCGCCAGAACGAAAGCCACCCCGACCATGGACCCGGTTATCGCGATGAACCGTGCAAAACCGCCATCGCCGGTGGCGAACCCCAGCACCAGCCCGGATATCCCTATTGCCCCGACCATGACAAACGAGACCGTGCCCGAAACCAGACCGCGATGCTGGACCGGGGCAACTTCAATTACGTAGTTCTGGAATCCGGTCCAATGCATGGCCAAGCCCAGTCCGGCCACCAACCCCAGAGGAATCCCGAGGATGAAGTTCTGGGTCAACCCCAATACCGCCATGTAAAGCGCCAGGGTGCCGATTCCGGCGCAATAGGAGACCTTCGATCCCCAGCGGTTTACCACCCGGAGTGAGAGCGCGCCGCCGATGGTGAACGACCCCGTGTGAACCCCAATCATGATCAGAGCCGCCGACCAGATGCCGACATCGAATTCTTTGGCGGCAAAACTCGAAAGAAACGACAAAGTCGTCATCCAACTGCCTGTGGCCAGGAAAGTGACCAGCAGGAGTGGCACCATGATCCGGCGCGGAAGACCGGCGAAGGGACCGGTCGATCGGCGCCCGGTCAAGTTGGATCCGCGTGGGGCGTCAGGCCGGTGAAATCGGGCAATTTCAACTCTTGCGACAGACCAGGGAGTGCCACAAACGTCGTCCTGCCGCGAGATAGGCCATGGTGTGCCAACCGGCCGACCCCCGCCTGGGCGATTGCGAAACCCAAAACCCCGCAGCGTCTCCGAATTCAACTTTGGAGGCCCCGCCCCCGACCGCGTGGGCGGAGCGGTTAAAGCCCACCTTTGAATGTTGTGCGGTCAAGTCCAGAATCACCGTTATCGAGAGCAACTCGAATGCGCCGAACGAGAGGCCCGGGATACAGCGCTGCGAGGTCGCAATCAAGTTTGCGCTGGCGCAGTCGATCCGCAACTTCGGATTGTTCGCAATCGACGGGCGCCGGCCGGGGGGTGGGGGTGATGCAGATGAGGTATTTCCATGATTGGCGCAACCAACCGAATGCCTTCGCCCAACGAGTGGCCGAACAGAGCCAAGACCGCATGCGAGCGGTCCTGGTTGGAACGCGACATGGCGTTTTCGATCGCGGCAAAAACAACTACCCCTGCGTCATGTCTGTTCGCAACGCTGAAGGCATCTGGTCAGAGGATGCCGGAGGCAAACGGCACGCGGATTTTTGTGGCAACACATCGGCTATCGCCACCCGGTCCTAATCGAAGCGCTGCACAAGCAACTGGACCAGCTGTCGTTCACCGCCAGGGGGCTGACGTCCGAAACATCCATTGAACTTGCCGAGGCTTTGCCCTCGATGCGGGGGGCCAAGGCCAAGGTTTCGCTGGCGCCCAGTGGCGGCGACGCAAATGATGCGGCTAGCTGCGTCGCCAAAGCCAACACCGGCCGATACAAGACCGATTCCTGCTACGACGCTTTTCACGGCCGCAGCCGCGGCACACTGAGCGTCGGCGGCCATTTCTCCGATCGCCGAAACCTTGGCCCGGCAATTTCGGGAATCCTGAAGGTTCCGTTTCCCTGCCGCCACGGAAACGAGCACCTGGGCTTTGGCGAGGAAGCCTACGCGCGGCATGCTCTAAACGCCATGCGACGCGTCTTCGGATACGAGCGCGAAATCGCCGCGGTAGCTGCAGAGACGATACGGAATGAGGCGCATCCTCCGCCCGACTGGTATTGGGCAGAAGTGCGCGTGTTGTAAGACGCCTATGGCGCGCTGATGATCACGGACGAAATTGCGACTGGTCTAGGCAAGACCGGATGGTTGTTCAATCGCGGGCGAAAAGGGTTTCGCCCATTGGCTTCCGGAACCGGCTTGGCGGCGGCTAAGCCGGAGGGAACCGGGCCGCCAGAACGTCGATTATCAGCTTGGCGGCGACTTGGGCGGTAACCTCCGAGGAGTCGTAAGCCGGCGCCACTTCCACCAAGTCAAAGGCCACCAGGTTGTGCCGGCTAACCAGTTCCTCCAAGCACTCCCGCAACTCCTCGTACCCCAGGCCGCCCACTGCCGGCGTCCCGGTGCCGGGTGCCAGGCTGGGATCCAGGACGTCGATGTCGAAGGTGATATACAGGTTTTCACCCCGGGGGATGAGATCGACAACTCCCCGGGGCCCCAACTGGCGGAAGCGGCGAGTGGTGATTACGAGATTGCCGTCGGCCTGGGATTCTTCGTAAGCCTGGCGGCGGGCGCGGCGTATTCCCACCGACGAAATTTGATCGACGAACGGCAACTCGCGACAGCGGCGGACTGGGTTTCCGTGGGTGTGGAACACCCTCTGCACATTGTGGGTGTAGTCCATGTGGGCGTCGAAGTGGACGAGGTTCAAGGGGACGAAGCGGCTCAGGCCCCGGACCGCCGGAAAGGTGATGGCATGGTCGCCGCCCACAATCACCGGCAGCGCGCCCCGCGCCGCGACCTTTTCCACGGCCTGACTTAGCTTGTCGAAGTTGCTCGTCACGTCGGAGGGGACCACGGTGATGTCGCCGCAGTCGGCCATGGTCACGCCCTCCAGCAACTCACCGCCGGCATCGATGTCGAAAAACCCCTCGGCTTCACGCTGCGTGCCCATGGGGTCGGAGTAGAGGTGGGCCCGCGGAGCATCCCGGATAGCCTCGGGCCCGAACCTGGCTCCGGGCCTGCCGAAGGTGCCTTGGTCGAAGGGCATGCCGATAAAGGCGACCTGGGCGTTGAGCTTTTCGAGGTCGTCGCACAGCGGAGTTTTGAAGAAGCTCCGAGGCTGGGACAGGATTATGGGCCACTGCCCCTGGTCTTCAGAGTTGGGTACAGTCATGCAAAACGTCCGCCGTGCGGGTTAAATCAATAGTGCGATCTATCGCGTGCCCGGATGATACAGCCCGGTTTTGGCGCCGCTCCAGACGTGGGTTCCAGTTGCTCCGTATATCGATAGCAGCTAACTGGGCGTCGGGTTCACCCGCTTACCTGCTGCAAAATCTGCTCAGCGCCTCGGCGGTTGTGATCTCGCGGCGCCGTCCATAGCGAGCTCGTCAGGCACACCATCCGTTGACTGCCAACCGCCAACCCCTTGAAGGGCCACCACCCGCCCCTGCGGCAAACCAGTTGTCAAAGCCCACCACCGGGCTGCGGACACGGCCGTACATAACGATCAACCTCTGCTTCGCCCTGTCCGTGGGCGGATGGATCCCAGTGGCCACATTGTTGGCGGTATTCATGCGCGACTACATCCAAGCGGGCGTGATCGGGGCAATGGTGGCCGTCATCATCACTAACTCCCTCGCAACCGGCATGAGCCTGTACGCCGGCACAATCGCCGCGCGTTGGGGCAGCCGGCGTACCTATCTGCTGGGCGTAGTCGGCATGACGATCTACGCCGCCCTGCTGGCCTCGGCTACAGAGGGGTGGCATGTGATCGGACTGGCGCCGTTCGCCGGGTTGATCGTGCCATTCCACTGGACTGGAGCAAATCTCTACGTGCTGCAATCAGTGGAGGCCGGGCGGCGCGGAACCGCTACCGGTATCACCTCGTTCGTGATGGTGCTCGGTCCCGGCATTGGCGGACCGTTAATGACCACGCTGGGGGGTCAATTTGGGATCTGGGCGGCGATCCTGGGAGGCAGCGGACTCGTTTTTCTCGCACTGCTCGGAGCCTGGATATTGCTTCCGGAAATCGACGACACCTCGACATCGCCGCGGACCGGCCCGCGTCCGTCTTTTGCGGACTACCCCCGGTTCTTGGCCGATCGCGTAAATCTGATCATCGCCTCGGCCCGCTGGATTTCAGGGCTCTCGTTCGGCGTGTTTCAGTTGCTCTCGGCCCTGGTCATATTGGATTTGACCGCACAACTCTCCACGGTGGGTTTCTACCTTTCGGCCGGAGCTATTGGAGGCGGGGCATCGCAGGTGATAGTCGGCGCCGCCTCGGACCGCTTCGGGCGCCGCAATCTCCTCATCGTGTCAATGCTGATCGGCGCTGGCTCGGCCATCCTCTTTTGGCAATCGAACAGCCTGGCACTGCTACTGGTCGGGGCCGCCATGCAGTGGTTTGGGCAGGCTGCTTTTCAGACGTTGATATCTGCGATCTGTGGTGATATCGCGCCGCCGCGGGACCTGCCGACGCTCTCCGGGCTGCACGTTGGACTTTTCTCGTTGGGAATGGTTTGCGGAGGACTCCTCGGTGGCCTGCTGTGGGCGACTGATCCCAGGTTGCCGTTTCTGCTGACCGCGCTTTGTTTTATTCCCATCACGGTGGGATTGTTCTTTTTGCCCCAGCGAACCCTGGCTACCTGATTCCAAGGCGTCCAATTCCGTTGGGCGTTCATGCGGTCGCTTAAGCGATAAGCCCGCCAATCGAAAACGACCGCGCGGGCGGGCGGGCGCGGAGATTCACCGGCATGGGGTTCATGCCTCGCTTCTCGGCGGCAATTGAAGTCTGGGCATCGGCCAGCAATGCTTCCGTGGGCAACCGACCATCCAGCGGGTCTCTATGCCCAGGTGCCAAAAAAAGGCCATTGCTCGGGAGCGTGGACGGTGTCGGCAGTGCCTTACGGCCCGGATCGTTCCAGCACGACATGCCGCAACCGCCAGGTGGTCGTAGATCGAGAGGTCTTGACCCGGGTCATCGCGTGAAGATCTTTTCCCAATTCAGCCAGCAAACTGGCATCGTACTCTTCGCGCACGAATTCGTTCTCTCGGACCGTCGCCAGGTTCATATGGAACATTCCGGCGGCTCGATGGGGCGGCACGTCAAATGTCGTCACCTTGTTGACCAGGAACCGAGATCGCTCCAGGTGGGTCATTACTCCAAGCCTGGGGCCGACGTAGAGCCAGTTGCCCTGGTGGGACAACATATCCCGCTGGATTCCTAAATATGTCACAAACGCGGGAATCGAAGTCTCGATGTGCTCCACTTCCTCGATCAACAAGCGCCCTTTGGGTCGCAGCTGTCCGCGCCACATCGCGACCACGGCTTCTGGGTTCCGCAGATGGGTCAGCTCGAAGCGGCCAAACATTAGATCGAAGGGCCCGCGCGGAAATGGCGTACGAGTGATGTCGTGACGTTCAAAGGTCACTGATTCGGAGGCCGTCGTAAACGCATGTGCAAGAAACCTCTGCGAGTTGTCGAATCCAATCGTGTGTTGGGGGTTCAGAACCTTTGCCACAAGGTGCGTCGAATACCCCGGCCCGCAACCGAGATCAGCGGCCAATTCCGGACGCAGATTGACTGATTCATGCAGGAACTGCTCGGATGTCTGCGCGAAGGTTTCAGCGAGCAGCAGGAGCCGGCGCCTCGCAATCTCCGTATCGCCAAACGCGTAGCTGGAAGCGTGGTTATCGGCCATGCAATTGGTCACTGTCCGGCCAAAATTGGCTCAGCCCCGGGCTCAAAGAAATGCGACGGATAACCCCCAATGCCGCCGCGCCGCGCCGCGGATAATGGATGCTCGTGCCGCGCCCGCAGTTGAACCAATCTGGCCGATTGCTGGCTCAGGGGTTTCGTACGCAATGCGATCGCGGGAACTACGCAATTGATAGCAGAAGTATTGCGCCTAACGCTGTGGGAGTGGCGCAAGCTCCGGCGCCGTTGGATGCCATGGATTCTTTTGGCTGTCGTCGTCGTCGTCATGCAACTGGCTCAGTGGTTCACGTACGCCGCCTACCACAACGAATCGTTGCAGGAATTCACTTCGGGCGGAACGCAGAGTTTTTCGATCGCGGAGGAGGTGAACGGCGAATCCGTCTCGATAGAGGCTACGTGCACAAGCCTTGTAAACGAAGGCCTTCCCCGGGAAGTCGAGGAGCTCCCGGAGGAGCGTCGAACCCAGTTCTTGAGCGAATTGGCGGAGTGGCAGGCCAACAATTGCGGCAGTACTCCGCTGCGTGATGACCTGCGCAATGCATTCACAATCCCGCAATCGATCGCCGGGGCATTCACGGGTTTGGTTGGGTTCGGCCCAATCCTCTTGATCATCCTTGCGGCCTCGCACATCGGAACCGAATACGGGTGGGGTACGCTGCGCCCGGCGCTAACGCGCGGCGCGGGCCGATGGCAATTCTTGGCTTCGAAGATGTTGCTCCTATTGTTGGCGTCCATAGCCGCGACGATAGTCGTCGCCGTCGCCACCGCTCTCGCCAGCCTGATTGCGGCAGTTATCCCTCCCGATGAGACCGGAACATTGGCCGAGGCGGGTATGTGGTCGGAGGTTTTCGTCAACTGGGGGAAGGCGATCTACGCGTTTGCCCCGTACATCGCGCTGAGTGCCTGCTTGGCCGTCCTCACCCAGTCCGCCGCGGCGGGCACTGCAATCGCGCTCGGATACTACGTAATTGAGAGCATCGCTGCTCCGATTCTGAACGTCACCTCCTGGGGGCAGAAGATCGCCGACTTCCTCTTGGGCAACAACGTGAACGAGTGGATCGCATCTGCGGCCGTGACCGTGGAGGTGAACGGGGTGAGTTCAACTGCCAACCAACCGGATGCATTACAAGCGTTTTTGGTGATATTGGCCTACACCGTCATCATTTGCATCGTCGCATTCTGGGTGTTTCTGCGCAGGGACATAGCCGGCGCCAAAGGCGAATAGCTGAGCCCGCAATTCAAATGCAAACTGTGGTTACCGTACTCCTGATCCGATGCCCAGTCGGCGTGCCCCGCCAAAGGAATTGAAGTGAACGACCTTGTCATTCGCACGGAGGGGCTGACCAAGCGGTACGGTGAGATTCTGGCCGTGGACAATCTGTCGCTGAAGGTCCCGCGCGGCCGCATTTTCGGGCTTCTAGGTCCGAATGGATCCGGCAAAACGACAACGATGGGCATGCTCCTCGGTTTAGTTAAACCAACTGCGGGTAGCTTCATGCTGTTCGGATCGGATACCCCACATCGCGAATCGCTGCGCAGGCTTGGCGCTATCGTCGAGACACCGGCGTTTTACCCCTACCTGTCCGGCCGTGACAACCTCGCTTACTTTCAGGGAATCGCGGGTAAATCGAATGCGGCGGAATTGGACGATTTGCTGGAACAAGTCGGGCTGGCCGATCGCGCGGACAGCCGTTTCCGAACTTACTCGCTTGGCATGAAACAGCGATTGGGCCTCGCCTATTCCCTCCTCGGCGACCCGGAACTCCTCTTTTTGGATGAACCCACAAACGGGATGGATCCCGCCGGCATGGCTGAAGTGCGAGATCTGATACCAAGTCTGGGCACTGGCGGCCGTACCGTTTTGCTTTCAAGTCACTTGCTGCACGAAGTTGAGCAAGTTTGTGACAGTGTCGCCATCCTTTCAAAGGGCAAGCTAATCGCACAGGGAAATGTTGACGACCTGGTGCGTTCCCAGGGCGACGAACGCATACGGTTGCGAACAACCGACGACGCGAAAGCCGTCGAAGTTCTGATGGCACTGAAATGGGTGACGAGTGTTGACATCGACAGTGGCTCGCTCTTGGTTTCGGCAGCCAGCGAAAGATCGCCCGAAATCAGCACCGCACTGGGTCGCTCGGAGATTTTCGTCACAGAAATGGCGGCCGAGGAAACATCCCTGGAGCAGTACTTCTTGGACGTCACCGAAGAAGAGCGGCAGACCTAGCGACTACCGAATTGGCGCGGCTCTTTTTCAGTTCGCCGCCGAGCGCCTCGCTTTTCGAACATTGGCTTGGGCGTTGTTCGCCAGGGCTTCCTGACCCTTTACCGGCACCCCTTCATGGGAGGTCGATGAGCATTGGATATAAACGTGAATATGTATATACGCGTGAGTAGAAATACCCGCCTCCCAATAATCGCCGCAGTCTGTTGGGTTGGAGAACTTTTTGCAATTTGGATTTCGATTTGAGTATCCGATCCAAATTCAACGCTGCTATTCATAGCCTGGCACCAATTCGTGGCCATTCGAACAGCCGATCATTGGAAAATAAAAGAGGTTCGCGGGAATCGAATTGAATACTGTTAGTCTTCCATGCACGCGAATCGCCCGATCAGCGGAAGAAAACTGTCAAATGGCTCTTTTCGAACAGGGCCCTTTAAGACCGCCTAGCGGTGTCGCAGATGTCTCTCAAGCCAAGAGACAGGTGCTGTACCGACCGGACAGCTTTCCCCCGGACGAACGTCTCGATTGGAGTATGTTGATTCCAATCATTGGTCCTGCGGTCGAGGCTGTCGCACGTTACGACGGGGTTTTGTCTGCCATTCCGAATCCAAACGTGTTGTTGTCACCTTTAACTACTCAGGAGGCGGTAGTTTCCTCTCGGATTGAAGGTACCCAAGCCACGATGAACGAAGTGCTCGAGTTCGAAGCAGGGCGGGAAGTTGAATCCCTGGACCGCCGAACTGAGATGCAAGAGGTGCTCAATTACCGCGCGGCAATGCGGGAGGCTGAACGACTTCTACGTGACCTCCCCTTGTGTTTGCGTGTGATTCGGCAAGTCCACGGAGTGTTGCTGTCGGGTGTACGGGGACAAGACAAATCTCCCGGCGAGTTTAGAGACGGTCAAAACTGGATTGGAGCGCCCGGTTGCGAACTGCATGAAGCGGATTATGTTCCTCCCAACGCTGGCCAGATCGCCGACTCACTAGCAGTCTGGGAGAGTTATGCCCATTTGGATGGCGGCGATCGTCTCGTGCGGCTTGCGATCCTGCATGCAGAATTTGAAGCGCTCCATCCCTTTTGGGATGGAAATGGAAGATTGGGGCGAATGCTCGTTCCGTTGTTTTTGTGGCAACGCGGCATGATCCAGCACCCCATGTTCTACATCAGCGCATATTTCGAGTCCAAGCGCGACACCTACTATGAGAAGTTACGCGCTGTGTCGAGGGACGACAACTGGACAAGTTGGAGCAAGTTTTTTCTCGAAGCTGTGAGAGTTCAGGCTGAGGACAACTTAAATAAAGCTAACGGGATCTTGAATCTTTATGAGCAAATGAAACGAACGGTAGTGGAGTCCACGCGATCGCAATATGCGGTCCATGCCCTAGATTGGATTTTTCAATATCCAATCTTCTTCGGCAGCACGTTCGTTGCTAGTGCAGAGATCCCGCGCGCGACTGCGCGCCGAATCCTCAATGTGTTGCGTGAAGCGGGAATTCTAAGAATCGTGGTAGCTGGAAGCGGACGCCGCTCAACGCTGTATTCTTTTGACGAGCTTCTGAACACGGCTGAAGGTCAGGAAGTATTTTGACGCTCACCAGTTGGTCGCTAGTTCTTTAGCAGCTCGTATAACTACTAAAGTGAGCCCCTAAAGCCAACGGGTCGCATGCTCCGCTCCTCGGGCGGATGACATGGTAGCGCTATTCATTGGCGGGTTTTGTTTCCCGCGCATGATTAAGCTGGGCCAAAAGCACATAAGTTGTTGATCGCGAGCGTCAGAACCGCGTTTGGACGGTAGAACAGTCAGCCGAGCAGTGTTGGCAAAACCCCGCTGACACATTTCAAGCACTAGCATATCCAGATTCAGAGATCTAGCGACACATCCAGCTGTCTCTCAGGCATAGATTCTGCCCTTGCCGATGACCTCCTCGGGAGTCCGGCCGCGGTTCCAGCGGCCGGTGTGGGCCCGATCGCGGTTGTAGTAGCGCAGGTACCGGTTCAACTCCCGCCGCAGCCCGGTCTGCTTGGGAACCAGGTAGCGTGCAAACGCCGGCTTCCAGCATTCCTCCAGGATGGTGCCCTGGACCCGTTCGACGCAGCCGTTGGTCTGCGGCCTTCTGGCACGGATGAACCTCTGCCGGGCGCCCAGGGCCGAGACCATCCGGCCGAACTCTTTGGCCCGGAACTCGGAGCCGTTGTCGGTCATGACCTTCTCCAGCTTCCAGCCGCGCGAAGCGAGATCGCGGGCCACCCTCCGGGCCAGGCGCGACGTCCACCGCGATGACGGGTTGCGCGGGGTTGCATGCAGCTCGGCCCAGACGAAGGATGAGGCAACGTCGATGGCGGTGTACTGCCACAAGGGTCCCCCTGGTGCCGGTGAGTCTGCCGACGTGGAAGCAGTCAAACTGCACCAGCTCTCCGGGGCGATCTGCTTCCAGATGGCGTTCGGGCCCTGGTTCCCGGGGCTGCGGTTTGGGCGGGGCGGCATAGCCGGACACCAGTGCCAGGCGCTTGGATCTGGTGTTGAGGCCGTTGCGCCTGAGCACCCGCCAAATGCCGCTGGGAGACACCTGGAACCCGCCCCACTTGGGACGTGCCAGTTCGGCTGCGATCCGCGAAAGCCCAAGGCCCGGGTTGCCGATCGCGAACGCCAGGATGCGGTGCTCTACCAGCGGCGAGATCGCATTTGGCATCTGCGGCCGGCGGCGTTCGCGGGGCCGCAGGATGGTGAGGCCGTAGCTGTCGGCCTGGGACTTCCAGCGGTAGTAGGTCGAGTGGTGTATTCCCATCACCCGGCAGGCGGCGCGGACGCTGCCGATTTCGCGGGCCAACGCCAGCGTGCGCAGGCGGTAGCGGTAGATTACGTCTTCGGGGGTCACGAGGGGAATCCTTCGTTGTGTGTGGTTACACAGCAGGATGCCTTTGTGGCCCCTATGTAATCAGGTGCTCACCTGTCGCAGGTACTCGGAAACAGGACAGCCTAGGTCATCTTCCGAGCCACGCCCCATTTTGGATGACAATTCCAACGCTTTTGCGCCTTTGCGCGGATGACAAGCTTCGCCAAATAGCAAAATCGAACGAGCTAGAGGACCAACTGCAAGGTTTACTGAATTGCACGTCAAAGACCCAACCGACATTCGAGACCTTGTTCGCTCCATTGAGCTAGATTCAGATGGCAGGCTGGTCATTGGGCCAGGGTCCGGGCAAGTGACGATACATCCCGGGCAGGGACAGGTAGAAGTGCTCCCGGGTCAGGGGCAAGTAATCGTCACACTGGGAGAGGGTCAAGTAATCGTGCACGGAAATGGTCCAGGGCAACTTATCCTCCAGGATTGAGCGCTTGTTGCCGAGACTGTTGCCAAGCTGGCACCTTGCCGTTCAGTCCATAGATTCAGGCGACAATCACAGCACCTTGGCCGATAAACGCCACTCGAATCGATTTCAATATTGATTAAAGGCCGTGGATCAGACCTGCAGGGACACTGCATTCAGGAGGTTGGGAATTGAACCGGGTCAGCGTACGCCCAGAGCTATTGCGCTGGGCCGTTGATCGTTCCGGTCGGCGAGAGGCAGAATTCCAAAAACGATTTCCCAAGTTTGTAGATTGGGAACGGGGGAGTACAGATCCTACGTTCCGCCAACTTGAAGCTTTTGCGAAGGCAGCTCGAACCCCCATTGGATACCTATTTCTAGACGAGCCGCCAACAGACAAACTTCCCATAAACGATTTCCGCACTAAGCCGTTTTCCGACATCGCAAAACCTTCGCCGGATTTGCTCGACACGATCTACCTTTGCCAGCAGCGACAGGCTTGGTATCGGGAAGAGTTGTTGGCTTCAGGTGCCCACCCCCTGAGTTTCGTTGGTAGCCTAAACACAACAGCGCACTTCGGTACAGCCGCCCACCTTATTCGCGGCGCATTGGCTTTTGACGTCTCTGAGAGAAGATTTTCCCGCCCGGACGCCGCGTTTCGACAATTCGTAGAACTCGCAGAGGGCGCCGGCGTCCTTGTGATGGTGAGCGGTATCGTAGGCAGCAACACCCGCCGAACACTAAATCCCGACGAGTTCCGTGGATTCGCACTCGTCGATCGTATTGCCCCCGTCATCTTTGTCAATGGAGCGGACGCCAAATCCGCCCAATCGTTTACATTAGCCCACGAATTAGCTCATATCTGGCTTGGAGAATCGGGAGTATCCAATGTCGGCGTGTCAACCCACCCCGATCATCTGATCGAACTTTGGTGCAACCAGGTTGCAGCAGAGTTATTAGTTCCCAGACAACAGCTCATTGCCGCGTTTGACCCATCCCACGAAACACGAGTCGAAATCAATCGACTCGCCAACGTATTCAAAGTAAGCCGCATTGTGTTGCTCAAATCCGCGTACGACACATCGTTGATCTCAACCGAGATATATTCGGCGATATATGAACAGGAAGTTCAGCGCTTTCGCAGCATTAAGCAAAGTGGTGGGAACTCCATAAACAATGTTGCGCCTCGCGCCAGCCGGCGATTCGCCGAGTCGATCATCGTGAGCACCCTCGAAGGTCGCACATCGTTTACAGATTGCTTCCGCATGTTAGGAATTTCAAGCCATTCCACCTTTGAAAAAGTTTCTGAAAAACTGAAGATCGGAAATTGATTGGCGTACTTAGTCGACGCCGACGTATTCATTCGGGCTAAGAATCAACACTACGGGTTTGACATTTGTCCCGGATTTTGGGCGTGGCTAGTTCGAGAGGGCTCCGCCGGGAAAGTGCTCAGCATACGAGAGATTCAACGCCAACTCTTGGCAGGTTCCGACGAACTATCTGATTGGGCAAAAGACCAAGGCTCACATTTGTTCGTTCCGTCAACGGCTGAAATCGCAGATGCGTTGTCTCGGGTTAGCTCTTGGGTGATCGGACAGGATTACGATCAATCTGCCGTAGACGCGTTCTTTCGGGACCCAGATTACTATCTAATCTCGCAGGCCGTCAATGGTAATCATACGGTCGTTACGCACGAAGTGTCGTCGGCGACGGCCAGGAAAGTCAAAATCCCAGATGTATGCCAAGGTTTGGATGTCGGTTGTGTAACGCCATTTGCAATGCTGCGCAACCGTGGGGCCAGTTTCGAGCTTTTGTGAGGTGCCTATCCGCTCACAAAGCACATTGCACCAAAGGCGATGTTTCGGAACATCTGTAGGTGCATTGGGAGACTGATGTTTCCTAGGGGGCGATTCAGATGGCGAGTCTTCACACAGAAACCGAAAGCTAAACGTGTGAGGGATATAGATTGGCATTGGGTCGATCGCGGCGCAATTAATCGAGACAATAGCTGGATACCGATATTAAATTGGGTGTTGGGTACCCGGATCCACCGAATTCTTCTGAGCAGACCGGCCCGTAATAAGTAAAAAGTGCTCTCTCATATCTGGGAGACTTGGTTTGTCTACGACCAAAGAATCCAGAAATGGGGAGCACTTTTTAGGTGAAGCATTCTAGAACAGCCAGGCTAACTGGCAACCGGGCAAGGAGTGAAAGTCTCCCGTGATGAAGGGTGGGAGCCAACCCACATCAGCCCGCAAGCCGTGCGTGGATGACCGTGAGGTTATCCATGAAGCGTCGGTAGCGGTGCGTGCGGACGGAGCTATTGAGCACCGAAATTCACCTTGTCCCGAGTGCCGAGACTTTTAGAATGGCCGAAGGCAACACCGTCGGCGGCAGAAATGGCCAGCCGTCGTCGGGCTCGGCGGTGTCAAAGAACTCAGGGTACGTACGCAAGTCCTGGGCCGGGACCTGGGAGGGCTGCGCGGCACCCCGGAAGAGTTTCGGGGTTGCGTCGGGAAAAGCAGGAAGCTATACACGCCGACGATATACGCCGGGCAGCAGTCTGACGGGGCCATAGTAGCGCTGACGCCGGCGAACAAAGGGGTGCAAGTCCCCGGCGGAGTCGGTCGAGCGAAGGGCCCCGGCCAAGAGCAATCGGCAACGCCCCGGCACGACCCGAACTCAGAGTCGGATAACCGTGTCACCGGAGCCGCGCCGATGCGGGGGATTACGCCGACGGCTCTGCGCCACCAGTCGCAGATTACGCCATAGCTCCACCGCCAGGACTCGAGGCAGGAGCCCAGTGCGTTAACGCGCACGTACGGATCTGCGCGGGGGGCGCCGGGTAACCGGTGTCCCTACCGCGAATAGCGCCCCAACGCCTCAACGTCGTCTTCGATGACGACTCCCTGGTGGCCAACGCCGGCATTCTGCCGGCAGCAGTGTTGCTCCAGCGCCTGGGTATCCGGCAATTGGCCGGTTCAAGGCTGTCGCTGGGTAGCGCCGGCGCCAATCCCAACCGCGGCGACAAGCTCTTAACGCTGATCTGCTCTTCCCTTGCCGGCGGGGACTGCATTGACGACGCTGACGTATTGCGCGCTGGTGACACTGCTCGCATCCTGGGCTTTAAGGTCAAAGCGCCATCTACCCTGGGAACTTTCCCATCGCGCTTTTCGCTGGCACAACGTACGCCAGCTGGACGCGATCAGCAGGATTGCCCTTAAGCGCGCTTGGGCGATGGGTGCCGGCCTCGGCGATGAGCCAATTACGATCGATGTCGACTCCACCATCTGCGAGACCTATGGCAGCTATAAGCAAGGCGCCTTAAAACCCGGCTACACCGGCCAGAAGGGATATCACCCGTTGATCGCCAGCATCGGCGCAAGCGGCGAGATCCTCTTTACCCGCCTGCGCGAAGGCCGCGCGTTTACCGGCCGCGGAGCGGCGCGCTTTGTGGCCGAAGCCATATCAAGAGCCCGCTACGCCGGCGCCCGGGGACCTGTAACCGTGCGTGCCGACGCCGGCTTCTACAACTACGAATTCATCAGCGCCTGCCGCCGCGCCGGTGCTTATTTCTCGGTTACCGCCCGCGACCAGTGAGGATCTATCAGCGGCTTTGCCCGCATTTTGCGGGAGCGCGACTGGATCCCGATTCCGGACTACGAAGGAGCCGATGTCGCCGAGACGTCGTGTGCTCCCTTCTACCAGCAGGGCAACCGTGAGCGCGTGCGCCTGATCGTGCGCCGGATACCCCAGGACCTGGGGCCGCTGCTGGAGCGCGATCAGCGTCGCTACCGCTACCGCCTTTTCATCACCGACCGCGTAGGGGATCTTCTGTATCTGGAGCGGGATCATCGCCGCCACGCTGAGTGTGAAGGGGCGATCCGGGACCTTAAATACGGGGTGGGCCTGAACCATTTCCCCTCGGGCAACTTCAACGCCAACGCCGCCTGGCTGTGGATACAGGCAATTGCCCACAACATCTGTCGCTGGCTGCGCCAGATTGGGGATCGGAGGCAGGGCGTTTTGACCGCTGCGACTATTCGCCGCCGGATCGTTGCGGTCCCGGGCAGGATCACTCGATCGGGACGGCGCAATATGCTTACGTCTCCCGCCGCTGGCCCTGGGCGGGGATGTTTATCCGGATCCTTTGCGAGTTAAAGACGGCGCCCGCACCCACCTGAGAGCGGCGGCCCGGTGGCCGTCGCACCTTCAACGCCCGGAACTGACCGCCGGAGTCGGGATCGGCATGCCTGACGACCTTAAATCAACCGGGGAGCTGATGAAACTTCGGCCGCGGCCGCCAAAATCCGGTCAGGATCACCTGCGGCCGCTGTCGCACCAGCTCGAACCGGCGGCATTGATCCTCTATATCTAAATTGCGTCGGCTTAGGCGGTCAAATTGGTGGATCGGGGGGGGTAGAGATAAACTGCATAACAATTGTCCCGCGCTGGTGATTCTTCCATCATCCCCCACATCCGGGAGATCTTTGCCGGATTGATTGATCGGTTCAATCCCTCAGTTGGAATTGGGCACTATTGGGATCAAAACTGACCCAATAATTCATCCCCCATTACCGCGATACGCTGGGCCATCCAGGTTATGTACGATTTCCTAGTCATTCCTCGGTGCCAAGCTTCGTTGTTGATGAGTTCAGCTACGATTGCGTCGAACGTACGACTGGCCCGAACACTCTTCCTCGGAAGGTCCAATTTGCGGAATGGACACCAATCTGGTACCCGTTGGTGTTTCAATTGCGTCCAATGGAGTCGGTCCAGTAAGCGACGCACCGTCGCGCCTTGCTGCAACTGCGTAATCGTGAAGCGCGTCTTCGGCATTCAGCAGCGCTTCGTCGATCGTGTTTCCCATTGCGCAAACGCCCGGCAAATCCGGGAATACGACTCCGTAAGCATCAAAACTTCTATCAATTAGGGCAGGATACCGATTCATGTTTGCGCCCTAGTTCTTCCGATCTGCTTTAGGGGGGATTGTCCTGGCGACACCAATTGATGAAGCCCGGTCGCGAGGCAATATTCGGCGTCAGTGGGTCAGTTCTAAGGCGGCGATGACACAACAGTTGCCCCTCGGGTAAGGCTGCGGATCTATTCGCAAATGTCCCTGTTGGTGCCAATGGACTCGGCAAAAAAGTCGACAAGACATAATGCAGTTTATGGTGAATGCCGCACAATCAATAGGTCGCGAATATGATGGTTTGAATCTGGAAAGAGCCGACCCTGCGTCCAAGCTTGAAGGCCTCTAGGGTGGTCATTGGATGAGAGAATCCAATCCGTTTGGCCTAACCGAATCGATCAATCGGAATGACACAAAGGCCAGAGAGAGACGGCATGTAAGCGTGGGCCGATCATCAATCAAGTGCTATGTCACCGAACAAACAACGATTGACGATGATTGGTTTGCTACTCGATATATCGTGGCCCCAAGTCTGTTTGAGTGGTGGCACTATAGTCTTTGTTGGCGTACATCAAAGCGGCAATTTACGCGGGCGATGGAACCATCCTCCGCCGAACCGACTTCGTTCAATTAAGTGAGTGTTTGCAGTGTCTAAAGAGACTGGGGCGCTGCACCTTGATAGCTTGTCGATCCGGGGGTTCCGCGGCCTCAGCGATTTAAAGGTGCCCCGGCTTGGGCGGGTCACTTTAGTCGCTGGAAAGAACGGGATTGGCAAAACAACCGTGCTCGACGCGGTTCGAATTTACGCAGCTCGCGCGAATATCCGGATCCTGAACAGCATTCTGACGACGCGTGAAGAATTCGTCTCAAATGTGGATGAGTTGGGGCGCGAAGACATCGTCCCAGACTTTAGATCGTTGTTCTACGGTCGGCTGCGAAAGCGCTCGTCACGAATTGAGATTGGCCCAATTGGAAAAAAGGAGTTGCTCGAAATTCGTCCGGCCGACCTCGAAGACTTTGAGAAAGAACGCTTGCACTGGAGCGCAATTCAGCCCGGATTCTTTGACGAAGAAATCCTCGTGGGATTGAAGATTGGGTTTGCTGGGCATCTGATTGCCGTCCCAAACCCCGTCTACGAACGCACGATCAGATCGTATCTACGCCACATCCCGGAATGGGAATACGGGCGTAGAAATGCTACCCCAGAAATCAATTGCACGCAGATTGGCCCCGGATTGTTGGGAAACGAGCGAATTGCTCAGTTCTGGGACAAGGTCGCCCTGACCAACGATGAATCGCGAGTGGTCGACGCTCTTCAACTGCTTTACGGCGACAAGATCCAGCGCGCTACCTTAATTGGAGACGGTAGGTCTCGCTCTAAGGCCCGGTGGAGAGCCGTCATTAAGACAACCGATCACGACGAAAGGGTGCCACTGAAAAGTCTGGGCGATGGTGCGGTACGAATGTTCGGGCTCGCCCTTGCTTTGGCTTCCAGTCAAGGCGGGATATTGGTTATTGACGAAGTGGAAAACGGTATCCATCATTCCGCTCAGGCTGAATTCTGGAGCATGATCCTTAGGGCGGCGCGCGAAATCAACGTTCAAGTCATTGCGACAACGCACGGGTGGAGTTGTGTTTCTGGATTCGCGCAAGCACTATCCAAGACTGCCGAATCTGACGGTGCCCTGGTCCGAATCGAGAGATCTTCTAGCGGAATGCGGGCAGTCGAGTATTCGGGGGAAGACCTCCGTGTGGCTGCGGAACAAGGTATTGAGGTTCGCTGACCATCTATCCTGTCCCCAAGCCATCGGGTAACCGTGTTCTGATTGTTGAAGGGATTGACGACAAGCATGTCGTTTGGAACCTGTGCAAAGTGTGCGAACTGGATATCGAATTTGAGGTGTTTGAAAAAGGTTCAGTCGAATCACTTCTCCGTGCCGTTTACGATGAAGCTCGGGTCCCAGATCGTACCCATCTCGGAATTGTTCTTGACGCAAATGACCACCCGGATTGGCGATGGAATTCGATCAAAGATAGCTTGAACCGAATTGGAGTCGATCTCCCACCCGCGCCCGAAATTGCCGGCACTGTTGTTTGCCAACAGGAAAACCCTCAACGATTGGGAGTTTGGATGATGCCCGACAACGAGAATTGCGGCGAATTAGAGGATTTCTTGATTCACATGATTCCAGTTCAAGATCCCATTTGGCCTCTTTCCAAAAATTACATCGATCAAATAGAACCGCCGGCAAGAAAATTCAAGAGGGGCAAGAGATCCAGGGCTGAGCTATACGCGTGGTTGGCAGTCAGGCGCCGCCCTCGGCTGATGGGTTCCGCCATTGGTGCTGGAGATGTAACTGTCCATGGAGAATCGTGTCAGAGATTTGTGAGTTGGTTAACAAAATTATTCCGATGAGGAGAGGATTCTGTGGATTGGCGCAGATTGCGAATTTCGTCGGAGATTTTTGAATTAACTCACAACGAAATGGCCTCAACCCTTCCAAGTCCGGATTTGCAACAAGCAGCGAAGTGAGATCCATTCCAGGCCTCGCTGCGACACTGAAGATTTGACTGCGTGTTTGCTTTTGCTAGTGACGACGACTTGGCCAGAAAGGTTGGGAGGCGGGTGAGCATAAATTGGCGGTTTGCCACATTCGGCCAACGGCGACAATGGAGATCGATGGCGGAAACTCTTGATCAAAATTGGGCGCCCGAGTATGTGGTGTTGCAACATTGCTGGTAAGTGTGTCGCCAGGCTAAGTGCGACTCCTTGCTTGGATGGTAGAGCGTCGAAAGTTGGCTTTTACTCGAATCGGAATTTAGGCCAATCGAAGTGGTAGTGCATTCGCGTGTATGGATCCGTGTTTGTTACCCGTATGATAATGTTTGTTGAGCCTTAAGTTCGAAGGCAGTTCCTGATGTCTTCATCAATTGAGTGGACGGACGAGACATGGAACCCAGTGACGGGCTGCACGCGCGTATCTCCAGGATGCGACAACTGCTATATGTTCTCGCTCTACCCCAGGTTGAAATCGATGAGAGTAAGGGGCTATTCGACCGAACCCGGGGACATTTCACTCATGCGAGAACGATTGCGCACCCCATTGAATTGGAAGTCGCCGCGCAGGGTATTCGTAAATAGCATGTCGGATTTGTTCCACTCACGCGTTCCTTACGAATTCATTTCTGATTTGTTTTCGGTGATGGCAGAAGCTGATGGCCGAGGCCACGTTTTTCAAATTTTGACTAAACGACCTGGCAGGGCGGTAGGCTGGTGGAATTCGCATGGGAGTGAATTCAAGCACAACTGGCCCCGAAATGTGTGGATCGGCACATCCGTCGAAAACCAGAAATATGCCCCTCGGCTATCCGTCCTAGCCCGCATTCCGGCGGCAGTTAGGTTTGTTTCAGCGGAACCGCTGCTTGAAAGAATGGATCTGACCGAATGGCTAACGAACGATCAATTGCATTGGGTGATCGTTGGCGGGGAAAGCGGGCCGAACGCGAGGCCAATGGAGTTGAGTTGGGCCAGAGACATCCGCGATCAATCTAATGCAGCAAATGTTCCATTCTTTTTGAAGCAACTCGGCGGGAAATCCAACAAACTCTCGGGTCGGCATGCGGTTTTAGATGGTCGAACTTGGCAAGAGTTTCCGTCGGCCGCGCGGAGTGGTTCCTTATGACATCTAAGGATTTGCTTTGGACGCTAATGCCCCATACCGTTGTCAAGCATGTGGTTCTGCGGCGTTATTTGGATGCTTGGATTCCGATCATGATGCGCACAAATGGACGAGTCTTTTTCATTGACGCGTTTGCAGGTCCCGGCGAATACGAAGGTGGTGAACCGGGCTCTCCAGTTATTGCATTGAACTCTTACCTAAATCACAGTGCGCGTTCGAATTTGGGGTCTGAAATCGGCTACCTGTTTATCGAAAAAAGGGAAGATCGTGCACAACACTTGGATACCCTTCTAGCACGTGAATTCGCGGACCTGCCTTCGAGATGCAAATATTGGGTTCGGTGCTCTTCGTTCGATGAAACGATGGCAGGATTGCTTGATCGATTGCAAGGATCAAGTGCTTTGATGCCCCCATCGTTCGTAATGATTGACCCATTTGGCGTTTCTGGCACACCGATGTCGTTAATCGGTCGAATACTTGCGAATTCGAAGTCCGAAGTGTACGTATCGTTCATGTACGAGTGGCTAAATCGTTTTTTGGAATCAAAGGAGTTTGAGCCTCATTTGGATCAACTGTTTGGCTGCGCGGAGTGGCGGGAATTTATTGAAGAGGCAGATCCAACTGCGCGCAAGCTGGGCTTATTTGGCCTCTACAAACGGCAATTGAAGGGCGCGGGAGCGTCCGAAGTCCTACATTTCGAATTGTGGGACGAATCGCGAATCAAGTACGCGATTTTTTTCGGCACGCAAGATTTGACTGGTTGCGACAAGATGAAACAAGCGATTTGGAAAGTGGATCCGATGGGCACTTTCAAGATCAAAGGTGGACGGATCAATCAATTGACGCTGGGTGGCGATACAGTTAATTTTGCGTTGCTCGGTAGTGCGCTCACTCAAGAATTCGGCACTAGCAGGTGGGTTGGCATCGATGAGATTGAGAGGTATGTTAAGTCCGATGCGGTGGAATTCCATTCAGGACAATTGAGGCGAAACACGCTTGCGAAGATGGAAAAAGACGGCCACATCGATGTCCATCGGCAGCCCGGAAAACGCGCGGGCTCGTTCGCTAAGGGTACATTTGTTCGATTTGGAAGCGGTTCTTAGTCCACCAGCCCTTTTGGCGTATGCGCCTTAATCGAGCTGAGGCTTGTGCGAGTTCGTGTCTGACAACATTGATGTACCAGACATAATCACGTTTATTCTCTGCCGAGTCCCCGGTTCTTCGCGAAACCGACCCCAGTGGAGTGGCTCCAGACACCAAAGACAACACGCTTCGATTGTTATTGCCGATAAATAGCAGGCCGGATCCTATATTGCCGGATTGATGATGGACCAAACTGGGCGTTGACGTCCAAGCCGCTTCAATTAAGATCCGCCGGTGAACGCGCGGTGCGGAATATGTGCCTGCCGCGGTGCCGGATCTAGGACCGCTCGCACTTCAGAAGAATGATTGCAACCCGAACGCGTTTGTGGCTGCTACAAGTCGGCTGTCGAATGTGGCCAACGGCAATCCAAGCCTGGAAGCAAGTTCCAGGTACAAAGCGTCGTAATACGACAACTCGTGCGCGAACGCCAATTCCATCGCATCATCTAGTTGGGCATTTCGATCCGTAACGATTGGCAGTCCATCAAGATTGCGCAACCGCGACGTTGCCGCGCCCTCGGCAATACGACCTCGCCTTTCCGCCACCAACAAGGCGTTTCGGACCTCGTAATGCCAGAGTTGCGGCACGACGGCCCCGTCTTGACGCAACTTGTTTAGTGCGGCGAGCGATTCAGATTCCGACTCGTGCCTTACCAACCAACTGACCGCGACCGAAGCGTCTAGGATAAACCCGCTCACAGCCGATGTCCTGCGTGTCGAGCATCGAGTATTTCGTCGAGGGTCATCTCGACAGGCTGCCAACTGGCCCGCTCTTTCAGGAACCGATCCACAGCAGCTTCTCGTTCAGCACCTTCTAGATCCGCAGCGGGAACGAGGTGGGCTATGGTTTTGCCGTGCCGAGTAATCGCAAACCGCTCGCCATGCTCAACATGACGGAGTATCTGCGCAAATCGCGCCTTCGCATCCGTCGACTGAATTTCGTGCACTTATCTTTTCTGACCCGTCATTGTGACTAGTCGATTGTAGTCGTTACTCGGAGACGAAGTTATTTAGCGCATAACCAACTTTTGTCCTTGCACTGCAGCGATTGACACATGAGGCCACCGAATCGGATCAGTCGAGGGACGTGGGTGTGCCGCCGCCCGTGCATCGGACACAACGCAGGTTGCCTGCGGTGCAATCAAGCGCGCCGAACAGTTGGGGTAAGCCCCGACTACGAAGCTTTTGGAAGAGATCGAGCACCCAGGCCTCGGTGACGTTGCCGGCAACCTCCAGCGGCGGCGGGAAGTAGCGCCAGGGCAAACCGGTCCTCTGTCCACGGAACCTCCCCTCCAGCAAATCGCGCGAAGCGTCAGTACATCCAAGGTCCACCACGATGCCGACCGGTCCGTGTACCGGCGCTCAAATGGGGCGCAAACTCTCCACCGGGCATCCACCTCGGCCAGCTCCGGCCGAGGTACTGCCCCCCCCCAAGGCGTTCAATAAGACACGAGGGGCGATTGGTCACTCCCGGCCAGCCGACCTGACTACGTTTGCCACAAGCAAGGCATCGCGCATACCGTGGTTGCCTGGGCGAATGAAGCTCTTAAAAAGTACAGGTGGGGGTGTCAACGGCGTGGAATCTCAGGTCCGCGCCTCGACAAACGTCAGGACGTCGCGGGGGTTGTTGACGAAGATGTCATCCACCAGCTCGGACGGGAATCCGCGCGCGCTCATCCTTGGGGCTATGTTGCCCACCAGGTAGTAGTAACCGTGGCCACCGTACCGCTGGAGACGGTGCTTGGAGCAGATATCGTGAGACACCACGATCTTCCGGCCGTAGCCTTTCGACGCGGCCCACGCGATGTCGTCCATCCGCTTGGCGTCGCTGGGCATGTCGATGTTAGGGTTATGACCGTACAGGGACTCCTCCCGGCCGAACAGGTCCCATTCCAGGTAGCATCCCGATTCGGCGACCCGGCCCAGGGTCTCTCGTAGGAACACGGTGCGGTCTAGGTGTCCCATGACGGTCCGCGTGAGGTCTGCGCCCGCCTCATCCAGTACCTCTATGATCTCCAGCGGCGCGGTCTCGTCCCTTCCGGGATGGATTAGGAGCGGGGCTCCGGTCATCCGCTGGGCGCGGGCCGAGGCGCGCAGGACCTTCCGCTCGTTGGCCGTCAGGGGCCACGAGCAACCGACCTCCCCGATGACGCCGGACCGTATGTCCGTACCCTGCGCCCCGTCGTTCACATCCCGTACTATCTCCTCCTGGATAGCCTCCTCGCTGCGGCTGTCCATGTCGGGCGGATGGGTGGCGTCTACGTAGTACGACGACCCCATGATCACGTTCACACCGGTTGCACGCGAGATTCGGGCCAGCCCGCGGGGGTCGCGTGCGATGCCGTTGCTGGTGGCGTCGACGAGCGACCCGCCCCCGTACTGCCGGTATAGGTTGATCTCGTCCACGGCGGTGGGGATGTCGCTCAGGATTGTGTTGTCCCTATTGCGCGCGAAGTAGTGCCGGATGCGGCCCACCGTCTCGATTGAGACCGGCTTCTCCCAGAAGTCACGATCGCTGGCCCCGGTGGGCGGGTTGTAAGTTGGCGAAAGATCGATCAGCAAGTGCTCGTGCGCGAGCGTTATACCCAGTTCATCGGGGGCGATCGGCCCTTGAACGGTCTGCACCTTCCCAGCCATTGGTCCGTCTCGCATCGACATACCTCTTGTCTGCGATGGTTAGCCCCGACTCCGCGCAAAGCTCCAGTCGCGGCCCCCGGTCGTTCGAGGCCGGGACACGTCGCAGCGTAACCGTGCCTCCGCGCCCTGTCAATTGACCCCGGACTCGTCCTACCGTCATTCCGGCTCCCGATCCGGAATCCGGGGGCCCCGGGGGCGTGGGATCCCGCCTCATACCCTAGGCCCCCAGGAGTTGGTCAATCGCTAACCGCGCGCCTTGGGCCATGGCCTGGAACTTGGCCCATGCCACCTAACCACGGCTAAGTACGCGGGCCTCGCCGCCATCGGCGCGCCAACGGTACCGTGCCGGCGCATCCACGCCAGGGTAATCGGAGATTGAGCGCTGCGCGCCCGAAAATCCCTGGTTAGCGCAGGCCCTCGGGCGCCAGGTCGCCGATCGACCGGTCCAGTTCGTCTTGCGGGTCTTCGCGGAACCGCCGCGCGGTCGCCGGCAGGGGCGTGTCGAATTGGTAATCGGGGTCTTCCTGCTGGCGGTCCCAAATGTAGAACATCTCCCGCCAGGCGCTGATCAGGGTACGCGGTTCGGGCACGTCATGGGCGATCGCCTTATGTAGCTTCTTGAGGTTGTAGCACGGCACGCCAGCGTACATGTGGTGAATAAGATGCCAGTTCATATGCCAGTAGATAAATTCGAGCGGCCAAGGAAGGGTTATTGAGCGAACGCACTTGCGAAAGTCGGGCGTGTTATCCATCAAGCCGCAGTGCATGGGAAGGCCGACGAAGTACGTGGCCCAGTTGGCGATGAAGGGGAAGAAGGTGAGGATGATCGGCAAAACCCACTGCCCCGTCGCGACGGCGACCACCGCGATCGCGGCATGGAATGCCAACTGAAAGCGGGCCCAGATGATCGATTTGCGGAATTCGGCCGGCTGGTCGGCGTGGACCGCTTTCAGCCATTCGTGGGAAGGGATTTTGAGCGGGCCGTGAATGCCCAGTGCGGTACGGACTGTGAAGATGATGGTCGAAATCAGGCCGCCTTTGGCAAGAGTCCGTCCCGGCTGCGTGAAGACATTTACCGTAAACAGCTGCAGCAGGAAGGTTTTGCCCACCGTCGGCTTGAGCGGCAGCAGCACCTCGCGGTCGCCCTCGGGGTGCAGAGTGTAGCGGTGGTGAAACGTGTGGCTGGCGTTGTAATCGAAGGGGTCATACCAAGCCAGCATGCAAAAGACATAGTTGAACCACCTGTTAAGCCACTTGGTCCTAAATACCGATCCGTGGCCGAGTTCGTGCGGGTTGGTGCCGACGAAAAAGCTCCCGATCGTGCCGTGGATAAATAGCGCCAGCGCGAATCCGACCCAGATCTGGTGCCACCAGAAAAAGTAGGTCAGGGCACCCGCGAGCGCAAAAAGCCCCAGGTGGCCACCGGCCTGCACCCAGCCCTTGAGGTCGCTGCGGCGCGAAAGTTCCTTCAGGACGGCCCGATCGATCGGGGATCGATACCATTCGATCCGCAGGCTCTTGCGCACTTCAGCCAGCGGCTGGTAACCGGAATCTTCCGCCGTAGCCATGTTTGCTCCCGCTCCGCTCAGGTCGTGGCGACGCCGATCCAATGATTCAACTCTTTTCGGGCCGCGTCCACAACCGGCAACACGTTGTGCCACATCAGTGTTGCCGATACGTCAAATATATATGTGTCCGGCGGCCGTCACCAAAGCCATTGCACGGTCCCCTGATCAACGACTTTTAGATTTGCCGGGCCCGTTGCCTCACCAAAAAATGTAACCGAAGCTTCTGCGCATTTTTTCGGCCCCGATTGGAGCGATCTCGCGCACGATTCCGGCGCCCGATTCGGCATCGCCGGATCCGTTTAGCTGCTGCCCCAGGATCAAGAGTCGGCTTAAATCAGCAACCCTTATTGATTTTCAATCGCGAGTTGCAATGCGCCAAACAAAAAATTCGTTTCGATGCAGATGATCTTCGCCGAGCAGCATCACGGTTGGCGGTGGCCAATGAATTTGCAATGCGAAATTCGAAGCCAGAGTCGGCTTTTTCGACCCGAATCGGCCAATTGTTGAACCCGGCTTAGGGCGTGTTTCGCTCCATAGTTGCAATCCTGGCTGCGGCACTGGGATTGGGAGTTGGGTCGCCAGCAGGGGTGCCTGGGGTAATGGCATCCGGTTTGACTGCATACCCGGCAGCGGAAGTGCCCGCGCCGGCGACGACAACAGTCGCATCTGGCCGGGAAGTACTTTCGGCCTTATATGCAGCCGCCGGTGGGGATGGGTGGTTGAACGCGAGCAATTGGAATAGTTCGGCGCCGCTCGATGAGTGGTATGGCGTAAGCACCGGGGATTCTGGCCGGGTAATTGCGATCGATTTGTCCGGTAACCGCCTGCGCGGAAAGATCCCGTCGATCGTTGGTGAACTGACCCTCCTTGAGTTATTCGACCTCAGCCGAAACCAACTGAGCGGTGCGGTGCCGGCCGGATTGGGGAAGCTCCAAAAACTCAGGTCCCTCAATCTGAGCGCCAACGAGCTCAGTGGTTCAATCCCAGGGACGTTGGGTGAGGCTGCGAGCTTGGAGATCTTGGATCTATCAGACAACCAATTGGTCGCCGGCATCCCTGACGCGTTCTACAGGATGCGGGCGCTCAAGAGTCTTGACCTCAGCGGCAATCGCCTGATCGACCGCCTTAAGGGAGAAATCGCCAACTTTTCGGGACTGACTTACCTCGATCTGAGCCAGAACCAATTCAGGGGCGAAATCCCCGCAACGTTGGGCAGATTGACTCAACTCATACAGATCGACCTCGCCGGCAACTCGCTGCGCGGCCCCATCCCGGCCGAATTGGCGAACCTGGCCAATCTCGAGCGGTTGTACCTGCGAGACAACACGTTAAGTGGAGAGATTCCTTTCGCGATCTTCAACGCCGCGAATTTGCATGAGCTCGATTTGTCCGGTAACGCCTTGAAGGGTCGCCTGTGGATCTCCAATGGCCCACGCGCTAGCATGCAAATCTTGGATGTATCCGGGAACGGCTTAACCGGTCCGGTGCCCAGCGCAATCGCCCGCTTCGCTGAGCTGACCGTGGTTGACCTTTCGGGTAACCGCTTCAGCGGTTCAATTCCACCGGGATTGGGTTCCTTGACCAATCTGCGTTCATTGGATCTTGGTCGCAATCGGTTCTCGGGGCCGCTTCCGAGCTGGCTCGAACAACTGACCGGATTGGATGAGCTGCTGATCGGCAGCAACCAATTGGCGGGCCCGATTCCTAATCTGGGCGCGCTATCGGGCCTCCAGCGATTGGACCTGGGCGGGAATTTCCTCTCCGGATCCGTTCCCGCCTGGCTTGGAGAACTAGATCAATTGAAGTCGTTGGACCTGAGCTCGAACTCGCTTTCCGGCCCGCTGCCCCGTGAACTGGCGAATCTGACCCGGATCTCGCGCCTTGCGCTCGGTGGGAATCCATTGACCGGTCCTATCCCGACGTGGCTGGGGCAGCTGCGAACACTCGAAGAGCTTGAGCTAAACAGCGCCCGGTTGACCGCCCCCATACCCGTCGGCCTGCGAACGCTCGTAAATCTGCGCCGAATTGACCTGGGGGGCAACCAGCTTTCGGGGTCGATCCCGGCCTGGATCGGAAATTTTTCCGGGTTGCAGTATCTGCGCCTGAGCGAAAACGCACTTTCCGGGGCGGTCCCGACCAATCTTTTTGATGCGGCCAACTTGCAGGTGATGGAACTTGGCAACAACGAATTGGACGGTGCCCTCCCTGACCAATTCGATCGCTTGCCCGCGCTTTCCCTGCTGCTGCTGAACGACAACGAATTTAGCGGGCAAATCCCGGGCACTTTGGCGGGCGCCAAAGATCTTGAAGCGCTGCGCCTGGACGGCAACCGATTGAGCGGGGCGATTCCCGATTGGTTGGAGCACCTGACGAAGTTGTCCGACCTGCGCCTGGGGCGCAATCGCCTCAGCGGAACGATTCCCGTGGACATCGGAAACCTGGCGGCATTGCGCGAACTCGGACTCGAGCGCAACCAGCTCTCCGGGCCGGTCCCCGATTCGCTCGGCCAGATTCCCAACCTCCTGAGGTTGGATCTGGCCAACAACCAATTGGCAGGAGCGATCCCGGAGTCCATCGGTTCGCTGGCCGATCTCGAACACCTTGACCTGTCCAACAACCGCTTGGACGGATCGATTCCGCCCGGACTCGCGAATCTGGTCCGCATGCGCGCGTTGAACCTTGCCCACAACCGCCTGGGCGGATCGATTCCACAAGAGCTGGGGCAACTGCAGGCCCTGCGCCAACTTTTTCTGGAGGGCAACAGCTTCGAGGGGTGCGCCCCCACCGATATCCGGGAGCTGCGCTCGACGGTAGATCCGATTGAACTCGGCGGGCGACCATTCTGCGATCTGGCGCTGAGTTTGATCGACGTCTCGCCCGGGACGCTGCGACCTCAATTCGACCCGGCGCGTCGTGATTACATAGTCAGCGCTGGCGGTGGCGCACCGGAAGCGGCGCTTGTTTCGATCAGGCTCTTTGCTTTCCAAGAGTTGGAGGCGGTCGCGTTCCGTGACCAGAGCGGTGCCATCCTCGCCGACGCCGACACTCAGGCCGAGAGTTTTCAGGTCGACTTGGCCAATCTCGCCGCCGCTGGCGATTCGGTGCTGCTTACAGTCGAGGTAATCGCGGCCGACTTGACCAATAAGTACCGTTTGACGCTCACGCGCGAGCGGCCAGGTGACGCTGGTCTGTATGCGGTCTTGGTCGATGGCAGTCCGGTGTTCGAAGGGTCGCAATCCGGCCGGTTCACAGGCCACGTTGACCCCGCCAGCGAGGAGGTAACAGTCGCGGCGCTGACTGCAAACCCGGCCGCAACGGTGAGAATTTCCCAACCCGATGCCGACCAGGACGAGGGCAACGGCCACCAGGTCGATTTAGCCGTCGGTGACAACCTGATCGCGATCGAAGTGACTTCGTCCGACGGGGAGCAGACCCGGCTGTTCGAACTGCTCCTGGCGCGCCCCGTATCCGAGCTCCAGATCTTGACCAAGGTTTACGAGTCCACCGGGGGTCCCGACTGGTCGCAGAGCAAAGGTTGGTTATCCGATGACCCACCCGGCGATTGGCATGGGGTTACCACCGACAACGCCGACCGCGTAGTTGAACTCGAGCTTTGGGGCAACGGTTTAGCCGGGGAAGTACCCGACGTCCTAGCGGGCCTGGCCAAATTGCGGAACCTCGACCTGAGCCAAAACCGCCTGACCGGAGACATCCCGTCCAGCCTGGGCCAACTCGGCCAGCTGGTCATCCTGGATCTGAGCGGCAACCAGTTGACCGGGGCGTTGCCGCCGCAAATTCTGCAGTTGCCCGAGTTGCTGTTGCTCCTGCTCGATGAGAACAACCTCGGCGGTCCGATTCCCGAAACCATCGCCCAAGCTCATGGCCTGATCGGACTGGGGCTTGCCGGCAACGATTTCGCCGGTCAATTCCCCGAATCCCTCGGGCGCCTGCCGTTCCTGGGGACGTTGCGCCTGTCCGGTAACCAGTTTCAGGGCTGCCTGCCTACAGCGCTGCGCAACAACATCCTGCAATACCACGATTTCGTTCGGGTTGACCGGCCGTACTGCGACATCGGTTTGCAGGCGCTGCAGCTTGTTCCCGGCGCACTGCTGCCGGACTTCTCGCCCGGCGATAGCCGCTATCGATTCCGGCTGGATGAGAGCGCGGTCGGCAAAAGCCTCACGGTTTCCCCGACGCCATTTGAATCAGCTTCCGAAATCGTTTATCTGGGGCCGGATCTAAAGCAGTTGGTCGATGCTGAACCCGGCACCGTGGGGTTCCAGTTGAACCGGTCGCGAGTCGGCTCATCAGGCGAGCATTACATCCTCAACATACGCGTTAACAGCTCGACTTCTCAGCAGACCTACAGCGTTGCAATCGAACCCGCACGGGCCGGCGACACCCGTCTTGACTCAATCACAATCGCCGGGCGCGCCGCCACCATTCCCGAGGGTTCGCACTACCTGCGGCGATTGATCAACTACCAGTCCGCGCGCATCACTATTGATGCAAGGCCTGCCGACCCGGCGGCAACACTCGAATTCTTCTTGCCACCGCAGGATTCGACCGGTTTACGGCCGCTGTCCGACGCCGACGGTGACCCGGCCAACGGGTTTCATGTTGACCTGAAAGTTGGCCCGAACATCCTGCTCCTAAGGGTCAGATCCGCCGACGCGGCCGCGACGCGGTTCTTCGTGTTCGTCGTTGTCCGCACACCGGGGAAGCCTTCACGACCCACAATTGCCGCGGTCGAAAGAACTCCCGACCTACTGGGGCTGAGTTGGGCGGCGCCGCAGGATTTACGTGGCAGCCAGGTCAGCAGCTACGACGTTCGCTACATATACGCCGGGGCGCCCGAGAAATCGGGCCAGTATTGGTCCCTCACCAAGCGTGCCGCCCAGGGAGAAAATCACTACTTGGCAATCGGCGGCCTTGAGGACGACTTGGCCTACGAATTCCAGGTGCGGGCCCGCAATCGCGCCGGCGTGGGTGATTGGTCAGAATCGCACACTGTGGCGGCGGTCGTTTAGTCGGAAACCGTACTTTGCAATTGGCCGGCATCGCCCGACCGGGAGCGGAGCTACCTATGGCGCGTGCCCAGAGCAATTGGTCAAATTTTCCGTCGACGGCCCCGTCTTCGGAACCGCTAGCACGCTTTAACGGCCTATGAGTTTTTCGACCGTCCCGGGCGGATTGGTCCAACCGACGCCACAAGCGCGGTCAGGCCACTGCCGCGCCCGCAGGAGTTAATGCAGCGCAATGCGGCAGCGAGGCTGGGTGATCGAGGCCTGGACACCGCCACCGGGCGGCAGCGCCACCGAGCGCGCCGCGATGGCGTTGCAGCGCCATCAAAACCTTGCCTGGATTGACTCGGCGCTTCCAGGATCCACGCGCGGGCGCTGGTCGATCCTTGCTTGCAAGCCGCGCTGGACGCTGCGTGCGCGGGGGCGCCGCATCCTTCACGCCTCGGTGGACGGAGTCGAGGAGTTCGAGGGCGACCCGATCGCCGTCGCCGCCCGGGCGATCGAGGCCGGCCAACAAGCCTGGGGCGCGGCCACGCCCGCTCCGGAGGCCGGGGCGCCGGCGCTGCCGTTTATCGGCGGGGCCATTGGCTACCTGGGGTTCGAGTTGGCACGGCACATCGAACGCCTGCCCGCGACCACCAGGGACGATGTAGGCGTGCCCGACCTGGCGATCGCTTGGTACGACGCCGCGCTCATCTGGGATGGGAATGAGCAGCGTGGTTGGCTCAGCGGCACGCTGCAAGCGGTCGCGCAGCTGCGCGAAAAACTGGCCGCAATCAAGAACTGCGAGCCGATTCCGCCGGGTTGGGGGGAGTCCCAACCATTGCCGGGCCGGCCCGCGCACTTTGAACCCAACCTGGAGCGTTGCGAGTACCTCGAGCGCGTCGAGGCGGCGCGCCGCTACATTGCCAGCGGCGACATCTACCAGGTCAATCTCTCGCAGCGTTTCCGCGCTCCGCTGGCGATTGCCGGGTTCGAAGCTTACCGGCGGCTGCGGCGCACCAGTCCCGCTCCGTTTGCCGCCTATATCAATGCATCTGCCCGGCCGGGCGACGGCGTCGAGGTGCTCTCATCGTCCCCGGAGCGGCTGCTGCTGATCGACGGCGAACTGCTGGAGACCAGGCCGATAAAGGGCACGCGTCCGCGCGGCCAGAACGGATTGGAGGACGCACGCCTGGCTGCCGAGCTGCGCGACAGCGCCAAGGATGCCGCCGAGCACGTGATGATCGTCGACCTTGAGCGCAATGATCTCGGGCGTATCGCCGAAACCGGCAGCGTGACGGTCCCGCAGTTGGCGCAGCTGGAGTCCTATTCGCACGTGCACCAGCTCACCTCGTCGGTAACCGGCCGCAAACGGGCCGGCGTGGGTCTGGATGCGATTCTGCGGGCGATGCTTCCGGGCGGTTCAATCAGTGGCGCGCCGAAGATCCGCGCGCTCGAGATCATCGACGAGCTCGAGCCGACCGTGCGCGGTGTCTACACCGGGGCGATAGGCTACTTCTCAGCGCACGGCCGTTGCGACCTGAACGTGGCCATTCGCACGATCACCGTCGCCCGCGGCCAGGCCTACGCGCACGTGGGTGGCGCGATCGTCCACGACTCGGTCGCCGAGGCCGAGTACCAGGAAACGCTGCACAAGGCGCGTGGCATGGCACGGGCATTGGGAGCGCTGCTGCCGGACGAATTGCCGCCGGCGCGCGGCCAAATCCGCCCCGATCCGGTGAGTAGACGGGTCGGCCATCTTTCGGGTTAAGAAAGCGCGAGCCGGGTTGTGAACGCTCCGCCAATCCGGGCGCACCAGACCCGCCGGGGAACAATACCGCGTAAATGTCCCCTGTCCCGCCCGGCTCGCGTCGATTCGCCGTTCGGGCGGCAGGCGCCCCGCCAGCACCGTGTGTCCCCGCAACCCCAATCTGGCAGTGGCAATTCCTGCCGTCGGGGACAGCGCCGCACTCCCTAACGCGTCGGGTGGATTTACGCGCCCCCGGTCACGTCGATGCAGGCCCCGGTCACGTACGAGGCCTCATCGGACAGCAGCCACAATATGGCCGCCGCGACTTCTTCGGGATCGCCGCCGCGACGCATCGGTAGCCTCGACCGCAGTTTCTGAACCCGGTCGGGGTCGCCGCTTTGGGCATGGATCGCGGTGTAGACAAACCCCGGCCTGACGGCGTTCACGCGGATGCCGTCGTCGGCAACCTCGCGCGCAACTCCTATCGTGAAGCTGTCAACGGCGCCCTTGGAGGCCGCGTAATCCACGTATTCACCCGGGGAACCGGTTCTGGAAGCAGTCGAAGAAACGTTCACGATTGCGCCGCCGGTCCCACCGGATCTTCGGCCCATCCGCTTGATGGCCTCCCTGGTGCAGTGCATGGTCCCAAACACATTGGTGCTAAAGACCTTTCTCCAGCGCGATGCGGTCGTATCTTCGAATCGGGCCCCCGGGGCCACCACACCGGCGTTGTTGACTAAGCCGACCAACCGTCCCGGCAGGGCGTCGACCGCTTCGAACAATCCGATAACTTCTGCTTCATTGGCAACATCGGCCTGGACCGCGAATCCATCGCCGCCGCTGGCGCGGATATCTCCCAGGACCCGGGCCGCGGCCGCAGCGTCGCGGCGGTAATTGATGCATACGAAGTAGCCGCGCCCACCTGCCCGACGGGCGGTCGCTGCACCGATACCGCGGCTGCCGCCGGTGACCAGTAGCACTCGACCCGGTTCCAATGTGGCCGTCACCTTTGCGATGGATTTGAAGCGAACGAGACGTTATGGGACAGGTAGCCGTTCCGGCACAATTCTGCGGACGGCCAAGCTGCGGCGCCTACCTGATTCGTGCCTTCGCCGAGCATCGGCAAGTCCGGGCCGATGCCTTGCAACTGCTGTCCAAGCACGCCGGCGCCTGCCGCAACCGGTTCGATTAGCCGGCGGCCCCGATAAGGTCCCGGATAAGCGCCAAGGCCCGGTCGGAATCCACCCCCAGGGCGACCCGGACCGGGCCGGAACCGTAACTTGCCCTGGTTTGGCCTCGCCTGGCGCCGGGTTCAACTTCAACGTCGACCGTGCCCTGCCGGCAAGTTAGCACTGCCGGGTCGATCGCCGCGACAACTGCCAGGGGGTCGTGCAGGGCATAACTCCCATCTTCCGGGTGGCCCTCAAACCAGGCGCCAAGTACCCGCCTGGCAAGCATTACCGGCGCGCCGTCACCGGGGATCCAAGGGTCACCGCCGCGCCGCAACGCCACCTGCTCCGTCACGTCAAGGCCAACCACCGTCACCGGTGCGCCGCAGCCGAACAGGACGCCGGCGGCGGTGGCATCGTTGTAAATGTTGAATTCGGCATGTTCAGTCACATTTCCGGACACTTCCAGCGCCCCGCCCATGACGATGATTTCTGCAACCTCATTGGCCAGGCCCGGATGCCGGTGCAGGGCGAGCGCCAGGTTGGTCAACGGGCCAAGCGCGATCAGCGTCAGCTCGCCGGGCCGCGCCCTAACTGCGCGCACAATCGCCGCAGCGGCAGATTCGGGTCCAACTGCGCCGGCGCGCGGCTGCAGCCGGAAGCCAATCCCGGCTTCGCCGTGATAGTCGTAGGCGTATTGGTATTGGCCCACCAGTGGGCGTTCGGCGCCGCGCCAGACCGGTACCGGGGGACTTCCGGCAATCTCAAGGACTGCCAGCGCGTTGCGCGTCGCATCGTCGATTGAAGCGTTGCCGCCCACGCTCGTAAGGCCCAAGACATCGAGGGCGGACGAACCAAGCGCCACCAAGATGGCGAGCACGTCGTCGGTGCCAGGGTCACAGTCGATGATCACCGGCCGCATCGTTTACCTCCAAACGGAATGGGCTCGCCTTCGGCAGCTCCAATGTATGAACTGCCGCCCGGAGTCGATTTCACATTCGATGCTGCCCGGGCCGTTGAGCCTGGGGCGCAGGGCCACTGCGGCGCGGTAGCCGGGCAGCCGCTGCTATGTTTCAGTGTCCGGTTCCACAAAAAAATCAATCCGGCACGTTACCGGGAACCGAACCAGCAAACGGTGCGGTGCACGCGGGCGGATTGTGATCAAATCCGGTGCGCGGACTTTCTTGACCGCTCCGGTCGCCAGATCCTCGAACTCCACCCTGCCGGTCAACACGTGCAGGATCCCCCAGCGGTTTTTTGCCAGTGCGTGTTCGCGTTGCAGAGCTTCGGGAATAGAGTCCTGCGAAAAAATTGGTGAGCTGCCAGTGGGTACTAAGCCGGCGGGAATTGGGTCGTTGGTCATGCGGTATGAGCAGTCATACATCTGGTCTGTTCGACAGATCCTATAAAGATCTACCGCTGCGGCCGCGCTCGGTGGAGGTGCCAGGAAGCACGCGCTTGAGCGCAGCGCCCCGGCATCACTCAATCAGCGTGCCAGGCCGTCATGTGGTCGCGGTGGGCGTCAGAGTAGGCCCCGGGCTTGAAGAACCGGTCGTAAAAGTCCAGATCCAGGTGATGTGCCTGAAAAAACCACATCAGGTGCATCGTGTCGACGGTGCCCGGGAACTTCCCATAGGTGTCGTAAATGTAGCTGCAGACCGCTTTGGCGCAGGCCGCCCCTTCATCGCTTATTTCCGGGATGCCGGCCTCATAGCGAGCATCGGAAATCTTGTGGGGGACCTGGCCGCCTCCTTTTAAGAATTCACTCAGACCACCGCGCGTGCCGGCAACCACCGAATCCACGGCCGCATCCATGTCGGGCAAATATGGCGGGCAGTAGCCTTCGAACACCCCGTCCATGCCCACCGGGTTGCGCAGCGCCTCAACGCCCCTGGGGGCAACCGTTCTGAACCCCAGCTCCTCCAGCACCTGAAGGGAAAGAAAGCCGCAGTGCATCCAGCCGCCCAGGCCCATCGCCTCTGATGCCAGGAACATGTTGTGGCAGGCTATCGCGGCCTCATTGAAGGTGAAGTACACCGCTTCGCGTTCCAGCACCGACAGCGGGAGTAATTTTTTCTTGTCCAAAAACCCGCTGTCGGCCCACGGCTTCGTGCCGGCGGGCCGGAAATCGTTGCGATCGTCCACGACATAGAACCCGCCGCCGGCACCACCGGCAAATCGCCCGCTTTCGCCGTCGACCATTTGGATGATCAGGTTGACCAATGACGCGCTGACGTCGCACACCGGCATGAATAGAGTGCAGCCGGGCCGATTGTTGTCCCAGAAGTTATGCGTAAATAGCGGCGGCACCCGGCGAGGGATATCCAATCGCCCGTCCTGCAACTTGGTGCGGTTCTGCTCGTACGCGGAAACGACCCTGGCCCGGTCGCCTTCAGATTCAACCTCGCGCATCCTCTTGGCCGCCGAGTCCTGCATGTCCATGACGTAGACCCCGTCGTCATTGGTGAAGAACAATTGCGTCCGGTGGACCGACAACGCGCTACCGAAGGTGCGGCCCGCGCCCCGGATCATGGCCCCCGGCCTGGCCAGGTCCGATAGCACCGTCCCCGACACCCCCACGCCGGCGGCTACCAGGAGTGCCTCTTCCAAGCGGTCCAGCGGCAGCGGGGCTTTTTGCGACTTGTACTCAAACGGGCCTTCGTCCAGGTGGAACCCCAGCCCAAAGCGCCGCGAGCGCCGGCCGTAGAGCGCCTCGAACAACGGGAAATTCCACACCCGGTTGATGCGAGCGAAGTCGTCAGTCGGACCAGCCACCTAACCTCTCCTTGAACTTGCGCCCACGGGCGTCCATGGGGTCATCGATTGGCGAATCGAGCGCCATCGCACTGCAAAGCGGGCGCGCCCCTCTGACGGCAACGCCTGGGCCGGGCCGGGGGTCGGCACTGAGTGTGTTTGCCCCATCCGATTGCCCCCATCTTTCGCGCTCCGCCGCAACCGCCCGGGCTGCGCCGCCCAGCGTTTCGTAACTTCCGCGTCCGCTGCCGCCGCCACCTGACCTGCAGGCCGCCGCATTATCCCCCGTCCCCAATTCCCTGGCAGCGCTTTCCTGCCGATTCATCCAGGCGTCGCATCTCGCCCGCCCGCCGCAATGCTGGAACCGAAGGGGTTGGCGCCTGCTGCATTTGATTGGCGGATGCGCGTGTCGATTGGGATCGCAAATCTGGGCGGACGGGACAATTACAAGCCGGCCGGTGCGAATCCGCGATCGGCCGACGTTGCCCCTCTGCCTGGCCGGGCCCCTTGCAAGCTGGGTCTGAACGGGCCCGCCAACAACCCGGTGCCGGAGAGAAATGCGAACGCGATGAACGGTCACTTTGGCCCCGAACTTTTTGAGTTCCTACTTCAATTGCGGCAAAACAACGACCGCGCTTGGTTCCAGGCCAACAAACACCGCTACGAAGAACACCTAAAGCGCCCGCTTTTGCGGTTCATCGAGGATTTCGGCCCGGAGCTGGAGGCGATCAGTCCGCACTTTGTGGCCGATCCGCGCGCCAACGGCGGGTCGATGTTCCGGATCTACCGTGACGTTCGTTTTTCAAAGGACAAATCGCCCTACAAGACCCAGGCGGCGGCCCAATTTCGCCACGAATTCGGCAGATCGGCGCACGCGCCCGGTTTCTATCTGCACCTTGCGCCCGGCGAGGTCTTTGCCGGGATCGGCCTGTGGGGTCCTGACACCGCCACTCTGAACAAGATCCGCCTGGCCATCGTGACCAACCCGGACCGCTGGCAGCGGGTGGTCGGGGCGCCGGTGTTCGCGGATAGCTTCAACCGCCACGGCCGTTCGCTGAAGCGTCCCCCCAGGGGTTTTGACAAGGAACATCCGCTGGTCGGGGACCTCAAGCTAAAGGACCACATCGCCTCACGCGAATTTGGCGAAGAGGCAACTTTTGGCCCCGATTTCCTGGAAGTCTTCGCCGACGCCTGCCGCAAGGCGTCGGGCTATATGCAGTTCCTGACCCGGGCGCTGGAACTGCCCTACTGAGCTAACCGCCGACCTCGGAACGCCGCAGGTTGGCAGTTCTCCTCCACCGCCGGTACGGATGACCGGCCAGCTGCCTTCGGGTAATGCCGCGACCCTCATCACGCACCGTTTGCGCGGCCGGCGCAACCGGCCTGTCGATACCCTTTTTCTAATTGAAAGGCTCATTCGGGAGGTAACAGATGGACGGATCCAAGCCGACGGTAGCGTTCGTGGGTGTGGGACGCATGGGTTCGAACATGGCCCTGCGTCTTAACGACTGCGGTTACACCATCGCCAGCGTCATCGACTCCAGCGAGCACATGGCGATGGTGGTGGCCAACGAGATCGGCGGCGAGGTGGCCCCGAACCTTGCCGCGATAACCGCCAGCGCGCACGTGATCATCACCGTGGTAACCGACGACCAGTCGATGCGCGAGATCTACCTGGCCGATGGCGACAACCTGCTGCAGGGTGCCTCCGGCAAGCTGTTTATCAACTGCGCCACTCTTTCGCCGGCCATTCACCGCGCGGTTGACGCTGCGATCACCGCGGCCGGGGCCGATGCGCTCGAGGCCTGCATGGCGTCCTCGATCACGCAGGCGCGCGACGGCACGCTCTACCTGATGACGGCCGGGTCCGACGCCGCCCAGGACCGCGCCGCCGGTCTGCTGGCCGACCTGGGCGCGGTGCGCCGCATCGGTTCCGTCGGGCAGGCCGCCGAGGTGAAGGCGCTGGTGAACATGGTCATGAACATCAATACCGCCGGGCTGGCCGAGGGCCTGGGCCTTGCCGACGCGTTGGGGCTTGACCTGGACACGGTGATGGAGGTCTTCGCGCAGACTGGCGCCAATTCGCGCGTTCTCGAGACCGACGGGGAGGACATGCGCGACCGCGACCACGAGGTGTATTTCTCGGCTTCGCACGCGGCCAAGGACTCGGGAATCGCCCTGGACCTGGCCGCCGAGGAAGGGCTGGCGCTGCCGCTGGCGACCGCCACCAAGGCCCAGTTTGTACGGCTGATGGAAGCTGGCAAGGGCGAACTGGACAAAAGCGCCGTCGCCGAGCTGACGTTTAAGGGTCGAAGCTAACTTCCGCCGGCCTGGGCCGGCACGAAATAGACGATCGCTCCCTCCGGTACCTTGGTACGCACGCCGGTGCCCAAATCGTGGCCGTCGAGCCTGATCTCCGACCCCGGCCGCAGTCCATGGGTGGTCTCATCCGATACAAGGCTCGCCTTGCTCCCAGGGTAGCTTTGCTCCATGGTGTCAAGCAGCTACCCTACCCTCTGGCCGGGGAGCTCGATTTCGACTTGGCCGCCGGTATGTTCGCGCGGCGCGCGCACCCGCGGCGCGGCCTGGTCTATTCCGGCCGGTGGGATCTTCTGCTCGCGCTTGAGCGGCGGCATCGCCGGGCCGGACTCCGCACCGGGCCCGGCGGGCGGCCCTTCGCGCTGCCAAGGAGTCTTTGGGCGTATTGACTTTCCGCCTGGCGGCGATCGCCGACGCGCATCGTTCACACTGCGCTGCGAACGCAGCGTATTGGGGTTCATGCCAATGCTGTCGGGCGGGGCAACTGGAATGCCTGAGTCTGGTCCGTCGGCGGGTGGCGGTATGGTTCTTCGCCTTGCCCGTGGGGCACGATCAAGAATTAGTTCTTCTTAGCGGAATATTTTCTGGGCCCACCCCGCGTAGGGTTGCAAATTCGCAGAGGCTGCGGGGGCGGCGCTGCACCATTTCGTGCAGCGTGTCGCCGGGGAAGATCGAAGGTTCCGACGGTCTCCGGGCGCACGCCTGATGGCGGCGCAAGGAGACTCGCGTTTCCAAAAAGGCGTTGTCTGCGTTTTAAGGACCCGGAGCGCGGTCAGGTTGCATGGTGTTTTGCGCGGAGGAGTGTTTGCGGCCGGGTTATTCGCTCTCCCGGCGAAGGACTGCCAGAAACTGCTCGCCGTAGCGCTCAAGCTTTGCATCACCCACCCCGCGCAGGGTCGCAAATTCGGCCAGGCTCCGAGGTCGCCGCAACGCCATTTCTTGCAGGGTGGAGTCGTGAAATATCGCGAACGCCGGCACCTTTTGGGCACTGGCCAATTCCAGCCGCAGGGCACGCAGCGCCTCCCAGAGCGATCCTTTGCGGACGCTAAGGTCAACAGCGGGAAGACGTTCCCCAGTCCCGCCAGCGGTTGCCGCACTTGCGGCCCGCAGATCTTTCCGCAGGCGGACCGTTTGATTTCCGCGCAGCACGGCCCAGCTGGCTTCGGTCAGCCGGAGCGAGCCGTAACCATCCAGGTCGACGCTTAAGAGGCCCTGGGCCACGAGCTGGCGGAAGACCGAGCTCCACTGTTTGGCGCCCAGTTCGGCGCCGACCCCAAAGGTTGGAAGCTGGTCGTGGCCGAGATTGCGGATTCGGTCGATCGTCCGGCCCCGCAGTACGTCGGCCAAGTAATTCGCGCCGAATCGCTGGCCGGTGCGGTATACGCAAGAGAGCGCCATCTGGCTGGGGTGGGTCGCATCCCAGGTGGCCACTGGCGTCAGGCAGTTGTCACAGTTCCCACAGGGCTGATCGAGCCGGCCGCCGAAATATGTCAGCAGCGCCTGGCGCCGGCAGGTAGCCAATTCACAGTATCCGAGAAGTGCGCTGAGCCTGCGCGATTCGAGTTGCTTTCGCTCAAGTTCGGCGCCCGACTGCCCGACCATCCGCTGATGCCTGATCACGTCCTGCCAGCCGAAGACCATCCAGGCCTCGGCCGGTTCGCCGTCCCGCCCCGCCCGGCCAGTTTCCTGATAGTAGGCTTCGATGCTTTTTGGCATGTCGAGGTGGGCGACAAATCGCACGTCCGGTTTGTCGATCCCCATACCAAAAGCGATGGTCGCCGCCATCACGACTCCATCTTCGCGCTGGAAGCGGTCTTGGTTGCGCTGCCGCACGCCGGGGTCCAAGCCGGCGTGGTAGGGGAGTGCATCCAAGCCGATCCCGCGCAGCCATTCGGCGGTCTCCTCCGTGGACCGCCGCGCCAGGCAGTAAACAATTCCGGAATGGTCGCGGTGAGCCTCCATGAACTCCTGAAGCTGAAGTCGCGGCCGGTTCTTGGGCGCGACCAGATAGCGGATGTTGGGGCGGTCAAATCCGCTGACGAAGACCACCGCGCGGCCGAGACCAAGGCGCTCCAATATCTCGCGCCGGGTGGGTCCGTCAGCGGTCGCGGTCAGCGCTATCCGGGGGACATCCGGGAAGCGGTCGAGCACCCCCGCCAGCTGCAGGTAGTCGGGTCTGAAGTCGTGCCCCCACTGCGAGACACAGTGCGCCTCGTCGATGGCGAAGAGGGCCAGCCGGCTGCGCTCAAGGAGTCCCAGCGTGCGGCCTCCCAGCAGGCGTTCCGGTGCCACATACAGCAGGTCAACAAGTCCGTCCCGCACCGCCGCTTCGACATCCAGGATTTCCGGGTAGGAAAGGGTCGAATTCAGGTACGCCGCCCGCACTCCGGCCTGGCGCAGGCCCGCCACCTGATCGCGCATGAGCGCGATCAGCGGAGAAACGACTACCCCGACGCCGTCGCGCACCAGAGCCGGAATCTGGTAGCAGAGCGACTTGCCGCCACCAGTCGGCATAAGGACCAGGCTGTCGCCACCGCGAACGGTGCGATCGATCACTGCCTCCTGCTGACCCATGAAGTCGCTGAAGCCGAACACCCGGTGCAGGACGTCGCAAATGTCGCGGCTCACGGGCATGACGCGGGCGGCTGCTAGCGTCCCGGCGCCCGTCCCCGGCCAGGGTGAACCGCCCGAAATCCAGCGCCGACAACGCCCAGGGACACTCTCGGCCGAAGTCTCGTTGGCCGGTGCCGCAGCGTCTGGGCGGGCCCCCTCAAAAGCACCCGCCGGCCTGGGCCGGCACGAAGTAAACGGTCGAGTCCGGGGGGACTTTGGTCCTGATCCCGGTGGCCAGGTCGTGGCCATCGAGCCAAATCGCCAGTCCCGGACGCAGCCCGTGGGTGGTCTCGTCCGAGACCAGGCGCGCCTTGATCCCGGGATGACGCTCCTCTAGAGCGTCAATGAGCTCCCCGACCGTTCGGCCGGGGAGCTCGATCTCAACTTGGCCGCCGGTATGCTCGCGCAGCGCGCGTGGCACATGGACCCGCGGCATTTGTTATTCCGGCGCGGCCCTTAGCCTTCTCCGTTGGCCAGCGCCGCCTGCACGGCCGGCGGAGACATTGGCAGTTCCCGCAGGCGCTTGCCGGTGGCGGCAGATATCGCGTTGGCGATCGTCGCCGGCGGGGGCACGATGCTGGATTCGCCGACTCCGCGCACGCCGTAGGGGTGGCCGGGGTTGGGAACCTCGACGATGATGGTTTCAATCATCGGCAGGTCGAGCGCCGTCGGCAGACGGTAGTCGAGCAGGCTGTGGTTGCGCAGCCGGCCCTCGTCGTCGTACCAGTAGCCCTCGTTTAGGGCCCAGCCGATGCCCTGGACGACGCCGCCCTGCATCTGACCCTCAACATACGGCGGGTAGACCGCCTTGCCGGCGTCCTGCGAGATTGTGTAGCGCAGGACCTCGACTTTGCCGGTCTCAAGGTCGACTTCCACGTCGGCGGCGTGGGTCGTAAACGACGCCCCGCGCTGGGTGGGGTTAACGGTGGCGTTGCCGACGATTTCGATCTCGTGCTCACCCAAGAGCGCTGCCGCCTCGGCGAACGAGAGCTCGTTGCCAGCCCCGATGAAGTAGCCGTCGACGGCTTCGACTGCTGCAGGCTCAACGTCCCAGAGTCCGGCCAGCGCCACGCGCATCTTGGCCAGGACCTCGCGCGCCGCCTCGTAGGCGGCATAGCCGGTGGCAAAGGTCACGCGGCTGCCGCCGGTGACGGCGGTGAACGCGACCTCGTCGGTGTGGCCCACGATCGGGATGATGTCCTGCTCGGAAATGCCCAGCGCCTCGGCCATCTGCATGGCGACCGAGGTCCGGGTGCCGCCGATGTCGGTCGAACCCTCGATCAAGGTCACGGTTCCGTCGGCGTTAACCCGCCCCGAAGCCGAGGAGGTCATGCCGGCGTTGAACCAGAACCCGGATGCCATCCCGCGGCCGCGGGCCTTGCCCGGACCGGAGGGTTCGCCCAGGTCGCTCTGCCAGTGGTCTGAGTCGCGGATCGCCTCGACGCATTCGATGTTGCCCACACGCGGGAACGGCGGGCCGTCGGCGCGCCAGTCGCCTTCCTTGGAGGCGTTGGCGAGGCGGAATTCGATCGGGTCAAAGCCCAGCTTTTCGCAGATCTCGTCCACGGTGGTCTCGACCGCGAACTCGCTCATCGTCGCCCCCGGGGCCCGGTAGGCGTGCGAGTGCGGTTTGTTGACCAGGACGTCGTAGCCGTCGATGTAAACGTTGGTGGTGGCATAGGGCGCAAACGCGCACACGCAGCCCGGGTGGAGCGGCGAACCCGGATAGGGTCCGGCCTCGAACCAGAATTCGCCTTGCACGGCGGTGATCTTGCCGGCGTTGGTCACGCCGATCTTCACCGACATCCAGGTGCCCGGAGTCGGCCCGGTGGCGCGGATGACCTCGTTGCGGTCCATGGCCATCTTCACCGGGCGACCGGTCTTGCGCGCCATCACCGCCGCCAGCAGCTCGAGATAAGAGGTGGTCTTGCCGCCGAAGCCGCCCCCGATTTCCATCGGGATCACCTTGATCTTGGAGACCGGCATCTGCAGCAGGTCCTCGAGCTCGTTGCGGATAGCAAAGGCCCCCTGCGAGGAACACCAGACCTCGAGGTGCCCGTCCTCATGCCAGAGCGCGCTGGCGTTGTGGGTCTCGATGTAACCCTGGTGCACGGTCGCGGTCTCGTAGGCGTTCTCGAAGATGTGGTCGGCGGCCGCAAATCCGGCCGCGACGTCGCCTTCTGCGTAGATGCGGTGCTCGGCGATGTTGGACGGCTCGTCGCCGGCCTGGCCCTCGGTCATGGTCCGGATCTCATCTAAGATCACCGGGCCCTCACCGTCGCGCACCTGGCGCGCGGTCATTACCGGTTCGAGGACCTCGTATTCGACCTTGATCAGGCGCGTGGCTTCCTCGGCCGTGTGCGGATCGATGGCCGCCACCGCCGCGATCGCGTGCCCGTCGTAGAGGGCCTTGTCAGCCGCCAGCATGTTCATGGCCTTGAACTTGGTCGACTGCAGGCCGCCCTCGCCGATGTCGGTCAAGCCCTCCTTGGGCTTGGGCAGATCGGCGCTGGTAATGACCGCGCGCACGCCCGGATAGGATTCGGCCGCCGAGGTGTCGATCGAAAGGATGTTGGCATGGGCGTGCGGCGAGCGCAGCACCTTGCCGTAGAGCTGGCCGGTGAGCCAGATGTCGGATCCGTAGGCGGCCCGGCCGGTTACCTTGTCGACGCCGTCGTGGCGGATCGGTGACTTGCCAAGGACCTTGAAGTCCCCAGTCTTGACCAGGTGGGTCTCAGTTGCCATTTTCAGGCCTCCTCGCGCATCCGCGCAGCCGCGTCCTGGACGGCGCGAATGATCTTGTCGTAACCGGTGCACCGGCAGAGATTGCCGGCCAGCCAGAATCGGATTTCGTGTTCGCTGGGGTCCGGGTTCTGCTCCAGCAGCGACTTGGCCGCGACGATGAATCCCGGGGTGCAGATCCCGCATTGGAGGGCGGCGTTCTCCAGGAACGACTGCTGCAGCGGGTGCAGCTTGTCGGGTTCGCCGACCCCCTCGATGGTCTCGATCTGCGAACCGGCGGCCTCGACCGCCAGCACGCAGCAGCTGTTGACCAGGCGACCGTCCATGATCACGTTGCAGGCGCCGCAGTTGCCGTTGTTGCAGCCTTCCTTGGCGCCGTAAAGGTGCAGCGTTTCGCGCAGCACGTCAAGCAGCGAATCGCGCGGCTCGCAGAGAAAGTCGGAGCGTTCGCCGTTGATCGATGTGGTTATGTGGGTCTTGCCCGCGATCAGGTCAGTGGGCACTGTAGGACTCTCCTTTGGCGCGGGCTACAGCGCCGCGCAGAGCGCGCTTGGTCAGCACGCCACTGAGGTGTTTGCGGTATTCGATCGTGCCGCGCATGTCGGTGATCGGGACCGCGGCTTCGATCGAGTGCGCGGCGGCGGCCTCATAGGCCGCCTCGCCGGCCGTCTGCCCGACTAGGGCTTCGCCGGCGGCCGCCACAAAAAGCGGTATCGGCGCTACCGCGCCGAGCGCGATCCGGGCGGCGGTAATCACATCGCCGTCCAGCTGGACCCAGGCGCCGGCCGAAACCACCGCGATGTCCATCTCGTTGCGCGGTATAAAGCGCAGGTAATGCGCGCCCGAACCCCCCGGCTGCGGCGGCAGCGAGAACGATACCAGCAGCTCGTTGGCGGCCAGTACATTGCGGCCCGGACCGGTGCAGAAGTCCTCGGTCGCCACCGAACGCATGCCATCGGGTCCGGCGATGTTGCAGGCCGCCGAATAGATGATCAGCGGCGGGGTCGAATCGGCCGCCGGCCCCGAATTGCACAGATTCCCGCCCATCGACGCCCGGCCTTGGATGCCGGTCCCGCCGATGATTGATGCGGCATCGACGATTCCGGGGAAGGAATCGGTGATCGCCGCATTGGCATAGATCTGAAAACAGGGAACCGCCGCCCCCAGCGTAAGGCCGCCGTCGGCGGCCACCGATATCTCGGTCAGTTCGGGAATGTGCTTGGCGTCGACAAAGACATCGACGTCCCGCGCCCATTCCCGCACCTGCACGATCAGGTCGGTGCCACCGGCCAACATCCGGGCCTTGGCGCCGTGCTGATCGAGTATTTCGACCGCGTCGGCAATGCTGGTGGGCGCCGCGTACTTGATCGCTTGCACGGGCAAACTCCATAAAACGTGGTGCCAATAAAGCGCCGCGTCACCTTCGCATCAAAAACCAAAGGTTGCGCGGGCGCCAGTAAAAGAATAAGGAAAGGGGCGGTGGCAACTGCCCCGTCAGGGTGGCGCGCCTATGCTTAAGGCATCATCGACCCAGACTGGCTCGCCGGACCGCTGCCCGTTCCCAACGATCGTCCCAACATCGTGCTGATCATCACCGACCAGCAGCGCTTCGATACCATCGCCGCGCTGGGCTGCCCGTGGATGGACACGCCCAACCTCGACCGGCTGGTCAACGAAGGGGTCGTTTTCTCCAACGTTCACGTCAACGCCCCGGTTTGCGGGCCGGCCCGGGCCTCGCTGTTCTCGGGGATGGCTCCGCACAACACCGGCGTGCTGCGCAACGATTCAATCTGGCGCGAATGCTGGGTCCAGGACCTTGCCGACAGCGGCTACCACTGCGTCAACATCGGCAAGATGCACACCGGCCCCTACACCGCCCCGCTCGGATTTCACGAACGCTACGTGGTCGAGAACAAGGACCGCTTCGGGGGCCCGCTCAAGTTCTTCGACGAACTCGACAAGGCGATCATGGCCCACGACCTGGAAAAACCCAGCCGCTTCACCTACCGCCGCGACATACCCGACTGGCAGGAGCGCTTGGGGGCCTACGAGTGGCCGCTGCCGGACCACCTGCACCCCGATGAGTTCGTGGGCGATTCGGTGCTGCGCTGGCTCGATAGCAGCGCCGCCATGTTCCCGCTGCCGCGGCCGCTGTTTTTGGAGATCGGATTCCCCGGCCCGCACCCCCCGTTTGATCCGCTGCCGGCGGTGGCCGAGAAGTACATGCAGCGCCAGTTCCCGATCCTTGAGGTCACTGAGGAGGAGATGCAGGCCCAGCCCGAGGGCTTAAAGCGGATGCGCGAGTTCTTCGAGCAGCACGACATCGACGCCGTGGTCCACGATTCGCGCGCCAGTCACGAGCGGCGCCACCGCCAGCGCGCCTACTACCTGGCCAACTGCGAGATGATCGACAACAAGGTCGGGCAGATCCTGGATGCGCTGGAGCGGCACCTGCTGCTCTCGAATTCGGTGGTTATCTTCACCTCCGACCACGGCGAGAGCCTGGGCGATCACGGGATGTACGCAAAGTGGAACATGTATGACTGCGTCACCCGCGTCCCGACCCTGGTCTGGGCGCCCGATCGCATCCCCGGCGGGCGCACCGTGGACGACCTCTACAGCTGGTTCGACCTGGGCCCGACGGTCCTGGAGCTGGCCGGAGTGACCCCGCCCGAACATTTCGAGGCCATCAGCATGCTGCCGCAGATTGTTGGCCAAGAAGGTGCAATCGGGCGCCCGGAGGTCTTCTCCGAGGTCGCCCGCGACAGCGTCATGAGCGCCATCGAATACCAGATGATGCTGCGCACCCACGACTACAAATGTGTCGAGTACCTGGGCGAGGGGCGGGGGCTGCTATTTGATCTCAAAGAGGACCCCGACGAACTAGTGAACCTCTGGGACCACCCCGACCATGCCCAGCGGCGCCAACAAATGCTTGCGCGCATCCACGCCTGGTTCGTCAGTTCGGTGGCAGGCTCGGCGCGCCGCAATGTCCAGTGGAGCATCGGAGATTTCCGTCGCCATCGCCTCGGCGAAGACGACTCCGATCCGGAATGAGCAACACCTTCGGCCAGGCCTTCCGGTTAACCACCTGGGGCGAATCGCACGGTGAGGCCATTGGGGCGGTAATCGACGGCTGCCCGGCGCGGCTGGAGCTGACCGCCGAGGACATCCAGCCCGACCTTGACCGGCGTCGCCCGGGCCAGAGCCGCATCACCACCCAGCGGCGCGAGGACGATCGGGCCGAGATCCTCTCCGGCGTGTTCGAGGGCCTGACCCTGGGAACCCCGATCTCGATCGTGGTCCGCAACCGCGACGCCCGCGGCAAGGACTACGAATACATGCGCCGCATCTACCGTCCCTCGCACGCCGACTACACCTACCAGGCCAAGTACGGCATCCGCAACTGGCGCGGCGGCGGGCGCGCCTCGGCGCGCGAGACGATCGGAAGGGTGGCCGCCGGAGCGGTGGCGCGCAAGCTCCTTTGGCTACGCTATGGGATCGAGGTCGTGGCCTATGTGAGGCAGGTGGCCGACATCAAATCCCCGGTCGATCCGGGCAGCGTTACCCGAGAAGTGGTCGACGCCGGCCCGACCCGGGTCCCCGATCCGGATGCCGCCGAACGGATCTATGCGCGCATCGACCGCGCCCGCAAGGACGGCGATTCGCTCGGTGGGGTGGTCGAATTCGTCTGCCGCGGGGTACCGCCGGGGCTGGGCGAGCCGGTGTTTGCAAAGCTCGATGGCGAGCTGGCCCGGGCGATGCTCTCGCTGCCGGCGGCCAAGGGTTTCGAGATCGGTTCCGGGTTTTCGGGCACGCGCCTGTCGGGGACCACCCACAACGACGAGTTCTACATGCAGGGCGAGCGCGTCAGGACCCGCAGCAACCGCTCCGGCGGGATTCAGGGCGGGATCTCCAACGGCGAGGACATCGTCGGGCGGGTGGCGTTCAAACCCACCGCCACGATCCTCAATTCCCAGCGGACGGTGGACGAGGACGGCAACGAGATAGATTTCGGCGGGCGCGGTCGCCACGATCCCTGCGTCCTGCCGCGCGCGGTACCGATCGTGGAGGCAATGTGCACCCTGGTGCTGGTCGACCAGGCGCTGCGGCAAATCGCCCAGAACAGTTTCCTGGACCAATGAGCGTCTCCCCGGCGGCCCTGGCCTACGCCTCGCGCAAAGCGGTCTCGCCGCTTATGCTGTTGCGCCTCAACATCTACTGGTTGGGGCTCTCGCTGCTCTGGGGCGGGTTCTCGATCGTCTACCTGCCCGATCGGGTAGAGGCGCTGGTGGGACCTGATATCAAGGGAACCATGCTGGGGTTGATAACCGCCGTGGGGGTCAGCAGCGCGATCCTGGTCCAACCCCTCGCCGGCGGGCTCTCCGACCGCGCCTGGTCGCGCTGGGGGCGGCGCCGGCCGATGCTTCTGGCCGGGGCCCTGCTTACCGCCGTGTTCGTGCTGCTGATGTCGCTGACGGCGACCTATCTGGCGCTGCTGGCGCTGATCCTGTGCCAGCAGATCTCGGAGAACTTCTCGCGCGCAGCGATTAAGGGAGTGCTGCCGGACCTGGTCGGGACCACGCAGATGGCGCGGGCCTCGTCGATCAACGGGATCCTCAGCATCGCCGGCACGGTCATCGGGGCCACCATCGCCGGTATGATGCTCGATGCCGGCAACCCGGGCGGATTCGTGTTCGTTGGCGCGGCCACCCTGGCGTTCGCGGGCGTACTGGCGTTCATCCTCATCCCGGCCGGCCCCACCAGCCCGCCGGGACCGCAGCCGGCGCTGCGCGCCGAGTTCGGCGAGGTCATCGCCAAGCTGCGCTCGCAGCCGGCGTTCATCCGGGTGGTGCTCTCGCGCCTGGTGTTCTTCGGCGCCGTCCTGGCGGCCGACAACACCCTGCTGTTTAATCTGCGCGATCGCCTGCAGGTCGAGAACCCCGGTCAGTGGTCCTCGATCTTGCTCGGAGCCCTGCTGCTGGCCACCATCGCTTCGGCCTGGCCGGCAGGCGTGATCGGCGACCGCTTCGGCCGCAAGGCGGTGGTCTATGTGGCCTGCGGCTGCGGCTGCGTGGGCTCGGTGGGAGCCGCGTTCATCGTCAATCTGGGCGGCCTGATGTTCGCAGTCGTCATGCTGGGCTTTGCCCTGGGGGCGTTTACCGCCGGCGACTGGGCCCTGCTGATCGACAAGATCCCCAATCCCAACAGCCCCGGCCTGTATCTGGGTCTGGCCAATTTCGCCGGCGCCGGCGGCGACGCCGTTGGCACGCTGTGGGCCGGGATCGCGCTGGATCTGGGCAACCGGGCCGGCGAGCAGATGGGTTTTACGATCGTCTACCTGGTGATGGCCGTGCTGATGGTTTTGGCCGGTCTGATCCTGCGCCCGCTCCAGGACGACGTGGCGCTGCTCAAATCCGTCTGAGCCGCCGCCCCGCCGGCCGGCCCGGCGCATCGCGCTGAGAGCTCGCCATCGTAGGCCCGGGCGAGATTGTCGGCACCGCCCTGGTGCTGACCCTGGCCGGATTCACGATCGGGGCCATCGGGTTCGGGTTCGCCCTGTCCACCACCCCGTTTCTGCTGCTCTTCCTGGATCCGCAGACGGTCGTGATCGTGGTCAACGCGGTGGCCGTGCTGGCCTTTGCGCTGGTGTTGTTCGAGACCCGCGCGCAGGTGCAATTCCGCGGTCAGGCGCCGATGGTGTTGGCCGGAGTCATTGGCGCGCCGATCGGCGTGTGGGCCCTCAGCGAGCTGGAGCCGACGTTTCTGCGGATCGGGATCAGCGTGCTGGTGCTGGCGGTCACAGTGCTGATCGTGACCAACCCGCAGCGGCGGGTGCCCGCGCCCCGAGTCACGGGTCCGCTGCTCGGATTTGTAACCGGCGCCCTGGTCTCCGGGCTATCGATCGGGGGGCCGATCCTCGTGCTCTTTTTTCTCGGCAGCGGCATGGGCCGGCAGAGCCTGCGGGCGGCGGTCGCCTACTTTTCAACCGTCGCCTACAGCGTGGCTTTGGCCGGGTATTTCCTGGAGGGACTGTTCACCGGCGAGCGCCTCGTGCTGGTGGCCGCGGCCGCGCCAATGGTGGCCGTCGGCTACCTGGTGGCGGTTCGTGTCACCCGGCACATGAACGCCCGACGCTTTCGGCAGTGGGTGGTCGCGGTGATTGCAATAACCAGCACCATGGTGCTGGTCCGCGAGGTACTCGCCTTCTAACCAGGTCGGTCAGCGGTCCCCATTTTTGCGCCGCCGCGACCAGCCGGCGGTCTGCTCCAGGTACTCGAGGGCCTTGGCATAGCTGTGCTTGGCCAGGAAATGGCGCAGCTGGCGGTCGCCGCATGAAGGCGCCCGCTGCTCCACCCGGGCCATCGCCGCGCGCAGCTCGCCGGCGGCGCCCGTCGAACCCGCGGCCAGCTCGCCGGTCAGGCGCGCGATCGCGCGCAGGTCCTCAAGCAAGGCGGCGGCGGGATCTACCATCTCAGCCTCCCTGGGCCGCAAAGCGTCTCACCACATCTTCATAGATCCCCACGCACGCAGCCACATCGCCGAGTTCGACGTACTCGCGGTTCGAGTGCGCCTGGGCGATGTCGCCCGGTCCCAGGACGACGAAATCGCGCCCGCGCGGGGCGTAGGCGGCCGCATCGGTGCTGTATGGAACCCCGACTAGATCGCCCCGGCCCAGCTCCTGGCAGGCGCTCGCGGCGGCGCGCACGATCGGGGCGTTCGGACGCGACTCGACCCCGGCCTCGCTCGCAAACGGCTCGGCGACGCTGATGGCGGGGTTGCCGGCAAAAAGCTGCGCAATGGCCGCGTGCACCGCCATCGGGTCCTCGCCCGGCAGCATCCGGCGGTCGACCATCGCCCGGCAGCTGGCCGGGACCACGTTAACCTGCACCCCACCGTCGATGGTCGAGACGGTCAGCTTGCCCTCGCCGCAGAGCGGGTGCGCGACCGCCGGCATGACCCGCGCCGGCAGCGCCCGCAGATCCGCGATCGCATCGCACATCGCGTAGATCGCATTGCTGCCCAGTTCGGGATTGGCGGTGTGCGCCGATTTGCCCTCGGCCTCGAGCGCAAAGCGCAGGATCCCCTTCTGGGCAATCACCGGCTCCAGCCCGGTGGGCTCGCCCACAACCACCGCATCGGCGGCGAAACTGGCCGCCATCTGATGGGCCCCGCGCTTGCGGTACTCCTCGTCGACCACCGCCGCCAGGGCCACGTTCAGCGGCGGCGGATCGGCGGCCAGGCGCTCCAGCATCAGCAGCGCCGCGACCATCGCCCCCTTCACGTCACAGGCGCCGCGGCCGTAGATGCGCCCGCCCCCGCGGACCGGCTTGGCGCTGCCCAGCTCGCCCTCCTGCGGGACGGTGTCCAGGTGAATGTCAAACAGCAGCGTGCGGGCGTGGCCGCCGCCCAATTCGATCAATACGTTCCGGCGCCCGTCAACGACTTCTTGGCGCGAGACCGCAAGCCCGAGTTGGCGGCCGAATTCGGCCACGCAATCACCGTATTCGTTCTCGCCGCGTTTGCCGCCGGGCATGTCGGGATTGACCGAGTCGATCGCAATCAACTGCGCCAACAAATCTGCTACGCGTTCAATGTCAGGGTTCATTTGACCGCCTTGTCAACGCGGGCCTCCGCGCCGGTGCGCCCCGGTTCTGGCCGGCGGTGCCACCAAACCGGCTGCGAGATCGCTCTCGCAGCATAGCCCGACCGCGCCCTGATAGTCTTCGCCGCCGGACAATTTCCCGGTCCGGGTCACTACCTTGGCCGCGCCAGAGCCATTTGACAATTAACCCGCGATCAAGAGTCAAATCGGCCCAACGTCTCGTAACCTTCAAAGCAACAAAACTGGATGATATTGATGACTGGTCAGCAGACCGCGCCGTACGGGACATGGTCTTCACCGATCACGCCGGAAATGGTGACGGAAGCCGGCATCCGGCTCGGTGAGATAAAGACCGACGGTCCTTATATCTACTGGCTCGAAGGGCGTCCTGCCGAAGGCGGCAGAAACGTTATCGTGCGCTTGGGCGGGCCGAACGGCGCGCCCGGTCCGGTCGACGTCTCGCCCGAGGGCTACAACGTACGCAATCGAGTCCACGAGTACGGCGGCGCGGCCTACGAGGTCAAAGACGGAGTCGTCTACTTCTCGAACTTCGCCGATCAGCGAATATACAGGCAAACGCTAGGCGAACAACCAAGCCCGGTCACCTCCGATCCCGAAATTCCAGCCGGCGACCGCTTCGCCGACGGCCGGTTCACCCCCGACGGCAGGTTCCTGGTGTGTGTGCGGGAACGCCACGTCGAGGGCCGCGAGGCCGCCAACGAGGTAGTCGCAGTACAAGTTCACGGCGGCGAGCAAACGCTGCTGGCCGGCGGGCACGACTTCTACTCGTTTCCCCGCCTGTCACCCGAAGGTACCCGGCTCGCATATACGGCCTGGGACCACCCCAACATGCCCTGGGACGAAGCCGAACTCTGGGTCGCCGCGCTCAGCCCCAGGGGCGCGTCGAGCGGTGCGGTTCAAGTGGCTGGTGGAAGTGGCGAAAGCATCTTCCAGCCCGAGTGGTCGCCTGATGGAAAGCTGCACTTCGTCTCGGACAGGACAGGCTGGTGGAACCTGTACGCGCTTGAGGGAGGGGTTGTCGAGCCGGTCTTCCCTGTCAACGCAGAGTCAGGCGAGCCGCAGTGGGTGTTCGGGCAATCTACATATACCTTTCTGCCTGACGGCAGCATCGCCCTTGTTGTTGGCGGTGAGGCCGGCCGCCGCCTGATGATCATCGACAGGGGCCGGCGGGCCCGCGAACTCGAATTGCCCTACACGTCGATAGGCGGCATTGTCGCCATGGGAAACGACCTGCTCATCACCGCCGCCGGGCCTGCGGAACCGACCGCCATAGTGCGCGTCGACACCGCGAGCGGCGCCGTGAAGGTGATCAGAAAAAGTTCGGAGGTCGAGGTCGACGCCAACTTGATCGCGCGGCCCCGGAGCATCGCGTTTACAACTGGCGACGGGGACGAGGCCCACGCCTACTACTACCCGCCTACTAACCCGGGATTCCATGCACCAGCCCCAGAAAAGCCGCCCCTCATTGTCCTGAGCCACGGCGGCCCCACCAGCGCCGCATCTTCGTCGTTCAGCCTGGGCATTCAGTTCTGGACGAGCCGCGGCTTCGCCGTGGCCGATGTCAACTATCGGGGATCGACAGGCTACGGGCGGGCGTACCGGGACGCGCTGAAGGAGCGCTGGGGCGTGGTCGACACCGAGGACTGCATCAACGCTGCCCGGCACCTGGTCGACGAAGGTCTGGCAGATGGGCGCCGGGCGATCATCAAGGGTGGCAGCGCCGGCGGCTACACGACTCTGTGCGCGCTCGTGTTTCACGATTACTTCGCGGCCGGCGCAAGCTACTACGGCGTCGCGGACGCCGAGACCCTTGCCACCGACACCCACAAGTTCGAGTCCAGGTATCTCGACGGACTGATCGGGCCGTACCCGGAAGCGCGCGACCTGTATCGCCAACGTTCCCCGATCGACTACGTTAACCAGCTGTCCTGCCCGGTGATCATCTTCCAGGGTCTTGAGGACGAAATCGTGCCGCCATCACAAGCGGATGCGATGGTAGCGGCGCTGCAGGCGAACGGTGTGCCGCACGCCTATCTGCCGTTCCCGGGCGAGCAGCACGGTTTCAGGATCGCTGCAAACATACGCCGTACGCAGGAAGCGGAACTGTACTTCTACGGCAAGGTATTCGGATTCGAACCCGCCGACGAGGTCGAACCGGTCGTCATCGAGGGCCTGGACGCCTGACCTTCCGCGAACGTCACACCCCGGCGCGGCCGCTACCGTGGACCCGGCCAGGTGTGACGAATTCGTTCGCAAAACGGATCCGGCGCTCCCCCGATGGGTGGGAGTTAAACCGGAATTCGACTATCCGGTTGGGCAGGCGACGGGACAGGTTCTAACCCGCCAGCTTTGCCATCGCAGACGCGAACTCGTCCGTCATGCTGGTGCTCGACCGCGCGAATTGGTCTGCCGACCGCTCCTGCCACCAGAACGCGTTCGCCAGCGGCATCGCGGCGAGTGCAACGGCGGCGGAAATTAAAACCAGCAACGGTATCCGGCCACGCCCTGATCGTCTTCGCCTGCGGGCAAATGCCCGGTCCGTGTCACTACCTTGGCCGCGCCACCGCGCAGCGCACATAGGAGAGCACCTGCCACGGGTGCTCGGCCAGCAGGTCCGGTTCCTCCGCCCGCAGCTGCTCCGGGTCCAGCGAGCCCCAAAGCGTTCCGATGGCATGAAACCCCGCCGCCCGCGCCGCCTGCACGTCGGCCGGCGTGTCCCCCACGTAGGCGATTTGGCCGGGTTCGTCGAGGGACAAGCGCCGCATCGCCAGCAGCAGCGGGTCCGGCGCCGGCTTGTGCCGCTCGCAGTCGTCGCTCCCCACCACCGTTGCGAATCGGTCCAGCAGCCGCGCGCGCGCCAGTTCGCCCTTCGCCCCCCAGGAGATCTTCGACGTTACGACCGCCAGCTCCAACCCATCGGCGCGCAGCGCATCCAGGGTTTCGACCACTCCGGGGAACGGCTCGAGCGCGGCGTCGATGGCATAGTAGCGCCCCCGGAAGCTCCTAACGAAGCGCGGCCAGTCATCGCCCAGCAGCACCCGCCCGAGCGCCTCCACCGTCAGGCCCAGGTGCTCGCGCCAGAGCTTGCGCGCGTCCGGGCGCGTGCCGAAGCAGTCCTCGTAGGCCCCCGCGAGCGCCTCCACGCGCCCGGGCAGGGTGTTCAGCACCGTGTCGTCCAGGTCCCAGAAGACGGCTTTTATGGCGAGCGTTCCGATCGGCGGCGCCCGCGCCCGGCCAAGATTCCCGCCAGCACCGGCCGCCCGTTCAGGGGTCGGTTAAAGGCCCTGCCTACTGGCAGGCCTCGCATTCTTCGTCAAAGGGGTCGCAGACCAGCCCGTTGACGGTCGAACGGACCTCGGCCGGCGCTTCGGCACGCTTGACCGCGATCCGGGACGAGGCCGACTCCGACTTCATCCAGCGCGGCTGGATGGCGCGGGCGTTGATGTCGATCGAGGTCTTCTCGATCTGGGTCGGGGCGAACGAACGCAGGTAGTAGGTGGTTTTCAGTCCCCGCCGCCAGGCCAGGAAGTACATGTCGTCGACCGCCTTGCCCGAGGGTGTGGCGATGTAGAGATTGAGCGACTGGCCCATGTCGATCCACTTCTGGCGCCGCGCCGCGCACTCGATCAGCCAGGACGGCTCGATCTGGGTCGCGGCCAGGTAGAGCTGCCGTAGCTCCTCTGGGATGCGGGTGATCTCGGCAAGTACGCCGTCGTAGTACTTGAGATCCTCGATCATCCGCCGGTCCCAGAGATCAAGGCGCTGCAGGTCGCGGACCAGGTACGGGTTCAGGAGCGTAAAGTCCCCGGACAGGTTCGACTTGGCGTAGAGGTTACGGTAGAGCGGCTCGATCGACTGTGACACTCCGGCGATATTGGAGATCGTAGCCGTGGGGGCGATCGCCAGGACGTTGGAGTTGCGCATTCCGTCGCGGTTGATGCGCGAGCGTACCAGGCCCCAGTCCTGGGTGTGGTCGCGGTTCATCTCCACCGGTTCGCCGCGCTCCTGCTCCAGCAGATCGATCGTATCGATCGGCAGCAGACCGCGGTCCCATTTCGAACCCTGGTAACTCAGATAGGGGCCGCGCTGGGCGGCCAGCTCGGCCGAGGCCAGGATCGCGTGGTAGGAGATCAACTCCATCGACAGGTCCGCGAACTCGACCGCTTCCTGCGAAGCGTAGGGGGTGCGCTGGATGTAGAGCGCGTCCTGGAACCCCATGATCCCCAGCCCGACCGGGCGGTGCGCCAGGTTGGCACGCTGGGCCTCGAGGGTCGGGTAGAAGTTGATATCGATGACGTTGTCCAGCATCCGCATGGCGGTGGCCACGGTCTTGGCCAGCTGCTCTTCGTCGATGCCCTCGGGGGTTGTGTGGGCGGCCAGATTGAGCGATCCCAGGTTGCAGACCGCAGTCTCGGTGGACGAGGTGTTCAGCAGGATCTCGGTGCAAAGGTTGGAGCTGTGCACGACCCCGACGTGGTCCTGCGGCGAGCGGATGTTGGAGGGGTCCTTGAACGTGATCCACGGATGCCCGGTCTCAAACAGCATCGAGAGCATGTGGCGCCACAGTTCGGCCGCCTCGACCTCCTTGTAACGGCGAATCAGGCCGCGGCGCGCCTGGCGCTCGTAGTGCTCATAGCGCTCGGCGAAGGCCTTGCCGTAGAGGTCGTGCAGGTCCGGGACCTCGTCGGGCGAGAACAGGGTCCAGCGGCCCTTCTCGGCCACCCGTTGCATGAATAGGTCCGGGACCCAGTTGGCGGTGTTCATGTCGTGGGTGCGGCGGCGCTCGTCACCGGTGTTCTTGCGGAGCTCGATGAAGCTCTCGATGTCGAGGTGCCAGGTCTCCAGGTAGGCGCAGACGGCCCCCTTGCGCTTGCCGCCCTGGTTGACCGCCACCGCGGTGTCGTTGACGATCTTGAGGAACGGGATCACGCCCTGGCTTTCGCCGTTGGTGCCCTTGATGTGGGCGCCGGTGGCGCGGATCGGGGTCCAGTCGTTGCCCAATCCCCCGGCCCACTTGGAGAGCGCGGCGTTGTCGGAGATGTTCTTGAAGATCCCCTCCAGGTCGTCACTGACGGTGGAGAGGTAGCAGGAGGAGAGCTGCGGATGCGGGGTGCCGGAGTTAAACAGCGTCGGCGTGGCCGAGACGAACAGGCAGCGCGAGAGGATCTCGTAGAACTCGACCGCGCGCGCCTCGCGGTCGTCCTCGTTCTGGGCCAGACCCATCGCCACCCGCATCCAGAAGTACTGCGGGGTCTCGATCCGGCGCTGGTCGATGTGCAGCAGGTAGCGGTCGTAGAGGGTCTGCAGGCCCAGGATCCGGAAATTGTCGTCGCGGTCCACGCGCAGCGCCAGCTGCAGGCGTCCGAGATCGAACTCGAGCAGCTTGGCATCGATCCGGCCGGCCGCAACGCCAGCCTGCAGGTAGGGCTCGAATCCCTGGCGGTAGGGTCCGTCCAGCTCGGTGATGGTCGGGGCGACCCCCAGCGCTTCGCGGTAGATCAGGCGCAGCAGCAGGCGGGTGGCGACGCGGTCGTAGGAAGGCTCGCGTTCCATGCACTGGCGCGCGACCAGGATCAGGGCCTTCTGGATGTCGCTGGAGGAGATCCCATCGTGCAACGAGAGGAATATCGCGTCCTCGATGTCGTCGATCGAGCAGCGTCCGTCCATCCCCCGGAATACCTCGAACAGCTCGGCCCGGATGCGCGCCACCTGCAGCGGCTGACGCGACTGGTCGGCTTTGACCACGTGGATGGATTCGCGGATCTGGTCAGCCGGCTGTACGATCCTTCGAATCGAGCGCAGGCGGGTGCGTTCGGCGCGGTAGAGGATGTAGGAGCGTGCGATCGAGAAGTGACCGCGGCGCATCATTTCTTCCTCGACGTTGTTCTGAATGAACTCCACGTCGGCGCCCTGGTCGGTCACGGCCTTGGCTGAGACCCCTTCCACCACCGCCCGGGTGATGCTTTCGACCTCGTTGGCCAGGGCCTCCGGTAGCGGCCGATCGGCCGCCATCTCCAGGTCGGCGCGGAAGGCCTTGATCATGGCGTCGCGGATGCGCTTTATATCGAATGCGACGACTCGGCCGTCGCGCTTGCGCACCAACATGGCACCCAAATCAAGCGCCATCGCCATGCTCCTTATCAATTACTGTCCGGCAGGCTTTTGGTCGCCATCTGCCGACGTCCGCTGCGCGCATCAGCGCGCCCAAAACACCCAATTTGGAACGGGTTTTAGTCTAACCCTTTAATTCCACCTTGTGAAGGCCAAAATCGCCGAGCACGCCCAACATTTAGCGGTTGTGACCAATCAAATTGGCTACAAATTCCTACATATTGGGTTACTTTGGGCGTGGCGTCAGTAGCCTTCAGGGGCTCTCGAGGAGCGGTTTGCGGCGATCGAACCCCTCGTCCTGGCGGTGCCAGTACAGGATGTCGGGCTCGCCCAGACGGTAGCACCAGTAGACCGGTTCATCCTCGTCGTGGCCGGGGAAATCGATTATTCCGGTGCGCAGGTCGCGCACCAGGATGCCGGCCGCCGACAACTCGCGCAACTCGACGTTGATCGAATCGAGCAAATCGCCGAGATCAGGCGCTTTCTCGGCGGTGGGAGCCATCCCCTCGGCAGCGCTCCCCCAGGCGCGCATCTGGGTCCGCAATTCGGCGATGTTCTCAAGCCGCGCGACCGTGGCCGGCAGGAGCGCGCGGGCTTCGCCGAGCGAGTAGAGGCGCTCCTGCGGGTCCGGTTCGGGCACGGGTCGGCGGTGGGGTCCTATTCGGCCTCTTCGTCGGGGGCGGACTTGCCGCCGCCGGCAAACCGTTGCGGGTCGCGGTTCCACGGATTCCAACCACCTTTGGGGGAAACCGGCATTTCGTCGGCAACGAGGCGCTGAAAGGCCTCGTCCGAAATTGCGGTTACCTCGGAATAGAGCTCCCGGCTCAGCTTCCACTCCGCCGCGCGTGCGGCATCGTCGACCTCGGCCGGGGTGCGGAATCCGACCAGGGCGGTTGATACAACCTCGTGCGAGAGCACCCAGGCCAGGGCCAGGTCGGGCAGGGTGTGGCCCTCGCGCTCGGCGATCGCGCGCAGCCGGTCCTGCGTCTGAACGTTGAGCGGGAAGTGCTTTTCGCGGTCAAAGAACGGCATCCCGAAGGCGTGACCCGATGCGCGCCAGTCCCAGGTTTCGAATTCATAATCGGCGGGCATGGCCCCCGAGAGCAGGCCGTGCGCCAGCGAGCCGTAGCTCATGATCCCGACCCCGTTCTGCTCGCACCAGGGCATCACGTCGCGCTCGATCCGCCGCTCCAGCATCGAATAGCCCATCTGGTTGGCGACGATGCCCAGATGCTTCCTGCATTCGTCCAGCATCTCGGGCATGAAGTTGGAGACCCCGGCGTAGCGGATCTTGCCGGCTTTTTGGAGCTCTTCCAGGGCCCGCATCGTCTCCTCGAACGGGGTGTCGACATCGGGCCAGTGGATCAGGTACAGATCTATGTAATCGGTCTGCAGGTTCTCCAGGCTTCGCTCGCAGGATTCGAGCACGTGCTGGCGGGTGCCGTTGCGCTCCATCCGTTTTTCGGCATCATTCCAGGCGATCCCGCATTTGGTCACCAGCACGACCTGGTCGCGAATGGGTTTGAGTGCTGCCCCCATCACCCGCTCCGAGTGCCCCAGACCATAGCCGGCGGCGTTGTCGAAGCAGGTCACGCCCAGATCGAATGCCCGCCGCACCGCTTCCTGGCCCTCGCTGTCGTCGACCTCGCCGTACTGGGTCCCACCCATCGGCCAGCCGCCGAATCCAACTACTGAGACCTCAAGTTCCGAATCTCCGAATTTGCGGTATTCCATGGCGATTCTTTCGATTCCCTGTTCAATGACCGAAACGGCATCGGCGTATTTTTGGCGTCGCCAATTCTGACAATGCCGGGCTCCGGGCGGTCGGGCCGCGCCCGTTTAAGCGGTCGCTGGTCGGGCGGGCGGCGGCGCGCCGCCTTCAGGCGTATTTGGTCGGGTTGGGGTTCCAGGCGTTCTTGGTGCCAACCGGCGGAGCCACCATCTCGTCGGCGACGTTGCGTTGGTAGGCCTCGTCCGAGATTGCCGTCACCTCGGCGTAGAGCTCGGCTGAAAGCTCCCATTCGGCCGCGCGGGCGGCATCCTCGACCTGGCCCGGGGTGGTAAAGCCCACCAGCGCGGTGGTCACAGCCGCATGCGATATCACCCAGGCCAGCGCCAGGTCGGGCAGCGTGTGACCCTCGCGTTCGGCAATCGCGCGCAGCCGGTTCTGGGTCTGAATGTTGGCCGGGAAGTGCTGCTCGCGGTCAAAGAGCGGCAGGCCGAAAGCGTTGCCCGAGTAGCGCCAGTCGCCCGGATGGAAATGGTATTCGGTGGTCATCGCCCCTGAGAGCAGGCCGTGGGCCAGCGAGCCGTAGCTCATGATCCCGATCCCGTTCTGCTCGCACCAGGGCATCACGTCGCGCTCGATGCGCCGATCCAGCATCGAATAACCCATCTGGTTGGCAACGATGCCGAAGTGCTTCTTGCATTCCGCCAGCATCTCCGGCAGGAAATTGGATACCCCGGCGTAGCGGATCTTGCCCGCCCGGTGCAGGTCCTCCAGGGCCCGCATCGTCTCCTCGAAGGGGGTGAAGATGTCGGGCCAGTGGACCAACATCAGGTCCACATAGTCGGTTCCGAGGTTCTTAAGGCTCCGTTCGCAGGATTCGAGCACGTGGGCGCGGGTGCCGTTGCGTATCACGCCGCCGCCCTCCGGGTCACGCACCAGCCCGCACTTGGTCACCAGCACGATCTGGTCGCGGATTGATTTAAGCGCCGCGCCCATTACCCGCTCGGAGTGCCCCAGTCCGTAGACGGCGGCGTTGTCAAAGCAGGTCACGCCCAGATCGAAGGCGCGCTGTACCGCGGCCTGGCCCTCGCTGTCGTCCACGGCACCGTAGTTTGTGCCGCCCATCGGCCAGCCGCCGAATCCCACAACCGAGACCTCAAGGTCCGAATCCCCGAATCTGCGGTATTTCATCGCCGCCCCGTCCTGCCCCTTGGTACCTAGGCCATTTTCGTCGGGGTCGGGCTCCAGGCGTTGCGGGTGCCCTCCGGCGGGTCCATCTGCTCGTCGGCGACGATGCGCTGGTAGGCCTCGGCCGACATCGCGGTCACCTCGGCGTAGAGCTTGGGCGGCAGCTTCCACTCCGTCGCGCGCGCGGCCTCTTCGACCTGGTCCGGGGTGGTAAAGCCCACCAGGGCGGTGTTCACCACCGCGTGCGATATCACCCACGCCAGCGCCAAATCGGGCAGGGTGTAGCCCTCGCGCTCCGCGATCGCGCGCAGGCGGTCCTGGGTCTTAACGTTTAGCGGGAAGTGCTTGCCGCGATCAAAAAGCGGCATTCCGAAGGCGTTGCCCGATGCGCGCCAGTCCCCGGGATCGAACTGGTGATCGGCCGACATGGCACCCGAGAGCAGGCCGTGGGCCAGCGAACCATAGCTCATGATCCCGATCCCGTTCTGCTCGCACCAGGGCATCACGTCGCGTTCGATGCGCCGGTCCAGCATCGAATAACCCATCTGGTTGGCCACGATGTCAAAGTGCCGCCTGCACTCCGCCAGCATCGCGGGCATGAAGTTTGAGACCCCCGCGTAGCGGATCTTGCCGGCCCGGTGGAGCGATTCCAAGGCTCCCATGGTCTCCTCGAAGGGGGTGTAGAAGTCGGGCCAGTGGATCAGCAGCAGGTCGAAGTAGTCGGTCTGCAGGTTCTTAAGGCTCCGCTCGCAGGACTCGATGACGCTTGCTCGGGTGCCGTTGCGGACCGGCCAACCTCCATCCGGGCCGCGTGCAACCCCGCACTTGTTCACCAGCACGATCTGGTCGCGGAATGGCTTGATCGCTATTCCCATCAACCGTTCGGAGTGCCCTTCGCCATATATGGTGGCGTTGTCAAAGCAATTCACCCCCAGCTCGAAGGCGCGCCGGATCGCCGCCTGGCCAGCGCCGTCGTCGACCTCGCCGTAAAGCCCGCCGCTCAGCGGGGCGCCGCCGAAGCCAACTACCGAGACCTTCAGGTCGGAAGCGCCGAGATTGCGGTATTCCATGGACGTTCTTTCGATCCTCAACGCGGCGCCAATCGGCCACCTGCGGGGCGCTGATGTCGCCCATTATTGACAATGCCGGGCCCCCATAACCGCACCGCGAATTTCCCCGCAGCACCGGAGCTGCCATGATCGCGGCATTGCCGCGGGCGGCGCTGTTGGGAGCGGCCGCGGCGCTGCTTTTGGCCGTCCTTTACTCTGCTTACCTGGGGGCGGTTGTCGGCCTGCTGCCGCTGCCGTTGCTGGCCGGGGTTTCGGGCGAAAGCGCCGGCCGGATGACCAGCGCTCCACCCGCGGTGGAACCGTCTTTTGCCAGCGTCCTGGAAGCCTCGACGGTCGTGGAGGGTGCGGACGGAGGGCGCGATATCGGTGTCTCGGCGGTTGCTTTCAATCACTTCGTGGCCGCCTCCGGCCGCGCCGCGCCGCAATTGGAATGGGCGCGCGCGCGGATCGACAGAACGATGATCACAGTCGAAGGCGAACTGCGCGGGTACCTCAATGTCCCCTTCGCCGGCCAGGCCACGGTCCTGGCCCGCGATCAGGCTCTGCACCTGACCCTGGCAGTCGAGCGCTTCGGTATCCTGCCACTGCCAGGGTTCTTGAGCACCGGCCGCGAATGGTCGCTAGAGATCCCTTCCAGCCCGCTGCTCAGACAACTCCTGGGCCTGACCGCCGGGGTGGTCGGCTAGCCGTCTAGGAAACCGTCCCGGCGGCGGAATCCTCGTTGGTGCGTTTGAGCCAGCCGACCTTGGAGCTGGCGGAGGCCGGGTGCAACCAGTTGATGCTCGGCTTCGACTCGACCGGCAGATCCTGCTTCTCCAGCCACGCCCGCGAGGACACGTAGGCCAGCATGCCCTCCTCCATTCCGGCCCGCGCGGCGGGGAAATCGTCATAGAAGTCCAGCAGCGACTCGCGTTTAATCGTCAGCGTCGAGAGTGCCGTGACCGCCCGCACCGAGGCCGGCCGCGCGGTCTGCCCGAGCAGCGCCAGTTCGCCGAAGTGATCGCCCTCGCCGAGTTCATGGAAGCGCGTCCGGCGGCGGTCGCGGCGGCGGTCGAAGTGCGAGACCTGCAGCAGTGCCCGGCCGTTACGGATGAAGTAGAAATCGGTCCCATAGTCGCCCTGGCGGCAGAGGGTTGCACCGGCCCGGTGCTGCCGCCAGCGAAAGCGCGCCGCCAGCGATTCGATCTGCTCATCGTGAAGTTGCGCCAGATAGGGGACCCTGCGTAGGTAGGCCGCAAACACGGTTTGCAAGTAGGAATCGCTCAGGGCCGCGGTCAGATCCGAGGGCTCGACCGCCTCGCCCAGCAGGCCGGCCAGGTCGAAGACGAGCAGCTCGCTGTGTTCCTCGGCCTCCGCGTGGATCATCTCCCCCAGTCCGAGGGTGCGTTCAAAATTCCCGAATGCGGCGCGTTCGCCGACCAGCCAGCCGCGCCGCTGGCCCTCGTCGGGGTGCGAGGGAACCGCGAGCCGGATCTGGCCGGTGGCTACCACGTAGAGGTTGCGATCGTCCCGGCCCGGTTCGGTGATAACCGTTCCGGGCGCGGCGATCAGCAGTCGGCTCTCTCGGGCCAGTCGGCGGCGCATTTGCGGGGAGAGGCGCTTGAACAAATCGAGCTCGGCCAGGGAGAGTTCGATCCGGCCGGTGCGAATCTTCCAACCGGCCGCGCGGACGGCGTAGCCGCCCCACTCCCACAGCGCTCCCAACGCCCGCCTCACTGGTCGCTCGCCGGTTCCTCGTCGTCGCCTTCGTAATCGTCCTCGTCGTAGGCGGTCGCCTCGAGCAGCTCCTTGACCTGGCCGGAAAACGCGGCCGATTCTTCGGCGTAGCGCTCGAACGGGTCGCTGATCTGCAGCACCACCCCGTTTACGGCGACGGACTCCCAGTCCAATACGTAGGGGACCACGTCCCAGGCCCCGGAGGCATCGATCTCCTGCCACCCGTCTATATAGGAGTACACCCGGTACAGCCGCCCCTCCCAGAGGGCATAGTCGGAGAGGCCGTGGCGCAGCCGCTGCCAGTTCACGTGCTCGGCGGCCCCGGCCTCGGCCAGGGCCCTTAGTGCCTGGGCACGGGCGAAGGCGCGGGTATCGGCAGGCGGCGAAGAGATCGCGCGCTTGGCTACCGGCGCCGGCAGCAGAAACCCCATCTCGGAGCGCTCACGCAGGGCCGCAAACACGCTCTGCTCGTCACCCACGATGTGATAGGCCTGATCGACCTTGAGCAGGTCCCGGTCACGCCAGCCGGACCCGCTGGATTCGGCGAATTCGCGCAGCACCCCGCGCTTGGTCACCCAATCCAACTTGCCGTTCAATTCCTCGGGGTCCTTCTCGAGCTGGTCGAGGACCTGGGTCCAGTTCTCCAGGGTCCAGTCGGTATCGGCGTCGCGCCCGGCGAAGCGGTGGGCGGCCTCGTGCAGGTAGAACCGCTGCACGTCCACCGCGGCCACCGAACCGTAGCGCTCATCCTGGACGGTCCAACCGCCCTCGGTGTTGGCCGCTATCTGGCGCAAATCGCGCACCGGCGTGCTCAGGCTCAGCGGTTGGCTCCAGCCGCCATCGAGCAGCTGGGTCACCAGCGCGGCGGTGCCGATCTTTAAAGCGGTGGCGTATTCGGAGCGGTTGGAATCGCCGATGATCACGTGCAAGCGCGCCCTAGAGCCCAACGGTTCATCGCGCAGATTGATGATCGGGCGTCCGCCGTAGCGGACCCGCCGCGAAATCTCCACGTCGGCGAACTGGGCGCGTTGCGAGACCAGGTACCTGGCCACTTCGCGGCGCCCGTCGAACATCACCATTCCGGCCCCGGCGAAGATCTGGCGGGTCACCAGGAACGGCATCAGGCCGGCGATGACCAGATCGTCGCCGGGCCGCCGCCGCATCGAGTAGCTCTCGTGATAGCCGAAGGTGTTGCCGCAGTAGTCGGTGTTGCTCTTGACGAAGTAAATGCTCTCGGCTTGGCCCAGCCGCTCGACCACCTCGGCCAGGATCTGCTCGACCGCCAGTTCGTGGGCTACCAGCGAGGCCAGGCTGCGGCATTCGGGGGTGGCGTATTCGAGGTGTCCGGAGTCGATCAACAGCCGGCCGCCGTTGAAGAGAAAACCTCCGTTGGCCGGCGCCTCGCCCCACTCGCGCGGGGCCGGGTCGACTACCCCGTAACGGTAGCCGTCGAAGATCTCGGCCTTGACCATCGCCGCCGCCAGCGGCGCCTCAACCGCGCCGGTTACGCCGAATTCAATCTCGGTTCCGAAAAGCGCGTCCTGCATCGCCGCTTACTGCCCGCCCGGTTGCGGCGTCGGATCGGGGATTTCGCGGATGATCCGCCTTACCCGCTCGCCGAGCTCCTCTTCCTTGTCCTCGCCCGGCGCCTCGGCCGGATCGGTCTCGGTTTCAGTGTCCGGTTTGGCCGGCGCCTCGGTCTCCAGACGGACCCCGCCGCGGCCGGCATTGATTTGATCCGCTCGCATTTGCATCCCGCCTCTCAAATCAGCCCGGTTAAACCCACGCTGCCGCGATTATCGAGATTGATGTGCTCACGGGCGATTTGGAATCATCAGCTTACACGTATTCGGCCTCCGCGGCGGATGCCAAAAAGGCCCCTCCCGCGCGGGCTCGCTCCCGCGACTGCCAGGGCCGCATTTTCAACCGGCGCTCGCTCTACACCCCGGCCACGTCGGCGCCGCCTGGCCCACCCAAGTACCAGCAGCGCGGCGGCGGCGGCAATCGCCGCCTTCCGAGATCGGACCGTTGCCCGACGATCCCGGGTCGTGAGGTCGTGAGCAAACGCTAGCGGGCCGCGGCGAGGTATTGCGGCGGCCGCTAGCCAACGGCTTAGTCGTCTACGACCCGGGTTAACGGGGAGCCGACCAGGGCCCGGGCCAGCTCTGCGGTGCCGGCGGCGCATTCGGCCGCCGCCGCCAATTGGCTGATCGCCGGCGAATAAACCGATCCCAGGTCGACAAGAAACCCCTGCCCGCCGACGCGGATCTGAACCGAGTCCCATTCGATGGCCTCTATCTGCCCGGCGAATCGCCTGACCAGCACGCCGCGCAGTCGCGCCCGGGTATCCTGCGGCGCCTGCCGCAGGGCCGCTGCGGCTTCTTCGGCGGTCGAAAGCTGCCGCATCCGCCCCTGCTCGACCAGTTGCCGGTAAACCGAGTAACGCGGATCAAGGTAATGGTAGGCAAGATCGAGGCGCTGCCGTTCGGGGGCCGTAAGCGGCGGTCCGCTGCCGGCGAGCGAGGAAAGCAGTTCGGCTTTGGCGCACCAGTCCAGGCGGTCGGCGGCGGCCGCGCGGTCACGGCGCAGCAGATCGAGCAGCTCGCGTCCCTGGCCCAAGATCCAGGCGCGCTCGGAAGATTCGGGTCCGCCGTCGGCGACCGCATCCAGGTATATCTCGAGCACATCCAGCAACGCCAGGCGACCGCGCGAAGTTTCCGCCAGCGCCGCTAGGTAGGGGTCGCGCGAGTAGGCGCGCATCGCCCGCACCGGATCGCTGAAGCTGATTCCGAAGTCGTGCCCTTCCTCGATCCGATCCAGCACCAGCGCCGTCAATCCGGCTTTGAGCGCGGTCTGGTACTGCGAGCGGTTGGCGTCGCCGCAGATCACGTGCAAGCGCCGGAAGCGCTCGCGCCGGCTGTGCGGTTCGTCGCGGGTGTTGAAGATCGGGCGGTCGGTGGTGGTGTTGATGCCGCTGATGCGGGCGAAGAAATCGGCCCGCTGCGAGATCTGCAGGTCCACCGCCGGATCGTGGTGCTCGCCCTCGCTGCCGACTTTGCCGGCCCCGGTTAAGGCGATGCGGGCAACCAGGAACGGGACCAACTGGCCAATGAGAAAGGGAAGGTCGAGGCTGCGCTTGACCAGGTAGTTCTCATGCGTCCCGTAGGAGCGACCGTGGTAGTCGGTGTTGTTCTTGACCACCAGCACCTCTCCCTCCAGGCCGGCGGCGTTGCGGGACCGCTGGCAGGCGAGCAGCAGTTCCTCACCGGCGGCATCCTGGCGGACCAGTTCAAACACCGACCGCGATACATCGGTGCAGTACTCGGGGTGGTTGTGGTCGTTGTAGTAACGGGCCCCGTTGGGCAAGACCGTGTCGGCGATCAGCTGCGCCCGCGAGAGCGCGGCGCTGCGGTGGCGGTTAGCGGCCAGGTCGCGCGGGTCGCGGGCCAGGCGGTGACGGCGGCCGAAGAGGTCCAGGCGGCCGTCCTCGCCGGAATAGTCCCAACCCCTGAAAACCGGCTCGATTGGGGCCACGCGGACCAGGGTCGATGCTTCGAACGCAAAGTCCACCGGGGCTTCAAAGCCCAGGCAGATCATCCCGTACTCGGTCTCGATTCCCATCGGCCGCAACTGGCCGCAGGATCGGTTCACGGCGGGTCCTCGATCAACTCCAGCAGGTGCGTGCGCGCCGGGCAGCGCCAGCGCCACGGTACTCCCGACCAGCCCAGCCCGGGACTGACGTGACAGAGGCGCCCGTCAAGCAACATCACGCCGGCCGCCGCCGGCAGGCGGTGGCGGGTGTTGGTGGGCACCGGCAGCAGCGGCGGGCAGATCTGGCCGCCGTGGGTGTGGCCGCTCAAGGCCAGGTCGCAGCGCCGCCGGCCAAGGTCGAACACGCCGTCGGGCGAGTGCGTCAGCAGCAGGACCCCCAATCGCTCATCGACCTCGGCGAAGGACTTGCCGATGTCGTGGCGCTGGCGGTGCGGGTCATCGGTTCCGACCAGGTTGAATTCGATCGAGTCAAGCCGCAGCCGTAGCGCCCGGTTCGACAGCAGCACCACCCCGCAGCGCTCCAGGCCGTGCTCGAACACCCCTGGCGGCAGTTGGCGGTCATGGTTGCCGGGGCAGGCAAATATGCCCAGCCGCGGGGAAAGCCGCAGCAGCGCTTGCCCGACCGCCGCCAGCGCGCCGGCGCGTTCGGCGATATCGCCGGTAAGGCACACCAGGTCGCATTCAACTCCCTCCAGGGCCCGCAGCATTCGGAGCGCGCCGCCGGCCCGCCCGCGGGCATGCACGTCGGAGACGTGCAGGATGCGCAGACCTCCGAGACCGCTGCCGCCCGGCAGCGGCAGAACGATGGTCTCCAATCCATTGCGGGCCCGGTTGCCCGTTTTGTTCATAGTTGGTTACTGAACGTTTATTGGCAGTTCCACCAGAAAGTTTGACCGCACCATGGATGAACGCCCGCCAAGCACCATCGGCTTATTGACCGGTGGGGGCGACTGCTGCGGTCTCAACGCCGCAATCCGCGCGGTCGTGCTGCAGGCCGGCCGGCGCGGCTGGATCGTGCGCGGCTACCAGAACGGCTGGGCCGGGGCGGTCAACGACGACTGGCGCGAGCTGGACAAGAGCGACGTGGCCGAGATCATCTATCAGGGCGGCACGATGCTCGGAACCTCGCGCACCGACCCGCGCCGCGACGCTGAAACCTACGCGCGGGTGACGCAGCTATTCGGTCCAGGCGGAATCGACGCCCTGGTAGCCATCGGCGGCGACGACACGCTCTCGGTGGCGGCCCAGCTGGCCGCCGACGGCTACCCCGTGGTTGGCGCGCCCAAGACGATGGATAACGACGTGACCGGAACCAATTACTGCATCGGGTTCCACACCGCGATCGGGCGCGTAACCGAGGCCGTCGACAGCCTCCGCACCACCGCTCGTTCGCATCGCCGCGCGATCGTGGTCGAAACCATGGGCCGCGACGCCGGCTGGGTCGCCGCCTACGCCGGCATCGCCGCCGGTGCCGACTACGTCCTGCTGCCCGAGACCGAGACCGACGTTGCCGATGTGACTGCGGCGCTGCGACGGCGTCACGCCCAGGGCCAGCAGTATGCGCTGGTGATCGTCTCCGAGGGGGCCCAGATCAAGGGCCTGGGCGACACCGGAGCCCAGGCCGACGCGCGCGACCAGTTCGGCCATGCCCTCCTGGCGACGCGCCAGCTGGCGGCGCGCCTGGCGGCCGCGATCTCCGAGGGCACCCCCTATTCGACGCGCGCAGTCGTGCTCGGGCACACCCAGCGCGGCGGGACCGTCAGCCCCTACGACCGGGTCCTGGGAACGCGCCTGGGGCGCGGCGCGGTAGCGCTGATCGAACGTCGTCGCTGGGGGTTCATGCCGGCCCTGGTTAACCAGACCATCGTCGACTTCCCGCTCGCTGAAGCGGTCGGGACCAACCGCAAGCTGACCGCCCAACTGCTGGACGTGATCGAGGACTTCTTGTAGGACCCCGGAGCGGGCCTCTCAGGCGTCCTCGGCTTTTGCCGCCGCGGGATCGCGGCCCATGTGCTCGGCGCCCATGCCGCGGTACTTGGCATGGCGTTCTTCCAGAAGTTGCGGAACCGGGATCGCGGTCAGCTCCGCCAGCCGCGGGTTGAGCGACTCGCGCAGCAGCCGGGCGGCCTCGGGGCCGTCAGTATGGGCCCCACCGGGCGGCTCGGGGACGACCCCGTCGATGACTCCCAGTCGCCGCAGGTGCGGCGGGGTGAGCTTTAGCGCCGCGGCAGCGGTCTCGGCGTATTTGTAGTCGCGCCAGACGATGCTGGCGGCACCCTCCGGCGAGGCCACCGAATAGACGGTGTTCTCCTGCATCAGCACCCGGTCGCCCATGCCCAGGGCCAGGGCCCCGCCCGACCCGCCTTCGCCGATTACAACCGTCAGGATCGGGGTTCTTAAACCGGCCATGGTCAGGAGGTTTTCGGCGATCGCCCAGGCCTGGCCGCGCTCTTCGGCCTCCAGTACCGGGCTGGCACCAGGGATGTCGAGCAGGGTGACGACCGGCAGCGCGAACTTCTCGGCCAGCAGCATCAGCCGGCGCGCCTTGCGGAAACCCTCCGGGCTGGCCATGCCGAAATTGCGGGCCAGGTTATCGCGCGCGTCCGAACCCTTCTGGTGACCGATGAGCATGACCGGACGTTCGCCCAGCCGTGCCGGTCCGCCGACGATCGCCGGGTCGTCGCCGAAATTGCGGTCGCCGTGCAGTTCGACGAATCCGGAGAAGCTCCAATTGGCGTAATCGAGGGTGTGCGGTCGGTCGGAATGGCGTGCCAGCTGGACCCGGTCCCAGTCGGTCAGGCCGGCAAAGACCGCGTTGGTCTCGCTCTGCAGGCGGCGCCGCAGCCGCTCGATCCGGCCCGGCGACTGATCGCCGTCGCGCTGCAGCTCGTCCAGCTCGGCGCGCAGCTGCGAGAGCCCCAGCTCGAATTCAAGGATCTTCACGTCAGCGTCTTAACGGCGGTGGGGCGGGGCGCGAGCAGCGCCAGCAGGTCGATGATGTTGGATCGCAACGCGCGCCGCGGGATGACCAGGTCGATCATGCCGCGTTTCTGCATAAATTCGGCGCTCTGGGCGTCGGCCGGCAGCTTCTGCTTGGCAATCTGCTCGATCAGGCGCCGGCCGGTGAACCCGACCGTCGCGCCCGGTTCGGCAATGATCACGTCGGCCAGCGAGGCGAAGCTGGCCGTGACCCCGGCCAGGGTCGGGTCGGTCATCAATGAGATGTAGAGTCCGCCGCCGCGACCAAATCGCTCCAGCGCCGCCGCGGTCTTGGCCATCTGCATCAGCGAGAGCATGCCTTCCTGCATGCGCGCCCCACCCGAGCAGGAGACGATCAGCAGCGGGATCTGCTCGGATTCGGCCAACTCGATGGCCAGGGTTACCTTCTCGCCCACAACCGTCCCCATCGAGGCCCCGAGGAAGCGGAAGTCGATCAGCGCCAGCGCCAGCGCCCGCCCGCCGATCAGACCGCTTCCGGCAATGGCGGCCTCGGAGAGGCCGGTGCGCTCGCGGTAGCGGGCCAGGTGATCGCCGTAGCTTAGCTCGCCGCGCTGAAATTTCAGCGGATCACCGGTCACCAAATCCTGGCCGACCTGGGCGAACTCGGCGCCCTCGTCCAGGAGCATATCAAGGCGTTCGAAGACGCCGATCCGGCCGTGCCAGTTGCAGCGCGGGCACACGTGCAGGTTCTGCTCGAATTCGCGGCGTCGATGCAGCATGCGCTTGCAGCCGCCGCATTCGACCCACAGGGCGGGACCCTTACTGGATCCCCGGCCCAAAAGTTTCAAACCCTCGCCTTACCTGACTCTTCCGCCACACCCCAGACCGATAAACATAGCAAATAGGTTAGCCGCGGCCGCGGCGCCAAAAGTGTCAAACCGGTTCCGGCGCGGATTCGGCGACCGTAAAGCGTCCGTCAGCGTAACCCACCTCGAAGCCGCGCGGGCCGTCCTCGCCGGCCGCGATCAGGGCCGCCGCCAGCTGCTCCTCGATTTCGTGTTCAACCGCCGACCGCAGCGGGCGCGCCCCAGCCCCGACCGCCAGTGCACGCTCGATCAGCTCATCGAGCACCGCCGACGAGAACTCGACCTCGGTACCGCTGGCGGCGGCGCGTCGCGCCATGGCCGCCAGCAGCCGGCGCGCTATCTCGCGAAAGTCCTCCTCGGCCAGGTCGCGGAAGGGCACGATCCGATCGATCCGGTTCACAAACTCCGGCGGCAGCCGGCGCCGCAGGGCGCCGGCCAGGCGGTCCGGGTCAAGTTCGGGCCTGGGCACGCGGCCCGGTCCGGCGAATCCGACCGACGATCCGGCGCGGCTACCGGCGGTGGTGGACAGTAGCACGATGCTGTGGCGGAAGTCGGCCTTGCGCCCGGAGGCGTCGGTGAGCGCACCGCTATCCATGATCTGCAGCAGCAGCGAGAGCACCTGCGGATGGGCCTTTTCGATTTCGTCGAACAGGACCACGCAATACGGTTCGCGCCGCACCGCCTCGGTCAGGCGGCCGGACTCGTCGTAACCGACATAGCCCGGCGGCGCCCCGATGAGACGCGAAACCGAGAACGGTTCGCTCAGCTCCGACATGTCGATCCGCACCAGCTTGTCGCGGCTGCCGGAGACGAATTCGGCCAGTAGTTCGGCCAGCTCGCTCTTGCCGACCCCCGTGGGGCCGGCCAATAGCAGCACTCCGATCGGGCGCTCGCGCGCCTTCAATCCGGCGGCGGCGCGCTTGAGCGTATTGGCAATTTCGCGGGTCGCCTGCTCCTGGCCCACTAGGGCGCGGCGCAGGCGCGTCTCCAGTTGCAGGTAGCGGCCCGACTCGGTGGCGGTCAGGTCGGCCAGATTGATTCCGGTGGAGCCGGCGACGACCTCGGCCACCGCTTTCTCATCGATCGCGGTCGCGCTCTGCTGCAGCCGCCGGTACCAGCGCCGGCGGGCCACGATCAGCTTTTCGCGCAGGCGCGATTCGGCCGCAAATTCGGCCAGCAAATCGGTCTGGTCGCCTTCGACCGCCAGCTCGGCGCGGCGCTCGCGGAAGCGGGTCAGCTCGCGGCGCATAAGCTTGATCTCGTCCGGCGGCATCAGGCGGTTGGCTTTGCGCCGCGCCAGCGCTTCGTCGATCAGATCGATGGCCTTATCCGGCAATTTGCGGTCGGGAATATAGCGGTCCGAGAGCCGGACGGCGGCCTCGATCGCGGCGTCCGAAATAGGCAGGCCGTGGAATTCCTCGTAGGTCTCGCGCAGCCCGTCCAGGACCGCCCTGGCCTCGGTCGGGTCGGGTTCCTCCACCGCCACCATCTGGAAACGCCGCTGCAGGGTGGCGTCACGCACAAAGAAGCGCCGGTACTCACGCCAGGTGGTGGCCCCGATCACGCGGATCTGGCCACGCGCCAAGGCCGGTTTCAGCAACCCGGCGGCGTCCAGCGTCCCGCTGGCTCCGCCCGCGCCCAGGATCGAGTGGATCTCGTCGATGAACAGGATCACATCCTTGGCCTGGGTAACTTCCTTGAGCAGCAGCTTGACCCGCTGCTCGAATTCGCCGCGGTAACGCGCCCCGGCGATCATGGCCGCCAGGTCCAGGGTGATCAGGCGCTGCTCGAGGAGCTGCGGCGGGACCCGGCCGGCAACAATCCGTTGCGCCAGTCCCTCCACGATGGCGGTCTTGCCCACCCCGGCGTCGCCGACCAGCAGGGGGTTGTTCTTGTTGCGCCGCAGCAGGATTTCTTGGACCCGGCGGGTCTCGGCGCCGCGTCCGATGACGCGGTCCAGTCCGCCGGCGCCGGCGCGCCGCGTCAGATCCAGCCCATACATGGCCAGCGGTGAACGCCGGCGCCGGCGTTGGTCGCCACCGCCCCGCTTGGGCGAAGAACCGCGCGGCGAGTGCGAGCGCAGCTGCCAGGGTCGGCGGTCGGCAGGCGCCATCCGGGGCCGGCCTAAATGCCCGGCAGCGGCACCGGCAGCGAGTCGACCAGATCCTGCAGGGCGGTCGGCAGCGCGTCGCCGATGGCGCCGTGGACCGCAAACAGGATCAGAAAGAAGGCGGCCATGGTCGCCGCATACGCGGCGATACCCGGGCCCCGGCTGGCGGAACCAGACATCACATCTACCAGAACGGGTGGGAGTTGCCAAAGGTTAGCGTGGCGCCGGTCCGGTCCGGAAATACCATACGAGCCCCAAACACGAAGAGCAAATTTCCTATAATTGGGTACCCGGAAAGGCACCCTCAACGCATTGATCTCCGCGCCGCAACAGCCGCTCTCACACCTTGACCAGTCCGGCCGTCCGCGGATGGTCGACGTTTCCGGCAAGCCAGCGACCCAGCGCCATGCGCTGGCCGAGGGCCGAGTATCGATGAACGCGTCCGCATTCGCCGCCGTGCTGGACTCGGGCGCGGGCAAGGGCAATGTCCTCGCCACCGCCGAACTGGCCGGAGTAATGGCGGCCAAGCGCACCGCCGATCTGATTCCGCTCTGCCATCCGCTGCCGCTGAGCCAGGTCGACGTGCGACTGGAACCGGAGCCGGAGCAGCGCCGGATCCTGATCCGGGCCCGCGTGCGCGCGTTCGCCGCCACCGGGGTGGAGATGGAAGCGCTAACCGCCGTCAGCACGGCGGCGTTGACCGTTTACGACATGTGCAAGGCGCTCGACCGCGCGATCCGGATTCAGGACATCCGGCTGCTGGAGAAGACCGGCGGGCGCAGCGGCGACTATCGCGCCGGCGAATCCGGCGAGATCGAGTGATGGACAGATGAACGACTCCGGCGAGCACGACGGCATCGGCCGCACCGAAGACGTCGTCTTCGAGCGCGAGATCGGCGCGGCCTACCTCGACTACGCCATGAGCACGATCGTGTCGCGGGCGCTGCCCGACGTGCGCGATGGGCTAAAGCCGGTCCAACGGCGGATCCTTTTCTCGATGCTCGAGCTCGGCGCCCGCGCCGGCAGCCAGCACCGCAAGAGTGCCCGCATCGTCGGCGACACGATGGGTAAGTTCCACCCGCACGGGGACGGGGCCATCTACGACGCCCTGGTGCACATGGCCCAGGACTTTGCAATGCGGGTCCCGCTGGTTGACGGGCAGGGCAACTTCGGCTCTATCGACGACGACCCGGCGGCGGCGATGCGTTACACCGAAGCGCGCCTCAACGGCGTCTCCGAGGCGATGCTGGAGGACATCGGGCGCGACACGGTCGACTTCGTCGAGAACTTCGACACCACCACCGAGATGCCGTCGGTGCTGCCGGGGCGGTTCCCCAACCTGGCCGTCAATGGCGCGGCCGGGATTGCGGTCGGCCTGGCCACCAAGATGCCGCCCCACAACCTCGGCGAGGTCGCCGACGCCGTCTGCGCAATGGTCGACAACCCCGCCCTGACCATCGACGAGCTGATCCAGATCATGCCCGGGCCGGATTTTCCGACCGGCGGGATCATCGGTCGGGAGAACATCGCGACCGCCTTCGCTTCGGGCCGCGGCAGCATCCTGATGCGTGCCCACATGGTCACCGAAACCGCCGCCAACGGCCGCGAGACGCTCATCGTCTCCGAGCTCCCCTACATGGTCAAGAAGGCGCGCCTTATCAGCAAGATCGCCAATCTGGCCCAGGCCAAGGTGATCGAGGACATCGCCGACATCCGCGACGAGTCGGATCGCAACGGGATGCGGATCGTGATCATCCTCAAGCGCAACGCCCACTCCGAAAAGACCCGCAACCAGCTGCTAAAGCACACCGCCCTGCAATCGACCTTCGGGGTCAATGCGGTCTGCCTGGTCGACGGCCAGCCGGAGACGCTGGGAATGCGCGACGTCCTCAAGCACTTCATCGGCCACCGGGTGGACGTGGTCGAGCGCCGGGCGCGTTTCGATCTGGAACGGGCGCGCGCCCGCGAACACGTGCTCGAGGGCTTCCTGACCGCGCTCGACAGTATCGATGCGGTGGTCGAGCTGATCCGCAAGGCGCCCACCACCGACGATGCCCGCGACCAGTTGATGGAGGCCTTCGCGCTCACCCGTATCCAGGCCAACGCGGTCCTGGACATGCAGCTGCGGCGGCTGGTGGCGTTGGAGACCCAGAAACTGCGCGATGAGCTGGCCGAAATCCAGGAACGCATCCGCGAGCTGATCGAACTGCTCGGCGATCGCAACAAGGTCCTGGCGGTGGTCAAGGAGGAGATCCAGGACCTCAAATCGCGCTTTGGCACCCCGCGTCGCACCCGCATCAGCGACCGGCTCCACGGGTCGCTCTCCGAGGAAGACCTGATCCCGGACGAAGAAGCGGTGATAACCATCTCCAAGCGCGGTTACGCCAAGCGCCTGCCCAGCCATGTCTTCAAATCGCAGGGGCGTGGCGGCAAGGGTGTGCGCGGGGTGGCGGTCAACCGCGACGAGGACGGCATCGACCATCTGATCCTGACCAACACCCACGCCCATCTGCTGTTGTTCACCAACCGCGGGCGGGTTTTCAAGCTGCGTGGTTTCGACATCCCGCAGATGTCACGTGAGGCGCGCGGCTACGCGCTGATTAACACCCTCAACCTGGAAAGCGGCGAGCGCATCACCGCTCCGATCGCGATCCGCAACTTCGAGGAACACTTCAATCTGGTCTTTGGCACCGTGCGCGGCTACGTCAAGCGCACCGCTCTGGCCCGCTACGCCACCGTGCGCTCCAACGGCTTGCTGGCGATGCGCCTGGAAACGGGCGACGAGCTGCGCTGGGTGAACACCTCGGACGGAGACAACCGGGTCATGTTCCTGACCCGCAACGGCATGGCGATCCACTTCCACGAGGACGACGTCCGCATCAGCGGACGCACCAGCGGCGGCGTCTACGGGATCCGCCTCTCCGACGACGACGCCGTGGTCGGCATGGACCTGACATCTGATGACGAGTACGTTGTCGTGATCACCTCGGGCGGCTACGGCAAGAAGATGGAGATCGGCGAGTTCCGCCCGCAGGGACGCGGCGGCAAGGGTTTAAAAGCCATCAACCTGCGCCGCAAGACCGGCCATGTTGTGGCCGCGCAGGTGTTCGGCGACCCCGAGGCACAGATGTTCCTGCTTTCAAATTCCGGTCAGATGATCCGCCAGTCGCTGGGCCAGCTGCGCACCCAGAGCCGCTATGCCCAGGGGCTGATCGTGCAGCGCCTCAACGACGGCGAGGAAGTCTTCGGGCTGGCGGTGTCCGAAGAATCGATCGAAGTCGCGGAAGCTCCCGCCGAGCCGCCCGAGTAGCCGCCCGCGGCGGGGTGCCGCAAAATAACGCTTGGACGGCAGAACCGGTTGCGCCGGCGCTAAGCGTCCGGGCCGGTAGCTCAGCTGGTAGAGCAGCGGACTTTTAATCCGTTGGTCGTGGGTTCGAATCCCACCCGGCTCACCCGCTGCGGCGACGAGTCCTGGCAATTGCTCCGACCTCTGAAACCGGGGCTTTCCATCACCCAGGGGGACACCCGCAATTGCCCAGGGCGGGCCCTCCCCGGCCTTGCTTGGGCCGGCCGGGCGATTGGGGGTTTGAAGTGCCCGACCAAGTCGGTACCCGCCGGTTGCACCGGTCCCACTTGGGCGCCGGCGCTGATCCTAGGTTTGCCGGCGCAGTCGCCAACGGCGCAACCCGACCCAGAGGCGCGCCAGGACCAAGAGCAGCAGCGCCGTCAGCACGATTGCGCCGCCCGCTGACACGTCGCCGTAGAACGCAATCGTGAGCCCGGCAATGGCGCTGAGCATGCCGGCGACCACGGCAGTTGCCATCGCCGCCCGCAATCCACGGGCCAGCCGCAGGCCCACCAGTACCGGAATGACCAGCATCGCGCCGATCAGGAGGACGCCGACGACCCTCATGGACAGCGTGATCGTGGCTCCGGTCAGTACCGCCAACCCGAGGTTGAGCAGGTCTGTCCGAACCCCGCTGACCCGGGCCAATTCGTCATCGAAGGCGATCTGCGACAAGTCAAGAAAAAACACGCCGACGAACAGCACGACAACCAAGGCGAGTGCGGCCAGGAGCCACAAATCCAGAGGGGACACGCTCAGGATCGATCCGAACAGGAACGAGAAGAGATCTATGTTGAATCCGCCGGCGATACCGATGACGACGACCGCGAAGGCCAACGCTCCATAGAGCACCACCGCCATGGCCACATCGCCCGGCAGTCGTCCGCGCAATCGCAATTGCTCGACCAAGACCGCCCCCAGCGAAGCGGCGACCAGGGCCACCAACGACGGCAGAAACTTCGTAGCCATCCCAATGGCCACGCCCATCAACGCGACATGTGCCAAGGTCTCGGCAATTAGCGAGAAGCGCCGCAAGACGATAAACGTGCCCAACACCGGCGCCAGGACGCCAACCAAAGCGCCGCCAGCAAGGGCGCGCAGCATGAATTCGTATTGGAGGATGGCTGGCATTGCTATCGATGCTGGTGGAGTGCGCCTTTGAATTCGTGGCGTGCGTCGTGAACCAGAACGTCCACCGGAACGCCGTAGAGGGTTGAGAGTTCGTCGAGCGTGAGATTGTGGGGATTGCCGTGAACGACCAGCCGGCGATCCAGGCACGCCACCGTGCTGGCCTCCCGCAGCATGGCGCCAATATCGTGCGAAACGATGATTACAGCCATGCCGCGGTCGCGGTTGATATCACGCAATACGGCGTACAGCTGCTCTTCACCGGAAACATCCACACCGGCCGCCGGTTCATCCAGGATCAACAACTCGGGATCGCGGACCAGCGCCCGCGCCAACAGCACACGTTGCTGTTGGCCGACCGAGAGCTCGGAAAGCCGCCGCGATCGGAAAGCCTTCATCCCGGCGACCGCCAAGGCCTCCATCACGTCAGCACGTTCGGAACGGCGAAACAGCCCGAACGGCGAAACACCGCGGTGGGCACCGTGCGCTACGATCTCCGAAACCGTGGCGGGAAAGTCCCGCCAAGCCCCGGCCACGACCTGCGGCATGTAGCCCACTCGATTCCAGTCGTGAAAGCCGCTTAAGTGGTGACCGAACAGCCGCACGCGTCCCGAATCCGGTCGCAGCAGCCCCAGGGCCAGCTTTATCAGGGTGCTTTTGCCGCTTCCGTTGGGGCCCAGGATGGCCGCCAGCTCGCCGTAATGGATGCAAAGTGATACATCTTCGATCGCAGGTATCGAACCATAAGCAAAGCTCACGTGTTCCCACTCGACGACGCTGGGTGATGTGCTTTCAGTCATGAACACCCCAGGGCGAGTCGGAGGCTGGCCAGGTTATCTCGCATGAGTCCAAAGTAGTCCCCGAACGTGGCGAGCTCATCCTCGGTGACGCTCCCAATGGCGTGGATGGGAAGGAGTTCGATGTCGCTTTCGCGCGCTATGGCCTGGGCCAGGCGGTCGCTTAGCACCGGCTCCACCAATACATGTTCCAGCCCCAATTCGGTAACTGTATCGGTGATCTCCGCCAGTTGCCGAGGCGAGGGTTCTGCTTCGGGCGATAGGCCGGCCACGGGAATCTGTTCAGCGCCAAAGCGATCCGCCAGGTAAGCGTACGCTGCATGCGAGGTTACGAAGTGGTCGTGCCGACAAACGGCCAGGCCGTCAGCAAATTCGGCCTGCAATGCTCTCAACTCATTGCTGACCGTAGCTGCGTTGGCTTGGTAGGCGCCGGCATTGTCGGCATCGGCCTCAATCAGAGCATCGCGGATGCGCTCGACTTGAACGATCGCCAGCAAGGGGTCCAGCCAGACATGCGGATCGAGCTCCGCAGCGCCCTGCTGGCCCCCAGCGCGGTCATCCCTGTGATCTTCGTATTCATCCCCGTCGCCGGACTCGGCGTGGGCGCCAGCTTCCTCTTCATGGTCGCCGTCCTTGCCCGCGTGGTCGTGGGCGAGCCCCGCGATGGCTTCAAGCTCATCTGCCGCCCCCACCACGATTCGCGCGCGGTTGTCCTCCAGCGCCACAAGCGCCCGGTCGAGCCAGGGTTCAAGTCCCAGCCCGTTCATAACCACCAGCTCCGCGGCGGCGATTTTTCTCAGATCAGAGCTTTTCGGCTCGAACCCGTGCGCCTCAATCCCGGGACCGATCAGCACCTCGACTCTCACCAGGTCTCCGCCCACGCGCTCGGTGAGATAGCCCAGCGGGTAGATGCTGGCAACCACCGACAGGCGCCCGTTAACCGCGTCGACCTCCCCGCAGCCGGAACCTGCCAGCACAGTCAACCCAAGCACGGTTGCGAGCGCGCCGAACCTGATGCGCGCTGTCACGCGGGTCACCCTTGGTGTCAGAACCCCGGCCGGTTACCAGGAGGCGCTGCGTGGGGTACACAACTCAAGCAGGATACGTAAAACTCAACCCGGTGCCCGAGTACCTTGCCCGACACTTCGCCGGCCAGTTTGCCGAGCAACTGTTCCAGCGCATGGTTTCGGAACTCTTCGACCGAACCGCACGACGAGCAGATCAGGTGGTGGTGGTGGCTTGCGTGATCGAAAGAGTAGCGCGGCGACCCATCGGGCAATGCCGTTTTGCACAGGATCCCGGCATCTGCCAGCAGCTTAAGGGTGCGATAGACGGTGGCCCGGCCGATATTGGGAAGTTCTTCGCTGATTGCCTCGGCCCGAAATGAGCCCGGCTTGCCGGCAATGTGGCGCGCCACCTGGCGCCTGGGTTCGGTTACCCGACATCCCAAGCCATCCAGGATTGCGTCGGCGAGGGTTTCGACTGAAAGCATCACTTATGATACTGAGTATCATCAAATCCGTTGCGACATCTTTGCACGGTGCTGGATTGGGTGCCAACCGGTGCCCTTCGATTGCCGGTACCGCGAACCCGGCCCGCTTGTTCGAGGCGCCGGGCGCGTTTTCGGACTTGCGCGGCCAAATCAGCGCTGCATCCCGAGAGACGGCGTTAGTGCTCGGGGATCGAACCCTCTCAGTACAACCATCCCCTACAACCTCAGCCGCCATCTGCAGCCGAGCCACGGCGCCGCGCTGGGCTTGGGTCAAAAATTGCAAACCGGCCACGGGCGGTCCCTTGACGGCAAACCCGGGTCTTGGCGGCGACATTGCTGGTGGCGCTGGTCCTTCAGGTAGAGAATGTCCCCGGAGTTGCAATTTCGAAAGGGGCGGCGCGCCCGATGACGCTAAGTAAGCGAACGCGGCTGCGGCTGCTCAAGATCGCGATGCTGATCCTGGCCAGCCTGCAGGTGCTGGTGTCCGGCGCCGCCGCGCTGGTGGGAAGCTTCGCCGATGGTGCCGACATCTTCTCGCGCGCGGTGCTGGTCGCTCTGCATCCCATCGCCGCGGTGGGATTGGTGGTAGGACTGCTGGCGCCGGCCGCATCGCTGTCAACCCAGCGGATCGTACTGGCGCTGCTGGCGCTTAACGTATTGGCCGACCTGGGCCTTAGCGCATCGATTGCGCTGGGGGTCCAGTCGGGCGATGTGGCACTGCCGCTGCTGTTTGCCGTGATTCCGGCTATCGGCCTGGCCTACTGCCGGCTGCAGCACTGGCCGACGGCAATCGGACCCGTTCACCGCGATCGCCAATGAGCCCATCCGGCCAATAGAATGCGCGACCACGCAGGCGTTCATTGATGGACTGCGGGCGCGGCTCCGGATCGGGTAGACACCGGTAGATACCCCATGAGTGGTTGGTGAGGCAATAGATGGCGATTCGAATAGTTACCGACTCAACCTGCTCGGTCCCATCGGGGGAGGCCGAGCGCTACGGCATCACGATCGTTCCCCAGCACGTGCTCTTTGGCACCACCGACTATCTCGACCAGATCGACCTGGATTCGGACAGCTTCTACGACCTGCTGGAATCCGAGTCCGATCATCCCACCACCTCGCAGGCCACGCCGATCGAGGTTGCCGAAGCGATTCGCCCGCACGTGGAGGCCGGCGATGATGTGCTGGGGATCACCATCTCGGCCAAGCTCAGCGGCACCTACTCCTCGTTCACCCAGGCGGCCAGTCAGTTCCCCGACGCCCACATCCATGTCCTTGACTCCCAGACCGCGGCCACTGCCGCCGGGTTGCTGGTTCTGGCCGCGGCCCGGATGGTGGAAGAGGGTGGCGACGTGCACACGATCCTTGACCGCCTCGACGAGCTGCGCGAGAAAGTTCGCCTGGCGCTGGCGGTACCAACCCTGGAATACCTGCGCCGCGGCGGACGCATCGGCAACGCCCGGGCGCTAATCGGCACGATGCTTGGATTCAAACCCCTCCTGCAGCTGCACGAGGGGCAGCTGGAGCCGGTAGCGCGCGCCCGCAGCATGCGGCGGGCCATTTCGATGCTGGTTGATTTCGCGGTCGAAAACTCCCCCGACGGGGTCACTGACATCGGGTTCATCAGCTCCGGCGACCCGCGCCAGCTCGAATCTTTGCGCTCCGCGATCCTGGACCGCGTCGTGGTCAAGGGGAACGTCTTTGACGCCGAACCGCTGGCTCCGGCTATAGGCGCCCATGTGGGTCGCGAGGCGCTGGCGGTCGCCTTCATCCAGGCTTGAGGAACGCCCTGCGCGACCGGCGCCTACTCGCGCCGCTGTTGGCGGCGCTGGTCCTGGCGCTCATCCTGGGCGGTTGCACCGAGCGCCCGCACGGCGCCCTGACGGTAACGGAACTGCACGATCTGGGCCAGGATCGCTACCAACTGCACACCACCCTTACCGGCCAGGTGATCCCCGGCACCCTGCGACGTCCTCCGACCGGCAGCCGCATCGATCTGGTGCCGATCGGGCCCGAGGCCGTGGTAGTGCAGCTCATTGATGCCGAAAACCGCGTTCAGCCGGTGTTGTTCGGAGTCCTGGACGAACCCGAGTATCTGGCCCTGGCGCAACTCTCCGCCGTCACCGTCACCGGCAAGGTACATCCCACCGGCATGTACTTTGCCGACGGGGTCTATATCGACGCCGAACTGGTGCCGGTCCAGCTGGCCACCATCACCCCCCTGGCGGTCTAGGCCGGGTCGGCTCCGGCCAGGATCTCGGACCCGCCGGCGGTACCGGTTGAGGCGCCCAGGATGATCTGGTCCTCGACCCGCTCCTGCACCCCCGGCACATGCGAGACGACCACTACCAGGCGGTCGTCGGTTTCGGCCGCCAGGCGTTCAATGCCGTCCATCGCCACCGCCAGGTGGTCGGCATCCAGGCTGCCGAATCCCTCGTCCAGGAAGAAACTGCCCGATCGGCCGCCCTGCCCGGCCACCAGATCGGCCAGCGCCAGCGCCAGGCTCAGCGACGCCAGGAACGTCTCGCCCCCCGAAAGGGTGTCGGCGCTGCGGGTGCGCAGTTCCGGATCGTCGGCGCCGTAGTCAACGACCTCGAAACGGTCGCCGGGCGAGAACCCAAAGCGACCGCCGGTAAGCTCGCGGATCCGCAGCCCACCCAGTTCAGCCAGCTGGATCCGCTTGCCGGCGAGCATGTGCTTTAGGAACCTGCTGTCGCGCAGGTCCGCGGCCAGGCGTTCAAGATGGCGCCGGCGACGTTCTCGGTCCCGCCGGCGTCGCATCAATGCGGGCACTTTATGGGCCAACTCAGCCAACCCGCGCTCGCGCGCGCTAAGCGTCGCGGCTTCGCCCAGGATGGTGGTTGCAAGCCGATTTACATCGGTGTCGCCGGGCACGTCCCATTCGGCCAGCAGCCGGCGGCGCTGCCGGGTCAACTCGGCGGCGTGCCCCTGGGCCCGCGAACGCTGACCCGCCAGCTCGCTTTTCCGGGCTCGGGCGAATTCGCGCAGCCGCTTGGCCAGGACGGCGGCGTCGCTATCGAGTACAGCCGCCGGTTCCTCCAGCGCACCCATCTGCCCGGCTATCCCGCTCAGTTCGGTTTCCAGCGCCGCTACCTGCGTCTGCGCCGTCCGCCCCTCGGCCCGCACCCCGGATTCTTCCTCGACCGCGGCTGCGAATTTGCTCGCGTTCCCCTCGCGCCGCCCGCGCAACCGCCCCCAATGGATTTCCAATTCGCTCAGCGCCGCCTCCGGGTCTTCGGCCCGCAAGCGTTTGCCGGCGCCCTCTGCCGCCAGCGCCAGCGAGTCCGCGACGCTCTCGAGCCCTTGCCTGGCGGCAGTCCGCTCACGCGCCGCGGCCGCGACCCCGGCCGTGGCCGCCTCAAGGCCTCCGGCCAACGTGGCGGCGCGCTCACGCGCCCTCGACAGGGCGCCCGCCGCGCGCTGCCGCTCCGCGGCTGCCGCTGCCGTCGTGGCGCGCGCGGTTTCCAGGTCGGGATGGGCGTGTCCGGCCGGCAGATCCTCGATCACGTGGCCGCAGACCGGGCACTGGTCTCCGTCAGATATTGCCTCGCGCAGCGTCTTGGCCATGTCGGCCCGCTCCAGCAGCCGCACCTGTTCCCCGGCCGTGTGCTCCTGGGACTGGGCGCGCTCGAGTTTTCGGGCCCGTTCGCCGGCCTGGCGGGAAGCGGCCTCCAGTTGCTCGGTCAAATCCGTTTGCGCCCGCCGGGCCTTTTCCAGCGCACTCTCGGCCCGGTTGCGTGCCCCGCTCGCCTCGGCGACTTTGGCGCGTCCGGCGATAAGGGCATCCACGGCCCGGCGGGCAGCGCGGATGCCGTCCTCGCCACCGTGCTCGGCCAGGAATATCTTCAGACCGGCCTCGCTCGATTCCATCGCGCGGCGAGATTGCGCCACGTGGTCGGCAGCGGCGCGGTTCCGACTGGCGGCGGCCTGCGCGCCGTCAATCAGGGCCGCGATCTCGGCCTTGGGACGCAGCCGTTGGGCCGCGCGCGCCAATGCGGTTTCCGCCGCGCCCAGCCTATCCAGTTCGCTCGCCGCCGCCTGCCGATCGAGATCGAGCTGCCCGGCGCGCGTCTGCAGTTTTCCGACCGCCGCCGCGCGCTGGTTGGCCCGCACCAGTTCGGGCTCAAGCGCGACCAACTCGGCGGCGGCGGCCTCGGCTGCGCCGAGCTCTGCAGTCGCCCGATCGGCTTCCAACTTGGACAAGAGCGCCCGCTCGCGCGCCACCAGGCGCATGCGATCGATGCGCTCGAGCCCGAAGACTCCTTTAAGGACCTTGTCCTTTTCGGCCGCGGTGGCCTGCAGAAATTCGGCGAACTGCCCCTGCGGCAACAGCACCGAGCGTGAGAACGCGGCAAAGTCCATGCCCAGGATCTCTTCGACGCGCTGCCGCACGTTCTCGACCCCGGTGATCGCATCCAGTTGATTGCGCCCGTCCGATTCCGAGTAGGGGTAAATGGCTGCCCCGCCGGTTCCGCGGCGCCGCACCAGGCGCTCGATCTCCCAACCGCTCTTCCCGACCCGAAAGCGCAGCCGCAACGACATCTCAGATGCTTCCTGGTTGATCAGCGCTACCGCCTGTCGCCCCAGTTTGGGGGTCCGTCCGTAGAGGGCGTAGGCGATAGCGTCCAGGATTGAGGTCTTGCCCGACCCGATCGGGCCGGCAATGGCCACCAGACGGCGGTCGGCAAACGAGACCCGATGCTCGCCCTTGAACGAGCGAAAGTCCTTTATGACCAACTCAATCGGGCGCATTGGCCACCGCCGCGTACACCTTCCGAAATTCCTCTAGCAGGCCTTCCGGGGGCTCCTCGCCCACTTCCGAGCGCACGTACTCGGAGTAGATCTCGGTCCAGTCGCGGTCCAGATTCTGTCCCTGAGCAAGCGTCTCGGCGGCCGGGGATGCCAGGTGCGCCCGCACCAGTCCCGGGAAGGTGGCGGCGGCACGCTGCAGCAGCGCCTGCGGGGCATCGGCGCCGGTCACGGTCAGGGAGAGATAGTCGTCGCCGAATTCCTCGCGCCGCGCCACCAGTTCCTCCCAGGAGCCGCTGACCGAGCGCAGCCGTCGCCCCGCCGGCAAATCTATCGTTTCCACCATGGCGCTGCGCTCGGGCTCGACGTCGATCAGGACGATCTGCTTGCGGTCGGAGCGTTCCCCGAAGTCCAGCGCCAGCGGCGACCCGGCATAGCGGGCCAGCCCGGGCGAGGGTACCCGCTGGGCGGCATGGATGTGCCCCAGCGCCGTGTACTGGGCTACCTGCGGCAGCTGCTGCCCGGAGATAACGTAGGCGTTGCCGATTGTCAGGGTGCGTTCGCCGCGCGGCTCGCGCCCCAGGTTGCGCAGCGCCAGCGCCGCCCCGTCGATTGCCAGATGGCCCATAAGCAGGCGGACGCAGTCGGGGTAATTGGCCAGTTCGCGGTCGAAAGCGGCCAGGATTTCCCCCAGGCGCTCTTTGTAGGCGGCGTGGCGCTGGCCGCTGTCGGAAAAGAAATCGACCACCGCGTGCTCGCGCACATACGGGCAGCAGGCCACCGCGGCCGGCCCGGAGCGGGTCTGGATCCGCACGATCCCGCCGCCGGCGGGCCGTCGCAGACGCCCGGCCAGATACACGCCATGCAGCTCCGAGAAGCGGTGCAGATTCTCAAAGTAATCGGGCGAATCATGATTGCCGGCGATCGCCACCACCTTGGTCCCGAGCGCGGTCAGGCGCTGCAGCGCCGCGGTGGCCAGCGCCACGGCGCGATTGGGCGGTGAGGGGGTGTCGAAAAGATCGCCGGCGATCAGCACCAGGTCGACGGCACGTTCGTGGCAGGTTGTCACCAGCAGATCGATGAACCGGCCCATCTCGTCGTAGCGCTCGAATCGCCCCAGCTTCTTGCCCAGGTGCCAGTCGGCGGTGTGCAGGATCTTCATCCCGGGCTAGGCCAGGCCCTGGAACGGATCGGCTTCCGGGTCCGCGGCCACCTCGTCGGCCCGGGTCGCCCAGGGCACGCGCGGAAAGCGCAGCGTCAGCGGCACCGGGACGGTGGGTTGCTGCAGCACCATCTGGCCGGGGCGCAGCAGCCGCGCCCGTTCGCGCATCGATGGCAGCATCCAGCCGTACTGGTCGTGCATCACCTCGGCCGCGTCCATGCGCCCGACCACCTTTATGGCGGCGTTGTCCAGCACCGAGGCATCGACCCGCGACGCGCTCTGCTGGGCGCCGACCAGCAGGACCCCCAGCGAGCGGCCGCGCTGGGCGATGTCGACCAGCATCTCCTTGATCGGCGAGTCACCCGACCGCGGCGCGTACTTGTTCAGCTCGTCCAGCATCACGATCGAAAGCGGCAGGCGGCGCCCGGTCTGCTCCTTCTCCTCGAAGGTCTCCTTCAGCAGCGCCCCGACCACGAACCGCTGGGCGTGCTCGTGCAGGTTGGCGATCGAAACCACGGTGAGGTTGGCGAGGCCGCGGTCGATGTTGCGCGGCGACCCGCAGCGCACCAGGCGGCCCAGCCGCATCGGCGAGGCGGCCGCCAACAACCGGCGCATGAAGGCCGAGATCGTCCCCGGGGCCACCCTTCCAGTCCAGGCGGGATCGGGGTCCGGGTCATCTTCGGGTTCGAGTTTTTCGCCGATCGCCAGCGCCAGCGAGGCAAGGTCGCTGATGCGCCGTCCGTCCAGCTCCAGCGTCCCGTCGGTTCCCACCGGCAGGCATTCGCGCTGCAGGCGGGTACGGACCCGTTCTTCCACGAACCCCAGCTGTGAGCGCTCATCGGCGGGATCGGTGAAGACGAAACGCAGCAGCCCCTGATCGACGAATTCTTGCGGCGTCCAGTAGAAGGCCCGAACCCCCTGCTGCCGCCCCGCCACATCCGCGACCACGGTATCGCGCGCCGCCGCCGCCGGCGGCGCCCAGTAGGAGACACTAGGCCCGGAGCCAGCGTCGCCGGCCAGCGCGAACGGGGCCGGCGCGGTTCCCAGCTGCTGCCAGAGCCGGGAATCTTCGGTGGCGAACTGGTTCGAGCGCTTGTCCAGCCAGAGCAGGTCCTCGCCCTTGACGTTGAAGACCAAGACCCGCGTGTTGGCCGCCTCCGGTCCCAGGCCGCCGGCAACCAGCAGCCGCAGGAAGAAGAGCGCGTAGGTGGTCTTGGTCGCCACTCCGGAAATACCCGAGATCGACATGTGCCCGCCGCTGTCGCCGTCGAAGTAGCGAACGTCTATATAGACCGGCTCGCCGCGGGCGTCGACGCCGACCGGCAGCGGCCGGCTCATGGTGTCGTGATAGATCGCCTGCCGACGGCTCTGCCCGGCAACCCTATATACGGCGGCGCCGGGGCTGGGTGCGACCCAGATCTCGGGCAGGATTCGGGTCACGGCCACCTGGGCCGAGCGCACCAGCTGCGCCGGGCGCAGACCCAGGTCGCTGATGCGGTGGGTGTCGGACTGGTACTGGGCCCCTTCCAATTCGGCGTGGTTTTCGGTCACGATGCCGAAGGTGCGCACCGGATCGGTTATCCCCGGGACGGCGCTCTCCACGCCGACCAGGTCGTCGACCGCCAGGTGGGCCTTCTCATCGAGCACTACCGCGAACGCGCCGCTGGCCGAGGGTTCGACCCCGCTTACCAGTCCGACCCGTTGTCCCAGGGCGCTCAACGCCGTCCCTCCCGCCAGGCCAGCACCGCCAGCGCGACCGCGCGCTGCAGCAGACCGGTATCGCCCAGCTCGCGCGCCAGCTGCCATTCGAGGGCGGCGATCGGACCCAGGTTCTGCGGCGCACGCGCCTCGCGCCAGGCCGGCAGCACCGCCCGCGACAGCAGCGGCGTGATCTGATCGGCCAGCTTTAAGGCGCGCTCGCGGCCGATCGCGGCCGATACCTCGCAGCGGGCGATGTGGGCCCAGGGCGGGGCGTCCGGGTCGGAGGTAAGACCCAGGTACCAGGAGTAGATCTGAACTTCGTCGCCGATTGCAAACAGCGGCGTCCGCTGGCCCCCCGAGAGTGATCCGGCCAGGCGCCGCTGCTGCGGATCCTCCAGGTAGGTGCGATGGTGCGACTTGATGTAGCCGACAACTTCGCCATCACCGAGCCGTCCCAGGCGGCCATCGGCCACCACCAGGCCCGAGCACGAGCGCGCACGGCGGGTTACGCCGGTCTCCAGCGCGCGCATCGCGCCGTTGAGCGCCGCCCTGAGCCCCGGCAGGTCGCGGGCCGGGCTCGACAGCGGCTCGAACGCCACCCCCTCGACGGCGGGCAGGTCGATCCGCGCGCCGTCGCCGAACAGGCATAGGCGGCGCGCCCTAATTTCCCCGAAGCGCGCGGCGGCGGGCGCAGCACCCGGTTCCCAGGTGCAGCTGCCGGCCGCAATCGAGGCACACAGCCCCGGGATGGGATAAGCGTCCGGGCCCATGTAGGCGAGCCGCGCGTGGGTGCGCCGCACCCCGTCGACGAAGGTCAGCGCCGGGGCCGGGGCCGGGGCCGGCGGGGCGATCGCGCGCCAGGGAAGATCGCTCTCGACCGAGGTGTCGACGTTCTCGGGTCTGTCGCTGCCCTCATCGGCGGCCTCGCCCTCGAACTGCGCGCTGGAATGGTCCCAGGGGTCCAGGTAAAGGCTGGCGCGCTCGGCGGGCCGGCCGGATACGGCATCTACGGAAATCTGCGAATTACCCCGTGTTCCTCCAGGTGCCGGATGCGCCAAAACGCATCACAGCATGTTGATGCCGCCGCAGACGTTGACCGACTGGCCGGTCATGTAATCGGAATCGGACGATGCCAGGAAGCTCACCAATTTGGCCACGTCGTCGGGTTGCTGCACCCGCCCCAGCGGGATCTGCTCGATGGCCGCACGCAGCGCCGTGCCGCGCTCCTTGCCCATCAGGTCGCTGCGCACCGCGTCGATGTAGACCCACATGTCGGTGTCGACTATGCCCGGACAGTAGGCATTGACGGTGATGTTGTAGCCAGCCAGGTCGTAGGCCAGGCACTGGGTCAGGCCCACGACCGCGAACTTGGAGGTGCAGTAGATCGAATTGTTGGGGCTGCCGCGATGACCGCCGATCGAGCCGCAGTTGATGATCTTGCCGCCGCCCTGCTCCTTCATCGCCGGCACCACCGCCATATCGCAGCGCCACACGCCCAGGGTGTTAACGTCCAGGATGTTGCGGAAATCGTCCTCGCTGAGGCTTTCGGCCGGACCGGCGATGCAGATGCCGGCGTTGGCAACCAGAACGTCGATCCGCCCGTAGCGATCGAGCATCTGGGCGACGTTGGAATCGACCGATTCCTGCTCGGTCACGTCGCCCGCCAGCGCCAGCGCGGTCCCGCCGTCGGACGCGATCTCCTCGGCCAGCGACTGCACCGCGGCCAGGTTCAGATCGCTCAGACACACCGACAGGCCGTCGGACGCCAGGCGCCGCGCGATCGCGGCTCCAATGCCGCGGCCAGAACCGGTGATCCAGGCCACTCGCGCTTCCATCCACCTAACTCCTTAAGTACCCGGTTCGGCAGCCGCTCGATCCGGCGGCCGCCGGCTCCGGTGTCGTAGCGCCAGACCCAGGGTCCGGCCGATCCCAATTTGAAGTTAACCCAACCGGCGCTGCCGACCGCAATTGACCCCGCCGCAACGCTCCGCGGCTGGTCCGGAGGGGTTAAATTTTTTAGGAACCGCGCCCGCCTGACCAAGGGGTCCCCACACCCATGAACACGTTCCTCCACACCCGTATTCGGGTCGCCGACCTGGAACGGTCGATCAGCTTCTACCAGCAACATTTCGGATTCGTCGTCAAGTCGCGCAGCGCGCGCTCGCCGCACGGCAATCAGATCGCCCACCTCGAACTGCCCGGCAACGCCCACACCCTGGAGCTGACCTACTCGCCCGACTACGAGCTGGCGGTCCCCGAGGATCTGATGCACTTTGCGATCGGCGTCGACGACCTGACCGCCTACTGCGCGGGCCTTGAGGAGAAGGGCCTGGAGATCTGGCCCGACGACTGGCGGACGGCGTTCGCCAGTCTGAAGATGGCCTTCATCGACGACCCCGACGGCTACGAAATCGAACTGCTGGAGAACTGAGCCGGCCGAATCCGGACCCGGCCCAGAGAGAACCTGGCGGTGGCGCCACCCAACGTCGTCCTGGTCGTCTACGACCAGCTCGCCGCGGCCTGGCTGGAAGCCGGCCTGCGCGGTGCGGCGGACCTGCCGAACTTCGCCCGCCTGGCCGGTGACGGGACCTATTTCTCGCGCTGTTTCTCGACCAACCCGGTCTGCAGCCCGGCGCGCGCCAGCATCGCCACCGGACTGCGCTCGGTCGCCCACGGGGTCCTGCAACTGGGTTACCGGCTCTCGCCCGAGCTGCCGACGTTCATGCGCGCCCTGGCCGCAGCCGGCTGGCACACCGCCGCCTGCGGAAAACTGCACCTGCGCCCGCACTGGGAGAGCCTTGATCCGGATTACCGCCCGTATGGATTCAAAGAGCAGCACGTCACCGAGGACCCACGCGGCGGACCCTGGCTGGACTGGGTCCGGGCCGAGCATCCCGAGCATTTCCGAGCCGTCCTTACCACGGTCTGGGCGCGCGCGATGGACGAATTCGCCGACTATGGGCCGCAGCGCGAGGACCTTGCGGCACTGATGGCCGATCTGCCCGAGCTGGGCAATGTCTACGAACTGCCCTTCCCCGAGAAGGTCTCGCAGACCAATTGGATCACCGCGCGCGCGCTTGAGGTGATTGCCGCGGCCCCGCCGGCCCAATCGCTGCTCTGCCAGGTCGGTTACGTCCAGCCCCACAATCCCTACGCCCCGCCGCGCGGCTACCGCCGCTTCGTCAATTTCGATCACGTGCCGCCGCCGGTGCCGGCGACCTGGGAAGACGATCCGCTCACGCCGCCCAATTTCAGGGCCCGCGCCAGCATCGCGCAGGCCTACGAGTGGCGGCGCGCGCGCGAGCACTATTTCGCCGATCTGGTGCATCTGGACCGCCAACTGGGGCGGATCCTAGACGGCCTGGCGGAGTCCGGTCGCGAACGCGATACCTATGTGATCGCAACTGCCGATCACGGCGACCTGCTCCTGGACCACGGCCTGGTCTACAAGGACAGCTACCACTACGATGCCTGCGTCCGGGTGCCGATGCTGGTCAGCGGGCCGGGGCTGGCGCGCGGGGCGGTGCGCGACGAGCTCGTCACCATCGAGGACATCTACCCCACCATCATGGAAGCGGCCGGGCTTTCGTGCCCGCGCCCGCCCGAGCGCGGCGCGGTCCCCGACCAACCGCCGGCCCCCTATGCGGCCGGGCGTTCGCTGCTGGAATTGGCCGGCGGCGGCGAGCCCTCCGGCTGGCGCGATGCGGCGTTCATCGAGTCGTACAACAACCTCGACTCGCGCTGGCCCAGCAACTGGGTCCGCACTGTGCGCACCGCCGATGCGCGCTATTCGCTTTACGGCGAGGGGGCCGGCGAACAGCTCTTCGACCTTGCGGCCGACCCCGATGAGCAGGAAAATCTAGCTGCCGACCCCGCCCGCCGCCGGTTGCGCCAGCAGATGCGCGACCGTCTGCTTGAATACTTGCTGGTCGAACGTTATCCGCACTCGCCGCGCGACCTCTACCGGCTCGGGGTGCATTAGGCACCGGGACCGGCCCGAAGCGCTCCAAAGCAAGGATTCCGCCCACCGATGACCGACTTTCTCAAGCGACGCTGGCGCCCCATCATTGCCATCCTGGGGGTCCTCGTTTTGGTGGCCGCAGCTGGATTCGCCGTTTACTGGTTCCAGGGATCCCCCGAACCCTCCGGCCCGACGCTAGCTCCGACGCTAGCGGTTCCGACCGCCTCGGCGGCTCCGGCGGAGAAACCCGCTCCGGCGGCGGCGGCGGCAACTGCGGCCGCTACCCCAGCCCCGGCCGCTGAACCTGCGCCCGCGCCCGAACCTGCGCCCACGCTGGCGCCGACGGTCGGCGGGGAAGCAGTCCTCTACCGCTTCGGCGGCGGCGAGGCTACGGCCAGTTTTGCGATCAACGAGATCCTCAACAACGCCCCGTTCACTGCCGTCGGCACGACCGACGAGGCCGCCGGCGACATCCTCATCGACTGGGCCGATCCGGCAAATTCGCAGCTTGGAACGATCGTGATCAACGCCCGCACCCTGGAGACTGACAACCCCTTCCGCAATCGCGCAATCCGCAACTCGATCCTGGAATCTAGCCAGGACCAGTACGAATTCATCACCTTCACCCCGACCGCGCTGCGCGCCCTGCCTGCCCAGGTCGAAGTCGGCGATACGGTCGAATTCGAAGTGGTCGGCGATCTGACCATCCGCGAGATCACCGTTTCCACGGTCTGGGCCGTCAGCCTCACCTTGGCCTCCCGCGACCAGATCAGCGGCAACGCCAGCACCCAGGTGCTGCGCTCCGATTTCGATCTGCAGATACCGAGCGTGCCGAGGGTCGCCGGGGTCGACGAAGAGGTGCTGCTGCAGATCGAGTTCAACGCCCAGCAGGTAGCCTAGCCCGCAGGCCTCAAGCCACCTTAAGGGTGGCTCGCTCACCGGCCGCCAATTTGAGCGGGCCGGCCAGTTCGGCCGCCCCGGCGCCGGTGAGTTCGAAGTGCTCAAGCTCCAGCTTGCCTTCCGAGCAGGCCAGGTCGATCTCCCAGCCGCCGCCGTTGACCCTTATCCGGCAGCGCCCGAAGGCGGCGCCGTTGGACCAGAAGGCGAACTGCTCGCGGGCGGCAAAGCGCATCAATTTCCGCACGCCGCAGTACTGGTAACCAAACAGCGCCAGGGCCGCCCCCCAGGAGGCCATCGCGCGGGCGTAATGGTGGCCGCATTCGGCCTCATCGAACGGGTTGCGGCGGATGCCGTCGTAGCGGGCCCGGATCGACTCGATTACCTCCAGCCCGGACGCCAGTTGGCCTTCCAGGATCATCCCCACCGCGGCGGTGTACTCGAACCCGGTCATGACCTCGTTGGCATATGGGAACGGGCGCCGCGGGCGCCCGCCGCGCGGCCAGGTCGCCATCAGCAGCGCCGATTCGTCGTTGAGCACGTAGGTGCGCGCGTGGTTGAAGTGGTGGTAGAAGGAGCGGCGGAAGTTGTGGCGCATGATGGCCTCGTGGGTGGCGGCCACGTTCGCGGGCGCGAGCAGATAGCCCAGCCCGTTAAGGTGCGCAAAGAACTGCCCCACCAATTGGTCGACCAAGCAGCCCGGGCCCAGCTGCAGGTCGGGATCGGCGGGATTGCGCGTCCCCATCGACTCGATCCGCAGGCCCGGTGCGATCGCTTCCGGATCGTTTGCCGGGACGATCTGGTGCTCGTAGTACTCGCCGTTGAACAGGTTGGCGTCGGTCCAGGCGCGGCCGGCCTCAAACAGGCGGCGGCAATCGTCGGCAAAATCGGCCTCGCCCAGATGCCGGGCCATCTCCTCGGCCGCTCGCAGTGCCCCCAAATACCAGCCCTGCATCTGCGGATTGGGGCCGAAGTACTCCACGTCCATGGTGTTGTGCTGGCAGCCCTCCATGACTCCGTCGCGGTCGCCGTCCCAGCCCCCCGGGATCCAGCAGTACTCCAGCGCCCGCCGGCAGTGCGGCCACAGTTCCTTCAGGAACTTCTCGTCCCCGCTGAGCCGCCACTCGCGATAGAGCTTCATGATGCAGCCCATCTGCCCGTCGGCGGCGGCCGACCCGAACTCGGTGGCGCGCTCGGCAAGCGGCAGCAGCACCCGGAACGCCATCTTGCCGTCGGCGTCGGTGGCGTGGCCGAATTCGACCTCACGCATGCTGCGCGCCAGGTCCCCGAAAAGATAGGCCAGCGCCTGTTCGTAGTTCCAGACATGCGTGCAGGACCCGGGACAGCAGCCCACCTGGTCGCTGCAGCCTTCCCAGCCGTAGAAACGCCCGTCGGCGGTTCTAAAACAGGTCTGCGACTTCAGGGTTGAGAGGTTGAAGAGCGCCGCCTCCTTGACCGCCGCCGGTAAATCGGTGCCCAGGAACGCGTTCACAAACTCGAGGCTGCGCTGCTCGAGCGCTTCGAGCTGGGCGGTGGCGGCGCCGGCCACGTCCCAGGCATCGTCGAAACGGGTGGCATAGTAATTGCCGACCCAGTCCGGATTTGCGTCCGCGCTGCGGCACTCGTCGCCATCGCCGCAGCAGTCGGCGCTTCCACCGCAGCAGTCGCCACCATCGCTGCAGCATTCGTCGCCCCGGCGGTGCATGTCCCAGGTGAGGCGGTTGGGGAAGTGCCAGGCCAAAAGAAATGTGACGCTGGCTTCTGAGCCTGGCGCAACCGTCAATGGCACCGCCAGCGACCCGACCGCGAGGAATTCTTCGGAGTCGCCATCGGCTATCTGGCCGTCGTCGGAAAAGTCGTCCCAGAAGTCCAGGAGATAGTTGCCCCAACCGGGATTGGGCCAGGCGGTTCGGTGGCTGCAGCCCTCGGCGGTGGTTATCAGCGCCAGCGTGCCCGACTGTTCGGAATCCGGGTCCACGCCTTCCGAGTCCATGAAGATGCCCTGGAAACCGTCGCCCTGCCGGAACCGGTTGCGATTGCCGGCCGGTTGACCGTAGCTGCCGTCGGTACCGATGAAGTTGTCGAGCGATCCGCAGACCGAGGCCGCGAGCTCCGTCTCGGACTCGTTGGCGATGACGAAGCGCAGCGCCGCAAACGGCATTCCGCTGGCCTCGGCGTCGCCGGGGATCAGGGGATTGAAGGCCTCAATCCGCACCGATGCCGGCACCGCCGGGTCCGAAAGGCAGGCCTGCCCAAAGGGGTAGGCGGCATGGAACGAGCACTCGCGCCAGTGCGGCAGCCCGTGATTGGGGACCTCGCTGCCCCGCGAGCCCTCGTAATCGGCCGGGTCGATCATCCCTTCCAGCGCCAGCGCCATGGGGTCCTGCCCCTCGGGCTTTAGCCAGATCGCAAAGAAGGTCGCACTGCCCAGGCGCTGCCGCGGCGCAAATCCCTTGGCGGGACGGTTCACGATCTCCCAATCGCGCAATTGGCCACGACCGCCGAGGGAGACGCAGCCGGTTCCGATCCCGCCCAACGGCATGCCGATCGCGCGCAATCGCGACTGCGGGTAACTGGTGAGTACGGGCCATTCACGGTTGGTCGAAATCGGCATCGGCGGGACTCTTGTTCAAGGGCGAATAAACGGGCTTGACCAAGCATATTTCTGATCTCCGGTGCGGCCGCCAAAGCCCTACAATCGGCGCGTCCGGCATGCGTGCGGAATCCGACGCCGCCACCCGGTTCTGCACACCAGTAGATGCGATGATCCGCGATGCCTAGCTGGCGCACCCCGGAGCGGGCGAAGCTACTCTTGGCCGCGGCGTTTGCGGCCCCCTTCAACCTTCCGTCCGTCGCACCCCGGTTCGCGGCCATCAATCGCGCCGCCAGCTGCCGTTCGCAGGGGACGTGCGAGAGAGCGTCGATCGACCTGGAAATGTCGGCGGCCGCGACGGTGCCGTCGCTCATGCCGGCGCAGGCCGGCGGCGCCGGTTTCCATGGCCAGTACTCCAACTGCACCCTCAAAGCCGGGAAATAGGCCCCAACCCAAACCGCCACACCTCCGCCATTGACGATCTCCGCACCGGACCGGCCCCGCTAAGGCCCACTCACATGCTCGCGCTTGACGCCCTGCGCCAGCCGGGATTCACGCTGCTCTGGATCTCAACCAGCGTCAACTTCTCGGCCTTCTTTCTGCGCAGCACCATTCAGGGCTGGCTGGTGCTGCAGTTGACCAACTCCTCCACCTGGGTGGGGCTAGTCAACGCTTTGCCGGTGATAGTTTCCGCCCCGCTCTCGTTCTTTGCCGGCGCCATCGCCGACCGCGGCGACGTCAGAAAGCTGCTGATCTGGGCCCGCGCCGCGAGTGCGTTCACCTGCTTTCTGACCGCTTTCCTGATCACCGCCCAGGTCATCAACGTCTATCAGTTGCTGGCCCTGGCGACGGTCCTGAACGCGGCCTTCTACCTGGCCTTCCCGGCCAATCAGACCTACATCCTGGCCCTGGTCGGGTCCGAACGGCTGCTCTCTGCCAATGCACTGGTGACCGGGTTCGGGTTCGGGTTCAATTTTGTTGGCCCATCGCTGGCCGGTTTCGCCGCCGCCCAGCTCGGCATCGACTCCGTCTACTACGCCCTCGGCCTGGCTTACCTGGTGGCCGCGCTCACGTTGCTGCGAACCCCACCGGCCCCGGTCGAGGGACCGCGTCCGGCCACCAATATGCTGCGGGACGTGCTAGCCGGAATCGCCTACGTGCGGACCCAGCCAGGGCTGGCGTGGGTCTATTACGTCGCCCTGCTCGGAATCTCAGGGTCGCCGTTTCTGGCGATCCTGCCGGCGATGGCCCGCGACGAGCTGGGCCTTGGGGCGGCCGGGTTTGGGTTGATCGCCGGCAGCCAGGGCGTCGGCAGCCTTTTTGCCTCGTCTGCAATGCTGGCCCGCGGCCAAGTACAACGCAAGGGCGTGGCGATGGTTGCAGGGGCGGTGATCTGGGCCACGGGTATGATCATCGTCGGCAGCGCCCAGGAAATCTGGCAGGCGATCGCGGCGGGGGTGCTCATGGGCTTTTCGCCACCGCTGTGGATGAATTCGGCCCAAACCGTGATCATGACCGCGGTGCCCGGCCCGATGCGGGCGCGAATGGCGGCACTGTTCGCGCTCGCCTTCCAAATGGTCCCACTCGGCTATCTGCTCGGCGGAATACTGGCCGATGCATTCGGGCCCGGCTTGGCCCTGCAGCTGCTGGGGGTAATCGGCATACTGCTGCACCTACCGCCGCTGTTATCGCGCGATTTCCGTGACATCGGTTGACCGGTGTCCAGGGCGTTGGGGCAGCTACTTTTTGGACAGCCCCCGGCAGCACCGGTCCTCGCGCTGCAAGCAGTAATTTGCCTTCAAGGGAAACTCCCCAGCGACTTCAGGACCCGACGCGGGGACCGCCGAGCCCTCCGAGCGCGCCAGTAGAGTCCGGCAATCGGGCCGGGCTTCAGCCAGCCGCGCCGCCGACCGCCCCCGTGCCGGGCCGGCTCCGCTAGAGCCGGCTGCCCCATGCTCGCCCTAGACGCGCTGCGCCAACCCGGGTTCACGCTGCTGTGGTTCTCCACCGGCATCAACTTCTCGGCCTACTTCCTGCGCAACACCATCCAGGGTTGGCTGGTGCTGCAGTTGACCAACTCGTCCACCTGGGTGGGGCTGGTCAACGGCCTACCGGTGATCGTAACCGCCCCGCTCTCTTTCTTTGCCGGCGCAATCCTCGACCGCAGCGACGCCCGCCTATTGCTCATCTGGGTCCGGGCCGCAAGCGCCTTCACCTGCTTTCTGATCGCCTTCCTGATATCCGCCCAGATCATCAACGTCTACCAGCTGCTGGCCCTGGCGACGGTTCTTAACGCGGCCTTCTATCTTGGGTTTCCGGCCAATCAGACCTACATCCTGGCCCTGGTCGGGCCCGAACGGCTGCTCTCTGCCAACGCGCTGGTGAACGGGTTTGGGTTTGGGTTCAACTTCGTCGGCCCGGCGCTGGCCGGGTACGCCGCCGCCCAGCTCGGCATCGACTCGGTCTATTACGGCCTCGGCCTCGCCTACCTGGTAGCGGTGCTGACCCTGCTGCGGGCACCGCCGGTCCCGGCCGAAGACGGACACGTTTCCGGCAACCTTCTTCGCAAAGTGCTGATCGGGATCGCCTACGTGCGGACCCGGCCGGGGCTGGCCTGGATCTTCTACGTTGCCCTCTTGGGCATCGTTGGAGCTCCTTTCAACGCCGTCCTGCCGGCGATGGCCCGCGATGAGTTGGGCCTGGGGGCAGCCGGCTTCGGGCTGATCGTCGGCGGCCAGGGAATCGGCAGCCTCATCGGTTCGTTAGTGCTCCTGGTACGCGGTCAGATTCGCCGCAAGGGCCTGGCCATGCTCGCCGGGGCGGCGATCTGGACCTCCGGCATGATCACCATCGGCAGCGCCCAGGAACTGTGGCAGGCGATAGCGGCGGCGGTCCTGATGGGCTTTTCGCCACCGCTGTGGATGAACTCGGTCCAGACCGTGATCATGACCGAGGTACCCGGGCAGATGCGGGCGCGGATGGCGGCGCTGTTTGCGCTCTCATTCCAGATGGTCCCGGCCGGCTACCTGATCGGCGGCATCATGGCCGATGCGATCGGGCCGGCTGCGACGCTGCAAGTCCTGGGAGCGGCCGGCCTGTTATTGCACCTGCCGCCGCTTTTCTCGCGCCAGTTCCGCGAGATCGGTTAACGGCCTGACCCGGCTAGCACCTCCCAGCCAGCTCCGCCAATTGCACGCGCCGGCCGGCCCTGCCTGGCCCCCACAGCGTGGCGTCAGAATCATCCGCGCGCGGCGTTCAAATCGGTTCTTCAGCGAGCCCAATTTCGGCCTCACCGAGCGCCTTTAAAACCCCTACAATCGGCGCGTTCGGCGCACGCGACAACCGCCGCCGCAACCCGGTTCCCGCACCCTAGAAATAGCGACGATTCGGTTATGGACAGCTGGCGTCCCCGGGAGCAATCGAGGCGGCCCCGCATCGGCGCCCAATCCGGACCGGTGACCGGCCCGCCCCCGGTTATCAGAATGCGCTCTCTTTTGCAGCGTCGGTCGAACACGTTCGGCGGCGGCGGCAAAGCCATCGCCGGCGAGCCCAACTAGCCGAAACTTCTCCCCCGCACCCAGCCCGTCCCCGATGACGGTCCCCGCCGCGGATCGGCCCCGCTGAGGTCGGCGCTCCAATGGTCTCGTTCGACGTCCTGCGTCAGCCCGGGTTCACGCTTTTGTGGCTTTCCACCGGCATATACCACTCCGGATTTTTCCTGCGCAGCACCATCCAGGGATGGTTGGTGCTGCAGCTGACCAACTCCTCGACCTGGGCAGGCGTAGTGAACGGGCTGCCGGTGGTCGCTACCGCGCCGCTCTCGTTCCTGGCCGGCGCGATCGCCGACCGCAGCGACCCGCGCCGGCTGCTGCTCTGGACTCGCGCCGCGACCGCATTCCTCTGTTTCCTGTCCGCCTACCTAATCTCCGCCCAGTCCATCGACGTAATCCAGCTGCTGATTCTGGCCACCTTCTTCAACGCGGCCTACTACCTGGCTTTTCCGGCTAACCAGACCTTCGTGGTGGCGCTGGTGGGCCCCGGGCGGTTGCTGGTCGCAAATGCCCTGGTGAACGGGATTGGGTTCGGGCTCAACTTCGTCGCCCCGGCGCTGGCAGGGTACGCGGCCGCCCAATTCGGAATCGGTTCGGTCTACCTCGGACTCGGCCTGGCCTACCTGGTGGCAACGCTGATGCTGCTGGGTACGCCACCCGCTCCGCCCGGAGGCGGACTCCCGGCCGCCAGCATGCTGCGCAACATGCTCGCCGGCATCGCCTACGTCAGGACTCGGCCGGGCCTGGCCTGGGTGTTCTATCTGGCACTGCTATCCGTCTCGGGTGCGCCTTTTCACGCCATTTTGCCGGCGATGGCCAGGGACGAGCTCGGATTGGGTGCCGCCGGGTTCGGATTGATTGTTGGCAGTCAGGGAATCGGCAGCCTGATCGGCACGTTTGTGCTGCTGGCCCACGGGCAAATGCGCCGCAAGGGCTTGGTGATGATGGCCGGCGGGTTGATCTGGGCCGCCGGCATGTTCGTATTCGGGGGCTGCCGCGAAATCTGGCAGGTAATGCTGCTCGGGGCGTTGATGGGTTTTGCGCCGCCGCTCTGGATGAACTCGTCCCAGACCGTGATCATGACCGCGGTGCCGGGCCCGCTGCGGGCGCGAATGGCGACGCTGTTTTCGCTGGCGTTTCAGATTGTCCCGGTTGGTTACATGCTCGGCGGAATCCTGGCCGACGCATACGGGCCCGGCCTGGCCCTGCAGCTGCTGGGCACAATCGGCATACTGCTACATTTGCCGCCACTGTTCTCGCGCCAGTTCCGCCAGATCGGCTGACCCGGCCAAACCCGGTTGCGGCATCATCGCGACGGGGTCGATCCGCCGGCGTGACGCGCCTTCACCGCGCGTGTGTGTTGACGCGCAGTCCGGGATTGGCTGCGGATGCGGGGCGATTTCGCCAGACTTGGCCAAGCCCGGCGGGTCTGCCGCCGTGGCGCTACCAAGCCAATCTCCCTCCCCCAGACCAAGCAAAAGGGAAGCACATGAAGGCCCTGGTACTAAATGGCCCGCTCGATCTGGAGCTAAACAACGTCCCCGATCCCGGAGCGCCGGGACCGGGGCAGGTGCGGGTTGACATTAAGTCGGTTGGCGTTTGCGGCAGCGACGTCCACTACTACGAGCACGGCCGGATCGGTGACTTTGTTGTCAACGAACCAATGGTCCTGGGGCACGAGGCGGCGGGTGTGATCGAAGCGGTGGGCGAAGGCGTGGGGTCTTTGGCCCCGGGGGACGTTGTCGCCATGGAGCCTGGCGTGCCCTGCGGTGCTTGTCGCGAATGCAGGATCGGCCGCTACAACCTGTGCAAGGACGTTCGCTTTTGGGCAACCCCGCCGCACGACGGCGTGCTGGCCGAGTTCGCCTTGCACCCGGCGGCGATGACTTACAAGCTGCCCGCCGGAATGACCGCGGACGAAGGTGCGCTCATGGAACCGCTCGCGGTCGGGGTGCACGCCTGCAACCGGGGCGGGGTTGGGCCGGGTTGTGTCGTGGCCGTAAACGGGGCCGGCCCCATAGGATGTGTCACGCTCATGGCTGCCCTGGCCTATGGAGCCTCGCAGGTGGTGGTGGCCGACGTGCTTCCCGACCGCCTCGAACGCGCCCGGGAGCTGGGTGCGGAGATGGTCGTCGACGCCGGGTCCAAGTCACTGGCCGGGGCCGTTATGTCCCTTACCGGAGGGCGCGGAGCGGACATTGGAATCGAATGCTCCGGTCATCCCGGTGGCCCGCAGACGCTCGTGGACGCAGCCGCGCCCGGCGGCCGCGTCGTCCTGGTCGGGATGGGGCCGCAGCCGACCAGCTTGGACATCGTGGCCGCGATGGTCAAAGAGGTCGACCTGGCCACGGTATTTCGCTACGCCCACAACTATCCGACCGCAATCGATCTGACTGCCAGCGGCAGGATCCCGGTGGCCCAGCTCGTGACGGACCGCTTTTCACTTGATGAAGCGGTCGCAGCGTTCAAATTCGCGCGTGCGGCGCGGCCGGGCACCTGCAAGGTCATGATCGACGTCTAAATAGGCCGCGCCGCAACCTTGATCCGGGCCAATTCACCGTTTTGCGCGGATTCCGGATCGCCCGCACCAAGTCCAATTCCCCGGTGCCGGGATTTAACCGGCATTCGCCGAAGCAGGCCGCCGCCTGCTGGGCGCCGGACGAACCGATCCCTGATGGGGATCCGGTCAGACTTCCACGAGCCGCAATCTGGCCCCCGCCGCCGAGGGCCGGCCAATGTACACGGACCGGCCATCGGCCGTGTCGACAACCGCCCCGCAATTTGCCCCGGCCAGGTCCATGGCGGCGGCGGCGGCTTTGATGTCAACGGTCTTTAGGCCAAGTTCAAATGGTCCTTCGCCCACGGCGGCGAGAAACTCGGACAGCACCCCCTTGCCTAGCGGTGACTCCAGGTCGACAAAGCAGTTGCCGAGGGTCAGGCGGTGTCGAAGTGCCCCATCGATCGCCTCCGGTGGTTCAAACTCAACTCCGAGCACCGCTTGCCAGGCCTGGGCGGCGGCAGCCGAATCCCGGACCGCCAGCGTTATGTGGTGGATGCCGCCGACGCGGTTGGGGTGGATTAACGGCTGCAGCGGCCGGGGGTACCGCTCGGCAATCGGGTGGTCGTGCTGGATCAGGAAGCATTCGCTCCCGGGCAGGGTTCGACCCAAGTCGGCGCTCCGCCAGGTATATCCAGGGCCCTCGCCGGCGGCTCGCCGGCCCGGAACCGGATCGCCTACGCTCACGCCGCGCGCCCGAATGGCAGCGGTTACGGCGGTGATGTCGCTCGTGCCCAGGGCAAACATGTACAACCCTTGGCCGACGCTCAGGAAGCCGGACATGCTGGGACGGAAAGGCGTCGCCGACGGATCGCGCACCGCGATCAACTCCAGGTATTCGGGCCCGAACGCCATCAGTCGGTTGTGGGTGCCGCGCCCGGGATGCCGCCCTTCCGGTGTGACCTTGAACCCCAGCGCCGCGTAAGCGTCCGCGGCTGCGGCCAGGCTGCGCACCGCGATCAGCACGTGATCCAGATACAGATCGGTCATCATTGCCGGGAGCGGCCCAGGACCGGCCGCCGGCTGGCCCAGGCGGCGGATCGCCCGGTTTCCGCGCCCGTCCTGGGGACTGGGTGGACGCTCACCCCATCTCGATGCGGTGGCAATGGGGGCCGCTGCCGGCCACGTATCGCGCGCTGCCGGGCAGGCTCGGGACCCGTTCGAAAGCGACCCGCCGGGGCGCTTGCCGATCTAGCCTCGGTGCCGCGGCAGCCAGATTGCCATCTGCGAGTGCTGATCGCGATTGTCCCAGGCAAAGTACGGTACCGCCTTTAGGTCGACTGCATCGGCCGCTCCCGATTCTGAATCGGTCGGCGCGTATAGGGCAGGTTCCCCGTTGGGCGCCCGCAGGCCCGGCGCCTGCAGGGTCACCATCCCTCCGAGCAACTCCGGTTCGGGAACGACCGTAACGTCGGCGGCGGAAATCTCGGGCGGGACCCGCAGACGCCGAAAGTCCTCACCGGGGTGGTCGGGTTCTTCGATTGCGTACACCAGCGGCCCGCGTTTGAGGGCCACGCAGTCGCGCGCCTCGGCGACCGCCCGGTCGGCACCGATCAACTCGACCGGCATCGCCAGCTCCAGCACGATCCGGTCGCCGGTCGCCCAGCGCCGGCAAATCTCCAGGTAACTGCCCGGCGTTCCCGACAGTTCCTGTCCGGCGCACTCGACGCGGGCCCGGCGGGCCCAGCCGGGAATCCGCAGGTTGATCGAATACTCGCCCTCGGGGCACTGCCGGATCTCCAACTCGATCCGCCCGTCCCAGGGGTAATCGGTGGATTGGCAGAGTTTTAATCGGCCGCCTGCGGTCTCCAGGTCGAGGCTGTTCCGGCCAAAGAGGTGGACCCAGAGCCTTCCCGGCGCATGCGAATAGAAATAGGCTGGCAGCTGGGCAATGCTGCGGGTCAGATTGGGCGGACAGCAGGCCACCCGGTACATGTGGCGATAGCGCGGGCGGTCGACCCAGAACCACTCCTGCCGGGTGGGCCCGGCCAGCCAACTGTGGTAGTACTCGTAATCGTGGCTGGCGGGGCTCAGCTGCGGTCGCCAGGGATCGTAGTAGCCGCGCCCGCTGGACTGGAGCGGGTTGTCGTAGAAGAAGCGGTTGCCGGCAAGGTTTACCCCGCACAGGATGGAGTTGTACCAGCAGAGCTCCATCAGGTCGGCAAAGCGCGCCTCTCCGCTCACCTGCAGCGCCCGCAGGCTCCACATCGCCGATCCGATGGCGGCGCAGGTCTCGGCGTAGGCGTGCTCGTGGGGCAGTTCATAGTCGTGGCCCATGGCCTCGCCCACGCGGCGCCCACCGATGGCCCCGGTCACGTACATCTTGCGCGTGACCATGTCGCGCCAGAGACGCTCCGAGGCCTCCCAGTAATCGGCATCGCCGGTCTCGGCGTAGGCGTCGACTATCCCACAGGCCAGAAACGTGATGTGCACCGAGTGGCCGGCGATTTCCTGCATCTGCAGCGCCTTGACGCCTTTTATGAAATGGCACGCCAATTCCAGATAGCGCCCATCGGCGGTGACCCGGTAGAGCTCGATCAGGGCCATCTCGACCACCGGGTGCGAGGGCTGCATGCGGCGGCCGCCGGGCAGAAACACCGCGCACATGTGATCGGCCACGCGCCGCGCCATCGCCAGATAGCGATCGTTGCCGGTGGCGCGGAAATGCGCGACCGCCCCCTGGATCAGATGCCCGGAGGCGTACAGCTCGTTGAGGCCGCCCTGGCGCCAGCGCCGCTCCGCCAGGTTGCGGGGCGCCAGATTGGCGTGCAGATAACCGTCAAAGTCCTGCACCGGCTCGATTACGTCCAGGGCCTGGCGGATCCAGGCGCCGGTTTTCTCGTCATGGGGATGCGAAAGCGAACAGGCAGCCGCTTCCAGCCAGCGGTGCAGGTTGGCCTCACGCGCGCGCCGCGACCCCGCCGGCGGCGAATCGGGCTTGAAGTCGGGATCGGCCGCACGCCGGAATTTTTCGAAAAGATCTTCGCGCACGTGTTCGTATACGTGCGGGATCGTCACCTGCCAGTTGGTCTTAAAGACCCGCCCCCAGATTCCCCCGTCCAGCGATACCGCCCCGATCGGGACCGGCGTCATGCGGGCGCGCGGGCTGGCCGCATAGTCGATCAGGTGGTGCCCATTGCTGGCCATCGCCGCCCTCCCCTGGCCGCGCCGCGGCCTACCCCCGGCGTCGGCCCGATTATGCGGACAGGGGATCCAATGCCCGACCACGGCAGAATTTGTCTAGCGTCGCCACCGACAGATAGAACCGCGCCATGCCCGCCACTCGCCCCAATATCGTGCTGATCCTCGCCGACGACATGGGTTACTCGGACATCGGTTGTTTCGGCTCGGAGATCAATACGCCGACCCTGGACGCCCTCGGCAGCGGCGGGGCGCGCTTTTCGCAGTTCTACAACTACGCCCGTTGCTGCCCGTCACGGGCGGCACTACTGACCGGTCTGCACCCGCACCAGGCCGGCGTGGGGCACATGACCGCAAATTTCGGCATCGCCCCCTATCAGGGCTACCTGAACGAGCACTGCATAACCATGGCCGAGGCCTTAAAGACGGCCGGCTACCGCACCTTCATGACCGGCAAATGGCACGTCGGCGGCGACTACCCCGGCGACGACGTCTCGGCAGCCGGCGATTCGACCCACCCGACCCCCTACTCGCGCGGCTTCGACGAGCACTACGGGATCATCACCGGCGGCGGCAGCTACTACGATCCGATCACCCTGGTCCGCAACGACTGCTCCCTGGCGCTGGCGCCCGACGAGGACTATTACTTCACCGACGCAATCACCGATGCGGCCCTGGAGATGATCGACGGCCACGGCGGGCCCGACGATCCGTTCTTTCTGCACCTGGCCTACACCGCCCCGCACTGGCCGCTGCACGCCCGGCCCGAGGACATCGCCAACTGCCAGGGACGCTACCAGGTCGGCTGGGACGAGCTGCGCAAGCGCCGCCACGAGGAATTGAAGGGCCTGGGGGTCCTCGACGAGCGCTGGGATATCGCGCCCCGCAACGCGCTTTCCACCGCCTGGGAGAACAGTCCCCGCCAGGAGTGGGAGGCGGCCCGCATGGCAACCTATGCGGCCCAGATCGAGTGCATGGACCGCAACATCGGCCGCCTGGTCAGCCGCCTCGAAGAGACCGGCCAGCGCCAGGACACCCTGATCGTGTTCCTCTCCGACAACGGCGGCTGCGCCGAGTACCTGCGCGAAGACGGCCGCATCGGCATCTGTCCCACCCAGACCCGCGACGGGCGCCCGGTCACCTACGGCAATTTCTTTCACGCCGAGCCCGGTCCCGAGAACTACTTCATGAGCTACGACCTGCCCTGGGCCAACGCCTCCAACACCCCCTTCAAGCTGTTCAAGCACTACGTCCACGAGGGTGGGATTTCGACCCCCTTCGTGGCCAACTGGCCGGCCCGGATCGCCGCCGGCGGGATCGTGCATTCGCCGGCCTGCATCCTCGATCTGATGCCGACGTTCGTGGAAGCGGCCGGCGCCGACTACTCGGCCGCCGGCAACGGGCACACCATCCCCATGGAGGGCGAAAGCCTTATCGATCCGTTTTCAGGGCAATCCTGGCAGCGCCGCGATCCGATATTCATCGAGCACGAGGCCAACTGCTGCGTGCGCGACGGGGAGTGGAAACTGGTGCGGCGGCACCCGGGGCCGTGGGAGCTCTACAACCTCGAGCGCGACCGCACCGAACTCTGCAACTTGGCCGAAGGCGAATCCGAACGGGTTCGGCTCATGACCGCCCAGTTCGATGAGTTCGCGGCCCGCGTAGGTTCCGTCACCGGGTCCGAATTCGACCGCATGGTGGTCGAATCGGGCTGGGCGGCGGGCGACAACGCGGTCGCCGCCTCGCGCCCCGGCGGCTACACCCAGTAGGGCGCTGCGGTCACCCGAAAGTCGCGATCGCCTGGTCGGGTGAATCGGCGACCGCGATCACCTGATCGAACCCCGAAATTGCCAGGATTTCGCGAATGCGGTGCGGGACCGCCGCCACCGCGAAGCGTCCGCCGTCATCGTTGATGCGCTGGGCTATCACCAGCAGCACCCGCAGTCCGGCGCTGGCGATGTAGTCCAGGCGGCTGCAGTCCAGCACCAGGTGGATGGCGCCCTTGTCGATCTCGGCCACCACCTCGCGCTCCAACTCGGGCGCATTACCAGCCTCCACCCTGCCGGTCACCGCCAGCACCAGGGCGCCCGATCGCTCGGTAGCGGATAGCTCGTGCATCAATAGTTCCTAGAGTGGCGGACCGGGGGATGGGCGGTCCGCGGGTTTGCGTTCACTTCAAGATTTTGGATTAGGCCGTGCCGCCGGACCTCAATGTGCCCTGCCCCGCAAAACATCGTCCCAGGTACCGACCTTGCTGCCCCGCCAGGGATTGGCGGCGATGGCGGCTTCGTCCAGGTCGGTGCCCCAGCCGGGGGCGTCGGATACGACCAGATAGCCGTCCTCGATTCTGGGTTGCTCGGTCACGTAGATGTTGCGCAGCGGACAGGCGTCGACATCGGTCTCCATGATCTTCAGATGCGGCAGGGTGGCGCACAGGTGTCCGGACATGAAGGTGGCCAGGTGGGAGTAGTAATTGTGCGGGGCCACGTCGAGCTCCTGCACCCGGGCCTGGGCGGAGATGGCCAGCGATTCGACCATGCCCGCCCAGGGCAGATCGAACATCGCCACGTCCATCGCCCGAATGTCGAGGAAGCGCTTGTAGTCGCGGTAGGTGTTCACGCTCTCGGCCGAGCAGATCGTCAGGTTCGTCGAATCGGTTATCTGGCGGATCGAGTCCGGCTCGAACGAATCGACCTCGAGCCAGAGCATGTGCAGGTGCTCCAACCCCTCGGCGATGCGGATCGCTTCCTGGGTGGTGAACCAGAAATTTATGTCCAGGGCGGTGTCGAAATCGTCGCCGGCGCCGCGCTTGAAGGCCTCCAATTGGGTCAGGGCGCGTTCCACCGTCGGCTTGATCGACTCGCGCACCTCGGTGGTCTGGGTCCAGGCGGGATCGCCGGGCACCAGGATGTTGGTTTTTAAGGCGGTGTAGCCGCGGTCGACGACCTCGCGTCCGAGGGCTTCGATATCGTCGTAGGTCTTGATGGCGGGCGTGCCCAAGAAATCGGCCCAGCGGGCGCGGTAGGTACCGCAGTGCGACCAGTAAAGCCGTACCCGGTCACGGACCTTGCCGCCGATCAGGTCATAGGCCGGCACCTGATAGGCCTTGCCTTTGATGTCGATCAAGGCCAGCTCGATGCCGGCAATCGCCCGCTGCGAAATTCCGCCCGGAGACTGCTCGGTGAGCTTCTGCATTTCTGCCAGGCGGGCCGGGATATCGAGCGCGTTCTTGCCCTCCAGGGCTGGCCCCAGGTCCTTGATCGCCCCCGCCAGGGCATAAGGCATGCGCCAGTCGGTGCACTCGCCGTAACCGGTGATGCCGGCGTTGGTGGCAACTTTCACGTAGGTGTACGGCGCCCAGCCGCCGTCGGCGAGCAGCGGGATGACTTGGGTGATCTGCATGGGTCAACCTGGGCCAGGGGAGTTGCGATGCGCTGGGGCTGGCGCGCCAGTGCCGATTCTTCCACAAGGGCAGCCGGGCTTGGCCCGGAATTGCCCGCACGCGGTCGCCATACTGTGGGAGTTGAGGTAGCGGATCTTACAAGGAGCGACCAATATGGCAAAGATGATTCCGCTGATCGGATCGGGTGAGGCCGGCCCCTTGGGGGCTTTGCACCTGCCGCGGCTGTGGCTGAAAGTGACGCTGGCGACCGCCGGTGCGCTCGACGCCGAGTACGACGAATGCGGCATGGGTTTTGACCAGATGGTTCTCGACGGGCTCGGAGTTGACCGCGACGCGGCCCTGGCCTACCTACGCGGCGAGCGCCCCTCGTATCCGCAGTTTGAGCAGTGGGTTATTGACCAAAACGGCGGCAGCGTTGACCAGTCGGTCATTGATGCCAGCAACGCCGCAATCGCCGGTTACAACCACGCCCCCGAGACCGTGGCTGCGATTTCGGAAGCGGCCGGCACCAACGCCGATGGCGCCATCACCGGCGCGGTCAGCCTTAACGCGCTTGACGATTGGTCCGAGCTGCACAAGTCCCTAGCCGGCTGAACCCGACCGGCACCCTGCAGGTAGCAGCGGGCTAAACAGCAAGTCATCCCCGCCGGGGCACCCTCCGGCGGGGATTTGATAATGGCAGCGCCGGTCCACGCCCGGGCCGCGTCCATTGCGAGGGCAGAGCACCCGTGCCAACACCTGGAGAAAACTCGCGGCCCAACATCGTCCTGGTCATGGCCGACGACATGGGCTATTCGGACCTGGGCTGCTTCGGCTCCGAGATCGCCACTCCGAACATCGACGCCCTGGCGCGGCGCGGGGCGCGCTTTAGCCAGTTCTACAACTGCGCCCGCTGTTGCCCCACCCGGGCCAGCCTGTTGACCGGCCTCTACCCGCACGAAGCCGGCGTCGGGCACATGACCACCGACCTTCACCTGGCCGGCTATCGCGGCTACCTCTCGCGCAATGCCGTCACCATCGCCGAGGCGCTGCGGCCGGCCGGCTATCGGACCCTGATGTCAGGCAAATGGCATGTCGGCGGCGACTACCTGATGTCCAATCCCGATATCCCCGCCATCGGCTCGGAGAGCTGGCCGCAGCCGATCGACCGCGGATTCGAACGGCACTTCGGGACTCTGACCGGGGCCGGCAGCTACTTTGCCCCGCACACCCTCACCGAGGACGGGGAGGCGATCGAGGCCGGCGAGGGCTTCTACTACACCGACGCCATCGCCGACAAGGCGGTCGGCTACATCGACGAGTACGGTTCCGGCGCGGATCCTTTCTTCCTGTACGTGGCCTTTACCGCCCCGCACTGGCCGCTGCATGCCCTCGAGGAGGACATCGCGCGTTACCGCGGCCGCTACGGAATGGGTTGGGAAACGATCCGCCAGTCCCGCCACGAGGAGCTCAAGGGCCTGGGGGTCCTCGACGAGCGCTGGCCGATCAGCCTTCGCGATCCGGGCCAGCGCGACTGGGACGCGGTGACCAACCAGGGCTGGGAGGACGCCCGTATGGCCGTCTACGCCGCCCAGATCGACCGCATGGACCAGGGCGTGGGGCGGATCGTGACCAAGCTCGAGCAGATGGGGCTGACCGAGAACACCCTGGTGATGTTTCTCTCCGACAACGGCGCCTGCGCCGAGTTCCTGGCCGAGGACGGATTCTTCGAGTTCTCGCCCACCCGCACCCGCGACGGCAGCCCGATCAAGCTCGGCAACGCCGAATCGGTCCTGCCCGGCCCCGAGAACACCTACATGAGCTACGACATCTCCTGGGCCAACGCCTCCAACTCGCCATTCAGGCGCTTCAAGCACTGGACCCACGAGGGCGGGATATCTACTCCCTTCATCGCCTGTTGGCCGGAGATGATCCGTCCCGGGCTGCAGATTGATTCGCCCTGCCACCTCATCGATGTGATGCCGACCTGCCTGGCCGCGGCCGGCGCCGCCCACCCCGGCACCCATAACGATTACGACATCCGCCCGCTGCGCGGGCAGAGCCTGCTGGGACCCTTCCAAGACCCGGGCTGGACCCGTGACGGAGCGATCTTCTGGGAGCACGAAGGCAACCAGGCGATGCGGCTGGGGCAATGGAAACTGGTGCGCCGCTTCCCCGACGACTGGGAGCTCTACGACATGTCGCGCGACCGCACCGAGCAGGTCGATCTGGCCCCGAGCAACCGCGCCCGCCTCACCGAACTGATCGGACTCTACGACGATTGGGCGCCGGGCGCGCTGGTGGTCCCCTGGGAGCAGATCATCGCCCGCGACGACATGGCCTATCAGCGCCAGCGCCTGGCCAACATCAGCGCCACCCAGGGGGACTGAGACCGCTGCCCGCCGCCGGTTCGGCTCCCCAAGCCGTGGCTGCGCCCCAACCCGGGCCGGGCGCAGCGGGGGCACGCCCGAACGTGATCCTGATCATGGCCGACGACATGGGTTACTCGGACATCGGCTGCTTCGGGTCCGAGATCGCCACCCCCAACCTGGACTCGCTATCTTCCGGAGGGATGCGTTTTTCGCAGTTCTACAACTACGCCCGCTGCTGCCCCACGCGGGCCAGCCTGCTGACCGGCCTTTACCCGCACGAGGCCGGGATCGGACACATGGTGATCAACCTCGGGACGCCCGCCTACCAGGGCTACCCGAACCAAAGCTGCATCACCCTGGGCGAGGCTCTCAAGCCGGCCGGCTACTCGACCTACATGGCCGGCAAGTGGCACGTCGGCGGCGACTACCCGTTCCGCAGCTGGCGCGAGCAGATGCGGATCGGTGAACCCGACCATCCCACGCCGCGTCAGCGCGGGTTCGATCGCTACTTTGGGATCCTGACCGGCGGTGCCAGTTACTTCGATCCGCACACGCTGCTGGAAGATGATCGACTCTGCGAGATCGATTACCCGGACTTCTATCTCACCGACGCCATCGCCGATAACGCCGCCGGGTACGTGCGCGAACACGGCGGCGAGAACCCCTACCTGCTGTACGTGGCCTTCACCGCTCCGCACTTCCCCCTGCACGCTCCCGCCGAGGATGTCGAGCGTTACCGCGGCCGCTACCGGATCGGCTGGGACGAGCTGCGGCGGCGGCGCCACGAAGAGTTAAACGGCCTGGGGATCCTGGAAGAGGCCTGGGCAATTTCACCGCGCGATCCCGAGGCCCCGGCCTGGGAGGACGTTCCCGACCCGGACTGGGAGGACGCCCGCATGGCGGTCTATGCCGCCATGGTCGATCGCATGGACCAGGGGATTGGCCGCATCCTCGAGGCGGTGCGGGCGTCGGGACAGTGGGACAACACCCTGATCATGTTCCTCTCCGACAACGGCGGCAGCGCCGAGTTCCTATCCGAGGACGGCGTCCCCGACCAGCACCCGCGCCACACCCGTGACGGTCGCCCGATCGGCATCGGCAACAAGATCGGGCGCATCCCCGGCCCCGAGGTGACCTGCCTGAGCTACGATCTGCCCTGGTCGAACGCCTCCTGCACGCCCTTCCGCTTCTACAAGCACTACGTCCACGAGGGCGGCATCGCCACCCCGTTCGTGGCCCACTGGCCGGGGGTGATAAAGCCCGGCTCATTAGAGCACCAGCCGGCCTGGGTGGGTGACTTCATGCCCACCCTGCTAGAGGCCGCCGGCGCGAAGTATCCCGGCGAGTACAACGGGCACGAGATCAAATCGCTGCGCGGCGAGAGCTTTCTGCCGGCGCTCTCAGGCGGATCGATAGGGAGGCAGCGCTCGATCTTCTTCGAGCACGAATCCAACTGCGCAATCCGAGATGGGCGCTGGAAGCTGGTGAGTCGCCACCCTGCCAAGTGGGAGCTATACGACATGGTCGCGGACCGCACCGAACTGTGCGATCTCGCCGACGCCAACCCCCGCCAACGTGACCGATTGGCGGCAGCTCACGCCGAATTGTCACGCGAGCTAGGCATCCGCGATTGGGAAGAGCTGATCGCCATGCCGCAGGCCGGGCGGTTCCGCCAGTGGCAGGAAGATGAAGTCGCCCGCCAGCGGCGGCGGGCTGATGGTGGTTAGCACGGCTGCCCCAACAGTTGTCCCGGGCTCTGCCTGATTCCAAGCTGTCCCGGGCAATGAAAGCAAATCTGACCCTGGAAACCTGCGTTTCTGGGTTGCGGCTTGAAAGAGGGTCGGCGTCGGCGACCGAGCGGCAACGGCGTCCCTTGCGTGAAGCGCAGAATCTGACCGGGCCGAAGATTTTTCGCTTCGCTATCGCCCGCGGATTCGAGGAGTCTCGAGATTCTTAAACCCACGCGAATCAAGAAGTCTGAAGGTGAATTGGCGGAAGGGGCCAACTCCTTGGCTGATTCGGCCCAACGCTGGCGCAACAAGACTTCGGGGTCGGTCACGGGCATCGCAGCGTCCGTCGGGAAGGCAACCCAAAACACTTCTGACAAAGTGTCGGGGGTCGTTTCCGACACGACGTCGTCAATCGGAAATTCCGCCCAGGGAATCGCAAGCGAGGCAGCAAGCGCCGCCGTGGCAGCTGCAGATCAGGTGACGAGCGGAACCCGGCAGGCGATGGGAGTAGGCACGGGCGCCGTGCAGTATGCAGCCGACAACGCACCGAGCATAGCAACCACGGTCGGGGAAGGCATCAAGACCGGCCCAAGGTCGATCTCAGCGGGAGCGATGTCGGCCGCCAGCGCATTGCATTCGACTGCCCAAGGGGTATTGGCGAGCGACCTAGCCGGCATTGTGGATGCATTGGTTCAGGGCACGGTAAAGGGCACCGCCACCATCTACGACCAGGCAATGGATGCCAGGTTCATAGAAACCGGGATAGGCGGTGGCCATCATCGCTTGTTCGACGGCGGGCATACCATTTCCGGTGCCTTCGCGGCTGGCCACGGCGCATCGCCCGACGACGCCATCATCCAAGAATCACTGGGCACGATGCTGGGCCTCTTCAGAGACGCAAGTACGCCTAGGGGACTCCCGCTAGCAACCTGGGACCAGCACACGTTTGACCAGGTTTCTAGCACCCTGGAATCGAGCTTCCATATTCCGAAGGGCTGGTTTAACGACCTGAACACCTTCACCAGTGCCGAGCTGCTCGGTGGAACAATCGGCGCCGTCGCCGTGATCTTTGCCTGGAATCGCGCTGACACGGAGGCATTTGCCAAACTGGTCGGCGGCATGGGTATGTCTTCCGCCCTCAGCGCCAATCCGTTGCTGTTGCTGGTAACGGTGGTGGCACTAGCCAGGGCATTTCAGAAAGCGCGCCGGTCAGGAGAGGTTTCGGACTTTGTGGACGGCCTGGTAAGGGGAGGCCTAATCGCGGGTGCAACCTACGCGGCAGTTGCAATCGTTGGAGTTGGCGGTGGCCCGGCGGGCCTGGCATTGCTGATTGCCGTCGTTACAGGCATTTTGGTCAATGTTGCGACCAAGAAAGTGAGCGTCGTCAAAATCGGGCAAGTCGTAGCCAAGCTGGCAACCGCGGTGGCGGCCGAACGCAAGGGAGCGATTGTCCAGACACTGCCGGCAAAGCTTTGATCAAAGTGCGGGCCGCTTGAGCTGGGCAATTGGGGTCGCCGGCACGCCAAGGCGGCAGCCGTCGCCACAGGTCAAGCCGCCCGCCGTAGCACTGTTGTTTTTTCTGAGGGGTTATCCGCAACAATGACCGCCAGTCCCGCACCCGGCGCTGCCATCAGGCCCAACATCATCCTGATCATGGCCGACGACATGGGTTACTCGGACATCGGCTGTTTTGGGTCCGAGATATCTACCCCCAACCTGGACTCGCTGGCGGCCGGAGGGATGCGTTTTTCGCAGTTCTACAACTACGCCCGCTGCTGTCCCACGCGGGCTAGTCTGCTGACCGGCCTGGCGCCGCACGAGGCTGGGATCGGACACATGTCGATCGCTCTGGGCCCGCCGCAGTATCAGGGTTACCTGAACCGGAGCTGCGTCACCCTGGCCGAGGCGCTGCGGCCGGCCGGATATTCGACCTACATGTCCGGCAAGTGGCATGTCGGCGGGGATTATCCGCTCGGCAGCTGGCGCGACGTGGTCCCCAGGATCGGCGACGAGAGCCATCCGACCCCGGGCCAGCGCGGCTTTGACCGCTTCTACGGAATCCTGGCCGGTTCGGGCAACTTCTTCGACCCGCACACCCTCATGCGCGATGACGAATCGGCCGAAATCGACTACGGTGATTTCTACTTCACGGACGCAATCGCAGACAACGCGGCCGCGTTTGTTCGCGAACACGAAGGTGAAAACCCCTACCTGCTGTACGCGAGCTTTACCGCCCCACACTGGCCACTGCACGCCCTCGATGAGGACATCGCCCGTTACCGGGGACGGTACGGCTGCGGCTGGGACGAGCTGCGAAATCGCCGCCACGAGGAGCTCAACGGTCTGAGGATCCTGGACGGGGCCTGGGAGATCTCGCCGCGCGACCGGACCGCGCCGGCCTGGGAAGAGACTCCCGATCAGGACTGGGAAGATGCCCGCATGGCGGTTTACGCGGCCCAGGTCGACCGCATGGACCAGGGAATCGGCAAGATCCTGGACGCGGCCCGGGCCTCGGGCCAATGGGAAAACACCCTGATCATCTTCATCTCCGACAACGGCGGTTGCGCCGAGCTGCTGCGCGAGGACGGAATCCCCCACACCGCTCCCGCAAAGACACGCGATGGCCGTGCGGTCAAGACCGGCAACGCGCGTGGCCTGATCCCGGGTGCGGAGACAACCTACATGAGCTACGACCTGCCCTGGGCCAACGCATCTTGCAGCCCGTTCCGGCTGTATAAGCACTACACCCACGAGGGCGGCATCGCGACCCCCTTCGTGGCCCATTGGCCGGCGGTGATTACACCCGGCTCGATCGAGCACCAGCCGGCCTGGGTGGGGGATTTCATGCCCACTTTCCTGGCCGCCGCCGGTGGGCGGTACCCCAGCGAGCACAACGGGAGTGAAATCACCCCGGTGCGCGGCGAGAGCTTCCTACCGGCGCTCTCCGGGGAATCAATTGGGCGGCAGCGCCCGATCGTCTGGGAGCACGAGGGCAACCGCGCGGTGCGCGACGGGCGCTGGAAGCTGGTAAATCGCCATCCGGGCGAATGGGAGCTCTACGACATGGCGGCGGACCGCACCGAGCTGGATGACCTGGCCGCCGCCAACGTGCGCGTGCGCGACCGCCTAATCGACGCCTACTCGGGATGGGCGCTCGAGGTCGCGGTGGGAGACTTTGACCAGTTGATCGCCCAACCGCACGCGGCCCGTTTCCGCGCCTGGACGAGCGGCGACGACTAGGGAACCGACCGCCATGACCCAACTAGACCCCGGCGACATTCGTGCGCTGACCTTCGATGTCTTCGGCACGGTGGTCAACTGGCGCGGCTCGGTAGCCGAGGCCGCGCGGCAACTGGCGCGCCGCCGCCGGATCAAGCTCGACGAGTACGCCTTCGCCGACGCCTGGCGCTCCGGCTACCCGATCAAGCTGGCGCAGGTAACTTCCGGCCAGCGGCCGCGCGAGCGCTTAAATGACCTGCACCGCGAGATCCTGGCCGAAATCGCACCTGAATTCGGGATCGACCACCTTCCGAACGAAGAGTTGGACCGTCTCAATCTGGTCTGGCATCGCCTGCGCGCCTGGCCCGATTCGGTGCACGGGCTCTGGCGCCTGCGGCAACGCTACCTGGTCTGCGCGCTTTCAAACGGCGACAGCGACATGCTGGCGGCGATGGGCAAGTTCGCCGGACTTGATTGGGACATGGTGATCTCGGTCGAGATGGCCAATGCCTACAAGCCGCAGCCAGCGGCGTACGAAAAGGCGATCGAACTGGTCGGCGCGCAGCGACCCGACCAGGTGTTGATGGTGGCCGCGCACGTTGGCGACCTGGCAGCGGCCCGATCCTGTGGAATGCGCACCGCGTTCGTGCGCCGGCCGACCGAGTGGGGTCCCGGCAAGGGGTCCGAGGACGGTTCCGGATTCGATCTGGAAGTCGACGGCCTCGTGGCGCTGGCGGTCGCCCTGGGAATCTGACGCTGGCGCGGACACCCTCCTAGAATCGCCCACGGCGCGCCCGCGTTAGAACGCGCCGCAGCTATTGCCGAAACAAGCAATTCGAGGGTTGGGACAGAGATGGCGGCGGAATACGAAAAAAGCCTAGATATCCGCCAGCGGGCGAGCTTGGCGAATACCGGCGGGTTGGTCGAATTCATCATCGCCAACAAGTACAAGACCGTCCTGTGGGTGGTCGTGACCGTGGCGATGATCACCCTCTGGGTGACGGCCACCGAGACGATGGCCGGGATCTTCCTGACCATCGCCCAGTTCCTGCTCGGCGCGGCGTTTATGATCGTCCAGTTCGCGGCCCTGTTCCTGTTCCTTGGCCGCGGCCGAATCTACTGGGTGCAGCCGGGGGAGACCGGCGTCACCTTCGCCGACTACCGCGGCAACGACCAGATCCTGGAGGTGGCGCGGCGGGTCGTGACCATCCTCAGGGGCCAGAGCGACGTTCGCCAGATGGGCGGCACCTACACCGCCGGCCTGCTGCTGGAGGGTCCGCCCGGATCCGGCAAGAGCTACCTTGCCCAGGCAATGGCCACCGAAGCCCAGCTGCCGTTCGCCTACGCGTCCGCGCCGGGCTTTTCGAACATGTTCTTCGGCGTCGGCAACCTACGGGTGATGATGCTCTATTCCAAGGCCCGCAAGATGGCCCGCAAGCACGGCGGCGCGATCGTATTCATCGACGAGATCGACGCCATCGGGATGGCCCGCTCGGCCCAGACCGCGGGCGGTGGGATGGGGATGATGGGCGGAATGATGGGCGGCGGCTCGATGATCCTCAACGAGCTGCTGCTGCAGATGGACCCGCCCAACTTCGACAACGACTGGCGGGCGCGACTGCTGCGCCGGCTGGGCCTGAAGAAAGAGCGCGCCACGCCCCCGCCGGTGCTTACGGTGGGCGCTACCAACCTAGCCCACACCCTCGACCAGGCGCTGCTGCGGCCGGGCCGCTTCGACCGCAAGATCCACATCGACTTTCCGGATTTCGACGGCCGCAAGGACATCACCGCCTACTACCTGGCCAAGGTACGCCACGAGCAAATGCCGCTGGACCGAATGGCCAACGACACCATCCGCTATTCGCCGGTGGGGATCAAACACCTGATCAACGAGGCCGTAATCCACGCCCACTTCGACGGGCGCGACGCCATCAACTACGCCGATTTCACGCGGGCCCGCGAGGACCACGAGTACGGACTGCGCGAGCCGATTCGCAACATGTCACAGGACGAGCGCCGACGGATCGCCTACCACGAGGCCGGCCACGCCATCGCCCAAGTCAAGCTGCTCCCGCACCATCGCATCGCCAAGGTCACGATCATCCGCCACGGCGACGCGCTCGGGTTCGCCGCGGCCAAGCCGCTCGAGGAGCGCTACACCCTGGTGCGCGAGGAGGCCCTGGCGCACATCCAGATCTCGCTGGCATCGCGCGCCGCCGAGGAACTGTTCCTGGGCACCCGCATGAGCGGTGTCTCCGGGGACCTGCACAACGCCACCCAGACCGCCTACTACATGCTCACCCAGTGGGGCATGGACGGCGGCCTATTCTCATACGCCCCCTGGGGCGGCGGTCATCTCGACCCGGAGACCAAGACCCGCATCGAGCAGGTGCTGGAGCAGGAATTTAAAAAGTCCAAGACTCTGCTGACCACCTACGCCGGGGCGGTGCACGAGATCGCCGAGGGCCTGCTCGAACACGACGAGCTCGACGGCCAGGACGTGATCGACATCATCGCCAAGCATGACGATTTGCTGGCCTCCGGGCGTGGCCCGCGGGTCCTGCCCGAGTACGCCCTCATGGGTGCCGGCGGCATCGGCGGCCCACCGCCGCAGCTGATCGCCCCCAACGGCTCCAATGGCGCCAACGGGTCCAATGGATCGAGCGGTGCGGCCGAGGCCGAAGCCTCCGACTCGGAAGAGGACCGCGACCCGGCCCAATAGCGGTGGCGCGCTAGCGGCCCGATTGTGGCGGCCGCCCGGCGGTCCCGGCTAAGCTAGGCGGCCGACGGCCGGTTCGGCGGCGGGCGATTGGGCAAGAATTGGGAACTTGGCGTTGACGGCGTGGAATCAGTCCGTGCGACACCTGTGGCGGCGCGAGCCGGGGAGCGATGAGCGGTGGCAACAAATGACCAATCCGGAGGGCCGTCCGGCAATCGGCCCGATGCGGCTATCCCCATTTCCGAGAAGGCGCTTGGCGCCTGGTCGCGTCACGGCCGCGGCGCCGATCTCTGGCGCGACTTGGTTTCATTGAACCCGGTTGAGTTGTCCGATTTTTCGATCCACGGCGCTCCTTACGGCTTCACTTTCGACGAATCGAGAGTCCCGCCGTTCGAGCTGCCCGAATTGCTGCAGATGGCCGACGGTACCGCGGTCCAGACTCCCGAGCAATGGCCGGCGCGGCGGGCCGAACTCCTGGCGTTGTTCGAGGACCAGATGTTCGGGGCCGCGCCCGAAACGCCTGCTGCGATGCGCTTTACGGTGCTGGAGCAGGACGCAAACGCCCTGGGCGGCCTGGCCCACCGCAAACAGGTGCGGGTCGACTTTTCCGACGAAGCCGATGGTCCGGGCATGGACCTGCTGCTCTACACTCCCGCCGACGCCGCGGCCCCGGTGGCAACGTTCCTCGGGCTCAACTTCCGCGGCAATCACGGTGTGCATCCCGACCCGGCGATCCACCGGGCGCGTGGCTGGGTGCTGCCTACTCCCGGCAGGACCCATGGCCGCGGGCAATCCGAAACCCGCTGGCAGCTGGAACGGGTGCTACGGCGCGGCTATGGGCTGGCCAGCATCTGCTACGGCGACATCGATCCAGACTACGACGATGGTTTCCAAAACGGCGTCCATCAGCTGTCGCCGTCGCCGGGCCCTGGCGACTGGGGCAGCGTCGCGGCATGGTCGTGGGGACTGAGCCGCGCGCTCGACTACCTCGAATCCGACCGGTCGGTGGACGCCTCCCGGGTCGCCGTGCTGGGGCATTCGCGGCTCGGCAAGACCGCGCTCTGGGCCGGGGTTACCGATGAACGCTTCGCGGTCGTAATTCCGATCAATTCAGGCGGCTGCGGTGCGGCCATTTCGCGTCACATCTCGGGCGAGACCGTAGAAATCTGCAACGTCCGCTTCCCGCACTGGTTCAACCGCAATTTCAAGGCCTACAGCGGCCGCGAGCGGGACCTGCCGTTCGACCAGCACATGCTTCTGGCGTTGGTCGCGCCGCGGCCGGTGTACGTGGCCAGCGGCGAGGATGACGGCTGGGCCGATCCGCACGGCGAGTTCCTGGCGACCCGGGAAGCGGGGCCGGCCTACGAATTACTTGGCAAGCGCGGCCTGGGCGTTAAAGAGCGGCCGCCGATCGACCAGCCGGTAATGCACGATGTTGGCTACCACGTGCGCTCCGGTGGCCACGACGTGACCGCCTTCGATTGGCAGTGTTTTCTCGATTTTGCCGACCTGCATCTGGCGCCCCGCTAGCCCAATCCCACGTCCGGTCCGGCTGATCTAGGGGTAGATGCCGCGCAATCGGGCAGCCTCGGCGACCCTTCCCACCGCCACCGCCCAAGCCGCATCGCGCAGGCTGCAGGATTCGGATTCGGCGCGCCCACGAACCTCCCGGTAGGCGCCGCGTAGATGGCGGTCCAGTTCGGTCACGATTCGGTCGCGGTCCCAGAAGAAATGCTGCAGTCCCTGCACCCATTCAAAGTACGAAACCGTCACGCCCCCGGAGTTGGCCAATATGTCTGGCAACACCACCACACCCCTCTCGCGCAACACCTGATCGCCCGCAAAATCCACCGGCCCGTTGGCCCCTTCGGCCACCAACCGCGCGCGCACCGCGTCGGCGTTGTCGGCGGTGATCTGGCCCTCGATCGCGGCCGGCACTAACAGGTCCACCCCGAGCTCAAGCAACTCGGCATTGTTAAGGATTTCCATCCCCGGCAAGTCCGAAACCCTGCCGCCGTCGCACAGCAGCGCTGCCAGCGCCTTGCAGTCAATACCGCCTGGGTTATAGATGCCGCCGCCGCTGTCGCTGATCGCCACCACCCTGAACCCATCGGCGGCAAAAAGCCGCGCCGCCCCCAGGCCTACGTTTCCCGCGCCCTGGATGGCCACCGTCATGCCGTCGCCGCTGACCCCCTCGTGGGCGAGGTGTTCGCGCGTGCAGTGCAGCAACCCCAGCGAAGTCGCGTTGGCCCGGCCCACTGATCCGCCAACCGCCACCGGTTTTCCGGTTACCACCGCCGGCACCGAGTAGCCGCGGTGCATCGAAATCGTGTCCATGATCCAGGCCATCACCTGGGAATTGGTGCCCATGTCGGGCGCCGGGATGTCCATTTCGGGCCCGACCAGGGGAACGATCTCGGTGGCGTAACGGCGAGTTAGGTTCTCCAGCTCGCCGCGCGAGAGTCGGTAGGGGTCGACCGCGACGCCACCCTTGGCGCCGCCGAACGGCAGATTGACCAGGGCGCATTTCCAGGTCATCCACATCGCCAGCGCCCGCACCTCGTCAAGGTCGGTGTGCGGATGGTAGCGCAACCCGCCCTTGGCCGGACCGCGGACAATGTTGTGATGGACTCGGTAGCCGCGGAACATCCGAATCGTTCCGTCATCCATTTCGACCGGGAAATTCACGGTCAACTCGCGCTTAATGGCGCGCAATGCGCAGCGCATGTTGTCGTCAAGACCGATGCGGTCGGCGGCCGCATCAAACTGCGCCAGCGCAGATTCAAGCGGGCCCAACTTCCACCTCCACCCAGCTTTGCAATGACAGATCGACTACATTTCCTGCGTCATATATATCTACGGATTAGCGGGTGCGGCGGATGATCAGGCCGCGCCAAAGCTCCGAAATCGGGGCTTGGCCAAATCCTTCAATATCTCCCGGATTGAAACCACGCCGGCGCGAGCAATCCGGGGTGCTCGCTGGGGGCGAGCTTGCCCAACTTCAAAAGGCTGCTCGGCGCCAACCCTAAGGCGGCGACTCAAAAAAGCCGCCGCCGCTTCGGTGAGGGCAGCGTGAAGGGTTAAACCGGTCGCTTCTGGCAACCGCAACGCCCTGCATTGGGCCCGGGTGTTGACCGCCGCCAACGGGCAGCGCGAAGGTTTCTTACCGAGACCCTCGCCGGCGCCGATTCCCCGCAGCTGCGCGGCGCCATTTTGGGCTTTGCCAAAGCACTGGCAAGGGATACGCAGTTGTGCCCCAGATTAGATTCGTTATGGGCGTCCTCAGAGACCCCGGACAGCTTCCCAAGGACCTGATCCAGCGTGTGTGGAATCGTCGGTTATTGCGGCCACCAAGCGGCCGCGCCGATCGTTATCGAAGGCCTGCGACGGCTCGAATACCGCGGTTACGATTCGGCCGGGGTGGCCTTTCCCAACGGCTCCGGTCTGCAGGTCATTCGCCGCGTCGGCAAGCTCGTGAACCTGGTTTCCGCAGTGCACGAGCAATCGATCGCGGCCCACTCCGGAATTGGCCACACCCGCTGGGCCACCCACGGGCGCCCCAATATCACCAACGCCCACCCCCACACCGACGCCAGCGGCCGGGTGGCGGTAGTTCACAACGGCATCATCGACAACTTCCGGCCCCTGCAGGCCGAGTTGGTCGCCGACGGGGTGACCTTCACGTCCGAGACCGACACCGAGGTGATCGTCCATCTGATCGCTCGCCAATTGGCCGCGGGTGCCGATTTCGCCAGCGCCGTGCGCAGCACCACCGCGCACCTGTCGGGAAGTTTTGCATTCATCGCCCTCTGGGCCGGAGCCCCCGACGTGATCATGGCCGCGCGCCAGTACAGTCCGCTGTCCATCGGGATCGGCGAGAAAGAGAACCTGGTTGCCTCCGACGTGCCCGCGCTCATTCCCTACACACGCCACATCCTGCACCTGGAAAACGGCGACGTGGCCCGGGTTACGCCGACCGCCGTTGACGTTTGGGACGCTGACGGGGCCGCCCAACGCGAGATCCACCATGCCCCCTGGACGCCGGCCCTGGCCGAACGCGGCTCCTACCGACATTTCATGCAGAAGGAGATTTTCGAGCAACCGCGCGCGGTGGCCGACACCATCCAGGATCGGATACGGCCCGGCCGGCCGGATGTCGAATTGGGGGGCCTGGCCGATCTGGCGGTGCCGCTCGCGCAGATTTCGCGGGTGCTGCTGCTGGCCTGCGGCACCTCGCTGCATGCCGCGCTGGTGGGACAGCATTACATGGAAAACATCGCCGGCATTCCGGCCGAAGTCGACAACGCCGCCGAATTCCAGTTCCGCCCGCTCGCGCCCGGACCGGGAACGCTGGTGGTGGCCGTTTCACAGTCAGGCGAGACCTTCGACACCCTGCAGGCGGTCGATGGCATCGGCTCCGGAGCCGGCATCCTGGCCCTGACCAACGTCCCCGGGTCCTCGCTGGCGCGGACGGCCCAGGCATCGATCAGCACCCGCGCCGGGCCCGAAATCGGGGTGGCCTCGACCAAGACCTATGCCGCCTCGATGGCGCTGCTCTATCTGCTGGCGGTCGCCCTTGGCCGCAGCCGCGGTCACCTGCCGGACGAGCGTGCCGCAGGTCTACTGCAGGACATCGCCGAGTTGCCCAAGCAGCTCGACCGGCTACTCGAAATCGACCATCAAGCCGAGCTCCTGGCGCACCACTTGGAGCGCGCCGAGCACGTCTTCTTCATCGGCCGCGGCACTATGCACGCCACCGCGTTAGAGGGCGCCTTAAAACTCAAGGAGCTCAGCTACATCCACGCCGAGGGTTACCCGGCCGGCGAGCTCAAACACGGTCCCATCGCCCTGATCACGCACCAGGTTCCGACCGTTGTGCTCGCGCCCACCAACGGTCTGCGGGCCAAGATGATCTCCAATCTGGAGGAAATCAAGAGCCGTGATGGTCCGGTGCTGGCGCTGGGGACCGAAGGCGACCGCGAGTTGGCGCGCCGCGCCGACTGGATGTTCGAACTGCCCGAGCTGCCGGTGCTGCTGAATCCGATCGGGTACATCCTGCCGCTGCAGCTGCTGGCCTACCACATCGCAGTGCGGCGTGGTTGCGACGTCGACCAGCCGCGCAACCTGGCCAAGACCGTCACCGTCGAATAGCGCGCCGAGCGCCGGCCGGGGGACTTGCCCGGCCCGTTCCGGGCCCCGTGTTGGGCAATTGCTGATCCGCGGCCAATCTGGCGCCCCTGACCCGCTGAGGGTCCGGCGCAAGCCCGGCAATCCGTCGGTCGGTATTGCTCGGTGTCGCCGGCATGGTCCCCGCGCGGCGTCGCCGATGGCTCTGCCGAAGGCATGGCTTGTAATTGGCAGCGAGTGGGTATTTAGCAAGGCGGGAACAATGCAACCCAACGAGATCACCGGCACCTGGCGGCTGCTGGCGTACGAGGGGCGCGGTGTAGACGGATCGGTGAGCTACCCGCTGGGCAGGGATCCCGTTGGCTACATCACGTATACCGAGGACGGGTTCATGTCCGTGTCCATGATGGCCGCCGGGAGGCGCGGCTCCGCCACGCTGGACCTGCTGGGCGGTTCCACCGAAGAGAAGCTGGCCGCCGCCGAAGGCTACTTTTCCTACTGCGGCCGTTACGAAGTCCAGGGCGCGGCGGTGCTCCACCACATCGAGGTGGCTTTTTACCCCAACCGGGTCGGGTCTTCGCAGCGGCGGTTCTTCGAGCTGAATGGGGACAGATTGCTGCTAAAGACCCCGCCGATGCTGATCGAGGGCCGGGAGCAGGTGGGTCACATCCTGTGGCGGCGCGCGAACTAACTGCGTCTCGGCGCGGGGCGCGGCCAAGACACCGGCGGAATTAACTTAAACGCGAACGCCAGTTAACCTGCGGCGCCCAGCCCAGCAGTTCCCCGGCCCGCTGCGAGCTGATCACCGCCACGTTCGGGGCGTGCGGCCCGCCGCGCATTCGGGCGCCGGGATAGTGCTCCCGCATCAGCTCCACTGTCGGCTCCGTCATGTAGGTGTCGGGAGCGGTGGCAAAGACCGCATGAGCTCCGCTCGCCTCCGTCTCAACCGCCGCCAGCAGGGCATCGGCGGCGTCTTCGACCGCCAGGTAGGACCAGAGTTGGTTCGCGCCCAGGGTCGGGTCGGCCCGCATGGGGGCGATCACGTCCCGCCAGGCGTCGGCATAGATGATCCGGCAGAAGCGCAGGCTGACCGAGGCGATGCCGGCGCGGCGGTGGTACGTCCGCGCGATGTGCTCGGCCGCCAGCTTGCTTAGTCCGTAGCCGTCTTGGGGCCGCAACGGGTGGTCCTCGTCGATCGGGTACCAGTCCGGACCATGGCGCCGGTAGGCGAACGTGAAACCCAGAGTCGATTCGCTCGACGCCTGTGCCAGCCGCGCAATTCCCAGCAAGCGCGCAGCCTCGAACACATTCATCGTCATCTGGGTGTTGCGCCCATACACCAGCGGCGCCGGGTCCCAGAGCGGGTGCACGATTGCGGCCAGGTGAATTACAGCCTCGACCCCTTCCAGTGCGGTCAGCACCTGGCCCTGGTCGGTCGCGTCGACGCGCCGCACGGCGGTCGCCGAATCAAGGCGCAACAGGCGCTGCAGGTCAGCATCCAATGCGGTCACCGTGTGCCCGCGCGCGGCCGCGCGGCCGCAGACCATCTCGCCAACCCATCCGGCCCCGCCGGTCACGGCTATGTCCATTGCTCCTGCCCTCCGGTGCCCGCTCCGGCACCCTGCGCCCAGCTTAGGGGCCGGCGGCAATCGCGGGCCAAATGGCGCGCAACCGCGTCACATCCAGCGCCCCGGTCCGGCGCACCAGCGCCGGTTGCGTGGTCAGGTCCACCACGCTCGAGGGCTCTCCCGACTGGCACTCTCCGGGCAGGATCCAGTCCACCTCGGCGGCGAACTCGGCCGCAACCGCCGCGCCGCTCGTCAATGGCGGACATCCACTGCGGTTGGCGCTGGTACCGATGATCCCGGTCGGCAGCAGTCGCAACAGCGCCAGCAATCCGGCGTGGCCCGGCACCCGCAGCCCGACCACTCCCGCGGGGGCCACCACCGGGTCGATCGGCGTCCGCACTGGCAGCAGCAGTGTCAGCGGGCCGGGCCAGAATGCCGCGGCTAGTTCCTCGAACCCGGGCCGCGTTTGGGCCAGGCCGAGCGCGCGCCGACGGTCGCCAACCAGCACCGGCAGGCCGCGCCCCGGGTCACGTCCCTTGATTTGCAGGATCCGCTCCACACCGGCGGCCCGGTCGATCCGCGCCCCCAGGCCGAAAACGGTATCGGTCGGGTAGGCGATCACCCCGCCGGCGTCCAGCACCGCGAGGCCGCGCCCCGGGTCGGGCTCGGAGGACATGATCAGTTAAGGACGAAGCGTTCGATCGCCACCGCGACCCCGTCCTCGGCATAGGCGGCGGTCACAAAGTCGGCGGCCGCCTTGGTTTCGGCTGCCCCGCTCCCCATCGCCACCCCGAACCCGGCGGCGGCAACCAGCGGAAGGTCGTTGAGGTTATCGCCGATGCCCATGATCTGCCCGATCGGGATGTCCATGATCTGGCTCAGTCGCGCCAGGGCATCACCCTTGTTGACGCGCCCGTCAATGGCCTCTACCAGGCGCGGGTGCGAGCGCGTTACATTCACGTCTTCCGGCGCCGCCGCCGCCAGCTCCTCCACCAGGGCGCGCGAATTGGCGCCGTCGGTGACCAGGACCAGCTTGACCAGGTCCTGGTCCAGCCAATCCGACAGGTCGCCGACCAACTGCGGCTCGATGCCGGACAGCGCACAGTAAAAACGGCCTTCGCGGGTCAACTCCGCCATGTACAGCTCGTCGCCAGCGAACGCGTTCACATGCACCCCGCGGCGGACGGCGAATTCGATCACCGCGGCGGCATGCCGCCGCGCCAGTAGGCGCTCGTGCAGGACGGCCCCCGAAAGGGGGTCACGGATCTGGGCGCCCTGATAGCAGATGACCGGCGCGGTCAGTGAGAGTTCACGCGCGAACTTGAGCGCCGAGCGGAACATTCGCCCGGTCGCGATCACCACCTCGACATCCTGCGCGCGCGCCGCCGCGATCGCCTCCTTAACCCGCGGCGCCACAAGGTTGCGGTCGTCTACCAGGGTGCCGTCGAGGTCGATTGCCACCAGGCGGATGGCGTCTTGGGGCGACATGGGTTGGGCGCGGCTCCGGCTGGAAGGGTGTTGCGGCGGCATGGGTTGCCGCGTCATTTTCCCAAGACCGGCGCCGCAATCTGCCCGACCCGGCTAGCGCGACGGAGCCGGGACATGCAGGCCGCCATCCCGGTAAAGCGCATTGCGGCCGCGCCTCACCCCCAGGCGGCCCAGGTTGCGCTCGAAAACCTCAGCGTAATTGCCGACCTGGCGCACGACCTGATAAAAAGCGTCGCGCGGGATGCCCATCGCCGTTTGCAACTCATCGTCACTGACCCCGAACAGCCGTCCCAGTTCGCCGCGCCCGATATCGACCAGGGCAACATCCAGGTTCTGCGAATCGACACCGTGCTCCTCGGCGATCAGCATCGCGTACAGGGTCCAGCGCACGACATCGGCAAAGCGCGACTGGCCGGCCGCGAGCGCCGGCGCCAGCGGTTTACTGGAAAGCGGCTGGGCCGGGAAAAGCACCCAGCCGGCCCCGTCCGCGCTGGCCGCCTTGGCCGCGATCAGATCCGACCCGTCGTCGGTTACGGCGTCGCAGGTCCCAGCCGCAAATTCGGCCAGCGCCGCAGCCGCGGTCAGGTGCGAACGAATCCGGATCCGGTCCGCCGCATTCACGATCCGGCGCTCGGCATCGGAGCCGGCGTGCACGCAAACCGCCGCCCCGGCCAGGTCTTGGATCCCGCTCGCGGCGGAGAACCCGCGCGCCGCATGCCCCAGCAGCTGCTGGCCGTCGAAATAGAGCGTCGGGGCATAGTCGACCCCCGGATCAACGTCCCCGACCTGGGTAACCGCGGTGCCGCGCAGCAGCACGTCGATCCGGCCCTCGGCCAGCGCCGCAAAGCCCTCGTCCGACGCCAGCGGCACCAGCCCAACCGCGTCCCGATCGCCCAGCAGGGCCGAGGCCAGGGCGCGGCAGAAGTCGATTTCCAGACCGGCGAATTCGCCGTCATCGTCAACGTTTCCGAACCCGGGCAGGGCATCGTTGACGCCGCAGTTAAGCCGACCGCGGGCAAGGATTAGGGCCAACCGCTCCGGTTCGACGTTAACGGTCGCAGCCGGCGGCGGCGCCAGGGTCAAGGTCCGAACCGTGGTGGTGCTCTTCCCCGGGTCGCAGGCGCCAAGGGCCAGCAGCGCCAGAACCGCGGCCGTCAACAATGCCGTCCACAGCCGCTCCCCGGCCCAGGGTGCTCGCTGCTGCTGCCGTCGGTGCGGGTCGGGCCCGTTCATGGCCGGCCGCTCAGTCAGCCGCGTTTACGCTGACTAGGCTTTCTGCCTCCTGCCCGAATCGCCTCCCACCAAGGGTCAGGTCGTAGGTGGCCACCCGCCGACGCGCCGCCGGCGCGTCGGGCGCCACCTTTAGGCGCAGGCGCAGGCGAACCGAATCGCCTTGGGCCAAAGTTCCGGTCAGGAGTTGCGGAATGAATGTCCATCCGGCCGGCGGATTGGGGCAGATCGCGTATTCGGCCGCGTGGGCGCAGTGGTTGGTCAGGTAGACATCCAGTTCCACCTCCTCGCCGGCGCCGACGAACGCCCAGTAGGGCCGCACGTAGAAAAACTGCGGGTCGAGCGCAAAATTGACCTCGCCGGGATCAACGACCAGATCCTTGAACGCCCGCTCCAGGTCGAGGGTCGTCTGCATCAGTTCGTCCAGCTGCTCGCGGTCGACTGAAAGGGCCCCCGAGTGCCCGGTCAGGAGCAGTTGCGGCGAATACTCGGCCAGCGCGCGCAGCGTGGGGCGGAAGCTGCCCACGTTGTAGCGGTTCCGGTAAATCGGCCCGCCCAGGCGCGGCCCGGTCTGCGAACCGAGGATGTTGTCACCGGTGAGCGCATAGCGGACATTGTCGGCGGAGAAGAACACCTGGCTGGCGTAATGGGTATGGCCGGGAGCGTGGTGCACTCGCAATCGGTACCCCTCCCATTCGATCTCCGCACCGTCCTCCAGCACCCGGTCAACCCGGATCTGCTCGCGCATCAAGCAGGGCAGGTTGTAACGCAGCGGGTCGGCGATGATGGGTGCGAAAACCTCGTGCGCCCAGACTTGGACTCCATAACGTTCCTGCAGGTAGGGGATCCCGGCCACATGGTCATCGTGATAGTGGCTGGGTAAGACCGCATCGATCTTCTCCACCCCGGCCACTTCCCTTAGCTGCTGCAACGAGTGATCGCCGAAGCGGCTCAGCGGGAAGCCGTGATCACTGCTGGGGAATCCGTAGTCGAGCAGCAGCGCCCGGCCGCTATCGGACACCAAGGCGTAAAAGTTCGATTCGCTGTTGCGGTTGGCCCACACGTGCGGCGAGATCGGCTGCATGTATTGGCCGGTCGAGATCTGGGGCGTACGCGGCACCTCGGGAGTGTGCTTGGCCACATCGTAGAGCTGGCCGAGGTTGGCGCGCAGCCGTTCAATGGCCTCGGTCGGGTCATCCATCAGCTCGCCGTGCGAGGGCAGCAGCCAGTCGGGCTCGGTCCGGGCCAGGGTCCTGAGCGATACCGCGGCCGCATTTACGCCGTCGAGCTGGCTGTAACCCCACTGCAGATCGTGGACACGATGCACCTTGCCGGGCGCGGCGATGAGGTCGCCGCAAAAGGCCACCCGGCGACCGTCGATCTCGACCAACAGGCTGATCGACCCCTTGGTGTGACCGGGGCTGGGCAGGATCTCGAATGAATACTCACGCCAGCGGAAATACTCGAAGTCGGGCAGCCGGGCGTGGGCCGGCAGCGATTCGGCCAGCGACTGGAATTCCGACTGCATCTCGTAGTTGGAGACGGTGCGCTTGTGGCGCCAGAAGCTGCCGGCGTAGTTGATGAGAGATATCTCGCGCCTTGGCACCGCGATCCGGGTGGCGGTCCCCAGCAGCTGCCTGTCGCCCTGGCATTGGTCGCGGTGATGGTGGGTATGCAAGACCCATTCCAGCTCGGCGACGCCGATCCCGGCCAGTTCACCGAGGATCTCTCCCGAACCGAAATCGATCGCCAGCGCCGCGCTGCCGCAAACGATCAAGTAGACGTTGCAGGTGTCGCGGTAGCGGTAAAGGTGTGGCGAGAGTTGTTCGAGCACGGTTCGGCTGGTGCAGGAGGAGGCGGTCCGGGGATCGGGTTCCCCAATTTTCTATTGATCGCCTTGCGCCAACGCCTGCTTGAATTGGATCAGCAACTCCTCCACCGGCCGTCGGCCAAGCGCCAGCGCGCGGTGTGTTACCCCGGCCAGCGAACCCAGCCGCGGGCCGAGCCCGAGGCGCCAGTCGTACAGCCGCAGCCGCGGCCCCAGTAGCGGACCCAGATTGGCATCGCGCGCAGCCATATCGGCCAGCGCCGACACATCGCTCGGCAGCATCTGCGCGGCTGCGGCCACGCCCGTGCTCAGGGCGTGCAGGTCCAGTTCGGCCAGCGCTTCCAATCCGGCACCGCGCGACCCTTGCGGGACCGCCAACCACAGGCGCCCGCCGCCTTCCAGCGCCGTCAGCCCGGCCGGCGCATTGGCGGTGGCCAAGCGCGAGCGCAGGCGCGACCCGGTCACTTGGCGCTGCAGCCGCGGCCAGTCGGAAAATCCGCTGGCCGCGGCCCCGGCGGCCAGCGCGTTCAAAGGCCACTCCGTGCGCGGATGGTCGCGGCGAAAGGCGACCCCGGGATCAACAAACAACGACCGCATGAACTTCGCCCCGTCGGCCGAATAGCAACCTCCGCGGCCACATTCGCGGTCGCCGAACACCAGCCAGCGCGGGTCGTTCATCGCCGGCGTCAGGTCGATCCCGGCAAAGCGCACGAAGCGTTCGTCGTGGCGCGTCAGCGCCGCCGTTGCAGCCCGCCATTCGGCAAGGTCGGCGGGTGGACCCAGCAGGTCCTGGCGGTACGTGAACAGGCGCGCCCGCAACCCCAGCGGGAGGCCGACGATCTCATCCGCAGATGGGTTGCCGCTAGCCAGAGCCTCGCTGTGCCAGCTAGATCGGCCCGCCCAGACCAGCCCGGGCGGCAGCGCCCGCAGTCGCCCGGCGGCCGCCATCCGCGCCGGGTCGGCGGGCGAGACGAGGTCGGCCTCAGCAGTCGCCCCGGTCAGCTGCTCGATCGCAGCTTGGCTGGTGGGGGTGATTGACGCCCGCCAACGGGACTGGCCGAGGTTCTGGGCCAGTGCCGCCAGCGCCTGGCTCGGCCAGGAAAGCGCCAACTCGAGCCGGAGCGCAATCGGCTGCGGCGAAGGAGTTTCCGCGCCGGCCGGAACCGACGGCACCGGCGTGGGCGCCGCAGGAGGTGCAGCAGCGGGCGGGGCGGTCGACTCCGGCGGCGCGCCGCCGGGAATCTCGCAGGCCGCCAGCAGGCCCGCCGCGCCGGCTCCCAGGATCCGCAGCAGGCGGCGCCGGGCGAGCCTATCGGCCAATGGCCCCGTGGCCGCTTGCCGCCCCATCATCGGTCATTTGCCGCAGCGCCCGCGCATCCAGCCCCGCCAGCTCCTTGAGGACACTGCCGGTATGCTCACCCAGGGCCGGGGCGCGCTCGGCCACCGACCGGTCGAATCCGCGCGCCTGCAGCGGAGTGCCGGGCACGATGATTTGGCCGTCGTCCAGCTGCAGTTCCGCCAGCATCCCGCGCGCGCGCAGGTGCTCATCGGTCAAGAGGTCCGAGATCTTGTTCACCCGGGCCGCCGGGATGCCGGCCGCCAGCAGGCGCTTTTCCCAGGCGGCGGTGGAACCCTCGCCCAGGCGGGCCTCGATCGCGCGCGCCAATTCGGCCTGATTGCGGGTGCGCAGGGCGTTGCTGGCAAAGCGCGGGTCGGCGGCCAGCTGATCGGCGCCCAAGGCCCGACACAAACGTCCGAACAGGGAGTCGTTGCCGCAGGCGATGGCGATCGGTCCGTCGCTGGCGGCAAAGGTGCTAAAGGGGGTGATAGAGGGGTGGCGGTTCCCGAGTGGAGCCGGATTCTGGCCACTGGCCTGAAAGCGCGCCAGGGCATTCTCCAGAACCGCGAATACCGAGTCGAGCATTCCCAGGTCAATCCAGGTGCCGCGCCCGGAGGCGTGTCGCTGCAGCAGGGCGGAAAGCACCGCAATCACGCCGTATAGGGCCGGCACCAGGTCGCCAAGCGAAGCCCCGACGCGGGTCGGCGGGCCGTCTTCGGGTCCGGTGATGCTCATCAACCCGCTGAGCGCCTGCACGATCACGTCGTAAGCGCCGCGGTCGGCGTAGGGACCGGTCTGCCCGAAGCCGGATAGCGAGAGGTAGACGAGCTTCGGGTTTTGCACCGCCAGGGTGTCATACCCCAGGCCCAGTCTCGCCATGGTCCCCGGGCGGTAGTTCTCCACCAGCACGTCGGCATGCCTTGCCAGCGCGCGCGCGGCGGCCCGCGATCGGGCATCCTTCAGGTCCAGGCTGACGCTTTCCTTGCCGCGATTGACGCTAGCGAAGTAGAGACTCTCCCCGTTCTGGAAGGGGCCCATGCCCCGGGCCTCGTCGCCGGCCAGCGACTCGATCTTGATCACGCGTGCGCCCAGGTCGCCCAGGGTCATGGTGCAGAAGGGGCCTGCCAGGACCCGCGAGAAGTCCAGCACCAGGACGCCGTCTAGGAACTTTTTGGCGTCCACCGATCTATCTCCGGTCGGTGTGTCTAGCTGCCTTGGGTAGGCGTGCGCGACCTATTCGGATTTGAAGTAGTCGGCATTGACCTGCAGCCACTCGGCTTTGTCGTCGGGCAGGTCAAAGTCGGGGTAGATCGCCTCAACCGGGCAGGCGGGTTCGCAGGCTCCGCAGTCAATGCACTCCACCGGGTCGATATAGAGCATCTCCACCGATTCGAATTCGTCTTCGTCGTTCCGCGGATGGATGCAATCGACCGGACACACGTCCACGCAGGAAGTGTCTTTGGTGCCGACGCACGCGTCGGTGATGATGTAGGTGATTCGGGGTGCTCCTCGCCGGCTGTCTAGCCGCCCATTAGCGCCGCCCGGATTCTACTAGCCAAATCGGATTGTCCATGCCCGAACTCCTCGACCCGGACCAGCTTGCGGACCGCTTGCGCGACGCCCCCGAATGGCGCTGCCAAAACGGGCAGATTGAGCGCCAGTTCACTTTCAAGACTTTCCTGCAGGCGATCGAGTTCGTCGCCGCGGTGGCGGCGATAGCCGAAGCGCTCAACCATCATCCCGATATCGATATCCGCTACCGGCGAGTGCAGCTTGCAGTCAGCACCCATAGCGCCGGCGGGCTGACCGAACTAGATTTTGAACTGGCTGCCAGGGTCGAGCGGCTGCCGGCCGCTTGATTTGAGCCGGCCGCCAAGGTAGCGCCGTCGTCGCTCCAGGCGTGCCCCGGGTGGGGCGTTAGCTAGCGCTCTTTGCGCAGGATCGGCAGTCCAGTGCGCGCGTTCTCGGTCACCTCGTAACCGTCCGGCAGGCCATCGATGGCATTCGGACGGGCATCGCCAGCAAAGTAATAGATCGTTTGCATCCGCCCCCCGTTGAGTTCCACATCCCGCGAGTGCAGGAAATAAGTCTTACCCGATTTTTTACTGACGACGGAATAGGCCATTAAATACCTCACTGGCGTTGGCTGCTGGGAACGTCACAGCTTTAAAAGCTGTTGAAGTTTAGTTACACGCCCGCCGCATTGAGTCAGGTTTTGCCCTCAAAACCGGCGGCCGACATGACCGGTGGGCGCAACAGGACTTGAACCTGTGACCTCCACGATGTCAACGTGGCGCTCTGGCCAGCTGAGCTATGCGCCCGCCGCGGTGCGGACAAAAGTCTACAAATCGGTCAGCGTGGCGTTGATCCGGTCGCGCATTGATTCGGCCGCCGTTGCGGCGGCGGCGGCGTAGTCCGAGCCGGACCCGGCGTAGATGATGCTGCGACCGGCGTTAATCAGCGTTGCCGGCAATCCAAGGTCGCCGGTCAGCGCGGCGAGCGTACCCGCAAGATCGCCTCCCTGGGCGCCGATCCCGGGGATAAGCACCGACAGCTGCGGTGCCGCTCGTCGGGCCTGCCGCAGCGACTCCACATCGGTGGCCCCGAGCACCAGGCCGCAGTTGCCATGCCGATCGGCGGCGGCGGCTTGGCGCGCAAGCCGCAGGTAGATGGGGTCCTCGCCCACAAGCTGCACCGACGCACCGCCCGGATTGGAGGACCGACAGACCATGAAAGCTCCGCGCTCGGGACGTGTGCACAGCCCCGCCACCGCCTCCCAACCCATGAAGGGCGAAACGGTTACGGCGTCGAATCCGAAAGCGTCGCGGGCTTGCGCATAGCGCGCGGTCGTGCTGGCGATATCGCCCCACTTGGCATCACCGACCAGCAACCGGTCGCCATCCACCCGCTCGCGCAGATGCTCCAGCAAGGCCGCCCCGGGCGATCCCAGGGCCAGAAAGAACCCCAGGTTGGGTTTGTAGGCGCAGGCGAACTCGCCGGTCGCCGCGATCACGGCATCGACAAAGCGCTCAACGCCGCCGACATCGGCCGGCAGATCGGCGGGTAGGCGCTCGGGGTCGGGATCCAGCCCGACGCAGACCAGTGAGCCGAGGGCCCGGTTTAACCCCGCCAGGCGCCGGTTAAATGCCTGCATCGGTGCCGCGCGGCCGTGGCCCCGGCTGCGTTACCGGACCAAGTCCCACCGTCCCGAGGACCGATGCGGCCAGGGTTCCGCGGAAACCCGAATACGAACCGGCGATCACCCTGGAGCAGGCATAGCCCGGGCGCGGTTCAAGCAAGGCGCAGCCGGCACCGGTCGCCGGCGCAGGCGGCAGATCCGGGCGCGCCGAATCGACAGCCAATCCGGCGTCGCCCGAACTGTTACCGACTCCGACGGGCGCCGCGCAGGCGCCACGCTTAGAATGCAAACCGTGTTTCCATGCAGTGACCGCTGGCCGGTAATGGGGCACTGAACAGGAGGTGGCAAATGGGGTTTTTCGGAAGCAAGAAATCTCCGGCTGATTTGCCGGTGCGCAAGGTCGTAAAGGTTATGCCGCGCGAAACGCTGCGCTCGATCTCCGCCCGTGAATACGGCGACGAGACCAAATGGGAGATCATCTTCCAAAAGAACAAGTGGCGATTTGACGGGGCCGACCCCAACACGATCTACCCGGGGATGGACCTGGATATTCCAGAGATTGAGGCCCAGTAGACGGGTACTTTAACGGGCGGGGTGCCGAAGGTCGGGTTCGAACCGACACGAGGTTGCCCTCACTGGTTTTTGAGACCAGCGCGTCTGCCAATTCCGCCACTTCGGCATTGGCAGGAGTGGAGGGACTCGAACCCCCGACCGGCGGTTTTGGAGACCGCTGCTCTTCCAACTGAGCTACACTCCTTCTCGCGCCAATGGTATACGTTGGCCGGCCATACCGCGCCCCAGACTCACCGAAAATCCTGTACCGAGTCCACCTTAGTGCCCTGCCCCCAATCCGCATCACGGAGTCGCCGCATTGGCCGTTAGCCCCGTTTCCGATCCCGACGCCCTGCCCGCGTGGCCAGCCAATTTCACCCATTTTTACGAAGCCCTCACCGGAGATTTCCGCGGCGACGTGCCGATGTACATCAAACTGGCCGAGGAGCGTGGCAGCCCGACCATCCTTGATGTGGCCTGCGGCACGGGACGGGTCGCAATCCCACTGGCCGAGGCCGGCTTCCGGGTAACGGGGGTCGATTTCGACCCCGAAATGGTCAAACTGGCCAAGGCCAAGGCCGAACACCTGGAGCTGCAGAAGCGGGCCATCTTTTTCAAACGCCGGATGCAGGACCTGAAACTGCGGCGGCGCAACTTCGGGCTGATCCTGCTCGGTGCCGACTCGCTCGCACACCTGCTCGACCCCACCGACATCCTGGCCACACTGCAGAGTTGCCGCAATCATCTTGATCCTGACGGCTCGCTATTTATCACCTACAAGCAGTCGCCCTACCTGGAGTGCACTGGCAAGTACCACGTGCAGAAGGAGCGGCCGCGGCACGTGTTTAACAAACATCTCAACGAAACCCTGCAGTACAAGGGCACGACCGTCGTCGACCCCAACTTCCAGCGCATCATGTTCCACCACGAATTTGCTCCGCCGCGGACCGAGCGCACCCGTGAGAACACGATCATCTTCGAATACAAGACGCGGCCAGTCTTCCCGGGGGAACTATCCCTGCTGCTTGAGCACGCCGGTCTTGAAATCACCGCCCGGTGCGGCGACTTTGCGCTTTCGCCGCTTATGCCGCAGAGTGAAAAACTGATCCTCGAAGCCCGCCACCGCAATTCTTCGGCGCGCAATTCCGAATAATCACCTAGACCGCCGCGCGGTGCGCCTGCACGGTCGCCACGTAGGCGTCGGCAGCCGCTGCTGCCCAGTCCTCGGAGCGCCCCAGCAGGTCCGCCAGCAGGTCCGCTAACGGCGAGGCCGCGGCCTCGCCGTTGCCCTCCTCGACCAGAAAAACCCGGCGGCGGCGCGCCAGCAGGTCCTCCGGCGTCTGCGCCATCTCGTGGGCCACCGCATAGCGTACCTCGGCCTCCGAAAGGGCAGTCCCGGGGATTGACCGGTCGTGGCCGCGGGCGGCGATACGGGAGATTTCAGCCGCCCCTTCGCCATAAGCGATCCGCAGCAGCTCCGAGCGGTCCGGGTCGGCCACCGATGCCAGCACGGCCTCGGCCGGTTCGCCGATGCGCCGGTTGACCGGTATGCGGCCGGTGTCGGCATCCGCCAATGCCTGGGCCGTGCTGGCGCCCAGTTCGTCGGCCACCAGATCGGAGAGGCGACGCGCAATTTGGCGGTAGGTGGTGAGCTTGCCTCCGCCGACAGCGATGACCCCGCTCTGCCCGCGCAGGTAGCGCTCGCGACGAGAAGTGTCCTCGAGGTCGGCCCCGGCTTCGCGGATTAACGGCCTGACGCCGGCCTGGGCGCCGATGATCGGCGCCTGCGCGATTCCCAGGCCAGGCAGCCGGGCGTCGATCGATTCGATCAGGTAAGCGGCCCCTTCCTTGTCCGGCAACGGGTCGCTCAGTGACCCTGCATAAGGCGTATCGGTCGTCCCCACCATGAGGCGGCCGTACCAGGGAATGCCAAATATCAATCGCCCGTCGGATGGCGCCGATAGGGTGAACGCGTTGGCAGCGTCGAGCCCGCAGCGCGGTAGGAACAGATGGATTCCCTTGGCCGGGGCGATCACCGGTTCCCATTCGGGCTCGACCATGCCCATGAGCTCGTCCAGCCAGACACCGGCGGCCAGAACCACCCGGCGCGCCGTCAGCGTGTACTCATCGCCGCCGAAGGCATCCCGCACCACTACTCGATAGAAGCCGGCCGCGGGCTCGATAGACAGGACTGGACAGTAATTGGCCAACCGGGCTCCGATTGAGGCGGCAGTCTTGGCAACCTGGATCGTGAGGCGGGCATCGTCGGTCAATGCGTCCCAGTACTGGAAGGCGCCGCGGGCGCCGCCCTCCAGCAGCGGTGCAAACCGGGTCCGCAGGGATTCCCGGGAGACCCCCACGTTGCGGGCGTGCCCGCCGAAGCCACCCATCAGGTCGTAGGTGGAAAGCCCCACCCGCAGCTGGGCCGCGGCCCACGGCCCGCCGTAGAACGGAAGCACGAACGGAAATTCGCTCACCAGGCCCGGCGCCAGTTGGCCCAGACGGCGCCGCTCGTGGGCCGCCTCCTGGACCAAGTCGAATTCGAAATGCCGCAGGTAACGCAGCCCGCCGTGGATGAGCTTGGTCGACCGCGATGAGGTGCCGCCGCCAAAATCGCGCGCCTCCACCAGCCCCGTCGCCAGACCGCGCGCGGCGCACTCCAATGCCACTCCGCAGCCGGTTATGCCCCCGCCTACGATGAGAACGTCGAGCAGCCCCTGCGCCAGGCCCGCCAGGGCCTCGCCCCGGCTGCCCAGCGACATCCGCCGCTGGCGCCGGGCGGGCCGGCCGGCAGGGCGCGGTTGTGGCGTCAGCACCGCCGCGTCTCTAACATTTCGCAGGTAATCATGCATTCGAATTCTGGGCACACGGCTTGAACGAACCGGCTACGCGGCCCCTGATCATGGCCGGGTTGGGCGGTATCTCGGGCGCCTGGCTCGCCGCCTTAACGGAGAACCCCGACTGGGAACTGGTGGCCGCCTGCGACCCTGGCCCCACGGCCCGGGCAAGGCTGCTGGAGAGCGGCCGCCTGCCGGCGGCGGCGATTTTCACCGATCTTGATGCGGCGCTGGCAGCAGCCCCCGACGCGACGGTCCTGATGCTGATCCCGCCTGACCAACGGTTCTCAGCGGCGCGAAATTGCCTGCAGCGCGGACACCCGCTGCTGACCGAGAAACCGATGAGCCTAAATCTCCGCCACGCCCGGATCCTGGCCGAGACCGCCCGCCGCAGCGGGGTCCCCTACGCGGTAAACCAAAACTACCGCTTTTGTTCCTTCGGGCGGGTCGTGCGGAAACTGCTGCTCGAGGAAACGGTTGGGCCGGTGGCGTTTGCCGAATGCTCCGCCCACAAGCTGTTTAGCGCGCACGGCTACCGGGCCCGCGAGCGCGACGTGATGGTATTTGAGATGGGGGTCCATTACGTCGACCTTCTGCGCTACTGGTTCGGATGCGACCTGGCAGCGGTGCAAGCGCTGGCGCCCGAGGTGCCGTTCAGTGCCCACAGCTCGGCGGCGGTATTTTTTGCCCTCATTGAAATGGAAGCCGGGCAATCGGTGGCGATCAGCGCCAGTCGCGAGAGCCGCGGCCAATCCGACCCCTTCGAGGGTCGTTGGCGTTTCTGCGGCCCGCGCGGTTCGATCCAAATCAATGATTTCGGCCAAGGTCCCGGCGTGTACATCGACTGCGATCCGGACAAACCCCCGCAGTTGGTGGCCGCCAGCGCCGGCATGGGCGAGGGGTTCCGGCGGCAGCTGGCTGAGTTCGCCCGGTCTCTGCGTGAAGGAAGGCCCAGCGAGACGGACTGCTTTGACAACCTGAACACGCTGGCCGGCTGCTTTGCGATCGCCGACGCCTATCGCCTCCGGCGGCGGGTTCGCACCGCCGATCTCATCCGCACCGCTACGGCCTGAGCGGGATCCCAGCGCGTGCGAATCGTCACTTACAACACGCTCGAGGGCGGGCAGGCCCCCTTCGGGCCGGTGCGCGGCCGCTTCGAGCTCATCACACAGGTCGCATCCGCGATCGCTCCGGATCTGCTCGCAGTTCAGGAGCTTGTGGGCTGGCAGGCCGGCGGGCGCGCCCGCTTCAAGCAGTTCGCGGCCGCCACCGGCATGGAGGGCGAGCTGTTGGTCGGAGCGGGTTTTCCGCTCGGCCTGCTGGTCCGTCGGCCCTGGCAGATCACCGCCCTGCGGTTCCGGCAGTCGGGGTTTTGGCACGGTTTTGCAATCGCCCGGGTCGAGCACGCAGGCGGCGCCGAGTTGCAGGTAATCGCCGCCCACCTCTCTCCACAGGGGCCGCGGCAGCGCCTGGTCGAGGTCGAGGCCGCGCTGGCGGCCCGCGATCACGACGTCCCCACGGTCCTGCTCGGCGATCTGAATCTGATCAGCCACCTGGATGCAGTAACCGCGGCCGAACTGACATTGCCCACCTTCATTCGGCACGCCGGCGCCGGCGCCCTGGACCAGCGCGTGTCGCGCCGGCTGGTCAGCGCCGGCTTCGTGGACGCCTTCGCCCGGCTCAATCCCGGATGTAGCGGCCACACCATTCCCACGCCGCAGGCGCCCGAATCGCCGTTCTCGCCGGCGCGCCTGGACTACATCATGGTCTCGGCGCCATTGGAACCCAAGTTGCGGGCCGCCCGTATCTACCGCTATGCGCCGGCCGATCAAGCCTCCGACCACTTTCCGCTGGTCGTTGATCTGGAACTCTGAGCGGCAAAGTCGCTTGCAGTGCTAATCCGCCAGCGGGCCATCATCCCCTCCGAGCGCCAACGCAGAGGTGGATGCTGCCACCGTAGAACCCCCGATACAGGACCTCGTCCAAATGCCGGTTGACCGATTTTCGCGGCGTCCGATTGGCGTAGCCGGGATTGACTCCGTACGGCCGCAGTAGCCAAGATCCGAATCGAATCGCCCACCGCGGCAGCCTCTCCGGAGTTTTCATCTCCAATATGACGACGCGGCCTCCGGGGCGCAGCGCCCCGGCAGCCCTCCGAACTACGCCATCATAGTCGTCGACCACCGTGACCGCAAAGGTGGAAAGCACGCCGTCAATATTGCTTGCAAACCTATAGTCGGCAGCGTCGGCTTCCACCAGATCGACATTCGCCCACCCCGCGCGCTTCACACGCTGCCGCGCTTCGACCAACATGGCATCGGTCGGGTCCACGGCTAAGATGTGCCCCGAGTTGCCGACGGCACGTTGCAACAATGAGAAGTTCGCACCGGTTCCGCACCCTATTTCCACCACGCTCTCGCCGCGGCCGACCGTTAACGCCTCCACAGCATGCCGGCGGTATTTCGGACCGTCCGCGCCCACAAGCCGAAATACCCCGACCAAGCGATCGTAGTGCCGGGCGCGCCGGCGATAGAGGGAGCGCACCTGGGACCGGGTCAGTGCCACGAGTCCCGGCCTCCCTCCCGACTTGGCGGCTTGGTCAGGCTGCCGGCGTCTTTCACCGCTGACGCCCTCATCAGGCTGCCGGTGCGGTCGGCGGATCCCGCCATTTCACCAGTCGGCTCGCGGCATTGAGTCCGGACTCGATTAGCAGCCGATTTCCACGCTGTTGGGGCCCGAAAAGGGATCGGTAATTCCACCGCAAGCGGGGATTCACGTGTCGCTGCAAGAGATGAGCCGTCGACGGGCTGATGCTCTATTACAGAAACCCGGGCCCTTGGCAAGCGGGCCAAGTCGCTTTGCGGAGGGTTTCGACAATGGCTCCTCTGGAAGGACTCGAACCTTCAGCCTAGCGGTTAACAGCCGCCCGCTCTACCAATTGAGCTACAGAGGAAAGCGGTCTCGCCGAGCAGTCGGCTCGGCAGCAAATGTTACGCGCTGATTTTCCCCGCCGGCAAAGCCCTAGCGGCCTCGGCGGGTGATCTCCGCACGGCCGCCAGGTGCTCGGCGATCGCCTGGATCGGGACTACCGGCATATTGAAGCGGCGCGCGAACTTGAGCAGCTCGTCTTTCTCGAGCATCCTCCCGTGCCGGCCCTGGATTTCGGAAATGACCGCGGCGGGATAAAGCTCGGCCAACCGCATTAGCTCGATCGCGCCCTCGGTGTGGCCGCGCCGCGCCGCCAGACCGTCGGGTTGGGCGCGCAGCGGAAAGACGTGGCCGGGTGAGCAGAAATCGCTGGGCTTGGCCGACTCATCGACGAGGGCCCGGATCGTCTTGGCCCGGTCCTCGGCCGAGCTTCCCGAGGTGGTGCCGTAACGGTAGTCAACCGAAACCGTGAAGGCAGTGTATTCGAGGCCGGTGTTGGCCTTGACCATCAGATCGATGCCGAGTCGCGCCAACCGCGCCGCCGTCATCGGGATGGTGATCAGGGTCCGGCAGTGCTCGGCCATAAAGGTGATTGCGTTGGCGGTGATAAATTCCGCCGCCACTACGACATCGCCCTCGTTCTCGCGGTTGCGGTCATCGACCAGGATCGCAAGTCCGCCGCGGCGCAGCGCCTCAAGGGCTCTGGCAAGTTGATCTGTCACACAAAGCCGCTCCGGCTAATCAGTTCCGGCGTGTAGGTGGCATTATAGGTATTCCAAGATTGGTGATCACCTGAGGGCCGTGTCCGGAAGCGGACAATACCGGCCCGCGCAATCGAATCCCGCCAAAACTTTTTCCGCAAATGAGGCCGCCCATGGACGACCTGCTTAGGGTCGAGGACGCACTCGACCGAGTTTTGGCGTTGGCCCGTCCGCTGGGCGCGGTCGAGATCGATCTGCAGGCCGCCGCCGGCATGGTGCTGGCCGAGGACATCCGCGCGGCGGCGCCGGTCCCGCCTAACGACAACTCCGCTCTCGACGGTTACGCGCTACGCGCCGTCGACATCGCCGCCGCCGGCCCCAACACCCCGGTCGGCCTCAATGTCATTTACGAGCAGCCGGCCGGCCGCAGCGACCCGCGCCCCATCGGCCCTGGTCAAGCGGTGCGGATCATGACCGGCGCCCCGGTCCCGACCGGCGCCGACGCGGTGGTCGGATTCGAGGACACCGACCGCGTTGACTGGGGTCGCGCCGGCGAGCCGGTCAACCGCCAGGACCGATCCACCGTCGCGGTGCTTTGTCCGGCCGAGCCCGGAGAGGCGATCCGGCGCGCCGGTGAGGATCTTGCCGGCGGCAGCACCGCGCTGCGCGCTGGGAGCGTGCTCTCGCCGGGTGCGATCGGGGTGGCGGCATCGCTGGGCCGCACCCGGTTATCGGTGCGGCGGCGCCCGCGCGTGGCGATCGTGCCGACCGGCGACGAGGTGGTGGAAATCGACGCCGACCCGCAACCGGGCCAGATCCGCAACAATCACGCCTGGGCGCTGGAGGCGCTGGTCGGCCAGCACGGCGGCATCCCGCTGCGGCGGCCGATCGTCGCCGACCGCATCGACGCCGTTCGCCAGGCTCTGCTGGCCGCCGCCGCCGATTCCGATCTGGTGCTGACCATCGGTGGGGTCTCGGTCGGCGACCACGATCTGGTCAAGCATGTAATCGGCCAGCACCATATCGACTTCTGGCGCATCCGCATGAAGCCCGGCAAACCGCTGGCGGCCGGCCGGATCGCCGGTACCCCGGTGCTGGGCCTCCCCGGGAACCCGGTTTCAGGCCTGGTCGTTTTCGAACTCTTCGGGCGTCCGCTGGTGCTGGCCATGCAGGGCCGCTCCGACCACCGGCGACCGCACCTGCACGCCCGTGCGGCGGCGGCGATTCCGGGCGATCGGTTTCGCAGGACCTACGCGCGAGTGCGGGTATGGCAGCGCGATGGCGAGTTTTTCTGCCGCCCAACCGGGGCGCAGGGGTCGGGCATCATGTCGTCCCTGGCCGATGCCGACGCCCTGGCGGTCGTGGCCGAGGGTTGCGAGCGGATCGAGCCCGGCCAGATGGTGCCAATCCAGATGCTGGCCTGGCCCGGAATCGCCGCCGAGCCCGGTTGACCGCCGCCGACTTAGCTCGGCGGCGCCGTGCTCAGTCGTGCACTACCTTGGTGCTGGCCAGATGGTCGTGCCAGCCGCGGGCCTCGTCATCGACCGCCAGCATGATCAGGAAAACCAGGTTCACAAGTGAGATCCCGGAGAAAACGACGTAGAGGATTTCGCGCCAGATGATCGCACCGGCGCCGGTTTCGGACCCGTCGGCCGCAACTATCCTGATGCCCAGGATCTTCTTGCCGAAGGTCGCCCGCCAGGGGGTGAGTTCAAGGACGAACTTGTAGGCAAAAACCAGGCCCAGCGCCGAAAATGCCCCGACCAAAATCGTGACCACCGCTACATCGTCGTCGGCCCCATAGGCCACCGCAAATAACGTAACCGCCACCAGGCTGGTCAGAATCGACACGATCACGGCATCGATCAGGAACGCCCCCAGGCGTCTTCCCTTTGAGGCAACCATTCCGCCGCTCCTTCCGATTTACCTGCCGTCGCACCCCTGATTTTGCAACTTTTCAATCCGCAGCCCCAACCCCCCGAGCGGAGATTGGCGGGCTCGGAAAAATAGCAATAGACTCGCACGCTGCGGTTCAAATTGCGGGGCGGGCGCATAGCTCAGTTGGCCAGAGCGCACGGTTCACATCCGTGAGGTCACAGGTTCAAGTCCTGTTGCGCCCACCACAGCTCGCCGACGTGCCCGGACCGTCGCCTAACGCCAGAATCTGCTAGAGCCCCGCTTGTCAAGCGATCGCAAACAGGATGCTTAATCGCGGCCTAAACCTTCAGCCGGAGCGCAGTTCGCGTTCAATTGCCTTGGGCCTGGCGGCGGTTGCGGCGGCCGGTCTGGCACTGGCGGGCGCGTTCGCGGTTTTTGTGGTCGGCGTCCTCATGGGCCTGTTGTTGTTGTCAGCTCCGTTCATCAACTCGATCCTGAGCGATCTGCCCGACGTCGGCGCCGTTGCCGACTTCTCGGACGAGCTGTTCGAGAGCACGGTCATTTATTCGGCCGACGGCACCGAGCTGGGCGAGTTGATCGCCGAGGGCCGCCGTACCCTGCTGGCGCCGGACCAGATACCGCAACTGGTCAAGGACGCCACGGTTGCCTCCGAGGACGGCAGTTTCTACGACAACCCGGGGTTCGACCTGCGGGCAGTGGTGCGCGCGGCCTGGCTCAACCTGCGCGCCCAGGACATCGTTTCCGGGTTCTCGACGATTACCCAGCAGGTGGTCAAAAACTCGCTGCTCTCGGCCGAGCAAACCCTGGAGCGCAAACTGCGCGAGGTTGTCCTGGCCTATCGGCTCTCCCAGGGCCTGGCCAAGGACGAAATCTTGGCCCTTTACCTGAATCAGAACAATTACGGCAACCTCGCCTACGGGATCGCGGCCGCGGCCGATACCTACTTCGGCAAGAGTGTTGATGAGCTGAGCCTGGCCGAAGCGGCCATGCTGGTGGGCATCCCGCGCGCGCCGACCGCCCTGAATCCGTTCGCCGACCTGGCCGCAGCAACTCGGGTCCAACACAACGTTCTCGATCTGATGGAGCGAAACCGGTTCATCACCGCCGAGTACGCGGGCCGGGCCAAGGCCGAGACCCTGGTCTTTGCCCAGCCGGACCCGGATTTCGGGCCGGCCCCGCATTTCTTCCGCTACGTGGCCGACTACCTGCAGGACCGCTACGGGGCGGACGTTGCAACCCAGGGCTGGCGGGTCAGAACCACCCTGCAACTGGAAGCCCAGTTCGCGGTCGAGGCCGCGATCAGGGAGCACATCGCCGGTCTCCTGGCCGCCGGCCACAATGCCCACAACGCGGCCGTGGTGGTGCTCGACCCGCACAGCGGCGACATCCTGATGATGGTCGGCAGCGCCGACTTTAGCAACGAATCAATCGACGGGCAGGTGAACATGGCCCTGGCGCCGCGCCAGCCAGGCTCGGCCTTCAAGCCGTTCACTTACGCAACCCTGCTCGACCAGGGCTACACCCCGGCCACGCTGCTCTACGACATACCGATCTCGATTCCCCAGTTCGGGGACGAGGAGCCCTACGAACCCAGCAACTACGACCGGCGCTTCCGCGGGCCGGTGTTAATGCGTTTCGCGTTGGCCAATTCGCTCAACATTCCCGCCGTCAGGGCCCAACAGCTGGCCGGAGTAGAGGCGACCCTGGCGACAGCGCGCGCGGCCGGCCTCACTATCGCCGGCGGCCCGGAAAATTACGGTCCGGCGCTGGCGCTGGGCTCGGCGGCGGTGCCGCTGCTTGATCTGGCGGCAGCCTACGGGGCTTTTGGCCAGGGCGGGCTCTACCGCCCGCCCAACCCGATCCTGGAGATTACTGACAGCCGCGGCTTACCGGTATCGGGGCCGCAGCGCCAAGCACCGCAACCGGCGTTCGATGAAAAGGTCGCCTACCTGGTCACCAACATGCTCTCGGATGCCGAGTCGCGCCTGGCGGTTTTCGGGCGCAATCCAAACATGGTGATTCCCGGCCACCAGGTTGCGGTCAAGACCGGGACCACCAACGACTTCCGCGATGCCGCCAGTGCCGGCTATTCAACCCAGATAACCGCCGCCGCCTGGGTCGGCAATGCCGACAACACGCCGATGGTGGATGTGCCCGGTTCGCGTGGGGCACTGCCTATCTGGAATGCTGCGATGCGCGTTGCGCATGCGCGGTTGGTCGTCGACTCGATCCCGTTCGAGCGCCCGCCTGGCCTTGTCGAGGTTGAAATCGATCCGCTGTCGGGGCTGCTGCCGGGCCCCTACTCGCCGCCGCCGCAAAGCGAGATATTCATCGCCGGGACCGAGCCCTTCGGCAGCGACGACCTTCACGTCCCCTTATCCGTGCACCGGCCGTCCGGCAAGCTTGCCGGGTCCAATGCCCCCGCCGACGAGGTCGAACAGCGTATCGCGGTGACGCTGCCGCCGGAGGCCTGGTCGTGGCAGGAGGACTTGGCGGCCGACGACCCGTTGACGTTGGCTCCGCGGCAGTACGCCGACGAGCTTGATTTTTCGCAGCCTCCGCCGGGCTTGATCCTGGCGTCCCCGGCCCCCGGCACTGCGCTTTCGGCCACGACGGCGGTCCGCGGCCGCGCCGTCGGCGCCAGCCTCAGCTACGGCCTAGGCCTGCAGCCGACGGAGTGGCTGCCGCTACCGGGTCCGGGTCCGGAGGAATCGGACCCCGCGGTCCTGGGGATGCTGCCGGTCCCCGATCTTCCAGACGGCCCGTTGCTGCTCCGGATCAGCAGTCTCAGGCCCGACGGCAGCCGCGACCAGATCATCCGCCGGCTGCAGATCGACCACCAGCCGCCGCAAATCGACCTGGCGCTGGCCGAACCGGGTCCCCTGGTCGCCTCCGGGGCGATCAGCCTCACCGCCCGTGCCGCGGACAACGCCGCGATCGTCCGGGTCGACTTTTACGCTGACGGTATGCGCGTCGCCAGCGACTCCCTGGCCCCTTTCAGCGCCAGCTGGACCGCCCACCCGGGCCCGCACACGTTGACCGCCCGCGCCATCGACAGCGCCGGCAACGCGGCCGCCTCGGCCACCATCAGCGTGGTGGCCGCCTGATGCGCGTCGACGCCTTCGCCAACGTCTATTCGCTCAATCTCCTTCGGCACCCGCAGGTGTCCGGCCCGCCCGCGGCGGCACCGGTCGAGCAACTTCTGATCACCATGGGCGTAAACGAAGTGGATGCGGCCGTGATCGTACAGCCGCCCCAGTACGGCGCCGATCATTCCTACCTTTTGGCCGCGCTCGACATGTACCCCGAGAAAATCCGCGCGGTCTGCGCTGTCGGATCCCCGGCAATCGACCACGCCGGAGTGATCGGGGCGCGGATCGACCCCTTAGCTCTACGCGAGCGCCCCGAAGCCGCTCAGCAGGCCCTGGATTCGGGCAAGGCGCTCTATCTGTCGGCACCGGCCGATCTTGATGGGTTGGGGGGCGGCCGGTTCTTTCTTGAAGTCTCTCGCGCAATCGTCACCGCGGCGCGCCTCGGCGCGATTCTGGCCGCCGCCGCCGACCCCCGGACCAGCGTCCTAGTCATCGGCAATGCGCCGCCCCGGCCGGACTTTTTAGCATCCCTGGCCGGCCTGACGCGGGCGCTTGGCCCGGAGCGCCTGGCCTGGGGTTCGGGCTTTCCCCACAGCGGAGCGTCGGAAGGCTACGCGGCGGCAGTTGCCGGCCTCAGAGACCTAGCCGGCGGCAAGCCCTTCTTCAATCCAGCCGATCCGGCCCAGGAACTGCAGTAGCTGCAGGGTCGTCTGCCGTAGCAGTTCGTTGCCGGGGCTGGCCCCGGAGTTGAAGAATCCGTGGTCGGCGCCCGCATAAGTGACCAGTTCGCAGTCGGCGCCAAGTTTGTCGGCAACATCCTTGAACGCTCTGGCGGTCGCATGCGGAATCAGCTGGTCGGCATCCCCATGCATGATCAGCGTCGGCGGCAAATCCGGCCGCAGGTGGTGCGTGGCCGAGATGGATTCGGCCGGCACGCCGGCCATCCGCTCGAACATCTCGACCAGCTCGGAGTCGAACTCGTAACGACCCGGCAGCGGCGCACACGTCAGCGCCGGGTTGTAGAGAGCCAGCGCGTCGGCACCGCGCCCGTCGGCCGGACGGGCGAATGTGACCAGCCCGGCCGCGAGGGCGCCGCCCGCCGAACCGCCGGCGGCGCCAATCCGACTCGGATCCAGGCCCAGACGCTGGGCGTTGCCGCGCACGAACGCCATTGCCGCACGCGAATCGTCGACGCAGGCCGCCGCATTCACGCCGTCCCGGGACTGCACTCGGTAATCGGCCATGATGCCGACCAGGCCGGTCGCGGCCAGGGTCCGGGCCTGATAGTCAAATTGCGACGGCGTGCCGACCCGAAATCCGCCCCCGAAGAAGAACAACAGCGCGCCCAGCGGGCGCGGCACGTCCGCCTCCGGGTAGCGGAACCAGAGCCGCAGGTGCTTCTGGCCCACGCGCCGATAAACCGTCCACGGCACCCCGGCAAGCTCCGGCGGGTAAGCGTCCACGCGATACGGCGGCTCAGCTTGCGGCGGTGAGGCTGGAGACATGAAATAACCTAGTAGTTAGGCCCGCGCTAATTATCGGGAGGGCGGTTAATTGGACTTGTTCGGCATCAAAACGCGCGCGGAACGCCGCGCTGTCCAGCAAGCCGCATTCGGGGGCCGCGTGCCGCCCGGCCAGCACTTGGTCGAGAACTGGCCCGTGCTCACCTACGGACCCACCCCCGACATACCGCCCAGCGCCTGGCAATTCAACGTCCTGGGCCTGGTCAATAACGAGCAAACATTCGACATCGAGAAGTTCAAGGGCCTCGGCTACGAGACCTTCCATGCCGACTTCCACTGTGTGACCAGGTTTTCGATGATGGACAACGATTGGTCGGGGGTACCGGTCAAGCGGCTCATGGAGCAAATCGATGTCCGGCCGGAAGCGAGCGCGGTTATGTTGCATTGCTACGGCGGTTATACCGCCAACCTGCTGCTGGAGGATTTCGATCGCGCCGAGAACATCTTTGCGTTCGAGCGCAATGGCGACCCGATAGCGCGCGAACACGGCGCCCCGGTGCGGCTCATCGTCCCCCACCTCTATGCCTGGAAGAGCGCCAAGTGGGTGGCGGCGGTCGAGTTCCTTGCCGGCGACCGGCCCGGCTTCTGGGAGCTCAACGGCTACCACATGCGCGGCGACCCGTTCGCCGAGCAGCGTTTCGGCTAGACCCATGATGCGCGAGCTGCGCCGCTACCGGCTTTTCCTCACGTTCCTCCTGGTGCCCTTATTCATCGTCGTTCTGATCGTGATCCTGGTCATCAACACCGTTTTTGCCGATCCCGGTGACGGCGAGGTCGAGGTGACGATTGAAACCCCGGCCGCGGTGGCTACCGCTGCCCCTCCGGTAGCCACCGACCCCGCCCCGGATCCGCAACCGCCGACGCTCGAACCGGCCCCGCAAACCCCGGCGCCGGCGCCGACCGCGGCCCCGACCACGATCCCGCCGATCGTCGCCACACCATCACCCGCGCCGGCACCCGCACCCGCACCCGCGCCGACCTCCGCCTGCGCGGCCAGCGTCTACACGGTCCAACCGGGGGACACCCTTTTTGATATCGCCCTGCGCTTCGGCGTGACCGTCGACGCGATCGTCAACTGCAACGGGATCTCAGATCCCGGCCAGATCGCCGCCGGTGACGAGCTGCAGATTCCCGCCGCCGGTGACGACCCGGCGCCGGCGCCGGACACCACGATCGTCGCCACCGTCTCCACCGGCGGGGCGCAGCTCAACGTCCGGGACGCCCCCAGCCTGTCCAATTCCCAGGTGGTTACCCAACTGGCCGATGGCGACGCCGTCCAACTGTCCGGCCAGAGGCAGTTGGCCGACGGAGTCACCTGGTATGAAACCGCAAACGGCAACTGGCTGCACGGCGACTACCTGACCCTGCCTTAGGCATGCAGCCGCCACCGTTCCGGCGCCCCGACAGCCGCTGACCGTGACCGAACGGTCCCGCCCGGACATGGTCGCCGCGGCCGAGTATGCCGCCCACGGCAGCGCCCGCCTTTTCTTTGGCCTGGCCGCCGCCAGCGACTACCCGACGGTGCGCGAACTGGCATCACTAGCCGGTCACGCCACCACGCTGGTGGCCGCCTACATCCAGGGCCGACCGGATGCCGATCTGGACCTTGCCAACTGCGAGCTGGACGCGATCATGCGCGATCTGCTGCCCCTGACCGACGGGCGCCGCGGACAGCACGCGCACGCCGAGTTGCTTGGCCCAATAAACGCCGCCCTGGACCACCGCTTTCCCCGCGCCCTGGTCGTCCTGCACGCGGCGCCCAGGGCCGGTCGCGGCGGACATCTGCAGATCAATAAGCTGCTCGACGGCCTCATCGCCCGACTCAGTGCAGGGGATCCAACGCTGGCCCAGCAACTGCGCCAATCGGCCCCGGAAAACTACCTTTCACACCGCGACGTGATCGTGCTTTCCTACCCGGCGGCGCGTACCGGCGACCCCGGCGTGCTCTGCCAACTGCTCGGTCGCGCTATTCCGGAGTTGGATCTGGCCGCCGCCGGGCAAGCCGGTCCGCCAGATTGCTCCGACCTCGCCGCCGATGCGGTCGGTGCGCGCCGCCTGGGCTTTGCTTACCTGGACGACCTCCTCGCCGGCAGCGGATCGGCGGCGGCGGACTGGCCCGACCGCCTGGCGGTGGTCCGCCAAGCCCTGACCGAGCTGGGGTATTCGTCCCGGTTGCCGGGGCTACTGGGAAAGGCCTGGCGGCAAACCACCCTTTCCGCCGACCCCGAACCTGCGGTTGCGGCGACGCCAATTCACGACGCGCTCGCCCGCGCCCGTCGGTTTGAACCCGATCCCTACCTGGCCGCCGACTGCGCTCGTGAGATCGCCCCGCTGCTCGATCTGCTCGGCAACGGCATCCCCCCGGCCCAGGTAATTGGCGCGGCGGCGGCGGAACAATGGCCGAGCGCGCGCGCTATCCTGACGACCTCGGCGGTGTTCAACCACGTCGGCCTAGATCGGCTGCGCCGCTTCGTGCGCCTGCCTGGCCCGGCCGCCACCGACCGCCTGCTACTGCGGCAACGCAAGGACGAGTTGGTTACCAAGGCGCTCGAGCTGCTCTCGTTTGGCGCCGCATTCGAGGGAGCCCCGGTTTGACGGACCAAGTAATCCAGCCGGCGGTCTCCGACGAGGAGCTCAACCGCCGCTTGCTCAGCCCCGACAAGGCCGACGATCTAGCGATCGTCCCGCTGGGGTCGGCGCGTGTTACCGGGTCGGCCATCGACGTCCGCCTGGGAACCCGATTCGTCAGCATGCGCCGCACCGCCACCGCCGCCATCGATCTGATCGATTCCGACCCCACCGGCGTGGCGCGCCTGCTCGAGGAGCGCCAGCTCGCTTTCGGCGAGAGTTACAACCTGCATCCCGGTGAGCTGATCCTGGCCGCAACCCTGGAGTACATCGCCCTCCCCGGCGACCTGGCGGCAACCGTCGCCTCGCGTTCTTCTTATGGCCGCGTCGGGCTGGTCATTGCCACCGCCCCCTACGTCCACCCCCACTACCACGGTTGCCTGACCCTCGAATTGGCCAATCTGGGCAGTACGCCACTGATTCTCTACGCTGGCTTGCCGGTCGCCCAGCTCTCATTCATGCGCGCCAACGCCGGCGTGTTCCGCCCCTCGCGCTACAACCTGGCCACCGGCCCGCTCTTCCCGACGACCGCGTCCGACGACCGCGCCAATTTGCGCCAGATCAAGCGGTCCTTCCAGCAGCGCTCGCGATTGGTCGATTAGCCTCTAGCGCTCGATGCCGAGCGCCGCCAAGAGGTCGCGCCGCATCCGCGCCAGCGGGCTATCTTTGGGATCGGCCACCACGATAACCATCGTCTGCGTCACCCGGTCGTGGACGGTCTGGCCTTCGCCATCGAAGTATTTCCACCAGTAGATCGCGCCCACGAACACCGGCGCCAGGAAGGTCTGTATAAGCCCGCGAATCACCACCGCCTCGGTCGTGGCCGGCCGTGCGCTGGTTCTGTCCACGATCCGCAACCCCATCACCGCTTTCCCTGGGCTCGCCCCGTAAACGGCATAGAACACCGGCAGATACCCGAGCCCTATCAACGCGTTCAGCGCCAGCGCGATGAAGATCATTCCGCCTCCGATGACCGGTATTTGGCTCAACGTCGCCGCGATCACGTAGAACAGGCTGATGCTTCCGCCGGCGACTATGAAATCGATCAATAGCGCCGTCAGCCGCGCCACATCCTCGGCCAGATAGCCCTCGATCGGTTCGGACTTCACCCCCACCCCCGATTTATCCGCCGCGCGCGCCGCAACGCGGCACATACGTTCAAATTACCAACCACTTTTGTCATTACAAAACCAAGGGTCGCGGCGCGCGTCATAAAGTCCTAACAAACAATCAACATTGCGGCCCGGCAATGCTTGCGACGGCCCGGCATTCGCTGGCACACGCCCCGGTTGAAGGAGCTGTTCAAACGTTGTTGAAGCTCCCGCAAAGAGCCACCTCCGCGCCCTCGCCACAGCGATTTGAACCTTATCGGTTCGATCGCGCGAATTTTTAGCCCTTCCGACAAATCCATACATTTCCACGCTTGCCGGCGCCGTTGGTAATTTCGTCGCGGCAGCGCAAATTTGACCTTACCCCCAAAGCACCCTGACCACTCACCACGCATTTTTAAGGCAACACATTGCTGCGACCCACTCATTGGGCCAAGATCGCCGATCAGTTGGCAGCCTCCATCGGTCAGCGCGAATACTCTACTTGGTTTTCCGGTTCCGCGCTCCTGGCCTGCGACGCCGAATCGGTCACCATCGGCTTGCCCAACGCGTTCGTCCTGGCGGCCGCGCAGCGCAAGCACGGCATCGAACTCGAACGCGCCGTCGCCGCTGCCGCCGGCCGGCAACTACAGGTCAATTACCAGACCATCACCCGCGCCTCCGGCGACGGCGCCCGCTCACCGCAGGCGCCGTCGCCAACCACATCCGGTCCCACTCCCACCCTGCAACCGCCCTACAGCATGGATGGATTCGTCGTCGGATCCGAAAACCAACTGGCCTATGCCGCCGCCCAAGCCATAGTCGCCGGCAACAACGGTTTCAGCCCGCTGTTCCTGCACGGTCCCTGCGGCGTTGGCAAAACCCACCTGCTGCGCGCCATCGCTGCTGCTGCCGGCCGCGACCGGCGACCCCTCTACAGCACTCTCGAGCAGTTCACCAACCAGTTGGTGAGCGCCCTGCGCAGCAACTCACCCGAAAAGCTGCGCAACCGCTATCGCTCGGCCGATATCGTCCTCTTCGACGACGTCTACTTCGTCTCCGGTAAGCGCGCCACCCAAGAGGAGCTTTTCCACACCTTCGACACCGTCGCCGCCAACGGCGGCGCAGTCGTATTGGCCAGTGACCGCAGTCCGGCCGAGATGGACGATCTTCCCAACCGCCTGCGTTCGCGCTTCGCCTCCGGGATAGTCGTCGATATCCAACCGCCCGGCTTCGAGATGCGGCTGGCGTTCATCGAACATCTCACCCTGCGTGCCGACGTCGATCTCGATTCCGACGTACGCACCATCCTGGCCGCATCAAATATCGTCGACTTCCGCAAGCTCACCGGTGTTTTCAACCGTTTGGTTGCTGAACATCATCTGCGCTCCGAGCCGATCACCGGCGGCGTTGTCCAGCGCCTGCTGACCAATCACGATCGTGCTGCAGCAACAGCTGCCTCCGACCCGGACGCGGTGATCGCAGCCGTCGCCCGCCTTTGTCAGGTCGACGCCAAGCTCATCACCGGCACCAGTCGCCGGCGCGCAGTCGTTGAGGCCCGCAATTTATGCGCCTACGCCATCCGCGAATGGACCGCCCATCCGCTTGTCGCCATCGGTGAGTACCTCGGCGGACGTACGCATTCGACCGTCCTGAACGCCATCCGCCGCGCCGATGCCCGGCTTGCCAGCGACAGCGCCACGCGGCGCCTTTACGAGCAGTTGGAACGGCAGTTCGCGCCCCACTAGGAAATCATCTTGGGTGCTCCTGCCGAGGGCGAACACGGCCGCGTCTAGCAAGTGTTCAAACGGCCGCGTCAACACTCATCCGGCGCCGCTCAGCCCAATCGAACCGGTCTCAGCGACAGCGCTTAGACATCTAACTCGACACCGCCGATCACCGTTTCCAATCCTTACAAGTCCACGCTTTCAACAGTTGACAACCCCTACTACGATGTACGGCGGAAAAATAAAGATAACTACCTATTCGTCCTACTTAGACATCCACATCCGCCGGTCTCGACCACACACGACCTTCCCGAGATAATCGTTCGCCGGGCAATGCAGCCTTAAATCCGCGGAAGGTGATCGAAGTTGGCCAGAGGTAGCCGCCGCGCACAACAACACGACCTGCCGCCACTCGACCATGTACGGGCCGATATCCTGCGCATCGCGATAACCGCCCTGGTGGTGTTTGCGTTGCTTGCGCCAGCCTACTTTTTTATCGGGTAGCGGGACTGCTCCCGGCCGATCAGCTGGCGCTGGTTAACGCCACCGAAGCACGGCTCCTTAACTTAATTCGGTCCGGTTACGGAACCCTGCCGGAACGCCAGTACCAGCGGCGCGCGGCGCAGCAGCGTGGCGATATGCGTCTGGGCCGAATGCGGGCCCTGCTGCACGCGGCCGGCGACCCCCAACTAGCCTGTCCGGTGATCCAGGTCGCCGGCACGTCCGGGAAGGGTTCGACGGCCCAATTTATCGGGGCGCTGCTGGGCGCCTGCGGCCTGAGGGTGGGTCTGCACCAGACGCCGTACCTGCAATCGCCGACCGAAAAGCTGGTCCTGGGTGCGCGCTTGGCCTCGGCCGAGCAGTTCGCCGAGTCGACCGATTGGCTCTTTGCGGCCGCGGAAATGATGCGTGGCCGCGACAAGGGCTTCGAGCTGCGCTACGGGTCGGCCTGGGTGGCGCTCACGTTCGGTCACTTCGCCAGTTCCAAACCCGACTACCTGGTTCTTGAATGTGGCGCCGGGGCACGCTTTGACCTGACCAACGTGACTGAACCGGTTGTAAGCGTCATCACCAGGATCGGTTTGGATCACCAGGGAACGCTGGGGCCCGACGAATCCGAAATCGCCTGGCACAAGGCAGGAATCGCGCGTCGCTCGCGGCCGCTGGTCACACTCGCGCAGGGTCGGCGGATCGACGCGGTAATTGATGCCGAGGTCGCCCGGGTGGGAGCGCGTCTTAGAAGACTGCGCGAAGGTGTTGATTGGAGCCAACGCGATGGCGGGCAAGGACGGACCCTGTTCACCTACTCCGGCCCGTCGCTGGCGCTGGGCCCGGTGGAGCTTGGCGTGGGAGCTTGGCAGGCAGAAAACGCGGCGTTGGCCTGCGCGGCGGTGGAGGAGATTGGGGTGGATTTACCCGCTTCCGATCCATTGCGGCTGGCGCGCTCACTGGAACGGACCCGCCTGCAAGGGCGGATGGAAATCGTGGCCGAACGGCCGCTGGTGTTGCTTGATGGGGCCCACAACCCGCAGAAATCGGCGGCGCTGGCAGCGAGCCTTAGAGGAATGCTGGCGGGACGCAAGCTGGTAGCGGTGCTCGGAGTAATGGGGTACAAGCAGGCGAGCGAAGTGCTGGGACCGATCGTGGCATTGGCCGATGCGGTCATATGCACGCGGGCCGATGTGTATGTAAAGCGTGCCTATCCGGCGGAACGGCTGCGGGATTTGGTTTCCGCGCCAGGGGCGCGGGCAATCGCGGACCCGGATGCGGCCGTGGATGCGGCGATTGCGCTGGCCGGTCCGGACGGGGTGGTATGCGTGAGCGGGTCGTTATACCTGGTCGGAAGAGTCCGCCGGCGCTGGTGGCCGACGGAAAAGATCGTCCATCAACGCAGCCCCTGGCCCGACTAGGCAAGGGCCGGGATAACGGCCGCGGCGAGAAGGTCGTTGTCGAGTAGCCCATTGGTGGTATTCCATACCTGCCACGTATCGCTGCCTGGGTCATAGCGCGCCGCTCCGGCGCCGGTGGCAATCAGCACGGCGCCGGAAGAGTCCGCCGCCAGGGAGCGGACGTCGTTGCTGGGCAGACCGCTGTCGTCTTTGGAATATGCGCGGAAATCAAATTGCCCGGGAGCAATGACCGCCAGACCGGCGTCGGTGGCCACCCATACCGAACCGTCGCGGCCAGCGAGGATGTCGCGGATCTGCAGGCTGGGCAGGCCGTCGCCTAGACCGTAGCTGGTAAACGGGCCGTCGGCACCGGCCAGGGAAGCGGCGACGCCGTCGGCGCCGGTGCCGACCCAGACCTCGGTTCCCGTCGCCGCTACGGCGGTCACGTCAAGGCTGGGGAGACCGCGGTCGGTACCAATCGTTGACCAGACGAGGCCGTCAAAATGGGCCAGACCGGCGTCGGTGGCTACCCATATTCGCAGCGGGCTGTCACCGGCCAGGACCACGGCGCGCACATCGCGGCTGGGTAGGCCGCGGGGCCCGACCGGGACCGCCGAGAGGGACCCGCGGGTAGAACCAAAGACGGGTTGTACGTACTGGGCCAGACCGGCGTCGTGAAGGGCCAGCAGAATGATCCGGCCGGAGCTGGTACTCAGGCCCACGACGGTGTTGGCGGCCAGTCCAAAGCGGGCGGCGTCGATGATGACGTTGCCGGCGGGATCAAAGTAGGGGAAATGATAGGCGCCGCCGTCGGTTCCCAGCCAAAGCCCGCGGCGCCGGTCAACGGCGACGGCGCGGACGGTGTCGGAGAGGAGCCCGGAGTTGGCGACCTCGATGGTGCGCCAATCGGCTCCGTCGAATACCAGCAGGCCGGCGGTGCGCGATCCAAATGCGAAAAGCTCGTCGGGCGGGAGGGTGTTGGCCGGGGCCGCAATGGCCGACGGCGCCAGAACCTCGAGCAGCTCGTAGGGGTCGCCCTTCTCCAGGCGGGCGGCTCCGCGGAAAGGGACCAGTGAGTACCAGTACTGATCGGGGTAGACCAGATTGCGCAGGACATCGCCCAGCAGAGCCAGCTTGACCTGGGCGGAGGCGTCGCCGGGGTGGAATTCGAATATGGCGGCCTGGAAGTACTGGCGCACGAACCCAGGAGTCGAGCCTGGGGCGAGGAGGGTTCCGGGTGACCCGGTGTCGGTGCGCGCTTCAGTCTTGGGAAAGCCGAAGCTGGACACGCCGCCCAGACGCAAGAAGAATTCTTTAAATCCGGTGGGCTGGCCGTTGACATCGAGGTCGGCTACGCGGTGCCCCCAGGGGCCGAGCTCGAGACCGGGGTTCGGATTGTGGGATCCCAGCTCGGTCCGCTGGTCGGTGGAACCGGCCCGGCCGCCGCCCACGTAATCCCAGGCCAACCGCCGCTCCAGTACCCAGAGGCCGCCCAGGTCGGGGCGTTGGTGGTAATCGACGACGCCGCGCTGGTAGTACTGCGTCAGCGACCCCTCCTCCTCAGTCAGGACCTCGGAGGTCGCCAAGCCCCAGCGCTCGAGCCCGCCGGTGGCGGTGAAGTGGTCACGGAAAGGGGCCTGGTGATCGACTCCGTCGATGGCCAGCAGCAGGTTCGGGATGTTGTGGCTGAGGAGCTCGTTGCCACCGAGTTCGTCGGTCAGGTACAGGTTGAACAGGACCCGCGGGCCATGGCTGCTGGCCGACGCGCCGGCGACCAGGATCGCCAGCAGAAACACCGCCGCCAGGAAGCGGACCGCCAGATTCAGTGTTCGGCGCCGGTCCAAAACGACTTGAGGCTTTCCTCGATATCGGTGCGCTGGTCGCAGGCCGCCCGTAGCTGGGCGATGTCGAAGCTGGATCCGGTCCAGCCGCCACCGCCGAGCAAACGATCGACATTTTGCGATGCCGAGCGCCACTGCCGCAGGAGGCTGAGCAATTGGTTTTTCTGGGAGCGCGTGAGCTGCCGGGAGGACACCGCCGATAGACCTTCGCAGGGGGCCGAATCCAGAACAACTATAGAATTTCCCGCCCTTGCCAACCCAACCCCTGTCCATGATCGATTCGCACGCCCCCGCCAGCGGCCGTCTGCAGATTCTGCGGACGCGCTTGGCGCCGCTCAAGGAAGACCCGGGCTCGCTAATGGAGGCCATGTATGTGGCCCAGGAACTGTTCGGGTACGTGAGCCCCGAATCAATCGAGGTCATAGCGCAGGAATTGGGCTACCCGGAAGCGCACGTCTTCGGGGTGGTCACGTTCTACACGATGTTCTACACCGAACCGCAGGCGCAGAGCATAGTGCGGGTGTGCCGCGACCTTTCCTGCCACATCGCCGGCGCCTCCATGATCGCGGCCGCGATCGAGGCGCGGGCCGGCATACGCAACGGTGAGAGCACCCCCGACGGCAAGCTGAAACTGGAGCTGGTCTCGTGCCTGGGGCAATGCGACCGGCAACCGGCGTTGCTGGTAGGGCTGGATGTGCACGGGCCGGTCACCGAAGCCGCCGCCGTCGACCTCATAGATCAAATTCTGGCCGCGGAATAGGCGGGCTGCAGTGGAAGAGATCCTGGTCGTAAACCGGAATCTGGGCAAGCCCGATTCGCACACCCTGGCAGCATTCCAGGCCGCCGGCGGATATGTCCAGGCGCGGCGGGCGCTCAATGAAATGGAGCCCGAGGCGATCATCGCGCTGATGGAGGAGTCCGAACTCAAAGGCCGCGGCGGGGCGTTTTTCCCGACCGGCATGAAATGGAAGTTCGTGCGCGCGGACCCGAACCTGCCGCGCTACGTCGTCGCCAACGGCGACGAGAGCGAGCCCGGCACTTACTGCAACCGCGCGATCCTGGAAGAGGACCCGCACAACTTCATCGAAGGTATGATCATTGCCGCCTACGCGGTCGGGGCCCACTCCGGCTACATTTACATCCGCGGTGAATACGGGCTGGCAATTGAGCGCGTACGGGCCGCCCTGGACGAGTGCTTCGCGTCCGGGGTCCTGGGCGAGAACGCGCTCGGCTCGGGGTATCCGCTAAACCTGATCCTGCGCCGCGGCGCAGGCGCCTACATCTGCGGTGAAGAAACGGCGCTCTTCAATTCGCTCGAGGGCAAGCGCGGCAATCCGCGCTTCAAGCCCCCCTTTCCCACCAACTCGGGGGTCTGGTCGAAGCCGACCGCGATCAACAACATCGAGACCTTCTGCAACGTCGCCCCGATCCTGGAGCACGGCGTGCAGTGGTTCAAGGACCTGGGCATCGGCGACCAAAACGCCGGGACGAAAGTCTATTGCCTGTCCGGGACGATCCAGCGGACCGGCCTGTTTGAGCTCCCCCTAGGGGTTACCGCCCGCGAGCTGATCTACGACTTCGGCGGCGGGCCGCCAGAGGGGCGCACGCTCAAAGGCTTCAAGCCGGGTGGGGCGTCGGCCGCGGTCCTGACAGCGGACGAGTTGGACGCGCGCATGGATGCCAGCATCGGCCAGTACGACACCATCCTTGGCACCGGCGGCTGCATCGTGATGGACGAGACCGTCTCGATGGTTGATGCAGCGCTGCGCGACGCGCTGTTCTTCGAGGAAGAAAATTGCGGCTTCTGCATTCCCTGTCGCGAGGGCACCCCGAACCTGGTACAGATCCTGGAAAAACTCCTCGCGGGCGAGGGCGAGCCGGCCGACCTGGAGCTGCTTGAGGAAATTGGCGAATCGATGGCCTCCTCGTTCTGCGGCCTGGGGCAATTTGCCTACCGGCCGGTGGTCGGGGCGCTGCGCAAGTACCGCAGCGAGTTCGAGGAGCTGGTTCGGGTCGGGGCGCCGCTGGCCGGCTAGGCCGGAACCGCCCACCCCAGCAGCAGGGTGGCCACCGCGAAGTAAATCGAGAGCGCGGTCAGGTCGTTCAGGGTCGCAATCAGCGGCCCGGAGGCGCCGGCGGGATCGATCCGCAGCTTGAGCGCGGCTTCGGGGACCGCCGCCCCCAGGAATGCGGCCACGCTGAGGGCGCCGAAGATGCTCAGCTGCAGCATCAGGCCGAACCACGGGTCCCAGAGCCAGAGACCGGCGGCCAGCCCGGCCAGGGTCCCGGCCAGCAACCCCAGCAGCATGCCGATCAGGAACTCGCGCAGGAGCAACCGCAGGCGGCCGCGCGCCGCGCCGATGCGCTCGGCCTCAAAGGTGGCCGCCAGCGACTGAATGCCGACGCTGCCGGCGAGGGCGGAGACGACCGGGACAAAGACCGCCAGCAACAGCACGTGCTCGAGCCGCTCCAGGAATCCGCCCATAACCAATCCCACGAATAGCTCGCCCACCAGGGTGACCAGCAACCAGGGCAGACGCAGCACGGTCTGGCGCAGGGCACCAAAGCGCGCCAACGGGCCCAGCGCGCCGGAGAGCGCCAACAGGCTCTCTCCACCCTCGTCGATGAGGACATCGACGGCGTCATCGACGGTCAGCATTCCCGCCAGGCACCCGGTCGCATCGACCACCGGCACCGCCAAAAGGTCGTACTTGGCCAGCAGGTCGGCCACATCGGCCTTGTCATCTGAGTCGCGCGCAAAGACCGGCTCGGGATCGCATATGTCGGCCAGCAGTTCAGGGCCGGCGGCGGCCAGCAGCGCCCGCAGCGATAGCACGCCGAACAGATGCCGCCGGGCATCGACCACGTAGACGTAGTAGATATTGGGCGCGGCGGGGAGCTGGCGCTTGATTTCGTCTATGGCGGCCGCGGCGGTGGTGGATCCGGGCAGCGCCACCAATTCGGTGCTCATTAAGCGCCCGGCGCTGTCGGGCGCATATTCGAGCGCCCGCGTCAGGGCATCGGCTTTGCGGCCGGGCGCGGTACGGAGCAACTCGGCGACGGTATCGGGCTCGACCGCGGCGAGCAGCTCGGCGGCATCGTCGGTGTCGAGCTGGCCGATAACCCGGCCCAGCCGGGCCCGGTCCAAGTCGGCCAGCAGGTCCGCAGTGGCGGCGACCCCGGTCTCGTCAATCACTTCGGCGGCGACCGCGTCCGAGAGCAGGGCAAAAGCCCGCAGGCGCGATTCGCGGTCGAGCCCGTCGAAACAGTCGGCAATGTCGGCCGGGTGCAGCACTGCCAGGATGACGCGCGCGGCGGCCTCATTGCCCGCCTCGAGCGCCTCACTCAGGCGCCGCCGAACCGAATCGACGGGGCCGGTCAAGCGTTCGCGCCCCGATTCCTGGCGGCCCATTCGCGCCCGGGCCGGCAGAATCGGAAGAAGTCACAGTTCGGGCAGTGCGGCCCCCGGCGCGGCTCATAAATGGCCCCGGCAATTCCATCCCCCAGGCGGCCCGCCCACTCTTCTACCGCGGCCAGGCCAGCATCGCTCGTGGCCCGCTCGTGGACGCTGCCGTCTCCGAGGAAGTGGTAGGCGAGCAGGTCGGGTCGCTGCCCCAGGGAGCGTTCGGCGGCAAGGGCGTAGAACTCCAGTTGGTGGAAATCGGGGCCGTCGGCGCCGGCACGCCCGGACTTGTAGTCGATGATCCGGGTGCGCCCGGCGCTCGATTCGATGCGGTCGATGACCCCGGCGACGGCAAACCCCCCGATCGGGGCCCTGAAGCGCTTCTCGAGCAGGTCGGTATGGCCTACGGCGGGACGGTGCTCGCGCCAGAAGCGCTCAAGGATCCGAAGACCGCGGGCCCGAAAATCGGCCGCGTCCGAGGCCAGCAGAAAGCGGTAACTGGCAAAGAATCGCTGCTCAAAGCGCTGGCGCACCCAGGGCCAAGTCGCCGCGCGGCGGCGGGCGTGATCGAAGAGGTCTTCGAGGACCTTGTGGATCAGGGAGCCGAAGAAGGGCCATTCGCTAAACGCGGGGCGACGGCGCTCGACGTATCCCAGGTAGTAGGCGTGGGGGCAGTGCTGGTAGAGGGCCAGCTTGGAGAAGCTGAGCCGGAGCGGCCGGCGCGATTTAGGGCCGCTGGATGCGGATCGACTCGACAATGACTGGTTCGGTCGGTTTTGAAAGCTCGCCGGTGGCCGGGTTCTGGGTCAGGCCGACTGAGGCGAGCGCGGCGAGTGCTTCCAGGCCCTCGTCAATCTGGCCAAAGATGGTGTAGTTGCGCGGCAGGCGCTGATTCAGATCGGCCAGGCAGATGAAGAACTGGCTGCCGTTCGTGTTTGGGCCGCTGTTGGCCATCGCCAGGGTGCCGCGCCCATAGGTCAGATTGGCGGGAATCGGCTCGTCGGGGAACGTGTATCCAGGCCCGCCGGCGCCGGTTCCGGTGGGATCGCCGGTCTGGACGACGAATCCGGGCAGGATGCGGTGGAAGATCACCCCGTCGAAGAACTCCTGTTCGGCCAGGTGCACGAAGCTGGTTACCGCCACTGGGGCCGCGTCAGGGTAGAGATCGCCGCGCATGACGCCCTTGTTGGTGGCGATCTCGACCCGGATGGGTCCGGCCAGGTTGGCATCGGGCGAGGGCGTTCCCACTGGAGTGGCCTGCAGGCGCGGCGATTCGGGGGCCGAATCCTGACCGCAACCGGCCAGCATTCCCAACGCCAGCGCCACGACGCCGGCCGCGGCGGGCAGAATCCGGGTCCAGTAGGGCCTTTTGAGCATCACAGCAAGATTAAGGGGTAGCGCCCGGCCGGGCGCGCAGCCGGTCATGCATTGCAGCGGATGGATGCTCGCTATGAGTCCAAGCAAACAGGCGGCCAAAGACGCGGCGACAGCGCGAATAGTGGGCGCACGCGATTCGATCATTGCTTTCGGCGAGGGCGTCATGGACGACCCCGAGCTTGGCTTTAAGGAATTCCGCACCTCCGAACGGGCCTATGAACAGCTTTCGGGGCTGGGGCTGGACGTGCGCCCGGGACTGGGAATCACCGGCCTCAAAGCGGTCGTCGATACCGGCAGGCCGGGACCGACGGTGGCGGTGATGGGCGAACTGGACGCCATCGGCGTGCCCGGTCACCCGCGTGCCAACCGCGACACCGGGGCGGCCCACGCCTGCGGGCACAACGCCCAGCTGGCCACGATGTCGGCCGCCGCGCGGGCGCTGAGCAGCTCCGAACTGCTCTCGCGGCTCAGCGGGCGGATCGCGTTCATGGCGGTGCCGGCCGAGGAGTACGTTGAGATTGGCTGGCGCAAGCAGCAAGTCGACGAGGGTCGATTGCGCTTTTTGGGCGGGAAACCGGAAATGATCGCCGAGGGGGCGTTTGACGACGTCGACATGGCGGTGCTGGTGCACTCGTCGTCCAAGTTGGACAAGGTGATGATCTGCCAGTCAGAGAACGGCTGCGCCGTCAAGCAAGTGACTTTTTTAGGCAAGGCCGCGCATGCCGGCGCCGCACCGCACCTGGGGGTCAACGCCCTGTATGCGGCGCAACTGGCGCTGGCGGCGATTAACGCGCTGCGCGAGACCTTTCCCGAAGAGGACTGCACGCGGGTCCATCCGATCATCACCCGCGGCGGCGATATCGTGAACGTGATTCCGCACGAAGTAACCCTGGAGACCTTCGTGCGCGGTGCTTCGCTGGAGGCGATCACACGCGCCGAAACCAAAGTTGACCGGGCGCTGCGGGCGGGCGCCATGGCGCTGGGCGCGGGGATCGAGATTGCCAACCTGCCCGGATACATGCCGCTGGCCAACTGCAGGCCGCTGGCCAACCTGTTCGCCGAGAATGCGCGCGCGCTGTTCGGCGACTCGAGCGTGGTCCATGAGGGCCACCGGCCCGGCAGCACTGACATGGGCGATCTCTCGCGCATCATGCCGGTGCTGCAGCCGCAGATGAGCGGCATGGTGGGCTCCAACCACGCCGAAGATTGGGCCGTAGCCGACGCCGAGGCCGTTTATATAGACCCCGGGATCGCGATGGCGCACTTCGTGATCGATTTGCTTTGGGATGATGCCGCTGCCGGGGCCAAAATCGTTGGGGAATACCAACCCGAATTGACGCGCGCCGGGTACCTGGTCGCCCAAGAAGCCAAATTTGCGGCCGAGCACTGGGACTACGCTGGGGCCTGATTGCGCCGTCGACCCTTAAGGAGCCGCAAGCATGACCGATTGGATGCTTGAAGACGAATTTGGTGACGTGATCGGCAAGGCCCGCCGTGGCAACGATCTGAGCGTTGAGCAGCTGGCCGAGGCCGGTGGGGTTGATGCGGCCGCGATAGCGGCCTTCGAGGGTTACCGGCGTGACCCGTCCGAATCAGAATCCAATGCCCTGGCGGAAGCGCTTGGGTTGCGACCGGCCCAGCTCTGGGAGCTGGCCCAGGAAGCTTGGCTGCCGGAGCGCCCGGACCCGGACCTCGGTGACGGGGCCACGGTCGAGAGCCTTTACTTCGCCCCCGACCGCGTGTGGGCCTATCTGCTCGGCGACGATGCAGCGTGCGTGGCGATCGACTGCGGCGCGCCGCTGGAAGCGATGCTGGCGGCGATCGGGAATCGCCAGCTGCTGGGAATCGTACTCACCCACGCCGATGCCGACCACATCTATTCCCTGGACGGCCTGCTGGCCAACGGTCCGGTCGCGGTGCACGTGCACCGCTCCGAAATCGATCGGGTGTCGGCGCCGCAGGTGGAAGGGTTTGACGACGGCGACTTGATCGAATTGGGGCGTTTCAGGTTCTCGGTACTGCACGCGCCCGGGCACACCGCCGGCTGTTGCGGGCTGCACGTTCCAGGGGCGGTCTTTAGCGGGGATACGATTTTTGCGGGCTCGGTGGGCGGGACCCGCATGGGCCCCTCCTTCTATAGCGGCCACCTTGGCGCGGTGCGTTCCAAGATCCTGGCCCTACCCGGCGACACCAAGCTGTACCACGGCCACGGGGCGCACTCCTGCGTGGCCGACGAGCTGGCCCACAACTGCTTCTTCTAGCCGCCGGTTAGCAGGCGGGCGACTCGGCCGGGATCTGCAGCACCTGCCCGATCAATAGGGCCTCGTCCTCGGCAAGGCCGTTGACCTGGCGGAGCGCTCCCAGGGACACCGAGTAGTCGGTGGCGATGCCCCAGAGGGTGTCGCCGTCGCCGACGCGGAAGCGGCAACCGGCCAGTTCTCCGGCGGGAAGGCGGTCCGGCAGGTCCGATTCGGGCAAGCGCAGGACCTGGCCGGCCTGGATCTGGTTGATGTCCTCAATGCCGTTGGCAATGGCGATCGCCGCTGCGGTCAGGCCGTATTGTTCGGCGATCGATTCCAGGGTCTCGCCGGGGACGACCTGGTGGGTCAGCGGGACCGGCGTCGAGACCGGCGTCGGCGGCGCGGTCGGGGCCGGTGGCAAGGTCGGGACCGGCACCTGCGGCTGGTCGACCATCGGGCCCAGCACGGCCGCCGGGGGTTCTTGCGGGGCGCCGGTGCGGGTCACCACCAGCCAGATAACCAACAGGAGGATCAATACCCCGGCCGTGCCCAAAGCGCGTTCGCGGCGGGTCGAATCCATTTGCGCCCGGAATTCCGGGCCGCCCCCCTCGTGCAAAAGGCGGTTGCGATCTTAGGATCGGAAGCGATTCTAAGGGCCGCGTGGGATCATAGGCCTGACGGTTCGGGCCGTATGAGGAGGCTTTGTGCAGGCGCTAGTTTTGGCCGGTGGTTACGGGACCCGCCTGGGGGAGCTTACCCGCAACTGCTCCAAGGTGCTGCTGCCGGTGGCCGGTCGGCCGATGGTCGAATGGGTGCTGGAGCGGGCCTTTGCATTGGGGCAGGTCGAGCGCGCCGTGATCGTGACGAACGACCGCTTCTTCGACGATTTCAAGGCTTGGCAGGGCGCCTACCAGGGCAGCCGCCCGATCAAGGTGCTCAACGATGGCACCACCAGCAATGCGAACCGCCTGGGAGCGGTCGGCGACGTCCTCTTTGCCATCGAGCACGAGGCGATAGCCGATGATCTCTTGATCATGGCCGGTGACAACATCTTCGATTTCGACCTGCAGCCGATGGCCGACTTGCTTTCCAGCCGCGGTTCTTCCGCGGCCCTCTACGATGTGGGTTCGCTGGAGGCCGCCAAGCGCTATTCGAACGCGACCCTGGATGACGAAGGCCGCATCGTTGCCTTCGAGGAAAAACCGCCGCGGCCGCGCTCGAGCGCGGTGGCGGTAGCGCTGTACATGTACCGGGCCGTCGACCTGCCGCTTTTTAAGCGTTTCTCCGGCGAAGGCCACAACCTGGATCTGATCGGTGGCTTCCTGCAGTGGGCGCACCGCCAGACACCGGTCTACGGGTGCAAATTCGCCGGCCGCTGGTGGGACATCGGCGACCGCACTGAATACGCCGCCGTCAACGAGTACTTTGCCGACCGCGTCTGAAAGCCCCGCCTGGGCAGAGGGCCTTCGGGCCGAAGCCGGTGCGGCCGATTTCTGGGTGCGTTCCCCGGGGCGGGTGAACCTGATCGGCGAGCACACCGACTACACCGGCGGGCTGGTCCTGCCGGTGGCGCTGGACCTTGAAATGCGGTCGATCGTGAGGTCGCGAAGCGACCGCCGGGTCAGGGTTCGCTCGCTTTCCCTGGGCGCTGCGGACGAATACGAAATCGGAGCCGAGTCGGTCGGCCGCGGACCCGATTTCGGACGCTACGTGCGCGGGGTCACTGCCGCCCTGGGAAGAGCCGCGGCGCCGGATCGTGGCTGGCGGGGATTCGACCTGACACTGACCTCGACCCTGCCGGTGGCGGCCGGGCTCTCCTCGTCGGCGGCGCTGGAGGCGGCCGCGGCGTTGGCCGTGGTCGCGGTCAACGGCCTTGCTGCCGCGCCCGAGGATCTGGTAGAGGCCTGCCACTGGGCCGAGAACGAATTCGTCGGCCTGGCGTGCGGGGTAATGGACCAGTCCATCTGCATCCACGGGCGACCCGGCCGGGCGATGTTGCTCGATTGCCGGGACGGCTCGCGGCGCCACATACCGCTGGGCGAGATGGCGATTGTGGTGGCCGATACCGGTTCCGTGCGGCGTCTTTCGGCTTCGGCCTACAACCTGCGGCGCTCGCAGTGCGAAAGGGGGCTGGCGGTACTGTCCGGAAAATCGCCCGCGATCGGGAGCCTGCGCGATGTCGACCCGGATCTGCTGGAGCGCCATCGCGCTGACCTGACCGACGTGGTCTACCGGCGCCTTCGGCACGTCATTGGCGAAAACCGGCGGGTGGAGGCGATGGCCGCGGCCCTGGAATCGGGCGAGCGCGCCACCATGACGACGGCGATGGCGGCCTCGCACCGCTCGTTGCGCGACGATTTCGAGGTCTCGTCGCCGGAACTGGACGCGATGGTGGTGGCCGCCCAGGAGTGTCCCGGACTGATCGGCTCGCGGCTGACCGGAGCCGGCTTCGGCGGCTGCACGGTCTCGCTGGTGGAGCCGAACCGGGCGCAGGAGTTTGCCGCCGCGCTGGCCGGTGGCTACCACCGCCGCAGCGGGCGGGAGGCACAGATCTACGTCTGTCGCAGCGCCGCCGGCGCCTCGTGGGGGCGGCTTGATGGAATTTGAGAACCTGAGCCTGGCCGCCGGTCTGGCCGCCGCCGCTGGGCTTTCGCCCTTCATTGCGCTGGCCATCCTGGGAATGGCCCTGGGAATCGGTTTCGGGGCCCAGGACTTCGTGGCCCGCGACGGTCTTTCCAGCCTGGCCGGGCTGATCGTGATCCTGGCCCTGCTGGCGATCGATCTGGTGCTCGACAAACTGCCGCCGCTACGGTCGTACTGGACCCCGGTCGGCTGGGTCGTGCGCGCCCTGGTGGGGGCCGCCTGCGGATGGGCGATGTTGGGCGATGGAGTAGTTGCGCCCCTGGCCGGGGCGCTGCTAGCGCTGCTGGTGAACTGGCTGCGGCTGGAACTGGCCGACATGGCCCACGCCCGGGTTCCGGCGCTGGGCCGGTTCGGGGCCCTGGCGGGCGCCGATTTTGCGGCCGCGGTCGGAGGTGCCCTCGCGCTGGCAGCGCCGCTGCTGGGTGTTGGCATGGCGGCGCTGGCGCTGGCTGGCGCCGCGCAGCTGGCGCCGCGCAGCTGGCGGAGGCGCAAATTTGGCGATACTAGCGATTGATTGACTCTGGCGCGAGGCTGGCGCTGTAGCGCCCCCGACCGCCTCCCCGACCCGCGACCATGGCCCAACCCATCGACCTTCGATCAGATACCGTGACGCGCCCCACGGCGCGGATGCGGGCGGCGATGGCGGAGGCCGAAGTCGGCGACGATGTCTACGGTGAAGACCCGACCGTGAATGAACTCGAGGCGGTGGCGGCCGACACCTTCGGGAAGGAAGCCGGGCTGCTACTGGCCTCCGGCACCCAGGCTAACGCGGTGGCCACGCTGGTGCACACCCAACCCGGGCAGCTGGCCTATTGCGAGGCCGGGGCCCACGTTGGCATGTACGAGGGCGGCGGCTATGCCGCGCTGGCCGGAATCGCGCTGGAAAAGATCGCCACGCCGGATGGGATGCTGACCGCGGAGCTGGTGGATGAGAAGATCCTCCCTGAAGATCCGCACCTGGCCGAACCGCGCCTGATTTGGGTCGAAAACACCCACAACAACGCCGGCGGCCTGCCCACCCCCAAAGCGGTGGTGAACGAGCTGGGTGCGCTGGCGCGCCGCCGCGGCCTGGCCCTGCACGTCGACGGGGCGCGGATCTTCAACGCCGCCGCGGCCCTAAATTGCAGCGTGAGCGAACTCTCCGAGGCCGCCGATTCGGTGCAATTCTGCCTGTCCAAGGGCCTGGGAGCGCCGGTCGGATCGATGCTGGTCGGAAGCGGCGAATTCATTGTCCGCGCCCGCCGCAAGCGCAAGTTGCTGGGCGGGGCGATGCGCCAGGCCGGCGTGATCGCCGCCGCCGGCCGCATTGCCCTTGAGGAAATGCCGGCGCGGCTGGCGGGCGACCACGCCCGGGCCCGGCGGCTGGCGCAAGCCCTCAGCGACGTGACCGCACTTGAGGTGCTCAACTGCGAACCGGCGACCAACATGGTTTACGTGCAGATCGATGCGAGCCGCATCGACCCGCAAGGACTGGTTGACAGGGCTCGCGCAGAGGGCGTCCTGATCGGGCCGGTGAAGCGGTCTGGCAACGTCTCGCGGATGGTGCTGCACCACCAGGTCAGCGACCGTGATGTCGAGAGCGCGATCACGGTGATCGCGCGCTGCGCGCTGGCGCTGATGGACCGCTAGCGAAGATGGCAACCTTGATCACCGGGGCCACCGGCACGATCGGGCGACGCCTGGCGGCGCGCCTGGCGGCGCGCGGCGACGAATTGGTGGCGCTGGTGCGGCCCAACAGCGACGAGGATGTGCTGGGGGACCTGGAACTGGACCTGGTGGAAGGGGACATCACCGACCCAGACGACGTCCGCGAGGCGATGAATGGATGCTCGCGGGTCTTCCATCTGGCCGGCGCCTTCAACGAATGGCTGGCCGACGAACGCGAGTTCTTTGACGTGAACACCGGCGGGACGGTCAATGTCCTGGACGCGGCCGGCGAGGTCGGGATCGAAAAACTGGTGCACATCTCCTCGGCGTCGGCGATCGGGCAACCCCAATTTGAGGTCGGAAATGAGCAAACGGAGCACCGCGGGTCGTTTCTGACCACCTACGAACGCTCCAAATGGGAAGCCGAGCAATTCGTGCTGGAAGCGGCCGAAGAAGGTCTGCCGGCGGTAATCGTCTGTCCGGCGATGGTGTACGGGCCGGGCGACCTGCGACATAACGGGCGGCGCCTGGTGTCGCTGCTGAGTGGGCGGCCGGTGGCGACCCTTTCCACGGAATCGGCTTATGTCTTCATCGACGACGTGGTCGCCGGGATCATCGCCGCCGACGAACGCGGCCGCTCCGGGGAGCGCTACATCCTCAGCGGCGGCAACCTGACGCGTGAACAATTCCTGTTGACCGCACTGCAGGTGGCGGGCGTGAAAGGCAATCTGCAGCGGGTCTCGGCCTGGCAGCTGCGCCTATTGCAGTACATGGACGGGGTGCGCCGGATCGTCCGTCCCAAGGAAGCGCCGGTGGTGACCAAGCAGGGCATCGACTTCGCGCTGTTCGGGCACAGCTTCGATGCCAGCAAGGCGATGCAGGAACTGGGGCTAAAGTTCACCGATCTCGAGGACGGCCTCGACGAAACGATCGAATGGCTCTACCAGGAGGGGATGATCGACCTGCCGGATGACGTCCTGCCCGAGGACGAGGGCGGCGGGGAAGACCGCAACGGGGAACCGATTGTCTGATCCGGGTCCGATCCGGGTCGGGATGCTCGGCCTGGGCAACGTCGGCGCGGGCGTGGCCGAGGTCCTGTTTGCCAAGAACGAGCAGCTGGCGGCGGCGATAGGACGCGGGCTTTCGCTGGAGCGCGCCCTGGTGCGGGATCCGGAGCGGCGAAGACCGTTCGCGCCCCCGCCGGGAACGCTGACTACCGATCCGCAGCGCATCGTGGCCGCCGACGACATCGATGTGGTGATCGAACTGCTTGGCGGGCTGGAGCCGGCGCGCAGCCTGATCGCCAACGCGATCGCCAACGGCAAGCACGTGATCACTGCCAACAAGGAGGTCATGGCGCACCATGGCGCCGAGCTGCTGACCCAGGCGGCCGAGCGCGGCGTCGACCTTTTTTTCGAGGCCAGCGTCGGTGCTGGCATCCCCTTGATCGGGCCCTTCCGCCAAAACCTGACTGCCAACCAACTCAGCGCGGTCGAAGCAATCATCAACGGCACCACCAACTACATCCTCACGCGGATGGCGGATGAGGGCGCCGACTACGCCGCGGTCCTTTCTGATGCGCAGCGGCTCGGATATGCCGAACCCGACCCCGCCAACGACGTCGAGGGCCACGACGCGGCCTACAAACTGGCGGTCCTGGCCACGCTGGCGTTCGGGGTCGAAGTGCGGCCGGAATGGATCTACCGCGAGGGCATCACCGGCCTTGCGGCGGCCGACTTTAAGGCTGCTGCCGAACTTGGCTACGGGATCAAGCTTTTGGCGATAGCGCGCCTTGCGGACGGGGCGGTCGAGGCCCGCGTGCATCCGACGATGATCCCGCGCAGCAGCCTGCTATGCCAGGTGGGCGGAGTTGAGAACGCCGTTCGGATCCACGGGGATCTGATCGGCCATGCCACCTTCGTCGGTCGTGGCGCCGGCCCCGAGCCGACTGCCAGTGCAATCGTGGCCGACCTGATCGACCTGGCCCACAATCTGGCCGCCGGGGCGCATGCGCGCGTGCCGCTGCGCGTGAGCGCCAGCTGCAAGTTCCGCCCGATCCAGCAGGTGCGCTCCCGCTACTATCTGCGGTTCTGGGTCAAGGACCAACCGGGCGTGTTGGCCCAAATCGGGAGCGTATTTGCCACCCACCAGGTGTCGATAGCGGCAGTGACGCAGAAGGAAACCGACTCCGACGCGTCCCTGGCCGAACTCGTGATCATCACCCACCAGGCGGTCGAAGCGGATGTGCAGGGCGCGCTCGCTGAGGCGGGCGCGCTCGCCGTCACCGACCAGATTGCGGCGCTGGTCCGCATCGAGGACATCACCTGAACGCGGGCGCTGAGCGACCCGGGGTGGTAGAGCGCTGGCAGCGCTTCTGGCCGGTCGGCGAAAACACCCCCAAGGTCTCACTGGGCGAAGGCGACACTCCCCTGGTGCGCCTCCCCGGCCTGGAGCGCGCCAGCGGCGCCGGCGCCGTTTGGGCAAAGTACGATGGCTGCAATCCAACCGGTTCCTTCAAGGACCGCGGCATGGCGCTGGCGATGAGCAAGGCGCTGGAGAGCGGCGCTCACACCGTCATTTGCGCCTCCACCGGCAACACCTCGGCCGCGGCCGCCGCCTACGCCGGCCGGGCCGGGCTGCGCTGCGTGGTGTTGGTCTCGGACGCCATCGCCCGCGGCAAGCTGGCGCAGGCCCAGATCTACGGCGCGGACGTGGTCGTGATGGGCGCCAATTTCGACGCCCGCCTGGATGTGGCCAAGGAGATCTGCGCGCGCGTACCCGGGGTGGTGCATGTGAACTCGGTCAATCCGTTCCGCCTGCAGGGCCAGCAGTCGGCGGCGTTCGAGATCTGCAGTGAGCTGGGCCGGGCCCCGGACGAGCTATATATCCCGGTCGGCAACGCCGGCAACATTCACGCTTACTGGCGCGGATTTACCAAGTTCGCCGAGGCCGGGCTCATAAAACAGCGTCCGGTGCTGCGCGGCTTCCAGGCCGCCGGCGCGGCGCCGATCGTTAGCGGTCATCCAATCGCCAACCCCCGCACCGTGGCCAGCGCGCTCGAGATCGGCAACCCCGAGAACTGGCAGAAGGCGATCCGGGCCCGTGACGAAGCCGGCGGATCGATCGAGGCGATAGAAGACCCGGCGATCCTGGAGGCCTACCAGCAGCTGGCGCGCTGGGGGCTGTTCTGCGAGCCGGCCTCAGCGGTATCGGTGGCCGGCCTGCTGGACCGGGCGCGACGCGGACTGGTGGACCCGGACGCACAGGTGGTATGCGTGCTGACCGGATCGGGGCTCAAGGACCCGGAGGTGGCGCTGGGTCGGTCAGATCAGCCGCTACGACTTGCCAGCACCGACCCCGAGGAACTGCGGCGGGCGCTGGCGTTGTAGTTGCGGCCCTGGCGTGTGCGTACCCCGGGGCGGGGTGCCGGATCGCGCGCAGCGTTTTTTAACGACCGCGCGGCCGCCAGCGGCCCGTCGTCCTCGCCGCCCCAGCCAGGATCGCATTCACGCGGGATTTGCTCAGGCGCGCTCCCGGGCGAGCTGATAGAGGCGATCGCTGCAACCCCTGATTGCCTCTTTTAGCAGCGGATAGGGCTCACCGAACCCGCTGATGATCCCTGAGTGCTGGCGCCCCCGCTTGCGGGCAATCCGGTTGGGGGCGTCGATCAGGCCGCAGTAGTGCCACCCTATAAATTCCGGACGCGCGAAGGCGCCATGGAAGAACTCCACCGTCCAATCGCGCCTTTGGGCCAGGTTGTCGGCGACCGGCCCATATGGTCGCGGCATATCGGCGGTGATCATCGTAAACGCCGAGTCGCCGTTAACAATCGGCAGATCGACCAGCCTGGCCCAGCGGTCCAGCCCCGGTCGTTGGACCGCATAGCGTCCGTACATCTGATAGAAGACGACATCGGTGTAGCGACTCGTGATCGGCAGCACCGTGTCGACGGTGTCGGTGTTGGCATTGAGCTTGTCGCCAAAGAAAAGGTGGTTGGGATCGTGGCGGGCAATCGCATCCCGCGCGACCCGGTAGTACCTTGCAACGACCCGCTGCAGGAATTCGACGTTGTCGCGGGTCTCATTGGGATTGGAAAGGTCGCTGCGCGGTCGCCAATTAACGCTTCCTGCCAAGGCCGCGAATGAATTGAAGCGAGTGCCGTAGGTGGCATTGAAGCCGGAAATGTCGCCACGGTAAAGGTCCTTGACGGTTCTGACATAGGCTGCCTTGCCCGGATCATTGGCGCCCAGATTGCGAAGCCGGCGCGGCCAACCAATCCGGGATTTGCGCCTGGCGCCGCCAATCACGTCAGGGCGTTCGCGGCAGTCCTCCGCGGTAAAGAGTGGACAGTCAGTCATTGCATAACCAAGCAGGTGGGGATCCTCGCTGGCCGGACCGGCAATTTCGGCGGCCAGGCGATCGCAGCGGCGGGCGAAATCGCCCGAAAACACGTCGACGAAGTTCTCGTCCGGGACTTCGTCTTTCCAGTGCGGAATGTCGACGAAGGCAATCGGCAGCATGTAGGCCATCGCCGGCCGGGGGCAATTTGCGACCCCCAGATCGGAATGCACCCCCACGGTATTGAATCCGTACGTGCGGCATGTCTTTAGGAACCAGTTCCTGAGGGCGCCATCAAATTCTCCAGCGCCCAGGTCTTCAAGATCCAGCCGCGACCGCCAGGCGGCGCGGTTGTAGGACTGCTTCCACAACTCCGGGTGAAGGTGGTTGATTCCAAAACTCAGGAAAGCGTTTCCCTCCGGGCTCACCAGCCACCAGCGGTCGTCTTTTTGGGTGCGGAAGTAACCGGTGGGTGCGAACCTCTTGCCGGTCCAACCGCCGAATCGGTCAAATGGCGCGCTCTGGTCGACTTTTTGCTGCCCCCGGGGGAGATTGAATTGGAGCTGGGCGGCGCCGCGTGGGCGCCGGTGGCGATTCTCGCCGCCTAGATTGTCCTGTTTCCGAGTAGATGCGACAGGCGATCAACGGTCGTCTCGACCTGGCCGGCGCGGCCTAGCCAAGGGAACTTTGCTTGCGGGGCGCACGATCGGGAAGGGCGCCTTAACGGGTGGTTTCCTCAATCTGGGCACGCAGTACGGCCTCATTGAGGGCCCCATAGCGGATATGCCGTACGATCTGGTCCGCGTCGGCAAAAACCGTGACCGGGAGACTGGCGGTTCCCAGGAGGTTCGCGGCCGCGTAGCGGTCGGCCAAGGCCAGCGGTATCTGCAGGGAAAGCTCTGCGGCGAACTGAGCGGCCACGAACGGCCCCTCGGCCACGTTGACGGCCAACAACCCCATATCCGGGTAATCACCGGAAAGCCAGACGCGGTCGAAATCCGGCATCTCCAGGCGACAGGGACCGCACCAGCTGGCCCAGAAGTTGATGACGATCGGGTCGCCGCGCATAGCCGAGAGCTCAACCTGGTTGCCGTCCAGGTCGGTGAGGGCGGCCGTTGGCAGCAGGGCGCCATTCTGCAGTCGCTGGCCGCGCTCGGGCGCGACGCGGCCGCAGGCGCCCAGGACCGAAACGCCCGCGACCAGTTGCAGCCAGCGGCGCCGGGGAATCGCGGTCATGCCAGTAGCCCGGAAAGGCCGAAATCGAGATTGATCAGGAGCACCCCGACCGCGGCCACGACCAGGCCGGCAATCGCGGCCGGCGAGAAACGCTGGCGCCAGAAAACATAGTCGATGATGCCGATCAGGACCAGGATGCTGGCCGTGGTGAACGGAAAGACAAACGAGGCGTCAAATATGGTCAGGGCGGTTATCAGGGCAACCGCCTGGCCCCAGTTGGCCGCTCCCAGAGCGACCCCGAATCCGAGCGAGCGCGGGTTGACCTGTACGCGGAACGGAGTCGGAGCGGCGCCGGGGCGCTGCGAGCGGTCCCAATCGCGGCGCGCCATCCGATTGGCCAGCGGCCAGGTGAAAAGCGAACACACGCTGGCGGCGGCAAAAAGCCAGAAAGCATAGTCGGCCGGATGGGATTGGGCGCGCGCCTCGACAAACCACTTGGCACCGACTTCGGATCCCCCCAGAAGCGCAAATGAAATCAGGATCATGGCCGGCATCAGCCAGCCGCCCTGGTTGGTGCGGAGCGCGTAGCGCTGCGCGTCCAGCCCCAGGAGCGGCGTTGCCAGAACGATGGCGGCGATTCCCAAATAGCGCTCCGGCGTGGGCTGTTCGCCCCAGACCAGGATCGCTACCAACGTCGGCACCAGGATCGCCATGCGATTGATCGTGGTGCTGATCGCCAGTCCGCCGAGGCCGATCAGGACGAAGAGCACCAAATACATGACCTGATAGGTGATGCCCTGGAAGGCGCCGAAGATGACCGCCGGGGGATCGAACGATATGCCGCCGCGAACCGTGAACGCCCAGATCGCCGCTATTACCATCGCGGCGCTGTAGTTGGTGGCGCCGGCGACGAAAAAACCGCGCGGGTCGTTGCGGGCGTAGCGGGCGATGTTGACGAACGCCAGCACACCGACAAGATGCAATACGAGGAAGTGCAGGAACCGCCCGCCAGGTGGTTGGGGGTTTGATCGATTGGTAGCCGGGGAAGCAATTTTCGCCGCCGCCGCCCGAGCGGCCTCTCATCGGATGCGGATGCGGCCGGTTCGTCAGGAGAAGAAGCCCGCCAGGCCGATGTCCAGATTGACAAACACGACCCCGGTGGCGGCGATGCCCAGGCCGGCTAGGGTGACCGGCGCGAAGCGCTGGCCCCAGAAGACAAAGTCAATCACCGAGACCAGCACCAGGAAACTGGCCGAAACCAACGGGAACACAAACGAGGCATCAAAAACCGTGAGGGCTGACAATAAAGCAACCGCCTGGCCCCAATTGGCCGCTCCCAGGGCGACCCCGAAACCGAGTGAGCGCGGGTTCACTTGCAACCGGTAAGGGGTGGGAGCAATGCCCACCCGGGCGCTGCGGTCCCAATCGCGGCGCGCCATCCGGTTGGCCAGCGGCCAGGTGAAAAGCGAACACACGCTGGCGGCGGCAAATAGCCAGAAGGCGTAGTCGGTCGGCTCGGAAGTGGCGCGCGTCTCCACGAACCACTTGGCCCCCAGGTCGGCGCCGCCGAGCAGCGAAAACGAGATTAGGATCATCAGCGGAATGAGCCAGTTGCCGCGCTGTGCGCGACGCGCGCGACGCTGGGCCTCCAGCCCCAACAGCGGTACCGCCAGGACGATGGCGGCGATGCCCAGGTAGCGCTCCGGAGAAGGTTGCTCGCCCCAGATCAGGATCGCGCCCACGATCGGCACCAAGATTGCCAGGCGGTTGATGGTCGAGCTGACCGCCATGCCGCCGAGGCCGACCATCACGAAGACCACCAGGTACATGATCTGGTAGGTGATCCCCTGGAATGCGCCGAACAAGATCGCCGGCGGGTCGAGTGATATGCCGCCGCGAACGGTCAACGCCCAGATCGCGGCGATTACCATCGCGGCGCTGTAGTTGGTGGCGCCGGTGACGAAGAACCCGCGCGGGTCGTTGCGCGCATAACGGGCGATGTTTACGAATGCAACCATCCCGGCGATGTGCAACAGGAGGAAATGCAAAGGGCGCCCGCCGGGGTAATTCGAAATCGGGCCGATGGATAATCGGAAGCCAATTTTTGCCCCGCCAATTAGCGCGTCATTGCCTTGAACGATCTACAGTGCATGCGTCACTCCTGCGCCCACGTAATGGCGGCGGCGGTGCAGGAGATGTTCCCCGGAGCCAAATTCGGATTCGGGCCGCCGATCGAAGACGGCTTTTACTACGATTTCGAGCTGCCGCGCCCGCTTAGCTCGGAGGATTTCGCCGAGATCGAGGCGCGCATGGCCAGGTTCGCCGATGCCGCCCACCCGTTCGAGTACGAGGTTATCGATGGTCCGGCAGCGTCCAAGCTCTTCGGCGAACTGGGTCAGGACTACAAGGTCGAGGCGATTGACGACCTAATCGAAAGCGGCGAGGAGATCTCGCTCTACCGCTGCGGCCCGTTCGTCGACCTCTGTCGCGGCCCGCACGTAGGCGATACCGCCGCGGTGGGACACTTCCGGCTGTTGTCGGTGGCCGGGGCGTACTGGAAAGGCTCGGAGCAGAACCCACAACTGCAGCGGCTTTACGCGACCAGTTTTCCAAGCCAGGGCGAGCTGGACGACTACCTCGAGCGACTCGAGGAGGCGGCCCGCCGCGACCACCGCCGCCTGGCCCGCGAACTGGATCTTTTCTCGATCAGTCCGGACGTCGGCGCGGGCCTGGTTCTGTGGCACCCGCGCGGCGGCGTGCTGCGCGAAATCATGGAGGACTACTGGCGCGCCGAACACCGCCGCCGCGGCTACGACCTCGTCTATACGCCGCACATCGGCCGCAAGGGGCTCTGGGAGACCAGCGGCCATACCCACTGGTACAGCGACGGGCTGTTCCCGGAGATGGAATTGGAGAACCAGTCGTTCATCAACAAGCCGATGAACTGCCCCTTCCACGTGAAGATCTTCGCTTCGCGCACGCGCAGCTATCGCGACCTGCCGTTGCGGTTCGCCGAACTGGGGACCGTCTACCGCTACGAGCAGTCGGGGGTCCTGCACGGCGCCCTGCGGGTGCGCGGCTTTACCCAGGACGATGCCCACATCTTCTGTCGCCGTGACCAGTTCACCGATGAGATCGAGGCTGCGCTTACGATCGCCCGCGACATGCTGGCGGCATTCGGGTTTTCCGACCTGACGGTGGCCTTGAGCGTCCGCGACGAGACTGACAAATCCAAGTACGTGGGGACCGACGAGCTCTGGCAACTTGCCGAGGAGGGCCTGGTCGAAGCGTTGGCGCGCTCGGGCCTGGGGTACGAGCGCATTCCGGGCGAAGCCGCCTTCTATGGGCCCAAGATCGATGTTCACATCCGCGACGCGATCGGTCGCCACTGGCAACTCTCGACCATCCAGGTGGACTTCAACCTGCCCGATCGTTTCGATATCGAGTACGAGGCCGAGGACGGTTCGCGGCAGCGGCCGGTGATGGTGCACAGGGCCCTTTGGGGCTCAGTTGAACGCTTTACCGCGATCCTGACCGAACACCACGGTGGCGCCTTCCCGCTCTGGCTGGCGCCGGTTCAGGCCCAGGTCATCCCGATCGCGGACCGCCATATCCCCTATTGCCAGGAGGTGGCCGAGCGGCTTTGCGCGGCCGGCCTGCGGGCCGAGGTCGACGCTCGCTCGGAGCGCATGAACCGCAAGATCCGCCACGCCCAGAATCTGAAGATTCCCTACATGTTGATCGCCGGCGATCGCGACGTCGCCGCCGGCAAGGTCTCGCTGCGGCTGCGAACCGGCGGCCAGGTGGGCGCGGTCACGGTCGAGGAAGTGATCGCCAGCGCCAGCGCGCTGGTTGAAGACCGCGCCGATGGCTACGGATTCGAAGGCGTCTGAATCTCCGCGCCCGGCGGCCTGGGCGCTACTGGATACTTACGACCGCCTGGTTGCGGCCTATGGCCCGCAGCGCTGGTGGCCCGAATCCTGGCCGGGCCGGGCCGACTATATCTGCGTGGGGGCGATTCTGTGCCAGAACACCAACTGGGCCAATGCCGAAAAAGCGCTGGGACGCCTGGCCGAAACTGGCCTGACCCGGGTGGCCGATCTGCTGGAGGTTCCGCAGGAAGAACTCGCCGAGCTGATCCGGCCGGCGGGGTATTTCCGGCAGAAAGCGCGCAAGCTGGAGCATTTCGCCGAGCTGTGCCGGGCCAACGAATCGCTGGACGGCCTGCTGGCGCTCCCCACCGCCGAGTTGCGCGCGGCGCTGCTTTCTTGCTGGGGGATCGGCCCCGAAACCGCTGATGCGATCCTGCTGTTTGCAGCGCGCCGACCGACATTCGTCATCGATACCTATGCCATCCGGATCTGGGCACGCCTGGGCCTGATCGAGGCAGACCCCGATCGCGGCCATCTGCGCGAACGGGTTCTGGCGGCGATGGCGCCTAGCGCCGAGCTGGCCGGCGAATACCATGCTCTGCTGATCCAGCACGGTAAGAACCACTGCCGAAAACGACCGCTCTGTGGGGATTGCCCGCTGCGGGAAGGGTGCGCCTATGCGGCCGCCAACCCCGAACGCGCCGTCCTCGGGCAACGCCGCGATGGCTGGACGCGATCGTGATTGGGCAGGCGCGCAAGCCGCCCAGCTTGGCGGGGGCCCAGGTCGGGTCCCGCCTCGTTGTCGTGGGCAGCAGCGGCGCCGGTAAGACTTGGTTCGCGCGACGGATCGTGGCCCGACTGCGCGTGAGAGTGGTGGAGCTCGATGCGCTGCACTTTGCTGCTGGCTGGGACCAGGTACCCGCCGCGGTCTTGGCCGAGCGCAAGGCAACTGCAACCGCCTCCGGCGGGTGGGTGCTGGACGGCAATTTCTTGGGGACGATGCAAGATCTGGCGTGGCCACGAGCGGACGCGGTTATCTGGCTCGACTATCCATTGTGGGTGTGCGTGTGGCGGCTGCTGCGGCGCACCGTGGCGCGCGCCTGGCGGGGCGAGGAGCTATGGCACGGCAAGCGTGAGAGCTGGCGCCTGTCGTTGGCGAGCAAAGACTCGGTCCTACTTTGGCCTCTGCGCACCTTCAGGCGCCACCGCCGGCAATGCGAAGCGGCGATGCGCGACCCCGCGAACGCCCACCTTGCAATCGTGCGCCTGCGCCCACCGAGCGAGGCCGAACGCTGGCTGGCCACACTCGGCGCCGTGCGCGCGGTGCAAAGGCAGAGGGGGCCGAATAGGCCTTAGCGGGCGTAACGTGGATTGCCTGGCAAAGCACGCCGTGCGTGCCGGCGCGCACGAGCTATCGATGTCGTCCCCCTGCGGAAACGCGCCTGAAACCGAGCGCGGCTCGCGCGGTAAGGGCAACATGTACGCTCGGGGAAGTCGTCGCCAGGCACCATTGCTTCCGGCCAGCCCGAAGCCTTCGCGGGATAGCTTACGCGCTCGCGCCAAGACAGTCCGCGCCGTTGCGGCGAACACCGAATGGGTTAAGGATTTCTGATGGAATATCGACGTCTGGGCAAGACCGGTTGGGATGTATCGGCGGCAAGTGTGGGCGCTTGGGCGCTGGGCAACCAGTGGGGCCAACTCTCCGATGAGACCGCCCACCGAACCATCCGCGCAGCACTTGCGGGCGGAGTCAACCTCTTCGATGTCGCCGACGGGTACGGCCCGCTATTGGCCGAAGAGCGCCTGGGAAAGGCGCTCGGGGCCGATCGGCAACGGGTTTACATCGCCACCAAGGTCGGCAGCCTCGGCAATCGCCAGGGCCACCCCCAGAACTACACTCATCCGCTACATGTCGTAAGCGCCTGTGACGCCAGCCTGCACCGGCTGGGCACCGACTACATCGACCTCTATCAGTGCCACAATGCCAACCCGCCGAACCCGGAAGTCTTCCTGGAAGGTTTCGGAATCCTGCGCGACCAGGGCAAGATCCGCCATTTCGGGGTCTCGTCGGGAAACGCCGATGTGATCGCCGCCTTCGATGCCGGGGATGAGTGCGCAATCGCCCAGATCGACTACTCGATCGTGCGTCGCGGGGCCGAGCGGGCTGCCCTGCCGCTCTGCCAGGAAAGAGACATCGGCACCCTTATTCGCGGATCGCTGGGGCAGGGCGTGCTGACCGGCAAGTACAACTCCAAGTCGAGCTTTAGCGATTCCGTCCGGCGGGGGTGGAACGACGGCGAGCGGCGCGAATTGTTTTTGGCCGAGTTGGCGGTGGCGGAAGCAGTCGGCGGGTTTTGCGCACCAGGTCGAAGCATGGTGGACCTGGCCCTGGCGTTCGTGCTGGCAAACCCCGCGGTCTCGTGCGCAATCACCGGCGCCAAATCACCCGCGCAGATCAGGGCCAACGCAGCCGCAACCGCCACCCGGCTCAGCGCCGGCGAACTGGAGCAGATCCGCGCCGCCAGCGCGGCGATGGTCTAGACCGCCGCTAGGCAGTGATCCCTATGCAGGTTGCCGCCGAGGGGGAGTTTTCGAAGCCCTAGCGTCCTCGAAATGGCGGATCGCGGCTTCGATTTGGTCGCGGCAACCGGGGTTGCGGAGCCCGACCACATGGCGGTCGAATTCGGTTGAGGCCACGAGCAGGAATCCGGCCTCTATGCCAATCCCGGGCGCGGAATTCCTCCGCGGGCCCGCCGTGCTTTCTGGTGCTGCCTAAGGGGTGCGGCAGGCCGCGGGCTATGACGCGCTCGAGCCGGCGGCGGCGAACGCTACTACCGCCTGCCGCGCGCCCTCCTGGGCCCCGGCCAGTTCCCCCCCGCCCGCCAGCCCGGTCCAGCGGTAGTCGAAGCGAAGCTCCTCCGCCCTCTCCGGCCCCAGCGGCTCGCAACGCCACGAATCGGGCAGCGGGAAGGCCGGCCACGCGACGTAGCAGTGCCAGCGTTGCCCGCCCGCCTCATACGATTTCGCTAGCCGCCAAGCGCCTGGGGACAGGCCGCTCTCCTCCAGCACCTCGCGGGCAACCGCCCGGATGGGGGTCTCCCCCTCCTCAATGGTTCCGCCGGGGACCTGCAAGCCCGCCTCGGGCATGCCCGCGTGTTCGAAAACAAGCAACTCGCACCCGTCTGCACCCTCGCGCAGCACGAATCCGTAGGCTTTCTGCACCTCTACCCGATTCTGGCAATGCACCGCCGTCAAAGCAGGACCACGGGCCCCCGTTGACTTAGCAACGTCAGCAGCGGTTCTGACGCTTCTGCGGTCACCTACAGTTGGAACTCGGCCCAAACTATTGGACCGAGAGGCCGGGGCGATGACGGCGGTGGCGGGAGCAAACGAATGGGATTTGGCAGCGAGCCGCTGCTGACCCGGGCCGGGGAGGACCGGGCAAAGCGAGCCCAAAATGGAGGCGGCGATCGCAGCCAATCGGACAAATTCAACAGGTTGGGCACCCCTTGAAATATCGACGTCTGGGCAAGACCGGGTGGGAAGTTTCAATGATCAGCTCGGGTGCCTGGGCGCTGGGCAATCAGTGGGGCGAGCTGTCCGATGAGACTGCCCACCAGACCGTTCGCGCGGCCCTCGACAGCGGGATAAACCTGTTCGACACCGCCGACAACTACGGGCCCCTCCTGGGCGAAGAGCGACTTGGCAAGGCTTTGGGGTCGGACCGGCAACGGGTCTACATCACATCCAAAGCCGGACATCTTCTCTACCGACAGGGCCATCCGCAGCGCTACACCCACCCGCTGCATATCGTCAGCGCCTGTCACGCCAGCCTGCACCGGCTGGGAACCGATTACATCGACATCTTCCAGTGCCACGACGAAGACCCGTCCCACCCCGAGGTGTACCTGGAAGGGTTTGAGATCCTGCGCGACCAGGGCAAGATCCGCCATTTCGGGATCTCCTCGGGCGACGCTGATGTGATCCTGAAATTCGATGCCGCGGGCGACTGCGCGATCGCCCAGATCGACTACTCGATCGTGCGCCGCGGGGCCGAACGATCAGCCCTGCCGCTGTGCCGAGAACGCGATATCGGGACCCTGATAAGGGGGTCGCTGGGCCAGGGTGTGCTGACCGGCAAGTACAGCGCCGATTCGCGCTTTGACGATTTCGTCCGGCAGGGCTGGAACAGCGGCGAGCGGCGCGAATTGTTCCTGGAAGAGTTGCAGATTGCCGAATCGATCGGCAACCTTGGCGGACCCGACCGTGGCATCGTGGATATCGCGCTGGCTTTCGTGCTCGCGCACCCGGCGGTCGCCTGTGCCATCACCGGCGCCAAGTCACCGGCGCAGATACGGGCGAACGCGGCCGCCGCATCGTCCAAATTGACCGCCGCCGAACTGGAACAGATCCGCGCCGCCAGCGCGCGAATGGTCTAGCGGCGGCGCTCGGACACCCCAATTCCGGCCGGGGGCACCGGGTATGGTTCCCATTCCCGAGCCGGGCAACGCCCATAGTGATTGGGGCCTGCCGGCGTGAATTGCCGGCATCCTGATCGCGGCAGTGCGCCGGCGCTGTTAGCGCAACAAGTCTTTGGCAAACTTCTGTGCCACGATCCGCCGTACGGTGTCTTCTAGAGGGCCTTCCCTGGCCATTAGGTCGGCGAACCCGCCACCCGCAAGCAGGACCGCCCAGCGATAGGCACTTTCCGCACCGGTGCGCCCGCCCTCCAGTACCGGAGCATCGCCCAGCACCTCGTCCAGTAGCCCGATGACCACTTTGGCAATCCGCTGGTGGTATCGCTCCGAGACCGCCGCGGCGTTACCGCCCTGGGCCAGCGATTGCTGGTACCAGCCCATTCCGTCAAGGTGCTTGATCCGGGTGCGCGGATAAAACGACACCATCAGATTCCAGGGATCGGCGTCGGGCCGTTGGTCGCCGCCGTGACGGAAGTCGGTCCGCAAAATCACCGCGGGAATATCCAGCATCTTGGCGAACATGTACTCAACCACCGCTCCCGAGTCCAGTTCCGAGCCGTCGAAATTAAAAAGCGCCAGGTCACACTCCATCACCGCTTTAAGGTCTTGATCGCGGATCGCCACCGGGCCGACGTCCCGCTGCTCCAGGTCCTGGGGAAGGACACATTGGTAACGCCCTTCGGAGGCGTTGTCAATCTGGGCGCCAAGCAGGGCGTTGCCCGCCAGATCTTTGTGATCGAACAGGTGCCCGGCGAAATAGATGGTGTAGGGGGTTGACATGGTCATGTCGGCTTCATCCGCAATCCTGATCGCCAGCTGTCGTTATCGACCCGCGGGAGCTTTGCCAAACGCTGGGCCCCAGGGCGCCGACCTGCTTCTTCGAATGAATCATCGGCAGGCAAGCACTCCGAAATCGTTTTGCCCGCGAAGGTTTCCAGCGTGAGGTTGACGGCCGGTCCTTCCTAAGGGCTCCCCGGCTTTCAGGATCCCGATGACACATATGCTTGGCCGGCGTTTATGAGCCGGCGTTTTTGCTGCGAATCGAGAACCCGTTGGAATACTTCTTCCGGATCGCAATCGCGCCTGGCCCGCGCCCGCAGATCGGCAAGACGCTCGGCGTAATCGGGGTTCTTGCTCTGGTCGACCAATTCATCGGGATCGTTGCCGAGATCGAACAACTCCTCGGGTTCATCCTCGTATCCGTGGTAGTAGTTGTACTTCAATTCGCCGACGCGCACCATCCGGTACGGTCCCTTGGCGGCCATCGCGGCACAGTCGGCGATTACCTCGCCGGCCGATTCTTCGGCCCCTCCGGCCCAGTAGTCGGGAGCCTCCACCCCGGCGGCGTCGAGGATCGTGTGCGTTAAATCCACCAGCGAGACCGGCTGATCGACGCGGTGGCCGTGATCGGACGTGTAAACGACCAGGGTGTCCTCGTTCTGCCCGGATTCTTCCAACGCCTCCAGGACGACGCCGAGGCGGTCGTCGCAGTATTCGATCAATCCGTAGTAGGCGGCCCTGCAGCGGGCGGTCAATTCCGGGTCCACGCCAATGTAGGAAAACCATTCCGCCACGCGGCGGTTGTGCGGGTGCAGGTTGTCCCAGTGGGGCGGGATCTTTGGCTGATCGGCATGCTCGGGGAAGTACTTGTCCCAGTAGGGGCGTCGGACCACGAACGGGAAGTGGGGAGTAATGAGCCCGACCAGCAGCGCCCACGGCCGCTCGCTATCGGCCTGCGCGCGAATGTAGGAGCTGGCACGGGCGGCGGCGACTTCGTCATAGGCTGAAAAATCGTTCTCGCCCGGCCCGGCGGCGGTGAACAGGTTCTTGCCGAAGGCGGCTTTTTCCGGGTGCCATTCGGACCAGTTGGCAGTCAAGCTCAGGTCCCAGTCGCCGTGGCAATCGGAGAGGATACGGCGCTGGAAGCCGTGCATCTGGTCCGGCCCCTGGAAATGCATCTTGCCGCAGAGGACGGTCTCGTAGCCGGCGGCGTTGAGCAGATGGGCCCAGGTGGCCTCGTCGCTGCTGAGCGCGGCGGCGTTGTCCCAGACTTCGACGTTTGGAAGGTGCTGACCGGCCATGAATGAAGCCCGCGATGGCGCGCAGACCGGGGAATTGCAGTAGGCGTTGTCGAAGGTGGCGCCTTCGTCGGCCAGCCGCTGCATGTTGGGCGTTTCCACGAAGGGGTGGCCGTAGGGGGCGGCGAATCGCGGTGAATGCTCGTCGCTCATCACGATCAGGATGTTGGGTTGCTTGGGCATGACCGCCTCGTCAAATTGCTTTTTGAGGACTCCTGCCAAACCGGTGACCGGACCGCGGGGTAGTTGAAACTCCCGGCCCGCATACGCTGCCACCAGGCCCAATCCCTGTCCGCGTGCAGAGGATGAAGATACCCGGTCCCAGCGCAGGCCAATCGCATTGTCCCGTACCACCACCGCGACCAGACAATTGCCTGGGTATGAACATGGCCTGAAGTCGATGTCGCCCCCGCCAGATTCCCCGCCTGAGCGCTTTTGGAACCAGCCGCGGGCGACGGAGAGGAATCCTGACAGGTCGGGGAGCTTCGAGGCGGGCTTTGGGCCCGTCCCGCCCTGGCCCTACCAGACCTCGCCCTCGGCGTAGAGATCCTTCGCAGACCCGATCAGTTTGGGATCGGGGTCGGTCACGAACCGCTCCACTTCCGGCTCATAGTCCAGGCTGCGCAAGACGTAGCGCATGCAGTTCAGGCGTGCGCGTTTCTTGTCGTCGGATTTGATGACGACCCAGGGTGACGCCTTCGTATCGGTGGCCGCGAACATGGCCTTTTTGGCCTCTGTGTACTCGTCCCAGAGGGGTAGGGACTGGAGGTCGACGTCGCTGACCTTCCATTGCTTGAGCCGGTCGCGGGCGCGGGACAAGACCCGTCTGAGTTGCTCTTCCCGGCTCACGGAGAACCAAAACTTGTAGAGGTGCAGGCCCTCGTTGATTAGCATCTCCTCGAACGCCACCGTGTCTCGGAGGAAGCGTAGGGTCTCGGCGGGGGTGCAGAAGCCCATCACCGGCTCAACCACGGCCCGGTTGTACCACGAGCGGTCGAAGAAGACGATCTCCCCAGCGGCGGGCAGGTGCCGCACGTAGCGCTGAAAGTACCATTGGGCCCGCTCCCTCCCGGTCGGTGCCGACAGCGCGACGAGATTGGCCCCGCGAGGGTTGAGATGCTCCATGAATCGCTTGATCGTCCCGCCCTTGCCGGCGGCGTCCCTTCCTTCGAAGAGCATCACGATTCGTTGCCCGGTCTCCTTGGCCCACAACTGCATCTTCAGGAGCTCGACCTGCAGTTCGGCCTTTTGACGCTCGTACTTTCGCCTGGGCAGCTTGGTCGAGTAGGGGTAGGAGTCGCTGACGATTTGGTCGAGTCGCGCGGCCTCCACTTTCCACAGGACCTCCTGAGGAATCCCGTCAATTGGGATCAAGGGGCCAGTTGGTTTCTCGCCGGAGTTGGAGTTCGCCACTTGGGCAGATTACTGTCGCGGTCCCTCGCCTGTCAACGGAGGCGAGTCCGGGGCGCGCGGCGTGGCCACCGCCAGAGCGCTTGGACCTATTTTTGCGCGGGCGACGATTCTGCCCCCGCCAGGCTCCCGACGGGAAACCTTTGCCCCACACCACTTGGCACGGGTCGATTCGGCAGAGACTTTGGCCGGCGCGAATCCGGGGTTGCCGATCGAGACAGCCGGGATGGGTGGATCGTACGGCGGCGAAATAGAGCGCGGCATCTGCGGGCGGCGACACGCGCAGGGATGCAGGATGCCTAGGCCGCGTCGGTCGGCGCGTGGTTTCCAACGGTACTTGCTCGGGTGGTGGACCCCCATCACCCGGCAGGCGACCCGGATGCTGCCAGGTTCTCCGGCAGGTGCGAATGGGCACCGGCAGCAGCGGAGGATTGAGTCCTCGGGGATCGTGCAAAGTGGCCTTTGCTGCCCTCGGTATGCAGCAGAATGCCTTCCGCGTTGCCCCCACTAAATCAGGAGCTCACCCGCCACCGGCATTCGCAATTAGTACCGGCCAAGTGGCGATGGCAAGCCCAGGTGATAGTGCTCATTCGCCGGCCCGCCACTGTCGGTCGGGCGGCAGGGCGGCACTGACGCCGGTCCAGACTAACAGCCGGTCGACGGTGGATTCGATTACCTCATCCAGTGAGCCGGGCCGTTCATAGAACGCGGGCATCGGAGGGGCGATCACGGCACCGACTTCGGCCAGGCGCAGGAGATTGGCCAGATGTATCGGCGATAGCGGGCTCTCGCGCGGCGCCAGCACCAGGCGGCGCTGCTCCTTGATGGTCACGTCGCCCATGCGGTGGATCAGGTTGGAACCGACCCCGCTGGCAAGGGCCGCCACGGTGGCCATCGAGGCGGGCACGATCGCGCAAGCGTCGATCGGGTAGGAGCCCGATGCCAGCGGCGAGGCCAGATCGCCCGGTTTGTGCGCCCGGACCGTTCCAGCGGCGGCCAGCTTTTTAAGGTCGTCCTCGAACGAACGTCCCAGCTCGGACCGCCACATGAGGCGCCCGAACCCCGAACAAACGATCTCGAGCTCCCAGCCGGCCGCCAGAATCGCCTCGGCCAGGCGCAGCGCCAGTACTGCCCCCGACGCACCCGAGACGCCGAGCGCAAAGCGCCGGCGCCGGTCCGCGCTCATGCGACCTGAAGCGCGATCACTACCGCGGCCAGCAGGGCCAGCGAAACGTAGCTGTTGAGATCGAAGAACGCCTTCTGCAGGCGTGAGAGATCATCGGGCCGCACCAGCAGCGCCTCGTAGACCAGGATGCCGGCCACCACCAGCACCCCCAGCCAATAGGGCCAGGCCAGGGAGAGCAAAAGCCCCACCCCGGCGAGGGATGCAACAGTGGCTAGATGGCAGCCGCGCGAAGCCCAGAGGGCGGTCCGCAGCGAGAACCGCGCCGGGAGCGAATGCAGGCCCTGGGCGCGATCGACGGCGATGTCCTGACAGGCGTAGATGATGTCGAACCCGGCGATCCAGAACGCCATCGCCAGGGCCAGCAGCGCCCCGGCCGGGTCGAGCCGGCCGGCGATCGCGATCCAGGCGCCGGCGGCGGCGATCGAGTCGGCCAGCCCCAGCAGCCAGTGTGAGAGGAAGGTGAATCGCTTGGCGTAGGGATAGAGGGTGACCAATACGATCGCCAGCGGACTCAGTGCCAGTGCCAGCGGATTGAGCAGCGCCGCGCAGACCACCAGCACCGCAAACCCGGCCAGCATCAGCGCACCCATCTCCAGGCGCCGCATGCTGCCGGTCACCAGGGCCCGGTCGGCGGTGCGCGGATTGCGGGCATCGATCTCGGAATCGATGAGCCGGTTGGCGGCCATCGCGCCGGTGCGGGCGCCGGCCATGGCGGCAGTTATCAAGAGCGCATCGCCCCAACCCGGCCAGCCGCCGGCCGCCAGCAGCATGCCCATGTAGGCAAACGGCAGCGCAAAGACCGTGTGCTCGAAGCGGATTGCCGCCGCGTATACGGATAAACGCTGCGGCGCGGCGCGCATGGCGGCCAACCGAGGCCTACACCGCGTTTAGCGGCGCGACCGAGAAGATCACCGCGAACGGTTTGCAGTAGATGACCACGGATCCCAGCGATTTGATGTCCACGTCGGGCGGGATATCGTAATTCTGGTTCCCGATGTTGCCCTTTAGGCGGCCCAATTCGGTGTAACCGGCTTCGGCCAGGGCGTCGTGGTCGAGGGGGTTGGGGTCGGCGCTGACCAGCACCCGCAGGTCGGGCCCGTTGGTTACCTCGAAGTCCTCGAAGCGCAGTACCCGGGACCCGTCGCTGAGTTCGTAGACGGTTGCCGTCCCATCCCCGAAGTGGAAGAAGTCACCGTCAATGAATCCGCCCTCGAGCAGGCGGATTGGATCGGTTGGCGGCGCGGTTGCAGTGGCGACCCCGGTGGCGGCCACTTCCGCGGCCGGCGTAGCCACCGGCCCCATCATCGGTTCGGCCACCGGGTTGGCGATCTTTTCCATGGTCATCATTACGACCTCGGCGTCAGCCGGGGGGATGTTGCCGGGGACGGAGGCGTTGGCCAGGCGCGGGAACTCCTCGTTTACCGCCTGGTCGATAAACAACGGCGAGCCCAGCCACCAGGCCAGGCCACCGGCGGGGACAAAGACGACCAGGGCGATTAGCAGGGCCCAGATCGGGTGGGCCGCAATTGTGGCCCTCGCAGTAGCAATCACAATCCGTACTCCTCCCAGCGGCGATCAACCAGCTTCACGGTTTGGGGATCCATGACGATGTCGGGCGGCCAGCGCCGGCGGAAGCCCTCGGAGGCCAGCTTGATGGTGGCGTCGATGCCGATCTTGCCGGCGTAGTTGGGTTCGCGGGCGGCGTGGTCGAGGGTGTCGGAGGGACCGGCCGAGAGTTCGACGTCGTAGGCCGGGTCGACGTTGTTGCCAACCCGCCAGAGGACCTCGCGCAGGTTCTGGACGTTAACGTTCTCATCGACCACGATCACGAATTTGGAAAACATCAGCTGGCCCAGCCCCCAGATGGCATGCATCACCTTGCGGGCGTGGCCCGGGTAGCGCTTCTTGATCGAGACGATGGCGAAGTTGTGGAAGACTGAATCGTAGGGCAGGTGCATGTCCACCAGCTCGGGGATCATCAGTCGCACCAACGGCAGGAATAGGCGCTCGGTGGCCCCGCCCAGGAAACGGTCTTCCTTGGGCGGGCGACCGACGATGGTGGAGATGTAGACCGGATCGCGTCGCCGGGTGATAGCGCTAACGTGCAGCACTGGGTAGTCGTCCTCCAGCGAGTAGACGCCGGTGTGGTCGCCGAAGGGACCTTCGGTACGCAGTTCAGCCGGGTCGACCCAGCCTTCGATAACGAATTCGCTGTTGGCCGGCACCTGAATGTCGACGCTGACCGCCTTGACCATCGCAACCGGGCGCTGCCGCAGAAAGCCGGCGAACACGGTCTCGTCAATCCCGGGCGGGAGCGGAGCGGTGGCGGCGTAGATCATGGCTGGCTCGGCGCCGACGGCGACCGCGACCTCAAGCCGTTCGGTGCCCCGCGAGCGCGCGAAGTGCTCTGATCCACCCTTGTGCAACTGCCAGTGCAGCCCCAGGGTCCTATCGTCAAAGACCTGCAGGCGGTACATGCCGACATTGCGCTTGCCGGTCGCCGGGTCGTGCGTGAAGACCAGCGGCATGGTGATGTAGCGCCCGCCGTCTTCGGGCCAGCATTTCTGGATCGGCAGCTGCGCCAACGACGGGTTTTCGGTCTCGACCACTTCCTGGCAGGGGCCGGAGGAAACCTGGCGCGGCTGGATGCGGGCCACCTTGGACAGGTCCCCCAGCGCGGACAGCTTGGCGCGCAGGCCCTGCGGCGGCCCGCCCATGACCAGGTCAAGCAGCGCCCCGATGCGATGCTCGAGCTCGCCCCATTCCTGCGCCCCCAGCGCCCAGGCGGTACGCTGGGCCGAGCCGAAGACGTTTATCGCCAGCGGGAAGGGCGAGCCCTGCACGTTCTCAAACAGCAGCGCCGGACCCCCGTCGGGTTCGGCCATCATCCGATCGGCGATCTCGGTGATCTCCAGCTCGGGATCGACCTGGGTTTTGATGCGGCGCAGCTGGCCGGCCTTGTCCAGGTGGTCAAGGAACTGGCCTAGGCTGTCAAAGCGCATCGCCGGGACCTTTGCTGCAGGGTTCGTTGATCGGGAACATCTTCAATCGAATCTACGTTGGGGGCGCCGCCATCGGTTCAGGCCCCGCGGAGCTGCTCCCAGGGAAACTGCGACAGATCGGCGATGGCGTAGTCGGGCCGGTCCGCCGCCGCCGCCCGCTCGAGATCCTCGGCAGTCGAGACGCCGGTGAATACCAGCACCGAACGCGCCCCCAGCGCCTTGGCGGCGCCGATATCGGTCTCAATGTTGTCGCCGACCAGGACCAGATCGGAAGCGTGGGCGTTTTCGCGCTTGAGGATCTCATCGAACATGCGCGTGGCCGGTTTGCCAACCATGATCGACTCCACCCCGGCCGAGTAGGCGAGCGCGCTGGCCAGCGCGCCACCCCCCGGCAGCGATCCCGACGACCAGGGGAAATTGCGGTCGTGCGAGGGCGCCACCAGGCGCGCGCCGCCGTGGCGCAGCGCCCAGTGGGCATGCGAGAGCGAGCGGAAGCTCAGGTCCAGGTCCAGACTGGCGACAACCACGTCGACCGAATCGCCGTCGAGATAGCGAACCGTGGCGATGCCGGCACGCTCGATTTCGCGCGCCAAATGCTCGGTTCCCAGGACCAGCGCGCGCTGCGCCGGTGGGTCAAGTTCGGCCAAAACCCAGGCGGTGGCGTCGGCCGCGCAGACCACATGTTCGGGCCCGGCGGTGATGCCGAGGCCGCTTAACCGGCTGGCGATGGCCTCGGCCCCGTAATGGGTGTTGTTGGTCCCGAAGTAGACCGGAATCCGCAGTTGGCGGGCGCGGTTGACGGCGGCCGCGGCATGCTCGATCAGGTTGCTACCGCGGTAGATGACCCCGTCGAGATCAAACGACAAGATCATTGCTGATTCCCGGAATTGCGACGCATGGCCGATTGAGTCTGCAGGGTCGACCCTAATTGTTGTAGACCCCGTTGACGACAACATCGCGCGGCCACGAACCGGCGAGGACGTCCACCACGGTCTGGGCCGCGTCGGCGGCCATGCGCATGACGGACTCGCTGGTAACTCCGGCCACGTGCGGGGCCAGGATCACGTTATCTAGTCCGATCAGCGGCGAATCGGCCGCCAGCGGTTCGGTCTCGAAGACGTCGAGCCCGGCGCCGGCGATCTGGCCACTGCGCAGGGCCTCGGCCAGCGCCTGCTCGTCGATGAGCTGGCCGCGGGCGGTGTTTATCACCAAGGCGGTCGGCTTCATCGCCGCCAGCCGCGCGGCGTTGATCATGCGGTAGGTGTCGGGAGTGTTGGGGGCGTGCAGGGTGATCACATCGGCCCGGCGCACCAGATCGTCGACATCGGTGAGTTCGACGCCGCGGGCGTTGACGAACTCCATGTCGGGGTAGACCTCGTTGGCGATGACCTTCATTCCGAACGCCTGCGCCCGCTCGGTCACCCTCCGTCCGATCCGGCCCAGCCCGACGATGCCGATGGTCTGCCCGTAAATGTCGCCGCCCATCACGCGCGTGAACGAGCCGTCGCGGACGTTGAAGTGATTGGCTGGCAGCCGACGCGAGAGCGCCAGCGCCAGGAGCATGGCGAACTCGGCCACCGAGTCGGCATTGGCGTAGGGGGTGATCGTGACCGCCACGCCATGTTCGGCGGCGGCCACGTCATCGACGGCATCGTAGCCGACCCCGGTGCGGGCGATTACCCGCAGGTCGGGCGCGTTCTCTATCACGGTGCGGTTGATCGGCTGGCCGCCCAGGATGATGCCCGAGATTTCGGGCACGAGTGTGAGCAGGGTCCCGGTGACCTCCTCCTCGCTGGGGATGCCAGCGTAGGGCGGCCCCTGGACGTATTCGTGTCCGGCATCAGTGATGACTTCCCTGATGCGGTCTACGATCGGACCGGAGATGGACGACGTAAACCCCAATACCTTGGCCATTGTTGCTCCCGGGAAAACGTGGCCCAGTTCGGCCAGCGCAAAATGATCGCGGCCCCGGCCGATTTGGGGCAGGGTGCCGCAACTATTTTCCCGACACACCACCCGGCCAAATGTAGATGAGCGCAATCGCGGTGGCCATCGGCCCCAAGGACACCGGCGCGGCCCTGGCCCAGTTGCTAGAACTTGCCGGGCGTGCCGATCTGGTCGAACTGCGCCTGGACATGATGGGCAGCTACGACCTTGGGGCCCTGGCCGCCGCCGCCGGACCGCCGCTGCTGATAACCAACCGCGCGCGCGCTGAAGGCGGGTTCGCCGACGGCGGCCCGACCGAGCGGTTGCGGCCGCTGCGACAGGCGATTGAACTGGGTTGTGCCTACGTCGACATCGAGGCCGACATTTTTTCGCGCGTCGGCGACCGTGGGAACACGCAGCTACTCGTCTCCGAGCACGACTTTGCCCGCACCCCTCCCGACCTTGGAGCGCGCTTCCGGCGCCTGGCCGGACTCGGCGCCGACGTTACCAAACTGGCGGTGATGGCGCGGCGTCCGGCCGAAGCGCTGCTGCCGCTGGAGCTTTTGGCCGGCGCGGCGGGGCCGACAGTGGCGATTGCGATGGGCCCGCTGGGCCTTGTCTCGCGGGTGGCGGCGCTTCGCTTCCCACACTGCGCATTCACCTACGCTTCCGCCGATGACGATGCCGGCACGGCTCCCGGCCAGCTCCCGTTGGGGCGGATGCGGGGGGCCTTTCGGGGCGGGTCGATCTCCCCCGCCACCCGGCTGTACGGGCAGTTCGGGGGCGGCAGCAAGGGGCTCTGGCTGGCCGCGCGCGTAACCCAGTTGCTGGTTGCCGCCGGAATTGATGGCGTCTGCATACCGCTGGATGCGGCGCTGTCTGAACCCGGCAGCCTAAGGCGCCTGGCCGGGCTCGGGTTCGGCGGCTTCTGGGAAGTGGGCAGGAATTGTTTCACCGCATCCGGCGAAAGCTCCGGGGCGCGCGCGGTCGACCCCGAGGAAGCCGCCGGCCAACTCCAGGACCTGCCCTAACCGCGGCTGGCTGTGGGGCCCACTTCCCGCCGCGGCGAAAATTACGCGTGCTGCATTTGCCACCAACCCCCATTTCGCATTGATTGCCCGCCACCGGGACGCGGTAGCGCGCCTGTTGCTGCTGGCGCTGGGCGCGCTGGCGATCCTGCTCCTGGCCTCCCCGGCCAGCGGCCTGGTGGGAGCTGGCGATTCACCCGGAATCTGCGGCTACGAGACCAGGCTGCGGGCCGCCATCGAGGGGGCCCTGGATATCCACTGGTCGCGCTGCGATGAGGTCACGAACGAGGACCTGGCCGGCATCGGCGAAATGGACCTTTCCAGGAAGCCGGGCGAGGCGGCGTTAGCGCGGTTTGCCCCCGACCGGGACCAGTTCACCGGGTTTGACCCCTTCCTGATCGTTGATCTGCGCGGCCACGACCTGACCGTTCGCGACATCGAGCCGACTTCGATCCCGCTTAGCTATGACGGCGACGACGTTTCCTACACGCTGCTGCTCGACGGCGGACAAGCCTACAACGGACTGACCCAGGGTCGCTACACCGCCACCGAGGGCGGGATCGTGCTGGTCGCGCTCAGCTGGGACGATCGCCCCGGCCAGCAGGCGATCGCCGACGCCCGTCGGGTCAGCGCGGCCGAGGAGGTCTACTTCGGGCACCGCATCTTCTCAGAGCAGGAAGATGCCTCGCAGCGCAGCGACGCCGAATACGAACGCTGGATCATCGCCCGGAGCAGCGACGCCCGGGGGGCACTGTATGTGGGCGCGATTCCGGTCCATGACGACGACGAGATCGAGGACCAGGCCCGCCGCGCCGACAGCATCGAAATCACCCATCTGGTCGTGGCCGACGACCGCGCCGAACTCGGCCAGCTGGACCCGGCGCGGGCCGACGTGTTGTTCGGGAACAACGACGCCCCGCTGCACGACTACGCCGAGGATTACGTAAGGCGTCTGCGCGACCGCAATGAAGCCGACCTGATCGTTACCGACGACGACTCCCCCACAACCCCGGTCTGCGCACGCACCATCCTGGACTATCTGGAGGACGCCCTCGACGAATCACGCTGCCATGACATCTCGCGCGGCGACCTGGCGACCCTTGCAGAACTCGATCTTTCCGATGAGGAGATCACCTCGCTGGCGGCCGGCGACCTGGACGGCCTGACCGGAATCGGCGAGCTGGACCTGTCCGGCAACGAGCTCTCGACCCTGCCGCGCGGGATCTTCAGCGACCTGGGCACTGGGCGCATCGTCGGCTACCCCGAGGTCATCGAGCAGGAAGTGCTGATCGATTTACGCGGCAACGACGGCAGCACCGGCCAGGGTTTCTTCCACACCGATCTGCCGCGGCACCTTCTCTCAGACCTGAAGGAACACCAGCGGATCGCGCTCGACAGCGGCGCCGGATTTACGCGCGGGTTCAATTCCGACAGCTACGAGGTGGCAGAAGGCGGCACGCTGGCGTTCCTGGTCAGCCTCGACGACGTCGACCGCCCGGCGATTGAATTCGAGGTTCTGGCCTCCGACACCGCCGAGGACGATCCCGACTCCGAGCTTGAGAGCTACGATCTGCCCGGACTGGCGAAGGGCCGGTCGCGACCGGAGGACTACCGCCTCTATGGCGACGACGAGCACAACTTGACCGGAACCTACGCCGTCGCGGTCGATATTCCGCCCGAGTTAATCGACGACGGCCTCGACGACACCTTCACGATGCGCCTGTCCGGCCGCAGCGGGTCCGGCCAGACGATAGATGTGGCCAAGGTCACGATCAAGGAGGGCGGGGATGGGCGGCCGCCGATCGCGGGCCAGCCGCCGGCGGCGTTCGGGACCTGGCTGGTCGAGGATTCGGATTTCATCTTCGACGAAACAGGGCAAAACGAAACCTTGGCCCACAATGTGCCGCGGCTCTCGGCCACGGTGGCGGGGCAGCGCCTGACGGCGGATTTCCTGGGCCACTACGACCGCACCGGCGGAGGGACCCGCTGGGGCCTGCCGACCTCGGAAGTGCTGGTAATCGAGGAGAACGCCCTGACCCAGTACTATCAGCGCGGCGTGGTAGATTTCCACCGCCGCGCCGACCTGGGCGGGATCTGGGTGATCGAGCGGCGCCTGGCCTGGGACTACTTCGGCGGCGGCGTCGCCGGGGCCGACGACCTGGGCACCGAGCCCGGCACCAGCAACCCCAATCCCGGATTCCAGCACGGCCCGTGGGGGCACAAGGTCTCCAATTACGCCGTCGACGGCACGTTCACCGGGTTCGCCGATTTCTTCACCGAGCTGGGCGCGGTCGACGCCTTCGGCTACCCCAAATCGGAGGCGCGCGTCGACAGCAACCGCCCCAACACCCTTTTCATCGCCGCGGCGACGCAGGGTTTTATCCGCCAGTACTTCCAGGCGGCGGTTTTCGAATACCACCCGGGCGTTCCGACCGCTCCGGTCCAGCTGCGGTTGTTGGGCGACGATCTGCGCAACCTGCAGTTCCCCAACGCCGCTTTCGCCAATATCCTCGCGTTCCAGGCCGCCGGCGAGTTCAACCGCGGGTCCTTCTACACACCACCGGCCGTTGGCAGCGTGGCGCTGGCCGCCTCGGTAGCTTCAACGGCGGTCGGCTAGGCCCTAACCCACTGCAGCGGGCGGTTCAGCACCGCCCCCGGGTCGGCGGCGTCGCGCAGGCGCTGGAACACCGTCAGGGTGTCGGCGTTGAAAGCCGAACCGAGGTGGTCCCGCTTGACCCTGCCCAGGCCGTGCTCCCCGGAGAGGACCCCGCCCAACGAGATGCTGGCAGCGGCAATAAGCCCCAGCGCCCGGCCCGCCCGCCGGCGCTGGCCCTCATCGAGCGGGTCGTAGAGCACATTGGGGTGCAGGGTGCCGTCGCCGATGTGTCCAAAGAGGGCAATCGGCAATTCCAGCTCGGCGGCGATCTGCTTGATGCGGTCAACCGCCTCGGGCAATCGGGTGCGCGGCAGGCAGATGTCTTCGCCGATCTTGCCCGGCCGCACCCGCGCCAGCGAGGAGGTAATTGCGTGGCGGGCCTCCCAGTAACGAAGCTCGCGCGCGCCCGAGATTTCCTCGGCATCGATCCCGTCGGTCCCTTCCAGGACCCTGAGAGCGGCCGCAACCTGGGCCTGCGGGCGCTCTCCGGCGCCGACGAATTCGATCAGCAGGTAGGCCCCGACGGCAAGGTCCAGGCCACGGTCGCGGGCCGCCTGGACGGCGCGCACCGCCACGTCGTCCATAAATTCCAGCCGGGCGGGTGAGAAACCGCGTTCGAGCAGGGCTATCGTAGCGCGCGCGGCGGCGGCGGCGTCCTCGCAACGGGCCACCAGGCTGTGTCGCACCGGCGGCGCCGGCAGCAGCCCCATCTCGACCGCCGTGATCAACCCCAACGTGCCCTCGGAACCAATCAGGAGGTCGACCATGCCCTCGTCGGCGTCACCGCGCCGGAATTGGCGAATTACCCCGCCGACGGTGGCGTATTCGAGTGAGAGTACGTGATGGCGGATCACGCCGTAGGCCAGGCCCAGCGCGCCGCCGGCGTTGGTGGCGACGTTACCACCGATCACCGAGATCGCGCGGGCGCCGGGATCGGGCGCCAGAAACAACCCGTGGGCGCCGGCGGCGGCATCGATCTGGGCGGTTTTTACCCCCGCCCCGCAAAAGACGCTCAGACCCTCGGGATCGACCCGCAGGGGGTCATCCAGGAGTTCGGTGGAGAGCACGATCGAGCCATCGAGTGGCGTGGCACCGGCCGCCAGCGAGGTCCCGCCGCCGCGCGCGGTGACCGCCAGATCGAGCTCGGCCGCCAGGGCGAGCGCCGCCGCCGCCGCATCGCGCGTGGGTGGAAAGACCGCCAGGGAAGGCCGTCCGCGGTAACCGACGGTGGCGTCGATCCCGTAGGCGGCCAGCGAGGACGGGTCGGAGCGCACCCTTGAGGGCCCCACGATGGCGGCGAACGAGGCGCGTACTTCGGCGGCGGCGGCGGATTCCGTCACCGTCGGGTACCCCCTAGGCGATTCGAACGCCTGCACCCGGCTCCGGAGGCCGGTGCTCTATCCGCTGAGCTAAGGGGGCGGGTTCGCCAAAGAGTATGCGAAATCGGATTCGGCGGCCGCAGGCCGCCGACGGTCGGGGCAAAATAACGCCCGCCGGCGGGCGCCGGCGAAGTGCAATTGGTGGGGCCGCTTTGAACCAGCAGATTTCCTGGCACCGGACTGGTTTGGATCCGGATTGTACGGCGTTGGCGATCCAGCTCTCAAGCTGCGGAATAGAGTTGCCCGGACTCGGACCCGAGGCCAGCGAGGCGATGCTGTTCGGCATCGGTGGCGGCATCGGCTGCGGCGTTTTCCAGTTCGTGTACGAAAAAAACGATTTTTCGTCCTTTTACCTGGCCGGGCGCTGCCATTGGGACGATGCCCTGGCCTGGCACCGGGCAGTTACCGCGCGCCTGGGCCTTGAATGCGAAGTGTTCGAGTCCGGCGGCAAGCGGGCGGCGGCCAAGACGCTCTCGGAGTGGCTCAGGCGCGGCCGACCGGTGGTGGCCTGGGTCGACGCCGGTTCGCTTCCCTATCGCGGGCTTGGCGGTTTCCTGGAGGGCGGCGGCTATCACACCGTCTCCATCTATTGCCAGCAGGAGCAGCGATTCTGGCTCGGTGACCTGGCGCCGCAACCGGTCAGCATGGATGCGGCCGTGCTCGCGCCGGCGCGAGCACGGATCCGCAAGCACCGCAACCGCCTGCTGCAGATCTTGCCCGGACCGGTTGATCTATCGCTGACCGATCTTGTCTGGGGCGGGCTGGAAGCGGGCTGGCAGGCGCTGCAGAATCCGCGCGTGGCCGGGTTCGGGTTGGGCGCCCTGGAGACCTGGGGCAAGCGCCTGGCCGGGGCCGGCGGCAAACATGCCTGGCCTACGGCATTCCCGCGCGGGCACCGCTTGCTGAGCGGGCTGAGCTCGATCGCGCGCTTTACCGCGAGCTTTGACAATGACGGCTGCCTGCATCGGCGCCTGATGGCCCGGTTCCTGAGCGAGGCCGGCGAGCGGCTGGGCGAGCGGGAACTTGCCGACCTGTCGGCCGACTACGGCGAACTGGCCGATATGTGGCAGGCTCTGGCGCAGGCGGCGATGCCCGATGAACTCGCCCCGCTGGGGGAGCTGCGGCGGCAACTGGCGGCCGCCCACGCCGCCTACCTTGAGTCCGGTCCGGCGGCCCGCACGCAGATCGAGGCCGCCATCGCGGCAGTCGAGAGTTTCGGGGACCAGCTGGCCGGCGGCGCCGACTTTCCGATCCCGGAGAACGAAATCCCTCAATTGCTGGCCGGGCTTTCGAAGCAGGTCCTCTCAATTGCCGCCGCCGAGAACTCGGCCCAGCAAAAGATCGGTCTGCTGCTGGCAGGGCGCGGGCGCGTTTGATCACAATCGGGGTGCTGCGCTTCCCCATCAGCCAAACGGACGGTTCAGTTGCCCGAAAACGAGTTAATGATCGCCATCACCGGCGGTGCCGGGCGCATCGGTCGCCTGGTGGCGGCCGACCTGCGCGCCTGGGGCGCGCGGCTGCGAATCCTGGACCTGCCGCAGGCCAACTTCGAGGGTCTATCCGGAAAGGAAGACATCAGCGTTTTTCCCGGTGACATCACCGACGGTGCTTACGTGTCCGCGGCGCTGGCCGACTGTGACGTGGTCGTACACCTGGCCGCGGTGCTGCCGCCGGTGGCGGACGAGAACGAGGCCCTGGCGCAGAAAGTTAATGTCGGCGGCACCGCCAGCATTCTTGCGGGAATGCAGGCAAGCTGCCCTCGGGCGCGTCTGGTTTTCTCCTCCTCGGTGGTCGTCTACGGCAACACCCAGGGAGGCGAACCCCCGGTTGCCTGTGATCGACCGCTGGCCGGGGTGGGCAGCTACGCGCGCTCCAAGATGGATAGTGAAGCCCTGATCGCCGAGTCCGCGATCCCGGTGACCATCCTGCGCGTCTCCGGCGTGGCCGTGGCCGAGGCGCTGATGCCCCCGCAGCCGTGGCCGTTCACCGCCGGCCAACGCATGGAATTCGTCCTGCTCGAGGACGCCGCCGGCCCGCTGGGGCAGGCGGCCAAAGACCCGGCCACCGTCGGGCGGACCTACAACGTGGCCGGCGGTGAAAGCTGGCGGATGCACGGGCAGCAGTACTCGAACGACTACTACGGCTTGCTGCAGATGGCTCCGGAGGAAGCCGGGTTCTTGGAAGGACCGCGGGCGTTCGATTTCTACGACACCGCCGCTACGGTCAGCGACCTGACCTTTGCACCCACGCCCTACGGGCAGTATCTGGAGCGAACCCGGGCCGCCATCGAGGAGATGTTCGGGATCTAGGTTGCGCCGAACCTCCCCGAAATGTCGCGCCGGCAATAAACTTGGCCCGATTCGGGAATACAGCGACCGCTCAGGTCGTGCGCGCTGACAAGGGAGGGCCCGCAATGCTAGGCAGGCTAATCGTTGCAATATTTACCCTGGTCGGCCTGGTCGTGGTCGGCCTGTTGGCGGTTGCCGTCGGGCTATTCGTCTACGACGAGTACCGCCGCAAACTGGACGCCGACGACGAGGAACCGGGCGAGCCGGAAACCGGCCCGCCGGCCGAATCCGCACCGGACTCGGCATAGAGCCGATCCGCCCGGAACGGATCGACCGGACCCGGAGTTAGCCAAACGGGGAACGGTCCCGCGCGGCAGATACGCTGGCTGCTGCTAGCGCTTGGCCTGTGCCTGCTGCTGCTTGGCCCAATCGACCGCCAGCTGCGCGCCTTGGAGCTGGTGGCGCTCAATGCCACCTCCGGGAAGGTGGGCCTGGTAAGCCGGCACGCGCCGGCGCCGCGCCTTGAAACCGAAACCCTGACCGTTGCCGGGGTCGATCTCCCGGTCAGTGTATGGGGTTCGGGGCGCTGGCTGGGCCGGCCGCGCCTGGTACTGGCCAATGGGGTGGTGCGCGATGGGCGCAATTACGGCCCAATGGTGGTCCTGGCCCAATCGCTGGCGCGGGTCGGATTCGAGGTGTCGGTGCCGGAACTGTTCGCCTACCGCCAACTGCGGTTGCACCTGCATGATGTCGAAGTGCTCGAAGCCGCCATCCGGGGCCCGGAACCGGCGGATGCGGTGATCGGTATCTCAGTCGGGGGTTCGCTGGGGATGATTGCCGCCAGTCGCAGCGACAACCCGCCGCCGGTGGTGGCGATCGGGCCCTACGGCGAGCTTGAGCAGATACTCGCCGCCGTTCTCACCGGGAGTTTTGAGCACCGCGGCCAACCCGTCACCTATAGACCCAATGGCTTCGTCGGGCAGGTGTTGCGCGACACCGTTCTGGCGCACCTGAGCCATGCCGAGGCCGAGCGTCTGGCGCCCCTTTATGCCGACCCCGGATCGGCCGGGCCGGAAATCTCACGTGAACTCAGCAGCGACGGGCGGGCGGTGCTGGAGCTGTTTCGGCTGCGCGACCATCGCGAAGTTCGCACCGTAATTGCCGGTCTGCCGCCGCGGCTGCGACTGCTGTTGGCCGAACTCTCGCCGAGCTTCTGGGTCGGTGAGCGCGGCGGGCGCGCGGTGATATTTCATTTCAGCGGCGATCCCTATTTCCCGCGGCAGGGCTCCGAGCTCTTGGTCGAGCAGCTGGGTGCGCGCGGCGAGCTGTTCGATTCCGGCCTTATCGATCACGGCGAACTGGTCCTGCCGGCGCTGTCGCCGCAAAGCCTGGGCGGACACTACCTGCCGGAAACGGTTCGCTTCATGGGCTTTCTGGACGCGGCCTTGGAGGCCGCCGGGCATTGACGGATGGTGCCTAGCCGGGCTCGGCGGTGATTACTGCCGATGCGGCCGCCGCGGCGACCCCGGGCTCGATCCGGATGCCACGCTCAGCGAGCAGCACCTCGAAGGCGTTCAGGACGTGATAGACGTTCTTGGGATCGGATCCATATCCCATGAGCCCGATCCGCCAGACCTTGCCGGCCCAGTCGCCGAGTCCGCCGCCGATCTCGGTGTTAAAGCGCTCAAGTAGTTCGGCCCGGAACTCGGCGTCAACGACCCCGTCCGGGATGCCCACCGGAGTCAGCATCCCCAGGCGCCGGCCCTCCAGGCTGGCGATATGAAGTCCCATCGCCTCGAACCCGGCGCGCAGCGCCGCGCCGTTGCGCTCGTGGCGCCGGGCGCGTTCCCCGATCCCCTCGGCCACGATCAGTTCCAGGGCGCGCTTGAGGCCGGCGATTACCGGCGACGAGCAGGTGTGGTGATAGGCCAACTCGCCGGCCCAGTAGGCGGCGATATCCAGGGCTGAAAGGTACCAGGAAGCCACCGGGGTACGACGCGCCGCAATTGCCCCCACCGCCTGCGGCGAGAAGGTTATCGGGGCGGTGCCGGGCGGGGTGCCGATGCACTTCTGGCTGCCGGCGTAGGCCACGTCCACGCCCCATTCGTCAACCTTGACTTCGGCCCCGCCGAGCAGCGTGACCATGTCGGCCACCAACAGAGCATTGCGTGCGTGGCAGGCCGCGGCTATGTCGGCCAACGGTTGCCGCAGGCCGGCTGAAGTCTCGGCCGCGACCAGAAAAACGGCTTTGGCGCCGGGGTTCGCATCCAGGGCCTCGGCGACATCTTCGGTCTCCACCGGGCGGCCGAATCCGGAAGAGACCGCGACCGTGGTCGCGCCCATGCGCTCGCAGATTTCCCGGGCCTTGACGCCGAAGAAGCCGCTGATGCCGACCACGATCGTATCGCCCGGTTCGATGATGTTCAGCAGGGCCGTTTCCATCCCTGAGAAACCGGTCCCGGACACGGCGAAAGTGGCCTTGTTGGCGGTGCCGAATATCTGCCGCAGCAGATCGGCGGTGTCCTTGAGGGTCCGGGCAAATATCGGGTCAACGTGCGAGATCACCGGCTCGCCCATGGCGGCGGTGATTCGGGGATCGACCGGTGAAGGGCCGGGGCCCAGCAGGAGGCGGGCAGGGTTGTCAACCATGGTTCAACTCGGGCTCGTTAGGGCGGGAAGGGATCGACTTAACATCAATATTGCCGCAGAGGCGCGGGCAAATTCTCCCGATCGTCGTACCGGCGCCGCCGTCCCCGTTCGCGCAAGGTATGGTCATGCCGATTTCTTTTGTCGCCGGGGGCGCCGGCCTGATCGGGGCGCAGCTCTGCCGGCGGCTGCTGGATGCCGGGCACGAGGTCGTCTGCGCCGATAACCTGGCCACCGCCGCGAGTGCCAACCTGATAGGTCTGTCGCGCGAGCCAGGGTTTGCGTTCGCCGAGTGCGACGTGACCGGCGAATTGGATTTCGGCCCCCTGGACAACGTCTTCCACCTGGCCTCGCCGGCCAGTCCGCGGCACTTTACGCAGATGCCGGAAGCCATCATCGCCGCCAATTCGACCGGAACCGCCAACCTTATTGACTTGGCCCTCGGGCGCGGCGCGCGATTCCTCTTCGCCTCGACCTCGGAGGTCTACGGCGATCCCCTGGAGCACCCTCAACGCGAGGATTATTTCGGCAACGTGAACCCAGTCGGGGAGCGGGCCTGCTACGACGAGAGCAAGCGCTTCGGGGAGGCCTTGACCATGACCGCGGTGCGCCGCCGCGGGCTGGATGGCCGCATTGTGCGGATCTTTAACACCTACGGGCCGGGCATGAATCCTGAAGACGGCCGGGCCCTGATCGAATTCCTGCGGCGGGCGATCGCCGGCGAGCCGCTGTTAATTCACGGCGACGGCCGCCAGACCCGGAGCTGGTGCTACGTAGGCGACCTGGTCGAAGGAATAGAGCGGGCGATGGAGCAATCCGGCACCTGCGGCCGCGTCTACAACCTGGGCAACCCCGACGAGCGCTCGGTCCTGGATCTGGCCCGAGCCGTGCTCGCGGTTACCGGATCTTCGTCGGGACTGGAATTTGCGCCCGCGCCCCCCGACGACCCGGCGCGCCGCTGTCCTGACATCTCCCGCGCCCGCACCGAGCTTGGCTGGGAACCCAAGGTGCGGTTGGAGGAGGGCCTGCGCCGGATCCTGGCCTGGTACCGCCAAGAATTCACATGAGCGTTGGGCCAACGCTCCGCAAGCAGCTGCGCTGGGCCTGGGGCAGCGGCAGCGGCGGGACCGCCTTCCTGTTGATGGCGTCAGTGGCCAACGGCCTGCAGTTCATCTACCAGGTCTCGATGGCCCGCCTGCTGCAGCCCGATCAGTACACCCAGCTCCTGGCCCTGGTCTCGTTCGTGACCATCCTGCTTTTCCCCGGCCATGCCTTCCAATCCGCGGTCGCGGTCGGGGTCGGGGCCCTGGCGGCGGCCGGCCACCGCGCCGCGGTCTGGTCGTTTGCGCTGCGCGCTAACGCGATCGGGGCGGGAACCGCGCTGGCGGTGAGCATCGTGCTGGCGCTGCTCTCAGACCAGCTGCGGGACATCTTCGGATTCGAGAGCGACTGGGTGCTACTACTACTACTGTGCATCCTGCCGCTGTCGCTGGTGCTGGCGACCGCGCGCGGCGCCGTGCAGGGCCTGTCGCGGTTCGTGGCCCTGGGGACCAACCTGCTGCTGGACGCCAGCGCCCGGGTGCTGCTGGCGATCGGGCTGGTGGTCCTGGGGTTCGGGCTGACCGGAGCGCTGTCGGGTTTCTCGCTCGGTATCGTGGCCGGGATAGCGATGGGGGTGTGGGTCCTGCGACCGCGCGCCGGCGGCAGCGCCGCCGGGGGCGTCAACATCGGTGCGCTGCTACTCGCCCAACTGGGCACGGTGCCGGCCACGTTTGCGATCTTCGGAGCCCAATCGGTTGACGTGATCATTGCCAACTGGCGCTTTCCGGGCACCGGCCTGGAACCGTTCGTGGTGGCTGCCTTCGCGGGCCGGATCAGCTTCTATGGGTGCTTTACGGTCGGCCAGCTGCTGCTGCCGCGGTTCCGGGACATGTTCGGCGCCGGGCGCCTGGACCGGCGCCTTTTGCTGCGCGGATCGCTGGCAGCGGCTCTGATCGCGACCGGGCCGCTGCTGCTGGCGCTGCTGGCGCCCGGGTTCCTGCACCTGGCCCTGGTGGGGCCCAACTATGCCGCCGATGCGCAGCTGCTGCAGGTCTATCTGGGTGGGGCGACGCTGCTTTCGATCTCGCTTTACCTGGTTTACATGCTGATTGCGGCCGGGACCCGCTGGATCGCCTGGGTACTGGTCCCGGCGGCGCTGGCCCAGACCGTCGGCTACCTGTTTGTGGCCGCATCGGCTTACGATTTGGCTGTCATCCTGCTGGCGTCGGCGGCGCTCATGTGTGCGGCCTGCGCGATTGCCACCGCACATCTATTGCGGCGCCGTTCGGCGCCGGCCTGATTCGCCAAAGACGCAAAGGACCAAATATTTGCCGAAAGCGCTAATTACCGGAATCAACGGCCAGGACGGTTCCTACCTGGCCGAATTCCTGCTGTCGAAGGGCTACGAGGTTACCGGGATGCTGCGCCGCGCCAGCAGCGAGCGCCTGGAGCGAATCGCCCACCTGGGTGATCGAATCCGGCTGGTTTACGGTGATCTGACCGACGCCGGATCGCTGGTGCGGGTGCTGTCTGAGTTCCGCCCCAACGAGGTCTACAACCTCGGCGCGGCCTCGTTCGTGCAGGCCTCCTGGTCACAGCCCGAATTAACCGCGCAGGTTACCGGGCTGGGGCCGCTGCGGATGCTGGAGGCAATCCTTATGGTCGACGATTCGATCCGCTTCTACCAGGCCAGTTCCTCGGAGATGTTCGGACAGGCTTTGGAGTCGCCACAGCGCGAGACGACTCCGTTCCACCCGCGCAGTCCCTACGGGGTCGCCAAGGCCTATGGCCACTGGATCACGGTCAACTACCGCGAGAGCCACTCGCTACATGCCTCCTCAGGGATCCTCTTCAATCACGAATCGCCACGGCGCGGGCTCGAATTCGTTACCCGCAAGGTCACCCACGCGGTCGCCCGCATAAAGCTCGGCCTGGATTCGGATATCGGCCTCGGCGACCTCTCACCGCAGCGCGACTGGGGCTTTGCCGGCGATTACGTCGAGGCGATGTGGCTGATGCTGCAGCAGGATGACCCCGACGATTACGTGATCGCGACCGGGCGCACTCATAGCGTTGAGCACATGGTGGCGACCGCGTTCTTGGAGGCCGGCCTCAACTGGCGCGATCATGTGCGCGCCGACCCGGCGATGCGGCGCCCGGCCGAAGTGATGCTGCTCTGCGGGGACTGTGCCAAGGCACGGGACAAGCTGAGCTGGCGCCCGCGGGTCGGATTCGAGGAGCTGATCGCGATGATGGTTCAATCCGACCTGGAGCAGGTCGCGCGCGACCTGCTGACGGCCTAGGAAATCTCGGGCAGGAACTCGCTTATTGGAACCGCGCGGCGGCGGTGCCCGGCGGCGCGGGCGGCAAACATCATCGCCACGCTCTTGAGGTTGTCGGCGAAAGTGCACTCCGGCTCGACCCCGTGTTCGAGCCAGTCAAGGAATTGCCCCAGGACCCGCGCATGGCCCCAGTGCCGGTCTTCGGTCACGATGATCCGTTCCGCCTCTGCCCCGTCGCGGGTGATGACGATGGCGTCGCCGTCGTCGCTGGCGAGAGCCCCCTCCTCGCATTCGGCGCGATAGTACTCTTCGAACCAGCTGTTGGCCTTCCCGGCCGATAGCAGGTTGGCCTCGTAGGCGGCGCGGGTGTCGTTGTCGAATTCGACCACATAGAGCCCGGCGGCAAATCCCTTGAACGAGGACCAGGGCGAATTGAACGCGCTTCCGAATATCTGTTGCGGGTCTCCCCCGGTGAGGTTGCGAAGCATGTCCAGATGGTGGATCGAGCCGTCCAGGACCATTGGATCGGACATCTCGTGGCGGAAGGGATTGGGCCTGCCCCAGGAGCCATACGGCCGGTAGTCGGCGGCGAAGCGGGACTGCAGGTACTGCAATCTGCCCAGGCGGCCGCTTCGCAACAGCTCCCGGAACGTGAGCATGCGCTTGGTGTAGCGGTAGTTCTGAACTATCTGGCAGCGGATCCCCGACTCGGTCACCGCGCTTGCCATCGGCGCCAGCTGGTCAAAGTCGGACGTTATCGGTTTCTCCATCAGCACCGGCATGCCGGCCGCGCACGCCGCCAGCAGCGGTTCAACGTGGAGCCAGGGTGGGGTTGCGATCAGGCAGAAATCGGCACCCGCGTTGGCGATTGCAACCGCGCTGTCCAAATAGCGGCGCTCCGGCGCGAGCCCGAGCTGGTCGCCCAGCGCAGCGCAGGCTTTTGGGTCGACGTCGCAGACCGCGCCGACCCGGACCCGGTCGGGCAGGTAGCCAAATATGGAGCGGGCGTAGGCTCTGCCCATACCGCCGGCTCCGATAAGGAGCGCCGATTTCATCGCTTCGGGCCCGCTATGCTCCCATCCAGCCGCCGTCGACCGGAATGATGTGGCCGGTGATGTACTCCGAGGCCGGCGAAGCCAGGAAAACGGCCGTCCCACCCAGATCGTCGGGCGCCCCCCAGCGGCGCATCGGAATCCGCGAGAGCACCCAGGAGGAGAACTCATCCTGGTGATAGCGGGCCTCGGTCATGGCGGTGCGAATGTATCCAGGGGCGATGGCATTGACCCGGATCGGGGTCTCGGCCAGCTCGGTAGCGATCGCCTTGGTCATCTGCGCCACGCCGCCCTTTGACGCCCCGTACATCGAGTTGCCAGTCATCCCGATGTAGCTGGTCAGCGACGCGGTGTTGATGATGCGCCCGTAGCCGCCGGCCAGCATCGGCGCGATCGCGTATTTCATTCCAAAGAAGGCCGCCCGCAGATTCACGCCATGGACCGCGTCCCAGTCATCGGGCGTGGCCTCGGCGATCGGCAGGCGGCGGTTGGTGCCGGCGTTGTTAAAGAGGATGTCAAAGCGACCCAGTTCGTCGGTGGGCACCTGCATCAGGGAGCGCACCTGATCCAGGTCGGAAACATCGGTGGGCACCACCACCACGCGCCGACCCAGCGACCTGATTTCGTCGGCAACCGTCTCGAGCTGTTCCAGCGACCGGGCCGCCAGCACGACGTCGGCGCCGGCATTGGCGACCGCGCGCGCAAACCCGGCGCCGATGCCGCGGCCACCACCGGTGACCAGCGCCACCTTCCCGGTCAGGTCAAACGGATTCCCTTTTTCCCATGCCATCGCGAGCGGTCCCTACTGGAGCGGGGAATAGTCGGTCGGGCGCAGGAGGCGGTTTTCGACCGCGGTCACTATCTGCCCGTCGGCTTCGGTCTCAGCCTTCACCCGGTGCCATTCGGGATCGGAGATAAATGCCGACCACTTGGCCTCGCGGTCGGACATGTCTTCAAAACGGAGGATGTAGGTCAGGCGTTGGTTGTTGCCCACCAACTCCTCCCAGAAACCGACCGCCTCGATGCCCAGGCGTGCCCATATTCCCAGGGTGTGGTTGCGAAAACGGGCGTTGATCTTAGGAATACAGCCCGGTTCGATGTAGTACTCGCGCAGTTCGTAGAGCATAGAACCCTCCGCCGAAAGACACTAATAATCGTAAGTGCCGCAATCGGTTTAAGCCGAGTGTGAATGCCGCGATAACTTTTTTCCAGCCCCAGCAGGCGACATTGCAACGGGAACTGCCCGCCAACCCGCACAGCCGCCGCAAGGTAGGACAGGTGCGCGATTTAATCGCTGCCCGCCTGGCCGGCGAGCCGTCGTTTCGGGGTGCGGTCGTCACCGATTCGGTCGCCTACGGGGACGCCCGCGCCGATTCCGACGTTGACATGTTCCTGCTTTTTTCGCCGCTCGACCTGGCGATCGTGCCGGGCGACTTTGTCTGGTCGCCACGCAAGGGACGTTACTTTGGGCGTTCTGAACAATTGCCCGCTGACCCGGACCTGTTGCATGTGGACGCGCGGCGCGTGGATCTGGAAAGACTGGCGGCGGGCGAGGCCTCCGAACTCGAGCGCCACCTGCTCGCCGGCGGACTGCTAGTCTGGGACCGCGCCGAGAGCTGTGAGCAGATACTCGACCGCGTTGCCGGTTATCCGTCTCAGTTGCGCCGCGAACGCCTGATTGACGGGTTCTACCAGGTGAACTACCATCTGCGTCCGGCCAAGGCGCTGGCCTGGTACGAGCGCGGCGACGGCTGCCTGGCGCACGCCCACTTTGACGCCGGCGTCAATTACTTCATGGATTTCATGTTCGCCTGGCACGGCGCCTGGCTGACCTGGCCCAACAAGCGCGTGCAGTACCTGCGCTCGCGCCCCGATCCGGTCGGTGGTTTTGACCAATGCCTGCACCAGATCCTGCGGACAAGTGATTTCTCGCGGGTCGAGCTGGAGCGGCGGATGGGGGCTCTGCAGGAGTACATGGACAGAATGCGGGCGCTGCTGCAGCGCGCGGAAATCCTGCCGCGGGAGGCGCCGCTCGACTTTGTCTACGGGCGGGTGCACCCTGAAATCGGCCTGCGCCACAGCATGTCGGCCTGGCGGCATGCGAACGCCGAGTTTTTGCGTAAGAATCGGGCGGCTGCAATATCGCACCAGGCAATCAGTCGGAATGAGCCCGGATGAACGATTGGTCGCGCCGTAAATACGTGATCGTCATTGGCTGCGGGCGGGTCGGCGCCCAGCTTGCCAATCTGTTGGACGCGGCCGGTGACGCGGTTGTGATCGTCGACCGCTCGCCGGAATCCTTCCAGCGCCTCTCATCCGACTTCAGCGGTTCGACTATAGTCGGCGACGCCAAGAACGCCAAGATTCTCGAGCGCGCCGGCGTCAAAAATGCCGATGCTCTGGTGACCGCCACGCAGGGCGACAACACCAACATCATGATCGCCCAGATCGCCCAGCGCATCTACAAGGTCAAGCAGGTCGTGGCGCGTTGCTACGACCCGGTACGATCCGACGCCTACGCCGCGCTCGGTCTGCGCACCGTCTGTCCCACCCGGGTTGGCGCGCAGCTGCTGCGCGACGCGCTCCAGCAAGCTGGCTAAACCGGTGTTCGTCATCGTCTGTGGCGGCGGAACGGTCGGTTACAACCTGGCCCTGGAACTGCTAGACCGGGGTAACGAGGTCGTGATCATGGAGAAAGACGCCGCCCGGGCGCGCGACCTGCAGGCCGAACTGGGCCGGATGGTGATGTCGCACGATGCCTGCGAGGGCCGCTGGCTGCAGGAGGCCGGCGTGGTGCGCGCGCAGCTGGTCTGCGCGATGACCAACCAGGACGAGGACAACCTCATCATCGCCCAGCTGGCGAATATGCTGGCCGGCAAGGACTGCCGCATCATCGCCAGGGTCAACCACCCCGAGAACGCGTCGGTATTTAGGTCGCTCGGAATCACCGAAATGGTCAGCGCTACCGATCTGGTGCTCTCCATGATCGAGCGCGGCGTGAGCGACGGCGGCGGGGTGGTGCACCTGATGCGCCTGCAGGAATGCGGGCACGAACTGATTGAGTACCGCTTTACGCCCGAATCGCGCGCCCTGAGCCGTCCGCTGCGCGAACTGCGTCTGGCCGAACACGGCTGCAGCATCTGCGCGGTGATCCGTGACGGCGGGATCATCCCGCTGGAGCCGGACCTGGAACTGGAAGTCGGCGACGAGATGGTTGCGCTGGTGAAGGTCGAGAACCTCGACGAGGTTCGCGCTTACCTGATCGAACCCGAATTTAAGGTCGAGTTCTCCTAAGCGCCCGGTGCCCCTGCCGAGAGGTGGTCGGGCGGCCCAAAAAATTCAGGCGTGGTCCTGACCGGCGTGGCGCCGGCGCGCCCACTCGACGGTCCGATCCATTCCTTCGGCAATAGAGACCGTCGGAACCCAACCCAGATCGGAAGCCGCCGCACGGCAGTCCAGGGCCATGAACCTGACCTCGCCCGGCGACAGATCGGCCAGTTCCGGTTCGGCGCCGGAACCCAGCCGCTGGCTGATGGCGGCAAAAATCTGGAGGACCGAGGTCTGCTGGCCGGAGCCGATGTTGTACGGGCGCGGGCCGCCCCGTTTGGCGGCCAGCTGGATTGCCGACACGACGTCATCGACGTACACGTAATCGCGCGTCGGCAGCCCGCGACCGCGCAACTGCGGCACCCGTCCCGATAGCAGCCGGCTCAGGAAGATGGTTACCACTCCGACCTCGGAACTGGCGTCCTGGCCGGGGCCGTAGATATTGCCGGGGCGGATGATCGAATAAGCGAGTCCGCGCTGGCGTCCCAGCAGGCCCAGGTACAGCTCGGCACAGTACTTTGAGAGCCCGTAGGGGGAAACCGGCGCCGGGGGGTGGTCCTCTCCCACCGGCAGACTCGCGGCGGGCGGGTCGCCGTACATCGCCCCACCGGTGGAGACGAACACGAAGCGCTCGACCCCGGCCGCCAGCGCTGCCAGCGCGGTCGTAAGCGTGCCACCGGTGTTCACGTCCAGGTCGAAGCCGGGATCGGAGTGGGCACACCGCGGGTCGGCCTGGGCGGCGAGGTGAAACACCGTCTGCGGTGCAAAGTCGGCCGCAATCCTGAACATCGATGCCCGGTCGCGGATGTCGGCGCAAACGTGATCGGCGGCGCTGCCTGAAGGGCCGGGTGCCTTATCGACTACCAGGACCCGGTCACCGCGCAAGCAGAGCGCGGACACCAGGTGGCGGCCCAGAAATCCGGCGCCACCGGTCACCAAGCTCCGCTTTAGTCCCATCGCAATGCCCCGCCGGCCGGCGGATTTGGTTCAGTTCTTATCGGCGATGTTGGCAAGGAACGCCCCGGTCAAGATTGCTGCTGAGATTTTCAGTCAAATAAATCTGGCCGACCCCATCCTCGGTGCCAACCGTGCCGGTTCGGCCGCGCGCCTGAACCGGGGGCGACTACGAGATCGTGGCGGTGTGCTCGCGCCGCACCAGATCCAGATCGATTTGGTAGCCGAGACCGGGCTCGGTCGGGGCCCTGACCACGCCGCCGGTCATATCGATGTCCTCTACCAGCCCGTACATGTTGGCGCCGGTACAGGGAAAGAACTCGAAGAATTCGCAGTTGTGCACCGCCATCGTCACGTGCAGGTTGGCGACGTTGTTGAGCGAATTGCCGCCGTGGTGGATCTCGCACTTCATGTTGAATCCCTCGGCCAGATTGCACTGGCGCAGCAGCGGCGTGATCCCGCCGGTGACGGCAACGTCGCCGCGCAGGAAATCGGTGGCGTACTGGGTGATCCAGGTGGCCATGCCGTAGAAACGCGCGGGCGCGAACTCGGTCGACATGATCGGAATGTCGAGCTTCTGGTGCAGCTTTACGTAGCTGTAGATGTCGTTTTCCACCAGCGGGTCCTCATACCAGTAGAAGTCGAGCGCCTCGATGGCCCGGCCCACCCGCAGGGCGTCCTCGTATTGGTATGCCCACATCGAATCGAGCATCAGTTTCATCTCATCCCCGACGGCGTCGCGGACGGTCTCGCAGAGCCTGATATCGGCCACGGGATCGCCGTGCGGGTGGAGCTTGTGGGCGGTCCAACCGGCCTCTTTGAATCTGAGCGCCTCCTCCACGTATTCGGCATCGGTATCCCAGTGCGCGGTTGAGGAATAGACCGGCACCGATTCGCGACAGGTGCCCAGCAGGCGGTGGATCGGCTGGCCGGCGATCTTGCCGTTGATGTCCCAAAGGCAGACGTCAATGGCGCCAATGGCGTGGACCGAGACCTTCCGGTTCTGCTTCCACATGTCATGCCAAATGGCGCCGATGTCCTGGGGGTTGCGGCCCAGCAGCTGGGGTTTGAGGAACTGAATCAGGCCCTTGGCGAAGTGGTCGCCGCCGACGTGCAGGCTCCCCAGGAACGCGTTCCCGGTGACGCCGGCGTCGGTCTCCACGCTGACCAAGCCGAGCTGGCAATCGCCAAAGCTGGTGCCGACACCGGTGTGCCACGGCTCCGCATGCCAATTGAACAGGTCGACCCGAACGTCGGTGATTTTCATGCCGCGGCTCCTGCGAGCTAATTGAGGCCAGATCGGTTATTTCAACCGCCGGACGGGGCCGGCGGGCGCTGTTTTCCGCAACCATTGTGCGGCGGCGGCGGAAACGCGCCAACGCGTAAGGGCGCAGCCCCGCCCAGATCGCGCCGACTCCGATCGGCAATTGACGGGGTGGCGGTCCTTGCGATCAAAGGCTCGTCGAGCCCGGCGCGCGCGGTTTACAACCTCGCAGGGAATTGGGCGAGGCGCGCCGAATTTACGGTTGGCCGGAAGCTTGGGCCCACGCGCGGTCGCACCCGATCTTCCCGGCCACTCCCAGCCCCATCCGGTCCGCACAATAGGGTCAGTATGGATATTGATTTCGCGTTCCTCTGCGACCATGCCGAGAAGGCCGGCAAGGTATCGGCGCTCGGTATCGGTTTCGATACGATCTACGCCGCCGAGTTGCCGGTGCGGCACCATCGCCTGTGCGTGGTGGCCCGGTTCCGGGCCCACAAGACCGAAGCCGGCCGCAAACGGGCGCGGATTGATGTCATAGATGCTGACGGTGGCGAACTCGTAAGCCTGAAAGGCGCGATCGCGATTCCGCAACCAACCGCCAAGCTGGAGTCGACGCCGATCCTGATCGTCAATTTCGACGACCTCGAGCTCAAGCGCTACGGACCCCACTCGGTCCACATCCTGGTCGAAGGAATCGAGATGCAGCGGATGGGGTTTGTGGTGCTGGAGCCTTCGCGGAAGGGCTGACCATCGACCGACCGCCGAACGTACTGCTAATCGTTGCCGACGACATGGGCTACGGCGACTTCGGGGCCTTCAATGACGGCCACGTCCGGACGCCGCACCTTGACCGCCTGATCGGCGAGGGGCTTTGCCTGACCCAGCACTATGCCGGTTCGCCGGTCTGCTCGCCCTCGCGCGCGGCGCTGCTGACCGGCCGCTACCCGCACCGCACCGGCGCGATCACTCCCCAGGAGGTCCGCGGCCTGGACCGGTTCTCCTCGCGCGAGGTCACCCTGGGCGACGCCTTCAAACACGGCGGCTACGCCACCGGGCTAATCGGCAAGTGGCACAACGGCGCGCTCGATCCGCGCTACCATCCCAACGCGCGCGGGTTCGATGAATTCGTCGGCTTCCGCGGTGGTTGGGCCGATTACTATCGCTGGCGCCTGGAAGCAAATGGGACGTTCCGTTCATCTGACGGGCGCTACCTGACCGATGTGCTCACCGACGAGGCGCTGGGGTTCATCGGCCGCCACGCGGCCGAGCCGTTCCTGCTGACCCTTATGTACAACGCGCCGCACTCGCCGCTGCAGGCGCCCGAGCCCGAGGTGGCCCGCTACGAGGCGATGGGGCTCGCGCGCGGGGTGGCGCTCACCTACGCCATGATCGAGGTCATGGACCGTGGCATCGGACGGATCCTGGACGAATTGGATCGCCGCCGGTTGGTTGAGAACACGATCGTGCTGTTCACCAGCGACAACGGCCCGGCCTTCCGGCTGCGCCACGACCAGGTTCCGGCCGGAATCAGTGTTGACACGACCCGCTTCAACTGCGGTTTTAGCGGCGCCAAGACGTTGGTGCTCGAGGGCGGAATCAGGGTGCCGATGGTGCTGCGCTGGCCCGCCGGCCTGCCCGGCGCAGGTGCCCGCGTGGGGGAGATGGTGCACTTTTGCGACTGGCTGCCGACGCTGCTTGCGGCGGCCGGCTTGAACCGTCCCGACGGACCCCCGCTGGACGGACGGAGCGTGCTGGAACAGCTGCGTGGTAACGCCCCGTGGTCGCAGCCGCAGCGGTTCTGGCAGTGGAACTTCTATATGCCGATCGGAACAACGAATGCCGCGATGCGCGACGGCGACTGGAAGCTGGTCCGACCGAATCTTGATATCGGCTATGCCGGCGCGGCCGATGAGGCCGCCGCGCGACGCTACGTGGAGACCGACATCGAGTACAAGTACCACCCTGAAAACGTGACCGCTCTGATGGACGACCCGGACCCGCTGCGGGCGGTGCCGGATACGCTGCCGCCGCAGTTGTTCAACATTGCCGACGATCCCTTCGAGCAAATCGATCTGGCCGGAAGCGAGCCCGGACGGGCCGCCCGGATGACGCGCGCGCTGGATGACTGGTTCGCTGCGGTCGAGATCGAACGCGAACGGGCGCAGCGCGAGACCCTCGCCGGCTAAAGGCGCCCGGCCCCGGTTGGAGCGCGTTCCTGGCCGGTGCGGCCCAGGTAGGCCCTGACGATGTCGATGATCAGTGAGATGTCGGCCCCGACTTCGCCAATCGGCGAGCGCGGCCGGCAACCGCTGGTGATGCACTCGTGAAAGTGGCGCAGTTCGCGGCGGAAGGGGCTCTCCCAGTCCAGCGCCGGTTCGCTGGCATATGTGGAGCCGGCGGCATCGATGCCATGGATGCGAACGCGCGAGAGTCCGCGTGAGAAACCGGTTTCGTAGGAGACGATGACACGTTTGCGAGGGCCGTAGACTTCGAGCGTTTCGTGAAAATCCCACAGATCCGGAAGATCCACCCAGGTGGCCACGCAGCGAAACCCTGATGCGTATTCGAGCGTGGTTGAAACCGCGGCCCCTTCCTGCCAGATCTCGGTGCCAACCACCCGCTCGGGCAGCCCGAACAGGGCCCGCAGGCCATAGAGATCGTGGATCAAACTCCCCGAAAGCAGCCCGAAGGCCCTGGTGATCTGCGGCTCGACCTCCCCGATCGCGTCGTTAATGGCGCGGGCGCGGGCGTTTTTTGTCTGCTCGATCACCGACCGCGGAACGTCGCCAAAGCTCCGGGTGCGGAACTGGCCAACATGCAGGTCATTGTGCGGGTGCAGGTGGTTGACCTGGACCAGACGGATTTCATCCATTCCCGCAATTTCGGCCCTGGCGCGCTCGAACGCCGGTTCATAGAGCTTTACGTAGCCGGCCAGGGCGATCTTTTGAGAGGCGGCGACGGCCCGGGCGATCACCTCGAACTCAGCCGGCGAAAAACAGATCGGTTTTTCGGCGAAGACGTGCTTGCCGGCCGCCAACGAGTCCACGATTGCCTGCGTCTTGGGGTCCGTCTGGCACAGCAGGACGGCGTCGATGTCGGCCGCGAGCATTTCGCGGTAATCGTTAAATTCCTGCGGTACGTGGAACAGCTGCGCGGCATAGGATGCCGCTTTGGCCGAGACGTCGCAGACGGCGGCCAGCTCGAACTCCTCGGCCAGCTCGCTGAGGAAGGGCAGATGCTGGATCTGCGCGATTGCACCGCAGCCGATGACGCCGATCCGAACCCGCCGATCCTCAGACATCATGTCCGGCCCGCCCGCGGCGCGGCGTCATTCCAGAGGTCGGCCAGTTCGGCGGCCTGGCGCTGGACCTGGAACAACGCATCCCAAATCCGGCCGCGATGCTGGTCGGCTCCCTCCAGGTCGCCCGCTGCAGCCGCGTCGGCAAGGGGTGCAGCGCGCTCGGACTGGACAGCGGCGGCCGATTCGGCCGCGTCACGGACTGCCAGCGTGGTCGCCCGCAGACGGTCCAGGAGCTCCCCCAGCGGAGTGGTCGCATCGGTGGGGTGGTCGAAGTTTGAAGAATCGACGAAGCGGTGCGGAAGTCGCCGGCCGTCCGCCGCCCAAAAGGTGTGGGTCGGCTGGATGTGCGGGGTAACCGACAGGTACATGATCATGGGCTCTTGCCCGAGCGCGCGCACCGAGTGGACCTGGTCCACCAGGGCGACGCAAAGCTGGCCCGGGCCGACTACGGCGGTTTCGCCGGCGATCGTAAATTCGGCCTCGCCGGCCAGGACCAAGAACATCTCCTGGCCAAGGTCGTGCGAGTGCGCCGGTGCCGTCTCGCCGGGCTCCAGGCGCATGAACCGCGCCCGGATCTGCGGCGCAACCAGCAGGGTGCGCTTGTCGGTCCGGTAGTCGTAAACCCGTAGCGGCATCGGGGGAACTCACTCTCGAAACGCTGAGTACGCAATTGTCTGGGCAGCTTAAATCGAGAGATCGCCGCAAACGGACCCGCGACTTGCGGTGCCGCCAAGGCGGACCGGCGCGGCTAAAGTTGGCTCGACGACTGCCGAGTGCCGATGCCGAGAATTGCTGCAGTGACGACAGTAAGGACCCGGCTTGCCGGGCCACGGGAGCTTTTTGCGAGGTTGCAGGTCTTGGCCAAATTCAGGCAAAACCCCGGACGATACCTGGCCGCGGGCGGGTTGCTGCTGCTGGCAGGGGTGCTCGTGGGCGGGGTGATCGCCACGTTGCTGGAACGGGAGGCAAGTTTTCCCGAGGGCTCCGCCGAGGCAATCGTGCAGGGCTATGAAAAAGCGGTCGCCGACGGGGATTGGGACACCGCCTACGCCCTCCTGGCCGATGAGCTCCAGCAGGCCTGCCCGCTGGAGGAAATCGCCCCGATGCGCCATGGGCGGCCGCGCAGCCAGAGAATCACCCTGCAGGGCTCGGAGATGGTCGGGGACACGCTGATTGTGACCGTGCGGGTCACGGAATCGGAGTTCGAGGGACCATTTGGCGGCGGACAACGGACCTTTGAGCGGCACCACTCGCTGGCATTTGCCGACGGCGAATGGCTGTTCAGCGAGTTTCCCGAACCGTTCTATCGATGCCCCGAAACGCGCGCGGCGGCTGGGCCGACCCGGAATCTGGCCGCTTGAGCAATCGGCGCGGGGCGTAGGGCCCGACCAATGGACCTAGCGGTGCTCGCGTTGCTGTTCCTGCTGTCTCTGGTAGCCGTCGTGGTGGCGATCGTGTATGGCGTCAGCCGCTGGCGAAGGGCCGGTGCCGCCGCCGATTCAGGCGAACCGCTGGCCGTCTCCGTGCGACGCTTCTATTTCTATTTCGTGTCCCTGACGGGGCTGCTGGTGGGCGCTGGCGGCCTCTTTTTCATCGTGGAGTTCGCGCTGGAGGGGGTCTTCGGCGAGCTCGTCCTCTCTGCTTCCCGGGAGCCCCTGGCAATCGGCCTGTCGCTGGCGGTGGTGGGCCTGGCAGGCTGGGGATTTCATTGGCGCCATATCCAAAAGTCCCTTAAGGCCGGGCGAGCCGAGGCGCAGGCGCTGCTACGCAGTTTGTACACCTACCTGCTCCTGGCCATTGCCGGCGGGGTCTTGTTGGTTACGGGCTTTGAGATCCTGCGCTGGCTGCTGGAACTGAACCGCGGCGAGGCGTTCGATGCCTCGCCATGGTCGTTCGCCGTCATCTGGGGACCGATTTGGGCCTACCACTGGCGAACCGGCGCCGCCGGCGTCCGAACCGATGGGGCGATCGCGGTCCGCCGCGTCTACATCTACGGGGCCTGCGCGGTGGCCCTGGCGGTGGGTGGCACGGGAATCGGGATGGCGGTCTTCGTCGTGTTGCGCCAGGGCTACGAGGCGGTGTTCGGCGACCCCGCGCTTGCAGAAGTCGGCAGCGGGTTATGGGGTGAAACGATGGTCTCGGGTCTGGCCCTGGCAATATCCGGCGCGGTGGGCTGGTGGGCGCACTTTAGGCGCTTCGGCGCTGGCGCACCCGATTCGGCGCTGCGCCAGGCTTATGTCTTCGCGGCCGCCCTGCTCGGGGGGTACCTGGTGGCAATCGTGGCCGCGATTGCGGTTGTGCGGCTGGTCCTGATTTGGCTGATCGGCGTCCCTCAGGATCCCGCGTTGATCCACTTCGGATCATTTCCAAATTGGATTGCGGCGCTGGCCGTCGGGGTCGCGGTCTGGGCCTACCATCGCGCCGTTCTGGGGCGGGAATCGGGCACTTCGCCGCTGGGTCCGATCTCCAGCATGCGGGTCTATACGTACTTTCTCGCCGTTCTTGGGCTGGTCATTTTGGCCGCGGCGGTCAGCATTGCGGTCTCGCACCTGGCGGCGAACGTGCTCGAGGCCCATGAAGGGATATTGACCGGCGCCGGCACGCAGCGGAATTCAATTGCCATGGCGATATCCCTGGCGGCGGTCGGCGCGCCGGTCTGGCTTTACAACTGGCGGTCGGCGCAGACGCGCGCGGGCATCGACGGTGGCCAGGAACGATCCGCCCTGGCGCGGCGGATTTTCGTTTTCGTCGTGCTGGGCGCCGGTGCCCTGGTCCTGATCGGCAGCCTCAGCTATCTCCTTTACGCCCTGCTCAGCGATTGGCTGGAGGGTCAATTCGGATTCGCATTCTTCTACGAAGGCCGGCACGCGCTCGGTGCGATCGCCGCCTCGCTGCCGTTCGTGCTCTATTACTGGAGCATCCACCGCCAGGACCGGGCCTCCGAGCCGGCCCGGGAGCGGGTCGTGCGCCGATCGGTGGCGGTGCTGTCGGGACCGGGCGGCGTGCAGTTCATCGCCGACCTTGAGCAGGCTCTCGGTTACCGGGTCGAGGCGTTTGATTGGGCAGATTCCGAAGGGCCGGTCCAATCAATGGACCCCGGCCAGGTGCAGGCGACTGCGGTTGGGGTGTCGGCCGCGCCGGGGTCGAAGGTGCTGATCACGCTCGATGGCAACGGAGCCAGGATCCTGTCCTACGACCCTTGATCTGGGTCCCTGGCCGGTCACCGCCACCGCCACCGCCTGCCACGCCGAGCTCGTTTGAACGTCCCCGCCCGGCGGTCACCGCACCCAAGATTCAGATCGCCAATGTTGCCGTCGTTCCGCACGCCCGATAGGGTCGGCGCGGGATGCGCAGCGATGCGTTGTCGCCGGGTCCGAACGCGCAGCGGGACACTTTCGTTTAGCGGGAAAAGCCTTAGGCCTTTTCCATTGCGCCGCCGCCGCTGGCGATTTGGCCGTCCTTGCGACCGTTGACCTGCTTCTGCAATAGGGGGCTGCTAGCTAGTCCTGTGCTCCGGCTCCGGCAGCCCAATTGCCCAACGCCATGATTCCACCATCGACGCAAACGTGTCCGCCGGTCATGAACGAGGCGCGGTCGCTGGCCAGGAACAGCACCACCTCGGCCACCTCCTCGGGCTGGCCGACGCGTCCGAGCGGGTGCGCCCGGCCGTAGTCGAGAAGGGCCTCATCGATCCGGCGGCCGCTTCTGCGGGTGGCGTTGCGCACGAGCGGGGTGTCGATGGTGCCTGGGCATACCGCCAGGACCCTGATGTTGTCGGCGGCAAAGTCGATCGCCAGCTGGCGGACCAGCGAAAGGTCCCCGCCCTTGCTGGCGGCATAGGCGGCGACCCCCGGCATCGACTGCAGGCCCTGCACGCTGGCGCTGTGAATGATTACCCCACCGCCGCGGTCACGCATGTGCGGGACTGCGAACTTGGCCATCAGGAACCGGCTTTTTAAGTTCACGGCGATGATGCGGTCCCAGAGCACCTCATCCAATTCGACCGCGTTCACATAGGAATCTGGAGGCTGGATCCCAACGTTGTTGAAGACGATATCGAGCCCGCCGAAGGCGGCCACGGCTTCGTCAACGGCGCGCTTGCAGTCGGCGGTGATTCCCATGTCGGCGTGGGTGAACAACGCGGTACCGCCGCCAGCCTCGATCTCAGCCACGGTTCGAGCGCCGGCTTCAGGATCGATATCGACCACTGCAACCGCGGCCCCGGCGCTGCCAAAGGCGAGCGCACCGGCGCGACCGATACCCAGCGCGGCGCCAGTGACGAGCGCGACCTTGTCAGAAAACTCAGGCATTGTTTTTGCTTCCCTCGAGCAGACGCACATTAGCGACGATTCATTCGCGGCTGGCCGGTGATAACCCGGACTGCAAGGCGACGCCGCCGACCCTTGAATTGGAACACCCTCGGCCAGCTGCCCCACTCGCCGCCGTCAATATGGCGGCGCGCGCGCAAGGGGCCGCTAGGGAGTGTGCAGGAACAAGAGCGCCGTCGCAATTCAACTCCCGATCGGGCCCCGACCGGAGGTTGCCGTCGACCCCGTTTAAAGGGCGGCGAACAGGGACGCGCATTGTGGCGGGCAGCGGCCGAAATCTAATGCAGCCGTTGCAGAGGATGTGTGCGGCAGATCACCGAACTTCGCGGTCGGCAGCCTCGATCCAGGCCCCGGTCGCATCCGTTAGGTGCTCCAATTTGGAAGAGACGAGTGCCTGACTTAGCTGCGCGCGGATCGAGGGTCCGTCGTGACCGAGCGCTCTTAGCACCCAGGCAGTCATCTCGGCGCCACTCTCCACTTCGTCAAAGACGACGTGCCCGGCGCCTAGCTTGAACAACTCTCGGCGCTCCTCCAACTGACGGGCGCGGACCAGGATCGGCACCCGCGGCGCCTCGGCCTTCGCGGCCGCGACCGCCCTTCGCACGGCGGGCGGGTCGTTTATCAGGAGAACCAATATGCGGGCATGCTTGAGTCGAGCGTGGGAGAGTGCTTCGGGGCTGCTTGCATCGCCGTAATAGATGTGGGCGTGCTCGTCCTGGCCGGCGCGCACGGCCTCGGTGTCGACCTCAAGGATCAGGTAGGGGATTTCGGCCTGCCCGAGGGTCTGCGCCAGCAACTGCCCGGCCATGCCGTATCCGGCGATAACAACATGGTTCTCCAGTTGGGAGTCCTGCGGGGCCAGCTCGTCGACACCGCGGGCGCGCAGCAACCGTTCGAGCGGGCGCAGCAATCTCTCGCCGGCGTGCAACCCGCCCGCCCAGCGCATCAGCAGCCGCGACATGAGGATGCTCACGACTCCGGTTGTGACCACCAGGCTCACTTCGTGTGAATCAATCAGACCCTGGCTGGCTCCGAGCAACAGGATCACGTATCCGAATTCGCCGAATTGCGCCAAGTGAATCCCACAGCGCCAAGCCACGTTGGCCGGATTTCGCATCGCCAGTGCGGCCAACGAGGCAACCAGCGTTTTGCCGCCCACGAGGCCGACGACGATGAGCGACGCCAGGATTGGCGATTCGACGAATACCCGCCAGTCGAAGATCATGCCGAGCGAGATGAAGAAAAAACTGGTGAAGGCATCCCGCAGCGGAATAATGTCGCTGGTTGCGCGGTGGCTGTAATCGGTATCGGCAAGCAGCATCCCGGCCAGGAATGCCCCCAGCGCAAATGAAAGCCCCAGCTGGTTCATTCCCCATGCCGAGCCGAGGGCGATGGACACCACCGTGAGTAGAAACACCTCGCGGGTTCGGGTGGCGTCGACTAACCGGAATATTCGGGGAACCAGATAGCGGGCCAGGAAAAGCAGGGCAACCACGATCAGCGTGGCACGTGCCAGAGCCCAGATGAGCTCGAACACTAAATTGCCGCCTTGGCCGTGCGCCAATACTGGGATCAGCACCGTCAACGGGATCACCAGTAGGTCCTGGAAGATCAGCGCGCCGACGATGAAGCGCCCATGCGGGGCGTCGAGTTCGCCCCTGCTCGAGAGGACGCGCAGGACAACCACCGTGCTCGATAGCGCCACCGCGAGCCCGAACACGATTCCCCGTTCGGGGGTGTCGCCCCAGACCAGGAGCAGGGCCAGCGTGACGAGCGTTGTTATTCCGACCTGCAACGAACCGCCGACGGCGACCGCCTTCCAGATGAATCGCAGGCGCGAAAGCGAAAACTCGAGCCCAATTGCAAACAGCAACAGGATCACGCCGAGCTCGGCGATCTGCTCGATCCGGCTTGAATCGCCGATCAGCCCGAGGCCGTGCGGTCCGGCCAACGCTCCGGTTACAAGGAAACCCGCCGAGCCGGGGAGGCCGATGCGATGCAGGCCGAGCGTGGTTGCCACGGCAAGCGCGCCAATGACCGCCAATTCGCCGAAGTACTCGTGCCCCACTGCGCGCGTCCCCGCAAAAATCGCCCGCCAATTTCGCCCGAATGATTCGGGGGCAATAACCTGCGCAGTTGGCGGGGCGAATCGCCCGTGTCGATTATGGCCGCGTTAGCGACTGACCCTTGACTGCGACCGCAAATCGGGCGCCTGCCGGATCGGTGCCCAGCACACTGAAAATTCGAGCGATTGGACCAGATGCGCCACAAATGGCATCGCTGACCAGGATGGGTTCAGAGCACGGCCACAAACGGATGCGCGACGACGGGCGCATCGCCGAAACGCCGAGTGCACTTCGGACCGCTCCGCCCGTAGCGACGGCAGGCATCGGCGAACCGGTTTTGCGGGCATCGCCAATATTTGGGAACCGGTCGCAAAGTATTGATTCCCTGGACGGGTGGGAGTCGGCATCGCTGCCGGACCAACTCGGCCTGGCAAACCTTCGATCGAAGACCGGTTAGCGGGTCGGTGGTATGGCGCCCCGCAATCGTTGTTGGACCTGCGGCAATGGTGCGGCGAATGTCGGCGCAACCACCAAGCTTGCGAAGAAGGTCCCGGCACCTGCCGATGCCTGATCCGGGACGGTGCGTCGCCCCGATGCAGGACCCAAGCTCACGCCCGATCCGCCGCTTTCCAACCGTTTTATTCCCGCAAGCGATCCAGTGCGGCCCTATGCAGCCTTGGCGAAGCCGACGCCAACACGCGGCCCTGCGAGGCAAGCGTGAGCGGCCCACCGTTCCAGTCGGTTATTTGCCCACCGGCGCCGCGCACAATCGGGACCAACGCCATGTAGTCCCACGCTTTCAGCGACGCTTCGCACACGATGTCGGCAAAGCCCGAAGCCAGCAAGCCGTAGGCGTAGCAATCGATCCCGTACCTTGCCCGGTACAGGGACGACGCGAGCCGGTCCCACGCATCGCGTTCGGGACCCTTGAACATCGCCGGGTCGGATGCAAAACCGATGGAGTCTCCCAAATCGGATGTTGAGGACGTTTGGACAACGTTTGAATTGTGTGTAGTCTGCGGCGAAATATCGGGAAAATCCAGTCCCGTCCACCGCTCAGCCGATATCGGTTGGTCAAGTACGCCGAGCACGGGGATACCGTTCCAGACGAGTCCAATTAGCGTGCCGAATGTTGGCAGGCCTGAAATGAATGCGCCGGTCCCGTCGATCGGATCGATCACCCAGACCCACTCGGCGTCGGTCCGAGCGGCTCCAAACTCCTCCCCCACGATTCCGTGATGCGGGAAGCGGCTGCAGATCCGCTCGCGGATCGCGGTCTCGGCGGCGCGATCGGCCTGAGTAACGGGTGACCCGTCACCTTTGCGCTCAACCTGCAGGTGGCTGCGAAACCAGGGCCGGATCGCCTCCCTGGCAGCATCGGCCAATTCCCCCGCAAATTGCAGGTACGCGTCCGCATCCAGCTTACGAGCAACAGACATGATTTCAGCCTACCCCGCGTCCATTCGGCACGCCGTCAAGCGCACTATCGACGACAGAGGCGAGTGAATGTCTTCTGCGAGTCGCGCACTGCCAGATTGCAGCGGACGCGTGTCGGCGACGCGGTCCGGATTGGGCGAACGACCGGTGGATTTGCCAGCGACGGCCGCTACCCGCGGCAGATCCTGCGCGGCCAGCAGCGTGGCTGCCGATCTCCGGCTCATGCGACCTTCAGCCAACGCGGTCCGGGTCGACGAATCGGTAGACGCGGCGGGTGAACGAGATCACGTAGAGCTCACCGTCGGGGCCTTCGGCAAACGAAGCGATCTGAAGGTCAGTGTCGGCAATCTGAATGTGTTCGGTTACCGCGCGACCGTCGAATCGCAGCGCCCAGATCCTTCCCGAACAGAAGTCGCCATATACGTAGGCGCCGTACAGTGACGGCAGGCGCAGTCCGCGATACACATAACCCCCGGTGACCGAACAGCCATCGGCGCGGCCGTATTCAGCCACCGGCGGCACCAGACCGACGCCGCTGCAGTCGCGTTCGGCAAAGCAAGCGGTTCCCTCCATGAGGTTCCAGCCGTAGTTGGCCCCGGGCAGGATAAGGTCAACCTCCTCGTAGCGGTTCTGGCCCACGTCGGCGGTCCAGAGGTCGCCGGTTAGGCGGTCGAAGGAAAAGCGCCAGGGATTGCGCAATCCGTAGGCCCAGATTTCGGGACGCGCACCGGTCTGTCCGACGAACGGGTTGTCGGCCGGCACGGCATAGCCGCCGTGCGCATCGATCGCGTCGATGTCGATGCGCAGGATGGTCCCCAAAAGGGTGCCAAGGTTTTGGCCGTTGCCGCCGGGATCGCCGGCCGAGCCACCGTCGCCCAAGGCGATGTAGAGAAAGCCGTCCGGCCCGAACGCTATCTCGCCGCCGTTGTGGTTCGAGTGCGGCTGGGGTATCTCGAGGATGACCCGTTCGCTCTCGGGATCGGCGCCGTCATCGCCGGCGCTAAAGCGCGATACAACCGACCGCCGTGGTCCGGCGGCCGAATAGTAGACGTAGAAGTAACCGTTGCGGGCGTACTCGGGGTCAAAGGCCAGGCCCAGCAGGCCCTCCTCGTTGCCGGCGCGGCTGACGCGGTCGGTTAGGTCCAGCACAACACGATGCGAATCGGCGTCCGGATCGTTGGCGATCGAGACGATGCGACCTTCCTGCAGCACCACGTGCAGGCGCTCCGGGTCGGCGCCCGGGTAGTACATCCCCACCATCCGGTCGAACGTGAGCGCCGGAAAGACCGGCTGCAGTTCGAGTTCGGCCAGGGGCACGCGAGCTGCCTGACCGTCGGCGATCACAACCTCGGGCGGCGACCCTTGCGGCGGTGCGATGATGGGCTCGGCCGCAGTCGGGAGGCCGGCGCGAGGTTCCCTCGGAACGATCGGCGGTTCCGGTTCCGGGGCAGGCGCGTGCGGGGTCGCGGCAGACTGGGCGCTGGGAGTGGCGGCGGGGGCGGGACCGGCTGGTCCGCAGCCGACCAGCGATCCTGCTCCCAAGGCGACCCCCAATATCACCGCCAGGGTGGTTCGCCGGGCCGCTCCGGCGACGGATCTAATCATGTGCCGGCGAATTTATGTCTCGCCAGACGGTGGCGAATATTCCGGCGCTTAGCAGTGTGCAGGCGCCGAAGAAGATCCCCATCGCCGGGTAGCCACCGGTCGCCAGTGCGACTCCGCCCAGGGCTGCGCCGAGCATTGTTCCGCCTGAAAAGCTCACCTGCATAAGTCCGGTAATTGCACCACGGTGTTGGGGCTCCAGGTCCAGGACCGCGGCGTTGAGCGAAGTCGACCGCAGCCCTAGGCCGAACGACCAAATCGCCGACATGGCGACCGCAAATGCCGGAGCCAGCGGCAGGTTGAGCAGGATCGCCAGCGGCAGGAACACGATCAAACCCGACCCTATCAGTGCGAACGCGCGCCGCTCGGGCGGGATCCGAACCGATAGCCAGGTTGAAACTATCGCCACCGCCGGCCCGACCGTAAGCAGCAGACCGACCTGTCCGGGAGCGAGGCCATACATCTGGGCGGCAAAGGCGCCGTAATAGACGTCGATGCCGTAGGCACCGATAACAAAAAGCACGTTGGCGGCCAGAACCGTGACCGTCACGCGCCGGCCGAGGAGGTGACGGTAGGCGCCGGTCACCGCGGCCACGACCGCCGGCAGCGACCCGCTGCGGGCCGGCAGCCGCGGGGCGAAAATCCAGGCCGCCACCATCGCCAAGGCGGAGATGAGCGATCCGGCCGCAAAGGTGGCGGCCCAGTAGAAGATCCCGGCCAAGAATCCTGATAGCAGCGGCCCGACCAGAAAGGCCAACCGGGCAACGATCAACAGCAACGCGATCATTCGATCGCGCGGCCGGCGTTCGAACAGGTCGCCGACGGTGGCGAACATCTGTGGGAAGAAAACGCCGTTGGCCACCCCGAACAAGGCCGAACCGAGGAATAGCCCGACCAGACTCGGAAAGAACCAGACGAGAGCGCTACCGAGCGTGTGCAACCCGATGGCGACCAGGATCACCGGTCGCCGCCCGATGTTGTCGGCCAACGGCGAGATCAGCAGCGCCGCAAGAACCGAAAGAATCGTTTCCACGGTGAGCGTTTGACCCACCACGGCCACCGGGATGTCTAGATCGGCGGCGATAAATTGCGGCAGCGGGCCAAACATGCGACGGCCCACCACCATTGCAAACATCATCCACATGAATGCGGGCGTAAAGAACGGATTTAGCGGGAAGCGCGGACCCGACTGGGTCGGGGATGTTGCGGACGCGATGGGTGCTCGTATCCCCACCTTTGATCAAGCCGCCAAGATTATGCGGCCCGACTGGCGGCACAGCAGCGGCGCAAGCAATAACATTGGGCGAATTTGACCCACCCGTCGGAACAAATCTTGATGATGCCCGCTGCGACGGCCACCGACTTGAACCTTGACCAGGTCGACCCCGAAGTGCACGCTGTCCTTTGCGCCGAAGAGCGTCGCCAGGTCACGGGGTTGGAGCTAATCGCTTCCGAAAACTATGCCTCGCGAGCGGTCATCGAAACCCTGGGCACGGTGTTTACCAACAAGTACGCCGAGGGCTACCCGGGTCGGCGCTATTACGGCGGCTGCGAGAACGTCGACACGATCGAGCGCCTGGCGCGCGAACGCGCCCTGGAGCTGTTCGGGGGCGACCACGTCAACGTCCAGCCGCACTCTGGTTCGGCTCCCAACATGGCCGTATACATGGCGATGCTGGAACCCGGCGACACCCTGATGGGGCTTTCGCTGGCCCACGGCGGACACCTGACCCACGGCCACCCGATGAATTTTTCAGGCGGGTTCTACAACGTTGTTTCCTACGGGGTCGATCCCGAATCCGAGTTGATCGACTACGATCAGCTCGAAGCGCTGGCCTTAGAACACCGGCCCAAGCTGATCGTTTCCGGCGCTACCGCCTATCCGCGCAAGATCGACTTCGGGCGCTTCGCCGAGATCGCCGACCGGGTCGGAGCGCTGCACATGTGCGACATGGCCCACATCGCCGGCCTGGCGGCCGGAGGAGCGCACCCCAATCCGGTCGAGCACTGTGATTTCGTCACCAGCTCGACCCACAAGTCGCTGCGCGGGCCGCGCGGTGGGCTGCTTATCTGCCGCCAGCAATTTGCCAAGCAGGTCGACCGGTTGGTCTTCCCCGGTATCCAGGGCGGGCCGTTCATGAACGTGATCGCGGCCAAGGCAGTGGCCTTTGGTGAAGCCTTGCGTCCGGAATTTGCCGGTTATGCGGCGGCAGTGGTCAAGAACGCGGCGGTCCTCGCAGAATCGCTGGCGGCGGCCGGGCTGCGGGTAGTCTCCGGGGGCACCGACAACCACATCGTGCTGCTCGACTTCGGCGCCGAGGGACCCTCGGGCAAAAAGATGCAGCGGGTGCTGGAAGCGGCCGCCATCACGACCAACAAAAACACCGTTCCGCGTGAGACCCGCAAGCCATACATAGCCTCCGGGATCCGCCTGGGAACCCCGGCCCTGACCACCCGCGGCATGGGGCCGGCGGAAATGCGACAGATCGCGGCCTGGATCGCGCGCGTGACCGATGCCGCCGACGATGCCAATGAACTTTCCGCAATTGCTCTCGAGGTTCGCGAACTGGCCGTCGGGTTCCCGGTCCCGGCGATCGACTAGTCGCAGGGCTCTGAGAACGCCGCCCACCTACGCTTGACGCCGTAGATGCACGAGGCCGCCGCGATCGTGGCCACGTTCTGCTGGGCCGCCGGGTTTGCGATAAGCCGCCCGCTGCTGGCGGAATTGAGCGTTTTCCAGACCAACCTGCTGCGCCTGCTCGGACCGGCGCTGATATTCCCGGCGCTGCTGTTGCTGTTGGGGCTGGCGCCGCGCCTGGGCGACTTCGGCTGGCACAACTACGCCGCCCTCATCGCCACCGCCGTGCTCGGCATCGGACTCACCGACGCCGGGATGTACCACGCCATGCGCCTGATCGGGCTTGCCCGCGCCTACACGATGGGCAACGTGTCCACCCTGTTCGCGGTGTTCTGGAGCTGGCTGATCCTGGGCGAGTCGATCAATCTGGCCCTGATCTGGGCCGCCCTGCTCACGTTCTGCGGGGTGGCCCTGACCAATCTGCGCGGCGGCAGCGGGCAGGGCGAAGCCGCCTACGGCTCGCGGGAATTCTGGTTCGGGGTTTTGCTGGCCGGCGGGGTGGCCTCGATCTGGGGACTGGATCTGGTGTTTATCCGCATCGGAATTGGCGACGGCCATCCGCTGGCGGCGAACGCGGTGCGCCTGCCGGCGGCGTTGGCGGTCGCTGGCAGCGTCCTGCTACTGCGTGAGCGGCCCGGCGCCCGGCGCGGGATGCCGACGCTCCGGCAGGCCGGCCGCGGGATTCTGGCCGGGCTCATCGGACTCGGCTGCGGGGCACTGCTGTTCTTCTATGCGATTCAAGGAATCGGGGCCGCCCGGGCCGCGGTGCTGGCATCGTTGTCGCCGATTTTTGGCTTGCTACTGGCGACGTTGTTCCTTGGCGAGAGACCCAGTCGCCGCCAGGTGCTTGGGGTGCTGCTGGCGGTGAGTGGTGTGATTCTGCTGGTGACCGCGGCCTGAGCACCGCCTTCCCGTTCGCGGATCGTTGCCGAGCCGCCGGTGAATATAGGACTTGATGATGCATGACTCCGGCAGTTGCCTGGTCGCGGTGCAGCGGCGGATGCAATTGAAATCAACAATTCTTAAGTGCTTGTTCCGACTGGCGCTCGGCCGGCGTCTGCCGAAAACTTCGGGGCAAATCTCGGTGCCCGGGATCGACGCCCCGGTCACGATCGGCCGTGACCGCTTCGGTGTTCCCTACATCGAGGCTTCAAGCGATCCCGATGCTTGGTTCGGCGTCGGTTTCTGCCAGGGCCAGGACCGGGCGTTCCAACTGGAACTTCTGCTGCGCCTATACCGCGGGACCTTGAGCGAACTCATCGGACCGAGCGCCATCCCCCTGGACCGAATCTCGCGGCGCCTCGGCCTGCCGGAGGCAGCGGCGCGCCAGTCCGAACTGTCCGATCCGGAGATTCGGTCCAATGTAGCGGCTTTTGCACGCGGGATCAACGCCGGCGTGCGGCAGGGACTGCCGCGCAAACCGCATGAATTCGTGCTGCTCCGCTCAAGCCCCACCGCCTACACACTCACCGACGTAATCGGGGCCGCCAAACTGCACGCATTGGCGCTGGCGTCGAACTGGGATATCGAGTTGGCGCGCTTTCATATCCTCTGCGCCGACGGCCCCGGGGCGCTCTCCGATCTGGATCCGGATTACCCGGCCCATCACCCGGTGGCGGTGCCACCCGGCGCCGCCCAGGGGGTGCAAACGGATCGCCTGGCTCAGGATCTGGCGGCACTGCGTGACGCGATCGGCGGTATGGGCGGATCCAACGCCTGGGCGTTGGCGTCGCCAAAGACCGGCAGCGGACGCCCGCTGCTGGCCAACGACCCGCATCTGCGCCCAATACTCCCGCCGCACTGGTACCTGGCGCAGGTGCGCACCCCGGAGTGGTCTGTCGCCGGAGCTACCTACGTCGGCGGCCCGGCTTTTCCGGCCGGGCACAACGGTCAATGCGCGTGGGGTGTGACCGCCACCCTGGCCGATACCACCGATATGTTCATCGAGCAGCTGGGGCCCGACGGCGCGAGTGTGCGCCAGGGCGACGAGTTCGTGCCCTGCCGGGTGCGCGAGGAAGTGATCCGCATAAAGGGCGCCCCAGACGTGACCGAGCGGGTGCTGGAGACCCCGCGCGGGCCGATCGTGGCTCAGGGACCGGGAGGCGAGGCGCTGTCGCTGCGGGCAATCTGGCTCGACCCGCTGCCGCTACGGGGTCTGCTCACGGTTCACAAAGCCCGCTCATTTGCGCAGTTCCGCGACGCCTGCAACGACTGGCCGCTCTCTTCGTTGAGCATGGTCTACGCCGATTCCGCCGGCGGAATCGGCTGGCAGATGATGGGTACTGTCCCGATCCGCAAGCGTGGCTGGGGCACCCTGCCGCAGCCCGGCTGGCAATCGGATGCCGCCTGGGAACCGGAACCGCTACCGCATCGGGAGCTGCCTTTTGCCGCCGATCCTTCCAATGGCGTGATCGCGACTGCCAACAACAGCCCGGCCAAGGACGGCGGGGCCTGGTTAGGTAGCGACTTTGTGGACGGCTACCGGGCGCGGCGGATCCTTCGGGCCCTCGACGAACGCGATGACTGGGGAATGGCCGATTCGCTGCGCCTGCAACTGGATGTTGAGTCCGAATCCTGGGCGGAGATGCGTGCCGCAATCTTGGCCGCAACGGCCACGGACCGCGACTCGGTAACGGCCCTGGAACTGCTTAAAACCTGGAACGGTCGAATGGATGTCGATTCCCCGGCAGCGAGCGTGTTCGCTGTCTTCGGCGCCGAGATGGCCACCGCGATCGCCGAAGCGCGCGCCCCCAACGCATCCGCCTGGGCGCTGGGCAGGTCTGAAGGCGGGTTTTCGCCCTACTCGCTGCTGGTCGCGCGTCGCGATGGTCTCACCGCGCGGTTGCTGCTAGAGCAACCCGGCGGCTGGTTCGAGACCGGCTGGTCACAGACGATCGGGTGGGCCCTGTCGCGCGCGGTCAGGATATTGCGCCGGCGCTGCGGCGACGATCCGAGTTCGTGGGGCTGGGGCAGGGTCCGCTCGCTGACGCTGCGCCATCCGGTCGGCGTGGGCCCCCTGCTTGGCGCGATCTTCAACCGCGGCCCCCTGCCCCTGGGCGGCGATACCAACACGATCATGCAGGCGCTGCCGCCGATAGATGACCCGCTCGCCGAGCCGCTGGTGTTTCCATCGCTGCGGATGGTCATCGACGTCGGGAAATGGGACAATTCGCGCTATTGTCTGCCCGGCGGCCAGTCCGGCAACCCCAGCTCACCGCATTACGACGACCAGTTGTCCAGTTGGCTGCGGGGTGAGGGAATTCCGATTGCCTGGCGACGGCAGGAGGTGCGGCGGGCCACTGTCGCGCGGCTACGGCTATCGCCTTTAGCGGAAGGCTTCCGCTAGCGCGATATCGACCTTGCGCGGCGAATTGGAAAATCCGTCCCCGATTGATGTCTTACGGTGCAAGTGCGATTGCGGCGACCCCCAGGACGACCAGGCTGGCCCCCAGCAGACGGCCGCGCCCGAACGGCTCCTTTAGCACCAGGCTTCCCAGCAGCACCGCGATCACGATCCCGATTTCGCGCGCCGGCCAGACGTAGCTCACCTGCGCCAACGCCAGCGCCGACAGAACCAGCCCATAAGCCAGAAATGTCAGTACCGCGGCGACGATGATGGCCCGGGTGTTGGCCCGCCACGCTGCCGCCAAGGCTGCCACGCCCCGCCGCCGAACCATGTAGGGGATCAGCAGGATGCCGGTCACCAGCGCCATCAGGTGCATGTAGAGGAATGGGGCGACATAGGTCACACCGACCTTGTCCCAGATCGAGTAGACGGTGATGCAGAGCCCGGTGGCGATCGCATAGCGGGTGCCCGGTTCCCTCAATATGAGCAACGGATGCGCAAGCATCTGAGTCATGCGGCCGGACCAGTAGACGATGAATATCCCGGCCAGGATGGCGATGATGCCGACGACTGCCGGCGCCGAGACCCTCTCGCCCAGCAGCAGTACGCCCAGGATGGGCACCAGCGCCGGGCCGGTGCCGCGCGCTATCGGGTAGACCTGCGAGAGATCGCCGCTGGCATAGCCGCGGGCCAAAAAAACAAAGTAGAACGCATGCACCAGCCCGGTTCCGGCAACGAACAGCCAGCCGCGACCGACCGGCGGGTCGGTCAACAAAATCAGCAGTGCCAACGGGGCGAATATGACCGTCATGGCAATCTGCAGCCACCAGACGAAGGCCTCGTGATCGTCGGTCCGGGTCATCAGAAAGTTCCACCCGACGTGGGCCACCCCGGAGAGCAGCACCATGATCAGGACTGGCGTCGACATCGGGTCATCCTGGCGGGTCCAATCGCCTACCGGCGCCGGATCGGTGGACCGGCATTCTCAACGCCAGCGGGTCCCGGCCGGCAGGTCAATCACCGCCGCCGCCGGCATGGCAAGCTCGCCCGCGGCGCGGTCGAAGAACTCGAGCGTCTGTGGATGGCAGGTGAACACCAGCAGCTGATTTGTCTGCGCCAGTTGCAGCAGCGCCTGGGCGGCCCGCCGGGCGCGTTCGGGGTCGAAGTTGACCAGGATCTCGTCGACCGCCACCGGTAGCGCCCGCATCCGCCGGCCAAGCTCGGCGATCAGGCCGAAGCGCAGCGCCAGATACAGCTGTTCGCGGGTCCCGCGACTGAGTTGGCGCGGTTCCTTTCTGACCCCGGTTCGGTCCACGACCGCGATCTCGTCAGACCCCAATGGGGCCAGGATCTTGGGGTAGCGATCGTCGCTGAGCTGGGCGAATACCGACTGGGCAGTGCGGATGATTCCGGGTTGGCGTTCGGTCTCGTAGCGCCGGCGCGCCTCGGCCAGGAGCTCGCCGGCCAAGGTCAACACCACCCACTCGCGCTCGGCGGCCGCCAGGCGCGTCATCAACACCGAACGCTCCTGCACCAAGCGGTCAGATTCCGATTCGGCGGCGAGCTCGGCGAGTTGGTTTGAAAGCCCGCCCTGGAAGAGCGCGTTCGCTTCCAGCTCGGATTCGATCTCGGCCTTGCGAGTGCGCGCGGCCGCCGCCGCCGCCGCCAGCTGGCCCTGATCGGTGGCGGTCAATTGGCCCTGCAAGTGGCCAAGGGAACAACCGACTTGGACCCAGCGCTGCAGTCGCCGGTCGGCCTGGATTTTGGCCTCGCCCAGTTCGCGGCGCTGCCGCAATTGCCGCTGCCGTTGGCGCAGCTGCTCAGAATCGTCGGCGCCGAGTTCGGCAAATAGTCGTGACCGCTGCTTGAGATCGGATTCGAGCACCTGGCTGCGGTGCGCCAGTTCCGATTCGGCCGCCTTGACCGCACTGTCCCACAGCGGCATTTGCGCATGCAGGCTGATGAGGGCATCGGCGACTTCCGCGACCGCTTCCGGAGACGACCGCTCGGTGGCAATGCCGAAGGTGTTGGCGAGGGTGCCCGCAAGATCTGTGTATTCGGCGATATCGCGCTTGATGGCGTCGATTCGCCTTTGCCAGGTATGGCAGTTGGCGACCGCCGCCCGGGCGCGCTCAAGCGTGGTCCGTAATTCGCCCACCCGCTCCGGCGTCAGGGTGAGGTCAAGCTGCTTGGCTTTTAGAAAGTCCCGCCACTGAGAATGCGCTAGCTCGCTCTCGTGGGCGCGCCGTCCCTCACCACGGCGGCGCAGCAGGAGATATCTGAGCCCGGCGGCGGCGATCAGCACCACACCGACGAGCGCCACGTTGGCCGCCGCGGAAGGCTCGATATAGGCGGGTTGGGCCCAGAGCAGCGCTGCCGCGCCAGAGATGCCGAGCAGGCTGGCGAGGGCGGCGACGGCGAGCCTGGCGCGGCGGCCGCGCCGAGGGTCGGGGTCGGATGAATGCCTGGGCGCGGCGCGGCCGACCCTTTCGGCAAGGCGGGCCAGCGCGCTAAGGTCTTCGGCCGAAAAATCGAACCCGGCAACCCGCTCGGCGGTCCAGTCCGGCCCCAGCTCTGCCAGCGCACCCGCCAGTGTGGCCAGGTGCTCGGCGTATTCGCGTTGACGCTGGGGCAGATCGGTGACCGAGCCCGCAAATGCGGAGCGCCCCCTAACCACCGGTTCGAGCATTTGGCGGCTGTCGGCCAGAACCCGTGGATCCATCTCTGCCGGGATCCGGGCCCTGGCATCGGCCAGCTCCCGCTGCGCGCGATCGCGCTCGCTGCGTCCGATCCGGACCCGTTCTTCAAGCGCGTTCAGGTGGTCGATGGCAGCGTCCGGCAGAGGGCCCGTCTGGGGCAGTTCACCGATACGGCGCGCGATTCCCTGCAGTTCGGTGAAATCGTCCCAGGCCGCCTGCAATCGGCGGACATGTTCAATTCGTTCGGCGGTGGCGTCAGCCGCCGCGCGCAGCGCTTGCGCCTTTCCTTCGGACCGGCCCAGTTCGGCTTTGATCTGTCCGTAGCGCCGTGCCTGGCCGCGGCTGAGTTCAAGCTGTTCGTCGATTTCCTGCAGCTGCCGGCGCAGCTGGAATAGCCGGTGTAAACGTCCCCGCGGGGAGTAGATGGCCTTGCGTTGCTGGTCGAGATCTGCGAGCGTTTTGGGCAGGTTGCGCTCGCCCACTCCGGCGCTGTAGATCTGGCGATTGACGTTTTCGTCGCGCAGCAGCGCGTCGCTCTGCAACTCATCCAGGGTGAACGCGTAAAGGTTGGCAAAAAGGTCTTCGCCCTGGGCGCCGAGGAGATCGGCGAGGTACTCCTCTTCCCGCAGCTGGCCGTCGGGGGCGATGACCTCGACCGGCCCCCGACCCTTGCCCTCATGGCGTGTGACCGCGGTGACCGCCTCGGCATCGCCGGCAAGTTCGATCAGGCCGCCGTGGCGACCGCCCTGGAGTGGCGGGTACCAGAGGTCGGCGCGCTGCCGCGGGAAGCCGAAAAGAATGGTGCGAATGAATTCCAGGAGGGTGCTCTTACCGGCCTCGTTGGGCCCGCGGAATACGGTAATGCGCTCATCCAGGGGGCCGATATCCAGGTCCCGGAAGCGCCCGAACCCGTCCACCCGCAGGCGCCGTATGGCCAGCCGGCTCACGAGTCGAGCAGATCCAGGGCGCGGGTCTCGGCGGCCGCGATAAGTTCGGCGCGGATGTCTTTCGACAGTCCCGCCCCGGAGAGGAATGGCCGATAAGCGACGTTGCCGTAGAGCTCGTCGAGGGCGGCTTCGAGTTCAGGGAGATCGAATTGGGACTGCGCCAACTGGTCGCAAACGTTGAGCAGATCGGCGACCAGGTCACCGCCGGCGCGGCGGCGGGCGCGGTCAAGCGGCGGATTGGTGTCGATGTCGATGCGGTCGCACCACACGAACGGCTCGGTGGCGACCCGCGAATTGAGCTCTTCGGCAAGGTCGGTGCCGGCCTCGCGCGATTGGAGGTATTCGTGCAGGGAGCCGCGGCCGTTGAGCCTGATTCGACAGAGCAGGGGTCGCCCGCCGGTGGCGGTGGCGGCCGCCCGCAGCCGGGAAAGGAATTCCTCAAGGAGTCCGGCCTGGCTCTCGATCGCGGTGATGTCGATTTCAAGGATCTCCATGCGGACGCGATCGGTGGCCACGAATTCGGGCCGCACCCGGCGGGAACGATCTACTTCGACCAGAAAGACGCCCCTGGGCCCGGTCTGGCTCCAGCGCAGCGCCTGGGCGCATCCCGCATAGACGGCCACGGGGTCGCGTTCGAGCAGCACCTGTGGCCGGTGTACATGGCCGAGCGCCCAGTAGGCGATGCCGCGGTTTCTCAGGTCGGCCAAGCTGCAGGGCGCGTACTGGGCCTCGCCCGGGTCGTCGCCGACCGCGCAATGCAAGAGCGCGATGGCGATTTGACCGGGGTCGACCTGCGGCACCTCGCGGGCCAGGTTGCGCGGGCAGGCGGCGCTCTGGAACGAAGCCCCGTATACGGTGGCGCGCTCCGGCTGGGAAGGAACCAGCGGCGCGGCTTCGAGCTCGGGGCCGTAGCGGCGGCAGCTGTCGGGGAAGCGCAGACCGGCGTCCCAGCCGTCCAGCGGATCGTGATTGCCGCAGATTACGTGCGATGCGATCCCGGCCTGGTGCAGGCGCTGCAGGCCGTCGACGAAACGGTGCTGGGCGCGCAGGCTGCGCTCGGGATCATCGTAGGCGTCGCCGGCGATCAGGACGGCGTCGACCGACTGCTCGATCGCCAGGGAGACGATATCGTCCCAGGCCCCGAAGGGGGCCTCGAGAAGCGCCCTGGCGATCGGATCGGGCAGCTGCGAGCGCAGGCCCACGAAGGGCGACTGCAGGTGCATGTCGGCGGCATGGACGAATCGGAGCGGTTCGTTAGTTGCCACGGTTGTCACCGACCCCGCCCTCAAACGGCGAAGTTGGCCCTACTTCTGGATGGGGATGTCATCGCGCCAGGATTCGACGTCGTCTTCGTAATTGGGTGGGACCGTTCCCTCGAGCGCGGCCAAAAACCCTTCCGGAAGTCCGCGCTGCATTGCCGTCACCGCCGATTGGACCTCGGCCGGGGTGCGGGCCCCGAAGCAGGTGGCATCGACAAGGTCCGAATCGGTGCAGAAAGCGATTGCGGCCTGGGCGACGGGGATGTCGAACTCGGCACACACCCGCGCCGCGGCCTGGGCGCGCTGGCGCAACGAACCCGGCGCCTGCCGGTAGGCGTGGGTCACGTTGGGGTCCTGCGGCGCGGCCAGCAGGCCGCTGCCGAAGGGCGCCCCGTTGACGACTCCCACGCCCAACTCGCGGGCTCGCCTAAAGAGGCCTTCGGCGGCGCGATCGAGCAGGGTGTAGCGGTTGTGGTTAAGGAAGCAGTCAAATTCGCCGGTGTCGATGTAACGCCGGATCAATTCCACCGGACCGCCGGAGATGCCAATGCTGCCAACCACGCCCTCGTCGCGGAACTGTGCCAACGCGCGCAGCGCGCCGGCCATCACGTCGGCGAACTGGGCCAATTCGACATCGTGAATAAGCACTACTGGCAGGCGGTCGACGCCGAGTCGCTCCAGGCTCACCGGCAGGCAGGCGCGGGCCTGCTCGTACGAATAGTCGAAATCCCAGGGCCGGTAGCCGATCTTGGTCACCAGCACCAGGTCGTCGGGGACAAGGCCGGAAAGTTCGGCCAGGGCGATGCCTAAACGTTCCTCGGAGTCGCCGTACATCGGCGAGGTGTCGATGTAGTTGATCCCGCTTTTAAGCACCGTCTCGACCACCGCGATCGCATCGGCGATGTTCTCGAGCCCGGAAAAGGATGCTATTCGGGCCGCGCCCTGGGCCAGGGGCGTAACCGCCAGCCCGGTGCGCCCGAAGGGACGCCGCCGCATCACCGCCTGCTCCGTGTCATTTGCGAGCTAGTCCACCGGGATGTCGGCTTCGTCGGTGATGACGCTGCCGATCTGGCGCATCTGCTTGACCAGCCAGATCATCTTGGCGTAGTGGAAATCGCGCAGGGTCTCGGGCTTACCGGACCAGGAGTGGAATCCCTGCCCGGCGCGGACCCCGTCCTTGCCCTGCTGGGCCATTTCGGCCAGATGCTTGGCCGACAGGTTGTCGGGGTCGTCGAGCTGGGCGTAGAGGTAGGCGGCCACCTTGGCGTGGTTGATGATCCCGCCCAAGTCGCGCCCGCCCAACGGGCCAACCGAAATAAAGCGCGCTCCGAATCCGTAGCGGACCGCGTTGTCGATGTCCTCGGCCGAGGCTATTCCGGTCGCGTAGAGCTCTATCGCCTGGCGGGTCAAGCCGTGCTGAAGCCGGTTGTGAACGAACCCCGGGATGTCGACGTTGACGGTGATCGCCGACTTGCCCATCTTTTCCCAGGCCGCGCGGGTGACCGCGATCGCTTCCACGTCGACTTTGGGGTGCTTGATCACCTCGACCAGCGGCAGGATATGGGCCGGCAGCACAAAGTGCGACCCGACCACCCGCCCCGGGTGGGTGCAGGCGTCGGCCATGTGCCGGATCGGGATGCCGGAGGTGTTGGACGCAATGATCGTGGCCGGATCGGTGATCTGGCCCAGCTGGCGGTAGAGCGCTTCCTTGGCCTCGCGGTTCTCGAATATGGCCTCGAGGATGAACTCAACTCCGTCGACGGCGTCCTCAAGCGTTGGGGCCGCCTCGATCCGCGCGTAGACTGCCTCGGGCTCGCCGATCAGCAGGTCTTCGGCGGCGAGTTCATCGACGTAGCTGCGCATGTCGCGCAGCGCGCGCTCGACGTTGGCGGGATTCTGGTCAAATACCTTCACCCGCCCGCAACCCTGGGCCAACACCACTCCGATTTGGGGGCCGACCAGGCCGGCGCCGATAAGGGTTGCGTTTTCGAAGACGGACATGGGTGATCTTTTCCTCGATGCGGATGACGGTTGGGGTGTCGGCAGGTTGCGGCCACAACACCGCTTAAATTTTCGACTCTGGCCGAAAAGTCCCCTTCAAGGGAGCCCGGCGGGGCTCTCGGCGTGGAAGCGCCAGTAGCTGCGCGGCGGCTCGACCGGCCCTTTAAGGATCGGGTCGTCCGTGTCGGCCAGATACCGGTCAAGGCGCTCACGAAGTTCGGCGAATTCGGTAGCGCACTCCCTCTCCGAGGCCAGATTGACCTGCTCGCGCGGATCGTCGACCAAGTCGTAGAGCTCGTATTCGGGCCGCGGCAGCGAGCGCAGCTGCCAGCGCATGTAAGGGACGATCGGCGACTGCTGAATGTCCCCGGCCAGCTGCAGGCCCGGGCGCTCCTCGAAGTTGCGAATCAGCTTGTGGGTAAGGGTTCGGACCGATCGCATCGGTTCGTAGAAATCGTGCCAGGTCAGTTCGGCAAACACATGGTCCCGCACCGCCGAACCGCCCGCGAGGGCGTCCAGAAAGCTCACCCCGTCGATGCCGGGCGGCACGCGCTCAGGGGCGCCGGCCGCCGCCAGCAGCGTTGGAAGCAGGTCGACGTTGGATGTGAGTCCGTCGTAGCGGCCGCCCGCGGGCAGCCGGCCGGGCCAGGAAAGCACGGCCCCGATGTGGCAGCCGCGATCGGACAGCGTGCCCTTGGCCAACGGCATGGCGATGCCGTGATCGGCGGTAAATATCACCAGCGTCCGCTCGGCCAGCCCGGCGCGCTCGAGGGCTTTGAGAATCTGGCCCAATGACCAGTCGGCGCGGGCCACGTCGCCGTAGAAATTGGACATTTCGCGCCTGGTCTCAGGGATGTCGGGCAGGAAGTAGGGCACCGCCACCCGCTCGGGGTCGGGCCGGTCAGGCCAGTGATCGGTGAAGGGGCGGTGCGGCTCGAAGAACCCGGCCATGGCAAAGAAAGGTTCGCGGGCGCCGTGGGAGGCGATGAACGCCCCGAAATTGGCGGCGACCCGCTCGCAGCGGCTTTCGGGGTCGTATATGTCAAAGCCGGAGGCATAGGGCTGGTCATTGACGCTCCAAACCCCGAAGCAGGCGGTCCGGTACCCCTCCTCGCGCAGCAGCGAGGCGAGGGTCGGGACCGAGGTGTCCAGGTTCCAGATTGCCCCGTTCTGAAGGCCCATCAGGCCGTGGCGGTGCGGTACCAGCCCGGTCATCATGCTGGCGCGCGAGGGCGAGCAGGTAGGGGCGGTGGCGAAATGGCGCTCCAGGACGATCCCGTCGCCGGCCAGGGCGTCGACATTGGGCGTGACCGCGGAGTTATCGCGGTAGGGTCCCATGTAGGCGCCGATGTCGTGGCAGTGCACAAGCAGAATATTGGGACGCAAGGGACGGGGTCCTTCCGGCGAAGGGCGGCAGCGGCCGGCCCCGATTATTTTGGCCCTTGCCGATTCCGGGATTGGAAAGGCGATCGGATGGAAGCCTATCCGGGCGATGACGCGATTGCGGGGAACCGGGTTTGACCGATAGCCGTCCCCGGCCGGGCCCGCTACTGGAACTGGCCCGAAATGCCCGTGCGGCCCAGCGGCCGCTGGCATTAGGAGAGGTCTGGCTCGGGTCGGGTTTCCTTAACGCCTGGCGGACGCCGATGCTGGCCAAGGGCCTTGGCCACCAGTGGCAGCAGCTTCTAAAGGAAGGCATGCTGGATCGGCTCGAGCTCGCCCGCCGCGGCCGGGCGCCGGCCAATCGGCGGCGCATGTTCGCCGGCGAGGCGCGGCTTTACAAATGGCTGGAATCAGCCTGCATAAAGCAGGCCGAATCCCCCGACGGGCTGACCGCAGAACGGGTTGAGCAGGCGATCGCGGGCATCGCGGCGATGGCTGACGGCGACGGATATGTCGGTCTGACATACCCTGCCGAGCTGTCCGAGCGCCGCTGGCGCGATCGCCCCCGCGGGCACGAACTTTTCGCTGCCGGGCACCTGATCCAGGCGGCGTTGACCGCGCATTCGGCGCTGGGCGATAAACGCCTGCTGGAGAAGGCCACGGCGCTGGCCGACCTGATCGGCGCGAAGGCCCGTGCGGGCGAGCTGGCCGACTACCGCGACCATCCCTGCTGCGAAATGGCCCTGATCGAACTCTGGCGCAGCACCGGCCGGCGCCGCTACCTTGAGACCGCCGAGTACCTGATCTCGCTGCATGCCGGCAGCGCTGCCGAGCCGGTCCGGGGGCATGCCGTCTGCCTTACTTATTTCGCCGCCGCCCTGGCCGACGCGTTCCTGGAGACCGGCCGCGAGTCCTACCTGGAATGGTCGCAGCGCTGGTGGGGCGACGTTCTCGCGCGCAATGCCTACATCACCGGTGCGGTAGGAGGACGTCCCGCGGGCGAGTCCTTCGGGCGTCCCTATGAACTCCCTCACGAGGGTGCCTATGCCGAGTCGTGCGCCGCCATCGGGATGGTGATGTGGGCGCAGCGGATGCTCGCGGCCACCGGCCGCGGCGAATATGCCGACCAGCTGGAGAGCAGCCTCTACAACGCCGTGCTGGCGGGGGCCTCTTTAGACGGCAAGTCCTACTTCTACGACTGTCCGCAGGCGCGCTTTGAGCCCGAGACTGACCCGCCCTGGGTAGAGCCGCCGGGCCAGCGCGTCGGTGACCGGCGCCGGCGCCAGGACTGGTTCTTTGCCCGGGTGGCCTGCTGCCCGCCCAACCTGGCCCGCGTCCTGGCGCAGCTGCCCGGCTACCTCTACGGCTTTGACGGCTGCGATCTTTGGTTCAACCTGTATGCTCAATCCCGGGTCGACCTGCCTCTCGACGGTGGGGCCGGGTTGCGCCTGCGGACGCAGACGCAATATCCCTATGAGGGCAGCGTCCGGATAACAATCGAGGCGGCCCCGCCCCAGTGCGGGCTGCGCCTGCGCTTGCCGGGCTGGTGCCGCCGGGCGGCCCTGCAGCGCAACGGGGCCGAGCAGGCAGCAACATCAAAAGACGGATACCTGGTCGTACCCGGTCCGCTGGCGGCGGGCGATCGGTTCGATCTTTCGCTGGCGATGCCGGTCGAGCTGGCGCGCGCGCGACCACAATTGCTTGAGGCGCGCGGCCAGGCGGCGGTATTGCGCGGACCGCTCGTCTACTGTCTGGAGAGCATCGACCACCCCGACGTGGATCTGCGCGAGCTGCAGCTCATGCCCGACGCTGGGCCAACCGCCCGCCTCGAGCCCGGTCCGCTGGCGTCGCGGGCGATCCGCCTGGACGGCGCCCAGACAGAATCCTGGACGCAGTTGTATCGGCGCGGCGCCGCTACGGCGGCGTCAGCGGGCCGGCGCGAGTTGCTGGCGGTGCCGTTTGCCATCTGGGACAACCGCGGCCCGGGGCAGATGGCGATCTGGACTGCACTGGCCCCGTCAGCGGACGAGTGACGATGGGCCGCAACGAAGAACTGACCGCAACCGAATGGAGCATTCCCGAATGCAGGTAACCGAAGCGATCGCTGCCCGGCGCAGTGTCAACCGCCTCACCGACCGCATGCCCGACCGCGCCCAGATCAGGAAGATGATCGAGGCTGCCACCTGGGCCCCGAACCACCGTTTCACCCAGCCGTGGCGGTTTCATGTCATTGCCGGCGAAGACCGCCAGCTGTTCGGTCAGCACCTGGCCGATGCCAAGCGCCGGCGCTGCCCGCCGCGGAGCGATGCCGATGCGGCCGCTCTGAAAAAGACCGCCGGCCTCTTCCTGCGGGCCCCGCTGGTGATCACGGTGTCGGTAGCGCGATCTGCCGACCGGGTGCAGGATCTGGAGGACTACGGCGCCAGCTGCGCCGCCATTCAGAACATGATGCTGGCGGCCTGGGAGATGGAGATCGTCTCCAAGTGGCGCACCGGCGACGCCGCCCAGGATCCGGCCGCCCGCGAATACCTGGGCATCGGACCCGATGACCGTATCGCCGGCTATATCTACCTGGGTTTTCCATCGAAGGGGCCGATCCCGCCACCGCGCCAGCGTGACCGCGGCGTAATCAACTGGCGGTCGCTGCCCGAGTAGCGCCGAGGGCGCGTTTCGACACCCGGAAGCGGGGTGCCGACCTGCGCGCCAAGCGAGGCCCGCGGATGTGGCAAAGGGCCCTCCGAGGGAGGGCCCTTTGCAGGAAACCTTGCGGTCTTGGCCGGCAGCGCCGGCCGAATGGAATCGGTTCCTAGAAGTTGGACTCCCCGTATCCGAACACGCCGTGTTCGTGAATGTCGAGGCCATCGAGCTCTTCGACCGGTTCCGCCCGCAGGCCGACCGTGTACTTGATCGCCAGGAAGAGGACCAGGCAGGTGGCGCCGACCCATGCGATCGAGGCCGCCGAACCAAGCGCCTGAATTCCCAACTGGCCGATGTCGCCGTTGATGAAGAGACTGCCTTTGGGTCCGCCGAATCTGGGATCGGCGAACAGGCCCACGGCCAAGGTCCCCCAGACGCCGACTACGCCGTGCACGGCGATCGCGCCGACCGGGTCGTCGACCTTGAGTCGCTTGTCGATGACGGCCACGCCGGCCACTACCAGGGCGCCGCCGACCAGGCCGATGACGACCGCGGCCCAGGCGTCGACCCATCCGCAGGGAGCGGTGATGGCGACCAGGCCGGCCAGGGCACCGTTGCCGATCATGCCGACGTCGGGCTTGCCGTTATAGAGCCAGGAAACACCCATTGCGGCAATCGCGCCGGAGGCGGCAGCCAGGTTGGTGACAACGATCACGCTGGCAAAGTCTTGGCCGACGGCGGTTAGTGTGGATCCGCCGTTGAACCCGAACCAACCGAACCAGAGGATGATTACGCCGGCGATCGCGAGCGGGATGGAGTGTCCCGGGATCACGTTGACCGATCCGTCCTCGGAGTACTTGCCCAAGCGTGGACCCAGGATGGCCGCTCCGACCAGGGCGGCCACGCCGCCGGTGGTGTGAACGACGGTTGAGCCGGCAAAGTCCCAGAATCCGAGCTCGGCCAACCAGCCACCGCCCCAGACCCAGTGGCCAACGACGGGGTAGATGAAGCCGGTTAACACGACCGCGTATATCAGATAGGCGCGGAAGTGGGTGCGCTCGGCCATCGCCCCGGAGACGATGGTGGCGGCGGTGGCCGCGAACACGACCTGGAAGAACCAGTCGGTCGAGAACTGTGCGTCGCCGACCGAGATCAGGAAATTGGACGTGCCGATTATTCCGCCGGCGGATTCACCGTACATGAACGCCCAGCCGATGGCCCAATAGGAAATCAGGCCGACCGACATATTCATGAGGTTCTTGGCGCAAATGTTGGCGGCGTTCTTGGTGCGGGTAAACCCGGTCTCAACCAGGGTGAAACCCCCGTGCATGAAGAACACCAGTGCCCCGGCCATGACGACCCAGAGCTGGTCGACCGTGGCGGTCAGGGTAACGATCGCTTCCTCGTCCTGGGCAAGAGCCAGGGCCGGCAACAACAGCGCGGCCAGGATCGCCCCGGCCAGCGCAAACAGGTAGCGGGCCGAGAAGAGGTAACTAAGCGGTGGGCGCAGCGCCAGGGCGCGTGCGGAAGCTACGGCGGTCATAGGGCCTCCCTGCCCCGTTGCTGGGTGCGGATGCGGACGACGTCCTCGATCGGCAAGATGAAGATCTTGCCGTCGCCGACCTCGCCGGTGTAGGCGTGTTCGCAAATCAGCGCCACCAGTTGGTCGACGTTTTCCTCGAGGAGGATGATTTCGAGCTTGATCTTGGGCCGAAATACGATCGACGCGCGCACGCCGCGGTAGGTTTCGGTGTACCCCCGCTGCGATCCGGCGCCTCGCACCTCGCTCACGCTCATGCCGTGGAATCCGGCCTTATCGAGCGCATCACGAAGCGGTTCTAGCACCTCGTGGCGCATGATGGCCTCAATTTTTTTCATTCGTCTCCTCTCAAATCCGAAGATTGCGCGGCCGCCGGCCGCGATGAATGCGATTGCCCTCCAGGCAATTCATCTGGTTTGGCAATCGCGTTTGTGCCAGGCAGTTGGCTTGGACGCCGCCGCGCTAGCGCGGGCTGCCGGGCGGGGATCTTTAAGGCACAAACTTGGCCTGTGAACCGCTTGCGGCGGTTCTCCCGAATGGGTTCGGGGCCTCGGGTCGTCTTGACCCGACCTACACGGGCTGGGCGTGTAGACGGCGGCGCTCCGATTCGTAGATGGGAGGGGAGCGGGACTGCTTCGTCGACCGCGCCCTGCCGCCACCGCTTTTGCTAGGTGGCCAAATGTTAGCAGCTTGGGTGTCCGCAGCCGCCACGGCACTAAAGTCTTAAAGTTGATAGTTGGACGGTTATGGCCGTCTACAGACCGCGCGCACAGACCGGTAATCCCTAAATGCAATGCCCTGACTGCGATCACGAAAACACCAGCGGCGCCTGGCTTTGTATCAATTGCGGCGCCAAGCTCCCGCGCGAGGGCCAGGCTGCGCCGACGTCCGAGGAAAGCGAAGAATCCTCGGGGGATGAACCCAGCCGCTTTGAACCCGCGATTTCGGAAAACCTGCGGCGTCTGCGCGAGCGCGCCCAGCGCCCCGCCCGCTCAGGTAGCCGCAGCAGCCGACGCCCCGCTCCCACGCGCGTGCCGCAGATCTCGCAGAGCGAGATTCTGGGCCTGCCCTGGACCTTCTGGGCGGTGGCGATCTTCGTGATCGTTGTGATCGCCATGGTCCTTTCAAACCTGCAGTAACGGCAGGCTAAAAGGGGCGGCGGTGGCGTAAACTTTATCCGGAAAGAACCACGCCGACCGCGCCTTCAGTGACGAAAGCCGGTCGGGCTCAACTGTTTCGAGCCTCGCGACATGGACGGTCGCGAGGTTTTTTGTTTTGCCGCCGCATGGGCAAAGAAAGGCAAACAATTCATGAGCGATCGTTCTGAACAGATCCAAAGGGTGTTGCGCATGGCGCGCGATGCCGACTGCCGGTTTGTAGATCTGCGCTTTACCGACCTGCCGGGAACCTGGCAGCACTTCTCGATGCCGATCAGCTACCTGGACGAGGACCTGTTTGCCGACGGCGCCGGTTTTGACGGCTCCAGCGTGCGCGGCTTCCAGGCGATCAACGAGTCCGACATGCTGGTGATCCCGGACCCGTCAACCGCGTTCGTGGACCCGATTCTCGAGGCCCCAACGCTGGTAATGACTTGCGACATCGAGGACCCGTTGACGCGCGAGCGCTACTCGCGCGACCCGCGCAATATCGCCACCAAGGCGGCCGCCCACCTGGCCGGCACCGGCATCGCCGACTCCAGTTTCTGGGGCCCGGAAGCCGAGTTCTTCATCTTTGACCACGTCAGCTATGATGAGTCCGCCAACGGCTGCTTCTACACCGTAGATTCGGTCGAGGGGATCTGGAATTCAGGCCGCCCGGACGACAACCTGGGCCACCGCCCGCGCCACAAAGAGGGCTATTTCCCAGTCCCCCCCAACGACTCGCAACAGGACCTGCGCTCGGCGATGGTCACGGCGCTGCTGGGGATCGGCATCGACATCGAGGTCCACCACCACGAGGTGGCCACCGCCGGCCAGGCCGAGATAGACCTCAAGTACGGTCCGCTGGTCGAGCAAGCCGACAACATGATGGCGTACAAGTACATCATCAAAAACGTCGCCCGCCTCCGTGGCCACACCGTGACCTTCATGCCCAAACCGGTGCTGGGCGACAACGGGTCCGGCATGCACTGCCATCAGAGTCTCTGGAAGGACGGGGTACCGCTCTTCTACGGTGGCCCTGAGAAGTACGGCATGCTCTCTGACACCGCTCGCTGGTACGTCGGCGGACTGCTCAAGCACGCTGACGCGCTGCTGGCGTTCTGCGCCCCCACCACCAACTCCTACAAGCGCCTGGTGCCCGGATTCGAGGCGCCCGTGAATCTGGTCTATTCGCAACGCAACCGCTCCGCTTGCGTGCGCATCCCGACCTATTCACCCTCGCCCGCCGCGCGCCGGGTCGAATTCCGCTCCCCCGATCCCACCGCCAACCCCTACTTGGCGTTTGCGGCCATGCTGATGGCCGGACTCGACGGCGTCGCCAACCAGATCGAGCCGCCGGACCCGGTGGATGAGGACATCTATGAACTGCCGGCCGCCGAGTTGGCCAAGATCGCCTCGGTTCCGGGATCGCTGGAGGAAGCGCTCGACGCCCTTGAGGCCGACCACGAATTCCTGTTGGTGGGCGGGGTCTTCACCCCCGACGTGATCGACACCTGGCTCGAGTACAAGCGCGTCGAGGAAGTCGCCGAGCACCGCCTGCGGCCCACCCCGTGGGAGTTCTTCAAGTACTACGATGCCTAGTCTGAGCCGGGCGCGGCCGTGTCCTAGGGCGCGGTCCTAAACAAGCCCAAAAACCCCGTCGGTCCAAGATCGGGGCGGCGGGGTTTTTCATTTCTGCCGCCATCGGGCGGCAATGTTTCAGGCGCCGCCGCTCAACCGGGCTCCTGGCGCTCCAGCTCGATCGAGTAGACGTTTGCGCCGATCTTGAGCCGGCCGCTGGCCTCGGCGTGCTCTAGTCGGCCCAAGTGCACCATTGGCGCCAGAACCTCACCGGCGATCGTGCTGGCGTGCGCGGCCAGCAGATCTTCCAGGCCCGGACCGTCAACTGCCAGGGCGATCCGATCGGCGATCTCAAAATCGGCATCGCGGCGCACGCCCTGTATGGCATGCACCAGTTCACGGGCCAGGCCCTCGAGCTCCAGCGCCGGGTCAAGCTCGGTCGCCAGCCCAACCGCCAGTTGCGAGTCCACCGCCACCGCCAGGCCGGTGATGCCCTCGTAGCGCACGATCAAGTCCTGGTCGGAGAGCTCTTCGGTGTGCCCGTCAAGATCGATCGCGAAGGTTTGACCGGACTCCAGGCGTGCGGCGACCGCGGCGGCGTCGAGAGTGGCAATCGCCCTCGCGACGGCGTTGACCGAGCGTCCGAAGCGCGGGCCCAGGTTGCGGAAGTTGGGTTTTAGGACAAATGTGAGCAGGGTGGAGCTGGAATCGGCCAGACGCAGCGATTTGACGTTGACCTCGGCCAGGATCAGGTCGCGGTGCCGCTGCACCGCCGCGCGCCGCGCCGAATCGGCCGTGCCCACGACCAGTTCGGCCAGCGGCTGGCGGTTCTTGAGCCCCGATTGGGCCCGCGCCGCCCGGCCCAGCGAAATCACCGCGCGCACGATCTCGAATTCGGATTCAAGGTCGGCATCGATGGCATGTTCGTCGGGAGTTGGCCATGGGCATAGAAACAGGCTCTCGGGCGCACCCGGCAGCGGCGCCTCCAAACTCTGGTAAAGCTCCTCGGCCAGGAATGGCGCCAGCGGGCCCATCAGGCGCGCGATTCCGCCCAGAACCTGGTAGAGGGTTGCGTAGGCGGCGGCCTTGTCGGCATCGGCCTGCGATTTCCAAAAGCGTCGCCGGCAGAGGCGCACGTACCAGTTCGAGACGTCATCCCAGAACCGCTCCAGCTGACCCACCAGGGGGTAGACCCAATAGCTCTCGTAGGCTTGCTCGGCCTGCCGTTGCAGCGAGCCCAGGCGCGAGAGGATCCAGCGGTCCAGGACGGGCCGCTCGCTGACCGGAGGCGCCGGCGCGGTCGGGTCGAATCCATCAAGTTCAGCGTAGGTGAGGAAGAAACCGTAGATGTTCCATAGGGTCAGGAAGCGCCGTACAACTGCGCGGCCGGGGCCGTAACCGAAGCGGACGTTGGAATTGGGATTGGTACCCACGTACATCCAGCGCATCACGTCGGCGCCCATCTTGTCGACGGCTTCGTCGAAGCCGATCGCGTTGCCGAACGAGCGGTGCATGGCCTGGCCCTTGTCGTCCATGACCTTTTCGTACACGAAACAGGACTCGTACGGGGCGCGGTCGCGGATGGCCACGCTCATAAAGAGCATCGAGTAGAACCACAACCGAACCTGCTCGCGCATCTCGGTGATGAAATCGGCCGGGAACCAGCGGTTCCAGGTCGAATCGGGATCGGACTGGTCCTGGCCGAGGTAATCGAGCGTCGAAAACGGCACGATTCCGGCGTCGAGCCAGCAATCGCCCACCTCCGGCACGCGCTCGGCCCGCTGTCCGCAGCCGCATCTGATTGCCACATCGTCTATCCAGGGCCGGTGCAGTTCCGGCAGCTCGTCGACCTTTGCCGGATCGACGGCCCGTTCGCGCAGCTCGGCCACCGAGCCGATCACGGTGGTCTCGCGGCAAGCCGGGCATTCGTAGATGGGCAGCGGAAGTCCCCAATAGCGCTTACGCGAAATCGCCCAGTCGCCCATGTTCTCGAGCCAGTCGCGCATCCGCAGGCCGGCCGACTCGGGGATCCAATTGACGCTTGCGGCGGCCTTGATCATGCGCGGTCGGATCTCGTCACAGGAGATGAACCACTCGTCGACCAGGTTGAAGACGATTTCCTGTTTGCAGCGCCAGCACACCGGGTAGCGGTGGGCGTGGTCGGCGGCTTCCAACAGCAGGCCCTTGTCGCGCAGACGGGCAAGGATGAAGTCGTTGGCGCCGGCCACCGCCCGCCCCGCCAGCCCGCCGAACTCGGGCCGATACACGCCCTCGCCGTCGATGATCGACAGCGCCGGCAGGCCTTCTTCCTGGCCCAGCTCGAAGTCCTCGGCCCCCGAACCGGGAGCGATGTGCACAATCCCGGTTCCCTCGGCCTCGGCCACTTCTTCCCAGGCCACGATCCGCCGCGGTACGGTGAGCTGCGGCGCCAGCTCGTCCCAGGGTCCGCGGTAGGTAAGCCCCAGCAGCTCCCTGCCGGGGAAGGAGTCGAGAATTTCGGCGTCCTCGCCCAGGACCCGGTGCAGGGTCCCGCGCGAGAGGATGTAGATGCGCCCGCCATCGCCGCGCACGCGCACGTATTCGAGTTCTGGCGCCACTGCGCAGGCGACGTTGCCGGCCAGCGTCCAAGGCGTCGTCGTCCAGACCAGCAGGTGATCTCCGGGTCGCTCCACCAGCGGCAGGCGCAGGGTGACGGCAGTGTGGGTCAGTTCCTGGTAGGTATCGGTGCCGAGCAGTTCGTGCTGGGACAGCGAGGTACCGCAGCGCGTGCACCAGGGCATGACCCGGTGACCGCGGCGCAGCCAGCCGTTCGCATTGCACGTCTTTAGGAAGTGCCAGATGTGCTCGATGTTGCTGTCCGAGTGCGTGTAATACGAGTCGGTCCAGTCCATCCACATGCCCAACCGCTTGGACTGGTTGGTGATGCGCTCGCCGAACCGGTTGACCCGGTCAGCGCAGGCGCGCGAGAAGCGATCGAGCCCGAATTCTTCGATTTCGCGCTTGGAATTTAGCCCCAGATCGCGCTCGACCTCGACCTCCACCCACAGGCCCTGGCAGTCAAAGCCGTTCTGGTAGCGCTGATCGAATCCACGCATGGCTCGATAGCGGGTGTAGGCGTCTTTGTAGGTCCGGCCCCACGCATGGTGGACGCCCATCGGGTTGTTGGCGGTGATGGGCCCGTCGATGAACGAGTGGCGCGGACCGCCCTGGTTCTGCGCGCGCAGCTTGGTAAATATCTGGCTGTCTTCCCAGAAACCGAGGATCCTCTCCTCGATCGCCGGCAGATCGGGCTGCGTCGGCGGACGCTTGAAAAGCGATGGCATGTCAGCCGGCCAGCGCGATCTCGACGCGCCGGTTGATGCGGCCCTTGTTGGACCCGCCGATGATCTTCACGGCTCCGACCTGGTCGGTCGAGGACACATGCGTGCCACCGTCGGCCTGCAGGTCGATTGCGACGATTTCAACGATCCGCACCCGGGTGATCGATTCGGGAAGCAGGTTGATGTGGCTGCGGATCAGATCCGGGATCTGGAAGGCTTCGGCCCGCGGCAGTTCGTAGGTCTTGACCGGCGCGGCCTTGGCAAGCAGGGCGTTGGTGGCGCATTCCAAGTCTTCAAGCAGGTCGGCGATCCGCTTGCCTTCTAGGGCAAAGTCCATCCTTGCCTTTTGTCCGTCATCGGCGATGTTGGCGCCGGTGACCTGGGCGCCGTACTCGGCAAACACCACCTGCGAGAGCACATGCAGGGCGGTATGCAAGCGCATCAATCGGAAGCGTTTTTGCCAGTCAATGCGGCCGCGCAGCCGGGTTCCCGGCACCGGGAGTTCGCCCTCGATGACATGCGCGATCTGGCCCTTAACCCTCGCTGCCGGCGCAACCGCCGTCCAGGCGCGGCCGATTTCCAGTTCCCCGGTATCGCCGGGCTGGCCGCCGCCGCGCGGGTAGAAGCAGGTCTGATCCAGAAACACCGCCGGACCGTCGGTCGCCACGACGACGGCCTCAAATTCACGGCGATAGGCGTCCTCGTAATAGAGCGGGCGGGAAGACATGGCAAGGGGAGCTAAGGGGGCGGGAATGCGATCCGGGATCGGGTGGCCTTTGAGGCGGGCGGGGCCCGGATGCACCGGCGCCAAAAGTCTAATTGCCCGCGGATACCTCGGTGGTCGGGGCATCGGCCGCCGCAAAGCGCAGATAGGTTCCCAGCACCCAGCCGGCGCCCTCCTCGGCCAGTTCATGCCAGGTGCCGGAGTCATCGTCCTGGGTGAGCCCGGTTAGGGCCACGACGGTGCGATCCGGCAGAACCCGCAGCACCGCCCCTGCAAATCCGGGTTCGCTGCGAACGTTTAGGCCCACATCGGCGTTGACGGCGGCGTGTCCGGGCGGAATCTCGGGTAGCTCCGAGGTCGGGGTCGGCTCGGGAGCGACCGGCTCCGGCTCCGGGGCCGGGGTCGGGGTAACGGTGGGGGTGGGGGTGGTGGTAGGTGTGGGAATGGGGGTCAGGGTCTGAGTCGCGGTGCGGGTTGGAGCTGGCGCTGGCGCCGCCGCCGGCGTCGGAACCGGCGCCGCGCTCTCGATCGATTCGGCCGGCGATTGCCGCAGCAGAAAGATCAACAGCACCAGACCGAACCCGGCGGCGATGATGAACGCGAGCGTCTGCCGGCGGTCGATCCGCCGCCGCATCCGTTGCCGGGCGGGTGAGATCTCAGGCCGCGAGGGGCTCCGCATGCCGGGCGCGGCCATGAAGGGTCCTAGCGCGGACGCTGGCCGCGTCGGCGTCGGCGGCGCCGACGCGGCTGCGGACGGCGTCGGCGGCTACCCGGTTCGGTCGCGGACGGCGATTCCGGCTCAGCTTCTACGGCCGTGGCCGGATCCGGAAGCGGCGTACTGCCAAGGAACAGGTCCGGCATCCCGATGCGATCCGGTGGTTCGTGCTGCGGGACGGTTCCGGCCACGTACATCTCGTGCTCGTAGCGCAGGCAGCAGAGCAGCCGTCCGCAGACGCCGGAGATCTTGGCCGGATTGAGCGGCAGATTTTGGCTCTTCGCCATGCGCACGGTTACGTTGCCCGGCTCGGTCAGCCATGAAGAGCAGCAGAGCGAAAGGCCACAGCGGCCGAGTCCGTCTACCAGGGCGGCGCGTTCGCGCGCTCCCACCTGGCGCAGTTCGATCCGCGCGTGGAAGCGGCCGGCCAGTTCGGCCGCCAGATCCGAGTATTCGACCGGGCCGCTGGTGGCGATGTTGAAAGTCAGCGTGGACTTGTCAAAACTCCAACCGGCCTTGAGCGGTGAGATCGGGAGATTGCGCTCCTTGACCAATTCCGCGAACTCGGCCATTGCCTGGGCGGCGCGCTCGCTCTGTGCCTCGGCCTGAGTACGGTCGTCCTCGCTGGCGCGGCGGATCACCTTTTTGAGCGGTCCGCGAAGTTCGTTGTCGTCAATCTCGGTTGGCGACAGGATCACCCGGCCCAGTTCGGTGCGGTTGCCGGCCTCGACCAAGGCCAGCTCCTCGACCTGGAAATCGATACCGTCCGGATCGTAGTAGTAGAGCCGGCCGGCGGTCCTAAAGCGCACGCCGATCACCGTCGGCATGACGGCCGCCGTCTATCTGGGAATTGCACGGGGAACTGGAGTCGGAGAAGATCTCTCGGGCGCACTGCGCCGCCGGCGCGGCGCCCGGTAGTTGAAGGTCGTGCTTCGAGTTTAGATGTTGGCGCCGGCAGGATCGACGGAACGCTCGGAGCGGCCGAGCGCCAGAAACACCGCTTCGACCGCGGGCCGCACCATGGCGTTGCCGTGCAGCCGCGCCAGGCCGGCGCGGACGATCGCCGCATCAGCGGCCCAGGATCGCAGGCGCTCCGGGCGCCGCCGGGCCGCCAGCGCCAGTTCCAGCCATTCGAGCAGGTCGATTGCGTGCTGTCGCCGCTCGGCGGCACTGCGCCCGCTGGTGGCCACGTCGGCGGCCGCCTCGAGGCGGCCGGGGTCGTCGCTGCCGGGCTCAATGGCCGCCAGCATCAGATCGATCTGGCGCGCAAACTCGGTGACGCGACCGGGTTCGGAAAGGATACCGATCGCCCAACCGGGGCGTCCGAAGGCGTGCCTTAAGGCCAGCTCCAGGTCCTCTCCGGAAGCGCCGGTGCGTTCGACCACGAGGGTGCGCAGGGCGTCGGGCGCAAGCGGGTAAAGGCGCAGGCGCGAGCAACGCGAGGCCACCGTGGCCAGCACCGCGTCGCTGTCGGGGGCGGCCAGCATGATCAGGGTGTGCGGGGGCGGCTGTTCGAGCGTCTTGAGCAAGGCGTTGGCGGCGTTCTCGGTTAGCAGGTGAGCACTGGGAAACAGGCCGATCTTTAGCCTGCCGCCTACTGCGGTAAGGGACACGCGCCGCTCGAATTCACGCACCTGCTCGATCTGGACGCGGCCGTGGCCCTCCAAGACGTCGATGCTGCGGACGTCGAAGTCGGCGTCGTCGGCGATCCGCCGGCAACTGGGGCAGCTCCGGCAAGGTCCGCCGGGGCCAGCCGCAGCACAGTTCAGGTGGGCCGCCAGGCCCCGCATCAGCGTCGCCTTGCCCGAATGCGGCGGACCGGTGAACAGCAGCGCATGCGGCAGGCGCTGGTTGGCCATCATCACTTCGAGCAGGCGCACCGCCGCCGGCTGACCGCGGACCCCCAGGTCCAGACTCATACCGGCCAGACCCACTGCACCATCAATACCGTGACCCCCATCACCAGCAGCGTCAGCGGCAGGCCGACACGGGTGAATTCGAGGTACCGGTAGCCGCCGGCGTTGTAGACAAGCAGGTTCGCCTGGTGTCCGAACGGGGTAATGAACGCGGTCGAAGCTGCCACCGCCACCGTGATCATCAGGCCGGTCGCCGAAACACCCAGGTCCGGCGATGAGAGCTCGAGCGCGATCGGCGCCATGATCACCACCGCCGAGGCGTTGGCGACCGCCTGGGTGAGGACTGCGGTGGTCACGAAAATTACCGCCACCAGCGCGTAGGGCCCGGCCCCGGCGGCAAAGCTGGCGATCTGGTCGGCCACTGCCCCGGCCACGCCGGTCGATTGCATGGCCCCACCGATCGGGATCATGGCCCCGATCAGCACCGGTAGTCGCCAGTCGATCGCCTCGTACAGGCGCTGCGAGGAGATCACCCGCAGCGCCAGTAGCGCCAGGATTCCACCCAGTACCGCGACCGCTATGTGGGTCAGGCCCAGGGCCGCTACGGTTACCACTCCGACCAGGACCACCAACGCCCGCAAGGCGCTGGGCTTGATCTTCTCCAGGTGGTCGGTACGCTGCCGCATCAGCAGGAAATGGTCGTCGCTGGCGAGCGCGCTCAGACCGTCGCGCGGCAACTGCACCAGCAAAACGTCGCCGGTGCGGATTCGGGTCCGCGCCAGGTTGGTGGTCAGGCGCCGGCCGTGCCGCCAGATTCCCAGCACCACGCCGCCGTAGCGGCTCCCGAACGCATAGTCGGTGAGGGAGTTGGCGTTTGATTCGAACCAGGGCGTGGCAACCAGTTCGGATACCACGGTGGTCTCGTCGTGGTTCAGCGGACCGCCCGCCGGGCGGCCGTGTTCAATCCCGTCGGTCCGGGCCAACCGTATCACGTCGTCGTACGCGCCGGAAATGATCAGGGTGTCGCCGATGTAGATGTGGTCGCGCGGCGAGATCGTGCGCAGGCGCCGGCCGCTGCGGCGGATTTCCAGCACCGAGATGTTGTACTGGCCGCGCCAGGCAAGTTCCAGCAGCGTAGCACCCGGGTCCGGAAACCGGCCTGTGACCTGCAGCTGAAACAAAAAGTCGCGGGCCTGTTCAACCAGTGCAGTCTCGCCCTGGGCCGGGCGATCGGGCAGCAGGCGTCGGCCGACAAGCAGGAAATAGATCATGCCGGTTGCCATCACCGCCAGCCCGGTGGGGGCGAAATCGAACATTCTCAGGCGTCCGGCGCCGGCTTCGGCCAGCAGGTCGGCAGCGATGATGTTGGGCGGCGTCCCGATCAGGGTGGCCAGGCCGCCCAGGAGCGAGCCGAACGAGAGCGGCATCATCAGCTTTAGGGCCGAGATGCGGGCGGTGCGCGCGAGCCGGTTCACCGCCGGCAGCAGGATCAGGCTGGCGGCGATGTTGTTGATGAAGGCCGACATAACCCCCACGGTGGACATGATCAGCAGCGTCAGGACGCTCTGTGAAGAACCGGAGATCCGAAACAGGCCTCGCGCGATCGCCTGCGGAACGCCGGCATCGGCTATGGCCGAAGAGAGGATGAAGAACGCCACCACCGTCACCACCGCCGGGTGCGCGAAACCGGTAAGGGCCGAAGTGACGTCGATGATGCCGGCGCCGGCCAGCACCACCAGGCCCAGCACCGCCACTATGTCGGGGCGAAACTTTTCGGACGCAAACAGTACCACCAGACCCGCCAGCACTCCGGATGTGATCCAGGCCGGTGCCCCTAGCTCAGCCATCAGCGCTCGCCTGCCTGCTGGCGGCTAGCCATCCGGGTCGATTTCGGCCCCAGCCCAGGCGGTTATGAACTCGCGCACCTGCTCGGCGTCGACCTGATTGAGTCGCAGCAGGATCCCCCAGGCGCTGAGGTTGATGTGGGCGGTGGCGGCGGCCCGGTAGGGGGCCAGGATGACGGGCAGGTCGGGATATTCGTCGACGATCTCTTCGAGCTGCCCGATCATCTGCGCGCAGATGGTTGCTTCGGGAGAACAGCTGTATTGGACCAGGACTGCGCCCTCGGCCAACGCCGCAACCTGTTGCAGGTTGGAGAGCTCGGATGCATAGACACCCGGTTCCGGCGCGGTTCCGGCGCGCGCCCCGGATGTAGGCGGAATCGTCAGATAGGGGTCGTGCATGCTGCCGGGCGCAACGACCAGCGCCGGCACCGTGTCGTAGGTAGCCCCGGGCGGGGCCTCCAGCAAAGCGTTCAACGCCATGAACTCAAATGGCAGCATCACAACCATCAGAACCGCTAGGAAAAGGAACCGCTTCTGCCGGAACGGATTGAATGCCTGCTTGGGCGCGGCCGGCCCAGGCCGGCGCGGCGTCTCCGAGGGAGCGGCTTCCGAGGCGTTGCGACGGCGACGGCGACGCGAGCTCATAGCGGGGAGTGAAACCTTTGAGGGGTGGGGGCGGCAGTCAGCCACCGCCGCAATTCTGGCAACCGTCGGCCGCCAAATGCAGCCAACGGCGGAGAACCAACATCTTTCTATAATTTCGGCGAACGGTCCCAGTACCGTCCCCGCCTGACTCAGAAAATCAAGTCGACTCTAGGCGGAGCCCAGAACCGGCACAGCAACAGTACGCGTTAGAGGAACACGCTTGCCTTACACCGGCAGCAAGCAGGATGCCATCCAAACCCTGCAAAATCATGAGTTCGACACCGGTTCGACTGAAGTCCAGATCGGTGTCATAACTACCCGCATCGTGCATCTGACCGAGCACTTGCGGGCGCACAAGCATGATCACCATTCGCGGCGCGGCCTGTTAAAGCTGGTCGGCAAACGCGGATCGCTGCTCAGATACCTGCGAGACAAGAACCCCGACCGCTATAGCAAAGTCGTGGCCACGCTGGAGTTGCGCCGATAAGAACGTCCCGCCGGGACGGATATTTCTCCTAAACGAAATTGGAAACGTCAAACCCGAAGCCCCTTCGGCGCGCCCCATTGCCGACCGGTCCGAAAACACCGTGCCGGCACCTGCCTAGCGCCCGCCCCAATCCTCTTTGCGAACCCATCCATATTTGCCGCCGCTCGTGGCGGCCCTAAACGAAAGCCTGAGGCAGCCCCGCCAAGTAAACCGCAAAAACATGTTCCGCACTGCTCCGGATCCCGAAGCGACCGAATCGGCCCAACCCATTTTGAAAGCAGGCAATCGTGCGGACTTGCCGGCCGGCCCCGAGGGGACGGTCTGGATCCGAACAAGAACTGAAGCAAACTACAAATTCTGAGAAGAGTGCTTTGAAACATCAAGTTGAAATAAATATCGGCGGCAAGGAACTCCGCCTCGAAACCGGCCAGCTGGCGCTGCAGGCCGACGGTGCAATCCTGCTCAGCTATGGCGATCTGCGCCTGCTTAGCACGGCCTGCATGAAAAACAGCCCGCGCGAGGGCCTCGACTTTTTCCCGCTGACCTGCGATTTCGAGGAGAGATCCTATTCGGTCGGCCACATACCCGGTTCAGTGCTGCGCCGCGAGGGCCGTCCGCCCGATAGCGCCACCCTGACCGCGCGCCTCACCGACCGACCGCTGCGTCCGCTCTTTCCCAAGGGCATGCGCAACGACGTCCAGGTGATCAACACGCTGCTGGCCTCGGACAAGGACAATGAGGCCGACGTGCTCGGGCTGGTTGCCGCCAGCACCGCCCTGCACATCTCGCGCATTCCCTTCGGTGGCCCGGTGGGAACGGTCCGGGTCGGCTACGACGGCGAGAACTTCGTCGTCAACCCGACGCGTTCCTTCATCGCCGAGAACCCCGCCCTCGACCTCGTGGTGGCTTCGACCGCCAAAGGCGTGGTCATGATCGAGGCCGCTGCTGCGCAGCTGCCGGAAGACCAGGTCGAGGCCGCGATCGAGTTCGGCCACGAGCACAACCAGGAGTTGATCGCGCTCCAGGAGGAGCTGCGAGGGCTTTGCGGAACCGAGAAGGCCGAACCGATCATCGCCGGCGTCTATCCTGACGCCGAAGAAGCGGTGACGGCAGCGGTCGGATCCGAGCTGGCGGCGGCGGTGCGAATCACCGAAGAGCCCGACCGGGGCGAGGCGATTGCGGCCGCCCGCGAGTCCGCGCTTGAGGATTCGGACCTTGAATCCGAGGCGGTTGCGGTTGGATTCGAAGCCGCATTGAAGACGGCCACGCGAGCGGCCATCCTCGACGACCAACTGCGCCCCGATGGACGATCGCCGGACCAACTGCGTGAACTCTCGGCCGAGGTTGGAGTCCTGCCGCGGGTGCATGGGACCGGATTGTTCCAGCGCGGCCTGACCCAGTGCCTGAATATCGTGACCCTGGGCAACGCCCGTTCGGTGCAACGCATCGGCCTGGACAACCTCGACTGGGAGGAGTCCAAGCGCTACATGCACCACTACTACATGCCGCCGTTTGCTTCCGGCGAGGCCTACCCGCTGCGCGGCCCCAGGCGGCGCGAGATCGGGCACGGCTACCTGGCCGAGCGCGCGATCACGCCGGTGCTTCCCAACGAGACCGAATTCCCCTACGTGATCCGAACCGTTTCGGAGATCCTGTCCTCGAACGGTTCGACCTCGATGGCCGCCACCACGGCGTCTTCGCTGGCGCTTATGGACGCCGGCGTGCCGCTGAAGGCACCGGTCACTGGGATTTCAGTCGGACTCATATCCGATGGCGACGGTCGCTACGAAATCCTTACCGACATCCAGGGAGCCGAAGATCACTTCGGCGACATGGACTTTAAAGTTGCCGGTTCGGCGGACGGAGTTACCGCGATCCAGCTGGACATCAAGCTCGACCACATCCCACTCTCGATCATTGGTCCGGTCCTAGCGCAGGCGCGCGAGGCACGGATGCAGATCCTGGAAGTGATGCAGGGCGCTATCAACCAGCCCCGCGATAACGTGAACACTTGGGCGCCCAAGATCGAGATCCACAAGATCGACCCGTCCAAGATCGGCGAGGTCATCGGACCCGGCGGCAAGGTGATCCGCAAACTCGAGGAAATCACTGGCGCCTCGATCGATATCGCCGAGGACGGCACCCTCACGGTTGCCGCCCCGGATCGTGAGCAGGCCGCCAAGACGATTGCAATGATCCGCGACATCATCGGCGACATCGAGCTCGGGCGGGTTGTCTCGGGACCGGTGGAGCGAATCCTGCCGTTCGGCGCATTCATCGAATTCGCGCCCGGCAAACAGGGCATGATCCACATATCCGAACTGGCCGACTACCGTGTCGGCGAAGTCGAGGATGAGGTTTCGGTTGGCGAAGTGATCGAGGCCAAAGTGATCGAGATCGACGATCTCGGCCGTATCAACCTGTCGCGCAAAGCAGTGCTGATGGGCGACGACTACGAAGGCTACCGGCCGCGCCGCAGTGGCGGTGGCGACCGTGGTGGCCGACGCAACGGCGGACGTGACCGTGGCGGCTTCCGTGGCGGTGGCGACCGCGACCGTGGTGGCGACCGTGGCGGCTTCCGTGGCGGTGGCGGACGTGACCGTGGCGGCTTCCGTGGCGGTGGCGACCGCGACCGTGGCGGCTTCCGTGGCGGTGGCGACCGCGACCGTGGCGGCGACCGTGGCGGCTTCCGTGGCGGTGGCGACCGCGACCGTGGTGGCGACCGCGACCGTGGTGGCGACCGTGGCGGCTTCCGGCGCGGCGGCCCGCGACGCGACCGCGATTCTGACCGTGGCGGCTTCCGCGAGGAACGTGGCGATGGTGGTTTTCGAGGCCGCGGGCGGGGACGCCCCCGCGACTTTGACGGCAATCGTCCACCACGACGCGACAACGCGGACGATGACCGCGGGCGCAACCGCGGTCGTGAACGCGACGGCGGTCAAGGCGGTGGGCGCGAGCCCGATTGGGAATTCATGGATTGACAAAGGTCGTTGTATCCGGCGCCGCCGGTAAGGTCGGCCGTGAGGTGGTCGCCGCAGTGGCGGCCGCCGGCGACCTGGAGTTGGCGGGGCTGTGCGACCTGGCGCCGATCCCGGACGATCTGGCACCCCAGATTGGCGGGCGCCGCCGCGGTAGCCACCTAAAGAGCGTGCTGGGGGCATCCGGCGCTGCGGTGGTGGTCGATTTCACCAATGCCGCCGCCGGCCCTGGCCACCTGCTTGAAGCTGCCGCCGCCGGAGTCAGCCCGGTGGTTGGCACGACCGGGTTTTCCGGTAAAGACATCAATGCTCTTGGCGCGGCTATTGAAGCGGCCGGGATCGGGGGATTTCTGGCCCCGAACTTTGCCATCGGCGCGGTCCTGCAGATGCAGATGTGCGCGCTGGCGGCACGCTACTTCGATACCGTGGAAGTGATCGAACTTCACCATGACCAGAAGATCGACGCCCCCTCGGGGACCGCGCTGGCGACGGCGCGCCTGATTGCTGAAGCCGCCGGCGGAAGCACACGCCACGTGGGAACTGAGAAATTTGCGCTCGACGGTGTCCGCGGCGGCAATGCGGCCGGAGTCAAAGTTCACTCGGTGCGATTACCGGGACTGGTGGCCCATCAAGAAGTGATATTTGGCGGTACCGGCCAGACCCTGACTCTGCGCCATGATTCGATCAGCCGTGAATCGTTCATGCCCGGAGTGCTGTTGGCAGTGCGCCGGGTGCGCTCCCTTAAGGGGCTGGTGACCGGCCTGGAGAACCTGCTGGACTAGACGGGACTGCGATGACCGAATCCGAATTCCAGAGCCCGCCGCAGATCCGGCGGGACCACTTCCAATCAAGGCCGGGAAGGCGATGAGAACACCAAACGTGGCCGTAGTCGGCGCCACCGGCGCGGTTGGAACCGTATTGCTCGGTATCTTGGCGGAGCGCCGGTTCCCGATCGCCAAGCTGCGCCTACTGGCCAGCGAGCGCTCGGTTGGCCGAGTGATTTCGTTTGCCGGCGAGGACTACGCGGTCGAAGAGCTGCGCGAAGACTCTTTCGAAGATGTCGATCTGGTCTTTTCGGCGGCGGGCGGCGATGTGGCGCGCTGGTTTGCGCCGCACGCGGTGGCCGCCGGGGCGACCGTGATCGATAAGAGTTCGGCCTGGCGCTACGAACCCGAGGTGCCGCTCGTGGTCCCGGAGGTAAACGGCGACGAACTGGCCCGGCACCGCGGCATCATCGCCTGCCCCAATTGCTCCACGATCCAGATGGTGATGGCGCTGGCTCCGATCGATGCCGCCTTTCCCATCCGGCGGGTGGTGGCCTCGACCTACCAAGCGGTCTCTGGCGCCGGTGCCGCCGCGGTTGCCGAGCTCTCCCGGCAGCTGGCCGACGTCAGCGGCGGACGCACACCGCGGGCAGACGTGTTGCCGCGCCAGATAGCGCTGAACGCGGTCCCGGAGGTGGAAACTTTCCGCGCCGAGGACGGCTACACCAGTGAGGAATGGAAGATTGCGGCCGAAACCCGCAAGATCATGCGGCGGCCGGAGTTGAAGATTTCGGCCACTTGCGTTCGGGTGCCGGTAACGCGTGGCCATTCCGAATCGATAAACCTCGAATTCACTGACCCGGTGGACGTCGATGCGGTCCGCGAGCTGCTCGCCAACGCTCCCGGGGTCCAGGTTGTCGATGCCCCGCTGGACGTGCCGCCGCGTTACCCGACCGCGCTCGACGCCGACGGCAACGACTACGTCTGGGTGGGGCGTATACGCCGCGATGTTTCGACCGATCAAGGGCTGTGCCTGTGGGTGGTCTCAGACAATCTGCGCAAGGGTGCGGCCACCAATTCGGTCCAGATTGCCGAGCAGCTTCTGGCGCGCAATTTGCTGGTCCCCGCGGCCCCTGCCGAAGAGTTCGCCGGGACATAGAATCGGCGCAATTCGGGAAGAAGTAACGTGCATGTTGAGGGGTTGGTAGTGAAGTTGGAATTCGGACGGTTGATCACCGCAATGATCACGCCATTTGACGACGATGGCGCGGTGGATATCGACACCTTCGCAGCGCTGGCCGACGGGCTTATCGAGGCCGGCAACGAAACCCTGCTGGTCTCCGGCACGACCGGCGAGTCGCCGGTGCTGACCGAACCCGAGCGCGCCGACCTGTATCGCGAAGCGGTCCGCGTCGCTGGTGGGCGGGCCAAGATCATGGCCGGCACCGGTGGCTACAACACCGTCGAGAGCATCCACCTCTCGCAGATGGCGGCCGAATGCGGCGTGGACGCGCTGCTGCAGGTGGCCCCGTACTACAACAAGCCACCGCAGGAGGGGCTCTACCGGCACTTTGCGGCGATTGCCGCCTGCACCGACCTGCCCAACATGCTCTACAACGTGCCCTCGCGCACGGTCACTAATATCGCCGCATCCACGGTCGCGCGCTGCTCGGAGATCGACAACATATTTGCGATCAAGGAAGCCAGCGGCGACCTGGATCAGATAGCTGAGATCATCCGTACTACCGACTCCGCCTTCCTGGTTTACTCGGGAAATGACGGCGACACCCTGCCGATGATGGCGCTGGGTTGCGCGGGTGTGGTCTCGGTCGCCTCGCACCTGGTGTCGGGCCGGATAAAGACCATGATGGAGGCGGTCGTGGAGGGCGACCTTCCCACCGCCGCCGCGCTGCATATGGAGATGTTGCCGCTGGTCCGGGCGCTGTTCCCGGCCGGTTGGAGCAGCCCCATAGCGCTGAAGTCGGCGCTCAACTCGGTCGGTTTCGGAGTCGGCCGGCCGCGACTGCCGCTGGTCGATCACGAACCCGGCTTGGCCGCCGAATTGGCCGGGATTGCGCGCACCCAGCGCCTTGACCAGTACCTGTTCGCGCGGGTGAGCTGACCTGGACGAATCCGGTCCCGCGGCGACCGTAGAAAGCCTCGCCGCGGCCATTGTCGAATGCACCGCCTGCGAGTTGGCGCAATCGCGCCGCAATGCCGTCCCCGGCGAGGGCAATCGCGCCGCCGACATCATGTTCATCGGCGAGGGGCCGGGTCAGCGCGAAGACGAATCGGGACGACCTTTCGTGGGGCCGGCCGGCCGGTTCTTGAGCGAATTGCTTCTTGAAATCGGCCTGCAACGCGAGGACGTGTTCATAACCAACGTGGTCAAGTGCCGCCCGCCCGGCAACCGCGACCCAATGCCGCAGGAAGTGAGCGCTTGCTCGGGCTGGCTCAAGGCCCAAATTGCCGCGATCGCGCCGCGGGTCTTGGTCCTGTTGGGGCGCCACGCCCTGCAGCGTTTCCTGCCCGGTGCCCGAATTTCGGCCGAGCACGGCCAGATCCGGCGCTTCGGTTCCATCAGCGTGATGCCGATGTACCACCCGGCCGCCGCGCTGCACAATCCGGGCTTACGCAGTGCCTGCGTCGCCGACTTTCGGCGACTGCAGCAGTTTCTTGAGAAGCCTCCCGATGCGGCGCCGCCTCCCGATGAGGCGCCGCCCCCCGAATCGGCCACAGCGCCCCCGCCGGTGCAACGTTCGCTGTTCTGATTGACCGGCACACAACTGTCGCCGCGCCCAGCGCGGCGCAACCACCAATAGCCTTATCCCCAAGGGATTGATCTTTTGAATACGAACTCGCACCAAGTGCGTGCGACTTTTTTGGGCGGCCTCGGCGACGTGGGCCGCAACTGTCTGCTGCTGGAATGCCAGGGCGATGCGATCCTGATCGACTGCGGCGTGCTATTTCCGGACGATCGCGCTCCCGGGGTGGACCTGATCCTGCCCGATCTGGACCTGCTCGACGAGGTCGGCGCGAACCTTCGCGCGGCCTTCTTCACGCATGGCCACGAAGACCACATCGGGGCCGCACCCTACCTGCTGCGTCGACACCAGATTCCGCTTTATGGCTCACCGCTGACCCTGGCGCTGATGAATGCGCGCCTGGAGGAAGCCGGTCTGGCCGATGGTGCCGACCTGCGCCGGTTGCGTGTTCACGGAACCGCCCGGGCGGGCTGCTTTGCGGTCACCCCTTTCCACGTCTGCCATTCGATCCCGGACGCGCTCGGGTTCGCCATCCACACCCCTGCGGGTACGCTGGTGCACACCGGCGACTACATGCTCGACAACCGACCGCTCGACGGCAACCTGACCGACTTGCAGATGCTCGGCGACCTGGGGGCGAAAGGTGTGCTGGCGCTTTTTGCAGACTCGACCAATGCCGACGTGCCCGGCCATACGGCCTCGCAGCAGTCCATTTATGATGGTCTGGCCAAGGTCTTCGCGCAGGCCGAATACGGCCGCGTTATCGTTGCTAGTTTCTCCTCCAATCTGGCCCGGGTTCAACAAATCGCCGATCTGGCGCACCAGTACGGACGGCGCGTCTGCCTGCTAGGCCGTTCGCTTGAACGCAATCTGCCGCTGGCGGCCGATCTGGCCCTGCTCGACATAGACGCCGCCGACCTGCTGCCGACCAAGCTGATCGACCAGGTTCCGCACGAAGAGCTGGCGGTCGTCTGCACCGGTAGCCAGGCCGAACCGGGCTCGGCGCTGGCGCGCCTGGCCGAGGGCCGGCACCCGCTGCTGGAAATCGACGAGGGCGATACGGTCGTGATTTCGGCCTCGACCGTGCCGGGCAATGAGCGCTCTGTCCAGCGCATGGTCGGAGAGTTGTTCCGGCGCGGCGCGAACGTGATCTTTGGCCAGCTGGGCCAGGTTCACGTCAGCGGTCACGCGGCCCGCGAGGACACCCGCACGCTGCTCTCGGTCGTGCGCCCGCAGTACTTTATCCCGGTCCACGGCGGCCACCATCACCTCGCTCTGCAGGCCCAGGTCGCGATCGAGGCCGGACTGCCGGAGGATGCGGTCATGGTTGCCGGTGACGGGGCGGTGCTGGAGATTGGCTCCGAGCGGATCGCCCAGGTCGCGCAGCGCCGGGCCCGTTACATCCACGTGCACCGCGCCGCAAGAGGGGTATCGGTCGGCGAAGCGGCGCTGCGACAGCGCCGCCAGCTGGCCCGCACCGGGATGGTGGTGGTCTCGGCCCGCATGGACCTGCGCCGCGGCCGGCTGGTGGGTCGGCCGCAAGTGCGCGGGGCGGGGTTGTTTGACGATGCCGACCGCGTGCTTGACCGCATCGCCGGCGGTCTGGGCGACCGGCTGGCCAACGACCCGACGCCATTGGCCGATGTCGATGCCGCCGAAGGAAAAGTTAAAATGCTCCTCGGGAGGCAGCTAAAGGCCGAGACTGGCCTGCGGCCACGGATCATTGCGATCGTGACCGCGGCCTGACGGTATTTGACCGCCCCAACCGGAGAACGAAGCTTTGGCCAAAGCCAAGCTGGCTGCCCGCCGCCCAACCCCCGACCGCGCCGGTACCTGGTTAGCGATTGCCTCCGCCGCATCGTCGGTACTGATAATCGCCGCCCTGGCGCTCCCGATCCTGCCCGACCACCCGGTAGCCCGATTCCCGGCTGACGTATTTGTACTGACCCTGGGGCGGGCGGCGGTGCCGGCGATGCTGCTGCTGCTGATCCTGAGCGTGGCCGGATCGATTGCGGTCGTGCTGCAGCGTCACGTCGCCGGAGTGCTGCAGGTGAGCCTGACCCTGGCCCTGATAGTCGCCCTGGCGGCATTTGAATCGGTCTCCGATTTGGCCGACGACGGCAGTGGAGCCGGCGGATTGGTCGGGGACTGGTTTGGACTGCGCCTCACGGGGGTGCTGCCAACCGCGCTGGCTGCGCCGCTGCTGGCGGTACTGGCGCTGGGACTGGCCGGTGGGGCGCTGCTGGCCACGCCGTGGGCGCGTTCGCAACTGGGTCGCCTGGGAGCACTGACGCTCGCCGCCGGAAGGTCCGCCGGACGGCACAGCCAAACGATGGCCGACTGGCTCAATGATCGCTTTGGCGTCGAACTGGCAAGCGAGGACTTCGACCCGGCCGAGGCCGAACCAATCGAGGCCGCGCCGCCACCGGCGGTCGCCGATGAAGGACCGCCGGAGCTGGTCATCAAGCAGCCCGCCAGCAACGATCTGGCCGCGGCGGCAGCGACGCTGGAAATCGACGTTGAACAACCCGGTTGGGTCTGCCCCGCCCCGGAATTACTTGAAGCCCCCATGCGGCGCGAGCGGGTCTCGCATAAGGAGATCACCGAGAACGCCGCCATCATCGAAAGGACCCTGGCCAATTTCAAGGTCGATGTGCGGGTCGTGGAGGCAATCCCCGGACCGGTCGTGACCCAGTACTGCATTGCGCCCGCGGCCGGCGTCCGCGTGACCCATATCAACCGCCACGCCGACGATCTGGCGCTGGCGTTGTCGGCGCGCAGCGTGCGCACCGAATCGCCGATTCCAGGGCGCCCCTTCGTGGGCCTGGAAATACCCAATCGCGACCCCAGCGTGGTCACGGTGCGCGAACTGCTCGAATCGCCCAATTTCCGCGACAACCCCGAACCGCTCAAGATCGCGCTGGGCAAGGATGTTGCCGATCACGCCCAGGTGCGTTCGCTGGCGCGGATGCCGCACCTCCTGATCGCCGGTTCGACCGGTTCGGGCAAATCGGTATTCATCAATTCGCTGCTGGTCTCGCTGCTCTGCCAGTACACGCCGGACGAGCTGCGGATGGTTTTGATTGACCCCAAGATGGTCGAACTTGTCCCCTTCAACGCCGTTCCGCATCTGCTGATGCCGGTCGTCTCCACCCCGGCGGAAGCGGTCCCGGTGCTGGCCTGGGTGCAACAGGAAATGACGCGCCGCTACCGGCTGCTGCGCGACTTCGGTAGGCGCAACATCGCCGCTTACAACTCCCTTCCGAACCGCCCTGAATCTGAGCGCGTCCCCTATCTGGTGGTCGTGGTCGACGAGATGGCCGACCTGATGATGACCGCCCCGGCCGAGATCGAGCACTCAATCTGCCGCCTGGCACAACTGGCGCGGGCGGTCGGGATCCACCTGGTAATCGCCACACAGCGCCCGTCGGTTGATGTAATCACCGGCCTGATCAAGGCCAACTTCCCCTCGCGGGTGGCTTTCGCCGTCTCCAGCCAAGTCGATTCGCGCACCATCCTGGACCAGTCCGGGGCCGAAAAGCTGATGGGCCGCGGCGACATGCTCTTCAATTCGGTCGAACATGGCAAGAGCGTGCGCGTGCAAGGCGCATTTGCCTCCGACGACGACATCTCCGCGATCATCGACTTCTGGGCCCGCCAGGGTCACAGCGAGTTCGTGCCCGAGGAGGAAATCGCCAAGGCCACCCTGGTGGGCGCCCCGATCGACAATGCCAGCCTCTACCATGAGGCGGTCAACGTGGTCGCCCAGTTCAACTACGCTTCGCCGGCACTTCTGCAGCGCGAGCTGAATCTGGGCGCCGGCAAAGCCGCCGACTTGATCGACAAGCTCGCCGCCAACGGGATAATCGGGCCACGCGAAGGCGACAGCGCCTCGCGCCCGGTGCTGGCGGAGAGAAACTCGACCGCGGCCGCCGGCCAACCCGCAGACCAACCCGCTAATGCTTGACATCCAGGACCTGCGCCAGGATTTCCCGGCGCTGGCCGATATGACTTTCCTAAACAACGGCGCAGTCGGAATTACGCCCGCACCGGTGGTGGAGAAGATGCTGGCGGCGCTACGGTTCTCGGAGCAATCGGGCCAGGACGCCTACGCCCACTTTGCCGACGAACGCGACCGCGCCCGCAATGCCGCCGCCAAGCTGATCGGCGCCGATCCCGCCGAGGTGGCCTTTGCGAACAACGCCACCGAGGCGGTGAACTGGATCCTGGCATCGTTTGACTTCCAGCCGGGCGAGGAGATCCTGATCTCCGATTACGAGCACCCGGCGCTGATCTACCCGGCCAGTTGGCAGCGCGAGTCAGGCCGGGTGGGAGTGGCGCACTTTGCGGTCGATCCCGATCCGCAGGCGACCCTGGTGGCGGTGGAAGAAGCGATCGGGCCGCAAACCCGGATGGTGGCCATCTCGCACGTAGAGCGCCACAATGGGGTCCGGCTGCCGGTCGCCGAGATCTGCCAGCTGGCCGCGCGCCGCGGCGTGCTTTCGCTGGTGGACGGAGCCCAGTCACTGGGCATGTTCCCGGTAGATGTGGCGGTGCTGGCGGCCGACTTCTACATCGGCAATCTGCACAAATGGCTGTGCGGACCCAACGGGACCGGGCTGCTATACGTACGCCGCGACCGGTTGCGGCTGCTGCGCCAGGCGCATGTGGGCCCCTCCGGCCGGCACGGCGAGACGACCTGGGATTTGGCCGGGGGCCTGAACTTGCCGGAAGCAGCCTATCGGTTCGAATACGGAACCACTACGCCGGCGCGCTATACCGGAACGGCGGAGGCCCTTTCCTACCTGGAGCAGTTGGGCCCGGACAAGATCGAGGCTCGCCTGCGCGGGCTCAAGGTCATCGCCCAGGACGCGATTGCCGCCCGTGGCTGGGCCCTGCTGTCGCCGCCCAGCTGGGATGACTCCTCGGCGTTGATTGCGTTCGACCCCCCTAACGGGGTGGGCGGGCGCGAGACCTGCCAGCGCCTGGCCGAAAACAAGATCTATCTTTCACCGACCCAGGACGACGGCATTCGTCTTTCGCCGCACATCTACAACACCGCCGATGAGATCGAACGTGCCCTGGATGCGGTGGCCGGCGCGAATGGGTAGCAACGACCAGCGATGCGCACCGGCAAATCGGCCTCAGCCACGATCACCGAGCTGGCGCTAGCGCTCATAATCATCGCCATCCTGCTGGTGGGTCTCTGGTTTCTGCTGCTGCGCGATCGCGATCCGGGACCGCCCAACCAGACCCTGCAGGAGAGCGTCGGCCTGGTGCCGCCCAGCACCGACACGGCCGAGAAGGCGATTCAAGAATTGGAGTTGGACTTGTCGCCAACGGCGGTGGCAACGCCTCCGCCGACGGCCACGCCGGAACCGCTGCAGCGCTTTCACACCGTGGTTTCGGGGGAGACCCTGATCGGGATCGCCGATGCCTATGACGTGGCCTGGGGCGACTTGGCCGAGCTCAACGGGATCGATGATCCGCGCTCGCTGCAAGTCGGTCAAGAACTGCAGATACCCAATTAGGGCCGGCGCCCGCAGAGGCGGGTGCGGGGTCCGGCGAGGGGACGGCCGGGCGTGAACGCGAGCAGACTTCAGGTGGCCGCGTTCCTGGTCTCGGCGGTCGGGATGTGGGGGAGCCTCTACCTCTACGTCCCGGCGTTCGCAGTCTTTGCCGAGGGGCAGGGCGCATCGCTGGCGATGGTGGGTCTGATCTGGTCCGCCTACGGGGTGGTGCAGGGCATATTGCGAATCCCGACCGGATATTTCTCCGACCGGCTCGGGCGGCGTATGCCGTTCATCGCCATTGGTGTCGGCATGACCGCGCTGGGATCGTTGCTGATGGCCCTGGCACCGGTGCCGGCGGTGCTGATGCTGGGCCGCGGCCTGCACGGGTTCGGCGCGGCCGCGTTCGTGGTGCAGGCGGTCTATTTCGCGAGCTTTTTCGCGCCGGAACGGATCACCCGCGCGCTGCTGGGCATCAACGCCCTGATAGCACTGACGCAGCTGGCGGTATCGCTGCTGGGGGGCCAGATGGCCTTGCACTGGGGCCAGGCTTCCACCTTCTGGGGATCGGCCGGGTTGGGGGTGGTGTCGGTGGCGGCGATTCTGGTCGCCGGGGAGCAGCAGGTGGCCCGGCAGTCTGATTTCGACTGGTCTCGATTACGGGCGCTGCTGGCCGATCCCATTCTGCTGCTGCTGTCGTTTACGGCCGCATTGCTGGTGCTGGGCGAGTTCGGGATCACCCAGACTTCAATGCTGCTGCTGGCTGATCGCCTTGGCGCCGATTCGGCTTTTCTGGGCCTGCTGACGGCAATTAACTACCTGGCGGTTGGATCGGCCGGGTTGCTGCTGGCGCTCTTGGGCAGCTACCCTGAGCGGGCGGTGGTGATCGGGGGGCTGGTTATCACCGGGGTAGCCCTGGTGTTGATGCCGCTTGCCGGTGGCCTAATGGGTCTGGCGGTGTTGGCGTTCGTCAAGGGATCGGCACGCGGGGCGATGATGCCTTCACTGATGGGGTTGGCGCTGAAGGCGGTCGTGCCGGACGCGCGCGCCAGCGCGATGGGGGTATTTCAGGCCACCTATGCCATCGGCATGTTCGTCGGGCCGGTCACAACCGGGGTAATCAGCGAACTGGCCGGCCTGGAAGCCTCGTTCTACGGGATCGGGGCCATCACCGCGCTGGCGGCGGTGCTCATTTACGGCCTATTTCCGCGCCTGCAGAGCGATTGATTGCGGCGTCCGCAAGGCCGGGAATTTAAACTGGTTTTTCGATCAGCAGGGTCGCGCACGGGCGGCCTAAAAGCGGGTGCCAACCCACCCTGATAGGCGCGACACAGCTTGAAGAAACGCAGATACGCCGAGATTGAGCGTGGGCCGCTGGGGGCGGCGGTCTTTCAGACGCGCAAGCAGCGGCGCCTCACGCAAGGCGAGTTGGCCAACCGTCTGGGCCGCAACCGCCCATGGGTTTCCAACGTCGAAACCGGCAAGGTCAAGAACCTTCAGGAAGAAGACCTGGTCGGACTGGCGGCAGTCTTAAAGATCAGCATCTCATCGCTGCGCGCGGCCCACGAAATGTCGACCGCTACCCCGGTCATGGGGCTGCCCGGCTACACCGTACTGCAGTCGAACCGACACTGCGGCGCGTGCCACCATCTGGTGGAGCCGGACGCCAATTACTGCACCCACTGCGGCTCCGCCCAGCCGCTGCTGGTCAACTGCCCGGCCTGTGCCAAGGCGAACAATCCCGCGGCCCGCTATTGCGGGCGCTGCGGCGCGCAGCTAAGCGGCTAGGCCGGCGGCTTAACCCGAAGGGGACGTCGTCCCCGGGAGCTGGCCTTCTAGGCGACCTGGTCCAGGCTCGACTTGATGCGTGACTCTGGAACGTAGCCAACGATCCGGTCGACTTCGGCTCCACCTTTAACAAACAGCAGGGTGGGAATCCCGCGGACCCCGAACCGGGTCGCGTATTCCTTGTTCGCGTCGGTATCGACCTTGACGAACTTGACCTTGCCGGCGTATTCGTCGGAGAGTTTTTCAAAAACCGGCGCCATCATCTTGCAAGGTCCACACCACTCGGCCCAGAAATCGACCACCACCGGCTGCTCGGAATCGAGCACCTCGGTCTGGAACGCGGTGTCTTCTACGTGTGAATAGGCAGCCATAGCGGGATTCGCCCTTGTGAGATTGAAGGTTTGGTCCGGGTCAGAGGATGTTAGCCCACCACCAGGTTCAGTAGCCGCTCGGGCACGTAGATTACCTTACGGACTGCCTTGCCGTCTAAGTGGGCCTTTACGTTGGGGAGCTCCAGGGCGGCGGCCAGGGCGTCGGACTCGGCCAGGCCGGCCGCGGCCTGCATGCGGTCGCGGACGCGTCCGTTTACCTGGACCACCACGGTGACGCTATCGGACTTGAGCAGTTCGGGATCGGCTTCCGGCCAGGCGGCACGGACGATGCTGGCGGTATGGCCGAGCTTTTGCCAGAGCTCTTCGGCCAGGTGCGGGGCCACCGGGGCCAGCAGGCGCACCAGGATGTCCTTTATCTCCTGGCCGGCCGCGGACGCGGCCAATTCCTGCGACCAGATTGCAAGCAGTTCGTTGACCGGTTCCATCAGGCCGTTGGCGAGCAGGGTGTTAAAGCGCAGCTGTTCGATGTCGTCGCTGCACTTGGCGATCGCGCGATGGGCGATCCGCCGGGCCCGGTCCTGAGCCTGGGTTGGCGGCAGCGATCCGCGGGCGGCGAATGCCGGTTCACCGGTGACCAGCCGCCACAGGCGCCGGTAAAAGCGGGTGATTCCGTTCAGCCCGCTCTCGCTCCACGGGAGCGTTCCTTCGAGCGGCGCCATGAAAAGCTCGTATCCGCGCAGGCCGTCGGCGCCGTAGCGTTCAACCACGCTGTCGGGGGTGACCACGTTGCCCAGCGATTTGGACATCTTGCCGGAGCGAATCGGCGCCCAGTCGCCGACCGGATCGGCACGCAGTTCGAATTCGGCCTTTGCCGGGGCATGGTAGAGGAAATCGCGTTCCTCGCCGCTCGGATTGGCAAACACGTCGAAACCCTCGCCGCCGCGCGCCGACACCCTTCCGCCGGCCAGCTTGGCCTGCTCGAGATTGACCCAGCCGTCCTCGGCCAGCATCATCCCCTGATGGCGCAGGGACCCGAATGGCTCGGGCGTGGACACGTGCCCGGCGTCGAAAAGGACCTTGTTCCAAAAGCGGGCGTACAGAAGGTGCATTACCGAGTGCTCGGCCCCGCCGACGTAGAGGTCGACCGGCATCCAGCGCTGCTCTGCCTTTGGCTCGACCGGGCCGGACTGGAAATCGGGGGTGATAAAGCGCAGGAAATACCATGACGAACAGGCAAAACCGCCCAGGGTGTCGGTCTCGCGCCGCGCCGCGCCGTGGCACTGCGGACAGCTCGTGCGAACCCAATCGCGGGCTCGCTCCAGCGGTGATCCCAACTCCGGGTCGGGCCGGAAGTCCTCAAGCGGTGGCAGCAGCACCGGCAGCTGGCCCTCGGGCACGGGAACCTGACCGCAATCGGGGCAGTGCACGATCGGGATCGGGCATCCCCAGTAGCGCTGCCGCGAGATGAGCCAGTCGCGGAGCCGGTAATTGACCGCCGCGCTGCCGCGTCCGCGGGCGGCCAGATCGGCGGTTACGGTCGCGATCGCCGTTTCCGAATCGAGGCCGGAATGGGATCCCGAGTTGATCAGGCGGCCTTCGCCGACGTAGGCCTCCGACAATGGCTGCCCGTCCCAGTCGGGCGGTTCGATCACCACCGGTATCGGGAGCCCGAAGCGCGCCGCGAAAGCGAAGTCGCGTTGGTCGTGGGCCGGTACCGCCATGATCGCCCCGGAACCATAGCTGGCCAGGACGTAGTCGGCGACCCAGATCGGGATCTTCTCGTCGTTGACCGGATTGATGGCGTAGCTGCCGGTGAAAACGCCGGTCTTTTCGCGCTCGGCGGTGGTGCGCTCGATCTCAGAGGTGCGCAGGGCGCGGTTCACGTATTCGGATACGGCCGCTTCCTGCCCGGGAACGGTCAGTTCCTCCAGCAGCCCGTGTTCGGGCGCCAGCACCATGAAGGTGGCCCCGTAGAGGGTGTCGGGCCGGGTCGTGTAGACACTGAGTTCTTGGCCGGCCTCGGTCAAGAAGATCACATCGGCGCCGGTGGAGCGACCGATCCAGTTGACCTGCATACGCTTGGTGGACTCGGGCCAGTCGACCTGGTCGAGATCGGAAAGCAGGCGGTCGGCGTAGGCGCGAATGCGGAAGAACCACTGCCGCAACGGCTTGCGGTAGACGTTGGAGTGGCCGCGCCAGTCGCGTCCGTCGGCCAGGACCTCTTCGTCGGCCAGCGCGCCGCAGGTGTCGCACCACCACTGCCGTTTCTCGGCCCGATAGGCAAGCCCGCGGTAGTAGAGCTGCAGAAATATCCACTGCGTCCAGCGGTAGTAGTCGGGGTGCGAGGAATTGATCTCGCGGTCCCAGTCGTAGCCGCAACCGACCAGCTTCAGCTGGCGCTTGTAATTGGCAGCGTACTCGACGATCGACTCGGCCGGATGGCGGCCCTTGTCGATCGCATCCTGTTCGGCCGGCAATCCGAACGCGTCCCAACCCATCGGGTGCAGGACTTCAAACCCGCGCATGCGCTTGTAGCGGGCGAACGCGTCAACCGGGATGTAGTTGCGGAAATGGCCGACGGACAGACCGTCGCCCGAAGGGTAGGGGAAGAACTCGAGCGCGTAATAGGGGGGTTTGTCCGAGTACGTGTTAGTCCGGTAGGCTCCCGCTGCCTCCCAGCGCTGTTGCCACTTTGATTCGATCCGGGCAAATTCGTACCCACCCTGGGCGGGCCGGTCGGGGGCTTGGTCTGGCATCGGCTTCGTCGGAGTGAATGCAAACAAATGACCCGCACCGCGGTCGGGTGGGGCGGGCACACAAATTTTGCCAGCAATTCAGGCGTCTGGATGCAAGCGGATCCCAGTCGGAGGCCGGTCGACGCGTCATCTCGCCGCCCGGTTTTATGGACAAACGATCCAGGCCGGGAATTGCCGGGCCGCGTCGGTGCCACCGCCCGCCAAAACCGGTGCAGGCGACTTTAACTTGAAAATACAGGCATGGCGGGAACCAAATCGTAGCGCGGAGTGTTAGATGGCGACACGCGGGCACGCCCACGCCCACCGGCGCAGTCGCTTGTGGGAATTGGCCCACGCCCGCGGGATGCAGCGCCGCCAGTTCCTGCAGCTGCTCTCAATCGGCGGCGCAGGCGCCGTCATTGCCGCCTGCGCCGCCGATTCGCAACCGCGTCAACCCGGTGCGGGGTCCGATGGCGGTGCGATCCCGGTTGAAGGCTGGTTCAAGGACCCGGGGCCGTTCATAAGGCACAACGGAAAAAACTTGGAAACCCGGCTGGCCAACCTGGAGGGCATGATTACCCCCGCGCAGCACTTTTTCGTGCGCAACAATTCGCACAGTCTGGATCTGGCCGCATCCGAGTGGCTGTTGCGGGTGGAAGGGGACGCGGTTACCAACCCGTTGGAGCTAAGCATTGACCAGATCCGCGAGTTGCCGATCCGGACATTTACCGCCTATCTGGAATGCGCCGGCAATCACCGCGCAATGTTCGATCTCCTGCACGGCCGTAAGGCTTCCGGTACGCAGTGGATGACCGGGGGAATCAGCAACGGCGAATGGTCTGGAACAGCGCTGCGCGAGGTACTCGCTCTGGCCGGCGTTAGCGGCCAGGCGGTGAGCGTCCAGCTGGTGGCACTCGACCAGGAATCCCCGGAACAAGGATTCCGTTACGTGCTGCCGATGTCGAAGGCGATGCATCCCGACACGTTGTTGGCCTATTCATTAAACGGGGAGCCGCTGCCGCGCGACCACGGCTTCCCTCTGCGGGCCCTGGTTCCGGGCTGGGTCGGGGCCGCCAGCGTCAAGTGGCTTGGCCGCATCGAGGTTGCGCGAAGACCGATCTTTGGCCGCACCAACACCACTTCCTACGTGCTCATCGGCGACCGTTTTCCGGCACGTGCCCCGGCGCAGGGCGAACCGGTGCACGCCCAGGTGATAAAGAGTGCCTTGGCACTGCACTGGCCGGCCCGACTTGCCGCCGGCCGGGTTCGCCTGCACGGCTATGCTCAGTCCCCGACCGACCCGATCGGGCGCGTGCAATGGAGTGTCGATTCCGGGGCAAGTTGGGCCGATGCGGAGCTGGTTGGTCCACGGCCGGATTATTCCTGGGCGCGATTCGAATTCTCTTGGGATGCGACGCCGGGCGAGTACTCGATCATGACCCGCGCCACCGACGCGGCAGGCAACTACCAGCCCGATCGGGTGCCGTTTAACGCCAAAGGGTACCTATTCAACCAGCCGATCCCACATCCGGTGCGCGTCGAATAGGCCGGCCGACGGCAGAATCAATAACTCGCGGCCGCGGCCGCGCGACGGGAGTAACCAGAAATATCGCCAGCGGTGCATGCATCAGAGCCGATGGCGGAAGGGGTTGTTGAACGTAAACGTTTATCTGAAGGCGGGGCTATTCACGCTGGTGGTACCCGGGACGGCAGCAGTTCTAATACCCCTCGTCCTGGCCGGCGGCCGGCCTGCGGGCGGGGGTGCGCAGTTCGTTCTGGCGCTTGGCCTGCTGGCGCCGGGAATGGCGCTATATCTGCGCTGTGTTTGGGACTTTGCCGCCTGGGGTAGAGGCACACCGGCGTTTGTCGATGCCCCCAAGCGCCTGGTGGCGCGCGGCCCGTACCGCTACACCCGCAACCCGATGTATGTGGCAATGCTGGCAACGGTTCTTGGCTGGGCGGTGCTGTTCGGCGCGGCTTGGCTTGTCGTCTACGCGCTGTTGTTGCTCGCCTTCTTCTGGTCATTCGTGCAGTTCTACGAAGAGCCCCGCCTGGCCCGAGAGTTCGGCGCCGAATACCTCGCCTATCAGCGCCGGGTCAATCGCTGGCTGCCGTGGCCGCCGCGGAGCAAGGCGAATGGCCGAACGCCGCCTTCCGGGACCGACTAATCGTCAGTAGAGGGACCAGGCTGCCGTCAGAACCGCCCCGAGACCGCTATCGTCCGCCAATGACCGTCGCGGGCGGCGATCAACGCCCCAATTGCGCGGCTGGCAGGGCCGCCGTCGGCCCGCGAGGCTACCAGTACGCCGGTGGCGCCGGCGGCGACCAGCTCGGCAGGTCCGCGCCCGGCATTGGCCGCCGCGATCCCTCCGGCAGGTCGGCTTCGCAATTGATCCCGATCGCCAAGGACCTCGACGCGACCCGGGCCGCGCACCAGCGTCAACGGAAAACGAATGCAGCCGAGCCAATCGTCGCGATTACCCACCTGCAGGGCCCTCAGCATTCGGTTTGCGAAATCTAGCCCCTGAGCTGCCGCATATCCCTGGTCCGCGTCGGGCATGTAACTGTCGATCCCGAATCGGGCCTGTATGCCCCAGCCGTCGCTCATTCGCGTCAGGGTGTAGAGCACGCGGTTAGAGACGATCGGCGAATCGTCGGCGCGTACCCGGGTCCAGCCCCCGGAAAGGAGCACCAGAACGTCGGATTCGAGGATGCGAACCGGCGCGTGCCCACGGGTGCGCACCCACCCGGTGGCTTCAAACCGCTCCCAGCCCATGGACTGGGCCGCGGCCGCGTAGTCCTCGAAGTTGGGGTAGAGCCGAGCCGCGGTGCGCGGATTGAAGAATCGCTGGTTGGAGCCGCCCGGGTCACCAGCCGAGACGCGCACATGCGGGTAAGACATCACCCCCGCCCAACCGGTTGCGTCCTTGGCGTTGAACCTTTCGAAAAACGCCCAGTAGGCATCCTCGGGGGACTGGTATCGGCGGATCTTCAAATCCTTGTATCTCGCGGATCGGCGCCGGGGCAGGCTTGATTCTTGGGGGGCGTCGACGCGATCGGCAACAAACGATAGTAGGAGGATCTGATAGGGACCATACTGAGGTCAAATACGCCTACCGGCCCGGCACTCTTGATAGCCGTCCCGGGGCGTGGAAGGGAATGTGATCCAATGGCAATCGTAATGCGAATCGTCGCGGCTTACCTGGTCCTGCTGGCTGTCGTCGTCGCCCTCAATTTCGTCGCCACGCCGCTTTATCACCCCGGTGGCGACGAACCCTTCCCCGTATGGGAAATCCTCAACTGGTTTATGGCAGCGGGAATGGTGATCACGATCGCCGTCGCCTACGCCGCCAAACGCGCCGTCGACGCCGATGATTCGGCCGATCTGAGGCAATATCTGCGCGCCAGCGTGCTTTTCTACGTGAGCGCGGTCGTGTTTTTGGCGTTTTTCTGGAACTGGTTCTCAAATCTTTCGCCCAACACCGAACCCGACGGTTTGGTGTGGGTTTTCGTGGACACGGCCATGCCGCTGGTTGCGGGCGTTGCCGGCTGCCGCCTGTGGCGGCGCGCCGGAACTCTAAGGTGATCGGCGGCACCGGCCCGGCCCTTCGCCATTCCGGCGGGGCTTGGCCGCGACCAGCGGTCGTGTTTTTGGGGCGCCGAATCCGCGCGTGATGGGGCCGCGATCACGCCGCACTGGGGCCGGGAAACTGCCGGCGCCCTAGGCCCTCGGCGACCACGGCGCAATCCTCGATCGCCAGCGCGCGCCGCATATGGCTGGGGTCGCCGGTGGGCTCCCCGACTCCGGCTGCAACCACCAAACAAAGCTCGGAACCGGCAATTCGCAGTGATCCGTCCGCGGTCGCTCTGAACCGCTGCAGCGGCGCGTCCGAACACTCCGCCAGGCGCAGGTCGGACATCGGCGCCGCCACCGCGGCCTGAAGGCAGAGGCCATAGGCCGGCATCGGAAGATTTCCCGGCAGCGGCTCCTCGGGCGCCAACAATTCCTCGTCGGCGCCGGGTTTTTGAGGCATGGGCCGTCAAGGCCGCCCGCAAATTGGTGCTGGCGCCAAACTCGGGCACATCGATGCAGGAGAACTCGGGTTCATCCAGGGGATCGGCAAGTTGCACCCGGTTCGGTCCCTCCGCCGTTTGGCCAAGCCAACGGCGCGGTCGGGCTGCGACCGCTGGCGCCGCGGGTATGTCCGGCGCGACCACGGCGGCGGGTGTATTGGGCGCTGCGGTCGATACATTGGCGGGTCCGGGTTTCCCGGGCCCGCACGCCGGCAACGCCAACGCCCTGGGCAGGGATCGGTGGGAGGTGCGGTCTGGCTGGCTGGTGCTGCCCCGAAGCTGTTGCCTATTCCCACCACCCGGAGCCGAAGTAAAGCCCGTCGTGGCGGACAATCCACGTGCGCTTAAGCGTGTCCAGGCCCGTTTGCGGGTTGACGAAGTGGTAGTTGACCCACTGTCCGGCCGCAGTCGCTGCGGCCATTTCAGGCCCGTAGGCGTGGCCGGTTGAATCGACCCGATCGGCCCGCCCGGTCCCAATGCGGTCCTTGCGCAGCGGGTGGGCGATCATGATCTCGTTCTCGTCAATGATGAAAACGTACCATTGCCCGTCGACATGGGTGGTCGCGTTGTAGTACTCGATGGTCTCGGTGCGGCCGTGCGAGTCGTAGTAGTCGAGGGCCTTCTGTACGAATGCCTGGGTGTACGCGGCCGGATCGGCGGGTGCGGCCGACCTCTCGCCGGTTGGCCCGCCGGTAAATGCCAAAAGCGAAAAGACCAGGGAAAGGATCGCGATCGCCAGCGCCACAACGCTGAGTAACGCTACCGGTACGGCGAGGTTGTGGCCGCCGTTGCCAGATGTCATTACTGTCTCCTCAAATCGCGGCTGCGCACCGCGGAAGATCCAATTTGTCGTCGATCGAGGGCGCCGGCCGCAGTCAAAAAAATCCGGCCTGGCCGCTGGTGGGCGATCGCCTAACTATTTTCGCCGCCGCCGCCTTTGGGTCGCCGTAAGCGAATGCTATAGTTTGTGATGCAAACTAGTTTGTAACACGCTCCGAATCGCCGATCAGATGGGTGAGCGGGCGCGGGTGAGCGGAAGGCGGCAGCTGATGGCGCAAGTTTTAAACGACCCCGAACAAATCTCGGCCGGGGCGAGCCTGGAGGAGATTCACGCAACGCTTGATCGAACCCACAGCTCGATGTACATGGCGGGAACGGCGTCGATACTCCTGCTCTGGGGCGGGATGATGGCGGTCTTCTACTTCCTGCAATTTGCCTTAGCTGAGTTGGCCCCTGAGTTCGTGGCCAGCTATCCCTGGTACCCCGGCCCGCTGTGGGGCGTGCTGGGGACCGCGGGAATGATCGGCAGTTCCGTAATCGGGCACCGCGCCAGCAAACATTTCGCCGCCGGCCGGGCGGCCCGTAATGCCGGAATCAAGGTGTTCCTGTTCTGGATCGCGGTGGTGACGGCGGCGATATTAATCCCCGGGGCGGCAGGGCTGTGGTCGGCCGCACAGGCCGAAAACATCCCTTACGTCGTCTTGGGCGTCATCAGCCTGGGTTACGTTCTGTTCGGCATCATGCACCGCCCGGCGATTGCAGTCGTCGGCATTGGCATAGCGGCGGCGTTCTACGTCCCCAGCTACCTGGCCGGCGAATACGCCGGGCTCGTTACAGGGGCAGCGATGCTCACGGTTTGCGTACTGGGTGCGGCGTGGATTCGCCGGAGCGGACTGCTGTGAGCGGTGAGCGGATTGTTTTAAACGAGATCATCCACCAACCCACCCGCCTGCGAATAATGACCATGCTCGTTTCCCAATCCGAGGACGGCCGCCTCACCTACGGGTTTATTCAGAAGACGCTGGAGTTGACCGGTGGCAACCTGACCACGCACCTGCGCAAGCTCGAGGATGCCAACTATCTCAAGACCAGCAAGGAGTTTGCAAACTCCAAGCCGCGAACCTGGATCAGCCCCACCGAAGAAGGGCGCCGCGCGTTCGCCGAGTACCTTGCCAACCTGGCCCGGGCGCTGGGCTGGGAGGCACCGAACTAGGCTGAGCCTGACGCCCATTTGCCGCGGCGACCGGAAAATCGCTGCTGGCATCGATGTGGTCAGGACCCGGCAAGGGTTGGCGAAAATTGCGCGTGCTCGAACCGTTTTCGGGGCCAACCTGGTTGAGGAGCAGCATCAATTTGCGATCGCGTCGCGGAATTGCCGGCGGTTCGGCGGTGGATTTATCAACTGCCAACGAGCACCTTTCAAAAGCGCGTGACCGCAGCCAAATGCCCCGCGTGGTCGGGTGCGGCCGGCCACATTTGGCCGTCGCCTTGGCACTGCTGGCGCTGCTCTTGATCGGCGCCTGCAACGGCCAGGGTGCCGAGCATCTAGAGATTGTGGATTCGTCTGCGAGCATTACCGCCACGGTACCCGACTCTGAACTGTCTGCCGCCGCGATTGCGGGCGAGCAACGATTCGCCGCCACCTGCGCCGCTTGCCATGGACCCGACGCCGGCGGCACCAATCTGGGCCCGCCGCTGATCGACCGCATCTATCATCCGGGCCACCATCCCGATTTCAGCATCCGCAACGCAGTGAACCTAGGGGTGCGCCAGCATCATTGGACCTTCGGCGACATGCCGCCGGTCTCCGGCGTGTCCCTCCAGGACGTGGAAGCGATCATCTGCTTCGTACGGGAGGCCCAACTCGCCAACGGGATATTCCTGGAAAGCGAGTACCAGCTGGCCTGTTGAAGCCATCGGATTCAATCGGCAATGGTCCGCCGCCGCCGCCCTTGATCCGACTCTGGCTGGCTGTGTCAATTCGTTACGCAAAGTCGGGTTCAGTTACGATTGGAACCGAGGTTGACAGGCATCGGTTGCGTGAAGTGAAAAGCGCGCCGAATCGCTCGGGGTGCGTGCCCGGGCGACAGCCGAGGGAGGGATGCTGACGGCGACCACCAAAACTAGGCGTCCCCGCTACGAGGCGGAAGAGTCTCCGCCGTTACTCTCCAGCATCGGGCTCGGGCTCCAGTTCAGTCTCATCGCCTCGGCCACCCTGCTGGTGACCCCGGTGATCGTCGCCCAGGCCTCCGGACGCGGCGACGCCTACGTTGACTGGATGGTGTTCGCATCGCTTGTAGTGGTGGGGTTAACCACGCTGTTGCAGGTACGCCGACTGGCGATGGTGGGTGCCGGTGCGGTGCTGCCGATGTTCACGGCGGCTTTTTCGATCCCCTTCTGCATCACCGCCGTAGTCGATGGTGGTCCGGGGACGCTGACGGCGCTGATGCTGGTGGCGGCGGTGCTGCAGATAGTGATATCGCGCTGGTTGTTCATCCTGCGACGGATCGTGACTCCGACCGTAAGCGGGACCGTGATGATGATCCTTTCCATCACGCTCGCCTACGTGGTCTTTGGTCTGCTGGACGTTGCCTCGGCCGAGGAACCGGTAGCGGCCCCTATTACCGCGTTGGCAACACTGTTAATAGTCGGGGCGTTAACCATGCGCGGGAATGCGGTCTTGCAGCTCTGGGCGCCGGTCATCGCAATCGTCGCCGGCTGCCTGGTCGCGGCGGCATTTGGAATCTACGATACCGACCGGGTGCTGGCGGCGCCCTGGATCGGGATCCCCAGTTCTTGGCCTGGCCTTTCGCTGTCGTTTGGAATCCCGTTTTTGACCCTGCTGCCGGCATTTCTTTTCCTCGGCGTAATCATTTCGATCCAGGTCAATGGCGCGGCGATCGCCCAACAGCGGGTGGCCTGGCGCAAGTCGCAGGCGGTCAATTTCCGTGGCGTCCAGGGAGCCTTGGCCAGCGCCGGGGCCGGCAATGCGTTGGCCGGACTGGCCGGCACGGTGCCCAACATCGTCAATCCCGCGATTGTGCCCTTTACTCAAATCACCGGGGTGGCCGCCAAGCGGGTCGGATACTGCATCGGCATCACCCTTATCGCGGCGGCTTTTCTGCCAAAGCTCTCGGGGTTTCTCAGTTCCATTCCCGGCCCGGTAATGACCGGTTACCTGGTCATGATCACCGGTTCGCTATTCGTTGACGGCGCCCGAACGGTTATCCAAACCGAGCGCGATCGGCAGAAGCTGCTGGTAGCGGGGGTCTCCTTCTGGATAGGGGCCGCGTTCCAGTTCGGCCTGTTCAGCCTGCCGAACCTGGGTTCGGTGCTAAACACCATGCTCAAAAGCGGCGTGACCACCGGCGGCCTGACCGCGATGGCGGCAGTGGTGTTCCTGGAATTGACCAGTCAGCGCCGGATGCGCTTTGAATCGCGCCTGCACATCGACTCGTTGCCGGAGTTGAACGAATTCATCGACGAGTTCGCCCGCCGACGGGGCTGGGGGGAGCCGATGCGACAGCGTCTCGGAGCGGTTGCCGAGGAAACGCTGCTGACCCTGGCGCCGCTGGATCTGGAGGCTCCGCTCTCGCTCGACCCCGAACCCGAGGATGAAGAACCGCGGCGCCTCGTGGTACTGGCCAATAGCGAGGGCGCGGTGGCGGACCTGGAATTCATCGGCGGCGGCAACGAGGAGAACCTCGAAGACCAGATCAGCCAGCTGCAGCTGCACGACGAGGAATCGCCGCTCGATCAGGAGATTTCGCTGCGCCTGCTGCGGCGCTACGCAACCTCGGTCCAGCACCAGCAGTACCACGACAAAGACGTGATTACGGTGCAAGTTGACGATCCGGCGCCGTGACCGGGCTTGGATTGACACGCAACTGCCACCGCTTGCTCAGTTCACGCGCGAACACCCCGATCGCTTCGTTGCAGTTTTGGCGGGCGCCCGCCGATCGGGCCGGCCGGAACGGGTCCGCCGCCCGCCCTGGAGCATTCGGCAGCTCCCCACCCCGGGGCGGATACTGGAACGCATACGGGCAATCTGACCGCCGATCGCGCACCCGCTGGAGTTGATCATGGCCTTCACCCACCCCGATCTCTTGGTTTCGACCGATTGGCTGGCCGAATATCTTTCCGATGAAAACGTCCGCGTATTCGAGTCCACCGTCTTCCTGGGATTCCGCGATGGGGGCGGATATCTGATCGAGTCGGGGCGGGCGGCCTATGACGCGGGCCACATTCCCGGCGCGGGATTCCTGGATCTGCAGGACGACTTTTCCGACAATGCCCAGCAGCTGCGTTTCATGATGCCGTCGGCGCAGGATTTTGCCGCCGCCGCCGGAGGCCACGGGATCTCCGAAACGTCGAAGCTGATCCTCTACGATCGCGCCGGCTCGCAGTGGGCGGCGCGTCTGTGGTGGATGTTTCGCTCCATGGGCTGTGCCAACGCGGCGGTCCTGGACGGGGGCTGGGTGCGCTGGGTTGCCGAAGGCCGCCCCGTTGCAACCGCCGCGCCCGACTATGCTCCCACCACATTCAATCCGATGCCCGATTCGGCCCGGTTTGCCGACCTTGACGAAATCAAGTCGTTCCTCGAGACCGGCGGCCGCGGCGACAGCTGTCTTATCAACGCCCTTGCCCTTGAGCAACACTCCGGCGCCGACGGCGGACGCCGCTATGGGCGTGCCGGACACATCCCCGGATCGACCAACGTGCCGTCGGTGGCGCTGATTGACCCCGCGACCGGCCTCTACCGCCCGGCCGAGGATTTGGCGAAGATGTTTGTCGAAGCGGGCGCCGACAAGGGCCAGCGGGTCCTTCTCTATTGCGGCGGCGGTATCGCTGCGTCCAACGACGCCCTGGCGCTTTCCTTGCTCGGTTACCAAGACGTGGCGGTCTATGACGGATCGATGTCAGAGTACGCCGCCGATCCTTCATTGCCGCTGGTGGTCGACTGACCAACGGCCCCGGGACCGGTTAAGACGCCGGCTCCCGCATACCGGAACCACGGCCGCGGTTAGCTGCGGCGTACCGTGGTTGCGGCCAGGGCCATGAGCACGATTGCGAACCCGGCCAGGACGGCCAACTCCCAGGAGATCCCGGCCAAATCCTCGCCTTCCAGCATCAGCGCCTTGAGTCCGTCGACGGCGTAAGTTAAAGGCAGTACCTTGCCGACGGCCTGGAAATATCCGGGGAGTTGCTCGCTGGGCAGGACGGCGCCTGAAAGAAATATCTGCGGCAGCAGTATCACTGGAATGAACTGAACGACCTGGAACTCATTGCGGGCGAACGTGGAGATGAAGATGCCGAGGTTCACGGCCACGAGGGTAACGAGGACCAGCAGCACGAAGATCTGCCACAGCGAGCCCTGGTACTCGACCTGGAGAGCGTAGATCGTGTAAAGCAGGATGACGACCGACTGGATTCCCGCAAACAGCAGGAACCCGAGAAGATAACCGGCCAATATGTCCGCCCGCCCGACCGGGGTCGTAAGCAACCGTTCGATGGTGCCCTGGGCCCTCTCCCGCAGGAAACTCACCCCGGTGAGCAGGAAAACGAAGAAGAGCGCGAACGCCCCGATCAAGCCAGGGGCGGCGCGATTGAGGATTTGGCGCTCGTCGGCGAACGAGAACCCGACCAGCGACATCACGACGACGGGCGCGACGATGATCAGCGCCAGGGAGCGGCGATCGCGCACCATCTGTTGGATGATCCGCAGGGCGATGGCCAGCGTCCGGTCAATGCTCATGTTTGTCCGCCCTGCCTGACAAAGTGCAGGAACGCGTCTTCCAGAGTCGCGTCTCCGCCGCCGGCCGCCGCCCGCAACTGATCGGGAGTTCCCAGGGCGACGACGCGGCCTTCCTGAATGAAGGCCAGCCGATGGCAGTGGGCAGCGTCGTCCATCGTATGGCTGGAGATGATCAGCGTGGTACCGGCGGCCGACATTTCGGCGAAGTTTTGCCAGAAGGAAGCTCTGAGTTCCGGATCGAGCCCCACCGTGGGTTCGTCCAATATCAGCAGTTCGGGTTCGTGCACGAGTGCGACGGCGAGGCTGACGCGCTGGCGCATGCCGCCGCTCAGTTTGGTCAAAGGATCCCTCTGGCGCCCGCTCAGATCCACCCATTCCAGGGCCCGGTCCACGGCCTTACGGCGTTCGGTGGTCCGCGCCAGCCCGTACATCCGGGCGAAGAAGTTCACGTTCTGGCGCGCGGACAGCTCCTGGTACAGGGCGCTCTGCTGCGGCATGTAGCCGATGCGGCCGTTGCTACGGGAAGAGGGTTGCTCGCCGAATACCCTAACCGAGCCCGAGGAGGGTTTCTGTAGGCCTACGAGCAATCGCAGAAGGGTCGTTTTGCCGGCGCCGTTGGCGCCGAGAATGCCGAAGACCTCCGACTGATTGACCGCCAGCGTGAGCCTTCTGAGGACGTCCAGTTGGCCGTAGCTGAACTCGACGTCGCTGGCACTAATGACCTGCGTCATTGCTTCCGATCGATCATGCATTCAAATCGTAATCGCCGGCGGAAATGCGTAACGCAGGTTCATGCCCCGCACCCCGCCAGGATTCCGCCTTCCCAATTCAACCCTGACCGCCAGGTTTGGAAAGACCGGTAAGGCCCCGGAGGAGTTCGCCGAGAAAAGCAAACGCGCAATCTGCGCTCGGGGCTGCCCCGGAGCGTCGGGATCGATGGAGGGCCTGGGCGACACCATCGCCTCGGCGCATGGATCGGCGGCGCAATTTGGCCCCGGACTGACGAGATCATCGGTGGATCGATGATTGCCGGCGCAATACGTGCAAGGACTGGAACCACCAGCCAAGTTGCACAACGCAAATCGTCGTCGTGGAGCGTCTTGGATCAATCTTCGCGGCCGCCGTCTTCGGCGAAAGTCCAACTTCTGGCAAGATCAACTCATCGCGCGACGCCAATGGTCAGCGAAACCACGTAGCCGCTCCCGTTCTCGGTCACATGTCCCAGCAGAGCGCGATCTGCCGGATCGCCGTTCAGGACCCGATCGTTCGCATTCTTAGTCCTGCCGGGGTCTCGAGCAGAGTACGGCTCTGCCAAGAACACGGCGTCGGAAACATCATCGGGAAAGTACAGCTGCGAAGCTACGAAACTGCGTTCATCGGCATAGGCCTTGAAGTGGATGTGAACGGTCCGGCCCGGATACCATCCCGGGTAAATGGTTTCGAACTCGACGAGGCCGTTGGCGTCGGTGATTTGCGTTCCGCGCAAGAAGGTCTCGCCCGAGGTGTCGGTGCCGTGGTCGCCCGGTCTGGGATAGCCCGAATACTGTCCTGCCGCATCGGGGTGCCAGATGTCCAAGAACGCGCCGCTGATCGGCTCGCACGACCCCGCCTCCACCAATCGGAGCGCGACTAGCAGCGACGCCCCCTGCTTGCCCTCGGTGATATCACGGCGGACGTGGCCGGTTTCAAAGTAAAACGGCCCTTCGGTCTGCTGGGGGTTCAATTGACAGACGGGTTGGGCAATCGTGGCGGGCGCGACGGCATTGGATTCGGGTTCCCCAGGAAGTTCAGCGGGCCCGCTGCTGTCAACCGCGGTGCTGGGGAGCTCTTGGACCGCGGCGGCGGCGGGACGGCTGGGCCCGCGCCCAGCGGGGTCGATTGCCGGGGTGGCGGAGCTGCCCGGGGGTTCCGGGACCGCGGCGGCGGGATCGGTCACGGTCGGGGCGCTGTTGCTGGCAGAATCCGGGGAACTGTTCTTGGGCACTTGAACCGGGGTTGCAGCGGGAGGACTCGCCCTGCTTGGAAAGGCGTCGAAACCGGGGGCCGGGGCGGTGGAGCCGCAGGACGCCATCGCCAAGAACGAGGTCAGCAAGAGTGCAATCGCCAATGCCCTGACGGCGCTCACCGGCCCTTCATGCTCGTCGCTGGCAGAAAAATCCGGCGGCCGAACTGACACTACCGCTGGGTAAACGCGACGAAGGGCGATGAGGGATTTCTTGCGGGGGAGGCTGTTTCCGGCGGCCCGCATCCGTGGTCTACGAGACTCGGGTGGTGGGCCGTAGCGAACTGAACTGCGAACTTTTCGCTGGGAGGTCAGGTTATAGGCTCAGCAGAGAAGGAGGTTGCCCCCGACGCCTCAGGCGATGGCACACCCTTCAGACAAGACTTGTGCCTGCTCCAGCACTGTCCGCGTCGCTTTTTCCTGCTTGCCCGGTGGGTAACCCGTGCCTGCACAGAATACGGCGCACCACGACGCGGAGGTGGGCTTGGACATTCTCGCGAGGCGTCCAATTGAATCGAGAAGGTCTCTTACTCGTACCAGCCCGAGCCGATGATGAGCCCGTCGTGGCGCACCGCCCAGGAGTGTTTGATTCCCTCCTCGCCAGTGGCGGGGTTGATGAAGACGTAGTCCACCCAGCGCCCGGCATCGGAGACCTCCAATTCCGAGAACTTTGTCCCGTCAACGGTGTTGCCTAATTCATCGATATGCTTGCCCAGCAGGGATGGGTCCCGGTGGGCTATAACCTGGTCGTTCTCATCGACGACGAAGACATACCAGGCCCCGTCCACGCTTTCCGGCGTGTTGTAGTACTGCACCGCTCCCGTTCTGCCGTGGGCCTTGTAGTAACGGATTGCCCGGTCCACCACGGCCACCGTGTACTCGGCAGGGTCGGCCTTGGTGACGCCCAGGGGCGAACCGGGCAGGACCTGCGCGTCAGGCCGGGAGACCAAGGCGATGATGGAGACAACCAGCGCGACGACTGCCAGAGCTATCGCCAACCCACCGAGAAGCAATCCGTTGCGCGTTCTGTGCCTCCAATCAACCGTGAGTATCAAAGACTTCGGGTTAGGCGTCTATTCCGTCGACGGGAGGCGACCCCGCGTTATCTCTACGGCCCCCATTGTCGACTACGTTTCCGTGAAGAAAAGACCGGCCATGATCAACGTCAATTACTCTGTCCGGTCCCGTTGCCCCACCAAAAAATGTAATTGAAGATCCTGCGCATTTATTCGGCCCCGATTGGGGCGACCTCGCGCACGATTTCGGCGCCCAATTCGGCATCGCCGGATCCGTTGACGACTCCGTATACAAGCTCTCGGGCCATAACTGATCGCCACTGCTTGAGTCGCCGCTGGGGAGGCGAGCGCGCTTCTCTCGGAAAAGCGTCAGTTCGATAGCGCCGACACCATCGCCACCTTCGCCGCCGAGATGAGCGAATTCCTCAAGGCCAGCGAGCTGACCGAGTCCAGGGCCTTCGTCCACTCCTTCGTCAAGGAGGTCCGGGTCGAGCCCTGCAAGGCCACCATCATCTACTCAATACCGCTCGGAATACTTGTGGCGCTGCTACCCGCGAGGCGCCACCTCCTGCGCCGTCAGTTGTGCCGCTCAGGTCCGCCTAAAGCCACTGTTTCTGGCCGGTAACGTAGATACTCTGGAAGTCTTCGTCGGACTTGGTCAGATAGACAATACCTTCCAACAGCCCAAGCACACCGGCCGCCATCAGAGCCATATATCCAATCGCGTACAGCAAAAACCCAATGAATACGCCAATGCCGAAAATCCCCAAAGCTATGAATATATTGCCCACAACCATAGCCAACACCAAGCCGCCGCCGCCAACTGCCAGCTGTATTGTTGCGGGCTTCTTGATGCCCAGGTAGAACTTGTGGACGCCGGCCCAACCAAGGAATATCGCCAGCAGCCTGGCAACCACCTTGGTCTTCTCGGAGCCCATCACGCCCTCAAGGGCGCCGCCAATCCCGGCGCCGGAGGCCGACACAGCACGGTAGGTGGCTACGGCATCGCCGCCCTGCGCCTCGAAATCCACCCGCATTCCCCGGTTGGGAACGGCCTGGTCTTTCCATTCGGCCCCAACGAAGCTGTATCGGTTGCCGTCATCCCCCGCGATCAATCCCGAGTTGGTTTGAGGGGAGTAATCCAAATTCTGTCCATTCATTCCAAAGTCCTCCCTTTCCTGCTGGGCTGCTGGGACCTGACGGGTTTTCGCGGCTGACTATGGCTCTATGGCAAGCAGTCTGATTTGAGTACGCTGGGGACGTAATGGGTTTCCCGTAGCCTGTCAAAAGCGCCACGCCGCCCACCCGCCACCAGGTGACGTTCACACACGCGCCCACCACTCCGTCATACACGAGTTACCGCGTAGAAATAACCAGCGATGCCCGCGCCGTATATGACCAGCGTCCAGGCGTAGATGACCTTCTCGCGGCCCCCCAAGTTGTAGATAGCGGTCACACCCGCGTACCACAGGAGGATCGCCGACAGGAATAGCAGCACCTCCTGCCAGGGGATTTGACCAGGGAGCGACGTTGGGTGTGCGCGCGGCGCGAGGAACCACACATACGAACCGAGCAGCAAGGCGACAGTTGCGAGTAGCAGCGCCACAAGTATTCCGAGCGGCCTGTTTGACATCTCCTCCCCTCTTTACGCCACGGGGTCGGCATACCGGAGGCGCTTCTCGCCCATCCTCCGCAGCAGCTGCCTAACCTGGTCGGCAATATCGGCCCCACCGTATTGTTGGCGCGGCAATTTCAGTCGCATAGCGCCCCAGTGCCTGGCGCTCAACCAGCGGTACGTCCCCATGTTCCAGCGCTTGAGCGTCGCCCAGAGACCGTCGATGGCGATGGTGTGGGCAACTCCGACCATGAATTGGCATCTCGCGTGATGCTCCACTGTGCGGTTGAAGCCCCGCAATTTTGGGTAACCCCTATAGTCGTCGGCGTAGACGGTAGCACGCCAACCAAAGTGCGAGCCTGAACCCCAGCGTGAAAGTTCTTGATTTCGTCAAGTCTGGTGGAGCGAAAGGGATTCGAACCCTCGACCTCTACAATGCGAGTGTAGCGCTCTTCCGGCTGAGCTATCGCCCCTTGCAGCGCCCTTTGGATCGGGTCTTAATCGGCCGCGATTATGTTTACGTAGCGACGCCGATCGTGGCGCTTTTCGAACTTTACTAGGCCCGGCTGCAGGGCAAAAAGAGTGTGGTCGCGACCCATCCCCACGTTTCGGCCGGGGTGGATGCGGGTACCGCGCTGCCGGCAGAGGATATGCCCGGTTTTAACCAGCTCTCCGTCGAACCGCTTGACCCCGAGCATTTTCGGATTCGAATCGCGGCCGTTGCGGGAAGTCCCGCCGGATTTCTTCTTGGCCATCGGTCATGAACCTCGGGTGGGTGCCATCTATTCGTCGCCGTAGGCGATGCGGCGCGTTCGGCCGATCTTGATTCCGGTGACCTGGAGGACGGTCTGGTCCTGGCGGTGCCCGGCGCGGCGTTCGTAGTGCTTCTTGGCCTTGTAGCGCTGAACCCGGATCTTGGGACCGCGGGTGTGCCTTAAGACCTTGCAGCGTATCTCGGCCCCGGTCAGCACCGGTGATCCGACCTTGACGCCCTTCTCGTCGGCAATCAACAGCACGTCCGAGAGGACGAACTCGCTGTCGGGGTCGGCGGTTAGCCGATCGACGACGAAGGAGTCGCCGACACGGACCAGATTTTGACGCGATGAAGCGTTGATTACGGCAAACATGGCAACCATGGAAATTGGCGCAGGAGACGCAGAGCGCCGCCAAATCTAGCAAATTCAGCCGGGGTGGTCAATTGCAGGCGCGCCAGCGGAGATTAGCGTCGCCGGCGTTTTCCACCCCCGCGGCCGCGCTTGCGCCGGATTTGGGCCGCCTGGTTGACGGGAGGCAGGCGCGTGCGCCAGATCAGGTAAGCGGCCGGACCCACTATCCAAACGATCAGGATGAGCAGGCCCCAAACGGCCCGGCCCCAGAGCGGAATCTGCCAGGCTGGCCGCCTGGTCACATCGAGTAGCGCCAGCACCACCAGCACGAAGTTCAGGGGGATGACCAGGAAATAAAGGATCGCGCCGAAGGTCTCGTCGGGCACTTGCAGTTCCCCTAGCGCTTGAATGGGCCGGCCAGGCGGCGGGCCGCTTTGAAATCTAACCGTGGACCCGGCCCGGATTACGGTGAATTGAGCGCCCCTTAATACAATTGCGCCCAATGGGGGTGTGCCCGCCCAGGCGGGCAGCGCATTGACGGCTGAGGGACCGGGAGGCGTGATATGGCGGTGGGCGTCGACACGGTGCAATCAACCCGCGCCCAGATGCAGGCAAAGCTGGCGGGGATTGTCCCTGATTTTGAAATCGAGTACAAGGCCGAAATAGCGTTCGCGGTAAACCAACTCAAACGCGAACGGGGGGCCGTGATACTGGGCCACAACTACATGGAACCGGCCCTTTACCACACCGTATGCGACCATCACGGGGATTCGCTCGAGCTGTCTCGGATCGCGGCACGCACCGATGCCGATCCGATCGTTTTCTGCGGGGTCCGCTTCATGGCCGAAACCGCCAAGATCCTCAACCCCAGACGCACCGTGCTGCTGCCGGCCAAGGTCGCCGGCTGCTCGCTGGCATCCTCCATCAGCGCCGCCGACGTGCGCTCGCTGCGGGCCCAGTATCCGGGCGTGCCGATAGTGGCCTATGTGAATACCTACGCCGACGTGAAGGCCGAGGTCGACGTCTGCTGCACCTCCTCAAATGCCCGGGCGGTTGTCGAATCGCTTGATTCGGACACGGTGATATTTCTTCCCGACGAGTACCTGGCGCGCAATGTGGCGCGCGAGTCCGGGCGGCGCATCATCCTGCCCGGCAACCGGCCGGTCGGCGCCGAGCGCGCCAGCGAGGACGCCGATATCGGCCTTGAACACACCCTCATCGGCTGGCACGGGCGCTGCGAGGTGCACGAGCAGTTCACCCCCGAGGACGTTGCCAACGTCCGCCGCCAATTCCCCGACGTGGTGGTCCTGGCGCATCCCGAATGCAGCCCTGAAGTGGTCGCGGCGGCCGATTTCTCTGGTTCCACCGGGGCCATGATCGGGTTCGTGAACAAGGCCAAGGCGGGCCGCTACCTGCTCCTTACCGAGTGCGCGATGGGCGACAACATCGCCGCCGAGGCGCGCGACAAAGAGATGCTGCGGCTCTGCTCGGTGCGCTGCCCGCACATGAACGAGATCACGCTCGAAAACGTGCTCGAATCGCTGCGCGACAACGTTCAGCAGATCGAGGTCGAGGAAGGAACCCGCCTGCGCGCGCTCGGTTCAATCGAGCGCATGCTGGCGATCGGCTAGCGTTGCCGGCGCGGGCGGCTGGCCCGCGCGCAAAGCTCCTAGCTGGCGATTACCTCGTGGTAGTCAGCCACCGAGCTGTTTCGGATCTTCTCCTCGGCCGAACGCTGGATCTGGCGCACGCGCTCGCGCGTGACCCCCCACTTGCGCCCGATCTCGTCAAGCGACGAGGTCTTGGTGCCGTTTAGTCCGTAGCGCAGCAGCAGCACGTCGCGCTCGCGCTCGTCCAGCTCACCCAGCGCACTGCGCAGGACCGAGTAGCCCTGCGCCCGCATGAACTCCTCGTCAGGAGAAGGGGCGTGGTCGTCGGCGACTTGATCGAGGATGGTGTCCTCGCCGTCGTCGCCAAGCGCGGCGTCAAGCGAGACGATGGTGCGTCCGGCTTCAACGATCTGCGTCACGCGCTCGGCAGTCAAGCCCAATTCGTCGCCGATCTCGGCCGGGGTTGGCTCACGGCCCAGCTCGGCCGCCAGGCGCGGGCGGATCTTGCGGATGTTGCGCAGCGCCTCGATTACGTGCACCGGCAGCCGGATCGTGCGCGAATCGTTGGAGAGTGCGCGCGTGATCGCCTGGCGGATCCACCAGGTTGCGTAGGTGGAAAACTTGTAGCCGCGGCGGTAATCGAATTTCTGGACCGCTTGCATGAGCCCGATGTTGCCCTCCTGGATCAGGTCGGTAAGCGAAAGCCCGCCTTCGGCATAACGCTTGGCGATGCTGACCACGAGTCGCAGATTGGCCTCGATCATGTGCGCCCGCGCGTCCTCGTCGCCGGCCTCGATGCGCTTGGCCAGCTCGACCTCTTGCTGGGCGGTGAGCAGATCGACGGTGTTGATCGCATTCAGATAGAGCCGCAGCGAATCGCGAATCGCGGCCGCGTTGTTGCCGCTGGCGGCGCGCGCCAATGGCGCGCCCTTGCCGCCCAGAAGTCCGCGCAGTTGGCGATAGAGCTTCTTGCGGGACTCGTAGCTGCCGGCGCGGGTGTATTCCTGCTCGTCGAGCTCGGCGTTTATTTGCAGTGTTGTTAGGTCCGACACGGCTTAACTCACTCTTGGCGTTGGCGAATTGATAGAAGAATTGAGGTCAGGTTGGGGGCTCACTACTTAATACGCGCAGCCACGCGAGTTGGATCATCGGCAATGCCCATCGGGGTTTGCTGGCGATGGGAGTTGCGGCACTGTCGGTTCGACATGCGACCGCACCCTGCGGCGCGGTCGGGGCCGCATCGCGGCGGCTGTTTGGATCTACTTGCTTTAGCTGGCGGGTACTCGGCTAGGTATTGTTGAATGTTGCTTTGGTGACTCTTACAGAACGTCCAATATAACAGAAGTGGCCGCAAACTGCACAATGGCGGGCGCCCACTGGCGCGGCCGAGGCTGGATTAGCCATCGCTAATCGGGGCGGGGGCATCTAAGGCGAAAATCTATATACACAGAAATAGGACTTAAGACAAGCGGATGGAGCGGGGAATGAAGGACGCCGCATCGCCGCGTGAATTCGTGGTCCAGATCCTGCGCCGCCACGGGCCCTTGGGGCTGGCCGAGATAGCCGACTACTACGGCGCGCGCGTTCAATCGGTGCGTCCGCAGCTCAACTGGCTGCTGGCCAACGACTACGTTGAAGTGAACACGGTTCGATCCGGCGTGGGCCGGCCCCGCCACCACTACCGTTTAACCGACCGCGCCGATGAAATGTTCCCCAAGGACTACCGCGACTTGGCGGTCGAGCTGGTCGAGTCGGCCGCCACCCACGGCGAGGTGGCCTTGGTAAACGCGGTCTTCCAGCGGCGCGAGAGCGAGCTCGAATCGGAGATCCGCCCGCAGATCCTGGGGCGCGGCCTGGAAGAAAAACTGGAAGTTATCTGCAGGGTATTGAGCCAGCGCGGTTACATGGCGCGCTTTTTCCGCGATCGCGACGGATATGTACTGGAAGCACGCAACTGTCCGGTGTCGGCGGTCGTCGAATACACCGATATGCCGTGCAGCTGCGAGCGTGACATGATCGCGCGGCTACTGGCCGGCGAGGCCTCGGTCGAATCGACCAAACGCCTGCCACTTGACGACGACATCTGCTGCTACAGCGTCCGGCCGGCACCGGCGTCGGCGCGCTGAGCGTCCCCGGGACGGGAGCGGTCGCTCCCCGGGAGGCCGCCGAGCGGCGCATCTATCTCGACCACGCCTCGACCACGCCGGTAAGCGATGCGGTCTTGGACCGGATGCTCCCCTACTTCGGCAGCGATGGTTACAACCCCTCGGGCCTCTACCGTGAATCGCGACGCGCGCGGCGCGCTCTGGACGAAGCCCGCGAGCGCGTAGCCGGCGTCCTCGATTGCGAACCGCCGGATATCGTATTCACCGGTTCGGGCTCAGAGGGGGCGAACCTGGCGCTAAAAGGCGCGGGTCTTGCGGCAAAGGCGCGTGGGCGCCCGCTGGTCCTGACCACCGCGATCGAACACCACTGTGTCCTCGGAGCGGGCGAATACCTGCAGCGCTACTGCGGCTGCGAGCTCCAGGTGATTTCGGTCGAATCCTCCGGTCTGGTCGATCCCGATCGGTTGTCCGCGGCGCTGGGCGACCGGGTGGGGGTGGTCTCGGTCATCTACGCCAACAATGAAATCGGGGTTATTCAGGACATCCCGCGGCTTGCCCAACTGGCACATGCGGCGGGGGCGGTCTTTCACACCGATGCGGTGCAGGCGATCGCCAGTTGTCCGGCCGGCGTCGACGAGTTGGGAGTCGACCTGCTCTCGATCGCCGCTCACAAGTTCTACGGACCCAAGGGCGTCGGCGCGCTCTACGTGCGCCCGGGGACGCGGGTAGTGCCCCAGGTCCAAGGAGGCGATCAGGAGAACCGTCGCCGCGCCGGGACCGAAAACGTGGCCCTGGCGGTGGGCCTGGCCGAGGGTCTTTCGCTGGCGCGGAGCAATCGCGACCGCAACCAATCACACTGCCTCAGCCTGCGTCGCCGGTTGGAGGCCGGACTGGCCCGAATAGAAGGAGTGGTATTTAACGGCGACCGCGAGCGGCGCCTGGCCAATAACACCAACGTCTGCATCCGCGGTATATCGGCCGAGAAGATCCTCCTGGAATTGGACCGCGCCGGCATCGCCGCTTCCTCGGGATCGGCCTGCACAGTGGCCTCGGCCGAACCCTCGCACGTGCTGCTGGCCCTGGGGCGGCCACCGGAGCTGGCCCGCGGCAGTCTGCGGATCACCACCGGTCCCGAGAACACGCTCGCCGACATCGACTACTTTCTGAACAACCTGGCGGCAATCGTCAAGCGCATTCGCGGCGCCCTTCCCGCCCATGCCCCATAATCACTGGCAGGGAAGAAAAATCACTAGGACGCAGCTGGGCAGAACGGGATGATCACCGTCAGCAGGCTGGCATCGGACTACATCCGCCAGACCTTGGACGCGCCCGACAACACGGGCAAATTCATCCGCATCCGCGTAAACAAGGGCGGCTGCGCCGGTTTCGAATACGACCTGGCGTTGGACAACCGCCTGGCCGAGGACGACCACGTCCATCGACATGGCGAGCACCGGATCGTCTTCGACCGATTCACCAGTGTCCTGATCGAGGGATCGCAGCTGGACTTTAACGAGAACTTGATCGGCCGCGGGTTCATGCTGCGCAATCCCAACGCCGAGCTGACCTGCGGCTGCGGGACCTCGTTCAACATCAAGCCGCGGCGATCGCCGATGAAGCACATGCGCGCCAAGCGTGAAGATCGCCCCCGGCCGGAGTGAGCGCGGCCGAAACCAAGCAGACCCCGACCGACCGCCTGGGCCGGCCGGTTCGCGATCTGCGCATATCACTTACGGACCGCTGCAACTTTCGCTGTAGCTACTGTATGCCGGCCGAGGTGTTCGGCGAACACTACGAGTACCTGCCGCGCCAACAGATCCTCAGTTTTGAGGAGATCGAGCGACTGACGGCGATCTTCTACCGGTTGGGGATTGAAAAACTGCGCCTGACCGGTGGTGAGCCGCTGCTGCGCCGCGACCTGCCCGATCTGGTGGGGCGGCTGCGACGTGCCGCGCCCAACGCCGACCTGACCCTGACCACCAACGGCTACCTGCTGGCGCGTTGCGCCGGCGAGCTCAAGGTGGCCGGTCTGGACCGGGTGACGGTCAGCCTCGATGCCATCGACGATGAAACCTTCGCGCGCCTCAATGGACGCGGCTTTGCGGTTGCGCCGGTGCTGTCCGGCATCGCCGCGGCGCAGCGCGCCGGCCTGGAGCCGCTCAAGATCAACTGCGTCATCATCAAAGGCGTCAACGAGCACGCCCTCGAGGGCCTTACCGCCTACTTCCGGGGGCGGGGCGCGATCGTGCGGTTCATCGAATACATGGATGTGGGCACCCGCAATCACTGGGAGCTCGAGCAGGTCGTGACCGCGGCCCAGATGGCCGAGCGGATCCGGGGGCAATTCGAGCTCGTGCCGCTTCCGGCCAATTACCCTGGGGAGGTTGCACGCCGGTTCCGCTATGCCGACGGCAGCGGCGAGATCGGGTTCATCACCTCGGTTAGCGCGCCGTTTTGCGGCGCCTGCACCCGCGCCCGCCTAACTCCCGACGGGCGGCTGGTCACCTGCCTTTTTGCCAGCAGCGGGTTCGACCTGCGGGGACTGCTGCGCGACGGGGCCAGCGACGATGAAGTCGCCGCCGCGGTCTGCCGCGTGTGGTCGGACCGCCGCGACCGATATTCCGAGCTGCGCTCGCAACTGCCGCCCGATATCGCGGCTCAATCTACGGGCGAACGAATCGAAATGTATCAGCTCGGGGGCTAGTCTCCCCGTGCCGGGTTATTCGACTTCCGGCATCTCCAGGCCTTCGAGCCCTTCTTCCTCTTCGGATTCTTCGTCGGCTATGGCCAGGCGTGAGCGCTCGACGTGGGCCACCAGTGAATCCGGTTCGGTCATCAGCGTGATTCCCGCGACAAGCGCCAGTTCACCGGCGTGAATGGCGTCGCCGGCATCGGCCAATTGTTCGAGATCGACCCGCACGACGGTCGGGATCTGGCGCGGCAGCCCATGCACGCTCAAGGTGTCGAGCATCCGCACCACGAAGAGATCGGAGCGGGTGTCGGCCGGGGATTCGCCCACGTACTCAAGCGGGACTTCGGCGGTGACCGCCGTGCCGACGTCAACGTGCCGAAAAACCACGTGCAGCAGGCGTCGCGTAACCGGGTGGATGTGGACGTCATCAACGAGTGCCAGCTGCCGCTCGCCCTCGATCTGCAGCTCGACCAGGCCGGTGCGCCCGTGGTTGCGGACGTAAGCCGCCATCGCGTGTTCGTCGACCTGCAGCGGTTGCGATTCGCCGCCCGGAACGACCAGATTGACCGGGATACGGGCGTTGCGGCGCAGGGTCTTGACGCGGTTGCCAAAGCGTGCGCGCGGCTCGGCGGCGATGAGTTGGGTTTTGGACATGGCGCTTACCGTATGGATCTGGGGCCGAGCATGAAATTGTCACCGCCGCGGCGGTTGCAGCCGGTGCCGGCGCACGACGGCGCGATACTCGCGGCTGCGGGGCCGCAATCGGTAGCGGCCAACCGGGAATTTTATGGGGATCGGGGCCTTGCCGGGACGAGCCGGCGGTCGATCGGGCCCGCCGCGCGGCTGTCATAATCGGGGCGCAAGTGACTTTTTCGCATATTGGGATGACGACCGCAATTGGCTAGCCGCAGGTCAGCGTCGCTTAGTTCGCTTTTCTCCGATGCCTGCAAGCGACAGGACATCGCGATCGAGGAAGCCGTCGGCTGCGAGCGCGTGGCCAACACTTTGGTGCTGCACCTTGCGCCGGACGAGCAAATCGTGTTCGAAATCGAGCTGGATGACGACGGTATGCCGCGGGCCCTAGGCCAGGTGATCGAAGGCGACGCGCAGGCGAACTGATCGCCCCTTAGCCGGCGATGTAGGCGCGCGGCCAGACTCCGCGGTTGCGGGCCAGCGCCAGCCCCGCGGCCGAGCCCGCCGCCAGTAACCCGGCCAGCCACGCCGCCGGAACCACCGCGTCGTTGATGAGAGCCCAGGTGATGAGATTGTGCAATCCCCAGGCCAGGGCCGGGGCGGCCACGAGCACCTGCGGGAAAACCAGCAGAATAGCCACAGCCAGATAGCCGGATGGGCGCTCGCGCTCGACGGTTCCGGGATAGTCGAACTGGCGCCGCGCCAGGGTGTCGCAGACAAAGCCCGACACCAGCAGATAGGCCCCTATAAGCAGCGGCGCCCCGGCCCGTACCGCATTGGCAAACGTCGGCATGGCAAGTTCGTCGCTGGCCGGATCGGGGACGGGGGCAAAGGGGGCGTCCAGCGCCAGCAGCGAGGCCACGAACGGCGATCGCAACACAATCAATGCAGCTACGATCAAGGTCGCCAGCAGCACCGTCGGTCCGAGCCAGGCGGGGATGTTGGGATCCGGGGATCGGCGCGAAGCAGTTGGTGGCGGGCGCTGCGCTGGGGGCGGGGGCGGACCCGCGGAAATGGGAAGTGACATGGATGCCGGTCGGTGTGCGGGGGCCTTTGAGGGCGAGGCGCCGAATATTGGTGGAGCAATCTGGGCGCTATACTCGATTTTGCTCGCATGCGGATGCGCGCGCAATACCCCGAAACGGCCGCTCCCGACAAGGGTCATGGCCATGCGAGGCGCGCTGCCGCAAGGGTTTCCACACACACATGTATCCGTCCCTGATTTTGGGAGTCGCTCGGTTTGCTAAAGATCCGCTTGCAGCGCCGCGGCGCCAAGAAGCGGCCCAGTTACCGGGTGGTCGTTATCCCGGCGCGCTCGGCCCGTGATTCACGCTGCGTTGATGACCTGGGTTACTACGACCCAGTTCCTAACCCGTCCACGGTCGTAATCGATGCCGACCGCGCCGCCGACTGGATCCGCAAGGGTGCCCAGCCGAGCGACCGGGTGGCCAAGCTGTTGGAATCGATCCAGCCGAACTTTTCCGAATTTGTCCGCTCCGGCGTCACCCTGGAGGTGGCTCAGCAAGCCCAGGCGGCGGCCCTGCATATCGCGCGCCAGCGGCGTGCCGAGGCCGCGGCCGAGCCAGACGAATCCGGAACAGACCAGGAAGAACAAGAACCAGTCGCCGCTGACTGACTAGCTACACGGCCGCTCGTTCGAGCCGGCCGGAAAGAATACTACGTATGGAAGAACTGATCCGATTCATCGCCGAAAACCTGACCGGAGACCCCGACTCCATCGAGGTTGAAAGTTATGAGCGCTCCGGCACGACGGTCTACGAGCTGCGCGTACCGGCAACCGACATGGGCCGCGTGATCGGCCGCCATGGCCGGATGGCGGCCGCCATCCGGCGGGTAATCAACGCCGCCCCGCTGGCAGCCGGGCAGCGCTGCATCCTGGATATTGAAGAGGCCACCTAGCCGGCCGAACCCGTTCGGTTCGAGCGTTCTGGCGCCCCTTGGCAGCCGGGCCATGGAAGTAGCTTTCATCACGATATTTCCGGAGATGTTCCCGGGGCCGCTAGCCTTCGGCGTGGTCGGGCGCGCGCTGACCCAGGGCAAGGCGCGAGTCGAGGTAATCGACCTGCGTGATTTTGCGCAAGGCCGCCAGCGCCAGATCGACGACTATCCGTTTGGCGGCGGTGGCGGCATGGTGATGATGGCCCCACCCGCCGCGGCGGCGCTAGAGCACGCCCGCGGGGACGACGGGCACGTAGTTTTCATGAGCCCGCAAGGCCGCCGGCTCACGCACTCAGATTGCCAACGCCTCGCCGACCGACCTCGCCTGGTCGTCCTGTGCGGCCGCTACGAAGGGCTGGACGAGCGGATCCGCCAGACTATGGTGGACGAGGAGTTTTCGGTCGGCGACTTCGTCGTGACCGGCGGCGAACTCCCCGGAATGCTTCTGGCCGAAGCGGTGCTGCGGCTCCAGCCCGGCGTGGTCGGTAACCAATCCGGAATACGCACCGATTCGTTTGCCACCGGACTGCTGGAGCACCCCCAGTACTCGCGGCCGCGCGAATTTGCGGGGGAGCAGGTGCCCCAGGTGCTGCTTTCGGGCAACCACGCCGAGATCGCCGCCTGGAAGCGCCGCGAATCTTTACGGCGGACCCTGCTCAGGCGGCCTGACCTGTTGGCCGGGGTTGATATGGACCCCGCGGAACGGCGTTGGTTGGCCGGTGTGCACCCGCGCGAGTGGAGGCAGATGGACCTCCCGGAAAGCTAGCGATTGCGCTGTGCCCAAATTTGCTAGAAAATTCTTGGCGCCGCCGGCTCGCAAGCACAGCCGGCGCGGCGGCTCATCTCCCCGGATCTCCGACCCATTTTTTTTCGCCAGTGATAAGGCAATGTCATGATCTCTTCCAAAGAAGTGCTGTTGGGCGCCAGCGCGCGCGAACGCATCCGCAAAGGCGTCAATCTGATCGGCGACGCCGTGCGCGTGACGATGGGCCCGCGCGGTCGCAACGTCGTCCTAGAGCGCAAATACGCCAAGCCGGCCATTTCCAATGATGGGTACACCGTCGCCAACGCGATCGATTCGCTGGCCGACCCCTTCGTAAATACCGGCGCCAAGCTTGCCTACCAGGCGGCCAAGCAGACCAACGAGGACGCCGGCGACGGCACGTCGACCTCGGCGGTGCTGACCCAGGCGATGTACATAGCCGCGCTCAAGTTGATTTCGGCCGGTTACAACCCGATGACCCTGCGTCGCGGCATGGGATTGGCCGGGGCGGCAGTGGTCGAGCATCTCAAGGTCATGGCCCGCGACCTGGACGGCGAAGCGGAGTTGACCTGGGTGGCCGCGCTATCGGCCAACGACCCCGACATCGGCAAGCTCATCGCTGCCATTTACACCAAGCTTGGTCCGGACGCGGGCGTGAATCTCGAAGACGGCTCGACCAGCGAGTTGACGGTCGAATACATGGCCGGCCTCACCTTCGACCGCGGCCTCAAGTCGCCCTATTTCGGATCCGGCGATGGCATCAGGGCCGAGATCGATCAGCCCTACGTCCTGATCACCGATCAGAAGCTGGAAGCGGCTTCCGAAGTGGTGCCGATCCTGGAGAAGTTCGTCAACAACGGGTTGCGCAATCTCCTGATCATCGCCGAGGACGTTGAGAAAGAGGCGTTGGCAGCGCTGGTAATCAACAAGGTGCGCGGCAATCTCAACGTGGCCGCCGTCAAGGCCCCCGCGTTCGGCGACCGCCGCCGCGGCATGCTCGAGGACTACGCGATCTTCACCGGCGCCCGTCTGGTAGCCAAGGAGCTGGGGATGGGCTGGGAAGACGTGACCCTGGATTACCTGGGCCGCGCCGAAAAGGTGATCGTGGGGCGCAATGAAACCACGATCATCGGCGGGGCCGGGGAGCCGCGCGCAGTCGAGCAGCGGGTAGAGGAGCTCTGGGCCTCCAACCGTGCTGCCAAGAACGACTTCGACCGCGAAAAATACGCCGAACGCGCCAATGCCCTGGCCGGTACGGTGGCAATCCTGCATGTGGGCGCCCCGACCGAAATCGAGCAAAAGGAAACGCGGGCCCGCGTGGAAGACGCGGTCGCGGCCTCCAAAGCGGCTTTGCAGGAGGGCGTAATCCCCGGAGGCGGCGTTTCCCTGGTGCGGGCGGCCGCTGCCATTGAGGACCTGGGGCTGACCGGCGACGCCGCGATCGGGGCCCAGGTCGTGGAGGCCGCCTTGGCGGCACCATTGGCCCAGATCGCCGAAAATGCCGGTTACGAAGGTGATGTGATCGTTCGGCGGGTGGCTGCGCTGGAGGGATCGCAGGGATTCAATGCCGCCACCGGCAACTACGAGGATCTGTTCGCGACCGGTATCGTCGATCCGTTGCGGGTAACGCGCCTGGCAGTCGCCAACGCAGTCTCGGCGGCGATCATGCTGGTGACCACCGAAGCGATGGTCGTGGACGCGCCGCCCAAACCCAGTAAATAGCTGGGCGGCCCGGGCCGCCCCGGCGGTCGGCCGGCTAGAAGACCGAGTCCGACCGCTGCCAGTCGACGGACGAGATCTGGATCTGGATGGGCTCCTGTTGCGGGTCGAACGGCTCGACGTCGCTGTCGTCGAAGATCGACTTGAGGTGGTTGTCGGCCAGGACCTTCTGCTCAACCAAGGCGTCGCAGAATGTTTCGATCACCTGGTAGCGAGTGAACCACTCATAGGGTTTCTCGTAATTGCCGGATCGACGCGCGAAGTAGCAGACAACATCGCGGACTGAGATCGCGTCGATGGTGCGGCTGGCTGGGACCGAGCGACTGAAGTCGTCGACCCAAGCAACACGGCGTTCGATTTCCTCGTTGGAATAGCGCTGCTTTGAAGTGAGATACCCGCGGTACCATCTGGCGGCGCTGGCGGCGTTAATCGACATTTGATCCTCCCGGCCAACCCGCGCGCCAACGACCTGCCAATGCCCGCCAACGGCGTTCCGACCACAAACGTCTGAACGATATTTAGTTAGGGTGCCGGCCAGAGCGGCCAGGCCGCCCGCAAACACCGTTTTCATTCTAGGTACGGATTCGGCAATTTCTAGTCCCCCGCAGACGGAGCGCCGTTCGATCGCCGGGATACCGGGGTGAGCCCCATCCCAATTTCCGGCCGCCGGGTGGTGGTTATGGGGCTGGGTCTGCACGGTGGCGGGGTGGCCATGGTTAGATTCCTGTGCGCACGCGGGGCACGCGTGCTGGCAACCGACCTGCGTGACGAACAAACCCTGGCGCCCAGCTTGCGGGCGCTCTCGGACCTGGATGTGGAATACGTGTTGGGCGAACACCGCCGCGAGGACTTCGTCAACGCCGATCTGGTGATCCGCAACCCTGCGGTGCCGGAAGAATCCCCGTTCCTGGCGGCGGCGCGCGCGGCCGGGGTGGCGATCGAGATGGAGATGGGGCTGTTTTTTGCCGAGATCGATCGGGATCGAATCGTCGCGGTAACCGGGACCCGTGGCAAGACCACGACCGCCACATTCATCTGGCACGCCCTGGCCGCGGCCGGACGCAAGGCGGTGCTGGCCGGGAACATGCGGATATCGGCGGTCGGGCTGCTGGACGACCTGGACCCGGAGTCGATCGTCGTGCTGGAGCTCTCCTCCTGGCAGCTCGAGGGCCTGGTCAAGCACGCCGTGTCGCCGGGCCGGGCGGTTGTAACCAACGTTCTAAACGACCATCTCGACCGCTATCCCGACCGTGACGCCTACGCGGTGGCCAAGCGGACCATCATTGCCTATCAACACCCCACGGACCTTGCCGTACTCAACCGCGAGAACGCCTACACGGTAGGGTTCGCCGATTCGGCACCCGCGCGGGTGGCATGGTTTTCGGCACGCGACCCGGTTCCCGGCTGGCCCAGCGCCCGCATCGGCGGTGACCACAATCGCGCCAATCTGGCGGCGGCGACAAGGGTGTTGGTCGACCTGGGCCTGTCAGATTCCGAGATCGCCGCTGCGGTGGCCAGCTTTCCCGGGGTGGCCTATCGCCAGGAAGTGGTGGCACGCGGCAACGGCATCGTCTGGGTTAACGATACGACCTCGACCACGCCCGACGCCACGATCGCGGCGCTCAAGGCGCTCGCGCCACCGTTTGTCTGGATCGCCGGCGGATCCGAAAAACACCTTGACTTCGGGTCCCTGGCCCGACTCGCACGCGAGCAGCGCGAACAGATACGCGCGGTCGTAATGCTGCCGGGGGCGGCCAGCGAGCGGTTGGCGACGAGCCTGTCCGAGCTGCGCGTGCATGCGGTGGTCACGATGGGCGCGGCGGTGCGCACCGCCGCCACCCTGGCCCAACCGGGCGACACGGTGCTGCTCTCGCCGGCTTGCGCGTCGTTCGGGCTGTTCCTGAATGAATTTGATCGTGGCGACCAGTTCAATGCGCAGGTGCGCTCACTGCCCGGACTTGGCGGGGATGAGAAGCCACCGGGAGTGTGAGTGCGGGTTAGGCACCCTGGCGCTGCATCCGATCGCCGCTCTGGATATTGCGTGGTTGCACCGCAGGCCTGCGGTGCCCTTGCCCTTACGCTGGTCACAATCCTTAGCTTGAACCGTCCCAGCGGTCGCCGCGCATAGACTGCGGCGCAAACCGATATCGCACCCCGAAGACGCCGCCCGCCATGGCCAAGATCGCAAACGATCCCCGAATCGATCCCCGAATCAAAGCTGTTCTCGGGCAGATGAAGTCCAAAAATACCGAAAATGTCGCTAGCCGCGAAGAAGCAATTGAGCGCGAATACTCGCCCCAGCGAATCGCTGAAATTGAGTCGATGCATGCTTTCCAGGCAACCTCCGATAGTGAGCGGATCGCGCCGACGAGAGGGTTGACGATCTCGACCCGGCAGTTCACTTCCCAACCGGACGGTAACGCGATCAAGATCCAGCTCATCCGCCCCGACGTCGAAGATCCGCTGCCCTGCGTCTACTACATCCATGGCGGCGGTATGGCCACCTCGTCGGCCTTTGACCCCAACTACCGGGCGTGGGGGCGAATCATCGCCCAGAACGGCGTTGCCGTGGCAATGGTGGATTTCCGCAATTGCCTCGCCCCCTCATCGGCGCCCGAAGTGGTTCCCTATCCGGGTGGACTCAACGACTGCGTAGCGGGCGTCAAGTGGGTGGCCGCAACTGCGGACGCGTTTGGCATTGATGCCGGACGAATCGTCGTTGCGGGTGAGAGCGGTGGAGGAAACCTCACGCTCGCCACGGGAATGAAGCTACTGCGCGACGGCGACATCGGCCTAGTGAAGGGCCTGTACGCTCTCTGTCCCTACATCGCGGGAAGCTGGCCGCGCGCCGACCTGCCGTCCTCGACCGAGAACAACGGCATATTTCTCGATTTGCATCACAACCGGGCCGCAATGAGCTACGGGTGGGACGCCTTCGTCGCCAAGGACCCGCTGGCCTGGCCGCTGTTCGCTACGAGCAAAGATGTGGCCGGGCTGCCGCCTACGATGATTTCAGTTAACGAATGTGATCCGCTGCGCGACGAAGGGATAGCGTTCTACCGCCTGCTGCTCGATTCCGGCGTGGCGGCGCGCTGCCGTCAGGTAATGGGCACGATACACGCCACCGAAGTTTTTCCGGTGCTCTGCGGCGACATCTCCCGCGATACGGCCCGCGATCTTGCCGCGATGTGTCGCGGCGCTTAGCCTCCTGGCCGCCGCCGGGCGAAACCTTTTCGGTTGCTGCGCGGCGTGCAACATCGGGGTTGCCGCCAAATGAATTCGACCGTGGCGACCGATCCGATGTCGCACGGGTTCCCGGCCCGGACTTGCCGGAGACGAGAGCCGATCGGCCTAAACTGAAAGTTGCCAGGGCGTGGGGCCCGGCGCAAGCAGAGGAAGGCTACGGTAATCGCTCATGCAGTCAAGCCTGATCGGCAAGATTCAAAAGGCCAAGCGCTACTCCGAAGAACCGGAACGGATCACCATAACCGGACTGGTCTCCACATTCCGTGGTGGCAACGGCGACTATGGAGTTGCATATTCGGAGCACGAAGGCTGGTCCTGCACCTGCGAGTTTTCGCAGAGCTGGAGCTATTGTTCGCACACGATCGCGCTTGAGAAACTGCTGGCGCCGATGGTCAAGACGGCCGCCGCACCCAGCATCGAAGGAGCGGCTTAGGTCCAAGACCCATCCGGGGCTTCTGCTAACATTCCTATCCCAAGGGGATGCTGGGATTTGACAGGCTGGTTGAATTCCGGTTCGGCAGGTCGAGGATGCTGGCTAGCTCGTAAAAACGGCAGCAACCAAAAACTGCCAGACCTAAATTGGCTCTCGCCGCCTAAACCGCGGTGACGTCGCTCCGGGTTTCTCTGGTGACCCGGGATCCGGCGTTCGTCAGCCAGAGTGCTGCGTGACCCGGCCTGAAGGGTTGCGCCCAAGCCTTTATCAGGCGATCTAACCCGGACGTTGTCCGTTACCCATTCGGGCAGATTGTTGGAAACGGTCTAAACCTGTAGAAGAGCCGGAAAGAAGCAGTCTGGACGGGGTGTTCGACTCACCCCCATCTCCACCAAAGCCGGCACCCGCGCCTAAACGAATTGCGGCGCGGGTGCTCAGCGACCTAGCCGCTGTCGGCTGGCGCGGGCCGCGCCTGTTGCTGCCGGCGTCCGTCAATCTCGGGATCGCCGCCCTGCTGGCCCCGATCCTGAATGCCCTGCTGGCTCGGGCATTTGATCCCGAGGCCGCAATTGCCGGCTACGCCGTCGCCTACGGGTTGATGGCGCTCATCGCAATACCGCAGTTGCGCATCCAGCAGCTCACGCTGGTGTTTGCAACATCGGCCGCCAGCCTGCGGCGGGTGCGCCGGTTCGTTGCCCTACTGGCGCTGACGAGCCTGTTGGTGGGGACCCTGACCGTCGCCACTCCGCTGGGAGGCTGGCTGCTGGCGGGGGCTTTCGGCCTCTCGGGGTCGCCCTTGGAGCAGGCGTCGGCGGCGCTGGGGCCGTTGGTGATCTGGATCCCGCTGGCGTGTTTTAGGACCCACTTCCACGGGATCATGCTGGCCACCGGACGGACCGGGGTGATGTGGTCGGGGATCGGCGTCTCGATCGTGGCGGCCACCATTAGCACCGCCGCGCTGCTGGCGCTGGAACTTCCGCCAGCCGCGGCCGCGGCTGGCGGGCAGAGCATAGGGGTCGCGCTCGAGGATCTGATCCTGTTTGGCGCCGACCGCGGCGGCTACTCCTGGCCCCACGTTGCCTCGCCGGCTCCGAGCTATCGTGAGCTGGCGCGGTTTTTCGGGCCGCTGCTGGTGGCGGCGCTGCTTCCGTCGGTGACCATACCTATCCTGCACGCCGCGATGGCCCGCGCCGACGATCCGGCAACCGGGATCGCCGCCTTCACGTTGGCACGCTCGGTGATCCACCTGGCCACGATTCCGATCTGGGGCCTGCAACCGACCCTGCTGGCCCTGTTTGGCCGCGGGATGCCGCCGCGGGCGGCAGCCACGTTTGCCTACGCGATAGGGTCGGCGGCGCTGGTATTGACCCTGGCGATCGCTTTCCTGGGTCCCCTTAACAACCTGGTGCTGGGTCGGGCGCTGGGAGCAAGCGGTTCGCTACTGGTGCAGGGGCGAGCGGCGATGATGCTGCTCTCGCTGTTGCCGCCGCTGATGGCGATGGAGCAGATTTTCTCGGCGGCGCTGCTGGCCTGCCGTCAAGCCAACCCGTTCATCTGGATCAATCTGCTGCGGCTGCTAATCCTGATCCTGGCGGTGGGGGTCGCGCTGCTGATTGCTCCGGCGGCGGTCTTGATCGGGGCGATCGGCGAATTCGCGGGACTGACCGGCGAGGCTTTTGTGACGCTGGGGTTCGGGCGTTCGGCCTATCGCCAGCTCGGCAACGTGGCGGGCTAGCCGCCGAGTTCGCGCGCCAGCGCCTCGTTGCTGCCCGGGGTGGTGGTCACATACAGCGGCCGGAGGTCGCGGTTTACGACTTCGGCGGTGATGACGACCTTGCGCACATCGCGGCGCGAGGGGATTTCAAACATCGCCGGTTGCAGGACTTGCTCCATCACGGTGCGCAGGCCGCGCGCACCGGTCTTGCGGGTCTGGGCCTTCTCGGCGATTGCAAAAAGGGCATCGTCGGTGACGGTAAGCTCCACCCCGTCCATCTCAAACAACCGCCGGTACTGCTTGATCAGGGAATTGGCCGGTTCGGTCAGTACGCGGCGCAGCTGGTCCACGTCGAGCTCGTCGAGCGCCGCCACGACCGGTAGACGTCCGACGAATTCCGGGATCAGGCCGTAGCGCATCAGGTCGTCAGACGAGATGTGGTGAAGCGGGTTTTCGCGGATCTGGCGACGCTCCGGGGCCTCGTTAGCAAACCCCAGCGAGTTGCCGGCGCCGGTCCGGCGCCGCACGATCGTCGAAAGGCCCTCGAATGCCCCGCCACAGATAAATAGGATGTCGCGGGTCTGGATCTCGAGGAATTCCTGATGGGGGTGCTTGCGCCCACCCTGTGGCGGGACGTTCACCTGAGCGCCTTCCAGAATCTTGAGCAGGGCCTGCTGTACACCCTCGCCGGACACGTCGCGGGTGATGGAGGGGTTCTCGGCCTTGCGCGCGATCTTGTCGATCTCGTCGATATAGATGATCCCGGTCTGGGCGGCGGCAATGTTGTGGTCGGCGGATTGGATCAGGCGCAGCAGTATGCTTTCTACGTCCTCGCCGACATAGCCGGCCTCGGTTAACGCGGTAGCGTCGACGATGCAGAAGGGCATGTCGAGCAGGCGGGCCAGCGTCCGTGCGATCTCGGTCTTGCCGCAACCGGTCGGACCAATCAGCAGGATGTTGGTCTTATCCAGTTCCAGGCCATCCTCGCCGTATTGGCCGGCCACCAGTTTCTTGTAGTGGTTAAAGACTGCCACCGCCACCGCCCGCTTGGCATGGTCCTGGCCGATGACATGGCCGTTGAGGAAGTCGAAGATCTCCTGCGGCGTGGGCGGGACCGATATGGTGGCCGTAGTCGGTTCGCCGTTGCCCGTATCATCGGCGATCGCATCGTTGCAGACCTCTACGCACTCGTTGCAGATGTACACATCGCCGGCGCCGGCGATCAGGCGCCGAACCTGGTCCTGGGTCTTGCCGCAGAACGAGCAACGAAAGATGGGTGGTCGCTCACCTATAGGCATGCTCGCTCGCCTCCTTCCAACCGGGCCGCCGGGCTAGCCGGCCTGGTTGTTGCGCCTTACGATCTGGTCGACGATCCCGTAATCGAGCGCCTCGTCGGCGCTCATCCAGTAGTCGTGTTCGGTGTCCTGGCGAATCTTCTTCTTGGCCTGGCCGGTGTGGATCACCAGGACGTCCTCGATGCGGTGCCGCACACGCACGATCTCGGCCGCGGCTATCTCCAGGTCCGAAGAGGTCATGTGCCCGGGAATCGACTGCGAGGGCTGGTGGATCAGGACGCTCGAGTGCGGCAGCGCGAAGCGCTTGCCCTTCTCGCCGCCGGCCAAAAGCACGCAGGCGATGCTGGCGGCAATCCCGGTGCAGAAGGTCTGGAGCTGCGGCCGGATGTACTGCATCGTGTCGTAAATCGCCATGCCGGCGGTCACCGACCCGCCGGGCGAGTTGATGTACATCGAGATGTCACGGTCGGGGTCCTCGCTCTGCAGCAGCAGCAGCTGGGCCACGATCGTATTGGCAAGGGAATCATCGACCGGCGAGCCGACGAAGATGATCCGATCGCGCAGCAAACGCGAATAGATGTCCATCCCACGCTCGCCACGCTCGGTGGTCTCGATCACATAGGGAATCAGGGTCATAAGGCTTAGCTGGTCCCCGTTACGCAGGACGTGGCAGGCCCCGGCTACATGGCCCGCAGGGGCCGATCGGGCGCCCCAATTATCCGTCCCCGGCCGCTTCCGTTTCCCATTGATGGGGAGTGTCCGGCTGGGCCGCGCCACGATACACTGATCCATTTGAGCGCGGGTGGTGGTGAGTTGATAAATGGGGGTCGATTGGCGATCGACGGCGGTGATCCGACGATTGCCGAGCCGCTGCCGACCGGTGTTTCGGGACCAAGCGTGATGGGAGAGGAGGAAATCGCCGCGGTCGCCGACGTGATCCGTTCCGGGCGCCTATTCGTGTACCCGCGCGGACGCAGCGTCACCGCCGAATTTGAAGCCGAAGCCTGCCAGTTTCTGGGCGTTGAGCATGCCCTGATGGTCAATTCGGGGACCAGCGCCCTCACTGCCGGCCTGATCGCAGTCGGCGTCGGGCCCGGCGATGAAGTCATCGTGCCCGGCTACACGTACATCGCCACTGCGGCGGCGGTTCTGGCGACCGGGGCGGTGCCGGTCATCGCCGAAGTGGATGACTCGTTGGGGCTCGATCCAAGGGACTTTGAGCGCAAGATCACGCCTTCGACGCGCGCCGTTATCCCGGTGCACATGCGCGGTGTGCCGGTGCGTCTGGCCAAGATCCTGGAGATCGCGCAGGCCCGCCGAATAACCGTAGTTGAGGACGCCTGCCAGTGCGTGGGTGGCTCCTACCGCGGTCGACCGGTCGGCACCTTCGGGGTGCTTGGCACCTGGAGCCTGAATTACTTCAAGACGATTTCGACCGGCGAAGGTGGCCTGCTGTACACGAACGACCGCGACATCTGGGAGCGCGCCGCCCTGGCTTCTGACCCGGGCCTGCCGCTATGGGAGGGCGTGGATGCCTGGCGCAACGACAGCATCCCGCGCGCAACCTATCGGCCCAGCGAGGTGCTGGCGGCCATCGCGCGGGTGCAGTTGACGCGCCTGAGGCACATCCTGGCCCACCAGCGATCGCTCAAGCGGGCATTTCTTGACGGGTTGCATGAACCGCGCGGCTATGTAATGCAGCACCTGGACGATCCCGAGGGGGACACCGGCATATCGGCGGCGATCATCGTCAGCGACCAGGAGCGCGCCCGCGCCTACGCGCACGCCCTGTCGGCCGAGGGGGTGGAGGCGGCGACAACCTATAACCAGGGATTCCCTGACCGTCACATCTACGCCCACTGGGGTTCGATCCTGGGGAAGCGATCGCCCCACCGCCTGGGTTACCCGTGGGGTGATCCCAACTATCGCGGCTCGGTCGAATACTCGCGCGATATGTGCCCGCAAACGCTCAGTCTTCTCAGCCGCTGCATCCGATTCGATCTGCACATGAATCTGACCCCGCAGCATGCGGGCCAGATCGCCGACGCCGTAAACAAGGTCGACGCCGCGCTCGGCGGCTAGCTTTGCCCGTCGGCCTGGTTGTTGCGCCTTACGATCTGGTCGACGATCCCGTAATCGAGCGCCTCGTCGGCGCTCATCCAGTAGTCGTGTTCGGTGTCCTGGCGAATCTTCTTCTTGGCCTGGCCGGTGTGGATCACCAGGACGTCCTCGATGCGGTGCCGCACACGCACGATCTCGGCCGCGGCTATCTCCAGGTCCGAAGAGGTCATGTGCCCGGGAATCGACTGCGAGGGCTGGTGGATCAGGACGCTCGAGTGCGGCAGCGCGAAGCGCTTGCCCTTCTCGCCGCCGGCCAAAAGCACGCAGGCGATGCTGGCGGCAATCCCGGTGCAGAAGGTCTGGAGCTGCGGCCGGATGTACTGCATCGTGTCGTAAATCGCCATGCCGGCGGTCACCGACCCGCCGGGCGAGTTGATGTACATCGAGATGTCACGGTCGGGGTCCTCGCTCTGCAGCAGCAGCAGCTGGGCCACGATCGTATTGGCAAGGGAATCATCGACCGGCGAGCCGACGAAGATGATCCGATCGCGCAGCAAACGCGAATAGATGTCCATCCCACGCTCGCCACGCTCGGTGGTCTCGATCACATAGGGAATCAGGGTCATAAGGCTTAGCTGGTCCCCGTTACGCAGGACGTGGCAGGCCCCGGCTACATGGCCCGCAGGGGCCGATCGGGCGCCCCAATTATCCGTCCCCGGCGGCCTCCGATTCCCCCTCGACGGGTTCGTCGGTAGTTTCCGATTCCCCCTCGGCGGGCAGCGGATCCTGGACGTTGACTTCTTCCAATAGCTTTTCCAGAACTCTTTCCTGCAGGATCTGACCCGCCAGGCTGTCTATCCCCACCTGATTGACGTAGTGGCTGCGCAGCGCTTCCTGCTCGCCGGCCGGATAGGAGGCGAACATCTCGGTGAGCCGCCCCTCAACTTCCTGGGGGCCGATCTCGATTTCGCGAGCGCGCGCGAATTCGCGGATGGTCAGCGAATTGCGGATCAAGTCCTCGGCGTCTTCGTGGGCCTGTTGGTGAAAGGACTCCTCGTCCATCCCGCGCTGGGCTAGGAATGTTTCCAAGGCCAGGCCGCGTCGGGTCAGGTCGGCCACGCGAGCATCCAGCAGCTGGTGGGCCTGGTTGGCGATCAATCGTTCGGCGATCGTGAAATCGGACTTGTCGATCAGCGCCGCCAGGGCCTCGTTTTGCAGGCGCCCCTGGTCTTCGCGCTCGCGGTATTCGGCCATTTCCTCGCGCATCTGCTGGCGTAGTTCGTCGAGGGTCTCGGCCTGCGAGACCGAAGATGCGAAATCGTCGTTTAACTCGGGCAGGGTGCGCTCGGTGAGGCCGACCAGTTTGACGCGGTACTCGGCCTGCTTGCCGGCCACTGCCGCAATCGGCGAACTGTCCGAATAGGTGAGTTCGAATTCCTTCTCATCGCCGCTACGCATTCCCCGTACCTGGTCGGCGAATCCTTCGGCGAACCCCGGATTGGACATGCTCACCGCTAGGCCCTCGCGCTCGACGCGGTTCTCGCCGTCAACGCGCTCAAGGAAGTCGAAGCGGGCGATGTCCTCGACACCCAGCATTCGCTCGGTGTCGTCGATGTCGACCGTTTCCGCCCGGTTGGCGCGAATCGCCTCCAGCTGTTGGGCGAGCTCATCGTCGCTTACCTCGGCGTTGCGCCGCCGCAGGCTGATCGTGTGGGCGTTGCCCAGGGTTACGGTGGGCACCAGCGGCACCGTGCCCGAGTAGGTGAAACTGCGCGAGAAGTCGAGTTCGCCATCATCGGAATCGGGGTATTCGAACTGGGGCTGGTCGGCCATTTCAAGGTTCTGCTCGGCCAGGGCGCGGTCGAACGTGCGCGGTACCAGACGCTCGATCGCGTCCAGCTTTATCGCTGCTTCTCCGAACATGCGCTCGACCACCCGCGGCGGGGCTTTGCCGGGGCGAAAACCCGGAATTCGCTGCCGCTGGGCGATCCGGCGGGCAGCGTTGGCATATTCGCGTTGGAGTTCGGCGACCGGGATTTCGATCGTGAGCTTGGCCGTGCCGTCGCCGATTAGCTCGCTGGAAGAGGGCAAGGCTCCACCTTGGTTTTGGTCAGGATTGGGCGCCGGTAGCGCTAGTGGTTACGGGGAGCGGAAGACGGGATTCGGACCCGCGACCTTCTCCTTGGCAAGGAGACGCTCTACCAACTGAGCTACTTCCGCGCTCTTCTGGAGATGAAAGTCTACAAAAGTGGCCGATTGCCACCGGTCGGCCCGGATTGGGACGGCGCCAGTCAGCGGATAATCTTGGCGGTGCGCGCGTGGGTGAACGTAGGCGGAAAGAGACAGATATGCGGGCGGGCAAGTTGTTTCTGGCGGTGCTGCTGCTGGCGACCGCGGTCGCGGCCTGGATTCTCTGGATCATCACTCCGCTCATTCACGACGGCTCCGACAGCTATCCCTACTGGGAGATCCTGAACTACTTCATGGCCTTTTCGGTCTTGGTGGCGCTTGCCTACAACCTGGGCGCCAAATTGGGCTACGACCGGGTGCCGACCGCCAACGGCGCGGTCGACCGCGAGTGGTTGGTCGTGAACCTGTTGTTGCTGGCCTCGCTGGTGCTGGCAGCCTGGTTCTACTGGAACTGGTTCTACTATTTCGTTCCCGCAAATGAACCCGGCGCCGCCGCCATTCACCTGGAAATGTGGACTCTTATAAACCCGCTCTTCTACCTGACCTGCGGTGCAACCGGATACCGGATGCTCAAGCGTGCCTGACTTTCCCGATAGGGGTTTGCGGGAGCGCTGCGAACCGGCCGGCGCGAGCCGCTAACCGTCTGGGCAGAGCGGCCGGCGCGAGGATGGATCGATTGCGACCGATTCCGGAGATCGCCGACGAACTGGGCATTGAGCGCCGGCACCTGATCCCGTACGGGAACTCCAAGGCCAAGGTGTCCCTGGACGCAGTCCGGGACGCTCCCACCGGGAAGTTGATTGTTGTCACCGGTATTACCCCCACCCCGGCCGGCGAAGGCAAGACCACGACCTCGGTGGCGCTCACGCAAGGCCTGGGAAGACTCGGCCTAAAGTCCGCCGTCACCCTGCGCGAGCCGTCACTGGGACCGATATTCGGCGTCAAAGGCGGCGGCGCCGGCGGGGGTTGCGCGCGGGTGGTTCCCGAGGACGAGATAAACATCCACTTCACCGGCGACGCCCACGCCGTGGCCTCGGCCCACAATCTGCTGGCAGCACTGACCGAGAACTCGATCCAGCGTGGCCAATTGCCGGGGGTGCGGTCGACCGGGGTCACCTGGCGCCGGGTGCTGGACATTCATGACCGGGCCCTGCGCACCATCGCCACCGGGCTCGGCGGCGCGGGCAATGGCCCGCTGCGCGAAACCGGATTCGACATCGTCCCGGCATCCGAGATCATGGCCGTGCTTGCGCTTGCCAGCGACCCGGATGACCTGCGCCATCGGCTGGGGCGCATCACCGTGGCGACCGGCCCGAATCGCCGGCCGATAACCGCCGAAGACGTCGGTGCAGTGGGATCGTTGATGGCGCTGCTGCGCCACGCCCTGCTGCCAAATCTGGTCCAGACCACCGAGGGCCAGGCAGCGTTCGTCCACACCGGCCCGTTCGGGAACATCGCCCACGGCTGCAGCTCGGTCATCGCCGACATGCTGGCGCTGGGGTACGCCGACTTCGTGGTGACCGAGGCCGGATTCGGGGCCGATCTCGGGTTCGAGAAATTCATGGACATCAAGTGCCGCGGCAGCAGTTTGCGGCCCAGCGCGGCGGTACTGGTGGCGACGGTGCGCGCGCTCAAGCACCACGGCGGGGTTGCCCGCGAGCGGCTCGGCGAACCCGACGTCGACGCCGTCTTGGAGGGGGCTGCGAACCTGGTCCACATGATCGGGATCGTGCGCCGGTTCGGCCTGCCGGCGGTGGTGGCGATCAACCGATTCGCTTCCGACACCGGCCCCGAAATCGCCGCCGTGCGGGCCGCAGCGCTCGATGCCGCGGCGGTCGCGGCGGTCGTCTCCTCCGGTTTTGATCACGGTGGTGGTGGGGCCCTCGAGCTTGGCCAGGCGGTGGCCGAAGCCGCCGCGGGGCCGCCGCCGCCGATTTGCCATCCTTACAGCCTTCAGGACTCGATCAGCGCCAAGGTCAACGCGCTGGCCACCCAGCTCTACGGCGCGGCTGACGTCCACTGGAGCGTGCGCGCGGCCCGCAATCGGCGCCGGCTCGAGCGCCAGGGCCTCTCGCACCTGCCGATCTGCATGGCCAAGACGCCGCAGTCGCTCTCGCACGATCCGCGCCGCCGCAACCGCCCTTCCGGATACACATTTGAGATCGCCGACTGCCGCGCGTCCACCGGCGCGGGATTCGTCTATCCGATCGCCAGCTCCATCGTGACCATGCCCGGACTGCCCAAGACCCCGCGGGCCCTAGACGTGAATGCGCGGGGACAAATCGTGGGGCTGTAAGTTGGTTTAAGGTCATGCCGAGTCGATTTGGGCAAGGCCAAACTCGGCCCCGCTGCGCGAATTTGCGACCTTGCGGCACCGGGCAATGCCAGGTGCTAGATCCCACGCCGATGCTTCCTAAAAAGGTAGTTGGAATCCTGGATCAATCGATTCGATCGCTGCGACGCCCACAGGGCCGCGTGACGATCGGAATGCGCCCCCGGACGTGGTTGAAACCGAATCTGACAGAAATTCCCAGACCTCGATTGGCGCGGCATCGATTTCTGGTGGCCGTGCCGTATCCGGAGGCGGACAGCGTCGGCAAGTCGGTCCAGCCTCCTAATCTGGTTAACCCCGTTGCCGTGAACGGAAATCCCAATCCGGCCGCGGCCGATTGATCCGTTCGCGGGTCGATTTCGATCCGAGATTGAGGCCTCGCCTGGCAATGGCCATGCGATGCGCTCGAAAAGTTTCGGGTCGGTCGGCTGGCTGCAACTAGCAACTAGCGCCTATCCATGAACATTCCAAGTCGATTCCGCCTGACGCGGTTGAGGCGATCGTTCACTGAAATTGATCATCCGGTGATCAACCGCATCCTTTCTAGCGTTCGAAAGCGGCGTGGTCCCCCGCTTTCTCGGCGGCCGATGCGTTGGCTGCGCGCCCAACGGGGCGGGCGGCGATCGGTGGTCGCGGCGGCCCTTGCGGTCATCGTGGTTGTCGTCGCGATCATCGTTCCCACGCTCAGGCCGAACGCTATGCTGGCGGCCCCGACGGGACTGATCGGCTGGCCGGCCCATGCGGGGCTCGTCCGCCTGGACTGGGACGATGTGACCGATGCCACCAGTTACCAGGTTCGGGTGCGGATGGCGGAAGACTGGCGGATGCTGCCTGGCGAGGGCATCGGCCTGCAACTGATCGGCTCTTCGGCCTATGTGAATGGTGTGGCCGCCGACAGTCCTTACTGGTTTTCAGTCCGCGCGGTAACGTCGGCAACGGTTTCGCAATGGTCGGATGCGCTGTTCGTGCCCGCCGCCTCGCCGGCTGCGGACGCCGCCGCTGACGCTCCCGCCGAATTGCAGGACGGATCCAGGATCACGGCTCCTGCAACGGCCAGTGCGAGCCGGGAGCGCAACGACAAAGATGTGATTCTGCCCGTGCCGGCCGCGGACCTCGGTCCGCCGAAAGTCCCGATTCCGCATTTATTGGGCACAACCTGTGCGACCGCGGCGGATCTGGGCGATATCACCGATGCAAACGGCTCCTTCGGACCGGCGACCATCCTCTCCGGTGAGGCCCGCCAATCGCGGGCCCACAGCTTCGATCTAAACGGTACTCGCTGGGTCGCAATTGCGCTGAGCGACCTTGACGCCGATGCAGATCTTTACCTCTACAACGATCTGGGAAGGCGGGTCGCGGTGAGCCAGAACCCGGGTGCCGCTGAGGACCTTGTTGCACGGACCCTTCAAGGTGGTACCTACTGTCTTCATGTCGTGGCCGTCGAAGCCGGCGGCCGGCGGTACCGGCTGTCATTTGAGACAGCGATTCCCAGTGGCGATCAGGCGACCGAATTGGCGGCATGGCAAGGTGCCCTTGACCTGGGCGACGTTTCGGAAAGGAGCGGTACGAAAATTCCAGCCGGGAACCTGGCGGGCGATTCCGGTTCGGTGGAGTACTTCCGTTTTGCGATAAGCGATCCGAAGCGGCTGGCGATTGCGCTCACGGGACTCGATGCCGGCGTCGTATTGACGCTGGAGGACCCGACCGGCGGGATCATAGCGACCAATTCCGTGACCGTTTTGGGGCGCATCGACATGTCGACCACGCTGGTCGCAGGCGATTACTTGGTTCGGGTGCAGGCCAGCGAGGCGGTGCCCAACCGTTACGAGCTATCGCTAATCGCTACCTCGCCGCATGCTGGCGAGGTAGCCGCGCTGCGCACCGAGCCGGCGTCGCGAGTGCAGGGCACCTTCGCCGAGATCGAATCCTTGCGGCTGCCGGACTTGGTGAGCGACCCGCCGACCCAGCACGGGGAGGCGAGTGTCGTAGTCACTCCCGAGGGAAAAGTCCTGCTGGCGCTGCGCTTCGAAGGCTACGTAACCAACCTCGGCGCCGGACCGCTGCACCTGAGCGGCAATCCGCAGCTGGCTGATCCCGGCGACCCGACCAGCCACGATGTTTGGCAGCGTGTCCTCGGCGACTACGGGGATTGGGTGAAATACGCCAAGCCCCCGGTTCGCTTTGAAACCTCGGACGGTCACAATCACTTTCACCTGATGGAGATCGTCGCCTATTCGCTGTGGGACACCACCGGCACGGTCCAGATACGTCCCGGCGAAAAGGTGGGGTTCTGCCTGCTGGACGCCGAGGAACTCATCGCGCGGCACCCCCACCCGGGCGAGCAACACTACAGCGAGCAGGGGGTCGAAGACTGCATGGCAAACAGGCCCGATTCGACGAGCCTGTTGATGGGCGTCTCCGAAGGCTGGCGCGACATCTATGAAAACGACGTGGTTTTTCAGTGGATCGACGTCTCAGACGTCACCCCCGGCCGCTACCGCGTCGGGGTTGAGGCCGACCCCTACGACATCGTGGCCGAATCAGACGAGACCAACAATGGCGTGGCCCTGTCAAGTAGGTTGAGCGTGGTTCCGGGCTTTGTGGCCAAGTCCCAGGTCGTAAGATCAGACCCGGGCGATTCAGTTGACATCGAGCTGGGAATCTTGCGCTTTGGCGAACCGGGTCAGCCTGGGTATCGGATTGTGACCCAACCTTCAAACGGGACGCTCCAATCCAGCAATAACTTCACGCTTTTCGGCGGCGACGGGACCGCACAGCCCGGGTTCTACTCCAACCGAATCACTTACACACCTGACCCTGACTTCGTCGGCGTGGACACCTTCGGCTTCGTCACATTCGATTCGTGGGCCCCTCAGTACCCGACCAATCCTTTGGTCGCAACGGTGACGATCGACATGAGCGGATTTGACGCCAACGTCGCCATCGATAACGCGCCGGCATCGATTTCAGCCGGTGCCAGCATCGACCTCCATGCCATGGTGTCCGGTACAAGCCCCGAGGTTGTCTGGACGGTCAGCGCTACTTCGGGGGTAAGTGAATTGGCCGGAACCATCGATGCCGACGGCCACTACACCGCTCCTATCCGGCCTCCGCCCGGAGGGACCGTCACAATCAGGGCGGCAAGCAAGCAGTCGCCGTCCGCATTTGATGAAGCGAAGTTGGCGGTCGTCTTCGCCGCCAACACCGCACCGGCCGTCGTCGCGCCCGCCGCCAAGACGTTCGGCGTCGGTGACTCTGTAGACGTCGCCGTCGCTGCTTCAGACGCTCAAGGCGATACCCTGGCATGGAGCTCCGACGATCTGCCGGCAGGCCTCGGAATCGTCTCCGGCACCGGTCGAATCGTCGGCAATCCGACCCGGACCGGGACCTTTACGTCAAACATCAGCGTCAGCGACGGACAGCTGGCGACCACCGTCGTCATCGGCTGGACCATCAATTAGCACCCAAGCTCTCCGGCCTCTCCCAATTTCCTGGCCCCGCGAATTGGTTTTTGACCCCGGACAGAGATGGTATTGATGCCAAGAGCTGCGCGGCCACAAAACGCTAAACGGTAGCTTTGAGCGCGCCCGCCCAGCGTGGCGGTCCGCTGGGCAGTTACTCCGCGCTGCGCACCCGTCTAGCGCGAAATGCGTAGAGCCGTCGTACCGGGCACCGGCGACAAGCGGGCGCCCGGTACAAGCCGCAACGCTATTGCCCGGCTGCGGCTGCCTCGATCGCGCGTCGCGCGAACACCTCGACCATGGCCCGGCGATATTCCTCGCTGCCGTGTAGGTCGGCATTGACGAATTCGAGGCCGTCACCGGCGCCGGCAGCTGCTGCCCCGGAGGGCAGTTCGGCGCCGCTTAGAGCATCTTCCACCGCCGCCAACCGCTGGGCATGACTCGAGGCGCCGGTTACGGCGACGCGCGCCGAGCGACACACGCCTCCGTCGATATCCAACGCGGCTGCCACACCAACCAGGGCAAAGCGCGAAGCGCGCTGCTCGAGCTTGGCGTAAGCTGCCGAACGGCAGCCGTTGAAACGCACCCGGACGATGATCTCGTCTTCACCCAGGTCGACGGTGAGGATGTCTTGGAAGAAGTCCTCGGCTGCCACCGTGCGCTGACCACTTGGCCCCTGCAGATCGATCTGGGCGTCCAAGGCCACCAGTACCGCCGGCAGATCGGCGCCGGGATCGGCGTGGGCCAGGCTCCCGCCGATGGTGCCGCGATTGCGGACCTGCGGGTCGCCGATTGCGGCTGCGGTGTCGGCCACGATCGGGGCGTAAGCCGCCAGCAGATCGGAACTGGCCAATTCGGAGTGGGTAGTTCCCGCCCCGATCGACACCTCTTTGCCGTCGCAGGAGATTCCCTGAAGTTCGGCTATGCCGCCGATGTCAATCAGAAGTCCCGGCTCGGCCAGGCGCTGCTTCATGATCGGAATCAGGCTGTGCCCGCCGGCCAGAAGCTTGGCCTCGTCACCGCCGTCACGCAGCAGCGCCAGGGCTTCGTCGATGCTGCCGGCACGGCGGTATTCAAACGAAGTTGGAATCACGATTGGCCTCCGTTCTGCCGAATCAAGCGCCACAGGCGTTCGGGCCGCAGCGGCATATCGATATGGGTTACGCCGAATGGCGCCAAGGCATCCACGGCCGCGTTTATCACGCAGGGTGAGACGCCGATGGTGCCGGCTTCGCCAACCCCCTTGGCTCCGATCGGATTGACCGGAGTGGGCGTGACGGTGCGTTCGAGCTCGAAGTGCGGCAGGTCGCTCGCGCGCGGCATTACGTAGTCCATGAAGCTGGCCGTCAGCGGCTGGCCGTCCTCATCGAAGAGGACCTCTTCAAACATCGCCTGGCCGATACCCTGGGCCAGACCGCCATGCACCTGGCCCTCGACGATCATCGGATTGATGACGTTGCCGCAGTCGTCCACTGCGACCATCTTGAGCAGGCGCGGCTCGCCGGTCTCGCGGTCGATCTCGATCATCGAGATGTGGCACCCGAACGGGTAGGTGTTGTTCTCCGGCTCAAAAAACGCCTCTTCGGAGAGGCCTGGTTCAAGGCCCGGTGGCAGCGGCACCGGAATGTAGGCGAAGTCGGCCACCTCGGCGAACGTCTTGCTCACCTCGGGGCGTCCCTCCGCCTGGATCCGGCCGTCGACGAACTCCAGGTCTTCGGCCGAGACCTCCTGGTCGGACAAAAGTGCGGCCGCGAACTGCTTCATCTTGTCGCTGGTCTTGCCGGCGGCCATCATCAAGGCCGCTCCGCCGACCGCCTGTGAGCGACTGCCGAAGGTGCCGATTCCCTGCTTTACGATCCCGGTGTCGCCGTGCAGGATGTTGATGTCCTCGATCGGGACCGCGAAGTGGTCGGCCAGCATTTGCGCGAATGTGGTCTCGTTGCCCTGTCCGTGCGGCGAAGAGCCAGTGGTCGCGGTTATCTTGCCGCCGCGTTCGATGGTCACCCCGGAATGCTCCCAGCCGCCGACCGGAACCGTTGACGAAGGGCCCAGTCCGCAGACCTCGACGTAGAAGGACATGCCCACGCCAACGATGCGGCCCTCGGCGCGGGCCGCGTCGCGTTCGGCGAGCATCCCTTGCCAATCGGCCACTTCAAGCGCCTTGTCCAGAGTGGCTGGGTAGTTGCCGGAGTCGTAGACCAGACCGGTGACGGTCGGGTAGGGAAACTCCTCGGCGGGCATGAAGTTCTGTCGCCGCAGTTCGGCTGGATCCCGATCCAGTTCGCGTGCCAGCATGTCCACGATTCGCTCCACAAAGTAAAGCGCCTCGGGTCGCCCGGCGCCGCGATAGGCGTCGGTGGGAGTCTTGTTGGTGTAAACCTCGGTCAATTCGTGGCGAATCACCGGGATGCGGTAGACGCCATTCATCATCAATCCGGTCAGGGTCGGGATGATCGCCGTCAGCAGCACCTGATAGGCGCCGATGTCGGCCAGCAGCTTGGCTCGGATCGCCAGGATCGTGCCGTCGCGCTTGGCCGCGATCTCGATGTCGCCGAGCTGATCGCGCCCGTGGGTCGTGGCCAGGAACGCTTCGGTGCGGTCCTCGATCCACTTGACCGGGGCGCCGGTCAGCCTGGAGAGCGCGGCGGCGGCGTAATCCTCGCCGTAGATGTTGATCTTGCAGCCGAATCCGCCGCCCACTTCGGGGGCGATTGCTCTTACCTGGTGCTCGCCCATGCCCATCATCCCGGCCGCAAGGGTGCGCAGGATGTGCGGGTTCTGGGTGGAGCTCCAGATGGTCAGGTACTCACGCCCCGGCTCGTAATGGGCCACCACCCCGCGCGGCTCCATCGCGTTGGGCGCCAGGCGCTGGTTGCGCATCCGCTGCTTGATCACCACGTCGGCCGCGGCAAAGGCCGCGTTGACGGCGCTGTCATCCTCGGGTTGGGCGGTCTCGGCATTTACACCGGTGCCGCCGTGCACGCCATCGACGGCGATATTGCCCTCGAAATCCCCGTGAATGAGAGTGGTGCCGGAGGCCATCGCGGCCTCGGGATCGACGACCGCGGGTAACTCCTCGTAGTCGACCTGGATCGCGTCGGCGGCGTCCCGGGCCAGGTAGCGATCTTCGGCCACAACCACGGCCACCGGCTCGCCGACGTAGCGAACCCGGTCGGTGGCGACCGAATGGTGGTCAGGGGCCGGGAAGGGAGTCCCGATTGGCATTGGCCCGAGGTGCTCGGCCAGCTGCGCACCGGTGATCACCAGCTCCACGCCGTCCATCGCCTCGGCGGCGCTGGTGTCGATGTTGCGGATGACCCCGTGAGCAATGTCGGAGCGCTTGAACGCCAGGTACAGCATGCCGGCCAACTTGACGTCATCGACGTAAGTCGCCAGGCCCCGGATCAGGCGCGGGTCCTCGCGGCGCTTGACGCGTTCGCCGATCAGCTTGGGTAGGACCGGATGAACTTGGGCACTCATTGCAGTGCCATCCTTTCGGCCGCGTGCCGGATCGAATTGACGATGTGCTGGTAGCCCGTGCAGCGACACAGGTTGCCGGAAATTGCGGCCCGAATTTCGGCGTCGCTGGGGTCGGGATTGTTCTGCAGCAGATCGAGCGCCGATATGATCATGCCGGGCGTGCAGTAGCCGCATTGCAGGCCGTGTTCTTCCCAGAACCCGTCCTGTAGGGGATGCAACTCGCCGTTCTGGGCCAGACCCTCGATGGTGGTTACCTCGGCGCCGTCGGCCTGCACGGCAAAGGCCGTGCATGACTTGACGCTGCGCCCGTTGACCATTACCGTGCAGGCCCCGCACTGGCTGGTGTCGCAACCGATATGGGTACCGGTTAGGTTGAGGTTCTCGCGTAGGAAATACGCCAGCAGCAACCGTGGCTCGACCACGGCCCTCCGTTGCCTTCCGTTCACGCGGACGGTGATGGGTACCGGATCAGACATTTCGACCCCCTTGTCGCCGGTGTCGTAACCGCCTAGGCGGCGCGTTGTTTGATTCTTTGTTCGATTGCCTTGCAGAATTGCCCGACCAGCAGGCGTGCGGCTCCGCCCATTAAACGATTGCCCAGGCGCGCGATCGTTCCCCGCGCCCGCACATCGGCTTGGAAGTGCATGATTGTTTCCGCGCCGGATTCTTCCAGCTGGATGCGGGCGTCGGCGCCGCCGCCGCCGGGACGGCCCGAGCCTTCTATGCGGAGCCGGAAGGACTCCTCCGGCACGCGCTCCAGGACTTCTACGCGCCCCTGGTAGGTGCCGCGCACAGTGGCAATCCCGACCTTCATGCTGGACTCATAGGTGTCGGGCGCTACCTCCTCGAAGCTCTCAACCCCGGGCAGGGTTGCGGCGAGCACCTCCGGGTCCAGCAACATCTCATAAAGAAGCGTGCGCGGGCCGACGAAGCGATGCTCACCTGTTATCTTCACCGCGAACCCCCTCCTGTCGGCAAGGCAACCACCAGACTCGTTCCCCGCCTCCGCAAGCCATGTGCTCGAACGCTTGTTCGGGCCGGAGCAGGGGGTCAATCCCCCTGTCGGGACGCAGATTCGAGTACCTGGAATATGGCTGAGCCGCCTGATTCTAGCCACGCACTTTTGACGGCTTTTGGCGATTTGGGCGAAATCATCTGGATGCAATCCCGGTTGCGGCAAGCAAGATCGCGGCAGTCAGTTTTATTGCCCTTGGAAATCGGCGGACTGGCTTTGCGGAATGCCGGGGATCTGGACGCTTCCGGGCGCGGGATGGCGGTCGGGGGCGCCACTTCCATTTGTCAATGCGGCCGCGTTGCCTGAAACCAGTTCGGGCACCTCGGTTTTGCCGCTGGTCGGCGCCCGGCGCCGTGCGGTATTGGGTTCGCGGCCCATCTCGGATTCGGCTAGGCCGACAATCTGGCGGCTCAGTTCCCCGGGAAACCGGGCATTATTGAATTCAAATTGGCTATGAATCCGCAGGCGCGTCCCGAGGCGGGACCGCGCTCTGCCTGAACCTGGCCTTCGACGCGGCCTGCAGCGACCGCGAGCACACCCTGACCGTCCCCGCCCAGAGCAGCGCCCAGGCCGCCAGTGCGGTAACCGTCCACGGCTGCAGCACCGGCACCGGCACCATCAGCGTGCAGCTCAAGTCCGGCGACGCCGTCATCGCCAGCGCCAGCGGTCAGGCCGCGGTGGTGGCGCCCGTGGCCGTGGCCGCCTGGATTGATCCCGACCCTTCCGACAGCGCCCTCGACGGCAGCTGGGACAGCTACACCGTGCGCGGCACCGGGCTGACCGAAGTGAGCATCCGGATCAACGTGCCGGACTCGGACCAGAGCGATCCCGGATCGATCGAATTCACCCGGCTCAGTTGACTACCGAGTGCCAGCTTTGTCTGCCGGCTCACGCATACGATCACCTACGACCTGGACGTCGGCGACACCTTCCACATGGTGGGCTGCACCGCCGGCCCGGTCGTGGTCAAAGTGTTAAATCCCGCTGACGACACCGTGCTCAGTACCTACACGATTACCGTCAGCGAGGGGGCGTGATGCCAACTGCCGCAACCGCGGCCGGCACCGTAGGTGCCAGGTTGCACTTAGAGGATGCGGATCATCCTCGACGCTTGTCGATCGTGTACTTGGGCGCCTGTGCGACCCCTGCCCTAACCGGCAATCGACCGTCGGCGTGCCAGCTGTCGTCCGAACCAGAATCGCCAACGACGCAAATCGCGCCGCGGCCAATTCCCCTCAATCACTGGCGGGGCAATCGCAGAGGCCGGCACCAGATCAAGAGTGATACTCGGGCAACAGATGTGTTGGCCGGACAGAAAGGCTCGATGGCGACAGCGCCAACGGCGCGGGGAATTTCAATGTTGGAGCAGAGCCGATGATCGCAATAGTTCGGCGACCGGCCACAAGTTGGTGGTGTTTCCTTTTGGCAGCCGTGCTGCTGTTGGCCAGTACGACCACCGCGCATGCCCTCAAGACGAGTGCCGATGACCAGTTGCCGACTACCGCTTCCGAATTGCCGCCCGGTGACTGCTGGGGCGGGGTGCTCTCGGCCGAACCCGTGCACTGCTACGTGCTGGAGGAATCCCAGCGTGAGGGGGCCATTACGGTCGAGGCGATCTATGACCGCGGCGACATCCTCTACGTCTACTTGCAAGCCAACCGACCCGAGTTGGAGTCATCGGAGGGACGGACCGCGCTCTTCCAATCCAAGGCGCGCCAGTACCTGCAGGAGAACCCGGGAATGCTCGCTCTCAGCGATGCGCACGGCGACGCCTGCAGCCGTTACGATCCGCGGACCGAATCCGAATTAATTGATTGCCTGATTGAATTGACCTTTTGGGGCACTCAGTTCGCTCCCTGGCAGCTCTCCTACGGTGAAATCAGGATCTATGTCGGCGGCGCCGAAGCCCGCAAGAAGCGAGGCGGCTGGGCATCCTGGACCCAGCTCTGGCCGGTGCTGCCGTCGGAACGCCAGACCCGCGACGTTGGCCCGCCGGAGAGTTTTGACATTTCCGATGTCGACCTGGTCAATTTGCCACCGTTCCTTTGCGGCCACCTACCTTCGTCGTCCTGCGCCGGACCGCAAACATATGCCGAAATGGGAATGGCCGGTTGGCACACTCCTTCAGACACGCACTACGTCCAGGTGAAAGCGGACTCGCTGGACGACCCGCGCGCGGTCGCGATGCGCGAGGAAATGGCCGGGTACAAAGGCGAATCGGTCATCATCCCGGTCAAATACAGCTTCGAGGAACTCTGGCGCTGGGCGGTCATCCTGAACCGCTTTGCCAAATCGTCCGGCAACACGATCGGGATCCTGAGATCGACGGTGAAGCCAAATATCGCCCGCCTCGAAGTCACGATCCCGATGTTCGGCAACGAACTGGCCGAGCGCGACGATTTTGCCAACTACCGCGAGAAGGTCCTCATCTACGCGATCGACGCCGAGCAGGCCGCGGCAGCCTTGCCGGTGCTGCTGGCGCAGTTGGGAATACCCACCGACGCGGTCGGGCAGGTGGCCAGCCAGCGGGCGCGACGGTGGATCGTAGTCGAGACGGGTCAGGTCGGGAATCAGACCGGTGAAATCGGGGACTCTGAAAACGAGCCAAGTACGCAACCGCAGAACGGTCAAGCAATCGGAGAATCCGACACCGAATCTGCGGCACCGAACGCGCCGGCCATCAACGCCGACCAGATTGCGAGCATTGATTCAGCCAAAAGTGCTGTCGCCACCGACCGACCCGCCGACTGGTGGACTGAACCGTGGGCGATAGTCTCAGCCGCAATCATCGCGATGGCGCTGGCGGGTTCAATTGCAGCCCGGCGGAAACTTACGCGGCCGAGCTCGGCTCCAGACAAGTTACCAAATGCGCATGAGTGACGCTCGACTACTCGCCCAATCCGATTGGCCCGCGCCCAGGTCGATTGTCCGGCGTTCGGCTTCCACCGTTTCGGTCTACGCTTCCACAGCGCCGAGCATGCGGTGCAGGCGGTATAGACCCTGTGAGGCGGATGGACAACCTGGAGTTCGATCACTTGAGGGCCGGGCAGGTAGCTCGACAGGGGAGTCTGAAACAAACCCATCTGGCGCAGGCCAATTCTGGTATCGCCCCCAGAATGCCGGGCCAGCCCGAATTCAGGGTGATTCCCTGCTTTGCCTGATGAGACTCCACAAGCGTTCCGGCCGCAGCGGCATCTCGACGTGCTTGACGCCGAATGGGGAGAGCGCGTCCACGGCCGCATTGGTCAGGCAGGGGGCGGCGCCGATGGTGCCGGCCTCGCCGATACCCTTGGCGCCCAGCGGGTTGAGCGGAGTGGGGGTAACGGTGCGGTCCAGCTCGAACACCGGTAGATCGGCCGCCCGCGGCATTACGTAATCCATGAAGCTGGCCGTCAGCGGTTGTCCGTCGCGGTCGAATAGGACCTCCTCGCACATCGCCTGGCCAATGCCCTGGGCCAACCCGCCGTGGATCTGACCGTCGACGATGAGCGGATTGATGACGTTGCCGCAGTCGTCCACCGCTACCAGCTTGAGCAATCTCGGTTCACCGGTGTCGCGGTCGATTTCGAGCATCGCGATGTGACACCCGAAGGGATAGGTATTGTTCTCCGGCTCGAAGAACGCCTCTTCCGAGAGACCGGGCTCCATGCCGCCCGGCAATGGCACCGGTATATAGGCGTAGTCGGCCACCTCGGCAAACGAGCGTGAGATTTCGGGACGGCCGACAGCCTGGATACGGCCGCTTACAAATTCCAGGTCCTCGGGGCCAACCTCGTCCTCGGCCATGAGCGCGGCCGCGAACCGTTTCATCTTGGCGCCGGCCTTGGCGGCGGCGGCCAGCAAGGCGGCGCCGCCGACGGCCTGCGAACGGCTCCCGAATGTGCCCACGCCCTGCTTTACCACGCCGGTGTCCCCGTGCAGGATGGCCACGTCGGCGATCGGGATCGAAAAGTGATCGGCCAGCACCTGGGCGAACGTCGTCTCGTGGCCCTGGCCGTGCGAAGTGGTGCCGGTCGTGGCGGTGAGCGTGCCGCCGCGCTCGATCGTTACCGCCGAGTGCTCCCAGCCTCCCATTCCGCCCTTGGCCGACGGGCCCCGGCCGCAGATTTCAACGTAAAAGGAGATGCCCAGGCCGACGATTCGACCCATGCCGCGGGCGGCGTCGCGCTCGGTCTTGAGCCCTTCCCAGTCGGAGAGTTCGAGCGCCCGATCAAGGGTTGGCTCATAGTCACCCGAGTCGTAGATAAGACCGGTTGCGGTCTTGTGCGGGAACGAGTCGGCGGGGATGAAATTGCGGCGTCGGATTTCGGCCGGGTCCATGCCGAGCTCGCTAGCCAGCATGTCGATTGCGCGTTCGATGAAATAGATTCCCTCGGGCCGCCCGGCGCCGCGATAGGCGTCGGTCGGCGTCTTGTTGGTAAATACCTCGGTCAGCTCGTGCCGGATCACCGGAATCGCATACACACCGCTGATCATGCGGCCGGCGTTGGTGGGGATGCCGGCCGTCAGCAGCGCCTGGTAGGCGCCGATGTCGGCGACCAAGTCGGCCCGCAGGGCCAGGATGGACCCGTTAAGGTCGGCGCCAATTTCTATGTCGCCGTGGATGTCGCGGCCGTGCGAAGTGGCCAGGAACGCCTCGGTGCGGTCCTCTATCCACTTGACCGGGGCACGGCTAATCTGCGCCAAGAGGGCGACGACGTAGTCCTCGCCGTAGACCTTCTTGGCCCCGAAGCCGCCGCCGACCTCCGGGGCAATGGCGCGAATCTGGTGTTCGCCCAGTCCGAGCACCCTCGCCAGCATGGTCCGCAGCAGGTGCGGGGTCTGGGTGGAACTCCAGATGGTAAGGAAATCGCGGCCGTGCTCGAAGTGGGCCACTAATCCGCGCGGCTCGGTGGCGCTGGGGGCAAGGCGCTGGTTGAGCATCCTCTGCCGGACCACTACGTCGGCCCGTGCGAATGCGGCTTCGACGGCGCTGTCGTCGGTCGGTCGGTCGGTGAATGGATCGACTCCGGTGCCGCCGACCAGGTCGCCCACGGCGATATTGCGGGCAAAGTCTTGGTGCAGATCGATCGCATCACCGGCCATGGCCCGGTGCGGGTCGACAACCGCCGGGAGCTCGTCGTAATCGATCCGGATGGCATCGGCCGCATCGCGAGCCAGATAACGGTCGCCGGCCACGACCACCGCGACCGGTTCACCGACATAGCGCACCCGGTCGATGGCCACCGCGTACTGGTCCGGTGCGCGGAAGGCGGTAATCCGCGGGATCGGGCCGAGGAGTTCAGAAAGCTGGGCCCCGGTCATGACCAGTTCGACCCCGGGCATCGCCGAGGCCGCACCGGTGTCGATTCCGCGGATTACCCCGTGGGCAATGTCGGAGCGCTTGAACGCGATGTGCAGCATGCCGGCGAGCTTTAAGTCGTCGACGTAGGTCGCCTGGCCCTGGATCAGGCGCGGATCCTCGCGGCGCCTGACCCGCGCCCCGATCAGATTGGGGAGCACCGGGCCAGGCGCAATCTTCACGGCCGCGTCCACGGGGTCGATTTATTCATGGTCGCCGGGTTGGGACGGGATTGGTGGCGCCGCCGAAAGAACCCGCAGGGCCGCCAAATGGTAGGCCGCGCCGGCCGCCCCCGCCCCGGCCGGCAGGTGCCGGGCCGGCAACGCGAACTCCCGCGATCGTCGGTCACACTACCGGGTGGCGCATGAAATCGGTGGCCCGCTCGAAGGCGTAGCCGGCGCGACAGAGAGACGCTTCGCTGTCGAGCGGGCCCACCAGTTGGAGCGCCAGCGGGAGACCCTCCTGGCTCCAACCGTTTGGAAGTGTCAGGGTGGGTGCGCGGTTCATGTCCCAAGGGGCCGTGAACTTTCGTCCCCTGGAACCAGCATCGCGCGTGGGGCCGTCATAGAGCGAGTCTTCTGTGACAGGCTGCGGGAGTTCGCTCTGGGCCGGGCAGGCGAGCATGTCGATGCCCTCGAAGGCCCGGGCAAGCTGTCCGGCCAGTGCGGCGCGAAGATCGCACGCCTTAACGTAGTCGACCGCCGAAGTCGAGGCTCCCAGCTCTAGCCAACCCCGGAACCAGGGCCCGTATTCGTCGGCCCGGCTCGGATAGGTCGCAGCGTGTGCGGCCAGTGCTTCGACCGAGCACAGCGTCGGCCAGACGTCAATATGGGGTCGCATGTCCGGCAGCTCGACATCGACGATATGGGCTCCCAGCTCCGAAAGCGCATCTACCGAGGCGGCTACTGCGGCGGCGATTTGTCCATCGACTTCATGGCTTGCGTAGCGGCTATCGAAACCGATCCGTGCGCCGGCAATGCCGCCGGCGATGGTATCGAGCAACTTGGGTGCCGGCTCGGGCAGGGTGGTCGGATCGTTGGGATCGTCGCCGGCGATCACTTCGAGGACGGCCGCACAATCCCAGGTCGAGCGCGTCATCGGCCCGACGTGATCGAGCGATTGCGCCAGGTCGAGCACCCCGTAACGACTCACCCGCCCCCAGGTGGGCTTGAGACCGACGATCCCGCACGATGACGCGGGGGAGCGAATCGAACCGCCGGTGTCGCTGCCCAGCGAGGCGTAGCAGAGCCCGGCAGCGGTGGCCGCTCCAGATCCGCTCGACGACGCCCCGGTCGAGCGGCCGGCCGCCCAGGGATTGACCGGTACCTGGCGGGCACGGTTATAGCCACCCATCGCCCCTTCGGTTAGGTTCAGCTTGCCCAGCAGAATCGCCCCGGCGGCACGGAAGCTGGCGACCACGGTGGAGTCGAATTCAGGCACGAAATCCTCAAGCACCTTGGTTCCCCCCATGGTGCGCGTCCCGCGGGTGTAGCAAAGGTCCTTGACCGCGATCGGGATCCCGTGCAGGGCCCCGCGGTAGTTGCCGGCGGAAATCTCCCGCTGCGCCTGCCGAGCCGCGGCCAGCGCCGAATCTGCCATTACAGTGGCGTAACTCTTGAGGCGACCATCACAGGCCTCAATCCGGGCCAGCTGGGCCTCGGTCAGCTCAATAGGTGAGAGATCGCCCGCGGCCAGGCGGGGCGAAAGTTCCTCGATCGTGGCAAAGGAGAGGTCGTCGGCGTCCATGGGCATCCCTCGCTAGGCTACGCCGGCAAGCTTACGCCGCCGCCAGGTTTGTGCGCTGGCGCCAGAGTGTCGTCAGGCGGCTGCGGGCCCGGCCAACCGCCCGCGCCGCGCCCCGCTTCCGGCTCGCACTCCCCGGCAGGCTAGGCGGGCAAGACCTCGTTGAGTTGGCCGGTGGCGCAGTCGTAGACAAAGCCCCGCACCTGGTCCTTGTTGGGGATGAACGGGTTGGCCTGGATGCGGGCGATCGACTGGCGCACGTCGTCTTCCAGGTCCCCGAATGCCTCCATCGCGAACGTTGGCCGCAGGCCGGTGTCGGCCAGGATCGCGTCCTTGACGTCATCGTCGCGGAACGTGAGCATGCCGCAATCGGTGTGATGGATCAGAACAACCGCGGTCGTTCCCAGTAGCCGCTGCGAGATCACCAGCGAGCGGATTGCATCCTCGCTGATGACGCCGCCAGCATTGCGAATTACGTGGGCGTCGCCTTCCGAAATTCCAAGGATTTTGTGGACATCCAGGCGTGCGTCCATGCAGGCCACCACCGCCAACTGGCAGGACGGCGGCAGAGGCAGAGCGCCCTTGTCAAAGCCTGCGGCATATTCGGCATTGTTCGCCAGTACTTGATCGATTACGGACACGACAGTCTCCCGATTCAACTCAGATTCGTCCCATTGGGGGCCAATCAAGTTTGACGGCCAGGGCCTTTTAGCGGCCGAATCGGCGCGGATTGAAGAACGTCGCTCAGATCCCCTGGGCGTGGGCCGCATGGAACGCGTCGACGCCGGCCCTAAACCCCGCTTCGGGGTCGGCGACGATCGCCACCGGGCTGGCGAAGCTGGAAAAGCCTTCGGCAAGGTCCAGGTCGCCGGCCACGTGGATCCGGTGGCCGCGCGCCCGAAGGGCCGCAACTACCTCGTCCGGCAGGCGTGGGTCGACGGCAGTCTCGGGCAGCGAGCAGTCCACCCGCGGCGAATCGATCGCCGCCTGCGGACCAATTCCGAAGTCCAGGACCTTGGAGATTAGCTGGGTGACGCAGTTGGTGATGCGGCGTCCGCCCGAGGCCCCGACTGCCATCAGCGCCCCCTCGCGCCCCAGCACCAGCGCCGGAGTCATGTTGTTGAGGGCGCGTTTGCCCGGCCGGATGGAGTTGATCCGGCCCGGAACCGGGTCGAACCACATCATCCCGTTGTTTAGCACCACGCCGGTTCCGGGGGGCGCGAAACCGGATCCGAAACTGGCCATCAGGGTGTTGGTGAGCGAAACTGCGTTGCCGTTAGCGTCCATGGTGCAAAGGTGCGTCGTGCCGGCGTCCAGAGCCGGTGCGCTGGCGGGCAACGGCGGCCCCGCGGGGCCGCCCTCGAATGCCCACGGATCCCCCGGGGCGATAGGTGGCATCCGGCCCGAATCGATCAGGGCAGCGCGCGCCTCGGTGTAGCCGTTGGACATCAGACCTTGCCAGGGGACCTGAACCATTTCCGGGTCGGACATGTAGGCGTAGCGGTCGGCGTAGGCCAAGCGCGCGCTGACGATATAGGCGTGCAGCGCCTCAACGCTGTCGTGGCCCCAATCCGGACCGCCGCTGCACTCGAAGAGCTTCAGGGTCATGGCCGAGGTGGTGCCCGCGCAGGCATAGGGTGGCACCCTCACCGTCCGTCCGGAATATTCAAACTCGAGTCCCCGGTCCCAGACGTAGGGGCGGTATTCGGCCAGGTCGCGTTCGGAAATGATCCCGCCGCCGCTGCGAATTCCGGACACGATCGCCTTGGCCACATCGCCGCGGTAGAACGCCGCCGGTCCCCCGATCGCGATAGCTTCAAGGATGTCGGCCAATTCGGGCTGCCGCAGCAGGACCTCGGCCCCGGGATCGGATGCCGGGAGCTGCCCGCCAGGCAGGAAGATGTTGCGCAGTTCGGCCGATGTCAGCAATTTCGGCGCGGACATGCCCAGCGCGTAGAGGGTATGCCAGCCGGGGGCAAATCCATCGCGCGCCAGCGCGATCGCCGGCGCAATGACCTCGCTCAGCGGCAGCTTGCCCAATCGGTTCTGGGCCTCGCACAGTCCGGCCACCGCGCCAGGCACGGCAATCGAGCGCGGACCCTCAAGGTTCTCGTCGCCGACCACTCCGGCCCAGCCGAAACTGCCCACCGCGGCGTCGCCACTGAGGGCGTACATGTCGGGCCGGGCCTCCACCGGGCCCTTCATCTGGAATCCGATCACGCCTCCTTGGCCGTCGACCTCGTAGACCAGATAGCCGCCACCGCCAATCCCGCTCGAGTTCGGCTCGACCACGCCGACTGCAAAGGCCGCCGCCACGGCTGCATCGACCGCGTTCCCGCCGAGCTCGAGCATCTGCAGTCCGGCGGCGGTGGCGCGCCGGTCTTTGGTTGCGACCATGCCGTGGCCGGCAACCGCTTCGGTCTTTTTAAGGGTTGTTCGTGTGGGTGCGGATGCGGTCATTGCGATTCCAGCATCATTCTCATAGCCCGCCGGCACGGCCCGGCAAGCGGGCGAAATTTCAGACTAGCCGAGGCTCGCGCTCCAAAAGCGTGAGGTGGGCGCTGATCTACATGTAGCCAGCAGCTTGGCCTTCCGCTCCAGGTAGTCAGCGGGACGATTCCCATTCCGGGCGCAAGATGCCGTAGCAGTAAATGTCGCCGGGCTGGTTGCGGACCATCACATGGCTGCGCAGGAGCCCCTCGCGGGTCATGCCGAGCTTTTCCAGCACCCGCCACGACCGGCGGTTGCGCACGTCGGCACGGGCGAACACCTTGTGTAGCCCGTAGCGCTCGAAACCGAATCCCACGACCGCGCCGGCCGCCTCGGCGGCCAGGCCCTTGCCCCAGTGCCGCCGGGCCAAGGCGAATCCCAGCTTGGCGTTCTGGGCGACGGCGTTAATCTGCAGGTCGACACCCCCGGCGGCGCGATCTGCCAAGGCAATGGCAAAAGCGGCCGCGCGCGACCAGTCGGTCTGCACCTGGCGGGCCACGTACTCCTCGGCGTCGGAGCGCGCATAGGGTATCGGAACGGGAAGGAAGCGGCCGAATTCGCAGTCGCGGGCGTATTCGAATACATCGTCGATGTCGGAAATCTCGTATGGCCGCAGAGTCAGCCGTTGAGTCTGCAGCGCGAACGGTTGCCACTTACCTTGCACTGCTTAAACCGTTCCAACACTCCGGGCGATTTGCCGCCTCGGCAATTCTCCGTAAGGGTCGCGGCTGCGATCGCCACCGAGAAAACTGCGGCTTACGGATCGGTCATTGATGCCCAACTCGCCGGTCGCTACGACCGGCGCGGTAACGTCCGTGGCATTGCCACGCGACGGTTGGGCCGGAGCGGGTGCATGAACGCATTGGGCGCGACGCGCCATTCCTAAGTCGGGAGATTGAGAGATGTTGAGGTCGAATTCGGGCGCGCCGATGAGGCAGGGTGCCAGATTTGGGTTGCGGCTAATGGTCAGGAGCCGGGTGGCCAATTGCCGGGCACCCGAAAGGCTTCATCGGCTCCCGGCCAGGGCGGTACCGTGGCGATCAGAATGCGGAGCGGTTGGTCGCCGGTAGAGCGGAACTGGAAATGGGTCCCCACGGGGATCGAAACGCTTACCCCGGGCACCATCTCAACCACCTCTTCTTGCTCGCCCAACCATCGCCACAACTGCCCGCTGCCTTCAAGGCAATACCACAGCTCCTCGACGGTGCGGTGGGCTACCGCCGCCGATACCCGTCCGGGGCCCAGGGTGCAATGCACCAAGCTGGCGCGGTCGGACACCGCCAGCTCACGGATCTCAGACCCGTCCGGGGCCAGCGCGTCGTACTTGCGCGGCAGCGTCAGGTAGTCGAATCCAGCTCTCATCCGAGACCCGGTCGCATCTGAGCGATTGGCGCTAGCAGGCGGTCAAATTGGATTCAGGATTAGCGGGACGACTGCCCGTGGCGGCGGGTAGCCTTGGCCCCCGGACACGTCCTCCTCGAAGACTTCAAGCAGGGCTATCTGCCGCTCGCTGACCTGGAATTCCACCGCGAATTGAAAGACCCCCGGCCCATCGAAGCCGCCGCCGGTCGTGTGTCCAATCGAAATCACCTCTCCGCTGCGGGAGAGCAGTCGCCACACAACATTCGATTCATGTGTGCGCGAGCAGCCCGTGACCAAAAACCCGCTCCAGACCTCCTCGCCGCCGCCGGGCGATTGGACGATGACCAGGGCGGAATCGGGCAGAGATTCGTCGCAGGCGAAATCGGACTCGCGCACGCTGCGCTGCTCCACCAGCGACCCGCCCTCAAGCCCGAATATTCGAATCACGGGGCGCGTCGGCGTGGCCGCAAAGGGCTCGTCGTCGTAGCGGTCCAGGATCGCAACGCTAATCACGCGGTCGTGGATCGAGACGCCCTCAATCCGGATGCGATCCCCGAGGAAGGCGGTGCCTGCGTCGCGGAGCCCGTCATCCTGGTTGATCAGGGCATGGAGAACGTGGAAAGTGCCGCTGCCGCCGGGTGCCTCAATGGTTATCGCAGCAGCGTCGACGCCGCCGCCGCCGTCCAGGTCCCCAAGCGTCCACTTGCCGAGCTGGATCGTCTTCTCGGCCGCCGACCCCGGGGCGACCGGCTGGCGGAACTCGCCATCACTGAGCGTGGCCGTGCCGGAGTCGGTGTTCTCGGTCAAGTAGGTCGCCTGCTGGAGGTCGATCCCGGTCGGGTACAAGGGGATAACTGTGCCAGCTCCGCTCTCGCTGCGCTGCTCCACCAGCGACCCGCCCTCAAGCCCGAATATTCGAATCACGGGGCGCGTCGGCGTGGCCGCAAAGGGCTCGTCGTCGTAGCGGTCCAGGATCGCAACGCTAATCACGCGGTCGTGGATCGAGACGCCCTCAATCCGGATGCGATCCCCGAGGAAGGCGGTGCCTGCGTCGCGGAGCCCGTCATCCTGGTTGATCAGGGCATGGAGAACGTGGAAAGTGCCGCTGCCGCCGGGTGCCTCAATGGTTATCGCAGCAGCGTCGACGCCGCCGCCGCCGTCCAGGTCCCCAAGCGTCCACTTGCCGAGCTGGATCGTCATCTCGGCCGCCGACCCCGGGGCGACCGGCTGGCGGAACTCGCCATCACTGAGCGTGGCCGTGCCGGAGTCGGTGTTCTCGGTCAAGTAGGTCGCCTGCTGGAGGTCGATCCCGGTCAGATGCGGAAAAGCGGGCAAGTCGGCGCCCGCGGCCGTGGGGGCCCCCTGCCCGGACTCAGAATCGGTCTCTTCGGTCTGGTCGAAGGGGTTGCACGCATACAGGAGTGCGGCGCCAAGCAGGAGCGCGATCGTCAGCCGTAGGTAGCCTGCGGGAAGAGATTTCGGAATCGCGTTATTCATGCCAGTCAGCCCCTACCCATTAACGGCAATACTCGCCGCCTTGGCGGCATCAAGGCCGTTACTTTGCTCCATCTGTAAACCGATACGCAATTCCACGTCGGGTGGATTGTGCCTACCCGCGGCCGCGCTTAGGCCGCCCGGCCGCAGGCGGCGAGCTGCTGCCTCTGCGGGCCCCGAAATCCATCCGGGGTCCGGCGGAACGAGTGATAAGAGGATTCCGGTCCAGGCCGAAAGCGGTGGAGCGTGAATCCAGTACGTCGCGGGTTGGCGCCGCCGGACGAAGATCGCCTACAACACAAGGTGGGCCTTTAGCACGTCCTCGTCGAATTCGATCCCCAGACCGGGACCAGTGGGCGGGATGATGACCCCGTTCTCCACGAGAAGCGGCTCCTTGAAGATCTTTTGGTGCAGGGGCCCCAAGTTGGCTTCCTGAATCAGGAAGTTTGGTGAGCAGGTATCGATCTGGATCGCCGCCGCAGCGGCCACTGGCCCGCAATACATGTGCGGCGCGATCATCGCGTAGTGCGCCTCGGCCATGCCCGCGATCTTCTTCGCCTCCGTGATGCCCCCGCACTGACCGACATCGAGCTGGATGATCTGCGCTGCCTGTTGCTCAAGCACACGCGCGAATTCGTACTTGGTGACTAGGCGCTCACCGGTCGCGATCGGGATGCTGGTGTGAGCGGCTACGCGGGCCATCTCTTCGACTTTCTCCGGCATCACGGGCTCCTCGAACCAGAACGGGTGGTACGGCTCTAAGTAGTTGGCCACGCGGATCGCGCTATAAGTCGGCATCTGGCCGTGGGTCCCGATGCCGACCTCCAACTGGTTGCCGACTGCCTTGCGGATGCTCTCGAAGATCTTGGCCGCGTGCTCGATCTCCCCGAGCGAGATGTCGCGGATGGGATGGAGGGGCATAAAGGGGTCGACCTTGCAGGCGGAGTTGCCCTCGGCCAGGAGTTGCGCGGCGACATCGCCGGCTTTCTCGGGATGTTTATCAAAGCCGTCGCTGGGCATGTAGGCGTAGGCGCGCAGCTCTTCGTGATAGCGGCCGCCGAGCAGGTTGTAGATCGGCTGATTGACAGCCTTGCCGACGATGTCCCACAGCGCCATATCGATCGCGCTGATCACAGGGGTGGAATAGAGGCTGGGGTGGCGCAGGTCGTGGCGAGTGCCGTACATGCGGTCCCAGATCAGCTCGATGTTGTGCGGGTTCTCACCCAGCACGAACTGGCCCACGAATTCCTCGATCAGGCTGACCTGGGACTTCAGATCGCCGAGGCGGCCCGAGTATGAACTGCCGGCGATGCGCTCGCCGATACCGGTGATGCCCTCATCGGTCTGGAGTTCGAGGAAGAGGAAGTACTTGCCGCCGATATAGGGCGGTTCTGCCTCGACGACCATCGTCTTGAGCCCAGTGACCTTCATCGTCCCCCGTTGCCGCTCGGGAATGCCCGTTTCCCGCTCGTGCGCCTCGAATCCGATCCTAACTACCGGTGAGGGGGCAGTCCGGAGCCCGGCCCGAGCTGTTTCGCGATCACCCCTTGCAGCGGTTCGACGAAGTCGCAAAACCGAGCGCGCGGCGCGCGCTCGTCGATCTGATCGAGTCCGCATACCCCAGCTATGAAATCGAGCCGCTTACAACGGGCAACTACACGGTGACCATCCTTGGAACCAGCGAGGAGAACGCCGAACCGGCGAATCAGCAATCCTCGGATGGCAGTGGGACCAATCTCGAAGTTGGTACGCGCGGACGCGGAGGGTATCGACGCCGACTTCGCCACCGATCGCCGGCGGGTGCATCTCTCAGCGGACGTGTGCAGTACCAGATCGACATGGAAGGCACCTGGACCGGGGGTGTGGATCGGCGAACAATGGGTGTCGGAGAACACGCTGAACTATCAGATCATCGCGGCGATCTACAGTGCGTCCACCGCCACCACTATCCCGATCACCGGCATCAGCCAGGAGGCCGCCGGCGTGGGCCGGAACTCCTGAGTATTTCTTAAAGCCACCTGGCGAAGGCCGCTGCTACTTCCACTGCGACGAAGTAGCCGCATGGTCCGACCCCGATACGCTCACCTCCACCGAAGCGCCTTGGCCGACGCCATGACCGATTTGTGGCGACTAGGTCAAGTGAGGGGCCGGGCGTACGACTTCCACAAGTTGCCAGCGAATGTCGGCTCGAAGGTTCTTGATTTCGTCCAGATTGGTGGGGAAGGAGGGACTCGAACCCTCACGGGTTTGAACCCACGTGATCCTAAATCACGCTCGTCTGCCAATTCCGACACTTCCCCCGGGAACGGCAACGGTCCATCGGTTGCCGCTCCGCCCGGGCGACTTATAGCATCATCCGGAAAAGCGCGCGGAGGCTTCGGCCCAGTTGATTACGTTGTTGAACGCGGCAATGTAGGCGGGGCGCAGGTTCTGGTACTTGAGGTAGTAGGCGTGTTCCCAGACGTCGATGCCCAGCAGGGGCGTGCCCGAGCCATCCATAAGCGGGTTGTCCTGGTTGGCGGTGTCGACTACGGCCACGCCGCCGTCGGTCTTGACCAGCCAGGCCCAGCCGGACCCGAAGCGCCCTGCGGCGGCAGCGGCAAGCGCCGACTCGAAACCCGATAGATCTCCGAAGGCGGCTGCGATAGCGGCCTTGAGTTCGGCCGAAGCGTTGGCCTCGTAGCCGGATCCGCCGGGAGCAATGACCTGCCAGAACAGGCTGTGGTTGTAGTGGCCGCCACCGTTGTTGCGCACGGCGGTGCGGATGCCCGCGGGCAGGCCGTCCAGGCCGCTTACCAGCTCCTCGACGCTTAGGCCGGCCACATCGCCCTGTCCCTGTAGGGCGGCGTTCAGGTTGGCCACGTAGGTGGCGTGGTGGCGGTCGTGGTGGATTTCCATGGTGCGCGCGTCGATATGCGGTTCAAGCGCGTCAAAGGCGTAACCGAGGTCGGGGAGTTCGTGGGCCATGGGTTCCTGCTTCCGTGGTATGTGGCTGGCTCGGGGCGAGGGGCCTGCCGCTGCTCGGCACCGGGTGCGGGGCCGAGGCACCTGCGGCAATGGGCGCCAATCGCTGGGCCAGGCTGGCTATACAGGCAAATGATAAGTTTGGCGCAGGCTCCCGGCTCGGTGCCCCCGACGGGTTTCGGCGCCGCGCCAATATGCCGCCCATCCCGAAAGGACACCCATTTGACCCGTTTCGGAGACTGCATCTCCCACATCGACGAGATTGCCCCCTTCGCGTTTGAGCAGCCGACCGAATTCGGCGGACGCGGCCATTACATCGGCATCTCGCGCGCCACCGGCGGCGAGCGGCTTGAGGTCGACATCGCCGTCATTGCTCCGGGCGATCGGCTCAGCTTTTTGCACTGGCACTCGGCCAGGGAGGAGACCTTCTACGTCCTGCGCGGGTCTCCGACGATCGTCATCGACGGCGAGGAGCATCAACTGCGGGTCGGATCGGTCCTCACGCGCCCGGCCGCGACCGGCGTTCCCCACCACTTCGTCAACAACGGCGCGGAGGATATGTGGATCTTGGGCGTGAATAACGTTCCAGGTCCGGATGAGGTCGACGAGGTCTTCCGGCCCGATCTCGGCACGGCTTATAACGTGCACACCCGGGTCGAGCGCGACATGTAAGCGGCGCGCCCGAATTTGATGCAAAATTCGCCGGGACCGGGCGAACGCCCGCTGGAGCCGTGGGGCTTCGGATGACGCGGACTGCACCGGCCGGCCCTGATTTCGCCAACACCTAAGGCGGGGGGATGGGGAACATAAACGTGCCGGCCCTTATGCGGGTCGCGATCGCGCTGGTCGCCATCCTGGTCGTGGCCGTGCTGATCTTCGTATTCGTCCAGCAGCAATCCGTCGGCGAAGGGCCGGAACCGGTCGAGATCGGCGCCACCCCCACCGAGCTGGCCCAACTCAACCGGCTCGGGATCTCGGTTCAGGGCCAGGCGATGCGTTCGGTGGAGCCTGACCACGCGATCGTCAGCCTCGGAATCGAGGCGGTCGGGCCGAGCTCGGCCGAAGCCACCGCCGAGCTGTCGCAGAAGTCCAACCAGATCGTCACCGCTGCCGGCGATGTCGGGGTGGCTGAGGCCGATATCCAGACCAGCGGGCTCTCGCTCTGGCCGGTATACGGCGACACCAACGAACTTCAACAGCCCACGATCCTGGGCTATCGCGCCAGCGCCAACTACCGCATCACGGTGCGCGTTATCGATGATGTGGCCGCCGTCCTTGACGCGGCCCTGGCAGCCGGCGCCAATTCGATAGACGGGGTCCAATTCGCCTCCACCGCGATCGAAGCGGCCCGCCAGGAGCTCCTCGCCGAAGCCACCCAGGAGGCGGCCCGCAAGGCCGAAGCGATCGCTGCGGCGCTGGACGGCCGACTCGGCGGATTGATCTGGCTCGATGAGGAATACTCCTCGTTCGAACCACCGACGGCGCGCGCCTTTGCGGCCGAAGCGGTTGGCGTCGGCGGCGCACCGGCGGTGTCGGCCGGGTCGCTGACGGTCACGGTCCGGGTACGCGCCAATTTCGGGTTCGAAAACAATTGAGGTTTCTGGTCGGAGCGGCGTAGTTGTGATCGACGGCAAGGCCAATTTCGCGGTGCTGGGGCTTGGTCGCTTCGGGACCAATCTGGCCCTGGACCTGGCCCGTTTGGGGCACGAGGTCCTGGCGGTGGACAACGACGAGAGCAAGCTGCACCCGGTGGTCGACATCGTCGACCATGCCGCCCAGGCCGACATAACCGACGAAGGGGCGCTGCGCGAACTCGGAGTGGCCGACTACTCTTACGCCTGCGTTGCCGTGACCGACCTGCAGACATCGATCCTGTGCGTGATGCACCTCAAGCGCCTGGGCGTCGGGCGCATCCACTGCAAGGTGCGCCACGACCTGCACCGCGAAATCCTCGAGCATCTGGGGGCCGACCAGGTGGTCTTTCCCGAACAACAAATGGCGGCTCAGGTGGCGCGCGATCTGGGCACCCCCAACATCTCCGAGTACCTCGAGGTGATCGGCCCCTTTGGCATCGGCCAGATCGAGGCCCCGTCGCGCTTTGTCGGGCGCAGCCTGGCCGACCTGGACCTGCGCGGCAACTTCGACGTTGTGCCGCTGCTGATCCGGCGCGGTTCGCGCGTGATCATGCAACCGGCGCTGAACGAGATCGTCCGCCGCGACGATGTCCTGGTGCTGGCCGGACGCCAGGAGCAGCTGGGCAAGCTGAACGTTTCAGCCTAAAAAGCCGGCCCCGGCCCCAGCGCCGCGGTTTTGTGTCGGGCGGATCGCGACAGCGCAAACTGGCAGGAAACCCGTTTATGCATGGCCACGCCGGGCAATCCCGGCCATGGCCGGGAAGGCGCAACACTTTTATGCAAGTCGGCTTCGTGGGGCTGGGCCTGATGGGACTGGCCATGGCCCGCAACGTGATCGAGGGCGGGCACCGGGTAACCGGCTACGACCCGCAGGGGCGTGCGCTGCAGGCACTGGCCGCCGGCGGCGGCAGTGCCGCTCCCACCCCGGCGGCGGCGGCCGCCCAATCGCAGATCGTGGTTGTGATGGTGCCCAACGACGCCGATGTGCGCGAGGCGGTGCTGGGGAAGAACGGCATCAGTGCCGGTCTGGCGTCCGGCGACTTGGTGCTGGTAATGAGCACCATCTCGCCCGGTTGCACCATGGAGGTCGGCGCCGCGGTCCTGGACCGCGGGCAGCGCTACCTTGAAGCCCCGGTCACCCGGTCCTCGCAGCATGCCGTCGACGGCGAACTCGGGATCCTGGTGGGAGGTGCGCCCACCGATCTGGAACGGGCCCGTCCGATCCTGGGGTTGATGGGGTCAGACATCACCCACTGCGGTCCGGTCGGCACGGGGGCGGCAATGAAGCTGGTCAACAACATGCTGGCCGGATCGATCTCAGCCTGCGTGCAGGAGGCCATGGTGCTGGGCCGCAAGGCCGGATTACAGCTGGAGACGATGCGGGAAGTCCTGCGCGGCACTGCCGCCAACTGCAGCGCGTTGGACACTCTCGCCCGCAACCTGGCGGCCGGGCGCACGTTTGAGCCGGGATTCCGAGTCGCCCTTCAGCACAAGGATCTGCGCCTGGCGACCACTTGGGCCTCTGAGATCGGCGCCATCACGCCGATGGGCTCGACTTTCCACCAGGTCCTGGGACTTTCGATGGCGGCCGGCTATGCCGATCTCGACGCCGGCGCGACGCTGCGGGTTTTTGAAGGCGCGGCCGCGACCCAACTGCCATAGTCGATGACCTTGAGCCCCACTATATGTGGAAGCGGCAAATTACAATCAGGGGCTGGCGCTACATATTGGGGTTGCGGTCGGACCGGGACCGCGAAACTCGATTTTCTGGACGGGACCGTGATCGGCGAATCGGTTCGGCTGTTGGGAATCACCCACCAGACCCTTGACCATCGCGAATTTGAGATCGAAGCGTGCGCTATGCACGATTCGGGCGGCAACTACGACCTGATGCTGTTCGATATCTGCCGGGTCCTGCCCTCGCAGCGGCGCCACTTCTCGCTCGGCGTCGGGTTTCCCAAGACCTATCTGCCGCCCAGCGAGGAGTTGCTTGACATCCTGATGCAATCGGCGTTGCTGCAGGTCAGGCGCCAGCTCGATCGTGGCTGTGAAGAAGTGGACCGCGTGTTCGAACCCTTCAACTACGGTCTGGCGCCGCGGCCGGCGCCCTGGGGTTCGTAGCCGCCGCCACGACCGGTGATCGGCGCCGACTAACGGGTCGGCGGGGCGCTTTAAGGTTGGTATGTCCTGGGGCACCCAAACTGCCAAACGAAGGCGGCATCCAATGGTCATCAATCAGTTCGACTTCTTTTTCGATGTGGTCCGGTCCAAGCAGGCCGGGGTCATCGCGCTGAACCAGGCTGCCAGCGATTGTGAGCGCGAACAGCTGGAAGCGTGGTTCGAATTCATGGCGATGGGGCACCCCGATGCGACCGAGGCTGATCGCCAGAACGCGCACGAACGCCTGCAGGCGGCCGAAGATCGGCTGAATCAGGCGCATTCCGATCTGTCCGAGGCCGGGCGCCGACTGGTCATCTTCGAGGATTACCTGCGGCAGTGTTCACCGGCGTGATCGAATAAAAAGAATAAACAGGGCGAAACCTGCTAAATTGATGGGGTGTTGACGCGGCGCCTGGACTTGGCCGGGCGCAAATTGTCTGGCACCTATGGCGATCGGGCAGGTTTAAGGGATCTCGATGCGATCTATCTCTCGCCGTCAGCTATTGGCGGCAGCACTCGGCGGCGGGTCCGCGGCTCTGTTGTGGGCCTGCGGTGACGAACCGGCAGCACCTACCCAGGCGCCGGCGCCCCCCGCCACCGCCGGGCCGGCGCCGGCCGTAGCCGCTGCCCCCGAACCGGCACCGGTGCGCGAATCGCTGCTGGTCTACTCGGGGCGTAACGAAGACCTGGTAGGCCCACTGATCAAATCCGCCCAGGCCGAGCTAGGGGTTGAGATCAAGGCCCGCTATGGTTCATCGGTCGGGCAGGCCGCGGCGATCCTGGAAGAGGGCGATTCCAGCCCGGCCGACATTTTCTATTCCCAGGACGCCGGCTCGATCGGGGCTCTACAAAAGGCCGGCATGCTGACCGATCTGCCCCAGGAGTTGCTGGAGCTTGTAGAGCCGCGGTTCCGTTCGCCGGGCGGTCAATGGGTTGGCATCTCCGGCCGAGCTCGGGTTTTTGTTTACAGCACCGAACTGATCGCCGAGGAAGATCTGCCGCAGTCGGTTGCCGAATTAACCGACCCGACCTGGCGCGGTCGCACCGGCTGGGCTCCCGGCAACGGGTCCTTTCAAGCCTTTGTCTCGGCGATGCGCGAACTCGACGGCGATGAAGCAACCGTCGCATGGCTAAAGGCCATGGATGCCAATGACACCCGCGTGTTCCCGAAGAATTCGCCGATAGTGGAAGCTACCTGTCTGGGAGAAATCGACGGCGGCCTCGTCAATCACTACTACCTGCTGCGAAAACTTGCCCAGGATCCGGATCTGCCGTGTGCCAATCACTTCTTCGGCGCCGGCGACGTCGGTAACCTGATTAACGTGTCCAGCGCCGGGATCGTCAGGACTTCCCGGTCTCCGGCCGCTGCGGAGCTAATCGGTTACCTTCTCTCGGCCCCGGCGCAATCGTATTTCCGAGACCAAACATTCGAATACCCGCTCGCGGCCGGCATTGAACCGGCGCCGTCGCTGCCGCCGTTGGCTTCGGTCCAGGGTCCCGATTTCGACCTCGGCGACATGGACGATTTGGACGGGACCCTGGCCTTGCTTGAAGCGGCCGGCATATTCTGAGCACTTGAACGCGGGCGGCTAATCACCCTTGCCCGCCCGCGCCCGCAAAGCCATAAAGCAGCTGCCGTTGCTGCTGCTGGCGGCCGCTCTCCTGATCCCGTTGGGGTACCTGCTGCTGCGGGCCCTCGGCGGGATCGAAGCCGGAGGGGCGCTGCTGCGGCTGCGGACGCTGGAGCTGGTTGCCGACACCGCCCTCCTGGCGGGGCTGGTCACGTTACTGGCAGGCGTGATTGGAGTCTCGCTGGCCTGGCTGGTGGCGCGCGCCAAGGTGCGATTTGCCCGGATCTGGCTGCTGCTGCTGGCGGCGCCGATCGTCATTCCCAGCTACGTTAGCGCCTTTGCCCTGATTGCGCTGTTCTCGCCGCGCGGCCTGGTTTCTGAAGCAGTTATACCGCTGCTGGGCCTGGAGCGCCTGCCGCAGGTAGTCGGCCTGCCCGGCGCGGTATTTGCGCTCACGACGATTTGCTATCCGTACGTGCTGCTGCCCACGGTGGCCGCGCTGCATCGCTCGAATTACCAGCTCGAGGAGGCGGCGCGGGTGTTGGGACATAGCCAGTGGCTCACGGTGCGCCGGATCCTGTTCCCGTTGGTCGCCCCCAGCGCCGCCGCCGGAGCGCTGATCGTAGCCCTGTATTCGATCGGGGATTTCGGGGCCGTTTCGCTGCTCGATTACGATTCCGTGGCCAGCGCCATCTATGCCCGCTACGAATACTCGCTGGACCGCTCGGCGGCGGCCTGGTTTTCGCTGCTGCTGGCGTCCGGTGCGCTTGCCCTGGTCCTGCTCGAACTCTGGGTTCGGAACCGACGGCCCCTGGGCTGGGACGCCACGGTAACGCTGCAACGCCCGCCCGCGGTCGACCTGGGAGCCTGGCGAGCGCTGGCCTATGTGTTCATGGCCGCGGTCGCATTGGCATCGCTGGTGATGCCGGTCAGCATGCTGGTCTATTGGTCGTTCGAGGGGTTCCGGGGCGGCATTGACGCCCTTGAGCTCGCCCGCCAGGCCGGCGGCACGGTCGCAGTCGCGCTGGCGGCCGGCATTGCCTGCGCCCTGCTGGCGGCGCCAGTGGCCTGGCTGCGTCTGCGGCGGCCCGGATTCCTGATCAGGGCCGTAGGATCAATCGCGGCCGTCAACTACGCCATTCCCGGGATCGCCCTGGGCCTCTCGATGGTGCTGCTTGCCAGTCGGGCACCCTGGATCTACCAATCGTTTGCGCTGCTGGTAGTCGCCTACTGCCTGCACAGCCTGCCGCTGGCCTTGGGTGCGGTGCGTTCGAGCCTGGCCCAGGTCGGGGAACAACTTGAAGATGCCGCCCGGGTGCTGGGGCGATCGCTGCCGGCGGCGATCTGGCGGATAACCCTGCCATTGGTGCGACCAGGTCTGCTGGCGGGCGCCGGCCTGGTCTTTCTGACCACTGCCAAGGAGCTGCCGATCACGCTGCTGCTGCGCCCGACCGGGTTCGATACGTTGGCGATCCAGGTCTGGTCCTCGGCTGAAGCCGGGTACCTGGGATCGGCCGGCCTGGCCGGCCTGCTGCTGGTGATCCTGGCACTGCCCCAGATCGGGCTGGTGCTGGCGGGGCTGCGGCGATGATCAACGCGATCGTGGAGGCGCGCGGGCTGCGCAAAGCTTTCGACGGCGAGCCGGTGATAAAAGGGATAGACCTGACCCTGGCGCCGGGCGATTCGCTCTCGATCATGGGGCCCTCCGGCTGCGGCAAGACCACCCTGCTGCGGCTGTTGGCCGGATTGGAAGACCCCGATGCCGGCACGATCGCGGTTTCGGGGCGGCCGGTGGCCGGCCCGGGGTTGAGTCTGCCGCCGGAGCGGCGGCGGGTTGTGCTGGTGTTCCAGGATTTGGCGCTGTTTCCGCATATGACCATCGCCCAGAACGTGGCCTTCGGATTGCGGCGCGGGTCCCCGCTGCGGGTCGAGGACCTGATCGAGCGCGTCTTTCTTTCGGGGCTGGGCGGGCGCTATCCGCACGAACTCTCCGGCGGCCAGCGTCAGCGGGCGGCAATAGCGCGGGCCTTGGCCTGCGAGCCGGAGGTGGTCCTGCTCGACGAACCGTTTGCCAACCTCGACGTCTTCCTGCGTTCGCGGGTTCGCGCCCAGGTCCGCGACGTGCTGCGCGAGGCCGGTGTGGCCAGCCTGCTGATGACCCATGATCTGGCCGATGCCCGCGGCTTTTGCAACAAGCTGGGAGTGATGGTGCGCGGGCGATTGGTGCAATCCGGATCGCCCAGCCACCTCTACTACAACCCCTTGACCCCCGAAGTGGCGGGCCTGCTGGGCAACGTCAATCTGGTACCGGCGACCGCCCACGGACGCCTGGCCGATTGCGAGCTCGGCAAAGTCGCACTGCGATCTGAATGCCACGGACGGGTCCTTTTGGCGCTGCGCCCGGAGGCGTTGGCGGCCAACCCCGAGCCGCTGGGACAGGGTCGAGTGGTCGAGATCGAATTCGGCGGCGATCACACCCTGGTGCGGGTCCAATTGCAATCGGGGCGGACCCTGTCGACGTGGTCAAAGCCGAATGCCCGCCTGGAGCCGGGGGCCAGCGTAGCGCTCATCGTGCAGGGCCAGGCAACGGCCTTCCCCCTGGTCTAGCTCCGACCGCGGCCGGCTAAACTCCGGCCGCTTCCCGCCCCAGAGCCAGCAGTTCCTCAAGATCTGCCCGCGACGGCGCCTCGCCGTACACCCGCAGCAGCGGCTCGGTGCCGGAGAACCGGATCAGCAGCCAGGAGCCGTCGGCGAGCACGTATTTGAAACCGTCCTCGGACAGGCGCGAAACGACCACTTGACCGACCAGGCTGGCGGGTTGCCAGCGTTTGACCCGCCCCAGAATCTGGGCGCGCGCGGCGGCATCGAACTGGAGGTCGTAGCGGGAGTAGTGGTAACTGCGCCCGAGCTCTTCGAACAGCTGCGTGACCAGCTCGGCCGGCCGGGCCGAGCGCTGGCGCATCAGCTGCAGAAACGCCAGCCCCGAGAACAGTCCGTCGCGTTCGGGCATGTGGCGCGCGAACACGTAACCGCCGCTCTCTTCGCCGCCCAGGGCGGCGCCGATCGCCTGCATCTTTGGAGCGACGAATTTCATCCCCACGCCGGTCTCGTATACCGGTTGTCCGTACTTTTCGCCCAAATCATCGAGCATCGCCGAGGTGGTCAGGGTGCGCACAACCGGACCGGCGGTTAGCGGATCTGAGAGCAGGCCCCAGGCCAGCAGCGACATCACCCGCAGCTGGTCTACGAATTGCCCGTTCTCATCGACTATTCCGAGGCGGTCGCCGTCGCCGTCGTTGAGGATCCCGACCGCGGCCGCGTTGGCGATCACCGCGCCCTGTCCGACGCGACTGTGGGGCGGGATCGGCTCCGGCCGGGCCAGTCCCGGAAAGAGCGGGTTGCGGCTGCGGCGGACCTCAATCAGCTGCGGATCCACGCCGGCGCGGGCGAACGCGCGCGCCAGGTAGCCGGCCCCGGAACCGAACATCGAGTCGACCACGAAGGGGCCGACCTCGGCCAGATCGCCCAGATCGAAATGCTGGCCGAGTGCGGCCAGGTAGGCGGGTGCAGGATCGAATCTTGCGATCCGGGGGTCTTCGGCGGATTGTGCTTCAGAGATTGCGGAAAACTGCCCGCCGCGCTCGGCAATGGCTTCTTCGACCAGTTGCAGCTGGTCCGGCGACAGGGCGGCTCCGGTGGCGTCGCGAAGTTTGATGCCGTTGTCGCTGGGCGGGTTGTGGGAGGCGGTCACGATCAACGCCCCGGCTGCCGGCATGGTCCCGGCGGCGTAGGCGATGGCTGGTGTGGGCGCGGGCGCCGCGGTCAACTGGCAATTGATGCCGTTGGCGGCCAGGACTCGGGCCACGCAAAGGGCAAAGGCGTCGGAGCCGAAGCGGTGGTCGTAGCCGATAACGACCGGGCGCTTCAGTTCCCAGTGCGCGCCGGCGTAATCGGCCACTCCCTGGGCCACTCGGGCAACGTTGAAAAAAGTGAACTCACCGGCTATCGGAGCGCGCCAGCCGTCGGTGCCGAAATTGATCTGCTCGAGGGGTGGGTTGGTCACGGGCGACCTTTCTGGGGGCCTGTGGGTGGACTTTCGTACAAATTGCGCTACTGGTCGGACCGCGCCCGCGCGAGGGCATCGGCAATACTCTGGTCCAGGTCGATCTCTGGCCGCCAGCCACATTCGTGGATAAGGCGGGACGGGTCGCCCTGAAGGTAGGGCAGCGCCGAGCCGGGTCGGGATGCGCCGGAAGTGATGTCCACCGCGACCCCGGCACGGTCGCAGAAGCGCGACACCAGTTCGGCCATCGAAACCGACTGCCCCATACACACGTTGTAGATGCGGCCGTGATGGCCGGTGTTCACGATTGCCCGGTAGGCTCTGACCACGTCACGGACGTCAGTGAAATCGCGCCAATCGCCCAGCGGCCCGAGGCTGAGTTGGGGCGGTGCCTGGCCGGACGCGATCGCAATCAGCGCTTGAGCCAGTTTGCCCGGCAGAAAGTCCGCGTTTTGGCCCGGCCCCAGGTGATTGAAGGGTCGGGCGACAAACACCCGCAGGGCGGCGCCGGGAACTCCCAGGGCGGCGATCTCGGCAGCCAGCTTGGTTGCCCCGTAACAGTCGGCCGGGGCGGCCGGGTGACCTTCGGGCAACGGGCAGGCGCTCCTTTGAACGGATCCGTATACCGCCGCCGAGGAAACCAGCAGGAAGCGCGAACCGGCCGCGTGCCGGCTCAGCGAATCAAGCAGATTCAGAGTCCCGAACAAGTTGACCCGCCAGGCCTGGCCCTGGTCTGCGTTGGCCATTGCCGGTGCGGCCACCGCGGCCAGGTGGTAGGTGATGGCGGGCCGCACCCGGGCCACGACCGCATCGAGGGCGGGCGCATCGGTTATGTCGCAGCAGATCCAGCGATCGGTTCTGCCATCGTTGGCGCCGAGTCCAAGACCGAATACCTCATCGCCGGCCCTTGCGCAGGCGTCACTGAGCCAGCGGCCGGCAAACCCGGCGGCGCCGGTGACCAGCACCGGCCCCGCCGGGCGCCGAGTTTCGTGGTTTATTCGTCCAGAATTACGAACTCTGTGGCCACCCAACCACCATTGGTCAGTTCCAGCCAGTCGTAAGTGGTTCCGGATTCCTCTTTGCCGGTCAATGAAATGACCGCGCCATCGGAGAGGGTTTCCAGGATTTCTTCACTCAGCGAAGGGCCGGTGCGCACGTTCAGCACTCCGCCACCGGTCGAGACCGTCCCGGTCTGCAGCGGCGACGGGACTCCCTCGGTGGGCGTTACCCGCGGCGTAGGGGTGGGAATAACGATCTGCGTCGGACTCGGAGTGGGAACCACGGTCACGATCGTGGGTGGAGTCGGGGAGGGGAGGTTGTCGATCTGGGACTGCAGATCGCGCACGGTCGCCTCAAGGGCGGCGACGCGGTCATCGATGAGGACGTCATCGGCCACCGGTTCGGCCTCAGTTTCGCAGGCGGCGAGCAGGAACGCCGCCAGGGTTAAGCCCAGTACGACCCCTAGGAGCCGCCCGCGCATTGCAGATTTGAGCATCAGTTAGCTCCTTCAAGCAGGGATTTGAGGCGCATGACGCCTTGATGGGGACTGGAAAGCACCCGCCCGGAGACCGTGGGCGGGAGTTTGGCGACTGCGCCGGTCATGGAGTACTGGGCCAGGATTACGACATCGCATTCGCTCGCCAGGGCGGCGGCGGCATCGGCAACCAGGCGATCGGCCCGTTCCTGGTCACCTTCCTTGAGGGCCGCAAATGACTCCGCGCACAGAACCGATGCGATCCGAATCTGGCGGCCGGCAGCAGCAGCTGCAGCCTTGAGGGCCTGCTCGGCGGTGGTCACCGCGGATGGCACCGTGGCCACCACGCCGATGCGCGAACCCTCCTCCAGCGCCGCGTCAATCAGCGCGTCATCGGCGCGGAAGAACGGCACGTCGACCAGATCCTGGAAGGCGGCCGCGGCCGGGCCGAAGCTGGAACAGGTCAGCAGCACCGCGTCGGCCCCGGCGCTCTCACCGTAGCGGACCAGGTTGGCCAGGCGCCCGAGCAGCTCCGGATTCACCTCGCCGCCATTGGCGCCCAGGTCAGCCAGCAGCGAGTCATCCAAAATGTTGGACAGCTGCGCTTCCGGGAAAAGCTCGGCGAATGCCCGGTTGATGGGCTCGACCGCCAATTCGGTGGCGTGGACGAGCGCTACGCGGGCGGGCAAATCGACACCGGCGACGGCCGGCGAATCGAAAGTCGACTGGTCATTGGAAATTTTATTGGCCTTCCCAACCGCACGCCGACGGGAGACGTGATTGGCATCCATGCGCCCGCTTGGCGCCCACGTCTCGGCCACGGCCGCCAACAACTACGGACTTGGGCGCATGGCCGAGCTGGGGATTAGCTGCGCCCAGGTGTTCGGCACCAACAAGATGCAGTGGAAAGCGCGCGTCTACCGCCCCGAGCAGGTGTCCGCTTTTCGCCAGGCGGCGGCCGCATCGGGGGCCGGGCCGATCTTCTCGCACGGAATCTACCTGGCAAACTTCGGAGCGCGCGAGGCCAACCCGCCGGTTTGGGAGAAGTCGATCGCGGCCACCATCGCCGGCCTGGCGATCTGCGAGAGCCTCGGCCACGCCGGGCTCATCGTCCACCTGGGCAGCAATTACGGTCTCGGATTCGACGGAGTTCTGGATTCGGTGGTCAGCGCCCTTGAACAGGTCCTGGCAGAGCATTCCGGATCCGCACGGCTGATCCTGGAGAACGCCGCCGGCAGCACCCGCATCATCGGCGGGCGGGTCGCTGAACTGGGGCGCGTGATCGACGCCCTGGGCGGCGATGCGCGCCTGGGGGTCTGTATTGACACCGCGCACGCGTTCGCCTTCGGATATGACCTGCGCCGCGAAGACGGCGTGGCCGAATTGGCGCTAGACCTTGAACAGGCCGGGCTTGCCGACCGGCTGCAGGCGATGCACGTTAACGATTCCAAGATCGAGTGCGGCGGGTTGCGCGATCGCCACGCCAACCTGGGCGAAGGCTGCATCGGAATGTCTGGAATCGCGGCCACGATTCGGCATCCGCTGCTTGTCGACCTGCCGCTGATCCTGGAAACGCCGGGATTTGCGGACCAGGGTCCGGATGAAGCCAACCTGGCCCTGCTGGAGATCGCCGCCGGCCGCCGCGAGGGCGATCCGGCCGCGATCATCGACTGTGCCCGCCGCGGCCAATATCCGCCTCCGGATGGAGCCGATTCCTGATTCGGATCCCCTGGCCGAAACCGGCCGCTGCGCCTCGATCCCAAGAAGCGGGCGCCGGGCACCATGCTAGAATCGCCCCTGTTTTGCCCGCCCCGGCCCAGCCGCACACCCAGGTATTACTGTGCCGAAAATTAAAACCCGCAAAGCGGCGGCCAAGCGCATCCGCGTAACACGCAATGGCAAGATGCTGCACGCCAAGGGGACCGCTGGCCATCTGCGTGGCAAGAAGAGCTACCGCGCCCGCAAGGCCAAGCACACCCCGCGCCACCTTTCGCCCGCCTTTGTCAAACGGGTGCGCGCCATGCTCAACCCCAAATCGCTGTAACCGGTCGCAACTGAACGCCAATGGCCCGAGCAACCAACGCCGTCCCTCGCCACCGCCGCCACCGCCGTCTCATCCGGCTGGCCAAGGGCCGCTACGGGACCCGCAACCGGCTCTTTCGGGTGGCCAAAGAGGCCGAACGCCACGCCCAGGACTACGCCTACATCGGACGTCGCCTGCGCAAGCGCGATCTGCGCCGCCTCTGGATCGTGCGTATCAACGCCGCCGCGCGCGCCAACGGCCTCCCCTACGGACGCTTCATCGCCGGGCTACGCAAGGCCGAAATCGCCGTTGACCGCAAGATGCTGGCCGAACTGGCGGTCAAGCACCCGCGCGTGTTCGCCGTTCTCTGCGCCTCGGCCGAAAAGGCCCTGGCAGCTTAGCCGCGCGCAAGCCCGAATCGGGATAACTCCCCGATCCAGCCGACCCCAATGCAAGACTGCCTAGCGGAACTGACCGCACGCGCCGCCGCCGAGTTGGCGGCGACCGAACGCGCCGGCCTGGAGGATTGGCGGCTGCACTATCTGGGGCGCTCGGGCGAATTGACCGCTTTGCTGCGGCAGATCGGGAAACTACCGGCCGAAGAGCGACCCGCCGCCGGTCGCGCCGGCAACGCCGCCCGTGATCGTCTGACCGCCGATCTGGAACGGCGCCGCCGCGAACTCGCCCATTCCGGCCTGTCGCCCCTGGATGTGACCATGCCCGGGCTTGCCCCGCGCAGCGGCGGCCTGCATCCAATCACGGCCACCATCATCGAAATCCGCCAGGTGCTGGCGCGGATCGGGTTCCGCAGCGTCAAAAGCCCCGAAGTCGAGTCCGACGACTACAACTTCTCCAAGCTCAACATTCCCGAAGGGCACCCGGCCCGCGACATGTGGGATACGTTCTTCCTCGATGCGCCCGGCTACCCGGGCCGGATGCTGCTGCGCACCCACACCTCGCCGGCCCAGGCGCGGGTGATGGAGCAGGTGCCGCCGCCGGTGCGGATCATCGTGCCGGGCAAATGCTTCCGCTACGAGGACGTAGACGCCACCCACGAGGCGATGTTCCACCAGGTCGAGGGCCTGGCCATCGACACCGGCATCACCATGGCCGACCTGCGCGGGACGCTTGAGTTCTTCGTGCGCTCGATGTTCGGGCGCGAGCGCGTGCTGCGCATCCGCGGCAGCTATTTCCCGTTCACCGAGCCCTCCTGCGAGGCCGACATGTCGTGCCCGTTCTGCCAGCAACGCGGCTGCCGGGTATGCGGCAACACCGGCTGGGTCGAGCTGTTGGGGGCCGGCATGGTCCACCCCAACGTCCTGGAGAAAGTCGGCTACGACCCCGCGCGTTATTGTGGGTTCGCGTTCGGCATGGGCGTCGAGCGGATCGCCATGATCCGGCACGGAATCGACGACATTCGCCACTTTTACCGCAACGACCTGCGGTTCCTGCGCCAGTTCGCCGGAACTTGAAGGCCTAGGTCCAAAGGGTGCGCGTACCACTGCTCTGGCTCGCCGACTATGTCGAGCTGCCGGTCGGGGCGGCCGCCGTCGCCGAGCGTCTCACCATGGCCGGAATAGAGGTTGAGCGGATCGACTCGGTAGGCGCCCACTGGGGTGAAGCGGTGCGGGTCGGCGAAGTGGCCGCGATCGACAAGCACCCCAACGCCGACCGATTGCTGCTCACGACCGTCGATTTCCGGGATGGGCAACTGCAGGTCGTTACCGGGGCGGCCAATTTCGCGGTTGGCGACCGCGTTCCGCTGGCCCAGGTCGGGGCCATGCTCTACAACGCCTACAAGGAAGGTCGGCCCCTGGAAGAACTGCGGCCGGCGAAGCTACGCGGTGTCGAAAGCGCCGGCATGATCTGCTCGGCGGCCGAACTCGGGCTCGGCGATGACCACTCCGGGATCCTGGTTCTGCCACCGGACGCGCCGCTGGGCGAGCCGCTGTATTCGTTCCTGGGCGGCGAGGCGATCGAACTGGATCTGAAACCCGACCGCGCCGACTGCCTCTCAATGCTCGGCGTGGCCCGCTACGTGGCCGGGCTCTTTGAGCGCCCCTTCAACTCCCCTCAGCTTGGGCAACACCGGATGCCGGAGCCGCCAGCGCCGTTGCAGGTCTCGATCGAGGACCCTGCAGACTGCGCCCGATATTCGGTGGCCTACCTGACTGACGTTCGGATCGGGCCGTCGCCGGACTGGCTGGCAAGGCGCCTGGAGGCAGCCGGGCAGCGCCCAATTAACAACATCGTCGACATCACCAACTTCGTCATGCTCGAGTACGGCCAGCCGCTGCACGCGTTCGATCGCGACCGGCTTTCCGGCGACTGCATCGGGGTTCGTCGCGCCCACCCCGACGAGGAGCTGCTGACGCTGGATCAGAATCTGCGCCAACTATCGGCCGAGGACCTGGTGATCTTCGATGCCGACGGGCCGGTCGGCCTGGCCGGGGTCATGGGCGGCTACTCGTCCGAGGTCACCGACCAGACCAGGACCATCCTGCTGGAATCGGCCAATTTCTCCTCGCAGCGGATCCGCAATACCGCGCGGCGCCTGGGTCTGCCGAGCGAGGCGGCGCGGCGCTTCGAGCAGCGGCTCTCGCCGGACACGACCATTCCGGCGCTGCGACGGGCGATCGGTCTGGCCGAGGAAATGGGGGCCGGGCGGGGGCACGACCTCTGGGCCGATGCCTACCTGGATCGGGAGCCGGAACGAAGCCTTGAATTCGACCTTGACCAGATTCCGCGCCTGTTGGGAGTTAACTATCCGCGCTCACAGGTGATCGCCGCACTTGAGCGGGCCGGATTCGGGGTAGCCGATGCCGGCGCCGGCCTAACCGTAGCGGTGCCGTACTTTCGGCGCGATGTGTCGGGTACGGTCGATCTAGTCGAGGAAGTGGCGGCGATGATCGGATTCGACTCGATTCCGGCCAGTCTGCCCAGCGGCGGTTTGCCCGACGTCGTTCCGCTCGAGTACGACGACCGCATTGAGCGCGCGCGGACGGCGATGGTGGTGGCCGGATTCCAGGAGACGATCACCTACACCCTGACCAGCCCGCAAAAGTTGGACGCCCTCTATTGCGACGTCGATGCCGAAACCGACGGACTGGGGGCGCAGCTGGGATCGCTGCTGATGCCTGCGGGAGCGGACCCGCTGGCGGTGCACAACCCGCTGCGGTCGGAGGAGAGCGTGCTCAAGACCGCCGCGCTCCCGCACCTTTTGGAAGCGCTCTCTGACAACGCCCGCTACTTCGAGTCCGACATCGCCTTGTTTGAAATCGGGTCGATATACGTGCCCCGCGCGGGGCAACTGCCGGACGAGCGCAACGTGCTGACCGCGGTGCTGGGGTCGCAGCTGAGCCTTCCTGAAAGGCAGGGCACGCGCCCGACCAGCTTCTTCGACGCCCGCGGCGCGGCCGAGCAGATCCTGGGCGGTTTCAACCTGAACGCCGATTTTGTCCCCTGTGCGCATCCGGTCTTTTCGCCCGGGCGGGGCGCTGCCATATGTGTAGGCGCAGAACCGATCGGCGCGGTGGGGCAGCTGAATCCGGCCGTGTTGGAGCGGTTCTCGATCGACGATGCCGCCCACGCCCTGCTGCTGAGCCTGGACCGCCTCCTGGAGGCCGTTAAAGGCCCGGCCCAGTTTGCCCGCCTGCCGCGCTATCCGGCCGTGTTGCGCGACCTTTCGATAGTCATTGACCCCACCCACCTCTCGGCGAAGGTCGAAGAGCTGATCCGCAGCGCCGGCGGTCCGCTGCTGGAAAGCGTACGCCTGGTGGACGAGTACCGCGGCGACCAGGTCCCGGCCGACAAACGCGGCCTAACTTACACAATCACCTACCGCGACCCGGGTAAAACGCTGACCGAAAAAGCAGTCGAGCGGCGTCACCGTGGGGTGGTCAAGGCCCTGGCGGCCAAATTCGGCGCCCAGCTGCGCGGCTGATCGGCTAGCCCTCAAACCAGTGCAAGTCGTCTTCTTCCTGCTGCTGGCGGGATCGGCGGCGGCCCTTACCTGGGGATTTGTCAAGCGCGAGTGGGGCTGGTTCCTGCTGGCAGGGTTTCTGGCGGTCACGTTTGCGATGCTGCTGCCGTTGAGTTCTCCGACCGCCCTGGTGGCCCTCCTGGGGCTGTTTTCCTGGGCCGGCGGGATCCTGATGCGCTACCGGCGCGGTCGCGGGCAGCTGTTTGATTCAATGCTGCTGGCGATGCCGGCGCTGCTTGCCTATTTCCGCTTCGTCGAGGTCTATGGCGGTTGGATACGAGGCTATTTCTAGATGGCCCCACCCGCCGCAGAAAATCGGCTGCAAGTAGTGCATCGCGAGCTGGTGCGGGCGCGGTTCACCGACGCCGACGCTCAGGGCGCCAATCATCATTCCGCCTACGTGATATGGCTGGAGGAGGCGCGTCTGGGCTGGCTGCGCTGCCGCGGCATGCCCTACCGGAGCGCATTTGCCGAGCAGGGACTTGCGATCGTGGTTGTGGAGCTGTCGGTCAGGTACCTGCGACCGACCACCTTGGAGGACCAGTTGACGGTGACGGTCCTGCTCAAACGGGGCAGCCGCGTGCGGCTGGACCTGGAATATGAGCTGCACCGGGCCGGCGGCGAACTGGTGGCCACAGCGCAGACCAAGCTCGCGTTCGTGGACCTGCAGGGGCACCCGGTGCGGTTGCCGCGCGGACACCCAATGCTTGGGCTGATTTGAGTTCATGATCCCCACGCCGGCCGCGCACTAGCAAATAATTCGGCAAACGCCCCAATCGAATCCGGGCCGATCTTAGGGAATCGAAACGTGCCAGAGAAAAAGACGGCTTTGGTCATCAGCGCCCACGCGGCCGATTTCGTGTGGCGCTGCGGCGGCGCTATCGCCCTGCACCAGAAGCGCGGCTACGACGTGACCGTGGCCTGCTTGAGCTACGGCGAGCGCGGCGAGAGCGCCAGCCTGTGGAAGAGCGGCTCGATGACGCTTGAGCAGGTAAAAGCGGCGCGCCGCCGCGAGGCCGAAAATGCGGCCCAGGCGCTGGCCGTGCGCGAGATCGAGTTTCTGGATCTGGGCGACTATCCGCTGACCCTTGACCGGGAAGCCAAGTTCCGTCTCGTGGACATCGTCCGCTCGGTGCAGCCGGACTTCATGCTCGCGCACTCTCGCTACGATCCCTACAACACCGATCACATGCACGCGACCGAATTAGCTCTCGAGGTGCGCATGATTGCTCAGGCCTGGGGCCACAATCCGGGCCAGCAGGTGCTCGGAGCGCCGCAGCTATATCTGTTCGAACCCCACCAGACCGAACAGATGGGCTGGGTGCCGAATGTGCTGCTGGACATTACCGAGGTCTGGAACCAAAAGCGGGCCGCGATCGAGTGCATGCAGGGCCAACAGCACCTCTGGGAGTACTACCAAAACGTTGCCCGGAATCGCGCCAACCACTTTCGGCGTAACTCCGGTGGGCGCCAGGCCCGCTACGCTGAAGGCTTCGAGGCGGTGTTTCCACGCTGCGTGGACGAGCTGTAATGGACTCGGCCCGCTGCATGTGGATGCGTGGCGGGACGTCTAAGGGGGCGTTCTTCCTGGCCCGCGACCTACCGCAGGTGCCGGCGGCCCGGGACCGTTTCCTGCTCGCGGTGATGGGTTCGCCCGATACCCGCCAGATCGACGGCATGGGCGGTGCCGACCCGCTTACGTCTAAAGTCGCGGTCGTGCGGCCGTCGCAACGCGATGGGGTGGATGTTGACTATCTGTTCCTGCAGGTCGCGGTCGATGAGCCGCTGGTATCCGATTCCCAGAACTGCGGCAACTTGCTGGCCGGGGTCGGACCGTTTGCAATCGAACGTGGCCTGGTTGCGGCGGGCGAGCACCAGACCCGGGTGGAGATCCATATGGAGAACACCGGTCAGGTGGCGGTGGCCACGGTGCAGACCCCGCAACGCCGGGTCAGCTACACCGGCGCTGCGACCCTCGACGGCGTCCCCGGTGGGGCCGCGCCGGTACCACTGCAATTTAGGGGAATCGAAGGATCGAGCTGTGGCCGTCTGCTGCCCAGCGGCAATGTCCTCGATCGAGTCGATCGCGTAGACGTGACGATGATCGACAACGGGATGCCGTGCGCAATCCTGAATGCCGCTGACCTGGGCGTTTCGGGCTACGAAAGCCGGGCCGAGCTGGAGGCGAATCAAGACCTTAAAGACCGCCTCGAGCAAATCCGCCGCAAGTGCGGTCGATTGATGAATCTGGGCGAGGTGAGTGAAAAAACGGTGCCCAAGATGACCCTGGTGAGCCCTCCGCGATCCGGCGGATCGATCGCGACGCGGACATTTATCCCGCACCGCTGCCATGCCAGCATCGGCGTGTTCGGCGGGGTTAGCGTGGCCAGCGCCTGCCTGCTTGACGGCTCGGTCGCCGCGCGCGTCGCGGTGGTCCCGACCGGGAGGCCCAAAGATCTTGACGTCGAGCATCCAAGCGGGCGGGCGACGATCCGGCTGCTGCTCGACGATTCCGGTGCGATCGTCGGCACCGCGATCCTGCGGACCGCGCGCAAGCTGTTTGACGGCGTTGTTTTCGGGCGCTGATCCATCATGAATTTAGATAAGACCGCCAGCACGAGCGAGCAGGATGTCCGAACCCTGTTTTGACGTCGCCCATCTTGGGCATGTAGAGCTCTACAGCGACAAGTTCGAGCCGAGCCTGGACTTCTTCACGCGCGTTTACGGACTAACCGAGACCGCCCGGCGGGGCGAGAGTTCCTACCTGCGGGCATTCGATGACTACGAGCACCATACCCTCAAATTGACCCGACATGAGACTACCGGCGTCGGCCATATCGCCTACCGCTGCTCCTCGGCGGCAGCGCTGCAGCGACGGGTGGCGGCGATCGAGGCCGCCGGCCACCCAGGTCATTGGACCGACGGGGACCTGGGTCATGGTCCGGCCTACCGGTTCAAGGACCCGTTCGGGCATGCTTTTGAGCTTTACTGGGAAACTGAATGCTTCGAGCCGACCCCGGACCAGCGGCCGGCGCTGAAAAACCTGGCTCAGAAATATCACGGCCGGGGCTGTTGCCCCAGGCGCCTGGACCACGTCAACCTTCTGGCCGAAGACGTGACCGCGTTCCGCGATTTCATGGTGGCCTGCCTGGGCTCGCGCGTGACCGAACAGATCCGGCTCGAAAACGGCCGCCTGGCCGGCTGCTGGTTCACGATCAACAACAAGACCTACGATCTGGCCTGCACCGAGGAGCACGGCGGCGGTAGCGGGCGGTTCCACCACCTCACCTACGCGACCGACCAGCGCGAAGACATCCTGCGGGCGGCTGACATCTTTCTCGAGAACGGCGTTCACATCGAGACCGGCCCGCACAAGCACGCGATCCAGGGCACGTTCTTCCTCTATGTCTGGGAACCGGCCGGCAACCGCGTGGAACTGGCAAATTCAGGTGCGCGTCTGATCCTGCGACCGGACTGGGAGACGGTCACCTGGACCGAGACCGAGCGCAAGAAGGGCCAGGCCTGGGGACTCAAGACCATCGAGACCTTTCACACCCACGGAACCCCACCGGTCAACAACGCGGAATAGCGGCTTGCCGACGACGCCCGCCGCGCGGTCATAGCCCCGGTCCGGGATCGGAGCCGGCCGCCGCCGCGCCCTCAGTCCCGCGAAGGCGGCAGCCCGGAGATGTGCACCGCGCGGGTTGGGAATGCGAACTCGACGCCCGCCGCGCGGAAGCGCCGCAGCAGTTCCAAACAAATCGCCTGGTGGGTGTCCATGTAGACGGCATACGCTGACGTGAGCATGTAGTAAACGGCCTCGACTTCCAGCGCCGATTCGCCGAAGCCGCGGAAATGCGCCCGGTCGAATTGCGTCAACGGCTGTTGCTCGATCACCTCACGGATCATCGCCGGAATTGCTTCGACCTGTTCGGCGCCCGTGTCGTACTTGAGGTTGAGGGAGAGTACCACGCGGCGCCGCTCCATCCGCCCGTAGTTGCGGATAACAGAGCCGAGCAGGTCGCTGTTGCCCACTACTAGCTGCTCGCCGCTGGGGCTGCGCAAATGGGTTGATTTGATTCCGATTCGCTCAATACTTCCCACAATGCCCCCGGCCGCAACGAAATCACCAACCGCGAAGGGACGGTCAAGGACGATCGCCAGTGACGCGAAGAGGTCGCTGAGAATGCTCCGTGCGGCCAGGCCCACCGCGATGCCGCCAATGCCCAGCCCGGCAACCAGCGATGTGATCTCGACTCCGATGTTGTCGAGGAAGAGGATCAGCAGCAGCGACCAGAGCACCAGGGTGCCGATGTAACGCCCCGCCGCGATCGTGCCGGGGCTGTCAAAGTCGGGGTCGCCTTCGAAGCGCCGGCGGAGTACGTAGGTGATGCCGGCCCTGCCCCACAGGCCGGCCTGTATCACCAGGACCAGGACGATCCCGGCATGCAGTCCTCGCTCCAAGAAATCCGGCAGGGCGAGGTTCAAAAGACCGGCCATAAGGGAGAAGATCAGGATGATCGGGACGCTTGACTGGCGCTGGATCGATGCGGCAAAACGCCGCAGCGGAGTCGCCGCCCCCGCCTGTGACCCGCGTTCGGTGAATCGCACGGCCGCCCAGCGCAGCAACAGCAGCAGCACAAAGACGAGGACCGCGGTCAGCGCCGTGACGATCCAGTCTTCGACGCTGTTGCTTGCGAGCGCGTCGAATTCAAACTCAAGATTCATGCATCAATCCTAAGAGTCGATGCCTTCCGGCGATAGGCGTCAAATCCGCAGTGTCCAGGTCCGCCGGAGACTTTTGCGCCCACCGATCGTCTCCGGCAATATCGCCGGATTCGCGTACCGAGAGCGGTCGCGTCAGCGCCGCGCCCAAAGATCTAATCGGCGCCACCGGCCGGGGTGGGCGAGCGGTGAAGCAGCCAGCCCAGCATGTTGGCGGCCTCACCGATGCTGCCCACCTCCCAGGTCGGTTGGGGACCGCCAGGCCCCAGCTTCAGGCGAGAGTGGTTTATCCAGAGCGAGGGCAGGCCGGCCGCAATTGCGCCGGCGATGTCGGTGTAGGGGTTGTCGCCGATCATCAGGGTCTCGGCGCTGCTGGTGCCGGTCGCTGACAAGGCCAGTTCGAAGATGCGCGGATCCGGTTTCCAGATTCCGTGCTCGTGGGCGACGAATATCTCGTTGAACCGGCCATCGTCCAGCCCCAGCTGGCTCAGCTTGGGGAGCTGGATGTGGGAGTAGCCGTTGGTGATGATGCAGCGCGGCAGGCCGTCGCTGGCCGAAAGCAGGCGGTCGGCGTCGGGGTGCATCCGGTTGGCCTGGTCAAAGCGGGCATCGAGCTCGTCGCAAAGGGACTGCGCCAGCTGCGCGTTGGCAATGCCCAGATCCCGGAGCGGCCGGGCAAACCAGTCGATCTGCGCGGCCTCCTCCCAGGCGTGGCGGGCCATCAGATCGCGGACCAGGGCGGTTGTTGCGGCGATAGCGCGCTGGCGCAGCTCGGCGGGCAAGCTTTCGGCGACGCTCTCGTAGACGGCCCTTAGCCGGGTGCGCATCCGGTAGTCGTAGTCGAGCAGGACGTCGTCGAGATCATAGATAACCGCCCGGATCGCGGGCGCGGGGTCATCTGGGTTCAGTTTTCGATCTCGTCGGAATAGACGGCTTCGCTGTCGTCACCCTTGCCGCTTTCGCTTTTGGCGCCGACCTGCAAAGCGTTCCAGGCCAGGGTCGCGCACTTGATCCGCACCGGGTAGCGGTTAACGCCCTGCAGCGCCTCCAGGTCGCCGAGCGATTCGGGATCGACCTCGCCGCCGGTGAACATCGCCCGCACGTTGGCGGCCAGCTCCAGCGCCGCCGACAGCGGTATTCCGGAAACGGCCTCGGTCAGCATCGAGGCCGAGGCCTGCGAGATCGAACAGCCGTGACCATCGAAGGCGACGGCGTCGATGTGCCCGTCCTTGAGGCGCAGCGTCAATTCGATGTCGTCGCCGCACAGCGGGTTGTAGCCGCGCGCTGAAATGTCGGGGTTCTCGACCCGACCCTTGTGGCGCGGAGTGCGGTAGTGATCGAGGATGATCTCGCGGTAGAGGTCGTCTAGCACTTAGCTGAAGAACTTCTTGGCTTTTAAGATCCCGGCGGCCAACGCCTCGATCTCGTCTTCGGTGTTGTACAGGTAAAAGCTGGCGCGGGCGGTCGAACCCACGCCCAGGGCTTGCATCAGCGGCTGGGCGCAATGGTGGCCGGCGCGCACCGCAATACCCTCGCTGTCGAGCACCTGGCCGAGATCGTGCGGGTGCAGACCGTCCAAATTAAACGAGATAACGCCGCCGCGAGTGCGGGCGTCGGGCGGGCCGTAGATGGTTAGGCCAGGGATTTGGCCCAACTGCGCCAGCGCGCATCCGGTGAGCCGCTGCTCGTGTTCCCAGATCGCCGCCAGGCCGATTTGGGAAAGGTAGTCGGCGGCCACGCCCAGGCCGATCGCGTCGGCAATGTTGGGGGTGCCGGCCTCGAACTTGTAAGGTAGGCGGTTCCAGGTCGAACCTTCCATCGCCACGGTGGCGATCATGTCGCCACCGCCCTGGTAGGGCTCGGCCTGCTGGAGCAGTTCGCGCTTGCCGTAAAGTCCGCCGATACCGGTCGGCCCAAGCATCTTGTGGCCCGAGAAGGCCAGGAAGTCAATATCCTGGGCGGCCACGTCGATCGGCTGGTTGGGCACTGCCTGGGCGCCGTCGACGACCAACACCGCCCCGACGGCGTGGGCCATCCGGGCCAGCTCGGCAACGTCCAGGGTCACGCCGAGGACGTTCGACATCGCCGTGACCGCCACGAGCTTGGTGCGCTTTGTGACGAGCGCCGAAAAATCATCCGCCGCCGGTGGGCGGCGATGGTCGCCGAGCGCAAGCCAGGAGAGCTTGGCCCCGGTCTGCTGGCAGACCAGCTGCCAGGGAACGATGTTGGAGTGGTGCTCTATGTTGGTGATCAGGATCTCGTCGCCGGGCCCCAGCCGGGGCCGTGCCCAGGCCTGGGCCACCAGGTTGAGGCCTTCGGTAGTCCCCCGTACCCAGATCAGTTCGGCCGGGTCCGGGGCTCCGATCAGGGCCGCCACCTTGACCCGTGCCTCCTCGTAGGCATCGGTGGCCAGCTGGCTCAACTGATGAATGCCGCGGTGCACGTTGGAGTGAATGCTGCGGTAGTAGTCATCGATCGCGGCGATGACCGACTCGGGCTTTTGCGACGAGGCGGCATTGTCCAGATATATGAGCTTCTTGCCGCCCACTTGTCGGCCCAGGATCGGAAAATCGGCCCGCAGCGCCTCCGGGTCAAGTTTTGGGGTGCTCGGGTCGGCCACTGTCTTCATGTCTATATGATCGTGACCACGATCTGGTCGTCCTCGACCTCGGTCTCGAAACTCTCGACCGCCGAGGTGGCCGGCGCCGAAAGGGCTTCCCCGGTTTCCAGGTCGAATATCGACCCATGCAGCGGGCAGAGGACGGTGCAGTACTCGGAGCTGACCTCGCCCTCCGAGAGCGATGCCTGACCGTGCGAGCAGGTGTCTTCGATCACCTGGATCTCGCCGCGGACCTTAAATACCGCCAGCAGGATTCCGCCGGCGCGCACCTTGAAAGCGGTGCCTTCAGGCAATTCGGAGTAGGCGCCGACAGCGTAGCGCCCGGCTCGGATCATCTAGCGCGTGCGCACGCCGGCGCGGATCAGTACTTCCTGTTCGAGGCGCTCGCGGCAACGCTGGTCGGACACCCGGGCCAGCACCGGTTCGACGTAGCCACGGATCGCCAGGCCCTCGGCCACCGCGCGCGAAAAGCCGCGGCTCATCAAATAGAAGAGTTCTTCCTCATCGATCCGTCCGATCGTGGCCCCGTGGGTGCAGCGCACGTCGTAAGTGCGAATCTCCATACCCGGGATCGAATCGGCGCGGGCCTGTTTCGACAGCAGCAGGTTGTCGTTCTGCTGGTAGGTGTTGCTCTGCCCGGCGGTGTCGGCGATTTGGATCGTTCCGTAGAAGACCGAACGCGAACGCTCGCGCAGGACTCCCTTGTAGAAAAGATTCGAGTAGGTGTGATCGCCGTCGTGGATCTGGCGGGTCTCATGATCGATGTGGCGTCGTCCGTCGAGCAGCGTCAGCCCCCAGACCTGCCCTTCCGAACCGCGTTCGGGGAATGAGATCTCGGTATAGGACTTGGCCAGCGCGGCGCCGAGCGAGAACTGGCACAGATTCACGTGCGCATCGCGCCCCGACCGGGTCCGGGTTTGGGCAAAGGCGGCCGTGTGCAGGCCCCAGTACTGAACGTGTTCGTAGTTGAGGGTGGCCCGGTCGCCGACGTAGACGTAAGTCGTCGGGCAGACCAGGGTTTCATCGTCGAGCGTTGCCGAGGAGTACTCCTCGACCAATTCGACGCTGGCCCCGTCGTCGACCCAGATCAACAGTCGCGGGAAAACCGCGATCCGGCTGCGGGTGGTGGCGATCAGGCTGTGCAGCGGCGCCTCGACCTGGAGCCCCGGCGGAACGTAGATGAAGAGCCCGCCATTCCAGAACGCGCCGTTGAGGGTGGCAAATTTCTCGAGCGAACTTGCCGGTTGCTCGTCCAAACCCGGAAATCTTTCCAGCAGTTCGGGATACTGAATGACCGCCTGGGCCAGCGAGCAGAAAATCAACCCCGAACCGGCCAGTTCAGCGTCGAGCTCAACCGCCGGATCCTGCCAGTCGACCTGGACGCTGCGCCCGCCGAACCAGTCCGGCTCAAACATCCCGGCCGGCGCTTGGGCCGGGGAGGAACTTCCCCACGGGGCGAAATCATCCGGATCTATCCCGCGCAGGTCGGTGCGGCGCCAGGTTTCGTCGGTGATCTTGGGCAACGGCGTGTCCAAGTATTTGCGCCAGTTGGCCAGGCGCTGGTCAAGGAGCCATTCCGGCTCCTGGCCCTTTTCGGCGTGGGCGCGGACGAGCTCGGCGCTGGGGCGCGTTTCTAGGGTCGGTGAAATCGCCATTGGCGGTTCGGTAGGTCCTGAATTAGTTGGTGGAAACGGGATCGGTTGCGGGTTGGGAACCCGGGGTGGAGGCGGTGGCGGTCAGCCGACCGACCCTTCCATCTCGAGCTCGATGAGTCGGTTCATCTCGACCGCATACTCCATCGGCAACTGCTTGATGAACTCTTCGAAGAACCCGGTAACAATCACCGAGGTGGCCTTCTCCTCGGATAGGCCACGGCTCATCAGGTAGAAGATCTCCTCGTCGCCGATCTTGGAAACAGTTGCCTCGTGGCCGATCTGGGAGTCCTCTTCGGATATTTCGATGTAGGGGTAGGTGTCGGTCTTGGAATCGGGCGTGAGCAGCATCGCGTCGCAGCGCACGAACGACTTCGAACCGACCGCGTTGGGCTCGACCTTGAGCAGGCCGCGATAGGTTGCCCGGCCGGTGCCGTTGGAGATCGACTTGGATGTGATCGTAGACGATGTGTTGGGAGCGGCGTGGACGATCTTGGCGCCAGCGTCCTGGTGCTGGTTGGTGTTGGCGTAGGCGACCGACAGGACCTCGCCGCGGGCGCGTTCGCCCAGCAGGTGGATGGCCGGGTACTTCATCGTGACCTTGGAGCCGATATTGCCATCGATCCATTCGACGGCCGCACCGGCATCGGCGGTGGCCCGCTTGGTGACCAGGTTGTAGACGTTGTTGGACCAGTTCTGAATGGTCGTGTAGCGGACGTGCGAATCCTCGTGGGCGATGATCTCGACCACCGCCGAGTGCAGCGAATTGCGCGCGTAGACCGGCGCGGTGCAGCCCTCGATGTAGTGGACCGAGCCGCCGGGCTCGCAGATGATCAGGGTCCGCTCGAACTGGCCTGCCGATTCGGCGTTGATGCGGAAGTAGGCCTGCAGCGGCAGATCGACGTGAACCCCGGTGGGGACGTAGACGAAGCTCCCGCCGCTCCAGACGGCGGTGTTTAAGGAGGCGAACTTGTTGTCGTTGTAGGGAATGATGGTGGCGAAGTACTTTTTCACCAGGTCCGGGTACTCGCGCAGGCCGCCGTCCATGTCGAGGAAGATCACACCCTGCTCGGAGAGCTGCTCCTGCAGGTTGTGATAGACGACCTCGGAGTCATACTGAGCCCCGACCCCGGCCAGGAATTTCTTCTCGGCTTCCGGGATCCCCAGGCGGTCGAAGGTGTTCTTGATGTACTCGGGGACGTCGTCCCAGTTGTCTTCGGACCCGCGGTCGGTGGCGCGCACGTAGTAGCGGATCTTTTCGAAATCGATCTCGGACAGGTCCGCGCCCCAGGTCGGCATTGGGCGCGCGGCGAATTCGGCGAAGGCCTTCAGACGCAGATCGAGCATCCACTGCGGCTCGTTCTTTATCGCCGAGATCTGGCGGACAACGCCCTCATTCAGGCCCGGTTCGGTGATGAAGTCGGCCTTTTCGTCGTCGTGAAACCCGTACTTGTAATCGAAATCGATATTGGTGTCGGGCGGTTTGATCAAGTTTTCAGTTGCCATCTTCAGACCGCCTCCGGTGCGAATTGTTTGTAACCGCTACGCTCCAACGCCACGGCCAGTTCCGGACCGCCCTCGGCGACGATGTTGCCGTCGATGAGTACGTGTACGAAATCGGGTTGGATGTAGCGCAGTACGCGTTGGTAATGGGTAATCAGCAGCACCCCTACGCCGGTGGGCCTTAACGAATTTACGCCCTCAGCCACGATCCGCAGGGCGTCGATGTCAAGTCCCGAGTCGGTCTCGTCAAGGATGCTCAGCGCCGGTTCCAACATCGCCATCTGCAGGATCTCGCAGCGTTTCTTTTCCCCGCCCGAAAACCCGTCGTTTAGGTACCGCGAGGCGAAACTGGAGTCGATATTGAGCAGGTCCATCTTCTCGAGCATGCGCAGGCGGAAATCGCGCACCCCGATCGGGCCGCGTTCGCCGCGGACGGCGTTGATCGCCTCACGCAGGAACGTGACCATCGGCACCCCGGGAATCTCGACCGGGTACTGGAAGGCCAGAAAAATTCCGGCCCGGGCGCGTTCGTCGACTTCCCATTCGGAAATTTCCTCGCCCCGATAAAGGATTCGCCCGGAGGTGATTTCGCAGCTGGGGTTGCCCATCAGGGTGTTGGCCAGCGTGCTCTTGCCCGAGCCGTTGGGGCCCATGACGGCGTGCACCTGCGATTCCCCGACCGTGAGGTTGAGGCCATGCAGAATTTCTTTAGCGTCACGCTCGACGTGCAAATCTTCGATTTGCAGCAGCGGAATTGGCGTCGTCATGCCCTATGAATCGATTGCAGCGGGGTACGGAAAGGCCCTGCAGAAGCGCCTTTTAGGCGTATTTTGCAGGCTCATCCCTAGTTTATTGAGGTTTTCGCGCCTACCTCTTAACAGGGGCTAATCCAAGCCCGGGTTTTGCGGCTGCCAGGGCCATTGCGGCTGCGGCGCCGGAGTCGAGGCCACGACTCCAAACTGGCGCGCATCGCGCGCGCAGCCGGCCGGGTCGGTTCGCATGATCACGTCCAGCCTTTCGACGTCGTCGCCGAGCGGGGCTAGGGCGGCGCAGATTGCATCGAATTCGCCCTGCTGGTATGCGTAGCGGTCGCGCATCAGCGGGTCCTCGGCCTGGCGCGCAAACGCGCCCTTCGAACGCCCGTGCAGGCGTGCCACCCCGACGTCCAGGCGGGCGGTGGCGCAGGTGAGCGGCGGGGCGGCGGGAACGACTTCGAAATCAGCTGCCACCAGCGCGATCTCAAGGTCGATCAAGAGCTCCTGGGTCCGCTGCAGGCGCTCGCGCCCCTCCAGCCAGGACGGATCCCGCAATTCGGCCGCCAGCGGCAGCCCCGGCAGGTTGGCGCGGCACTTACCCAGGTAGTCTTCGGACTCGGCGCTGGCCCCGAAATAGGCCGGGAATTGCAATGTCACCGCCGCCAGTTTGGGCCCCAGCGGTTCAAGCGCGGCGGCAAATTCGGCGAACATGAAGTCCGGCGGCGCGACCGCGTAATCGCGCCAGCTCACGCCCGGCAGCGGCCTGGCGCCGGGGCGCAACTGGTGCAGGCAGAGGCCGCCGAAGGCCAGCGCGTGAAATCTGAAATCCTCACCAACCGCGGCGGCCCAGTCGGCGATGCGGTCGCCGCCGGGCACGCCCTGGAAGGTGGAGTCGATCTCCAGCAGCGAAAACTCCTCGGCGTAAACGGCCAGCATCTCGGCCTCGCGGGTACGCGGCGGATAGAAGTCGGCCAGGTGCCGCCAACCCGATGTACCGACATTGAGCGCCATCTTCGTGCGGATCCGATTCCCTTGGGGCTAGGCCCCGAATTTGACCAATCGCCCGGCCGTGGCCAGGAGCGTAGGCAGCACTGCGCGGGCCGGCATATGTCCTAACCCGCCACCGCTGCAGGCGCGTTCGCCGAAGCTCTCGACGCGATCGGGCAGGGCCTGCTCGCCGGCGATGAGCAGCGGCACCGGGTGCCAGGAGTGCTGGCGCAGCGCCGCCGGGGTCGAATGATCGCCGGTCACCGCGATCGCGGCCGGCCCCAGCTCCAGTAGTTGCGGCAGGCCGGCGTCCACTTCCTCGATCGCCTGCGACTTGGCCTCCCAGTCGCCGTCCTCGCCGGCGGCGTCAGAGGCCTTGTAGTGGAGGAAGAAGAAGTCGTAATCGGCCCAGGCTTGGGCAACCGCCCGCAGTTGGCCAGGGAACGTGTCTCCGGTATCGAGGATGTCCATTCCGGCGATCGCGGCCAGGCCCTTGTACATCGGGTAGGAGGCCGAACAGGCGCCCCGTACCCGCCAGGTTTCCTGCAGCGGAACCAGTCGTGGAGAGCTCGCATAGCCGCGCATGAGGACGAAATTGGCCGGCTGCAGCGCGCCGATCCGTTCCTTGACCACCTCCAGGAAACGGGCCAGCACCGCGGCGGTTTCGCTCGCGTCGGTGGTTAGTGCGTCCGGGGTCAGGGGGGGAACCCCGACCGACTGCGGGTCGGTTTCGCGGACCCTGTCGCTAAAGCCCGCCCCGCGCAGCACCAGGACCGCGCGGTGCGCGCTCTCGGTGGCCAGTTCATAGGGGCAGCCGATGTCGTGGCCGGAGAGTTCGGCCACCAGCTGGCGGTTGAGCTCGCTGGCAATCCGGCCGGCGCGGCGGTCGGCGACGGTGCCGTCGGCTTCCAGGGTGCAGAAGTTGAGGCGGACGCCCAAATCCCCCTCGCCCAGTCCCAGGCCGATGCCGATGGCCGAAAGGGCCCCGCGACCGATGTTGCTGGCGATCGGGTCGTAACCGAACAGGGCCAGATGCCCGGGCCCCGATCCCGGCGTGATCCCGGGCCCGATCGGGACCGACAGGCCGGTGGCGGCATCCCGGGCCAGGGCATCGAGGTTGGGCGTGCGGGCGGCCTCGAGTTCGGTCAGGCCGGTCCGCTGATGGGCCAGCCCGCCCAGTCCGTCGATGACCAGCAGGATCAGCTTGCCGGGACCAGGACGGGCGAGCTGCTTATAGGTGTCGGCGGAAATCATCGCGGTACGCTGCGGGACGAATCTGCGGGGCGGGGGCAAATCATGTTACGCGCTGCCGCCGGCATCCGGCATCGCCGGGCTGGCTGGCGCGGGCTATTGTTAACTATATTGGTCAGATTAGTAGGTAATTGCCCGCCGCGGGCTCTGCCGGAGACTCGGCCGCCGCGGCTTCTTTGCGACCCCAATCCGAGCGAAGGCACTGTTGGCAATGGCGGATCTATTCCTGGTCGAAGTTTCAGACCCGGTCGGCGGCGGTGTCGAATCGGTGTTCGACCAGATCGCGGCCGCGGCCGCCAACGGCGAGTTGATCGAAGTCCAGTACGGACGCGACCTCGGGGTCGTGTACGGGATCATCGAGCACCGCAATGCAATTGCGCTGGCAGCGCTGCTGCGCCAGAACAGACTCGAATTCGAAGAAGTCGTGCCGGTGCGCCTGGTAGGCGCGAGCCTGGAAGCCGTCAAGGCGCGGCGCGGCGCTTACCTGCCCGCGCATCCCGGCAATGGCTACCGGGACCGGGCCGGCCGGCCTGCTAGAACCTAGCGCGGACAGTTTCAGTCCGCACAGACTAGCTGCGGCCGGCGTCGCCGCGCGAGAACCCTCGCGCGCAGCGTCGCCATCGCAAGGTGAGGGGCGACGATGCGATACGAGATGGGATCTGCGGGCGGGAATCGATTCGGTGGAACCGCTCTGGCCGCCGGATTAGCCGCGCTCGCGGCGCTGCTGCTGCTGGCCCTTCCCAGCACCGCCGGCGGCGGCGGACCGTCGCCCGACACGCTGCCGCCGGTCTTTGGGGAACCGGCCGCGAAGTTGCCCTCGACGATGCTCACGGTGGAGGGCACGGCGTCACGCAGCGCCAGTTATGACGGCGCTGTGGGCCGCTTTGCAGTCAGCGTGCTGCGCGATTCGATCGTCGCCGCAGTTTCCGATGGCAACGCCGCCGTGGCCGAGATTGCCGACGCAGTGGAGGCCAACTGCACTGCCGCAGAGGCCGCCGACATCTCTTCGACCACCGCCTGCATCTCCCCCAGCGGGCTGCAAACGGTGGGAATCCGGATCCAAGAGGAGTTCGACTACACCGACCAGGGTCGGGTCTCGAAGGGGTTCCGCTACGAGAACCGACTCAGCATCGCAATCGGTGGCACCGGGTTCGCCGGCGGCCTGGTCGACCTGGTCATCAGAGCGGGCGGCGATGCGGTGCGCTTTGAGGGCCTCGATTTCACCACTTCGAAGCGCAAGGAGATTGAGCGTCTGGCGCTGCTGGACGCCATCGACAGCGCCCGCTTTACCGCCAATGCCATCGCCGATCACATGGGCTATGCAATCGTCCGCATCGTCGATCTGAATCGGCACCAGTCATACGAGGTCGAAGCCGTGGTCGCGGAGGCCGGTTCGGAAGCCGCGGGAGCTTTCGTGCCCACCGACGTGTTCGCCGGCCAAGCGGTGATTACTTCGCGCATTTCAATGACCTTCGAATTGCGCCCGTTGTAAGGTGCCCGCGCCCCAAGGGTGATGGATGGGTTGGCCAAACTGCAAAATAATTTGGCACCGCCCAAATTGAAGGCCAGCTTATTCGCACCGCCGTTCCGCCTGCCGCCCCGGTCAGAGTAGAGCGGCGCGAGTACAGCAAGCAGGCCATGCTGGCCTTCTTTGTTCCGGTAGCGCTCTCCTCGTTGGTCGCCGGCCTGCGTGGTCCGGTGCTGGACGCGGGGTTGGCACGGACTTCGGAACCGGTCCTGGCGCTGGCCGGGTTTGCGGCGGTGTCCTCGCTGATCTTCGTCCTGCACACCTCCAGCCAGGTGCAGCAGAGCGTGTTTCTGGTTTATGCAAACGGCCGCGAGTCCTTTAGGCGGGTGGTGCGGTTCAGCGTTTACGGCGGCCTGGCAGCTTGTGCGGTGGCCCTTATTGCAGCCGTGCCGCTGGTCTCCGGCCTGATCCTGGAGCAGGCCATGGGGGCCACTGCGGCGGTGGCCGAATACGCCCACCCGTCGCTAGTGGTGCTCCTGCTGCTTATCCCGCCGCTGATGATTGCCCGCGGTTTTTTCCAGAGCGTGCTGCTGCAGCGCCGCCAGGCGCGGCGCATCACCTTTGCCACCTTCGGTGGGGTGGCGGTGTTGGTTCCGGCGGGGCTGCTGTTCGTGCCCCTGGCGCCGATCAACGGCGCCCTGGCAGCATCGCTGGCGCTGGTGGGCGTGACCTTGGCGGAGAGCATTCTGTTGGCCTATTTCGCCTTGTCCGAGCTGCGGTCCCGTCCCTTCCCGCAAGCCGAGAGCGCCCCCCTGCCATCGATGGGTGACTTACTCCGCTTTGGCTGGCCGTTGCTGCTTTCGATGCTGGCGATGTCGGGCTCGACGCCACTGGTTACGGCCGGGATATTCCGGCTCGATGATGGCGTGACCGCGGTGGCCGGATTCCGGGTCGCCTGGGGCATTGCGGTCTTGGGGCTCAGTCTTACGCTGGCGGTCCGCCAGACGGCATTGGTGATGTCCAAATACCCCGAGAGTCACCACCAGGGGAGGGCTTTCTCAGCCATTGTCGGGTCGGTGGTGGCGGCTGGCCTGGTGCTGTTAACTACCGGCCCCATCGGAGATTTCGTGCTGCTGACAGTGATCGGGATCACTCCCGAGATTGCCGCCCAGGCGCGGCCGGCGGCCTGGGCGCTGGCGGTCGTGCCGTTTCTGCTCGGCTTTCGCCAGTTCTTCATCGCGTTGCTGATGCACCAGGGGCTTTCAAAGCGTGTCGGCGTGGGATCGCTGTCCCGGGTTGTGGTGATGATGATCGTGATTTTCGGGGTCGCCCCGTTGGTTCCCGTGGCCGGGGCGGCGATGGGTGGCCTGGCGCGCCTGGGCGGGCAACTTACTGAGACGGTGGTGACCTGGCGCCTGGGCCAACCTTGGTTCGGACGTGAACCGCTGTCGACCGCGCGCAGGGACTGAAGCAGATGTTTGGTTTGTCGGGCCCAGCACCTCTAAAACAGGCCGTGGTGGCCCTCGACGGGCCGCTTGCCGCGGACCCGTTGGTCATGCAGGTACTAAATGCCGCCGACCTGGTCGTGGCTGCCGATGGGGGAGCCACCCGCCTGCAGCAACTTGGGCGGGTTGCGGACCTGGTGGTCGGTGACCTTGATTCACTGGATGCGGCCGTGGTCGCGCAGTTGGCCGCGGGCGGCGCCGTGTTCGAACGCCATCCGCGCGCCAAGGACTTGACCGATGGCGAGCTGGCCCTGCTGGCGGCGATCGAACGCGGCGCCGACCAGATCATCCTGCTGGGAGTGCTGGGCGGACCGCGCGCCGACATGGTGCTGGCCAACCAGCTGCTGCTCTTCCACCCCCGGCTCGTCAGCGGCAGCGCGCTGGCGTTGGCGCCTCACTGGGCGATCTGGCCGCTGGATCAGGGATCGCTCGATATTGCCGCCCTGCCGGGAGCTACCCTTTCGCTGGTGCCGATAGACGCATTCGTTGAGGGAGTTGACCTTACCGGCGTGCGCTGGCCGCTGCAAGGGGCCAAGCTGGAAGGCGGCAGGGGGCGGACCCTTTCAAACCTCGTCAGCTCCGATCGCATCCGGGCGCGCAGCCGGCGCGGCCGGATGTTGCTCTTCCTGGAGCGGTCCACCGGCTGACTCCGCCATCCCTAGAATGGCTAGCAAATGACAACTTAATATCCGCAGGGGTGCTGAAAGCATCGGCTGAGAAGGAAAGCTGCAGAAGGGCTTTCCTCCCCTAATGACCTGATCCGGGTAATACCGGCGTAGGCAGACGGAATCGACCGGAACTTTCGCACCGCACCGCGACATCGGTGCGGTGTTGGCCTTTCAAAAGGCAGCCTCCCCGCGCGAGAGCTATCGGTGCCCTGGCACCGGGGACGGGTTTCTGCAAATGACGGCAATCATCGCAGCTTTCCAGGTGCTTCCGAGCGGAGTTGAAGACACTTACGGTTGCGTCGAGGCGGCGATCGCGGTCGTTCAGGAATCGGGGTTGCCCTACGACGTCTCCTCGTTCGAGACCACGGTCGAGGGCGAGTACGACGAACTGATGGACCTGATCAAGCGGGCCCAGCAGGCCTGCCTCGACTTCGGCGCCAGTTCGGTTCTCTGCAACATCAAGGTGGCCAACACCCCGGCCGGCACCACCATCGTCGATCACATCGGCAAATTCCGCGATTGAGCGAACAGTTCAAGGACCGACTCCGCACGGCCGCTCCGGCGGCCGGCCTGATCATATTCCTGCTCTGTTTCTGGCAGTTATTCGTCACCTGGCGCGAGGTTCCACGCTGGCTCCTGCCCTCGCCCCTGGCCATCGCCCGGGCGTTCGTGGATTCGGCCGACCTGATCGCCCATCACACCCCGGTAACGCTGCTGGTGATGGCAATCGGCTTTGCGACCTCGCTGCTGGTAGGGACCGTGGTGGCCACGGTCTGCCACCTGTTCTCTCCGGTGCGGCGGGCGGTCTACCCGCTCCTGGTCACCTCGCAGTCGGTCCCGTTCATCATCGTTGCCCCGCTGCTGGTGATCTGGTTCGGTTTCGGCCTGCTGCCGAAGCTGGTGCTGGTCACCCTGGTCTGCGCCTTTCCGATCACGGTCACGTTCCTGGAAGGCCTGCGGTCGGCCGACCACGAAGCCCTCGACCTGCTGCGTTCCATGGGGGCGGGCAAATGGGACCAGTTCCGCTTCGTGCAGCTCCCGCCGGCCCTGGCCGCCCTGGCGGCGGGCGCCAAGATAGCCGCCACCTACGCGGTGATCGGAGCCTTGATCGCCGAGTGGCTGGGAGCCAGCCGGGGCCTGGGAGTGTTCTTGATTCGCTCGATGAACTCGTTCCGCGCCGACCGCGCCCTGGCCGCGATCGTGATCGTGGTGGCCATCGCCCTTATAGCCTGGGCGGCGATCGAACTGCTCACCCGCTGGGCGATGCCCTGGCGAGCCCATCTATGAACCGATCAAGAGTTCTCGCACGCAACCGATCCATCATGACCCCTGACCCGGAGGAATACCCATGAACCGACGAAGATTTCTGCGCCTGGGGCTGGCCGCCGGGGCCACCCTGGCGCTGGCCGCCTGTGATACCAGCGGCCAGGAAACGGCAGCATCCGAGGACATCGCCGACCTGCCGGCGGCGGTACCGGCGGCCAGCCCCCGGCGCGCCGACCGGGCCGAGGCGACGCTGGTTCTGGATTGGGTCCCCAACACCAACCACACCGGCCTCTACGTCGCCCGCGCGCTGGGCTACTTCGAGGAAGAGAACCTCGATTTCAAGATCGAGGAACCGGTGGAGGTAGACCCCACCGCAGTGGTGGCGGCGGGCAACGCCGAATTCGGGATCGGCTTCCAGGAATTCCTCACCCCGGCCCTGATCGAGGGTGCCCCGATCGTCTCGGTAGCCGCCATCATCCAGGAGAACACCTCCGGATTTGCTTCGCTCAAATCGCGCGGCATCACCCGCCCGCGGGATTTTGCGGGAGCCGTCTACGGCGGCTTCGGCTTGCCCCTGGAGGAGGCGATCCTGAAGGTCATGATGGAACAGGACGGCGGTGACTTCGAAACCCTCGAGATCGTCGGCGCCGGCGCGGCCGATTTTTTGACCATCATCCAACGCGATGTCGACCTCTACTGGATTTTCTATGGCTGGCAGGGAGTAAAGGCCGAACTGGAGGGGATTGAACTGGAAGTCGCCTTCCTTGCCGACTGGGGAGTCCCCAACTACTACACGCCGTTGATCATGGCCAACGCCGGCCTGCTGGGTCGGCGCCGCGACATCGGCGAACGGGCCATGGCGGCGATCGCCCGCGGCTACGAGTTCGCAATCGCCAACCCGGCCGAAGCGGCCGAAATCCTGATCCAAGCCTCGCCCGAAATCGACGTGCCGTTGGCGCACGCCTCCCAGGTCTGGCTCTCACCGCACTACCAGGGCGACGCCCCGCGCTGGGGGCGCCAGCAGGGTTCGGTCTGGGGCGACATGACCCAATGGATGTTGGACCAGGGACTGATCGAGTCGACGTTCGCATGGGAGAACGCCTTCTCCAACGACCTCCTGCCCGAATAGCACCAATCAGCTAATGGCCGGGCAGCTGGTCCTGGATGGGATCGAGAAGAACTTCGGCGATGCGGGCGGACGCCTAAACGTCCTGGCTGGCGTCAGCCTCAGGGTCGATCCGGGCGAATTCGTCTGCCTGGTGGGGCCCAGCGGTTGCGGCAAGAGCACCCTTTTTAACGTCGCGGTTGGCCTTACCGATGCGGACTCCGGCCGGGTTTTCCTCGACGGGGTCGACATCACCGGCCGCCGCGGGCTGCTCGGATACATGCCGCAGCGCGACCTGCTGCTGCCCTGGCGCAGGGTGATCGACAACCTCGTCATCGGCGTCCAGGTGCGGCGCGGCGACCTGCCGGCGGGTCGCCGGCGGGCGCGCGAACTGGCGCCAATGTTCGGCCTTGAAGGGTTCCTCGCCCATCACCCACACCAGCTGTCCGGGGGGATGCGGCAGCGCGCGGCGCTGCTGCGGACGATCGTGAGCGGAAACCAGACGCTGCTCCTGGACGAACCATTTGGGGCCCTGGACGCGCTGACTCGCCTGGATATGCACCGTTTCCTGCTCGGCGTCCGCTCGGAATTGGACCTGACGGTGTTATTCGTCACCCATGATCCGGACGAGGCGGTGGCCCTGGCCGATCGGGTCGCGGTCATGTCGCGGCGCCCGGGAAGGATCGCGGACGAGTTCGCGGTCGAATTGGGATTCCCGCGCGACGGCAATGACGCCGCCGCCGCCGCCCTGGCCGCCTACCGCGCCCGCCTGCTGGCAGCGCTCGGATCCGGGACCGCGCCGCCGAATCCGTGAACCCAAATCGCTCGGCCCTGGCGTTAGATTGAAAAACTATCCGCGCGATCCGGAACCTGGACCCGATGCAAAGTTCGACCCGCCCCCGGCGCGTCGCTGAACCCACGGCTACGGCCCAGCGCATTCCCTGGACGGTCGTTCTGGCCGGAGCCGCGATGGCGTTCATTTTTACCGGTTCGAACCAGTCGTTCGGGATTTTCCTGAAAGCGGTGACCAGCGATCTGGGCGTGGGCCGGGAGACGTTCGCGCTGGCGATAGCGGTGCTGCAGCTGGCAACCGGCATACCGGTCGCGGCCTACCTGGCCGACCGCTTCGGACACTGGAAGGTGATCGTCCCCTCGGCAGCGGTCTATTCGCTGGCGATGCTGCTCACCTCGCAGGCCCAGTCTGGATTCCAATTCCTGGCCTACCTGGGTTTCCTGGGCGGAATTTCCGTCAGCGGGGCATCGATGACGGTGGTATTCGGCGCTGTCGGCCAACTGGTACCGGTGCGGCGTCGCAGTTTTGCCTTTGGCATCATCACCGCCGGTTCCTCGGCTGGCATGTTCGTGTTGGTTCCGGCCTGGCAGCAGATCCTGAACCTGGTCGGGTGGCGCACCAACTTCGCCCTGTTCGCGGTGGTGCCGCTGCTGATCGGCCTGCTGGCGGTGCTGTACCTGCGCGACACTCGCGGCCTGCCGCGCAGCGAGGACGTGATCGATGAGCCATTTGCGGACATGGTGGCCCGCGCCCGGCGCAACCGCGATTACCTCCTATTGACGGCCGGTTTCTTCGTCTGCGGGTTCCACGTGAGCTTTATAGCCACGCACCTGCCGGCGTACCTGTCGGATGGCGGGGTCTCCGCCACCGCGGCCGCCTTGTCATTGGCGCTGATCGGGTTGTTCAACATATTCGGGTCGGCGATCTGGGGGCGCCTTGGCGATCGCTACCGGCGCAGCCGGCTACTAACGCTTGTCTACTCCGCGCGCGGTTTCATATTGATCGCGCTCTTGGTCCTGCCCCTGACCGAGGTCACCGCGATGGCGTTTGGGGCCTCTATGGGATTCTTCTGGCTGGCGACGGTACCGCTCACATCCTCGACAGTGGCCCAGCTGCTGGGTGCGCGCTACCTGGCGGTGATGTTTGGGACGACGTTTTTCTCCCATCAGATCGGGTCCTTTCTCGGCGTCTGGCTGGGCGGCCGCGTCTACGATGCCACCCAGTCATATGACCCGATCTGGGTGGCGGCCATCGTCCTGGCCTTTGCCTCGGCCCTGATTCACTTGCCGATCAGGGACCGGGGTCAGGTAATGGCTGCAGCCGCTGCGTACTAGCAAGCGGCGCGTAAGGAGCCTGGCAGGGCGCGCCTGTTCCCGTCAACCGGTTTGCGCGGCGCGGCAGCTGCATTCATCCGATGCGGGCCGGGCCGCGGGCACTTTGTCCGCCCGCCGCGACTCCAGGTTCGTTTCCCAAACTGCATAGCAGCGCCGGCGCGGGGCGGGTAATAGGATGGCGCCGGCACCGAGGTCCCAATCGCCTGGGCCGATGACCGGCCGGTTACTCTGCGGTCGCGCCACCGTCGATTACCAGTTCGCTGCCGGTCACAAATGACGACTCGTCGGAGGCCAGGTACAGCGCGGCGTAGGCGACATCATCGACCGTGCCGACCCGGCCGAGCGGGGTGTAGGCGTCGTATTGCTCGGCCTCAATAACCTGGTGCAGCAGATCGGTATCTATGGGACCGGGATGAAGCGAATTGGCGCGAATTCCGTCGGCGGCATACTGGATTGCCGTGGCCTTGGTGAAGATGCGGACCGCCCCTTTTGAGGCGGCGTAGGCGGTGGCGCGGTTATTTCCCACGATTCCGGAGATCGACGAAAGGTTGATGATCGAACCTCCGCCGGCCTGGCGCATCTGGGGGATGGCGGCTTTGGTGCCGAGGAACACCCCCTTGGAATTGACGTTTTGGATGGCGTCCCAGTCTTCCACGGTCGTTTCCTCCACCCGGCCCCCGCGCCAGATCCCGGCGTTATTGACCAGCACGTCCAGCTTGCCGTATCTGGATACGGCGGCGGCGACGACGGCCTGCCAGCCCCGCTCGCTGGTGACGTCCAGGTGCATGTAAAGGGCATCGGCGCCCGACTGGTTGATTTCGGCCGCGACCGCCATTCCGGCAACGTCGAGGAGATCGCCGATGACCACGCTGGCGCCCTCGCGCGCAAAAAGCCGGGCTTGGGCCGAACCCAGTCCTTTGGCGCCGCCGCTGATAAGCGCGACTTTGCCATCCAATCGACCCATTTACCAGCTCCTCTCGATGCGACGCAATCCCAATGGAAGGTGAACTTAATTCTCCGGACCGACCAGATTCGACCGATCTTTAGCCGCGCCTGCATGCGGGTTGCGGCCCCCGCGGGTGCATCGGCCGCAGCAACGCCCGGGTTTCGAAAGTTGCGGTGGTTCCCCGGTGGCCTGACCTTATTGCGCTCGCGCCGCACCCGGGTTCAGGGCCACCCCGGTCGCTGTTCAGCGCCTAATTTCGATCGAGCCGAAGAGGGCATTGCCGGAGATTTTGAGCTTGGGTTCCGACGTGCCCGAGGAATGCTCGTCGGTCACGGACCCCAACGTTGCGGTTGCCTCGGTGGTGTCGATGTTCCAGTCCGGGGGGACGCGCAGCTCGATGCTGCCAAAAAGCGCCAGAGCATCTAACCGGACCGGAGGCGCGTCAACCTCGGCGTCACGCAGATCAAATTCGCAACTGCCGAACGCGGCGGTCGCCTGTAGTGCTCCCGGCAAGGAGCCCGAGATTCGGCGTCGCGTCTGGCCGAACAGCGCCAGCGTCCCGGCTTCGGTGCCCGGTTGCCGCGACCGGCGCAGGGCCTGTACCAGCAACGCCACGCCGACGGCGATGATCAGCGCCGGCCAGATCAGGCCGCCGTCGATTACCAGGTTGGCAATGATCGCTACCTGCCAAACAAGTAGCGCGATCACTGCCCCTAAGAGCCACAGGCGATTGGCCCTAGCGGCCCCGGTCAGGATCCGCGTCGCCAGAAAGGCGGCGACTATCGCCGGGCCGAGCTCCCAGACCCCGGGAAACCAGTCGATGGTCCGATTCAGCAGGGCCACCAGTCCGAGGGCGATCAGCGCCACCCCCAGCGCCGGACGGTGCCCGGTTCTTGTTTTCATCGGTTTTCCTTAAAGGCTTCTAGGCCTCGACCTGGCAGTTCTGCAGGGCAACGTCATATACGTAGTTGATGATGGTGCCGGTGATCGTGATCGGCTCGCCCGGCTGGCGGTCTTTCTCGGCCTCGTAATCCTCGGCGCCGAGATTGCAGATCACCCCGTTGACGTAATCGCCGCCGACCACCATGAAGAACCCGCCGCGGCCGATGAAAAAGTTTTCGCGGATCATGCCGTTGATGCGGGCGCTCTGGCCGACGTACTTTTCTAGGGCGGCGTCCTTGTCGGCGATGAACTCGGCGAAGAGCTCATCGGCACCGATTTCAAGGTCGATCGTCGGTTCCGGTGCGGCCGGCTCCGCGACCGGTTCAGGGGCAGGTTCTGGTTCGGGCGCAGGTGCCGCGGTCGGTTCGACCGGGGGTTGAGTTGGCGCCGGTGTCGGCTCCGGCGCAGGCGCCGGGGCGGCGGTAGGCGCGACTGCGGGGGCGGGCGGCGGCTCGGGCTCGTCGCCGTTACAGGCCGCCAGGCACAGCGCCATGGCCAAGCTTGCGGCCAATGCCGTTGCGGTTGCGATTCTTCGTTTGGTGCTTCCTTGCACGGCCCCAGCTCCTTTTATCGGTCGCGATCGGCCGCCAGACCGATCATCTCGTCCAGCATCCGCCTGTATGTATTTTTGACCGGCAACGTCGCCACCAGTTCGCGGCAGCGCGATTGGATTTGCGCCAGTCGCTCGCTCAGCCGGGCTTGAATCCCGGCAGCATCCATCTGCGCCAGCAGCACTTGGACTTCTTCATCCCCTGTCACCGGGGCCGGAATGCGACCACCCGCGTCGCGGAAAAGCAGCACCGGGAGCGATTTCTTGCCACGTTTCAAATCCCCGCCGGCCGGCTTGCCGGTGGTCCGGGGGTCGCCCCAGATTCCGAGCGCGTCATCGCGGATTTGGAACGCCAGGCCCAGCTGATGGCCGAGGTTCCGCCAGGGTTCCGGGTCGGCTTCGGCCGCCACCGCGCCCAGTTCCAGTGCCAGGCCAAATAGCGCCGCCGTCTTGAGCCCGATCATCTGCTCGTACTCGGCCGCGCCGACGCTGGCGCGGGTCTCGAACTGCAGGTCCAGCTGCTGTCCGCGGATAACCGCGCTGGCCGCATCGGCGAAGCGGCGGATCGAGGCGGGTGGATCGGCGCTGAATTCCGACAGGGCGGCAAAGGCGCGCACCATCAGCAGGTCGCCGGCGTTGATCGCGGTCGCATCGCCCCAGATGGTCCAGGCGGCCGCCTGCCCGCGGCGTTGGCGGTCGCGGTCCATGATGTCGTCGTGCAGCAGGGTGGTGGCGTGGAAAAGCTCGATCGCCGCCGCCGCCGGCAGGCCGGCGCGTCCTCCACCGAGCGCTTCGCAAGCAAGCAGCAGCAGGCCCGCCCGCAGCTGTTTGCCGCCAGCGGGACCGGTGTTTGCGGTCCCGTCGCGTTCGGCCCAGCCCAGGTGGTAGCGGGCGACAAGAGTGACGAGATTGTCATCGTCACCCACCGCCCGGCGCATGGCCGCGTCGGTCAGCGGCCGGCAGGTTGACAGATATTCGGAAAATCGCACCGTCGGCTAATGCTCCCCGGCCCTGCCGGGCCGCACCCAATCTGGCCGGTAAATGTACGGGTCTCAACCGGCCCGGGCTGCCCCGCTGCCTTCGCGGCCATTTTCGGGTAACTACTTCCGTGCAGGCCACACCCCTGAACGCGCTCAGCCTGCGGACCGCCTTCGCGCCGCTGCTGGCCGGGTTCATCTGCGTCTACCTGGGGACGTTTGACTCGACCGCGCTGGCGGTGGTGCTGCCCACGATTGCCGAAGAGCTCGAGCTCGATCTGCTGATCGCCCAGTGGATCACATTGGGGACCGTCATCATGACCGCGGCGCTGCTTCTGGTGATGGGCAATCTGGCCGATCGGATCGGGCATCGCCGGGTGCTCTACGGGGGGCTCTCGCTCTACTGCGTGGCGGCGTTGCTGGCGGCGCTATCGACCGGGTTCGGGTTGCTGATGCTGTCGCGGATCCTGATCGGCGCCGCAATCGCGGTCTGCCACACAGTCGGGCCGGCGTTCACCGTGCGGGCGTTCGTTCCCGGCAGGCGTGCGCGTGCCCTCTCGATAGTTGGAGTTACGACCTCGATCGGGCTGGTGTCGGGGCCGCTAATCGGCGGATACATGGCGAGCGCGTTCGGATGGCGGACGCTCTTCTGGGCTCCGCTGGCGATTCTGGCGGTGGTGATGGCGGTCATCTGGATAGGCGCCCGCCTGGGCCTCTGCGAACGCCTCTGGGAGACGCCGCGTCGCCTGGAGCGCAAATTCGACTACGGCGGCGCGGGGCTCATGCTCTGCTGGCAGGGACCGCTGCTGCTAGCTATAACTCTGGGCAACAACCGCGGCTGGCTCAGCGCCGAGATCCTGATCGCGGCCGGCGTCGGTTTGCTCATGCTGGCCATATTCGTGCGCATCCAGCTCAGCGCCGCCAATCCGACGCTTGACTTTCGTCTGTTCAAACTGCGCGACTTTCGGCTGCCGATCCTGGCCGCGTTCCTGGGATTTTTGGTGGTGATTTTCAACTTCGTTTTGCTGCCGTTCTACATGTCGCTGGTGCTGGGCATGTCGGCGGTGGCAATCGGACTGGTGGCGGCGATCTCGCCGGCGATGATGTCGTTTATGGCCCCGATTGGGGCCATATGGGCCGAACGCAGCTCACCGCGTCGGCCGGCGTCGGCCGGCCTGGTGTTGGTGACCCTGGGAGCGCTGCTGCTATTGCTGCTGCTGCGCACCGATTCGCCGGTGTGGCTGCTGGCGGTGCTGCTGCCGGTGAGCGGAATCGGCCTGGGCATGTTCGAGTGGACCATCAACAGCTCGATCATCGGTTCGCTGCCGCGCTCGATGCTGGGGGTCTCGACCGGGCTTCTGGCCACCTCCAGGACGCTCGGGTTCTCGATCGGGCAGTCCTTCTGGGGACTGCTGTTCACGCTCGTGGTCACGACCCGCACCGGTGAGCCGGAGGCGCTGACGGCGCCGCCGGATGACCTGATGGCCGGGTTTCGGATCTGCCTGGCCGTCGGGGTGACCCTGGCGGCGATAGCGTTCGTGCTAGCCGTTCGCCAGCGCGATAACCCGGCACCGGCAACCGAGGCCGATATTGCGGCGCTGCGGCCGCGGCGCGCCTAGCGGCGGATTATTCTCTGGGGCTGCGGCAGTGCCCGCAGCCAACCGCGGTTAGCGGGGCTTTAGGCTCCCGACGGGTCGCGTTTGAGCCGCGGGGTGCGCGACCGGTTTTCGGCCGGAGGAGCCGGAGCAGTTTCCGTTTCGGCGGCCTCGGCCTTGGGCTCGGAATCGCGGACCGTGGTGGGCAGCGGCACATCCTCGCCAGCCAGCAGCGCCTCGAACGTTGGCACTTCGATGCTCTCGGCCTGGATCAGAAAACGCGCGATCTTCTCCAGCTCGGGTATATGAGCCTTGAGCACCGCGGCGGCCCGGTCGTGGGCCTGGGTGACGATCTGGGTCACTTCGTCGTCGATGCGCTGGGCGATCGCTTCGGAGTAATTGCGCGACTCCTGGATGTCGCGGCCCAGGAACACCAGTTCGTCCTTGCGCCCGAAAGTGCGCGGGCCCAGCTGCCGGCTCATCCCGTAGCGGGTGACCATCTGGCGGGCCACCTCGGTCGCGCGCTCGAGGTCGTTGGAGGCCCCGGTGGTGAATTCCTCGTAGACGATAAGTTCGGCCGCGCGCCCGCCCATCATGGTGGCGATCTGGTCCTCGAACTGGGTCTTGGACATCATCGAACGATCCGTCGGCGGCAGGAAGCGGGTGTAGCCGCCCATGCGGCCGCGGGCGATGATCGAGATCTTGTGTACCGGGTCCATCGACCCCATGTAGTGGCCGACAATGGCATGCCCGACCTCGTGGTAAGCAGTTATTTCCTTCTCGCGGGCCGTGATCACCCGACTCTTGCGCTCGGGGCCGGCCACCACGCGGTCGATGGCCTCTTCCAGCTCGACCATGGAGATCTCGGTCTTGTTCTCGCGCGCGGCAAGGATTGCGGCTTCGTTTAGCAGGTTTTCAAGGTCGGCCCCGGTAAACCCGGAAGTTTCCTTGGCCAGCACCATCAGATCGACATCTTCGGCGATCGGCTTGCCTTTGGAATGCACCCGCAGGATCGCCTCGCGGCCGCGGATGTCGGGCCGGTCCAGGATCACCCGTCGGTCGAAGCGGCCCGGTCGCAGCAGCGCTGGGTCGAGGATGTCGGGCCGGTTGGTGGCGGCCACGACGATCACCTTGGTATCGGTCTCGAAGCCGTCCATTTCGACCAGGATCTGGTTCAGGGTCTGTTCGCGCTCGTCGTGCGAACCGCCGAGCCCGGCGCCGCGCTGGCGCCCAACGGCGTCGATCTCGTCCACGAATATCATGCAGGGCGCGCTCTGACGGGCTTTTTCGAAGAGGTCGCGCACCCGCGAGGCGCCGACGCCGACGAACATCTCGACGAACTCGGACCCCGAGAGCGAGAAGAAGGGCACGGCGGCCTCACCGGCGACCGCCTTGGCCAGGTACGTCTTGCCGGTCCCGGGCGGTCCCACCAGCAGAATGCCGGCCGGAATCCGGGCGCCGATTTTGGTGAATTTTTCGGGGTACTTGAGGAACTCGACCACTTCGGTTAGTTCCTGCTTGGCCTCGTCAACGCCCTGGACGTCCTTGAAGGTGACCGTCGGGCGCTGACCGGAAATCACGCGCGCCTTGGTGCGTCCGAAGGAGAGCGCCTGGTTGTTGCTGCCCTGCGCCTGGCGCATCATGAAAAACAGCAGGCCGACGATGAAGATGATCGGCAGGAACGAGAACAGTCCGCCCAGGATCCCGCCCAAGCGCGAGGGTTCGGCGTATTCGACTTCGACCTGATTCAGATTGATGTTGGAGGCGCGCAGGTCGGAGATCACGTCGGTCTCAGAGCCGATTGCGGCCGCGCGCGTCACGCCGCCCGAATTCGTGTACTGCACCGTGTCGCTGCCGGTCACGTACAACTGCGGCCTCGAACCCGCCAGCACGTCGTTCTGGACATCGGCCAGAAGCTCCGAGTAGGAGTACTGCGGGGTGTTGCCGGAAGGTGAGAAGACGATGAACAGCACCGCCAGCACCGCGACCGCGATGATTAGGTACACGAACCCGTTGCGCATCCAGCGATTGTTCATCACGGCAGGTTCAGTCCTGGAACTGTGCCGGAGCGGACCGTGGCAGCGGCGGGATCAGGTCCTGCCTGCAGGTGGCGTCGCAAGGTGTATTTCTACCAGCTTCTAGGGTTTGCGAGTCTAGCACCCGATCCTGGACGGAAGGCTGCTACCCCAAGATACGTATGCCCGGTTGGGATGGATTTATAGCCGCCCCGCCAGCGCCTAGTTGACAAGCTCCCATTGCAGCGTGACCGCGATCGGCGGTGAACCCGCCGGCAGGGGCTCGGGAATGATCCCCAGGCCGAGCCCCCAGAGCAGGCGATTCCCGACAAAAAGACCCGGGGTGACATTGCGCCGCCAGTGCGGCAGGTCGGCGAGCATGGCATTCGACGGCGGGATCGCGGCCAGTTCGATGGTTTCGCTCCCTGGGGGCAGATGCAGCGCAGCTTGCGCGCCAGCGGCTCCGGGAACTGCCTCCGATCGCAGCCAGAACCGGTAATTTCGGAATTGGATCGGACCCTCACTCCCTAAATCCAGCTTGCGGGACGGGGGCGCCGCAGGGGGGTTCCAGCCTTTTGGCCGCAGCAGGCAATGGCCCCGGGAGCGTTCCATGACGACCGCGGGCGTCAATCGCAGACTGGCCGGACCGGAACCGCCGGAAAACGCCTGTGCGGCGCCGAGTACCGCCCGCCGCGGCACCTGGCCGGAGATTTCGGCGCACAGATTGCGTAGCAGCAGCATCTGCAGGGCCTTCTCAATACCGGCGAACCTGGCCGCTTCGAACTCGAAGGCCCCGGCGAAAGGTCGGACCCCGGCCCGGGGGCGGGCCGCGTCGGCCAGATTGGCGAGCAGCTCTGACTCAAAGCGGAGGTTTTCGGCCGCCCGTGCGATCGTGTTCGGGGCGCCGGGCCGGATTCGTTCTAGCAGCGGCAGGACCTGCAGGCGGATGCGGTTGCGATCGGTTGACGGCTCCAGGTTGGTGGGGTCGCTGCGGAAGGGCAGGTGCTCGGCGTCAAGGTAGCCGGAAATCACCTGGCGTCGGATTCCCAGCAGCGGGCGCACCCGTGGCGGTTCGAACCGGTCGTCAACAACCGGCATTGCACCCAGGCCCGCGCTGCCCGATCCGCGCAGCAGCCGCAGCAGCAGGGTTTCGGCCTGGTCGCCAAGGTGATGGGCGGTAAGGACTGCGGCGGCGCCGTGACTGCGGGCGCAGGATTCGAGGAAACCCCAGCGCTGCCGACGGGCCCACAGCTCCGGGGAACGGCCGGCCCAATCGGCCGGCGGGGCCGGCGCTTGGCCGAGCTGGAATTCGACATCCCAGGATCGAGCCAGGCCGGCTGCAAATTCGGCGTCTGAGGCCGAGTCGGGGCGCAGCCGGTGGTCGAAGTGCGCAATGATCAAGCGCGAATTGCAAGCTTTGGCCCAGACGGCGGTGGCATGGCCCAGGCAAACCGAATCGGGGCCGCCCGAGACCGCCACCACCAGGCAGGTCGGGGCCTTGATGGCGGCGGCGCGTAGCGCTTCGGTCAGGGCCCGCCGGATCGCGCGCGCGGGATCAGGATCCGGTGGAGCCAAATCCGCCCCGGGTGGGCGCGGCGATCGCATCGGCCTCGACCAGTTCGGCCTGTCCCGCCGCAACGAACAGCGCCTGGGCGATGCGCTCCCCGCGTTCGACCACGATTTCCTGGTCGGTCGGGTTATAGACCAGCGTCTTGAGTTCGTCTTCCGGCCCCGAGTAGTCGGAGTCGACGATGCCGACTCCGTGCGGCGATATCAAGCCTTTGCGGATGGGGGTCGACGAACGCAGCGCCACCAGCAGCGCATAGCCGGCGGGCAAGTCGACGATCACATTGGCCGGAATCAGGGCGGTCCCGCCGGGAGCAACCACCACCCGGATGCGTGCGTAGAGATCAAAGCCGGCTGCACCCGGCGTCTGGTAGGCGGGCAGCGGCAAATCGCGATCGATCCGCTGCAGTTTCAGTCGCATCCGGGTTTGAAATCCGCCGGCCGGCGTAACTAGCGGCCGCTGAGGACGTTCCACCACGCCGCCAGGTTCTGGAACGGCGAGGGTTGCGCGGTCGAGACCGGCAACGGCGCTGCGGGTGATGGCGCACTCGCAAGCGTCGGCGCCGGTCGCGGCAACCCGGTCAGTACCAGCTGCTGTTCGCCGGGTTCGGCCAGGCCCAGTTCGCGCTTGGCGACTTCGATCACGTAGCCGTCCGACTGACGGTAGGCGAGCAGCTCCTGCAGGGTCCGGACCTCGCGCTCGGCGGCATCGATTTCCCGGTGCAACTGCTGAATCCGCAGCCCGGTGCCGACGATCTCGGGTTGGGCGTGAATCTGCTTGTACACCAGCCCCAGGGAGCCCAGGAATAGGGCGATCGCCAGTACCCTTACCCCGATGTGGGCCAGTCGCGACATGTCCGGGCCAGTTGCATATGGGACTAAGCGTCGGTCCGCCGCACCCGCGCACCGGCCGACGCCGCGAACCCTTGAAGACCCATTATCGTAGCCGCTTCCAGGGGGTTTGCCGACAGCCGAAAATCTCTCTGGCTCCAACCCGTTCCAGAACCAGCCGGTGCGTTCCGGCTCCTATCCGATAGAGCTGCTCCCGATGTCGACCCCGACCGCAATCTGCTCGCCTCGTCCCCGCGTGGCGGTGGCGATGAGCGGCGGCGTCGACAGTTCGGTGGTGGCGGCGCTGCTGGCGGCGGCCGGGTTCTCGGTGGTCGGGTTCACGGTCGACATCTGGCCCGAGCAGGACGCCGACCCAGGTGAGCGCAACTGCTGTTCGCCCGAGGCCACCGCGACCGCGCGCGCCGTCTGCCGCCAGATCGGGGCGGACCACGTCCACATCGACATGCGCGAACAGTTCCGCGGCCAGGTCGTGGATCGGTTCGCCGCCGGGTACGCGCAGGGCTTTACCCCGAACCCCTGTATCGATTGCAACCACTTCATAAAGTTCGACGCCATTTTCCCGGCGCTGGAGGAACTGGGCGCCGACCTGGTGGCCACCGGGCACTATGCCCGCACCGCTTGCGACCCCACCAGCGGACGGCGGCAGCTGCTTACGGCGGCCGACTCGACCAAGGACCAGTCATACGTCCTGTACGTGCTTTCCCAGGAGCGGCTTGCGCGCCTGCTGCTGCCGCTCGGATCGCTGTCCAAGCACCAGGTGCGCCAGCAGGCGCGGGAACTGGGATTGCCCAATGCCGATCGGCCCGACAGCGTCGACATCTGCTTCGTGGCCGGCGACTACCGCGATTTCTTAAGCGCCCGCGGCAACGGCACCGGCGCACCCGGCCCGATGCTCTTGACCGACGGTGCCGTGATCGGAGAACACCGCGGAATCTCGGCCTACACCGTCGGGCAGCGTCGCGGCCTGGGGGTATCGGCGGCATCGCCCCTCTACGTGGCCCGGATCGACCCGGAACACAACGCGGTCGTGCTCGGGCGGCGCGAGGAGCTGCTGCGGTCCGAGTTCGGGGTCGAGGACTTCAATCCGGTCTCGCGGCCGGTGCTGGGGCCCGGCCTGGAGGCGGGAGTTCGGGTGCGCTCCAGCGCCCGCCCGCTGCCCTGCCGGCTTTACCCGCGGGGCGGAGGGCGGCTGCGGGTTGAGATGGGGGAGCCGGTCTGGGGGTTGGCGCCCGGGCAGGCGGCGGTGTTCTACGACGGTCCGCTGCTGCTGGGCGGCGGGACGATCACCGCCGGGGCGCCGGCGCCGCAATCATCGGCGCAACCCGCGCTGGCCGTTACCTAAGAGATCTCCCCGGGGGCGTCGCCGGGATCGACCGCCGCCATACGGCGCCGGCGCAGATAGGCCACCAGCAACGCCAGGGCAATTGGCGGCAGCAGCCACCACGAGAAGGCGATAACCGCCAGCGACCATTCCAGGATCGCCTCCAGGAACTGCCAGGAGGCCTCCCAGCCTTCGCGGGCCGCATCCAGCGGGCCGCGCACGTCATCCTCGTCGAGCCCGACCGCGCGCTGGATGTCAACGTTCAAGGTCGCCAGATCGACCAGCGATGAGAGCGCCGCCAGCTGGGCCTCGATGCGCTCGATCTCGCCGCGGGTGTTGCTGAGGCGGTCGGTGACCAGCAACACTTCCTCGACCTGTTGAGCCTGAACCAACAGCCTCAGGTATTGCTGTTCGGTGGCACGCAGGTTGCGCAGGCGGGCCTCAAAGTCGGCCACCTGCATGGTCACGTCCTGCGAACTGGTGTCCTCGGATAGCACCGTCTTGGCCAGCTCGGCCACTCTGGCGCGGGCCGATTCGAAACGATCGGCGGGAATCCGCAGCCGCAGATAGGCGCCCTCTGGCCGGGCGATTCTTCCGGCCCCGTCGCGGGGACTGGCGTAGACCGAGGATTCGGCCACAAACCCGCCGCTGGCGCGGGCGATGTCGCCGACCCGGGCAAACGCCCCGGCGACGTCCTCGACCTCGATATTGATCCGGCCTTCACGGATGATCTGGCGGCCCAGGGCGCCGGGAGCAACGTCGCCGGCCTCAAGCTTGGTCGCGGCGAACTCGCTCTCGACCTGGACAAAGTCGGCCGCGGCCATTGGCATCGAATCCGGGCCGGATTCGTCGAATTGCAGAGGCCCGCATGCCGCCAGCGCCATTGCTGCCAGCAGGACCGCGCCAAGCAGCGCCAGCAACCGTATCCGGGTCACCGACGTGAACCCGCCGGGGCACCGCCGCGCCTTATCCATCGCCGCCACGCCGGTATGCCAGCAGCGTCCTGATAGCCATCGGCCCGTCGCGCCAGACGGAGAGTTTTTTACCCTCCTGCCGCGGCTCGTAGCGGATTGGCAACTGGACGATCGCCTCGCCCGCAAGCAACAGCTTGGCGGTGATTTCAGCTTCAATTTCAAATCCGTCCGAGCGCAGTTCGAGGCCAAGCGCCAATTCGCGCTCGAGGAGCTTGTAGCAAGTCTCCATGTCCTTGAGGCTAGCCCCGTAGATCCGGTTGGCCACCCAGGTGACGAAACGGTTGCCCCAGCGCAGCAGCGGTCGCTGCCCGGAGAAATCGCGGTAACCGAACCCGACCCGGGCGCGGTCCTTTTCGACCCGCGCAAGCAGCCGCAGCAGATCTTCGGGGTGATATTCGAGGTCGGCATCCTGGATGGCCACGTAGCGGCCGGAGGCGGCCTTTAGGGCCTTCCGCACCGCGGCGCCCTTGCCCTGGTTGCGGGGCGAGCGCAGCAGCCTGACCCGCGGGTCGGTAAGCGCTTCCAGGTATTGGAGGGATCCATCGTCGGAGGCATCGTCGACGAACACGAATTCGCAGTGGTCCGGCAGCGCCAGCAGCCGGTCGACCTGATGCGGCAGCTGTCGGGCCTCGTTGTAGACCGGGACCAGGATCGAGAGTTTTATCGGGGCCATGTTCGCAGTCGCCGGTAGAAGCGCAACAGGTCGAGAAAAGAGCGGGCCACGACCAGCGGATTGAGGCCGGATTGACGGCCGGCCCGGCGCGGGTGGTGCTTGAGCCCGACCTCGGCCACCGCGGCGCCGAGCTTGGTCGCCTTGGCCAGAATCTCCGCCGACACGAAGCCGCCCTCGCTTTCAAGTTCCAGGGAGCGCACGAATTCGGTCCTGAAAAGTTTGAAACCACAGTCCAGGTCGCGCGCGGAAAACCCCAGCAGCGCCCCGGCCAGGGCGGCCCAGGCGCGCGAGGGCAGCGCCCGCGCGGCGCCCTCGGCGCGGTGCCGGCGAAAGCCTATCACCATTTCGTTGCCCTCGATGCGATTTAGGAGTTTTAAAAGGTCTGCGGGATCGAACTGCCGGTCGCCGTCACAGAACCCGACCAGCCGGCCGCGGGCGGTTTCGATTCCGGTGATTAAGGCCGCCCCGTAGCCGCGGTTGACCTGATGCGACACCAGCCGCACCCGCGGATCGGCGCACAACCTGCGGGCGCGTTCGGCCGTGGCGTCGCGCGAACCATCGTCGACCAGAATCAACTCCCAGTCGCGTCCGCTGGACTCGAGTGCGGCTATCGCCCGCTCGGCGACCGCCTGCACATTGGCTTCCTCGTTGTGGAGCGGCAGGAAAAAACTCAGCTCGATAGCCACGGTTTGGAACCCCCGTTCTTTACCGCGGCGGCGCGCAGATCCGGCCCGGATTATCGGCCAATCTGCGGCCCCCGCATGATAATGGCTGACCGATTGCTTGGTGCTCGCTGCCGAAGGGGCTAAATGGAACCGTCACCACGCCTGCTGATTCCGGGACCGATCGACCTGGACGAGCGTGTGCTGGCGGCCCTGTCCGAGCCGGTCATCCCGCACTACGGACCCGATTGGGTGCCGCTTTACCGGCGCCTCCAGGGGGGCGTGCGACCGCACGCCGGCACCACCGGAAACGTCTTCCTGCTGGCCGCCTCCGGCACCGGCGCACTGGATGCTGGAGTGCAATCGCTGACCGCCCGCGGCGACCGCGTGCTGGTCCCGGTGAGCGGCTACTTTTCGCAACGCTTCTACGAGATCGCCCTGGGCCACGGCTTGAATGTGCGCAGGCTGGATATCGAACCGGGCGCGGCGCCGACCCCCGATGCGATCGCCGCCGCGATCGATGCGCTTGAGATCAAGACCCTGCTGCTTTGCCACAACGAGACCTCCTGCGGGACGATTTGCGACCTGGAGGCCATTTGCCGGGTATGCGGCGGCCGCGGTGTCAACATCCTGCTCGATGCCATCTCCTCGCTGGGCGCGGTCGATATCCGGATGGACGACTGGGGCATCGACTACGTGGCGGGAGCCTCGCAGAAAGCGCTCGAGGGCCCGCCCGGTCTGGCGCCAGCGATCATCTCGCCGCGCGGCTGGGAGACCTACGATCGCAACGCCGGCCGTTCCGCCGGCTGGTACTTTGATTTCGGCGTCTGGCGCGAGTTCGAACGCCTCCAAGCCGATTACCACCCGCAACCGGCTACGATGCCGGTCAACGTCGCCCGCGCCCTCGACGTTGCGATCTCGCTGCAGTCGGGCGAGAGCCGCGCCGAACGCTACCACCGGATCGCCGCCGGGGCCAGGGCGGTGCGATCGGGGCTGCGCGATCTTGGGTTCAAGATCCTGGCCCCCGAATCGATCGCCTCACCGACCGTGACCTGCGCCTACGTGCCAACCGAACTGGAAGGGCGGGTGGACGAACTGCTGGGGTGGATGCGCCAGGAGTGTGGATTCGTCCTGGCCGAAGGATTTGGGCCGCTGCGGGGCCGGATCATCCGCATCGGCCACATGTCGCGCCTGGTTTTTGAGAGTTACATCCCCGAGTTCCTCGGTGAGCTCGAGCGTTACCTGCGCCGCGCCCGGGCCGCCTGACCGGAGAGGTTTAGAGATCGTCGAAGGGGTTGCCCGACGGTGGCTGCAGGTTCAGGCGCATGATCCGGGCCTCGGTGGCGGCATCGGTATTGGGGGCCAGTTCCTCCACCTTCTGCAGGTCGGCGATAGCTTCCTGGTTGCGGCCGAGCTGCTGGTAGATGTTGGCGCGGGTCAGATAGAGCAAGGGGATGTCGTCGCGGCCCTCAATGGCGCGGGTGTAACTCTCCAAGGCTGACTGGTAGTCCTGGCGCGATTCTTGGAGAAAGCCGCGCACGTAGTGGGCCTGGGCGTAGTTGCTGCTATCGGCGTACTCGACCGCCCGGTCTGAGGCCAGCGCCGCCGCCGCCGCGTCGCCGATCTCACCGGTCAGGTAGAAATTGACCGCCTGGACGTAGACCTCGGAGTCGGTCGAGTTCTCGTCGATGATCCGGCGCACCACCACCAGCGCGTCGTCGCGGCGACCGGCCGCGGCCAGCAGGTAGGCGCTTTCGAATTGGTCGAAGATCTGCTGTTCGCGCAGCTGCGCGAGAACGAGCGAAAGCGCCATCGCAAATACGACGCCGCAGACCACCAGCAGCACGGCCAGAAGGTTTTTGCCCTCGCCGCCGGCCCCAAAAGCCTGCAGGGTTGCTGCCGCCAGCAGCAGCGCCTGTCCCAAGGCCAACGGCCAGGGGGCCGAAAAAAAGACTGCTTCGAAGGTGAAAAGCGCCACCCCCAACAGGCCACGCGCCACCAGATCCAGCTGACCGGGCAGGCGGTCGGGATGGCGCCGGATGGAGATCGCCAAATCGACCGCGATCAGGCCCGCGATCGACCAGCGGAAATCCTCGGTGAGCACCAGCGAGAGCACCAACCACAGGATGTCGGCGCCCAGCAGCATGAACTTGCCCAGCGCCAGCGAAATCCCGGCTTCGTCGTGCTCGTCCCGGATGCGCTGTTCCTCGGCCGTCGGCAATCGCAGCGAATCGGTATTGGGGTCCATCAGCGGCGGCAGGTCCCCGCCGCGCGGGTCCGAGCGCGAACCGCCGGCCGCAGATGTGGCCAGGACCGTCGGCAGGGGCGGTGCTAGATGGGCGGACATTGGCTAAAGGGCGCTCGCTGGACCGGATCGGGCTGTGCGGCCGATTCTCGCAACCCAGAGTCGCGGAGTGGTGCGGCGGTCGCATCGCGACCGCATCCGCACCTATAATTTTTCGCAATTGAATAACGGTGGTTCCGGCTCTTATCCAGAGTGGTGGAGGGATTCGGCCCTTTGAAGCCCGGCAACCAGCGCGCTCGGTGACATGGTCCTTTAGAGCGTGGTCAGGTGCCAACTCCGGCGAGCTGCGAATTCGCAAGATAAGAGGACACCACAACCATGTTCGATTCGGTAGAGATTTGCTTTTTTAGCCGCGGATACATGCCCGGCCCCCGCGACGGCGTACTCGGTCGCTCAAGCGGCGGACAGTCCCTGATGTAGAGCCCCGCGGCTTGGTGCGCCAACGGCCCTTCCGGCCCCGCGCACCGCAAGCCGCCTAACCCCTCTGCAACCCCCTTACATCCATTCAGGACATCCCGAGAAATTAACTACCATGGCCAATAAGGTACTTGGCCTCAAGTGCAAGAACTGTGCCGCGGTTTATCCGGCTGCCGCCCAGCATGTTTGCAATCTTTGCTTCGGACCACTTGAGGTCGTCTACGACTACGACGTCATCCGCGCCCGGATTAGCCGTGAGCGAATCGCCGCCGGCCCCAACTCGCTTTGGCGCTATGCCGACCTGCTGCCCCTAGACAGCGGTTGGGAAAACAATGTGCGGGTCGGATTCACACCCCTGCAGCGCGCCGGCAAACTGGCCGACCGGCTGGGCTTGGGCGAACTCTGGCTCAAGAACGACAGCCTAAATCCCACCTTTTCCTTCAAGGATCGCCCGGTCACGGTGGCGCTGGCCAAGGCGCGCCAGCTGGGCTATGAGGTGTTCGCCTGCGCCTCGACCGGAAACCTGGCCTCGGCGGTCGCCGGCGCAGGAGCCCGCACCCCGCTGGACATCTACGTCTTTATGCCCTCGGATGTGGAGGCCGGCAAGGTCCTTAACGCCGCCGTGTACGGGGCCAATCTGATCGCCGTCGACGGCACCTACGACCAGCTCAACCGGCTCTGCTCGGAGATCGCCGACGAGGAAGACTGGGCGTTCTGCAACATCAACATGCGGCCCTACTACGCCGAAGGGTCCAAGACCCTGGCCTTCGAGGTAGTCGAGCAGCTGGGCTGGCGGGCACCGGACCAGGTTGTGGTCCCAATCGCCTCCGGGGCCCTCTATACCGAAATTGCCAAGGGTTTCCGCGAACTGGTCGAAGTAGGCCTGCTGGCATCGCAGAACGTGGTCATCTCCGGCGCCCAGGCGGCCGGTTGCGCTCCGGTGGCCGACGCCTTTGCCAGCGGCGCGAGTGAGTTTGAGCCGGTCCGCAATCCGCGCACGCTGGCCAAGAGTCTGGCGATTGGCAATCCCGCCGATGGCAACTACTCGCTCGACGTCGCCCGCCGCACCGGTGGGGTGATTGAAAAAGTCAGCGACGCCGAGATCGTCGAGGCGATCAAGATCCTGGCCGCCGATGAGGGCATCTTTACCGAACCGGCCGGCGGGGTCACGGTGGCGACGCTGATCAAGCTGGCCGAGCGGGGCCAATTTGGCCGCGATGAGACGGTCGTGGCCTACATAACCGGCAACGGTCTCAAGACCCAGGAAGCGCTCGAAGGAATCGGCGTGGCCGATATGACCATAGCGCCAACGCTGGGGTCGTTTGAAGATGCCATCGCCGCCGCGGCAAACGCACCGGTGTTTGCCTGAGAATTTCTCATTGACAGCAATTCCCGATCTGACCCCAAACAAGACAGCAGCACCAAAGGAACAAGCCCATATGGCCACGGTGAGGATCCCGACCCCGCTGCGCGACCTGGTCGGCAACCAGCGCCGGATCGAGACCGACAGCGCCAGCGTGCGCGCGATGATCGACCAGATCGAATCGCAGCACCCCGGTTTCAAAGATCGCCTGCTGGGCTCCGACGGCGAGCTGTCGGCTTTCGTCCAGATATACGTCGGCGACGAGGACATCAGGTTCCTCTCCGGACTTGAGACCGAACTCGAATCCGGAACGCGGGTCTCGATCGTGCCGGCCGCGGCCGGCGGATGATTCAGACCGCCGCCCCGGTGGCGCTATGGCGGGCCGATCAGCGCAAGCCGGCCGAGTAGGCGGTTTCGCTCCGGCATTGTCAAGATTTGGGGCCTTCTTGACCGCGGAGCCGTCGGCATGCGGGCGCAAGACCCGATGGGGCTCGAATCGATGATCCCGCGGGCGCTGGACCGGGGGCCCCGGTAATCATCGATGTGCCGATTTCGGAGACGCCGATTACGCGGGCCCATTTTCTGGCCTCGTTGCCCAACCTGCCTGGGACGCACCCTCAGGATGGGTTGATCGCGCCCTAGGTTGGCCCGTGTCAACCCGGGCGATTGGTTAAATCGCAATCGGCACCGCGGCGCGTGCTTTCATCGCGTCCGCAGTTTTAGCGGCTCCGGGCGGGCTTTCGACTGTGCGGGCGCCGGCCTATTTACAACCGACCCGCCTCGGTCCGTCGCGCCCGCAGCCTACCTGGTCGGGTTTCTTGACAATGCGCGGCCTGCAGTTGGAGCGAGCGTGTCCCGACGGGTGATTGGATTGGAGATTCGAGCGGAGATCTAGCCAGGGGCGGGAAGAGCGGCAGCGTATGTGATCGTGGAAGTCGAAATCACCAACCCCCAGCGATACGGCCAATTCATTGAGCGCGTAACGCCGACCGTCGCCGCCAAGGGCGGGCAACTTGTCGTCGGCGCGGGCGCGATCTCAAGGAAGTGGAGGGCGATTGGCATCCACCCCGGTTGGCGGTTGTGCAGTTTCCCCAAATGGCGCAGGTGCGGGCGTGGTTGGAATCACCCGAATTCCGGCAATTGGAACCACTTCGTAAGAGCTCTTCAAATCTCAATATCGTGGCTGTCGAAGGGGCCTGAACGCTAACTGGTGACAGGGCCAGTGCCGGACACGACGTGACCGGCGGCCGGCGCCGAATAGAACCCTTGGCCTATCCGCCGGCGGCAACGTCTGGCAGTGTCCCGGCTGGCCCGGATTCGGCAACAAGCGACAGTCACCCCCACGCCGGGAGCACGCGGGTGGGGCGGCGGCCTGGAGGGCGCTGATTTGGGGGCCGCGAGCTTCCTTCACGGCAACCCCTGTCCGAGCGCTAGCGGGGGCTGAATATCCCGGCGCCCACGATTGCCTCGCCGACACGCACCACCCAACTTTGCTTGTCCTGGATTTCGCCGGTGTGCGGGTTCTGGTAACCGTAGAAGATCCATTCGCCATCGCCGTCGGCGCGGGAGCGCATCTCTTGGGCTATCTTGGCGCCGGTGTAGTCGGTTAGATCCGCCAAACTGGTGCCGACCAATTCCGGTTCCGCCTGGGTGGCCAGTGAAACCAGATCGCGGGCCCGAACTGCGAACACGTAGGATTCGCCGCGGTTGAACCGCGCTTCAGATTGAATGGTTTTGGCCGGATCGGGGTCTAAATTCCAAACTGAGACTGCGTCGGCGACGATGTGCTTTACAAAGCGGGGTTCGTCCAGGTAGTAGCCGGCACCGAAGATGAGCCCATCGTCAATGCGACGCACGTAGGCGCGCTTTGGTTCGCTCTGTCCGGTAACCGGGTTTGTGAACCGGAAAATGTCCCAGCCGCCGTCCTCGGTGGCGCGCTGCAGCAATTCCTGCAGGAACGGGTACCCATCGGAGTCGACCGATTCGTAAAGGTCCTCGCCGATCAAGCCGGTGTTGGCCGCGTGGGCCACGATTACGCCGCTGGCGTCGGACACAAATATGTACAGTTCACCAATCCGCCAAGGCCCCTGGGGATCCGATATCGCTTCCAGCGTCCCGTCTGGGTCCTGATCGTAGGCGGCGATTGCGGCTTCGGTCAGGGCGAGGGCGGCATCGGCCTGCACCGCTTCGGCCGCATCCAGTTCCGGCTCCGGGACCGGGCCGCCGGGTTCACAAGCGCTCAGAGACATGGCCGCCAGGGCCGCGACACATACCAACCAGAAAAGCTGCTGGCGGCAGATCAGCTTTGCTCTTGACACGTCCCTGGAACTCCTTGGGCGAATGCGGCGGGATGCTCGCGCCCGCAATTATTGACCCGGAATTACCTCAAATGCCGACCCTTAGGGCGATCCCCGACGCGACGCCAATCCATAAAATTTCCCAGCCGGTGGACCAGCAGCTCTGCTTTCAGGCGGATGTATTGGCCGGGTCGAGATTGCGGTAGTGAAGCGATGTTGGCACCGCTGGCAGGGGTATCAACCGAGCCTTTGGATTCCACCCTGGCCGATTCACCGCGTTACGCCGTATTCGGCGACGTGCACGCCAACCTGACCGCGCTGCAAGCCGTTCTTGCCGATATCGACCGTCACGGCAGCTTCAACGCGATCATCTCCAACGGCGATCAGCTGGTCGGCGGACCGCGCCCGCTCGAGGTCTGGGACCTCCTGCAGCAGCGGCGGGCACTGATGCTGGTCGGCAATACCGAACGCGACCTGCTCCGGGGCGATGTCCCGCCGCCGCCGTGGGGATTGGCCAAGCGCGGCATGCTCAAGGCGGTCTTCTTCTATTGCCGCGACCTTCTCTCCGAAGAGCTGATCGGAGTGGCAGCGGGGCTGCCGTTCTCAATCCGGATCCGCGCTTATCCGGGTTCGCCGGTGCTGATGATCGTGCACGCCAACGCCAGCAACGTCGACGACTTCCTCACGCCCACGACATCGCCGCGCGTCTACAACCGCCTGCTCGGCAAGATCGAACGACCGCAGTTGCTGGTAACGGGACATATCCATTCACCCCAGGACGCCCTCATCGGTGGTGTGCGGGTGGTTCGACCCGGCAGCGTCGGGCTCAAATACGAGCGTGAGGTCCAGCACCTTGCCAACTGGCTCGAGGTCTGGTTCGACCGCGCCAGCGATGCCTGGGTTTTCAATCTGCACCAGGTCGAATGGGAAAACGAGTTGGAGATCGAGGTCGGCCGCCGGCTCGACTACCCGGGGGTCACAATCCTGCCCGGATACTGGCAATTCGAGTAGGCCCGCCACCACCGTCGCGCGCCCCGCGCAACCTGGCCCTGGCCCTGGCCGAAGTGCTGGGCGGATTCCTGCTGGGCCTGGCGGTGCTGGGCGGGATCGCCTCCCTGGGGGCGCTGCTGCTGGCGAGCATCTTCCTGGATACCACCGAACCGTCAACGCGCTGGCCGCTGGTCGTCGGAGCGCTTGCAATCACCGGACTGGTCCTGGGCCGCAGCTATGGGTTTGAGGCGCGGATGTTTCTGGTTCGGCGCGGCTATAAGGTCAAACTCGGGGTGGCACCACCGTTTTCGTTGATCGAAGAGATTCGAACGGCCGAGGCCGAACGATCCGAATCGCTCGACCCCAGTTCACCACAACCCAAGAGATAGGACGGAGCGGATGCTCAAGGGAATCAATCCGCTACTGAACGCTGATCTGCTCTACACCCTCATGGCGATGGGGCATGGCGATGACCTGGTGATCGTGGATGCCAATTTCCCGGACACGGCCAACGCTGAGCGCCTGGTGCGGCTAGACGGCAACAGCGCCACCGAAGTCCTGGCGGCGGTGCTCACGCTCCTGCCGCTGGATACGTTTGTCGAAAACCCCTGCGCCACAATGGCCCCGGTCGACGGCGGCCCGAAACCCGAAATCGTGATCGAATTCGAGCAGATCGCGGCTGCCGCCGAAGGCCGCCCGGTAGGGTTCGAACAGGTGGATCGCTTTGATTTCTACGAGCGCGCAGCCGACAGCTTTGCCATCGTTTCCACCAGTGAACGGCGCCTGTACGGCAATGTGATCGTCAAGAAGGGCATCATTCCGCCCGACTGAGTTCGGTCCGGTAACCGCAGCCCAAGGATTTGCCAATTCCCCTTTACATCAACGAAGCCGAAGTCGATTCGCTTCTGGACATGGAATCGGCGCTGGCCGCCGTCGATGGCGTCCAGGGTCGAATCGCTACCGGGGAGGCGGTGAATCTGCCGCGGCGTCGCATCCAGCAATCGGGGCGCACCCTGCACCTGATGGCCGCCAGCGACGAAGGCTGCGGATTTGCCGGTCACAAGTCCTACTTGGCGGCTGCGAGCGGGATCGCCTTCTGCGTGCTGCTCTATGAGATCGCCAGCGGCGGCCTGGCGGCGATCATCGAGGCCAATCGATTGGGCCAGCTGCGAACCGGCGCCGCCAGCGGCGTGGCCAGCCGCTACCTGGCCCGGCCCGAATCAAGCGTTCTCGGGATCATCGGCGGCGGCTTCCAGGCGCGGACCCAGGTGGAGGCAATCTGCCGGGTGCTGCCGATCGCCACGGTGCGGGCCTACCGCCGCGACCGGCACAAGCTGGAGCGGTTCTGCGCCGAAATCTCAGAGCTCTGCAACGTAACTGCAATCGCGGCCGAATCGGCGACTGCGGCCAGCGCCGACGCCGACGTGATCGTGACCGCGACCAACTCCTCCGATCCGGTCCTGGACGGCTATCTGCATGCGGGTGTGCACGTAAATGCGATGGGTTCCAACCGCGCCGGTTCCGCCGAGTTGGCGCCAATTACGGTCGGCGCATGCGGCCGCGTGGTCTGCGACGACATCTCCCAGGCGCGGGTCGAAAGCGGCGACCTGATAGGTGCCAACGCCGCCGGTACGTTCTCCTGGGGCACCGCCGTCGCGCTCGGCGACGTTATTGCCGGCAAGGCGCCGGGGCGGACCCGGCCCGACGAGAAGACCCTGTTTGAATCGCTGGGCATAGCCGCCTGGGACATTGCCGCGGCCGCGGTCGTGCTCGAACGCGCTCGGGAGCGGGACCTGGGACGCGCGATCTGAACCAACCCATCGCCACCGCTTGGCGGGCGAATCTGCCGGCGGCGGCTTCCCCTAAAATCGCCCGCTCCGCCGACCGCTTTTAGCGGCCCCGCCCCCATCGTCTAGTGGACTAGGATGACACCCTTTCAAGGTGTAGACAGGGATTCGAACTCCCTTGGGGGCACCGGGCGGCGCGGTCACGGCAGTGGCGCGGAGACCTTGATCAGGCTTGGAAAATGCGCACGTCTTGGCGCAGCGCGACCCACGAGAACCAGAAATCGTTGCCGTGCACGACCGGGGGCAATGCCCGTCCCTTGAACTGGCCCGCGGTGGCTATTCCGAGCGAATTCCAGGAGCTGCCGGTCGCATCGTCGACGATGCGATCCCCGCCGAGCGCAAAGCCAAGGTCTTTTCCGTCCAGGCGCGGCCTAAATACCCCCGCGGCGCCGACGTCGCGACCCTCGGCGATGGTCTCGGCCCCCAGCGCCGAAGCCGTCCCCGGGGTGAAAAAGACAACGATGTCCTCGCCGCCGACGCGGTCATGGACCACCCGCAGCTGCGACAGGGTGGAGAAGGGGTAGGCGACGTTTTCGGCTCCTACCGTTACTACGATCACGCGTTCGGTGGCCGGCAGCCGTTCATCGAGTTCGTCGAAGAAGAGGAACGGTTTGCGCGTTCCGGAGTCGTAGCCGACGTAGGGATTGCGACCGTAGCGGCGTCCGTAGCCGGTGTCCTCGGAAAGCACCAGGCCTTCGGCAAAACTCTCGCGGTAGGTGGAAAACGATGAGATCGCCATCGGCAGGAACGCCAGCCGCCATCCGGTGAACGATCCCACGATCGCCTCGCCGGTGGACTGCTGCCACCATGACTCGCTGACGTCGTCCCACATCAGCAGGTTGGAAGCGCGCAGATTGGCGCTGACGCCCATCCGTAGCGTCTGGTCCCGAACCTGGCGGCGAAATCCGATCGCGGTGTTGCACAGCGGGCAGAAGGTGGCTGCGACCGGTATCCCGGCCAATTCGTCGTTGACGATCTCGTGATAGGTCAGGATCCGCAGCGGATAGGCGCGCACCTGATCGCCCACCTGCAGCACCGCCACCGGTTCATTTCCGGGCAGGTCGGCGGAAGCCTGTTCGGCGGGTACGAATTTGGGTTCATCGATCGGCGGGATGATGTCGCGCTTAAGCGCCGCCTGAGTGATTTCGGAGAGGTGCACCGATTTGATCGAAAAATCAGTCACCCAGCCGCCACCGGTCCAGTCCTGGACGGCATCGCGTTCGTCATCGCCCAGCGGCACCAGCACCACCTGGGAATGGACCGCCCCGCCGGGGTCGCCTGCCACCGGCGTGGAATCGGGGACCGGGTCAGGCCCCTGCGGCAGATCAGCCGGAGCCGGTGGTGGGGTCGCGGTATCGACCGCAGCGGGCGGTGTCGCCACCGGCTCGCCACAGGCGGCCAGTAATGTCATCGCCCCGGCACCTAGCAGCAGGCGCCGGCGGTTCTGGCGGACTAGACGTTCTCGTGCCAGACCAGCACCGGGCAGTGGGCGTGCTTGAGCACGTGCGCGGCGGTCGTGCCCAGGTCGAAACCGACATCGCCGAGGAACTGGTGCGAGCCGATGAAGATCTCGCGCATGCCGCGTTCGCGGGCGTATTCAACGATCGCGCGGCCCGCGTCGCGCGACTGCTCGCAGTGCGTGATCACTCGCACTGAATCCGAATCACCAAGCACCCGACTAACGCTCGCCAGCAGCTTCGCACCGGCCGCCAGTTGCTTGGCGGCGGCATTGTGGACGGGTCGGTCCCAGCCGACCTCGATCACATGCAGGGCAACCAGGTTGACAGCCTCGGATTTGGCCCGTTGCGCGGCCAGCCGGATCATCTTGCGGTCGGCCGGCCGACCGGCAATGGCGACCAGTACGTCACCGCGGCCATCTCGATTCAGCTGGCGAGATCCTCGTTGGCGGCCTGGCGGATGGCGCCCTCCAGCTCGACGGCGATTTCGCCGTTCTCTTTCAGGGTCTGCCGGGAACGTTCCCGGCCCAGTCCGAGTCGGACTTCGCCATAGGAGAGATAGGCTCCGGCCTTGGTAATCAGACCGTGCTCGAGGCCCAGGTCGATCAGACCGGTCTCGCGCGAGATCCCCTCGTTGTAGAGGATGTCGAATTCGCAGGTCCTAAACGGCGCTGCGACCTTGTTTTTGACGACCCGCACGCGGGTGCGGTTGCCGACCACGGTGGTGCCGTTCTTGAGCGCCCCGATGCGGCGGATGTCGATCCGGACCGACGAATAGAACTTGAGCGCCCGCCCGCCCGGCGTGGTCTCGGGGCTGCCGAACATCACTCCGACGCGCTCGCGCAGCTGGTTGATGAAGACCACTGCGGTATTGGTGCGGGCGACGGTGGCAGTCATCTTGCGCAGCGCCTGCGACATCAGGCGCGCCTGCAGGCCCACGTGGGTGTCCCCCATCTGGCCCTCCAGTTCGGCCCGCGGCGTCAGCGCTGCGACCGAATCGATCACGATGATGTCGAAGGCGTTGGAGCGCAGCAGTTCGTCGGCGATCTCGAGCGCTTCCTCGCCGCTGCCGGGCTGGGAGATGAAAAGCTCGTCGGCCAGGATTCCGCAGCGGACCGCGTAGCTGGGGTCGAAAGCGTGCTCGGCATCGATGATGGCCGCGTAACCTCCGGCCTTCTGGGCCTCGGCGATGATGTGCTGGGCCAAAGTCGTCTTGCCGGATGCCTCGGGTCCGAATATCTCGACGATTCGCCCGCGCGGGATGCCGCCGATACCCAGGGCCAGGTCAAGTGCCAGCGATCCGGTCGAGATGGCCTCGACTTCCTGGTTCGGGCCTTCCGAAAGGAGCATGATGGCGCCCTGACCGAAGCGCTTGTTGATGCTGGCGACGGCGCTTTCGAGGGCGGAGTTGCCAGGTTCTTTCTTCGCTTTGGCCACGTGCCACTTCCCCAATTCGAGGGTGCCGAAATAGAATGGCGATGATCTATCGGATTATATAACAGATATATAACACGGGATCCCCTAAGTATCTAATCGCAGGCTGTGTCGAGGCTGGTCATGAGTGAGTTGATGAAGGCTGTTCGGATCCATGCTCCGGGCGATCTGCGCCTCGACCAGGTCGCGGTGCCTGAGCTGGACCCGTTCGACGTGAAAATCGCCATCGCCCACACCGGCATCTGCGGGACCGACCTGCACATCTACGACGGCTGGCGGATGGGCCCGATGGTCACGCTACGGAATTTCCCGGCCGTCATCGGGCACGAGCTGGCGGGCACCGTCGTCGCGGTGGGCGAAGCGGTCACCACGCGCCGGGTTGGCGAGCGCGTGACCGTGCAGCCGCAGATCTATTGCGGCGTGTGCCTGATGTGCGAGCGCGGCAACGGCAATCTGTGCCGCAATAAGATCCGTTTCGCGCACGGCGGGTCATGGGCCGATTACCTGGTCGTGCACGAAAAGCAGGCCTACCTGCTGCCGAATATCGTCTCCACCGAGCTGGCGGCGCTGGCGGAGCCGTTGGGATGCGCGATGCGAGCGGTCGAACGCGCCGCGATGCGGCCCGGCGATAGGGTGTTCGTGACCGGCGGCGGAACCATCGGGTTGATGCTGGTAGCGCTGGCAAAGCGACTCGGCGCCAGCCTGGTGGCTTGCTCGGAGCCGGTGGCCGCGCGCCGCCAGCTCGCGCTGCGGCTCGGAGCCGACCTGGTGGTCGATCCGGTAAACGAAGACCTCGGCCAGATAGTGGATTCGGCCACCGACGGCACTGGCTTTGATGTCTGCTTCGAAGCGGCCGGGCCGATCCCGGCCAGTGAGGCCTGCCTGGGCGCGGTCCGCGACGGCGGCACGGTGATATTTATTGCGATCTCGCACCCCGACTCGCATCTCAGCATCCGCCCGATGGACGTGGTTCTGCGCGAAATCGAGATCCGCGGCACGGTGCTGATGCAAAGCAACATGGAAAGCGTGCTGCGACTGCTGCCCCAGCTTGGCCTGGATCCCATGATCACCCACGTGCTGCCACTGGCCCAAGCACCGGAGGCGATTCTTATGTGCAAGCGCGGCGAGGCTACCAAGGTCCTGTTCGAGCCCGCCCTCTGATTTGCCGGCGCCGCAACCACCGGGCCGGCGCAAATAATCTGCCCATTGGCTGCAGCCGCACTTTGGTCCGCGGCAATATTCGGCCAACCAACAATTGACCCGGGCCGGATCAGGTCGGCAGAACCAGTGCATGGATGGGAGCGGTCGTGATCTTGGTACGACGTCCGGTGGGCGCATATCTGGTCCTGGTGGGGCTGGCGGTTGCGATTCACTTTGTCGCCACCCAGTTCTACGACCCCCCAATCAGCGGCGATTCGGTGGACATTTGGCCGGCGCTCGACGCCCTCATGGCGGTCGCGTTGGTGATCGTGCTGGCGACTGCGATCCGACGCAAGCAGATGCTCCCCGTCTCATCCGGCGGCCGGGAGGCTACGCGCGAGTACCTGGTTAGCAAATTTCGTTTTCTATTTCGGGACCGCGTTGCTGTCCATACTCCTATGGAATTGGGCTGGCGTCGCCATTGCCGACGCCCGCAGCGATGACGGCACCATCTGGGCTTTGATCGATACGGCTTTGCCGCTTTACATAGGCCAGGCTGGACTCCGTCTGCTGCTGGCAAAGGCACCGCCTTGGGCCGACAGCTGAACTTGATCGACTAGGGGTCCGATCGACCGCGATCCCGGTCAAATGGCCCTGCCCAATCCGCGCGCACTCAAACCTGAAACGCCCGTCGGCGCGCCAATTGCCGACCTGCCAATCCCGATCCGCCGCGATCACAATCCGGATCGCGATTTCATATGGTTTTGCAATCATGTTGGTGCCGAAAAACCGGAGCGAAATTACGGATTGCAACCGCCCGACTTGATTTCCGTTACATATGGGTATCTGCTGGTCCAACGCACATGGTATGCAGGTATTGATATATCGGTTCGTAGGGTTTAATATTTGCTACGAGAATTGATTCATGGTGCATTGTTTATGGAGCAAACAGCACCGTAATTGCAGTTAGTGAAGGATTCATATGCAAGACGAGCCAATCGAAGACCAATCGCCGAGCACCGAGCCGGCGGGAGCTGACGTCGATCCCTTCGCGGTCGTACTTGAGGCCCAACTCGAGGACCGCACCCGGCGCGCGTCTGGAATCGACGCCCAGATCGCCGAGCGGCGCGATGCGCTCGACGCCGGGATCGCCGAGTTGCAAGCTGCATTTGAAGGCGAGATAGCGCAATTGCGCATGAGCCGACTCGCGCTGCAGGGCGAGATTCGCACCATCCGCGAACTCCAGCAACGCATGGCAGGGGAGATTGTGGACGATTACGCCAGAACCGACGGGCCAGGGTTCGCCTGGGATGAGGACTGGCCCCGCAACGCCGCCGACAAGGTGGTCAAACTCCTTCAAAGCGTCGGTCGGCCGCTTCACTACCGCGACATCTACAACCGACTCGAAGCTCTCGGAGTTCACAAATCCCGCAGCACAAACCCGGCCGAGGCGCTGCTTCGCAATTTCTATAAGGACTCGCGGCTGTTCCGGCCCCGCCGCGGCACCTACTTCCTGGCTTCAAAGCGCCGCAAAGCCGACGAAGCAGGCGACGCCGAGGAGTAACCTCGACAACCAAAGAGCTTTCAGGGCGCCGCCGAAGACGGCGCTGCTGAGGCCCGGGCGGGAACCGACCCGGATTTGCCGCTGGTGATCGCCGGCGGCGGGCGACCGAAAAAATTCGGGAATGAGTTCGACTCAGGCGTTCATGTAGCTAAGAGCGGCAGGCCTGAATCTGCAGCACCGGGTGGCGCTTCCAAGAACGCTGCCCTGCCCGGCGGCCAACCGCGCTCTAGCCCTGGCGCCGCCACGCCAGTTCGTCTTCGAGTTGTTTCTCCAGGCGGCGCAACGCCTCACGCGTGGACCGCATTTCCTGGAGGATCGTGTCGTAGGGTAATCCGGCTTCGATCTCGCGGGCCCGTTCGGCCTCGTCCCATTCGTTGATGATTGCCGCGACGAACGGTTTACGGCCACGAGGCCACCAATGACTATGAAGCTGACGAAATAGATCCAGGCCAGGGGGTTTAACTCCCTGGCCGAGTCCATGATGTCGGTCCAGCCTTAGAAGCTGATCACCCCAAAAAGGGTCAGGATCGAAGCCTGCAGGCTGCCCCAGTGGAATGGATCGTGGCTGTGGAAGAAATGGTATCCGGCGACGGCGTGCATGTAGCCGGTGATGCTCATCAGTACCAGGATGTAAAGCACACTGGGCACGGCCCGGACCAATGTAGCCACGATCTGGCGCAGTTTCTCGGTGCCCGAAACCATCTGCAGCAATCGGAACAGCCTGACGATGCGCCCGATTAATGCGAATTCGCCGACGAAGGGAATCGCACGATGACGCCGCGTGAGGCTTTGGGGTCTGAGATCGAATTGAGTTGGGGGTTGGTCCCTGCAAAGCAGCGGAGGGCAATAGATACTGCTGTCGGTCGAGTTGAGAGTCGGACCGGCGGTCCCATCTAGATGGTTATGGCAACTGGCCCGGAGGCATTGGCATGCACCCGCAAGCGGGAGGTTGAACGGCAATGCTGCCAGCTGCAATAGACCTAGGGGCGGGTCTTTGAGAGGGCAATTTCGCGCAAGAAGATGACCACTACAAATCCCAGCCCCAGCGCCACCGCCACGACCACGAAGACGTCGGTTATGGCGTCGGCGAGCACGGATCGGAGGACTCCAACCAGCTCCGCCGCCAGCTGCGGACCGGTTTCGCCGTGCCCGGCAAGGGCCCCTTGGAGCTCTTGAAACGCCGCCGGATTAACGAGCGCCTGCGGATTCTCCTGGAGCGCGGCCAGTTGCGACGGCGGGATGGCTTCGGTGATCTGGGATGGCAGCGACGTCGCAATTCCGGACGCGAAACGGTTGGCCATGTAGGAGCCTAGAACCGCCAAACCCAGGGTCCCGCCAACCGATCGGAAGAATTGCGAGGCCGAGGTTGCAGCTCCGAGCAATTCGTGTGGAACCGAGTTTTGAACCGCAATCGAAAAACCCGGAAATGTGATCCCCACACCGATGCCGGTGATGGAAATGAATGCCACCGCCTGCACGAAGGATGTCTCAGCGGTCATGCCCGCGAGAAGAATGACTCCGGCCAGCATGATCCCGATCCCTATTAGCCCCTGCGTCCGGTAGTGCCCGCCGAATCGGGAAAGGGCCTGCCCGGCCAACGCCGCCGCCACGACCATGCTCAACATCATCGGTGTCAGGAACGAGCCGGAACTGGTGGCCGAGGCCCCGAGCACGCCCTGGAAGAACAGCGGGACGAATATGATCGCCCCAAACATGGCGAATCCGGTAATAAACACCGCTGCAATCGATATGCTCACGATCCGGTTCGAGAAGATTTGTGGCGGCATGATCGGGTCAGCGGCACGCCGTTCGACGACGATGAACGCGGCCAGCATCACGAGCGCCAAAGCCAGAACTCCGATGACCTGCGGCGACAGCCACGCGTAATTAACCCCGGCCAGTGAAAGCCCCACCAGCAGTGGCACCACTGTCGCCACCAGGAGCACCATTCCGGCGTAGTCCAGGCGGCGTTGTCGTTTGCGGGGGCGCAAATTGGGAAAGAAGCGCACAAACAGGACCACTACGATCAATCCCAGCGGCACGTTTACGTAGAAGATCCAGTTCCAGGAAAGGAAATCGGTAATTACCCCGCCCAGTGTCGGACCGATGACCGAGGAAAGCCCGAAGACGGCGGCCAAATAACCCTGGTACTTGCCGCGTTCTTGCGGGGAAAACAGGTCGCCGACGGTCGTAAACGACATCGCCATGATCGCGCCGCCGCCCAGACCTTGTAGGGCCCTGAATCCAATCAACTGGTCCATAGTCTGGCTGGAGCCGGCCAGCACCGAACCGACCAGGAAGATGATGATTCCGCCGAGGAAGAATGACTTGCGGCCGTAGAGATCGGAGAGTCGACCCACTATCGGGACGAATGTGGTCGACGCCACCAGGTAGGCGGTCGTTATCCAGGTGAACCGGTCAAACCCTCCGAGATCGGTCACGATCCGGGGCATGGCGGTACTCACGATCGTCTGGTCGAGCGAGGACAGGAACAGCGCCAGCATGAGCCCGCCCATCGTGAAGACGATGTGGCGGCGCGTAAGCGCCGGACGCGCGTCGGGCGGCCCCGAACCGGCCAGGGGTTGCTTTTCGGGAGCGTGCGGCGCCCGCACCTTAGGGTTCATTCCGACGCTACGGGCCTAGGGGCCACCGCGCGATTGATCGGCGGCGAATCGACAACTATCGAGTCAGGGTCAGCCGCGGCGCAGCGACTCACAGATTCCGACATGGGTTCCAGACACTGCGTTTCGCGACGGGTTGCGGGGAGGTCATTGGTTGCAGAAGAAATGGGTCCCCCTCGGACGGATCAATTTTCGGGAACTGATGTCCGATTTGGGCCGATGATTCGTCTCGGTCGGGACCATCGCGGGCTGCGCCGAGCCAAGTCGGTCAAGGCGGTTAGACGGGCGAGCATTGCTGGGGGCTGATCGCGGACCGGATTGCAATTAACAGCGTGGCAACGCCGCGATCGGATTCGCAGGAGGGGGTCGGGATTCACGGTCACATTGATAAACCAATCAGCGATTCGACCGCAACCCATGGCCGAATCCGTGTATATTGGCGCCAGCGGGTCGCCGAATCAAAGGGGCGATAAACGAGTTATTCGGGTCGGAGTAGAGCGTGAAGATTTGTTGGTTTCATCTGATGCCGTACCGGCATCTGCCGCCCGATTTTGAGAAAAAATACCGCAGCGTCTGGGTAGATCCGCCTAGCCACCTCTACGACGCCGAAAAAGCGCACATCCTCTACAACGAATACCTGGACGAACTCGAGCACGCTGCCGCGGTGGGGTTTGACGGCATCTGCGTAAACGAGCATCACAACAACGCTTACGGGATCATGCCCTCGCCCAACCTGATGGCCGCCGCCCTGGTCCGCCGCACCACCGAGGCCGCGATAGTGGTGATGGGCAACAGTCTTGCGCTGTACAACCCTCCGCTGCGGGTGGCCGAGGAATTTGCAATGCTCGATGTTGCCAGCGGCGGTCGGTTGGTGGCCGGATTCCCGACCGGCACCTCGATGGACACAAATTTTGCCTACGGTGCCAACCCGGCCACTCTTCGCGAAAAATATCACGAGGCCCACGACCTGATAATCCGCGCCTGGACCGAACCGGATCTGTTCGCGTTCAACGGCAAGTACAGCCAGAACCGTTACGTGAATATCTGGCCGCGCCCGCTGCAGAAGCCGCACCCGCCGGTGTGGGTACCCGGCAGCGGCAGCGTGGAGACCTGGGAGTGGACCAGCCAGATGAACTACGTCTACTGCTACCTGAGTTATTCGGGCTACAAGCACGGCACCAGGGTCATGAAGGGTTTCTGGAAGGAGATGGAGAACCTGGGCGTCGACGATAACCCCTACCGGGCCGGTTTTCTGCAGCTGGTGGCCGTATCTGAAACCGATGCCAAGGCCGAAGAAGAGTACGCCCCGCATATTGATTACTTCTTCAAGAAGAATTTGCACGTCTACCCGGGATTCACGCAAGCCCCGGGCTATCGGTCCATAAAGACGCTCAAGAAGGGAGTTGGCAGCAACCTCAGCCGCGCCCAAGCCCGCAAACGCACGGAGATGAAGTGGAAGGACTTTGTCGACGAGGGCTATGTGATCGCCGGTTCTCCCGATACGGTGGCTGCGCGAATGCGTGAAGCGGTTGAAGGACTGCGCGTCGGGCACCTGATGGTTTTGCTGCAGATCGGTAGCATGCCCAAGGATCTGACGATGAAGAACACGGCCCTGTTTGCATCCGAAGTAATGCCGCAGCTACGCGACATGTGGAGCGAATACGAAGACCACTGGTGGCCCCAACCCCTGTCCAGCCGGGCCGTCCCGGACCCGATCGTGCAGTAGGTGGGCAACTTGGGCAAGCGCCCCAACGTTCGAACGATCGAGATCGGCTCGATCCCGGTCGAATTGGCCAGCGCCGGAACGGGTCCACCGCTGGTTTACCTGCATGGGGCCTTCGGATACCTGGGTTGGCCGGAATTTCTCGACCGCCTGGCAGAGCGCTACACCGTATATGCGCCGCACCACCCTGGGTTTGGTGAATCCGGAGATGCGGACGCTATCGAGGACCTTCTGGATCTGACGCTGTTTCACCTGGACCTATTGGACGAACTCGGTTTGGAGCGACCGCACCTGGTCGGTCATTTCTTCGGGGCGATGGTGGCGGCCGAACTCGGGGCGATCGCTGGCCATCGCGTAGACCGGCTGGTCCTGGCGGCTCCGATGGGGTTATGGCTCGAGGAACACCCCGGGGTCGATTACTTTGCCGCTCCGCCGGACGAACTGAGGAAAATCCTGTTCGCCGATCCCGAATCAGACGCCGCGCACTGCTGGCTTCCCGAACCAGAATCCGACGAGCAGCGGCACCTCGATACCATCGAGCGCACGCGCTCGCTGGCCACGGTGGCCAAATTCATGTGGCCGATTCCGGACAAGGGGCTGAAGAAGCGACTGCACCGCATCCGCCGCCCGACGCTGATCGTCGTCGCCGAAAAAGACCAGTTGGTTGCGCCCGAATACGGGAGCGCTTTTGGCGAGCGAATTGATGGGTCCGGGGTCGCAATGCTGCCGGGAGCCGGCCACCTCTGTCAGCTCGAATGCCCGGGCGAATTCGGGAAGCTTGTGGACGGTTTCCTGACAGCTTGAATCTTTGGGTGGAAGTTCATCCCAAGTCGGCGCTGAGTCGACTGAGCAATAGCGTGCAGGTTAATGCGCTACCGTTTCGAACGGATCATTTAATTGAATTCGTTCGCTGCGAATAGCGGATTCGAACTCGCGCAATCGATCAGCAGCGACATAGTAACGGCCGCGAGCGATGCCGCGCGCTACAAGCAGACCGGCATTGACCAGTGCTTTCAGGTCACGACCAGCTACCGCCAGTGAAACTTTTGCGAAGTTGCGGTACGAGTGGTTCCGCACCCGAAATCCAAATGAAGCGTCCCACATGGCGCCGACCGTCCGGCCAGGTAAGCCAAGTCGACGGGCTTCGTGCTCTAACGCGCTCCATCGACGATCGGCTTCAGCGGCCCTGCGCAGCAAGGTGTTGATCTGAAAGTAATGCGCGGTCAAATTGAATCGGACCCACGGTCTTGCGTCGCGATCAGGGTTCCACAACCCGGCACCGACTTGGGCCAAGACTTGGTAATACCTTTCGGTATTGCGCCCCAAATACTCCTCAATGCTGATGTAATCCTGGGCCAGGTCACCTTGCCGAGCTAAGACCAGCGTCTGCAATCCCCTGGCCATGCGACCGTTACCGTCGCGGAACGGGTGGATCATGACCAGGTTCAGGTGGGCCATTGCCGCTCGCACCAACACCGGGGAAGTTGAATCAACCGCGCGTAACTCCTTAACGAGTTCATCAATTAAGGCGGGCACGAGTTGGGGGTCCGGTCCCTGGTATACGATTTCCCCGGTCCGATCCTCTCGCACATAGGCGTCGTTAACCCGCCAACGACCCGGACCCTTGGACAGGTCGTAGAGCATCATTTGAAAGTGCAGACTTTTGATTAGCGACGCCTCGTAGGTAAACGTCGGATCATCGGCCAATTGCAATACGTATTTCATCGCATCGCGATAACACGCTATTGCCGCCCATGTTTCTTCCCCTGCATTGCGCGGCTCGGCTCCGTCCACAGCGGCCAGTGCATCGTCAAGTTCAACGTTGAAGCCCTCGATACTGTTTGAGCCGCGGATAGCACGCGCTGAAGACACCCGCCGCAGCAACCCACCCCAAACTCGGGGTTCGGAAAACCGACCGCGGAGCGCCGTACGTAACTCATCGAGCTCAATGCACAGTTCTTGTTCCCGGGCATCGAGTATTGGAACGTTGAAGAGCATGTCGAATATTTATGAACAATAAGACGCTGAGTCGTATATTATCCGACGTTAGCAATAGATCAACCCAAATCTGAATCGTATTAAAGCAGTTTCTTGCTTCAATGATGATTGGAATGCGTAGATTTTGGTACCTGGTTTTGGGCGGCCGCTCCGCTCACGAACGGCTGCCCCACTTGAAAGAGGCGCAGCAACTTCATGTTGCCGGCAAGTCATAGCGAAATTCAGGCAGGAGGCAACCCATGAGGATGGCAGATAGGTCGGTAATCATCGCAGGGGGAGCTGGTTCGATGGGTAGCGCCCAGGCGCGGCTCTTCTCCAGGGAGGGGGCCTCTGTCTGTGTTGCCGATGCCAACCTGCGAGGTGCTCAGCGAGTCGCCTGTGCGATCAGGGAAGGCGGGAGCAATGCGATCGCCGTGGAACTGGATGTGCGGGACTCCGCGGCGTGGGCAGAAGCAGTTGCGGACACGGAGCTCGAGTTTGGCAAGGTAGACACGCTATGCAACATCGCCGGCGCCAACTTTCGGGTTGGTTTTGACGAGCAGACCGAGGAGATGTGGCATACGATCATCGATACGAATCTCACTGCGTATTTCTTGGGCACCAAGGCCGTTGTACCGGCGATGCGGCGGGCGGGGAAGGGAGTCATCCTAAATGTCGGTTCGCTCGCCTCCATTACGCAGGGGCCCGTCAGCCCGGCATACGGGGTCGGCAAGATCGGCCTGATCGGTCTTACCCGCAGCACCGCGGTCGCCTACGCGGCCGACAACATCCGCTGCGTGTTGATCTCTCCTGGTCATGTGGACACTAATTTCCTGAGAGGAAACAGCGCCCATAGCCGCAACGATGAGACGACAGACATTGACATTCCTGAGAACTATCAGAGGAGAGTCGATTCGACGCCTTTGGGAAGACTGTGTACGCCGGACGACATCGCCAAAGCGTTTTTGTTCGCCGCTTCCGACGATGCGTCGATGATTACCGGATCCATGATCACGGTAGACGGAGGTGCTGCCCTATAACCATTACGTTGGTTGGAAGCCGGCGAAGGCAGCCAATTCGGCGATGTCGAATTCGGCTCGGCGCTGGCTCAAGGTGAGTTGCTGAGATCAAGGAGCACCATGAAAGTTCTTGTCGCACTCAACGCCACCACCCTGCCCGAGGTTTCCGGCGACCAATTGGAGCGAATCCGCAATGCCGCCGGTCCCGGCGCCGAGGTCGACGTGGCCGAAAACCACGGGCAGGCGATATCGCTGATAACCAATACCAAGGTCCTGTTGGGCCATCTCAGCCCGGAGATGTTCGCGGCTGCCCGAGAACTCAAGTGGGTGCACGCTTCGGCGTCCGGCGTCGATGGCTACCTCTTTGAAGAATTCAAATCCAGCGCCATTCCCTTGACCGGCGAAAAGGGCCTGGTCGGTCCGCATCTGGCTGATCACGCATTCGGCTTGCTATTGACGCTTGCCCGATCGCTCAAGCCAGCCATGCAGCTCAAAGGCCGTGCCTGGAAATCGCGAATAGCGATGCGCCGGGTCGCTTTTGAACTCAGCGGTCTGACCATGGGCATCGTGGGATTCGGCGGCACTGGGCGGGCGATTGCTGAGCGCGCTGCGGGGTTCGGGATGAGCGTGTGTGCAGTCGACGACCTCGACGTTCCCGGGAATGCGGTTGTCCCGGTCGTTGACCGCATGAACCGGTTTGAAGCACTCCTTGGCCGAAGCGACGTAGTAGCGGTTTGCACGCCACTGACACCGCAAACCCATCACCTCTTCGATCACCAGTCGATATCACGTATGAAACCGGGTTCGGTGATTGTGAACGTTACCAGGGGCGAAATCATTGACCTCGAAGCACTGATCGATTCGGTCGAATCGGGTCACTTGCGGGGCGCCGCCCTCGATGTGGTTGAAGGCGAGCCTCTGCCATCTGATCACCGAGTGTTCGAAATTGAAAACATAGTCATGACTCCACATACGGCCGGGGCTTCCGAGCATCGGGTGGAGAGAAACCTGGAGCGGTTCTGTGAAAATTTGCGGCAGTTTCGCCGCAATGGCGAACTGTCCGGTCTTATCGACAAACAAACGGGGTTCTGACCAATTGGTCCGGTTGCGGGTTCTTGAACGTCGATTCCCCGCCGGTGCCCGGAACCAAAAACCTGCGGATTGTACGGAGTCCGAAGCTCCGATATGGGCATGGAATGCGATCGGGGACTCTTTACTTATGTGAACCAGACCGCGGTCAGGGCAGCACGATGGGCTTTATGGGCCCTCAGTTGCGATGAATTCACAACGTGGCCCGGCCGCCGCGGCCAATCTTTTATCTAGCGTGGCCAAGGGACAAGTCAGTGCCTCTGCCAAGGCAACGTACCATCCGTCGTAAACGCTCAGGTTGTGGCGTAAGTCCCAAATCCGCGCCGCAAACGGTTTGTAGGGGAAAAGATCAATTTCTAAGCGCATCAGTTCGCGGGAGACTGCTGCCGCAGTGAATTGGCGTAATTGACCGCTGAGTTCCAAGCGGCGAACGACATTTGAAGCTTCGGCCAGAACCAATTCGGGAGCCGCCAATCGGCCCTCCTGGAGAACGCCTCTAGCCCATCGTCCGGAAGACCCTCGGTTGACGAACGCGGTAGCCAATAAGGACGCGTCGACGACCACCATCATCTGCGGTCGGCATCGACCGCGTCGAGTATCACCTGAACTGGTACGTCGCTCCGGTCCAACTCCTGGCGCCGCTCAACTTCTTCCATGAGCTCTTCGACCGTCGGCGTTGACGCGAGCTGGTCAAGGTGTTGCACCAGGAATTGCTGCATTGACTGTCCCCTGCGTGCTGCCCTAGCCGCCAATTTGTTGCGGGTCTTTTCCGGTACGTCGCGGATGGTAATTTGCACTGCCATGCCAGCATTGTATCAGCATTGCCATGATAATGATGGCGACCGCTTCCGAGTGCAAGTCATTGCGGGTGTCGGCGATTCGCTGGGACGTTTGTACGGCGCGTGGGCCCGTGACGCCCTTCGACCCATGGCATGATCGTTGGTTCACTCGAGCATTGGCTGAGGTAGATCCGAACACGCATTCGGTCGGCGTGACTGGACATAACACGGATTATCGAAAGTGCCCGGGAAACATTGAATCTAGTTGCGCTGAGCACGACAATCTGCCGGCAATGCGATAGCCCAGTACTTCAAAAAACACAAAGTTCTTGAGCCCTAAGGAGCGAAAACGTGCCGAAAATGACGATTTCGAAGCTTTTTTCGATGTCTGATGAAGAAATCATCAAGATATTGGATCGACAACTCGAAACAACCCAACTATGGGTCGATACCTATTTGCCCGAACTTCATCACAGACAGCATGCAAGAATCGCAGACGAAGTTAGGAACCTCACACGCCGCATTTTCTGTCTCACAATTGCTGTTGCGGTGATCGCGGTCGTCACCGCAGTGGCGGCGGTAGCGACTCTCGCAACAACATGGGGCTAAGGTCGCTGCTGACTTGATACATCCGCCCGCGTGAGGGCGGCGATAACTGGCGGCTGTAGTCGGAGCAAGTCACCGAATTCAGCCAGGTGATGTGAAGGGGCGAGCAAGGCGATCAGTGAATTGGCCGATTCGGCCACCGCCAGCCGGGTGCCGGCGAACCCTGGCGAGAGCGAAACCAAGTTTTCGATCGACCATGCGACGTAGCGCACCCCGACAGTCCAAGGAACGGTTAAGTGCGTGGCCAAGGGCTACAGTGGCCGCATCTTCGATTTGGCCGCCCCCACATTGGTTTCAGGTGGAATTTGAATTATCTGGTTCCAACGAAAGGGCACTTCAGTGGCGAAAAGAAAGTACTCGCCGGAACATTCAATTTAGCCGGCGCTCCGAGGACGGTCCCGCTGTGAATCCCTTTTGTGGCTTGACGAGTTCACGCGCGTGGTCATGGCCGCAAAGGCGGCCCGATCCTTCCTCGCCCGGAATGGGATCGAAGTCATAGGCGATGTCATGCTCATCCACGGGGTCCCGAAACATATCCGCTCCGACAACGGCCCCGAATTCACCGCTAGAGAGGTTTGGAAATGGCTATCGGAATGTCACTTTAAGACCGTCTACATCAATCCCGGCGCACTCTGGGAGAACGCCTATGCGGAGTCGTTCAACTCCAGGGTCAGGGACGAGCTCTTAAAGCGTTACCCTCTGCAGGAAATCCTCTGCCGATTCCCGGGCTGCCTTCAGCTTGTCCGTGATGATCGGGACGAGTGGGGAGCGGTCTTGCTCTGGGAGAAGCGCGCCAATTTCGTTTCCCGGTTTCACTGCCCCTTCCAGCACAAGCTCCAGTGGGAAATCTTCTCCTTGGGTCAGCAAATAGGTGCGGTAGAGTGAGCGAAGAGCGCCACCTTTTCTGGCGAAAAGATTGGCTGCGGTCCACAAGCCCCGCTGTTGGCGGCCGTTGAGTTTTGCCCACTGGCGGCAATCAGCCATGCCCGTGCATGGCAGTCAAAACTGCCCACCGGTGTGGGCAATCTTTCGTTGCCGCCCACAGCTGTGGTGACGAATTCGCAACGCCAGATCAGCGTGCAGAGTGAAATCGGCTTGACGATAGTGACGTGGATAATATATCGGTTGGACTGTCAGCAAGTCACAAGGATTGGGCTTTGGGTATCGATGTAGACCGGCGAATCCAGGAATTGGAACGCGAATTCGGCCAGGAAGATCTGTCCAACGCTTTCATTGAGTACATTTCGCGCCAGGAAACCCAAGTCGCCGAGACGTTTACGGAGTTTGCACGCTTGTGGGCTACTGATGATGATGCCGCGTTGGATGTTGCAGCTTCAATCGCTTCACTTCATCACTCATTCAAGAAGGAAGCACCCGCAATCCGAAGCTGGCTTACATTACTTGCCCTGCAAAATGAATTGGCCCTCCAAATCGGCGGGAAGCCTCGAAAAGTCGTCGACGAATTTGGCCAAATAGCACTCAGTCAGGCCAAGTTGCGCGGAGAGGCAATTCGAGCTATTTGGGATCAACCGATGCTTGAACCTCGCGAAGTGGCAAGTGCCGTCGGCGCAAAGCCGTCGAATCGCGAGAAAGTACGCCAGTATCGAGTTCGGTCGTGGATCGTCGGACTGCCATCGGGGCGGGGTTTCCTTTATCCGGCTTTTCAATTCGATGTGAATCGGCGCGGAGTATTCCCAGAAGTACGCGCGGTAAATGTCGAACTCTCGGCAAATTCGGATCCGTGGGGCGTGGCGTCTTGGTGGATTAATGAGAACGCTCGCCTTCAAGTAAGTCCGGTGGATTTGGTTGGGACTGGCAAGGCGCAAGACCTTATAGATGCCGCCGGAGCGGTTACCGAGTTAATCGGGTAGGACGTTGTCCCCCAACCAAACCCCGCCAACGGATTTTGATGGTCAGCTACAAACTCACGTATTGCCTAGCGGGACCATATTGACGCGGATTCACAGCGTGGAATTCGAGGTTGCCGCATTCAATCCGACCCCGGCGATGAATGAGCTCCAAGGCGGCAGATTCGACGCGACACTTGAAGACCCTTACCCGTTTCTTTACGCCGCCAGTGATGATCCGACCGCGATATCCGAGACGTTGCTTCGTGACCTCCCGATCGACACGAGCGGATCACGTTTACTCCCTAGGGTGCGAATCAATGGGTTGAAGATCAGTTGGCTGCGCGTAAATGCAGAATTGCGGCTTGTAAATCTTCGTTCGCGCACGGATCTTGCCTCGGCTGGGCAAGATTCTTGGCTTACGACAACGACCTCCGAGTACAACTCGACTCGCCAATGGTGCGCTGCGATTCGCACATGGGCCCCTTGGGCGTGCGGAATGACTTGGCGATCTCCTCGTGAACCCATGGGATTCGCGTTCATTTTTTTTGGTGACCGGTGCCCCAAGGGGTGTTTCCGGGAACAGTCTCTCGGTCTACCTGTACCAGCTGATGACCGGGAATTGGATTCAGGAACTGCGCACCAATACTTGAGCGCAATTCTGACGGACTACCGAGTCGCGCTGATGTGACGAGGAGTTAATTGGACAAGTCAAAGCGAGTGATTGGGCGAATGCACGACTCGCACGGATTGGAAGTCCAACGGCTTGGCATGGCGATTGCTTTGAGGGTAGGCCCAGTAACCGCATTGCTAAGTAAATCCTCCGGCCGCCTGCAGCGGCAACCGGATGCCAAGTCACTTGTCGAAGCGTTCCGCGCCCGCGCAACCCTCCCGGTCTCAATTGAACTAGCCGGTTTCGGTCCCGGTTGGATTGGTCCTGTGGGTACCGAATCGCTGCAATTGCGCGGTTATGGAGCATTTCGGGGTGGACCATCGGCCGTGAGAATTGACTCCCCCCGTGAATAGAACATGGTGCTGTATTTGGTCAACAACCGCCGCTGTGTATTGGGCGTAGATTGTGGACATCCGGAGACTCCGCACGCGCTCGGAATGCATTAGACATAAATCAGATTATGATTTATGCCCTCGCAAAACACGCGACTGGCTTCAGGGACCGACTCGCTCATGACCAAAGTTATCGGACCCCAAAAGGCTTATCTACTATCCAATAGCTCTAATAGTCATTTAGATTGGCAGGGGACTTATTGCGACCAAAATAAGCGCTTCGGGCGCAAAAGCTCGATTTTCCGAAATCGCTGCCAAAGTGGCAGCCGGTGACGGCCGCGTAGTTGTGGAGCGTCGCGGTAAACCGTTTGTGGCGCTGGTGAGCATCGATGATCTGGAGCACATCGAACTCGTCCGGCCGCACGCGCGGCGCCCCCTGGGAGCACTAGCGCTGGTGGGCGCCTGGCAGGAATTGGATGAATCAGAAATAGACGGATTCGTTGATAAGGTTTACTGCCAGCGGCTGCGGGAACCGGGCAGACCGGTCGCGGAGTTCGGATGATGTACTTGCTGGATGCCGATGTTGTCAGCAACTTGTTCAAGCGAGCGCTTCAACGAGCCTGATTAGACAATTGGCCTCAATTCCGCCTGACCATCAGTTCACCAGCAGCGTCACCTTGGGTGAAATCGTTTTCGGGGCTTACCGCGTCCCGAAACAAACTGCACGTCTTTTGACCCAAGTAGATCAACTGTTAACGCCGAACCTGCCGGTCTTGCCGTTCGATGAACTGGCAGCACGCGAGTACGGGCGAATCAGGGACGAACTAGATCGTCAGGGTACGCCAATCGGCGACGCCGATTTGCAGATCGGCGCGATTGCACTTTCTCGCGGGTTAACGGTCGTTACCGGAAACGTGAAACACTTCCAACGAATTCCCAACCTGTCAATCGAGAACTGGCTGCATTGACCGCCGATCTCACAGCTTGGTCAAGCGCATCCTCAATGAAATCCGGTCCTCACCGGTCGCCGGGACTCGGAAATAGGGCTCCCTATGGAGAAAAAACCTAAAGATAAAGATTGAAGCCGAGCGAATTAAGGTGCCCAAACTTTGAAATACTCGTATTCGCGCGGTTCTTGCTGGCCGCCGAGTAGCCCGACGAAAATGCTTACCTGACCCCGCTCCAAGTTGTGGCTCAGGTCAAGTGAACCGACCGATTGCCCGTCAACGAACACCCATCCGAACGCCCCGATCGCTATTACCAGGACGCGCCGGTTGGTTTCCCACCATTCCGGCGCCGGAACTTCGCCGCCTGCAAGCAGCGTGAAATCGTCATCCTCTGGCTCCCTCGTGTAGTGGTACCAGCGATGGTCGCCTGATATCCCGGCCACATCCGCCCGGTTGAACATTGGATTGCGAAAGCCGATTCCCGCATTCCAATCTGTGCCGCTAGGAATTGGAAAAGCTACTTCGGCAACAACGTCGCGCGTGATCACACCGCTGGAGAGCAAGAGAGTATTCTCCCGTGCTCCCTCCTGCAACTCACCCCCGTCGGAGGAATGGCGGTTTTGAAAAACTTGGCCCGCAAAGTTTTTGACCTTCGTTGCTGCGCCCTCGGCCTCGTTGCCTGCAAAGAACCCCGTCATCACCCCTACATCACCGGCCTGGTCGGTCGACGATAGATCCAATTCGGCCACGAATTGCCCGTTACAGAACAGCCACCCTCGTCCGCCAATCGCGGCCAGTTGGATGCGGTTGCTGCCGCCGGCCTGGGTGTTGAAACCCTCAACTTCACCTTCCTGGACAAGGTTTCGGCCATTGCCCGTGCCGGCGAAGACGTACCACTCTGAATTGGTTGCGAAAACGATAAATACCGGGGCCGGAGCAGAGCCGCTGCGGCGAACTATGAAGCCGTAGTCGACCGTCTGCTCGTCGGCCACGTCGGGATTCACAAAAGTGGCATCCAGCCATATGTCAGCCGCATCGATCCGTGCGAATGCGGTTTCGATCTTCCCGTCTTCGGGATCGTGAGGAATTTCGACGTCAATCGGGCCGAATCTGGCCGGGGTTGGGTTGGGCATAGCCTCCATTTGTGGAGCCGAGCTTGAATCGGGTGGTGCCAGAGCTCCCGACAACAACTCGGGCAACAGTTGGGCAATGTCGTCGAACCGGATCGCGAATCCGATGCCTTCGGCAACGTCTGCCCGGAAACCAGCCGTATTCACGCCCACGACCTGGCCGCGGAGATTGAGCAGCGGACCTCCGCTGTTCCCGGGATTGATAGCCGCATCGGTCTGGAGGAACGTCTCCGATTGAATCGTCCGACGCTCGGATGAAATGATGCCGGTCGTCACGGTCAATCCGCCCTGCAATCCAAATGGGTAGCCCAATGCGATCACGGACTCCCCGGCGTGAATTTCGGTTGCAAGCGACAAATACGGAGTGGCGGTGGGTTCATCGATCTTGAGTAGGGCCAAATCGCGCTCCGGATCAAAACCAATTACTTCGGCCAAGTAATCAGGGCCGTCCTCAAAGGCGACCGTGATCCCCGTCAGTCCATCCACAACGTGCGCGTTGGTCAGGATGTGCCCGTTTGAGTCAATAAGGAATCCTGATCCCGTCCCGTTCGCATCCGAAACCCGAGCGACCGCGACTCGTGCATCGGCGACTACTTCCGTAACCGTGCGAATTGGCGCAGGCAACGGATCGGCGGCCAAGACGTATAGGTCAGCAGATTCCGGAGCAGTGGCGCCTGCGGGAAACAAACCCAATTGCTTCGCCACATCTCCGCCATTGGCAATGGTTACTTGGCCGGCGTTCGCCCAGGGGAAATCCTGCGTCCAAAGCTGCAACACGGCGCGCTGGAGTCGTACTGTACGCAATCCCTGATAAGTCCGCACTGACGATGTCGGCAGTCCGAAGAATCTGAGTGGGTCCGGCACCTCGCCGTAGGCCTGGAGCAACGCCGGTTCGGCTTCCAGCATTTGCGTCCGCCCGGAAATTATTTCGTCGAAAGACAGCCCGGTTTCGTCGATTTGCTCCCAGGGCGGGATCAACAAGTCTTCGAGCTCTTCGTCAAAGTCGAGTCTGTTTAAGTCATCGAATATGTTGATGAAAGCAACCGATTCGGATTCCGGCCGCCACTGGAATACAGCCTTCTGCATGACTTGGGTTACGAATCCATCCCAATCAAAGCGTCGAGAGACCGGGTACCCAACAGCCTCGACTCCGCCGAAGGATTGAAATGCTTCCCAAAAGCGCGCTTGATCGTCGTCGGTTACTGCGTACCCGTCATCGGGATCGGGGGTGTCGCCACCTGTTTGGGTGAAAAACCACCCAGCAACGATTGGATAGCCCGGGCTTTGCGCGGTGACCTCAACCGGCACCATGAACAAAGCAACTAGAAACGCAAAAACGATCGCGTGAAGCGGCATCCAATTGGATCTATGTGCGCCGAAACGAACTTTTCGGGACGCGCGGAAGGACATTTGAATCAGGGAGTGAATCGGGGTGTGAGGGCATAAGTTGCGAACCAGGCAAGGTGCTGGCTCAACAACCGCTCTGGCCGCCGAAATATCAACTAAAGGTTTGCCGCGAGCAGGCGGTAATCGAGTGCATTTGTCGCCAAATGGAACTGCTGCCGCAGCCACTCCACTGGCAAGCGGGTGGCATGTGGTCGGGCCAATGAGAGCCAGCCATTCGCAAACAAAACAGTAGCGGCATACGCGGTTGCCGATCGGACGCCCAATGTTCCTCGCCGGCCGCTTTGCAGCAAGTACTTAAGCGGCATCTAAGTGATTTTCTTGAATTATTTGGCAACCCCTTGGTCCGCTGAGGGTGAAGTCGTTTGAGTCGTCAAACGATGAGCCTACGCGAGGCAGACTATTGGCACCTGGTTCACCGAGCGGACCTATTCGCAATTCGAACACACGGGCGAGTCGATTGGCGCCTGTTCGTGCGAGTTAACGCTGACATTGACGGCGAGTACGATTCGGAAGAATCCGATGAAATCATCAAGACATCAATCCATTTGCACATCATGATGCTTCCATGAGAACCACGTTGACCATTGACGATGAATTGAATGACGCTTTAAGGGAGCGGGCACGAATTTTGGAACTGCCGTTCAAGCAGGTGGTCAACGACGTGTTGCGCCGAGGCTTGGCCCTGGAATTGGCATCTGAACCGAGAAAAGACTTTCGGGTCGAATCGTTTGCCACACAATTTGCCGCAGGTGAAGACCAATTCAAGCTCAATCAACTAAACGACGAGATGGAAGTCGAAGAATTCTTCGACTCCGATGCCGGGTGATCGTCCCAGACATCAATCCCCTGGTTTACGCCTAAAACCCGGGGTCCCGAAACCACCCTGCTGCCAAGACTTGGTGGGAGGATTTGGTCAATGGCCCGGAACGGGTTGGAATCCCATGGATCGTAACTATCGGTGTAGTTCGTTTGCTGAACCACCCCAAAGTCGTTGACCCACCGATTGCCGTATCTGACGCGATCGACTGAGTACGCGAATGGTTCGTTCGCCCAAACGTTTATCCGATCAATCCGGGGACAGATCATCTCGCGCAATTGCGAGAAAACATGGAAGCGGCCGGGGCGGGCGGAACCCTTGCAACCGATGCTCACATTGCCTCAATCGCAATGGAGTACCAAGCGCAGCTCCATTCCAATGATTCCGACATTGCCAGGTTTCCGGGCCTGCGTTGGGTCAATCCGATCCAACGCCCACCGGTTGGGCGTCGATTGCCCCGGTAGGTCGAATCTCTTTATCAACAATCAAAGCAGGCAGTGCTCAATCGTCGGCCGGCCTAAGCTCCGGCAATAGCAAGCACCGAATCTAGGCCAAATTGCGGGCAACGAAATTCCACCACCGGAGCGGATTGACCGCTGCCGCCAAGCATCAATTGCTGAAGCGACCTGGAATATGTCAATCGCGAAACGGGTTCAATACATCAACGCCTGTTGCTTCATAATGTCGAACATTCCGGGTAACGACGGTCAGTCCCCGCTCAAGTGCAGTGGCGGCGATAAGCAAGTCGGCGCTGCTATTTCCGACCATCGCCGAGAGCTTGCCCCACCGGCGCGCCGTGGCGACATCAATATCAACGATCCGATCGCCGTACCACTCAAGGACCTGGTCAAGCCAAGAGGCCAAGGCACTTGCGGATTCCGCATCGCGCTCTCGTTGAAACGAGATCCCTCGCTCGATTTCGCCAACCGTAACAACGCTGAGGTGAAGGTCGACGGTTCGTTGGGACGCTATCCATTCTGATAATCCACGATTTCGATTTTGTCGGCGCAATCCTGACAACACATCGGTATCGAGTAAGAACAATCAGACGCTCGGAGAGCGAGGGGTCAGTGGGATGCGATCGAATTCCAGATCATCTTGAGGAATTTGAGCGAGCAATTCGCCCAAGGTTGGGGCATCTGCTTTCTCAATCCGTCGAAGCCTGTCGTATTCGTCTTCTGCAAGTACCACTACCGCGGGTTTGCCGTGCCGCGTCACTCGTTGAGGGCTGCCGTTAAGAGCGGCATTAACCAGCGCGCTGAACTTGTTTTTTGCGTCTTGCAACGCCCACTCTATCACGGCCTAATTCCAGCTAGTTGAACTGGCTAGATTATATTGCCGCACTCGCAATTGGCTTCAATCGAACTCCAATAGCCACGCCGTCACTATGTACAAGACCTAATCGGGTTTATCGCTAGTCCACAGCTTTGCGGTTGATTTCGGCGAATGCGAGTCAGGTGAACTGAACGTCTACTCATTCCATCGACTAGCGAAGCGTAGTATGCTAATTAAACACGGGATATTGACATTGCATACTATTGGCAGATTATTCAAGTGATCGAACGGGACATTTCGCCAGCGCTATTGAGGGCTGCCCGCCAGTTTCCGGCGGTTACTTTGACGGGACCCAGGCAAAGTGGCAAGACGACTCTCTGCAGATCGTTGTTCTCGCATCTACCGTACTCAAATCTTGAGTTTCCCGATTTGCGAGCACTTGCGGAATCAGACCCGCGCGGATTCCTTTCCGAATTCCCTGACGGGGCGGTGATCGATGAGGTTCAGCACCTGCCCGAATTGCTTTCCTACCTGCAACCGTTAATTGATGAGGATCCGCGACCCGGACGATGGATCCTAACCGGATCGCACAACGTATCGCTTATGCAATCGGTGCAGCAGTCTCTCGTCGGTAGGACTGCTGTCTTCGAGTTACTTCCGTTGACGCGTAGCGAAATCGCTAAGTTTGGCGGCAAACCCTTGGATCTATTTGAATCCATCCTTACGGGAGGGTATCCGAGGGTCTTCGATCAACCAATGGATTCGATCGAATGGTACCGGTCCTACGTTGCGACTTATCTTGATCGCGACGTCAGATCAATCAGAAATGTCGAAGACCTCTCGGAATTTAGACGCTTTGTTCAAATCTGCGCGGGTCGAACCGGACAGCTGTTGAATTTTTCTTCATTGGCAAACGATTCGGGGATTTCGCAGCCGACTGCGAAATCATGGTTCGGAATGCTCGAGGTTGCCTACATTGCCTTTGCGTTGCCAGCATATCGGGCAAACCTTCGGAAGCGGCTCACAAAAATGCCCAAGCTTCATTTCTTCGACACTGGATTTGCTTGCTACCTGCTCGGGATCAGGACGCGCGAACAGCTGCACACACACCCGCTCATTGGACCGCTTTTTGAGACATGGGTGGTTTCCGAAATTCGCAAGCACCGGACTAATCAAGCAGTGGTGGCCGGATTGGCGCATTACAGGGACAGCAACGGGATCGAAGCGGATTTGGTGCTGGAGGATGCAGAAATCCTCAGTCTCATAGAGTGCAAATCCTCTGCCACAATGACAGCCAATAGCGTCGGCGGCGTCAATCGCGTCGCTCAGCACCTACGCTCAAGTTCAATACCTGTTCAGTCCGGAATGGTGTACGGCGGCAGCGAAACGTCACGCAATAAAGACGTCGCGATCGTCCCTTGGACCAGATTGCGGCGTTTAAGCCTGGGTGAATCGGCAAACACGGTTACGGTCATGGTTGACAACGTGCTCGCGGAAAAAATCCAAGTCGTTGCGCTGTACCCTAACGCGACTTACAAGTCCACAATCACTGACAAAAACGGAGCTGCAGATCTTCAACTCTTCGACTCCGACCAATCTATGACAGTGTTCGTAGCTGCCGACGGATTGACGGCGGCAGTTGAACATGACTGGATCCCGTCAGAGCGTGGATTGACAATTCGACTCGCGCGCCTTCCCGGTGGAGGATCGCTGGTCTTTGAAAACGGGACGGGCTACATCCCTCAAATCGCCGGTCGACTCAATCCGATACTGGATCCTCTTGGCCGCACCTATATGTACGCGGACAACGTGGCGATTGATCAGGGCGTCAGGCAACCGGCGCCATTTCAATTCGGCCTGCCAATTCACCTAGCGGACGCTGATGGCAAAAATGCGGTTGCCAGAATCGTCCATATGGTCGGGCGCGCCGCTTTGGTCGAATTCCATTCTGTCGCCGGATCTGATTAATGTCGGACCCGGTTGCAAATGGAGCATGCGAGAGGGGTCGGAGTGTAGTTGGCCCCGGAAGGCTGGGGCAAGTTGAATGGACAGTTGAAGAACGACTTTTGCTCAGACCGGCGCATTGACCCGATGTTGCCCTTTTTTGGGCAAATCGCAATGACCCTCAACACCGGGTTTGGTCTCAAATCGCAGCGTTGCCTTCGGCTGACACGGCACACGGCGGGGTCTTACATAGTCCTTCAGGGTCGTGTAGCTTCCCGCATAGCCCAGCTCCCGGATTTCGCGCAGCAGGACCACGCAGCCCAAGAGGCCGTCAGAAAGCCGGCGGTCTACGTGCTCGATGTATGGATCGAGCATTGATCTCCGGCTCGGCCTCGGTTTGGGGCCCGGAACTCCGTCGGCGCGAAGATATCGCCGGACGGTGTTGCGGGAGATTCCCAGGGTGCAGGCAATGGCGCGGATCGATTTGCCCTCGCCTCTTAATTGGTACAGTGCTTGCACTATCCCACCTTTTAGCTCTTCAATCGACGCACCTTTCATCGAATTACTCAATGAAGATGCTGGCGTTAGTCGAGGTGGGTCAGATCCGATCCGGCGTTACTGAGTCAGTTCAAAGACGGCGATGACATCACGGACATTTTCCCGTCCAGGTGCACTGACAAAGTCGCTGAGCAACGGCAGGATTGTGGCCAGTCGTGGCGTTCCGTTGTTTCTCGGTACGATTGCATCCAATCAGTAACCGGGGTATTGACCCCCTAGAGCACGCCGGCGACGACGAACAGGAATCCAATGAATAGGAATGGCGCGAATGGGAGGGGGTGTATTTTTGTGGCGGCACCGCCCACCCATCGGATATGAGCCTGAAAGACCAGTGCTCCAACAGCGCCGGCGCCGACCGCAATCATGGTGCCAGCGGGGCCGATCAATGTCCCCAATACTCCAACTAGTTTGACATCGCCAGCGCCAATTGCCCCTGGCCGGATCAGATTGGGCAGCGAAATTGATGCCATCGTTATCAGAGCCGCTATGACTGCGCAATGTGTTGTGCCCTGACCAATTCCAAGCAGGATTCCGCAGCCGCCCGCGACGGCGTTCAGCCAGTTGGGAATCCGACGATGGCGGATGTCGAATATCGCCGCAATCGACAGCGCCGCGGCCGCCAGCAGCCAGGCGTACCCGGAAGTCGCCGCCGTCAGACATCCCATCTCCCTCAGCCGCCCAGCCCTTGCAGCATCCCCAGAAATAGCGGGATCAGGACCATAGCCATGAAAGCCGGGAGGTAGCAGCCGACGATCAATAGTTGTGAACGTACTTGAGCCCGCTCGGCGGCTGCTGCAACCCTACGTTCATGCGCGGCGGCAAACTCGAATTCGGCCCGCGCCAGGGTCTCCTCCAACCCCACCCCAAGCCGGCGCGCCTGTGAGATCGAACGAGCCAGGATTTCAATTTCGGCGGAACCCAATTCGCGGCCCATGTCGGCCAGTGCCGGTTCGATCGGCCGGCCCAGACCATAGGCGGCCAGGACCGATCGCATTCGTTTCGCCAGCGCCGGGCCGGAAAGCGGAGACATGGCGACTGCGCGCAGGGCTGATTCGAGCCCCACGCCCATCGCGATCTGGGCGCGCAGCAGTGCTATCGCCAGCTGGACCTGGCTCAGGGCGGCGGCCCGTTCGCCTTCGCGGCGCCGCTCTTCAATTAGTCGCGGCGCCAGCCAGCCCATAACCGCCAAAACCGCCGCCAACGGCGCTGCCGGGAGGCCAGCAAACGGGATCGATATCGACCCGACAATCAGCCCGGACATTGCCAGGATCGCCCGGTTGCGGACGCCCGGAGTCGAAATCGTTGCCGCGGGCGCGAGCCAGGGACCAATCGGAACTGGAATCGGTGCCACTTTCCGGGTCGAACCCGGCCACAACGCCAGGTGCACCAGCAGCGCGGCCCCTGATAGCAGTGCCGCCGCGCCGAGGACGACGTTCAAAGCGATCCCGGCCGCGTCCAGCGCCATAGCAACGCCAGACCTAGGAGCTCCATTGCAAGTGCGAAGGGAAGTAGTACGGTACGGCCCAACGGGAGTTCAAAAACCGAGAAGCGGTAGGGAGAAGTCTGCCAGAGCCAGATCGCCATGACCGGGATGGCCCCGGCCACTACGTAGATCTGAATCGCCACCCCTCGCGTGCGTTCGGCCAGTTGTTCGCGCGCACGAAGTACCTGCTCCATCTGCCGGGCGACGAGGTCTAAAACATCGGCCGCCGCCTGGCCCTGGACGCCCTGCTGCGCCACTTGCGCAAGCACCGTTAAAAGCAGCGACAACGACGGGTGGCGGGCCCGGCCCGCCCCGGCGGCCAGCGCGGCCGTAAGAGGGCGATCGAGCCGAAATTCATCCGCTGCAAACCCCAGCGCTTCCTGCACCGGACCGCTGCGGTCGCCCTCCAATTGGCGAATCGATGCGTAAAGGTTCTCGCCGGCGGCAAGATGCGCGGCCAGCTGCCGGGCGAAGGCGATTGCCTCGCGCTCGATTCCGCGCTCGTGCGCTGCGGTTCTAAGCCAGAGGACGACCACCGGAGCCAGTGCGGCTGCGATAGCGGCCACCAGAGCCACCTGGATCGAATATGTCCAAGCAAACCTCCCCACCAGCGCCCCCGCAACCGCGCAAACGATGAGCACCGGGCCGTTTCCGCCGCGCAGACCGTTGGCCCGCGATATCCGCTCCAAGAAATCGGCGATTCCTAGCAATGTCGATGACCGATGCAACCTTTCGGGAAGATCGGTCGCACCCAGCAGCAGGATGAACACTCCCAGCGCGACCAGCCCGAAGGGATCTGTCATGTCAGGCGGCGCGTTCGCGCAGCGAACGAAATCGCGCCCGCGCCCGCGATCCCATCCGGTACTGCCCGCAGGGTTCGAATCCACCACCGGCTGACCAGCCGATCACCGGACGCAGGTCGTAGTCCTGGCCGCGCATGCCGGCCAGTTCGACGACCTCGCGCACGATCCGCCGTCCGTTTTCCAGGCGGGCGACATGGACTACGTAGTCGAACGCGCGCGCGATCGGTTCGCGTACGTCGGTTGCGGTGAATCCGCCGTGCTCGCGCCGGATAAGCATCTCCAGCCGCCCTAACGCATCGGCGGCGCCGTCGGCGTGGATGGTCGAGCCCGAGCCGGGATGACCGGTGTTTAGGGCCTCGACGGTAACGTAGGCTTCGCGCGGGGTGCGGATCTCGCCGACCACCAGCCGGTCCGGACGCATCCGCAGGGCATTGACCACCAGGTCGGCCAGGTCAACCCGGCGCCTACCCGAACTGGCGCCGCGGCTATCGTGCACACACTGGAGCCGCACGACATGCCCGCCGGGGGCGATCGGTAGCTCCAGGGTGTCTTCTATGACGACCAGGCGTTCGCTTGCAGGGACGTGTGCCAGCAGCGAGGCCAGCAGGGTGGATTTGCCCGCGCCGGTGGCGCCGGCGACGAGGAAGTTGCAGCGCGCCACCACCGCCTTGGCAAACAGCCTGCCCATCTGAGCGCTCATTCCGCCGCCGGCCACCCACGAATCGGCGTTGCCATGCAGGGCACGCAATTCCTGGCGGTGACGGCGGATCGATAGGCACGGCCCGCCCACCGGCGCGATAACCAGATTGGCGCGCGATCCGTCCGCCATGCGCGCATCCACGCACGGGGTCTGCAGACTCAACGTGCGGCCGACCAACGCGGCGATTTTTTCCATCAGGGTCGAGAGATGTTGCCGGCTTCTAAATCCCGCACCGACCCGTTCCAGGCGGCCGCGGCGTTCGACCCAGATCTCATCGGGGGAATTTACCAGGATGTCGCTGATCGCCGGATCAGATAGCAGCGGATCCAGTGGCCCCAGGCCAACCAGTTCAGCCAGGAGCTCCTCAATCCGTTCCGCGCCGATGTTTTTCGCTGGGTCCCATTGCCTTAGCAATTCAGTGATGAGTTCACGCAGCTGCCGGCGCTGGTCCGGTTGCGCGCGGAAGGGGTCGAGCAGCTCCGGGGCTACCTGCGCCAGCAGCTGCTCGCGCAGGAAATCGATTTGGGACTCAAATTCTCCGGTCCCGGTGTCAGCGGATTTCAGCTGGGCCAGCCGGCCGCGGTCACCAGGATGAAATTGGAGTTCTCGATCCGCGCGATGATTCCCGCGAGCAGGGCCCGGGGAACCGCCACCAACACCGAACCGATCGGTTCGTCGGCGTCGACATCGGCCGGCCGCGCCAGCGCCAGGCTCTGGCCATCAGCGCTTCGGACATCGACCAGGCGCGCCGCCGGGGCCAGGATCTCGGCCGGTCCGCTGGAGCGCTTCAAGACCGCGTACACATCCACCGCCTGGCCGGGCGCAAGCGCCCCACCAAGCGCGTGTTCAAATTCCATTGGCAGCGCTACCAGCGACCATGCCGGAGGCACCGCAAAGCTTGACTCGGCGAGCGAACGCGCGGCGTCGCTTTGCAGATTCTGGGCAACCAGGTATTGCCCATTGGGCAATGGTCCGCGGGCAAACTTGCCAATTGCCGCTCCCGGATCCTGAATCGCCCCCGGCGGAATCGCCCCGCGTGGGACGCTCTTGGGCTGCAGGTCGGACGCTGCCAGCTGCTGCCCGGCGGGCACGTCGCGCGCCAGGACCAGCACCTGGGACTGGCGTCTTTCGGCGCTGACCATCAGCAGTGCCGCGATGCCCAGCAGCAGGGCAACCGCCAGCAGGCCGGCGCGTACAAGCAGATGTTGTTTCATGCGATCGCCTGGTAATGGACTGCCACCAGCAGCGCAACCGGCATCTCAAATGATTCGGTCCGGCCATCGCTCCCCAATACCTGGACGCGGGCCGAGAGCTGGATCCGGTGCCAGTCGGTGCCGGTTGGGGGACGCGAGTCCAGGCGCAGTCGCAAGGGCTGCAGTGGGCCGTGATCGGTCCCCGCCGCCGGCCCCCGCGGGTGGTCGTTGGGGCCGGACTCAAATCGCCACGACCTGAACGTTACCACCGCCGCCGGGTCACCGACCGGTGGCTCAAGGAGCGGCAGCAGGTATATCTCGACCGGGCCTCCACGCAGGACTTCGACGCGCGCTCGTCCCGACCCGATTACGGTCTCGGACCCCTCGACAACGACCGCGAACGAAAAATCCCCGTTCGGGTCGAGTGCCGGCAATGGGCCGACCGGGCGCTCCGGCGATTCGGTGGGGCGCGGGTCCGGGGCGATGGTGGGGCGTGGGCTGGGCGTAGGCGTGGGATCTGTTCCCTCGCCAATCACCGGCTCCACCGTTGGCGTTAACTCCGGATCGGGCGGCGACGGATCGGTTTCCGTGCCGGGATCGGGAGTTGCCGTCGGCTCCGGCGGCTCGATCTGATCCAGGTCTCCGCTGACAACCGTGTCGTCCTGGAAGAAGACCACGCTGACCGGGTCAAAACACTCGCCGTTGGGCAGGTAATTGCGGTAGAAGCGCCCCGCCAGCAACTGGCCGTCGGCGCCGCGCCCGCGTCCGTTGAAGGCAATCGCGTCGAAGCGGCTGGTTCGACCCTTGGAAACCGATCCCAGGTTCACCGCCCACCAGGGATTCGGGTCGCTGGAAGTTTCGGTTCCATAGTGAATGGTCCCGTGGGAATCGGTCCACTGGGTGTTGCCGACGTAGTTGTTGGAAACCTTGTAGATTCCCGTCGGGCGACAGCCCTGAGGGACTTCTATCGGCAAGGTCTCCTCGTGAGGGAGTTCCACCCACAACTGAGCGGTCTCCCACCGCCCCGGTTCAACCTCGTGCCAGTAGGTTTCGGTGCGCCCCGGCTGCCAGCGGCTGCGGGTCTCCCACCGCCCCGGGATGATGCGATCTACCGTCTGGGTCTGCTGCTGATATTCGGTCCGGGTGCGTGTATCCCAGTAAGAGGTGTCAACCCAGCGCCGTTGCAGCTCGAAGTACGACGTGTCGACCCGTTCGCATTGCTCGCGAGGTCCGTAAACCCAGGTGCACGGGCCCCAGAAGTCCGAGCAATCCTGGTACCACTGCCACACGGTCTGACATTCGATTTCGTGGGCTTCAACCCAAACGTGGAGCAATTCCCAGTGACCGTCGGACACAAAAACCTGGTACTCGACCTCGACCGGGACGGTGACGGTCGTCTCCTCGGACACGGTCTGCGGCGGAACCCAGACTCGCTCCTCGATCCAGCGCCCGGGAATCACGCGGGTGCGTTCTTCCAGGACCGGGTCGATCCACACCTGCCGGCTCTGCCATTCGCCGTGGTCGGCGCGGACCAACGGCGCAGCAACCCAGGCCAGCAGCATCGCCAGGACCGTGGCCAGGGCCACGCCCCGGCCGATTCCGGGCGCGAAGGGCGCCCTCAGCGAGCTACCCGGCAACGCTGATCTGAACGTTTGCCGTCAGTGGAGCCAGCTGCGCCTCGATCTGTACCTCGCCGGCGCGCAGCGTACGCAGATACCCGCCAGCATCGATCGTTGCGATCTGGGGATCGGAACTGGACCAGGTGATCGGGGCATCGCGGCGGACGCTGCCGTCCTCGAGTTCGACTGAGGCCAGCAGTTGCAGTTCATCGCCCACCGCCAGTTGGAACGGTCCGTCCCCGTCTTGGGAAGCGATCTGCAGGTCCACCGGGGCAAGCACCCGGGGTTGCGACGTCGCAACCCCGGGCTCGGGTCCGAACCCGGCAACGGAGGCAGTTTCCGGATCGGATTTGCCCGATAGCCATATCCCGCCGAGCGCGGCCGCCAGTAGGAGGGCAGCGACGGCCAGCGGCCAGATGATCTTGCCAGCCAAATTAGGGTCCTTTCAGCTGTGATGAAGACTCAATTCGGTAGGTGACGGTCTCGCCGACACCGATGAGCGCCAGCAGTCCGCTGGGCAGGGTGATGTCGCCGGACAGCGTTACCGAGGGATCGGGTGCGGCGGGGGTTTCCACCTGGATCCCGGCCGCGACCTCGGCGGCCGTCTGATCGGCGAGCAGACCCTCGATCGGGGTCAGGTTGGCGATCAGATAACGTCGTGCGACCTCGTCGGCGCCGGCGGAATCGATGGCGATCTCGCCCCGGTCGGCCAAAACCTGCGGGTCGATTGCCCCCGTTGCCGCCAGCGCGGCGCGATCGAAAGCCGACTGCAGCCGGAGGGTCTTGGCGCGCAGCGCACCGACCTCGGCCACGAATGCCAATAGGAGCATGAATATTCCCAGCAGTAGCAGCGCCTGAACGCTCACCGAACCGCGTTCGCCTAGCAGCCCGGGCGCAATCACGGCGCCACCTCGCCGACCTCGGTACGGGCCGAAAACTGGGCCGCGAGCTGCAGGTCCCAGGACCCCAGCAACGGCACCGCGACCCGGCGCGGCAGGGTGAGGCGGACCGTCACCGCTTCCTGCCAGGCCGGATTCGGCGGATCAACCCGCACTGCGACCGATCCGGCCGGCAGGCCGGCGGCCGCCAGATCGGCGGAGAGGCTGGCGCGCAGCTGCGGCGAATCTCCGCCGCCCGCGGCGGCGCGCCTCACAGCGGCCGCGGCGGCGTGATCCAGCGCGACCTGATCGGCCCAGAGATCTCCGAGCGCGATCATCACCGCAAATAGCGGTGCCAGCAGTGCGAGCACCAGGATGGCCTCGGTCGCGGCGCTGCCGCGCTCGCCGCCCAGGCAGCAGATCGCTCTCAGCTGCCCAGGTCCTGCAGGTCGTCCAGCATGTCTTCGATGTACGTGGTGAGACCTTCGTTCCAGGCCACCACGGCGGCGCCGAGGACGATGACCGCCAGCCCGGCGATCATGATGTATTCGGTAGCAGACCCGCGCTCGTCGGCCAGAAAATGGCCGATCCGAATGCGCAGGCGCAGAATGATCCGATCTAGCAAGATCCCTCCTCGCGGGGAATGACCCGGATTCCGGGATAAAAGTGCTCGAGGCGGGCTGCGTGCGCATCCGCCCAGGCCCCGTTGGCAAAGTCGCGATAGGCAATCGCGCGGGAGCTCACGCAGATCGCGCGACCGAATGCGGCCAGGTGATCGCGGCCCAGAAGCCGTGGCCCCGGCACCGCCGCAAGGGTGCTTGAGCGGGCCAAATCGGCCAGCATCAACCTGGCCGGGCGATCGTGGTCGGTTGGCGGCAAAAGGTCGAATTGAAGTGCCGGCGGCGCTTTGCCGGCGGCGCCAATTCGGCCAATCCGGAAACCGGTCAAGGCCAGCGCAAGGGCGCTGCCGGCAAAAATACCGGCCAATGCCAATTCGGGCGGGAGCATGTGATTCCATTTCGAGAGGGGCACGCCGATCTTCCGGCGTTGGCAAGATCCTCCATCGCCGCGGCCGGCCGGGGCCAGAGGGAAATCCGTATCGGTGGGTTTTGGGGACTCAGGCCGGCCGGGGCCCGTAGCGCTCCCGCACGCGATGCTCGAGCCGGGCTCGATCGGCGCCGAACAGCTGCCGGGCGCGCTGACGGCGGGCGCCGAGGCGCTCGGAATCCGGGGCTGGGAGCGGGGCCACATGGGCCGAAAACGGCGGTGCCGGGTGGTTGTCGACCAGCGTTGAGACCGTCATTTGGAATGCTTCGCGGCGATCGAGATCGCGGGCCGTAAATGTCGGTTCGGTGGCCAGGGAAAAATACCGCGCTTCGTCGCGCAACCCGCCGAACACCACATGCGTGCGGGCGTTTATCATCACCGTCCGCCGGACCGGGCGCAGGCGCGGTTGGGCCAGTGACTGGGTGGCGATGCACATCCCCACCCGGTAACTGCGGGCGCGTTCGAAAAACGCCCCCATGTTGCGGCCGGTATCCAAGAACTCCTGGAATTCATCGATCAGAAATATAAATGCCGGCCGGCGCTGGCGCGGGCGCCGCAGCACCGCCTGCCAGAACTGGGTGACGATGATGCTGCCCAACAGCCGCGATCCGGCAATCCCGAGGGCGTTGTCGGCCTGGTCCAGGTTCACGAGAACTATTCCGGATCGATCCAGGGCCCGGTCCCAGCGCACCGCCGGGCACGCCTGGGCCAGGATGTTGCGGATGCGGGGGTCGTTTACCAGCAGCGCCATGCGTCGCAACGCCGATCCGAAATTGAGCTCGAACTGGCGCTCGCCCATCTGATCGACCTGGTTGGCCCAGTAGGCGGCCACGAATGGATCGTTGACGTTGTCGAGCAACCCGGCGCGCCACTCGCGATCGAAGAACAATCGTTCCAGATCGAGCATGGTGGGTTCGATCTGGGGATTGGCGGCCAGGGTCCTAAAGCCGTAGGCAAAAGCCTGCGACATCGTCGTCCCCCACTGCATTCCCTCGCCGGTTACCAGCTCGCGCATCATCGTGCTCACTGCGGCCGCGGTCTGGTCGGCGGCGGCCGGATCGGTCACTGCCAGCGGGTTGAGCCCGATCGGTCGCTGCGTATCGGCAAAGTCTAGGAAGGCCACATCTTCGGCCCGCTCCTCCGGGACCGCATCCAGAACCGCCTCGGCCAGATCGCCCTTGGGGTCCAGCAGCAACAGGCCAAGGCCGGCCCGCAGCGCTGCAAGGGCGTACCAGTACAGAAATGTGCTCTTTCCGGTTCCGGTCGGACCGACCGCCAGAACGTGCTTTAATGCGTCTTCGGTTGAAAGCCCGAGGCGCCCATCCGGGTCTGCCGTCCCCGCCCGCGGCCAGCCCAGGAAAAGCCCTTCGCCCACCGGCACCATCGCCGCCGCCGGGACCTGCCCGGCCGGCGCGCGCTGGAGATTGGGATCGCGCGCCCGCGCCGACGGCAGCTCGCTCAAAGCGGCGGCCTCGTCGGCGGTCAACAGCCAGCGAGCCGGATTTGGCAGGCGCCAGCCGTCGAACCATAGCTCGGCATGGCGGCGTTCAAGCGGCAGCATCTGGAGCCGATTCCAGGATGACCCGAATTGCGAAATCGTCTCACCGAGTACCGCAGCTATCTTGGGTTGGCGGGCCGCTGGAGCTTGAATCCGAACCAGCACCGCCCCCACCAGGAGCGGCTGATGGGCGCGCCGGCTAACCAGTTGGGCCAACTCATCGCGGCGTTGGATGGGTTTGGCCGTAGGGGCTGCCAGCAGCAGATCGGCCAGGTTTCGGAGAAACGAGCGCAGGTGCTGAAGGAGCGCGGCCACCCGCCCGTAGCGCCCTGGCCGGTTCCCGGATTGGAATCTGGTGATCGCTTCGCGCCATTGGCGCCGCGCCGATGCGGCCGGTGGCGCGAATAGGAACCGGATTTCCACGGTTTCGTCCTCGCGCAGACCGGACAGGGCGGCGTGCAGGGCCGCCTGCGGGTCCCGGCCAGCGGCAGGATCCAGCGGCAGGATGCTTTCGTAAACCGGCGCTATTGCAAAGTAGGCGGTCGCCTCAAGACCGGGATTTGAGGCTTTATCCGCGGTCAGGGCGGCCTCGAAATCCCGGCGACCAAAAGCGCGATCAGGACCCCGGGTGCTGCCAGGAGCAAAACGGCAGCAAGGACGGCCAGCAGCAGGTATGCAGAACCGCTGGCATCGTGGTCAATGACAGCCGGGCGCCGCCGTGGCCGGCCGGCGAGGGCCAGCGTGATGTGCAGGGCGATGCGACCCAGCAGCCCGAGGGTGAGCATTCGTCTAGCCTGGAGTCCTATACCGGACCGGGACGGGCGCGACGCCAGAGTTTGCGGGCGGTTTGCCATCCGGATGCCGGAGCTGACAACCGTCCCAAGATTGCCTGGCCGCCCTGGGCCGCGGAGCCGGCCAACGAATCGAGCAGGAATCCCGGTAGGGCCTGGGCAACGAACAGGGCCACGATCGCCAGTAGCACGCTCATAAGGCCCGGCGGCTGGAGCGCGATTACCGAAAAACTCACCGACAGCCCGAGGACCAGGGCCGCCTTTTCAAAAACGGTCCTGAGCAGCCGCCGCAGCCACAACTGGGGTAACCGGGCGGCGGGAGGTAGCACCGCCAGCGTGAGCACCAGCGGGGCCACCACCGTAAGGGCCCAGATCCAGACCAGCCGCACCAGCAACCGGACCGCAATCCCCACCATCCCGATCAACAAAAGCAGCTGCAGGAAGGCGCGGAATATCCCGAACCATACTCCCTGCAACAACGCGCCGCCAATGTCAACCAGGCTGTCAGCGTCGGTGCCCCACTCCCAGGCGGTGATCAGCTCCCGCGGCGTCCCCAACAGAGCGTCCTGGGAACCAATGCGGGCAAAAAGGTGCACCAGCAGGTCATCGGCGCGCAGCATCGCGTCTACAAACTGATAGGAGGCCAGGGAACCGATGAGGGCCACACCCAATCGGCCGGCGGCGGCGGGGACATCGACCGGCCGACCCAGAAACAGCATTGCCAGCGACCAGATAATGAATCCGCCCAGCACCAGGCCCAGGAACGGCAGGCGCGAGGAGAGCGCCAGCTCGCGCGAACGCTCCCAGGACTGCCGCACCGCCAGGGCGGCGCCGCGACCGCTGAAGATCGGATCGCTGAGTCCCGCCGGAGCGATCCGGGCGAGGGCCGCGTCAACCTGGTCGGCACGGGCCGGATCGATCGCGTCCGGAACCAGGAAGAGATAGGCCCAAACCCAGTCCAGCGGTCCGCTGATTACGCGGGTTAGCTCGCCCACCAGACCGGCGCCGGCAACCGCCGCAGCCAGGCCGGGATCGCGCCAGGGCAGCGGCAGCAGGTCGGTGGGGGTTTGCGGTATGGACGGTGGGGTAGGGGGTTCATCGCCCGGTTCAGCGGCAGTTACCGCTGAAGGGGAACCGAGCAGCGCCACCAGAATCACCGCAGCTGCGAGCAGCTTCACCAAGGGTGATCAAAAACCTCGATCGCGACCCGCTCGCCTCCGGCCAGCGCCGCCAGCGCCTGGCCCCGGTCAAGCGTGGAGACTCGCGCTGCCGTCTCCGAGTCCAGATCGAACAATTCGGAAAGCGCCGATGCATGGGCCCGGTGCTGGCGGAAGATAATCGCCGCGGCGCAGTTGGCAAGCACCGAACGGGCCAGTGGATTGGCGGCAAAATCGGCCGCGTCCTGGGTGACCAGCAGCAGCATGGCGCCGCGGGCGCGCGCGGTCTTGGCAAGGTCGAGCAGAAACCGGGCCCCGGCCGGCTCATGCAGCAGGCACCAGGCCTCATCGACGAGGATCAATCGCCGCCCCGCCGGGCGCTCGATCCAGCGGGTCAACGCGAGCAGGGCCTGGCGGACGGCCAAAGAGAACAGATCGACATCCTGGGCGCGCAGTCCGGCCAGTTCAAAAAGCAGGAAATCGTTGTCAAGGGTTACATTGGTCGGGGCCGAGAACAGCCGGCCCAACGCCGGTCCGCAATAGCGCCGCAGCCGTTGCGCAAGGTCCTGGGCGGCAGCGCGCCCGGCGCCGTCGATGGAATGGTCGCTTGCCAGCTCGGCCGCCAGGTCGCTGGCCACCGGTCGGCGGCTACGTCCGCCGTGATTGGGCGGACAAACCTTTTCGATGGCCGTGGCCAGGATGGCAGCCTGATGATCACTCATTCGCCCCAGCGCCGCGCGCCAGAAACGGGCGATTTCGGCAACGCCACCCGCATAGGAGCGTTCATCGGCGCCGATTGCGTCAAAGACATTCAAGGCCGCTCCCCCGCCCAGCTCCAGGGCGATCGCCGATCCCCGGCATCGCCGGCCCAGCGACGCGTATTCGTTTTTGGGATCGATCACCGCTACTTCGGCCCCGGAAAGCCAGGCGGTGTAGGCGATGGCCCGGGCAAGGTGGGTCTTGCCGGCGCCGCTTTGGCCCAGCACGGCAACGTGCGGGTTCTCATAACCGGGTGCGAATGGATTGAACGCAAATGGGGCCGCCGGGCCCTTGTCCCAGCCGCAGCCGGCCAGCAGCCAGCCCTCCGAATCGATCCGCCCCCGGCCGCTGCCGGGGTGGGCGGCGGCGAGCGGGGCGCTGGTTAACCCGCGCCGCCGCACCAAGCGCTCGCGCGCCAGCGGCAAGATCGAGTGCAAGGTTTGCTGCTGGTACCCGACGGCATCGGATCCGACCAGTCCGCTCGCGGCCAGAGCGGCGCGTAGTGCCTGGCGATGCTTTTCCAGGTCCTCTCGGCCGTCGGCCCCGACCATGAAGTAGGCGCCCAGCTTGAAATAGCGCTCGCGGCTGCGCATCGCCTCGGCCAGCGCGCCGACATCTTCGGCCCGCCAGCGCTGCTCGCGCGCGGCGACCGGATCGGCGTCGGCCGCAGCATCGAGCGCCCCGGCGATTTCGCGTTCCGACTGCGCCAGCCGGCGCATGACTTCGGCATCCGGCAACGGGCTGATGTGCAGCGAAAGGGTCATATCGAAATCGAACCTTGCTGGCAATGCCAGCCACCCCGGACTAACCGCCCGGGGCAATGCGCGCACGTAACCGGCCGCCAGAAATCTTTCGCCGTCAGGTCGCGGGAGTCGCATGTGCCGGGGCCCGATTTCGATCCACTCGGGCAGCGGATCGGCCAGATCGAAAGCCAGGTTCTCCAGCCCCGCCGAGAGCTGCATTGGGCCGCCGGCCGAAAGCGAGGTTTCCAGAATGGACCCGCTGGCAAAAAACGCTCGTTCCAGCTCCAGAATCAACTCAAGCCCGCTCATGGTTCGCCAGCTGAAACCGGCCTGTGAGATGGCCGCCCCGACTCCTTCAATCCGGGCGGCCAATGCACCGCTGCCGGCGGCGGAATCTGAGGTTGCCGGCAGTAACAGCCGAACCCGGATCTGCCGCAAATTGGATTCGGCGGCGGCGGAACGGATTCGGCAGATCCAGCCGGAGCGATCGGAGTCGTCGTCCAATGCTTTAGCGCGCAGCCCGATCTTGGCCGACCATTCCGAGCGCCACCTGGCTGTCGTCTGCGCAAAATAGCGATCGGCGTCGAACCGGTTATTGCTCACCAGCAGCTGGACCGGCGCCTCAAGGCCTGCCAGAAAGGCGGCCATCGCGGCGCTGGCGGCATCGACCTGTTCTGAATCGAGCGATTCGAGATCCATAGGCCCCAGCGCCAGGCCGGCGACACGAACCCCATCGCGGCGTTCGATGAATTCGTCCGTGACACGGCGCACGCCCACGTCCAATACCGGCAGGCGGTCGGCTTTCAGCAACCGCTCAAGCGCCGACTTCAAACCGAAATCCCCTTGCGGTGCGCTTCCCGCGGCCCAGTGATCGGCCGGGGCGATCAATCAGATAGTCCAACTGGATCCGCCGACGGCAGGTAGCAATTTGCTGCGGTGAATCGCCCGCCGCCAGAATGCGCCCCCGCAAAATAAATAACCCCATGTCCAGCAGCCAGCGCTCGATCACGGCTCCACCAATCCGGAGCTTGAGCGCTGCCCAGCAGGACAGGATCGGGACCGCCAGCAGCGACAGTGCGGGCGGCGAAAACCCCGCCGAAGCGGCAAATCCGGCCAGGAGCGCTTCGGCGCTCCCCGCGACGGTAAACCACACTAGTTCGCGTGGCCGCACGTAGAAGCCGAGCAGACAAAGCCGGCCGGCCGCATCTTCGACGTCGGCGGCGATCAAGACCGATTTCAGGCGCGCCCGCCCATGGTGCTTACCAGATATTCGACCGCGCTCTGCATGAGGCCGAAATTAAATGCCATCACCAGCCCGTAGACCACCAGCGACTGCAACGCGAATCGCTGCGCATCGCGCTGGGCTTCTACACTCCCGGCCGACCAGGCCATGACCGCTTTCCAACCGATTGACGCAGCCACCACCACGGTCGCGATTGTGGCCAGGAACGTCTTGAGGGAATTGACCGCGAACGTGATCGGATCTGATCCGCTCGCCTCGGCCACGATATCGGCTGCCGCTACCGACTCAGGATAGATAAAAACCAATGCAACCGCCCCGACGGCGACCAACAGGCAGGACCTAAGCAGTCGTCGGCGCGCCCTGCGGCCGCTGATCGCCGCATCCGCGGAATCGATCGTGTTCCACACTTCAAATGAATCCGTAGTGACGGGCGATGTTGCAGGCCTGTACGCGATTGGCCGCCTGCAACTTGCGGTAGCAGACGCTGAGGTATTTCTCCACGGTGTGCACGCTCAGATAAAGCTCGTCGGCAACCTTTTGCGAGGTCAGGCCGGTGGCCACCAGTTCCAGGATTTGGCGTTCACGCTCCGACAGCGTTTCCGGTTCGACTTCCCGATGAGGAAGTGACGCCGACCGATCGGTGCTCGCGCCACGCGGGAATATCGAATGCCCGTGAGCGATTACCCGGCTGGCGGCAGGCAGGTCCGCAAATCCTCGCGCACAGTCGATCAACCCGCTCGCACCCGTGCGGACGAATTCGTCGATGGTCACTGGTGCCGGAACACTGTCTAGTGCCACCAGGATTCGCGCCGTTCCCATACAGGCCCGGAGCCGCCTTACAGAGGCCAATGCCAGTTCGGCCCCCGCCCCGGCCACCACGACCAGATCGAATCGCTCAACCGCCATTCGACGTACGGCGGCGTCGGCGTCTTGGACCCACGCCAGCAACCGACAGGCGCGCCGACGCTGCAACGAATGCAGGATTGAATCAGCGACCGACGCATCGGGTGTCAGCACCAGGACCGCGCGCACGGGAATTTCACCCGGCGCGGGTGTTTGATTGGCGCCTGGATCCGCGTTCTCAAGCGGCAGCGCACTGGTCACGTCGGCTCTCCCACGTTCGCTATTTGTTCGTGGGTGAAATATAGCATACGACTATCAAACACTGGTGCTATCGACCCGCGTGTGCGTCGAGGTCAAGCCTCAGGCGAAAGCGACCATCTGAGGCTGTCTAGGGATTGGCGACCGGGAGACCTGCCCGATTCGGTGATCCGGCCGCAATTAGTACATTCCGTAGTCGGATTTCGACCGGCCCCAGATGCGACTGCCCAGACGGCCTGATCGAACTCGCCGCCCGCCGCCGGGTCGATTTGCCCTGCAGCTGCTAACTACTCGCGACCATCGCCGGATTGAGCCCCCGGGTGTCAACGTTCGAAATTTGGGTATCAAACCTCGCCGGTGTTCCGGATCAGCTCAATTGCAATTGATTGTGCTGGCCACCTGACCACTCGGATTGGTGAGCGTGGCCACGTCGCCGTCGTTGTTCCAGACATGGCGCCCGCCCCAGGGTCTGAGGTCTCCGGACGCACCCCCCGAGGCGATCAGGAGTCTGCCGTTTTCACCCAACCTGGTTCCGTGGGCGAACGTGTGGCTGAACCGCGGCCCTTGGTCGTTGATCTTCCATCCGCCCAGATCGAAGCCGGCCGGCCCGCTCAGCTGCACCAGTTCGGCACCTGAATCGCAGTAGTCGATCTGGACCCGCGCCGGAGGCTGAGTACCCATGGCGCCTGAAGAATCAGTCGATGTGTCGGCAGAATCCATCGACTCCTCGATTACCGCCTGCGGTGGTGCGATATCGCTGATGGCAGTTACAGGGCAGTCGCTGAGGATCTGTGACAGCGCATTCTTCTCCGTCAGGTCAACACTGAGATTCCAGCGCCATTTGACGACGATCCAGGCCTCTGCGTAGAAGCAGTGGGCTGCCGCTGCCGGCGGCAGCCATTCGGCCGGGTCCCTCTTGCCCTTGCTGCGATTCGAACTTGCCGAAACGGCGATCAGTGAGTGCGCATATGCGAGATCGTTGGCGTAGAGCTCACGGGTTCGATCGTTCCAGTTCCAACCGCCCGATTCATGCGCTTCCGCCAGCGGCACCAGGTGATCAATGTCAAATGTAGAGGGATTGTCCGTTTCCTGCCCGTCGTAGACCGAATACCAGTCCCCACCGGGACGACGCTCATCGGCCAGAACTTCGCAGCGGGTATCGCAGCCGTCGCCGTCAAGATCGCTCCAGTGGCGCCAGTCGCCGCGCTGGTACCCTTCGGCCCGCTCTGCGGTTACGGCAATCTCGGCCAGAACGCCGCGGACCGTGTTCTGTTCCGGGATTACCCCGCTGACTGCCTGCGATTCGGGCGGCGTAACGGGTTCGAATGCCGGTGCCGCTTGGCTGAAGAGACCCAGCTGCTTGGCCAGATCGCCGCCGTTGGCGATTGTGACCGTGCCTGCCCGTGCCCAGGGGAAGTCCCTGGTCCAAATCTGCAGAACTGCGCGCTGGAGGCGAATTGCGCGCAGCCCGTCGTAATCGCGCACCCGCGATTGCGGCAATCCGTAGATCTGCAGCGGATCAGACGCCGCCCGGTAAGTGGCCAGAAACGCCGGTTCAGCTTCCAGTAGGGCCGTGCGTTTGGAAACTATTTCGCCGAAGCTGAGTCCGAATTCGTCCGCAAACGTTTCCGGTTCAGGAACCAAGAGTTCGGCCAATTCGTCGTCATAACCGTGCCGGGAAAGGTCGTCAAAGACGTTTACGAAGGCAACGCTGCTAGATTCGGGCCGCCACTGAAAAACGGCCTTTTGCATTACCTGGGTAACGAACCCATCCCATTGGAATCGGTTCGAAATGGGGTACCCCACCGCCGCAACCCCGCCGCTGGCTTGAAACGAAGTCCAAAACTGCGCCTGCCCGTCGTCGACCACCGCGAATCCATCGTCGCTGCGGGCCGTGTCGCCCCCACCTTGAGTGAAGAACCAACCTTCAGGAATTGAATAGTCCGGGCTGGTTGCATTCGCCCCTGATGGCAGCGCCGCCACTATTGCCAACAGCAAGGCAGCGACCAGAAAGGGCTTAACCTGGCGGGCGATTGCAGTCAATTGCGCGTTGCGGTTAACAGACATTCAGAACGGGTCTCACTTTCGATTGCGATTGTATTTTCTGCTAGCGCGGGAAGGATTTGCCAAGCGAATGCGGCAGTGGATCGGCGCTGCTTCGGGCCTGCCTGTGGCTCGTTGTCGGTCGAGCGCGCGTCGAAGCGTAGCAACAACCTGGCCAACCAGAGTCCCTGAGCTGGGCCGTCACTTACGGAACTTACCCCTTGCGCAATCTCGACGATTCCCTGATCAAATTCGAATTCGCCAACGAATCTGGCCCCACTGGGTGGCGTAGCCGATCGCAACAAGCGGCGAACACTGGAAAGCCGTTCGTCAATCGTCGGAAGGAGCGCCTGCGCCAATCGCGGCGTCCAGGGATCCGCGTTTACCGGCCCGCGTACATTGATGCGTGAATCACCGGCGTTTGGGTTGGTTGAATTGGGCCTCGGGTTTGGCTAGTCGACCGGGTCTCCGTGAACGGGTCAAACGCAGTCAACCTACCCGTCCAATGCTTGGTTTGTCTGTCGCGAGGGTTGCTGCGAGAGATAGGGCAGGCGGGACTTGCACCATCGCCCGGAACGGATCGACGAATGGCACCGGCAAATGGGATGCGGGGACGAACTGGCCGCTCAGGCCCTTCACCTGCTCGCCGGCATCGCATAGCCTGACGCAAGTCGCGGTCGGGATCTTCGAAATGCCCCCTCCATGGCGGGTGGGCGGAACCCAATTCGGAAATTCCTGGGGACCCGCTTTGCGCATCCAGGGTGCAAGCTGAAGCCCGGGATTTGAAGTGATGAGTACGGTACCGCAAAAACGCGACGCGATCATCAACTCACAGATTCAAGATCGGTCAATACAATGCGAATACGCGAACTTAGCGAACACAAAGAAGCTGAACAGCACAATGAGAATTTTGAGTGTCAGCCAAGCGCGAGCGGATTTGAGCGCGTTGATCGAAGAAGTTCGGCAAGGAGAGACGATCGTAATCACCCACCGCGGGTCGCCAGTGGCACGAATCGATCCGTGCACCTTGGCCGATATGCCTGATGGCGACCGAATCAAATCGCTGGCTGCCCGGGGGCTCGCAGTTCCGGGCCCGAAGCCCATTGATGTCGAAAAATTCCTGGCCGCTCCGCGCCCAACGCTTCCTGACGGCGTAAACGCGAGCGACTACATCGTTGAAGAGCGCGGAGGCTCGCGGTGAAATACTGGGATTCTTCCGGCCTGGTACCGCTCCTGGTAAATCAGTCGACGACCGATGCAAGGAGAAGCTTGTTCAGTAGCGACCCCGGCATCATCACCTGGTGGGGGAGTGCGATTGAATGCGCTTCAGCTTTGAATCGCCTCGAACGAGAACGATTGGTTGACGGTTCCACCCTCTCCCAATTGCTGGCGAAACTCAGCGAATTTGAATCTCATTGGGTACAGGTTCCGCCGATTGAACAGGTGAAACGAATTGCCACCAGGAGCCTCCGAATACATTCCCTGCGCGCGGCCGATGCTCTGCAGCTGGCGGCTGCGCTTATTGCCGCCGACGGAAACCCTGCGACCCTTGAATTTGTGACCAATGACGAGCGATTGGCGATTGCAGCTCAAATGGAGGGCTTTCCAGTCCTCTAGTTACTTGATACTGGCTTCTCGCAACCGTCAATGCAAAAAGGGCTCTGGCGTCGCGGCGTCGACAAGTCATCGGCCGCGGCGCCGGTGCCGCTGGCCGTAGGAGCGGATGGCCCGCAGGAAATCGATGCGGCGGAAGGCTGGCCAGTACGCTTCGCAAAAGTAGTACTCGCTGAATGCGCTCTGCCAGAGCATGAACCCGGACAGTCGCAACTCTCCTGATGTGCGTATCACAAGGTCTGGGTCCGGTATGTCCGGCGCATAAAGGTAGCTACCAATTTCGTCGGCGTTGAGCATCTGCGCAAGGTCGTTGAGGGATTCGCCGCGCCCGGCGTGATCGTCGATCATTCGTCGCACCGCATCGACGATCTCGTCGCGGCCGCCATATCCAATGGCGACTATGAGGTCTCCATCCTCATTGCCTGCAGTCACATGCTCGACTCGCTCTATCGCCTCGACTGTGGAGGCCGGGAGCAAGTCGCGGCGGCCGACGGCGCGAATTCGGCGAGGTAGTGGGGAGCGTCGCTGCTGTTCGGCGAGTGCCTCCACGCGCGTTTCGACGATTTCGAAAATGGCATCGAGTTCATCCGCCGGACGGTTCATGTTGTCGGTTGACAGCGCCCACACGGTAATAACCGGGATACCCAGTTCATCGCACCAATCGATCAAACGCTCAATGTTGTCGGCCCCGCCACGGTGGCCGGCGCCGAGGCTTGCAAGGCCCGTACTGCGAGCAAAGCGGCGGTTCCCGTCTGGGAGGACGCCAACATGTCGCGGAATCGCGCCGCCGCGCACTTCGGATTCCAGCCGCGCCTCGTAGAAGCGGTATATCAACTTGTGCAGCATGTGAATTTGGATGCGCTATGAAGATGCCGGCAGGCGTCTTCGCGAACTTCCTCCGCGCATTGATTCCGATCGTTTAGGCCCAGGTGTCGATATCGAAATCATCCGCCCGGGTGTCAATCTCCACCACCTATCGTCCACTTAGCCAACACTTTCCTTAACCCATGTTCATGGGCATCAGGACACTTAGCCAAGGGCGTTAGCCCACCCGGGCAACACACCCACCGTGCACCATCGCAGTGATGCTGAAAACGAGCTGCCGGGCCTTGTCAATCCGCCGTCGTGGTAGCGGGCGCTGCTAAATTTGCAGCGCATTCACTGCAAATTCCCAGAATCTTGCGGCCGTCGCCATAGAAGTCGAATGTGAATACGGTCAACGGTATCGAGTACCCGTTACAAAGTTGACATGGCATATTTGCTGAGCGCCATCAGCGTCATTGGACCAGCTTCAATTCGGCGTTGAAGCCGGCAAATTGCGCCGTGCCCCGCGGGCCGCACTCAATCCAGCAGCAATCGCACTTTCGCAAGAACTTCCGCGACTACTAATCGTGGCGCTCGAATCGCAAATTGAGCTTCTCGCGTGCGCCAATTCAGGCTCCGGATTTGATCCGCCAGAACGACACCGGTGACCGACCCATTTGGCGGCAACTGAACTTCGAATGGCCAACCCCGGGCTCGCGATGTGATCGGACACGCCAACGCCACACTCGATCGCTCGTTGTATCGTCGTGGGCTCAAAATCAGTGCAGGACGACGACCAGCTTGCTCGTGCCCGGTTTGCGGATTGAAGCGCAGCCAGAGGATATCGCCGCGCCCGGGAACCAAGTCGCTGTCTACCATTCTTCTGCGCCCAATGGCGAGCCCCAATCTTGCTCTGGGTGATCGCGATCTTCGGACATCTCCGCAATCAATTCGTTAAGGTCGTAGCTTCGCTTTCGCAATAGCAATTCTTCCCCTCTCGGATCGATCTCAATTGCCGACCCTTCACCAACTCCCCATTGTTCCGCGACTGACTTAGGTATTCGAATTGCAAGGCTCGAGCCCCACTTAGAGACGTGCGATTTGACGCCCATCTTCACCCCCTTGGGATACTTATTGTATATCCACCTGCGCTACCTTCGCGATTGTGCGGGCGCGACCGCGAACCGGCGGTTGAAGCGCCCGATGAACGACCCCAGCAGGTAGTTGGCGCCGTTAAGGGTGCTCACCCCGTCCAGACGCAGCTCGATTACCAGGCGGTCCTGGAAGGTCCCGGCGGCCCTTTCCACTCGTCCCTTCGCCTGCGCCGAGCCGGCAAATATCCGCCGTATCCCAAGTTCTGACATCGCCCGCGCGAACTGGGTAGCGCCCTCGGCCAGCCTGGGTTGGGAGGAACGCAGGGGTGGCAAGAAAACGCTGTGGCGGTCGCTGTAGAGCGCCAGCGGGATGCCGTGCTCCCTGATCAGGCCGCCGAGCAGTTCGAAGTAACCGCAGGTGTCTTCATCGGGTCTAAACAGTGCCGCCAGGACCTTGCCGGTGGCGTCGTCGACCGCCAGATGCAATGTCAGCTGGGGATGCTCGTCGCCCAGCCAGCGATGCTGACTGCCGTCGATCTGGACCAGCATTCCCTCGCGGGGCATGCGTTCTCTCCTTACCCGGTGACGGGGCGGACGACGGCGGCGGGGGCTGGTGATACCGGCGGCGGTAAGGATCCGCCGCAGGGTCTGGCGACTGATCTCTATCCCTTCGCGTTCGCAGAGCAGCTGGGCAAGGTGGGTGTGATTGGCGTCCGGGTAGCGATTCCGGGCCAGTGCGATCACCCTGGCGGCGATTTCCGCTGGAGTGGCATTGCCCGGTCGGCGGCCGCGGTTGCCGTGGGCCAGGGATTTTTCTTCGCTCTCGCGGTAGGCTGCCAACAGTCGCCAGAACTGGCGCCGGCTCACGCCCAGCAGGGTTACCGCCTGCCGGGAATCGATCTGGCGGTGCAGATAGCAATCGAGGATCTGACGCCGTTCGCGGGGTAGTTGCTCAACCAATGCCATGCTTCCCTACCTGGAGCGGGGAGTGACATTTTTCCTGAGCAGTTAACTAGTGACGGAATCGCTGAGCAATGACATCCACCCGGAACACCGCCTGGTAGGCTATGACGGCTCCCAGTCGGCTGGAACGGGCCCCCGCATTGGTGATCGGCGGGTGCATTGACCGGGTGGGCTGGTCCATCTGGCTAAGTGGACGAAGGCCCCTGAACATGGGTGCACGCAGGCCGACCACTATGTGATCGACAGGTGGTAGAGATTGACGTTCGGGCGTCGAACTTCGCCGACTCGCAGGCATTGGTAACCCAGCTGGCGATGTGACGGCGGAGCCGGCACGAATCGCCAAGCCCCGTGTCCAGGGTAGGTGGGCGGACGCCAGGTATGGCGCCGGGTCGATTCGGCGACGCTTCCGGTTGCGTTGGCGGGGACGGGTGTTCGACGCAGGCCCAAAAGCGCTGGATCTGCCGGGAATTCCTCTATTCGACGGTGCGGAAGACCTCGATTCGGTTGTCAACGTCGATAACCAATGCCACGAACCGCTGGATGTCGGCGGCTGTGATTTCGCTCAGTGCCACAAGTCGCTGTTCCGGCGTGCCGATCAGGGCGTCATGGAGTTGGCGGCGGCGCAGCAGCGGGCCGATGATCTCGGCGTTTTTGTCGAGCTGGTAGTCGTCGCGCGCCACCGACTTCGCCTGGTCCAGGTCGGTGTCGGTGGGGCCGTTGACGGTCAATTCCTCGATGACGTCAAGGATGGTGGCGAGGCTCTGTTCGAGGATCTCCGCCGCGCCGGTCGCTTGGATTACGACCTCCCAGGTGCCGGATTGGATGTTCGGCGAGATTGAAATGCCGACCGAGTAGGTTTCGCCGAGTTCTTCACGAACGGCGACGGTGAGCAGATCGTCAATCAGGTTCTCGACGACGTCGCCAGTGACAAGTGATTCGACTGCGACCGGAGCCCTGGCGCCGAACGCCATGTCCAGACCGGTTTCTCCGGAGCCGGCGGCGACCGGGACCGTGATGCGCTGGATTCCGGTCGGGAAGCCCGGATTGTGATCCACGAACGAATCGGGCAACCCGGCGGGCAGCGTTCCGATGTACCTGGTCGCCAATTCGGCCACGGTCTGGCGATCGACGTCGCCGACGACGACTACCAAGAGGTCGTCGACGTCCCCAAGCCGCATCTCATAGAGCTCGAGCAGGGAAGCGGGAGTGGCGGCGGCGATCTGATCGTTGGAGACCACGAAGGTGAACCATGGGCTGTCCTGAAAATAGGCGGCCCACATCGAAAGCAGGGCAATCCACAGCGGCGAGTTGTCGGCGGCGGTTCGGCGCGTCTGCATGCTCTGGATCTGTTCGTTGGCCGCGACCTGGGTGATGCGCGGCTCGGTGACGTAAAGGTGCAGCAATGCGAACAGGTCTGCGAGGTCGTCGGGGCTCGCGGAGCCGGAGAAGCCCTCAGTGAATTCGGAAATGTAAGGGTTGACTTGCGCGGTCGTGCCGGCCAGGTATTCATCGAGCTGGGTGGGGGAAGCCTCGCCGACTCCGCTGGCGGCGACGGCCGCGGTCGCGTGGCGACGCAGCGCGGAGCTGCCGACTGGAAGCAGCGACCAGCAGCCCAGTCCCTGCGCGCTCACGCTGACTTGGTTGGCGGCAAGGTCGCTGGGCGCGGACACGACGGTGGAGCCGTTTTCAAAAACCCACTCGTAGGCGCCTTCGAAGACATCCAGGGCACGCTCGCGGGTCGCAGGGATGGGGTCGGGTGCCCTCATTAGCATTTCGATTGACTCTTCGGGCTCCGGCGGCGGCACCGGAACCACTGCGTCGATCGCAGCCTGCAATTCGAATGTGGTGGGCACGTTGGCGGGATCGTCGCCGAGGGAAACCACCAGCGGCGGCGCGTTCTTCAGGAGCCAGCGCAGGTGTGCCGACAGCTCCTCGACGGTAAAGGTTTCCAGCAGCGCGCCGAGCCGGGCCACCCGATCGGCGGTCGACTCGACCCCTCCCTGGCCGACAAAGTTCAAGACATAGCCGTCCGCATACTCGGAACTCTGAATGGTCTCGGCGCGCTCAAGCTCGGCCTCGAGTCCGGTCCCCAGTTCGTTGACCGCCTGTTCGAGTTCGTCTTGAGTGAACCCGTAGTGGGCGGCGCCCTCAAGCACCGACAGATAGTCCGTTGTCGCTTGTTTGAGATCCGGACCGCGCAGGTTGGTGCCGTACAGACGCAGCCCGCGCGCCTGCTGCCACAGGACCATATAGGGCTCGCTAGCCTGGGACATCAGCCCGGCACGGAACGCGCTGTCAAGGCGGATGTCCAGCATCTGTGCGATGATCTCCTCCATGAAGCGCAGCCGGTCGCCGCCGGCGGTGTTCGGAGGCCATGCCGGGAGCTGCCAGTCGATCGACATTGAAATGAAGCCGTAGTCGGGATCGGTTGGCATGCTCCCCATAGTTGGTACCAGAGGGAATGTGAATAATCTGGTTCCAACGAAAGGGGAATGCAGTGGCGAAAAGAAAGTACTCGCCCGAACAGATCATCAACAAGCTCCGGGCCATAGAGCTAACCGTCGCCCAGGGCGACACGGTGGCCGAGAGCTGCCGCAAGGCGGCGGTCAACGTCCAGACCTATTACCGCTGGCGATCCCGCTACGGCGGAATGACGCTGGCCGAGGCCAAGGAGAACAAGCGCCTGCGCGAGGAGAACAAGCGCCTAAAACACGCGGTGGCCGATCTAACGCTCGACAACCAGATCCTGAAAGAGGGGCCTTAAGGAAACTTCTAAGCCCGGAGCGGCGGCGCAAGTGCGTTAACCACGTCCGGGCGATCTTCAAGATCTCCGAAAGAAGAGCCTGCCGGGTGCTGGGCCAATCCCGCCGCACCCAGCGCTACGTCCCAAGACCCGATCCCGAGGAAGACAACCTCACCGCCGAGATCGGGACGCTTTCCCTGCGGCACCCCCGCTACGGCTACAAGCGCATCACCGCGCTGCTTAAACGCTCCGGCTGGAAGGTGAACCGCAAGCGCGTATTGCGCATCTGGCGCGCGCAGGGCCTCAAAGTCCCGGTCCGCAAGGTAAAGAAGTCGCGCCTCTGGCTGGAGAACGGGCGCTCCACGCGGCTTATCCCTGAACACCGCAACCACGTCTGGGCCTATGACTTCGCCTACGAGCGCACCGAGGACGGCCGGCCGCTGCGGATCCTTACCGTGGTCGATGAGATCACCCGCGTGGCCCTTAGCGCAAGAGCGGCCCGCTCCTTCCCCGCCGGGGACGTGATCGAGGTCATAGCAGATCTCATGCTCATCCACGGGATCCCCGGGCACGTCCGCTCTGACAACGGCCCCGAATTTACCGCCAATGCGATAAGGAAATGGCTATCTGGCAACAGCGTCAAAACCGTCTACATCAAGCCCGGCGCACCCTGGGAGAACGCCTATGCTGAATCCTTTATCTCCAAGCTCCGCGACGAGCTCCTGGACCGCGAGATCTTCTTCACGCTCGAGGAAGCCAGGGTGATGCTGGAGCACTTCCGGGTCGACTACAACAGCGTGCGTCCGCACTCGGCGCTCGGTTACCTATCGCCCCTGGAAGCGATCGCGGCGGCGGCGTGATGGGGTACCTGCAAGTTGCCATCCGGCTGCTGGTCGGCCTCATCGCCGGCTTGGCGGCCATGTTCATGGGCACTGCGGGCGGCCGCAAAATCAGCCTCGCCGCCAGCTCTCCTGCAGGAGAGCTGGCGGCGCCCTCCCACAAGAAAATGTCTCTATCCGCCTGGTACCAAAACCGGGGACCTGCCACGGTCACGACATCGGTAAGGGGGTCGGAGATGAAATCGGCCGTGAAGGCGTGCCGCTCGGGCTGAGCCGGTATCGCATCCGCGGGCCGCGCCAGCCCGCCAAAGAACTGCTCGACCTTCTGCTCCATCTCGGTGACGGGCAGGTCTCCGACGATGATTACGGCTGCGTTGTCGGGCCGGTACCAGGTTTCGTAGAACTCGCGGAGTTGCGCGGTGGTGATCGCCGCGTTGGAGTCCTCGCTACCACCGGTGTGCATCCCCTCGTAGATGCTGCCGGTGTAGTAGATCGCGTCGAGGAAATCCGAGATTCGACCGGACGCGGATTCGCTGCGCAGGCGGTACTCGTCAATGACTATTCCGCGCTCGGCCTCCACGTCATCGGGCCGAATCGTGGCGGCCGACAGCCATTGTGAGAGCACTTCGAAGGCCAGATCCAGCGCCTCCGGGTTGTCGAGCCGGAAGTCGAACATGTATACGGTCTCATCGGCGCTGGTGTACGCGTTCAGATCGGGGCCGAAATCGGTGCCGATGTTGCGTAATGCCTGGATGAGTTCGTTCCTGGAAAACCGCTCGGTGCCGTTGAACAGCATGTGCTCCAGGTAATGCGCCAGGCCCTCGGCGCCTTCGGGATCCAGAACCGCGCCGGCATCGACCACTAGGCGCATTTCCACTGATTCGGCGGGCGAATCATTGTTCCGCAGGTAGTACCTGAGACCGTTGTCCAGCATTCCGATCAGCACATCTTCATCAACACTCAGCGGAGCCGGATCAACATCGGCCGGCTCGTATTCGTTGAACTCGCCCAGATCAGCCCGGTCAGACACTGGCTCCAGCACCGCAACCGGCACATCATCTGGGGCGGTTTCGACCGGCTCTAGCGCTTCGGGTTTCTCGGGTTCGGCAGGGATCTCCGGAACCACTCCGTCGGCGACCTCAGCCGCGATAGTCGGCTCGATGGCGGCCGGATCTTCAGCGGGTGCCTCGGGGGTGCACGAAGCCGCCGCCAGCCCCAGTGTCAAGACCACCGCCAGGGCAGCGACCGCGAATCTCTGCCAATGCCGAATTGGTCGCACCATCAATGCGCGGCAAGTTCGCATAACTGGGAAATCTCTGTTGGCAAGGCGACTCGGCATTTGCGGGTTAGCAGTTCTCGGAAAGCTCCCAAGCGATGGGATTTTGGTGCGGCGCGGGAGCAAAGGGTTTGCGAATACCGGCCAATTCTTCGTCCTTCTTCGGATGCCGGCAGTGGATGCAACGAATATTTTCTCCCCGATCATTCCAATCGAATGCCGGGTTCGCGCGATTGGCGTTGGCTGGGAGCTTGCATTGGTCCAGCCTCGTTTCCGGGCAACTGCGAAACGTTTGAGATCGCATCTGCGGCCGTCCACACCCCACCCGATCGCCGACGTTGCAGCTGTCCTCCGGCGTGACGTCAATCGGCGACTGCGTCAGCCAACATGGAATGGTCGTGAAGTCGGCACGCCCAATCCCGGGAAGTTCCCAACCACGGGGCTGCAAATGTTTTCGCCAACCGGCGCAACTGTTCGGCGCGGCCCTCCGCCCTCGAATGCAGTACCACCTATCCAACTGCAGGATGTTGGTGATGTAGCATTACATCATGAGCCACCGAACACAGATAACCCTGACCGACGAGCAATACAGCCTGCTGCGTGGATTGTCCGAGATTTCCGGCCAAAGCCTGGCCGAGTTGGTACGCCGTGCGGTCATTGAGTGTTACGGACCCGCTTCCGCCGAAGACTTGGCCAGCGCCATTGAGGCGAGCTTTGCGTCCTGGATTGGGCGCGAAATCGATGGAGCCAGCTACGTCGAGCACCTGCGTCGCGGCATGGAGCGCCGATTGGCAGACGATCGATGATCTTGGTCGACACGTCGGTGTTAATCGATCACCTTCGTGGCGACCACTCGGCTCGTGCTGCGCTTCGACGTGCTTTGTCCGAAGGCGAGACGCTGGCGGCGTCAGTACTGACCAAAATCGAAGTCTTGGCGGGAATGCGTGCTTCAGAGGAACCGGCTACCCGCCGACTGCTGGACAACATCCGCTGGATTGCCGTCGACGAAGGGCTCGCTGAAAGAGCCGGAATGCTTGCCAACCAGTTCCTTCGGACGCACCCCGGAATCGATCTGGTCGACTATGTAATTGCCGCCACCGCCCTGAGTACCGGGTCCCGGCTTTGGACCCGAAATGTCCGCCACTTCCCGATGTTCCCTGACCTCCAATCTCCATATTGAATGCGCGCGCTACCCACGCCACCGTATCTGAGCATCATGCCGGCCGTGGACTCCTTTTGAAGCGAAGCGGTCAACGAAGAATCGGGAGCGGGAAACTCGCTGTTTTCCGTTCCTACCAGCCGCTGCCGACGTGTCCCCGGCGTACGCGAACGCTTGTAGGCCCGATCTCGAGAAAGATCTTCTCCGCCCGCCCGCCGGTTTTGTCTTCAAAAAGACTGCTCGAGATCGCGCCATACATGGCATTTGCCTCTACCGATACCAGGGCCCGCAATGGCAACTCCGCGGCATCCTTCCCGGTGTCCGGCCGTGGACTCCGCCTTTTTTGCCGGATCGTGGCCCCGCAAATTGCCGTAAATGGAGTTCGCCGCGGCTAGAACAAGCGCCGGAAGAATTATCAGATTCCATTTCGGAACCCGAGTTGCGTTGCCAATTGGTGCGGTAGTGATAGCATCACTACATGCCTTATCTACAAGTCCGAAACGTGCCAGAAGATCTTCACGCGCGGTTGCGGCGTCGGGCGCGCGAAGATAACTGCGCCATGAGCACGATCGTCCTCGCGGCTTTGGACCGGGAGTTGACGATGCGCGAATGGAAAGGGCGGCTTGAAAAGCGTTCCGAGACGGACCTGGGCATATCCGCCGCTGACTTGTTGGCCGACGAACGTCGTGCTTGGGACCCGGGAGAGGGTTGAACCGCCTCGCCATCGATGCGTCGATCGCAGTCGAATACTTGCTGAGGACTGAAACGGGTCTGGCGGCCGCCGATGTGGTTGAGCGCGCCGACCTTTATGCGCCGGAGCTGCTGGACGCGGAAGTGATGTCCGTATTGCGAAGGGCCGTGCTCAATGGCGCGCTACAAGAGCACAGGGCGCGCGAAGCTTTGGAGGATCTTGAAGTTTGGGGCGTCGAGAGAATCCCGCACAAAGCTCTTTCGCGGCTGGCCTGGCGCCACATCCGCGACATTTCGGCTTGCGACAGCTATTACGTTGCGGCCGCGCAGGCATTCGGGATTCCGTTGCTGACAGCCGACCGCAGGCTTGGCCGGGTGCCCAATATTCCGGTGAAGGTGCACACGCAAACGATCGCGTGATTCCTACATCAGGCATGGCGCCGCGGCAATTGTGGACGACCCGTTCGTCCGCATTAAATCGGTTCGGCCTGGCAGATCGATAAATTGAATGGCCAGATCGACCTCGTGCGATTAAATCGAATTTCAGTCATACAATGATGGGATAGCAACATACAATGAAACGCGATGAAATGGCGAACAATTACGTTATGAAGGTTTCGGCTAACGGCCAGGTGTCAATACCGGCCAAGGCGCGCGAACGCTGGGGTGCCCGTCGAATGTTGGTCGTTGATTTGGGAGATCGCATTGTGATGCGCCCACTTCCCGATGACGCACTCGGCACACTCCGAGGGAAATACAGCAAGCGGTTGGCACCCACCGATCAGATTCGCAATCAAACCCGATTGGATGACGAGGCACAAGACCTGGTCCGGTGATCATCCTCGATTCATATGCAGTACTCGCATTTCTGAGAGGCGAGGGTTCGGCCTCACGCGTGCAGTCGTTGATCGCCGACGATGAAGAATCGGCTTTGACAGTGTTGGGCATATCCGAGGTGATTGACAACCTCGTTAGGCGTGCTGGTGTAGACGAGGATGAAGCCGTCCTCGATCTTGCTCAGCTCGGACTCTCCGACCCACCCGAACTTGGCTCTCAAATCGCGATGAATACAGGTTTATTGCGGGCTAGATACTACGATCGCCGTTTACGGGCAATTAGCCTCGCAGATTGCGTGGCAGCCGAGACGGCACGATCGTACGGGGCGCCGCTAGCGACTGCTGACGGGCCGCTCCTTGACACATGCGCATCGGAGAAGATTGCGGTGATCGTTCTGCCCGACAAAGACGGTGCCCTGTGGACGCAGTGAGCTAGCAATCGTCATTTCGATTTACTTGGAATCGATGCGGTTTGCCCGGCCTTTTTGTCCAATTCCATTGGCAATTGGGCGCTTTGCATAATCCGGGTTATCGAAAGTGCGGCAGCTTAACCCGTCGCGGATAGTTGAGAAAAAGATAGTCGTTTCGTACTAGGTGGTGGCAGATCAACGATTTGGATACCGATTTTCCTGGCGTATGAGACGCGTGACTTTCACTGCCCGCCATTTATCCGTGGCAAATTGGGCCGGACCGACCTAACAGCGAATCGGAACTATTCGACCGCGATTCAGTTTCAAAATATCGTCTTGGTCACCTTATCCACACCCGAAATCAGGTCGAGCGCTTCGTCAACCGTCGGATCTCTCCCTTTGTGATGAGCGCATATATTCCTTAAATCAGCCAAGTGTTGAATAGATCGCCATTGCGGAATGTCAATGACATTGGCATCCTTGAGTGCGTTGTTCAAATTGGCGATTGTGTGTTTCTTCCGCACGGTCAATTTGTGGCGCTCGCATACCCCATTAAGATGCCGCTCCAAGACAACGCCTCCAACCACACCAGCGGGTCGCGCGAACTTATTCCGCGCTAACTCCCTGGCAGAGTCCAATTCGGAATCAAATAAGTCCGCCTGCGCAAGCTGGCGCAGATCGAACAATGAGCTTTCAAAGCGACTACGCATCGAATTTGCAATGCTCAATTGTTGCCGGAATTTTGGAATCGCCGCGTCGGGCCCGACAACCAAGGACCCTGCCCGAGTAACCGTTAGCCTCTGGAGATAATCTTCGATCGTGTAATTCTCGAAGTCGACATCTTTACGCGATTTGGGTTTTTCGTAGTAACGCGTAAAGTCTTGGAGCCTGTCGGGCAGCAATTGCCGAATCAACGCCCTTGCTTCTGAATACCACGCTTGGTATTCGTCGGCAAACGCTGGTAGAGCCTCAATGAACTCCTGAGCTTTGTCGCCAATACTCTCTATTGCCGCTGCTTCGAATTCGGTGGGGGCGCATTCGTTTTGAATCGCGTTCAGCAATTGCCCGCCTTTTGCGAGGAGGGCATTCAAATCATTCTTGTATTGGTCGATATTCACGATTGTTTCCCTCTTGCCCCTCGATTTGATGGAATTCTGACCAGACCGTAGACATTCAACTGGATTGCGATCGTTGGATTGCTGAAAATGGTCGGCAAATTTAGTCGATTAACGGGCAATCGAACAGTATCGAACTCGCCCTTGTCGGCCAATTTGAATAGCGGTAGAACTGTGCGATATCTCGGGGTGGATATTGCGCAATTCTTGTGAGCGGACTTTAGACCTTTCTTGCGGCGACTGTAGTCGAGTTTGAGGTGGCGGGATTGAAATTCAACAATCTGCGAGGCCGGTAGTACACGCCCAGTTGCTCTTGACTAACGGTCAAATGCGTTGTTGCTATTCGTTCGCCGAGGATTTCGATAAACGAAGACACCTAATACACCCGCCAACGGGAACAAGATTCCGATTAGGCCTTCGACGCTTCTTCCCTGATAGACAAGAAAACCCCCAATTGCAATAACTGCAAGAATCACAACTGCAGGCACGACAAGAGAAGCGATTCGGTGCCAAAAGTCATTCCGGAGTTTTCGCATTCGCCGTTCGTGTTGATTACTTTGTTCTGTCTTTGCCATATTGCGGATGTCTTCGCCGGCCCCCGGTGTTGCAAGTTCGTATTTGGCATATTCGTCAGCTGATGGGAGGGGACCAGCCCTTACTCGCGCGATTCCGGTAGAAAAGTAGGGTCGAATATCTGTGGAACCTTGAAGAAAGTCGTCAAACTCCGGATCATCGACTTCCATTTCTCCTGGTGAGCCGGATTTGACGAGCGGATTCGGATCAGAAGGATCGTCAGTTGGCTCCGGGAAGTCTGGGCCTCGCTCAATTCCGGCCAAATCTAAGAAACGTTTCTGGATCTAATGTTTCTATTGACTTCCTCAGTAGTAATCCGGGAATCATACGACTCCATTGCATGATGAATGTGATTTCCAACCTCTACCCAGTAGTCAGAAAGCCCATTCCAATCGGTCGACGCGAGCAATTCCTCGGAGTTTATTTGGCGGGCGTAATTGTCAATTGCGCAGAGTTCGGCCAGGTATTCCACGAATTCGTCCAAGAACTGCTGCAGGAGCAAAGAGTTTTGAAGTCGATTGCCATCTCTGGCCGGTGCGACTAGCTTCTCAGGCTTGTTGGCGGCTTTTAGCAATTGCTTACCCCAATTCTGAGACACACTACGCAAATCTCGAATTCAACTAGTGGTATCTGGCTGCTCCGGAGTTTAAATGCCATTTGGTTAGCGTCCGCTTTTTCGCAAAGGCAGACTCACCCGGCGTGCCGGGGCGGAGATCAACAAAATCGCACGGAACGAGAGGATCCGATTCGGGGGACAATTCAATCGATGACCGATTGCCCAACTGGACCCCAAGGAATTACTCGAATTGGCAATTGAGTTCAACAGTATTGGCGAATTGCTTGGTCTATTGAAGTCCGAATCCCCTTCGGAAGCGCCTCGTTGGTACCGTGGCCAGTCAAATGCTGATTGGAAACTACTTCCAACTTTGGCGCGGCGGGGTGACGGGATCAGCATTGAATTGGATTTGTTAGCCCGATTCAAGCAAAATGCATCACTTCTTTTGCAACCACCCCCGGATTCCGATTGGGGATGGCTAACTGTAATGCAGCACTACCGCGTGCCGACTCGACTGCTTGACTGGACCGAAAGCCCATTGGTGGCCTTGTATTTCGCAGTCCAAAGCAGAGAGGATCATGATGGCGCATTGTGGATGCTTAATCCCGCTGAGTTGAACATGGCGAGCAATATTTTGCCCGACTATGCCCCACACATCCCGAGTTTGGGGGACCAAGCAACTCACAATTACCGGCCCAGTTCGTTGGCGTCCGAACAAATCAGCCGCCTAAAACCTATAGCAGTGATTAGCCCCCGAAATACGCCACGCATGCAGGCCCAACTAAGCGTATTCACGATTACGCACCGGGACGCCGTCGGCGTCGAAGATGTTGATGACGGCGCGCATGTTCATAAGTTCAAGATTCCAAATTCGGCGAAATCATCTCTTCGGGAAGAGTTAACGCAATTGGCGATTACGCGATTTCAACTGTTCCCGGAACTTCAGAGCCTCAGCACTCTATTGGATCGAGTGTGACTGTGTCGCAGATTCGAATCTCGGAGCTGCGCAATAAATCCGTATTGCGCGTTTATTCCGAACGGAAAGTTATTCAAGCAGATCCGGATTACCAGCGGATGGGCGAAGTGTGGAATTTGGAAAAACGCCAACTATTGATGGACACCATCCTGAATGACTTTGACATGCCAAAGCTTTATTTTCATGAATTCACCAGCCCAAAAAAGCTGGACGATGGGCGGGCAGTCAAATACGCTGTCATCGACGGAAGACAACGATTAGAAACGACTTGGCAATTCATAGATGGCGACTTTGCATTAGCGGAAGATTTCGCTTTCTTCGCAAATTCGGATGTAAATGCCGGTGGTTTGACATATGGGGATTTAGCCAACGACTACCCGGACTTGAAGATCTTGATTGATTCCTATAACTTGCCTGTGACTTCGGTATTGACAGACGATGTCGAATTGATCGAAGAAATGTTCCTTCGCTTAAACGAAGCGGTCCCCTTGAATGCAGCTGAAAAACGAAATGCCATTGGTGGCCCGATGGCAAAAGTCATTCGAGAAGTTGCGAATCACGATTTCTTTAAGGCAAAGATCCCATTTTCAAATCGGAGGTACCAGCACCGTGATGTTGCGGCGAAACTTCTGCTCTTGACGACGATGAACAGCATCGGGGACACCAAAAAAAGCTACCTTGACGAGATGGTTCGTAGCCTTAAAGAGCCAAAAAGGGAAGCAGAAGCTGCAACAGTTGCTGCGAATGTAACGAAGGTACTCGACACAGCTTCTACGCTCTTCGTTGCGAAAGATAAATTACTGCGGACTCAAGCCATGGCAGTCATCTATTACTTAGTCCTGAAGGAATCACTTGAAAACGGGTGGAGTGATGCAATCACTAGACGGAAGCTAGTCGATTTTGATGCCCTTCGCGCGCAAAACAGGCTTAAAGCAGAGCACGACATTGCTCAAGCGAATTACGATCTTCTCGAGTTCGACAGGATGCATTTGCAAGGGTCCAACGACAGATCTTCGATTCATTTTCGCTGGAGAACTCTGTCCACGTTCCTGAAAAATCCGAATCTGAGTTTTGCGAAAGTTCGCGAGAATCCAAACTGATTTTTTGGAAACTCTGCAACCGTTAGTGTGGGCTGCAATTGTGGATGATGTGAACGAACCTGAATGGCCGATCTCGCCAGGCAAAGGCGGGCGGGTCATACAACCGTAGCCCGGCTCCTGGCGTTAAACGCAACCAGTCTTCATTTGTCGGCGCAGTGAATCCCTGCGATTGAGTGGCAAGAATCGTCTGGCGCAGGTCGCAAGAATCGATTGTGGGGCCGAATAGACGATCTACGAGTCGACCCTGCACTTACGGGGCGTCACTAAGTCGAGATGAAATTTGACCAATCCGGTTGGCGTGGGCGGAATAGCGCAATTTGACCCTAAGTTGTAATCTGCAGACCCGCCTGTATTGGGATCAAGAGACGATTTGCTGCCAAGCGCGCGAACTGGGCAAGTGCGTCGTCGACTACGCCACCCGAATGCCGGAAGACTTAGCGGGGATCCACCGCTTTTTTCTGATCGACCCCGCCTTCAAATAGCAAAAAGTGCTCTCTCGTACCTGGGAGAATCGGTTTGTCGAGAACCAGAAACCCAGTAACGGGCGAGCACTTTTTAGATGCAGCATTGTACAACCGCCGGCCTGCACCCCGACCGCCTCCGGATCGCCTTCGACGACCACCGCCTGGTGGCCAACGCCGGCTTGATCGGCCCGCTGACCGTGCTCCGGAACCTGGGCTTTGCGCAGTTGGCCGCCGTGCACGTCCGTCCGCGGCGCGGTCCGGGAACCGGCAACGTCGCCGACAAGCTCCTGAGCCTTACCGCCTCCGCCCTTGTCGGGGGAGACTGCATTGACGACGCCGACGCGCTGCGCTCCGGCGGCAGCGCGCGGGTCCTGGGATTCAAGGTCAAGGCCCCCTCCACCCTCGGAACCTTCCTGCGCAACCTCAACTGGGGCAACGTGCGGCAATTGGACGGTCTATCGCGCCAGCTGCTGCGGCGCGCCTTCAGGGCCGGCGCCGGTCCGGGCGATGACCCCCTGACCATAGACCTGGACTCGACCATCTGCCAGACCTTCGGGCTCCAAAAGCAGGGCGGGAACCGGGCCTACGACGGCCGCAAGGGCTTCCACCCGCTGCTGGCGACGGCCGCCGGCACGGGCGACGTGCTCTTCGCCCGCCTGCGCGCGGGAAGCTCCAACCCCGGCCGCGGATCGGCGCACTTTCTCACCGAAACGATCGCGCGGGTGCGCGCGGCCGCGGTGGGCGGGCAGTTGACGGTGCCGCCGACTCGGGCTTCTACAACTACGACCTCTACCGCGCCTGCCGCAAGCTCGGGGCGCGCTTCTCGATCAGCGCCCGCCAGCATGCGGGCATGCGTTCCAGGCTTGCCCGGATAGCGGAGGCCGACGTGGCCCCGATACCGTACTGGCGCGAAGGGTATGCCGACGTGGCCGAGATACCGTACGTCCCGTTCCGCAGCCGCGGCAACGACACGGCCCTGCGTCTGATCGCAAGGAGGGTGCGGCCCGCCCCGGGATCGCAGCTGGCGCTGCTGGCCGACTACAGCTACCACCCCTTCATAACCGACCGCGGCGGCGACATGCTCGAACTGGAGCGAGACCACCGCCGCCACCCGCCGCCGCCGCCTGTATGCGATGCCGGGGCGGATAACCCGCTCGGGCCGGATATCGACCCTGCACCTGCCGGCCTTCTGGCCCTGGGCGAACCGGTTCGAAGGCCTGCTTGCCCGGGCGCGGACGCTGCCCGTCCCGACCTGACCGGCGCGCTGCGGCCGCGAGCGGGCCGCAGGTCCGGCGAAGGTCCCTGCGTCAGCTGGGGCCGAGGGACGGATTGCGGGGTCGGCGGCAGCGGCGACCGCCCGCGGCGGTCGCATGAACCGGGATCTGCGGGTTCGGCAAAAGCCGAACGCTTGCAGATGCCCGAAATCAGGCGATCCCGGCCACCAATCGGTGGATTTGGGCTTAGGCGCGATCTCGGAAAGCGCCTGATTAGGCTCGGGCGTCGTTATGGCGAGAAATCCCAAGTGCAAGCATGTCGGATGACCCTGGAGGTCGGAATAACATCGCCAATTACGTTTGACATCGATCGTAGTTGCCCCGAAGCACGTCATGGCGAACCATCGTTCGATAGTGTGATCATCTGGAAAAGCGCCCTGTCCGTGCCGTAGTGTGATCTTCTTAAAGACCAGCCAGGGCGGTGGAACCAGCGGAAGATAGACTGGTCTTCCCTCCGCCAAACTGACCGTCCATTTCATCAAGGCAAGACGTCCGCTTGCATGGGTGTACAGCGAATCCAAAGTGGCGTCACTGTTGCACAAGACCCGGATTGGCCAGTTGGTTGTAACCCAACCCATTTCACCTGCTTGAAAACGCGGATACCGCGGATGCAACAATCGCCGGCGACAAGCAACAACACAGGATTGGTGGATACGGATATGCAATTTGACTTTTCCCGGCTCAAAGAAACTGGACAGCAATCCAGACCAATCGACCCGATCGAAATCTTCCAGGTCGCCGCCATCAGTGATCGCAACATAAACGACCTGTGGCTAGGCCAAGGAGATGCTCTACGCGAGTGGAACTGCCATAGAGACAAAAATGACGTGGCGGTTGTCCTGAACACTGGAGCCGGAAAGACTCTGGTCGGGTTGCTCATCGCCCAATCATTGGTCAATGAGACGCGGCGCCAAGTGGTTTACGCTTGTAGTTCGATTCAACTTGTCGAACAAACGGCCACCAAGGCCCAGGGTTATGGATTGCCTGCAACTACTTATTTCCGGCAGGCTTTCTCGCACCGGGACTTGTACCACGGTGCTGGGGCACCATGCGTTACCACTTACCAGGCATTATTTAACGGCAAGAGCCGGTTCAAACACGACGACATCGCGGCTGTTGTTTTTGACGACGCTCACACTGCTGACCAGATATTGAGAGACCAATTTTCCGTTTCAATTACTCGAAGCGGATTTGGCGACACGTATGAACAGATACTGGCCCTGTTCCAGCCGTACCACGAAGCTGTTGGTTTGGCCAGCAGTTACGCTGAAGTCGTCAACGGGTCATCTTCTCGAGTGTTCCTCGTTCCCCCATCCGTTGTATCGAGTAATTCTGCTGAGTTGAGCCGGCTGCTTGTTCGGACCGGCCTTGGTGAAATTACCAGCACTAAATTTGCTTGGGAACACATCCGTGACCACGAGGATGTGTGTTGCTTGTTAATTTCCGACAGCACAGTGACACTCACCCCTCCAGTAGTACCCGTTTCGTCGCTGCCTTGGTTTGGCAATGAGTGCAGGCGCGTTTACTTGTCGGCGACGTTGAGTGCCCCCGACAGCTTCGTGAGGGCGTTTGGACGACGGCCCGCAAAAATAATCGCTCCTTCCACCACGGCGGGGGAGTGTGAAAGGTTGATTCTGATCCCGTCCGCGAGTTCGGATTCTGAAGATGATGTCGCAACCGCGAAAGAGATCATCAACGATCGTAAGGCGTTGATTTTGGTGCCCAGCTTCAGGCAGGGAGCGAAATGGGCCGAAACTGCCGTTCTCCCGAGGAGAGACGATGTTTCCGAAGCGATAAACGCTTTTCGTGAAACGGACACTCCGGAAAAATTGGTTCTCGCAGCCAGGTATGATGGAATCGATCTTCCCGGTGACACCTGTCGAATGATGGTGCTTGACGGACTCCCGGCAGGAGCAGGACCATTGGAGCGATTCCAATGGGAACGCATAAACATGCAAAGCAGTTTGCGAAGCCTAATTGCGTCGCGGATTGTGCAGAGCCTCGGACGCACATCTAGAGGAATGAGCGACCACGGGGTAGTGATACTCTGCGGCAAGCGATTGGTAGATTGGCTCCTCGTTCCGCGAAATCGCAGCTTGTTGCCCAAGTTTCTACAAAAACAGATCGAAATCGGGGAAAGCGTATCCAAAGAAGCATCGGACGTTTGCGGCCTGCGGTCCGCCGCTGACGCGTGCCTATCACGGTCGCCTGGATGGATGCAGTTCTACACCGACACCCTTAGAGACTTAACTTCGGAGAGCGGCCCGAGCGGCGAAGACAAAGCCCTCACCATTGCACTCGCCGAAGCTCGATTTGAAAAAGCGCTTTGGGAACGGGATTTTGAGAGAGCCGCTTGTGAATTGAGCGCAGTCATCGACGATGCATTCGACTTCAGCCAATTCACCGGAGCGTGGCTGAGCATGTGGCTAGGGTACGCCCTAGAAATGAGCGGCGACGACGAGCTCGCACATTACCACTACCAAAATGCCTGTGCAAATCAATCAAATATGCCAAGACCCACGTCGCTTTCGGCTCGTTCGAAAACTTCAGTGCCTGATCAAGTAGCCCGGGTCGTCGCGCAGGTGCGCACCGGACATCAGGGCTCCGCACTTGTGCAGACTCCCAAGTCACTCATTCGAGACCTCGCACCGCTTAGTGGGAACAAGTCTTCGGCTCAAGTGGAGGAAGCTTTACGTTGCCTCGGTCAATACCTCGGCTTGGAGTCCACTAGGCCCGATAAAGAGTCCGGAACAGGCCCCGATGTTCTTTGGGTTGGGCATGGCAATTATGCAGTCTGCTTTGAAGTCAAAACTGACAAGCAGGAGACTGCTTACCGCAAAGCCGAAGTCGGACAGTTGCATAACCATATTCAATGGGTTAAGGACAACCATGAAGTCTCGGAGATAGTTCCAGTGTTCGTTGGACCAATGCTGGCAGCTACCAGCGAGGCTAGCCCTTCATCGAATATGAAGGTGATTGAATTGAAACAATTCGACGATCTCAGTGAACGGCTGATTGCGGCCCTGCAGGATGTTTCCCGCGATGCACTCCCGTTGAATCTTGAACGCGAAATGCATGAAATGATGAGAAACCGAAATCTCCTTTACCCTGGTGTACTTACGAATTTGGTCACAACCAACCTGCGAGGCATCCAACCTGGCTGAATCGTTCGGTTAATTCGAACGCCAATCACCCGTGAATTTGACGTAGCGCCTGTCTGAGCCGCCTACAACAGCCAGTTTGAGCTGGCTGCAGTTGAGGGTCACGTGGGAACCGACCGGCGCGGTCAGCGGGAAAGATTCCCGTACATTGATTAACTGACATTTCTGTTGGACGGTTGGAGCCATGCAATTGCTGAGCATCGAAAAATTTGGCAGGGATGGTAGCCCACTTGCACCCCACTCGCCAGATGCGGGTTGCGGGGCAATGAACACCTGATTGATGGATGTTTCCGGCGACGGTAATCAATTCTCGACTCAAACTCCACTACGTCCAGCAACAGATCTTCAATCGGCCTGATCGCCTCCCAACCATTAACCCGCGGTCCGTTTTCGCAAAACGAAATTGCCTCTCGAGATAAACCAGTCCTGCAGCCCAATTCCGGTTGCGTTACTCCGAAGCCCGATCGCGCCCGAGCCGCACCACGAAGCAGGGTCTCAGGACGCACCGATCCCAGGGATCGCTGCCTCGTGCGGGAGACGGTGGGACAATTCATGCCGCCGCCAGCCGCCTACGTGAAGCTCTCTTTGGCTCGTTGCATAGCCAAACCATCCGGTGCCGCCAAAAAACCAGCGGTCTTATAGCAGCGATGAAACGGCGATAACGCAGCTAAGTGTGTACTCGTCGGTCAACGCGAACGATCCGTTAGGCGGGCACGGCCAATTGAGCCCGAATTCCAGGGCCAAGTTGAAAACTGGCGGAGCAGCAAAGAGCGCGTAGTCCATTACTCAAAAATGTCTCCGTTTTTGCGATGCTTTGCGGCTAATCCTCTATTCGTGAATGGCATTGTTGCGGAGGAAAACGATTTTGACCTCGTACCTTGTATCGCGCGACTCCACCCAATGCGATTTGATTGCGGTGACTTGACAATCGTCCTGAAAAACCACAGGTAGATACGTAAACGTAGGACCGTGGGATCCGTCCAATGTGTCCATGACGCCCCCAACGTATGCATTAAGGTCGTTGATGGTCACCGGCGTGGGGCCATACAGAGTCAACTCCAATTGGACTGGCCCTTCATACCATGCCCTGCGGTGCATTGTTTCAATGGCATTCCTTCTGAGATCCAAGAATGCCTGATATCGCCTGTGTTTGACATTGCGAATTGAGAAACTCAAATCCTTTTTGGGCGGGTTTCCGGCACCGGCGATTTCAATGGTTTCCCGGGGACGAGGAGGCGGCAGCGTTGGAAGTATGCCGGGATCAGGAAACAACGAGATTTCAGGTGACTTCACAACCGATATGCCTGAGCGCTGGAACAGATGGTTACTGGGAAGAGTTTTTTGGTTCAAAAGAATGCCAACTCTAACTGATTCGGACGCCTGATTCCGAAAAATGGCCCGCAATACTAATGTCGGCAGACCCCCGCCTCAAATCTCGTAGTGCCAAAACCGGAGATTCGCCAGGTGGCGTCGACCAGATGAAGTGAAAATCAAGGAGTCTGCTTGAGCAAATTACCGTTGAGGAAGCCCTTTACATTAGATAAGTGCTCAAGCGGGTCGAAGATTGTGGCGACGGTGGGCCATAACACCCGGCGAATGACAGCAGGGATCTCGAAAGCGTGGGCCTATTACCCGGATCCACCATTTTTTCGCCTGGGCTGGACGATTCTGAGAGATTGGCGGTCGATGACGCCGTGGCTCATCCGCACGGGATCGCTGCCGCTGTTTTCGAGCGCCCACGGACAAAGGCTTCGCCGCATCACGGCTGATTTGACCTCGCCGGCCGCAGCTATCCCGACCAGGACCGTTTCAGGACAGTGATGCCGCGGCGGCCACAGGGGCCGCCGGACCTCAGACGGGTGCGGGCTTTGCCTTCACTCCACCCAGGATCCACAAGAATATTTCCGCCCAGGGCCAGTTGCGGGGAAGATGCAGCCTATTGCGGCGTCCCGAACGGGTGATCCGGCCGGGGACCGCGATGATCCGGCGGCGAAGCGTCGAGGCGGTCAGAACGCCCTGGTAGGGGCCCCCGATCCGGAGAAGCCAGCGGAAGATGTTGTGGGTGAGCGCCTGGATCCAGAGCCAGGCGGCGTTGGCGCCGAAGTTTCCCGAGGGGAAGTGATTTAAACCCACCCCGTATTTGAGGTCGCGGATCGCGCCCTCGCATTCGGCGTGCTGGCGATGGTCCTTCTCCAGGTAGAGTAGGTCGTCTTTCCGGTCGGTGATAAAGAAGTGGTAGCGGTAGCGCGGCTGGCCTGCAAGCAGCGGTCCCATATACAGCAATTGTCTTGATTGTCAAGCCCGCCGAGGTGGGGTGAGAGGGGTCCGGGGGAGAGAGGGAGGAGACGAACACGCGCTGACCGGCCCGCAGTTCCCGCATCGATCGGACACGGGATGATGCCGGGATGATCTTCCGCGGCGATTGCGGCAACGCGAGCGCATGCAGCGCCATCCGGGCCGCGCGCAGGGCGAGGCTTCGCCGGGAACCCTGCCCCGGGCGATCGCCCGGTGATCGACGACAACTACTCTGGCAGGTTCCCGTTGCCTCATTAAAAAATGTAACCGAAACTTGGGACCGTTTATTTGGCCCCAATCGGCGCGATTACACGTACGATTTCGGCATTTTCAACCGCACCATCAGCACCGTTTACGACCCCGTAGACGAGCTCTTTAGCCATCACCGACCGCCATTGCTTGAGCCTTCGCTGCAACGTCCGCAGCTGCTTTGAACCGGCGCTGTCGGGATGATCGCGCATTAGCACTTTCAGGATCTGTGTTCCGCTGGCGTCGGGATGATCCTGTAGATAGGTGAGGACTTGGGGCCAGACGTGCTCCAGGGGATCTTTGCGAGTGCGCCACCAGTGGGGTTTGCGTTTTCGCCGGCGCGTCGGATTGGCCTCTCCCTCGCGCCAGAGATGCGAGAGCTTGCTAAGGAACTTTGACAAGTCATCCTTTTGCACCTTGCTGCGTTCCTCGGGAGCAGCCAGGGTGGCCAGGGCCGATTGGGCCGCTCGGATCTCGCTGAGCAGGAAGAGCGGGTCCAGTTTGGAGCCGGATGCGCGCAGCCCCTCCTTGATCTTTTCAGCAACGGCGGGATGATCGATCAGGCGCTGGCAGGGGGTTTGGGGGCGGTCGTAGCGCTTTTGGGTCCTGGCCCCATGGCGCTCCTTGGAGATCAGTTTGAAGGACGGTTGGAAGAAGTTCGTGTAGAGACCGACAAAGGCAAACAACCTGGCCAGGGTCTGCCCGGCGATGAGGCCGGCGAAGCGCTCGTAGCCGGCGAAATGCCGCACCACGGCGCCGTTCTTCTGCTCGATGTAGGCCTGGTCGTTGGAGCGATACGGCCGTGAACGGGTGAACTCGATTTCACGGTCTTGGCAGTAATCGATAAGGGTCTGGGAGATGAACGCGCTGTCGTTGTCAGAGTCGATGCCAAGAATCGGCACCGGTAGGCGGCTGCCGATAACGCCCAGCGCCTCGGTAACCAGGGTCTGTTCGCGGGCCAGGAGCGGAACCGCCTCCACCCAGCCCGAGGCAACATCGGTTACCGCCAGCGATTGGATAAAGGATCCGGCCATGTTGCCACCGCAATGGGCCACCAGATCTATTTCCAGGTAGCCGGGCTTGGGGCCATGCCAATCGGCGAAGGTCCGGATCGGGACCATCTTGTGGTGGCGGTTGCGGCGGCGGGGATTTCGCCGGCGGCTGCCGGCGGTCTTGCGGACTGGTTTGAGCGTCCGATCGATCGACGCGGGGCTGATTGATAAGAGCTTGTTTTTGAGGTCCGGATCGAGCTGCAGGTGGCCATGCCCTTCCAGCGATTCGATCAGGTTCGGCAATATCGCTTGTAGGCGCTTTGAGCAGATGCGGTCGGATGCCTCCCACAGCACGATCAGTGATTCTTTGACTGCCTCACCGTAGATGCGGTTATCGGACTTGGGGCGCGGCGCCGGAGCAGAACTTGCGGCATTGCCCAGAATTCGGGTTGCGTATTTGCGGTTGTAGCCCGACAGAGCCACGAATTCGTCCAGGATCGCGCCCTTCTCGATCTTGCTCGCCCGCCCATAGCGGTCACGCAAAGCGGTCAGCATTTCCTGCCGCGCCGAGCGGCTCAATTTATTGCCTGCCATCGGTTGCCTCCGTAGAGATTTGGGTTACAAATCCTGTGAGGCAACGGCCCTCTTTGGGTTACAAAAACAGTGAGTCAATGCGCAAGGCAAGACTCTCGCCACCGCCGCGGCGGTGGCGGGCATGAGCGAGCGCAGCGCCCATCGCTGGCGCGAGGGCGAGCTCCCGTCAGATAGGAAGAAACCGCGCCACTGGCGCACCCATCCGGATCCCTTCGCGGGCATCTGGGCGGAAGCTATCGAGCCGCTGCTGGCGTCGGATCGCAAGGGCGTCCTGCAGGCGCCCGCGGTCCTTCAATGGCTACAAGACAAATACCCGGACCGGTTCGCCGACACGCAGCTCAGGACCCTGCAGCGCCGGATCCGCGACTGGCGGGCGCTGAACGGCCCCGACAAGGAGGTCTACTTCCCCCAGGTCCATCCCCCGGGCCGCGAGGCGCAGGTGGACTTTAGCAGCGGCAACGACCTGGGGATAACGATCGCCGGACAGCCCTTCCCGCATCTATTGTTCGAGTTCGTGCTCTCCTTCTCCGGCTGGCGCTACGTGCAGATTGCGTCCGCCGAGACCTTCCTGGCCCTGAAAAGCTGCCTGCAGGCCGCGCTCTGGCAGCTGGGCGGATGTCCGCGGGTCATACGCTCCCATACCTTTTTTAAAGAGCTTTATCCGCCCGGGAGACATGGGCATGCGCGATGCCTGTTCCGGCGCGGACAAAGTCAGGTCAGTCGGTCGGGAGCGGCCATTTCGCTCCAGCGCTTCAGAGTGCCTTTGTCGGACCTGCGCCCCGACCGGTCCGGCCGCGATTGCAAAGCCCCGTGGAGAGTTCGCGCTTTTGAGCAGCCTGTATAGGAACCGGCCGGCATCGCCCCAGACCTGTACCCGAACAACCCCGATCGCGCACCAGGCCATGAGGAGGTCATCTCAATGAACGATGAGCCCCGCGCCGTCGCCGGCGTGGACTGGGCCACCGGCAGCCACCAGGTCTGCGTCGTAGACGCCGGCGGCAAGGAACTGGGTAACCGCAGCTTCCCGCACTCGGGTCAGGGCCTGACGGCGCTGGCCGACTGGATCCTGGAGCTTTCCGGCCTGGAACCACAACATGTGGCAGTCGGCATCGAGACCCCGCACGGGCCGGTGGTTGAGACGTTGCAGGGCCGCGGCTTCCGGGTCTTTGCCATCAGCCCGCGGCAGCTGGACCGGTTCCGCGACCGCTACTTCCCATCCGGGGCCAAGGACGACAGCCTGGACGCCCTGGTGCTGGCCAGCACCCCGCGCTCGGACGGCTACGCCTTCCGCGAACTGGCATTGCCCGAACCGCGGGTGCTGGAGCTGCGCGAGCTATCGCGCAGCGCCGAGGAACTTACCAGAGAGCGGGTGCGCCTGCAGAACCGCCTGCGCGATCAGCTGTGGCGCTACTACCCGCAGATCCTTCAGCTGAGCGATCAGGTCGCCGAGAACTGGATCATGGACCTGTGGGAGGCCGCGCCCACGCCGGATAGGGCCCGCCGGATCACCCGCGGGCGGATAGAGAAGATCCTGAAGCGCAATCGCATCCGCCGCATCGACGCCGATCAGGTCAGAGAAGTACTGGGGCAACCGGCGCTGGCGGTGGCCCCGGGTACGGCGGACGCCGCCGCGTCCGCGATCCGGATCACGATAGCGCGCCTGCGCCTTGTCGGGCAGCTGCAGAAGGAAGTCAACGCCGCGATCGACCGGCTGCTGGAGGGGTTCGACGAAGACCCCGAAGGGGGCGGGCAGCGCGACGCCGAGATCCTGCGCTCCATACCCGGAGTCGGCAGGACCGTCCTGGCCACGCTGCTCGCTAAAAGCCTGGGATCCGATCAGGCGACGGGATGTAGGAGCCCTGCGCGCGTTGAGCGGATCGGCGCCGGTGACGAAGCGTTCCGGCAAGGGGATTATCGTGGTGCGGCGGATGGCGGTGCACAACCGTGTGCGCAACGCCTGCCACTACATGGCCGGGGTTGCGATCCAGCACGATGAGAAGAGCCGGCTGCGCTACGATGCGCTGCGCACGGTCAGCGACCGCTTACTGGCGATGGCCGGTGCGATGCTGCGCGACCAGACCCAGTACGACCCTCTGCACACTACCCGTGGCAGGGAGGTGGCCTGAGCAATGCCCTGGGGATGGCTGGATCGGCATGACCGCGGCGGTCAAAGGCGTGGCGACGTGGCCCGAATGCGGGAACGCCCACGGTTGATTAATCGCATCCGGGGGCCGGAGTTGGGGTTCAAGATTTCCCCTCCGCTTCCCCCGCACCCCCTTGTCCATCCCCATCCAAATTGGACTTTACAAATCGTAGAGAGTCGAACAGCCAGGCAAACTGGAGTATGGACGCGGGTGAAAGTCCCGCTGGCAAAGGGCTGGCCGCCCATGCCGAGCCGCGAGCCGTGCGCAGGCCGTCGTGAGACGGTCGGTGAAGCGTCGGTAGCGGGGTATGCGGGCCGGGCTATCGAGCGCCGAAATACCGGTTCGGAGCGCCGAGACCGTGACTCTGGTCGAAGGCAACACCGACAGTGGCGATATTGGCAAGTCGCTGATCTGGGCTCTGCGGCGTCGAAGAACCCACGCACGTATGCACGTCCGTCTCCGGGAACTGGGAGACCTGTCCAGCGCCCCAACGCACTCGCAGCATTGGGGCCGCATCGAGAAGGAAGGAGTTTCGCAATCCGATGATGCACGCCGGGCAGGGGTCTGATGCGGCCATAGTACCTGTGAAGGCGGCGAACAAAGGGAGGCAACTCCTGGCGGAGCCGCCGGAGGAAAGGGCCGCAAGCAAGAGGAACGCGCCAAGCCCCGGCACGGACTACACCCAGGGGTGGGTTCCCGTGTCACCCGGAGCCGAACGCGTACGGCAATACGCCAAAGAGAACCCAGAGGAGAAACTCACCGCGCTCCTGCACCATGTAAACCTCGACGCGCTAAGGACGGCGTTCTACGGGCTAAGGCCCAACGCCGCCCCCGGCGCCGACGGGATCACGTGGAAGATGTACGAGGACAACCTGGAAGAGAAACTTCTCGACCTTAAAGACCGCGTGCACAGGCAGAGCTACCGGGCGACCCCCGTCCTGCGGGTAGAGATACCCAAACCCGACGGCGGGAAGCGAGCGCTTGGAATCGCATCCATAGAGGACAAGATCCTGCAGCGGGCGGTGTGTCAACAGATCCTTGACCCGATCTACGAATCGGTGTTCGCCGGGTTCTCATACGGGTTCAGGCCAATAAGATCAGCGCACGACGCGCTGGACGCCCTGGCCTACGCCATCGAACGGAAGAAAGTCAACTGGATTCTTGACGCCGACATAAAAGGCTTCTTCGATCACATCGACCGGGAACGATTGATCTCGTTCCTTGAAGAACGCATCGCAGACCGCCGCGTCCTGCGTCTTGTCCGCAAATGGCTTAACTCTGGAGTAATGGAAGCCGGAGAACTATCCGACAGCGTGCGGGGAACACCGCAAGGGGCGCCGATATCGCCGCTGCTTGCCAACGTGTACCTGCACAACGTCCTGGACTCATGGTTTGCCAAGGAATGGCGACCCACAAGGGCCAGCGGCGAAGTCTACATCGTCAGATATGCCGATGACTTCGTCCTGGGATTTCAGTACCGCAGCGATGCGGTCAGATTTGCAAAGGATTTGCGAGACAGGCTAGAAGAGTACGGATTAGAGCTTGCAGCCCACAAGACTCGCCTGATCGAGTTCGGCAAAGACGCGGCGCATAACCGCCGCCGAAGAGGCGAGCGACGACCGGAGACATTTGACTTCCTCGGCCTAAGAACAGCCAGTCTAACTGGCAACGGACAGCGGGTGAGAGTCCCGCGTGCTGAAAGGAATGGAGCCAATCCGCAGCACTTCGCGAGTCATGCGTGGCCGGTCGCGAGGCCTGGTCATGAAGCGTTGACAGCGGCGCGCGCGGGCGGGGATATTGAGCACCGAAATAGGAAAAATCCGAAGCGCCGAGATCTTTTAGGCGGTCGAAGGCAACACTGGAGACGGCATTTATGGCCAGCCGTCGCCGGGCTTCGCGGTGTCGAAGAACCCATGCACGCGCGTACGTCCAATGCCGGGAACTGGGAGATCTGCGCATCACCCCGATCCGCTCGCAGGAGCGGGGTCGCATCGGAAAGAAGGGAGTTTCGCAATCCGATGACGCACGATACGCAGAGGTCTGATGCGGCCATAGTACCGGTGAAGGCGGCGAACAATGGGGCGTAGAGCCCCAGCGGAGCCGCCGGAGGAAAGGGCCGCAAGCAAGAGGAACGCGCCAGGCACCGGCACGGACTACACCCAGGGGTGGGTTCCCGTGTCACCCGGAGCCGAACGCGTACGGCAATACGCAAGGGAGAACCCAGGGGAGAAACTCACCGCGCTCCTGCACCACCTGGACCTTGACGCGCTAAGGGATGCGTTCTACGGGCTAAAGCCCAACGCCGCCCCCGGCGCCGACGGGATCACGTGGCATATGTACGAGGACAACCTGGAAGAGAAACTGCTCGACCTGAAAGACCGCGTGCACAAAGGAGCATACCGAGCGACCCCGGTAAGGCGGGTAGAGATACCCAAACCGGACGGCGGGGTGCGAGCGCTTGGAATCGCCGCGATAGAGGACAAGATCCTGCAGCGGGCGGTGTGTCAACAGATCCTTGACCCGATCTACGAATCGGTGTTCGCCGGGTTCTCATACGGGTTCAGGCCCAAGCGCTCGGCGCATAACGCGCTGGACGCCCTGGCCTACGCCATCGAACGGAGAAAAGTCAACTGGATTCTTGACGCGGACATAAAAGGCTTCTTCGACAATATCGACCGCGAACGGCTCATGTCGTTCCTGGAAGAGCGCATCGGAGACCGCAGACTGCTGCGTCTTGTCCGCAAATGGCTCAATACCGGAGTAATGGAAGCCGGGGTCCTGTCCGACAGCGTGCGGGGAACCCCGCAGGGAGCGCCGATATCGCCGCTGCTTGCCAACGTGTACCTGCACAAAGTCCTGGACTCGTGGTTTGCCAAGCAATGGCGGCCCACAAGGGCCAGCGGCGAGGTCTACATCGTCAGATATGCCGATGACTTCGTCCTGGGATTTGAGTACCGCAGTGATGCGGAAAGGTTCCTGAAGGATGCAACAAATAGGTTTAAAGAGTTCGGGCTAAGCCTCAACCAGCAGAAGACCCGCCTGATCGAGTTCGGCAAGTACGCGGCGCACAACCGCCGCCGGAGAGGCGAAGGACGGCCGTCAACATTTGAGTTTCTCGGCTTTACGCACCATTGCAGAACTTCCCGAAACGGCAGATTTCTACTGGGCAGGAAGCCCATCGCCAAACGGGTGAATCGCACTCTTGAAGCGGTCAAGCAGACTCTGCGTCTGAAAATGCACGACGATCCGAAGCAGACCGGGCGATGGCTCGGCAGGGTGCTGGCGGGTTGGCTAAATTACTATGCCGTCCCGACCAGCAGCAGATCCCTCAAGGCGTTCCGCCATCGGCTCGAGCGACTATGGTTGCGGGAAATGCGTCGTCGCTCGCAGAAAGACAGCTTCGCATGGAGTCGAATCAGCGCGTTAAGCAACGAACTCTGGCCACCTGTGCGCACCCTGCACCCATGGCCCAACACACGCTTTGCCGTCAAACACTCAAGCTAGGAGCCCAGTGCGTTAACGCGCACGCTGGGATCTGTCCGGGGGGAGGTCGGTAACGATCTTCCCTACCGGGAACGCATTACTGCCGGACGATGAGCAACGGAAAGTTCGGACTGGGACGCAAGCCCATCGCCAAACGTGCCAACCGCACCCTGAAGGCGATCAAGGAACGACTACGCATGCGCATGCACGACGATCCCGCGCAGACCGGGCAATGGCTCGGGCTGGTGCTGCGGGGCTGGCTCGGCTATTACGCCGTTCCAACCAGTTCCACGTACCTGAAGAGTTTCAAATATGAACTCGAGCGCCAGTGGTTACGCAGCCTGCGCCGCCGGTCGCAGCATGATCGATTCCCATGGGGGCGCCTGCGCGCATTGAGCACTGCCCATCTCCCAACCGTCTCCATCCTCCACCCATGGCCCGCCGACCGTATTGCCGTCAAACACTCAAGCTAAGAGCCCGGTGCGTTAACGCGCACGCCGGGATCCGTGCGGGGGGCACCGGGTAACCGGTGTTCCTACCGCGAACCGATGGGTTGATAGGTAACTGCCTCGCCACGGTCGTTCAACCGGCCGGCAGGCATCATGTGACGAAAACCCAGCGCCTTCAACCGATCGAACGCCGTCTTGAAATGCAGGGCCTCGCGCTCATTCCAGATCGGGGTTGTATGGCTGCTCCATCCTTGGTTGATGGTCCAGTCGCCCGCCGCGATGACGAGGCTCCGGCGTCCCACCAATCGGGCCAGATCTGAAATGAGCCGGTGAACTGAACCGATTGTTTCGCAGTGGCTACGAGATCCCGACTCGGGCGTGAAGTAGTTGTAAGCGGGAGCCATCGACACAACCGTTATCGGGTCGCCTCCGCCGGCCGACTGAACCATGGCAGCGCCAAGGGTTCCCCACTCGCTGGTATAGAAGTCATGGCTATCTGCCCTGGCAATGCTGCGAGTCGCGATGAACCTCGCGGTGACGCGATCCGAAAGACGAGCTACGACTGAGGGGTAACCCTGCGGGGAACCGCGATCCGCCTCCCATAGTCGATCGTCAACTTCGACGCGGTCGCGAAGATCGTCGGGAACCCGTGTAGCTTCCTGCAGCAATCCAATGTCGATTGCGGGCATTCCTGCCAGCACTTCCCAGGTCTTGAGCCTGTGCGCCATGTTCCAGCACAGAATCTTCATTCCGGCTCAAATCCAATCCGTCAATTGCAATTGTTCACCGGATCACTACGAAGTTCGCCACCAAGGGTGGGTCACGATATTCGGCGATGACAGAGCGCGGCGTGTTTCCGCGCGAGATCGTGGGCCAATCAATGTGCTGCTACGGGGACATCGCCTCGAGGATATTGCGATCCGATAATACCAATTCAGGGGTCACAGGGAACATCCCAATTCCCGGGGTTGTAGCAAACTTGCTCAGAACCGGCTTGAAACTGCCGGGCATCAAATTCCGCCCGAAGAATCTTGTCCCGGCTGATCGAACCGATCCCACCACCCGGCAGCGTCGGCCGTAGCTTGAATCGCCGTCGTCACGACCGCACCGCCATCCTGGGCCGCGGCCCACGTCGAACCGGTCAGATTCCCAACCACCTCGCGCGACACGTCCAGCTGGCCCATTAGAGCCGCCTGCTCCTCTTCGGAGAGCGAATTCCAGATTCGAGTGCTCGTAGTCAGAACGTAAACGGACCCTCCGGCCACCGCGATTGGAATCAGGATCGGGGCGCCCAGCGATAGGACTCCAACGCTGGCTGCCCCCGCGGCTGCGGCCGTCAACGCGCACCCAGCAAGCCCGGTGGCGGCGATTGACTTGGCGGCATCCTGAACCGCTTGTTCATTCAACTTTGTTCCATCTAAGACTGCGCGTCTTTGCTCGGCCGCCGCCACTGGTATCTCCATTACCGCGCCGATAACGCATCCTTGGCCGGTGCTGGCCAATATTCCAGGGCCGGCCACCCTCAAGGCTGCGCCAGCGTTATCGGCATTGGCCCGGAGTAGCGCCATCGCACTTACGTTCCTGGCGCCGCGGGCCAGGTTCCATTTGGCACGTTCCCAAATCAGATTGCCCGAATCAGCCGCACGTACGGGATTGTTACTCACCGACTCAATGTGACTGACGTGGCGGGTGTCCACGAACTCTTTCATGGCGTCCTCGCCGGCCGCTCGCACGCCGGGCGGGATCTTCTCCGCCAACGCCAATGCCGTCACCGCACCAGACTGAGCGCGTTGATTCACAAACGACGCCCGCAGCCCAAGCTCGGCGGGCAAGGCGTTCAACTGGGCTACCGATTGCCGCACCAATTGCACCAGCGGGGCCGGCAGCGCTGACGCTACCCTTTCCAGAAATCCGGCTTCAGCCGATTGGTCCTGCCGCAAACGGTCGATTGCAATTTGTTCGGCGAGGATTTGCGCTTCGATCTCGGCCTGACGCTGCCGCACGGCTTCGGCGCGTCGGAGTTCGGCTTCTAGCCGCTCAGCTTTTGCCCATGTTGCAGCTTCTGCTTCGGTGAGGACCTGCCATTCCGAACGAGCTTCAGGCAGGATCGCCACGAGCTGCTCCCAGCGGTCGGTGGCGGACGGAAGGCTGCACGCTGTCAGCACGCGGCGGGTGAATCCGCTTGGAAGCTCGCCGCGGTAGTCAGCCGCGATGCCGGCGATGTGCGCTTGCTCGCAGGCGGCCTCGACGACCTGCTGGCGCGCGGCCCGTCTGTGCTGCTCTTCGACGATAGTTGCCTGGTTCTGGGCCGCTCGGCGGGCGATTTCTCTAAGGATTAACTCACGTCGCTGTTGTTCGGCCCGATGACGGCGGATTTCGGCTGCCTTTTCGGCTTCGACCGCGCGCAGCTGTTCCTGCACGGGAAACGCGACGCGCTGCCGCGCCGCGGCCGCCGCACCCGGTGACTGGGTCGGTACTCTCGGCGGAACCGAAACCGGTGGGGCTGCCGAAACAATCGCCGGGGCAGCCAAGGGAGCAATTTGCGGGGCGGGCGCTAATTTCGGATTTGGCGCCGGTTCGATCAATGTACAGGCCGCCAACAGCACACCAATCGCAACCATTGCACACGGGATCGGGGATTGGTGCGGCGTTCGGCGGATTCGATCCATTCTGGAAGCCATCCGGCGAAGAAATCGGGTCGTGCGGTTCAGTCCGCGTCGCAGGCTCATTCGCGCACGCATCCAGTGAAAGCAAAACAGTTGCTTGCAAGGCTGACTTGATCGCTTGCCGCCCGCTACTGCGGCAAATCGACGAGATTCGTCAACTTCGGTTCCAGCGATCTGTGAAATCAAGGGCAATTTGCAAATGATTCGCGGTTGATAGCGAGAAACTACTTGTGGACGTGGATTGGCATCTGTCATCAATGTTCGCAGTCATTGGAAAGCAACCACCGGCGGACACACGAAAAGAAACCGGCTGCGCGTCAATGCTCAGCGATTCCGCCAGTCATTAACTGCTCACCAAAAATGTCAGTCTTATCCCCAAGTAGGGACGCATGGTATTGATTGAAAAACTACCCCGCGCACTGACATGTCGATGCGCCGTAAAAAGATTCGGGCATCATTTGGTCCCTGGAAATCTTCGACTCCTTTCCCGTCGAGCAATTGGTTAAGGACCCGCGACGTCGTTATTGGGCGCTCCGCGCCTGTGCTCGAATGGCAGTAGACATAAATCAGCAACCGTCTTGAAAGTCAAGCGCGATTGCGGCGTCGATCGCGGGACAATAACTTCAATTCACCCGCCAGCGCTCGCCCCGCCGGACCATGTCGTTGAGGATCAGCAGTAGCTTGCGCATGCAGGCGACAAGGACAACCTTGTTGGGTTTGCCGGAATTGACCAGACGACTGTGGAAGCACCTGATCACAGGGTTATGGCGCGAGGCCACCAGGGCGCCCATGTAGAGAGTCTTCCTGACCCTGGCCCGTCCTCCCCAGACCGAGCGGCGGCCGCGGAAGGCGCCACTGTCGCGATTGAGCGGGGCCACTCCCACCAGGGCGGCGATCTGCCGGCGGTTCAACGTACCTAGTTCGGGCAACCATGCGGTCAGGGTCAGGGCCAACTGTGGTCCGACCCCGGGAACCGTAAGCAGAAGTTCATTGCGAGCCGCCAGTGCCGGAGTGGCCGCCACCAGCTCCTGCAGCAACAAGTCCAGACGCTCGATCCGTCGCCGCAGCCCGGTGATGGCGGCCTGGATGTCGCGCCGCAACGGCAGGCCGAATGGCCTGCTCAAGCGGTTTTGCTCGGCAACCAGCATCGCCGACAGCTGGCCGCGGCGCAGCAGCAGGTCGCCCAGCTCGCGAACCTCGGGTCCGACCAACTGGCGGACCGGCGGCCTCACGGCAGCGGCGAAGTGGGCAATCACCCGCGTCGATGGCGTCGGTCTTTGCCAATACGCCGGTGGCGTTGGCAAAGCTCCTTACCTGACGCGGGTTCACGACCGCCACCGGCAGGTCGGCCGCCGCCAGGGCGCTGGCCAGGGGACGTTCGTAGCCGCCGGTGGCTTCGAGGACGATCAGGGTTACGGGCATGTCGCCAAGGCGGGCGCAGAGATCTGAGATCCCTGCTGCCGAGTTGGCAAAACTCCAGACCTGGCCATGGGGGCGGACGGCGACACCGAAGCTGTCCTTGGCGATGTCTACGCCGACAAAGGCGGGGGTGTTCATGCTAGAACTCCTCTAGCGACCCTCGACCGCCGCCCAATCTTGCAAATGCGGGCTCGCTCTAGTGCGGCTCCAAATAACCGTTCGGGCTGTTAGGCCGAGGGAATCGGGTGCGGCGGTCCATGCTGATTTACGGTCTCTTCAAGAAGGACCTAGATTAGGTTGGCCTGCCGCGCCCGGACTCCACCCGCGAAGATACAAGATTATCGAAAGTGGCCGGATTTGATTCGCCAATTGGGGCCGTTGACCAAAGCTCAGTGACCGTTTCCGGACGAGGTCAATTAAGCCTGTGACGCATCGGCCCTGATTTAAGCCCATCTTCGACGATTGACTCACTAAGTCGATTGAACACGCGTGCTGCTGCCGTCAACAGCGGTGCCTATCACCGGTGGCCTCAAGTTGATTGCAAGCTCCGTCACTAGTTTCGATCGTCGACATTCGGGAACTTCACGCAGGATGAATTCAAGCAAGTCTTGTTGCCGCGGTTGACCGAATACCATCCGATAAATCGCGAGCGAACGGCGCAAATCCTCCATCCGGCTTTCATCGCGCGAAAGCGGGAGCACCGGCGCATACCGCCTGATTCGGGCTTCTCCAGCTTCAAAGACCCAGTGCGGCCTCAGACCGCCATCGCATCCGAATTGCTCCTCGGCCAACCCGAATGCGGATTCCCAAGGATTGAGCGGCCGCCCGCCATTGCTTTTGGCCGCAGCAAGAGCCAACGCCTGGTTTCCGACCACACCGGCGATGTTCTTTCTGATGGCGTGACCGTGGTATCGGTGGACCCTCCCTTCGCGTTGTTCTAAGTCCACCGGATTGGGAGGCAGATTCCAGTGCATGATCGAATGGCAGTACCAGTGAAAATCGAGGCCTTCCTGGCCAATTGAAGTCGAGCTGAGTACGAAGGGCCAGAAAGGCGAATTGAATGCCGCCCGGATCACGTCCGGGTGCTCACTGGAGTCCAGAAATTGCGCATCGGCGCCAAACCTGCGGGCTATGTGCTGGCGCATGTTTATCGATTCGTGGCGGATGCCGCCGCCGCTCCTTGCCCAATGGTGTGTCGCGAGCCCGCGTACGGGCAGGTGGATGGTTTTGCCCAGTGCCTCGACCAGTTGCTCTGGGCTGACGTCGAATCCGGCTTCTTCGCGTAGGACAAAAAAGTACTCGTCCAGTACATCGGTCAGGCCGCCCTCGATGGCGTAGGACAATGCGCGGCGCCAGAACGGCCGTTTTCCGCCTGCGATCTTGGGCCTATACGTCGACTGCAGCAACCCTTCCGAAGTGGGCGCGCGCAATAGTGAACGGAAGCCCCAGCCGGCGATCATCGCCGATTGCTTGAGCGATCGATCGGACAGTTCGCGGCCGGTAATTCGTGAAAGAGAACGCAACGCGCAATTGGCCGGAGAACCCACTGCCATTGCGGCCAATACGTCGACCAGATCTGCTGGCGGTGGGCCGAGAGCGGCGGGATTGGCAACGCAATCCCGGACCCGGGCAACCAGCTGTGGCCAGGCCAAAAAAGTTTTTTCGCCCCTTCCAGTCGGCGGCCCCCGGAACCAGTCCAGGTCCGATTCGCGGGCGCCGTCAAGCAGCAACGGTGCCACGGCATACCAAAGGGTCGCCTGGCGGGCGCCGTCGCCGGATGTGCGGGCGGTGATTGCGTCGACCTTGGGCTGCAGACGTTTCGCCGTGCCGCGGAGCAGCTCCGAGGAATTGCGGGCGCGATGCCGCAGCGAATCGCCGGCTACGGCCAGGGTATGGGAAGGTGCGACCAGGGTCAACAACGAGTGCGCAGTCGCTTTGATCGCCAATCGATCGCTCTTGAAGGTTTCGGCTTCTTTGCGGCTGCGGATGTAGCGGCGTTCGGCATCGTAGCTGGTCAAAACCGAGATCGCCCGCGGCGCCATCTTCCACGACGAAAAAACCAATAGCTTGGTCGCGTCCCGGGCCCGCTCGAAATCGCGTCCCAGCCGGTAACTCGGCAGCGACGGCGGAAGCCAGAGGGTGCGCTGCAGCCCGCTCTCCTGCATCAGATCGAATAGCGCCCGCATGCGGCCGTTGCCAGGTTGCAGCCTGCGGCGGGCTCGCATCCGGCTGCGCGGGACCTGCAAGTCGGTGCCGGCCCGGACTAGGGTGGCCGCCTTGCCGCCGGGTTCGCTTTCGACATGCGCGCGCACCCTTTGCGCCAGACGGTACTGGTCCATGAATGTGAGAAGGTAGGGCGAGGATTTCCAGTATTCCATCACCGCCGGGGCATCGACGGCACGCGCCAGATCGCGCGCACTCAGAAACGACTCGATATCGCTGGGTTCCAAGGTGGCCGGAGTCGGCACGATTTCCAGCATCGGATCGCTGCCGCCACCGCCGGCGCGCCGCTCGGTGCGGGCCATCACCTTGCGCAGGCGCGCTTCGATGCGCGTGCGCAGGTTGCCCAGTTCGCCGATGGGGCCGTCGCTGTCGGTGCTCACCGCCCTGGGGAGCATAAGCCGGAAGCGGCGCAACTGCTCATCCAGCGGGGCGTCGCGGTTCTTCGGACCCTCCAGGAATTCGACCGTTTTGAGGAAATCGCAGTAATGGTTCTCGCCCGGTTCGCCGGAAATCGTGTACATCTTGTAAGGAGTTGCCGACAACAACAGCGTGCGCGTGCGGGTGTGAGGGTCCTTGTAATCGAACAGGCGCGCGGCGAGCTCCCCGCTGGCGGTACTTTCATCGAGCAGATGGCGGAACCGCTGGAATTCGTCCAAGATCACCAGATCCGGTTCCAGCGCATCGAGGCAGGCGTGGGCCAGCTGGCGTCGAAGATCGGCTATGAAATCGCGGCGCGCGGAAATCGCCTCAACATCAGGGTTCCGGGCCAGCTGCTCGCGAATCATTAGGAATCGGCGGTGCATCTCCCCGTCGCGCCCGCCGACCGATTTGGCGAACCGATTGAGAATCCCGGGTTCGAATTCCCGGCGTTCGATCCATTGGTTGTACACGTGAAACCGTTTAGCCGAGTCCAGGTAACCGCGAAAAACCTCTCCGCCCCCGGGTTCGAGTTTGCCCCAGGCGCCCTCCAGCATTCGGTACAGGATTACCCGTTCCTCCGCTACGCCCTCCGGGCTTGCGCTCCCGAACGAGGTCGCCGGCGTAAACGCCACCAGATTTACGCGTGCGTCCAACGACTTGAGGCTGTGCGGCAGCAGCGTGATGCGCCGCGCCAGAGCCCTTGTTTCAACCCCGAGTTGGTTCTTGATGCGGTCGATGTTCTGGCGCGCGATCGCCTGGTTTGCACAGATGTAGATCACGTCGATGCGAGGCGTACCCTGCGCCCGCAGGTGGTCTATTGCCATCGCAGTCACAGCGCTGGCAACCAGGGTCTTACCTAGTCCCACCTCGTCGGCGATCAGGAACCGGTCGCTCCCGGTGTCGGATCCATAAAGGCGGTCGAAGACGTGTTCGGCGGTTCGCAATTGGAACGGCTTGAGCCGTTCCAGCGCGGCCGATCGGTACCCCGCAATGTTGGGAATGTTCACGCCCACTGGTTGCGAACCGCCATCACCGATTCCCACGCGTCGATGAAGTCATCGCCGACCAGTGATTTGCCGAATTCGGTGGTTCGCAGGTCGCGTAGCAGCCGGTCCACGTGGTCGAGGCGCTCGGGCCGATTGGCCAGAGTCTCCAGCGTCCGCTCTAAAAGTCCCGTAAGCGCATGGCCCCATTCCCGGTCCGCGCTTTCCGCCCCGCCCCCGCTCCCGGTGAATTCACCGTAGTTGATCTCACCGTTCGGCGAAAGCAGCAGCCAGAGCAGTTGCATCAGGCGCTGGCGGTTCTCCAGCGTGCCAGCGATAAGGCGCTGCAGCCGGTCGGGCGGCATTCCAGTTACCGCAATTGGCCGTGCGAACCGTCGGTGTCTGGCGTCCCTTCCGTGACCGGCGCTTATCTCGACCGAGAGGAACCCCGAAACCTCTTCCAGCCGCAGGTCTTTAAACGTTGCCCCGCCGTCAAGGCATTCGGCCCGGTCCGGATGGAGTGGCGCTGGGCGGCATCTGACCGCGGTTACCTGATGCCCAACCTCGATTCTCTGTTTGGGCCAGATCCGCATTGCAAATGATCCGTCGCCGGAAGCTTCGACTGTTGCCCGCAGATCGGCCCTGGCGATGCGGTCGACGGCCTCGTCAAGTACTTTCTCGACCGCGTCATCATCTCCGCATCCAATTGCTGTTCCGTCCGGCACGAACGGGGTTATTAAATCGCGGAACATTGCCGTCCCGCTATCCTCCTCGCGCTTGGACAGCAGGGTGTCGATGCCGAACTTGCCCTTCTTGCCTGCAAGCTCGACCATGAATTCGACGTTGCGGGGCGGATTCCCGAGCGCGGCCCGGGTCGAATTTGCCGATCCGACACATACCCACGCTCCCCAGCCGTCGTCGAATACGTATACCTTGGCGTGCAGTCCGGTCAGCGGCGGCAGGGGAGCGTCCAAGTCCTCCGGCTCCGGATCAAGACTGGAACGGAACTCGTAGACCTCGTCGATCTGTTGTAACTTTTCGGGCCGCGCCCGCAATAGCGACTCGCGCCGACTGATTAGGACGGTACGCGGCCGCCGCCGCGCCAGCCGGTCGACGAACCAATCGTCGATGAACGGCGAGATCGCCAGTAACGGCCGGTAGTCGCGGTCGGGGAATTCCGGATTGTCCAGGCCGAGGCCGAAGGCCAGGAACCGGCCCAATTCAAGCCCCGGCGGCGCCTGGAATGAGACCCGGGGCAATTCGGCGGTGAAAAGATTGATCGATTGGCGATGGAATCTTGGAACCGTCCCCACCGCCAGGCCCGGCAGTGCGTCAACTAACGCGGCCAGCGACTGGTTGGGGGAATCGAGTCCGGCCGAGGCCTCGCCCAACTCGCCGTCGAGCACCAGCGACGCATCCCATGAGCGATCGAAGGTCAGGTTGCGGGACGCGCACACGAGGCGGTAGCGGACCGGCCCGTCAACGACCACGTATCGAAGCACCCAGACCTTGGGATGGAAAATCGCACTCCCCTTTCCGTCGCCGGGAGGGAATACGCTGATCACCGAGTTTTCGAGAAACGCCAATGCGGTTTGGCCGGGGCGCGGCGCCGAAGCGTAGCCGCCGTGGCAGAAGACACCGATTCGTTCGGCGTGCCGGCGGGCGCTTTCCAGCAGCGCCAGCGGATCGGTTGCCAGCAGGCCATCTTCGTCTTCGGCGCGGTCGAACGTGAACGCTAGCGGTACCGCCAGCAGCGCGGTCAGATCGAGCGTGAAAGTGGTTGCGAGCGCGCGGTCGAACACGTAGCCCGGCGGCGGACCCAGGGTATCCAAAAGCAGGCGGCGGTTGTCGGGTTCAAGCATCGCCGTTCTCGCCCGCGGCGAGGATGTCCAGGATGATGCGCTTGGCCGATCCCCAGCGAAAGTCCATCCGTCCCCAGGACGAGTAGCCGCGCTTGCGGCGGCGGGCGTCAGCGTAGGTGAGCCGTGCCCGGCTGCCCTTCAGCGACAGCTCCCGCTCGCGCAGCAGCCAGCGCGCTCCTTGGCCGTCGACCGATCCCGAATGCGACGAATCGGTGCAGATTCTGAACCACTGTTTGACGAAGTCGAAGGCCGTCCGCCGCAGTCGCGGGTTCACGCTCCGCAATCGAGCCCAGGTGACATCAAGGTCCCAGGCGTTTAGGTCCTGGCGGGCCCGTTCCAGCGACTCGGACCAGGTCCGCAGTCGTTGCTCGAAGTCAGCGCATTCTTTTTCGTCGTCGTTGATGCGGGCCAGCATCAGGTTGTAGTAGATCGCGGCGCCCTGGTGGACGAGGCTGATGCGTTCGCCGTCCTGGAGGAGTTGGCGGGTTGATTCAACCGCCCCGGCGGCTGCCGGGCAACCCCATGCGAACTGCGCGTTTTGGATCGATTGGACATCGCCGGATTCGACCACGTGGGCGAGGAGCGAATCCAGATTGGAAAGCGCGATCCGTTCCCGCAGAAAATCGCATTCCTCCTGCGGCATGGTAAAGGTCGCTCCCTCCGGGAATCCGGGCGGCGGATTGGGTAGATCCGCCCAGAGCCGGTCCGCCGGTCCGGGTTCGGCGCCATCCTCGGATTCGGATGGGGATTCCGGTTGGAGGTCGCGCGTCTTGTTGCGGGTCGAAAGAAACGGCTCCGTCCACCCCGGATCGCGCCGGATTCCCCACTTGCCCAGGCCCTGCCAATAAATCGAATCGGGCCAGCGTTTGAGTTCTGACCCGGCCACTCGTCCGATGACACCAGTGCCGGGTCCCTCAGCGGCCAGCAATTCCTTACAGAGTTGGAGCTGAAGGTCGCGTTCGCGGCGTTGCCGGTCCCTGGGCCGCGCCCGCTCGGCAATCTGCAGGATCCACGGAACGAAGAGGAAGTATCTTGCCCGCGTCTGGATCGTGGTGGTGCCGGGAAACAGAGCGTCGGCCAGGGTGTCGCGAATGGTGCCGATTCCAAGATCGTCGAGGGTCGAGGGCTGGTCAAGCGCGGAGGCGAGGGCGAGCGCGAGCTCGCGCTCACGTGGGTTGGTGTCGATCCAGCTGATGGTCGAATTCACTGCGTTCGTTCTGTGGCGGATGGTGAATTGATAATTGGCGCGGTCAGGCGCCAGCCATGACTACCGAGTGGAAGGCGTGCCGTCCCCGGTCAGGAGGTCGAAACCACACCATCCCTATCACTCAACATCTTGCCGACCTGTCGGATCGGTGAATGTGCAGTGAAGTGGTTTACTTCCCAGTCTAGAAATTACCTTTCGGCTGGCCCATTGAGTTGGTCGATTGCAGCATCGACTTCATCCCATTGAATCTCCTCGGTTTCGGAAAGCGCAGCCAAGCGATCTATGCCTCGCTTGGCGGCCTCGTCCAATGAGAGTGAGTCCGAATCAAGATCTCGGATTCGGCGCTCAGCCTCAAGGATTCGCATCCGCTTGCAACCGGAAACGGAATCAGACCTCGCGGCGCGATCGAGAACAACCTTGGCTACGTGAATCGATATCGGTAGCGACGCCATTTGTTTTCTGCTCAGATTCAGTCGGCCTCGCGGGGTCAATTTGAAGAAATATTGCCGCAGATGTTTGCGCTCATTCGGCGGCAGATCGCTACAAATCAATGCAATTCGTTGCTCGATTTCGTTCCGCGGAACAGCTTTGGAATTGGCGGTTTCCCGTGCAAAATCCAGAAACCGTGACACTAGCACCGGGTTCCGCTCGACTATCTGGCAAGTGCGACGAAGTACATCCTTGAAGTGCACCATGTATTCATCGGCGCTGTCCAATTCTGGGTAATTGTGGGCGTACTCCAAGGTGGCGGATTTGAACACAGCCTGGTTTAAGTACTCGTGGATTCTGACTTCGATATTCCGGTAAAGCTGGTTGGGATAATGCTCGTGCATCAAAGTCTGAGCTGCCGCTCCCGCGAGTTCGATCATCGTGTCGATGTGGCTAGGTGGCAACTGCTCAATGCCTTCAATCAACATGTACCGCCATACGGTATATCCGCGTCCAATGCTTACTAGAAACGCAGGCAGGGTTTCGAACGTAATGTAGTCGTGGAGTTGGCGGCACGATCGGAACGCGGAACTCAGGATTGCTTGGTCTTTAGGTTCCTGTATCCCGAAAAGAAACTCCAGGTCGTGAAGTCCACGCTTGCCCCCAGGCAATTTCTCGATCTCTGACTTGATCTTGCTCGGCTCGATGCCCTTCCGGGTCGCCCGCAAGAGCTTTAGCGCTTGCTCCAGGAGCGAATAACACGTTGGTGCCCACACCCAAACTTGTGCTGCTGCGTATTCAGAAACTAAATCATTGCGAATCTCATTCCGATTCCACAGGTTGTTAATGATCTTGAACGCGTAGTTCACACGGAGAGCGGCATCTTTATGGCTGGACATTGACGTTTGTACGTGCGTAGGGGAGAGTCTGTTTGGGAGTAAGGGGAGTGTGGCTGGCGGTGGAGCAATCGCAGATTTTGATCCGTGCTTTTGCCAGGGATGCACAGGTGCCGTCGGCAATTGGGCAGGATTGATGAATCAGGATTTAGTCAACCGAAAGCAGATCATTGAATCCATCCCTGCTACCCGATTTGTCCGGTCGGCTCCTGCATGACTGTGAGATGCCTCATCATTCGAATCCGCGCGTTCACGGGCTCAGAAATCGCGTAGGCGCACCAAGTACCGGGATTTTTTCAGGGTTGAATAGACGAAGTTCTCAGGATTGGGTTCAACGGAGAATTGTCACCCGATTCTTATCCAATCGGACGCTTGATGGAACAATCGCAACAGTGCCGCGATTACGATTGCCGTGAAGACTTTGCGAATGTCAAGCCAATTGTCCAGCCTCGGCGTTGTGGATTCCTCCCCCAATTCATTGATTTTTGGTTCCAATGCGCGGTTGTCGGTGACTAATTGATTCAATTCAACAACGGTTGGTTCGAGGCCAGTGATGAAGATTTGAGGGACCTTTGTAGCCATGTTCTGCCTGCGAAAAAAACCTTTGGTGGGTAAGTACCCTTGCAAGATTCTCTTCAAAATGAAATGGCGGAGAACAAGCCGATCGCCACGATCAATATCCCATTTCTGACAGCATGAAAATAGCCAGGCGATGTGGATTATCCCTCGAACGGGTTTTGTCTCCGGAATCGGCTAACTGCTCGACGAGGTGCCCACTCTTTCATTTCATTGGACCAAGGTTGATTCAATGAACTACTCAGTCTTAATGCTGGGTTCAACTTGCGTCTTTCTCGGAACCAATCCTGAAACCAACGGAACAAACGATTGGGACGCGCAATGGACTTGACCGGACTATTTCTAGGGGCCGGCGCGTCTTACGACACGGGCATGCCATTAGCGTCGGAATTGACTGCGGAACTTAAGGATTGGCTTACGCCGGCGAAATTGAATTGGCTTAACGAAGTTTGGCAGGCGCAAGGAGGCGGCTATTCGGAAGCCACGATTTGCGACCTCAATGGGGTCTTGGCGAAAGAAAGCATGGATTATGAGCACATAGTCGGTTATTTGGAAGTTCAAAGTGAGCGAATTCGAGAAAGATCCGAAGAGTACCATGGCCTACTCGCGTTCCTTTCTGAAATCATTTATCACTTACTGAAGGAAAGACATGTCCAAAACGAATCATTCATTGCTCGCAATATCCGATACCTCCAAGGCATTAATGAGTTTGGGAAAAGCAACAAGCCATTGTGGGTGTTTTCCCTCAATCACGACCTTGTCGTTGAGTGTTTTTGTGCTGACTATGATATTCCAGCTAGGTTCGGCTATGGTGATGAGATTGTGCGCTTGCCCCGGCGCGATAAGGAAGGTGCAACTAGCGGAGAAGTAGAAGCTCGCGCAATACGGAGAGACCAGATTGCAAATCACACCCTTAATTTCTTTCGCCCAGGCGAAGAAGGAATTAACTTACTTAAGATTCACGGCTCGCTTGATGAATTCGCCTTTAATGATGGCCAGGATCTCTTGAAAATTGTCCCGAGCGACCACAGTGCCGCAGGTGTAATTGCGGCGCTTAGGAATGTAAACGCCGAAGTCCGCTACATTGACCCAAGATGGCCGGGAGGAGTTGTAACGGCGCGTAACGAGATTGTGTACGCGGATGCTGAGGGTGAGATGCAGTTTCTACGACGCACTCCGCTAGCAGGGGCGTTCAAATTCCAAGGTCGATCGGAACAATCGGTCCCCAATGAATTGCTAAGCTATTTCACTTTCTCTCTGAAATACCTTTCTGCGCTCGTCTGCATTGGTTACGGTTTCGGCGACCCGCATGTCAATCAGGCAATAAGGAATTGGTTGGAGGGAGATTACGCGCGGCGGTTGACGATCGTTAACCCAGGAGTCGAACAAGTGGCGACGCAATTGCAACACCTTTGTCCACAAATCGCGATGGTCAAGTTAAGGGCAACTGAATACCTGGATGGGAACGCCGGAATCTTGAGAACCCGGAGAGAGAACTTGGAGCGAGGATTCGCTGCTGTCGTACGCAATATGAACCGAGAGGATGTGCAAAACCTAATCGAAGAGTTCTTGGGGCGACTAGCTAATGGCGTAGCCGCCAGCACGTTGGATTGGTTCAAGACTTTGCCTTGGCGGGACGGATCAATTGATTTAGATGCATTAGGACTCAGCGTGGAGGAATTCATCAAGACCGCGCGCGAAGCGGTACCGATGCTCACGTTGGACGAAGCGTTGGAAGAATTCCTAATACAAGCCACTGATCCCAACTAAGTGGACGTGCGAAATTCATTGCAATGGGCTGCCGACTACTCACCGAGCAGGATAGTCGCGAGAAACACGCGTCGTTTGTTGGGATGATGCCTCAATTCCTTTAGTGTTATTCAGGCTGCCACGTGGAGAACGGCAAAAAACGGCAAATTGAGCGGCTGAACGGGTGGGTGAAGCGACCGATCGAGCATTACTGGGTTATTGCCGTCGGCAAACTGGGTGGCCGCCGGGTTTGACGCACCAATTGGCTCCCATCAAGGAACTTCGGCGTGGCCTGGCGATCGTGGCGATGTGGCCGGAGTATGTTGGCGAAAGTGGGGGGCGTGTTGTCAAATGACCCCGGTTAAGTGGTGCGGTCCAACGACAGTCCGACGACGCCATTCCACTCGACAGGTGCGGGGGCCATATCGCAGTTGATTCGATTCCGTCGCTATCCGGCAGCCCCCAGACTTATTCGCACCCAGTTGCGATCGCCAACGCTTTACAAACTGCATGCATTTGATCTCGATTTATCGACCCGACATATCGGCGCAGCTTTGACTGCTCAACCGTTAGAACATGATCCAAATTAATCGCGGAATGGTGCTTGAGGCCCACGTCGATTCCCACGATTACCTCGCTCGGAATACCCCTGATGGTGGAAGTTATCGGGGCAACCATTGCGGTGTCGATAAGGCGCAGAACTTCTTCCCTTGATATCACCAGGACTGGCCTTCGCTTATCCGGGTTGGTGAACTGGTATTGCCAGATTTCCCCTCGGTGTACATTGCTGCTCATTCGGCTGGCCAAATTGCTTCGCCGTGCCACCCCTCAAATCCTTCATCGAATGAACCGGCGCCCGAATAGCCAGCCGCGTATTTTCTTGCTATCTCCGTGCGCGCCGAACGCGCCAAAAACTCGGCGGCTGCCTGACGCAACACCGCGGACCTCCCAAGCTCTTTTACGGCCGGGTGCTGATCCAATTCACCCAGAAGGTCTTCGTCCATAGTGATTTGTATAGCTTTCATAGATAACTAAACCCCACATTCTATCCCACAAGTTTACCCACAATCCTCAATTGGTGAACTTGATGTCCCCTCCCCAACAAGACCTGCCGGAAATCAAAGTCATAGATCCTCGCTGTAATCAAGGTCATTGACTCAGTTGGTCTGAGTCCCCATGACCGCCATGCGCAAGACGAATCTTTTCGTTTCCAGCAGCGCCAAGCATCCAGCGGTTGCGAGAAATCCAGCAGCCGATTTGGTGGCCATTTGCCGAAATCCCGCTTCACGTCCTTGCGGGCGATCCACTTGGAAAACATAGGAGATTTGAGCCGCGTCCGAACTTGGCACTCCCACGTAGGCCTTTAAATCCGCCGCGTGCCCTGAGTCGACGTACTCGTAATCAAGGTTCAGCAGCAGGGCGAATTCTGAAAGTAGGGACCTGAAGATCGCTTGGTGTGCTGGCGGTCCCTTGACCCACACCTTGACCAGGGAATCCAGCCACCACTAGTGCACCTGGTTGTGTTCCCACCCACCGCACTGGATCGCCAGGAACCTGTCGCGCTCGGTGAAACCCGGCGAGCGCTGTAGCAGTCCTAAATGAATCTTTCAACGCCCAGGACTTTCTCCGGGACCGGCGCCGTGATGCTGGCGACCGACTCTTCCCCGATCAATAACTCGACGGCGAGCGATTCACCCATCGGCACCCTGACGACCGCGGAGAAAGCATTCGGTCCAAAATTGTCTACTAGCGTCAACTCCAGCTTGGAGCGGCATGATTCGGAGCCGTTCGACCGGGAATGACAGACGAGGGCCACGGCAAGCGCTTCGGCGAGGGCCTGGTATCCGGAATTGCCCACGGATCCGGAGATCTTGACACTAGCGGTCGCATCCGACCAGTACCCGAGAACCCTGGCGCGCAATTCGGAATTGAATTGGACGGCCGGGCCGGCTGCGACTTGGAATCGGACAACCCGGATCAGTTCTTGCCCCCATGGCTCGTCAGCCTCGAGGTCGCCGACGAAAGCCACCATTTCTTAAATTCCCGGATCGATCGGCGGCTCAAGTGTGATCGTTGTTCTTTCCCCGGCCGAACCGTCAGTTGCCTGGCCACCCCATCGACACCCGCCGCTTGAATCCGCCCCACACTATTGACGCACCATCCGCGTTGAGTTGGGGCAAACACCCCTGGCAGCATCCTTAGCTATCGGCAACCCGCCCACCTTGAATCCGTTCAAGTGCTTGGCCAACGCCACACGTCCGGTCGCTGAGTCGGGTGCGAGTTCGCGGTGACCGCAATCGCTCAAGCGTCTGACCGCTTGAGCCAGGTTGACTGTCCGCTGCTCGCGCACGGACTTTGGCAGCAACTCGGCGCTCTTGGCCGCGCGCACGACGCCCAGCCTCCGTTCATGTGGTAACTGCCGTCCAGGCACAGGGCCAGTCCTTGGGCCAAGTAGCGACTAGGGGTAGCCGCCGGGGACAAATTCCGTGTGATCCGAAACTGCAGGAGCGAACAATTCCCAACGACTCCGAATTGGGTCCCTTTCCAGGCAAACAACCAACGCGCTTGATAATCGTTTCGAGTTGCATGAGGCAGCAAACTCAACCACTGTTTCTCACGAAAATAACTCGTAGCGTGCCCCGGAATTGTGTACAAACTGTCCGACTGAAATAGGGATTTCATGGATCGGGCAGCCACCAATAGGGATCAATAGCAGTGAATGCCAATTTGACGGACTTAATCCGCAACGCCCCCTGGCGCGAGGCGGTCACTTATCGCGACACTTGGCCTCATGAATACGTGCTGACCGAGAAAGACGGCCAACAGGAGCTATTGGAAGCGGTCTGTCAGCGGTTTCGCGATGGCGAGGGAGTCTCCTGCCGATTCTTCAGCATGCAGAACAATTACTTGTTCATTGGTGATCACAAGTACTGGTTGATGACACATTGGGACAAGATCGAATCGGGTACCAATTACGTGTTCAATCGGGCAAAGCTCTATCGCGACCGCCGGGATTTTGTGATCCAGCCGGGTGACACCGGGCGGCTGGAAGACTATCCGGCCAACCCGGCCAACCGACCTTCACGGGAATGAATCGAGATAGCCGCCTTCATCCCTTGACATGCGGCCACGTACAGGTCTAGTTCTTGGAATCAAGGCGAATTGACCGAGCCGGGTTTGAAGCCCTGCTGGAGTCTGTAAACGGTACTTTCGACTCGCGGCGTCGCAACCACGCGAATTTGCTGGCGGAGCTGACTCCCCACCTGCATGCGGCCCGCAGAGTCGAACGCGAATTGGACCGCCACCTGGCGCGCAGGTTCAACGTTTTCAAATACCTGCGCACCGATGAACTTGGCCTGTCGCGGATCATCGCGGACCTACTGGATCCAACAGCAGATCACGGCCAGGGAACACTGTTCCTGCAGGCGATGCTGGATGTTCTGCCGGAAACCCGAGGTTTATCCGGGAACATTCGGGAATCCGCCACCAAGCAGATCAAAGTGATTGTCGAGCGCCAGCTGCCAAACAATCGGCGGATCGACATCAACCTGGAATTCCCGACAGGTGACGGGCCATATTGCCTCGCTTTTGAAAACAAACCGTATGCCGAAGACCAACCTGGTCAGATCACGGATTACCTGAAATTCCTAAAGAAGAATTACGGCGACCGTTTTTAGCTTGTCTACGTCCCGCCCAAAGATCGCGAACCCGACGAAATTAGTATCTCGGCGGAGGAGCTTGCGCTTTGGAGTCAACACTTCCACGTAATGCCTTACGCTGATAGCGCTTCATCGCTTGGATCGTGGCTGGCGGCCTGCCGGGAACATTGTGAAATCGAGCGGCTGGAGTGGTTTCTGAGGCAAGCGCAGTCATTCTGCCGACAGCAATTTGGAGGATCATCCTTGACGACCAATTCCGAGACGCGTGAGATTCGCACGTAACTGGCAAAGTTCCCTGTCCACCTCCAAGCCGCGCTCGCCATACACGACGCTTGGCCAATCGTGCGCGCGGAGATTTGTGAGGCGTTCTTGGAGCACCTTCGGGGCAAAGTCGCGACCCGATTGAATGAAGAACCGAATGGATATACGCCCGGTCTCTGCGCGCAATGCAAATTCGGGGGTGAGGGAAGATATGCGGCCGCGTTGTGGATCGCACGGGATGGTCGGCCGCCTTACTCGATCAAGCTCCAATCAGGGAGCCAGGGAACTGCATGGTGGCAATGGGGTGTTTCTTCGCTGAAACCGTTGGGCGAGATGTCGGAGGATGAAAAGAAAGTCCGCTTGAATGTCACGGAATCACTCATTCGACATCGCCACACGTTTGGCGAAGACGACGATCACCACCGGCCGCGGCGGGAATATCTGCAACGAAACGAAAACTGGCACCAACTCGCGCCTGAGCTCGACGCGGAAGTCAAGCGTGGGGCGGAGAGATCACGGACTATTACATCGACGGGCTGCTGCGAATTGCCAAATCTGCGATTCCAGCAATCGACGAGGTGGCAAATGCCAGTCCGGCAGATTAAATCGAGTAATCAGGGTGCAAACATCGGCCGGTTAGAAATCGATGAATCGATAACCGAGCACTCATGGGTGGATTGATTCCATCTGCCCCGAATCAACCGGGCCCATGACACGCTTGACAGGCGGCACAGTTTCCAATCTGGTCCAAGCGAGTTGACAGCTGATGACTACCTGCGTCGATCGCCTTGACCATTATTTCGGCCGCCGGCATAGCTGCGAGCTGTTGGCTACCCGGGAACGTTCCTCGTCAATTTCGTAGGGTTTCGACCGCTGCAGCCAGCCTGGGGCTTAGCAACGCACTACCCGGCACGTATCGAGCTCAGCGAAACGCCGCGAAGTCGATGAGTTCCACGCCGTAATCCATCAATGTGGCATCGCTCTTCGCTTGACAAGTGTCGTAAATGTTGACTTGATCTGAAAACCGCTGGATTCGATTCGATTCAGGGTCAATAGTTACCGTCATCTGCCTGGTCCCGATATCAACTTCAAGCACCGTTCGGATCGTCAATTGCCCGTCGGATTGGTAACTGGCAGTCAATTCTTCCGGATCACTAATCTTCAGTGTTCTTGCCAACACGCCGAATAACCCGGAATGGCCTTCCCACCAGCCCGTGGCGCGAAGGACATCCAGGACGTCAGTCTGGCGCCATCGATCTCCATCGCGTCGGAATGCGTGCCTGTCCCGATAGATAACGTAATCGTGGTTTCCCCAAACGAATCGCACGAATTCGGGCTTGCGGAATACGTCGATCGCCAAAGAATCGGCGTTCAGGCCGCCGATTTCATAAACGGCGGGGCCGAAGTTGCCGGTGAAGCAGAGTCCAGATGCTTGGTTGGAAAGCGAGTAACGCGCCGATCCGGACCGCGTCAACTCCTCGATCGCTGCATAAGTAGCTTCAAACGCGATTCCGAAGTCGCTGGGCGGCGTCGGCTCCAGCAATTGGTCGCCGAAGACTATCAAGTCAAACACTTTAGACATTTCCATGTCGGGCTCAACCAGCGGGTGCGAATTCAAACGTAGTAATTCGTATTCAAGCGGTGAAGTTCCTGCTTGTTCACCCAACACTGCGTCAAGCGTTCCCCGAGGAGTCTCGAACCCGGATGCGGCATGCATGAAACTGGTCCAAAGATCCCTTCGGACGCTATCGCGAGCGTTTGTGTCAGAGACTTCGCCCTGGTACGGGACTTCGACCGCGGCCCAGGTTATGGCCCCGCCGTCGGCTGTAAAACTGGCGCACCCACTGCCTCTCGGACAGGAACCACCCGTCTCAGCTTCCGCGACACCCATGATCGCCAGGAACTGGGCGCTTTCGCGCGATTGCGTCGGTACAAATTCCAGGTTCAGCCACACTGACGATTGGGCAACCAGCTCCTCGAACAAAGCAATGTAGTCACGGTTTCCGGTAACCCAGTATTTGATCGGTTCACCATATGGCCACTTCAAGACCCTCTGCGAAGACCAGCCCGAACATGCGACTACCCCGGATTCAGGCCGGTATGAGTAGCAATCCCACACGTAGCGATCCAGGCCGACGATTCGCGCCGGCACCTGGAACTCGGCCTCGTTTTGCAATTCCCCGCGCAGCGCGCTGCGCAGTTCAACGCCAGGCGGGACCGACAACTCCCACGTGGATTCAGTCGGACCGAAGCCGTCGGACAATTCCACTGCGAACTCGGCTCCGCAATCTGGAACCACGAGGCCGTCCCTGAGGCACGTCACAGCAATCGCAATCGGATCTAGAGAAGGTTCCGATCCTGCATTGCGAAGCAGGTAATTCACCTCGATCGCTGCGCGGCCGCTTGAACGGTATCCGCTGAGTTTCCAATCCGCGTCCGCGATCAACTGCGTAGCTGGCTGCGGCGGGACGACAACGTCGAGATCGACCACATTGCGCGGACCCCAGCGGTACGAGTCCTCGTCGGTGCCCGCAAACACCCGCAACTGGTGCGCTCCGACCGGAAGGCTCAACGAAATTGTTTCGGTTCGGGCGCTACCGACCGGAATGGCCGGTAAATCGAGCCGCTGGCCGCAATCGGGTCCGGCGTCGGAGGAACATGCGATGCCAAAAAACGTTGGACTGCTCGGAACCAGCCCGACATTGGCAATCGATATCTCGATAACGGTGACGCCCGCTCCGTCGCGTGTCCAACCGTCGGCCCCGGCGGATTCAACCGTGGTTTCGATGCCGACGTAGTCAAAGCCGTAGTCGAACTCAATGCGATTGTTCGATTGAACGGCTTCAACCGTTTCGCTGCCGACACTGACCGCCAGTTGGTACTGGCCGGCGGGAATTTGGGCCTCAAATGAGATCTCGCGAGCAATTCCCGGCTCCAGCGAATCAAATTCCAGCGGTACCGCAATTTCGCCGCGGCTGCCATCTTCTTCCGATGGCGACCACGCCGCCGTCAGGGTAATTCCGTCCGCCTGATCGTCGCCAACGTTCTCGAGCAGCAGATGGAATCCGACGTTGTCGGCCGCGATTTCCGGCGCGCCGGTCGTGGTGACTTTCAGGTCGGGTGACTTGACGGTTAATTCGCGCGTTTCGCGCGCCGCGCCGGCTGCGATCGTCAATTGATGTGATCCCGGCGCCAAATCCCGGATAAGCGTGACGATCGCCGAAGAACCGGCCGCCAGGTCGTCCAATGTGGACACAGACTCGGGATCCTGTCCATCGAATCCAATCTGCACTTCTACCGGTCCGGAACTGCCGGGATTTGTGATTTCGATATCGATTCCGACCCCAATCAGGCCGTCACCGCCGACCAGATTGCGATGTACGATCTCGCCAATCTCGAACTCTGGCTGATCGATCGCGGGGGCTGGTTCCGGGTCCGACGCCCGCGGATCTTGGACAATTTCTTCCCCGCCGGCATTCAAATCACAAGCAACAAGAAAAAGAATTGCAAGTGTTGCGATCAGGGCTACGGAACAGCGGTTTCGAGATGCGAAAGTGCATGCCATGGTCGTGCCAACCCATTCGAATCTGCGACTCCGATGGTTTAGTGTCATTCGCCAGGTGCTTTGAGCCAGCCGATCACCGCAGCCTTTGAGCCACCCGAAGGCGCTCCTATTGGTTCGGGGATATTTTGCCGGTAGTCCGCTAGGCATTTCCTTCCTGCACGGTCGCCGAAGCGGCAACCGGTTCGCGGTCGGCAGCAAATCGCTTCAGCAGCGCGCGGTGTGGCGATAACCGTTCGCGGCAGCCCTTGCCATCGATGACGATCTGGTTGCTGGCGTTGGCCAGACGGTCCAGGGCGCTGTTACCAAGCACAGGATCGGCAATCAGCGGCAGCCACTCCCCTGGTCGGTTCATGTTGTCGGTCGAGAGCGTCCACACCGTGATGACGGCGATGCCTAACTCGTCGCACCAGTCGATCAGGCGCTCGATGTTGTCGGCGCCGTCGCGGTGGCCGGCACCGATGCTGGCGAGACCTGCGGTGCGGGCGAAACGGCGGTTGCCGTCCGGGAGAACGCCCACATGGTGAGGGATGGAGCCCTGGCGCACCTCCGCCTCCAACCGCGCCTCGTAGAAGCGGTAGACAAACCTGCGCAGCATGGGAAACGAGCGGATCGTGCGGGCGCCGAGACGCGCCTACGCGCGCTTCGCTTGGACGAAGAAGCGGTCGAGGCCGGTCGTTGTGGCGCAAGCGAACTCACCGCCGCCAGCGATGAACCTAGTGTTTTCCTTCTCCACATCGCCAGCGAGGATTGGCAGGCAGACGTTGTCCGCGCCGTCAGCCGCGAACCGCGCACCCTTACGTGCGGCCGGATCGTGTCCAAAGTGGGCCTTTAGCATGAAGTCATCCAAGTCGGATTGTTGCCGGACGCGCCGGGCACGCCCGACGTAGCGTCCTGCCCGATTCTGATGGTCCGCCTCGATCACCACGCAATCAAACTTGTACCGCTTATGAGGCCAACGGAACCATTTTCGATCTGAGTAACCTCTGATTGCGGGTCAGCAACAGGACACGGTGGACGACGCTGGTAACAGCGATTGTTTCGTCCGTGGGATCGCTTCGAATGTCTAGCCGGGTCGATGTACGAGCAACGTCCAAATCGATCTGCCAAAGGTGTATGCGATTGATTGCGCGAACGAACTCCGGGCGCCCCAAATCAATTTTCAGCCGCCCGAGTTGGTGCAGTTTGGCCAATTCCCGCAACACTATCGCGGAAATTTACCACGTATTCGCCGAAAGCAAACGCCGTTCTGGCGGGTCGATTTGGCCCATCAAGGCAAACACGAGCACATGCGTATCAAGATTTATCGATAGCATCCCAATTGGCGCCGGCGCTAAAGATCTCGCCTTCCGCCTCGATCTGGCCCCGCATGCTCCCGGTTAATTCGGCGCCCCGCTGTTCATAAGGTATGACCTGCGCGACTGGTTTTCCGTGCTTAGTTACGATCCGGCCGTCACTATCAAGTCGATCAAGTAATGCCAGGCACTGTCCTTTAAATTTCGCAGCTCCAATTGTTTTCATGGTTTTCCCAGCACTTGGGCCGATTTGGTAATTTAATTTGACTGGTCACACCATATGACCGGATGGCCGTTAACGGCCGACGGCGATTGGAATTAATCGCGTTCACAAAACACGTCCGGTTGGCGCCTACCGATCCAATCCACGTCGGTGATCAAATCTCAACGACCGGGCCAATTCCGAGTTCTTGCCGAAATCCGTTTCGGACAGCGCGAACCGGGCGCCCGCCAGAGTCGTTGTTAACGCGGTTGGGTTGCTCGGCTGGCCAAAGAATCTTTCATGGATTAGCGTGGATCCAATATTCGCCCCGCGAAAATTACCGCGCCCGTGGCGTTGTCTCTGATGAAAAACATGAACGGTCGGTCAATTCGCACCAGGATCGGTTGAGGCCGGGGGCCGGAGGATTCGGGGATCGTGAACACGACCGCGGTTGCCGCCGCCGCTTCCGTACCGTCTTCATCGACCGCGATGAATGCCTTGTGAATTGCCTCTTTTATGAAAAGGCAATCCCGATCCTGATTCAGGCAAGATAACCCGTTGATGAGTTCAAAATTTGCCCGTTCGCGATCGAATGCGTCCGGGGCGCCAAATTCCTTGATTGCGCCCGACAGGCCGAATTGCGTTTCGTACTCGAATTTCGGGAGCCACAGATTCAGTCGCCCCCAACCGAGTTCTTCGTCGATTTGACTGATCAATCCGGTCGAAAGCGATTGTTCGACCTCCTCGAACCGCCCATGATCGGGCACGACCAGCAGCATGTGTTGTCGATCGAATTGATAGGGCAATTGGGCGGCGACAAAACCCTCGCTTCGCAAATATTTCAATGGCGCATGCACACTCATCAGGTCGGCGCTGATGGAGCTGCCATCAAGCAGGTAAAACGTATCCGGTCGGGTCGCTTCGTCCACGAACGGGTATTCCCAACCCGCCTTGAAATAAATTGCGTTGACCAAGACGAGGCGAGTAAAGGCGTCTATGATTCCAGGTTTGAGCAAATCCGTTATGCGGTCTTTGGTTTCGTTCGCCACCCACTCGTTGATAGAGCGCCGTGCGGCTTGGCTGCTGAATTTGAAATCGACGAGGTTTGGACTGGCCCTGTAATACAGGTCGAGTAGGTCAAGGAATCCATTTTTGAATTCCGAATCGTGCTGGAGCCAGAGCGAATTAGCAATGTTCAGTTCCAATTCGCCGCCCCGAAGCGCCATTTCCTGACCGCTGTTTCCCGAGACCGCCATGTCCAATGATTGAAAAGTCGGATGTAAGCGCACCTGGTGCAGGGGGAACCGAAGCGCGCGACTCAACTGGACTTCCGTTTCGCCGGTTGCGCCGGCCAACGCCATTGCGAACGCTTGCGAGATGCTGTACGGCGAAAAGATCAGGTTTTCGCGCCCATCCTTGACGTGTTTGTACAGGTCAATCGCAAACTCCGTATTCCCTGCAACGAGGGCGCCCAGTTCCTCCCCGGGAGCAACTGGATCTTCGGGCCCCTGGTCGACCGGAATGCTACGTATTGGCGCAGGGTCGCCGAAAGGAGTGCCAAGCAACGGAATGAATTCAGAATCAATCTGTGCCTCTTTTGCGCGCGCGAATGCGGCAAGCTCTCGATGGTTGGGCGCCAGGCGGTCGCGCAACGTATCGCCCAACAACGAGAGTTTTATGGGTTCCGATTCGTCGCTGGGCTGAAATTCGAACACGGCAGCCTGAAAATATTGCCGGATAAATCCGGCAGTAAGAGTTGGATCTCTGATCCGCCCCTCCGCAACAACATCAACCCTGGCGTCGGTCTTGGGGACGCCGAACGCATCGATGCCACCGAGTTCGCGGTAGAAATCGGCAAAACCGATCGCGGTTCCATCAATTGCAAAGTTTGAAACCTTGTGCCTCCACGGCCCAACCAGCGTTCCGGGATTTGGATTGGTGACATCCATTTCCACGCCAAGATCCGGACTGTCCGCCAAACCCCCGCCCACGTAGTCCCAGGCCAATCTGCGTTCTAGTACCCAACCCGCCCCCACGTTGTGAAAGTCCACAGCTCCGCGCTGGTAGAACTGGGTCAAGCTATTTGGCTCCAACACCAGCACTTCGGATGTAGGAAAACCCCATCGCGTTCTTCCCCCGGTAAGGTCGTAGTGCGAGAGAAATCCGGCAATGAATGTCTCGCCATCGACCTCGACTTCTAGATTGGGAATGTTGTGCTTGAGGTCGTCGTTTCCTGGCGCCTGGACGAATCGGTTGTCCAACACGCTGATTCGGCCTTGAAACCGTCGGACCACGTTCACGATGTAGGTCATCGTTCGCGAGTCCTGGGTGTACTCAATCGAATAACTGCTGTTCGTAGCCCTCGCCGGCAATTTGATTTGATGCCCCGCGAGAACGGGATCGGTGTCCTGCGCAATCAGCCCGCGGGCGTCCTTGATTGCCACCATTGCCGGACCAAAGAATGCTCTCATTGTGAATTCTTCGGCGTCTAGGCCGACCCTTAAAGTAAATTCCTCCACCGAAGGCGAATAAGCGGGTTCTAGCGATCCTGGGTTCGCGTCCAGGTGTGCCAATCCGAAGGCGCAGAAATCCAATTCAGTAAACCCAAAGTCATCAAATTCAAGGTCATCCCAGTGCGCGGGCAGGCAACCGCTCAATTGGTTCCCCCTCAACCAAACCCAACGCAATCCGTTCCATGCGTGGAGCTGGGGCGGAATCGGCCCTGACAGGCTATTTCCATTCACGGTGAATTCATACATGCGGGTAATGTTTCCCAATTCCGGCGGCAATGAACCGGTGAGTTGATTGCGCCCAAGCTTCAGTGTCCGCAGTCGGGTCAGATTGCCGATTTCTGGGGGGATGGGGCCGGTCAGATGGTTGTCGTCCAATTCCAAGGCATCTAAGCGGACCAGGTTTCCAATCTCCGCAGGGATGGCACCGGACAAGTTGTTGTTGTCCAGCCGCAGATATTTGAGTCGGGCCAATTGGCCGAGCGTGGATGGGATCGGGCCTGTTAAAAGGTTGCCGTCTAATCGCAGCAGATGAAACCTGGGCGGTGTCCCCAATTCGGGCGGAATCTGCCCCACGAGGTTGTTGTCAAAAAGATCAAGAGATTCCAGCTTCGGGATTTCTGCCAATTGCGGCGGTATTGTCCCTGTGAGTTGATTCGAACCAAGGTGAAGGTGATACATGAGCGAAAGATTGCCCAGCTCGGGAGGGATTGCTCCTGTTAGCTGGTTTAACCCCAAATCGATCAGCCTTAAGCTGTCCAATTCACCCAGTGCTGGCGGGACCTCGCCGGCAAGACCATTGTTTTGCAGGATTAATTTTTCTACCGTTCCGCTTCCCGTCGCAGTTACCCCGTACCAGGAACGTACCGGTTTGTCGCTGAGCCAATTGGTGTTAATTGCCCAGTTTTCGCCTCCAGTTGCGTGGTAAAAGTCGACCAGGATTTCCCTTGTCCTCGACCGACTTACGGCCTCGAACTCGCTCTGTTCTACCTGGCCGGGCACTTCGCTTTGGCGCCAGGTTTGTTCCCCGGACCCTGGATTGGCGTAATTTGCTGCCACGGGTCGACTTGCGTACGCGGCAATCGCCAAGCTTACGAGGACGACCCATATGGCCATTCGCCATAACTTTGACGCGGTTGTGGCCATCAAGTATTTGGCGACCCTTGCTTGGAGTTCATATTTCTCGTGTCAATCTGTCGTTGCTCAGCGACTATGTCACTCCAACTGGCCAGCAAAAATGTCAGTGAACGGGTGCTTGCGATTCTTGCCTGCTGATCGCACCTTCCGATCACCATTGCGGCGCCCCGCCCGCATTGCCGGTAACCAGGCGGCCCGAGACAGTTCCGAACTGCCGCATCCTGAAGCACCTGAACCAACAAGGTATGCGAAAGATCAGGTTTATGCTTCACCGCCGCCGGCTTCAGGCGAGACGACCAAACGCCGACCGTATGGCACCGAGGCTGCGCGGGGACCCGCCAAATTGCCTATTGAGGACCCGACCGTCCACGCGCCCCGAGGATTCCCGGCGTCGGCCGTTCAATCCGCGCCGCACACTGCAGCGGGCGTGACCTCGAGTTCGTAGTCGGCGTAGTCGCCGAAGTCGCCGCTCCAGAGATACACAGCCACGAAGTACTCACCGGTGGCGGGGGCCACCCAGTGGATGATTTCCCCGTTGCCCACGAACGGTGCCGGGCAGAGGGATTCGATCTTGGTGATTCCATCGGTCGCGAACAGTTCAATGTCGGCAATGGAGTCCCAGACCTCGTAAAGGCGAATTCGGTAGCCCTGGCCGGCCTCGGCACTGAACCTGAATGCATCGACATCGGTTTGGCGTTCAATCGTGCCCCCGGCCCTTTTCCCGAGGGTTACCGTGGTCGCAAAGTCGGCCTCGTCCGAATGGTCGTCGCGTCGCGCGTCGGCCAATTCGATCGACAACGAGTAGGAACCAGACTTCAGGTCGGGAGTGTCGACGACGACGAAGTAGTCATCGGTTTCGGGCGCGACCCAAAAAGTGTGCGCGCCCAGATGAACCCCCTGCGAATTGGTCCACAGCAGCGTTTCTCCCTGCCCGCCCGCGACCACCGCGAACCGCAGCGAACTAAGGGTCCCATGTGTGGCGCGGAGGCTGTAGCGCACGCCTTTTTCGGCACGAAATCGAAAGTAATCGACATCGTCGCCGGGCGCGATTCGCGCATGGATGGCGGAGCCGACCGCAATGGGCGTCGCGGCCGCCTGATTGCCGCCGTGATCGTCGCGGCGACCGGGCCGGGACTCCGCCCAGGCGGTGCCGTACATCATTTCAAAAACCCTCCGGAACGCCGATGCGCGCGAGTCTGGGGTGTGGGCCCGGAACTCGTCGTGGAGGTCTCTGTCGAAGAAGGTTGTGTTGCCCGGCTCGCGGATTTGGATGATTAGGCTTTTCAGCGCCGCTCCCATGGCCTCGGCCCCCATCACGTCGAGCAGATTGAGCAAGAAGGACTCGCTCAGGTGCTTGACGCACGGGGGTGTTTCGTTGGCCCCGCGAGCCAGGGAAGAAAGCTGGGAGACGAATCGGGTCCCGCGAGCGGTACAGTGCTCCCGGGTTAATTCCGCAAGCGCGCGCTTGCGGTCCCGAAGCGATTCAACTCCATCCTCGGCGCGGATAAGGGATGCCATCATTCGGGACTGACCTTCGCGCAACCACAGCGGCCCAAAGCCGATGAACTGGTCGGCGACCCCGGCGTAGATTGCCCGCAAATCTTCATCCATCGAACCGGTCCGGTCCAGCAAAAGCTGGCGACCAAACCCCACGTTCGGCGGCAAGTCGTAGGCCACTTCCGTTCCGGGTACGAGCGAGAGAAGGATCAGGTTCTCAAACGGGAATGGAAGCTGCAACGTGCGCTCGGCGAAGCCGATTGCCGATTCGATGGGGACGACAAAGTTTTCCTGGTCGTCGAAAGGGCCGTTCTGGAAAACCCAGATGTCGATTTCGCCGTACTGCGGCCGACTCATCTTGGCCGATTGGACGTAGCGGGTTCCGGCGAATTCGGTGTAGAGGTTCGGGGACACCCGGGCCGCGTATTCAAGCGCTGTCACAAAAGCCCGGTCCGTGGCGTCGAACCCGTCGCGGAACCAGTCCTGCGCCGAGAGTTCGGAAAAATCGGCGCGGGGGCTATTTTCCAAGAAACTCAGCGCGCCGGCGAACTCCGAGTCGATTCTGCTGCCGTTCAACTGGCCGATAAGCTCGCTGGCCAGGTTCGGCGTGTTAAACCTGAATCCGTGCAAGCTGTTCAGGGTGTTTTGTTCCCAGTAATCGATGTCGTCCGCGACCCACGCCAGTCCCAAAATCTGGCGGACGAACCCGGGATAGTGCCAGGCGATTTGGACAAGCGTGTCCAACGCACTAAGCTCATACCCGCCGAAACCGTCCCTGGCCCATGGCAGCCCGGCAACAATTCGCGCGGACGTTCGGTCGGATCCGGCAAGACGCCGCAGTAACCGAGTCGATTCCAGGTCCCGCCAGGCGATTCCGTCGATGATCCCCGGAGATCTGGCGATCGATTCCGCGATCTGCAGATTGACCGATGAAAACTCTGCCAGCTCGGAGATAAATTCGGCTTCGAGAAAGTTCAGGCCGTCCGCAAACCAAGGCGAGCCCGCCACGGCGCGGCCGGCCGCAGGATTCTTGACCACCAACGCGTCGACGAATTGGGTCATCCTCAAGCGCCGCGTTGGAGTTATCACCCCAGTGTTGGCCAAAAAATCAGCCACACGGCGCGCGGTGTCAGGATCAGCCAGTTGGGCCGATCGCAATTTGCGCAACACGACCAGTTCATCATCGTCGACCCCATCGGCAAGCCAGGGGAACCCGGAAATCACGGGAGAAAGTGCGCTGTCGCCGCGCAGGACGTCGGCGATCGCCTTGGATGCTTCAAGGTGCCTTGAGTCGGGCGGATCGACGAACCATGTGAATTCGAGCCCGACGGGGGCCACGTCGCTGGGGAAGTATGCTTGCTCGGCTGCCAGGGGCACAGCCGCTGCAAAGCCCCGTTCCTCCTGCCAACTCTTAACCAGCAAGTCCCGCAGGGTATTGCCCAACAGGCTCAACTTGACTGGGCGTTCGGCATCGTAGGGGTGGTATTCAAGCACTGCGGCCTGGAAGTACTGGCGATAGAACCCGGGCGTCGCATCGGCAATATGCAAGGTTCCGGCCCCATGGGTATCGATCCGGGCATCGGTCTTGGCCAGACCGAAAGCGGCTATCCCGCCCAATTTCTCATAAAAGTCGGCAAACCCTACCCGGGTTCCGTCGATGGCGAAGTTGGAGACCTTGTGCCCCCAGGGTCCCGATGGAGTCCCCGGATGGGGGTTGGTTATCCCTTCCTCAATCCCCAGGTCATCGCTGCCGCCCTGCCCGCCGCCTACGTAATCCCAGACCAGCCGACGCTCAACGATCCAGCCCGAACCCACGTCGTGGAAATCGAGCACCCCGCGCTGGTAGAACTGGGTAAGGGTGTTGGGTTCCAACAACAACACCTCAGAGGTGGGATAACCCCAGCGCTCCAGCTCGCCGGTGCGCCTGTAGTGCGAGAGGAAGTCGGCCCGCAGCGTCCGATTCCCGATCACCACGTCCAGGTCGGGGATGTTGTGCTTTAGTTTTTCGTTACCTGGTGCTTGGACGTATTCGTTGTCAACCACGGTGATGGCGGCGGGAAATCCTCGCCGAATCCTCAGGTTGTACGAAATCTCCTCAGATCCGTCGGCAGACGTGACCCGGATCTTTATCGTGGTTTCCTGGTCATTGATCACGACCTGGTGTCCCGGTCGCCGGTCGTCGGCATCGGGGACTACCTGGCCGTGCGTGTCCAATACGGCCACCGTGGCTGATCCGGCATGCGGAAGCAATGAAACGGAGCGCACATTTTCCCGGACGCCGAGGAAGTAGTCACGATGTTCGCTTTGAAACGGAGGATAGGGCGCGCCCGGGCTCACGGCAAGGTCCGGTAGACCAAACGGACAACGGCCCAGCCGCAGCGCCGTCAAGTCGTTCCCCCGCAAGTTGACCCAACCAGCGGGGATGCATCCGGTCAGCCGGTTGCCACTCAAATACAGCCATTCCAGGCGGTCCAACACTCCCAACCGTCTCGGGATCGGTCCGGTGAGGTTGTTGTGGTTGAGCGCCAACATATCCAGGGTGCTCAAATTCCCGAGTTCCGCAGGTATCGAGCCGGTCAACAAATTCCGGTGAAGTCGCAGTTCGCGGAGCCGGACCAAATTTCCGATGCTGTCCGGAATCGGACCGGTGAGCCGGTTCGAGTCCAGAAACAATATGCCCAGTCGTTGCAAACCCCCGATGCTGTCCGGGATTGATCCCGAAAGCCGATTTCTATCGAGGTACAAAGTGCCCAGTCGTTGCAAACCCCCGATGCTGTCCGGAATCGGCCCCGAGAGCTGGTTCCAGCTCAACGCCAGGAATTTCAGACTCCCCAAATCGCCCAACTCGGCGGGGATCGACCCGGAGAATTCGTTGGAAAAGAGATTCATGTAACGCAGACCCGAAAGATCGCCGATTACATCCGGAATCGATCCTGAGAGCCGGTTTTCGTGGAGGATCAACGTCTCCAGGGCCGGCAGCGCAAGAGCCCCTTCGGGGATTGGCCCGTTCAGGAGATTTTCGCCGAAATTCAGGTACCGGAGGCGGCGTAGGTTACCGAGTTCTCCCGGTATCGATCCAGATAGCAGGTTGCCTTCAAGATTCAATATCTGCAGGAAGCTGAGGTCGCCCAGTTCAGCCGGTATAGGCCCTTGCAACTGGTTGTCGTCCAATTCCAGTGCGGTGACGCGCCCGTTCCCGTTGGTGGTGACCCCGTGCCAAGAACCGATTGGCCGGTCGGATAGCCAATTGGCATTGTCAATCCAGTATTCGCCGTTGGCGGAGTTGTACAGCGCGACCAATGCTTCAGCGTCCGTTCCTGTAGGGGCATTTCTGGACGGAGGATCGATCCCCGCGGGGGATGAGACTGCGACAGTCAGCAACGGGGCGGGCGGACCGGATTGCCCGATTCCGGCGGAGACCCTTGACTCATTAGGTGGATCATGGGCCGCCGTCGCGCTCGTCGGCCCCAAAGCAGCGACAATCAGCGCCAGTGAAACCGCCAGCGTGATTGCGGTAAGCATGCCCAACCGGATATCGGAATCCGCGGCAAAGGTATTCGCAAGCGCCGCCGAAGACATCAGTGCGAGCAACAGCCTGAATTGAGCCCGATTTGGCGGGAAATCAATCGGACCCCCCAAAAACCAGCCACCGGTTCCCGATCGATTCTGGCATCGGGCGCGCACCTTCCCGCTGAATCCAACCCCTGCGGCGATCATCGGGGAACGTGAATACCGCAGCCTCCAACCCGCCTTTCCGAATCATTCGCGGCTATGACCCTCTCGCGCTTTTGCGCGAAGACTTGGAATCGGCTAGCGCCGGTGGGGGCTTTGCGACCGAGGCGCACATCGCCGCAGTTGTTATGGGACAGCAAGTGTGGATCCACTCCAACGATTCCGAACTCGCCCGGCAAACAGGATTGCACCGGCGGCATCGTCCCTGATGAAAAACATGAACGGCCGATCGATGCCTACCTCGATCGAAATGGGCGCAGGGTCGACGGATATCTCGGCCGCAACATCTACCGCGGTAGATGTTGCGGCCTCGGTGCCGTCTTCAGCGACGGCAACGTGTGCTTTATGGATGACATCGTCGATGTAAAGACAATCGCTTTCCGCCCTAAGGCAAGACTGCTCGTTGACGCCGGCAAACTCGGCTCGAACACCGCCGACAGTGTCCGCCCGTGTGGGTCACCCCGGCCAGGCTCTGTTGGTGCGACCACCTGGCGGCGCGACAGCGGTGGCAATTGATTGATCGGGCCAAGGACAATTCGGGCGCCGCTAGGGTTATAGACAGTTGCCACGCTGGCCGCAACGACGCAACGAATGGCACAGGGTGTGGAATCGGCGCGGGCAGAGGTGGTTCACCGCGGCCCAATTTGCGATCGGGCCCGCCCGGCTGCGCGAGGCCGGGCGGGAGGGGCGGACACTGCCGATAGGTATGGTCGGAATTTTCCGTAGGGGCGCGAATCGAGGTCGCCCCGACAATGCCGGCACGCGCTTCCCGGATCATGGTTCCCGGCCCTCGCAGGCGGCCGGCGAATCCAGTCGACAACGGCAAAATTTGGACTTTCTGCACGGGCGATTCAAGGGCGCCTTGCCTTTGATGGCGGCCGTTCTAACCGGATTGGCAATTGTTGGCGGGACGCTCGATCCTGGCTCGCCGCGGGTCGACGGGACCCAGATCGAGCCGTTCGGCGACCGATTGGGCAATTCGGGCATTGATGTAGAGCGCTTGATGCGTGAACTGCCGGCGGGGTTGTTTCCGGAGGTAGTCGAGACCCTGCAGAGAGATGGCGCGGGGGAGCCATTCGGACTTGCGTCGGGGCCGGAGGCAAGTTCAAGCTACCGCTTGGAAAACCCGGCTCATGCGATCAGTGCCCGTTTCGACGGGACCGGCGCACGGATCTGGCAATCTGAAACCAGCCAACCGGGGTGGACGATCCACCTGCAGGGCTACGGCCGGGGCGATGCCTTCAGCGCACTTGCCGCGCCGCCCCCGAAGGGGTCCGGCAACCGGATCGAGTACCGGTTCGAAGGCGGCATCAGCGAGTGGTTTGTCAACGGCCCGCTGGGTCTGCAGCAGGGGTTCGCGATCGAACGGAACCCGGCTCCCGCAGAAGTTGGACCGCTGGTCCTGCACCTGGATTTGACCGGCGATGTGCGGGCCGAGGTCGCTCCCGACGGCCAATCCGCCGTGCTTTGGGAGCGCGGCGACGAAGTTGGCTATAACTACGCCGGCCTCTACGCGTTCGACCGATCCGGCGCCCGGTTGCCAGCCCGCCTATCTGCCACCACCACCGGATTGGCCATACAAGTCGATGACGCCCAGGCCGTTTACCCGGTCACCGTCGATCCTTTCGTCCAGCGGGCGCAGTTTGACAGCCTCGACGAACGATGGCAACCGGCGCAGTTCGCCAGGACGGTCGCAATCGATGGGGACACGGTTGCGATTGCGATGCCGGAATACGAAGGTCACAGCCGGACCGGCGCCGTCTTCGTGTTCTCCAAGGGCGAAACCGGTTGGGGGGATTCGTCCTCGGCCATCCGGCTCCAGAATCCCGGTCGACCCCGGTCCGACCACTTCGCCAGTTCGGTCGCGGTCAAGGGCGATGTCATCGCCGTCGGCGCCCCCGGGGCAGGGCCCGGATACGCTTACTCTGGCGCCGTATACGTCTATTCGAAACCTGCCGATGGCTGGCATCCGGATATAGTCCCGGTCACCCTGACTCCGCCGGCCGACAACGCTTGGGGCTGGTTCGGCGACTCGGTCGCCGTTGACGGCGACGCGATCGTGGTCGGCGCCCCATTTAGTAGCTTGGACAAGCAGCAGGTGGGCGCGGCGTATGTATTCGTCAAGGGCGCCGGCGGCTGGTCCGAAGCAACCGTTCCGGTCAAGTTCGTCCCGCCCGACGGTGCCGACGAGGACTTGTACGGCAGATCGGTCGCCATCCGTGGCGCTACCGTCGCCGTCGGGGCCCCGGGGTCCGATGCGGTAGCGGCCGAATCGGGGGCGGTGTACATCTACGCGCGATCCGGGCCGGGCTGGAATTCGGCCACGAGCCCGCTGCGGCTCAAGGCGGCCAATCCGCAACCAGGAGATTTCTTCGGACGGTCGGTAGCCCTTGATGGGCAAACCCTGGTCGTAGGGGCTCCGCAGAGGGACCGAGCCTATCGGCCCGTTCACGAGCGCGGCAGGGGCTTCGCCGACATTTTTAGCCGGGTGGTTGGAGGGTCGTTCTCGAATTCATGGCGCGTCACGCTGACCGCTTATGACGGCAACGGCGGAGACGGGTTCGGATGGTCGGTTTCGGTCGCCGACGGGTTCATAGCCATTGGTTCACCGTTCGCCAACGAAAAGGTGGGGCCGGACGGCAAGACCCGCATCTTTGATTCGCCGGCCGCCTACATCCCAAGCTATTCGTCCGGAAACGTCGTCATTTCGAGCGACGGGTCGAGCTTTCTCTGGGACTCGGGAGCGACCTACGTTTTCGGGCGGCCCGGCGGAGGCTGGCACGCCGGAGCTGCCTTCACCAAGCTGGCGCCGGAAGGGATAGCCCAGGGCGACCGTTTCGGACACTCGGTCGCGATTGCCGGCGGTTCAATCGTTGTCGGGGCCCCCTACGATGACAACCTAAACGGCATGGATGCCGGCTCGGCCCAATTGTTCGCCGCCGCCGCGCTGGGGCGGACCGGCGACCCGGCCGGGGGGCAGTTGTTCGCCTTTGACGAGCCGGGCGGCGACGGCTTCGGGACCTCGGTGGCAATGACCGAGGAAACGCTTGTCGTCGGGACCCCCGGTGACGCCGATAGCGGTTTCGATGCCGGTTCCGCGTTCGTTTTCAGCCGACGCGAAAGGCAGTGGCAGGGGGAAACCGAACGCAGCCGAAAAAAACTGACCGCCCCGCAGGCCCTGGCCGGCGAGCGCTTCGGACACGCCGTCGCCATTGCCGACCAGACCATCGTCGTCGGCGCCCCCGCCGACGGGATAACCGATGGAACCGGGTCGGTGTACGTCTTCACTCGCCCCGAGTCCGGCTGGAGCGCCGATATCGAGGCGCAAAAACTGACCGCCCCGCAGGCCCTGGCCGGCGAGCGCTTCGGACACGCCGTCGCCATTGCCGACCAGACCATCGTCGTCGGCGCCCCCGCCGACGGGATAACCGATGGAACCGGGTCGGTGTACGTCTTCACTCGCCCCGAGTCCGGCTGGAGCGCCGATATCGAGGCGCAAAAACTGACCGCCCCGCAGGCCCTGGCCGGCGAGCGCTTCGGACACGCCGTCGCCATTGCCGACCAGACCATCGTCGTCGGCGCCCCCGCCGACGGGATAACCGATGGAACCGGGTCGGTGTACGTCTTCACTCGCCCCGAGTCCGGCTGGAGCGCCGATATCGAGGCGCAAAAACTGACCGCCCCGCAGGCCCTGGCCGGCGAGCGCTTCGGACACGCCGTCGCCATTGCCGACCAGACCATCGTCGTCGGCGCCCCCGCCGACGGGATAACCGATGGAACCGGGTCGGTGTACGTGTTTGCGGTTGAAGCCCCGGCCGCGCCGTCGTCGCTCACCGCCGCCGATGGCCAGGGCGGCGATCGCTTCGGGTACGCGGTTGCAATCGATGGTGCGGTGATCGTGGCCGGCGCGCCGGGCGATGACGGACTGGCCGAGGATTCCGAGAACGCCAACGGGATCGAATCCAAGTCCGCTGCCGGTTCGATCTACGCGTTCCGCCGCCCCGCAAGCGGCTGGGCAGACACCAATGTCGCCGATAAATTGCCAGCTACCGACACGGATGCCGGCGATGCCTTTGGTCAGTCGCTGGCGCTAAAAGGGTGGGCGATGGTGGCCGGCATGCCCGGCGACTGGCTCAGCTACAGTGTCGATCGCCCGGGGCCCCGGGCCGGATCGGTGCGGGTGTTTACCTGGCCCGGTCTTTTCTGGGAAGATTCGCCGCATGCCTTCAAAATGCGCCCTCCAGACCCCTCCGATGCGCTCGTTACTGGGATTGTGCTGTCGGCGGACGGCGATACCGCGGTCCTGGCGACGAACCGGCGCAGCGAAGACGGCCCTGAACGGCAAGGCGCCTATGTTTACGTCCGCGCGAGCGGGCAGTGGTCCACCGCCGACCCGGTCCGGATAAGTTTCCCGGAGGGCGAATCATATCGGGTGGTATCAATTGCGGTGTCCGAAAATGGCGACACGATCGCGGTTGCCGCAATCGGCAGCACACCGACAGTCGATCGCCGAACCCCGAATCCCAGCGCGGTGTTCGCTTTCACCCGCCCGGCCGGGGGCTGGAGCGAGACTCCGCCGGCGGCAAAGCTCGCCTTTCCCAGTGAACACTTGGGATTGTTCTTCAAGTCGCCGATCGCAGTTAGCGGCGATACGATCGTCGTCGGGGCTTCCGAAGACGACAACGAGAACGGCAAAAACGCCGGCGCCGCGTTCGCGTTTACGCGGGCGGACGACGGCTGGTCCGAAGCGGTAACCGCGGTCAAGCTGACTGCGCCCGGGGGGCTGGCGTGGGCGCGATTTGGTTACGCGGTCGACGTCAGCGGAAATCAAATCGTCATCGGCGCCCCTGGAGACGACAACCTCAACGGCCGAGACGCCGGGGCGGCATACGTATTCACGCGCGGCAACGATGGATGGGGTTCGCAATACTCATCGGCCAAACTGGTCGTCCCCGATGGGTTGCGGGGTGAGTCGTTCGGGTACTCGGTGGCGATCGCCGGCGACACGGTTGTGGTCGGCGCGCCGCGACGCGGCCAATACTGGGGCGCCGAAGGGGCTGCTTATGTGTTCAATCGGCCCGGCGGCGGCTGGCGCCAACCGTACCTGGTCAGCCGACTTCTCCCGCTCGAACCCCAGGAGAACGGCCGGTTCGGGGGCTCGGTAGCGGCAACCGGCGAGCTTGTCATCGTCGGCGGCGAAGACGGGAGTTGGGCACCGGGTACCAGCAAAGTCTTCGTATTTCCGACCCCTGACAGCCCGGGCGAATTTAGCGCGACGCCGGTTGTCATTTCCGACCCACACGGCGGATCGGGCGACCTGTTTGCGGCCGAAGTGTCGGCGGGCGGCGACTCAATTGCGGTCCTGGCGCCATATGCGGTCGGCGAGGGGGCGCGAGGTGAAGCTTATCTCTTTCGGATGCCAGCGGGAGGATGGGATTTTAAGCACCCGCTGGCCTTTTTTGATGCTCGGATCAGGCAACCTGGCCGGCATGGGAGCTACCAATATACGCAGTCGGTTGCCGGTGCAGACGGCGAACTGGTATTCGGCGTTTTGCCGTCGCTGGGGAGTGATGAGAGGACCGTCGCCGTCTATTCGGGTCAACCGGGCGGGTGGGCAAACGAGGAGGATTTTGCCACCCTGAGCGCGCCGCCAGGATGGTCCGAATACAACTTTGGGCGGGCGGTGGCGCAATCGGGCGGGGTGATCGTGGTCGGCACACCGCCGCGTTACCCCGATCTGGAATCGGCCGGATCCGCATTCGTGTTTGAGCGACCGCGGGCCGGCTGGCGATCCTCTTCGACGGCAGCCGCGCTAGCGGTGCCGGCAACCGAGGACGCCGCCGGTTTCGGGAACGCGGTGGCGGTGAGCGGCGAAACCGTTGTCGTTGGCACCCGCTCGCGTTCGTCCAGGACCGTCTACCTATATCAAAAACCGCGATCCGGGGCCTGGCGGTCCAACTCGCGGCCAATCAAGCTGAAACTGCCCAACAATGCCGGCGACGGCTATTTCGGGTTGTCGGTGGCAATCGACGGCAGCACGGTGTTGGTCGGGATGCCGTGGGGCGAGGACGTCCCCGGCGCGGTTTACCTGTACCAGCGGCCGAGCGGCGGCTGGCGCCCGACCTCGAGGGCGGTCAAACTCACCGCCCCTGATGGATTCGTCGGGGATGGATTCGGGTCACTCGTGGCAATCAGCGGCGACACCATCGTCATTGGATCGGGCTGGGAAGAGTCGGGAGAGCAGCGTCCAGTTTATGTATTCGAGCGGCCGACCGGCGGTTGGGGAGGCGCCGCGCGGGCCGTCAAACTGACCGCACCCGCGGATGAGGAAACCTATCGTTTCGGCCAATCGGTGGCAGTCGAAGGCGGCACAATCGCGGTCGGCGCCTACAGTGCCGCGGCAGGACCGCTCGTTTACGTTTTCGATAGGCCCGACGGCGGTTGGCAATCGACCTCCGACGGATTGCGATTGGTTCCCCTAACCGGCGTATCGAGGCCCTCGTTTGGCCGTTACGCGGCAGTGCATGTCAACCAGCGGTCGGTATTGGCTGGTGTATCGCACCGGCAGGCGGCCGCAGTCTACGTGTTTAACCGGCGATGAACAGGTCGGTTACGGTGCGTTTGGATCGGACCAGGGGCGGCGGCAGTTTCGCCAGTTGGGCGATTCCGAAAATGACCGTCGGACTAATGTGTTTGGGGCTGTTGGCCACGGTCTTGGCCCCGGCGGCGATGGCGATGCCGGGGCCGCCGGTGATCGATGGCCAGCCGATCAGAGCGGTGGCCGACCCCGAAATCATTGCGCCGGATAGCTGGCGGCAACAACGACCCCCGATCTCATCGGGACGGGTCGACGGCCTGCTCTCCCTGCCGCCGCCAGTTCTGTATGCGGGCACCGTCGCCAACATTCCGGTTTCGCTGTTTTCAGGTGAACGCGCGGCGCGCGGGCGGGTGCAGGTCACGCTGTCGAAAGCTGGAGTTGCGCAGGCAACGACATCCGCGCTGCTCGGCGGAACCGGCATCGTCAACCTGAATGTGCCCGCGGTCCCGCCCGGCCTGTATCAGCTTGCGGTTAACCATGGGAGCGTAGGCGAGTCCCGCGATGTGAAGGTCGAATCTGACCTGCTGCTCCTGATCGAAACCGACAAACCGATGTACAAGCCCGGCCAGCAGGTACGGATCCGAGCATTGCGTCTCGATTCGCTGCTCAAGCCGCGACCGGGGCCGGTCACCACCGAGGTTATGGATGCCAACGGGAACAAGGTCTTCCGAAAGGAGTTGCAGAGCGATGATTTCGGGATTCTGAATCTCTCGGTTCCGCTATCGACCGAACCCGTACTTGGGATTTGGACCGTAACTGCGACCAGCGAAGGGCGGACCGCCGCGGCCGAGGTTCGCGTGGAACGCTACGCGGACCCGGTATTTGGTGTCGAAGTTGCCGCCATAAAGGACTGGGTCCTGGCGGACGAGCAGATCATCGGGATCGTGCGAGCCAAATTCTCATTTGGCAAGCCGGTTCAGGGAAATGCCGAGATCGTCGCTTCGCGCAACTACTTTGGGGAATGGCGTGAGATTGCGCGCACCTCGATTGGACTGGACGGGGTCGGGGTGTTTACCTTGCCGGCCCCCGGGCCGGTGCGCAACCGCGGCGATCCACGGGTATTGCTCGATGTCTCTCTCCGTCAAGCATCCACCGGCCATGTCGAACACGCCAGCCACCTGATTACGATTGAGCCGGCGCCGGAAATCGTTCGCCTGCTTCCCGAGTCGCGGTCGTTCAAGCCGGCGCTTCCCTTGACGGTGCTGGCGCTCACCGAATCCCCGGGCGGCTTGCCGCTGGACCGACGGCTCGGGATAAGCGTTTCATATCTAGGGCCCGATCTATCGATCCTCTACGCCGAAGAACGACGTATCCATACCCGCGGCGGCCAGGCGTTGGTGGTAATCACGCCGCCGCCCGGGTCGGTGGCGCTGACCCTGCAAGCGCGGACTGAATCCACATCGGCGGCGCTGAGTTTGCGGGCCAGTCACTCGCCCTCGAACAATTTTGTGAGTCTGCACCAGATTGACCCCGGCGATCTGGCGAGCGGCGCGCGGGCACGTTTCCGGGCCGATTCGACCGACCCCAACAAGAACTTCCATTACCTGGTCGTGGCGCGCGGGCAAGTGGTGCTGGCAGATGTTTCAGCGTCGCCGGCGATCTCATTTGCGGTAACGCCTGCCATGTCGCCGGCGTCCAACCTGGTCGTCTACCAGCTGCTTGCCAACGGCGAAATCGCGGCCGACTACCTTCCATTCGACGTTGCTCCCGGCTTCCCGTTGGAAACCGCATTGACCCATGGCGGCCAACCGGTCCGCCCCGGAGAGGCGGTCGAGTTGGGACTTGCTACCGACGGCCCGGCCAGGGTGGCCCTGGTGGCGGTCGACAGTTCCGTGGCCGCCTTGGCCGAAGACCGCCTAAACCTCGACCAGCTGGTCGCCGAACTGGATCGACGGAGCACCCGTCCCGTACCGAAGCTGTACGAGTCGCGGCCGCTGGCGCTGACTACGGCCGGCCCTAAAGACGTGTTCCTGGAAGCAGGCGTGATTCCGGTTTCCAACTTGCTAATCGAAACCGGACCGGACCATACGCGGCCTCCGGATCCGTCGCCCCGGGGCGGAGTAACGGAAACTGTGGCCTCGGCGCCGTCCTCGGTAGCGGCAACAACGCCGGCGTCGCCTCGACCGGCGCCTGAGTTAGCGCCGGTGCCGCGGCTGCGACAGCATTTTCCCGAGACCTGGCTGTGGTCGTTTCTCGATACCGACATCACCGGTCAGGCGACCGTGAATTCGATCGCCCCGGACCGGATCACCACCTGGGATCTGAGTATGATCGCGCTCTCGAAAGAGCACGGACTTGGGATTTCGAGGGCTTCCCTGCGCGTCCTGCAACCGTTTTTCGTAAAGGTCGACTTACCGCACGCAGCCGTCCGCGGCGACGAATTTTCGATCGAGGTCGCCCTGCACAACTACCTGGACGAGGAACAGACGATTGCCGTCGACCTGGCGTCGGCACCCGGATTTGAGTTCCGCAACGGTCACGCCAAGTCGGTAACGGTGGCCGCCGGCGACGTCGCCCACGTCGAATTCGACATTTCCGTCAGCGGGCTTGGCCAGCTACCGATCCACGTAAGCGCGAGAAGCCCGCAAGCGGCCGACGCGGTATTGCGGCAACTCCTGGTGGAGCCGGAAGGGATCAGGCAGGAGTGGCTTGAAAACGCGGTTCTGAAGGAGGGCGCAGCGCTGGAAATTGAAAGCGGACCGCCGGCCGGGGCGGTGCCCGGTTCGGCGCGAACCCGCGTGGCGTTTACTGCCAACCACCTAGGTCCGGCGCTGGACTCCCGCCTGGCGGTTGAAGGGCTGCTCGAGTTGCCGGCCGGTTGCGGCGAGCAAAACCTGGCCCTGTTTGCGGCCGACGTTTACGCTGCCAGCTATCTTGAGGCGACCGGTCCCCCGGACCCAGAGGTGGCCGATCGGATCGAGGAAATCCTCCAAGTCGGTTACCAGTCACAGCTTGCATTCCGGCACAGCGACGGCAGCTATTCGGTTTGGGGCCGCTCCGATCCCGCAGGCGAACTCTGGATTACCGCGTTCGCCCTAAAAACCCTGGCCGAGGCCGAGCGCCACGTCTACGTCGACCAGAGCGTTATCGACCGCGCGGCGGATTGGATCGTTGCCCGCCAGCAACCGGACGGTTCGTTCGGCTCGCCCGGATTCGTTCATCACCGACAACTGCTGGCCGGTACCGACGGCCAACCGGCGTTGACCGCGTTTGTGGCGTCCGCCCTGCATGCCGCCGGCCGTTCCGCCGAATTCGCCAGCGCGGTAAATTTCCTTGAGGCGAAACTGGCCGAAATTAACAATCCGTACGCGGTCGCGATCACCGCTTACGTACTTGAATTGGCCGACAGTGCCCAGGCCCCGGCGGTCAACGCCAAGCTCCTCTCCATCGCACAAAGCGGACCCAACGGTCTCAGTTGGGGCCAAGAGGGGACGATCGCGATCGAGACAACCGCTTACGCCGCGCTCGCGCTGTTCGAGCGAGGCGCTTTAACTGACGCTGCGGAGGCCGGCCGCTGGCTCAGTTCGCAACGCAACGCATTCGGCGGATTCGGGTCCACCCAGGACACCGTGGTCGCCCTCAAGGCGCTCGCGCAATATTCGATCCTGGTTCCTTCCCAAGCTGAAATGACAATCAGCCTTGCAGCCGGCGATTGGGCGCGGCAAATTACCGTTGATGCCTCCAACGCCGACCTGTTGCAGGTCGTGGAAGTGCCGGCTGGAGACCCGCTGATGATTTCGGGCAGCGGCAGCGGCGAGGTATTGGTGCAAGTCGCGCGGCGTTTTAACGTATTGGAGCCGGAATCGGATTCGACCGGGGCGTTCACGGTGGAGATGGCCCTTAGCGGGGCCGAATTCGCCGTAGGTGAAACGATGTCCGTGGCCGTCGAAGTCGGATTTGCACCACCTGAAAACCTGAATGCAGGAATGGTGGTTCTCGAAGTCCAGCTTCCGAACGGGTATGCGCTTGTCCAGACAAGCGCTGAAGAACTCGTGAACACCAATCCGGCGGTGCGGCGTTACGGAGCGTCAGGTCGCACCGCCTTCTTCTATGTCGATGATTTTGAACCTGGCCAGGTAATCGACATCGGATTTGAGGTGCGCGCCGTCCGCGTCGCCCCGGTGCAAGCGGCGCGGGCCCAAGCGTATGCCTATTACATGCCCGACTGGCGCGGACAAACCGTGGGACCAATGGTCGCGATCACGCCCGAATAACTACGTCCCCGGCGGCCGTGGAATGGCGGCCCGAAGTGCCGATTGGGCGTCGGTCCGTTTAGGGGTTCTCGCCGCTTTGTCGCGCAGCGGAATCTCGTCACCGGGTAATTGGGAACCCGACACTGTCAACCGACCACTTCCGGGCGAAAGACAGCTCTTATTCCCAAAGCATCCGCCCGCGCAAACCCTGCTTCTTCCTGCCAGTCCGGCACCAGTTGCGCGCGCACGGTGTCGCCCAGCAGCGAGAGCTTGACCGGGTTCTGCTCATCCTCGGCATGAAACTCGATTACCCCTCCCTGGTAGTACTGCCGGATAAACCCCGGCGTGGTGGCCGGATCACGTAACCGCCCCACCGCTACCACGTCGACCCGGGCGTCGGTCTTGGGATATCCAAATGCCGCCACTCCGCCCAACCGCTGGAAGAAATCGGCAAATCCCACCACGGTCCCGTCGATGGCGAAGTTGGACACCTTGTGCCCCCATGGACCAGAGACCGTACCCGCATTGGGATTTAGAACATCCGCCTCCACCCCCAGGTCATCGCTGCCGCCGCTGCCGCCGCCAACATAGTCCCAGGCCAGGCGCCGCTCCACCACCCAACCCGCGCCAAGGTTGTGGAAGTCCACCACCCCGCGCTGGTAGAACTGGGTCAGGACCCCGGGCTCTAACACCAGCACCTCCGAGGTCGGATAGCCCCAGCGTTCGATCTCCCCGGTCGCCCTAAAGTGCGCGAGGAAGTCGGCCCTTACAACCTGCCCGCCCAGATCCACTTCCAGATCGGGGATGTTGTGCTTGAGGTCCTCGTTGTCCGGAGCCTGCACGAACAGGTTGTCGACGACCGTCAGCCTGCCGGCAAAACCGCGCCGCACGCTGATCGAATACTCCGCCTGCTCGGATCCATCGACCGAAGTCGCCCTGATCCCCAGCAAGGTCACATCGTCAGCCAGATCCACCTGCCAGCCCGGCGCCAGCGGATCGGCATCGATGGTCGGCAGTCCGTCCCCATCCAGGAATTCGACCCGCGCCTGGCCCCCGTCAGCGGCAAGCGCAACTTGCGCCACATCGCTGTGAACCCTGAGCACGTATTCGTGCCGCTGGATCGCAAAGCCCGGCTCCAGCACTCCCGGCTCAACCTCCAAGTCGAAGAGGCCGAACTCGCATTCGTCCAGTCCCAGTCTGTCAAGATCGTGGAACCGGACCTGAAGCAACCCGGATGGAATGCACCCGGTCAGCAGATTCCCGCCGAGATAAAGAAGTCTTAAACTGGCCAATTTATTGAGTTCTCGCGGAATGTCGCCCTGCAGCTGATTTGCTTCAAGATGTAAACCCTGGAGCCGCGCCAATTTGCCCAGTTCAGGCGGGATCGGACCGGTTAGCCGGTTGAAACTGAGGCGGAGGCCTTCCAGGGTTGTCAAATTGCCCAACTCCGGCGGGATCGGACCGGTTAGCTGGTTTCGGTGGATCTGAAAATGTTCCAGGTACGGGAGGCCTCCCAACTCCGGCGGGATCGGACCGGCGAGGTAGTTGTCGTCGAACACTAATGTTCTCAGTTGCCGCAGTTGGCCCAGCTCGGCCGGCACCGGACCAGAAATTTCGTTGTGAGAAAGCCAAAGGTGTCGTAAACGCGAAAGTTGGCCCAATTCAGCCGGAATCGGCCCTAGCAGATGATTGCTTTCCAAGTACAGCGATTCCAAATTGCGCAGCTTGCCCAATTCCGGCGGAATCGGTCCCTCCAATTGGTTATTGCCGAGTCGCAGCGATTCCAATTTGGATAGTTGGCCCAATTGCGGTGGTATCTTGCCGGCAATTCGGTTCTGGTCCAGCCAGAGTTCTCGCATCTGCGTGGCGTTGCCCAATTCGGCCGGAATCGCGCCAGTCAACTCGTTTTCGTCGAGGGAAAGAAATCCCAGTCTCATGAGCGATCCGAGTTCCGATGGGATCCCGCCGGTTAGTCGGTTTTGGGAGAGATCCAGCTGGCGAAGTCTTACGAGTCTGCCTATTTCGGGCGGAATCCGGCCCAGAAATGCGTTCTCGGTCAGAGCCAGCACCTCGAGTCGCCTCAGCTGGCCGATTTGGCTCGGGATATTGCCGGTCAATTGGTTTATGCCTAGGTATAGGTGTCGCAATCGAGAAAAATCTCCGATCTCGATTGGCAACCGCCCACGGAGGTTGTTTTCTTCAAGGTCAAGTTCGACTACGCGACCGTTTGAATCAAGGGTCACGCCGAACCAGCGATGCAGATTGGGGTCGGTCAACCATCCAGTGTTGTTCTTCCATCGCTCCCCGCCGGTGGCGTTGTAAATCGCCACCAAAACCTCATAATCGCGGCTACTCTCAACCAATCCATTGCCGGCAACTGAAGCCCCGTCGCGATCGCCGGCGCCGCCAGGCGCGGTAGTAAGCTTGCCGCTGAAGGGGGCGATCTCTCCCGCTGGCTCAACGATCCGCTGATAGCCGTTCAGCACGAGATCTGCAGCGCCCGTCGGCGCAGCAGCCAATACCAGTGCCAGTAAGGAAACGGTAGCCGCTGCGAGCGCGATGGCAATGGGCCGGAAGGGTTGGCCCATGCACCCAGCGGAATGCGCTGATCCCGGACCGACCTTGCCCCAAAAGGCTGACGCCAGATGGACTCGGTACGGTTTAACCCGCTCCGGATTGGCTCCTTGATGCAGAGATGTTGGCCTATTGTTCAGCTGCGTTCCTAATGCTTGCCCGGGGTTATCGCGTTATGGACCTATTCAGGCAGATTCGATCCGAAATTCGTTGATCGCTCACCATTCGCACATCCTGCCGCGGAGGGCAATGGCTTGATTGCGTTCGGCAAACCGCCAACGCCGCACTTTAGCGCCGATTCCGAACGACTCCGTACTTCAATCCGCTACAACCCCCGCCACATACTCATCCCCTCCATCCAGCCTTTCCGCCCGCGCAAACCCTGCTTCTTCCTGCCAGTCCGGCACCAGTTGCGCGCGCACGGTGTCGCCCAGCAGCGAGAGCTTGACCGGGTTCTGCTCATCCTCGGCATGAAACTCGATTACCCCTCCCTGGTAGTACTGCCGGATAAACCCCGGCGTGGTGGCCGGATCACGTAACCGCCCCACCGCTACCACGTCGACCCGGGCGTCGGTCTTGGGATATCCAAATGCCGCCACTCCGCCCAACCGCTGGAAGAAATCGGCAAATCCCACCACGGTCCCGTCGATGGCGAAGTTGGACACCTTGTGCCCCCATGGACCAGAGACCGTACCCGCATTGGGATTTAGAACATCCGCCTCCACCCCCAGGTCATCGCTGCCGCCGCTGCCGCCGCCAACATAGTCCCAGGCCAGGCGCCGCTCCACCACCCAACCCGCGCCAAGGTTGTGGAAGTCCACCACCCCGCGCTGGTAGAACTGGGTCAGGACCCCGGGCTCTAACACCAGCACCTCCGAGGTCGGATAGCCCCAGCGTTCGATCTCCCCGGTCGCCCTAAAGTGCGCGAGGAAGTCGGCCCTTACAACCTGCCCGCCCAGATCCACTTCCAGATCGGGGATGTTGTGCTTGAGGTCCTCGTTGTCCGGAGCCTGCACGAACAGGTTGTCGACGACCGTCAGCCTGCCGGCAAAACCGCGCCGCACGCTGATCGAATACTCCGCCTGCTCGGATCCATCGACCGAAGTCGCCCTGATCCCCAGCAAGGTCACATCGTCAGCCAGATCCACCTGCCAGCCCGGCGCCAGCGGATCGGCATCGATGGTCGGCAGTCCGTCCCCATCCAGGAATTCGACCCGCGCCTGGCCCCCGTCAGCGGCAAGCGCAACTTGCGCCACATCGCTGTGAACCCTGAGCACGTATTCGTGCCGCTGGATCGCAAAGCCCGGCTCCAGCACTCCCGGCTCAACCTCCAAGTCGAAGAGGCCGAACTCGCATTCGTCCAGTCCCAGTCTGTCAAGATCGTGGAACCGGACCTGAAGCAACCCGGATGGAATGCACCCGGTCAGCAGATTCCCGCCGAGATAAACATAATTCACCCGCGCGTTTGCCCCAAGCGCGGGCGGGATCGGACCGGTCAAATTGTTGTCGTTCAACCGCAAATCGTGCAGAGCGCTATGTTTGGCCAACCCTTTTGGAATCTGGCCGCCGAGTTCGTTTTCGGCCAGTTGCAACGTCGAAAGTTCCTTGGCATGGGCTATTTCCGCAGGGATTGGTCCAGTCAATAAGTTGCCGTTGAGGTTCACCGAGAACAGGTCCTTTAAGTTCCCGATTTCAGGTGGAATCGGGCCACTAAGGTCATTTGAGTGCGCCGATAGAACCCACAGCTTTGACATGTGCCCAATCTCAACGGGTATCGGGCCGGACAGTTGGTTCTGGCCGATTTCTAGCCGTTCCAAGAGTCTTAGTCGACCCAATTCGGGTGGCCAAGGCCCATCCAACCGGTTGCTTTCCAGCCGCAATCCGCGCAGGTTTGCAAGATTGCCTAGGGCTGGCGGTATGGGTCCGTTCAGACCGTTATAGCTCAAATCCAAGGACTGCAAATTGCCAAGTTGCCCAAGCGACGGCGGAATTGCCCCATTGATGGTGTTAAAGCCCAGATCTAACACCTTCAACCTCCCGAGCCGCCCCAGCGAATCGGGAATGCTGCCGGCAAGGTTGTTGAAACTCGCATCAAACAAACGCAAATTCGGCAGGTTGCCAAGTTCGGAGGGTATCGAGCCCCGCAGCCCGTTTTGTCCGAGCTCCAAATCCTGCAATAGTGAGAGACTTCCCAGGGTCGGAGGGATGGTTCCGAACAAGCCGTTTTCCGACAAATCAAGCCGTTCAATCCGGGCAAGCCGACTGAGTTCGGAGGGTATCGGACCGGATAGCGCATTGACTGAAAGATTGAGCACTTGAAGCAGGCGCAAGTCTCCCAACTGTGGAGATATCCTGCCGGTCAACGCGTTATTGCTTAGGTCAAGTTCCTCTAGGAATTCCAACTGCGCCAACTCGACCGGCAGCCGCCCGCGCAGATTGTTTCCCGCCAGTTTTAACTTGATTACCCGTCCCGACGAATTGGTCGTTACTCCGTGCCAAGCCCTTGGGTTAGAGCCTTTTAGCCAATTGGATGATTGAGCCCAGCCATCGCCGCCGGTTGCATGATAAATAATTATTAAAGTTTCAATCTCCTGTTTGCGCGTCGATCGCGCTGAAGGTCCAACCGCCGTACTTGACGGCCTTTGAAGCAGTTTTGCCGCCTCAGTGGGCCCCGCGATCAATCCTGATACCGCGCGGAAATCACTTGGTGGGCGTCTTGGGTCGAGTTGGGGACCAGACGCCGCCGTCACCGTGCCAAATGCCAATGCGGTAGCCAACGCGACGACCAAAATGACGAATATTGGCGGACGTGATTTGGTGCGGCGCGCAGCGCTGGCGAATGCGCCAACTATCGCCGATTGAAACTTGCGCGAATTCGTGACTACGCCACTCATCTCCGTTCAGGCGATCAACTCGTACTTTGGTGAGATCAATCAGGCCGACCCAGATGCCGTTGTATACCTTATTCGGCCAGCAATGTCGCCTGAATTCCAAGACCGGTGCCACACCACCAGTAAATTGGCCGGCAATCGCCGATGCCGAAAGTGTCCATCGCGACAGAATCGTCCCGGCGGCGCGATGGACGGTCACCTGCAGCCATCGATGTCCATTGCAGTCAATGCTTATCACATCCTCTTTGCAACGTACTGCGGGAGTTTTGCAGTCCGCCCGCTATTCCAGTCCTGAACCGGCAAACCGCTGAGCGCGCCCTCAAACCGTACTAGACATATTTCAGATTATCGAAAGTGCCCCGCCCCGCTTCCCTTGCGTAATCATTGATGCAAATCGCATCTTGGCTCTTCTCGAACGGCCGAGTCAGGAGCTTTCACATGCGACCTAGGGTTTCGCGCGACGTAAGGAACCACTTCGAACAAAATGGCGCTATTTGCGACGGAGGCGGTTCCTAGAACAGTTCGAGGAGCGCCGCCTCTACATCGACCCCAAAATCAAGAATCGCGGATTTGTTGAATCGCAAAAGCGCCGAGATGTTTGCAGTTGTACAGTTCCCCCGCCGAATCCAAATGATCTTCGGAGGTGCTCCCCGCAAGAAACTCTCTTGATTAAAATCACCGTCCTTCGAGACTATGGCCAAACCGTTATTGGAGGCATAGTTCCAAATCTCGGCATCGGTCGCCATTGACAACCCTACATCCCGGACATGTGAAGACCCGGGAAACACATCCGATAGGTTATTGGCGAGACGCGGAGAGATGTTTTCGTCGAAGAGTAACTTCAACCAGGGGGGACCGACACGAGCCTGCGCTCCCGCTCTGCTGCAAAAACCAGCACAGCCCGGATGTCTTCGCGCTCAAGGTCAGGGAAATCCGAAAGGATTTCCGCCTCTGTCATCCCGGAAGCCAAGTATTCGAGCACATCGTACACGGTGATCCTAAGCCCGCGAATACAGGGCTTTCCGCCTCTCATTTTCGGGTCAAGCGTGATTCGGTCTAAGCGGCTCATGCTTAAAGAATATCCGCAATTCTGGCGGCTAGGGATAGGAACTTGAGTCGCAAAATAATAGTCGTTGGGAGTTGTTGGGTTCGAGAAGTTTGGGTAATATGCAAGTTTGCAGGTATCCGAAGATGCGTCGCCCGAGACCAACGGTGTTGCGGAAGATCCCCAGGGTGCGGGCGATGGCGCGGATCGATTTGCCCTCGCCCCTTAATTGGTACAGTGCTTGGACTATCCCACCTCTTAGCACTTCAATCGGCGCACCTTTCATCGAACTACTCAATGAAGATGCTGGCTTTAGTTGAGGTGGGTCGATTCCAATCCGGCGTTACTGGGTCAGTGTTGAGTCGGCGATGACAGGAGCGATCAAGGCGCGGAGACATTTATCCTTGCAGTTCCCCGATCAGCCGGCCATCGTCCCAGGGCGCGATCTTGAGCGGCCGGCTTCCCCTGTTCCGCGACAGTTTTAGTGCGGCGAAAGTAACTGACGTTGTTCATCCTCCTGATCGATCTTCCGGTTCCGCCGGGCTTGAGCGGATCAGGATGGATCCTCCAACGTCCGCGTTTAGGTAGCGTGACTTGCTCGATCGCATCGACTGGCGAGGAGGGGCAGGTGTCCGGTGCCCCGGGATCGCAATCTGAATCCTGCGCGGTGGGCTATTGGGCATCCGCCACTGATTAGTTGAGCGGTCACACCCGATCTGACGGGGGCGCCGATAAATCGATGCTCAACGACGGCGCGATGGCCGCCAGTTCATCGGGGCCGAGCCTCTTCTGGAGGAATGCCAGCAGGTCATCTTGCCGCGGCTGCCCAAACACCATTCGGTAAATTGCCAGGGAGCGTTTTAACGCTTCGAACCGGGACGCGTCTCGGCTTAAGGGCAATGCCGGCACGTGGCGTTCGATGTGCGCACCCTCCTTGAGCGGGAAGATCCAATACGGGACGAGGCCCGAATCGACAGCGGTTTGCTTGCTAGCAGATTCGAAGAGGGCCTGCCAGGCATCGTTCGAGCCGCCGGCAAGTACCCCCCGACCGTGTTCGGCGGCGACGTTCTTTCGCACGGCAAGACCCTTGAAACGGTGCACGCGGCCTTCGCGCTGCTCGAGGTCGACCGGGTTCGACGGCAGGTTCCAGTGCACGACTGCGTGGCAGTAGGCGTGGAAATCCAACCCCTCCTGGCCGACGGAAGTGGACGCCAGCGCAAACGGCCAGAAAGGGGAATTGAAGGCCTGGCGCACCTGCCCCTCGCGCGCTCCGGCGGTACCGTCGTCGCGCTCCTGGGCGCCGAAGCGCATCGCGAAATGATTTCGCATTCGGTGGTGCTCTACGCGGACTTCCTGATCTTGGGCACGCAGTTCCTGGACGCGTGGGGCCCCTGTTCGCAGGGTGAGCGCGGCCGCGATCGCCGTCGCCAACCTGTCCCAGGCCACCACGCTTTCGGAGGCGAACAATCCTTCCAGATCGCGCAGCGTATGTACGTACTCGTCAAGCACCGCCTGTAGGTTTCCTGCCGCGCAGTAGGCTACGACTTGCTGCCAATAGGGCTTGGTTTCATCGCCAAATCCTCCGCCGCGGACGATTGCCATCGCCTCTGGGAGGTTGAACAGCACGCGGAACCCCCAGGCGATCTGGGCGGCGGCGTCGCGCGCCGCGACCGCGGCAATCGTACCCGAACCCGACGCGCGCGTTAATGCCCTTAGGGCGCTCGTCGCCGGTCCGGCCACGGATCTGCTGGCAAGGACCTGCGCTAGGTCCGCCGGTGGCCTGCCAAGGTCAAGACCCTCGGGGACGCCGGATTCGAACCATGAGGCAACCAGTTCTTGCGCTCGCCTGACGTGGTCTGCCCAACGGGAATCCTCTTCCGCCTCCGGCGCCGCACCGTTCCAGCAACTCGGCAGGTCGTGGCGTTCGAACCAACCCAAGGTCGAATCGCGGTGCTTTTCGAGATCAAGCAGTATCGGAGCCGCCCAATACCAGCTTTCGTCTTCGCGCCCAGCTTCAAGGAACGGTTCCGTGAGCCGGGCAAGCAGCGGTTCGAGCCTCGCCCGGGCGCGGTCAACCGCGTCTTGCAGCGTAACGCTTCCGGGCTCGGACTGCGCGGTCACAGGATCGCCCAACTCTGCAAGGCTGGGGCTCGGATACAGAATCCCCAGCACCGGCATACCCGCGAGACGTTCATTCGTATAGGCGAAACGAAGCAGGGGTCTACTTTTGCGACGCTCTTCCGGCGTGTTGCGAACCGCATCGTCGAATCGCCTGAAGATGCGACGCTCCACCTCGTAGCTCAAAACACTCGCAATCGATTTGGGAACGACTTGCCAGCTTGAGAAGATGAGGCGTTTTGAAAACTGCCGCTTTCGTGCCCGCCGCCAAGGGTCCGACTCGGAGTAATACGGCAGCGACGGCGGAATCCAGAGCAGTTGCCACGCCTGGCTGCCCTCCATCCATTCCATGAGGTTGCGCAGGCGGGCATTGCCCGGATCCAGCTCCCTATAAGCCTCAACCACTTCCCACGGGAGCGACGCCCTTCCGAATCCGGCCAGGAGGCCGGCCAGCTCGCTTTCCGCCGGAGTGCCCAACCTGGCGGCAAATTCGGTCTTTAACTTGTAGTCGTCCATGAAACTGAGCAGGTACGGAGCCGATTTCCAGTAATCAAGGACCTGCGGTTGCCCGACCTGGCGGCCGATCTTGCCGAGCGCCAGGTAGTCGAGGACGTCTTCCCGGGTCAGTTGCAGTCCCGAGCTCGGAACTTCGCGCATCATCCCGTCGGCCTCCCGGGATGCCGGCAATCGCTCGGTGCGTGACAATACCCGGCGAAGTCGCCGCTCGATCTCTTGTTTGATGGCCTCGAGCGGATCTATCCCGGATGCGATTCCGTACATGGCCTCCCGGTACCGGCCCAGCAGTCGGCGGAGTTCGCCATCCTCCTTTGATTCCTGATCGAGGAACTCGACGGTTCGTAGGAAATCTTGGTAGTGGTCGTCCTCGGCGCTCTCGTGGTGCAGGGTGTACATCCGGTAGGGAGTGGCCGAAAGGAGAAGCATGCGGACGGCGGACTTGCTATCCGAATAGGTGAAGAGCTGCCTTGCCAGCAGCGCGGTGGGGTCGTCGCCATCCAGAAGTTGTTTGAACCGCTGGAACTCGTCCAGGATCACGAGATCGGGTTGCAAGGCCGAAACGCAGACTTCGGCCAGCATCGCGCGCAGCTTCCCGATGAAATTTATCTGGGGACTACGGTCGCTCCAGGGAATCCGCGGGCGGGCACGCCGGAATCGCCTGCAAAGATCCTCGTATTCCTCCCTGAGAACCTCCCCTTCTGATAGGATGCGGCATTTGAACGCCTCGGCCAGCTCATCATCGATGCGCCGCCAACGCCTGAAATATTCAAGGTCCCAGCGAAAGTTGCGCGCGCTCCTGACGTATCCCTGGAAGAGGTTCATGGGGCCTTTGCGCGGATCCGGCCATACGCGCTGGAGCATGTGATAGAGAAGGACCCGCTCGGCCCGAATCCCCATGCTGCTTTTTAGGTCGAAAGAGGTTCCCGGCGTCAGCGCTAAGTAATTTACCCGGTTTTCCTTCAGGCCGTGGATCTCCTGCGGCAGCAGTCCCAGCCGCCCCGCCCGGACGAAGCGATTGGCCCCGATCTGGAGCCGGCGAGCGTTCTGCCTGGCGATCTGGGCGTTGGAGCAGATGTAGACAATGTCGATCTGCTCGACCCCGTCCCAGAGATGTTCGAGCGCCTTGGCGATCACGCCGCGGGCCACCAGCGTCTTCCCCAGGCCCACTTCATCGGCTACCAGGAACCGGCGCGTGGAATCGGCGGCCAGGTAAAGGCGATCGAACGCGTGCTCGACGGTGTCGCGCTGAAATCCTTTGAGGCCGGCCAACACTTTCGCCGGGTCGGGGCGCGATTCAGTATCCGGCCGGCTCGTCATTTGAGCGCTTGCCGCGCCTGCCAAATCGGTTCCCAGATTCGCCATAGGCTGTCCGGCAGTAAATCTCTGCCTTCTGCAGTTTTCCTTAGATCGGCGATCAAACGGGCGGCCTCGTCGATCAGGGCGGGATCGCGGTCAAGACTTTGCAGCAGCGACTCCAGGAGCGTTGCCGACTCCCAGCCTCCCAGGGATCGCTGATCGCCCGTTGCATTGCCGCCTGTGGGCTGGACTATCGTCGATAAGTCGGCATCCTGGCTGGAGAGGATCAGGAGGAAGAGTTGGAGGACACGTCGCCGGTCACTGAGCAGTGACTGGGTAATGATCGCCATGCGATCTGCGGGCTCACCGACCAGATCGGCAACGACCGTAAATTGCTTCTTAACCTCGGATTTCTTATCCCGCATGCAGATCTCGAAAACAAAAAACCCGGTCAGCGCCGCCAGCGAGAGCCCCTGGTAGGTTGCGATCTCTCCGCAACGGTTTGGCGGCGCCCCTATTGCCTCGGCCGATTCCGCCGTCAACGTGGACGGCCAGGCCCGGACCCGGGCGCATTTCGGTATCTGTGGGAGTTGCCCGGACAGGGCAACGTCCCAGCGTTGGTCAGGATCTGCGGCGTTCACGGCCGCGGTCAGCCGCGCGGCCCCGATGGAATAGGCCAGCCGTTCGGCCTTTCGCTCCAACTTGATGTTTCGATCATCGTTAAAGGAGTCCCCCGGGCACCTGAACTCCTGCAGGAGTGAACGCAGGCAATCGTGCCGCGGGTCGTCGTCTGAACCCAACAGCGCGGCGATCCCGCAGTTCTTGGCAGGGCCGATTAATTCGACCAGCACTTCGACGTTCTGCCAGAACGCTGCGCCGGTGGCGTTGGGCGATCCGACAAAAAGATGGGCCTTCCGGTTGGCTTCGAACAGGTACAGCTTGGCGTGAAGTCCGGCCAGTTCGATCCGGTCTTCACCGAACGATGGACCTTCCAGTTCCGTGTCCGCACCGTCCTTTTCGGATTCGCGGGAGTCGAGCCCGGCGCCCGGGGAAAGTACGTAACACGTCTTGGGAAGAACCTGGCGCCCTGATCGCTCGGTCACTTCCGCAAATGCTTCCGGTCGCGAGATCAGGACTTCAAGCCCGTGTTTTTTCACAAGTTCCTGGACGGCGCCGGCGGTCAGGAAAGGCGAAATCACCAGGCTCCGAGATCCTTTGGGGAATGGCAGTCCGCGCGGTTCGGCCAGCCCGAAGTTGTGGACCCGAAAGTCGGTAAATCGCTGCGGCGCCTTAAAGTCCACCCGTCCGATCTCGTCTGACATCCGGGCAATGTCCGCGGCCAGGTCGGCCGGGACCGCTCGGGTCGCAAGTTTCGGCAGCGACCGGAGCAAGTCGGCAATGGGCTCGTTGCGCGCGCGGCGGTCTGGCGCCGCTCCGAGCTGGCCTTCGAGGCTCAAGCATGTGTCCCAGGCGCGGGCAAACGTCAGGTTGCGCGACAGACACAATACGCGGTAGATCGCCGGTCCGTCGCCGGATTCGAAGTTGATCACCCAGACCTTGGGATGGAATATCCCGCCCTCGTTTGGCGGCTTAACCGGGATGACCGATTCTTCGATGAAAGCCAGGAGCGGTTGACCGGGGTGCGGGACGCCGATTGCGCCGGCCTGGCAGAAAACGGTCACGTTTTCGGCGTGCCGCCGAAGCGCGTGCAAAAGTGGCACTGCATCGGACGTTGGCGCACCCTCCTCGTCGTGGGCGTCGAAATAGGTAAACGCCAGCGGCACGGTCAGCAGAGCCATCAGATCGAGCACGAAGCTGGTCCCCACCGCCCGCCGCAGGTGATATCCGGCCGGAGGACGCAATCCCTCGAGCAGCAGCGTTCGTTCACGCGTTCCCAGCATCGTCCCCGCTCCGCGTCAATCCGTTAAAGGTGTCCTGCAAAAGCCGCCTGGCCGACCCCCACCGGAAGTCCATCAGCCAGGTGCCGGACTCCCCGCCCCACAGTTCGAGCCGCCGCGGGTTGGTCAGCCGTGCGCGCGACCGCTTGAGCCGGATCTCGCGGTCCCGCACGAGGGCGCGCGCCTCGGAACCCTCGTCGGCGATCATCGCGGGCCCTCGGCCCTTTAGGTTCGAGACCCAGCATTCGACGAACGCCCGGGTCGGATAACCGACCGTTCCGCCCGAGGACCGCGTCATCGACCAAATCCGGTCCGGACGCCAATCGGCCAACCTCGGTTCGAGCTTGTCGACGCGGGATTCCCAATCCGCAAGTTCCTTTCGGTGGCCCTCTATCCAGTCGTCACGGTTACGCAACTCGGCCAGCATCAGGTTGTAGAGAAGCGCCGCGCCCTGCATGCAGACCGCAAATTTCTCGGCGTCAAGCAGCCGATCGCGCAATTCCGACGAGACCTCGGGGCGACCGGCCAACTGCCAGGGCCGGTCGGCGTCCAGATCGGCGGCCGCGGCCCGGCCGGCCAGCACCGCCAGCAAGCTGTCCGGATGCCGGGCCCGGATTTGCTCGCGCAGGTACCCGGCGTCCGCGCGCCGCAGCGCCACCGCGACTCCGCTCCCGGGGAATCCTTTCGGCGGCTTGGGAAGGTGAGGGTGCCAGTTCGTAGGCGGCGCGTCATGGTGCTCCGAATCCATCGGCAAACTCTTGTGCAGCGCGCTGCGTCGGTGGAAACCGTCGAGCGATCGAAAATAAGCCCCCATATGGCCCTGAATGATTCGGATTCCCCAGCTTCCAAGTCCGTCCCAGTAGACGTCGCTGGGAAGCCGTTTCAAGGCGTCGCCGGCCCGAATTCCGAAAACGCCTTGCGTATCTGGCCCCAAGCGCAGCTGTCGATTGATATCAAGTTCCATCTGGCGGGCCCGGTTCGCGGCTTTCTCCGATGAGATCTTCTTGCGCTCGATTTCCAGGAACATCCACGGCACGAGCAGGAAATAGCAAGCCCTGGTCTGGATGGTGCTGGTGCCGGGGAAAAAGAGGTTTGCGATGCTGGTCTGCACGCGCGAAAGCCCGAGTTCGTCGACCGTGCCCGTCTCGCGGAACAGGTCGATCACCGCCATCGCTTCCCGCCGGTCGCGCTCGGAATAATCGAGCCAGGTTAACGTCGAAGCCAATTCGTCTTCCGGCCCGGGTTACGCGGCCGAATCACGTAACCCGATCAATTGAGTAACCGAGATCGACCCGAAAACTGCGGGACCGTGGCTATGCGGATCTGGTGAGTGGGAATGACTTCCCCAATTGGGCAGGGTGGCCGCACCAGTCGTAATCCATGACCAAGACGAATGAGGGCGTCCGGATTGGCCGCTCTTTCATTACGAATTTCGTACTTTTGCCTCCGGGGAGGATCAAATTCGAGAAGTCAGAAAAGGCAAGCGACCGAAAACGCAGCACGTCCCTGGCAGCGGGCTCCATCCTGATGTCGATCTCCAGTAACCGGGTCGGCTGCAAGTACGAATCCAGTGACTCCGGCTCGAGTTTTGGGACCGTGACATCAATCGGCGGCGCCGTAACCTCGCGTGCAACATCTTCGACTGGGAGCGGTTCAATGTGGCACTGTCTGCGAAGGAGTCTGTCAAAGCTCTCAACCTTTTCGAGCAAATGCCGCAAGCCGCTACTTATCGGTGCTTTCTTGAGTTCCGCAATGCGGACCATGGCGGGTTCTCCGCCAACTGCCCTAGAAACCGGAACACTTATAGGGTCAGCGTTCGGATCAGACGGAACTGTGAAGGCTAACTTAAGTGGATTCCACGAATAAAGTCGGTAGCCGAAGCGGTCGGCTTTTGCCACGAATTCTTCGGCCCGCACCTCAAACAGTGAGTTTGATCTTTGAACCGTTGCTATCCCGAGCAAGTCTGAAATCAAGGATCAACTGGATGCTATCGCGGATGTCGTGCAAGGCGGCCCCGCGCGAGTTCCCTGCACCGACTGCATTGGGGAGTTCTTCGCATGTGGCTACCCAGTAGTCGGGGCTGGTATTGGTCACGAGGATGGTAAAAGCGCGTTGATCAGACATCCATCCTCCTGCAACTGGTTCTCATTTTGATATTATTCCCGGCTTGTTGCCGATCAAATTAATTCCCCGGAGTCGGAGTCGATCATCCAATTTCCCTACCCTGTCGTAAGTTTTAGCTACGTACAGATCGCTCGGGTGGGCAACGACTTTGCGGCCTTGCCCGGACAGTTCGAAGCACCGGGCGCCTATTTCGGCTTCGGTAGGCGGCGCCTGCGGTTTATCCGGCCGGGGGATTGCCTCCCACAATGCGGACGATGGATTTCAACGTCTCAGACGCATCATCTAGCACCGCCTGATATTCAACCCTCTTGAGCAGGTGGATCGGGATCCAGCGGTCGCTATAACGGGTCCCCAACTGTTCGGCGATCGCGGCCGCGCTGGCGTTGGATTGCCGCCATTCACAACGGAGCCAGAGCGGCGTATCGCCGGTACTCGACCACTGCTCGTGGTTGATGCCGAGCCATAAGGGATCAGAGTTCCAACCATTCGGGTCCGCGAAGCGGAAATATCTGCCGTACCCCCACCGCTGCGACGTGGTTTGTAGGCCCCCGATTGACATCCACTTTTCCCCGGTGCCGCGGCCGATCAGGTCGTCGGTAAGTTGACAGTAACTCGCAAGGCGCCTCCCGAATTCGGGGCCCAAATCCTCAGTATGAACCGGCAGAAACGCGGTTTTGTCCTGGCGCACGGCGAGGCCGCGCAACTGCAGAACGTCGGCCGCTACCACGCCGTTGCCGTGGGTTGCTGCAGCGAGGCCGTCCAGCAACCGCCGCCAGCTAGTCAGGATAACGCCCCTTTCAGCGTCGCAACCGCCGCCAAGAACTTTCGCGCTACGTAGGTCTTGAGAGGAGCTCCGCTGCTCCAGCTCCAACCCTTCCTCAGCGCCGAACTGGCGGAGGATCTCGACCCAAAGCGTCTCGATTCTGGCTTCGGGGGCGATGAACAGAAGCGCCGCCGAGTCTGAATGGTCGAATTGGCCGATGTAACGCGGTTGGCCTTCTCGAAGTGCGGCCCAGAATTTGGACTCGACGAGCAGGCGCATTGCCCCATCGCGGTCGTACCCGGCCATGTCGGGGCGAGTGCCGTCCTCAAAAGTGACCTGCGTGGCTACGCTGACAATCGGAGCGAGGGTGAAGCCAACTTCCTGTTCGAGCATGCGGCGCAGTGCATTCCGGCACTCCGGGGAACGGTTGAGAATGTGCGCGAGGACATCAGTGGCCGCATCTTCGACTTGGTTCGTGAGCCTGGGAACCAAATAAGCAAGTACAGTCTCCGAATCGTCCACCAGGCGCTCCTGGAAAATTTCCAACTTCCGTTAAGTATGCCGGCGGCGCGGCCGGAGGGACGACTCCGGCAGGGACTGGCGGCCTGATCTCGGAGTTTGGGTCGGCCACCGCTGGGATTGGGTTCGAATCCCTTCTACAGGCAAGGCGGCAAAAGACTTGGCCAGCTCATCGATTGCTGGACCGGCATCGTCATCAGGCGTATACCTGGCAACCTGCAAAGTCGCAGATCGTGGGATCAATACTCGTGCCCACCGATTCCGGTGGGGTAACGGCCAGCGGCGGTTCGGATCCACCAATCATCCCCACCGAATTGGAACCCGGATCATTCCCGAGAGGGCAGGCGTCTCGTCAATTGGCGGGCGCTTGATGCTTGGCGTTGGCGCCCTTAGACCGCGCCGGATTTCCGTAAACGATCTCGCCTTCGGGAACATCGCGGGTTACAACCGAACCCGCCCCCACGACCGCTTTTTCGCCGATCTTGACCGGCGCGATCAAAGAGGCGTTTGAACCGATGAATGCCTCGGTTCCGATCACGGTGCGGTGCTTTGAGACGCCGTCGAAGTTGCACGTAATGGCTCCGGCACCGATCACGCTTTTGGGACCCACGTCGGCATCGCCCACGTAGCAGAGGTGTCCGATCAGGGTGCCGGCGCCTATGCGCGAGTTCTTTATTTCGACGCAGTTTCCGGCTTGGGCGCCCTCGCCGATCAAGGCGCCGTCCCGGATCAGGGCGTTGGGCCCGATCGATGCGGAGGGATCGCACCTTGACCCGATGATCCGCGAGGCGGTTATGTCGCAGCGGTCGGCCAGCTGCGAGTCCCTTATGACCGAGTCCTGACCGATGCGACAGTCGGATCCGATGCTGCTGCGCCCCTCGATGGCGACGTTTCTTTCAATCAGGGTTCCGGGGGCGATCGTTGAATCGGCGGAAATTGCAACCGAATTCGGATCGCGGATGCGAACGCCTCTTTTCATGAACTCGCCGGCACGTCGCCGAAAGTATAGTTTTTCGGCAGCGGCGAGCGATTCGAGGTCGTCGCACCCGAGGGCCTCGGCGGGATTGGTTATCGAGATTGCGGCGACTTCTTTTCCTTTAGCGCTGGCCTGTTCGACCAGGGTGGTCAGGTAGAGTTCCCCGGTCAAAGGGTCCGGCCGCAGTTCCCTGAGTGCGTCGAGGGCCCAGGGAAGGTTCAGGGCCATCGCCCCGCAATTGAATTCCCGGATTCGGATTTCTTCGGGATTGCAGGCAGCAGCTTCCCGGATGGCGATCACCCTGCCGGATTGGCGGACAACGCGACCCCGTGATCCCGGATCGGGATCCGATGCGGTGGTTATCGCAACTGCTGCGGGCGTTTCATCGACCGCAGCCAAAACGCTGGCGATGCTGGCCGAGGAAAGCAGCGGGTTGTCGGCAAAGAGAACGACGACGTTCTCTATTCCCGGGAGAAAGTGCTCCTTCGCCGCCATTAGGGCTGCGGCGGTGCCGTGGGCGCCAGGGTTCTGAACTGCAACCCGAATGTCGTGACCAGGTATTTCGACCGGGTCCTGGTCGGGGCCTCGAACGACCACGAGTTGGCGTCTGGGGATTTCGGCACAGGATCTGATGACGTGATCGAGCATCGGAATGCCGGCGATGTCGACCAGCGCCTTGTCGGCGTTTGGGCCCATGCGCGTTCCGCGCCCGGCAGCCAGGATCACGATCGCCCGACGCGATCCCGCACCTGGATTTTCTTTGTTGGCCATGCTGCGTTCCGGTGGCGGCCTGATGCGCCGTTGGTTTGAAATTGCCCTATGGATCCGGATCGGGACCTTCGACCCGAATCCAGTCGGAGTCCCCATTATCCGGGCGTGGACTCAGATCATCAGATCTTCAGGCTTCCAGGTTCCCAACGGGCGGCCCGCCCAGGTCCAGTAGCCCGATCGGGCTAGGTCGTTGCTGGCCGCGCGCGCCGCTTCCTCGGATTCGAATATGCCAAAGCACGTGGCGCCGCTCCCTGAAAGCAGAGTCCACGGCGAATGCACCCCGATTGCGTCACGGATTTCCCGGATGGGAGGGCACAGCCGCTCGGAGGCCGCCTGCAGGCCGTTGTGAAGGAGATCCCATCGCGGCCGGCCGGCGGCGATTGAGTCAGCCAGCTCCTGCGTGCGGGTTCCACTAGTGAATTCAGTGCTGCGAAGTTCGCCGAAAACGTTCCGCGTAGGGAGTTCAGCGCCCGGATTCGCCAGAACGATCCAAGCGTTTGGGACCGGGAGCTCGCGCTCGCGAATCTCTCCCCTCCCTGAAACCAGGGTGCAGCCCCCCGAGAGGAAGAATGTCACGTCGGACCCGACTCCGTTCGCTACTTCCGTCAGCTTGGATTTCGAAAGTATGTGCCCGCTCATCAGATTGGCGGCCGACAGTGCTGTAGCAGCGTTGCTGCTCCCGCCGCCCAGGCCAGCGGCGACTGGGATGTTTTTTTTGACTCCCGCTCGAAAACAATATTCAATCTGGGACTTTTTGCAATACGCGTTCAAGGCTTGGTCAGTCAATCCGGTGCGGCGAAACTCCTCGCAATCCTCCGCATCTACCGCTGCTTGGCCGGAGAGTACTTCAACTTCGTCGCACAGGTCGATCGCCAGCATGACCGATGAGATTTCATGGAATCCGTCGTCGCCGCGCCTGAGGATTTCCAGACCCAGATTGACTTTGGCCGGTGATCTGAACCTCAATCCTTTTAAGACCTCAACGCGTGTGTATCAATACCCATGTGGGAAAGGATCTGGCGCTCGAGACGTTCCATCTCGTTCCTGTTGGCCTCGTCTCCATGATTGAACCCGAGCGCATGCAGGCAACCGTGGATGCAAAGATAGGCCAGTTCGCAATGCAGGTCCCAGCCACGCCTCCTCGCGTCTGCCGCAGCGACCTTCTGGCAAACTGCGATGTCGGCGCAGATCCCATGTACGAACGTGAGTACGTTGGTGGGTCCTGTGCCGCCCTTGAATCGCGTGTAAAGCTGGGCCATTTCACTCGGCGGTACAAATCGGACCGTTGCGGCCAAGATCGCGTTATCGGAAATATCAACTGAATTTATTGCGTCAGCAATCCGGCCGGCTTCAAGGTTGAGCGGCGAACTTTCGAAACGTAACTTCAAACGGGGCACGGGTTGGCAAACTATGAGTCGGTTACTGGCTGGGGCGGTTGGATTCGAACCAACGAATGGCGGCTCCAAAGGCCGCTGCCTTACCGCTTGGCGACGCCCCAATACTTGGCGTTTTCGCAATTGAATATTCGCTCCGTGAACCCCAGTGGACCAACTCGTAATCCTGAAACATGAGAGAACGCGCCGCCTCGTGGGTACGAGGCGGCGCGCTAAAACTCGGTTGAGGGTTTCGGTTACAAAGATCGAATTCCTCGCGCGGGTTGCAGCCTAGCCTGCGTCTGTGATAGCAACCGTTGCCAGGTCTACCAAGTCACTGACACCGTTTGCCGCCAGATCGTTGGTGGTTTTAAAGAGGAACAGCCATTCAATCCTGTCGCCGTCGGCTTTTTCGTCATCTGTCTCTGTGATAGCGAAGCGGACAATTTTGTTGCTACCCGTTACGGTGATTCCGTCATTCAGTCCCGGGGTTGCAAACGTCACGCTCGAACCAAGGACCCAAGCGGAAGTATCTGCACGAGTCACCACGAAGAAATGCCCACCTTCGGTCACCGCGTAGAGATCAGCGTCGAGACCGTTAGTTACCGGGTCGTCTTCATCGTCCAAGTCATCGCTTAGGACGATCACTTGCTTGGCTTCCTGGTCGTCAAAAACATGCGTTGGAAGCGTACTTGGGGTGAAGTCCCCGACTTTTGGTACGTCGTCGTCGTCATCACCGGGTGAATTGGCGTCGAACGAAATTTGTACGCCGTCACCATCGCTACCGACTCCGGCAAAGATCCCTGAAGGCAGGGCGTCAGCGCCGACAAGTTGCAACGACGTCAATCCGGTCAAACCCTCGAGGTCGCCAGCTGACAAGGCGTCGTCTAATGGTTCACCAGCACGTTTGTTTTGGATTGTGAGGGTTTCGATCTCTCCCAAATCCCTGAGCGTTAGGTCACATTCATCGTGGCCACCAAAGATGTCGGCATCATCGCCGATCTGAGTGCCTGTCGTTATTTCCTGCTTGATTGAGTCAACGACGTTGTCGCTGCGGTCGCAAACATCCAGAATCGGGGCATCCGCATCCAGGACTGTTATTACCGAGTCAGCAAGGTCGAGATTTTTTATTGCGTTACTAGCTGCGGGATTAATGACCGTGATTTCGAGATCAATATCCCATTCCGAGGTAAGCTCGTTGTCCTTTTCCGCTTTGATGGGCAGATAGTAAACGATGTCGTCAGCGTCGGAGTTGGCCAAAAAGGTACGTGCTTCGATCGTGGCGTCTTGGCTGCTCGCGTCGGTCCTTGTCTGCGGCGGATCTCCGAAAGTTACGAGCCCGAACTGCAGATCATCCGTGTCGTCTTCCAACGCCGCATTCAGGTCGTCCGCGGCGTCGCCACCCACTGAGATCGTTACAGTCATGACATCTTTCTCATCATCTCCATCGTCGTCGATTGCCAAGTCAGGGAACGCCACCGCCACGTAACCAACGGTGCCTTCAGTCAATTCATAGGTTGCCTGTTGAAACCCGGAATCCGGCGAATCGGCCGAAAGGATCAGGGAGATCCGGGATGGAATGTTCGCGAACGATACGTTTTCAATGGTCAAGTCGGGATTGCCGGTCAAGTCGAAAAATCTGACCGTATCGGGGGCGATTGCCGCGTTGTCAATATCAATGTCTTCGAACGTTTCGGGCGGATCCGCATCGGGGTCAAACGTTTCCGCGGATTGGATGCGCTTGAGGATGTCGGCGTCGCCTTCAGTGATCGCGAATTCCGTCAGCTCTTGACCGGAAAAATCCCAAACTGCGAGATCCGGAGCGTCATCACCCGTTGCCGGTGGCGAATCGCTGTCCAACTCATTGCATTGGTACGCTTTGAGGCCGTGGCGGTCCAAAAGCATATTAAGGAGTACTGGCGAAAGATCACAAGTACCCGAGTTTTCGGTGGCAGACGCTGGCTTTAACGGCGCCAATACGATCGCGGCAATCAATGCCACGAACGCGAGCGCCACCAAAAGTGGAATGGCACCCGCAATGGATATCCGATTGGAGAGAGTCAAGTTGACCTCCGTCTTAAATTGCGGCACGCCAGAAGGGCGAGCCATTCGGTGCGGTTAAGCTTTTCGACAGACCACAGAGCCCACGACAATTCGCAGTTTCATCGCCTGATGTCCGTATATGTTAACTCTGCTGGGCCAATTGGTGTTATGCATGCGATTCAAATTGGCGCGATGATTGCATGACTCGAAAGCTCGCGGCCGACGCGGTTACCTATTGAAGTCGTAACGCGCATTCGAAGTCAGAAGGCGTATTCCGAATTAGCAACCCGAGCCGCTTTAATCGCTGCCCTTCGCGCCTTCCTCGCACGCGCTGCCTGTTTCTTTTTGCGACGCACGCTGGGTTTCTCAAAGTACTTCCTACGGCGCGATTCGGTCAAGATCCCGTGTTGCTGGACGCGTTTGTTAAATCGCCTCAATCCGGCTTCGAAGGATTCCTTGCTTTCAAGAGTTACGTGTGACATGTTCTACCTTATTGAGTTGGGTTCTCGGGCCGGCAATTCCTGGTTACACCTGGAACGGGACCCCACGATTCGTCTCCCCAACTGACCGCAGCGATTCTATTTGAATTTGCTTGACTATCCGCCAGATCGGCTTTGACGCGGTTGTTTGACGCCGTACCCCTCTTTGCGACGGGTTTGGTTGCGGTATTGGCTGCGGGTCTTGCTTCGGCGGGTCTCTCATATGCCACGATCAGAATCGGTTGGCGGCTAAATCTTCTGCACTACCCTGGACCGGGCAGATTCCACCGCGCACCGGTAGTCAGATTTGGCGGAATGGCCATTCTCCCGGCGGCGCTTTTTGCCCTGCTGCTGACCAGCCCGGATCCCCGATCGCTCCTGGGAATTTCGGTTTGCGCCGTGGCAATCGCGGGGATCGGGTTAATCGACGACTTTTTTGACATCCATCCTTTGTTTAAGTTAGCCGGCCAACTGGCCGTCGCACTCGCAGCGGTGATGTTCGGCGTTCAGATAACGGTGATAAGCAACCCATTTGGGGGCGTGGTGGCGCTTGATGTCGTATTGGGAAGCGCAATAACCGTTTTCTGGCTGGTCGGGATGATGAACGCCGTAAATCTACTGGACGGATTGGACGGTCTGGCCCCCGGGGTAGTGCTTGTTTCGGCCTTGATAATGTCGCTGCTTTCGGCACAGCTGGGGAATTCGGCTTTGGCGCTATTTGGACTGGCGCTAGCCGGGTCCGTGATTGGATTTCTGCCTTTCAATGCGTACAAAGCAAAGCTGATTCTGGGGGATTCCGGATCCAATCTACTCGGATTTCTGGTTGGGGCTCTTGCAGTCCTTGGCCAGGCCAAGATCGGCACTGCTCTATTGGTACTGGGGATCCCGATCCTCGACGTGGCATGGACGGTCGTTCGGCGCTATCGCAGCGGCCGCGGGATCATGAGCCGCGATACCGAGCATCTCCATCACAGGTTGGTCGATGCCGGCCTAACGCACCCGCAGGTCACGGCCGTCTATGTGTTGCTGTGCGCCGCATTTGGGGCATCGGCCCTCCTGTTGGAGCGGGCTGAAAAGCTGTTTGCGCTGGCCGCTCTCACTGCGCTAACCGCCTGTATGCTTTACGTCAGCGCCAGAAGAGCTTCAAAAAATTAGTAGTGAAAATGTCCTAACTACCGTTTCAAGTTTGTCGATTGCGCGAAAAATCAACTTGACGACGAAGCGATGCTAACGATTGCGGCCGAACGCGCTAAGGGCCCTCGCGAGGTCAATCCAAGAGGTGCCGGCTTCAGGATCGGATGGGCTTGGCCGCCCAGGCAGATGTAGATGGAATGACCATCACTCCAGGACAGAATTTCGCGGGGACATTCAGCTTGAAATAGAATCGCGCTCCTTGAACGCTATACGAGATTCGACGATTCGTCCATGAAAAACGACGTGCATCCACAGCTCTACGACACGCACGTTACGTGCACTTGCGGGAATTCTTTCACGACCCGAGCCACGGTGGAGCGATTGCAACTAGACATTTGCTCAAATTGCCACCCATTTTTTACGGGTACGCAAAAACTCGTAGACACTCAAGGTCAGGTTGAGCGTTTCCAACAGCGCTTAAAGAAGGCGGGTCGCCGGAGTCCGGATTCTCCGCCGCCTACCCCGGCCGCCACCAAAGACGTCGAAGTTGACTTGGTTGAAGCAGTCGAAACGACTGATTGATTGCCGTTGCAGCGATGCCGCTGCACTCGTGGGTCAACTCCAATATTCGAAGTGTTTGCGGGCAGCATAGGAATCTCCCGACTGTGATTAGGTAGCAAAACATGCCCGTTTATGGCGGCCAAGCAGTTATCGAAGGCGTGATGATGCGCAGCCGGAGCAATGCGGCAACTGCCGTCCGGACCGAGCGCGGGTCGATTGTTGTGCGGGATATGCCGGTCACCCCTGGCAGATTTACGCAAACTTTGCGGAGAGTTCCGGTTGCCCGTGGAATCGCGGCGTTGTGGGATGTCTTTGCCCTAGGAACCCACGCGTTGGCGTTTTCGGCTCGAATCGCAACGATTGATCCTGAAGCGGAAGAAATCGAAAGCGACCGCGCAGACATCTGGACCAAAGCAATGATGGCGTTTGGATTGTGCTTAGGGGTGGCGTTGTTCTTCATGGCCCCATTGGGGATCGCTGCGCTGCTGGACCGGTGGATCGAGTCCAGTACGGCCAGCAATTTGCTCGAAGGGCTGGTTCGAATTGCGATCGTAATTGGTTACCTGGCGGCGATCAGCCTTCTCCCTGACATCTATCGCACGCTCCAGTACCATGGCGCCGAGCACAAGACCGTAAATGCGGTTGAGTCGAAGTTGCCGCTCACTCCAGAGAACGTGATTTCCCAGAGCCGATATCACCCTCGCTGCGGGACTAGTTTCCTGCTGACTGTGGTGTTGATTTCCATCGTCGCATTTGCCCTTCTGGGGCGACCGGATATCTGGGTTCGGATTGGATCGCGGATCGTGATGATCCCGATTGCCGCCGGACTGGCGTTCGAGGTGATTACCTTTCTTGCGTCCCGTCAGCAACATAGTTGGGCAACAGCTCTGGCTGCCCCCGGTATCTGGCTGCAACGATTGACCACCCGGCAACCTGACCTTGGCCAATGCGAAGTCGCAATCGCCGCGATTGCCCCCGTGTTGGCCGAGCCTGACCGACATTTGCTGGTGGACCGATCGCCTCTGAAGAGATGAGACTGGCCCCGGCCTATATCGGCAAGTTGGACCCAGGCCCAAATGAACGATGATCAATTTGCCCGAATAAGGCATCGTCACCACCAGGTGGAACAAGATCTTGCCGATCCGGATTCGGCGAGACGACCCGACATACTGGCCGATTTAGGACGTGAATTTGCAGATCTCTCGCGCAAATTGGAACTAATTGATCGATTGGTTGTGGTCGAATCCGAACTGATTTCGAACCGTGAGTTGGCAGAAAACGACGACGACCCGGATATTCGCGAACTTGCCCGTGCCGAGTGCGTTGCGTTAGGCGCGGAATATCAGGATCTCAACAGCCAGTTGAATCTGATACTTGTACCCAATGATCCGATGGATTCACGCGATGCCATCATCGAGATCCGCGCCGGGACCGGTGGAGAGGAAGCGGCACTCTTCGCCGGCGATCTTCTGCGAATGTACCAGCGCTATTGCGAACGACGCGGCCTCAAGTTCGAGTTGTTGGGCCTCAATCTTTCTCAATCTGGCGGAATCAAAGAGGCAATCGCTGCCGCCAGAGGCGAAAACCCCTACCGCCAACTCAAGTTCGAACGCGGCGTCCATCGGGTACAGCGGGTCCCGGTGACCGAATCCTCCGGCCGGATTCATACGTCGGCCGCCTCGGTGGCGGTGCTGCCCGAAGCAGGCGAAATCGAAATATCAATCGACCCCGAAGACTTGCGGGTCGACGTATTTCGGTCGTCTGGTCACGGCGGCCAATCGGTGAATACCACCGACTCAGCGGTCCGAATCACCCACCTGCAGACGGGCATAACGGTTTCGATGCAGGATGAGAAATCACAGCACAAGAACCGCGCCAAGGCGATGCGGATCTTGCGTTCGCGGCTGCTAGAACAAGAAAGTGAGCGCCAAATGGCCGAACGCGGCGCCGACCGTCGCAATCAGATTGGGTCAGGCGATCGCAGCGCCAAAATGCGGACCTATAACTTTCCCCAGGACCGCCTGACCGACCACCGCATCGGTTACACCGTGCATGGCTTGGAATCTATCTTTGATGGCCGACTCGAGCAGTTAGTTGAAAAATTGGAAGAGGCTGACTTGGCCGAGCGGCTGGCGGAGCAAAGCACGCAAAGTTGACCGTCACAGACTCTCTTGCCTGGGGGCGCGGCGAGTTGGAACGCAGTGGCGTAGCAGGAAATGGCAGAGATTGCGAAATCCTGCTCGAACTCGTATTGGGTAAAGGTGCTGCCTGGCTCCTGCTGAACCGGGATCGCAAACTGCCAATGTGCGTTCTGGCCAATTTCAAGGCGCTGGTCTTTAGGCGCGCTCTGGGAATACCGGTGCAATACCTGACCGGATCAACAGAGTTCTTTGACATGGAACTAAAGGTCGAACCGGGTGTGTACATCCCCAAGCGGGAAACCGAGGGACTGGTCGAAGAAGCTCTGGAATTTCTGGACACTCCGCAGAAAAGCGACTTTACCTGGGGCGCGAGCTCGAAGACGGTGAGAGTTCACGACATTGGTACCGGGACTGGTGCGATTGCCATTGCGATCGCTCGGCATGTTCCGCTAGCGGCAATCTTTGCCAGCGATTTATCCAAACATGCGCTCTCGCTGGCGCATGAGAACGCCAAACTAAACGGAGTTGTCGATCGGATTGGGTTCCATCGCTGTGATTTGCAATCAACCCTGCCAGGGATTCCCAACTTGGTCGTCGCAAACCTCCCTTATATAGACATGGATAGTGACGCGAACTTACCCGCAGAGGTTCGCATTCAACCAAGATCGGCGCTTTTTTCGGGAAACAACGGCCTGGATCACATCAACCGCCTTCTGGCCAATGTGCGAATCAAATCCGGTGGGCGAATCCTGCTCGAAATTGGATACGACCAGGCGAAGGCGGTGGAAGCCCTTTGCGCCAGGATGCCAAAGCTGCGTTTTGAGCGGACCGTCACGGATCTGGCGGGATTGGATCGGCTTATTGTGATCGCAGCAGTTTGAAACTGAGCAGGCTTACACTCGTTAGCAACAGCAATTTCAAGTTCAGACGGTGTGAATGGCGATCGACCCAGAATTGATAATCCAAATCGCCCGCGCCGCGGTCCCGCGGCCTGATTGCCGCGAACCAGGGTCGAGTTCCTTTGAAGCAATTTCCAACAGCGGGATCAAAAGCTAATGCCGTCCGGTCGACACATTGAATCCGGTTTCACATTCGACGATGTGCTGTTGGTTCCAGCCCGCTCGGACGTAATGCCGGCCGACACCGACGTTACTACTGTTCTTGCCGAAGATGTTCGGTTGAGCGTCCCGTTGATCTCCTCGCCGATGGACACGGTTACCGAGGCTGAAATGGCGATTGCGATGGCGCGCGAGGGTGGCCTGGGCGTGATTCACCGCAATCTTTCCATCGACGACCAGGTGGCCGAGGTGGATCGGGTGAAACGTTCTCAGTCGGGGATGATTTCCGATCCCGTCACCCTCGGCGAGGACGCCCTGCTGGAAGATGCGCTGCAACTCATGCAGAGGTATCGCATTTCGGGAGTTCCGGTCACTGATGCCGCCGGGAAGTTGCGCGGGATATTGACCAATCGCGATATCCGGTTCTGCAACGACCGCACGACTCCGGTCAGCGACCTGATGACGTCCCAAAACCTGGTCACGGTGCCGGTTGGCACCCAGCTGGAAGACGCCGAAGCAATCCTTCACCACCACCGCGTCGAAAAGCTACTGGTCGTTGACCGGCAGAATAATCTGCGCGGCCTGATCACGGTAAAGGACCTCTCCAAGCGGCGCCAATATCCGAACGCGGTCTTCGACAGCAAAGGCCGTTTGCTGGTAGCAGCTGCTGTTGGCGTTGGCGAGCAGGCACAGGAAAGGGCCCTTGCCCTGGCCGAACGCGGAGTGGACGTGATCGTCTGCGATACCGCCCACGGGCACAGCCGCCGGGTTCTCGAAATGACCGCCTGGTTGAAAGCAAATGTGACGACCACGGTCATTGCCGGGAACGTGGCGACAGCCAGTGGTGCCGCTGACTTGGTTGCTGCGGGTGCTGACTGCATCCGGGTTGGAGTTGGGCCATCGGCAATCTGCACTACTCGGGTTGTAGCCGGTGTAGGGGTCCCGCAAATCACGGCAATCAGCGACGCCGCCCAAGTCTGCTCAGAACATGGCGTCGGGCTCATTGCTGACGGAGGAATCCGTTATTCGGGCGATTTGGCCAAAGCGATTGCCGCCGGCGCCGATGCGGTGATGATCGGTGGGCTATTCGCCGGCACCGATGAGAGCCCGGGAGAAATCGTGTTAACGCATGGAGAGCGTTACAAGGACTATCGCGGCATGGGTTCGATCGGGGCCATGCGGGCAAGGGGATTCAGCAAGGACCGCTACGCCCAGGACGATGGCCGCAGCGACCAAAAACTCGTGGCCGAGGGGATCGAAGCCCAGATACCCTACCGCGGCGCCCTGGCGATAACGGTCGCCCAGTTGACCGGTGGGCTCCGCCAGGCGATGGGTTACTGCGGCGCAGCCTCAGTTGCCGAAATGAAGTCATCGGCCAAATTCCTCAGCATGTCGTCGGCCGGCCTTGAAGAGAGCCACCCGCACGACGTGTTGATCACCAAGGAAGCTCCCAACTACCAGGTCCGTAGGCCGGCGCTCTAGGGCCGGTGCGCCTCCGCAGGATTCGATGCGACCAAGCGGTTCATTGACCAGATCGCATTTACTTGATCCTTTCGAATTGATTGTGTCAACTCGTTAAATTGGGGCGACATCGGTGGCGGGAGGATGGAAACCGGCAATCGCCGGGGCCGCTGGGCGAAATTGCGGGGATTTTCTAAAATCTTTCTCTGATTGCCCGGCCGAGCCGAATTCAATTTCTGCCCGCCGGCATCACCCTTCCCCAGGAATATCCAATGCCGTCGTCGGTCATCCTCACGCCCAACGGAAAACGCCTGCTCGAAACCGAACTCGAGGAGTTGGTCACGGTTCGTCGTCCGCTGATCTCCAAACGAATCGAGGAGCATCAAAGTTCAGGCGAGCACGAGGGCGGTGGCGAGCACGATATCGCCAAGGACGAGCTGGCTTCGGTGGAAGGTCGGATCGAAGAAATCCGCGAGATCCTGAATTCGGCCACCATCATCGACAGCCACGATGCGACCAAAGTCTCGGTCGGAGGCTCGGTCCAGGTGCGCGATGATCGCGGACGCGAGCGGACGTACACAATCGTGGGTTCTGCGGAAATCGATCCCACCAACGGACGTATCTCAAACGATTCCCCGGCGGCTCGCGCCCTGCTGGGTGCCAAGGCCGGCGAAACGGTCTCCTTCAATGCGCCCGGTCGCAAGGTCCAATACGAAGTGATAAGGGTTTGGTAGGCCACTAAAGCGGTGGCCCCCGCCAGCCGAATGACCGGCACCGAAGATCGCCTGATCGCCCAGCGTCGAGCCAAATTAGACGAAGTAGCCGACCCCTACCCAGACGGGTTCGAGCCCACGCATCGACTGGCCGAGGCAATTGCCGCGTGGGAAGAAAAAGGCGAGGCATTCCACTGCCGGGTTGCCGGTCGCCTTACGCGAATCTCCTCCTTCGGTGGGGGAGCGTTCGCCGACATCGACTCTGACGGTACGCGCCTGCAGTTGCTGTTTTCGCGGAAGGTGCTCGGGCCGGACTCCTACGCGGCCGCGCTCGAGTGGGCCGATGTTGGCGACATAGTCGGGGTAGAAGGCGAAATATTTCGCACCCGAACCGGACAGACGACGCTCCGGGCGGCAAAAATCCAACTGCTTGCCAAGGCGCTTCGGCCACTGCCGGAGAAATATCACGGCCTGCGCGATGTAGAGACGCGCTACCGCCGCCGCCACCTTGATTTGATTGCCAACGCCGAATCGAGGCATGTTTTTGAAGTGCGAACACGGAGCATTTCACATGTCCGCGCATTCCTTGATGGCCGCGGTTTCCTGGAAGTCGAGACGCCGACCCTGCAGCCGGTGTACGGCGGTGCGGCCGCGCAGCCGTTCAAGACGCACTACAACGCTTTGGACCGCGAGTACTTTCTGCGGATTTCGGACGAACTCTATCTGAAACGGCTCATTGTGGGCGGGTTCGAGCGCGTATACGAGATCTGCAAGGACTTTCGCAACGAGGGGATAGATAGGACCCACGGTCCGGAATTTACGATGCTCGAGTGCTACCAGGCATTCGCCGACTACACCGACGTGATGGAATTGACTGAGCAGATGGTTGCCGAAGTTGCTCGATCGGGTATTGGTTCGGCGGTCATCGACGGCAACGAGGCAACCGGACCCATCGATCTGTCGCCGCCATGGCGGCGAATCAAATTCCGGGACGCGGTCCTGGATGCCACCGGCCTGGACATCGAGTCGTTCGATGATGCGCATGAGCTGGCTCAGGCGGCGCGCAGCGCCAATGTGGATGCCGATCCCGAACAGGGAATCGGCAAGGTCTACGACAAGATCCTCGACCAGGCGATCGCCCCGAAAGTCACCGATCCGGTGTTCATCTATGATTACCCGATTGAATTTGCGCCGCTGGCCAAACGCGTTCCCGGGTCGGACCGCTACGTGGCCAAGGTCGAAGCGTTTGCGCGCGGAATGGAGATCGCCAACGGTTACAGCGAATTGACCGATCCGGCCGAGCAACGGCGCCGGTTTGAAGACCAATACGGCGGCGATCCCGACGCGCAACCGGTCGACGAGGAATTCATCGAAGCCCTAGAGCAAGGGATGCCGCCAACCGGTGGCCTGGGAGTTGGAATAGACCGGTTGGTGATGCTCCTAACCGGCGCACAGCACTTCCGCGAAGTCGTGCTCTTCCCGCAACTCCGCAGCGATTCCCAGTAAGCGATGTATTCGCTTCGCTTCCTGCGGGACAACTCCGAGGCAATTCGCTCAGGAATGGCCGCCAAGGGGTATCCGGCCGAAACGCTCGACCTGGTCCTTGAACTGGATCGCCGCCGCCGCAGCGTTCTGACCGATCTGGAGCGGCAGCGCCACGAGGTCAGATCTAATTCGCGCGCGATTGGTGCGATCAAGGACAAGGTCGAGCGCGAATCGCTGATCGCCCGTACCCGTGCGGCGTCCGAGGCGCTCAAGCCGCTGGACGATGAAATCGCGGCAGTGACAGCGCAACTGGACGCCGCGCTGCTGGAGCTGCCGAACGCTCCACACCCCTCGGTTCCGGGCGGCCGCGACTCCTCTGAAAACTTGCTGGTCAGCAGCGGCGGACAGAAGCCTGAGTTCGACTTCAAGCCGCTCAATCACGTCGAGTTGGCGGAAAGACTGGGCTTGATTGACTTTTCACGGGCAGCCAAATTGGCCGGGTCCGGGTTCTGGCTGCATTTCGGCGTATCAGCCCGCCTGCAGCGCACCCTTTCCAACTGGATGCTGGATTTACAGACCTGCGAACACGGTTACACCGAGGTTTATCCTCCGGCCCTGGTGCGCGAGTCAGCGCTTATCGGAACCGGGCAATTGCCGAAATTTGCCGACGACCAGTACCACATTGAATCCGATGGCCTCTGGCTCATCCCCACCGCCGAAGTCCCGCTTACAAATATCTACGCCGACGAGATCATCGCCGAAGAAGAATTGCCAATAAAGTTCGCCGCCCTCACACCCTGCTTTCGGCGCGAGGCCGGGGCCGCCGGGACCGAGACGCGTGGCCTTTTGCGGGTGCACCAGTTCGACAAGGTCGAGCTGGTGCGAATCACCTCACCTGAAACCGGCTTCGAAGAGCTTGAAGAGGTCCTCGCCCACGCGCTGCGGCCGGTCCAGTTGCTGGGCATCCCTTATCGCGTCGTGGAACTTTGCGCCAGCGATCTCTCCCTGGCCAGTGCAAAGACCTACGACATCGAGCTCTGGGCGCCGGGCACGCAGCGTTGGTTGGAAGTCTCCTCGGTCTCGTGCTTTGGTGACTTCCAGTCAAGACGCATGAACCTGCGCTGCCGCAGCGGAGGTCAGGGTCCGATTCGACACCCGCATACGATCAACGGTTCCGGATTGGCGCTACCGCGCCTTACCGTGGCGATTCTGGAGAACTTCCAGCAAGCTGACGGGTCGATCAGGTTGCCGCAGGTTCTGGCCGAGCGATTGGGCCAGGGCGAAATCAGCTAGGCGGTTGGTACGATTCGGTTCGAGCCGACAAACCACGCTCCAGTTCAAGCATCTTGAAGGATCCCATGTGACGCGGGTCCAATAGCCGCGTAACCGCCTCGCGCTCGGCTTCATAACGCTGTCGATCGATCCGTGGGCCGGCGGCCAACGCCGGTAGATAGGAGCCGATGCCAAGCTCAATCAGGTACTCGGCCTGCGTTGTCAGTCCGCGGGAAGAGAACCCGTGACGGCCGGCGCTTTCCGATACGGCGTCGAAATTTACGTGCGCGGTCAGGTCCTGCCTGCCAGGGTTCTTAAGGAGATCGCTCGAGACCTGCATTCCGCGGTAGGCCAGCGCCGTGCCCGTTGACAGGCGCAACGAGTGCACCTGCTCGGCGCTACCGCCGTAATCGATGAAGACCGCAACCGATTGCTTAAACAAACCGGCCAGTTTGCCGAATAACTCATCGAACCCCGCGCGGACTTCGACCACACCCCCATCGGGGATTGCCCCGCCCCAGCGCGTGCAATATTCGCTCACCTCCGGGTCGGCGTTCGTCTCCATGAATTCAAATTCGTCTCCCCCGGTAGATCCAACCCGCAGTTCGTTCCAACCGGTTGCACAGCGCTTGCCCAACCGAAACGGCAGCGCGTCCAGGTATTCATTGGCAATGACCACGCCCGCTGGGCGTGCCGCGACATGAGAAAGATCGCGGACGAATTTGGCCTGAGGGCATGCAAGCTGGGCATCGCGACGACGAAGGGTGCCGATTTCCACCCCGGTCCATCTAAGCGCGCATCCCCACGGCAGATCGCCCGCGACCCGATGGACGGCGGCCGCCATTGATCCCCGCCCCGAACCGAGCTCCAAAACACCGAAGTGACTCGGGCAGCCCAGCTCGTGCCAGACCCGGTCCAAACGCCTGGCCAGGATCGCTGCAAATAGCGGATGCGTGTCGACCGCGGTCCGGAAATCTTCCTCGGGTTTGCCGCCTCCCATGTAGTAGCCGTATTCGGGGTCGTACAAGGCTGCGGCCATGAAATGGTCGAAACGGATTGGACCATTGGCTGCGATTTCGGCGGCCAGTCTGTCGGCAAGGGGATTTGGCAACATCAGTTGTGGCGTGAAATCACCAGAGTCCCCACACCGTCCACCCGAGCCACCCAGCCGGGCGCAATCACAGTGGTGCAGTCATCCTGGGTCACGATCGCCGGACCCGAAACTTCGTGCCCTGATCCCAAAGACGAACGCTCGTACACAGGCGTTCTGACTGCTTCGGCTTCAAAATGCGCATCTACGCTGGCCGCCGGGATCGGTTCACCACGCCCCTCCGGAATTGGCGCCGGTTTTGGCGCGATGGTCTCAACGATCGCGTCGAGTCGGACCGCGACCACCTGGACCGGGTGCTGCGGTAGCGCATACGAATAACGACGGTCGTGGGCGCGGTGAAACATGTCTATGGAATCACCAAGCGATCCCACATCCCAGGGGACGGTCAATTCAAACGATTGGCCCCCGTAACGAAGGTCGAGGCCGAATCGCAGTTGCGGTTCACCGTCGGCTGAAAGGTCATGCTGCGCAATTGCCGCAAGCTCTTCCGCGACTAAGCCCAGCCGAGCTTCCGAATCCAACGTTCCCGTTAGCATCACCGTCCGCGAATACGAGCGCACGCGGTCGGCGACCAAAGCGCCGAGGGCCGAAAGCACACCGGGGCGAGGGGGCGCCAGCACGGTGCGCATGCGCAGGCGTGCGGCCAATTCGCAGGCATGCAGCGGACCGGCGCCACCGAATGCGACCAGGGCGAAGTCGCGCGGGTCGAATCCGCGTTCAATGGTCATCAGCCGCAGAGCGCTTTCCATATTTGCGTCGGCTAGGTCCAGGATGGCCAATGCGATCTCGGTCGGGCCAATGTCGGGTCCGGGTAATTGGCAGTTCAGGGAGTTGATCGCTGCGGTTGCCCGCGCCAGGTCCAATTCCATGCGGCCGCCCAACCGAACGCCGGCGGGCAGGCGCCCCAGCACCAGGTTGGCGTCAGATACCGTCGGCAGTTTCCCGCCGCGCCCATAACAGGCCGGTCCGGGATCGGACCCCGCCGATCCGGGGCCTACCTGCAGCGCGCCTCCATCGTCGACCCAAGCGATCGAACCGCCCCCGGCACCGACGGTATGGATGTCGATCATGTCTATCGAAATCGGGACCTCGCCTACCACCCCGGAATTGGTGTGCAGCGGCCCGCCCGGACAGAGCGAGACGTCGGTGGAAGTCCCGCCCATATCGAACGTGACCACATCTGCGTGACCGGATGATTGGGCTGCCCAGAGCGCGCCGGTTACGCCTCCGGCGGGGCCAGAAAGGACCGTGCGGACCGGAAACTGGGCTGTTTCGGTGGGAGTGAGTAGCCCGCCGTTCGATTGGACGATCCATAGGGGTCCCGGGGCATCGTGCTGCAGCGAATGCAAATAACTCTCGACCGGCGGGGCCAGATATGCATTTGCGGCCACGGTAGCGGTTCGCTCATATTCGCGAAATTCGGGCAGGACCACGGCCGAAATGGAAACGCGTGGCAGGCCGGCATCACGCAGGGCCGCAGCTGCCAAGAGCTCGTTTTCGGGATTTGCGTAGGAGTGCAGGAAACACACGGCAATGGCTTCGACATCCAAACCCAGAAGGGTCTGCGCCAACTGCGCTAACTCATCGGCGCCCGGTCGGGTCAGTACCGTCCCATCGGCGGCAGTGCGCTCGGTTACTTCGAATCGCAAGTGGCGTGGAATGATCGGTTTTGGTTTTGCAGGCTCGATATCGTAAAGGTCCGGTCGGTTCTGGCGGCCGATCTCGAGGACATCGCCAAATCCGCTGGTGGTAACCAGCGCCACCTTCGCGCCGGTCCGCTCGAGCAGAGCGTTGGTGGCCACAGTCGAACCATGCAGGATTGCCTCGGGCGCGCTAACACCCAAGTCGGCAATCCCCCGCAGGACCCCGGCACTGGGATCGGGCGCAGTGCTGGGAACCTTGCCGATCAGCGGGCCGGCGGGCCCGAAGGCAATCAGGTCGGTGAAGGTGCCGCCGACGTCGACTCCAACGCGCAGTGCTTTTTCTCCTAACACTTGTGGGCGATTGATCTATATATGAATGGTTTTGATGTCCAACCCATGCTGCCCCTCACCAAGGGCCTGCCTAACGCTGCCGGGCAGGGTATCGGGGTCCGCGCTGGGAATAGAATTTCTGGCGCTTCCAACCGAACATTCTCCGCGACAACTCAAGCAGCGAAAGCTGGAGCTGATTGCCTAACTACGTAGGACCGGTCATGATGGCCGTATTGGCCGCTGCATTCGGGCTGGCCAGCCTCGTTGGGGCTGGAATCCTGCGGCCGCATCGCGATGTCGGCGCCAAGCTTGAGGCCTACGAGTCGGGAATGCCCGCTACCGGCGACACACGCGGCCAGCACCAAGTCAAGTTCTACATGGTGGCAATGCTTTTCGTGGCCTTTGACCTCGAGCTCGTATTTCTTTATCCGTGGGCGGTGCACTTTGCGTCGCTGACCGAATTGGGCGAAAAACTTTACATGGCCGGCCTGATGATCCTGTTCGTGGTTTTTCTGGCGGTGGCCGATCTGGTGGCGTGGAAGATGGGAGTGTTTGACTGGGCGGTTTACGAAGGCTGACCCTTGCCATCCACTGAGATACTTCTCCCGACCGCCCGCGAGCCGCGACTCACCGGCGATGAGCTCCTTAAGGCCGTGCGGGCAGCATTGCCGGATCTTGATGAAGATGCGCTCTGGCATGATCGGGGCGATCTGTACGTAAGGGTCGCGGTAGCGGACCTGCATCGATCTCTTGCTTTGCTGCGCGATGATCCCGCGTTAGATTTCAAGCTGCTGGTCTCGATTACGGCGGTCCACTGGCCGGAGCGCGAACTGGAATTCGAGCTCGTGTACCATCTGCGTTCACTAAGCAAGAACGTCTTCATGACGCTCAAGTCGGACGTGGCGATTGGGCAGAATGCCCCGACCGTTTCCGATCTTTACCTGACCGCCGATTGGCAGGAACGCGAGTGCTACGACATGTTCGGAATCGAGTTCGAAGGCCATCCTGACCTGCGCCGCATCCTTATGCCGCAGCCTTATCCCTGGTTCCCGATGCGCAAGGACTTCCCCCTTGAGGGCCCTGACTTTCCGATCGATGCTTACCAGACCGATGCCCTGGGCAAAGTAGATCCCGACGACTTCTGGGGCGATGCCCAATGAGCATGCAGATGAGGGGCACCTACCAACCGCTGCCGCCGCGGATGGCCGATGCCCCGCCCGACCGCATGCTGATCAATATCGGGCCGCAGCACCCCTCGACCCACGGGGTCCTGCGGGTGGCGGCGCAGATCGCCGGCGAGACCGTCGAGAAGGCCGACTGCGATATCGGCTACCTGCATCGCGGGGTGGAGAAGCTGATCGAGTCGCGGCTTTACTACCAGGGAATGGTCTACACCGACCGCACCGATTACACCGCCGCCCCGGCCAACAACCTCGGCTACCTGATGGCAGTCGAAAAACTTCTGGGGATCGAGGACCAGATCCCCGAGCGGGCTCACTACCTGCGGATGATCGTAATGGAACTGGCCCGGATCTACGGCCACATGATCTGGCTCGGCACGCACAGTCTCGATATGGGTGCGATGTCGATGTTCCTCTATGCCTTCCGCGAGCGCGAGAAGATCTCGGGTCTATTTGAGGAAGGCTGCGGGGCGCGCCTTACCACCAATTACATGCGCGCCGGCGGGGTAGGCCGCCATGATGATCCGCCCGGCTGGCTCGATCACGTCGAAGAGTTTGCAAACGGGTTCACGGTCGAGGAATTCGACACGATCCTTACCGGCAATGAGATCTATCAGATGCGGACCCAGGGCGTGGGCATCATCGAACCCGAGAAAGCGATCAGCTACGGGGTCACCGGTCCGTCGCTGCGCGGCTCAGGGGTTAATTGGGACCTGCGCCGCAACCAGCCGTACGCACGCTACGATCAGGTCGACTTCGAGGTGCCCGTTTTTAGCGGCTGCGATGTCTGGTCGCGCTACCTGGTGCGCCTAAACGAGTTGTTCCAGTCGCGCTCAATCATCCTGCAATCGGTGGAACGTGCCCGCGAGTTGGCCGGCGAACCAGTCAACGCTAACAACGCCAACGTCGTCTGGCCCGAGATTGAACGCGTTTCCGGATGGGAACCGGCCGGAACGCGCGGCGACATGGAAGCAATGATCAATCACTTCAAGCTGGTGATCGAGGGTTATGCGCCGCCGCCGGGTGATACCTATTTCGCGGTCGAATCGCCCAAAGGCGAGCTCGGCTTCTATTTCGTCTCCGACGGCTCGGGCGTCCCCTACCGCTGTCACATCCGATCGCCGTCGTTCGTGAATCTTTCCTCACTCTCGGAAATGGTCGAGGGGGGACTTCTCGCCGACCTGGTCGCCTGCATCGGCAGCATCGACATCGTCCTTGGCGAAGTGGACCGCTAGCCCAATGGCCGTAAACGCTCCCGCCGACACTGTATCCCTGACCATTGACGGCAAGGAGGTCACCGTCCCCAAGGGCGTGACCGTTCTGCAAGCCGCCAACATGGCCGGGATCGAGGTCCCCACCCTCTGCAACCATGAGATCCTCGAACCGGTTGGGGCTTGCCGGATGTGTGTTGTCGAAATTGCCCCTGGCCCGCCGCGCCCCATGGCATCGTGCACCACCCCGGCCGCCAACGGCATGACGGTCAAGACCGACACTGACGAGATGCAGCGGATCCGGCGCCAGACGATCGAACTTCTGCTGCAGCACCACCCGCTCGACTGCCCCTACTGCGACCAGTCGGGCACCTGCGAGCTCCAGGATGAGACGTTTGCGCTAAACATCTGGAGCAGCCCCTTCGAGACCGTCGCCAAGGCGTTCCCGGAGGAGAACCTCAACGAAGTGATCATGATCAATCACAACCGCTGCATCCTCTGCTATCGATGCGTGCGGGTCTGTGACGAGCAGATGGGCGTGCATGCCCTCGATGTCTCCGATCGCGGGTCGAAGTCCTTCATCGTCACCGCCCAGCACAAGTTCATGGACTGCGAGCGCTGCGGGATGTGCGTTGAGGTTTGCCCGGTGGGGGCGGTGCTGAGCCGGCCCTTCAAGCACCAGGCCCGGGCCTGGCAGACGGTCCAGACCCAGACGACTTGCCCGCACTGCTCGGTCGGCTGCCAACTGCAGCTTGAATCGCGCAAGGGATCCGTGCTGCGTGCCCGGGCAAGACCCCTAGCTGAGCCCAACCAAGGGATCCTCTGCGGCAAGGGGTTCTTCGGCTGGGAGCACGTCAACAGTCCCGACCGAATCGCCGCGCCGATGATCCGCCGCCGCGGGGAACTAGTCGAGGTCTCATGGCCCCAAGCGATTGAATATGTGGGCGATTCCCTGCTTGAAATTGCCCGCCGCGAGGGACCCGAATCCATTGCCGTGGTGGCCGGGAACCAGCTTTCGGTCGAAGACGGGTACGCATTCGCACGCCTGGCCCGCGGCGCACTTGGTACCGCCAACATTTACCAGGCTGAATCGGGATTTGCCAGGGCCGCCGGCGTTATCGAATCGCACCTGGGCAGCGCCGCTCTTTTCCCAGACCAGGACGCGGTGCTTTCCTCTGACTTCGCACTTGTTTTCGGGGCGGACGTAAATGGGACCCACAACGTACTAGCCGCGCACATGAAGGCGGCCGCACGAAGTGGCCAGATGACCTATGTGACCGCAACCCGCGTGGGAACCGGTCTTGACGTCTTCGCCAGTTCCTCGGTGCGGATCACACCCGGCGACGAGATCGCATTCCTAAACGCGCTGGGCGCGCCCTCTTCAGAATCCGCCGAGGCGCTTGGGATCCCAGTTGAATCAATTTCCGCCTTGTCCGAACGTTTAGCAGGCGCCGAGCGCCCATTCCTTATCTGGGACACGGGTGCTTGGACGCGCGGGCGCGAGGCCGCAATTGCGACCGCCGCCTGCCGATTGGCCAACTCGACCGGCTCCTCGGTCTGCCCGCTCCCGGAGACTGCAAATGCCGCCGGGATATGGCAAGCCGGCGTCGGTCCGGAAGTGCTTCCCGGAAGGGTTCCGGCCGACGACGCTAGTTCCCAGGAAAGACTCAGCGCTGCCTGGAACAGTCCGCCGACCGGCGTCGGGCGCGACTTTGCCGAACTGATTGCATCCGGGGAGCTCACCGCCCTTTTCCTGGCCGGGATTGAGGAACTTGCGCAGCTGCCGGGCGGATCTTCCAGCGCAGCAGCACTCGAAGGTGTGCGACTGCTGATCGTGCAGGGATCCCACCACGGCCCCTTATCCGAGATTGCCGACGTGGTCCTGCCGGGTGCGGTCTCGGCCGAGAAGGACGGGCATCTTATCTCATTCGAGGGCCGTTCAAATCACCTCGAGGTTTCGGTCCCGCCACCGGGCCACGCTCGCGCCGACTGGGAGATCGCAGCCCGATTGGCCGAGTATGTGGGCTTTGGATTCGGCCACCGCAGCAGCGCCGGACTCTGGCAGGAGCTGGGTTCGTTCGGCTGCGCGCAAATACAACCGGGCGCGGCGACTGCGCCAACGCCCAACGGCGAGCTTGCGCAGCCGACCGCCGACCTGCCGCTGGTGCTGGCCAACGAGACCAATCTTTTCTCGGGCAATCTGGATCTGCGCCGCGGCGAGGTCCTGCCCGGCATCTATTCCGATTGCGTCGAGATCGCATCAGCCGATGCCGACTGGCTGGGCCTTGCGGGCGGAGATCGCGCGGTGCTGCGGTCCGCGACCGGGTCGATAGAAGTCGACGTGATGGTGGACGATCGGGTCCCGGCGGGCGTTGTATATCTGGCCGACGGGCTTGCCGCCGCCGCCGAAGTTCTCTACGCGGGCGGGGCCGATGGCCGCCCGGTTTCGCTCAGGCCGATCAGCGCTTCCTAGATGGATTTCTGGGACGTTGCCATCCTGCTGCTCAAGGGCGTGGTGTTCCTGCTGGTGATCGTCACCTCGCCGATGATCTGGGTCCTGGCCGAACGCAAGTACCTGGGACGGGTCCAGGCCCGCTACGGGCCCAACCGGGTCGGTCCTTGGGGAACTCTGCAGACGATCGTCGACGGGCTAAAGCTGGGCGTGAAAGAGGACATCATTCCGCCCTGGGGCGACAAGGTGATCTTCTGGATGGCGCCGCTGTTCATGCTGGTACCCGCCGCTACCGCCTGGGCGGTCATTCCGCTGGGGCCCACGATCGAGCTCGGGCGCGAGATCGAACTCTGGATCGTGGACCTGAACGTGGCCCTGCTGTTCGTGCTGGCGCTCGGGTCGCTTAACGCCTACGGGCCGGTGATGTCGGGCTGGTCTTCGAATTCCAAGTACGCCCATTTCGGAGCCCTGCGCTCCTCGGCCCAGGTCATCTCCTATGAGATTTCGCTCGGGCTGGCGATTCTGGGTGTGCTGATGTACGCTGGGTCGTTCTCGTTGATCGACATAGTCAATTCGCAAAAGCACATGTGGCACATAGTGCCGCAGCTGCTTGGATTTCTGATCTTCCTGATCTCGGTCGTTGCCGAAACCAACCGGGTACCGTTCGACCTGCCGGAAGCCGAAACCGAGATCGTGGCCGGTTACCACGTCGAATACTCCGGCATGCGCTGGGCCTTCTTCTTCATGGCCGAGTACGCGAACATGCTGCTTTCGTCGTTCCTGGTTGCGATCCTCTTCCTGGGCGGTTGGAACGGTTGGACCATCCCCGGTGCCGAAGGGCTGTCGGGCATCCTCTGGATCGTCGCCAAGGCGGTGGCGGTGATGTTCCTTTACATCCTTCTGCGCGGAACTCTGCCAAGGCTGCGCTATGACCAGCTGATGGCGTTTTGCTGGAAGATCCTTCTTCCGGCGGGGGTTGTCAATCTGGCGCTGGCCACAGTCATGCGGATTATCTGGAGCTAGGACGGAAACATGTTCGGTAAGGGTTTGCTGACCGGCCTGGCCAAGGTCTTCTCGATCGGGTTCCGCAAGCCCATCACCTACCTATATCCGGAAGAGCCGCGGCCGGTGGCCGAGCGTTTTCGCGGCATGGTCGGAATGCGGCGTGACGAAGTGACCGAGCAGCTCTCCTGCGTGGGCTGTGGGTTGTGCGAGACCGCCTGCCCCAACGACGTGATCCGGATCGACACCTCTGAAGCCGAGGACGGCACCCGCTGGGTGGAGCGCTACGAGTTCGATCTGGGGCGCTGCATCTACTGTTATCTGTGCATCGACGCCTGCCCGGTCGACGCGCTGCAGGTCACCCACGCCTACCACACCGTTACCCCGGACCGCTCCGAGCTGGTAATCACCGCCGACACGATGATGAAGATGTGGGAAGACTCGGATCAGCAGCTCTTCTCGCACCACTGGAACAAATAACCCAGTGACCGAAACCGCATTCGTTTATCTGTCGGTCGTCGCCGTCGCCAGCGGACTGGCAACAGTTCTGCTGCGCAGCCCGATTCACTGCGCTCTCTCCCTGGTGCTGACCGTTTTCCACGTTGCCGGGATGCTGGTGATCCTCGGATCCGGTTTCCTGGCGGTGCTTAATGTCCTTGTCTACGCCGGGGCCATCATCGTCCTGTTCCTGTTCACGATGATGCTGCTCAACCTCCACCAACAGGAGGAGGATCGCTATCTGCATCGCTATCAGACCTGGCTGGGAATTCCGCTCGGGGCGCTCATCCTGGTCGAGGCGGTCTGGGTATCGGCTGCCCAGCCCGATCCCAGTGGCGAACAGCTGGGGCGCTATTCGCCCGCGGTAATCGATGCCGCCGGTGGTTCGGCGATCGCCGCCGCGGACGTGATTTTTAGCCAGTACGCGCTCCCATTCGAGGTCGCCGGGGTGCTGCTTATGGCGGCTTCAATCGCCGGACTGGTTCTGGCAAGGCGGGCGTCCGATGACGATGAGATTGAAGACGAAGTTGACCTGGTAACTGACGCCGCCGGGGCCGATTACGTGGCCGCGCTCGAAGGTGACTCCCACGGAGGCACGCATTGAGCCTGCCCCTATCGGCTTTTCTGATCGTGGGCGCGATTCTCTTTTCGCTCGGCGCGATCGGGGTTCTGGTGCGCCGCAACATAATCGTGGTCTTTCTCTCGGTGGAATTGATGCTCCAGGGGGCGATCCTGACCCTGGGAGCATTCGCGGTTTACAACCACGACCTGGCCGGCTACATGCTGGTGCTGCTCACCTTGACCATTGCGGCCGCCGAAGCGGTCGTCGGCCTGGCGATTCTGGTCACGCTCTCGCGCCAGATCTCCGGTTTCTTTGTCGACCGCCTCCAGTCGCTGCGCGGGTAGGTACCTGGCGAACTGATGGCTGAGTTTTCCTGGGCGATCCCGGCATTCCCGCTGGCCGCCTTCATCTTCAATGGCCTGTTCGGACCGCGCTACCTTGGCCGGATCGCCGGCGTGATCGCGTCACTGGCGATCGGAGCCGCGTTCATTGCCTCGGCCGCACTCTGGTTCGACCTGCCCGCAGAGGGTTCCCTCGATCGCCAGCAAGAACTCTATCGCTGGGTCGCCTCCGGGGATCTGACCATCAGCATCGGGTTCCTGCTTGACGAGCTGGCGGTGGTGATGCTCCTGGTCGTTACCGGGGTTTCATTCCTGGTCCACGTCTATTCGACCGCCTACATGTCGCACGACCCATCCCAGGCACGCTTCTTCGTCTGGCTGCCGCTGTTCGTCTTCTCGATGATCCTGCTGGTGATGGCCGACAACTTCCTGCTCCTTTTCGTCTTCTGGGAAATGGTCGGGGTCTGCTCGTACCTTCTGGTCGGCTTCTGGCACCGGCGAAACAGCGCCAATGACGCCGCGATAAAGGCATTCGTAACCAACCGCATCGGTGACTTCGGTTTCGCCGCCGGAGTGTTCCTGGTCTTCTGGACCTTTGGAACCCTCGATTACCTATCGGTCCATGAGCAGATCGAGCGCGCTTCAACCGGGGTGCTGCTGGCGATCGCGCTGCTCCTATTCGTGGGGGCCATGGGCAAGTCGGCCCAATTTCCCCTGCACGTGTGGCTCCCGGACGCGATGGAGGGCCCGACACCGGTTTCGGCCCTGATCCATGCCGCCACGATGGTGACTGCCGGGGTCTACATGGTCGCCCGCCACTCGGTGATCTTTGAGGCCTCCGGCGACGCGCTCCTGATTGTGGGCGCCTTTGGCGCCTTCACCGCGCTGCTGGCGGCAACGATCGGCTGTGTCCAGACCGATATCAAACGCGTGTTGGCCTACTCCACCGTCTCGCAGCTGGGCCTCATGTTCATGGGGCTCGGCGCCGGCGCCTACGTGGCCGCGATCTTCCACCTGGTCACGCACGCGTTCTTTAAGGCCCTTCTCTTTCTTGGCTCCGGATCGGTCATCCATGCGATGAACGATGAGCAGGACATGCGGCGCTACGGCGGCCTGTCCAAAAAGCTCCCCTGGACCTACGTGACGTTTCTCTTAGGCGGGATCGCGTTGGCGGCGGTGTTCCCGCTGGCTGGCTTTTGGAGCAAGGACGAACTGATCGCATCAACCTATGCCGCCGGAGCATCATCTGACGGCAACTGGGGCTTCCTGATCTACTTTGCCGCCGGGCTCCTGACCTCGCTCCTCACCGCCTTCTATACGATCCGCATGATCGTTATGACCTTTCACGGGTCGCCGCGCGATCAAGAGCTGCATGACCACGCCCACGAGTCCCCGGCGGCGATGGTCTCACCGCTGGTGATCTTGGCGGCACTTGCGGTGGCGGCTGGTTTTGCGCTCGGGTTCCCGCCCGAGCACGGAGTCTTCCATGAATACCTCGGTCACGCCCTGCATTCGGTCCATTACGAGCTCACCGGCGATGAGACCTTAACGGTCGTGATGGCGCTGGTCTCGACCGCCGTTGCCTTGGGCGGCGTCGCCTTGGCCTGGGCCGCCTATTCCCGGGGCGTCGTTTCGGTGCGATTGCTGCGGCGCCTGGCGCCCGGCCTCTACACGCTGGCCAACAAGAAGTACTACATGGACCACATCGGCGATGGGATGATCGTGGCCGGCACCCGAACCAGCGCCTTCTTCCTCTGGGGAGTCGATGCGCGGTTGGTCGATGGGATTGTGAACCTCATCGGCTGGCTGGTGCGGGCAATCGCCGCGGTCGCGCGCCGCCTGCAGACCGGGCAGGTCCAGAACTACGCTTTTCTGGTGGTGTTGGGAATCGCCGTGGTCCTCGGATCGCTGCTGCTGGCGTGAGCTTTGTAGATGCCTGAGTCCTCCGCCCCTCCGCTGCTTTCACTCTGCGTCTGGCTGCCGTTCCTCGGGGCCATCGCGACCTGGTTCATGCGTTCGCGCCAGGCCGCCACCGCCACCGCGCTGCTTTTCTCGCTATTGACTCTGGGCGCGGTGCTCTCGGTAGTGTTCGGATTTGACGCGAACGCGCCCGACTACCAGTACCTTGAACAGCGCGACTGGATCCCGCAATTCGGCCTCCAGTACAAGCTCGGCGTCGACGGGATCTCGATCCTGATGCTTCTCCTTACCGGTCTGCTCACCCCGATCGTGATCGCAACCTCGTGGCTTTCGATCTCGGATCGCACCCGCGAATACATGGCCGCGATGCTGCTGCTGGAGACCGGGATGATCGGCGTTTTCACCGCGCTCGATCTGGTTCTCTTCTACGTTTTCTGGGAAGTGGTCCTTGTTCCGATGTACCTGATCATCGGTGTCTGGGGCGGCCCGCGACGCATTTATGCGGCGATAAAGTTCTTCCTCTTCACATTTATCGGGTCGGTACTAATGCTGGTGGCAATCGTCGCCATCGGCCTGGACGCGGGCTCGTTCGACATCGAGATGCTGCCCTCGATCGGAATTACCCAGTCGCTGCAGTTCTGGGTATTCCTCGCGTTCTTTGCCGCATTTGCAATCAAGATCCCGATGTTCCCTTTCCACACCTGGCTTCCGGACGCCCACGTCGAGGCCCCAACCGGGGGCAGCGTGATCCTGGCCGGGGTGCTGCTAAAGATGGGCGGTTACGGCTTCCTGCGCCTGGTGCTGCCGCTTACGCCCGAAGCGGTTGATGATTTCCGGGTGGCGGTGATCGTGCTCTCGGTTGTAGCGATCATCTACGGCGCCCTGGTTGCGATGGCCCAGCGCGACGTAAAGAAGCTGATCGCCTACTCGTCCGTCTCGCACATGGGGTTCGTGACGCTGGGAATCTTTTCCGGCAACCAGCAGGCCCTCGACGGGGCCATCATCCAGATGTTTTCACACGGCCTGATCACCGGCGCGCTGTTCCTCTGCGTCGGGGTCGTATACGACCGCACTCACACCAGGCTGTTTGCCGACCTGGGCGGCCTCGCCGAACGCATACCAGTCTTTGCGGTAGTGCTCGGATTCTTCACCCTCGCATCCCTGGGTTTGCCGACGATGAGCGGATTCGTGGGCGAATTCCTGGTCCTGATCGGAGCGTTTGGGTATTCCTACGTCGCCGGATTCGCGGCCCTGGTCGGGGTGATCCTGGCGGCCGCCTACATGCTCTGGATGTACAAGAAGCTCATGCTCGGCACCGCCAACGAAGGATTCACCGGAATCACCGACCTGAATCGAGTCGAAGGCGCGGCGCTGCTCCCACTGGCGGGAATGGTCATGTGGGTAGGAATCGCGCCCGACCCTTTCGTGGCGATGCTCTCGCTTGCAACCGGGCAGCTGGTGGGGATCTAGATGCCTTACGAGTGGGCTGAAATCGGCCAGATCGGACCAGAAATGGTCCTGGTCGCAGTTGCCTGCACAACCCCTCTGATGTGGGTTTTTTCTGGCCGCGATAACCGCTGGGCGTATCTGGCGCTCACGCTGGTCGGCGCGGTGCTGGCCGCAGGGTTGCTGGTGGGGCAATGGTCTGAAGGATCCCAATCGATCCTCTCCGACCAGCTGGTGATCGACCAGTTCTCGATCTTCCTGCGCCTGTTGCTTTTGGCGGTTGCTGCGGTTGCAGTTGTTTTGGGCCTTGGCAACCTGCCGCGGGTGCGGTTCGGGGCATACGCTGCGATCGTTCTCTTCTCCACCACCGGAATGATGCTCCTGGTCGGGGCAAGCGATCTGATCGTAATGTTCGTTGCCCTGGAGCTGATGTCGATTCCGATTTATGCCCTGGTGGCGATTACCCGCTGGCGGCAGCGCTCAACCGAAGGTGCAATCAAGTACTTCACGATGGGCGCCCTATCCACTGCAGTTACTGCCTACGGAGTCGGGTGGCTTTACGGGACTACTGGTGAAACCTCGTTTGCCGGCATTGGCGCGGTATTCGCACAACGCGAGATCGGTCCGCCGGAATTTCTGGCGATCGGCCTGATTGTTGCCGCACTTGCGTTCAAGATCGCGCTGGTTCCGTTTCATGCCTGGACGCCGGATGCGTACGACGGGGCCCCCACCGCGGTCACCGCTTTCATATCAGTTGCGCCCAAGATCGCTGCGCTCGGGCTGCTAATTCGATTACTGGTCGTCTCGTTCGAACCCTACGCAGTTGACCTTGAAATACTTTTCGGAGCATTAGCGGCGGTGACGATCGTCGTCGGAAACGTGATCGCGGTCGCCCAGACCAATGTAAAACGCATGCTGGCTTACTCGAGCATTGCCCATTCGGGGTACATGTTGGCGGGTTTGGCAGCCACGCAGCCGCAGGTGGGCGGTGGCCTTACATACGCTGGAACGCATACGTTGCTCTATTACGCAGTGGCGTACGCGCTAATGAATACCGGTGCGTTCGCGGTGGTGATGTTGGTTGAGCGGTATCGGTCGGCCGTCGACCTGGAAGCCTACCGGGGTCTAGGTCGCAGTTCTCCGGCGATGGCTCTGGCTATGGCGGTGTTCATGCTCTCTCTTATCGGAGTGCCGCCGACGGCCGGATTCTTCGGCAAACTCCTAATCATCGACGTACTGATTGATGGCGGCGCCGTATGGCTCGCGATCCTACTGGTCCTTGCGGCGGTGGTCTCGGCGTTCTATTACCTGAGGGTCGTGGTCAACATGTACATGCGACCGCAGGACCCTGACGGGAATTCGGTTTCGACGTCAGACGCGGTCGGTGCCATATTGGCAGCAACCGCCGTTGGAACGTTGGTAATCGGAATATGGTCTGGTTGGTTGCTTGAGCTTGCTAATGCGGGTTCCGCCTTGGCGATGGCGTGATTCAGGCATCGTTTTGAGTTGATTGCGGTGCTGCCCAATAACGGCGCCCGAACCTACGGCGTTTCAACAATTAGTGAGATCTGGCGAGGCGAGTTTTCTGCGCGCATACAAACAAGCAATTGCCATACACGGTGATTGTGGTGCCGCCAAAGTAATTGATTGGCACGCATATAATGGCGAGTCAATCTGCGCTTGGTGGGTTTGTTGTACGCAGGTCCAATCCGAGTCGGTTCCGATACAGCGAACTCACGGTAGGTTTCCACCGGAATATTCCGGCCGACCGTGCCGAATAGAAGTCAGAAGGAGGACGTTTTGACTTCGTCCAAATTTTTGAAAAGTGGACTCCGAAAGAGTTTTGCTTTTCCAATCCTGCTAGTCGCGGTCGGGCTTATGCTGGCCTCGCTGGTGCTCAGTACGAACTTGGTTCGCGCTTTGGGCGCCGATTCTGGCATCTGCGATTACACCGAAGTTATTCGAGACGCAATACTTGCCAACAACGATCAAAATTCGTATGACTGCGACGCTGACGAATATACCGCGGACGCCGGAACGGATCTAGACGTTTGGGGCGGAGAGGATAGCGACGGTAACCCCAACGACCTTGACTTAAGCGGCGCTAATTCTTTCGCGCCCAAGGAAGGTGAACTTGACGGTTTCGAACCCGGGGCACGAATTGATTTGCGAGGAACTGGCCTTACGGTCGCCGATCTTGATGTTGATGATGCGGCTAAGTCAGACAACGCGAATTACACCAACTTTAGGGATTCACTCACGGTCGCAGATACGGGCGTAGGAATCGCTGTTCTCCTTGACGGCGGGTCTGATTCGTCTAACGGCCTTGCACTCGACACATATGAAGCGACTGAAGGTGGAATTCTTTGGGTCACTTTCGAGTACGGCGCACCGCCAGAATCCTTTGAATACCCTGATGACGGCTCCAAGAGCGCTTGGATGAGGGTAGACGTAACCGTTGAACACGATGATGTGACCCCCGAGTCTCCGAACAATCCTTCAACTGTCTCGATCATGGTCAACTCAGGCGATGGTGCGGGAACGCTTTACGCAGTACCGGTTCGAATCCCCGATGACTTCGAGATCGAGGATGAAAGGGCGCACAACATCGACATCAGCTTCGTGCACGCTGGAACATTCGAAAACGCTCGCGATGGAACGGGCGTAGCGTTGCAGGAAGGCTTGGGCGCGGACTTGACATTCGAGTTCAATGAAGACGAGTTTGACTCCAGCATTGAGCGCACTAATGAGAACGCGAAATTGACTGTCATTGACAACGACACACCGGGAGTCTTGGTGGCGGATCGCCAGGAAGCAGTTATTGATGCGATTCGCGATGACTTGGATGCAATTGAGGACGATGCCAACGTCGCCGCTACGAACAAGCCCACAAGCACCAACAAGACCAAGATCAGCAAACGCGACCTGACGCTAATCGATGTATTGGCAATTGGCAAAAATGACGATGGCCGAAACGATGGCGATCCGATCAGTTCAATAAACGTTGCGGATCTCTCTGGTCTTACCGGTATTACCGAGCTTGATCTTTCCGATAACGATTTGACCGAACTGCCAAGTGGACTGTTTGCGGACGTAGGTACCGACGCGGCGGCCGACCTTTCCACGAAGATCCTTCTCGACGGTAACGATGGTCCGGATGGCGCCGGATTTACACTCGCAAATATCAGTGCCGCCGGTGATGGGCTTAGCGCTGGACAAGTCTTGGTGTTTGGACTACCAGATGACGACGACAGCACTGCAGGGTTGACCGAGTCATCCTACGAGGCCGTTGAAGACGGTGCGTGGGTCTTTGATATCAACATCCGTGAAGCTGACAATGCCTCCGGCGGCGCAACTGACGTTGCGATCCAATTCGTAAAGACGCAGGGTGATTCGGGTTCGGTTGAAGCCGGAGTTGACGTCAATGTCGCGCTGATTCCTCTTGGCAATGAAGAATTGGGTGGCCCTGGACATTACCGCGTCGCTATCGGATTGCCGAAAAACGATGACGAAGACACTGACAGGACGCTAACTGCCTTAATTGGACACTCAAATGCAGCGGATTCCGCATTGGACACCGTTTTCGATGTTGTTCGACTCACAATCCGCGACGAGTCATATGAAGCTCCAGCTCCGGAACCAGTAGCTCCTGAATCCAGCTTCGACTCTGTCGTAGTTACTGGCAACGAATTCCAAATGCCAGATGGCAGCCCGCACCTTAACCACAACATTTCCAACCTGTTGGTCACGGTTGGTGGCAATGCGGTCAACGCCGACTTCCTGACTGCCTACAACGCCACTGGCGGATTGGCACGCTGGGGACTCGCGACCTCCGAGGTCGTTGAGATTGAAGACGGCACCCTGACCCAGTTCTTCCAGCGCGGAGTTCTGGACTTCCACGACGTGGGAGCCGGCTACATCGTCGAGCGCAGACTGGCTTGGGACTACTTCGGTGGCGGCCTTGGCGGCAGCACGGACCAGGGCGTCGAGGATGCCCCGGACGTCGCGCCTGAGGGCGGAGTGCAAGTTGGCGCTTTCGGTCACTACGTGGCCAACGTTGACGCTGACGGCAATACCACTGGTTTCCTGGACCTCTTCAACAGTCTGGGTGGAGTCGACTCATTCGGTTTCCCCAAAACTGAAGCACGTGCCGACACTGGAGCCGAGGGAACGCTTTCCCAGGCAGACAGCATCGGTTTGACGCGCCAATACTTCCAAGCGGCAGTATTCCAGATCACGCCCGGTACGGGTTTGGCGGAACTCACGTTGCTTGGCGACGACCTGCGCGATGATGTGCTAGTTCCTGGACACGCTGACGAAGCGGCCTTCAGCGCAGCTGAAGCGCTAAGCGTCGGAGATCCGGTTTCGCCCCCGGTGATCTCCTCATAGTTCACTAGGCGTCCTAGCGAAAATTCTGGGCGGGCCCGAAAGGGCCCGCCCAGTTGCTATTTGGCCCAAACAGAGGTAACGGTTACGTGTCCGACCCAGGAGATCAGCCTGACCAACAGGAGCGGGCGATACATGTCGCTCTGCGAACAGATGTCCTTGACCGCGACTCAATCGAACGCTTTGCGACTGATCCTGATAACGGAGCCCAATGTGTGTTCCAAGGAGTCGTACGCCGTGACTCAGATCTTTCGCCGGTTCAGTCATTGAACTACGACGCCTATCGCGAAATGGCGCTGCTGCAACTTGCGGCGATTGCCCGAAACGCTTTGGCTCGCTGGCCCGATGCCAGGATCGCAATCGAGCATCGGCTGGGCATGGTGCCGCTGGGGGAGGCCAGCGTGATCATCGCGGTCGGCACCCCGCACCGCGATGCCTCGTTTGCCTGCTGCCGGTTCCTGATCGAAGAACTCAAACGCAGTGTGCCGATCTGGAAAAAAGAAGTCAGCAGATCGGGGACTCGTTGGATAGACGGTGCCGATACAGCCGGTCAACCCGCCTGAACCAGTGCCCGCGGCGGTCCATAAGCGGGCGACTAAACATAAAAGGACTTATGGTTGGTCGACGCAAATGATGGTGCCCGACTCTGGCCGCTAATGTGCGGGGCTGGTTGGTCGGCTCGCGCCGATCACATCCACTGAAATCTTGCGCGCATGTCCTTCCGAAGGCTGCGCGAATAATAGGGTCTAGAGGCAATTTGCGGTTTTCGGCCGGGGCGCTAAGGGTTGCCGGGCACTTAGGAGCTCGGCTCCGGAAAAAACAAGTAGATTCCGTAGCCGACTGGCTCCGAGGAAAATTGGCGATCAACTGATCGAGCAATATGGTCCGCAATTCACGGTTCGATTGGTTCTTGATTTGCAGCGGCACGTATTTGTTCCCGAACGTCACATTGATGCCCGAACTGACTTAGTCAACGTGGCGCAGCCTAGTTCCGCGCTCATTTCGACTAGCGACACACCTTGGTGGTCGGCGGAAATGCCACCAACCCAATTGATCGCATGCTGCGCACCCCTCCCAATGCCACTTCTGCGTGAATGGCGGGTGAATTGGCCGCGCGGGGCCCCGACAGAGCGGAAAACGAATCATCAAGACGTTTCTTGTCGTAGTTGTTGATGCGATCGATACTCTGGCCAATTTGGAATGAGGAGAGGAGGATGGCCACGACAAGGCAGAAGTTCTCCAGCCAGGCGTCCGCCGAGCTGCTTGCCGAATTGCGATTGATCGCCCGCGAAGAAGGCCGACACTTTCAGGTCGTCCTTGAAGAGGCAATGCATGAATACATCGAGCGCCGCAAGCAGGAATCGGTGCGGCCAGAGGTCATGGCTCACTTCCAAGCAAGTCTGGAACGGAATCGCAGACTTTATGACCTGCTGGCTAAGGGAGTCGGAAATTCCCATCCATAGCCGAGGTTGTAGCACTCCACGACGCGCTCATTAAGGAGTTTGGCGGCTCGCTCGGTATTCGCGACGAAGGGGCACTAGTGTCGGCCATATTGAGGCCACAGTTGGGCTACTACGACGGAAAAATCGAACGGGCGGCGGCGTTGTCGGAAGACTTGACCAATAACCACCCATTCGTCGACGGCAACAAGCGCGCGGCATTTGCTGCGACGGACGTATTTCTAAGATTCACCGGGTCGTTCATTAATTGCGATAGCGAAGTTGCATTCGCGCACTTGTGGGTGGGCAGCAAACGCCAGAACTGGCGCGCGCTGACGCCGAGCAGGGTTGTCGCTTGTCGGGAATCGATCTCGTGGCGGAGGTAGCAATCAAGAATCTGGCGCCGTGCGCGAGGTAACTGCTCGACCAATGCCATGCGTCCCTACCTGGGTAGAAGACTGACTTTTTTGGTGAGCAGTTAACTACTGACGGAATCGCTGAGCAACAACAGGCGGTGGGCAAAAACATGAGCATTGCCCGCGACCGCACACCAACCGTCTCATTGTTCTCAATGGCGTTGTTGCGGTCGACTCAACCCAGGTCCATCAGCGAACATCTTTGTGGTTGCATGAAATGGAAAAATTGGCGAAAAAGTAATCGGACAATCGAATGTGGTTGAAGAGTACGATACTGAAAAACAAAGGAATGAATTAAGAAATAGCAGCGTGCAACAACCCCGAGTCAGTCGTTACATCGTTCCTCGGTATTGGATCCGGTATGACATTGCGGCAGTGGCGGGGGCGTTGATTGAGGCCAAAACCGCGTCCGGGATCCTGATCGGACTTCCCTATCTTTCCCAATGGATTGAACAGGCCCGTGAAGAACAATTGCGATTGGAAGCGGCCGGCACCACTCAAATCGAAGGCGCGATCTTTACCGACCACGAGCAGGATGAAGCACACTCGTGCGATCCCGATAGCAGTGATGAGTTGACCAGGTCGCAAAGGCAATTGCGGGCAGCCGCGAACACCAATCGGTGGCTACGCACGCTCACTGCCAAGCGACCCATCGACGCCGACTTGATTGCCCAGATCCACGCGCGAATAGTCCACAAGTGTGACGATGATCGTTGCGATCCGGGTGTATTGCGGCCGCACGGTGTGGAGCGAGTTTTCGGTAGGCCACGCTGTCGTGGCGCGGCCGGAGGTAGCGAATTGACTGTTGCGTTTGACGGCCTGGTCTCGGCAATGGGCAGTCAATTCCAACCCCACGACCGAATTGTCCAGGCCATCGCCGCGCACTACCATCTCGGTGCGATGCACCCATTCGGCGATGGCAATGGCCGTACTGCGCGCGCGCTCGAAGCATTCATGCTTCGAACCGCCGGCGTAAACGATATGGTCATGATCAGCTTGTCAAATTACTACTACGCCAACCACGACGAGTACCTGGAAGCGCTTTTTGAATCACGTGAGTCCGGTCACGATTTGACAGCGTTTCTGATGTTTGCCCTGCGTGCGATCGCGTCTCGCTGCAATGCGCTTGCCGCAGAAATCTCGATTCACAGCAAAAGGATTCTGTATAGGGAATTTGCGCGATCTTTATTCGGGCGTTTACTGAGCCCACGCAAGCGCGTGCTAACCGAGCGGCAGCTGCACATCATAGAAGGTTTGCTAAGGTCTGAGTCGGTCCAAGCTCGGGAACTGGCGAATTGGGCGTGGCCGCATTACAGCCACTTGAAGTACGGGGTCAGGGCACTCAGCCGAGATCTAGGGTGGTTGCTTCGGATTTCGGCCATCGAGTTCGCCGGAGAGCATTTTGCAGTGGATTTGAATTGGCCACAATGGTTTTCAGAGACCGAACTCTTGCGACGATTCGAAGCATTGCCGCCGGCCGCGTCCAGCGGATATCCGACCGTGGCGGAATTGTCCCGATTGCTCGGCCGGGAACGATGAGCGACCAAGCATTTCCAGGTACCAAAGCAACCGAGATCGCGGCGCCTGATCAATTGCCGTGGCGGCATGCGAAAAGGCAAATAAAATCGTCCGGGCCGTTGGGGCTCGGAAGTCGTCAATCTAACGGACAGGGTCCTTGGGTCAACCTATAGCGATCACCGGCATTGGCTTGGTGACTCCCATGGGTCACGATACGGCCACGCTGATGGATGCCTTGATGGCCGGCAAGAGCGCCATCGGCCGGATCGATTACTTTGATCCATCGCCGTACTCGTGCCAGCTAGCCGCCCAGGTGCGCGATTTCGACGCCAAAGCCCTAATGGGCCGCGACTTTCGGCGCACCGATCCCTTCGTGCACTTTGCAGTCGGAGCGGCCAGATCTGCTGTCGCAGATTCCGGGCTGGATCTTGCGGGCGATGACCAGCTCCGGGAATCGACCGGTGTTTACGTTGGGTCCGGCATCGGGGGACTCGCCACCCTTTTTTCGCAGACGAAAGTTCATGAAGATCGTGGAACGCGTCGGGTCACACCGTTCCTGGTGCCGATGATGATTGCCAACATGGCCGCCGGCCAGATTGCGATCGATTTGGGGCTGAAGGGTCCGAACATGGCCCATGTTTCAGCTTGCGCAACTGCCGCCCATTCGATTGGCGAGGCAGCGAGAGCGCTCGCCAGTGGATCGTGCGAAGCCATTCTGGCCGGGGGCACCGAGGCGGCGATCACGCCGATCGGGTTGTCCGGATTCACCCAGGGTCGGGCAATGTCTACTCATTTCAACGATTGCCCGCACCGCGCATCGCGGCCATTCGACCGCTTGCGCGACGGGTTCGTGGCTGCCGAGGGGGCGGGCGTCTTCGTGCTTGAGACGATGGAACATGCCCGGAACCGCGGAGCCCGGATCTACGCAATAATCGGCGGGTACGGGGCATCGGCTGACGCCTTTCACATCACCGCCCCACCCAAAAACGGCGATGGGGCCGCGCTTTCGATGCAGAGAGCTCTGAAAGACGCCGCGCTGAACCCCGAGGACATCGGTTACATCAACGCGCACGGGACCTCAACGCCCATCGGGGATCTTGCCGAAACCCGGGCCATCCACCACGTATTCGGAGATCACGCCCGGTCGCTGGTGGTCAACTCGACCAAGTCCATGATCGGCCACATGATCGGCGCCGCCGGCGTCGTGGAGGCGGCCGTGGGAATTTTGTCGATGCGCGCCGGCGCCGTCCACGCCACCATCAACCAGGAAGAGGCGGACCCGGAATGCGACCTCGACTACGTACCCAATGAACCACGCGACGTAGAGTTTTCGCACTTCCTCTCCAATTCGTTCGGATTCGGCGGACACAACGTGTCGCTGGTGTTCAGTCGGGCTTAAATTGCCCCGGAACACAGTGGGCTGAGCCGATGGCGGAGATCAGGCTGCTGCTGGCGGACCTGCTGGAGAAGATCCAGGGTACTTCGGTTTCCGAAATCGAAGTCACGCTGGGCGACCTGACACTTGGCGTTAAGCGGCGGACCGCCGCTTCGGTGAACGCGCCCGTGGGGGCCGGCGTGCCCGAACCTGCAGCCGCAGCGCGGACTACCGTCAGCGTCGATTCGCCTATTGCCGGTGTTTTCTACGCATCTCCTTCCCCGACTGAGCCCGATTACGCGAACATCGGAGATCACATCAGCGCCGGTCAGGTCGTAGGACTGGTCGAAGCGATGAAAGTTTTTAACGAAATCGTTTCCGCACATGCCGGAACGGTCGTGAGCGTGGTCGACACCGGCACCGAAGTCCAAAAGGGTGCGCCGTTGGTCGAAGTTGAACCGGATTAAGGTCAACATTAATTAGGGATACAGCGAAGCATTGGCGGCAATTCGGATCGCCGGATGGGGGCACTCATGGTAGCTAAACAACGGCTGTTGGTCGGTGTCGCCCCGCTGCTGGTCCGGGCACTCCCGATGGGCGGCTTGCTGCGCGACGCGATTGCGATCGTATTGGCGACGATCTTGTTGGCCGCGTGCGCCCAGATAGCGATTCCACTGCCGTTTACGCCGGTGCCAATCACCGGGCAGACATTTGCGGTCTTGCTGATTGGAGCAACCCTGGGATCATCCCGCGGGGCTGCGGCAATCGTGCTCTACCTGGTTGAAGGTGCGGCCGGATTGCCGTTTTTTGCTCCAACGGGCGGGATGTTTACCTATGGCTATCTGCTCGGGTTCGTTCCCGCCGCTTATGTTGCCGGTTGGTTGTGCGAGCGCGGCTGGGACCGAGATTTTCGCCTGTCGCTTATCGCCCTCCTGATCGGGAATGCCGCAATTTATGCAGTCGGATTGCCGTGGCTGGCGTCGGCTTACGGCCTCCTGGGGGCCGGGGTTGAGATCACCACCTCGGTGCCGCAGTTCTGGCAGGACGTTTTTTCCTCGGGGCAGCTTGGTTTTCTACGTGGCGACTTGGCGGCACAGTCAGTAACAACCGGTCTACTCCCGTTTATCCCCGGGGATCTGATAAAAGCGGTCCTGGCAGCGGCAATCTTGCCCGGCGCATCAACGCTCGTTGGACGCTGGCGCCAGCGCGACGCTTTAACGTCACTCCTGGGAGGGCGGGATAGCGGGTAGAGCCCCGGGCGGTTAGCTTTTGGCCAGGCCGGTTGTCGCGATTTCGACTTCTGCTCGTTCATCGGGAAACGCAATCCAGGATCGCGCTAGATCCGTAGATTGGATTGAACGCGCCAGATCGACGTGATCCCGCATTCCGGATTCGGACCCTACGGGTGGAAGGCGATGAAATGAATTACCAGCTTGCTGCGACTTCCGGCCCGTTTGGGCGCCGGTTGAAGAATTTATTTCTGCTTACCTTCGGGGTGGTGATTGCAGCTTTCGTACTAACCGCATGCAACGATGACTCTGAAGCTGCGGTGCCAACACCGGACCCTGTCCCTGCAACGAGGGCGACTGCGGCTCCCGCTGCCACCGTCACGCCCGCCCTGGCATCCATTGAAGCAGCGCAACCCATTGCTCCAGAGCCAACCGAAGCGCCCGAACCGGCTCTGACTCCAGGGCCGGTTTCAGATGAAACCGAAAGTCCATCTCCAGCGCCCCCGCGGCAATTTGACGCAACCGCCGGCGTGGTCGCCTACGTGGACGGATGTGGGGAGGCCCTGGCTGGGGTGTTTGCATCAAATTCCGAATTGGGCGCCGAACTGGATGAGTCGGAGGACCTTACTTGGGGTCAATTCGCCAAGATGAATGACCTCGTCGTGTCAGCCTTTTCACAGATCATGCCACCGTCGGAGCTGGAAGACTTCCACGAAGCCAACCTGAACGTACTCATAGCGTTTCGCGATTTGGCCTTGACGCACCCGGCGGATTCGTCGTTTGCGGAAGACTTCGCGACCCTTCTGTCCGAATCAATATTCCCGGCCACGCTTGAGATCGGGTTCAACCCGGACCTTTCGCCTGAGGAGCAGGCGCGCCAAATGGAAGCGACGGCGGAGAAAGCCTTCAGTGATTTCTTCGGGCCGGATTTCTTGGCTGCAGCAAAGGCGCTCGATGAAGCTCGCACCGGGCTCGACGAACAAACCCTGCAAGCCTTGGACGAGTCCGCCTGCGGATTCGGACCGGCTGGCGCAGCTGACGAATTCGGTCCGGTTGCAGCCGACGAGGGTCAAACCCCCGGCGCCGGCGCCAGCTAATCCCATGTTGCTTCAACCGGTCCATGGGGAAAAGCAATTTCATGGAACTTAGCCCGAGACCGGAATCGGTGATTGCGAATCGGTGAACGCGAGCACCATCGTTCGCTGCGCGCGGTCACAGCTAGCCGTTCCGGGAACATTTCGAATATTCCAGTTGGACCACTGGAGGCCGCGCCGAGACAGCACCGAGAAACGGATCCGACCCGCGTTCATCTGCGGCCCGGCCGGCGCCATTGCGCCTAGCACTTCCAACTCACCCCGATTCCTCTCGAATTGCCAGGTGCCACAACATGTCGTGGCCGAGAGTCAATTTAGGTAGGTTTGCGACAATGTATGGTTGGGTGATTGCAAGGAGTATCGGGTCCAGAACATGCGTGCGTTCTTGACGCATTCGGTGCTATTCCCGACCACGATCGCCCATCGCGTCGCCGTTGCGAACAAGCGTGGCTAGCAGATGGATTTTTCCGGCCTAGGGGCCGCTAGAGCGCGGACCACAGTTCGGTCAGCGTTCGTTTGCTTCTCAGTCCTGGCGCTCTCCCTCTTGTGGGCCGCAGGGACCGCCCACGCCATTGGTGCCCAGCCCGGCGCCAATGCAGGGCTGCAGGCGCTCCAATCGTCGCCAATTCAACCGGCAGCTGCCGAAATCGACTTTGCAGGGCGCCAAAGTGTTGGTGAGCCCGGCAGTCCCTCCACCGGAGATGGCAGATCCACGACGGCCGCGCGACCCGGAGCCGTGCCCACGGTGCAGGCAACGTGGTTTCCCGCATGGGAAGAAGTGCACATATATTGGCCTGATGCTCCGGCCGACGGCGGGTCGGCGATTACCCACTACGAGGTGCAGATAGACGACGGGGACTGGATGAGTACCTCCGGGCCGGATTGGGAAGGCTGCACGCTGTACTCAGATTTCGGCCTCTTACCCGGTCGAACTTACCAGGTTCGGGTGCGCGCGGTAAACGCCATCGGCGCTGGCGATGCGGGCCAGGCCTCGGTCACGCTGACCGTCCCGCCGTCGGCCCCGGAACCCGATGCCGATCCTTCGGACAACAGCGTGACCCTTTCCTGGGAAGAACCTGCCGACGGGGGGTCGCCGATAACCCACTATGGGGCTACGCACTTTAAGTACCAGGATGGGGCCCCACCGGAATTCGTCCAAACTTCGCAGTTCGCAGCGCCCTCCAGCGATGGCGAAATCTCCCACGCCATCGACGAGCTCGACGGCTCAACCAAATACCTGTTTCAGGTCTGGGCGATCACCGAGTTCGGTTGGGGGCCGGTCGGTTCGATCTCCGCCGTCACCGGCCCTGTGGCGGCGCCGCAGGCGCCGACGATCGCCCGCATCTATCCGGGCGACGGATCACTCGCGGTGACCTGGGCGGAACCGGCAACGCCGGGCGCCGAGATCAGTAGTTACGACCTCAGATACATTGACTCCGCCGAGGATGATTCGGTCGATGGCAATTGGACCGAAATTACCGGAGCCTGGAGCGAAACTTCCGGCGACCTACTGGGCCACACCCTGACCCAATTGGCCAACGCGGACTCCTACGGGGTCCAGGTGCGGGCCATAAATTCCGAGGGCACTAGCGCCTGGTCTGCAAACGTCTCCGCCACACCGCAGTCCGATGCCGCAGGCAGCCCCGATTGGGGCAGCCCTTCGATTTCCGGCTCGACCGCCGTCGGGCAGAAACTCGCAATCGATGTGACCGGCGTCAAAAACCCAGATCATGAGCTCCACCACTTCGGGTTCAGGTACCGCTGGTTGCGCTCGGGCGACCCCATCGACGGTGCGACCGGGGCCAGCTACATCCTCGCTGAGGCCGACGAAGGTGAGGCCATCGCGGTCAGGGTCACGTTCCAGACCAAGAGCGGTCACAGGCTCAGTCTCACCAGCGAGGCTACCGCTGCGGTATCAGGCCCCAGATCTGCGGAAATGTCATGCGCCGTGGGTGAACCGCCCGCAATCCAAGTTGAGACTGATGAAAAGGGGGCTCAACAATCGGGGGCGATTAACACCAGGAGCGACGTCGGCGAGCCGGAATCGTCCGATGTCACGACCAAGGGTGAGGATTCGACGTCTTCGATCACGGTCAAGTCCGATGAACCGTCCGCAACCCGCAGTATCGATGAGAATCCGCCGCCGTTTACGCCAATAGGCGCGGCGGTCACTCCCTCAGATTCCGGCACTCAGAGGTATTCGTATTCGCTCAAGGGCGCCGGAACCTCCTTTTTCGGCATCAACAGCAAGACGGGGCAGCTGCTCACCGGACACCCGCTCGACTACGAGACCAGGAGTTCTTATATGGTGGAAGTTGTAGCCGAACGGTCGGGTCGCACTGCCCGGATCCCGGTCGAGATCACCGTGAACAACATTGACGAACCCGGCAGCGTCACGCTCACCTGGAATATTCCGCAGGTCGAGGTCGACGTTGTCGCTTCACTGACCGATCCGGATGGTGGGGTTACTGGAACAACCTGGCAATGGCTGCGTGCAGATCGCAGCAATGGCACGTATAACCCAATCAGCGGAGCCAATTCGGCGACCTACCAGCCAACCAGTTCCGATAGCGGCAAATACCTGCGCGCCAAAGCCTCCTACTCAGATGCCCAGGGTTCATCCAAGGAGGCGTTCAAACAAACGCGGCGCGACGTACGCGCAGCGTCCGAGGACACCTCCGATCCCGATTTCTACATTCCTGATCAATACGCCGGTTACCGGTGCACTCCGCACGTTGTGGATACCTATTGCCTTTCGACAATCAGACCGACGACGCCAGGCCGCAGCTTTTACTACCCGACGTACGCGACGGATGAAGACGGCGACGAAGTGGCGTATTCGCTGTCGGGTAGCAGCGACTTTACCGATCACTTTGAGGTCGACAGGTTCTCAGGCCAACTGCGCGCAAAGAAGCGGCTGGATCAATTCGCGATCGGCGATTCACCTGAATTCACAGGAACGATTACCGCCACCGATCCCTCCGGCGGTTCGGACTCAATAACCGTCAATATCAATCTCACCGGCGGGCAAGGCAGGCCGGTGGTTGTGGGCCCCAAAACGATCGAATACCCCGAAAACGGCACCTGGCGGGTGGCCACCTATCACGCGACGGTGACCAAGAATGCGGGGGACACGAGCGCGCTTAGCACTGACGGGTGGATCATTTCCGTCCAGCCGGGCGGCGGCGACGGCGACTACTTCGACATCGACGATGAAGGCATCTTGAGGTTTATGAGTCCGCCCGATTTTGAGAACCCCAAGGGCAGTGATTACGACAAAAACACATACGACTTCAGCCTCCATGTGTATGATTCGAACCCGCCGCATCGGGACGGGAATCGAGTCACCTACTACCCGGTAACGGTGATCGTCACCAATAGCGATGAAGAATTCCAGATCGTGGGGCGCTCGAACGTCACCTTCGCCGAAAACGGTACCGGGCCGGTGGCATCGTACACCGCCCCGGGCGGATCGGGCACGCTTGCCTGGTCGCTGGGAGGTGACGACGATGGCAAGTTTTCGATCGATGGCAACGGCGTACTGCGATTCCGGTCCCCGCCCGACTTTGAGGCCGAGGCCAGCGCGGCCGGGGACAACGAATACCTAGTCGATGTGACAGTACGCGACCAAGTCGAAACCTTGACCCGGGACGGCGTGAGGATCACGGTCACCGACGTGAATGAACCCCCGACGTTTGATGAGGGCGCCAGCGCCAGTCGTACGGTCGACGAAGACTCGGGCGATGGGGAAGACATTGGCGATCCGGTTAAGGCAACCGATCCCGAAGGCGCCGGGCTGGCCTATACGCTGGGCGGCACCGACGCGGCGTCCTTTGATGTTGATTCCAGCAACGGCCAGCTGCGCACGGCCACTGACTGGAACTCCGCCAACAAGGCCAGCTTTGAAGTCACGGTCTCGGTCACCGACAACTACCCGAACTCAAATGTCGACGACTCGATTACGGTCACCATCTCAGTCGGTGAAGTCAATGGTTGGCCCGAATTCGCGTCCGGAGCAAACCTTAGCCCGAGCATCGCCGAGAACTCTCCCAGCGGAACGGTGATCGAAACCTATAGCGCCTCCGATCCCGAGAACGATCGGCTCACATATTCGCTGGGTGGTGATGACAAGGACTCATTTGATATCAACTCCAACGGCCAGCTGTTGACCGATGCCCCCTTGGACTTCGAGGACGAATCCGGCTATCAAGTCGAGATATCGGTAACCGACGGGTTGAATCGCGAAGGGAACACCGATACGTCTGCGGACCAAACGATCACCGTGGATATCACGGTCACGGACGTGAACGAACCGCCCCAGTTACCCGCCGGCGCAATCAACCTGGTCGTGCAGGAGAACACTCCGACGGGTCGGGACATCGGCAACCCGATTTCCGCCGATGACCCGGAAGATGACCAGTTGACCTACACCCTGGGCGGGACCGATGCCGGCGCGTTCGACATCGTTTCTGGCACCGGTCAGCTGTTGACCAAGGTGGCGCTGGACCACGAATCCAAGGCCAACTACTCGATTGAGGTCTCAGTCAGCGACGGTCTCGCCGAAGACGGGATTACGACCGACAACGCGGTCGACGACACCATTACCGTAACGGTCACCGTCACCGACATGAACGAGCCGCCGCTGCCGCCGATCGCGGTTCCCCGCGAGGTCGCCGAGAACACGCCGGCGGGTCGGTCCATCGGATTGCCGGTTAGCTTCACCGACCCTGACCGCGATCGCCTGACCTACTCGCTGAGCGGCGCCGATGCGGCCTCGTTCGACATAAATACCTCGACCGGCCAGCTGTTGACGTCCGCGCCGCTGAACTTCGAAACCAATAACAGCTACAGCGTCACCGTCCAGGCCCTTGACGGCAAGGACGAATACGGAAACCCCGACCCCACGACCATCGACGCTCAGGTGTCAGTCAACATCGATGTGACCGATGTCTACGAACCACCGCAATTTGAAGATGCAAGCACGACGCGGTCGGTGGTCGAGACCGACATTGCAGGAACCGACATTGGAGCACCGGTAGATGCCGTATATGAGGAGGACCATACCCTTGTCTACGATCTCGGCGGAACCCATGCCTCGAAATTTGCGATCGACCCCCTCACCGGCCAACTGCGAACTGACGCGGCGCTGGACTTCAGCACCCCGCCCAACTCTTATTCGGTGACCGTTTCCGTGCACGACGGGGTGGACAAAGACGGCAGCCCCGATGAAGCTGTCGACGACACGATCGGTGTCACGATCAACGTGATAGACACCAACCGGGTTCCGGGGTTCGGCGGGGAGACCGCGACCCGGTCGGTCCTGGAAAACACCCCTGGCGGCCAGCCAATCGGTGATCCGATTACCGCCGAGGACCTGGACGGCGACGAATTGACCTATATCCTGGGCGGCACCGACTCCACGTCATTTGCCATCGATACCAAGACCGGCCAGTTGCTGACTGATGATCCGCTCGACTTCGAATCCCAATCCAGTTACAGCGTGACCGTATCGGTCGGCGATGACAAAGCCGCCGACGGCACCCCGGACAGCCAGATCGACGACACCGTGACCGTGACCATATCCATAGTCGACATGCTCGTGCCGGAAACGCCGCCCATCCCGACCGTGGCCCCTGAAGACGGAGTCCTAAGCGTTACGTGGCCGGCGGCCGTCGAGACCACTGAGCGCCCGATTGACGGCTACCGGGTGCGCTACCGCGAAGACACTAGCCCTCCGGCGGCGTGGATCGAAAACTCCCCCAACGTCACCTTCGACGCGGATGGCGCAACAATCGCCAACCTCGAATACGTGACCGACTACGAGGTCGGCCTGCAGGCCTACAACGCCGAAGGCGACAGCCCCTGGTCCGAGTCCGGCGACGCCACCACCAATCAGCTGCAGATCTCATTGAACTTCGGCCAGGCCAGTTACAGCGTCAACGAGGGTGACGAATTCACGGTCTTAGTCACTGCATCCCCGGCCACCAATCGGGACCTAGAAATCCCGATTTCGGTGACGCCGGGAAGTGCTGAAGACGGCGATTACCAAATCTCCGGACTCACCGCCAACAACGCCATCGAATTCCAAGATGGAGGCTCCGAGGCCGAATTCACGTTCACCGCCGTTGATGACACCGATCGCAGCAGCGAGTCCCTGACCCTTGGATTCGGTCAGCTTCCCGGCGCGGTCGGGCCGGGGGCAACCGGAACCGCCCGGGTGACCATCATCGACGACGAACGCTCCTCCGGCGGCGGCGGCGGTGGTGGGTCCCGGAACCGCCGCGCCACCGGTCTGCCCGTCATATCCGGATTCCCCGAGGTTGGCCGGGACCTGGACGTATCGACTGACAGCATCGCTGATGCCGACGGTCTATCGGACGCGTCGTTTACCTACGGCTGGATCCGTGAACTGGAGGGCCGCATTACCGTCATTCCGGGTCAGTCCGGCGACAGCTACACCATGATCGAGGCCGACATCGACCACACAATGCGGGTCAGGGTCAGCTTCCGCGATGACCGCGGCAATTCCGAATCGCTCACCAGCGATGCGGTCGGGCCGGTCCTGTCCCCATTCGGCCGCCGACCCTCCGAGGAGACGCCTTCACGGGCCGATCCGGACGCGTTCTCAACCGATCGCGCGCCGGTTCTCAGGGTCCTGGCCAACCGCTATGTGGAAGGTCCCGGCAACGACAACCTCAAGCACAACATCCCCAATTTGGAGATCCGCTGGGGAAGCGTGGTCAGGACCGCGGATTTCCTCACCCATTACGACATAACCGGTGGTTTGGAGCGCTGGGGCTATCCGGTGTCCGAGGTGATGGTGCTTGAACCGGGAGCGCTGACGCAGTTCTACCAGCGCGGCGCGGTTGACTTCCACAACGTCGGGCTGGGGTGGGTGATCGAGCGGCGCCTGACCTGGGAGTATGTAGGCGGAATCCACAGCCCCGAAGGCGATCAGGGGACCGAGCCATTCCTGACCAACCCATACGTCGGCGAGCTGGTCGGCCCGTGGGGGCACAAGGTTTCCAACTACTCGGTCGACGGCGTACAGACTCACTTTGCAGATGTTCACAACCGACTCGGCGGGACCCTGGCATTCGGGTTCCCGCTCACCGACGGGCGCATCAATTTCCTGGTGCCGGGGCTGCTGCACGCGCCCGGCACAACGCCCGGATTCGTGCGCCAGTTCTACCAGGCAGCCATCTTCGAGCTTCACCCGTATCCCAACAATCCGGTGATGCTGACCCTTTTGGGCGACATTCTGCGCGACATCCTGGTTCCCGAACACGCCCGGCATGCGCCGTTTAACGCCGTTCCCGAACTTGTGATCGGCCAGATCTACCCGCTCTACTACGTCAACGACGCAGTTGGTTGAGAATCCCACTATCGAATTCGTAGTGGATCGCTATGGGTTGCCGCGCTATCCTCATTGCGCCCTACTCGATGCACGCGCAATAGGGCCAAAATCGGGACATCACCTGGCCTTGGCCGGATCAGAACTTGGAACGCCAAATGCCCGCTGAACCGATTGGCGCAGCAACCTGCAAAAACGAATTCACGCGCCAATTCGGCATGCCAAGCCACGGCCCGCGCGCAAAGATCAAGGACCACCTCACCGACCAGATATGCGACTTCGTCGAGCGCTCGCCGTTCTTGGTCACAGCTACCAGCGCGGCCGACGGATCCTGTGACGCCTCGCCCAAGGGCGGGCGGCCGGGCTGGGTCAAGATCCTTGACGATAAGCGCCTGCTGATCCCCGATGTGGCTGGGAACCGCCTGTTCCAGTCCTACCAGAATCTGGCCGAAAACCCCCAGATCGGGTTGATATTCTTCGTGCCCGGCGTCGGCGACACGGTGCGTGTTAACGGCGCGGTCGAAATCGTCGACCGCGGGATGCTGGACCGGCTGCAGGTGGAACTTTCAGTCTTCGACCCCGACGAGAACGCCAAGATCCTGCAGGGAATGTTGGTAACGGTAAGCGAGGCTTATACCCATTGCCCGCGGTCGGTAAATTTCGCCCGGCTCTGGCGTTCCGAGTCCGCCGCGGCGTCTGCATGCGTCGGCGCGCAGCCGAAATCCGGGAGCTAGTGAGCCGGAATGCCGTGCATACCCGACACGAACTGCGCTTCGCGGAAACCTCGGGTTATGCGCGGCCGTTTGGGCCCCGAAGAGGGCCTATCGGCCGGTTGGCGGGTGACGCGGAAAATCCCTAGCCTGGATGCACCCAATATCCTTGTATCAGACGAGTTGGCAACCTCCATCGACTGGTTGCGCCTTCGATTTGGCGGGACGATGCCATGTATCTAGCCCTAGCGATGAACCGGTTCCGCGTTCCGCTGATTGCGGTCGCCGCGCTGGTGTTGGCGCTGGCGGCGGTTTGGGCGCTGGCGCCCGGTTCAAATGTTCGCGGCCAGACCGATCTGGGAGGCTGTGAACTTACCCCCTGGCTGCGCGATGCACTGCTTGATGGAGACAACTACGATCTGCCCTCATACGAATGCGACGACCTCGAACTTGACGGAATCGCGATCTGGGATTTTTCGGGGCGAAACCTTCCCTCCTTTGCCATCTCCGATCGCGATTACGAACTGTTGCTGGAGCTCAGCGGGCTAAACGAGGATTCACGCCCCGATGAGCTCGACGGCTTCGGTGACAACGAAGAGGTGCGGCTGATCGACCTGACCGGCAACCCAAGACTCAACACCTCCAACGTGAATTTCCGCAACATTCCGGTCGGGACCGGGATCGCGCTATCCATACGCGGCACGACCGGCGTGGTCGGATTCCAGGATGATGAATACACGGTTACCGAAAACGGAGGCGGTTATATCTCGGTCGCGTTCCCGGGCGTACTGGAATCGGACCAGGAATCACTCATAGTCCAGGCGGACGTGGACGCTGATTCCGACCAGGAGGGCCTTATCTCGATAAGCCGGGACATGCTCCTGCACGGGGATTCGCGCAGCGTGATTTATTACTGGCCGATATACGTTGAATCCGACAACGATATCGACGACTTCTGGACCTTCGATCTAGAAATTGACAGCGACGCCGACGCCTACCGCGCGCCCGACGGTTCCGGCCGTCGCGAATCACTGGATCTGGAGGATGTGCTCAATGGCGGCAGGGTGACCGAGATCGGGGTCAACGATGCCGATGCCCCCACGGTTGAGGTCTGTCAGCGCAGCGGCCTTGTGGAAGAGGCAATCGAGGACGCGCTCGACGAACTGAGGCCGACAGTCGGCCACCGTGGCTGCAACATTACCCTGAACGATCTGAGCTTGATCGAGGATCTGAATTTGTTTGACGCGGACGACGGTCGTTCCTTCGAGCTTGAATCCGGCGATCTTGAAGGCCTCAGCGGCCTGCGGTCACTCCGACTCGAGGGTGTAAGCCGACTTCCACGGGGGATCTTTGCTGGCGTCGGCGACAAGGAAGAGGGGGTCGTTATCGACTTTGCCAGGAATGATCCCGAGGACCCCGATGATGCCAAGGCCGGCGACTACGACCCGGGCGACATCCCCAGCCACGTTCTCAGCGACCTGGAGCCGCAGCAGGCGCTGCTGCTGACGGGCGAGACTGATTCCAAAGGTGATCCGCTGGTAACCGGCCTGGATCAGGAAAGCTACAGCGCCGGACTAGGCGAGTCGTTTGCGGTTACGTTGCCGCTGTATTTCGATGGTGACTCGACGGAGCCGGTAACGCACTACGCGGTAGTGCAGCTTCCCTACGATTTTTCGGGCGTCTTCCTGCCCGTGGTGAACACGGATGAGATCTCGGACGAGATCATCGACCTGCACGAACTAGACGTGGTCCGCAAGATGATCGCCGTACCCGAGGAAGAGGAAGAAGAAAAGGGCCAGTGGGTGCTGTTCGTGTTCGGCGACGATGCCGGGGACTTTGAGTCCCTGGTCGACTGGGCGTTGATTAACTCCAGTTAATTTCGCTCGCCCGCCGACCTCGATCGGGCAACACCGACTGGGTTCGGTCAGGCCGGCGATTCCGGGATGCAGCCTACGCCGGGCATCCTCGCGTCGAACTGCGTTGCCCCCTGTTAGGCGTTGATCCTTAACAGTGCCCCCGCCCAGGACAATCCGGCCCCGAACGCCACCAGCATTACCAGTTGCGAACCGTCCAGGCGCCCGCTGGAAGCTGTTTCGGCCAGTGCGATCGGGATCGAGGCGGCCGAGGTATTTCCGTAGCGTTCGACGTTGACGACGAAGCGCTCGATCGGCAGATCTAGCTGGTCGGCGGCCATCTTGATGATGCGGACATTGGCCTGGTGGGGCACGATAAGGTCCAGATCCTCCAAAGCCACGCCGGCCTTTGCGGCGGTGGCGGAGACGGTATCAGTCAGCGCCCCGATCGCGAACTTGTAAACCTCGCGGCCGTCCATCTGCAGATCCAGCGAACCGTTGGCGGCCGAGAACTTGTTTAACAGCCCGTAGCTGTTGGCCCGATAAAGCGATTCGGCCCCGCCGCCGTCTGAACCCAATGAAAACGCCAGGAAAGACTTCTCGGCGCCCTTGTCGTCGATCACCGCCGCACCGGCCCCGTCGCCAAACAGCACGCAGGTCGATCTGTCGGACCAGTCCATGATCCTCGACATCGTCTCGGACCCGATTACAAGCGCGTTCTTGACCTGGCCCGAATCGATCATCGCCGTCGCCAACGCGAGTCCGTAGATAAATCCGGTGCAGGCGCTGTTGATGTCGATCGCTCCGGCCGAGCGCGCCCCGAGTGCGTCCTGGATCAGATTGGCAACGGCCGGAGACCCCAGGTCCGGGGTCATGGTGGCCACGATTACAAGGTCGACCTTTTCCGGGTCGAGTTGCGCCTGCGCCAGCGCTGCGCGGGCAGCGCCCAGTCCCAAGCTGTAGGTGGACTCGTCGTCGCCGACGATGCGCCGCTCGCGTATTCCGGTACGGGTCCAGATCCACTCGTCGGAGGTATCGACGATCTCGGCCAGCGCTTTATTGCTGCGCACCTGTTTGGGCAGGGCCATCCCGAGGCCGGCTAGTCGAGCGGGCATTTATGTACGGGCGTACTTTCCCTGGAAAAACACCAATGAGCCCTTTTTGTCTACCTCGTTGGCGTAGACGACGCGCCCGACAAAGACGGTGTGGTCGCCAACCTCGATTTCTTCCTCGATGCGGCAGTCCAGATGGGCGACCGCCCCCTCGAGCATAGGTGAACCGGTCGGTCCAAGTTCGTAGGTGTGATGTTCGAACTCATGAATTGCCTGCGCCGCCGGATCAGTGTTGGCAAAACCCGACGATACCTCGGCCTGGTCGTGGCCGAGGATGCTGACGGCAAAACCACCCGACCGCTTGATCAGCCGATTGCAATGTGACGCATGGGCAATGCAGACCAACACCAGCGGCGGATCCAGCGAAACCGAGGTGAACGAGTTGACGGTCATCCCATGCAGGCGACCATCGCCGGATGTGCTTACGATGGTGACGCCGGTTGGAAAGTGTCGCATCACCGCCCGAAGTCGGGCGCCGATGTCTGAAAGTTCGCTCAAAGACTCACCATGCTGCGGCTTCCTCGCGCCAAATTCTCTGTCCCCTCCAGCCGCGTCGCGCCGGCTAATTTACCGCCAAACGCGGGACAAGCCTCGCGTCCCGCCCTGCGGCGAAAGCACTATTTGTTTGCTTCGATGTAGCGGACGGCGTCGCCGATTGAAGTCATTTCCTGGGCGTCCTCGTCAGGGATCGAAAGATCGTAATGTTCTTCCAACTCCATGATCAGTTCGACCAGATCAAGTGAATCAGCGTTCAGGTCACCCTGGAAAGAGGTATCCATGGTGAGCGTTTCCTTGTCGACGTTGGGGAGCGTGTTGCTGATTACTTCCGACACATCGTCAAACGTCGAGGCCATATGCAGTAAAGCTCCTTAACAACCGGCTGCCACCATGCCCAATTGTGCAGTCAGGGCCTGCTTCGAGCATCCGGCGGAAATTCTAGTTTGCTACCGACGGCAGGCCCCGTCTAACGCCCGGAATGGCGCCATTTGCATTCGGCGCGGGCCACCAGCTAGGGCGGCGGCGGAGCCGGCCTCAATTGGGCTGCGAACGCGGCCACGACGCGGCCCGACCGAAGCCCTGAAAGCCGGTAGCGGGCGACGCCGAGCGGATCGGGCAGGCCTTTCGCGCCCAGGTTATCCAACTGGGCTCCGGTCAGGTAGAGGATCACCGGCCCTGGCCCTGCAACCAGGCGTCGGCACAGCGCCAGTGCGGTTTCCGGCGGAGCCAGGGCGCGCGCCAGCGCCGCATCGAATCCGCCCGCGGCGGTCGCGACATCGCCCTTTAACGGTTCTGCGTTGCCGATTTCCAGGTTGTGGACAAACTGCTGCAGCAGTTCGACCCGCCCGCGGTGTGAATCCAGCAACGTAAGCTGCCAGCCGCGGCGGGCGATCGCCAGCGGGATTCCCGGCAGACCGGCGCCCGAACCAACGTCAACGATCCGGGACGCGGTCGGGGAAGCCAAAACCGATTCCAGCAGTGCCACTCCGGCAAGCGAATCCAAAACGTGCAGCATCCAGCTCTCGGCCGCGGTTGCGCGGGCGATGTAGCCGCGCGCGGCCGCGTCGGATTTGAGCAACCGGTCAAAACCCTCAAGCAGGGCGCGCCGGCCGGGCGGCAAAGCGGCCGCGATCTCGGCCGGATCGACCGCAAGTTCGATCATGAATAGGCCCCGGGCTGGGGTGAGCGTGAATTGCCTGGATACATAATCGTGGGCGGCGGTAAGCGCGGGGAGTCTTCTTGGAGCGGCTTTGGAGCCCCTGGCGGATGCAGTACATAAAGGGTTCGGGGCCCAAGGGCTGTCCATTCTGCATCGACCCCGATCCGGGCGCCGCGCCCGCGGAACTGGTGATCGCCAAGGGGCGCGAGGTCTTCGCGGTCCTTAATCGGTTCCCCTACAACACCGGGCACCTGCTCGTCCTGCCCTACCGCCACATCGGCGCCCTGGACGAACTGGCAGATTCGGAACTGTCGGAAATGTCGCGGTTCACACGCGCCGCGGTGACCGCGCTGCGCGCTGCCTACCGCCCCACCGGGTTCAACATCGGGGCCAACCTGGGCACGGCGGCAGGTGCCGGGATCCCGGATCACCTCCACTACCATGTCGTGCCGCGGTTTCCGGGTGATACCAATTTCATGCCGATCCTGGCTGAGACCAAAGTCCTGCCGGAGGAATTGCCGGACACGGTCAGGAAGCTGCGCCAGGGCTGGCCCAACGCGACCTGACCGGGTACGCGCTAGGACTCAAACTCCAGGGTCGGATCGGGCACGGTGCGGGCCTTGTCGATAGGCCAGTAAACCAGTACCACCTTGCCCACGATCACCTCACGCGGCACCGGTCCGAAGCTGCGTGAATCCTGGCTGACCGAGCGGTTGTCGCCCAGCACGAAATAAGCCCCGCTGGGCACCGTTGTAGAGGACAGATTGGCGGTCTCGATATCGCCGAGATAGGCGGACTCGTCCAGCTCGCGGCCGTTGATCTGGACCCGGCCGTCGCGGATCGCGATTTCCTCGCCGGGCAGCCCGACCACGCGCTTGAGCAACTCTTCGGTGGGGAAACCGGGTCGATAGAGCACGACCACGTCGCCGCGCTGCGGGGAGCCCAGGCCGTAGGATGCCTTGCTCACCAGTGCGTACTGGCCGGGCTCAAAGTTGGACTGCATCGAGCGCCCGTCGATGGAGAACGTCTGCACGAACAGGCGCGCGGCGAAGAATATGACCAGCGCCAGCAGAATCGTCTCTGCGATCTCGAAAACTACCGGCCGGCGATCGGCCAGGGGGCCGATCACCTCGGCCGCCGGCGGGATAATCGGTCGTTCCCTGGTGCGGCAGCCAGCATTAAGGCCGAGATCCTGGCCCAACTGACCGATCCCCTGTACTCCCCGGCCCCACGTGCGGGGGTGGGGGCGTATCTACCGACCGTGTTGGCGGCGCCCGTGATAGTGGCGTTGGACCAGTTGAGCAAAGCTTTTATCGTGGACCTGCTGGCCGAGCGCCCCGGTCAGGCGCTGTGGGTAGTCGAACCGCTGCTGCGGTTTCGCCTGGTGAACAACGACGGCATCGTATTTGGCATCTTTTCGGGCGCGCTTTCGTCCTGGGTGACGATCTTGTTCGTGCTCGCCGCGCTGACCGCGGTTATCGCCATTTTCCTGCGATACCTGCGCCAACCCACCCTGGTGGCGCGGATCGTGCTCGGATGCATTATCGGCGGCGCAGCCGGCAATCTGATCGACCGCTTCCGGTTGGGGCATGTCGTCGACTTCGTCGACGTGGGCTGGTGGCCGGTTTTCAACGTTGCCGATTCGACAATCAACATCGCAATGGTGGTCCTTATCGTGCTGGTGATGGTCGGCAAGCTGGAGCGCGATCCACGGGCTGTACCGCCGACCGCATGACCGCGGCCAGCGGCACTGCAACGCGCTTCACGGTCTCCGCCGGCGAGGGCGGAGAGCGTCTTGACCGGGTGCTCAGCGCGCGCCTGCCGCAGCAGAGCCGATCGGCGATCGGGGCGAAGCTGCGCGCCGGTTCCGGGACCGTAAACGGGCAGGTGGCGCGACCGGCGCGGCGGGTCGCGGCCGGTGATGAAATCGAATTCATCCAGGCCCCGCCGGACCCGGTCACGATCGTCGCCCAACCGATCGAATTTCAAGTCCTGGAACGCCGCGAAGGGGTCCTGGCGCTTTTAAAGCCGGCCGGACTCTCGGTCCATCCCGGCCCCGGTCACCTGGACGGCACGCTGGTTAACGGTCTGCTGTACCGATTTCCCGAGATCGCCAGGGTTGGGGGTGCGCTCCGGCCCGGAATCGTGCACCGACTGGACCTGCAGACCTCGGGAGTGATGCTGGCGGCACTGAGCGAACTGGCGTTTCTGCACCTGCAGGCTGAATTTGCCGCGCGGCGGGTCAAAAAGCGCTATCTAGCGATCTGTCGCGGCGTCCCCGAGCACCGCCAGGCATTGATCGAGGCCCCGATCGGGCGTTCGCCCGATAACCGCCGGGCCCAGTCGGTGCGATCGGCCCGCAGCCGCCCGGCCACGACCGCCTACCGGGTGCTGGCGGAAGCAGACAATGCCGCCCTGCTGGAGCTGGACCTGATAACCGGGCGCACGCACCAGGCGCGCGTGCACCTGGCCGCGCTTGGCCACCCCCTGCTGGGCGATGCGCTCTACGGCGCCGGGACCGGCGCCGGGCGGCAGATGCTGCACTCGCACACGGTCTCGGTCGCGCTGCCTTCCGGAGAGCGGTGCGAGTGGCGGGCCGACCCGCCCGATGATTTCAAGAGCTGCCTGGCGGGCTTGGGATTGGGCGACAGATTCAAAGCCTCCCGCGCCGACCAAACGTAAATTGCGAACCTGCAAGGGCGCGCGCAGTTGCGCCGGGGCCCAGAATTTCACCTGACGAGATGACGCGCCGGTCGGGGGTTGCCGGAATCGGTGCGGAATGATTCAAACCCTCGAAAGGATCTGCGAATGACGATTGAACCGTTCAGGATCGATATCAGCGATGCGGTTCTTGACGATCTGCGCGAGCGCCTGCGGCGGACCCGCTGGCCGGGCGAGATTGAAGAAGCGGGCTGGGACTATGGGACCCCGCTGGGGTATCTGCGCGAGCTGTGCGAATACTGGGAGCGCGATTTCGACTGGCGCGCGCAGGAACGCCGCCTGAACCGGTATCCGCACTTTAAGGCCGCTATCGACGGTCTGGGGATCCACTTTGTCCACGTGCGGGGCAAGGGTCCGGATCCCAAACCGCTGGTGTTGACGCATGGTTGGCCCAGCACGTTCGTCGAGCTTGAGAAAGTCGTTGCGCCGCTTTCGGATCCGGTGTCGGTCGGCGCTGATCCGGGAACCGCATTCGATTTGGTCATACCCTCGCTGCCCGGGTACGGATTCTCCGACCAACCCCGGGCGCGCGGCATGGATCCGGCCAAGATAGCAGCGATCTGGCGCAAACTGATGACCGAGGGGTTGGGATACGAACAGTTCCTGGCCCAGGGTGGAGATTGGGGTGCGGCGGTTACGACCGCGCTGGCCCGTGATCATGCCGACGTTGTCGAAGGCATCCACCTGAACTTCGTGGTCGCCGGTGGTGATGCACCAGCGTTGGACGAGTCCTCGCTCTCCGAGGACGAACGGGCCTTTCTGGCCCAGCGGCTCGAATGGCGGTCGGCGGAATGGTCCTACGGCCACCAACAAGGCACCAAGCCGCAGTCGCTTAGCTACGGGCTAAATGATTCCCCGGCCGGATTGGCCGGCTGGATCGTTGAGAAGTGGCGCGCCTGGAGCGACTGCGGCGGCGATGTCGAAGCGCGCTTTTCAAAGGATGAACTGCTCACTAACCTGACCATCTACTGGGCCACGGAGACGATCGCATCCTCGATTCGGCTCTACTACGAACGCGAGCAAGCGCCTCCGCCGCTCGTGGCCGACCAGCCGATTGGGGTTCCGACCGCGTTCGCCCGTTTCCCGGTGGAGCTGACCCATCCACCACGGGAATGGGTGGCGAGGTTTTTCAACCTGGTCCGATTCACGGAGATGCCGCGCGGCGGGCACTTTGCCGCAGCCGAGGAGCCGGAACTCCTGGCCGCCGACATTCGGGCGTCATTTTTCGGGCAACGGGCGATCGCTTAATGCCCTGTCAGGGGCGATTTCGCGCCAGTGCAGCGGGCTGGCCGCAACCGTCTTTAGCTGCCGGTCGCCGAGCCCGCGCGCGGAGCGTCGGTGTTCGCCATTCCGGCCAGCAGCACGCCCAACTCATACAGCGCATACATCGGGATTGCCACCGCCATCTGCGTGAACGGGTCCGGCGTCGGGGTTATGACCGCCGCCAGGATCACGATCACCACGACCGCATAGCGGCGGAAGCTTTTGAGCCGCTTGGCGCTGACGATGCGGAACCTGGCCAGCAGGAATATTGCGAACGGAGTCTCAAAAACCAGTCCCACAACCAACAGCATCCGGGACACGAAGCTGATGTAGGAATCGATGCTCAATTCGGTGTTGATGTCATCGGGCGCAAATCCGGTCAGGAAATTAAGAGTGAAACGCAGGATCACGAACCAGCAGAACATAACCCCGACAAAAAACATTGCCAGCATCGCCGGAATTGAAGCGTAGAAGACCCGTTTCTCATTGGCATAAAGACCCGGCGAGACGAAGGCCATGACCTGGTACAGCACCAGCGGCGAGGCGATCCCGATCCCGCCCAATACCGCCACTTTGAAAAACGAGAAGAACGCTTCGGTGGGCTCGATCTGCTGCAGGCTCACGTCCGGATTCAGCGGCGACTGCAGCAGGTCGAAGATGAAGTCCTTGAACGGCCAGAAGGCCATCGAGCAGACCAGCACCGCCACTACCGATATGGTCAGCCGCCAGCGGAATTCGACCAGGTGTTCCCGAAGGGTCATCATCCCTTGGTCGCCCGCGTTCTGGGCGGAGGGGTCGATCGGCTGCGAGGTTGCCATCTGTGGCCTGGTTGTTAAGGGTTAGGGGCGGGGCTGTTGCGCTCGGCAATTGTCCGCAACATCCCGTTTATGTAGCTGGCCGCAACCGGCGAGGCGTAGATTTTGGCCAGCTCGACGGCCTCATTGATGACCACCGCCGACGGAGTGTGGCCGGAGATCAGTTCGGCCGCCGCCAGGCCCAGGATCGACAGCTCGACCGGCGACTCGTGGACCAGCTCCCACTCGGTCGCCTCGGCGATCTGTTCATCGATCGCGCGGGCGTGCTCGGCGTGGGTTGAGAGCAACGTGCGCGCAAACTCCAGCGCTGCTTCGTCGAGGAGGTCGCCGCCATCGACCCCAGACAGGATCGCCAGCGGGTCTTCGCCGGACACATTGGCCGCATACAGCGCCTGGAAGGCGCAGCGGCGGGCGTCGTAGCGCTGATGGCGGTACCGCACCGGAGCCTGCCTGCTAGGCCTCGGCCGGTTCAGCGGCGGCCTGCCCCGGCATCTTGTCGAGGGTGTGTTGGCCGGCGATAAAGTCGGCGTCTTCCATTACCCGGCGCAGGTAGGGAAGGTTGGTGGCGATGCCGCCGACTTCCACCTCGGCCAGAGCGGTGCGGGTGGCGGCGATTGCGGCGTTACGATCGCGCCCGTGGCAGATGATCTTGGCGAGCAGCGAATCGTACTGGGTCGGTACCTGGTAACCGGCGTAGACGTGCGAGTCGACCCGCACCCCGGGGCCTCCGGGCAGGCTCAGCTTGGATACCAGGCCGGCCGAGGGCGCCCAGTGATTCTCCGAATCCTCGGCGATCAGGCGGCACTCGATGGCGTGACCGGTGGGCTTGATGTCGCCCTGCTTGAAGTCGATCCGCTCGCCGGCGGCGATCCGGATCTGCCACTGCACCAGGTCTACCCCGGTCAGGGCCTCCGAGACCGGGTGTTCCACCTGGATCCGGGCATTGAGTTCGATGAAGTAGAAATTGTCGTCCCGATCAACCAGGAATTCGACCGTGCCGGCGCTCTCGTACTTGAGTGAGCGCGCCAGCTTGGTGGCCGCCGAGGCGATTCGTCGCTGCATCTTCTCGCTAAGTGACGGAGCCGGCGCCTCCTCGATCACCTTCTGGTGGCGCCGCTGCACCGAGCAGTCGCGCTCGCCCAGGTGACGGACATTGTCCCCGTCGCCGAGGATCTGGATCTCGATGTGACGGGCGCCTTCGACCAGGCGCTCCAGGTACAGATCGCCGCTGTCGAATGCCGCCGCGGCCTCGGCCTGGGCCTGCGGGAAGGCGGTCATCAGCTGCGCGAAGTTGCGGATCTGCCGCATTCCGCGGCCGCCGCCGCCGGCGGCGGCTTTGAGCATCGCCGGGGTGCCGAGCTCGGCCAGGGCATCGCGCGCCGAGCGCAGGTCGCGCAGCGGTTCGGAGGAGCAGTCAAGGATCGGCAGTCCGGCCTCGCGGGCGGCCTCGATGGCGGCTGCCTTGTTGCCGGCGGCGGCCAGTTGCTCCGGGGTGGGGCCGATGTTGGCGATGTCGTACTCGCGGCAGACCTCGGCAAACATCGCGCTCTCGGCCAGGAATCCCGCCCCGGGATGGATCGCCTGGGCCTCGACATTGCGGGCCGCGGCGATGATGTTGGGCACGTGCAGGTAGCTCTCGGCCGCGGCCGCCGGACCAATGCAGACTGATTCGTCGGCCAACCGCACGTGCAGGCTGGACGCGTCGGCCTCGGAGTAGATTGCCGCGGTCCCGATGCCGAGTTCGCGGCAGGCGCGGATGATCCGGACCGCAATTTCGCCACGGTTGGCGATCAGGATCTTCTCAAACATCGCCAATCTGCCTCACATCGCCAGTCCGCCGTCCACCACCAGCACTTGGCCGGTGATGTACGATGCTTTCGCCGAGGCCAGGAACCCGACCGCCGCGGCCACCTCCGCGGGGTGCCCCAGGCGTCCCAGCGGGATCAGCTCCTGGACCCGCGAAAGAACCTGCTCGCCGGCCGCGGCCGTCATCGGCGATTCGATGAAGCCCGGCGCCACCGCATTTACGGTGATCGAACGGGCGCCGACCTCGCGCGCTAAGGCGCGCGTGAATCCGATCAGGCCGGCTTTGGCGGCCGAGTAATTGGTCTGTCCGGGATTGCCGCTCAGTCCGGCGACCGAGGAGATGTTGATTATCCGGCCCCAGCGCCCCCGCACCATCGGCCGCAGCGCCGCCCGGCAGGTTCTATATGCGGATGAGAGGTTGGTGTTGAGCACCGCCTGCCAGGATTCCTCGCTCATCCGGGCCAGCAGCCCGTCGCGGGTAATCCCGGCGTTGTTGACCAGGATCTGCACGCCGTAACCGGCGGCCCTGACTTCCTTGAAAAGGTCGCCGGCGCCATTCGCGGACGCAAGGTCGGCGCCGAATGCGTATGCCTGGCCGCCGCCCGATTCAATTTCAGCGCACAGCGCCGCCGCCGCGTCGGCATTGGAGTTGTAGTGGACCAGCACGCGGGCGCCTGCCGCGCCCAGGGTCCGCGCAATCTCGGACCCGATCGCCCCTGAGGCGCCGGTTACGAGGGCGGTCTTGCCTGAGAGTTTGTTCTCATCCATCGCTCGTGCCATTTAGCTTGGCGGCCAGGACGCTCAACTGCTCCGGCTCCCCGGCCGGAGCCGCCCGGGCCGAACGTATGTTTCGGCGCAAAAGGCCTGCGAGCACATTGCCCGGCCCGACTTCAAAGAACGATGTTATCCCTTCGGCGGACAGGAACCGCATGCTGTCGGCCCACCGTACCGGGGCGGTCACCTGACTGGCAATCTCAGCGCGCACCGCGGCCGCGTCACCCAGTACGCGCGCGGAAACGTTGGAGATCACCGGGACCCGGGGATCGTGCACCGCAAGATCGGCCACCAGGTGGATCAACCGCTCCCGGACCGGTTCCATGAACGGGGTGTGGAAGGCGGCGCTGACCGGCAACCGGATGGCACGGCGGAATCCGCAATCGCCTGCCCTTGCGGCGGCCTGTTCAAGCGCCTTTAAATCTCCGGCTATGACCGTCTGCCCGGGCGCGTTTAGATTGGCCACGCCGACCCGAAACTGGGGGGTTTCGGCGTCGATGTCGGCACAGAGCGCGCGGGCTGCTTCAAGATCACCGCCGACCAGCGCCAGCATGCCGCCGGGGGTGGCGCAGCCCGCTTCGGCCATCGCCTTGGCGCGCGCGGTCACGATTTCAAAGACCGCCTCCAGTCCCAGCGAGCCCGATGCCGCCAGGGCCGAGAGTTCGCCAACCGAATGGCCCGCCAACGCCGACGGCGGGCTGGGGACCCGGGCGAGCGCCACCGGGGCGTTGGGATCCTGCACGCCGGCTTGCTCGAGCGCCGCCGCCAGCGCGGCCAGGCTGGTGGCCGCAAGGCAAGGCTGCAGAAACTCGGTTAGGACGAGTTCCTCGGCCGGGCCTTCAAAACATAGGCGCCTGATCGGCAGGCCGCTGACTTCCTCGGCCACGCCAAATACCCGCGCCGCGCTCGCAAAGCCTTCGGTAGCGGCCCGACCCATGCCTAGCTTCTGCGAGGCCTGGCCAGGGAATAAGAGCGCGTAGCGCGCTGGCATCGGCTCGGCGACCCGGCTAGCGGGCCCCGGGGGCCCTGACGGTTTTGGCTAGCGGTACTTGAGGTTGGGGCGCTCGAGGCCGGCCACGTCGGTACTGCGGTAGTATCCGCAGGCTTGGCAGACCACGTGCGAAGGTGCCAGCGCGCCGCAGTTCAGACACGGCTGCAGCTGCGGGACCTTGAGGGCGTGGTGGGCCCGGCGATTGCCCCGACGCCGGCGCGTGATCCTTTGCTTTGGCAGTGCGCCCATCTATGCGTCCTCGGATGGCGGCTTCTCGGAGATCATCTCGGCCAGCAAGTTCTTAAACGGCGCCAACCTTGGGTCGGTGGCGGCTGGGTCTGAAGCGGCCGTGAAGGCAGATTTTACTTGCAAATAGCGTTCGCAGGATCCGGCGCAGTCGGCAAACGGGTTCAGCGACGCCAAGACGGTCTGGGCTACCAGGTCGGTCAGATCGATGTGGCCGTCTTCGCCGATCATCCCCACGTCGGGGTCGAATGCGGCCGCGTTGGGATCGAGCTCGGCTCGACGGGCCGGTACGAACCGCCCCGAAACATCCAGCGACAGATCGCGCGGCAACTGCTCCAGGCAGAGTCGGCACTCCTCGGTTATGGGTGCTGCGATGCCGCCGGCGACGAAGATTTCAGCCTCGGATCGGTAGGCCCGCACCCGGCCGCGCACCAAACCGGCAAGTTCGGGAACATCGGTCCGCAGGTCGATTTCAAAGCTCTCCTCGACGTGCTCGCCGGCCCCCGCCCCGGCGAGCGGGTTGATGTCAACGACGATCGGTTCCATTACCGGCTAATGTCCTCTGCAAGTGGGGGTGAGCCGCGGGTCTGCGGGGAGCGCAAGTCGCGCACAGATGTCACTTTCTTCAGGCGTGGCTGATTGCGCGTTCAGGGGAATCGTGTCCGTCACCACATTCCGACTTCCTCCACAATCGCTGGTTTCCTGATTGCGCGGATCATGCGTGACAGGGGGGGGTTCGACCCCGCGCCGCATCCCGCGTTCAATTCCTGTAAACGCGCAGTTCCGTATGCCGCGCGAGCACATCGAAGTCGGCGTCGTCATGAAGAACCGGCGTGCCGGCGCGTATGGCGGCGACGGCGATGAGGCAATCCATAAGCTTGCGCACTGTTTCGCCACGTCGCCGGCACCGCCGATAAATGGCGGCGGCATCCTCGAAGTCCGTAGGTTGGGTCGGTATCAAGGTGGCCCGGGCCAGCAATCTCCGAAGCAGCAGGAGGTGTGATTCGTCCCGCGCCCCGGCAAGAACCTCCATTCGCACCGGATCGCACACCGCGATCTCCTCCGCCAGCAATTCATCCACGAGATCGCAGACCGCAGTTCCAGTGTTCCGCAGGAATTCGACCCACGCCGAGGTGTCGATCAATATCATGGCCGGCGATCGGAGCGCATTGAATCGAGATCCCCATCCCATCCGCTCCCGCGAAGCCCGCGAGCCTCGTCTACGGAAGCGGGTTCGGCCGCCAGCATTCGCAGCGCGAAATTGATCGCATCCCGCTTAGTGGTGAGCTGATAGCGTCGCATGATTTCGGCACACGCGCGATCGTCGATATTTACGTTGGTGCGTGACATACACATATGTTACACCTGATTATTGCGAACTGCGAGTTTTCAATCCGACCAAGTGCCTCGCCGGGACAATTCCGACACCGGCATTAAAAAAAGCAGAATCCAGGTTCATGCCGACGCCTGCCCAATCAGATCAAGCTCATTGACCACTCGCCGGCAGATGGCTCTGAAATGCTCCCGATATGAGCCGTGTTTTTCGACCGCGCTGCGAGAGATTTCGGTCGCAGCCGTACCGCCGTAGTGGGCAGAGAGCTTGGTGCGAATGTGTTGAGCCTCGCGTTGACCGTCCAACTTCTCTCCCAAGCCCATCAACCCGTGACTGGACAAGAGAGACTCCAACAACGCCAGACTTTTGCCCTTTATCTCGTCGTCAACCGAAACGCCGTTCGCCTGCAAACGCCAACCGATCTTGGACGCCCTAAACCCATCAACCACAAGACAAGTATGGAGAGATCATGCATCGCCCTCGCCCACCCACCACAACCGTGCCACCGGCTGCCCCCCCCTTGCCGCTGCCGGAAAAGACGATGCCCTGAATACGTTCAAGCGCCCATTCGGCGTCGAGCAGCACCAGGCGGCCCCGCTGCTGCAGGAACACCTGAGGGTGATCAAGGAGAACGCCCGCCGCCCGCGCCGGCACGAAACCAAGAAAGGGCGCGGCGTCGTGGGTTATTGGATGTTGCTGAAGCGGCGCCCCCGCGGTAGCAGTTGCTGTGGGCATTCGAGTGCGCGGTGGTGCGTTCGGACCACTTGCAACCGGACGACGACGGGACCGCCATTCCGACGACGGTACCGACCGGTGAGACCACCGCCGGCCGGCCGCGCTCGAACCCGAGTGAGTGGTTGACTTTCGCGTATCTGGTCCGCGGACCTGCTGCTCGGACGACCGCATTTGAGAACGGCACCTGCCCGATCGCACGACGTCTGCGCTGGGAATGGATCACCGCGCCCGGGCGGCGCATTGGGATGGCCGGGAACCGAGTTGCTGCCGGGTTCCCAGTCATTCAGGTTCCGTTCGCCGGCCGCTGGATATCACCGGGGCTATCCAGGGCTACGCGCCCCGGATCGAACAGAAGCGCGAGGCGGTGTCGCAATTTCACGAGCGGCGGCGGGCTGCCCGCGGTGGCACCGTGGCCGCTGTTTAGCCCATGGCGCTGTGGCCGCCGACCGGTATGGATGAGAGCCTTGTAATGGTTCACCAAGGATCAGGCCCGAATGAGCGACTTTGGGGCGGTATTTGCTCTGGCCGATGGGCATCGTTCAGCGGTCTTGCTCGACCCTTATCGGGGTAGACCTTGGCTGGATGCACAACCCTTGCCGCCAGCAGTTTTTGCGCCACGCGGATGCGGTTGGGCACCTTGTAATTGCGTTCCAATAACCGGCCGAGCACTTCCTCGCGGCGTCCAAACCATGCCTCTGTGCCCCGCAACAACGTGCTGCGCACCAGGTGGATGCCCAAGGGGCCATTGACAGGGCGGCGGGATTGGTCAAATCGCCCACTGCCCAGCAGGCATTCGACGGCCGCGGCTTGAAACGCAGTCGCGTGCGTGTTTGGCAAACCAATCGCGAAGTCACAGGTCGAAAACATCGCAAACGCAGCCTCGTAGCGGCGTCGCAACTATGTCGGCGCAGCCATCGCTGGCGGTGGGAATCGCGCGCCGTTCAGATCAAAGGATGAACCCGCACACACCTGCGCCTGACCGTCACATGGTTGCAGGCAGTTCCGGTATCGGTGCGCGATGCCGATCCTGGCGGTGCACGGCGCAGGTTCCACCGCGCTGCGCACGCAGGATTCGCCTCGCGGGACGCTGCCTCACCGGCGCCAGACGAGTGCTAACGAACGTGCACCGGGAGGCCGTATTCGCGAACCGGAGAATTGACTGCGAAACGCCCCTATGTACGTATGAGAAATTTGGAGCGAGTTTGGCAATCCCAACGCCGGGACGACTTTTCATCCTGACTGGATCTTCGGGTTCGGGCAAGGACGCGGTAATCGAGCTATTGCTTGATCGATTGCCCAACCTGCGGCGGGCGGTGACTGCGGTCACGCGCCAACGGCGCCCCGACGAGCGTGAGGGGATCAACCATTTCTTCATCAGCGACGCCGAATTTGACCACTGGTTGGCCGACGACCGCTTTCTGGAGTGGGCCACCGTGTTCGGGCGCCGATATGGCACCCCGCGGGCCGAGGTCGAGCGCCTGCTTGAGGCGGGCCACGACGTGATCCTGCGGATCGACCCCCAGGGGGCGGCGACAGTGCGCGAACAGAATCGGCGGGTCCCGGTGATATTCCTCGAGGCCGAGAGCGCGGCCGAGCTGGCGCGTCGCCTGCGCACGCGCGGCGAGGATGAACTGTCGCTGCGCTCGCGCCAGGCCCAGCTCGCCGCCGACGCCGAATTCGCGCGCACCTGCCAGCACCGCGTGTTGAACCGCCGCGGCGAAATTGAGGCGGCGGTGGATGAGGCCGCGGCGATCATTTGCGGGAACGCGGCGTGAACGATCGCGCCGACCCGCCGCCGGATGGCGGGGCGATGCTGTTTGCCGAGGTGGCGGTGCTGGGTTCCCCGATCCGCGGCGCGCAGCTGTTCAGCTACCAGGTGCGTTCGCAGCTTGCCCGCCAGATCGCCCCGGGTCAGCTCGTATTGGTCGAATTCGGGCGCCGCGAGCTGCTCGGGGTGGTCTTTTCCGTTACCGAGACGGCACCCCCGCTAAAAACCAAGCCGGTGATTGCGATCCTGGAACTGACTCCGCTGGTGTCGCTTATCCAGCGGCGCCTGGCGACCTGGACCGCGGACCGATTCGCAACTCCGATCGGGTCGGTGCTGGAAGCGATGCTGCCACCGCGGATCAACCAATACGTGAGTCACCGCTTCGCGCTCGCGCCGGAAGCCGAACCCGACGGCCTGAGCGCCCACCGTCGTGCAATCCTGGCGGCGGTGGCCGATCTAGGGGTCGGCACCCGCGCCCAAATCGCGGCTCAGACCGGCCGGGCGGTGGCCGCCACCGCGCTCGGCGATATGGTGCGCGCGGGACGGCTGCGCCGCTGGAGCCAGCTGGAGTTGCCTGACGTGGGCACCCCGGTGGCCGAGCTGACCATCCCGCCGGCGGAGGCCCTGGCCCGGATAGAGGATTTGGCGCGGGCGCCGGCGCAACGGCGCCTGCTACTGGAATTGATCGCCGCCGGCCAGCCGGTGGCGGTGCGCGATCTGCTTGCCGCCGGAGGCTCGAGGGCATCGCTCAAGAACCTGGCCCGGACCGGCTGGGTCGACCTGCGGCGGCGCTTCGACCTGCCCGGGCTGGGCGATTACGCCGGCGAAGACATGCAGGACCTGGCCGCCCAGAATGCGCTTGAGGGGTTCCTGGAACGTCCCGGCTACGGGTCGTTGCTGCTGCAGGGCCGCCTGGCCGAGCGGGTGCCGGCCTATCTGCGGGTGATAAACCGCGTCCTGGCCAGCGACCGCCAGGTGTTGGTGCTGGCGCCAAGTCAGGCCGAAGCGGCGGCGCTGGGCCGCGCCCTGGCGCCGGAACTGGCCGGCCGTGCGCTGGTCCTTGCCGAGGCCTCGACCCCGGGCCAGCGAATCGGGCTGTGGCGGACGCTGCGCGCCGGCGAAGTGGACGTGTTGATAGGGCATCCGCCGGCGGTGTGGGCGCCGCTGACCAATCTGGGCCTGGTGATCGTGGATCGCGAAGAGGACCGGCTCTACAAGGCCTCCCCGCTGCGGACCGTAAGTGCCGCGCAGGCGGCACGCCAACTGGCTCAGACCGCCGACGTTCCGCTGGTGCTCGGGACCGCCACACCGCTGGTGGCAACGTTTAACGAAGTCGAACACGAGACCATTCGCTTCGTACTGCTGCGTTCGGCGCGGCTCCTGCGGCAACTGCGGATGAAGGTGGGCCGCGGCTGGGGCAACGCCGCCGGATCCGGAGTGGCCCAGATCGTGGACATGCGCTCGGCAACCCTGATGGGCCCGGGCGGGATGATCTCCGAGGAGCTGCATGAGGCGCTAGCGTCGGCTTTTGCCAACGGCCAGCAGGCGGTTGTGCACGTGGCCACGCGCGGTTCGGCCACCGCCACCGCCTGCCGCGAGTGCGCCTATCGCTGCAGCTGCCGCTACTGTTCGGCCGGGCTCTTCTGGCACGAGGACCGCAACGCCCTGGTCTGTCATATCTGCGGGGACAGCTCGCCGCCGCCACAGGCCTGCCCGGAGTGCGGGTCGCTGGCTCTCAGGACGTATGGTTACGGTACCCAGTCGGTGGTCAGGGCGCTGCGGTCGCTGCTGCCGCGGGCGCGGATCGACCGGATCGATTCCGACCTGACCCTGCCGGCCTGCCGCCGCAACGCCACCCGGTTCTCGAGCGGGGTGATCAACGTGATCGTCGGAACCACGCGCCTGCTGGCGTTCGCCGAGCACCTCCGCGCCGATTTGCTGGGGGTGGTGCAGGCCGATTTCGGACTCAATTTCCCTGATTACCAGGCCCCCGAGCGGGTCTACCAGACCCTTTCGCGACTGCGCGACGTCACCCTGGCCGACAACATCGAGGGCACGATGCTGCTGCAGGCCCGCGACAGCGAGAACTATGTCTTGGAAGCGGTGCGGACCGGCAGCTACCTAAAGTTTTTCCGCTCCGAAATCGAACTGCGGCGCCGCTACCGGATGCCGCCGTTTCGGGAGTTGACCCGGTTCGTGGTGGGGAACCGCCGGCACCAGCGCGCTGAGTCCGAGGCGGTGCAACTCTTCGACCAGATGGAGGCGGCGCTGGCCGATTCCGAGGCTACCGATGACCCTCCCCAGATCTGGGGACCGGCGCAGTGCCAAGTGTGGCGCCAGAGGGGAATCTTCCGCTGGCATATGATTGTTCTATCGAGGCCGGGCCAGTTGCGCCCGGTCTTTGGCATCCCCCACGGCGGATGGGTGGTGGATGTCGACCCGGTTGATTTCTACTAACGATTGCGTTATGGCGGTATTGGCGATACTGCCGGCACAGCACCCGATGCTGGGGCGCGTGGCCGCGCGTGTTCCCAAGGTCGACGATTCAGTACGACGGCTGGCAAAAGATATGCGCGAAACGATGCGCTCGGCCTCCGGTGTGGGACTTGCCGCACCGCAGGTGGGCCGGCCCTTGCGGGTGATCATCTGCCAGGAGTCCGAGGAGGACGAGATCCTCACCCTGATCAATCCCCGAATAACCAGGGCCAGTGGGTCCGAGGTCGCCGACGAAGGCTGCCTCTCGCTCCCCGGCTGGACCGGACCGGTCGAGCGCTATACCATGATCCGGGTAAAGGCGCTCGACGAGCGCGGCCGCGCGCATTCGCTGTCGGCCGAGGGTTTCCTGGCGCGGATCATTCAGCATGAGGTCGACCATCTCGACGGAATCATGTTCACCGCGAAGATCGTCGAAGGGGGCGAATTGACGTTCGCCGAACAAGCTTCGACCGAGGAAATGGCCGCACCGGCATGAGGATCATCTTCTTCGGGACGGCTGAATTTGCGACTCCGTCGCTGCGCCTGCTGGTGAACCGGCACGAGATCCCGCTGGTTGTCACCCGCCCGTCGCGCCCGGTCGGCCGGGCGCGCCTGGTAAAGCCCCCACCGGTTGTGGCGGTGGCACGCTCGCTGCGGATCCCGGTGACCCAGCCCGACGACATTAACGGCGAGCCGGTCCTTGAGTACCTTCGCTCGCTGCGGGCGGACGTTCTGGTCGCGGTTGCCTACGGCAAGAAATTCAACAAGCCGATCCTCTCGCTGGCCCCGGCCGGGGTGCTCAACCTGCACCCCTCGCTGCTGCCGCGCTACCGTGGTGCCTCGCCGATCCAGAGCGCGATCGCGGCCGGCGAGGTCGTAACCGGGGTCACCGTCATCCGCATGGACACCGGAATCGATTCGGGACCGATGTTGGCTCAGCGCGAGGTCGCCATCGAAGAGGACGAGACCTCCCCGCGGCTATCGCGGCGACTGGCGGTCGAAGGCGCCGAGTTGCTTGCCCAGGCGCTGGAGAAACTGCAGGAAGGCTACGAGGACGCCCGCCCCCAGGACGAGGAGCGCGCGACGTTTGCGCCGATCCTCAAGCGCAATTTCGCCGACGTTAACTGGCAGCTGCCGGCGCGGCGGATATTCGACCAGTGGCGGGCCTATCTGGGCTGGCCGGGCCTGCGGACGCGGGTCGCCGGCAAGAGCATCAAGATCCTCGAGTGCCGCCTGGCCGACGAGATCAAGCTCAAGGTCTCGCCCGGCAAGGCCAAAGTCCGCGACGGGCGGATCTTCGTAGGTACAGGCAAAGGGCTGTTGGAGATAATCACGCTGCAACCGGCCGGGCGCAAGCCGATGTCGGCCCAGGATTTCGTACTTGGCTACGAGAACCTGCTCTCCCAGCCCTGGTCGGGGTCGGCGCGCAAGTCGGCCAGCTAGCCGAAGGATCCAGGGCCCACGTCGATGTTCTTTTTCGATCCCTTCTATCTCCTCTTCATGGCCCCGGCGCTGATCCTCATGTTCTGGGCGCAGTCGCGGGTCAAGGGGACCTATGCCAAGTACGCGCAAGTGACGACCTCGTCCGGCCTGCCGGGGTACATGGTGGCCCAGCGCCTGCTGCGCTCGGTGGGATTGGATTCGGTGCACACCGCCCCGGGTCAGCGGGTCAACGCCGGACAATCACCGGCCCCGGCCGCAAGCGGTGTGGTGAGCATCGAACGGGTCGGCGGCCAGCTCTCCGACCACTACGACCCGGCTAAGAAGACGCTCCGCCTCTCGGAAGGCGTATTCGATTCGAATTCGATCGCGGCGATGGCGATCGTGGCGCATGAGACCGGGCACGCCATCCAGGACCAGGTGCGTTACCCGGCGCTGGTACTGCGTTCGGCGCTGGTCCCGGCGGTGCGCTTCGGGTCGACCTTCGGTTATCTGGTCATCATCGGCGGATTCGTGATGATGATGATGGGTGCGGCCATCGGCGAGAGCATCGCCTGGCTGGGCGTAGTGCTGTTTTCGCTGACGCTGGTCTTCTCGCTGGTGACGCTTCCGGTCGAATTCGACGCCTCCAAGCGCGCGCTGGTGCTGCTGCAGAACAATGGGATCACCAACCAGCAAGAGCTGGCCGCTTCCAAGCGGGTCCTGGATGCGGCGGCGCTGACGTATGTGGCCGCGATGGCCGCCTCGCTCATGCAGATCCTGTATTGGGTGTTCATGCTCCTGGGTCGCCGCCACTGAGGATCGATCCAGTGCCGGCGCGCGCCGCGGAGTTGCATCCGGGAGGCGAGCGGTAGATGCCAAGGGTGCTGCTGGCAATCGGGGCGATCGCCCCGGTGGTGCTGGCGCTCCTGGTAAAGCAGTACGTTAACGCCGTCTACGCGGCGGCACGCTCGATGCCGGTAGCGTCCAATGTCACCGGCGGAGAGGCGGCCAGACTGCTGCTTTATGCGACCGGGAGCCATGAAATAAACATCGAGACCGTAGCCGGGCGCCTGACCGATCACTTCGACCCGGCGGCCGGGGTGATCCGGCTCACGCCGGAGACCAATTACGAATCCTCGGTTGCGGCCCTGGCGATCGTGGGCCACGAGGTCGGCCACGTCGCCCAGTACAAGATCGGCTCCTGGCTCCTGGTGGTCCGCAACGTACTGCTTAGGGCGACCCAGGTGGCCAGTTCGCTGGGGACGTTGCTGATGATGATCGGGATCGCGGCGGCGGCACTGCGCATCGGCATCGGGCCGTTCATGCTGGTGGCCGGGTTTCTCTCGCTGGCGCTCTCGGCGGCGTTCGCGCTGGTGACCCTGCCGCTCGAATTCGACGCCTCGCGCCGCGCGCTACGGCTGCTGCTGGCCGCCAACGTGCTGTCGGTCGACGAACAACCGGCGATCCGGCGGGTTCTGACCGCGGCTGCCCTTTCCTATGCGGCCTCGGCGGTGATGGCGATGTCGCGGCTGCCCTGGCTGCTGGGACGGCTGGGTCGATGACGACACAGCCCGGTCGGCTAATTGCACCCTCGCTCCTGGGAGCCGATTTCCTGGAGCTGGGGGCAGCTATCAGGGCCTGCGATAAGGCCGGCGCCGATCTAATCCACTGCGACGTGATGGACGGACATTTCGTGCCCGCGCTAAGTTTTGGAGCGATGATCTGCGCGGCGTCCGCGTCCGCGTCCAAGGTCCCCCTCGACGTGCATTTGATGGTCGCCGACGTCGTGGGCCAAATCGAGCAGATCCTGCCGCTACGGCCCCGTTACATCAGCTTTCACCTGGAGGCGGTGAATGACCCGCTGGCGGTCGCCGACCTGATCCGCGCCGGCGGTTCGATGCCGGGCCTGGCGATAAAGCCAGGAACACCCTTTGCCGCGATGGACGAAATTGCGCCTCAATTCGACCTGGTTCTGATCATGACCGTCGAACCCGGCGCCGGCGGCCAGGCGTTCATGCCCGAATGCCTGCCCAAGATCGCCGCCGCCGCCGAGCGGCGGCGGGCGGCCGCCGCAACGTACCTGATCGAGGTGGACGGTGGTGTCTCGGCGGACACGATCGGCGCCTGCGCGCGCAGCGGTGCAGACGTGTTCGTTGCAGGCTCGGCGGTGTTCAAACACCCTGTCGGGACCGAAATCGCGATAAATGAGCTGCGGACGATCGCCTCAACTGTCAGGGATTGAATCGACGCTTCTACCTGGAAGATCGCGTCGGCCCAGCAATTGCGCGCGAGTACAGAACCTATCAGTCAACCTCCTAGCGAAATGTTCCGGCGGAGGAATCTGTCAAACATTGGAACCGTGAATGCGGCCATGCCGCGGAGCGGGCTCCAGATCATGCCCTTGGCGATCAAGTTCCGGCGTATAGGGGCGACTGAAGAGACCGCGCGGCCCATCGCTTGGGCGACTTCGCCGGAACGGGTTGGGCCAGATCCGAGTTCGGCCATCGCCCTGAAATAGGATCTCTCCAGCGCGGATACTCGATCCAGTCGGACCCGAAAGAAGCCCGCTTCCAATTCCTCGAAAGCCAAGGCAGATGCTTGATCGACATCGTTCGCGGTGATGGGAGAAGTAAGCGCAACGCCCCAAGCATGCTTACCCCACTCCTGCAAGAAGTACGGGTAGCGTTGGGCCCTGACCACGATTTCGGTCAATGTGCCATCTTCAATACGCACGTTTAATGCTGTAAGTGGACTTGAAATTGCCAACTGGGTGGGCCCTCGTTCCAATTGACCGATTTCGATGAATTCGAACAGTCTCTCCGCGTACGATCTTGCTTGCCCGAAATTGACACGGGCTTGCGGAAGACCGGCCGCCAACATCACTATTGGGAGCTGCAACTGCGATACGCGGTGAAGTGCCCCAATCAATGCCGCTGGCTCTGGGCGACCACGTGGTGGCGACGGCGACGCCTATTTCCTCCAGCTATACCGCGACGGAGCACTTTACGAGCTGCGGGCATATACGCAAAAAGCCGATGCGCGCGACATCGTCGCGGTTAAGAAGGCGACCGATTTCATCAGCTCGTTGGTGAGCGACTACGACTTCACTGATCTCGCTGCTAACGTTTGTGCGGCGATCGAGCAGATCGCTGAGAACCGACTACCCAGCACTGCGCCGCTAACCGGCGAAGCCAAATCCGCCGTCGATCTTCTGGCACAAATGGGAACTGAAGGCCGCGACGAACGCGCAAAAAGGTCTCCCGCTACCGCTTTGCGGGAATGAATCCGCTTGCCCAGCGTTTGCCGAGCGGGGTTTTCCCGGAGGCATCTTGGTCGGTGCGGCATCTGAGCAAACTGCGACTATGCGCCGAGTTCCGGTCCGATACTGCCGCGCCGGTAAACCATACAGCGGTTCAGCCGGTAGCCATGGCAAAGACTTCAAGGACGTGACCGTCGGGGTCCTGCACCGCACGCACGTACATCCCGCCCATGTCCATCGTCTCGCGGTATGCGCTGCCGCCGCCCGCGATTGCGGAGGTGATGAACGCGTCAACGGCCGCGCGGTCGGGGAGGTTGAAGGACACGATCGCCTCGGTTGCGGCGGAGGTGTCGGCGATTTGCTTGCCTGGAATCAAATTGGTGAAGAATCCGGTCGACATGAGCATAAGGCGGCTCTTTTCACCGACCATCACGCAGGCGGCGTTCTCGCCGCTAAACATATCGTCGAATTCAAAACCCAGTCCGGCGAAGAAATCCCTGGACTTTTGCACGTCGCTGACTGGAAGCTGGACGAAGGTGGTATTTATCTCAGGCACGGGGCGAGGTCCAATAGATTGACTAGGGCGAGGAAGGATGCGGCCGGGATATGCGAAGCGCGCGCGGGCCGCTTGCCAGAGGCAATTCTGCCAGAGGATGATTTCCAGTGGTGCTCGCGACGCAATTTGGGAGCGGTCGGTCGATCAGGCCGGCGACCGAAATTGGTCGCCCAGTATCGGCGGCGCTCCGGGTCCCTCGGGAGGGGGTTAGCGGCTAGAGGCCGCTTATGCCCAACCGATCGGTCGTCTTGGCGGTACTGCGGATGCAACGGGTGCAGATATTGACCCGCTTGCGGATCCCGCCGATGAGCATGCGGCGCCGCTGGACGTTGGCCTTCCAACTGCGCGGCTTCTTGGGCGCGCGGTACTTCCACTGCCCAGACGCCTTGTGCCGGATGTGCCGGCCGAACTGGCGGCCCTTGCCGCAGACGTCACACTTGGCCAAAAGGGTTTCCTTGGGTTCGTGATGCGGTAGCCATTTGTTCTCGCCGGCGCACTATCAAGGCGGCGCATTCAGGTCCACGCCCGCCCGGCGCTGGCACCACAGGGAATAATAGGCGATCTCGGGAACTGGCGATACGAATGGCTACAAAAATCCCCTCTGCCCGGCCGACCGGACGCAATGACGGCCGGGACCTTTTGGCGGCCTTGGAAATGGCGCTGGCGTGGCTGCGGGCCAATGTGAATCCGATCAACCGCCTGAACGTTTTTCCGGTCCCCGACGGCGATACCGGAACCAACATGTTCCTTACCATGCAGGCCGCCGTCGAATCGGCGCGCGAAGCCGGCTCCGAGTCGGCCGCCGCGATAGCCCGGGCGACCTACGAGGGCGCGCTGGTGGGCGCCAGAGGCAACTCGGGGGTAATCCTCTCGCAAATCATCCGCGGCATCTCGGTCGGCCTGGCCTCTTCGGAGGTGGTCGGCAACCGGGCCCTGGCGCAGGCTTTCAGCGAAGCCGCGCTGGCCGGTTATGATGCGGTCGCCGAACCGGTTGAGGGGACCATGCTGACGGTGGCCCGCAAGGCCGGCGAGGCCGCGGCCGCCAGCGACCACCCGGAATCCGATCTGGCAGCGCTGCTGGCAACGGTCAGCGAGGCCGCCCGGCAGGCCGTAATTGATACGCCCCAGCAGCTGGCGGTGCTGCGCGAAGCCAACGTCGTCGACGCCGGTGGCGAAGGCGTGGCCGTGATCTACGAGGGACTGCGGATGTTCTTTGCCGGCGAGGAACTGCCGGAGAGCGCGATCGACGAACGCGACGATGTGGCATTTGCCCAGTTCGCCGCCGAACATGCCGGCGACGAACACGGTTTCTGCACCCAATTCCTCCTCGACGGACAGGACCTGGATCTGGAGGATATGCGTTCCTGGCTAACCGCGAATGCCGATTCGGCGGTTGTGGTCGGCGACGCGGACCGGATCCGGGTGCACGTGCACACCGACATGCCAGGCGAAATCCTCAACTACGCGGTCCCGCTGGGAGCGGTCTCGCGGATCTCGATCGAGAACATGGACCTGCAGCAGGCGGACCAGTTCGCCGAGGCGCTTGTACCCCAGCCCGATCTGCTGCCCCCACCGCCGGCCGGATTGGTGGCGGTTGCGGCCGGAGATGGATTCGCGAGCCTGTTTGCCGATTTTGGAGCGACGGTCGTAAAGGGCGGCCAGACGATGAATCCGTCGGTGGCCCAGATCGCCGACGCGATCTCCGAAGCGCCCACCGACGAGGTCGTGGTGCTACCCAACAACAAGAACATCATCCTGGCTGCCGAGGGTGCGGCCGAGGTCTCAAGCAAACAGGTTTTCGTCCTCACATCCAAGTCGATCCCGCAGGGCCTGGCGGCAGCGCTGGCCTACGTGCCGACGTTTTCCCTGGAGCGCAACCTCTCCGCCATGGGCGAAGCGATCGAGCAGACCACCTCCATCGAGGTCACCCGGGCGGTGCGCGACGCGCGCGTAAACGAGGTGGAAGTAGGCCAGGACCAGTACATGGTCTTAATCGACGGGGATGTGGTTGCAGCCCACGATGAGCGCGAGCAGGCCCTTGAAAGGGCACTGGCGGGGATCGGCGACCTGGACCCCGAAATCGTAAGCGTGTACTGGGGCGCGGCGGCGTCCGAGGCCGAAGCGCTCACCCTGGAAGACCTGTTTCTGGGGCTGTGGCCAGATATCGAATTCGAGTGCCTGGCCGGCGGACAGGATCACTACGACTTCGTCATTGGCATCGAATAAGCAGCCCGACGCCGCCCTAGACCCCGGCGCGCTGGCACAGATCCTGCGTGCCGAACTCGACGACGGCTGCCTCGATCGGCGCGTTGCCGGTGGGCTGGGGCAACTGCTGCGGCGGCAAATGGCCGGCGATAACGCTGTCGCCCTGGCGCCGCTGGTCGACTACGAAAAGCTCTCCCTGGAGCAGCGCCGCGCGGTGCTGCAGGCCGCCCTCGAAAAACTGCCCCGGGGGCGTCCGCCGAGCGAAGGCAGCGGCGCGCGGCCGCGCCGCCGGCGCACCCAAGTCCGCCTCGGCGATTCGGTAGCTTTGCTGCCGCGGGCCAATCCAAAACAGGTCGCCGCGCTGGCGGCGCGCGAAATATCCAGCTGCTCGGACCTGTTGCAGGCCTTTCCGCGCGATTACGAGGACCGACGTATCTTTGGCAAGATCGCCGTTCTCCCCCAGGATGGCGCGGCCGCCATCCTGGCCGATGTGGTGCGGATCTCGACCGGGCGCCCGCGGCGAGGACTCAGCGTCACCACCGCCACATTGACCGACGGGTCGGGCCGGATCCAGGTGACCTGGTTCAACCAGCCCTATTTGGCCGATTCCCTGCGCGGACGCGAAGGGGTGGCTTTTTTCGGGGCGCTGCGGCAGGGCAAGCTAAACAGCCCCGAATACGAGCTAAATCCCGATGGATCGCCCAACGCCGGGCGGATCGTGCCGATCTATTCACAGGTCCCGGGGATCTCGCAGAAGCAGCGCCGCGCCTGGAACTTGCGCGTGATCACCGACGCGCTTTCCGAACTGCCCGAACCGCTGCCGCCCGCGATCATCACCGAGACCGCATTGCCCAATCGCCGCCGGGCCCTGGCCGACCTGCATTTTCCACCCGATCGGGAATCGCTGGCGCAGGCGCAACGGCGCATCGATTTCGATCAACTCTTCTATTACCACCTGGCGGCGGCGGCGCGGCGGCGGCGCTGGCGCGAGGGGTCCGGCAGCCAGGTGATCCAGGGCGTGCGCGAGCGGGTACGCGACTTCGTTCAGGGACTGCCATTCACGCTTACCGGTGGGCAAAAAGGTGCGATCGCGGCCATTCTCGATGACCTGGAAAAACCACATGCGATGCACCGTCTGCTGCAGGGTGACGTGGGGGCGGGCAAGACGGTGGTGGCCGCCTGCGCCCTGCTGGCCGCTGCCGCCGCCGGTTACCAAGGGGCGCTGATGGCCCCGACCCAGATCCTGGCCAATCAGCACCACCAGACGCTGAAGGCAATGCTCGACGGTACCAGCATCGGAGTAGGCCTGGCAACAGCGGCGCTGACCGCCGGCGAGCAGGCCCGCCTCTGGCAAGGGGTCGGCGCCGGCCAGGTGCAGGTCGTCGTCGGCACCCAGGCGCTGGTCGCGGAGGCGGCCCGGTTCGCGAACCTGAATCTGGTGATCGTGGACGAACAGCACCGTTTCGGGGTGCGCCAGCGAGCGATCCTGCGCGCCAAGGGCGACGGCAACCCCCACACCCTGATCATGAGCGCGACTCCCATTCCGCGGACCCTGGCGGCGGCGGTCAGCCATGAGATCGATGTTTCGCAGATACGCGAACTGCCCGCGGGGCGACGCGAGATCAAAACCGTCCTGGCCGCGCCGACACAGCGGCAGCGGGCGTACGCTACGCTGCTGGCGGAAGTGGCCAGCGGGGCCCAGGCCTACATCGTCTGCCCGTTGGTCGAGGCTTCCGAATCGGTCCCGGCGCGTGCCGTCGAAGAGGAGTTCAAGCGCCTGCGCAACGGTCCTTTGGCAGCCCTTGGCGACCGCTTGGGATTCCTCCACGGGCAGCTGCCGGCGGCGCCCAAACAGGCCCAGATGGACGCTTTTAGCCAAGGACAAACCCAGGTGCTGGTGACCAGCTCGGTGGTGGAGGTCGGGGTCGACGTGGCCAACGCCACGGTGATGATGATCGAGGGCGCCGAGCGCTTCGGCCTGGCCCAGCTGCACCAGCTGCGCGGCCGGGTCGGACGCGGGGATCGCGAAAGCCTGTGCCTGCTGATGTCCGACAGCGATGACGCGCGCGAGAACGAGCGGCTGCGGGCCATGACCAAGACCAACAGCGGATTCGAGCTGGCCGAGGTGGACCTGCGGCTGCGCGGTCCCGGCGAACTCCTGGGGACGCGCCAGAGCGGGTTCGATCCGGCCGTGATCAAGGCCTGGGAAAATCCGGAGGCCGATTCCCTGGCCCGGGCCTGGGCCGAGAAAACAACCGCCGCCGACCCCGAACTGCGCCGACGTGAGAACCGATTGCTGGGAAAGATCGTGCGGCAGCGCGGGGCGATCGGACAGTGACGGTGGCGTCCGGAAAGCCCTAGATGGCGGGCCCCAACCTGCGCATCACCGGCGGCGTTCTGCGCGGCCGGATCCTGCGTGCCACCAGCAGGGTACAGATCCGTTCGACCTCGGCCAAGGTGAGGGCGGCTATCTTCAATGTCATCGGGCCGGTGCAAGGCCTGCGCGTGGCCGATCTTTACTGCGGCAGCGGCGCGCTGGGCATCGAGGCTCTCAGCCGTGGCGCCGCGCAGGTGATCGCCATCGACAATTCACGCCTGGCCCAACAGCTGACCCTGGCCAACATCGCGCAGCTGGATCCGGAACTGAACTCAAGCTATCGATTCAAGCGGATGACGGTCGAGCGTTGGGTTGGCGACCCCGAAAACGGCGCCCCCTTCGACCTGGTTCTGATGGATCCGCCGTACGCGCACTTTGCGTCGGCGCAAGCGGCAATCACCAAAATCTTTGGCCGCGGCGTGATCGCCCCCGGCGGGCTGGCGGTATGCGAGCATTCGGCCCGGTCGAGCTTGGCCGAATCCGATGCCGGGTTCCGCGTCGCCGGCCGCTACCGCTACGGCGATACCGCCATCACCCTGGTTATGGCGACGACGCCGGACAACGATTAAGAGAATGGAACCGGGATTTGGTCGGCAACGGCCGGGCCCAATCACGACCGCCGGCTGGTGCCGGAAAGGAATCCGCATTGCACGCGCTCGTACCCGGAACGTTTGATCCCGTCACCAACGGTCACTTGGGATTGATCGCACGCGCGGCGCGGATGTTCGAGCGCCTGACGATTGGGGTGTATGAGGGCGCCGAGCAGAAGAACCTTTTTGATGCCAACGAACGGCTGCAGCTGATGGCCGATGCGCTCGCCGACCACCCAAACGTTAGCGCCGGCCTCTATAGCGGCACCACGGTCGCGTTCGCGCGTCGGATCGGCGCCGGCGTGCTGGTGCGCGGGATCCGGGTTCCGACCGATTTCGACTATGAACTGTCCCTGGCGCACATGAACGAGGCCCTCGATGATTCGATGGATACGATTTGTCTTATCAGCGCGCTCAGCGACGCGTTCATTAGCTCGTCGCTGATCCGGGAGGTAGCGCTGTTGGGACAGGACGTATCGGCCTGGGTTCCGGCAAATGTTGCCAAGGCCCTAAAGGATAAAATTTCGAACCGCCGATGATTGAAGAAACTCACATTTCGTCCAACCCCCAGAGCGACTTGGTGGGTTTGATCCAGCGACTTGAGGAAACCGTCCTTGAGGCCCAGCGCATCCCGTTCGGTAACAAGGTCGTGCTGGTCGAGTCCGCTCTGTTGGAGATCGTCGACCAGATGCGGATCAACGTCCCCGAGGAGATCCGCGACGCCCGCCGGATCATGCGCGAACGTGAAGCGATTCCGCGCGATGCCCAGCGCGAGGCCGAGCAGATTCTGACCCGCGCGCGCGAGCAGGCCAATCGCATGATTTCGGACGAGGCCATCGTCCGCGAAGCCGAAGCCCGCGCCGAGCAGATGATCGAGGACGCCCAGAACGCGGTGGTGCAGGCGCGGCGCGAGATGGACGCGTATTCGATGAACATGCTTCGCGACGTCGAACACCGCCTCCACACCCACCTGAGCAGCATCCACCGCGCCATAAATCTGCTGGACGAATCGTCCCAGGATTCGGGCCTGCGCCGGGACTGATCGCTGCCGGCGGTTTTATTCGGCGGCTTTGGAGCGAGAGCAAAGCGCACCTCCCGTTGCTAGACTTTCTTCCGCCACGACCAGATTGCCGTGGCACTCATGGTGGCCGTAGCTCAGTTGGTCAGAGCGCTTGGTTGTGGCCCAAGAGGTCGCGGGTTCAATCCCCGTCGGTCACCCCGAATTGAGCAGAGCGCGGCGCAATCCGGTCGGCTCGCGCCGGCCGCTGGCGCTCCCGTTGGCAATCCTGGCCCTGGTCCTGGTCGGAGCGCTTGCCGGTTACGGTCTGGGCACGTATTGGATCGCCTCCGGCTCGACCACCGCTTCCCCGGTGCCGGCCCAAATTGAACCGGTCGTCACCTCGCCGGCGCTGCCGCCGCGGGCCGCGCCCGCTTCCGATTACGTTGAATTTGAAATGGGCATGGTTTTGGTCGAGGCGCCGTCCCCGCCGCCCCCGCGGCAACCGACCGATCCCACCGACGGCGAATTTGAGCACGTTGTCAGTGCGGGCGAATCGCTGTCCCTGATCGCGGCCCGCTATGGTGTGAGCGTTGCCGATATCGCGGCCGCCAATGACATTGCCGACGTGTCTCTGATCGGCGTCGGGCAGATATTGACAATCCCGGCGCCGCTTTCCCCCTAACACGCCGGCACCTTGGCGGACCGGTCGGAATCGTATATCGTGGAGGCGTCCGATAGTCGGCCGCAACCGCCGGACCGGGCATTCCCCTAACTTCAGCGCACGGATGCGACATGGCCAGCACCGACCCGCAGACCCCCAACCTTCTATTCATCCTCAGCGACGATCAGGGTGCCTGGGCGATGGGCTGTGCCGGCAACGAGGAGCTGCGCACCCCAAATCTCGACCGATTGGCCGCGACCGGGATTCGGTTCACCAACTTCTTCTGCGCCTCGCCGGTGTGCTCACCGGCGCGGGCTTCAATCCTGACCGGCCAGATACCCTCCCAGCACGGCGTGCAGGACTTTTTGCGCCGCGGCAATTCGGTCGAATTGGAACAGGATGGACTGGAGATCGAGTACCTGCGCGGGCGTCGTTCCTATGTGCAAGCCCTGGCCGGCAATGGCTACGCCTGCGGTCTGAGCGGCAAGTGGCATCTTGGGATTTCGTCGCAGCGGCAGCTGGGCTTCCAATACTGGAGCGCCCACGCCGGCGGCGCCGGCGACTATTACCGTCCGCCGATGCTCGCTGATGGCAAGTTGCAGCGACCCGAAGGGTACGTCTCCGACCTGATAACCGAGAACGCAATAACGTTCCTTGATGGGCAGGTGGCGGCCGATGCGCCGTTTTCGCTCAACGTCCACTACACCGCTCCGCACGCCCCCTGGGGCCGCGAGCACCATCCGACGGATGTGTTCGACGACTACTACGACAACTGCCCTTTCGAATCGGTCCCCTGCGAACCGATCCACTCCAATCAATTGTGGAAGGAGGCAAGCGCGGCGACGATCGGCAATACGCCCGAGAACCGGCGCCTGGCGCTGAGCGGCTACTATGCCGCCATCGAGGAGATGGACCGCAACATCGGCCGCCTGTTGGACTGGCTCGAAGACAACGGCCTGCGCGAGAACACGCTGGTGGTCTTTAACGCCGACAACGGCATGAATATGGGCCACCACGGCATCTGGGGCAAGGGCAACGGCACCTATCCGTTCAACATGTATGAAACTGCGGTCAAGGTCCCCTCGCTGATCTCGCGCCCCGGGCATGTCGCGCAGGGCCTTACCTGCGACCACCTGCTCAGCCAGTACGACTACGCCCCCACGCTGCTGGGTTATCTGGGCGTGGGCGCGGACTGGGACCGCCCTCTGCCGGGACGGGATTTCTCGGGACTGCTCAAGGGAGAGGGAATCGGTCCGGAGGCAAGCGTTTACGTCATGGATGAATACGGGCCCACCCGCATGGTCCGCACCCGGCGCTGGAAATACGTGCACCACTACCAGGCCGGATCGAGCGAACTCTACGATCTGGCCGCCGATCCCGGTGAAACCTGCAACCTGGCCGCCGACGCCGATAAGGCCGATCGCCGCCGCGTCCTGCATGCAGAGCTCGAAGCCTGGTACGAACAATACGTTGATCCGCGCCTGGATGGGCGCGCAGGTGCCAATGTGGGCCGCGGACAGATCGGCCTGATCGGATCGCCCGACTACGAAAAGCCGTTCGAACACGACTTGCGCATGTTCCTGGACGAGTCCGGCGATTGACCGGTCAGTCGATTACGATCACCCGACAGGGAGCACTGGCCGTACCCAACAGCGCCAGCGGCAGGGCCATGATCGCGACGCGCCGCCCGGAGGCGCGTTCCAGATGGATCAGGTTGTGAATAATCCCGATTCCAGCCCCTAGCAGCAGGCGGTGATTGGCCTGCGAGCTGCGGCCCTCGATCGCGAACGATTCGTCGAACCCGACCAGTTTCACGCCCTGGCTGATCATCCAGCGGGCCGCCGCGGTGGTCATCTGGGGAGCGCACTCGCGATCGCCGACATTGGCCATCAGCAGGATGTCACCGGGGCGGATCAGCTGGCCCACTCCGGATTGGAGGTGCTCGTCAGTGACCGCGCCGGCGCCGGCGAAATTGAACTTGGCCACCACGCCCTCGCCGAAAAAGCTGGACACATCCAGCTCCGACAGAGCCAACCCGTCGATATCGGCAAAGGCCTGACCCACGATGTAGGTGCCGCACCCGGCCGGGATCCGCACGGCGCTGCGGCGGGCGGTGTCGCCGCGCGAATCGCCGCTCTCAAAATTGAGGAATTCGGCCGAATCCGACTTGCCGTCGCCGCGCAGCCAGCGGGTGCAGTCGATGATCTGGCGTGGCATCGGCTAGGACCCCGGTCGGCGGAATTCGGCGTCGCCGTCGACGGTTCGGGTCCGGGCAGCCGGACCGGCCCTGCGCAGCCAACGCAAAAGCGCACGCAGCAGCGGGTAGCCCGCGCCTATGGCGACAAGGACCAAGCCCAGGCCGATCGCCAGCCACTGGGCCAAGCCGAATTCAAAGAAGATCATTGCGGATGCTCAACTGCTACCGTGCTATCCCGTCCCACGGTGTGGACCCAGGTGTTGCCGGGTTTGAATGTCACTGGTTGGCCATCAGGGCCGGTGAACCGGGTGCGCTGGGAAGATTCGGATCTGGACCAGCGCCCCTGAGTCTGACGACCGCCTGTAAATATCATCGCCCGCCCTTCGCCGGTCAGCGGAATTATCAGGCTGAGCGAGCCCAGATGGTCTTCGACGATCTGCGAAGCGCGGATGGCGGCCCATTGCACCACCACGTTGTCGACCCGGAGTTGGCCTCCGGTGGCTTGGTCGATATGGGGACGGCCGGCCAGGAACCGCAGGTAATTCCTGCGGCCCGGATCGTAGCTGTAAAAGCTGCGGAAGATTTCGGGGAATTCCTGCTGCGCGGGCAACAAGATCGTCTGCAGACCCTGCGAATATTCGGTTTCGGCGGCGTCGAACTCCCAGGATTCGACTTCCACCTCGGCGGCAAGGCCGCGGGCGCGGCCTTCGAGGACTAGATTCTGGGCGTCGATGTAGGTGTTGTTGGGCGGTTGGGCGTCGGTGGTTTGGAAAAAGACCCGGCCGAGCGGGAAATAGAGGCCCTCCACATCCAGCGGACCCAGCACCGCCAATCGTTCCAGTACCCCGGGGCTGCCGCCCATGTGCGCCAACAGGCATTGGTATTCGCGGGCGATGTCGATGTCGATCAATCGCGCCGACCTGGTGGGCCCGATCCGGTTGGGGAGGAGCGATTGGTAAATGGCGGTGTAGCGCGTTATCTGCGCTTCGGTCGGATGAACATAAACGATGTCGGCGGCCTGCAGACCCCATTGCGGACGGGCCTCCGGATTGTTGGCCACTTTCACCGCGACCGGGCGGCGGCGCGCGATCTGCTCGGATAGCGGACGTCCGCTGAGAATCCCACGCGGTCCCAGATCAGGCTCCGGTGTGGGGCTCGCCGTCGGCGTGGGTGGTGCGGCGGCGGTCGGCGCCGGGGATGTGGCGGGGTTGGGAGTGGCGGCTGCAGTTGGAGCGGTCACGAGCTGTCCCGGAGGGGGGCTCGGCCGAACGGTCGGCGCCGGGGTTGGGCTCGGCGTGGGCGTTGCGGGCGGGGGTTCTTCGACTTCAACGTCGCGCAGGATTGTGTACAGGCCCGCCCCGATCCCCAGCACCCCGGCCAGGGCCAGGCCGCCGAACAGGATTTGACGGCGGGAGCGGGCCGGTGGTGGATTCAACCGGGGACGGACGCGCCGTCGGTCCGCCGGCGGGGCGTTATTCCAGCGCCGCCGAGATTACCGCCGCGGTCTTGACGCGGGCCTCGCGCGCAACCTCGACTGGGTCGCCGCGGCGGATGACGGGATTAAACAGCTCTACTTCGATCGAGCCCCGGTAACCGGCGGCGACGGTGTGGCGGCAGAAGCCGGCCAGGTCGATTATTCCGTCACCGGGCATGATCCGGTCCAAGTCGACCAGCACGTCGGGGTCGCCTTCGGGAAAGTCGTCAATATGGGCTGCGAACACCCTGCCCGAGGCCAGCCGTTCGATGTCGGCCATGACCTGGCGGGCGCCCCACATGTGCACGGGGTCGACCAGGATTCCGATGTTGGCCTGGCCGCTGGCGTCGGCCAGGTCGAGGGCCATCTGGATGCCGGTCCGGAAGGGATAGGGTTCATCCCGCAGCTGTTGCGGCCCCAGCCATTCGATCGCCAGCTTCAAGTCGTAATTGGCGAGCACGGCGCCGATATCGGCCAGTCGTTTTATCACTTGCGCCTCGAACTCGGGTTCGGGCAGGTGCGAACGATTGGGGACAAAGTGCATGATGTTGCTGCCGCCCAGCGCCCGCGCCATTTCGCAGCGCTCGGGCAGCGCGTCCAAATCGCGGGCGTAATCCTCGGCGCCGGCCGTCGAGGCTGGAACGCCGCTCATGCCGCCGCCCTTGAGGCCGTGCTCTGCAAGCAGCGCCGCGAAGGCGCCGTCACCGCGGTCACGGTCGAGTTCGACCGCTTCCTGCAGGCTGACCATCGTATAGGCGAAGCCGGCTGCGCCGGCAATCCGGCAGCGTTCCTCCAGCGATAACCCCAGGCGAATGGTCGCCGGGTGAAAGGAAGGGATTAGCGGGAGATCCATGGGCCGCGTCGCTCTCGCATTACCCGGGTGCCGGGTCGTCGAACGGAGTCATTCTAAGGGCGCTGCCGGCACCTTTGGGGCGAGCGACTCCTAAACTCTGTAAAACATGGTCTTTCCATCTCGAGCCGGCAGATCCGCCTGACGGCTCGATTTCTTATGCGGGGCAAATTGGCTACTACAAAACAGGATCCCCGGCCGGGTCTGGATGCGGCCACGATCGAGCATGTCGCGCGGTTGGCGCGGCTGGAGTTGACCGACGGCGAAAAACAGCGCCTGCAGGCGGAATTGGGCCAGATCCTCGGACACTTTGCCGATCTGGAGCAGCTGGAGACCGATCAGATTGCCCCGACCGCGATGGTCGTGAGGACCGAACTGCCGCTGCGCGATGATGAGGTCCGCCCCTCGCTGCCGCACGAGCAGGTAATGGCCAACGCCCCCGAATCGCGGGCGGGATTCTTCGCCGTGCCGGCGGTTCTGGACCAGTGAGAGATCTTTGCGCGCTTTCGCTGGCCGGCGCCGGCACCGGACTGGCGGCGGGCGAGTTCTCATCGCTGGAATTAACGCGTGCCTATCTTGACCGGATCGAGTCGTTGAACCCGAGCCTGGGCGCATACCTGCTCGTCACCGCTGAACTGGCGCTGGAGCAGGCGCGGGCTGCCGACGCGCGCATCGCCGCCGGCAGCGCCGGGCCCATGACCGGGATCCCGATCGCGCTAAAGGACGTCCTGGCCACGCGTGGGGTGAGAACGACCTGCGCCAGCCGGATGCTGGCCGATTTCGTTCCCCCTTATGACGCCTTCGTCGTGGAGCGTCTGCGCGAGGCCGGGGCGGTCTTTTTGGGCAAGACCAACATGGACGAGTTCGCAATGGGTTCGTCGAACGAGAATTCGGGTTTCTTCCCGGTGCGCAATCCGTGGGATCTGCAACGAGTGCCCGGGGGATCCTCGGGCGGTTCGGCGGCGGCGGTGGCGGCGGATTTGGCGGTGGCCGCCCTCGGCAGTGACACCGGCGGTTCGATTCGGCAGCCGGCCGCGCTTTGTGGGGTGGTCGGGATAAAACCCACCTACGGACGGGTTTCGCGCTACGGCCTGGTGGCGTTCGCATCTTCGCTTGACCAGATCGGGCCGATCACCAAGACGGTCGGCGATGCGGCCACGGTCCTGACCGCTGTTTCCGGTCACGATGCGCGCGACTCGACCAGCCTGTACCTGCCGACGGAGGAATTCGACCAGGGGTTTGGCCAGAGCATTGCCGGCCTGCGGATCGGGGTTCCGGTGGAGTACTTCGCGGCCGGGCTCGATCCGCGGGTGGAGACGGCGGTAATGGATGCGATTGCCCTGTTCGCCGATCTTGGCGCCGAACCCATCCGCGTCTCGCTCCCCCACACCCGCTATGCGCTTTCGACCTACTACGTCCTGGCGCCGGCCGAGGCATCATCGAACCTGGCCCGCTTCCACGGCGTGCGCTATGGACTACGGGTCCCCGGAGATGATGTCGACGCGATGATGTCGCGGACCCGCGGGGCCGGGTTCGGGCCCGAGGTAAAGCGCCGCATCATGCTTGGCACCTACGCCCTCTCGGCCGGTTACTACGATGCCTTCTATCTGAAAGCGCAGAAGGCGCGGACCCTAATCCGGGCCGATTTTGATGCCGCCTTCGAGCAGTGTGACCTGCTCCTGGCCGCCACCAGTCCGACAACCGCTTTCGAACTCGGCGAGCGGTCCGGCGATCCAATGTCGATGTATCTTTCGGACGTGCTCACGATTCCGGCCAACATCGCCGGGCTGCCGGCGATGTCGGTTCCCTGCGGGTTCGCCGAAGGCCTTCCGGTCGGATTGCAGTTGATCGCGGGCGAGCTGCAGGAAAAAACCCTGTTGCAGGCGGCCAATGCTTTCGAGCGTGCCGCGCACGTGGCCCATCAGGCGCCGGCGCGGGCGGTTTAAGCGGTGGCCTCCGACTTCTACACCGTCATCGGGCTCGAGGTCCATGCCCAGCTGCTGACGGCCTCGAAGATGTTCTGCAGCTGCCGCGCCGACGTCGCCGAACTGGCGCCCAACACCGCGGTGTGTCCGGTCTGCCTGGGGTTGCCCGGGGTATTGCCGGTGGCCAATCGGAGCGCGGTTGAAATGACCATCCGCACCGGACTGGCGCTCGGCTGTACGGTTGCCGACGCCACCAAGTGGGACCGCAAAAACTATTCCTATCCCGACCTGGTCAAGTGGTACCAGATCTCGCAGTACGATCTTCCGCTCTGCCTTGGCGGGCATCTGGAGATCGTCGGCCCCGACGGCTCACCGCGGCGGATCGGAATCACCCGTGTGCACCTCGAGGAGGACACCGCGCGGATGATTCATGATCGCGACCCCGACGGCCTCGAACGCTCGCTGGTGGACGTCAATCGTTCCGGGGTTCCGTTGATGGAGATCGTCTCCGAGCCCGACATGGATTCGCCCGAACTGGCCGATGCCTATCTGCGCGAGCTACGTGACATCCTGGTGCATCTGAGGGTTTCCTCGGGTCAGATGCAGGAGGGCGCTTTCCGCTGCGACGCCAACATCTCGGTGTGGCCGCGGGGGCAGCCGATGGGCAATTCCAAGGTCGAGATCAAGAACATGAATTCCTTCCGGGCGGTGCAGCGGGCGCTGGCCTTCGAGGAAGTGCGCCAGGCGCGGGTCTGGGAGGAGACCTCGGCCCCACCGGTCCAGGAGACCCGCGGTTGGTCGGAGGCGCGCGCTCAGACCCTTTCGCAGCGGGTCAAAGAAGACGCCCACGACTATCGCTACTTCCCCGAACCCGACCTACCGCCGCTGCACGTGGCCCCGGAGATGGTTGAACGGCTGCGCGCGCATATGCCGCCGCTGCCGGCCCAGATCCGGGCCGAACTGGCCGAGTTCGACATAGTCGGCGCCGACGCCGATCAACTGGTCTCGGACCGCGAGCTGCTCGCGTTCTTCCAGGAGGCGCGCGGATCCTACCCGGACGTACGCCGACTGGCCAACCGGGTATTGAACGAATTGGTCCAGCATCTTAGGGCCGAAGGCGTGGCGCTGGCCGACGGCCGGATTAGCGCGGCGGGGCTGGTGGAGCTGCTTGAACTCGAGGACGCCGGCCGCATCAGCGTGCGAATGGCGGCCGAAATCCTTCAGAAAATGGTCCTCAGTGGGCAGCCCGCGGCCGAATTGGCCAGCAAGATGGGCGAGCAAATCTCCGACGCCGATGCCCTGCGTGCGGTGGTCCGGGAAGTAATCGCCGCCAATCCCAAGGCGGTTGCCGACTTTCGCGCCGGCAAGAAGCGGGCGGCCGGATTCCTGGTCGGGCAGGTCATGCAGGCCACCCGCGGGAAGGCCAATCCGGGCGTCGTCAATCGCCAGATCGCCGTCGAGTTGTCCAAGTGACTTCGACGGGGTTTGCGACCGAGGAGCCGGGGACGGTCCGCGAGGGACTGGAGCGTTCCGGTGCCCGACGCACGCCGCAACGGCTGCTGATCGCCGACATCATCGACGGCGCCCCCGACCACCTGGAAGCGCGCGAGATCTACCTGCAGGCGGCGGTCCGGGACCCGCGCATGAGCCTTAACACCGTCTACCGTACGCTAGCGCTGCTGCAAGAGCTCAATCTCGTGGTCGGGCATTACTTCACCGAAGAACATGCCCATTTCGAGGCTGCCACCGGGGTCGACCATCATCACGTGGTCTGCCGGGGCTGCGGGAAAGTGCATGAATTTCGGCCCGGGATCTCCGATCGGCGAGTGCGCGAGCTTTCAGATCAATCGGAGATCCAGATCGAGCGCCAGGAGATTGAACTCATCGGTCTCTGCACCAGTTGCCGCGCGGTGGAGGAATAGGCCGCGGAACGACCGAATGGTCGTCGTTTGCGTCCACCGCCGCTTAGCGCTCGCGGGAAATCGGCGAAGGCGCTGGGTTGCTTCATCTCCTATCAGCACCAGAAGCTCGCTCGCTATTTCTTCGTTGAAGTGGTCGCGGGATCGTTGTGCTTGAAAGTTTGGGGTAAGTGCCTTCGATACGATCAGCGGAATGCGCTATGTACATCGATAGGGATGAAAGTGGAAGCGTCCTCGATCTCGCCCAAGTTCCAAATAGTGATTCCGAAGGAGACCCGCGAACGGTTTGGCCTCAAGCCCGGGCAATCGGTTCCTGCGATCGCCAAGGGCGGGCGAATTGAGTTGGTGCCTGTGCAATCAGCCGCGCAATTGCGAGGGTACCTGACTGGAATCGACACGATGGTTGACCGCGAGGCGGATCGGGGTTGAACGCAATCGATTCCAGCGCGTGGCTCGAGTATTTTGCCGATCGTCGCAACGCTCCATTCTTTGCGCCGCCTGTCGAGGACATAGAGTCGCAAATCGTTCCCACACTGGTGCTGTTCGAAGTTATTGAAAATGTGCTGCGGCAACGCGGCGAGGACGCGGCGCTGCGCGTAGTGGCGGCGATGCAACTAGGAATTGTGATTGACCTGGACGCGGCGCTGGCCATAAACGCCGGTCGATTGGGCGTTGCATCAAAACTGCCGATGGCCGACAGCGTCATCCTGGCCACCGCCCGCCAAGTTGAACCCCAGGTTTGGACGCAGAACTCGGACCTTGAGGGTATCGAATGCGTACAGTACCGCAAATGGGTGCCGTAGCGCCGCGGCTACCGATGCGCCTTGCCCGGTTTCTAACGCAAAGCGCCGTTTTCGTGATCCGGGCTGGGGACCTGAAGCGCTTCCGGAAAATTTCATTGGCGGAATCGCTGCCACATTCACGCAGCTGATTCCGATTTCCCGAACGGTGCTCGGGCAAGAATCTGCCACTCATACCCTGAAATGGGCGGGACCTAGAATCGGCGCGCCGGGCAGGTCGGCCAACTCGAGTCGAAATCCCAGACATTTGCCCACTTCAACGACTCGGCGGCAACAAGCGCCTTGTCGGGAGATCACCCGGAAGGAGCATCGGATTGGACGAATTCATGAGAGCCGCGCTCGAGGAGGCGCGCACCGGAGCGGCGGAGGGTGGCATCCCCATCGGAGCGGCGCTGGTAGATGCGAACAACCGACTGGTTGCAACCGGCCGCAATCGGCGTCTACAGGACTCGGACTGCGTCATGCACGGCGAAATAAATTGCCTAAATAACGCCGGCAAGTCAATTCAGGACTTTCGCGGCATGACCATGTACTCGACGCTGATGCCGTGCAAAATGTGCGCCGGAGCGATTGTCCATTTCGGCATTTCCAGGGTGGTCATTGCCGAATCACAGAACTTTCAGGAACCGAATGCGCTGGACTTGATGTTGCGGCATGGGGTCGAGGTAACCGATCTTGACCTGGACGAAGCCAAACAGTTGCTTGGTGAATTCACCGGGCTAAATCCGCAGACCTGGGCCAGGGATAGCGGCCAGGAGTAACCCGCCGAATGACCAGCGGATTGCCGGGCGTTACGTCTTAAGGCGCGATCTGGAAAGTTGCCTGGCAGAAATCCTCAAACGCCGCGCCCGCTCGGCATCGTCGCCGTGGCCAGGAATTCGGCCCGCGTGGAGGGGTTGGTTCGAAACAGCCCGCGGGTGACCGTGGTCACCATCGTGCTGTCCGAATCCTTGATCCCGCGCAGGCTCATGCACATGTGGGCGCATTCGACCCGTACCGCCACGCCGCGGGGGTTTAACACCCGTTCGATCGAATCGGCAATCTGATTGGTGAGACGTTCCTGGACCTGGGGCCGGCTGGAGAGGATCCTGACCACGCGCGCGATCTTGCTCAGCCCGACGATGCGCTCGCCCGGGATGTAGGCGACGCTGGCACGCCCGACAAATGGCATCAGGTGGTGCTCGCACATTGACTGCACGGTGATGTTGCGCACCAGCACCATCTCGTCGAATGGCTGTTCGAAGGTGGTATCCAGGACCTCGTCCGGATCGGCGTTAATGCCGGCGAACAACTCGGAGTACATGCGGGCAACCCGCTCCGGGGTGCCGGCCAATCCGTCGCGATCGGGGTCTTCACCGAGCCCGATCAGCAGTTGACGGACCGCGGCCACCATCAATTCTCGGTCGGGCACTGCAGAACTCCCCTGGAATGGTCGTGGGCATAAGGGCGCCGACTGGGCAGCGACGCGCGGGCCAACAATGCTAAGTTAGTTGCCGGTCTCCGGCGCCTGGCGGCGGATGGTGACCGTCGCTCCCGCCAAGACCCCGGCAACGGGCGCGGAGGGCTTGCTAATGGCCACCTCGACGGCGCGGATGCGAGGGTTGAGCGAGAGCACCGACTGACAGATTCTTTCGCCGAGGTGTTCCAGCAGATTCACCGGCTCACCCTCCATGATTTCGCGCACCGCCCGATAGATGGGGCCGTAGTCGACCGCATCCGCCAAATCATCGGACTGGCCGGCTTGTGTAAAGTCGCCGCTAACGGTCAAGTCGACGAAGAATCGCTGGCCGAGCACCTTTTCCTCCGGGTGCGCCCCGTGGTAGGCGTGAAAGGCCATTTGCTGCAGGTGGACTGAATCCATTCCCGGGCCCATCAAGTGCGACGCCAGCTGCTGCCGCTCGGCGAGTCCTCGATGACGTACCCGAGATCGCTGAGCGCGGAGCGGATTTGATCGGCCACGGCAAAATTCTTCTCCGCCCGCAGCTGGGTGCGCAACCCCAGCAGCAGATCGACCAGCGCGCCGGCGTCCCCATCCTGTTGTGCCGATGGCTCCAATTCGATTCCCAGCACCTCGACCAGCTCGCGGTAGATGGCCCGGGCCTCGTCCAGGGCGGCGCTCGTTACCTGCCCGGCGCGACGATTGATATCGCGGGCCAGGCCGAAGACGGTTGCCACCGCCTCGGTGGTGTTCAGGTCATCATTCATGGATTCAATGAATTGCCGGCGTGCCCCGGTAGCCGCCCCAACCAGGTCGTCGTCGGCGGGGCCGACGAGGGCCGGTTCGACGCGCAACGGGCCGCGCAGACGTGCCAGCGCGGCCTCGGCCTGCGACAGCGAATCGTCGCCGAATTCGACCAGCGATCGGTAGTGGGTGGACACCAGGTAGTAGCGCAGCACCGCCGGTTCGTAGGACTCCAGCAAAGACTCCAGGGTGCGGAAGTTGCCGAGCGAGTGCCCCATTTTCTCGCCGCCGATGCGAAGGATCCCGACATGGAACCAGCAGCGAACGAACCGGTCCACGCCGAAACCGGCCTCGGCCTGGGCGCACTCGTTTTCGTGGTGCGGGAAGATCAGGTCGGAGCCGCCGGCGTGAATCTCGATCGTGGGCCCCAAGTGGGCGCGGATCATCGACGAACACTCGATGTGCCAGCCCGGGCGTCCCTGGCCCCAGGGACTTTCCCAGAAGATCTCGCCCGGTTTGTGGCGTTTCCAGAGTGCAAAATCGCGCGGATCGCGTTTCTCCTCGTCGACCGCCACGCGCGCGCCGGCCAGTTGCTCCTCGCCGCGCCTACCTGAAAGGTATCCGTAACCGGGCCAGGTGGCAACTTCGAAATAGACACCGCTGGAGGTTGCGTAGGCGTGCCTGCGATCAATCAGCTCGCCGATTGCGGCGATGATCTCGGCCATGTTGTCGGTAACGCGCGGATACAGGTGCGCGCGGCGCACGCCGAGGCGGTCCATGACCGAAAAATAGGCGTCCGAATTGGCGCGCGCCAATTCGAGTGGATCGCGGTCCTGGAGGCGGGCCCGCTCGATGATCTTGTCGTCCACGTCGGTAAAGTTCTGGACGTGTTTGACTTCCCGCCCCAGAAATTCGAGCCAGCGCCTGAGCACGTCCACCATCACAAACACACGCGCATGGCCGATGTGCGGTTTGTCCTTCGGCGTCATGCCGCAGGCATACAGCGCGACCGGGCCGTCGCCATCGGCCACGGCGATCAGATCGCGGGTGGCCGTGTCACGGATGTTTAGTCCCAGTTAGCTGGATCCTGGCTGGTCATCGGAGTCGGGAGGGGGGCTTGGGCGACCGGCGTCGCATTCCCGCGAAATTGTATTTGCGGAATGGGTGCGGGGACGACCGGCTCAGCGGCCGATTTTTGCCAGCAGCACGATGCAGTCGGCGGCCACTGCTTCAGAATTCCCGATCGCGCCCAGGCCCTCGGCGGTCTTGGCCTTGACGCTGAAACGATAGGGAGTGACATTGGTTATGCCGCCCAAGCGGGCCGTAAACAGAGGGAAATACGCGGCCAGCCGGGGACTCTCGAGATGAATGGTCATATCGACGTTTTCGATCCGCCAACCGCGCTCGCGGACCTGGTTGTGGACCTCCCAGAGCAGATCGGCCGAATTGGCGCCGGCGTAGGTGGGGTCGGAGTCGGGAAACATGCTCCCGATGTCGCCCAGCCCCAAGGCGCCCAGCAGGGCGTCGATAAAGGCGTGGATCCCCACGTCGGCGTCGGAGTGGCCGACCGCCGAATAGGGCGCGCCCACGTCAATGCCGCACAGTCGCAGCGGTCCGCCCGCCTCCAGGCGATGCAGGTCATGGCCTTGGCCGATGCGTTTCTGGGTCATCTTCAATTCCGGCTCTTGGGGTTGGCGGTCGGTTTCGGCCAGGATCGCCCGGGCCAGGGCTAGATCGGCGGGCCCGGTTATTTTCAGGTTATTGCGGTCGCCGGGAAAGACTACCACCGGCTGCCCCACCGCGCGCAGCAGCGAGGCCTCGTCGGTGAACCGGGACAGCACGGCGGCAAATTGCCGGTGCGCTCGCAGCAGGGTCCGGCGGCGGGCGATCTGCGGTGTCTGGGCCAGGAAGGCGCGGCGTCGCTCGGGGGTCTGGACGATGAGCGCGTCGCGATCTACGATTTGCACCGTATCGTGCGCCGGCAACGCCGCGATGGCGGCGCCGACCGACCGCGCCGCCGCCAGGCCATCGCCGATAAGCTGCTGGTTAAGGAACGGGCGCGCGCCGTCATGGACCAGCACCCATTCCCAATCTCCCCCGCCTGCTTCAAGGCCGCGCAGGGTTGATTCGGAGCGGACACGTCCGCCCCGGCAAGGCGGGAGCAACTTGGGGCTTGCGGCGTTTTCGGCCAGCAGCTGCAGCCAGGCAAGGTTCGATTCCGATCCGACCACCTGGACGGCCCCGATTTGCGGGTTATCGACCAGAGCTGCCAAGGCCCAGGCCAGCAGTGGTCGGCCGCCCAGATCGGATTGCAGCTTGTCGGCCCCAAAACGAATCGAGGACCCGGCCGCCAGCAACAGGGCCAGGCAATCGGGTTTGGATTCGGCCATGCTCACTGGACTGGCGGCGGCAACTGTAGTGCCCCGGTCCGCGGTAACGGCCGGCGGGGCGTCAGACTTCGAGCGGTTCCAGAACTTGGGTGACCAGCTCGTCGCCATCGCGAGCGACCATCACCTTGGCGCCGCTGGGCAGATCGCCCGCCAGCAGCGTTTCGGCCAAAGGGTCCTCGAGCAACTGCTGGATCACCCGGCGCAGCGGCCGGGCCCCGAAATCGGGATCGTAGCCGCGTTCGGCCAGCAGGCGCAGGGCGTCCGCGGAGAGTTCGATCTCGATCTCGTGCTCGCGCAGTCTTGAGCGCAGATTATCCAACTCCAGGTCTACGATCTGGTTGATATCGGCCCTGCCCAGTGATCTGAAGACGACCGACGCGTCGATGCGGTTGAGGAACTCGGGCCGGAACGCTTTTTTGAGCTCGCTGGTTACCTTGGCCTTCATGTCGCGGTAGAAATCTTCATCGCCCTTTTCGGAATCGCCCCCGGAAAACCCGAGGCCGCCGACGCGCTTGATCTGTTTGGCGCCGATGTTCGAGGTCATGATCAGGACGGTGTTGCGGAAGTCCACCGTGCGACCCTTCGAGTCGGTCAGGCGCCCGTCTTCCATCATCTGCAGGAGCACGTTGAAGACATCGGGGTGGGCTTTTTCGATCTCGTCCAGCAGAATGACCGAATAGGGGCGCCGTCGCGCCGCCTCGGTCAGCTGCCCGGCGTCGTCGTAGCCGATGTACCCCGGCGGGGCGCCTACCAGGCGCGACACCGAGTGCCGCTCCATGTACTCAGACATGTCAATCCGGATCAGCGCTTCCTGGCTGCCGAACAGGAACTCAGCCAGCGCGCGCGCCAGCAGCGTCTTGCCAACCCCGGTCGGTCCCATGAAGATGAAGCTGCCGATGGGGCGCTTGGGGTCCTTTAATCCGGCCCGGGCACGACGCACCGCCTTGGACAGGGTGGCAATGGCTTCGTCCTGGGAAATCACGGTGCGGTGGAGCTCGTCCTCCATGTGCAGGAGGCGCTTGGACTCTTCTTCGGCGATGCGATGCACCGGGATCCCGGTCCAGACCGAGACCACCTGGGCAACGTCTTCCTCGAGCACCTTGGGCGCTTCACGGGCGCGGTTCTCCAGCCAGTCGGTCTCCATCGCCTCGGCCTTGGCGCGCAGATCGCGCTCCTCTTCGCGGAGGGAATCGGCTTCCTCGAAACGCGAGCGCGAAATCGCGGCGTCCTTGCGGCGCACCAGTGCCTCGATCTGACGCTGCAGCTCGCGCAGCGCCGACGAGGTTGATCCGGCGCGGATGTTGACCCGCGCGGCGGCCTCGTCGATCACGTCGATCGCCTTGTCGGGCAGGAAGCGGTCGGTCACGTAGCGTCCGGCCATTTCCGCCGCCGAGACCACGGCCGCATCGGTGATCTCCACGCCGTGGTGCTCCTCGTAGCGGGAGCGCACCCCCAGCAGGATTGCGGTAGTTTCCTCGATCGTGGATTCGCGCACCCGCACCTGCTGGAAGCGGCGCTCCAGGGCGGCGTCGCGCTCCACGTACTTGCGGTATTCGTCCGCGGTGGTGGCGCCGATGCATTGCAGTTCACCGCGCGCCAGCGCCGGTTTGAGAATGTTGGCGGCATCGATGGCGCCTTCGGCGGCGCCAGCCCCGACCAGGGTGTGCAACTCGTCGATGAATATCACGCAGTCGTTGGAACTGCGGATTTCCTCGATGACCTTCTTGAGGCGTTCCTCGAACTCGCCGCGGTACTTGGTGCCGGCCACCAGAAGTCCGATATCGAGCGTCAGCAGACGTCGGTCACGCAGGCTTTCGGGAATGTCGCCGACAACGATCTTCTGGGCCAGCCCTTCCACGATCGCGGTCTTGCCGACCCCGGGATCGCCAACCAGGGCGGGATTGTTCTTGGTGCGCCGCGAAAGGATGTGGATTACGCGATCGATTTCTTCCGCGCGCCCGATCACCGGATCCAACTCGTCACGCCGGGCGGCCGCGGTCAGATCGATCCCGAGCGAATCGAGAACCGGGGTGGAGGAGGACTTGCGGCGCGCGCTGCGACCGGGCCGCTTGGCCTCGGCCGTCCCCTGCGAGACGACTCGCACGACCTGCGCGCGGACCTTCTCCAGATTCACGCCCAGGCTCTCGAGCACGCCGGCGGCGATGCCTTCGCCCTCACGGACCAGCCCCAGCAGAAGGTGCTCGGTGCCGATGTAGTTGTGACCCAGGCGGCGTGCCTCTTCGACCGCCAACTCGATCACGCGCTTGGCGCGCGGAGTCAGGTTGATGTCCTGAACGACAACCTTCTCGCCTCGGCCGATGATGAACTCGACCGCCGAGCGCACCTTGTTTAACTCGACCCCGAGGTTGCCCAGGGCCTTGGCTGCGATTCCGTCGCCTTCGCGCAACAGACCCAGCAGGAGGTGTTCGGTACCGATGTAGGTGTGGTTGAAACGCGTGGCTTCGTCTTGGGCATAGACCAAGACTTTTTTGGCGCGTTCAGTGAACTTGTCCAATCGCTCGTTCACTTTCCAACCCCCAACTAGATCCAGCTATCCAATTTTTACCAATAGCGGGCCGCTTCGGGCGATTGGATCGCCGCGATGGGCTTAATTCCGGGTTGCGCGGATCAGTCTCCAGCGGCCTGCCGCGGGCCGGAGTATTCGGCCGTGCCCACGATCGTCCCGCCCTCGCTGTCCGACGCTTGCAGGTGTTCCAATTCTCGCCCCGGGGCGGCATCGGACGGCAGCAGCCGGATCCGGCGGCGGCGGGTCTCGATATTGAGAATCTTGAACTTGCGGACGTCGCCCTCGCGGAAGCCGACCATGGCCCCGTCCTCGACATCGGCCACGTGCGCCAGCCCCTCGATCCCATCTTCCAGGCGTACGAACACGCCAAAGGTCGCCAGGTTGGTGACGGTTCCGTCCACGACCTGCTCGACCGAGTAACGCGATTCGATGTCCTTCCAGGGATCCGGCTTGGTCCGCCGCACGCTAAGGGCGATCTTCTTGTCCACCCGGTCCAGCGCGAGGATGTAGACGTCGATCTCATCGCCCGCCCTGATCACCTCGGCAGGATCGCTGACGCGGCTCCAGGCCAGCTCGGAGATGTGAGCCAGGCCATCGGCCCCGCCCAGGTCGATGAAGGCGCCGAAGGTTGCCAGGTTGGAGACTCGGCCCTTGACCACCTCACCGACCTTGAAGCGCCCCAGCAGGGCGTCGCGGCGCTTGGCGCGGGCCTCGCGCTCGGCTGCCCGCTCGGAAAGGATGAGGCGGTTGCGACGCTTGTCCATCTCGATGATCTTGACCCGGATGGTCCTGCCAACCAGGGAGGCCAGCAACTCGGCCAATTCCTCGCGTTGGTCGCGCGGGATCGATGGCCCCAGGGAAGTCAGCTGCGACATCGGCACGAAACCGCGCGGCCCGACATCGACCAGCACGCCGCCCTTGTTGAACTCGGTCACACGCGTCTCGACTACCGTGCCCTCTTGGTAAATGCGTTCGGTCTCCTGCCAGAGCTTTTCCTGGAAAGCGCGGCGGATGGAGAGCATCGCGGCGGCGTCGCCTTCGGGTTGGAGCACGAAGACATCGATCTCGTCGCCAATGTCCAGGTCGAGTCGACCATCCATGTAATGGGGGTCGTAAAGTTCCCGGCCCACGACTACGCCCTCGGATTTAAGGCCGACGTCGACCATCACCTCTTCGCCCGAGATCCGCATCACTCGCCCGGTGACTAGTTCACCGCGCGTGAGCAGCTTTACTTCGTGCGCACCCTGCCCGAGCAAATCGCCCATGCCCGTAAGTTCGTCGTAATCAGTGTCCGGCGCAAATTCGCGTATCTGACGTTTTATCGCCGTTGGCGTGGGCAAGTTGTGCTCGTCCTGACCTGGTGGGAGGTTGGCCCCGCTACACGTGCGCCGCCAACCAGTGACTAGGGCGGCTCGACGGTCGCAATCGGGGTTTCAAAACCGGATTATAAGTGAGCCGTCGGATAGCAGATTGCCCCCGGCGGACCAATCAAAGGTGACGGATGCGCTCGTCGACGGCGGTGCGGATTATCTCGGGCAACGAAGCCACGTTCTCGACCACCGCGCCGGAACAGGATGCCAGCGGCTTGCCGTCGTGGGTGGGTTGGTAGGCCAATTGGAACTCGGATTTGACCACGCCTACGCCGAACGCCAGCACTTTGTAGCGCTGGTCCGGTAGCGCCGCCTGGTTGCGACGATGCATATCGATCAGCGCCCGCCGCAGCAGCGCCGGATCCGACGAAATGCCATCGGTGACGACAAAGACGCTTTTTAGGCCCTTTTGCTCGCGCGAACGCTCCAGGGCCACCGCCAGGGCCCCGGCGTCGTCGGTGTCCTTGTGATCTAGGTCATAGAGGCGCTTGAAGATGTCGGCGTGGTCGCGCGGTTCATACGGGGCGGCCCTCCCCGAAAGCTGGCGCGGCCAGCTGCATTCCTCGAACGTCCACAGCGGCGTCACCTGCGACGAGAACGCGATCACCTCGAACGGTATTCGCAGGCGTTCGTGGATTTCGATGAAGAGGATGGCCGAATCGGCCAGTCGGTCGAATTTTCGGGTGGGGTAACCCTTCTGCACCATCGAACCGGAGATATCCAGCAGGATGGAGCTGGCAAAGTCGCGCTGACGGTCCTGACGCGGCACCCGCAGTCCCTTGAGAAAAGCGTTCATCGGGTCGGTGAGGACTCGCTCGGGGCGCTGCAGGTCGATGTTGCCGGTCTCGCCCGAGCGCCGCTTGCGCGGGCGGCGGTGCGCCTCGGACTCGCCCTGGCGGCGGCGATCCATGATCTGGGCCAGGCCCGGGTGGCGTCCGTCACCCTCTACCGTGGCCTTAATGCCGCCCTCCAGGCGCTGCGCCGCCGCCAGGTAGTCGAAGTTCTCGTAGTCGACTCGCTCGTCGGCCTCCCCGCGGCGAATCGCCTCCAACAGTTCGGCCGCCCAGCGCGGGCTCTGGTGCGAGTCGCGTTTGCGGTCGAGCAGGCGGCGGGCGCCGCGCACCCGCAGCGATGCGATCTTGCGCTGCTGGATGCGTTGCCGGGCCCTTTGCACCGCCTGCGAACTGCCCGATCCGGCGCGCAGCTGCATCGCTTCCTCGCCGATCTCGCCTTCGCCGGTCTCGGCGTTGGCCCGAGCCGCCGTTGCGTCCTCGTCGCCGGCGGGCGTGTTAGGCTGCCCGCCTTCCTGCCCGGCCGGCCGGTCCGTCTGCTGCGAGAGTGCCTGCCATTCGTCGATGATCGCGGCATACGTACGGACGGTCCGCCCGCTTAGGCGGCGCAGCATCGCTTCGATGTCGTCGCAATCGATCGCGCGCTCGATGTCGCGATGTGTTTGATCCAGAGCCGTCTGGACCATCTCCGGCGTGAACGGGGCCTCGCAGTTGCCGGGCCAACGCCGATTTACGAAGGATGCCGTAAGGGCATCAAGGTAGAGGTGGTGCGGCGGACGCAGGAACCCCGAACTGTCCGGCGGGGCACCCACGTCGGATCGGGGGTCCAGGTCCGGCAGCAACCGGTAGAGCTCGGAAAAATACGGTTCGGCTCCCGGACGCTGCTGCAGGTAGAGGCGGTTGACGCGCAGATCGTTCACGGTCATTGCCAAAAGCCGCAATGAATCGGCCGGATAACCGTGGCGGCGTTCCTGGCGCAGCCAATACTCGATGCGGTGCTTGCCGCGGCGGCCGGTGTAGAAGGCTTCGGCGACCAGGTGGCACATCCCGCCGATCAGGCGTTCGTCCGACCAGGTGCGGGTCAAGGCTTCGGGATAGGTGATCAGGCCCTCATCGGGCATGAAAGCCCACCAGGGACCGGGCAGGACCACCAGATCCCGGTCGCCCAGAATCAGGCGCGTTGCCAGTTCGAGCTCGCCGGGCAGGATCCCGCCGCTCTTGACGGTGCGGCCGCCAGTGACGGCCGCCAGGTGCTCAGACGATTCCATAGTTGGCTAGGACCGGTTCCAGCACGCGCACTATTTCCTCGGCAGCGCCCTCGATGACGCCGCGTCGGTACCATGCCACCAGTTCGCGGCGGTCATCGGAGCCGCGCGCGAGCATCACCAGTTCGGCCGTGGTTAGCGCAGTGCGTTCGGCGACCCCCGAGGCCAGGTCAGGGGGAATGTTACCGAATCCCTCGCCCGCCTGCTCGTCCAACTCACCGGCCAGCAACCGTCTGGAGATGTGCGCCAGCTGGCACAGTGATGCAAGCAGTTCCGGGTCGGCGCTCGGGGCGGCGACCGCGGCCAGGATGGCCTGCTCTTCCGCCGGGGGCGGGTAATCCATGGAGATTACAGCCCCGAATCGGTTCTCGACGCCTTCGTTGAGCGGCTTGACCCCCGGTCCGTCGGGAGCCGCCGTGGCCACCAGCCGGAAATGCGGATGGGCGCGGAACTGCGATCCGTCGGGCAGGGTGACCAACCCGGCCTTGTCGAACAGGCCGTTGATGATCGAGTGCACATCCGGATAAGCGAGGTTGTACTCGTTGATGATCACGAAATAACCGGCCTGGACCGCCTCCATGAAAGCCTGCACGTTCCAGCGCGTGCGCCCGCTGCGCATCTGCCGGACCGCAGTCAGATCGCTCTTGTCGGTTTCGCCAGTAAAGGAGAACTCGACCACCGGCAACTGCCACTGCGCGGCCAGCGACCGGGCCAGGGCCGATTTGCCGCACCCTGACGGTCCGCGTAGCAGCACCGGCCAACCGAGCAGGACCGCGCTCTGGGCCAGCTGCAGGGCCCCGTGGGTGGACTGAGTCAAGCACGGCAGGACACGTTCCTTCTCGGGCGGGTTGCCCAACGGCTGGGGCAGATTGATGTCGAGCTGGCGGCGCAGCTGGGACCGTACCGACGCCAACTGCGAGCGGTCGCTGATCGGCCGGCCGTGGCTATCGAAAGCGCTAAGCAGCGGTGCGGCCGCCTCGCGCGCGGCGACCGCGACCCGGATCCCCTCGGCGAGCTCGATCGACGCTCCGTCGGCCGAATCGGCGACCGCGACCGGTTCCTCGTCGAGCGGATGGTCAAGCTCCGGCAGCGGCACCGCGGTGCCGGGTTCGGGGCCCTCGCGATCCACCAGGGCGCCGGCCAGGTGCTGGGGCGGGCCCTCCGCGGCGCACAATCCCCCCAACATCTTGGCCGCGGTTCTCACGACATCGGCGTAGATGTCGCTGGGAGCGATCGTGAGCACCGCGCGGGCGCCGATGTCGGCGAGCGGCAGTCCGGTCAGGTGGCCGAGTGCCAGCCAGTGCAGGAGCGCGCGGGTCGAGATGCGATCGCGCATCCGGGCGCCGAAATCCGGATGGTTGCGGAGTCGATAGGCCACTCCAACCAGGCGCTCGGCGACGCTGGATTCGGGCTCGATCCCGGCCGCTGAAAGCAGTCTTATACGGCCGAATTCGGCCAGCAGCGAATCGGTTTCCTGTTCAGGTGGCAAAAACCCCATGCCGATGTCGCCCAAACCCACCCCGAAGCGACGCCGCAGCGGTTTGCCCATCTCCGAGGTGCCAATGTAGTCGGGATTGGCGGTGGCAATGATGCCAAAGTCCTCGTGCAGGGCGATTTCGACGTTGCCCATCCGCGTCGAGGAGAGCAGCAAGCGGCCGGTGTCGACCGCCGAAGTGATCGCGCTCATGAGGTCGGCCGGAAGCATGTTCAATTCGTTGATCAACAGCTTCTTGCCGTAGAGCATCGCCTCCGCCGCCGGCCCCAGCATCACCTGAGTGGTCTGGGTGCCGGACGCATCGGTTATCACTTCGGTTCGATGGAAGAAATCGGTGAGCGTCGAATCGCCGGAGAAGTTCAATTCGGTCACCGGCAGGTTAGCGGCATAGCAGTAGGTCTTGGCAAGAGTCGTCTTGCCGCAGCCGGTCGGTCCCGATATCAGCATCATCGAACCGAGCCGCGGGTTGGTATCGATCTCGGCGATCCGCTCCAGCAGATCGGCCATGTCGGCGGTCAGGTAGGTGAAGATCTCGTGGCGCCGCGGGACCGATCGGCCAAAGTCGTCGGCTTCGGCGGGCCGGAAGTGCGCGGCGTCTTCGGGCAGGGCCCCGCGGGCGCGCTCTCCCAGGCGCGGGAAACGCCGGCCCTTGACTTCGAACCAGTCGAAGACAATTCGGACCTCGGGGCCCAGCTGGATCTCCTCGCCAGGGACTATCTTTTCCTCGGCGTGAGCATCCGGAGCGCGCTCACCGTCCGAGGTCGGGCCGACGATTTCAGGGATCAGGCGTCGAATCAGGTCAAGCAAAGAAAATAGGCACCCCTGCGGGTCTTGCGCCGTCTAGTTAGGTTATTTGACAGAGGCATCGTTCATCGGTGCCGATTTGTGCGAATCGGGGCCAGTTTGAAACCTGTTTAATGCTGCGGCAAGCAGTTCGATTGAAGCTGTACAATATTTGTAAAGCTGATCATTCGAATGATTACAGCTTGATGAAAGATGAACAGCACTCGAGGTAGGTGGCGATGGCACGATCGTTGACCGCAAAGCAACGGAGGGTGCTTGATGTAATTCGAGCGTTCCAAGTCGAGCACGGCTACAGCCCGAGCGTGCGCCAGATCGGCGAGCAACTCGACCTTTCGGCGGCTTCGGTGCAGGCTCATCTTGTGGCGCTGGACCGCAAAAACTACATCAAGCGCACCGGCGAAGCCCACGGCATAACCGCCAACTACGATCCGGAATCGGACGAGTGCCTACAGGTGAGGGTGGCGCAGATTACCGGTATGATCGCGGCCGGATCGCCGATCGAGGCGATAACCAACCATCAGGGATACGTGCCGCTGCCGGAATCGGTCTCGCCCGACGACCCGCGCGATTACTATGCCCTGCGGGTACGCGGCGACTCGATGATTGACGACCACATCCTGGACGGCGACTGCGTCATCGTGCGGCGGCAGAACACCGCCAACGACGGTGAAGTCGTGGTGGCGATCCTGGAAGACGAGCAGGCGACGCTGAAGCGCTTCTATCGCAACGGCCGCTTCCGCTATCTGCTAAAGCCGGCCAACTCCGAGATGGACCCGATCGACACCAATCGACTGGAAATCCGCGGCGTCGTCATCGGCGTCTATCGCGCCCACGCCGCTTAAAGGCGCTCGTAGCGCTCCAAGTCGACCACGAATACGGTCGCACCGCCGACCTGAACCTCGACCGGATAGGGGATGTAAAACTCCCCCGGTTCCATGATCGGCGGTATCGGATTCACGTACTGAGTGCGGGTCTGGCAGTTGGCGCGAATGATGCTCAGCAGCTCGCCGAGGCGGTCGCTGGGGGTTCCGATGAGGAACGAGACGTTCCCCTGGCGCAAGAAACCGCCGGCGGTATTGATGCGCGTGAGCCCGAAGTTCTTGGCGACGAGGTCGTCGGCCAATGAATTGGCGTCCTCGTCCTGAACGATGGCGATCACGAGCTTGTTGTGCTCGGCTGCAGCCTTGTCGCGCGCGGTCACTGCTTTTCCCTGGGAACCCGGCCGAAGAGTCGGGGACTACAAGAGTTGGTTCTGGCGGCGTCCGGTGGGAGCGGTCATCTTTCGCTCCAGCAGGGATGCTACCCGCGCCCAGATTTTAGGCATCAGGATTTCGGGCTCCTCGCGCCCGTTTAAGACGTGCCAGCGGTTGGGCGAATTTGCCGCGAGCGATAGGTAAAGATTGCGGACCCGGTCCAGATAGCGAGCGCCGCGGACCTCCATCCCCTTGAGTTCGCCGGCGTGCGGGGCCATGCCAGCTTTGCGTGCCAGGCCCAGTTCGGCCGGAACGTCGAGCAGGAAAACCTGGTCGGGCACCAGGCGCGCGGTCGCAAAGTAGTTCAGGCGCGCCAGATCGTCCACGTCCAGGCCCGAGTCGGCTCCCTGGTAGGCGATTGTCGAATCGGCGAATCGGTCGCAGATAACCACCTGTCCGGAGGCCAGCGCGGGGCGGATCCGCTGCTCCACCAGATGGGCGCGGGCGGCGTTAAACAACAGCGCCTCCACCCGCGGCGAAGTCGGCGTCGTGAGGTTCTCGCGCTCCCAGGTCGCGCGCAGATGTTCGGCGAATTCAGTTCCGCCCGGCTCGCGCACCAATAGCGTGGCGACGCCTTCCTCCTCCAGGCGGCGGCGCAGCCGTCGGCTCATGCGGGTCTTGCCGGCCCCGTCGATCCCCTCGAATGTGACCAGAATGCCGCGATCGGAATTGGCGGCGGAGGCGTTCATGCCGGTGCCGTTGCGCTCAGACGGGGCGGCGCCGGCTCAGGCGCTGGTCAGATAGGAGTCGATTGACCCGTCGCCAGTACCAGATTGCAGGCGCAGTGCGGCAAATGCCTTGGCCAGGCCTTTGCGGACCCTCTCGATTGCGGTACCTTCCAGCACGAAAACCGGCATGTCGAGATCGATCGCGCGATCTAGGGTCGCATCGCGATGCAGATAACTTGACCGCGTCGTAATCAGGACTTCGGCCTGACCCAGCTCCCGGACCGGCCGCACCTTTATCCCCAGCGCGCGCGCCGCCTTGCGGATCTTGCCCGCCGAGATTCCGTGCAGATATGGCTCCAACGGTGGCGGGTCGAAGGTTGCGCCCGCAATCACCTGCTCGGGCGCCTCGGCCAGCCGCGCCCAATCGGAGTTCGCCGGCCGCAATGTGCGGCGGTCGATCTGGACGCCGTCGGAATCGAGCGTGCGCATTTCCGCCGCCAGCGATTCCCCCGCCAGGACGGCGTCGGTGGCCAGCGCCAGATCGGTGTGCACCAGCAGCTGATTGCGACGCGAAATCTCGATCAGGACGTCGAAGGTAGGCGCTCCGCTGCGCTCCAACACCGCCTTGCGGGTGCGCCGCCGCCTCGCCTCGCGGTCGCCCAGGATCACGTTCTCAATCCCGCCCACCAGCACATTAAGGGTTGGGTTGGTAATCAGATTCCGCAGGCTGTTGCCGTGCGCGGTGGCCACCAGCTGGATGCCGCGTTCGGCGATCGTGCGCGCCGCCCGAGCCTCGGCGATGGCGCCAATCTCATCGATGATCAGCACCTCGGGCGTGTGGTTTTCGACCGCTTCGATCATCACCTGGTGCTGGCGGTCCGGAGCCGGGACCTGCATGCGCCGGGCGCTGCCGATCCCCGGATGCGGGATATCGCCGTCGCCGGCGATTTCATTCGAGGTATCAACGACCAGTACGCGGCGCCCCATGCCGTCGGCCAATTCGCGGGCGATCTCGCGCAGCAGGGTCGTCTTACCGACGCCAGGGCGGCCGACCAGCAGCACCGAGCGGCGGGAGTCGATGACGTCGCGCACCATCGCCACTTGTCCGTAGATGGCGCGACCGCGGCGCAGGGTCAGTCCGACGATGCGCCCGCGCCGGTTGCGGATGGCCGAGACCCGGTGCAGCGTGCCTACCACGCCAGCCCGGTTGTCGGCGTCGAAACTGCTGATCTTGGCCGCGGCCGCTTCCAGGGTATCGGGCTCGATCAGCCAGCTTCCCAGTTCGACGTCGCCGTTGGGAAATCGCGCCAGCGGCCGCCGCCCGACATCGAGCACAACCTCGATTAGGTCTTTGGCTTCACTCTGCGAGCGGATCGGTTCGGCTACCGATCGCGGCAGGAGGTCCAGCAGCGCTTCGAGTTCGGCCGCGTCGGTTTCGGCATAGCGCAGGCCCGGCTGCGGCTGCGATCCCAGCCCGGTAGCGCCCCCCGGGCGCTGCGGTCGGGATGTTGCGTCGTTGCGGATCGGGGCTAGATCTTCCGCGGAAATTTCCTCTGCTGGGCAATTTTATTGAGGAAGTATTGGTGGATTCGCAGATCCCGGGTCAACTCCGGGTGAAAGCAGGTGCCCAGGAGATTCGCCTGCTCGACCGCGACCACGCCGGCGTCGATTGCGGCCAGGGTCTTTACTCCGCCACCCACGGCGGTTACCAGCGGGGCGCGTATGAACACCCCGGGGAATGGTTCCCGACCCAGTGCCGGCATGTTGAGGTCGCATTCAAAACTGTCGACTTGGGAGCCGAACGCATTGCGCCGCACGGCCACGTCCATGACTTCAAGCAGCGGCTGATCGCGACCGCAATCGCGGCTCAGGAAGATCAATCCGGCGCAGGTACCCCAGACCGGTTTACCGCTGGCTACCAGATCGCGGATCGGCTGCATGAACCCGTAGCGCAGCGCCAGCTTGCCGAACGTGGTGCTCTCACCGCCGGGTATTACCAATCCGTCCAATTCGGCGAGCTGATCCGGCAGGCGGACCTCCAGGGTGCGCGCGCCGGCGCGTTTGAACACACCCAAGTGCTCGGCAAAATCGCCTTGGATGGCGAGCACGCCGACCAGCGGCCCATCGGGTCCGGGTGATGACAACTTCAGTGGCCGCGCTGCGCCAGTCGTTCGGATACTTCCAGCGAATCAGCGGCGATGCCGGACATTGCCACGTCGATGCCGCGGGCGGCCTCGGCAACCAGGTCAAAGCGTTCGTAGTGCAGCGTCGCCTCGACGATCGATCGCGCCAGACGCCGCGCGAACGGCGCCCAGGCCTCGACGTTGGCCGGGTCGGCCAGATCCAGCTGCGGGTCTTGCGCCAGCGCTTTTTCTTTGGCGGCCTTAAAAATCCCCGATCCGACGAAGATGCCCTCGGCCCCCAGATGCATCATCAGCGCGGCATCCGCGGGCGTGGCAATTCCGCCGGCGGCGAAGTTGACCACCGGCAGAGAACCGCTGCGATTTACCTCGACAACCAGCTCGTAGGGCGCCTGCAGCTCCTTGGCGGCTGCCATCAGTTCATCCGAACCGAGGCCGCAGACCCAGCGGATCTGGCCCTGCACGGTGCGCATGTGGTGGACCGCCTCGACAACGTCGCCGGTGCCGGCTTCGCCCTTGGTGCGGATCATCGCCGCACCCTCACCGATGCGACGCAGCGCCTGGCCCAGATCCAGCGCACCGCACACGAAGGGAATCGTGAAATCGTGCTTGTCAACGTGGTGGGCGTTGTCGGCAACCGTTAGGACCTCGGACTCGTCGATGTAGTCCAGCCCCAGCGCCTCGATGATCCGGGCCTCGACGAAATGCCCGATCCGGCACTTGGCCATCACCGGGATCGTGACCGTTTCCTTGATCTGGATCAGGACGTCGACCGGCGACATCCGGGCAACTCCGCCCTGGGCGCGGATATCGGCCGGCACGCGCTCCAGTGCCATTACCGACACGGCCCCCGCTTCCTCGGCGATCTTGGCCTCGGCGGCGGTGGTCACGTCCATGATGACGCCACCCTTGAGCATGCGGGCCAAGCCGGTCTTGGCATTCCAGGTACCGGTTTGTCCGTTGGCCTTGGCGCTCACTTGCCTACCCACCAACTCTCTCTCGATCCGGGCTTGAATCCGGAGTTTTTGGCGATTCTATGACCGCCGCCATCAATCGTCGCCGAGATCGTCCAGATCGAGTTGACCGATGAATTCGGCGAACGGTTTGAGGCTTTCCTCGCTGACCGGTTCTTCAGTCGTTTCGGCGGGGTCGTCGTCGGGCTCCAGGCCAGCCCGGTCAAGTACCGATTGGGTGCAGAAAATCGGCACTTCCGCCCGAACCGCCAGCGCGATCGCATCCGAAGGTCTTGCGTCGAGGACCTTTTCCTCTTCGCCCCGGAACAGGACGACGTCGGCGTAGAACACTTGATCGCTCAGGTCCCGCACCAGAATCTTTTCCACGCGCCAGCCCAGCACCTCGATCGTCTGCAGCAGCAGGTCATGGGTGAGGGGACGCATCGGAGCGTCGTCTTTGAGGTTGACCAGCTTGATCGCGATGGCATCGGCCTCATGGCCGCCGATCGTGATCGGCAGGTAGCGGCGGCGGTCTTTCTGGCGCAGCCAGATCGTGCGCGACGGGTTTACCAGGTTGAGTCGAACGCTGTCGACCACCATCTCAACTTCGAGCATCTAACCCAAACGCCGTGTGCAATGCCCGGGCACCTTTAGCCAGGTGCTCCTGACCGATTAGACAGGTTACCCGAATCTCGCTGGTGGTAATGCTGCGAATGTTGATTCCGGCCTCAGCCAGGGTGCCGAACATGGCTGCGGCAACGCCCGGTGTGGATGCCATTCCGGTCCCCACCAGGCTGAGTTTGGCCAACTCCGGATCAGCCGTGACCTGCTCGGCGCCGATGCTTTCGGCGGTTGCCGTGGTCGTCGTCAGGGCTAGGTCGTAATCGGCCCGCTGGACGGTGAACGAAATATCGCTCAGGCCTTGGTGGGAGATGTTCTGCACGATCACGTCGACGCTGATTCCGTCGGCGGCCAGCGGCGCCAGTACCGCGTGCGCCAACCCCGGGCGATCGGGCACACCGACCACCGTGATCTGGGCGACATCGGAGTCGTCGACGACGGCGCGTACGCCGGTCCCGGTTTCGATGTCAATCTGGTCGGAGTGCATGATCCACGTCCCTGGGTTTGAATTGAAGCTGGATCGAACCTCGATGCGCACGCGGTTGCGGCCGGCGACCTCGACCGAGCGAGCATGCATTACGCCCGCGCCCAGGACCGCCATTTCGAGGATCTCCTCGTAACTGATCTGATCGATCTTGGTCGCCGCCGGCACCAGACGCGGATCGGCCGAGTAAATGCCATCCACGTCCGTGTAAATGCGGCAGTGGTCGGCGTCGAGGGCGGTTGCTAGGGCAACGGCGGTGGTATCGGACGCCCCGCGGCCCAGCGTAGTGACGCGGCCGTTCTGGCTGACGCCCTGGAACCCGGCCACGATCGGGATGCGTCCCGCCGCCAATTCGTGGCGTAGCCGCTTGGGGGCCACGTATTGGATCCGGGCCCGCCCATGGCGCTGGTCGGTGACGATCCCAGCCGCCTGCCCGGTCAGCGCGACGGCGTCGCGGCCGCGCGAATTGAGCGCGGCCGAGAGCAGCGCGCAGGCGACGACCTCTCCGGTGGAGAGCAGCAGGTCGCGATCGGGCCCGTCAACGTCGGCGCCCAACTGCTGCGCCAGGCCGATCAGGGCGTCGGTAGTCTTGCCCATCGCCGACGCTGCGATCACCGGAGCGTAGCCCTCGTCAATCGCTTCATCGATGAGCCCGATTGCGTTCAGGATGCGATCGGGGTCGGCCAGCGAGGTGCCGCCGAATTTCATTACCAGGACCGGGGTCATCTACTTATATTTCGGCGGGTCAGGGGCGGACGCAAATCTCCGGAATTATCCTGACTGCCGGGCGCAGTGCCAGAATGGATCAATGCATCCTACGAAGGCTGACCCAGGGCCAGACTCCACCCCCACGGTGGAGGACTATTTGCTCGCGATCGCCAGTTTCGATTACGAGCACATGCCGGTTATAGCCGCCCGTCTGGCCGAACGCCTGGATGTGTCGGCGCCGACCGTCTCGGCCACTATCAAGCGCATGGTGCGCGACGGCTGGATCGCGGTAAGCAGCAACAACCTGATCGAATTGACCGAGCCTGGGCGAACCCGATCTGAACGGATCGTGCGCCGCCACCGCCTGATCGAGCGCTGGCTGCAGGACCAGTTGGGCTTGGAGTGGTCGGCTCTGCACGAAGAGGCCGACCGGCTCGAGCACGCGATTTCGGGGCGCCTGGAGGAGCGGATCTCGGCCGCGCTTGGGCACCCCGAAACCTGTCCGCACGGCAACCCGATTCCTGGCAACGTGCGGACCTGGTCGCGCGAGGGGCTCTGGCAGCTCTCGCAGGTCCCGGTCGGCTCCGATGTGGAAGTGCGGCGGATTTCGGAACTGATCGAGGAGCAGACCGATCTGCTCACATTCATCCAGCAGTCTGGCCTCACGCCGGGCCAACTGGCGCGGATCGCCGATCGTCGCCGCGGTGGAATGATGGACGTGCGCGTCGGCGGGCGCTACGTCCGCGTCGACGAGAACGTCGGTCGCTACATCTGGGTGATGCCGGCCGGGCATTGACCTGAAGGACCCCTGCGCGCCCGGGGAGCTGCGCAGCTGTCTCCGGAGGTGCTGCCGGAACGGCGGTTTTCGATAATCGGCCGGCTGCGCATTCACGGCCGGCCACTCCCAAATCGTTCACATCCGGATCTTTTTGTGCCATGGAACCGATAGTCCTGGTCGAGGACTTGCGCAAGCACTACGGCGCTGTCAAAGCCGTGGACGGCATTTCATTTACGGTCGAACCGGGCGAGGTGTTCGGCATGCTGGGACCCAACGGGGCCGGCAAGAGCACTACCGTGGAAATCCTGGAAGGAATCCGCCAACGGGACTCGGGGGTGGTGTCGGTGCTGGGGTTTGACCCGGGCCCGCAGCAGGGCCCGCTCAGCGAGCGCATCGGGATCCAGCTGCAGTCCTCGGCGCTCTTTCCCAAACTCACGGCGCGCGAGCACCTGCAGATGTTCGGCTCCTTCTATAAGAACTCGCGCGACGTCGACGAATTGCTGGATTTGGTCGGGTTGACCGAGCGCCAGAAAGCCTACAGCGAAAACCTCTCCGGGGGCCAGCAACAGCGCCTGGCGGTGGCGCTGGCGCTGCTCTCGGACTCACAACTGGTCTTCCTGGACGAACCGACCACCGGCCTTGACCCCCAGGCCCGGCGCCGGCTCTGGGAGGTGGTCGCGCAGATGAGGGCCCGCGGTACGACCGTGATCCTTACCACCCACTTCATGGACGAAGCCGAGACGCTGGCCGACCGCCTGGTGATCGTCGACAACGGCAAGATCATCGCCGCCGACACCCCCGGCGGCCTCATCCGGTCCAACTTCGGCGGTGCGACCCTCACCTTCAATTCATCCGCCGAGATCGATGGGAGCGAACTGGAGTCGCTGGTAGGGGTTGAGGACGTGATCAGCGTCAACGGCGAGTACGAACTTTCGGTAACCGACGCCACTGCCGCCATTCCGGCGGTTTTGTCCCTGGCAGCCCAATCCGACGCCGCCCTCGACGACCTACAGATGCACCGACCAAACCTGGAGGACGTCTTTCTCAAGCTCACCGGGCGAAGGATTCGCGATTGATGATCTCTGGTACCGTAGGGCTGTTTTGGGGGTTCTCACTCGAATTCCTGCGCGACCGCACCGCCCTTTTCTTTACCTTTGTGTTCCCGCCGATCTTCACCCTGGTGATCGGGTTCATCATCGGCGCCTTCTCCGGGCCACCCAGCCATCCGGTGGGCCTGGTGCTGGGCGAAGATTCGGCGCCGACGCGCGCAATCGTCGCCGCGATCGGCGCCAACCCGGTTTTCGAAGTCACCGTCGACGATCTGGCGGCCAATACCGAGGCGCTTGATGAGGGCGATCTCAAGGCGGTGCTGGTCATCCCGCCCGGCTTCGGCGGCGCGCTCGACGGCCAGGGCGGGGCCGAAGCCGAGATCATCTACGACAACCGCGATCAGGACGCGATCGGGATTGTCGTGCCGACGCTGCGTTCGATCATCGACGGCGTCGACCGGGCGCTGGCCGGCAACCTGCCGCGGGTGGCCGTGACCACCACCGCCAACACCACCCGGAACCTGAGCACGATTGATTTCGTCGGGCCGGGAATAATCAGCTTCTCGATCATGCAACTGGGAATCTTCTCGGCCATCAACCTGGTGGCGCGCCGCGAGAAGAAGGTGCTCAAGCGCGTCGGAGCCACCCCCGCTACCCGATCGATGGTGCTGGTGGCCGGGATCATCCACCGAGTCATGATCGCCGCGATCCAGGCGGCGATCCAGCTCGCCATCCTGGTGATCGTATTCGAGCTGGATTTCTTCAACCCGCTGGCGGTGATCGGAGTGCTGGTGCTGGGCACGCTGGTCTTCGTCGGGCTTGGCTTTACGACCTCGTCGTTTGCCCGCACCGAGGAGGCGATGTTCCCGATCGCGCAGCTGATCTCGCTGCCAATGTTCGTGTTGGCGGGCGTTTTCTTTCCGCTCGACGTCTTCCCGCAGGTGTTGCAGTGGTTTGCCAACCTGCTGCCCTTGACCTACATGGCCGATGCGGTGCGGCAGCTAATGATCGAGGCCGAAGGGCGCTACGACATGTGGCTGAACCTGACCGTAATGGTGGCCTGGATAGTCGGAGGGTTTACGGTGGCGGTATGGCGCTTCCGCTGGGAATGAGATGCCGCTGTAGCCGTGCTCGGGATCGGGCCCAGGGTCCATCGGCGGCGTCGCCGACGGTGACGGCATGAATTCCCCGGCCCAAGCGCGCCGCACCTACTCGGACGGCTTCCTGCTGCTGCTGGTGTTCATCGGCGGCATGTCGACGCTGGGTGTGGAACTGACCGTCTCGCGCCTGTTGGCCCCGTTCTTCGGCAACAACCTGTTCGTGTGGGCCAATGTGATCGGGCTGACCCTGCTTTACCTGTCGGCCGGTTACTTCCTGGGCGGGCGCCTGGCCGACCGCCGCCCCGACGACCGGCTCCTGATTTGGATCGTGGCGGTCGCGGCCGCCTTCATCGCCGTGGTGCCGTTTGTGGCGCGTCCGATCCTGGCGCTCTCGGTCACCGGCCTTTCGAACCTTTCGGCCGGTGTTTTCCTGGGCTCGCTCTTCGGTGTGCTGGTACTGCTGGCGGTGCCGATCACCCTGCTCGGATTCGTCTCCCCGTTTGCGATCCGGCTGGCCTCGCGTACGGTCGAATCGGCCGGCCGGGTGGCCGGGCGTGTTTACGCCATCGGCACCGTGGGGTCGATCATCGGCGCCTTCCTGCCGGTCCTGCTGCTGGTTCCCAACCTGGGCACCCGCAACACATTCCTTTTCTTCTCCCTGGTCCTGCTTGTCACTGCGGCGGCGGCCCTGCGGCGGCCCTCGGTGCTCGCCCTGCTGGCGCTGGCGATCGCGCTAACCGTCTGGGGCAATGTCAGCGTCGATCCGATCAAACCGGCCGAGACCGGCGAGTTGATCTTTGAAGACGAATCGCTGTTCAACTACATCCAGGTGGTCGAGGCGCCCGGCGGCCCGCGCCGCCTGGTCCTAAACAACGAGGAGCGCCTGGCGACCCACTCGGTCTACTGGCCGGACCGATCGCCGCAGCCGCTTTCGGGCGGGCCCTGGGACTATTTCCTGCTGGCGCCCTACTTCCGCCAGCAGAACCCCGGTGAGGTGACCGACGTCCTGGTGATCGGTCTCGGCGCCGGCACCGCTCCCAAGCTTTACGCCGAGAACTTCGGCTCTCATGTGCGCATCGACGGGGTCGAGATCGACCCCGGTGTCATCAGCGCCGGAGTCGAGTACTTTGCCATGAACGAGGAGGGCTTAAACGCGGTTGCCGAGGACGGCCGGGTCTTTCTCAATCAGTCGCAAAAGACCTACGACGTGATCATCCTCGATGCCTATCGCCCGCCTTACATTCCCTTTCACTTGACCACGCGCGAGTTCTACCAGGAAGTTGCCGACAAGCTCGCTCCCGATGGCGTGCTGGTTTCCAACGTGGGGCGCGGGCCGGCCCGCGACAACGAGCTGCTGGACCTTATGTCGGCCACCCTGCGATCGGTGTTTCCGGCAGTGGTGGTGACCCTGCCCGAATCAACGTCCAACAGCCTGGTCTTTGCCCTGAAGCGTCCGGTGGCCTTCAATCAGGTCCGCGAACGTGCCGCAACGGCCGGGATCGAGGCCGTTAAGGAGATCGCCGCGCGACCGATAACGACCTACGAGGTTGATTCGGCCGACGGGGCCTTCACCGACGACCTGGCGCCGGTTGAGCAGGTGGTAAACCAGCTGATCATCGATTACGCGATGGGGCGCTAGCCGCCCGCCACGGTTTTAGCGGCCGATTGCAACTCCGTGCCAGCGTGGATCGCTGGCGCCGGACAGGTTGCCGGTCCCGCGGTCGCGGCCGATAGCTAGGGCGCGCGATCCGGCGCCCCACAGCCCGGCGCCGGCGGCGGCGTGCCCCAGGTCTTTTAATGCCGAGGCCACCGGCACCGCGAAGCGTTCCTCGGCGTAGACCTGACCGGTAACTTCGTCGTGCCCCCAGCGCGGGGCTTCCAGCGCTGTCTGCAGTCCCATCCCGAATCGCAGGTGGTTGTCGATGATCTGCTGGTTGGTCTGCACCTGATAGTGTCCGCCGGCGGTTGACCCGAAGGCGATCGGCAGCCCGGCGTCGGTGACCATCCAGGTCATTAGCGTATGGACGGGACGCCGCCCGCCGCGCAGGAAATTGGGACTGTCGGGATCGAGCGAGAAGCCGGTCATGCGGTTGTTCATCATCACTCCGGTGCCGGGCACCATGGCGCGACAGCCGAATGCGGCGAAGATGCTCTGGATGAAGGCAATCGAATTGCCTTCGGCGTCGGCCGCGGCCAGGCAGGTGGTATCGCTGCCGACCGGGAGCCGGGACGGCGCCGGTTGATCCTGTGCACATGTGCGGTCGATCGCCGCCGCCGCCGCCGCGAGCAGATCGGGATCCAGGTATCCGGCCGCGTCGGCCCCGGCTTGATCGCGATCCCCCAGGAAGCGGTGTCGCAGGGCGAAGGCCTGTTTTTTGGCTTCGATTGCCAGGTGCAGCCGCAGCGGGTCCGAAAAATCTAGTTCACCGGCGCCGGCCAGCTCGGCAATGGCCAGCGCCGCCAGAGTGACGTAACCCTGGCTGACCGGGGGCTGTACCCAGACCTTCCGGCCCCGATAGGCCATCTCCAGCGGTGGCAGCAAGTCGCAGCGCAGCAGCTCAAAGTCGCTGCGACGGTGCGCCAGTCCCAGTTTGCGCGCGTAGTCCTCCAGGGCGGTGGCGAACGAGCCCTCGGTCAACCCGGCGGCGCCGCCCGCGGTGGCGATCTCGGCAAGGGTTCGGGCGAGCGGCTTTTGATATAGCGTCTGGCCGGTTCGCAGCGGTACCCCGGCGGGTAGATACGCGCGGGCGCTGTCGGGAGACCGTGCCAGGGAGTCTTGGTGCTCGCGGATGTGGGCCGCCAGGAACTGCGAGACCGGGACCCCTTGCCCGGCGAACTCGATGGCCGGCGCCAGCAGGTCCGACCACCGCATCCGGCAATAGCGGCGATGCAGCCGCTCCCACATCAGCACCGCGCCGGGCAGAGTGGAGGCGGCCAGACCGTTGTTCTCGATCCTGGCGCCGTAATCTTGCGCCCGCGCTGACTGCGGGGCCGGTCCGGAGGAATTGAAGGCGTTTGGGCTTTCATCGCCGGCTGATTTGACGATCGCGAAGGCATCGCCACCGATCGAGTTCATAGCCGGTTCAACCACCGCGATCGCGGCCGCCATCGCGATCGCGGCGTCAAAGGCGTTGCCGCCCCCGGAAAGGACCTGCAGGCCGACGCCGGCCGCCAGCGGGTGTCCGGCCGCGACCATGCCGCGGCCTGCAACCGCCGCCGCGCGCGCCGATTGGTCGAATGCCGAATCAAAAATACGCATGTCGCCGTTCAATCTCCAACCCGCCCCTGGAACCTCCATTGTCTGCATATCCCGGCCCTGACCCTGACGCGATCCCGGTGGTGCTGGACACCGACACCGGCGACGATGTCGACGACGTATTCGCGATTGCGCTGGCGGCCAAGAGTCCGCGCATAGACCTGCGCGCGGTGATCACCGCGTACGGTGACACCGCCGCCCGGGCACGTCTGGCGCGGCGGGTGCTTGCCGAATGCGGTCGCGACGATGTCCCGGTTTACGCCGGCGGCCGGCCCAACCGCTCCGGCCTTGTGGCGCGCACTTCGATGCAATCGGGCGCCGGGTTCGTGCCCGATCAGGCGCCGATCGGTTCCGGCGACGGCGTCGATGCGCTCCTGGAGCTGGTGAACCGCCAGCCCGGCCGATTGACGGTGTGCGCGGTCGGACCGCTGACCAATCTGGCGCACGCCATCGACCAGGACCCCGCATTCGCAGCCAACGCCTCCCGGTTCCTGATCATGGGGGGCGAATTCCCTGACGGAGAGCGCGGCGAGTACAACTTCAACTGCGACCCGGAAGCGGCCAGGGTTGTGATCGAATCCGGCGCCGAAATCTGGCTGGGGCTGATCGGGCCGACCCGCCGCGCCCAGATCGGAGTCGCTGAGCGCGATCGCATGCGCGCCTCGGGCCTTGCGGTCGGGGACAGCCTGGCGGGCATGCTCGATCGGTACCTGCAAAGCCGTCGCCGCACGGTGACGCCGATGTTCGACGGGGCGACCCTGGGGGCGCTGATCTGGCCCGAGATCTACAGCTGGCGCGAAGGCAGCGTCGGGGCCGAGGCCGATGAGAGTCGGATGCGGCTGATAGAGGGACCGCACCCGGCGCAATTGATGCAGGCTTTGGAAGCCGACCGATTCTGCCGGTTGATGTTGGATGTAATCCTGGCGCCCGCGTAGGGTTCAATAGAGCGCCAGTCCGACTAAAGGGGATGCAGTGGGCGCGAGTCTGACGCCGGCAATTGAAATCAGATCGCTGACCAAGTACTACGGATCGACCCTGGCGCTCGACGCGATCGATCTGGAAGTGGATCGCGGTGAAATCTTCGGTTTCTTGGGACCCAACGGCGCCGGCAAATCGACCGCGATCAGGGTGATGCTCGACCTGATCCGGCCCACCGCGGGCACGGTGCGGATCTTCGGCTACGACTCCCGCGCCGACTCGATCCAGATCCGTGGCCTGACCGGCTACCTGCCGGGTGAGGCCAGTCAATACGACCAACTCAGTGGCCGCGCCATGCTGGATCTGCTGGAATCGCTCGCCGGACGGACGGCGCCGCGCCGCGCTGAGCTGCTGGAACGCCTGGATTTGGACCCCGCGCCGCGGATCGCCCGCTTCTCACGCGGCATGAAGCAAAAACTGGCCCTGATAGGGGCGATGCAGGCGGATCCGCCGCTGTTGGTGCTCGATGAGCCGACCACCGGTCTGGACCCCCTGATCCAGCAGGAGCTGCACGGCTATCTGACCGAGGCGGCCCGGCGCGGGACGACAGTGTTTTTCTCCTCCCACGTTCTCTCCGAAGTGGAGGAACTATGCGACCGGGCGGCGTTCATCCGCGACGGCCAGATCGTGGCCGTGGACCGGATCGCCGACCTGCGCGGCCGCCTGGTCAAGCCGGTGACGGTCGAGTTCGCCGCGGACGTGACGACCGCGGCGTTCGACGGGATCGACGGGGTCAGCGTCACATCCAGCGAGGGACCGCGGATCACGTTTGCGGTCACGTCCGGGATGGACCAACTGATTAAGGCCCTGGCCGCGCACCAGGTCGCCGACCTGGTGTCGGTGCCGCCCTCGCTTGAGGAAACGTTCCTGCATCTATACGAATCGGACCGCCGCGGGCGGACGAAGGAGGCCGACGGTGAGTAGCGGTGACGTAGCGGTCGATACCGGGGCCCCGGCGCTTTCGGCCCCCGGCTTGACGGCCGCCCGTGGAATCATGATGGCGTCGATGCGCACCCGCCGTTCGGGTACCTTCTGGTTCGCGCTCGCCGGCGGACTGCTGGCGTTGATGATCGGCATGCTCTATGAGGTGATCCTGGCGGCGATCGACCTGACCAGCTACCTTAACGAGTTTCCGCCCGAGATGCTGGCCGCGTTCGGAATGTCGTCGTCGGTGCTCGGCGCCTCCGAAATCTCCTATGCCGGGTTCATGTCGTTCGAATTCTTTCCCTGGTTCGGCGTTGCGCTGGTCGTGTACGCGCTGGTGGCGGCGGGGTCGCAAATCGCCGGCGAGGTGGAACGCGGGACCATCGATGTGATCATGTCCTGCCCGGTTCCGCGCTGGGTCTTTGCGCTCTCCAAGTACCTGGGCCTGCTGGTGCCGTTGCTGCTGATCGGACTAACTTGCGTGCTGTTTTCGATCGCGGCGGGGCTGATTCAGGGGATCGAAGTGCCGGTTGGACGTTTCCTTTACACGGGAATCATCATGGGTCTACTGGGCGGCGCCTTCGCCAGTCTGGGAGTCCTCTTCTCGGTCCTGTGGCTTTCATCGCAACGGGCCCAGTTGGCGCTGGCGGTCATCGTGGTCGGGCAGTACGTGATGGACGTGGTTTCCAAGATTTCAGACGACTGGGAATGGCTCGGCGATTACAGTCTGTTCAATTACTACGACACGGGCCTCTTGCTGGAAGGCTTCGAATGGACCTGGGCGCCGCTGATCATCTACTCCGCGGTTGCCGTGGTCGGACTGATCGGCACCGTGGCCCTGTTCGAGCGGCGCGACTTGGCCGCATAACGCTCCGACCGCCTGGTGCGTGCCGGGGCTCTGGTCAGCGGGCCACGTGCATGGGCATGATGACCTGGCAGTAGGTCGGATCCGCATCGGCCGCAAACAACCCCGGGTTGGTTGATCCGGACAGCTTGATCTCGATCGAATCGGACTCCACCAGACCTACCATGTCGCTTAGGAACTTGGAGTTGAAGGCGATCAGCGAGTTTTCGCCTTCGATGCTGGCGGTTATGCGCTCCTCGTGATTCCCGACCTCGGCCGAATTGGAGGACACCAGCAGGCTGTCTGGCTCCTCAGTCTCAAGCTGGATTACGCGCGATCCTGTCCGCGCAAATATCGAAGCCAGACGCGTGGCCATTTCCAGATTGCCGCGCGGAACTATCACCCGAGTCGAATGTTCCTGCGGAATCAGGGATTCGAAATTGGGGTACTGCTCTTCGATCAGATTGGAAATCAGCGTGACCGAACCGATATCGAATTGGATGTGCGAGCGTGATCCGGCGATCTTTAGCGAGACCTCGTCGGGATGTGATCCCAGGACGCGCGAAAGTTCCTGCAGCGAGCCCTGCGGCACCACCACTTCAACCGCGTCGGTTACGCCGGTGTCGCATTCCAGGCGCTTGACCGCCAGGCGGTAGCCATCGGCCGCCGCCAGAACCAGCTCGTCGGGCCGGATCGAAATGCATACTCCGGCCAGTACCGGGCGCGAGGTGTCGCCGCAGCAGGAAACGGTTACGTCGATCATGCGTTTGAGCAGAGCCGGGTCTACGCTCAGGATCGGCTCGGCGGTAACGTCGGGTAGCGGGGGGAACTCGTCGGGATCGATCCCCTTGAATGCCGAGTCGGAACGCTCGGCCACTATCTTGAGTTCAAGCCGCTCGGCATCGGTCTCCAGATCGATCGGGCCGGGCGGGAGGGAACTGATGTATTCGACCAACAGCCGCGCCGGTATCGTTATCGAACCGGGAACGTCAACCTGGCAATCAATCGACTGGGTGACCGCCATCTCGGTATTGGTGCCGACCAGCCGCAGTTCGCCGCCTCCGGCGGCCAGCAGCACGTTGGCCAGGACCGGCAAGGAAGGGCGGCCCGCGACCGCCCGCGAAACCGTGCCCAGCGCCCTGGCCAGCAGGTCTTGGGCGCAGTTGATCTTCAATTGAACGTCCGTGGGCGTGGTAGAGAACGGAGCCAATTATTACTCGGACGCAGCCCCCCGTCCCGGGGGCGAAGCGGGGCTGCCGGCTCCTCCAAATAGAATCGGTCTTGCCACGCGCAAGTAAAGTCCCGGCAGTGCCTGCACAAACCCCGCGCCGTCCCTCGCTCGCTCCGCTCCGGATCCTGCTGGCGGAGGACGAGACCATAATCCGCCTGGATCTGCGCGAACGCCTTGAAAACCTGGGCCACCGGATCGTGGCCGATGTCGCCGACGGCCAGACGGCTGTGAATCTGGCCCGCGAGATGCGCCCGGATGTGGTGGTCATGGACATCAAGATGCCCTGTCTGGACGGAATCGCCGCCGCCGAGCAGCTCACCCGCGAGGCGGTTTCGCCGGTCGTGCTGGTAACGGCGTTCTCGGACCGCGAATTGGTGGACCAGGCGATCGGCGCCGGCGTGATGGCCTACGTTCTAAAACCCATCCGCGACAACGATCTGATGCCGGCCATCGGCGTGGCCGTATCGCGGTTCCGCGAGTACCGGCTGCTGGCCAAAGAAGTGGACGATCTCAACGAGCGCTTAGAGACGCGCAAGCTGATAGAACGTGCCAAGGGGCTGCTCATGAGCAAGCATTCGATCACCGAACAGGACGCTTTCCAGCGGATTCAACGGTTGAGCATGGATCGGCGGATCCCGATGAAACAGGTAGCCAAAGCGCTGCTGCTCGCCGAAAACCTCTAGGCGCAACGGGTCCCAAGGCCGACCGCGGCTTTGATCGGAGTAATTGCGATGTGGCGGGGCGTTATTGCCGCCCTGCGAGCGCGGCCTGCCGTAACCACGGTGGCCGGGTTCAGCGTCGCGCTGGCGTTGTTCTATCGGCGCTATCTGTTCGAGGGCCTGGTGCCCGGCAGCTACGACTTCCAGAACTACGCCTTCGCGAATCTCTCGCACCTTTACCAGGCGCTGGCCGAGGGCCGGCTGCCGCTCTGGGATCCCTTCCGTTATTTGGGCGTCCCGTTCCTGGCCAATCCCCAGGCCGGCGTCCTTTACCCGGTCAATCTGGCTTTTTTCTGGCTGGAGCCGATTTACGCTCTGACCGCGGCCGTGGTCATCCATTCCTGGATCGCCGGCATAGGCATGATCGTCTTTGCGCGCTCGAGTCTGCGCTGCGGCTGGATCGGAGCGCTGGTCGCCGGCCTGGCCTTCGCTTTCGGCGGTTACATGGCCGCCCGGATCGGCTTGCCCAATCAACTGGCGGTCATAGCCTGGCTTCCCTGGATCCTGCTGGTGGGCGACCGCCTGATGGAGCGCCCACGCCTTCTCGGGACCGCAATCTTGGCGATGCTGCTGGCGCTGCAGTACCTGGGCGGCCATTTCCAGGCCCAGTACATCTCGCTGGCGCTCTGCGGTCTGTACTTGGCCGCGCGCGCGTTTCGGATTTCAATATTCTCCGGGGCCGAAGCGATCCCGCGCCTGGCCCGATCGCTCGGTTCGCTCGCGCTGGCGGCCGCGTTGGGAATCGGACTCAGCGCCATCCAGATCTTGCCGACCCTGGCGCTGCGCGAACATTCACTGCGCCAGGAAGCGCTGCCGATCTGGCACCAGAACGCGTTTGCGCTTCCTAAATCGGCGATCGGGCAGGCGCTATTGCCATCATTCGCCGAGCGCGGCTTGAGCGAGGAATTCCTGGCCTATGTCGGTCTCCTGGCACTTTGGCTGGCCGGTCTGGCGCTGCTGGACAAGACGCGGCGATTCGAGGCTATTGCCCTGCTGGGATTGGCGGTCCTGGGTGGTTGGATCTCGCTCGGGCTGGCCACGCCGATGTTCGGCCTGCTCTCCGATCACCTGCCCGCGTTCGACCTGTTCCGGGTACCAGCGCGCTGGCTGCTGCTGTCCAGTTTCGGACTGGCCGCGCTGGCGGCGATCGGAGCCGATTACGCCACCAACTTAGCACAGACGCGCTGGTATCCGGTGGCCGGGCGGGCGCTGGCGATTACCGGTGCGGTCGGTGCTAGCGCGGCCGTAACCAGTTGGGGCCTGGGATGGTCCTCCGATCTGCAATTGGCGGCCTGGCTGGCGGTCGGTTCGCTGGCTTTCATGGTGCTGCGCTATTGCGGCAGCGGCGGCCTGCCGGCGTCGGTGGTGTTGCCCGGATTCCTGATCCTGGAGCTCATCCTGGCCCAGCATCCGCTCGACGCCAACCATCTGGCCACGCCGCCCCGCGCCTACCTGGAGCCGGGGCCGGTTGTTGCGCGACTGGAGCGCGGGGTCAATGCCCCGCGGGTGCTCTCGGTCGCCGACACCTTTTATCAGATCGAAGCGGATCGCTTTTACCGCGAAGGCCACCTGGCCTTCGGGCACTACGGTGCGGCGGTGCTGGAGGCGTACGCCTCCACGGTCAAATACCGCGACTCACTTTCACCCAACCAGTCGTCGGCACTAAGGATCCCGAGTCCCGACGGCTATGGCGGCGGGCTCCTGCCGCTGGCGCGTTACCTGGCGTTCAGGGACCTGCAGCTGGCTGCCCGGCCGGGCAGCGAGGACGCCCGTCTTCAACACGAGTTCGTAATACGCCAGCAGTTCCCCGAAGAGCCGTTGCTGCGATCCCTGGGAACTGCCAAAGTAATCGCCGATAACTGGGCCGATATGGTTCCCGGCACACCGGCGCGGGAAGACCTGCGGCTCAACACCGACACTTCGGCGGCGCTGCCGGTGAACGGACGCCTGATCCTGTCCTTGGAGAGCCCGATTGGCGCCGACGCAGTCGCCCTGGCAATCGACGGCGATCACATCGGCCCGGTAGCCTCCCTTTTCGCCACCTCCGGCGAAGGCCCGGAGCTGGCGCTGGGATTCTTCGCCGCCGAGGCCGGAGCGGTGCAGATCTTTCCGCTGCCCGATCCGGGCCCGGTGCGCTCGCTCCGGATCGAGGCCAGTGCGCCGTTTGATCTGGCCGCGGTCAGCCTGCTGGATGGGAGCCGCACGCACGCGGTGCCGCTGGCCGGCATCACGGTCCAGCCGGACGGACGGGCCTACGGTCCGGCCTTTGACCTGGAGGAGATTGGGTCGCTGCGGATCTATAGCCTGCGCGACCCGGCTGGTCTGGTGGAATTGCGTGGGGGGCCTACCGGGCCGATTCGTAGCGGAGCGGCCGCGGTCGCTGCTGCCGCGCCAGAGCGAATGGAGATCGTCGTCGATGACGCCGCCGGGGGACTTTTGGTCCTGCGCCAGAGCCACTATCCGGGGTGGCAGGTGCAGGTCGACGGAATGGACGCGCCGTTGCTGATGGCCGATTCGCTCTATCTGGCCGTCCAGGTTCCGCCCGGAAAACACGGCGTGGTTTTCCAATACGACGAGCTGCGGCTGGGTTTGGGGGCCTTGTTTAGTGCTGGGTCGGCGCTAGCCGTGGTGGGTCTGTTGGCGCTGGCGATTGCACGCCGGGAGAAGCCCGTTTGAGCGTGCTGCGGATCGGTATGTTGGCCCCCGTACCGTTGGCGGCCACGGGCACTACGGCGGCGCGCGTGCTGCCGATGGCGCGTGCCCTGGCGGCCACCGGCCACCGGGTCGAAGTTCACATCCCTGGTTACCCGGGATCGACCCGGACGGCGGAGAATCCGCGGCTGATCGGACTGGCTACCGCGGGACCCTTGCGCTTGCCGCTCATCGGGGGCTGGCTGCGGGCCGTCGCGCTTGTCGTAATCGGAGTATGGCGATTGGGCCGGGGCGGCTATGACGTGGTCCATCTCTTCAGACCGACCGGGGCGAACGGACTTGCCGCTGCGTTGCTGTGGGCGTTGCGACCGGGTCCGGCGGTGGTCCTGGACGCCGATGCCTGTGAGGGGGCGGCCGCGCATTCGCCGCTGGAATTTCCCTCGCCGGTGCGCCGTTGGTGGGCCGACCTGCAGGAACAAACCTATCTGCGAACCAACGATGCCTTCACCGCCGCGAGCGAGTACCTATTGCACCGGCGCGATCGGGTCCGATTGCAAGCCCACATTCCCAATTTTTGCGACCCGGTCCGCCACCGCGATTGGTCGCGGCCGGGATTGCGAGCCCAGGGTCGGCACGCGCTCGGCATCCCTGACCAGACTCCGGCGGTCCTCATATACACGCGGTTTGCCGAATACCCGATTGACTCCTACGCCGACCTGATCGCAGCCGTCCGGAGCGAGGTGCCGGGCGCGATCGTGCTGGTATTGGGCGATGGCGAACGCGGCCAGGGGAAGCGCCTGCACAGTTCCCTCCGGAGGCGCTGGCTCAATCACGACGTATTGCATTTGGGCTGGACCGAGCCGGAACTGCTGCCGCCGATTCTGGCCAGCTGCGATGCTGTCTGCATGCCGGCCCTTGACACCATCGCCAATGCTTCCGCCTGCCCGGTCCGCTACGTCGACCTGCTCGCCGCCGGGTTGCCGGTCGTCGCTCACAACGTCGGCGAGGCCTCGACCTACGTGATGCCGGGCCGCAACGGCCGATTGCTGCCCGCCGGCGGCGATCCACGCCAGATGGCGCGGGCGGTGCGGGAACTGCTGCTGCGCCGGCGCGATCGCGACCTGCGCTACTACTGCCGGATGCGGATCGATGGTGACCTTTCGCCGGCCAGCGCCGCCCGCAACCTGGAACGGATCTACGGTCAGGCCATCGCGCTACGGCGACCGGCGCACAACTAAGCGATCGATCGCCGGCCGGCCCGCGTTGGCGGCACGGCGAAGGCGCTAGCGGCGGCTCGAGGGATTAACCGGCCGGATGCCGACGGCGACCGGCGCCAACTACCGGGCGGTGGGCTCGGGACCGGCCTATCCTTCGGTCGCTTCGGGTTCCGGCTCGGGTTCCGCTTCGGGTTCCGCTTCGGGTTCCGGCTCGGGTTCCGGCTCTGGTTGCGACGGCTCCGGGCGCGGGGACAGGTTAAGCGTGACCACGATCGGTTCCACCGACACGACCTCCACCCCGGCCGGGGCGCGCACCCGCGGGACGAGGATGTGAACACCCTCCACGGCCGGGCCATCCAATTCGACCCAGGTCGTCACGTCCCTCGGTACGATCCCGAGCACGCGCTGGCTTGAGCCCTGCATCACGACCGTGGCCACCGCCGGGGAGACGGTCGCGATGAAGTTGCTGGGCGCATCGAACTCAATCACGTCCGCCAGCGCCACCGCCGATTCGATCGCGGTCACGTCGATGGTGATCTCGTAATCCTGCTCGGGTTCGACCAGTTCGACGCCGGCCGGAACGACCAGGCGGCCCTGATAAGTCCGCTCCGTGCGCTGCCCGCGCAGGACTACCGGTTCGGTCCGGACCGAATCCACCGCCGCCACCGCGTCGGCGGTACCTTGGACCTGAACCGCAAACGGTGCGCTACGGGTCTCGGAAATCGCAAACCCCGGGGCGGGGCTGCCGGCGGTTTCGACCGTGATCGGCACCGTCTTGCGGACGGCGATTTCCGAGACCGGCAACACGATCACGACCAGGTTCGGACTCGTGATTACATCCTCGACTTCGGCGCCATTGGCACCCAAAGCCCTGGCCTGAACCTGCAGGCCCTGGGTGCGGTTCAGTCCCTCGGTGACGACCGTGACCTCGACCCGGTCGACCAGGTTCACGGCCGTCTCGGGGCCGGACAAGGTCGCTACCGGCGGCTCCACCCTTACCTGCTCCAATTCGAGTTCAAAACCGGCCGCCAGCTCGACGTCGTAGTCGATTTCGATCGCGCGCTGCTCGCTTATCACGCTTACCAGTGTGACCGGCAGGGCGCCCGGAATCACGTTGACGACCTCAATCGAATCGGCCGCTGAAATCGCCAAATCCACCGCGATGAGATGATTCCCGGGACCTATTCCGGCGAGAGGCAGGGAGGCGCGGAAATTCCGCGTCGTTATCTCGTCCAGGTCATCGCGCAGGCCCTGCAGCAAAATGTCGACGGGCAGCGGATCCAGGGTGGACACCAGGCCCGAATCCAACCCCCTGAGATCGACCGGAACGTTGTCGACCGTGAAATTTGTCACGCGTGGGTTCTGCTCCAGGGTCACTCCGACCCAGACCGCAACCCCGAAAACGATGGCCGCCCAAATGCGCCAGTTGGCACCCGGGCGGGCGAGGCGCCGCAGGCGCAGCCCCATCCGACGCCGGCGACGGGCCCGGCGACGGTGTCGGCTCCTATCGTTGATTTCGCACCACCCAGGATCCGGGGCGCAGCCAGCGCCGGCGCTGGTTCACGCGCGTCGGCACCAGGATTGCACGCAGCCGGCGCCGAAGCTGTTCTTCGGTCAGGTGCTGGACCATCTTCCCGTCGGCGGCCAGCGAAATCGCGCCGGTTTCCTCGGATACGACGACCGCGACGGAGTCGGTTTGCTCGGTGATACCCAGTGCCGCGCGGTGACGCGAGCCCAGGTGGCGGGTCGCATTCGTCTCGGTCGACATAGGCAGCAGCGATCCGGCCGAGACGACCGTGCGTCCGTGAATGATCACCGCCAGATCGTGCAGCTCGGAATTGGGAAAGAAGATCGAAAGCAGCAGCTGCGCGGAGACGCGGCCGTTGATCATGCAACCGGCGTTGGAGAAATCGGCCAGTCCGACATCGCGCTCGATCACCATCAGCGCTCCCCAGGAGCGACGCGAGAGATCGGCGGCGGCGCGCGAGATGGCGGCGATAGTCTCCTCGTCTTCCCAGGCGCCGAAGTGCAGCGCCAGCCCCAGCGTCGTGCTGCTGCGCCCGAGCCGTTCCAGGACCCTGCGGATTTCGGGGGCGAAGACAACCGCCAGGACCAGGATCAGCGATGGCGCGGCGCCTGCCAGCCAGGTCGTTAGCGGGAATTGGAATATGAACCCGAATACAAATAGCAGCACGACCAGCACCAGGACGCCGCGCAACAGGATGTCGGCCAGAGTGTCCTGAAAGACCGATAGCCCCACGTATACGACCGCGGCCACGATCACGATCTGGATCGCGGCGAAAAGGTTGAATTCGCCGGCCAGATAGGTTACCTGGTCAATCATGGAACTAGCAAATCTTTATTCAACGCGTGAAGACGTCCAATCCGGCCAGCGCCGATTCTCCGCGAACGATGTGTACCAGCAGCGACTTCTGGGCGTGCAGGCGGTTTTCGGCCTGCTGGAAGACCACCGACTGCGGACCGTCCAACACCGCATCGGTGACCTCTTCGCCGCGGTGCGCGGGCAGGCAGTGCATGAATATGGCATCGGGTTCGGCGCCGGCCATCAGATCCTGGTTCACCCGATAGGGGGCAAAAATGCGGCGGCGCGATTCGGTTTCCGCTTCCAGGCCCATGGAGATCCAGGCGTCGGTGTAGACGACCTTTGCCCCGGACACTGCTTCCGGCGGCGAATCAGTGATCTCGATCTTGCCTCCGGCGCCGCGGGCGGCGTCAACAATCTCGGCCAAGGGTTCAAAGCCGGCAGGGCAGGCCAAACGCAATTCGATTCCGGTAAGGGGGGCGGATTCCACCAGCGAATTGGCGACATTGAACCCGTCGCCCACGTAGGCGACCGGCAGGCCGTCCAGTCCACCGTGGAACTCGCGCATGGTCTGCAGATCGGCCAGGGCCTGGCAGGGATGGGAGCGGTCTGACAGCCCGTTGATGATTGGCGCCCGGCAGGCTTGCGCCAAGCGCGTCAAGGTCCCGTGTTCGAGCACCCGCGCCATTACGGCATCGACCCAGCGTTCGAGGTTGTGGCCGATGTCGGCGATGGATTCGCGCACCCCCATCTGCATGTGTTCCTGTCCCAGGTCGATGCAAACCCCGCCGAGGTGGGCCATGCCTACCTGGAAGGTGGTGCGGGTGCGCAGCGATGGGTGTTCGAAAATCAATGCCAGCGAACGCGATTCCAGCAATCGGTGCGGAATCTGATTGGCCAGGGCCCGCTTGAGCAGGTCGGCCCCGGCCAGCAGCGTTTCCAGTTGGCGCGGGCTCAAGTCGGCGATGTCAATGAAATCGGTGCCGCTGAGGCTGGCTGCATCATTCATTCCGCTAAGGTATCCAAGCGTTGGCCGCCCTGGCGGCACGGTGGCGAATTTGATTTTCCAATTCCAATAATGTTTCCTAGGTGTAGTTGCTGCCCAGCGGTGGATCCCAAGGCTTGGACCCAGTCGACCTGTTAATTGAGATCCCGCCGTGGGTCTATCTGAGTACGGTCATGGGGCTGCTGGTTTCGCTGTTGTTCTATGCCGTCATCGGTCACCGGGAGCGCTCACCGCTTTGGTATCTGCCGTTCGGTCTGGGCGGATTCTTTGCCGGCAACTGGGCCGGCAACGCCTTGGGGCTGACGCTGCTGCAGTTGGGCGATGTCCAGGCGGCGGCGGCGCTGGCGGGGGCACTGCTGGTCTTGGTGTTGCTGCACCTGGTAATAGCCTAATTGCGGCCCCAACCACCGGTTGCCCCGATTGGCTAATCTTGGGATTGACGGTCCCTAAACCGTCGGCTGGACTCACTCGGAAGCTGCAAGGCGCAATGCGGAAATTCCTGCTTTCGCTCACGTTGGCACTGGTTGTCGGCGCTCTCTACCGGATTCTGCGCCACCAGTCGCCCTCAATACTTGATCCGCAGGCGCGGTCGCGCTAGCCAGCGGCCCCGGCCGGTTCGCACCCGAACCGCCGCTTGACGACGGCGTCCGCGATCACGATTAGGGACCTGCGATGACCTACCCGGCCGACCAAGTCCGGTCGCTATTTCTCGATTTCTTCGGCGCCCGCGACCACCTGGTACTGCCGAGCTCGTCGCTGATTCCGGCCGACGACCCCAGCGTCCTGTTCAACTCGGCCGGGATGCAGCAGTTCAAGCCCTACTATTCGGGTACCGTCGCGCCGCCGCATCCCCGGATCGCCACCGCCCAGAAGTGCTTTAGGACCTCGGACATCGAATCGGTCGGCGATGCCTCGCACCTGACGTTATTTGAGATGCTCGGCAATTTCACCTTCGGCGACTACTTCAAACGCGAAACGATCACCTGGGCCTACGAACTGCTCACCGCCAAGCTCGGCCTGGACCCGGATCAGATCTGGGTCACCTGTTTTGGTGGCGAGGGCAATTTGCCGCGCGATCTGGAGTCCTACCGAATCTGGCGCGACGAGGTCGGTATCCCTGAAGAACGGATCGAGTTTCACGGCCGCGCCGACAACTTCTGGGGCCCGACCGGGGGCAGCGGCCCCTGCGGGCCCGACAGCGAGATCCATTACCGACTGCGACCGCCGCCGCCCGGGATGTCCGAAACCGGCACCGCCGCCGGCGGCGACCGATTCCTCGAGCTCTGGAATCTGGTGTTTAACCAGTTCGAGCAGGCTGCCGACGGGGAACTGACCGATCTGGCATCCCCGGGTGTTGACACCGGGGCCGGATTTGAGCGCTGGGTAGTACTAATGCAGGGCAAAAGCTCGGTCTATGAGACCGACCTGTACTCCGACATAGTGGCCGCCGCCGCCGATGTCCTGCGCCCCGACCCGACCAATCCGGATCATGTGCGGGCGCTGCGCACGGTTGCCGAACACGGCCGCGCGCTGGCGTTCCTGATCGGGGATGGCGTGCTGCCCTCCAACGACGGCCGTGGATTCATATTGCGCCGTTTACTGCGCCGCGCGGTCGGCGCGGCTCGTCAGCTGGGGGTCACCAAGCCGCTCATGGCCCAGGTGAGCCAGGCGGCGATTGAGACCATGCAGACGGCCTACCCCGAGGTCGGGCGCCGACGGGCCGAAATCCTGGCGGTGGTGGCCGACGAGGAGGAGCGTTTCCAGGCGACGCTGCGCCACGCGATCGATTACCTCGACCGGCGCGTGGTGGCCGGTACCGGGATCAAGGTCATCGACGGCCAGCAGGCATTTTGGCTGCATGACACCCTGGGACTCACGATCGAAAACTTGAAAGTGGCTGCCGCCGCCCGCGGATTGGGCGTCGACGAAGCGGGATTTACCGCGGCCATGGAGGAGCAGCGCGCCCGCTCGCGCCGCGCCACGCACTCCGAGAAACGCCTGCCGACAGGGCTGGGGGCCAGCTCCTTCGCCGGCTATGAGACCGAATCGCTGGATTCGGCCCGCCTGCTCGGAATCTTCGTCGACGGCGAGCCGGTGAATGTGGTCGAGTCCGGCCAGGCTTGCCTGCTGGCGCTGGATCAAACGCCGTTCTATGCCGAATCCGGTGGCCAATTGGGCGATACCGGGGCACTGGTCGGGGACCGCGGACGCGCCCGGGTTGAAGACACCCAGAAAGGGGCCGACGGGACCATCTTCCATTTCGCCCGGGTGGCTGCCGGGACGCTTCAGGCCGGGGACAAGATCGCGGCCGCCGTCGATGGCGGCCGGCGAACCGCGATCCGGCGCAATCACACCGCCACCCACCTGCTGCATGCCGCCCTGCGAGCCGAGCTGGGCGATCATGCCCGGCAGGCCGGTTCGCTGGTTGCGCCGGACCACCTGCGCTTTGATTTCAACCATTCCGCCGCCCTCGAATTGGAACAGCTGGTCAGCATTGAGCAGTCGGTGAACCGCCTGGCCCTGGCCGGACTGCCGGTCGAAACCGAGCAAACCGAGGTGCAGGCGGCGGTTGCCCGCGGGGCGATGGCCCTGTTTGGAGAAAAATACGGCGAAAGCGTGCGCCTGGTCAGCGTCGGCGACCAGTCGCTTGAGCTGTGTGGCGGGACCCATCTGGACAACACCGCCCAGCTGGGACTATTCCACATCACCGCGCAAGAGAACATCGGATCGGGGCTGCGCCGAATCGAGGCGGTGACCGGCGAAGCGGCGGCGCGGCACCTGCGCGGCAACGCCGACCAGCTGGAAGCTGCCGCCCAAATTCTTAAGAGCAGCGTGCGTGAGGTGCCGGAACGGACGCGGCGCCTGATGGATGAACATGCCGTGCTGCAGCGCGAGTTCGTGCGCCTGCGCCAGGCGCACGCGGGTGCGGTCGCGGCGCGTTTGTTGGGGCAGAACCCCCCGGCAGGCGGGCGATTCCGGGTCCTGGGGCTTAAGGTCGCGCCCGACGGCCTGACATCGCTGGCCGACGTTTCGCAGGCCCTGAAGACGCAGCTTGGAGCCGATTTCGCCTTCATCCTTGCCGGCGTGTCCGCGGGCCGGGCCCAGGTGCTGGCTTCGGCCTCGCGCTCGGCGGTTGCGGCGGGGGCTGATTCAGCCGCGGCGGTGCGCGCCGCCGCGGCCCGCCTCGGCGGCGGCGGCGGCGGCAGTTCTTTGCAGGCGCGGGGCGGCGGCCCCGAAGGCGCGGCGATCGGCGCCGCGGTAGAAGCCGGCCTGGCGGAACTGCGTCGGCAGTTGGGCCGCGATCGAGACTAAGCAGCCTGCGATGGCGGCAGGTCGGGCCACGCGTCCGCCACGGATTGTGATCGCGCGCGGCGCGGATCCGGACACGGCCCTGGCCGAAGTTGCATCGGCGCGCCCGCGGGCGCTTGAGCTGGGGTCCTGGGGCAATCCGCTGGCGGATCCGGCCGGATTGAAGCGCTTGGCGGCGCTGGTGAACACGGCCGGCCTGGACCTGGTCGTGGAAAGCGCCGATCCGCAGGTCCTAGAGCTTGCCCGGCGTGAGGGATTGACCGCGCGGTCGCGGATACCTGCCCGCTGGCGGTTGCTTTCACCGATCGGCCGCAGCTACGCGCTGTTGACCGGTTCGGGGCCGTACTGGAACCGTTCGCGCCGCGACTTGATCCTGGGTGGGCCGTTGCTGGCGGCCGCGATCGTGGCCGCGGTCCTGGCGGTTTGGCTGCTGGTACTTTTCCCCAGCGCGCGAATCGAGATTGTGGTCGAGCGGCTTGAGCGTCGCCAGGATCTGACCGCCTATGCCAACCCCAGCTTTAGCAGCGTGAACGCCCGCCAGCGTCTGTTGCCGGGACGGATCATATCGACCCGCGTTCAAGGATCGATTGCCGGTCCCGGCACCGGGCGACGGCAGGTGGGAGTGGCCAGCGCCCACGGCGCGGTGCTGGTGACCAACCTGACCGAGCAGATCCTGCAGATCCCCAAGGGAACCGTCCTGGCCTCAGACGGCGGCCAACGCTATTTCCTCGGCAGCGACTTTGCGCTCCCCACCCAAGCGCAACTGCGCAGCCTGCTGGACGTCGCGGAACCGCCGGATGCGATCGTCCCCTCCTTTGGCCCATTCCAGCCCGAAACCGCCGAAGCCGCCGAAGCCGCCGAGGCCGCCGAGGCCGACGCGACGGCGCTGGGGCGGGCCTTGGCCGGGATCGAAGTCCTGCCCACCCATCCGATCGAAACCGCGGGGTTGGGCCCATTGGTGGTGATCGTCGACGCCGGCGCGATGCGGGTCGCGGTCGAAGCCGAACGTCCCGGGAGCGGTTCCAACCTGTCCCCCGGGGCCTCGCTGCGCGCGATTGGTCCCTACGGCAGCCTGCTGCAGCTGAATTTACGCGAGCCGCTCGGAGGAGGTGGCGATACGGCGGAGACATTCGTTAGTGAATCGGACCGCCAGGCAGCGCTGCTGGAGCTGCAGGCGCGGTTGCGCACCGAGGCCGAAGCCGATCTTGGCGCGCAGCTTCAAAACGGCGAATACGGCCAGGTGCTGCCCGATTCAGAACTGCGTCGCTCCTTTACGACCCAGTACTCGACCTCGCGCGCCCCAGACGGCGGGATGGCGTTCGAATACGCCGCCGACCTCGAGTTGCAGGCCACCGTCTTTAAGCGTGCCGACCTCGAGTACTTGGCCGAACTGGAATTGACCGGAGCTGAACAGGACCCCGTTCCCTACCGGTTGTTGCCCGGGACCATGCGCGTGGACGAACCGCGCCTCTCGGTCACGTTGGGCAATACTGTGGCCATCCAGTACGAAGCCTCCGCCCGGATAGAGCGCCTGATCGATGCCGGGACGGTGCGGCAGCAAATTGCCGGAATGCGGTTTGCGGAGGCCTTCGAGTACGTAAATTCAATCGACGGGGTTGCCCACTCCGACCTGCGAATCTGGTCGCCGTTCGGAGATGCGGTGACCTGGGTGACTCCCCGGATAGAGGTTGAAATTGCCGCCGCCGGATAAACGGCAGGTCATCGTCGCGCTCGACGTGTCCGGTCGCCGGATCGGGATCGCGCGCTGCGATCCGACCGGCACCTTGGTCTCCCCTCAGGAGGTCATCGATCGCCGCAGCAGCGAATGCGGCCGGCGCCGCTTGCGGGTCGTGCTCGACGAACAGGCGGCCGATCTGATACTGGTCGGACTGCCGCTGGGTCGTGATGGGCAATCCACGGTCCAGTCGGATCGCATCCGTGGCCAGGCCCGGCGACTGCTGGACGGACGATCCGAGCCGATCGAATTCTTCGATGAGAGCTTCACCACCGCCGAGGCCCAACACCGTTACGCCGCCGCCGCCGATGACGCCCGCGCGGCGGTGGTTTTGCTGGAGCATTACCTGGCCCGGCAGCAGGGTGGCCGGCCTTGAACCTGGCCCGCATGCTGCAGATCGCAGCGCTCAGCATCATCGCCGTTGCGCTTGTCGTCTACCTGGCCTATTCGGCTATCAGCCTGTTAACCCGCCCTCCCGCCGCGCGAACCGATTTTTCGGTCCTGTTCACGGTCCAGCCGGGGGACAGCCTGGGCGAAATCGCCGGGCAGTTGCAGGAGGAGGAGCTGATCATCTCCGACCTGGTATTCCGGCTGGCGCTGGAGCGGCGCGGTTCGGTCAACAGTCTCCAGCCAGGGCAGTACCTGCTGCGCTCCAGCATGAGCATGGACCAGATCATCGACGAACTGCAACGCGGCCAAGCCGCCGACCGGGTGGTGACCGTGATTGAAGGGTGGCGCGGTGATCAGGTCGCAGAGCACTTGGAAACCGTCGGGGTCTTTGCGCGCGCCGCGTTCATGGAAGTGGTCGAGGCCGGGGCGGACCAGTTCCCGCACGATTTCCTGCCCGAACGGCCAGCGGCAGGAACCCTCGAGGGCTACCTGTTCCCCGACACGTATTTCATCGGCGTCCAGACCACCGCGCGCGAATTCGTCGGCGCCATGCTGGACCGGTTCGGCGAAATCTACGGGGCGCAGGAGCGACAGGCCGCCGCCGCCGCCGGCCTATCCGACCACCAGGTGGTTACCTTGGCCTCGATTGTTGAGCGGGAAGCCCAGCTGGACGAAGAAAGACCGCTGATCGCCAGCGTGTACCTGAACCGTCTTGAGCAGGGCATGCTGCTACAAGCCGACCCGACGGTGCAGTACGCCGTGGCCGGCGCCGACGATTGGTGGAAGGATTCGCTCACGCTGGCCGATCTGGAAATCGATTCGCCTTACAACACTTATCTGCACGCGGGGCTCCCGCCGGGGCCGATTGCCAGCCCCGGGGCGGCTTCCATCCGGGCGGTTCTCGAACCGGCCGACACGGAGTATCTGTTTTTCGTCGCCCGTGGCGACGGCTCGCACGCGTTTGCCGAAACTTTTGAGGAGCACCAACAAAATGTCGCTAGATTCCGCCCTGGGTGAGTGCCGATGCCGGTAACGATTGCACGATGCGAAAGGATCGCGGCAGGATGCCGCGAACAGAACCTGGATGCGTTGCTGGTCACGACAGCTGCCAACCGCCAGTACCTGTCGGGCTTTTCCGGGTCGTCCGGCTCCCTGCTGGTGGGTGAAGGCCGGCGCGAGCTCTTCACCGACGGGCGCTACCGGGTCCAGTCCGCCCAGCAGGCGGAAGGATTCGGCATTCATATCGCCAGCGCCAACCCGACGCTGCGCGCACTTGACTTTGCACGCGAAGCCGGGATGATCAGGGTCGGATTCGACGATAGCGACGTGTCGCTAAACCTCTTTCGGCGTATGCAAGCGATCGAAGGCGTCGAGTTGGTTGCCTGCGGCGGACAGGTCGAGCAACTGCGCCTGGTCAAAGACGAATCCGAACTCTCGCTCATGCGCCGCGCGATCGCCATTGCCGACGAAGTGATGGCGGTGGCCGAGGAAACGGTCCAGCCGGGCGTTACCGAGCGAGCGGTCGCGGCGGCAATCGACGGCGCCTTCCTGGCGGCCGGCGCCGACCGGACGGGATTTGAAACCATCGTGGCCAGCGGCCGAAATTCGGCCCGACCCCACCACCTGCCTTCGGATACGGTAATCGCACCCGGCGACCCGGTGGTGGTCGATATGGGAGCGCTGCTCGACGGCTACCACTCCGACATCACGCGCACGTTTTGCGCCGGCGGCCGGACCCCGGGATTCATGGTTGTCTACGACATCGTGCTGGCGGCCAACCGCGCCGGCATCGCCACCGTTAAGGCCGGGGCTAGGGGTTCGCAGGTTCACGCGGCTGCGCTATCGGTAATCGAAGCGGCCGGATACGGAGCCTATTTCGACCACGGTGTCGGTCACGGGGTGGGGCTGGAGATTCACGAAGGGCCCCGCCTGGCGCCCGGATCCGATGCGGTTCTGGAACCGGGCATGGTGCACTCGATCGAACCCGGAATATACTTGCCCGATTGGGGCGGAATCCGCATCGAGGACCTGGTGCTGGTGCAATCCAAACAACCGGAAACTCTGTCCCGATACCCCCGCTGAGGGAACCCAAGAAGCTAGGGAGATCGGCGCATGCTTTCGTCCAACGACGTGCGCGCGGGCATGATTCTGAGCCTGGACGGTGAGCGCCAGCAGGTCGTGGACGCACGCCACCAGAAGATCGGCCGCGGTGGCGCCAAGCTAAACGTGCGCCTGCGCAACCTGGCCACCGGCGCCACCACCGACCGCTCCTTCCCGGCGACCCGCCGCTTCGAGCGGGTGCGCACCAGTACCCGCCAGGCCCAGTTCCTTTACTCTGATGCAGCCGGCCATCATTTCCTCGACATGGAGACCTTTGAGGAATTGGTTCTGGATGAGGAATTCCTCGGTGACGGCCGGAACTACCTGGTCGCGGAGCTAACTATCGACCTATTGGCCGACGGCGGCGAGATCCTCTCGTGCCAGTTCCCGGCCACGGTGGAATGCACGGTCGTTCAGACCGACCCCGGTCACCGCGGCGACACTGCCACCGGGGTTACCAAACCGGCCCTGCTTGACACCGGCCTGACGGTACAGGTGCCGCTTTTTATAAGCACCGGCGAGAACATCGTCGTTTCCACCAATAACGGCCAGTATTTGGAACGGGCGCGGCGGTGAACACCAGCGTCCGGCGCTCGGATTGGAACCGCCTGCTCGACGACGCCCTGCCGGCGATCCTCGAATCGGTCGCCGGGACCGACGTCGAAGAGGTGACGCTGACATCCGAAGACGCATCCATTCGCGTTCGTCTGCAGGCCGAACCGGCGGCCGACGACGATCGCTCGGACGGCGCCACCCCCGAAGAGGACGCTGCCGCGGTGACGGTGGTGCTCTCCCGCAACGTGGGGGTCTTCAGACGCGGCGAGGCAGCCGAATCGGAATTGGCGATTGCGATCGGGTCGCTGGTGGAGGCCGGGCAGACTATCGGTTTCGTCGACACCCTGGACCATTACCATCCGCTAGCGGCGGTCAAGGCCGGCGAACTGCTGGGATTCCTGGTCGAGGACGGGGCGGCGGTCGAATACGGCCAGGAGTTGGCCCGGATTAGGCCGCGCTAACGCGCGACCGCGGTTTTCTAGCCGGCGCGGCTCAGAATTCGGGAACGCCAGCGGGTCAGACGCCCGGCCAGGCTCTCGTCCCAGACCACAAGCAACTGCGAGGCGGTAAAGATCGACGAGTAGGTGCCGACTACGATCCCGATCATCAGCGCCAGGATGAACTCGCGGATGGTGGGGCCGCCGAGAATGAGCAGTGCCGACAGCACGAACACCGCCGTGACCGAGGTGTTCAGCGAGCGGTCGAGGGTCTGATTGAGCGAGAAATTCACGATCCGGGGGAACGCGGTGCCCCGGTAGCGGGACTGGTTCTCGCGAATGCGGTCGAAGACCACGATCGTATCGTGCACCGAGAAACCGGCCACCGTCAGAGCGGCGGTCACGAACATCGAATCCACCTGCAAACCCATGGTCTGGCCCAGGATCGCGAACGCCCCCAGCAGGATCATGACATCGTGCACCAGGGTCAGGACCGCGACCAGGCCGTAGCGGAAGGAGTTTTCGATGCTGCGGAAACTCCAGGTCAGGTAGAGGAGGATCGCGATCGAGGCGCCGGCCACCGCCAAGGCCGCGTTGCGGGTCAGCTCTTGGCCGATTACCGGACCGACGAAATCGAACGAGATCAGTTCAAACGCCGGATAGGCCTCGGCCAGCAGCGCCTCCATCCGGTCCTTTTGGGCGTCGGAAAGTTCGGCCGTCCGGATCAGGTAGGTGGATCCGTCGGACGCCTGGGCCTCGGCGCCGGGGATCTGGGCCCGCAGCAGGGCCTGCTCGATGGCACCGCGCTCGCCCTGAACGCCCAGTTCGACCCGGGCCAGGCTGCCGGCGGTAAAGTCGATTCCCAGATTCACGCCGACTGCCAGTAGCAGCACCAGCGAGACGATCACCAGCAGCGCCGAGACCGCCAGCAGCAGGCGGCGCGGGGCGATCAGCGGGAACATCGCGCTAGCGCCTCCGAACGCTGTCCGGCGTGTGGACGCCGAACAACCGGGCCGGGTTCCAGCTGCGGATGCGCACCAATAGGAGCAGGATGGTGCGCGATACCGAGATTGCCGAGAACATCGAAACCAGGACCCCTATGCCCAGGGTCAGGGCGAACCCCTTGACCAGGCCGGTCCCGAAGTACCAGAGAACCGCGCAGGTTATCAGCGTGGCGATGTTGGAATCACGGATGGAGGTCCAGGCGCGGCGGAAGCCGATGTGAATTGACCGGTTGAGCGAGACTCCGTTGCGCAGCTCCTCGCGGGTGCGCTCGAAGATCAGGATGTTGGCGTCGACCGCCATCCCGATCGAGAGTATGAACCCGGCGATCCCGGCCAGGGTGAGGGTTACCGGTATCAGCTTGAAGATGGCAAATACGAGCAGGGCGTAGATCGCCAGCGCCAGTGCCGCGACCACGCCCGGCAGGCGGTAGTAGGCAATCATGAAAATTGCCACCATCACGAACCCGACCAGTCCGGCGCGGACGCTTTTTTGCAGCGATTCGGCCCCCAGGGTCGGGCCTACGGTTATGTTCCTGATCACTTCCAGCGGCACCGGCAGCGCACCGTAGCGGAGCTGGATCACGACGTTGCGGGCCTCCTGCAGGCTGTCAAATCCCTCGATCACGCCGCGGTTTTCGATGCGGTCGTTGATCACGGCCGAATTGATGACGATGCCATCGACCAGGATTGACAGAAACTGCCCGATGTGGGCGCCGGTGTAGGCGCCGAATTTCTCCGCCCCGCCCTGGTTGAGTTCGAACTGGACCAGGCCGTTGCCGATCTCGTCATAGACCAGGTCGGCATCGAGCAGGTCGGCGCCCGAGATCACCAATTCGAATTCACCGGCTTCCACGTCGACGGCCGAGTCGAGCGGTAGCGACTGCAGGCCGGTTCCGATCACTTCCAGGCGCCCGGTCTGCTTAAAGAGCGCGATCGCTTCGTCGGGGTCCTCGATGCCCGGCAGTTCCACTATTACCCGATCAGCGCCCTCCAGCTGGACCTGCGGTTCGGCCACGCCGAGCGCGTTGACCCGGTTTTCCAGGATCTGGCGGACCGCCTCCATCGCGTCGGCGTCGACGACCTGGCCCTCGACCGGATCGGCTTGGAATGCCACGTGCAGGCCGCCCTGCAGGTCCAGGCCCTGGCGAAATTCCAGTTCACCCAGGTCACGGCCGGCGACCGAGATCCCGAACCCCGGAGTGCCGGGCAGGTCCACATAGATGGCGAAGGCGACGAGGGCTGCAATACTGGCCGCCAGGACTATTAGGCGTCTGCGCAAACGTCCAGACCGGGGAGTTGAGGAACTTGTAGTAGGGCGGCCATGTTTTGGGCCAATGAGGATTATCTGATAAGGCTTGTTCCCGGACCAAAGAGGTTGAATTGACGGGTTGATGGCGGAGATATTTTTTGTGGATCGCGCCGATGCCGGAGAACGGCTGGGCCGCCGCCTGTTGGCCGAGGGCCTGGGGCGGGCGACCCTGGTCGGAATCCTGCGGGGCGGGCTGGTGGTTGCGCACCACGCCGGCTCCATAACCGGCGCCCGCGTTCAGGCGGTCGCGGCCAGCAAGCTGCGCGCCCCGGGCCAGCCAGAGCTGGCGATCGGAGCTATAACCGCCGCCGGTCCCATCTATCTGGATGAGATCGCCCTGGAACGCCTGGGGGTCGAACCCGAGTACCTTGCCCGGGAGGTTGCCGATCGTCGCCGGCAGGCCGCCGCCAACCAATTGCGGTTCGGTCCGGTCGATCCGCTCCCCATGGCCGATGTGGGCGTGGTCGTCGACGATGGGCTGGCGACCGGCGCCACCGCCATCGCCGCCGGGCGGTTGCTGCGCTCGCTGGGGGCCGGTCGACTGGTTGTAGCGGTTCCGGTGGCGCCGCCGGCGACGTTGCAAAAGCTTCTGGAAAGCGAATTCGACGCTGCGGTGTGCCTGCACTCCCCCGACCGTTTTTGGGCGGTGGGCCAGTTCTTCGCCCGTTTCGAGGAGGTCGACCAAGCACAATTGGGGAAACTGGCGCGCGCCGCCGGACTCGACTGGCATCCGACCGGCGACGACAGCGACCCAGGTCCATAACGCCGGAGCCGGAAGAAGGCCGCCAATGAACTTTGGAAGCGGAGATCATCGTTTCGAACTGGTGGAGGGATGGCCGCAGCGCCCGGATGACCTGGAAATGGGTTGGATCGGCGGCATCGGCGTCACCAGCAGCGGACGCGTCTACGTCTACAACCGGGGCGATTACCCGATGGCGGTATTCGACGCCGACAGCGGTGCTTTCATCGAGACCTGGGACGAGCCGAGGATGGTCCACGCGCACGCGGTGTGGGTCGATGCGGACGACCGGCTGTGGCTGACCGATCAAAAGGCGCATGTGATCTGGATCTGCGACGAGCAGGGCAACATCCTCGACCACATTGGCAACGAGGGCCAAAAGGGAGCCGTTGACGGAGCACCGTTCAACGAACCGACCGACATCGCGCTGGCCGGGGACATGGGATTCTTCGTTTCCGATGGGTACGGCAACAGCCACATCCACCATCTGGCCCCCGATTACACGCTGATTAAGACCTGGGGTGGACGCGGCGACGGTCCGGGGGTGTTTAACCTACCGCACTGCGTGCACTACGACACCCGCGGCCGGGTCTGGGTCGCCGACCGGGAGAACAATCGCGTTCAGCTGTTCGACGCCGAAGGCAACCACCTCGAGACCCGATCGGATCTGTTGCGCCCGGCCGATTTCGCCACCGAAGGCGACGACCTCGTCTACGTATGCGAGCTGGGCGGGCGGCTTTCGGTCATGGACCTGGACGGGAATATCGTCGAGCGTTTCAATCTGCCCGACCCGCGCGCACCGCACGGAATCTGGCTTGACGCCGATGGCAATCTCTACGTGTGCGAGGTTCAGGCCGACAACAAGCTGTACAAACTGGCGCGCTGCTGATCTAAGCGCGCGCCGGCGCCGCCACCACCCCCAGGGGCTCGCTGCCCGCGGCCCGGAGAGCATCGGCCGCGCTGGCCAGCTGTCGGCGCCGACTGCGTCCGTCGGCAACCGCCAGCAGGACGGTGTCGGCGCTGCCGCAGAGGGCGATCGCATCGGCGCTTTGACTTAGGTCCGCGGTCAGCAGCACGATGAACCCCGCGGCGCGCCGTAGCCACGCGGCCAGGCGGGGGTTGGCCACCTGCGAGGGTGAGAGCGTTCCGCCGAGCATCATCAGCCCCCCGGGTCGCGTTTGCGGTGGTTCGGATTCAAGCGCGTGGGCAAGGCTTTCGAGCTGATCGCCGCAGTGTCCGGCCAGGCCGGTGGGGCCGGAGGCGGCTTCGACAAGTAGCGCCGGGTGGCCGGCGTCGGCAAGTGCTTCGGCCAGACCCTTGGCGACCATGGCCGCGTCCGCCCAGGGACCGGGCGCGGCAACCAGAACCACGCCGGACGCACCATTCAGACGCGCCAGCACGCGGGCCCGCAGTGAGGCCAATTCGAATGCGGTCTGCATCAGCCCGTTCCGTCCAAACGCGCCAAAACCTTGAGTCCGCCCGGCAGTTCGGGGTCGTCAAGATGTAGCCGACCGCGCCAGGCCACGGCCACGGCGACCGCCAGCAGCGACCCCAAGAACCCGATCGCACCGGAGAGCAGCACCGCGATCGCGTTGCGCAACAGCGCCTGCCGGTCGAGCCCGGATTCCCAATCGATGACGCTGGCGTAGGCGATGTCGGCAAACGCCGGCAGCAATCCGCCCAGGTCCTGGGTGATCACCGTGGCCGCGGTGCGCGCCGCCCGTTCGGCGATGGCGCGCTCATTCCAGTACACGTACATGGTCAGGCCGCGGTGGGTGCGGTCGGCCTGCAGCGCTGCGGCCAGCGTGCCGGGGTCAAGGACCAGTTGGTCTTCGCGGGCCAGGCGCTCTGCCACCAGGGCGGCGAACGCGGTCCCGGTTACCAGTTGCTCGAGGTCATCCATTACGAAGTTGATCGCCAGGGTGCGCGATATTTCCACCTGGTAGGCAGGGTCCTGTTCCGAGGTCGGGACCTTCAAGCTCACCAGCACCTGGGCCCTCCCAACGTACCTCGGATCACTCAGGTAAACCCAGGCCGCCGCCAGCGCCAGCAGCACCAGGGTCGCGGTGGCGATCGCGATCCAATTGCGGCGCCATCCAGCCAGCAGGGTGTCAGCGTACATCAATGGGCCTCAATCGGAAGCGCGCGCCGGCGCGCCGCTGACGGCCTGCTCAAGAGTCGCGGAGAATTGGCGGCGAAAGCGCCGCTGCGAGTACTTGTGGGCGTTGGCAACCAGGGCACGGGGATCGTAGCGCGCGGCGTCGAATTCCTCCAGCGCCGCGATCAGCGCCCCGGTAGTCGGCTGGTCGAAGAACTCCCCAGTCTCGCCGGGCAGCACCGTTTCCAGGGCGCCGCCGCCGGCGTAGGCCAGCACCGGGCGACCGGATGCCTGGGCCTCGATCGGGACCAGCCCGAAATCTTCCTCGCCGGGAAACAATACCGCCCGGCACTGGGCCAGTTCGGCACTCAGGCGCTCTTCGCCGATCCGACCGGCAAATTCAATCGTGGGCCCGGCAATCGCCCTAAGGTCGGCCTCGGCGCGGCCGGCGCCTACGATCCGCAGCCGCAGCCGCAGCCGGTTGCAGGCCCGGATCGCCAGGTCGATCCGCTTATAGGGCGCCAGCCGCGATACCAGCAGCAAATGGTCGCCGATCTGGTCGGCCGCCGCCGGTTTGAACCGATCGACCCGCACCGGCGGGTGAATAACGTGGGCGCTGCGGCCATAGGAGCGGCGGATACGCGCGGCGACCGCGTTCGAAATGGCGATGAAATGGTCGGTGCGATCGGCCATCACCCGGTCCAGGCGGCGCAACCCCTCAAGGCCGAGGCGCACCAGCGGATCCAGCGCCTCGGGGTAGTCGCGTTCGGCCGCCAGATAGCGGCGGGTGTCCCAGAGGTAGCGCGGCGGGGTCAGGCAATAGCAGATATGGGTGGTCGATCGATCGGTCGGAATCCAGCGGCAGAACCCGGAAGCATTGGAGACGATGACGTCGGCATCCTTAATCCACCAGCGCGCGAATGTCGCCGCATAAACCGGCAGGTAGCGCCGGTGCTGCTCAAATACCGCCGGCATGACCTGCATCAGCGAGGTGCGAATGTCCTTGTCCAGGAAAGCGGCGTCCACCGCCACCGGGTCATAGATCGAGGTGTAAATGGGCGCCTGCGAGTAGAGCTGGGCAAGTTCGAGCAGCACCCGCTCGGCACCGCCCATCTGGTTTAACCAGTCGTGGACGAGGGCAACACGCGGCCCCGATTCGGAGGGCAACTTCAATAGGCTCCTTCGCCCTTGATCACCGCCGGGATGGTGCGCAGCAGGATCTTTAGGTCCAAGCCCACCGACCAGTGCCCGACGTAGTAGGTGTCCAGCATGACCATTTCCTCAAAACCGAGATTGCTGCGGCCGCTGACCTGCCAGAGGCCGGTAATGCCGGGCGGGGCCAAGAGGCGGTTGTATGCGTAATCATCGTAGGCCGAGACCTCGTCGGGAATCTGGGCCCGCGGCCCGACCAGGCTCATCTGGCCGCGCAGCACATTGATCAGCTGCGGCAGTTCGTCGAGCGAGGTCTTGCGTAGGAATCGGCCGATTCGGGTAATGCGCGGGTCGTTGCGCGGCTTAAAGAGCGCCTGTGCCCGCGCCTCAGGGAAAACATCGTAGCGGGCATTGGGCGCGTCCTTGACCATGGATCTGAATTTGAGCATCGTAAATGGCCGTCCAGCGCGCCCGATCCGCAGCTGTCCGAAAAGCACCGGCCCCGGCGAATCCAAGCGTATCACCGCCGCCAGGAACAACAGCAGCGGTGATGCCAGCACCAACAACGCCCCGGCCACGACCAGGTCCAGGGACCGTTTGAGGAAGGCGTTGATGCCGGCAATCCGGTTGCTGGTCAACGTGAACAACGGGATTCCGGCCACCGCTTCGGTGTGGACCCGCCCGGCCTGCAGGGCCAGCAGATCGGGCACCACCGTGGCCCGGACACGGTGCCGGCGACAGGCCGTGATCAATTCGCTGGAGTGCGCGATCGCCTCTAGCGGGAGGGCGACTACCACCCGGTCGGGGCAGGTTCGCGCCAGGACGTCATCGATTTCATCGATACCGCCCAGACGCCGAAAGCGGCCGAAGTCGCCATCATTGCCCGCTGCGTGGTCCAAGAACCCGATCGCCACCATCCCGGCGCCGGCGTTGCCCCGGATCTGTTGCATTAGCATCTTGGCCAGCACCCCGCGCCCGGCGACGATGACGCGTTCGCTGCCGATTCCGCGGCGATAGCGATGAACGTACCAGCGATGCACCATCAACCGCAGGGCGCCGGTCAGGGCGACCGCAGCCAGTCCGAGATAAGCAAACATCAGCCGCGACGAGGGCGGAAAAGCCTCGCGGGCAAGGTAGGAGACGACTATGATGGCGGCTTCGGCCAACAGCGCCGCCGGCACGATCCGACCTACCTGATCCAGCCAGGAACTCAGCGCCTGGCGCCGGTATAGCCGCCAGGCACACATGGTCGCCAGCATGACCGTCGCAAAAAGCAGCCCTACGACCGCAAACTCGCCCAGCGCGACGTAGAGTCCGGATCCGATATCCCCGCCCAGCTCCAGCTCGTAGCGAACCCAGTGCGAGAGGAACCAGGCGATCGCCAGGGCCAGAGCATCGAGCCCCAGGGTCAGCCACTGGCGCCGCTGCCAGCGATTGAAACCGGGCTCCGGGAGCCCGGACACCGGTTCCGGCAATGAAGGCGCTTTAACTAGCCCGCAGGGCCATGGCGTAGGCCCGGCGGGCGTTGCGCGCGGTCTCCGCCCAGGTGAATTCCCGGGCGCGCCGCAGGCCCTTTTGTCTCAGGGATTGGATCCGTTGTGAATTGGTGCAAATTTGTTCGAGCGCAGCCACCATCGAATCAATGTTATTGGGGTCAAATAACAACCCGGCGTCGCCGACCACCTCGGGCAGCGACGAAATGTCAGATGCCGCAACCGCGGTACCGCAGGCCATCGCCTCGAGTACCGGCAGTCCGAATCCCTCGTAGGCAGACGGATACACGAACCCGTCGGCGGCGGCGTACCAGAGTGGTTTTTCGGCCTCGGGCACGTAGCCCGGCGAAAGCACCCGCGCCGCCACCCCGGCATCCTCGGCCAGGCCCTGCAAGTTGACGTTTCCCCAACCTGCGCCGCCGGCAATGACCAGCCAGCCCGGGTAACCGCGCTGGACCAGGCGCGCAAAGGCGGCAATTAAGCGGTCAAGATTCTTGCGCGGCTCTATTGTGCCCAGATACAGCAGGTAGCGATCGGGGATGTTTCGCTGGCGCCGAAACCGCAGCAGGCTTTCTTGGGCGGGCGCGGTCGCCAGGGCCGGATCGAGGCCCGGATAGGCGACCACGAGACGGTCGGGATTGGCGTTTTGCCAGCTGATCAGGTCGCGGCCGGTCGATTGCGAGTCGACCAGAACCGCCGCCGCTCGCCTAAGCGACCAACGACCGGCCAGCGCCAGCCAGGCGCGCCGCCGCCGCGGGTGGGCCTCGGGAGTTATCAGATAGGTGAGGTCGTGGACGGTAACGACTTGGCGACAGGGCGCCAGGAGCGGCGAGACGTTGAGCAGTCCGTGCAGTACCTGGACCCCGGCCGCCGCCGCGGCCAGCGGCAGGCCGGTCTGCTCCCAGGCGGTTCTGAGCCAGGGCCGATCGCCCGGCGCTGGGGAGAAAATCACCCGCGGCCCTGCCAGCGCCGGCAGCGAATCTGGGTCAAAGTCCGAATTGCAGAAGACGACGTATTCGTGGTCGCCGTCGCGCTGTGCCAGCAGCGCATTGATCAGGTTGCGGGCGTAGACGCTCACCCCGGTATTGCGGAATCCGGGCCGCGAGTGCATGCAGGTGGCGTTGAGTCCGATTAGCGCCATCTAGCGGATCCGGATGGCGGTCGAAATCAGGGTGCGCTCACAAAAAAAGCGGCCGGGGCCATTGGCCCCGGCCGCCGATATTCCGTTTCCGGAAGTGGGACTTAAGCGATCCCGGCTGGGTCCTCGCCAATGACCTCTTGGGTCATCGGGTCGAACAGGTGCATGTGGTTCATGTCGAATACCGCATTAAAGTCCGAGCCGGAGTGCTCGGTCGTTCGCGGGTCCACCCGGGCGATGTACGCAGCATCGTCGGTGATCAGGTACAGGTAGATTTCCGATCCCAGCGGCTCGAAGACATCGACGCGGCTCGCGATGAGCTGGTCCCTGGTGGTTCGATCAGGTGCGAACTGCGGCGTCCAGAGATCCTCGGGACGGATGCCGAAGATCACATCCTGGCCGATGTAAGGCGCGTAGGCCTGGCGTCGGTCGGGTGGGACCTGCAGCGGTTGCCCTTCGAACGCTTCGATCATCAGGTTGTCGGCGGTGCCGGTGATCTTGGCGTCGAAGAAGTTCATTGAAGGACTGCCGATGAATCCGGCCACGAACATGTTGGCGGGGTGGTCGTAAACGCCCTGCGGGCTTCCGCACTGTTGCAGCACGCCGTCGCGCAGGACTGCGATCCGGCTACCCATCGTCATGGCCTCGGTCTGGTCGTGGGTGACGTAAATGACCGTGGTCTGCAGTCTTTCGTGCAGGCGGATCAGCTCGGCGCGGGTCTGAACCCTCAGCTTGGCGTCGAGGTTGGAGAGCGGCTCGTCCATTAAGAAGGCCTTGGGCTCGCGCACGATCGCGCGTCCGAGCGCAACTCGCTGGCGCTGCCCACCGGAGAGCTCTTTGGGCTTGCGGTCGAGCAGTTCACCGATCGCAAGAAGTTCGGCTGCTTCCTGGACCCGGCGGGTGATCTCCGCCTTGGCGGTCTTGCGCAGGCGCAGTCCGAATGCCAGGTTGTCGTAGACGCTCATGTGCGGGTAAAGCGCGTAGCTCTGGAACACCATCGCGATGTCGCGGTCTTTGGGCGCGACGTCGTTGACCACGCGGTCACCGATGTAGATGTTGCCGGCGCTGAGCTCTTCCAGCCCCGCGATCAGACGCAGGGTGGTGGACTTGCCACAACCCGACGGACCGACCAACACCAGGAACTCCTGGTCCTCGATCTCGAGGCTCAGGTTTCTGACTGCCACTACTTCGCCGAAGCGCTTAGTGACGTTGTCTAGTGTGACGCTTGACATAGGCGGTCAACACCCTTTCCGCGCCGCGGTCGAACCGCCGGCGCCCTCTTTGGACCAGCGCGACACGAGTGCCGCGGCCCGATCCGGCAAAACCAGAACTGTTCGGTAAAAACCGTGTTCTGCCCAAAAGGTGACCTAAATCACCTTTCAACTAGCTTAATCACAGCGTGCGCTCGGCCGATGGGCGATTCGGCGGGCCTAGCCGGTCACGGCACCGGCGGTTAGGCCGGCGGCCATGCGCCGCTGAACCAGCAGGGCAAAGAGGAGGACCGGCAGCACCACCATCGTTCCGGCGGCGTGCAGTTGCCCCCAGAGCACCTCCTCGACGCCGACGAAGTTGAAAACGCTGATCGGGGCGGTGCGGGCCTTGGCCCCGGCGACCGAGAAGGCGAACAGGAATTCGTTCCAGGAAAAGATGAGCAGGAGGATGGCGGTCGCCGCGATCCCCGGGGCGGCCAACGGAAGTACGATCCGCCAGATCAATTGGATGCGGGTGCAGCCGTCGACCAATGCCGCCTCCTCGAGTTCGCGCGGGATCTCGGCGATGAATTCGCGCAACATCCAGACTCCGATGGACAGGTTCAGTTGCACGTAGATGAGGATCAGACCCTGCAGCGTGTCCATCAGCCCAAGCTTGGTCCAGAGGAAAAAGAACGGCAGCAGCATCGCGATCGGCGGAATCGCGCGCGGTAGCAGCAGGAAGACCCCAAAGGCGCGCTTGCCGCGGAAGTCGAAGCGCGCCAGAACATAGCCGGCCGGAATCGAGGCCGCGAGGGCGATGATCACCGACCCGATCGAAACGATGATCGAATTTACGAAGAACCTGAGGAAGTCCTGGTGCACGCCGCCGATCACGTCGCGGTAGTGGTCCCAGGTGAATTCGAAGAAGAGCAATTTGGGCGTCAGCGAGAACGCATCCGTCTGGACCTTTACCGAGGTGGTCAGCACCAGATACATCGGCAGGACCGCCCAGATGAAGGCGATAAAGAGGCCGAAGTAGACGACCCCGTCAACGATCCGGCGATTACGGCGCAATTTACCCGGGCTCCAACACGGTCAGTAGTTCGCTCCGCGGCTTGCCGCCAAAGCCCGCGTGAATATCGCGATCATGATGAACGAGACGATCGTCATCGCCAGGCCGGTCGCCGCCGCTCCGCCGAAATTAGAAAACGAGAACATCGTCTCGTAGATGAATATCGGCAAGGTCATAGTCACCCGGCCGGGTCCGCCCTGGGTCATCACGTAGATCATGTCGAAGGTGCGAAACGCGTCCAGCATGCGCAGCATAGTGACGACCAGGAGCACCGGCATGATCATCGGCAGGATCACGAAGCGGAACCGCTGCCAGGCGCTGGCGCCATCGATCGCGGCGGCTTCAAGCGGCTCCTGCGGAACCGAAAGCAGGCCGGCGAAAATCACGATCGTCATGAACGGCGTCCAGTGCCAGATGTCGACCAGGATCACGCCGACGATGGCCAGGTTCACATCGCTTAAGGGGGCGATGCGCCCAAATCCCAGCACGTTGAACACGTATCCGGTCAGTCCCCAGTTCGGGTCATATATGAGCGTTTTGAACGTCAGCGCTGAAACGATTGGGGTCATCACCATCGGCAACAGCAGCGCCACCCTGAAAAAGCTGCTGCCACGCAGACGCCGCGTTAGCATGACCGCGATCAGCAGCCCCAGCAGTAGCTGGAAGGCGACCGATCCGAACGTAAATGTGGCCGAGCGCACTACCGAGTTGATGAAATTGGGGTCGTCGAGCAGAAACTTGAAATTGTTCAGACCGACCCAGCGCGGATCCGTTATGCCGCCGCGCCAGAAGGTAAACGCCAGGTAGAGATTGAGCAGCATCGGTGCAAGCGTGAGCACCACGAGCACCAACAGGGCGGGCGATAGCCCCAGCCCGATCGAAAAGTCCCGGACTCGCAACCGAGTCAAATATCAAGTCCTAGCGGGCAGATTAGTTCACCGACTGGTAGCGCATTCAATCTTGATGCCGAATGCGCGCACAGATCCACCTCCCGGTCAGGAGCGACCGGGAGGTGGAATCACAGCTAACTACGAGTAGTAACCGGCCTGCTCCATCAGGTTCTGCACCTGCTGGAAGGAGGATTCAGATCCCTCTTCAACCGATTTTTCACCGGCCACCATCGAAGAGACTTCGATCCCCTGGATGCGCAGGATGTCCTGGGCTTCCGGAATCGGACGGCCATTGACCGAAGTGACCAGGTAGTCGGGGCGGGCGGTGGAGATGCCGTGCCCGAAGACCACCGGCCACTGGCCGAAGTTCTTGTCCTTGACCACGTCCTGCCAGACCTTCTGCTGGGTCACCCAGTTGCGGGCGGTCACCCAGCGCAGGAGCGCAAAGCGCAGCGCCGTCAGCTTGGAGCTGGCCCATTGCATGTAGAGCCAGGCCGGGTCTTTGTTTTCCGAAAAATTGTTCATGGTCACGGTCCAGGTCCAGAACCCGTGCTCGCCATATTCGTCGGCGTTCACGCCGGGCATGTAGTGGGCCCCGACGGTCCCGACCACCCTGGACGCGTTCGCATCCTCGAACGCAGGCGTAAACCCGAAGGTATCCGGCAGCATGCCGCTGAGGCCGCCGCGGAAATCTTCGAGCACATCCCGCCAGATCTTGGTCGAAGAACCGGGCGGGCCGTACTTGGTCACCAGGTCGACGTACTTCTGCGTGCCGGCCATGCTCTCGGGCGTATTTACGATCGATTCCCACTGGTCGTTTAGGTACCCGCCGCCGTAGGTGTACGGAAAGGCCGGGTACATGATCTGCAGGAATGCGCCGCGCAGCGAAATCCCGTAGAAGTCGTTCTCAGGATCGTAGAGCTTGGCGGCGGTCTCTTCCAGTTCGTCCATCGTATTCGGCGGATCCTGGATGCCCGCTTCCTCGAACTTGTCGACCCGGAAGAAATTGGCGTGTGATACCGCGTCGAAAGGCAGCGCCCCGATCTCGTCGCCGGCGGTGACCGCGCCGCGTACCGAGGGGTGGAGGTCGCCGAAGTCGTACCACTCGATGTCGGTATGGTCGGGATCGTTCAGGTACCCGCTCAGATCCTGGATGAGTCCGCCCGCCAACCAGCGCGGGATGTTGAACGCCGCCGACCAGAAGAGGTCGTAGTTGGCCGAGCGCGAGGTCAACTCCAGGTTGGTCTTGTCAAACAGCTGGGTCTCACCCAGCAGTTCGTAGTTGACCTTGATCCCGGTGATCTGCTCAAATTCCGGCAGCAGGCCCTGCTGCCACTGGGTCACGAAGCCGTTGACCCCCAGGACGTTAATCTCCTGGCCGGCGTACTTGCGCCAGTCGAGGTTGGCGGCCTCGTAGGAGACGTCCTGCGCACCTTCGACCTCGCGCACGACCTCGACCTCGACCATCCGCTCGACCGGGATTTCGACCTCGACCGTCACCTCTCTGACGACCTCTTTTTCGACAACCTGGGTGACGATGCGTTCCACTTCGACCGTCTCGCCACATGCCGCCAGGATGGCGGATGCCCCGGCGACCATACTGGTCCCGAGGAATCGCCGCCTGCTAATCGACCTTCTTTGCATAAACCCCCCACCGCCGACAACTTTTGACGGCATGAACTGAATTGTAATTTTGTTTATTTGCCGCAATTCACGCAATCTGCCCGCTATCGGATCTTGCGGCCTACCATATGAAAAACCGGGGAGATTGCGACGGATTGATCGACCACTTCTGGGTGATACCGGGCCGGCTCGGCGGCGGTTCGCACCCGGCTCGCCAGGGTGAGCTGGACGCCCAACTGCGCGCCCTGACCGAGCTCGGCTACGGGGCCACCCTGACCCTGACTGAAACCGGGCTCGGGCAATCCGCGCTGGAGCGGGCGGGCCTGGAAGGGCTGCACGTTCCCATACCTGAATCGGGCGCTCCGAGCATCGGCCAGATGAAGCGCGCCGGAGAATTCTTCGCCGAGTGCGATCGGAACGGCAAGGCGTTGTTTGTGCACTGTTTCGCCGGTTACGGCCGCACCGGTGTAATCGTCGCGGGCCTGTTGATCACCGCCGGCGAGGAACCGCCCAGCGCGATTGCCAAGGTGCGGCGCGCCCGCCCGGGTGCGATCGAGTCGGCGCGGCAGGAGCGGTTCCTGCTCAACCTGCCACAGGGAAGTGACTGACTGATCCGGCCTTAGCCGGCCGCGACCTCCCCTACCTGGCCACGTAGACGGGTTGCTCTATCGGCAGATCGTTCTGGCGCGACCACTCATGCCAGGAGCCGAAGTAGTTGCGGAAATTGCCGAAGCCGGCCATGCGCAATCCGATGTAACCGCAGGCCGAACGCGCCCCGCCATTGCAGTAGACGACGACTTCCTTCTCGGGGCTGATCTCGCGCTGGGCCAGTTCGGCGGCGATCTCGCGCCCGTTGCGCATGCGTCCGTCTGGGCCCACCAGCATCTCCCAGTTCATCCAGACCGCCCCCGGGATGTGACCGTGGCGGGGGTTTTGGCGCGAGTCCGACCCGTCGAACTCCTCGATCGTGCGCATATCGATGATCTGGAAATCGGTATCCGGAAGCCTTTCCTTGATGTAGTCGGCGGTGGCCAGCACCTGCGGACGGGGGCTGGCGGTCAGATTCCCGCCGCCCGGCAGGTCGTTGGCCTGCACCTGGATCGAGCCGCCGAAATCGATCCAGCTGCGATAGCCGCCGTCGAGGACGTAGGCCGGTCCGTGGCCAAGGTAATTGAGCATCCAATAGGCCCGGCAAACGGCCCAGCCGGTGAAGTCCTGGTAGATAACCACGGTGGAGTCGTTGTCGACGCCGGTCGATCGAAACAAATCGACCAGATAACGGGTCGCGGCGACCCGCTGCTCCTCGGAGCGAATGATGGGATGGTAGCTGCGGACATCGATGTTGAGCGCGCCGACGATATGCCCGGTTTCGTACTCAGCGGGGCTGCGCAAATCCAGGACCACCAGCTTGCGATCGTTTTCCATCCAGGAATTTAGTTCAGGCGGTTGACATAACATTGCGTAACAGCATACTTAGGCGAGAGATGGGCGCGTCCGGTTCGGCGCAAAATTTTAGAAATTCCGAGCCTGCCGAAAAATGGACGGTTCCGCATATGACCGCAGCTGCCGATCGACGACCTGCAGCGGTCTGTTTCGACGGGTTCGGAACCCTGTTTGAGCTGGGCGACGGCGCCCCGGCGCGGGCCTTGTGCGGGCGCCTGCGGGAGTTGGGCTACGGCGGCGACGAGGCGGCCGTGGCGGCGGGGCTGCGGGCCGAATTCCCCTATTACCGCTCCCGCCACAAGTTCGTGCGCAACCGCGCGCAGCTGGAAGCTCTGCAGGGGCGCTGCGGCCAGATCGTGCTCGATGCCCTGGGCCCCAAAGCGGCCGGGATCACGCCGCTGGCGGCGGGCCAGGCGATCGCCGCCATTTTTCCACCGCGGCTGTATCCGGAAACGCGCCGCGCCGTCGAGCGCGTCCGCCGGGCAGGTCGGGCCGTGGGGGTGCTGTCGAACTATTCATTTGTGCTGCCGCAAACGCTGCGGGAACTGGGAATCGATTCCCTGTTCGACTTCGTGGTGGTCTCGGCGCTGGAGGGCGTGGCCAAGCCCGACCCCGAGATTTTTGCGATCGCCCGGCGCGGGGCCCGGGTCGGGTCGGGGTCGATCGCCCACATCGGCAATTCGCACGAGGAAGACTACGTCGGCGCCCAACAGGCCGGCTTTGAGGCGGTATTGCTCGACCGGGCGGGGACCTTTTCAGGCAGCGGGGTCTTGCTGGCGCGGGACCTTGAAGGCGCCCTGGAGCTACTTTTCTAGTAGTCCCAGCCGTGGCCGATGAACTGCTCGTCCGGTTCCGAATTCAGCGTCTTGATCATCGCCAGAGCGGCCTTGGCGGCCTCGTAGCCGCGATTGGTTTCATCATCGCGGGTGCGATCGATCGCCTGTTGTTCGTTGTCCAGGGTGAGCACGCCGAAAATGACCGGGACGCCGGTATCGAGCCCGGCCTGCATGATCCCGCGGGCGCACTCAGCGGACACGTAGTCAAAGTGCGGAGTGTCGGAGCGGATGATGCAGCCCAGACATATCACCGCCGAGTAGGCGCGCGAGCGGGCCAGTTTCTTGGCCAGCAGGGGCAATTCGAAGGACCCGGGGGCGCGAAAAATCTCGGCCTCCACCATGACCAACCCGGGATCGCCGTTACCCAGGCCGGCGCGAACGCCTTCGAGCAGTTTGTCGGTAAAGCGGCGATGGTAATCGGTGACCGCTACCGCCACCTTGCCTCGGACCGCCATCTCAATCGCGCTCGGACAGTTTTAGGTCGTGGCCCAGGCGGTCCCGCTTGGTGGCCATGTACGTGGCGTTGTGTTCGTTGGGCTCGATCCGCAAAGGCACCTGCTCGACGATCTCCAAGCCGTATCCGGCGATTTCGACCCGTTTGCGCGGGTTGTTGGTGAGCAGTTTCAGCTTACTCACGCCCAATTCGGCCAAGATCTGCGCGCCAATACCGTAGTCGCGCTCGTCGGGGGCAAAGCCCAGCGCAATATTGGCATCCACGGTGTCCAGACCTTGTTGTTGCTGTAAGGCATAGGCCTGCAGCTTGTTGGCCAACCCGATCCCGCGGCCTTCCTGGCGCATGTACAGCACCACCCCGCACCCTTCAGCGGCAACGCGCTGCAGGGCGGTTTTTAGCTGCGGACCGCAATCGCAGCGCAGCGACTCGAAGACATCGCCGGTCAGACATTCGTCGTGAACGCGGACCAGGGTTGGTCGCCCCGGCTCGATTTCGCCGGCGACCAGGGCCACATGGTCGTCGCCGGTCACCGAATCGCGGAACGCGGTCGCGGCAAACGTCCCCCAGGGGGTTGGAATCTGGGCCGACGCCAGGCGTTCGATCAGCTTCTCGGACTTGCGCCGGTGGGCGATCAGCTCGGTAATCGAAAGCGTTTCCCACCCCCGGTCGGCGCCCAGTCGAGCGGCCGCATCGGCTCCTAGCGGCGCGCCCCCGTCATCGAGCAGGCGCCCCATCAGGACCGCCGGTTCGAGCCCAGCCAGGACGGCCAAGTCGGTGGCGGCCTCGGGCGGACCGGGACGGCGCAGCACTCCGCCATCGAATGCCCGCAGCGGGCGCACCAGCCCCGGCCGCTTGAGCTGCTGCGGCGTGGTCGCCGCCGCGCCCAAGGCCCGTATGGTCGCCGCCTGGCCGGCCAGCGAGTAAGGGTCGGGGGCGATCAGGTCGACCGTTTCGCAGAATGCCGGGCTGGCCGCAACGCCGGCCGCCGGGGGCCGCTCCGGCGCTATGCCCAAACGGGCCAGGATCGGGGCGGAAAGGGCCACGAAGGCTCCGCCCGAGATTCGCATCAGATCCAGCAGATCGGCGGTTGAAACCGCGGCCGCCGGGATTGCCAGGGTGGCTATGAATTCACCCCTTGCGGTGCTGGTAAGCAAGACCGGATCTCCGGCCGCAAACCGCTGCGCGAGGGCGTCGATCGGTCCGTTCATCGGCGGGTGGCGGTGTCTGTGGCCAATGCCACAACGTACTTGGCCAACACGTCAGTCTCCAGGTTGCAGCTCTCGCCAATTCGCAGTTTCCCCAGGGTGGTTACCGACGAAGTGTGCGGAATCAAGGCGATCTTGAACCAATCCTGGCCGGTGGCCACCACGGTCAGGCTGACTCCTTCTACGGTCACGTAACCCTTCTCCACAATCTGTGTGCGGTATGCCGACGGATGCGAAAAGGTTATAAGCTGCGACTCCCCGTCGGGTTCGATCGCCCGCACCCTGGCGGTGCAGTCGACGTGCGCCTGGACGAAATGCCCGCCGAGGCGCTGGTCGGAGCGCAGGGCGCGCTCCAGGTTCATCCGTTGTCCGGCCCGTAGCGAACCCAGGTTGGTGCGGCGCTGTGTCTCGTCGACGACCTCGACCTCGAACCGGCCGTTCCCGGCGGCGACTACGGTCAAGCAAGCGCCGGCGACGGCCACACTCTCGCCGATTGCCAATTCGTCGGCGAAGCCGGCCGCTACCACCAGGCGCAACAGGCCGGCGGCGGACTGCACTCGATCGACCGTCCCCATCTCCTCGACCAATCCGGTAAACATAGGCGGGCCTGCGGCGTTGGCGCTCAAGCGACTCCGCCTACATTCTCGCCGCCATTCCGTGCCGGCTGGTCCGGTTCGCGACTGGACGGCGGGCTCTTACCCCCCTGGCTACCTCTTTGGCGGCAAGTTCTCGTCGACGCGGTCTGATTTCCGGGGCCGCGCCCGCAGCCATAAATCGGGCCCGACGCGCTCGCATTCGAGCAGGTCCAATTCCGGCGGCCGCCAGCGGCCGGAAAACTGCGCCAACGCCGTCGGCGACTGTGGATCGCCCACCAGGATCGGACAGACGAATACCTCGATTTCGTCGACCAACCCGGCGGCCAGAAATGAAGTCAGCGTCTGCGGTCCGCCTTCCAGCAGGACCGATTGAATACCCATTGCGCCAAGCCGCTCGAGCACCGCGGCCGGGTCCTTGCGGGGTGGGGTGGGCATCGCCTGTACCAGGCAACCGCGCGAGGTCAGGTCGCCGACGCGGTCCGCCCGGGCATCCTGGCTCACAAAACAGATCGTGCGACCGGCTTCGGACAACATCGCCGCATTTACCGGCAGGCGCGCGCGCCCGTCCAGGACTATCCGCAGCGGCTGGCGGCTGGCGGCAATCTGGGATCGCACCGTCAACTGCGGATCGTCGGCCAGGGCGGTCCCCGAGCCGACCATCACCGCGTCGACCTCGGCGCGGCGTTTGTGGACGAGGGCGCGCGCCTGCGGGGAACTGAGGTAGCCGCGGCGGCTCCCAGGCAACGCCACCCGCCCGTCCAGCGACATTGCCCACTTGGCGATCACGAACGGTCGCGCGGTGCGCTGATGGTGCAGATAAGCCTGCAGGCTTTCGGCGGCGGCGGCGCAATCATCTACGTGGACGGTTTCGATTCCGGCGGCGGCAAGGAATGCGGCGCCGTCGCCGGCGAGGGGATTGGGGTCCGGGCAGGCATAGAAGCAGCGTGCGACCCCGGCGGCGATGATGGCGGCGGTACATGGTGGCGTCAAGCCGTGATGGTGGCAGGGTTCCAGGGTCACGTACAGGTCGGCACCGCGCGCGGCGACGCCGGCCTGTTCCAGCGCCTGGGGTTCGGCGTGCGGGCCCGGTCGCGGCGCGGTGCCGGCCTGGCCTACGATCTGCCCATCGCGTACCACTAAAGCCCCAACCGCCGGGCGGGGGCTGACTCGCCCGATCCGATCGCGCCCGCTGGCGGCGGCGATATTTAGGAAATGATGTGGCTGCAAACGCTTCTGCCTCCGCTGTCGCGGCAGCCGGTCCGGCGGCGCTGCGCTGGCCGGGTCCGGCCGGCACCTATCATCATCCCAAACTCGCTACCGGCGCAATTGATCAGATCGGCGTCGGCACCCATCGGACCCGACCACTAGTGAGCGCGACCCGCCCCCCGGTACTTGGGATCACCGGCAACATCGCTACCGGCAAGTCATTGGTGGCGGGCTTCCTGTCCACCCGAGGGGCATCGTTAATCGATTCCGACCAAGTAGTGCACGAGCTCTATCGCCACGGCAACCCGGTGGCCGATCGGGTGGCGCAGCGGTTCGGGACCGACTTGCTCGGCCCCGCAGGCATCGACCGCGCCAGATTGGGCGCGCTGGTATTCGCGGATCCGCAGGCGCTAGCAGAGCTTGAGGCAATAGTGCACCCGGCGGTGTTCGCGGCGGTCGCTGCCACTATCGACGACGCCCCGCCGCAGACGCCGCAGGTGATCGAAGCGATCAAGCTGGTTGAGGGACAAAATGCCTGGTTGCTGGATGCGCTCTGGGTTCTGGACAGCCCGCGCCGGGATCAGATCGCGCGCCTGCGCCGAGGTCGCAACCTCACTGACGAACGGGCCAGGATGCGCGTTAACGCCCAATCGCCGGCGGCCGACAAACTGCAACTCTTCCAGCAATTGCGGCCGGGGCTGCCGGCTCAGGTAATTGGCAACCACGGCTCGGTGGCGATGCTGCATCGCACGGTTGAACGCGAATGGGAGCGGTTCCTCAATTACTGCGCCGGGCAGTAATCCGTCGCGACCAGGGTTGCCGCAACTTCGCCCTGCAACGCCGCCAAGGCGGTTGTGGCAGCTAAGAAGTGATCGCCCACAACCAGGGTCACGCTGGATCCGTCCAGCTCCGCCAACGCCGCACGTTGCCCCAACTCCCAGGCGATGCCGCCAGGATCGCTCTGGGCAATTGATCCCGTCCGGCCGGCGTGGTCCAAGCCGCCCTGCGCGATCAGTGTTTGCAGGTCGGCAAAGAAAGTCGCGGCCGCTTCCGGGTCGGCAAATGCGGTGCGGTACACGAGCATGTCGGCGGCCCCGTTACCCAGCAGCAGCAACCGGTCGTCGACCCAGCCAGCCGGTCCGCGGGCGCCCTGCTCGATCTGCCCGCCCAGCAATGTGCCCAGCACGAACTGCCCCAGGCTGCCGGTTCCCAGCGGCTCCCAACACGGGAGTTGCGGTGGATCAAATTCAGCCGCATCGCTTGGCAACCATTCAGATCTGAGCCCCAGGGGGGTGATTTCGGCGGTTGTCTGCGGAATTGCGCCGAGTGCATACAGGCCGTTGAGTCCCTCCAGGCCCGAGCCCACAAGTACCCCGAGCACATATTCGGCCCCGGCCACGTAGGGGAAGAGCAGCAATTCCTGCACGAAATCGCCGGGACGGCCCAGGTCCGGCGGCGGACTCTGCTGCACGTTCTGAAGGGCAAGCAGGTCGACCTGCTGGGCCACCGCCGTGAATCCGAAAACGCTGGCGTCGCCTTCGATCAATGCGCTCAGGGCCAGTTGGCGATCGAACTCCAGCAATGGAATCGCCTCGCCCAGGGCATCGATGTCAAAGTTGGTCTGCTGGAGGGCGTGGATGTATTCGTGGGCCATCGTGATCAGGGTTTGATCGCGCTGCGTTGGACTCGGCCGCCCCGGTTCGACCACGAAGAGGCGGTCGTCTTCGGATAGATAGAAGCCAACGACCTGGTCGGGGACTAGGGCCAGGTAGACCTCATCCAGGCCCTGCCCGGGCGCAAGCACCCCCAGCAGTTGGAGCGCCCGGTCACGACGCTCAACCTCTTCTGCATCCTGGCGTGCCAGCGCCGCCGCAACCTCGGCGGCAGCCTCGTCAGGGGTCACGATCAGCGGCTCCAACCACTCCCGGTCCAGTCCGCGCGCGGTGGCCGCCGCCGCCGCCGCCAGCGAATAGTTCGCCCGCACGAATTCGGCAAAGTCAGTCCGGATGGCATCGGGCTGAGCGCTTAGAACAATTGGCGCCGCCGGTGCTAGCGAAGGACTGGTGGTTGGAGTCGCGGCCGCGGTCGATGCCGGGGCGCGGTCTGATACCGTGGCGGCGGTCGGCGCCGAAAACGCGGCTGCGGGTGTCGCCGCGGGTGCGCCGCGGCTCTCCTCGCAGCCGGCCAGGGCGGCGGCTAAAAAGAACGCCAGGACGAGCATTAAGACCCGGACTGGGTTGCCGAGCGGGCGTCGGCCTTCGGGTCGGAGCGCGCTAGTCATCGGGCGCGATTATCGTAATCTGACGGGCCCGCCTGCGGTTGGGCGCTGTTTCCGGCATCGCAATCAATACACGCCAGGGGGTTTTGGAATCATGGGCTTCAGCGACGCTTTTGCGCATTCCCGCCGCGCCGGTCAGGACGCCGATCCCGAGTTGCTGGCTACCTGCGAGCGTCTGGCCGCGGCCGGATGGGAAGACCTGATTCCAGAAATGGTGCGCATGGCCGCTCCGGGTGCGGCCCAGCATCGGCGGGCGGCCGCGGTCGCAAATGCTTTTCTGGCGGCCGACCAGCTGGTGCGCGCCCAGTGCGTCCCCGTTGAGCCCGAGCTGGCGCGCGCTCGCACCGCCGCGTTGTTGGTCCTGTTCGGGTACTGCTTCGACGAGCTGGCAATCTGGATGGCTCTGGTGCTGGAGCGGTCCCCGCGGCGGCAGGCCGAGCCGATCGGATCAAAAAAGCTGAACGCGCGCTTGCGGATGCTGGATGCGGGCGCCGCCGGCCGGGTTAGCGACCTTACGGACTGGGTTTCCACGGTGCGGTCAGTCACCACCGCGCTTATGCAACAGCCGCAGGCCACGCTTCGGATCGATGACGGGTGGGAGTGGCTGCAGCCCCCGAGCGGGGCCGGGCACCAAAACCGCGGCGGTCGCCCGCTGGCCGAATTGGGGCCCGAATGGATTGCAAATTTGGCTGGGTTGCTCCAAGGGGTTTTTGCCTGTGGGGCGGCGCGCTTGGCAAGTCCGCGCGAGCGCATCGGGGAGGGCTTTGACTGGGACTGAGCGGGGCCGCCGAATCAATTAGAATCCGCTTGCGTCGACCACTCCATCCACTCTTGACGCCCTTCCGCCCTCCCCTGAGCGCCATGTCCACGATCATTGCCGAAATCGACCGCCAGTTCCTGCGCACCGACCTCCCAGAGTTCGGTGTCGGGGACACGGTACGCGTCCACAACCGGGTCCGCGAAGGACAGCGCGAGCGCATCCAGGCGTTCGAGGGAGTGGTGATCAAGCGGCGTGGCGGAGGATTGCAGGAGACGTTCACGGTGCGGCGCATCTCGCACGCCGGAATCGGAGTCGAACGCTGCTTCCATTTACATTCGCCGGTGATCGATCACATCGATGTGGTCCGCCGTGGGCGAGTGCGAAGAGCCAAGCTCTACTATCTGCGGGATCGCAAGGGCAGGGCTGCCCGCGTCCCCGAAGCTTCGCGTCGCTGAGGCCCAGGCCTACCGGCCAAAATCGTCAACTCGCGTCTGTGACCCGGTATCTGCCGGTCAGGCGCGCCCTGGGGCCCTGAAACTGGTCGGTGCCCTTTTGCACCCGGAGCTGGAGCTGGAGCTGTTGGCGTCCGGAATCGACCTGGTTGCCGGCGTCGACGAGGTCGGCCGCGGTGCCTTGGCCGGTCCGATCTGTGCCGGGGCGGTCCTGCTTGATCGCCGGCTGCTTTTAGAGCATGACCGCCTGGCGGGCGTTAACGACTCCAAACAAGTTCCCGCCGGCCGGCGGGCCCGACTAAGCGTCCGGGTCTGGCAACTGGCGCCGGCGGTTGCGTTGGGTTGGGCTGAGGCCGCGGACATCGATCGGCTCGGCGTGATCGGGGCCACGCGCAAGGCGATGCTGGCCGCGCTCGCGCAGCTGCGGCCGCGCCCGCAGGCGCTTATCAGCGATGCCGTCGATCTGGCGGGCCCGGCGGTGCCGGACGAGTTCATTGCAATTCCACGCGCCGATTGCGCCTGCTTGAGCGTGGCGGCCGCATCCATCTGCGCCAAAGTGGCGCGCGACGCCCACATGCGGCGATTGGCGCGCCGGTTCGCCGCATATGGGTTCTCCTCCAACGTTGGTTACGGTACGCAAAGCCACCTGCAGGCCCTGCAGGCGCACGGGCCATGCGCCGAGCACCGCCTCTCGTTTGCCCCTTGCCAACAGCGGTTGGCCCTGGGTGCGGAGAACTGCCAATGAACGCAGTTGTGGATCTGCTCGGGCTGCTAACGGACTGGATCCTGACCTGGGGGCAATCGCCGTTCGGCTGGGTGGCGCTTTTCCTGGTCGCGTTTTGGGACTCGAGCTTCCTGCCGGTCCCGCCCGATGGCCTGATGATGGTGCTGATCCTGGCCGACCCGCACTACGCAATCCCGCTGGCGGCGCTGGCCACGGTCGGATCGCTGCTCGGCGCCTGGCTCGGCTACTGGATCGGTCTGGTCGGCGGGCGCCCGCTGGTGTACAAGCTCGCGCCTGAGAGCCAGATTCGCTACGTCGAGCGCAAATACCGTCAGAACGACATATTGGCGCTGCTGATGGCCTGCTTTACCCCGCTCCCTTACAAGGTTTTTGCCATCGGCGCCGGCGTGTGCAATATCAGCTTCAAACGCTTCATGCTGATTTCGCTGCTGGGCCGCGCCGGTCGGTTCCTGATCGTTGCGGTGGCGTTGATGCTCCTCGGCGACAGGGTGCGCGGGCTGGTCGAGGACTACACCGGGCCGGTGGCGGTGGCGTTCGTGCTGGCCGTGGTCGCCGCCGCCATCGTGATGCGCTGGTACAGCTGGCGCACTGCCCGGGATCCCTAACCGACCAGGGACAGGCAGCCCCCGCGCCGGCGTCAGAGCATCGGCAGCGGTTCGACTCGCTCGAGATTCTTTACCGAGATCGCGGCCGCCAGCTTAGAGCTGATGTCGCGGTACGTGGTTATCAGGAAGTCGGAACCAAATAGTGCCGCCGGCCGTCCCTCGTCGCCGCCGCGGCGAATCGTTTCCTCCAGCGGCAGCTCCCCGAAAAAGGGAATTTCCAGGTTTTCGGCGGCGCGCCGCGCACCCCCATGCCCGAAGATCTCGATCCGCGAACCGTCGATCGGGTTTTCGAAATAGGACATGTTCTCGATCAGCCCCAGGACATCTACACTGAGTCGTTCGAACATCGAAATCGCGCGCCGTACGTCCTGCAATGCGACCTGCTGCGGGGTGGAGACGATCACCGCGCCAGTGAGCGGTATCAGCTGCGCCAGCGAAAGCGAGGCGTCACCGGTGCCGGGCGGCAGGTCAACGATCAGATAGTCGAGCTCGCCCCAGTCGACATCCCCGATGAGCTGCTTTAGCGCACCCGCAATCATCGGCCCACGCCATATGACCGGGGTGTCCGCCTCGAGCATGAATCCCAGCGACATCAGCTTGACCCCGTAGGACTCGATCGCCTGGATCTTGCCGCCGGTGGCGGTTGGGGAGGCGTTGCTGCCCATCATCAGCGGGATATTGGGCCCGTATACATCGGCGTCCAGGAGTCCGACGGTGGCGCCGTGGCGACGCAGCGCCACCGCCAGGTTCACGGCGGTAGTGCTCTTGCCGACGCCGCCCTTGCCGGAGGCTATCGCGACGGCGTTCTTGACCCCGGGCAGCGACGCCGACGGCGCCGCGGCGCGTGAGCCGACCTCGGCGGTCATCTCGATGTCGGCGTTGGCCACCCAGCCCAATGTGGCCAGTCCGGCGCGCACGCGGCTGTCGATCTCGCCACGCAAGGGGCAGGCGGGAGTGGTCAGAACGACCGTGAGCGAGATGTCGTCGCCGGTGACTTTCACGTCACGGACCATGTTCAAGGTGACCAGGTCCTTGTGGATCTCGGGGTCGTAAACGCCGCGCATGGCGTCGATCACCTGGTCGATTCGGTCTTGGCTGGAGGCGGCGGGCACGGCTATGGCTCGAAATTTAAAAGGTTTTGACGGTTGGTTCCGATTTTATTGGTTCGGGCGCCGCCGCACGGCGCCGCACGCCAGCGGGGAACAGATGCGTTCATGGCCGCTGCGCGAATATCTCGTCGATGCTGCCGCCACGGTGCTTGCGGCGCGCGCCGGCATGCTCAAGCTCTATTGACCCATCCCGGTCCAGGCCGGTCACCACTCCGGTAATTGACCGACCGCCAGCTAGCAGCCGCACCCGCCTTCCCAGCAACGTCGAAAGCGCCACCCAGCGGCGGTGCTGGTCAGCGGCCCCCGCCGGCAGGGCCTGCAAATGGGCATGCAGGTGCCTTGCGACATCGGCCGCCACCCTGGTCCGATCCACTGGGCGGCCCAGCTGGGCGCGGACCGAAGCCGCCGGGTAGGCAAGCCCGCGCAGCTTCCGCGGATCGTTGTTCAGGTTGGCTCCAACCCCAATGACCTGGCCGAAGCCCCCGCTCTCGATGAGAATGCCGCCGGCTTTGCGCTCCCCCAGCATCACGTCGTTGGGCCACTTGATCCCAAGGTCGCGGCAACCGCAATCTTCAAGCGCCCGGCACAGTGCCAGGCAGGCACAGCGGACCAGATCGGGGATCTCGACACTGGAGTCCGGCAGCGCGTAACTGAGCGCCAATCCCTCGGCCTGGGGGGTGTGCCAGCGCGACCCGGCCCTCCCTCGTCCGGCGCTCTGGCCGTCGGCGAAGATCGCCAGCGGGCGCGACAGACCCTGCTCAAGGCGCCTGCGTGCACGGCTATTGGTGGAGTCGATCAGGTCGTGGAACTCGACTCCGATTGCCAGACCGGCAAGGAGCGCGCGCAGCCGATCCGGATCGATGGGGCCCCGGGCCGGCAACGGACAGGGTCTAGCGGTAGCTCCAGATCCTGCGCAGATCGGCGGCGGTAATGCCCGGTTTGATCTGCGCCAGCATCGCGCCTTCGCGCGCGCGAACTTCCTCGACCGCTTCTGGAACCTGGTCGGCTATTTCGCGCGGGATCTTGGTCACGCCGTTGCGGTCGCCGTGGACGATATCGCCGGGGTTGATCCAACAGCCGGATATCTGGACCGGATCATTCACCGCCACTGTGGCCAACTGCCCGTGTGAGACGCAGGTGCCGGCGGCGAAGAACTGGACTCCGCCGATCTCGGCGATCTCGGCCAGGTCCCTAATGACGCCGTCGGTGACGACCGCGATCGCTCCGAACGCCTTGATCGTGGTCGTATACACCTCGCCCCACTGTGAAGCCCGTCCCGGGTTATCGGAGATGTCTTTGAAAACACAGATGACCGGTTTGGGAGAGGCTTCGATCGCTTCAAATAATTTGAGACGCATCTCGATGCCCTGGTCGGTCTCGTCGGCCACGCTCTGCACCGTGCAGGTGACGGCGTATCCGCACACTGGATCCATGTCCGGGAAGTAGCAGCCGATTTCAGGCCCCAGATAGCCATCGTGACGGCCGCGAACCGCCATCGGCTCGATCGCGTTGCAGATCGTGGGGCTGTCGATCGCGGCCAGTTTTTCTATCAATCCGGCCGACAACTCTTCGGTCATGTTGGTTCCGATCTGGTTTGCAGTGGAAATTTTTCGCGACTCGACGTGGGTGTCGAAGCCCTATTGTGCTATTGCGTCGCGGATGGCGGCCAATCGCGGCCGCCGCCGCGTTCGTTGCCGCGGGTGTCCGGTCGCTTCATTCGGCCTGGCCCGCTGCAGAGTCAGCGATGACGCGATTTCCTACCAGTAGTCCTCGGTAATGACCTGCGCGCCGCGTCCGGAAAGCTGGTAACCAAGGGGCCCCAAGGCTTCCTTGAGATCGTTGATCATGTCCGGGTTCCCGCACAGATAGAAGGCGCTGCGGCCCGGCCCCAGGCGGCCGTTGAGGTCGCCGCCGGCGCCAGCGGGTAATTGCGGGGCGACCCGCCCGGTGGGCTCACAGCCCAGCAGCAGGCGCAGGATGTCGTTGGCCCGGCCGCGGGCCAGGCAAGGCTCAAAGTCGGGGTCCGTATCGGGCCGCGAAACCGTTGGGATGTAGGTCAACCCGAGCTCGGGAATGGCCGCCAAGTCCTCGAGTTCGGCGCGATAGCCCAGTTCGCGGGCGTAGCTGACGCCGTGGATTACGGTCAGGCGCCGTTCGGGGGCCACCCCCTGTTCGAGTTCGGACCGGGCCTGGCGGGCCATCGCCACGTATGGCGCCAGGCCCGTGCCGGTAGCCACGCAGATGACCTCGGGCTCGCTCGTTCTTTCAAGATCGAAGCGTCCCGCCGGGCCCATGTAAAGCATGGTGTCGCCGACCCTGCGGTGCTGCCAGAGCGTGCCCGTGAAAAACCCCAGGCTCTTTCCATCGCCGCCGCCGTCGCGCACCAGCACGATGTAGAACTCGAGTTCGGCGCGGTCATATGGTGCCGACGCGATCGAGAGCTGGCGCGGGCGCGGGTCTCCGTCGGGTTGATCCCAGAATGCCAGCTGCGCATACTGGCCGGCGCGGAACTGGAAGAAGGGCTCGCCATCGCTGCGGGCGATCTTAAATATCGCCAGATCGTCGCTGCCGATTATTTCCCAACTGGTGAGCGCCGCCTCCTGCATGCGTTCACGCAGGTCGCGGCGCGCGCGAGCAGCCATGCGGGCCGGTTAGGACATCGTCGCTGGCAGGGCCAATTGCTCCGCCAGCGCTTCGGCCGGATCCACCATGATCTCGGCTAGGGTTGGATGCAGGTGCGGGATGCGGGCAAAGTCATCCACGGTGGCCCGATAGTGCATCGCCACTACCGCTTCGTGGATCAGGTCGGCCGCCTCCGGTCCCAGAACGTGCACGCCCAGCAGTTCGCCGGATATGCCGTCGGCGACCATCTTCACAAAGCCCTTGTTCTGCCCCATGGTCAGGGCTTTGCCCTGGTCTTCGAACGTCTCCTGAGCCACGATCACCGACGGGTATTGTTCACGCGCGGCCTCCTCCGCGAGGCCGACCACGCCCACCGAGGGGTCGGTGAAGACTGCCTGCGGAACCACCCGCAGGTCAAACTCCTGGGCGGGTTTGCCGGACACGTTGTTGCCGATGATCTGGCCCTGCTGGACGGCGGTGTGCACGACCTGCAACGGCCCAACTTCGGGTCCGATGCAGTCGCCGGCGGCGTAGATGTTGGGATTTGCGGTCTGCATCTTGGTGTTGACCAGGATCCAGCCGCGGTCGGTCTCAACCCCGGCGCGCTTAAGGCCCAGGCCACGGGTGGCCGGGCGGCGGCCCAGGGCGACCAGGACCTCCTCGGCCGCGAACGTTCGCTGGCCGGAGCGGGAATCGACGGTAACCTGCTTGCGCCCGTCGCGGGCCCGTCCGAAACCGAGGATGTTGGTTTCGGTGACAACCCTCATGCCTTCGCGTTCCAGGTAACCGGCCAGGGCGATACCGATCGAGGCGTCCATCCCTGAGAGCACGTGGGCCGAACGCTGGATCACGGTTACCGCGACTCCCAATCGCAAAAACAGCTGCGCAAATTCAAGCGCCACCGCGCCGCCGCCGATTATCAGCAGTGATTCGGGCAACTTGTCCAGGGTTTGGGCGCCGTCGGAGTCGATGTAGCCGACTGCGCCAAGTCCCGGCAGCGGCGGGATCGATATTTCGGAACCGGTGGTTACCGCGAATTTCGGCGCCGTCAGGATCTCATCGCCGACTGCGATCGAATCCGGCCCCAGGAACTCGGCCCGGCCGCTGATGATCTCGACATTGGCCAGTTTCTCGGCCGAGACTTGGCGGTAGCTGGCAAATTCCGCGACCAACTCGTCCTTGCGCTGCCGCACTGCCAGCCAGTCCACCTCGGGGTTCGAGTTGCGAATTCCCAATTGGCCGGATTCGCGCACCAATTGGGCGATCTCGGCCGACCGCAGCAGGGTCTTGGTGGGCATGCAGCCGCGCAGGATGCACAGTCCCCCAAACCGTTCGGCAGCTTCGATGAGGGCCACCCGCAGGCCGTTGGCCGAGGCCGCGCTGGCGGCATGGTAACCGGCCGATCCGCCGCCGATAACGATGAAATCGAACGCCAGTTTGGGAGTCTCCACTCGGGGTTTCGGGGGCGCCGAAATTCTAGCCCTGCCAACCGGACGGAGGCTCCCGGCCGGTGCTGGCCATAGACTGGGAGCCGGTCCGCGAGCGGGCCACCTCGAGCGCAAATTCGGGCCATGGCGCAGGTAAAAAAACCGGGTAACAGCGCCCCCGACGACCCGTCGCAAGCAAGCCAGGATCCCGCCATGTCAACCGCGCGTCGCCGGCCGGGAAGCTAGCGTGGCGACGCCACTTCCGAACCGGCGCGCCGCTTTGGACACGCTGTGGATGCGGAATGCGCTGGCGGTTGTCGGGGGGATGTTCGCGACCTTCTGCGGTTTTTCTTTCTTCGTGCCCTTCCTGGCGCTTCATCTCCAGGATCTGGGTCTGACCCCCAGCGAATCGGCCGCCTGGGCCGGTTATACCGGGTTCGCCCAGGGCCTGGCATTTGCGATTTCGGCGCCGCTCTGGGGGATGCTGGCCGACCGCGTCGGGCGCAAACCGATGGTGGTACGGGCGATGGCGGCGTCCTCTGTGGGCATCCTCCTGATCCCCTTCTTCGATTCGGCCCTGGCGGTCCTCCTGATCATTCTGGGTCGGGGGCTGCTGGCCGGTCCGGGAACTGCGGCGGTGGCGCTGGTGTCAGCGGTTACCCCGCGCGACCGGCTAGCAATGGTCCTGGGCTGGATCGACGCCGCGCAGGTCCTGGGAATCAGTCTTGGGCTGGCTGCCGGCGGGCTGCTGGCCGCCGTCATCGGGATCCAGCGGACTTTTGTCGCTGGTGGGTGCTTTGGGCTGCTGGGAGCGCTGCTGGTGTTGCTGGTGGCGCGGGAGCAATTCGTACGCCCACAAAAGCTCCGGGCGCCGGCCGGCCAGGGTCTCGTGCGCCGTCTGGGCGGGGGAATGGCGCAGGCGCGGGCAACGCTGAACCCGACCATCGTGTTCGCGTTTCTGCTCAGCATGGGCCTGTGGATGTCACAGCAGGGGGTCGGCTTCATCATGCCGCTGCGGGTGCAGGAGTTTGCCGAGCCCGAGCGGGTGGCACTTTTTACCGGCCTGGCGGCCAGCGTCTTCGCCGCGGCCATGTTCGGCGGGGTTCTGGTGGCGGCGCGCCTGGCGCGCCGCTGCGGCTACCGCCAGACGCTCTTTGTTGGAATCATCGGAACCGCGCTGTTGTTCGTACCGCAGGGGCTATCCGACGAACTGTGGCCGTTCCTGCTGGCCCGCGCGCTGCAGGGATTCTGCGCCGGGCTTGTTGCACCGCTGGGGCGGGCTCTGATCGCATTCGCATCCGATCAGGCCGATCGCGGCACGGTGTACGGTCTCTCCGGATTGTTCGCCGGAACCGGCACCGCTTTTGGACCGCTGCTATTTGGTTCGGTGCTGACCACCACGATCGGAGTCGGACCCGCGTTCGTGTTGGGGTCGGTGTGTTTTCTGCCGGCCCTGGTCACCCTGCTGCGACGCAACGAGATCAACGCCCTGGCGGCCCGTGGTTAGGGTGGAAATTTACCCGGAATCTGCCAACCCACCTGCCGCGGATGCCCGCCCGCCGCGCCAGAGTTGGCGGAATCCACATCCTCCGGCCGCGCCGCCTAAAGCGCGGTTAGCTTGATGGCAATGCGGGGTTTCCGGCCGGCCGAATTGCAAACCCCCTGGATGCGCACTGCACTAGCCGTGGTGGGAGGAATGTTTGCGACCTATTGCGGGCTGTCGTTCTTTATCCCTTTTTTGGCCCTGCATCTGCAGAACCTGGGGTTGTCCCCCAGCGAATCGGCCACCTGGGCCGGATACACCGGGTTCGCCCAAGGCCTCACGTTCGCCGTCTCGGCGCCGTTCTGGGGAATGCTGGGCGACCGCATCGGGCGCAAACCAATGGCGGTGCGCGGGATAGCGTTTTCCGCCCTCGGGATCCTGCTGATCCCCTTCTTCGATTCGGCATTGGCGGTCTTCCTGATCATCTCGGCCCGCGGACTGCTGGCCGGACCGGGTTCGCCGGCGATCGCGCTGGTTGCGGCCGAAACACCCAGCAACCGGCTGGCGATGGTCGTGGGCTGGATCGATGCCGCCCAGGTACTGGGCAGCGTAATGGGTTTGGCCGCCGGCGGGTTCCTGGCCGCTGCCATCGGAATCCAAAACACTTTCCTGGTCGGGGGCGTCTTCGGTCTGGCGGGGGCCCTGCTGGTACTGCTCCTGGCGCGCGAGCGGTTCGTGCGCCAGGAGCAGTACCGGGCGCCCTCGGGCCAGAGCCTGCTACGCCGCCTGGGCGGGAGCCTGGCCCAGGCGCGGGCGACGGTCAACCCGACGGTTATGTTCGCGTTTCTGCTCAGCGGCGGGCTCTGGATGACGCACCTGGGAATCGGCTACATCATTCCGCTGCGGGTGCAGGAGATGGCCGTTCCCGGTCAGGTGCCGCTCTTTACCGGCCTTGCCGCCAGCATTTTCGCCGCCACGATGTTCGGCGGTGTACTGCTGGCGCCGCGTCTGGCGCGCCGCTGGGGCTACCGCCAAATCCTGTTTGCCGGCACCATCGGCACGGTAGTGCTCTTCCTCCCGCAGGGATTCACCGAGGGCCTGGGGCTGCTGCTGCTGGCCCGCGCCCTGCAGGGCTTTTGCGCTGGCTTGATTACTCCGCTGGGACGGACCCTGATCGCCTTTGCGTCCGATCGCGCCGACCGCGGCACGGTGTACGGGCTCTGGGGAGTGTTCTACGGCGGCGGGGCGGCGATGGGACCGTTGGTGTTTGGATCGCTGTTGACCCCCTGGCTGGGCGTGGGCCCAGCGATCGCGCTGATGGCGGTGTGCCTGGTCCCGGCGCTTGTCTCGCTGCTGCGCCGGGGCGAGATAAATTCGCTGGTGGCGCGCAGCTAGCGGGCCGTTACTCGGAGGAGTTGACGCCCGCGAACCAGTGGCGGCCAAACCGCCAGTCGCGCCGTTTGGCCATGCCCTCGGCGTCGACCGCGCCGGGAGTGCCCAGTTCTTCGACTGCATCCATTGCCTGCCGCAGCTGCGAGGACAGGTAATCGAGCAGATGCAGCGCCATCGCCTCCGGGGTGACCGGCTCCACCGGGGCGCCCATGGCGCGTTCGCCGTGGTGTGAAAGCACCAGGTGCCGTAGGCGCATCGTCAGTTCCGGCCCGGCTTCGACATCGGCGCAGGCATCGGCGACCCAGCGGTCGCAGATGGCGATGTGGCCCACTAGCGATCCGGCCGCCGAATAGCCGAATTCGGCCCCGCGCGGGGCCAACTCCACCAGCTTGCCCAGGTCATGCAGGATGCAACCGGCGAGGACAAGGTCCCGGTCGAGCGTGTCGTAGCAGTCGCAGAGGGTATCGGCCAAGGCCAGCATCTCCAGGACGTGCTCGAGCAACCCGCCGCGGTAGGCGTGGTGGCGGCGCTGGGCCGCCCACCACTGGTTGACCCCGGCGGCAACCTCACCGCGCGCCAGGACGCTGCTGCAGACCGCGGCGATGGCCGGGGAGGACTCGGTCATCCGCTCCAGGTAGCGGCCCAGGTCCGCCATCATCGCCTGCGGCTCGCGCGCGGACGCGACGGTGAATTCGTCGGCGACCGCGGTATCGGGGACCGCGGCGATTAAATCGAGCCGCAGGTTGAGCTGCTCGCGATAGGTATCGGCCATGCCACGAATCTCCACCGCCACGCCGGGTTCGAGCTCGAAGATCGACTCGGGGGGCCGGAAGTAGCGCGCCACGACGCTTTGACGGTCCACCCCCTTGAGTTCGCCCTGCCAGTAATCGTTGCCGTTGCGATCGCTGCGACGCTCGGACGTGCTAAGCAGCAGCACCCCGTCGATCCGCGTGCCGGACCGGATCTGCGAGACCTTGAGCGCCGTGCTCATCTAGCCGCGCCGCCAGCGGTCAAAGAGCCTGCCCAGGCGCCCCGGCTCGGGCCGATCGTCGACCGCCCGCCCGCGCCACATCTTGTTGCGTCCGCGACCTGTCCGCCGATTCCGAATCCCGACGACCGCCAGGTAGGACAAGAACAGCATGACCACGCCCACCGCCGCGGTCAGCGGGACGATTAGCCGCATTACCGGGAAGATGGCCAGCAACAGCGACGCGCACAGTAGCACCGCCCCGGTGGTCGCCATCTGGCGCGGGTTGGCAACCCGCCCGATCACGAAGCGCCCGACGCGGTCCAGCAGGCCCGGGCCGGAGGAGGGCGGCGATTCGGATTGCTTGCGCCGCAGGATCTCGCGGACTTCTTTTTCCCAGTTTCGATTGGAGCCCATGCTAGTACCGCTCCTGCGCTTGCCGCCGCCCGGAATCTTGGGTCACGATCGATCGTATCCGGAAAAAATTTTGGCACGGACGGCCCGCCCGCTTACGGGGTTCAAACGACAGCGGTTGGAATCCGGGAATGGAAATCGGTGGCCTGTTGCAGGGCATGCGCGACGCGCAGCGCCATCGCGTCGCCGAACTGGCGGGTCGAGATCATCACGCTGGTGGGCAGACCCTGTTCGTCGAACCCGCTGGGAATCGCCACTGCGGGTTGCCGGGTGAGGTTGAACACGCCCGTGATCGCGTCCATGCGCAGGTATTCGGTAATCAGGTCGGGGTTGTCCCCCCTCCCGGCGGTGGTGTAGTTGGTGGGCGTGATCAGGGCGTCGTAGTCGTCAAAAAAGTCCTCGGCGGCGCGGGTCAATTCCCGCATTCGGTCGGTGAGCTCGAGATAGCGCCCGGCCGGGGCGCTGGCGGACTCGCGCAGACGCCGGCGCACATCGGGCGCGACTTGGGCGAAGCGCTCCTCGTCCTCCATCAGCCACCTGAGCTGGTGCGCGGCCTCAATCGCGGTCAGCTGGCGGTTGGGTTCGACCGCCGGGGCAGCCCATGGAGTCGGGACGCGCACGATCTGCGCTCCCTGCGACTCCCACACCGCCAGCGCCGCCTCGACGTTGGCGATGATGGCCTCCGGGAGATCGTCGAAGAAGTGCTCGGTCGGCACCGCCAGGCGCCGCCCGGCGACTCCGATATCCAATCCGGCGCGGTGGTCGATCGGTCCGAGCGCGACGCTGTACGGATCGCGACGGTCGTGGCCGCTGAGCGCGGTAAGCAGCAACGCCAGGTCCTTGGCCGAGCGCGCCAGCGGTCCCACCACGCCCTGGATCGGGGTCAGCGCCAGGACCCCGTTCTTGGGGATCAGGCCGAAGGTGGGCTTGTGCCCGCAGATTCCACAGTGTGCGGCCGGGGTGCGGACCGATCCGCCGGCGTCGGTGCCGGTGCCGGCGGGTGCCATCCCGGTGGCCACCGCCACCGCGGTCCCGCCCGAGGAGCCGCCCGACACGCGGGTCGGGTCCCAAGGGTTGGCGGGGGTCCCGAAATGGCGATTTATGTTGGACGCGCCGAACCCCAGTTCGTGCATGTTGGTAAATCCCAGCATGATTGCACCGGCCGCCTTGAGCTTGCGCACCGGGCCCGAATCGGCTTGCGCGGGAGCGTCTCCGAATACCACCGATCCGCCGCTGTAGGCGCGCCCGGCCACGTCGTGGTTGTCCTTGCAGACCACCGGGACGCCGTGCAGGATGCCGAGCCCGCCGCCTTCGCCGGTGCGCCGGTCGCAATCGTCGGCCGCCGCCAGCGCCGCGTCGGCCAAAAGTTCGATGAACGCGTTCTGGTGGGCGGGCAGGGCATGGTAGCGGTCGACGCAGGCCTGCACCAGTTCGCGCGATCCGAGTTGACGGTTCCGGATCAGGCGGGCCGCGTCGGCCAGGCCAAGGTAGCAGAGCTGATCCGACACCGGCCGATTAGTCCAACCTGGGACGGGCGCGGTGCCAGTCGGTGGCTTGCTGGTAGGCATTAGCGGCGGTCAGCGGCAGGTCGTCGCGCCAGCGGCGCGCCGTGAGCATGAGCCCGATTGGCAGACCGTCGCCATCGAACCCGCACGGAATCGAAATCGAGGGTTGGCCGGTCTGGTCGAAGATGCCGGTAAACGCAACATCGCGCAGGTAGCGGCGGGTGTCGGCGCCCTCGAGCGGGCCGGCGGTGCGGTAACAGCTCGGCGTTAGCAGCAGATCGTATTCGGACAGCAGCAGTTCGGCGTCCCGGACGATGCGGGCGCGGCGGTCAACGTATTCCTGATATTGGATCGCCGGGATGGGAAACGCGGCCCGCAGGCGCGCCTGCGTGTCGGGCGAGACCCGGCTCAACCGCTGTGGGTCGTCTAGCAGCTGGCGGTGCAGGTAGGCGGCTTCGGCCGGCACCATGGCCGAGTTGTTGGCAAAGGCCGGTCCGGCCCACGGCAGCGGTACCGTCTGGAGCACTGCCCCCATTCCTTGCAGGTCGCGGGCGGCGCGTTCGATAGCCGCGCCAACGGCCGGCTGCAGGTCGCGGAAGTGATCGTCATCGGGAATCGCGATCTTCCAGCCGTTGATGGAATCATCCAATCGCACGCGGGTGCCTATCCGTTCCCCGGGCGGGCAATAGGGATCGCGCGGATCGTAGCCGGCAATGGCATCGAGCATGATCGCGCAGTCGCGCGCCGACCTCGCCATCGGACCGGCGTGGTCGAGATTGAGCGAGAGCGGAAACACACCGCGCTTGGAGACGAACCCGTAGGTGGGCTTGTGTCCGCTGATGCCGCAAAGCGCGGCCGGCAGACGGATCGACCCGCCGGTGTCGGACCCCAGCGCCAGCGGCGCGGCGCCGATCGCGACCGCGACCGCCGATCCGGAGGATGACCCGCCCGGGACCCGGTCGCGCCGCCAGGGATTGGGGGGCGTGCCGAAATGCGGATTGACCCCGGTCACCCCGAACGCGAATTCGTGCAGCACGGTCTTGCCGAGGATGATCGCCCCGGCCCGGTGCAGACTGGCGATGACGTGGCTGTCCTCGCTGGCCGCCGCCGCGCCGCTGCGGGAAGGCGAGGCGGCGGTTGTGACCGACCCGGCGATGTCGTAGAGGTCCTTGGAAGCGACCGGGATGCCGCCCAGCGGCTTTTGCAGGTCCTGGGCGCGCAATGCGGCAGCCTGCTCGAGCGCGGACTCGGCGAATACCTCCAGCCAGGCAATGGCAAACGCGGGCTGGCGTTCGATCTGCTCCAGGTGCGCCCGGATCAACTCGAGCGGTGAGATCTGGCCGCCGCGCAGCATTGCCTGCTGTTGGGAGACGTCGGCAAAAAATATGGAGTCGGAGATGGCCCAATTCCCGCCCTGCGAGGATGTGGCCGCATTCTAGAAGCGGAGCCCTATTGCCAAGCGCCCCCGGTGCCGAGAGTACGAGTCCCTCACAGCGCCTGCACGTCTTCTTGGCCCGGGCGGGTCTGGGATCGCGGCGGGCGATGGAGGATGCTATCGCCGACGGCAGGGTGCGGGTCAACGGCGCGCCGGGACGGATCGGTCAACTGGTCGAACCGGAGACCGACCGCATCGAGTTCGACGGCCGGTTGCTGCGCCGACGGCTCCCGGCGCCGGTCTACATAGCCCTGAACAAGCCGCGCGGGGTGATCACCACGGCCGCCGACGAGCGCGGTCGCCCTACCGTTGTGGATCTGGTCGACAGCGATGCGCGGGTGTTTCCGGTAGGGCGCCTGGACCGCTACTCGGAAGGACTGGTCCTGCTGACCAACGACGGGGAGTTGGCCAACCGACTCACCCATCCGCGCTACGGGCACCGGCGCCGTTACCTGGTAACAGTCCGCGGCCGGATCTCTCGTGGGGACCTGCTGCGCCTGCGGACCGGGATCGTCATCGGCGATCGCCGTACGCAGCCGGCCGAGGTAGGGATCCGCTCGCAATCCGACATCGAGACCGTTATGGAGATGGTCCTGCGCGAGGGGCGCAACCGCCAGATACGGCGCATGCTGGCGGCCTGCGGGAAGCGTGTGATCCGGTTGGTGCGGGTCGAGTTCGCCGGTCTCAGTTTGGGTCGGCTGCGTCCGGGCCAGCACCGCCGTCTCGCCGCCCCCGAGGTAGCCAAGCTGCGCGAGGGTGTTTGAGGTTCGCAGTCGGTAGCCCCGGCAAGGAAAAATTGCGGGGCTGATGAGATCGCAGGGCAATACTGCCGTCAGCAACCGCAAAAGCGAAGGACCAGACCATGAGCAGCGGACCCATCATTACCGGGGTCGAGATGACAACCTACGAGTTCGTCACCGACGACATGGGCAAGGACTACAACAACTTCAATCTGGTCTACGTACCAGGCGGCAAGCTCAAGCAACGCGGCACGATCATCCAGATCCACACCGACGCCGGCATCAGCGGCGAGTTTCCGGTACATGCCCCGCCGGCCCAGACCCAGGTGGCCATGTGCGCGCAGTACCTGATCGGCAAGGACGCGACCGCGCGCGAGAAGATCTACAGCGATCTAAAGCGCGCCCTGCGGCAGTTCGACATGACCGGCGTGGGGGTGATCGATATCTGCCTTTGGGACATCGCCGGCAAACTTTATAACGAACCTCTTTACCGACTCCTGGGCGGCACCCGCCGCCCGATCGCCGCGTATGCCTCGACCGTGCACGGCGATGAGAATGGCGGCCTTACCACGCCCGCTCAGTTTGCCGAATTTGCGGTGCATTGCCGCGACATGGGTTACCAGGCCTTCAAGATCCACGGTTGGGGTCGGGCGGGGGAGAACATCCAGCGCGAAATCGATAACGTCCTGGCAGTGCGCGCGGCGGTCGGCGACCAGATGGACCTGATGCTGGATCCGGCCTGTGAAATCGCCACCTTCGCCCAGGCCCTGGCGGTCGGACGGGCCTGCGACGAAGCCGACTTCTTCTGGTACGAGGACCCGTTCCGGGACGGTGGCGTATCCACCTTTGCGCATCGCAAGCTGCGACAGATGATCAGGACTCCGCTGCTGCAGACCGAGCACGTTCGCCTTCTGGAGCAGCACGTCAATTTCGTGCTCGCCGACGCGACCGACTACCTGCGGGCCGGCGCCTACCAGGACGGGGGTGTGACCGGTGTGATGAAAATCGCCCACGCGGCCGAGGGTTTCGGTATGGACGTGGAGCTGCACACCGGCGGGCCGGTGCACCGCCACCTACTCTCGGCGATCCGCAACACGAATTACTACGAATTGGGGCTGGTTCACCCCAAAGTACGGACCAATGCCCCGCTCCACCCGGTGTACCTCGACTACAGTGACAACCTCGATGCCATCGACAGCAGCGGCCACCTGTTTGCCCCGGAGGGCGCCGGCATCGGTGTCGAGCTCGACTGGGGCTGGATAAACGCCCACCGGGTCGACCAGGTCATGCTGGCCGGAGGTTGAGCGACTCCGTGGTCCGGCGGCGGGAGGCCGGCGTCTAGGAGGATTCGGCGGCCAGTTGCGCCCGCAGGCCGGCGACATCGGCAACCGGCTGTTGGCACACGAATCGCCGGCAGACGTGCGCGGTCGCCTGCCCGTTGATCGGCGCGCGCCCGGCGAGCAGCGGCGGTCCGGATTCATCGCCGACCGCCAGCACGCGGTCGGCGCGCCAGTGCGCGCGAACCTCGGCGACCATCGCCCGGACTGCAGGCGATTCCGGGTCGCCTGAAATCGCGACCTGTTGGGCGCGCCCGTCGAGCCAGAGTGCTGACTGCAGCCACATCGAAAAGGCGGTGCCGTGGCGTATGAATGTATCGCCCAGGCCCGGGATTGCGCCCCGGGCTTGTTGCCACCAGCGCTCCTCGCCGGTCAGCGCCCAAAGCCGCAACATCAGCCGAACGGCCAGGGCGGCGCCCGACGGCGTGGCGTTGTCCTCGCGGCGCCGCGGGCGCACGATCAGGTCCTGCTGGTCATTGCCGGTATCGCAGAGACTGCCCTCGGCATCGACGAACCGCTCACAAATCGTCTCGGCAAGAGCCAGTGCCCGTTCGAACCAGCGCCGATCGAAGTCGGCCTCGTAAAGGGTCAGCAGGGCATCGCCGACCGCGGCGTGGTCCTCTAGAAATCCAACCCGTCCGGGCCGCCCGTCGGCCCAGGAGTGCACCAGCCGCCCGCCCGGCGACATTTCCGATAGCAGGAAGTTGGCGTTACGACGCGCTGCCTCCAGATAGATGGGATCGCCCAAGACCGCCCCGGCCTGGGCGAAACTGGCCAGCATCAGGCCGTTCCAGGATGCGACCGCCTTGCGGTCGGTGGCCGGCGCGACGCGCTTTTCGCGGGCCTGCAGCAGGACCTTGCGGGCAGCAGCGACTTTGGTTTGCAGCTCGCTGCTGGTCAGACCCAGTCGCGTGGCCACCGCCACCGGTTCGGGAGGTTCGTGCAGGATGTTGCGCCCCTCGAAGTTGCCACCCAGGGTGATGTCGAAATAGCCGCAGACGGCCTTGGCATCCTCCCTCAACAGGTCTTGCACCTCGTCGAGGTCCCAGAGGTAGTACTTGCCTTCGACCCCTTCCGAATCAGCGTCCTGGGAAGCGTAGAACCAGCCGTCCGGCCCGCACATTTCGTTCAGTACGTAATCGAACGTGCGCCGCGCCACCGCCAGATAGCGCTCTTCGCCGGTCAGCTGCCAGGCGTGCAGGTAGCAGCCGGCCAACTGCGCATTGTCGTAGAGCATCTTTTCAAAGTGCGGCACCAGCCAGACGGCATCGACCGAATAGCGGTGAAACCCCCCGCCCAGGTGATCGAAGATCCCGCCGGCCGCCATCCGGTCCAGCGAGCGCAGCGCCGTCTCCAGGGCCGGCCGGTCGCCGGCCTGGGCCGATTGCCCCAGCAGGAATTCGATCGTCATCGCCATCGGGAACTTGGGCTGGTCGCCCCAGCCGCCGTTCTCGTAATCGAATCCGGCACAGATCGCGGTCGCGGCCCGCTTGGTCAGATCGCCAGGCAGCTCGGCGCCGCCCAGGCGCTCGAACTGGTTCAGGCGCTCGAGCAGCTGCCCGGCGGCGCTGTCGACATCGTCGCGGCGCTCCCGCCAGGCGGCGGCGAGCTGCTCTAGGACTTGGCTGAACGAGGGCATCCCATAACGCGCCTGCGGCGGAAAGTAGGTCCCCCCGTAGAACGGTTCGCCAGTTGGCTTTAGGAACACACTCATCGGCCAACCGCCCTGACCCGATAGCGCAACCACCGCGTTCATGTAGATCGAGTCCACGTCGGGCCGCTCCTCGCGGTCCACCTTTATGGCGACAAAGTCCGCATTCAGCTGTGCCGCCAGGCCCGGGGCCTCGAACGATTCGTGGGCCATGACGTGGCACCAGTGGCAGGCCGAGTAACCCACGCTGAGGAATATCGGCTTGTCCTGGGCGCGGGCGGCGGCAAATGCCTCCTCACCCCACTCGTACCAGTCGACCGGGTTGTCGGCATGCTGGCGCAGGTATAGGCTGGTTGCCTGGGTTAGGCGGTTGGGCACGCTTGGGTCCATTCAATTAGCATGGGGCAGTTTCTAAAAGGTCGTTCTGATCGGGCAGCCAGCCATGCGCCATTTCGATCCGCCCGGAGTGTACGACCAAGCAAGCTTTCCGGATGGGACCGCGCAGCGCCCGTTCGTGGCCGCCAACTTCATCATCACTGCCGATGGGTCGGCGCGCAAACCGAGTTCTGATTACCGGCATTTTTCCGGTCCCGCCGATCGCCGCAGCATGCGCCGGTTGCGTATTCATTTCGATGCAATCCTGCGCGGGTCGAAAACGCTGGAGATCAACCCGCGGCGGGACCTGCAAAACCCGGCGATACTGGCGGCGCTGGCCGAACGCGGGCGCCGGCCGCCGCTGGTGGTGGCGGTGTCGAACTCCGGCCGCATCGACCCCGAATCGGCTTTTGTGACCGGGGCCGACGGCGCCAGCCGTCCGCTGGTTTGCACGCCCGCCGGCAGGCGCCTGGATCCGGCGGTGATCGAAGCCTGCGACACCTGGGGTTTTGCTGAAAACCCCCTCGACCTGGCAACGGTGCTGGCGCGCCTGGGGAGCCGCCGCGGGGTGCGGCGGATTCTCTGCGAGGGCGGGCCGACGCTGCTGCGCTCGCTGCTGGAACAAGATTTGCTTGATGAGCTTCTGCTTACCATCTCCCCTTGCCTGCTGGGCGATCCGGACGGATTGCGGCTGGTAGGCGGCGCGGCGGCGTTTGCGCCGGGGAAAATCCCGCGCCTGGACCTGCTGGCGGCGCAGCCCCTGGGGAGCGAATTGTTCCTGCGATACCGTGTCGATAAGTCCGACTAACGCAGGGCCCTATTGTTCTGGCGCGAACCGTTCGACCGCGTTCTCGTAGATGATGCAGCGCAGGATCGCTAGGAACGTGAGGATCAGCATGTTGGCCAGGTTGGCGACCAGCACCGCCACCACGTTCAGGATCCCGCTGTCGGAAGTGATCAGCGACGTAAGGACTGCGGCGGCGATGGAAATGATCCAGTAGAGCACGATCTCGGCGCCGGTCAGGCGCGCCAGCCGCAGCGATTCGCGCAGGATGTCCGGCACGCTGGCGCCGGTATCGACCAGCAGCGGAACGAAATAGTAGGAGACGAACAGGTAGCCGACCACCACCCCTGCCCCAAGCAGCCCACCCAAGACACCCAGGGCGGGATTTATGAACGCCAGCAGCCCGACGACGCCCCCGATGGCGACCGCCAGGGCCAGCCAGGAGAGCGCGAAAAGCAGGATTCCCTGCCGGCAAACCAGGATTGCCCGCCAGCCGGCGTGCAGGTCCACGCCGACCTGGCGGTAGGCTGCCAGACCGTTGAAGGTTATCCCCACCTCCAGCAGCAGCCCCACCACGAAAAGGACGGCGAAGACCGCCGCCGTAAGCAGGAAGAATTCGCTTATTGCGTCCACGGAGACTTCGGCCTCGAAGTTCGGCAGGTCGGGGAGCAGGAAGCGGCCGGCCAGAAACGTTAATACAGTGCCGATAGCGAGCCAGGTCGCCAGGATCGGGTTGTCGGCGAAAACCAGGTAAGCGACCCGGGCAAATGACCAGAACCCCCAGGGAATGGCGCCGGGGCGCCTAGACTCTAGGTCGTCGTCCACAGGTGATCCGGATCAGGCAGATTGCAACCCGGAATTCTAGAAGCGTGGAGCGCAGTGACCGCCGCAATCGCAATCCAACTAGCGTCAAGCGACAACGTTGCGACCATGCTTAGCGCCGCCGCCGCGGGGCAGCAAGTTGCGGTAAATGCACGCGGCGCGCGGCTGCAGATTCAGGCGCGCGAGCAGGTTCCGTTCGGGTTCAAGATCGCAGTCAGCGACATCGCGGCCGGCGACCAGGTCTACAAGTACGGCGCGTCGATCGGGCAGGCCACTGCCGACATTGCGGTTGGGGCGCTCGTGCACATTCACAATCTGGCCGGCCTGCGCGCCGGCGGCGACACCGGCAAAACCGGATGAGCGCTACGTTCTTGGGGTTCCCGCGGCCTGACGGCCGCGCCGGGACCCGCAATCACATACTGGTCTTGCCCGGCGGCTGGGAGTGCCAGCAGATCGTGAACATGGTCAACGGCACCGTCACCCCCAATTCCCCCGACCTGGGGGTAGCCCGCACTCGCAGCGATCGCGATACCATAGCCCGCATGCACATCGGCCTGGCGATGAACCCGAACGTGTATGGAGTGGTTATCGTTACCGGCGGCGCCAAGCAGGACGACGGCATGCTCAATGGCCTGCACGCGCTCGATCCCTGCCGCGGCGCCGGCAAGCCGGTCGAAATCGTCGATTGCGATGGTTGGGATGCGATCGCCAAGGGAAGCCGCAGTGCGGCGCGCCTGGTCCATGACGCCTCAACCCAGCGCCGCGAGCCGGTAGACGCTGTCCACCTACGGGTGGGGGTCAAGTGCGGCGCCTCCGACCCGACTTCGGGCCTGGCCGGCAATCCATCGCTGGGGCGCATGTTCGACCGGGTCGTTGAAGCCGGCGGAACGGCGATCTTTTCCGAGACGACCGAGGTTATCGGGGCTGAACATTTCCTCGCCGAACGCTGCGTAAACCCGCAGGTCCGGGCCCAATTCCTGGAGCTGATCGAAGGCCACGAAGAAGTGGCGCGCGGGGTCGGTCAGGACATCCGCACCATCAATCCGGTGCCGGCAAATATTGCCGCCGGAATCAGCACCTTGGAGGAGAAGAGCCTGGGGGCGGTCCACAAGGGAGGCACCGCGCCGATCTCGGGTGTGCTCAAGTACGGCGAGCGCCCCGCCGGGCCTGGTCTTTATTTCATGGACAGCTCGGTCAGCCACGTGGTGGTGATCCCGGGCCTGGCCGGGGCCGGCTGCAATGTTGTGTTTTTCCAGCTCGGCGGCGGCGGCTGGTCGCGGCGTACCCTGACCGGCGGGCAGGGTATCGTGGCGCCGCAGATGTGGGTGACCGGAAACCCCACGACCGCGGCGCGGGTTGAGGGGATCGATTTTTCATCCGGCCCGGTTATTTCCGACGGGCGCTCGATCGATGAGATGGGCGACCAATTGTTCGAACTGGTGCTCGAGGTGGCGTCGGGTCGGTTGACGCGCACCGAGATGCTGCGGTTCTTCGACCCGGTCCAGTACTACCTGCCCGGACCCAGTTTTTAGGAGCTGGCGCTTCCCGAACGACCGCGCTTTCCCAGCTCGGTCCAGGCGATCGGAATAAGCGGCGGCAGGTCGGCAGCGATTGCGCCCGCCGGGCCAATATCGCGAGCCGCCAACTGGCCGCTGCGGGCGTGCAGGTAAACGCCTAAGCGGGCCGCATCCCAGGCCGAGAGTCCGCTTCCCAGCAGCGCCGCGATAAGGCCGGTGAGAACATCCCCCGACCCGGCACTGGCCAATGCCGGGCAGCTGAGCGGACAGATTGCGTATTGGCCATCGGCACGGGCCACGATCGTACCGGCGCCCTTTAGCACAACAATTGCCCGAGCGCGTTCGGCGGCAGACTGAGCCGCCGCCAGGCGATCGGCCTGGATCTGGTCGCGTCGCACGGCCAGCAGGCGCGCCATCTCCCCAGGATGGGGCGTGAGCACACAGGCGCCCGGCGTTGTCTTTGCCGGCATGGCCGGCAGCGGGGCGATCAGGGTGAGCGCATCGGCATCCAGCACGATCGGCGCACCGGGTCCATCCGGCCCGGTAAGCCAGGCCAGGATCTTGGCCGGCCCGGCGCCGGTTCCCAAACCGGGTCCGACCGCCAGCGCCGCGGCCCGCGATGCGGCATCGGCCAGCAGCGGGATCGCTCCGGGACCAATCTCCGGACCGGCCGACGCCGCGACCGTGTAGGTGGGGCCCAGCATCTGGGCGGCAACCGCGGCGACCACCGGTTCGATGGCGGCCAGCTCGACGTAACCGGCTCCCCCGCGCAGGGCCCCGCCGCACACGAGGCCGGCGGCGCCCCGATAGCGCGCCGAACCGGCCACCGCCAGCACCCTTCCAAACGTGCCTTTGTGGGCATCGATCGGGCGCCCCGGGATCAGATGCGCGGCCACGTCAGCGTCCAGGGCCTGCCCGCAACCCACCGGTCCCAGGCCGATATCGGTGGTCAGCAGCCGGCCGGCGCAGGGGCGGGCCGGGAATTGCAGGGAGCCCAGCTTGCAGGGGCCGGCGCAAACCGTCAGGTCGGCGACAAAAGCGCCCTCGTCGGCGGCCCCGGACTCCGCATCGGTCCCGGAGGGCATATCGAGCGCGACCCTGGCTCCTGTAAACGGCTCGATCTCGCGCAGCATCGCCCGCACCGATCCGCGCAGCGGCGGGGACGATCCGATCCCGAGCAGGGCGTCGATGACCAGGTCGGATGCCGCCACCGCGCGCCGGACCGCCCCCGGCGTGTACGTTGTCAGTTCGACACCGGCGCTATTGCGGGCGGTATCGGCGGCATCGCCGCGCGCCCGTGAGCACAGCAGGCGAACTCGGCAGCCGGCGTCGGCCAGCTGCCCAGCAACGATGAGGCCGTCGCCGCCGTTGGCGCCGGGGCCGATCAGCACCGTCGCCGACTTGCCCTGCAGCGGGCCCAGCTCGCCGGCGATCGCAGCAAACATCGCCGTGCCGGCGCGCAGCATCAGCTCGCCAACACCAGTGCCGGCGGCGATGGCGGCGTTCTCGGCGGCGCGCATCTGCGCCACCGTGCACACTTCGATCACGCTTTCGATCCCCTCGCAATGCCGACTACCTGGGCGATGGCCAGATCGTCGGTGTGGCTCAGGCTCACCTCCAGGCTGTCAATGCCGAGCTGCCGGGCGCGGCGCATTGCCGCACCGTGCAGGCGCACCAGGGGCTTGCCGCGATCGTCATTGCAGATCTCCATCTCGCGGAAGTAGACGCCCTTGAGTCCGGTTCCTAAGGCCTTTGAAATTGCTTCCTTGGCCGCGAATCGGACCGCCAGCTCGGGCACCCGGCCACGGCAGTAGGCAACTTCGGCAGGGGTGAAGATCTTGCCCAGGAATCGCTGCCGATGCCGATCCAACAGTGCTGCGATGCGGCCGATTTCCACCAGGTCGACGCCGGCCACCGGCCGCAGCCCTGATTCAGGCAACGATTTCAAACCCTTCGAATTCGCACACCAGGCTGTTTCCCGATTCGACTGCGCTTACGACCGCCAGCGGCGGCCCGCGGTGTAAAAGATCCTCCAACCGATCGAGTTCGACCGTACCTCCGCTGGCCAGCACCTCGACTGTTCCCTCGGCCGTGTTGCGGACGAACCCGACCAGCCCGAGGTCGCGCGCCCGCCTGCGCACGAAGGCCCGAAATCCCACCTGCTGCACCCGCCCGCGCACCAGCATCCGACGCGTGGTCACCGCCGCCGTCCTAGGAATCGATCCCGAACGCGAGCTGTCCCGGGTCGCTGCCTGGCTTAGGGGCGCTAACGCCCAGGTGTTCGAATGCCCGGCGGGTGGCCTGGCGCCCGCGCGGAGTGCGGGCCAGATAGCCGATCTGCAGCAGGTAAGGCTCGTGGTAGTCCTCGATCGTGAGCGGGTCTTCGGAAAGCGAGGCGGCAATCGTATTGACCCCGACCGGGCCGCCGTCGTATTTGTGCACGATCGTGGCCAGGATCCGCCGGTCCATCTCATCGAGACCCTGCTGGTCGATTTCGAGCATCTCCAACGCTTCCTCGGCCAGTCCTACGGTGACCGATCCGTCGCTCTTTACCTGGCAGTAGTCGCGGACACGGCGCAGCAGACGATTGCAGACTCGCGCCGTCCCGCGGGCGCGCCCGGCGATCATCGCGGCGGCTTCGGGCAGGATCTGGACTTGGAGCAGGCGCGCCGAACGGGAGATGATCGCTTCGCATTCGGCAGCCGAATAGTAGTCCAGCCGATAGATCTCGCCAAAGCGGTCGCGCAGCGGGGCCGACAGCATGCCCAGCCGGGTGGTGGCCCCGACCAGAGTGAACGGCTCGATCGCGATCCGGTAGGTGCGCTGCGCCGCCCCGGATCCGCGACCGGTCACCAGATCGAGCTGGCGGTCCTCCATGGCCGGATACAGGATCTCCTCGACCACCTTGCCGAGGCGGTGGATCTCGTCGATGAACAGGACGTCGCCGGCGCGCAGGCTGTTTAGCAGCGCCGCCAGATCGCCCGGTCTTCCCAGGGCCGGCCCCGAGCTGATGCGGATGCTGGAACCGGTGTGGGAGGCGATGATGTGCGCCAGCGAGGTCTTGCCAAGCCCGGGCGGACCGGCCAACAGCACGTGGTCGGTCGGTTCGCCGCGGCCCAGCGCCGCCTCGATCAGGATCTTGAGGCGTGACTTGACCCGGCTCTGGCCGATGAATTCGTCGTCGGCCAGCGAACGCGGTCGCAGCGCCTGCTCAAACTGCAAATCGGGCGTGCCCTGCTCCGGCGCCACGATCGATTCGGCCATCTCGCCTCGATATCCCTCCGGCTTGCGCCTGTTAAACCGACAGCGGCCCGGCAGCAGTGCCCCCGGCGCGCCGCGGCCAGCTCGCGCTTGATTGATGCTATTGCAGCACGGCAACGCCGCCGCCGGCGTGAGCCTAGGCCAGCGTCCCCAGGGCGGCGCTGATTTGCTGCTCGACCGTCATGCCGGGTCGCGCTCCGGCGGCTAGGGCGTCGATCGCCACCGCGCGCGCATAGCCAAGGCCCTCCAACACCGCCAACGCCTCTTCGGACTCCTCGATCCGACCTTGCGCTGTCGCCGTCCCTGCGAATTCGGTCTCGGAGAGTTTCCCTTTCAGGTCCACGACGATTCGTGAAGCCGCCCGGGCGCCGACGCCGCTGACCGAGCGCAGGGTCTTTTCGTCCTCGCCGTTGACCGCGGCCACGATCCGTCGCGGCGAGAGCTCGGACACGATCCGCTGGGCCAGCTTGGGGCCGATTCGCGGGACGGTCAACAACAACACGAAGACTTTTAATTCGGCGCCGTCGTCGAACCCAAACAGTTCCGGCCCGGAGTCGCCGACTTGCAGGTGGGTGGGAAATTCGGTCGTCGCGCCGACCTCGATGCGATCCAGCAAGCTGCGGCTGACGGAGACGCGCAGCACGATACCGATGCCGGCCGGTTCGAATTCAACCAGGGCGCTGTCAGGATCGGCGGCCACGATCTTGCCGCGGACGTGGCTGATCACGCGATGCGGCGGTTGAGCCCGCGGGTGATGTCGCGGTTGTGGATGTGGCAGATCGCGGCCGCGGCCGCATCAGCGGCGTGATCGGACGTAATCGGCAAGTCAGATCCGAGAATCGCGGTCAGCAAGTGCTGCACGTCCGCCTTGCTGGCGTTGCCCGAGCCGGTTACGGCCGCCTTTATCTGCGTCGGGGGGTATTCGGCTACCGTCAGACCATGCCGGTGGGCGGCCAGGACGACCACTCCGCAAACGCCAAATACCGACGCCGCGGTGGTTACGTTGCGGACGAAAACCTGGCGCTCGAGCGCCAGGTCGGCGATGGGGTGTTCGGCCAGAATCTGGCGCAGGCCGGCATCGATCTTGGCCAAGCGCTCGCCGAGACTGGTCCGCGGCGGTGATTGAATCACCCCGGACGCCAGCAGGCGCGGCTGCGCATCTCCACCGATGATTGCCCAGCCAAGGTTGGCGGCCCCGGGGTCTATACCCAGGGTCAGGATTTCATCCGGCGGCGAAATCGGCCACCAACTCGTCGGAGAGCTCAAGGTTGGATTCGACCTGGCGAACGTCCTCGAGTTCTTCGAGGGCGTCAATAAGCTTGAGCAAGGCCCCCGCTTCGCGGTCCGAAGCCGCAACCGGATTGGCAGCGACCCGGATCATATCGGACTCCTTGACCGCCAATCCGGCGTCCATCAATGAGCGGCGGACCGAATCGAGATCGGCCGGACCGGTCAGAACCGATATCTGGTCCTGGTCGGCTTCGACGTCGCGGGCGCCGGCGTCAACGGCGGCTTCAAAGACATCGTCAAAGTCGAGTCCGGACCCGTCGATGAGGATCTGGCCCTGGTTTTCGAACAGCCACGCCACCGAGGCGGTGTCGGCCATCCGGCCGCCGGCGTTCTCGAGGGTGTTGCGGATCTGGGCCACGGAGCGGTTGCGGTTGCCGGTGATCACATCGATCAGCAGGGCGATCCCGCCGGGGGCGTAACCGGCGTAGGTGATTTCCTCCATGTTGGCCGCATCGCCGCCGCCGGCGCCGCGCGCGATGGCGCGCTCGATGTTGGCGTTGGGCATGTTTACAGCCCTTGCCCGCTGCACCACCATGGCCAGCCGGTTGTTGTTCTCAATCACCTCGCCACCGCTGCGCGCGGCGATCATGATCTCGCGTGCCAGTTTGGAAAAAATTTGGCCGCGCTTGGCGTCATTGGCGCCTTTTTTGCGCTTGATCGTCGACCATTTGGAATGTCCTGACACGGTGGCGATCGGCTCCCGGACGCGTAAATGACTCGTAGTTACTGGTAGTTTATGACCGGCTCCGGTTGCAACAATTGGGGCGCATCCCGCGCCAGCCACAAAGGGTCTCCAGTATGGACGAATCGGTTCTGCCGCTTTTGATCATCCTGCCGGCCGGAGGACTGCTGGTCTTCACCGTCGTGACCCTGGCCAACCCGTTCGCCACGCGTGACCGCGGTATGCAGGTCTTCTATATCCGCATGGGATTCATGCAGCGGGTACTGGTGCTGCGCTGGCATGTGCTGGGAATACTGGCCATCAACAGCGTCGCCGCCCTGCCGGGCCTGGACGCCCTCAATTCCAATCAGTACGGGCTCTACTCCTTTTTGATCCTGCTGGGAACGGTGGTGATGATCCTGCTTCCGATGCGCTACCACTTTTTTGAAGAAGGGCTCGCGGTAGGGGCAGCAGGGCTGCGCGATTGGTCCGAGTTCGCTTCCTACCACTACACTTCCGCCGGAGCGCGGCTGAATCCGGCTGCCAACGGCCGCGGCATGATGCTGTATCTGACCGACGTGCAGCGTCGCTCCCTGCATCCGACCCTGGAGCGCTATCTTGGTGGCGACCGCGAGCAGACCGGGGCCCGCCCACGCGGCGAACGCTAGCCGTCTGGGGCGGTCGCCCCCGTAGCGTTGTTGCCGCGGGTGTCGATCGCGCTGCAGATCTGATTTCGCAGCGTCCGCATGTCCTCGACCGCCTCGGCACTCACCTGCAGCGGATCGTAGCGGGCGCGGGTGAACGCGTTGGCAGCTGCTGCAACCGGGCCGGGTTCGACGCCGAGTTGGTCGACTAACCGATCGCCGAATTCGCGTGCGGTCAGGTTGGGAGGTCGGAACACCTGGGCCCGCTCGGCGTGCGCGATCACCTCGGCGAATGCTTGCCAGAGAAGGTCTAGATTGGTCATCGGGCGCGGCGCTGCCGACCGACCGGTCCGCTCCCCGGCGGCGGCGAGGCGGTCGGCGATGGCCCGCGCACCGGCCAGCCCGAGTTCGTACGGGGCCACCGCCAGGCCACGCAGTAGCCCCCAGAGGAATTCCAATACCTTGCCGAAGAACTCGCGGTAGCGGGACCGGCGCCCCGGCCGCCCGCTGGCGAACGCCCGCCGGTAGATCCAGAAGAGGGCCACGGTCAATAGCAGGAATACGATCATCCCCTGCAAATAGGTGAACGTGATCGAGTCGATGGTGCGACCGAACATCTGCACGGCACCACGATCGGTATCGGTGACCAGGGCGTCGTTGATCTGTCCAAAGATCAGCGAAAAAACGAAGCTGGCCAGCGCCATCGCCAGAAAAATCGGGAGAGTGATTATTTGCCAGACCACCACCACGCCCTTGAGCAGGTAGCCCCCGAAGAACTCCATGTTGGGAATGAAGAACACCGGTAGGGCGCTGGCCAGCAGCAGACCGAGCCCGATGACCAGCGCACTGGTGCGCAGCCAAACCGGAGCGATCGCGTCTGAAACCTGGGTACCGGTTTCGCCCCAACCAGCCCGATTGCGGGCATAGTTGGCGTAGCTAAGGGTGATAAACATCAGCAGGAAATAGGCAAACACCACCGGCAGTTGCAGCGCCGTCGGTACGATTTGAGCATCCTCGCCGCGGATTGCTCCGGGCAGCAGGAAGAGCATCGCCGCAATGGCGGCGACCAGGATCGCCCCAATCAGGCCGGCGACGCGAATCTGCTCGATCGCGCGCCCCCGCGGTATCACCAGCGCCCGCGCTGCCTGCCAGATATAGAAATCAGCGGTTGCGCGCGGTGGCGGCCGGGTGTCCTCCACGTAGCAGAGCGAATTGACCGAATCGGCCAATGAGGCGGCAATCGCCCAGGCTGCTGAGAGTGTGCCAATCAGCACCAGCGATTCCAGGGAAAAAACTATGACGCTGAAGGCGGCCAGTAGTGATTGCAGTCCCGCGCCGGGGTCCACATCCACGAATGCGCCGGTCAGGATGCGCACCACCGCCACCGTGGGCAGCGTGAATCCCATCCAATCGCGCCAGGTTATCGGGGTCCGTACGTCGCGCTCGGCGATCGCGGTCATGTGCAATCGCAGGGCAAAGAGCGCGATTGCCGCCAGGGAGGTGGACCAGGCGAATACCGGCTCGCTGGTGAACTGCCAGGCGATGAATGCGAAGTTGATCATGAAGGCGGCGACCAGCGCCACCAGCAACGCGCTCAGGGCGTAGCGTTCAAGACGCCGGCTGGAGCCGGCGGCCCCAGTTTGCATAGTCCTCCCTATTGGTGGCAACGTACGCGGTGATTGCTACGCTGCTGGCCTTGGCTTTGGCCGCGATAGCGTATTCGGGATCGGAATAGACGGACACGACCTTGTGGCCCTGGCGCTGCATGCGCTTGAGCATGGGAAGGTGGTCGGTTCGGCCGCCGGAGAACAGTACGATCGTGGAACCAAAGCTCAGGCGCGAAAGCTGGTTGCGGATCTTGGCCGAGAAATCGGCGCGCGGCAGCATTGCCGATCGCGCCAACATTTCGAGGATCACCATCAGGTGTCGTCGGCCGCGTCCGATCGGGGCGCCGGGATTGCGCAGCTGGCGGCTGCGCATGGCCTGCTGGGCGACCGGACGCGAAAGTTCCTCGTTGCGGTCCAGCCCATTTACGATCAGCCCTACCGCCTGCTGGTGCTCGACCAGGGTGTTGGCAAATGACGCCGCACCGGTGATCGAGAGCTCGCTGGCGTACTGGGCCCAGCCGCTGGAATAGTCATTGGGGTTCAGGTCCACGACCAGTAGGACCTCGTGGCTCACGGCCGGTTGCAGCTGGCGGACCAGCAGCTGCCCGCGCGCTGCCGAGGCCTTCCAGTTGATCAGCCGCGGACTGTCCGCGGGCGAGTACTCACGCACCCCCGCCACCCTGGTCGGATCCTCATAGATCCGCACCGCGGAGCGTTCGGTACCCATGGGGGTCGTGGATGGCAGGCCCAGGTCGGAGATCGGAACAATACGCGGATATACGTACTTGCGTTGGCCTTCGTGAAGGGTCCGCTGGCGACGGTGGATCCCGAAGACATCGCCGTAGGTGATCTCCAGTGGGCCCAGCAGGTAGACGCCGCGTTGTCCGGCCGTTATCTCGTAGCGGTAGCGTCGCTCCGAGCGCGGCGGCAGGGCCACGGCCAGATTGAGCGCTTCTTTGTGTCCGAGCTCGATTGGGATCTGCTCGTTGATGCTCAGCCAGGGGATCGGCAACCAGTTGCGGTTCTCCACCACCAGCTCGACGGTTGATCGCTCGCCCAAGAAAGATCGCTTGGCGAATTCGCGCCGCATCCGCAGGCCCGGACCGGCGAACCTGATCCAAAGCAGATTGGCCACGTAGAGTCCGATGAACAGATATGCCAGCAGAAAGAAAACCGACAGCCGCGAGGCCAGTGCCACTACCACCAGCAACAGCGCCACGACGGCCGCGGTGATCATTAACTTGCGGCCGCGGCCGGCGCCAAATCTATTGCGGCCGCGCCCAGCACCTGCTGGATCACTTGCCCCGGCGTAACTCCGCGCACGACCGAATCCGGTTCGAGCAGGAGTCTGTGAGTGAGGATGAAGGGGGCGATTTCCTTGACGTCGTCGGGGGTGGCGAAGTTCTCCCCGGCAAGGGCCGCTTTGGCTTGGGCGGCCTGGAACAGGGCGAGCGCGGCACGCGTGCTGGCTCCGATCGTGACCGCCGGATGCGCGCGGACCAGGTTGATGAGCCCGACCAGGTATTCGGCCACCGATTCCTCCACATGCACCTGACCGACCTGGTCCTGCAGCCGCTTGAGTTCTTCGGGTTCGGCCACTGCTGCAAGGCTGTCGATGGGGTGACCGGACCGCTGGCTGTAGAGGATGGAGACTTCTTCGGCGGCTCGCGGATATCCGAGCGCGGTTCGCATGAAGAACCGGTCCAGCTGGGCTTCGGGGAGGGGAAAGGTCCCCTCGAACTCGATCGGATTCTGGGTCGCCAGCACCATGAACGGGTCGGGCAGCGGGCGGGTCTGGCCTTCGATCGAAACCTGGCGCTCGCCCATGCACTCCAGCATCGCCGCCTGGGTACGCGGCGTGGCCCGGTTGATCTCGTCGGCCAGCAATATGTTGGTAAATACCGGTCCCGGGCGGTAATCGAAGCGCAGGTTGGCCGAATCGAACACCGCCACCCCGGTTATGTCATTGGGGAGCAGATCGGGCGTGAATTGGATGCGCGCAAAACTACCGCCGAGCGAGACTGCCAGGGCGCGCGCAAACATGGTCTTGCCGGTACCAGGGACGTCTTCGAGCAGGACGTGACCGCGACAGAGCAGGGCGATCAGCACGCGTTCGATGGCATCGCGCTTGCCGATGATTACTTCGGAAACGTTGTTGGAAATGCGTTCAGCGAAATGCTGAAAATGTTGGGGGTTCAATTTCTGCAATCTCGACTGCGGACGCCCTGATCATTCGGGGCCGTAATGCGCGTGGTGCTGCGTGAGGCCGACCATCAATTCCCAGACCAATCCAATCGAACAACTGAGACGTGACTGCGACCTGCTGATCGTGGGCACCGGCTTGGCCGGATTAGTGGCGGCACTAGCGTCGGCACCCCACCTTCGTGTGTTGATTATCACCAAGGCCACTATCGACGAATCCAACACCTATTACGCCCAGGGTGGGATCGCGGCCGCGCTGGGAACCGATGATTCCCCCGATCGGCACTTTCAGGACACGATCAAGGTCGGTGCGGCGATCTCCAATCGCTCCGCGGTGCGCGCCCTGGTGGACAGCGCCCGGGACGCGATCACGGAGCTGATCGCTCACGGGGTCGCCTTCGACACCCAGGGCGACCAGTTGGCGCGCGGATTGGAAGCGGCCCATTCGGTGCCGCGGATCCTGCATTCAGGCGGTGCGGCCACCGGTCTTGCCATCCAGACCGCGCTTTCGGCGGCGGCGCGGACCAGCGCGATCGAGATCGTTGAGAACGCGCAGATGCTGGACCTGCTAATGGAAGGCGGGCGCTGCCGGGGCGCCCGTGTCCTGGCAACCGCGACCGGTGAGCAATTCGAATGCAGAGCCCCGGTTACGGTGCTGGCCACCGGCGGCGCCGGTCAGCTCTATGCGCGCACTTCGAATCCCGAAATTGCCACCGGCGACGGGATCGCGGCCGCGCTGCGCGCCGGCGCGGTGGTTACCAACCTCGAATTCATGCAGTTCCATCCGACCGCGCTGGATCTGCCGGGGCGTCCGGCGCATCTTCTTTCCGAGGCGTTGCGCGGATCCGGGGCCAAGGTGATTGATCGAACTGGCGAGCGCTTCCTCGCCACCGCCGATGATCGGGCCGAACTGGCGCCTCGCGACATCGTCGCGCGGGCGATCGCCCGTCGCCTGCAACATACGGGGCCCGGCGGCGTCTTGCTGGACGCGCGCGATCTGGCCGGGGGACCGCCGTCGACGCTGTTCCCGGTCCTCTGGCAGGCGCTTTCCGAATTCGGCCTCGACATGGATCGCGAGCCAGTGCCGATATCGCCGGTGGCCCACTACCTGATCGGCGGAATAAGGACCGACGACTTCGGTCGCAGCAGCCTGCCGGGGCTCTATGCGGCCGGCGAAACTGCTTCAACCGGAGCCCACGGAGCTAACCGCCTAGCCTCCAATTCGCTGTTGGAGGCGGTGGTTTTTGCACGGCGCGTCGCCGACTTGGTAACCAGTGACGCCGATTGGCAGGGTTGGCAATTCACGCCCGCACGGGAGGTGGCGATCGATTCCCGCGCGGCGCGATTTACGCGGTCACGCCTGCAGGATCTGATGTGGCATGATGTCGGCATATTCCGGCATGGCCGCAGCTTGCAGCGGGCATTGAACGAACTGGGTCGGATGGCTGTCTGCCCGGCGCGCGCGGAGCCCACCGATCAGGAGTCGGCAAATCTCGCGCTCGTTGGAATGATGGCGGCGCGTGCCGCCCTGGATCGGACCGAAAGCCGCGGCACGCACTCCCGCAGCGATCATCGCGCAACCGATCCCGAGCAAGCGGTAGCCAATTCCTATCGATTGACCCGAATCGGCGGGCGGCGGTGCTGAACGCGGCCGCGCACGTTCGTACCTGTGGACTGGACCCCACTCCGGCCCTGGAGTTCTTCAGCCTGATCCTGGGCGAAGATATCGGCGCCGGTGACGTGACTTCGGCGGCTGTATTTGATCGCGTCGTCACCGGCTCGTTCGCGGTACTGGCGAAGCGCGACGGGGTACTCGCCGGTGGACCTTTGGCGGCGGCCCTGCTGTTGACCCATGACCCCGCCCTGGCGATCGAACTGCCCGCCGCCGACGGATCGAGCCTGCGCCCGGGCGACGTTTTTCTGACCGTTGCCGGTTCGGTGCGGTCGATCCTGGAGGCCGAGCGGGTGGCTCTCAACCTCCTGGGCCGGCTTTGCGGGATCGCAACCCTGACTGCGCAGTACGTGGATGCAATAGCAGGGACTGGCGCCAAGCTGCTCGATACCCGCAAAACCGGGATCGGCACCCGTCTTCTGGACAAGTACGCGGTTCGCTGCGGTGGCGGCCAAAACCACCGCATCGGACTCTTCGACGCCGTGCTGGTCAAAGACAACCACATAGCCGCCGCCGGGTCGATAAAGGCGGTGGTGGCGGCGTTGGCGCGATCCGGATGGTCGCCGTCGGCGATCGAGGTCGAATGCGATACCCGCGCCCAGGTTGAGGAATGTCTGACCTGCGGCGTCGGCCTAATCCTGCTCGACAACATGAGCGCGCCGCGTCTGGCGGAGATGGTGCGATTGGTTGACGGGCGCAGTCGACTTGAGGCTTCGGGCGGGGTTACGCTTTCCAACATCGCTGCGGTGGCCGCCAGCGGCGTCGATTACATCTCGGTCGGCGCCATCACCCATTCGGCGCCGGGATTCGACATCGGCATGGACGCTCTCAGCTAGCCGGCCTTTGCTGCACGCGCCGGCCGCATCCGGCGCGTGGAATCTCGCCCGGCGGGCGTTCAGCCAGTTCCCAGCCCGCGTTCGCCGTCGAGCAGCCTGCGCTTCAATTCAGCCCCCAGGCGATAGTTGCCGATGCCGCCGCCGGCGGGTACCACGCGGTGACAGGGAACCAGCACCACGGCCGGGTTGGCCCCGACCGCCGCGCCGACTGCGCGGGCGCTGTCGCGGGTGCGCCCAATTCGCCGCGCCAGGGCCGCGTAAGTGACGGTCTCGCCCGGCCCAATCCCGGAGAGTTCGCTCCAGACGCGCTGCTGGAACGGGCTCCCGCAAAGATCCAGCGCCACGGCCGGCGGCGCACCGCCCGAAAGCTGCCCCAAAAGCGCCTCAAGACCGGATCGCGCATTGGCCTCTCCCGGGGCGCGATCCGCCAACGTGCCGGCGACGGCGGATACGGCTGCTTCGCGGGTGCGGGCACCAATGACCGCCCCCGATACCCCGCGCCGGGTGGCGGCCACAGCGCACCAGCCCCAGTCGGCGGTGCGGGCGCTTGCCACTTCAGGTCCGGCTCCCATGCGGGGCGGCTGGCGGCCACAGCGCACCAGCCCCAGTCGGCGGTGCGGGCGCTTGCCACTTCAGGTCCGGCTCCCATGCGCGGCTTGCAACCGCGAGGTTGCTTCAACTTGGCCCGGCGGAAACGCGGTTCAAGCTGCCGAGGCCCCCGGGACGGCTAGGGAATCTAGGATTTCGGTCACGGTCGTGCGGGTATCGAGATTGCGGATCCGCGCCGCCGGCGAAGTAATCAGGCGATGGGCCAGCACCGGTTCGGCCAGGTACTTGACGTCATCCGGGATCACGTAGTCGCGGCCGCGGAACTCGGCCAAAGCCTGGGAGCCCCGAAACAGCGCCAATACGGCCCGAGTGCTACCGCCCAGGTAGAGGTCGGGATGGGAGCGAGTGCTGCGCACCACGTCAACCAGGTATTCGCGTACGCGCGGATCAACGTAGACATCGCGAACCGCCATCTGGGCGGCCTCCAGCTCGGCGGCGCTAACCACCTGTTCGACATCTTCAATTGGGTGCGAGTGCAATTGCGATTCGATGATCGCCAATTCGGCGTCGCGGTCGGCATAGCCCAGCGAAATACGCATGAAGAACCGGTCGAGCTGCGATTCCGGCAACGGAAAGGTCCCCTCGTACTCGATCGGGTTTTCAGTCGCCATCACCAGGAAAGGGCTGGGCAGGGCGTAGGAAGTACCGTCGACGGTTACCTGCCGTTCGTCCATTGCCTCCAGTAGCGCCGCCTGGGTCTTGGGGGTAGCCCGGTTGACCTCGTCGGCGAGCACTATCTGGGCATGGATCGGCCCGGCCCGGAACTCGAATTCCTGCGTCTTCTGGTTGAAGATTGAAACGCCGGAGATATCCGACGGCAGCATGTCGGGCGTGAACTGGATACGCGAAAACGCGCTGCCGATCGATTGTGCGAATGCCTTCGCCAAGGTGGTTTTGCCCACCCCGGGTACGTCTTCGATCAGGACATGGCCCTGGCTGACCAGTGCCGCGAGCACCAGCTCGACCTCGGCGTGCTTTCCGAGAATGACCCGCTCGACATTTTCAATCACGCGACGGGCAAGGTCTGTTTGGGACGCCATGTTATCGCGTTAAGCTAGGGACCGCGCCGCGCGATTCTATTGGCAGGAGGGGCGGTGCGGCCAAATTACGCGGCGCGCCTGCAACGCCTTAAGCGTCGAGATCGGGCTGCGGCGGAGGTGTCTGACCGAGCACCCTGCGGCAGTGGGCCCGGTATTCGGCAAATCGGGCGCCGGGCTTGAATTCCGGCTCCGCCGCCTCCATTTCCGCCAGCGCCGCCTCGCCCTCCAGCAACAGGGTTCGGACTTTTAGCAACGCGTAGGCGGTCTCGGGATGCTTCTGGCATAGATAGGCGTAGAAGGACCCCGATGTGCGCTCGAAACGCCCCACCGACGCGGCATCATGTACGAACAATTCGATCTGCCGCAGCGGCCGCCGCCAACCCTTGCCGAGACGGAAGTCGATCTGATCGAGCATGTAGCCGTATTCCCCAAGGATCATGCGCAATCGGAACGCCAGCTCATCGAGCGTCAGCTGGCTGGCGTCGGTCGGATTGATTTCGGCCGATCGAGCCAGTTCCTCCCAATCGACATCGATATCCGGATAGAGAGCGGCAAATTCCTCACGCAAACGGTCGGTAATCGTTGGGTCGGCGCCCAAATACGCCAGATGTCGCGGTGTCGCGTCGGCGTGCTCGGGATCGTCGGCGACTATCCAGGCCACCCGCACCAATCGCTCACGGCCGTTGGGCAGGGTGCGCTGCTCGCGGTACCAAACCAGCCGCGCCTGCACCTGCCAAAGCCGCCGCCGCTGACGCGGTCAGCTAGCGCTTCCGCGTCACCGAGCCGCGGTCGGGACCGGGCACGAGGATGACTGCGAACGACCCGTTGCTCTCCGCCGCCACCGGGTTTTCCACGTGGCCGATGCCATCGAGCCTGGTGACCACCTTGTTCAGGAGTTCGGCCGCCAGCTCCGGGTAGACGCGCTCCCGACCGCGCATGCGCACGGTTGCTTTGACCTTCGCCCCGTTGGCCAGGAATTTTGACATCAAGCGCAGCTTGGTGTCTATGTCCTGATCTGAGGTCACGGGTCGGAAACGGATTTCCTTGACGTCACCGGAACGCTGGTTCTTGCGACTATTGCGGTCCTTGCGCTCCTGGCGATAGCGAAACTTGCCGTAATCGAGCAGTTTGGCCACCGGCGGAACGGCGTTTGGTGCCACTTCGACCAGATCAAGTCCCTTCTGGCGCGCCAACGCGAGTGCGTTGACGGTGGGCATCACGCCCAATTTTTCGTTCTGGTCGTCGATTAACAGAACCTCGCGGTGGCTGATGCCATCGTTGGTGCGAAGTTCCTTCGCGCTCATGCTTATATGCCGCTCCTGCCGTTGGTTGCGCGCCGCTGGCGCGCGCCTTTTATTGGTTACTCCATATTGGCGAAAATAGCAGACGATTGCCAACTAATGCTCCCAAAAGGCAATTGGCCGCGCGGTCGGGACCCGGTCTGGCCGGTCCGGCAACGAGCGATCTGAAGTCGAAGGCGACGCACTTGATGCAATTGCTGCGGGTTAGCTTGCCTGCCTTGGGCAAGCGCCGCCAAGGATTGCGTAAGCTGTGAAATCGCTGCTGGCTTCGCTCCGTGGCGGCATTCCGAGTAACGTCGCCAGCAATGCCGTAAGCATCAATCCGCCGCTGCGGCGCAGCCGCTTCGGGTCAATGCACCTGTTGGTGGAGGGCGCCAACGCCCAGGTTCGCCAGGCCTTTGGGAATGCGCTGGTCTCGGGCTATTACCGCCAGACCGGCGATTCGGTGGCGGCGAATATGACGCTTGCAATCCGTGCCGCCCTGGCCGTCGCCGAGGACCGGGTACGGTTCAGCGGCGACAACCGGTTGGGGTTCACGGTGGCGGTTGCCGCCGACGACTCCCTGCACCTGTTTCAGTTGTCGCCGACGCTGGCCTGTTTTTTCCGAAACAACGAAGTCCTCAAACTGCCCGCCGCCGGGATTGACCCGGCCTTTGGCCGGATCGATCGGGGGGTGGAGCACTATTCGACCGAGTTCGAACCGGGTGACGTGCTGATCCTGTTGGATTCGCATGCCGGTGGGTCGCTCACTCGCACCGAGCTGGCAACTCTGCTGCGGCGGCGCAGCCCATCCGCCTCCGCCCAGCAATTGGCTCTGTTGCTGGCGCGGCGTGGAGTTCTCGATTGCGATGTGCTGGTCCTGCAAGACCCGGTCATGGCGCCGATCCCGAACTCCGACGACGGACCGGCGCGAATCTCCGTACCGGTTTGGCGCCGTCCCCCAATCGCCGAGCGCGGCCCGGGATCGGAAGGCGAGGGAGATCCACTTGAGGCCTTCCTGCAGGACGAGGAACGCGGCGCGATTATCGATGCACGCGCCGGTCGCAGATTGAACGCGCAGCCAACCCGTGGGTCCGGCGCCGCCGAGTCGATTTCGCAATCGGGCACGGGTTCGTTGCAGGCGGCCTGGTCAAAGATTCAGCGGGCATTGCTGGGCGAACCCGACCCGATTGCAATCGACGGTTCGTACGTCGAGGGCATCCCGCGCCCGGCGGGCAGTGGCGAGGTCGGTCGGGCCGAACCCGGCGCACCCGGTTCAGGCGATCGCAAACACCCTGAACCGCGGAGCCGCAGATTCGGCGACTTGGGCGGCGATTCAATTTCGCGATCGCGCCCGCAGTCGCGTCGGCTGGGGCTTGGGGCGGCCATCCTGGTCGTGGCCGTCGCCCTGCTGCTGCTGGTCCTGGCGTTGGTCGGGCTGCGCCCTCCGGCGGCCGAGTCCGAAGGCGGCGGACCCTTCGTGCCGCTGGCGGCAACTACCGCACCGCCGGTGCAAACCGCGGCCGCCGCCCAGGCATTTGCGCGTGCCCAGGAAATCTTGGCCGATGCCATCGGCCAGTCAGACGACGGCCAGTCGCTGGTGCTGGCCCTGGAGGCCGAAAACCAGGCCCGCCTGGCGCGCGAGTTGGGCACTTCGGCGGCGGACGTGGATTCGCTGCTGGCTCAGATCGAGGCCGAGCAGGACCGTCGCAATCACGTATACCGAGTAGCCACCAGTCAAGTTCTGGGCGAATTCGGCACCGATATCGGGTACGCGACCGGCAATCAGTTGGAGGTGTTAGGCGGGACCTACTTCGTTCTGGACGTTACCGCGAACCGCCTGATCGAAATATCCGAACCGGGTAAGCCGCAGACCACGCAATTGGATGGAACGCCGCTTTCGGGCAGGCCGATCAGCGCACTGGTAGCGCGCCCGCTGGGACTGCAAGCAATCTCGCGCGATGGCGTAATTCTGAGCATTGAGGGCGACGGCGGCCGCGCCAACTTGGTGCTGATCGACCGGCCCGCCTGGGGCGAAATGGCCGATGCCGACAACTTCCAGAACAACCTCTACCGGTTGCAACCGAACGAGAACCAGATCTACAAATACACCCCCACGACGCTTGGTTATGAGCTCGATCCAGTGCCGTTCCTGGAGCAGGCGGTCGACATCGGCGGGGCGCTGGACATGGCAATCGACGGCGATGTCTATCTGTTGTTGGCCGACAATCAAATCCAGCGATACCGGGTCGGGCAGCAGGTCTTGTTCGACGTATCCGACCTGGACAAACCATTGACCGACCCGATATTGATCTACACTGACCAGCGACTTGAGAGCCTTTACGTCATCGATGCCGCCTTTGCGCGTGTCGTCGAACTGGACAAGCGACCCGGGCGCGAAGGCGAGTTCATCCGCCAGTTCCTTTACACCGGTTCGGACAACTTTTTCGCCGACGTGCGCGGCCTCTGGGTCGACGAAGCGGCCGGAATCATGGTGGTGCTGGGAGCCGATTCGCTGCGCGAATTCCGTTTGCCAGCGCTGCGGGCCGGCGGCGCGTGATCGCCGTAGTGGGAGCAGGCAGCGGGAATCGAACCCGCCTCTCAACCTTGGGAAGGTCGCGTTCTACCGATGAACTATGCCTGCACGGACGTTACTGGCTGAAATTTTATTGTTTTGCCACCAATCGCGCCCGCAACGCGGCGCCCGGCAAGGCGGACTGACGGTTTGCTAAAGCGCGAATACGACTGCGGGCGGCTGCGCCCCGGCGACGTCGGTCGAAAGGTCACTGTGGGCGGCTGGGTGCACCGCCGCCGTGATCACGGTGGACTTGTTTTCATCGATCTGCGCGATCGCTACGGGATCACGCAAATAGTCTTTGACCCGCGCAACGGTCTGGCGGCGCACGATCGCGCCGGCGAGTTGCGCGCCGAGTGGGTGATTCTGGTGCGGGGCGAGGTGAGGCTGCGCCCGGACGGAACCGCCAATCCAAATCTGGCCACCGGAGCCATCGAACTGCTGGCCCTGGAATTGCAAGTCGTCAACGCTTCCGAGACGCCGCCTTTCGCCATTGACGACGAGGTCTCGGCCAGCCCGGCGCTGCGCATGCGCCATCGCTACCTGGATCTGCGCCGTCCGGGACAGCGATCGGTGCTCGAGCTCCGTTACCGAATCGTCAAGCTGATGCGCGATTTTCTGGACGAGCGCGGTTTCCTGGAGATAGAGACCCCGCTGCTGATCAAATCGACTCCGGAAGGGGCCCGAGATTTCGTAGTGCCGTCGCGGTTGCATCCGGGCCAGTTCTACGCCCTCCCGCAATCCCCGCAGCAGATGAAACAGTTGCTAATGATCGCCGGGCTGGACCGGTACTTTCAGATCGCCAAGTGCTTTCGCGACGAGGATCCGCGTGCCGACCGAAGCGTGGAATTTACCCAGCTCGACATCGAAATGGCATTCGTTGACCAGGAAGACGTGATGGGCCTGGTGGAGTTGCTCTATTGCCGGATCGCCGGCGAACTGGCGCCGACCAAGACCTTCGCCGAACCCTTCCCGCGCCTTGATTACCACGACTGCCTGGAGCGCTTCGGTACCGACGCGCCCGATCTGCGCATCGACCTGGAAATCCGCGACCTATCAGACCTGGTCGCCGATTCTGGCTTCAGGGCCTTTAGCGGGGCACTCGCCGAGGGCGGACGGGTTCGGGCACTGCGCCTGCCCGATTGCGCCGGATTCACGCGCCGCCAGCTGGATGCGCTGACCGAACTGGCGCGCACCCGCGGCGCGCGCGGGATCGTCTGGTTGGCTCATCGCGAGGGCGGCTTCTGGGGTCCGCTGGCCAAGACCGTGCCCCCGGACCTGCTGGTGCGAATCGCCGAACGGCTCGGTCTCGGCGTCGGCGACCTGGCCGCCATCGTCGCCGACCAGGACGCGATTACAAATTCCGCCCTCGACGGGCTGCGCGTGGCCGCCGGCGGGCTGTTGGGAATGTCCGACCGCGGGCGTCTCGCATTCTGTTGGGTGACCGGGTTCCCACTCCTGGAGGCGACCGCGGAGGGCTTTACTTTCTCGCACAATCCCTTCTGTGGATTGCCCGCCGGGAACGAGCAGTTGCTCGAATCGGACCCGGCCGCCGCGCCCTCGCTGCAGTACGACCTCGTCTGCAACGGGTGGGAGATGGGCGGGGGCTCGATCCGCATCCACGACGCGCGCCTGCAGCGCCGGGTGTTTGAGTTGCTCGGATATTCGCCGGACCAGATCGAAACCAATTTCGGGCCGATGTTGCGGGCATTTGATTTCGGAGCGCCGCCGCACGGAGGGATCGCGACCGGTATAGACCGGCTGGTGATGCTGCTCTCGGGCAATGATTCGATCCGCGATGTAGTCGCCTTTCCCAAGACCCAGGACGGCGTCGACTTGGCGCAGGCGGCGCCGAGCGACCTCGCCGCCGCGCAACTTGCGGAACTTGGCCTGCGCCTCAAGGGTTGAAGGGGCCGCGTTGCCTGTTGGCGACGTTTGGCCATAATTTGGCCGACAGGACTCCCGACGCCGTTAGGTAATCTGTAGCCCTTGGCTGGTTCCAACAGCTCTAAAAAGGGAGCTTAGCTGGTGGCGGGGACGGCTTTTTGCAGTCGTTTTCGTCGGCCGCGGGCACCCACCTGGTAATCCGGGGACTGTAGGGGCGCACACCGGCGGCAGTGGGGAGTTCTGTCGCGTAATTCGCCCGGCTCCGCCAACGCCTGCGATCCAATTCCGCAGCGCTTGCGTATAGCCTTACAGAACGAAGTCGTAACGACCACGGAAAGGTCAACGGCGGGGCGGAAATAGCGCATGATCAACTTGGCAAAAATGGCCTCGGCGCATCGCCCCCCTACGGTATCGGTCGGGGAAGATTTACGTGACCAAGCCCACTCCGGCAAACGTGCCGATGCTGAGCTGGCGGCTCGGATCCTGGCGCGCGACGGCGCTGCCCTGGCCGAACTCTACGACCGCCTGGCCGGTCTCTTGCACGCAATGGCGCGACAGCGGGTCGGACCAGAAGTAGCCGATGAAATCGTCCAGGACACGTTCGTGCGTGTTTGGCGGCGCATTGCCACCTTCGACCCGGACCGGGGCCGCCTCGATTCATGGGTACTGCGCATCGGTCGCAATCTCACCTTCGACGAGCTGCGGAAAATGCGCAGCCGACCGCGCACGGTGCCCAGCGAGTGGCTGCCGCGTGAAGCCGAGATAGACCCGGCGGCGGTCGATCCCGAAAAAGCGGTGATCGGCGCCCAGATGCGCGAGCGCGTGCGCGCGGCCTGTCAGCAATTGCCGGAAGACCAAGCGCAGGTCATCGAGCTGGCTTATTTCCATGGCCTGACGCAATCGGAGATCTCCGCCAGCATCGGAATTCCGCTGGGCACGGTCAAGTCGCGAACCCGTGCCGGGATGCTGCGCCTGCGCGACCTGCTCGCCGATGTCGCGCGCTACTGATCGGGTGTTGCGATGAGCACCGGTGAACGCGAGATGCAACGGATCGAGGAACTGCTGGCGGCGCGCGCTCTTGGCTGCATCGACAGCGAGGACGAGCGCGAGCTGGAACGGATCCTCGAGTCGCGCCCCGAGATGTCGCGGCAGCTCAGCGAGCTTGAGGAGACCGCCAGCCTGCTCAGCTTCACGCTGGCACCTTCGGATCCTAATCCGGAAGTTCGCCGGCGGGTGCTGGCAACCTGCGGCTGGCCGGTGGAAGCCTGGTGGAATCGTTTGGCCAATCTTCGCTGGTTCCCGGCGCTGGCCACCACCTCGGCGGTGACCGCCTCGGTGCTCCTGGCAGTGTTTACCACCTCCAACGTCTTCAATTCCGAAATCGACAGCCTGGAAACCCAGGTGAGTTCGGCCGTCAGCAGCTGGGAAGCGCTCGAGCAGCAGTGCTCCGATCTGGCCAGCTCAGAGGGAACCGGGCTGATGCTGGAGGGACAGGGCCCGGCCGCCGCCGCCAGCGGCTGCCTGGTGTTTACCGCCAACCCGCGCCAGGCGATGCTCTTTGTGTCCGGGCTCGACGGCGTTGCCGCGCACGGGCATTCATTCCGCGTCTGGCTGGGCGACGGGCAGAAGGAGGGGCGCGCCTTTGGCGGCTCCTGCCCAGCCTCGCCCTCGGGGCGGGCGGTCGTAGCGTTGCACACCACGGCGCCAATTACCAGCTACCAGGATCTGGTGCTCACCGTGGAACCGGCGGAGTCGGTTTCCGACAAGCCCTTGGGCGACCCGGTGCTGTGGGCCGACCTGCGGATCTGAGGCCGGCGCTCCGCTAGCTGGTGCGGGCGAGCGCCTCGGTCATGTCGGCGTCGGACATATCGAACCCGATCTCGTACATCCGGCGGTAGTGACCGCCCAACGCCAGTAGCTCCTCATGGGTGCCGCGCTCGATGATGCGGCCGGCGTCGATGACCAGGATCTGGTCGGCGTTTTGGATCGTCGAGAGGCGGTGCGCGATCACGATCGAGGTCCGGCCCTGCAGGAGGTTGGCAAGGGCAGCCTGCACCAGTGCCTCGGTCTTGGTATCGACCGAGGACGTGGCCTCGTCCAATACCAGGATCTTGGGATCGATTAGCAGCGCACGCGCGAACGAGAGCAGCTGCCGTTGGCCAACCGAGAGCTGCAATCCGCGCTCGTTGACATACGTGTCGTAGCCGTAGTCCATGCTCATGATCGAGTCGTGCAGATGTACCGCCTGGGCCACCGCCTCAACTTCGGCGCGGCTGGCGTCGGGACGCCCGTAGGCGATGTTCTGGTGGATGCTGCCGCGAAACAGGAACGGATCCTGCAACACCAGACCCATCTGCGAACGCAGTGATTGCTGGGTGACCGAGCGCACGTCGTGCCCGTCGACAGTTATCGAACCGCCGGTCACGTCATAGAAGCGGTACAGCAGATTGATGATGGTGGTCTTGCCAGCGCCGGTGGCCCCCACCAGGGCGTAAGACTGTCCGGGTTCGATCGTAAAGGAAACGAGGTGCAGCACCGGTTGATTGGGCAGGTATTCGAAGTCGACCCGGGCGAAGGCGATGTGGCCGGTTATCGGCGGCATCGGACCGGTCCCGGGATCGTCCTGAACCTTCTCCGGGGTATCGATGATGCCGAAGATGCGCTCGGCGGAGGCCATCGCCGACTGCAGGAGGTCGTAGCGCACGCCGATTTCCTGGATCGGGCCAAATAGGCGTTGCACGTACAGAAGGAATGTGACGACCACGCCGAGCTGCAGTCCGGTTTGGCCAAGGACCAGCGATCCGCCGTAGAGCAGGACCGCGGCGATTGCAACCGCCGCCAGCAGATCGGTGACCGGGATTATCGACACCCCGATCAGGCGGGCGCGCCGGTGGGCATCCAGGGTCCTCTGGGTCACCTGGCCGAACAGGCGTTCGTTTTCGCGTTCACGGGTGAAGGTCTGGGTGGTGCGCATGCCGAGGATGCTCTCCGCGAGATTCGCGTTCGTTTCCGAGAGCAGCGCCCGCACCCAGCGGTAGGCGCGAGCCGCGTGCACCCGGAAGATGCCGGCGAACAGGGCCAGGAACGGCATGACCGCAAACGAAACCAGGGCCAACTGCCAGGAAAGCGTGAGCATGATTATGAAAATGCCGACGATCATCACCAGGTCGACGATCGTCCAGACCATCCCCTCGGTCATCACCTCGTTGAGGGTGTAGACGTCGCCCAGGAAGCGCGAGAGGATCGACCCGGAATTGGTGCGGTCGAAAAAGGCCAGGTTGAGCCGCTGGATCTTGCGGAACAAATCCATACGGATGTCGTACATCATTCGCTGGCCGATGTTGCCGGTGATCCAGACCATCGTCCCGGCGGATGCGGAAGCGATCAGCGAAAGCAACAGGTAGGTTATCGAAATGGCCGCCAGCAGGGTCACGTCGCCGTCGGCGATACCCCGGTCTATGGCGAACCCGATAAGGACCGGCTGCACCGTGCTGGCGACGGTGATCAGCAGCGCCAGCCCGCCTGCGTAAACGACCTGTCGCGGTCGGACCAACGTATAGGCGAACATTCGCCGAAAGAGACCCAGGTTGAACGGCGCCCGGGCCCGCTCGATGTCGTGGCGGTAGTGGATCAACTGGTCACCGCGGCCGGCGGCGATTGCAGGTCGTGGATCTCGGCATATAGACCACCGCCGGCTAGCAGCTCCCGGTGGGTCCCGCGGGCCGTTATCCGGCCGTCCTCAAGCACCAGGATCAGGTCGGCTCTGCGCACCGAGGAAACCCGCTGCGAAACGATCAACGCGGTGCGCCCGGTCAGTTGCCGGTCGATGCTGAGCTGGATCAGTCGCTCGGTCTCGGTGTCGACCGAGGAAGTGGAATCGTCCATTGCCAGGATGGGGGCGTCCATGACCAGGGCGCGGGCGATCGTCACGCGCTGGCGCTGACCGCCCGAGAGCCCGACGCCGCGTTCGCCAACCACGGTCTCATAGCGGTCAGGCAGTGTATTAATGAAGCGCGCGGCCTGGGCATTGTCGGCCGCGGCCTCGATCCGCGGCGGCGCCGATTCGGGGCGGGCGAAGGTGATGTTCTTGGACACGGTGTTGGTGAACAGGTAGGGATCCTGTGGCACCGCCGAGATCTGCCAGCGCAGATCCTTGGCGTCAAATTCCGTCGTGGGGCGGCCCCCGATCAGGATTTGTCCGCGTTCGGGTTGGTAGTGCCGCAGCAGGAGATTGAGCAGGGTCGTCTTGCCCGAACCGGTGGACCCCACGATCCCGACCGTGGATCCGACCGACGCTTTAAAGGAAACGCCGCGCAGGATCCAGTCGGCGCCGCTGCTGTAGCGGAACCACACGTCCTCAAAAGCGATTTCCAGTCCTTGCGGCGCTCGTTCCGGCGGCGGCAGATCTTCCGGGTCCGGCGGACTGTAATCGATTATTTCAAAAATCCGGTCGGCTGCCACCACCCCGTTGATAAGGCGTTGCACGAACGCCCCCATCATTCGCGTCGGTTGGATCAGCGCGCCCATGTAGATGTTGAATGAGACCACTTCGCCGATCAGGGCCTCGCCCGCCGTCACCAGTGAAAACCCGTACCAGATCAATACCACGGTGCCGATCGAAGACAGAAAGAACAGCGTCGGCAGAAAGATCGAAAAACTGCGAATGGCACCCAGGATCGCTCGCACCAAGTTGCGGACCTCGTCCTCGAAACGCTCGACTTCGCGCTCTTCCTGGGCGAACGCTTTCACAACCCGCATGCCGTTGAGAACTTCGGTCAGCACGTCGGTCAGAACCGAGCGCTGGCGCATGACCACGCGCCACTGCGCGCGGAAGATCCGCCCGAAGTACAGTGTCCAAAAGACCATGATCGGCACCATTGCCAGGGTCGCCAGGGCCAACTTGAAGTTGGCGGTCAGCATGAGGGCCGCAAAGAACGCGTATTTTCCTACTGCTTCCAACAACAGCAGCAAGCTCATAGTGCCCCCGTGGCTGGCCGACTGCACGTCAGAGATACCGCGGGTTATTAGGTCGCCGGAATTGTTGCGGTCGAAGTAGGTAAACGACATCCGGTTCAAGGCTGCAAAGTACAGGTTGCGAATGTCGCGCCCGACCAGTTGAGCGCCGAAGTGGTTGCAGAACCCAAACACCGCCCCGAAGAGGCCGCGCACCAACCAGAGACCGGCGGCCAGCAGCGCGAACCCGGCCAGCGCGGCGGTGTCGCCGATTGCGATCCCTTCGTCAATCGCCCTGGCGATCACTCGCGGCGCCAGCCCTTCGGCAACGATCATCATGACCAGGCCAACGCCCGCGCTCGCCCAGACCAGACGGTGGCGCATGGCCAATCGGAGGAGCTTTGCGATCGACTTCAGGGGGTATAGAACTCCGGAAGGGGCAGGTGACCGGCAGGGCGGGCTGCAACGGATCGATTATCCGGTGATTTGCAACCGCCGCCGGCGTTACGGCGTAAATTTGGCCAATGAGCGACGCTGTCAAACATGATTCTGCGATCGATCCCGCCCGGATCGCGGCTCTGCCCGCCAAACCGGGGGTGTATCTTTTCCGCGACCGCACCGGCGAGGTGATCTACGTCGGCAAAGCGGCCTCGCTGCGGTCAAGGGTGCGTTCGTATTTCGGGGCGCAACCGGAATTTACCGCCAAGAACCGGGCGCTGGTGGAGCGGATCTGCGACGTCGACGTGATCGTTGCCGGCGGTGAGGCCGAGGCGCTGTTGCTTGAAAACAACATGATCAAGCGCTATAAACCGCGCTTTAACATTCGCCTGCGCGACGACAAGTCGTTTCTCTACATCAAAATCTCGGTCGGCGAGACCTACCCGCGGGTCTTCACCACCCGGCGGGTACTCGACGACGACGCCCGCTACTTCGGGCCCTATGCGAACGCCAAATCGGTGCGCCGCACGCTGAAGTTACTCAACAAGTTGTTCCCGTTCCGCACCTGTGCGCTGGACATGGAGCGCGAGTGGGACCGCCCGTGCCTCAAGTACCACATCGGGCTTTGCAACGGACCCTGCATTCGGGCGGTTGACCCTGAAATCTATCGGCACGTGATCGATTCGACGGTCGGGTTCCTGCGCGGCCGCAGTGCCCCGATCGTGGCTGACCTGGAGCAGCAGATGCAGGATGCCGCCGCCGACCAGGCCTACGAAGCCGCGGCCCTGGCGCGCGATCGCCTGGCGGCGATTGCCAAAGTCATGGCCGGCCAGCAGGCGGTGGATGATCGCGCCGGCGACATCGACGCGATCGGAGTCGCCCATCAGGGCCGCCAGGGAACCGGATACGTGCTCAACGTGCGGTCAGGGCGCATCGTGGGCCACAACGAGTTCCCATTTGCGCTGCAGGGCCAGGAGACCGAGGCCGAACTTGTAGGCGAGTTCGTGCGCGAATACTACGCCCGGGCGGTCGATCTCCCCACGGTGGTGCTACTGGCGGCCGAGATTGCCGACGCCGGGCTGGTGGCCGCCTCATTGAGCGCGCGCCTGGAGCGCAAGGTTGCGCTGCGGGCCCCAAAGCGCGGACCGCGCCGCCGTCTGCTGGACATGGCGACCAACAATGCACGCGAATCGCTGGAGATCGAACACCGCTCGCGCATGGGCTCGCGACGGCGCTTGCGACGCGCATTGAGCCAGATCGGCGAGGCCCTGGGACTGCGACGCCTGCCGCGCCGCATCGAGTGCTTTGACATCTCGCACTTGCAAGGCGCCCATGTCGTCGGCGCGATGGTGGTATTCGAGGATGGGATGCCGCAAAAAAGCCAATACCGCAGATTCCGGATCAAGGGTGATTGGGGCAACGACGACTTCGCTTCCATGCGCGAGGTGATCTCGCGCCGGTTTGCGCGCTTGCCGCCGCGCCCGGAAGGCACTCAGGGATTTGCCAAGACACCGGACCTGGTGGTCGTGGACGGCGGAATCGGCCAATTGCGAGCGGCGCTCAAGGGACTAAACGACCAGCGTGCGATCGCAGTGCCGCTGGCGGCGCTGGCCAAGCGGGAAGAGGAGCTCTTTAGTACCAATTCGCCCCATCCGATTCGACTGCCGCCGACATCGGAGGGGTTATACCTGCTGCAGCGCATCCGCGACGAGGCGCACCGCTCTGCGGTCGGCTACCACGCCAGTTTGCGCAGCCGCAGCAGCCGCCGATCGGCACTGGACGAGGTGCCGGGGGTGGGGCCGGTGCGACGACGGCAGCTGCTGCGCCACTTCGGCTCGCTGGCGCAGTTGCGCGGCGCCTCGGCGGAAGAGATCGCTAAGGTTCCGGGAATCGGCTCAGCGACCGCGACCGCGATCCGTGCGGCGCTTGCAGACTAGTTCGGCTAGATTCGGACCACTTCGCCGCTGCGGCCCGATTCGTAGGCGGCCATCACGATCTGCAGATTGTGGTAACCGGCCGAAAACTCCACTGGCGGCGGGGTTCCCCGCTCGAGCGCGTCGGCGTACTCGCTAAATATCCCCTCGAACCCGAAGTGGATCTCGCCTTCGACGTCGATTGTTTCCGACTCGCCGCCACGCTGGATCGTGATTCGGCGCTCCCGAAAACGAGGGAACGTCAGCACTCCCTCGGAGCCGTGAACCTCGGAGACCGCCTGCCCGGAGCCGGTCCAACCCTGGGCGATTAGCGAATGAGTCCCATTGGCGTGCCGCAGCTGAACCAGGCCGAGGTCCTCGACATCGATGTCATGCACGTAGTTGCCGTAGCCCGCGTACACAGCTGCGACCGGCGAATCTAGCAGCGCCTCGGACATGTAGCAGTAGTGATAGGCGTTGTCGATGATGACGCCCCCGCCGCCGCGGGCCGATTTGGTGCGCCAGTCGGGATCGTAGCCGGTGGCGCCGGGGTAGTGCGCGGGGGAGAACCCCTCGCTTCGATACAGATGCGGCCGGCCGATCGCCCCGGCCCGGATCAGCTCTAACCCGCGCTGGACCTCGGGCCGCCAAAGATAGTTGTGAATGATGCAGGCCGGCTGCCCGGAATCGGCCACCGCGGCCATGATCGCATCGGCCTCATCGAGGCTGGTGGCCATCGGCTTTTCCATCAGGACGGCTTTGCCGGCCGCGGCGGCGGCCCGCAGCGAGGGCAGATGCAGGAAGTGCGGCAGGGCCATGTCGACCAGGTCGACATCGGTCAGCGCCAGCAACTCCTGCCAATCCGAATAGCGCCGCCCGGGCGGGACCCCGAAGCGGTCGGCGATCAGATCGCGCCGCGCAGCGGAGGTATCGGCGACGGCGACCACCCGAAAGCGGTCGGTCAATTTCGCAAAAGCCGGCGCGTGTCCCTCTTCGATGATGCGACCGCAGCCGACGATGCCCACGTTGATCATGACGTCTCCCTTGACCCGTTCCGGGCCATCGGCAACAAATGGATTACGGGTTGTCCCCGCCGATCTCGAATCCGAGCACCTCGCGCAGATAGCGGGTGTTGTTTGCGAGGCTCTGGCGTGGCGTCGTCTGGGTGCGATCGAGTTCGATCGTGAGCCAACCGTCGTAGTCGGCGTCGCGAAGCACCTGAACGAATGCCGGCGTGTCGACGATGCCATCGCCCAGTTCGGAGAAAAAGGCCAGCGTTGGGGCTCGGCCCACCTCGCGGATGTTGGCCTCCGGGGTGTCCAGCTCGGGCGAGTAGTCCTTGATGTGAACGTAGCAGATGATCGAGGCGTAGCGCTCGCAGATGGCAACCGGGTCGGATCCGGCCTTGGCGATGTGACCGGATCGAGCACCATCTTCACCTTGTCGGTATCGACCATGTCGAATATCCGATGGATCTCGGCCTCTTCCTGCACCGGCGTATTCCAGTGCGGGTGGATCCCGGCGGTAATGCCCAGTTCCAGGCAGCGCTCGCCGATCTCGTTGGCCACCGCCGCCATCGTCTTGAACTGCTGCTCGCTGGTGCCCCCATCAAGATGCGGGGCCGCTGGCCCCAGCACCAATCGGTCGGCGCCCATTGACTGCAGGAATTCGGCGATCCGCATGTTCCAGGCGACGGTCTCTTCCTCTTTTCCGGCGGCCCAGAAATGGGCGCCGCCGTAGAGCGCGGTCAGGCGTACGCCGGCGTTGGCGAACTTGGCCCGCAGGTCGTCCTCACGGCCGGCGAATTCGTCGACAACGCCCGCGAACGCTTCGGTTCCGCGGTAGCCGAATTCGGATATCTCCTGGAGCGCCAGATCCAGGTCCCCTCCCCAGGTGATCTGGTGCACGGAGAGTCGGAAATTTGACATGGCTGGTAGTCCCTGCTTTGTGCTTGGTGGGTAGCGGTAGCGGCGGTTAGGCCCAGTAGGCATCGCCGGCGGGTTCGAAAACGGTCGCCTGGCGAAGTACGTCGACGCCCTTTTCGAGGCCTTCCTTGGGCGACATGAGGCTGTCCTCGTGCTCGATCGAGAGCGCCCCATCATAGCCGATAAGGCGCAGTTCGGACACGATCGCCTTCCAGTCCTCGACCCCATGCCCGTAGCCGATGGAGCGGAACAGCCACGACCGATCGATCTCGCGGGTGTATGACTTGGTGTCCAGTACGCCGGTGCGATTGGCGTTCTGGGGGTCGACCTTGACATCCTTGGCGTGGAAGTGATGCATGGCGCCGGCCCGACCCACCGCGCGAATCGCGGTCGGGATGTCCATGCCTTGCCACCACAGGTGGGACGGATCGAAGTTGGCCCCGATGACGTCGCCGACGGCGTCGCGCAGTTGCAGCAGCGAGTCGATGTTGTAGACGCTGAAGCCGGGGTGCATTTCGAGGGCGATCTTGGTCACCCCGTGATCGGCGGCAAATGCGGCCTCATCCTTCCAGAAGGGAATCAGCACGTCTTCCCATTGGTAGCGCAGGATCTCGGGATAGTCGGGCGGCCAGGCGCAGGTTACCCAGTTGGGGTACTTGGCGCCGGGCGCATCGCCGGGACACCCCGAGAACGTGATCACGGTGTCGATTCCCAGCTTTTCGGCCAGGAGAATCGCGTTGCGCTGGTCGTCCAGGTGGGCTTGGGCAAATTCGGGGTCAGGATGGATCGGGTTGCCGTGCATCGACAGCGCCGAGAGCTCAAGTCCGGAGTCACCCAGGGTCTGCGAGAACTCGGCGAACTTCTCCTCGCTGGCCAGGATCTCGGCCGAATTGCAATGGGCGTTGCCCGGATATCCGCCGCAGCCCAGTTCGATCGCTCCGCAGCCGACGCTGGAGAGGTAGCTGGCGACCTCGGCCAGGGGTTGGTCCGAGAAAAGGACCGCGAATACACCAATCTTCACCGCAAGTGTGCTCCTTTTGGGGGTCGCGCCGCCAACAGTCGGCGGCGCAGATTTGAATCAGTACTCGATGCGTACCCGGGCCCCGTCCATCTCCGACGAGCGTGCGATCGCCTCGCAGATGACATCGGCCCGGTAACCATCCTCGAAGGTAGCGCCCCAAGGCTCAACCGGCTTGTCGTTGGCCACGCAATCGAGGAAATGGCAGAGTTCGTGGACGAACGTGTGCTCCCAGCCGATCACGTGCCCCTGCGGCCACCAGTTGGTCCAAAAGGGGTGATATTGCTCCGACACCATGACGGTGGTGAAACCGTTGGCATTGCCGGGTTCGGACGCTCCGTAATAGACCTTTAGCTCGTTGAGGCGCTGGATGTCGAATGCGATCGAGCCCTTGGAGCCGTTTATCTCGAACATGTTGCCGTTCTTGTTGCCGAAGGCGAAGCGGGTTGCCTCGAGTGTGCCGATCGCGCCGCTGTCGAATTCGACCAGCGCCAGGTAGGCGTCATCGACCGTAACCGGCGCGGTCTGGCCCGGGTTGTCCGGATCGGGGCGCTCCTCGACAAAGGTCTTCAGCTTGCCGTTGACCGCGGTCGGCTCGCCGACCAGGAATCGGGCCAGATCGATGGAGTGGGCGCCAAGGTCGCCGAGCGATCCCGATCCCGCCTGCGCCTTGTCCAGGCGCCAGACGCGGGGCGCGCCCGGGTCCACCAGCCACTCCTGCAGGTAGAAACCGCGAAAGTGCCGGATCTCACCCACGACGTCGTCTTCGATCAGCTTGCGGGCCAGCACCACGGCCGGCACGAAGCGGTAGTTGAAAGCGGTCATGTGCTTGACGCCGGCGGCTTCGGCAGCCTGCCACATCGCCCGCGATTCGGCCGCGTTGCGCCCCAGGGGTTTCTCCGAGACGACGTGCTTGCCGGCCTCGACCGCGGCCATGTTGGCCTCGTAATGCAGGTCGTTGGGGCCCGAGTTGTCAATCACCGCGACCTTGGGGTCGGCGATGACTTCGCGCCAGTCGGTCGAGTGCTCGGCGAATCCGTAGCGCCGGGCAGCTTCGGAGACCGCGGCGCCGTTGCGGCCGGCGATCCGCTGCAGCACCGGAATCGCCGGCGGCGGGTACATCATGTACGGGATCTTCTTGTAGCCATTGGAGTGCGCCTTTCCCATGAAGGCGTACCCAAGCATCCCGATCCCTATCTCGGCGGCATCGCCGCCATCGGTAACTACCGCCTGCGAATGAAACCCGCCCGAATCCTCACTCATTCGCGACTCCGCCAATCTAATTTCGAATCAAGGCCAGCGCACGCGGCCGCCGGACCGATTGGTGCGGCGAGCCGGGCAGCCTCATAGTACGAAAAGCCGGCGGTGAAATCGCCGCCGCCATCGGGTCAGCTCGGGGGGCGCCAAGCCAGGCGATCGGCCAGGTAGGCATAGATCTCGTCGGCGGAAATGCGCTCTTGGGCCAGCGTGTCGCGGTCGCGCACGGTGACGCAGGCATCGTCGAGGGACTCGAAATCGACCGTAATGCAGTACGGCGTCCCGATCTCGTCCTGGCGCCGGTAGCGCCGCCCGATCGCGCCGGATTCGTCGTAGTAGATGGGCCACTGATAGCGGAGTTGGTCGTGGAGGCGAGTGGCCATCACCTGCAGCGGCTCCCGCTTTATCAGCGGCAGGACCGCGGCTTTGTACGGTGACAGTCGCGGATCGAGGGCCAGCAGGGTGCGCCGGTCGGTTCCGCCCTTGGCATTGGGCACCTCATCCTCGCGGTAGGCGGCCGACAGGAAAGCCAGCACGCAGCGGTCCACCCCGGCTGAAGGCTCGACCACCCACGGGGTCACGTGCTCGCCACGCGCTTCGTCAAATACGGTCAGCTTGGTTCGTGACGCGCGCTGGTGCGCGGACAGATCGTAATCTGAGCGGCGCGCTATGCCCTCGAGCTCATCCCACCCGAACGGGAACCGGAATTCAAGGTCCGATGTCCCGTGCGAATAGTGCGAAAGCTCGTCACCGTCGTGGCGCCGCACCCGCAGGTCATCAGCCGGGATTCCGAGATCGTGGTACCAGCTGCAGCGGTGGTCCACCCAGTAATCGAACCAGCGCTCGTCCTCCCCCGGGTGGCAAAAGTACTCGAGCTCCATCTGTTCGAATTCGCGCGTGCGGAAAATGAAATTTCCGGTTGTTATCTCGTTGCGGAACGCTTTGCCGATCTGGGCGATGCCGAATGGCAGGCGCAGGCGCGAAGTCGAAGTGACGTTGCGGAAGTTGACAAAGATCGCCTGCGCGGTTTCGGGGCGCAGATAGGCGACCGCGGCGTCGTCTTCGAGCGGGCCGACGAAGGTCTTGAACATCGTGTTGAAGTTGCGGGCTTCCGAAACCGGGCCGCCGCAATTGGAGCAGGCGCCGTCAACGAGATGGTCCTCGCGCAGGCGCGCATTGCAGTTGCGGCATTCGACCAACGGATCGGAGAAATTTTCAAGGTGGCCGGAGGCCTGCCAGACCGCCGGCGACATGAGCACCGCCGCGTTCAATCCCACCACGTCGAGGCGCGCCGTAACGATTTCGCGCCACCAAGCTTCTTTGACGTTGCGGACCAGTTCAGCCCCCAGCGGGCCGTAGTCCCAGGTGCTCTCGAACCCGCCGTAGATCTCCGATGACGGGTATACAAAACCGCGGCGTTTTGCCAACGCCACGAGGGCGTCCATTGAGTTGACCATTGGCTCGCTGTAGCTGATTGATCCGGAAGCGGGGCGCCCTCAGAGATTATCGGCGCCGGGTCCGCGCCGGCCCGACCCCACCACGGTCTCCAGGAACCGCTCCAACAGGTGCGTGATCTGCTGACTTACCGCGGCATCGATGCAGAGTCGGTCGGCCGCTCCGAGCGGAGCCTGCCGCAGGTAGCGGATCGCCTTCAGGGTTCGCGCCGAGAGCGGCGTGGCCAGGGGGCTGCGCGGGCAACGCTCGCAGATCGTCCCGCCGGCCTGGGGGTCGAACCAGATATCGGCCGCATCGAGGTCGCGGTTGCATAGCGCGCAGTCGAAAAGAACCGGGCCCAGCCCCACCCGCTGGAGCGCGGCCAATTCGAACTGCCACAGCTGCCGGGAGACCAAGGCGCGGCGGTCAATCAGGGTCAAGGCCCGGTCGGCCACAGAGAACAGCTCCGGGTCGGGGTCCTCCTGGGCGGTTGCCCGGCGCAGGAAGTCGATCACCTGCGAGGCTGCCGCAAAGCGCTCGCCCGCGGCCAACGCGGGCCGCAGTTCAAGAGTGCGGGCCGCGGTGATGATGTCCAGCGAACGCGTCGGCACCAGCTCAATGGCCACCTTGGCGAACAACTGCAGATGACCGGCCAGGCGCGAAGCCGGGCGACGGCCCGAGCGCGCTACCGCGTTGAAGCGTCCGCGCTCGCGCGCGTAGAGAAACACTAGCCGATCGGCCTCTCCAAGATCGCGCATCCCGAGCACCAGCGCCGCGTCCAGACGCTGCAGATCGGCCCTGCGCACGCTACCTTGCCGTTCCGGCGCGCGAGAGCCGACCGCGACGGCAGCCGCTAGGCGGCCCGCCGACCGTCCGGAGTGGGCTTGCCCGGTTGCGGGTGATCGGCCCGCGGCGTCAGCCGCAGCTGGCGGATGCGGTTGTTCTCCACCCTGGCAACTTCGATTGCGACCCCATCGATGTCGAGGATCTCGCCGTCGTTGGGAACGTGCCCCAGGCGTAGAAACACGAGCCCCGCCACTGTATCGGCGTCGACCGCCGCCAGTTCAATACCGGTCTGTTCGGCTAGCTCGTCCAACCGCACGCGTCCATCGACCAAGTACGCACCGTCGCCGTCGGGAATTATTTCGATCGGCTCCTGGTCAGTTTCGTCGCGGATGTCGCCGACGATCCGCTCGATGATGTCCTCCATCGTTACCAGCCCGGCCGTATCGCCGTACTCGTCGATTGCGATCGCCAAGTGGGTGCGTCCGGCCTGCAGCTCCCCCAGGAGATCGTCAACCATTTTTGTTTCGGGGACGAAGAACGCCGGTTGCGCCAGGTCACCCACCCGCTGCTGGCCGGCGGTGGGGTCGATCAGGGCGGCCGCAATCTGGCGAACCGAAACTACGCCGACGATTGAATCGTGGTCGTCGGCGTACACCGGCAGGCGCGAGTGGCCGTGCTTGAGTGCCAGATTGAGGGCCTCGGCGGCCAGCTCTTCGGCCGCGATCATCACCATGTCGGGGCGGGGTGTCATGATGTGCCTGACCTGCTCGCGGGAGATCTCCAGGACGCCCTGGATCATGTCGACGTTCTCCTCGGAAATGGCCTCTTCGAGCTCGGACGCCTCGATGATCTCGCGCAGTTCGCCGAGTTCGCCGATCTCCTCGGCCTCGCTGCCGCGGCCAAAGGCCGCCAATCCGCGATCGGTAATGAAATCGGCCAGCAGCGCCAACGGCGCCACCAGCACCAGCAGCAGCCACCAGGGGCGCGCCTGGGCAAGCGTCCAGCGCTCGTCTAGGCGACGGCCGATGCGCCGCGCCAAGCGGGCGACCAAGGCGATATGCACGAATGCCACTAATACTGTCAGCACAACCACGGCAATGGGGAACGGTAGGCCGGTGCGTTCGAGTTCCGGTGCCAATACCGCCGTGACCAACGCCGCCGCCACGGTCGCGGCCACAAGGTTTAAAGAAACGGTCGTGGCGGCGCGGCGGTTTTGGTTTTCAAGCTGGCGGCGAATCGAGGCTGCGGCCTCGTTGCCGTCGTCGGCCAGTTCCCGCAAGCGCGACGGCCGCATCGCCAGCGTGGCGGCTTCGACTGCAGAACCATAGGCGGCCAGCAGGGTCACGGCGAGGGCTCCGACGAGCCCGATCCAACTAGAAGGCTCCACTAAGTGGAACCCGGCTCCCTTATTCGCGTCGCAATCGGGCGATCGCGCAAAGCGCCCTGCAGCAGACAGCCATCATCTTGGGTGTCATCAAATGAACAGGGCGCTGACCGATTCGTGTAAGTGTATGCGCCGGATCGCTTCGGCGAGCAGGCGTGACGTCGAACATACAGTCAACTTCGGGTGCTTGAATTGGACCGGAATCGTATCGGTCACTAGCACGCTGTCGATGCTGTCGGACTCAAACAAGCGTCCGATCTTGTCAGTGAAATCGGCATGCACCGCCGCCGCATGCACTTTGGACGCGCCGTTGGACAGCAGCAGATCGGCGGCTGCCAGCAGCGATCCACCGGTCGAAATGATGTCGTCGATGACGACGCAGGTCTTGCCGGCGACCTCGCCGACCAGCGAGATCGGAGTAACGTCGTCCCCGGAATTGCGCTTCTTGAACGCGACGAATAGGTCCTCGGCCTGCATTCGGCGCGAGAAGTCTTCGGCCCGCGCCACTCCGCCGGCGTCGGTCGATCCGACCGCCACCGACCGGTCGAAGCCCTGGTCGCGCAGCGCCTGCGCCAACAGCCCGGCGGCGCGCATGTGATCGACCGGAATGTCAAAAAAACCTTCGATCGCAGCCGCATGCAGGTCGATCGTCAGGACCCGCTGCACCCCTGAGACCTGCAGCAGATTGGCCACCAACTTGGCCGAAATCGGCTCCCGCCCGGCGGTTTTTTTCTCCTGCCGCGCGTAGCCGAAATAAGGCACCACGGCAGTGATCCGGTCGGCCGATGCGCGGCGCAGGGCGTCAACCATGATCAGCAGCTCGACCAGATTGTTGTTGACCGGTGCGCACATCGACTGCACCACATAGGTGTCGAACCCGCGGACGTTCTCCTCGATTTGGATCTTGGTCTCGCGGTTCGGGAACGAACTGACGGCCGCGTTGCCCAGCGGTATGCCCAGATTGGCGCAGATGGATTTGGCCAATGCGTGGTTGGACACGCCCGCGAATACTTTCAGGTTTCCAGTCATCTGCGCTCGATGCTGTCTCCACTTGTTCTGGGGTGTCGGGGCGCTGGCAACGAGGTCGTCCACGCGACCGGGGGCGCCACCCGGCAACGCCAAAAAGTCTAATTGCCGCGCGCGCGCGTCTCGCGCTTGTCGGGATAATGAAGCGGTTCCATGGCCTCCACCAAGCGCATCCGCGACCCGATTCACGGCTTGATTCGCTTCGAAGCCGAATCGGAGGTCGACCAATTGGCCTGGCGCCTGCTCGATTCCCCTGAAATGCAGCGCCTGCGCGCGATCAAGCAGCTCGGCTTCCTGCATCTAGTCTTTCCCGGGGCCACTCATACTCGGTTCGGTCATTCGGTTGGCGTGTACCATGTGGCTCGGCAGCTGCTTGAGGTAATCCGGCGCGAATTGGGCCCGGAGAGTTTCGATCCGCAGCGCGCCCGGATATCGGCGCTGGCCGCTTTATTGCACGACATCGGACACGGACCGCTTTCGCACGTGTTCGAAAAATCCGAGCGCGCTGTCGGCGGACCCGGGAACCACGAATACTGGTCGCGCGCGATCATTTGCGGCGACACGACCGTCTGTGAACTGCTGGAGGAGGCCGCCCCGGGTTTGGCTGGTGAAGTTGCGGACGAAATCTGCGGCGAAGGACCCGATGACCTGTATTCGAGCGTGGTCGCATCGCATTTTGATGCCGATCGGCTCGATTACCTGCAGCGTGATCGGCGCATGACCGGCGTGGCCACCGGTTCCATCGACCTGACCTGGCTGCTCGACAGTCTCAGGGTCGAGGAGCTCGCCGTCCGCTGGGGCGGCGGCCGCGGCCTGGTGCTGGCGCCCAAGGGGTTGCGGTCTGCCGAGGAGTACCTGCTGGCGCGAATAAACCTTTACCGGCAGGTTTACCTACACAAAACCTCACGCGGCGCCGAACTCATGTTCGAAGCGGCGATGGTGCGCTTGTCCGAACTTGTCGCCGACGGCAGCGGCGCGCTTACGGGACTGGTCCGGCCGCACCCGCTGGCAGACCACTTCGGGGGCGCTCGCACTCTGGCCAGCTTCCTTGCCCTTGACGACGAGGTTCTCGGTGGCGCGCTGGCACAGATGGCACAGGCCCGTGATCCACACCTGGCCGAGTTGGCGTCACGGCTGCGCCAGCGGCGCATATTCAAGTGCTTCGACGCCGGGGCACGGATCCCCGAGCGCGGACTCCAATTCTCGATCCGGTTCCGGGCCCGGCTGCGGGCCGAGGCACCCGCTTGGGGGCTGGTGGAGGGCCTTGACCTGCTCAGCGACGAAGCCGAGATCGACGCGATCGCGGGATCGGGTCCGCACGGCCCGGGATCGCAGCGACCGGTATTGGTCAAACCCTCACCCGGCGGTGCGCCGGTCGAGATCACCAGCGTCTCGCGATTGGTGGCTTCAATCGCACCCGAACGCGTGCTCCGCTTCTACGTTCCCCGTGAGGATCACCGCAGCGCGCTGTGGCGGCTTTGGGACCGGCTGCAATCGGAAGCCGGCGTAAGGATGCCGCGTCCGCCTAGCCCAGCAGGGCCCCCAGGCCGCCCCATACGACCACGTACTTGAAGACGTTGCCAAGGAATGCCGCCACCGCATAACGCCATACCGGATAGCGCATCGTGCCGGCCATGATCCCAATCACGTCGAAGAGGGGGTTGGGGATCGCGGCAAAGATAACGATAACTCCGTCGGTGATAAGCATGCTGCGGCGCATCGCATTCGCCAAGCGCACGCTCCATCCGAATGTCGGCAGCAACGCCGCGCCGCTGCGGCCGAGCAGGTAACCTACTCCCTCGCCGACCGTCTGCCCCGCTGCGGCCGCCACCCCGACTCCGATCGGATTGTCCAGCGACCCGGCCAACGCCACCACCGTCAATGCCGTTGGCGCGGGCAGTATCACGGTCGAAGCCCCTACCAGGGTTACCGCGAACGCCACTATTGCGGCCGGCCCCTGAAGATCCTGCACCAGGTCGCCGTAAACCCATGCCAGAGCCGCGATCGCGACTGCCAGGGCGGCTGCTGTTAGCTGGCCGACATGCGGCCAGGGCAGTCGCAAATGCCAGCGCCCCAATCCGGCCGCGAACGCCAGCAGCGCCACTGTCGCGGATCCGAAGTACCAGGGCGGAAGGTCGCGCAGCAGGTCGCGCCAAAGTATGCTGGCGCCGAACAATACCGCCGCCAACACGACTACGACGAGGATGGGTCCACGCTGGAGCCTGGGCACGTGGTCCCGGCCGGCGGTTCCGGCACTGATCACGGCACGGGCCCGTTAGAGCAGCTCTTGCCGGCCGCTGGCGCGTAGCCGCGCCAGCAGCGTGGAAACCTGTTGGGCGCGGTCGCGGTGACAGACCAGCACCGCGTCCGCCGATTCCACCACCACCACGTCTTCGAGGCCAATGACTGCCACCAGTCTGGATTCGGCGTCCACCAGGCAACCCTTCGATTCCAGGAACTCTGGCGGGTGTCGCTTGCTGGCGGCGACGAAATTTCCGTCCGAATGCGGGGCCGGGCGGGCGATCTTGTACACGCCGTCCCAGGAACCGATGTCGGCCCAGTCGAATTCGGCCGGGACGGTGAAGACGTTTTCGGCGCGCTCCATCAGGGCGGTGTCGATCGGTTCGCTGGGGAGGTCGGCCCACAGGTCCTTGATCCGGGTTGCGAATTCGCTGGCGTCGGGTGCGTTAGCCAGTTGGCTCAGGGCGCGGGCCAGGTGCGGAGCATGCCGAACGCAGGCGGCGCCAAACGCGGTGGCGGTAAACGCGAAGTAGTTGCAGTTCCACAGGTGCTCACGGCCGTCGACGTAGGCCTCAGCGGTAGCCCGATCCGGCTTTTCCACGAAGGAGCGGGTTCGATGGACGGCCACACCCTCGTACTCGGACTCCTTGGCCCCCAGGTGGATATAACCCATGCCGGTGTCGGGGTGGGTGGGGCGAACAGCGATCGTTAACAACCCGCCAAGTTGGCGAGCAGCAGCAGCAGCAGCCCGTAGACAGCGCCGGAAAGCGGAATCGTCGCCGATGAAGTGGTCTGAGCCGACCGTGAGGACGGTCGGGTCCTGCACCCTACTGGCGGCGTATCCTACGGCCGCGGTTATCGCCGGCGCGGTGCCCTTGGGAGCCGGCTCACACAGGATCTGCTTGGGATCAAGTTCGGGCAATTGACGCGCGATCGCGTCGGCATATTCTGGTCCGGTAACGACCAGCAATCGCTCCGGCGACGTCAACGGCGCGATGCGCTCGTAGGTCTTGCGGATGAGGCTGGGACCTTGGCCGAAGCTGAGCAGTTGCTTCGGCAGGGCCGCGCGCGAGCGCGGCCAAAGCCTGGTGCCGACGCCGCCGGCGATTATGGCGATGAAGGGTTCCTGGCGCCCGGCGTCAATCAAGTGCGGCCAACTCGGCCTGCAGCCGGTCCTGATACGCCGAAACGCGGCCGCCGAGCAGGTCCGCCATCGAAACGCTTCTCGAGGCCAGGCCGGATTCGATCACGCCCAGAACCACCGCGAGGGCATCGCGGCCCTCGGCGAGCCCTACTTCGGGGTGGCTTTGATTTAGGATGCAATCGCCCAGCTCCCAGTACTCGGAAGCGGTGATGCGGGCGTCGATGTCGTTAAATTCCATCTCCACCTGGCCGAACCGTTCGCTTCCGAACAGGTGCGCAGTCACCGTCGGCAATTCGAATTCCGGGACGAGGTCCAAAATCGCATCTCCGACAAAATCCTGGCGGCCTGAGCGCATCAGAATCGCCGGGGGATTGCCGGAGCGGTCCTCGGGACAATCGATCATTCCGCCTTCAAGGTAGATGCGCCGCATGCGCACCGGTTCGCCCCCGCCCACTCCGAGCGCCATCGACCATTGCCCGCCGGCGCCGGATGCAAACCGCAGCAGCGCGAAGCCGGAATCGATCCCGTCCGCCGCGTAGTCTCCGCCAGCCTGCCGGTTGGACAGCTCGTAGAACCGGGCCAGGTTGCGGTTGAGCCCTTCGAACCGGCGTTGCGGCTCAAGCACACCCGACCAGGCGCTGACCGAATCGACCGGACCCATAAAGTAGCTGAACATGTCGGCGTGGTGAACGCCGACGTCCATCAGCAGTCCGCCTTGCGCGCGGGTGGACCGCCAGGGCGTGATTACCACTGCGCCGCCCCCGGACAGGGTGGTGTCGACCATCAACGCGGTACGGCCCAGCGCCTCGGCATCGATCACCGCCCGCAGCAGTCGGTTGAGTGGATCGCGCCGGTAGTTCTCGGCCACCGAGAGCACCTTCCCGCTGCGGCGAGCGACCTGCTCCAGGGCGTTGGCGGCCGCGATCGTGATCGCGACCGGTTTTTCGATCTGAACGTGCATCCCCAGACCGAGTGCGTCGGCGGCAACGCGGTGGTGCGTGGCGGGGGTGGTGACGATGTCGGCCGCGTCAGGTCTTTCGGCGGCCACGACCGACTCGAGGTCGCTGTAGACGGCCGGACGCTTGCCGAGGAGGTCTTCCGCCAGCTGCGCCGCTGACTCGGCGGCATCGCTGAAGGGATCGCATACGGCCACCAGGGCGAACGGGCTTATGCCGAACGTCTCGAGCTGTGCCAACCCGTGCAGGTGCCGCCGCCCCATGCCACCACAGCCGACCAGAACCAGCTTCAACGGCTTGCGGTCGGTGAAGCGCTCAAGCGCCAATTGGCGAGCCGATAGTGCTAACGAACGCGGGCGGACCTAGGTCCGCGGCAAGGCTATCCGGCCGCGAATGTGCCCTGGCCGGGTTGGGAGTGGTCGTAGATGAGGGTCTGACCGGCGGCAACTTCGGGCGCCACCCCTTCTTCCCAAAGGCCCCCTTCGATCGCCACGGGCGCGAGCGGCTGCCCGGCCGATCCCCACTGCAGGTATTGGTGCATGTAGGTCCAATCCTCGAGATCATCGGTCTCGTTGTAAAGGCCAAGTTCGCCACCTGCCGGGTCCGGCTCCCCCAGGGCGCCGTTCATGTACACCTCGGTCTCGGTGTTGGTGCCTTCGCCATAGCCGATGGTCAGCGTTTCGCCGGGTTTCAACTTAAACGCTCCGGGGATTTCCCACTGGGCGCCGTTTGCGGCCAGGATCCAATAAAACAGCGTGTCCTGGGCCGTGTTGCGGTTTTCGATAACGATCTTTGAATCCGGACCTTCAAAACTGATCGAGGCGATGATCAAGCGCCCGGGCGGCAGTCCGAGCACGGCCCGCTCGTCCGGAAACCCTCCCGGCTGGCCGGCGGCGACTTCCTGACCGCCGATGTTCAAACCTTCGGTCCATCCTTCAAGGGACGACTCGCGCGGTCCCTCGGCTTCCTCCTCACCGCATGCGGCCAGAAGCGAACTGGTAACCATCAATCCGATTGCCGAAGTCGAGAGCCCCAAAAACCGCCGTCTACTTATCCGCATCACGCACTCCTAGCTGGCAAATATTTCAATCGTTCCAATAGCGCAAAGGCGAAGCCAGTTAACAATTATCGGCCCGCAACAGCTCTTTCCGAAACCACCCGCAACGCCAGCGGCGGCAAATCAACCTTTAACCGCTCCGGCCAGCAGGCCGCGCATGAAGAGGCGACCCAAGAGGAAATAGAACAACAGCGTGGGTATGCTGACCAGCAGCGCCGCAGCGAACTGCACGTTGTATTCGACGAAGTAGGAATTGGACGTATTGACTACCCCGACCATCACCGGGGCGTCCTTGGGATTGTTCAGGATTGTGAGCGAAAGCAGGTAGTCATTCCAGATCTGCGTGAACTGCCAGATCAGGACCACCGCGAACGCTGGCGCGGCGATCGGGAACATGATGTGCCGGTACACGCCGAAGAACCCGGCCCCGTCGACCCGGGCCGCTTCGATAAGGTCGGTCGGCACCGATACGAAATAGGCTCTAAAGATCAGCGCGGTGATCGGAATACCAAAGATCGTGTGGGTAAAGATCAGCCCCGGAATTGTTCCGTAGAAAGTGCAGATCTCGAATGGCTTGGAAAAGTCGGCCGTTAGCAGGATGCAGGGAGCCTTGAGCTGGGTCAGGGTGAGCACCAGCGGGATCAGGATGCCCTGGTACGGCAGGAACAGGCCGAAGAGCACCAACAGGAAGACGATGTTGGAATAGCGGAAACGCCATTTGGCGAAAACGTAGCCGTTGATCGAACCGAGCATCGAGGAAATGATCGCAGCCGGGATGGTTACCTTGGCGCTGGCGATCATGTTATTGTCGACCGCCAACCAGCCGCGTTGGAAGGCCTCGAAGGAAAGACCGCTTGTCGGCGGCTGCCACATCGTTGACGGGTGGACCTCGCTGAAAGGTTTCAGGGCGTTGACCAGCACCACGTAGGAAGGCATGAGTATGAGGATTGCCACTGCGACCAGGAATAGGTAGACGAACCCCCGCCGCAGTATGCGGGCCCTCCGCTCGGTGCGGATCGTCGCGCCAGCAGCCACCATGTCGGGTGGAGCGGTAGTAGTGGCCATCTAGACTTCCCTCCGGATGCTCCACAGATAGGGCACGACCACTATCGCTGAGAGCATGACCATGATCACCGCAATTACCGCGGCGCGCGCGAACCGGGCATCCTGGAACGCGAGCTGGACCATGTGATATGCGAACGTGTCGGTTGAAAAATTAATCCCCGAGCCGGCGATTGCGGCCACCAAGTCGAACAGCCGCAGGGCAAGCCCGAACAGGATTATGAATGCCGTCGCCGTCACCGGACGCACCAGCGGGATGATTATGTGGCGATACAACTGGAATGTTCCGGCTCCGTCGATTTGGGCCGCTTCGCGAAGATCTTGCGAGATTCCGCGAATCCCCGCAAAGTAGAGCGCCATTGTGTAGCCGACCATCTGCCACGCGGCTGCAAATGAAATCGCAATCATCCCGATGTTCTGGTCCGACATCCAGAGCCAGTTAAATGGGCCTAGACCAAACAGTGCCAGGATGTGGTTGAACCCGACGAGGTCGATGAGCCGATTGAAGCCGTTGGTCTGGTGCATCATCCATTGCCAAACCACGCCGGTCACGACCGACGAGATTGCAAACGGCATGATGTAAATCGTCCGGAAGACTCCCTCGCCTTTTACCTGTTGGTCCAGGAAAGCGGCAATCAAGAACCCCAGGATCATGCATTCGGACATAAACAACACGGTGAAGATAACCATGTTGCGAATGTCTTTGTACCAACGCGGCAGATCGAACAGCCACTGCCAGTTTTCGAGGCCGTTGTAGGGTCCGGCTGCCGAAACCCGCGATTCGGGGAGGTTCCAGTCCAGGAACGCCACCAGCGACGTCCAGGCGATGAACCCGTAGACGAAGACGGCCACCACCAGCAGCGACGGCGATAGGACGATAAGCGCCAGAACGCGGTCGCGATTGACGAAGCGCCATGCGCGCGCGAGCGCGCTACGTTGTTGCGCGCTTGGGGCTGCGGCGGATGCCATTAACGGGCGAGATTTCTATTCGATATTCGGTTTGAGCAGAGTTTCCAGCAAAGGGGGAGCCGCTTGGGAACGACTCCCCCTCCCTTTAGGAATCTGCTAGCAGATGTTGGAGTCTTCGCAGGCTCGCTGCATTGCGGCTTGAGCGTTGGCCACCGCGTTTGAGTCACCACCGCGCACTTCCGCTGTGAAAGTGTTGCCGATGTTGACGAACTCGGTAATCCAACTTTGCCGCGCGGCAAAGCCGTGCACTACGCTCGGTGCCACGAACGTCGCTGAGTCTTGCCAGTCGCGTATGGCTTCCTTCTGGTAGTTGTTGAAGTAGGTCAGGTTGGGGTCTTTACCCACCGAGATCGAACCCTTGAAGTGGTTGAACTCGTCCTGGCCCTCTTGCCCACCACATACCTTCAGGAACGCAGTAGCGTTCTCCGGGTTAGGCGCTCCTACCGGCAGCGTGAACGAGTCACACAGTGCCATGTAGTGTCCCTGGGTTCCAGGCGGGCGGGCATAGCCGTACTGGCCGTCATAGCCCTTGCCGCGGTAGAAACCCTCGGCCCAGTCGCCGTTGATCGTCATTACCCCCCCGGCAAGGCCATCCGCGAAGATCTTTTCGAACGCCGTCGCCGGGTCTATGCTGAGGACGTCCTCATTAACATAGTTTTCTACCAGGTTTCTGGCGATATCGAGAGATTTGGTGATCCCAGCTCCGTCCCAGTCGCTATTGCCGTTGAACAGGTCAACATAAGCCGATCCGCCGAGAACGCCAAGAAGGATGTTCTCGAGAACGTGGCCGGTATAGAACGGACGGACTTCGCCCATCGCGAATGGAGCGCGCCCCGTCGCCTTGATGTCATCGTAGGCGTTGAAAGCATCGTCCCAATTCTCGTAGGTGGTTGGGTCCGGGATACCAGTGTCTCGGAAGAACTGCTTGTCGAACCACGTTACGTTCGAACGGTGAATATTGACCGGCACTGCCCAAACATGGCCGTCCCAACTACCGTTTTCTACGAATCCATCCGGATAGCTCTCGTAATAGCCTTCCTGGATCCAAAGGTCGTCGAGTGCCTCGACCCGGCCAGCGACCGAGTGCGAATAGGTCAACTCGTGACCCCAGTGGATCTGGAAGGAGTCAGGCGGCTCACCAGCCAACATCCGGGTCTCAAGGATCGCCTTGGCGTTTCCACCAGGACCCGAGCCACCGGAAATGGCGGCGTTGATGATGTTGATGCCGGGAACGCTCGCCTGCAGGTTCTTAAACAGCGTGTTGAGGGCTTCCACCTCACCTGCATTCGTCCACCAGGAGAAGATCTCGACGTCACCAGCGTCACGCTCGACCTCGACGATGCGTTCTTCGACGACGGTTTGAACTTCAGTCACGGTCTCGGTCACGGTCTCGGTCACGACCTCGGTCACGACCTTTTCGACTTCGACTACCTGAGTAACGACTCGCTCTTCTACCACGGTTTCACCACAAGCTGCCAAGGCCGCGGCTGCGGCTCCACCGGCGAGACCGGTGGCCATGAGCTTGCGGCGATTTAGTTTGGAATCGTGCATAAGCATCGCCTCCCTGATATACATCTTTCCCAAAATTTCCAACCGGCGCGGGATTTGCATCCCCGCACCTAGGTTAGGAACCAAAGTTTGATCATGTTACCACGCATGCCGCCGCCATATCGGCGTGCCGCGGTCGCGCGCGGCATCCCGGCTCGGCTATTGGGGCGCCCGCGAGCACTCCCACCCCCAATTACTCATTGGCCAAGCGGCAGTTCCACGGAACGTCCGGTCTGGGCCGACAACCGCGCCGCCTCGATCAGCTCCATGGTCGCGAGGGCCTCGCCGATTGAAACCGCCGGCTCACCCTGGCCGCGGATGAAGCGCGCCAGCGAGTCGTAAATGTCCGTCCAGCGGTGCTCTCCGGTCTCCACCTCGGTCTTTTGCCCTCCGGCCCCGTATATATAGATGGGTTCGCCAAACCCCTGACAGGACAGGGTCGCTTCGCTGCCGATCACGTGCCATTCCTTCTGGCCGTCATGGGCGAAAACGCAAACCTCGGCCTTGCCCAGGACGCCGTTCTGGAATTCGACCATAAGCGTGAAGAAGTCGTCGGACTCCTTGGTCCACTTGACTCCGCGCAACTGGCAGAAGATCGATTTGGGCGGCGACTTGGCAAAGTGCTGCAGTTGATTGAGAAGATGCGGGCCCCAGTCGATCAGGTGCCCCGCCCAGGACTCAAGCCGCCACTCAGGTTGGTATTCCTGGGCCGCAATATCGGTGTGCGGCCGATCGCGATAGTGCGCGCGCGATATGGATATGAGTTCACCGACCGCGCCGGCGCCGATCGCCTGCTCGATCGCCAGTGACTCGGCGTCGAAGCGCCGGTTCTGATACACCGATGCGTAGCGCTGGCAACGCGCGGCCACGTCCGCGATCTCACGCGCTTCCGCAAGGTCGAGGCCCAGCGGCTTCTCGCAGATCACATGTTTGCCCGCCTCCAGCGCGGCGACAACGTGTTCCTTGTGAAACCGATGCGGAGTTGCCACTACCACTATCTCCACCTCGGAGTTGGTCAGAAGGGGATCAACCTCGGCGTAAACCGGGCCCTGTATCCGGGGCGCGAGCAATTCGCGGCGGGCCGGCGTGATGTCGGCGCCGGCGACGGCGCGCACCAGCGACGACTTTGCGATAAAGGGAAGATGCCACAGATTTACGGTTTGGCCAAGTCCGATGTAGCCGACGCCGACCGGATCCACTTGCGCTTCCTTCAAATGCGGGAAACAGGCTCGAAAAGTTCGGGGCGGCCATCGGTTGCAATGGCCTGCGTCCGACCCGTGCTTATTCTGCCCGTCGACGCACCCTGAATCCGGGTTCGTCGTAACCGCCCGCCGCCCGCCGAAGGATTTCGGGTCGGCCTCCAATGCGGAAACAAATCGCTCGGTCCGCCGCCTAACTGCAGCGCTGTGAGTTCGATTCCCCGGTCGGGTTGCTCAGGGTGGCCGTGTCGCCGTCGTTGTTCCAGACGTTGCGCGCCCCCCAAGGTTTGACATCGCCGTCTGCCGACCCGGATGCGACCACCAGGACCGCGGACGCAGGGATAAGCGTTCCGGGTCCGAAAGTGTGGCTGAACTTTTCGCCCTCGTCGCTAATGCGCCAGCCATCCAGGTCAGATCCCGGCGGACCTTCGATTCGGACCAGTTCGCCGCGGGCATCGCAGTGGGCGACCACCGGTCGATCGTCGGTCTGCTGCGACGGGATTGGGGCGGATTCCGAGGTTGGGGTCGCAGTCGCGGGTGGCACGCGCTCTGGCGGGTCGCCCGGGGCGGCGGGGCAGTCGGCCAGGATCTGGTCCAAAACGTTCTTTTCGCGGGGGTCTGCGCTCAGTTTCCACCGAAACTTCACCCGGACCCAGGCATCGGCGTAAAAGCAGTGGCTGGCGACATCCGGCGGCATCCACTCTGCCGGATCCTTCTTGCCCTTCGAGCGGTTGGATGTTGCCGATACCGCGATCAACGCATGCGGGTATGACTCGTCATTGGCGTACCGTTCGCGCGTTTGCCGATCCCAGCGCCAGCCGCCGGACTCATGCGCTTCCGCCAGCGGGACCAGGTGATCGACATCGAATCCACTCGGGTCCGCGGTTGTTCGCCCATCAAAGATCGAATACCAGGATCCGTCGGGACGCCGTTCGGCGGCCAGCACTTCACAGCGGGTATGGCATCTGTCGCCGTCCAGATCCCGCCAGTGCGGCCAGTCGTCGCGGTCGTAGCCGGTGCCGTGCTCGGACTCAACCACCAGCTGCGCCAGCAGTTGCCGCGAACCGGCAGCGGGCGCTGCTGCCGCCTCACCGGCGCCGGTCCCGGCCGGCCGGTCCAAATCGACCGCATCGGCAGAGTCCTCGGGCGGCTGCCCGGACAAACTGGCCGTGGGCCGTGGGATCGGAGTCGCGTCACCGCCGGTCGGCGCCGCCGGGTCGGCCTCTGCGGGCGGATCCGCCCGCACGGCACCCTTGACGTCAGAAGACGTCACCGCGGGGGTGGCAGGGGCGCCGGTCGGGTCGCCGCCGGCAACTTCTCCGATCGGCGCCAAGTCCGTTGGAGCCACCACGGATTGACCGCGGTTCGTTGCCGAATAACCTCCATTCGCAACCGCTGATTCGGCCGCAGAGCATCCGATCAAAAGAATTACGCAGGCCGCCAACAAAAGCACTGCTTTGCCCCGCCGGGCGTTGCCGCGTTCGGGGGCTTTCTGCAAACTTGCGCCGATGATGATTTGTGCCTTCCTGGCCGACGATTTCAGACGGCGGTCGGGGCGCGAGCCAAACAATGACAATAATCGCGGGTGCTTGGCGCCGGCCAGCTCCGCCCGCCCCAATGGCTCAAATCCGCGCCACCGAGAAGGATCAAGCCCCTTGATTGACATAAAACGGCTTTGCGGATCAATGCCGGCAATGGTCACGCCGCTGCTCGAGGACTATTCGGTCGATACCTCTGCCGTCGCCAGCATGGTCGAGTTCTTCATTGAAAACGGCTCGCACGGCGTCGTGGTGCTGGGCAGTTCGGGCGAGTTCCAGGGAATTCGCTACGACCAGAGGCGTAGGACCCTGACGGCAGCGGTTGAGGCCGCCGCCGGCCGAATCCCGGTCATCGGCGGCGCCGGGCTGCCCAATCTCTGGGCCACCATCGAGCAGATGCAGGAAGCTGCCGACTGCGGCGTCGACGCCCTGTTGGTAACTCCGCCCTATTACTTCCCGATCGGCCAAGACGAGATCGTCGACTGGTTCGCCCGGCTGGTGGAGGCCTCTCCGCTGCCGGTCCTCTATTACCACTTCCCGACCATGACCAAACTTATGGCCGCTCCGGCCACGGCGGCGCGTCTTGCCGAGTGCGGTGTCGTCGGCCTGAAGGACTCGGGAGGATCCACTGCCTGGTTGCACGCCACCCTGGCGCAGACTGCCTGTCATCCAGACTTTCGGGTCTTCGTCGGCGGCGACGGCCACCTGCTGGATGCGCTAATAAACGGCGGTTCGGGTTGTATCGGCCTCACTCAAAACGTCGTTCCGCACATCTCGGCGCAGCTCTACGAGGCCTACCGCGGCGGCGATTTGGAAGCCGCCGAAAGATTTCAGCGGCAGGCGGTTGATTTCAGCAGCCAGCTGCAACCCGACGTCCTTGGCCAGCCTCACACTAAGGGAGTGCTGTGGAAAATGGGCCTGTGTTCACCGGTCGTGGCCCCGCCGATGCAGCGTTTATGCGATACCGCGGCGGCGGCGGCGTTCGCCCGGGTCGAATCGCACCTGCGCGTACCCGTCGCCGAGTGACGTGCCGCTGAGATCGAGCGGGCGACCGCCCGATCGGAATGTCCCTGGATCGGTGATTGCGGTTGCCGACGTGGGGCCGCGTCTGCGCCTCGGAAGATTCACCGCACTGGATGGACGGCGGGTGCTGTCCGACCTGATCGAGGTGCCCAGTTCGGGCGGTCCGCTCGGAAATGATTGGAATCGGACCTGGTCGCAGCTGCGGTCAATGCCGCCAGATACGCCCGATCGCGCCGTAAAGGCCGTAAGCGGTTCGGGGATCGCGCCTCCGTTGGCGGCAATTCTGGTTACCGATTTGGCAGCCGGCGACCGACGCCAACTGATCTCGGCGTTGCGTGGCCAGGGGTTCATCACCGTCGACAGCATCGCGATGTTGGCCGCAGATTTCTTGCATCGATTCAACCCCGATGAATTGGCCGATCGGATTCGCAGTGCGCGGCCGGCGCTCATCCTACTGGCCTTTACGGGTCCGCAGGCGGATGCTGCCACGGAACTGGCGGCGCAGGTCGTGCGACACCTCTACTGTGCGAGTGCCCCTTCGCCGCAACCGTTGGTGGCCTTGCTGGGAAATCCGCACACGACCGCGCTAGCGCACCGAATACTGGGCTCCGATATCCAGTCCCTAACGCTCGCGGTCGACGTGGTTGACTCCGAGAACTTGCATACTCTGCACCGGGAATTTGCATCCGCCTATCTGCGCGCCATCGCTCCCCGCATTTCTGCAGGCCTTCCACCGGACCTTCGCGACCGACCCCTGATACCACTGACCGCCGCGCTGCGGCGTGCCGCCTGGCGGCTCTCGCACCTTATGGGGTTGCGGGTGGCCGTCGCGCACGTCGAACCGCGCGGCGTCACCCTGGCTCTGGCCGATGGGGGAGCAGTTCGGATCGCCAGCTTCGGGCATCTTGCCCAGGAGGGGCGCGGCGGCCATTTTGGGCTGCAGCTGGATCCGGAAGAGATCTCGCATTGGCTGCCCGCGCAACTGGTCGCAGCAGATGTCCAGGCCAGCCTGCTGGACCGCGCCGGTCGGCCCTGGAGCGTGCCGCCCACATCGCGTGACCGTCTCATTGAGGAAGCGACGATGGTAGCCGGTCTTGCTCGGGCCCGGGCGCACCTGCGATTGGCCGAATTTGAGTGCGACCTGGCGATAGCCAGCGGCGTGATGCTGGGGGGAGACTGTGCCCCGCTGTCCGCCGCGGCTTGCCTTTTGAACGGCCTGCTACCGGTCCGCTTTTGTCAGTTGGCCCAGGACCAGGCAAGCGTTCTGCCGATGCTGGGGTGTCTGGACCTTCTGGGAGAGGCCGTCGACCCGAGCGATGCGCTCGTGCCACTGGCGATCAGTGCGGCAGTGACCGGCAGCGCACGGGCGAATGAACCGGCAGTGCATGTCGCCCTCGACCTTGCCGATGGAACTCGTGCTGACGAAATGGTGCCATTTGGCGCGACTCTGCGCATTGCCGCCGCGGCCGAGCAACCGGTAAAGATCAGTGCGGCCCCCGCCGCCGGACTGGATATCGGCGGCGGCCCGGGTCGGGCGGTCGAATTGGCCCCAGCCATCACCACCGGAACGGGCGGGTTACTCGTCGATGCCCGCGGACGCCCTCCGACTGCGGCCGAGGATGGCGAAACGCGTGCGGATCTGGTGCTTTCCTGGTTGCAGGCGCTGGATGCCTACGGCTTGGATTCGCGCGCGGTGATCAGGGGCCAGGATTGAGGGCCGCGGCGCTGATCGGGGCGCTGGTCGTCGGTCACGAATTGCCGCCCGGCGCTAGCCTGCTCTGCGGCCCCGGGGACGAATTGGCAGCCGGAGCGCCGATAGCCGAGATCCGGGCCCCGGGGCGGACCCGAACCGTGCCGCTGCAAAACCTGGACGGCGCCGCGGTCGGCGATCGGATCGCAGCCGGCACGGTCCTGGGGGGCGAAAGCGCTTGGCGGCGCCCGCGCCGCCAAGTGGTCGAGTGGGATGCCGAAGTTGTCGCGGTAAACACGGTCAGCGGACACGCATTCCTCAGCGGCCCCGAACTGCGCTGCGTCGTCCAGGCGCGTATCGCCGGCCGGGTGGGCGCGGCCGAACCCGGTCGAGGCGTCGAGATCAGCGGTCAGGGGCTCGCCCTCTACTGCCCATTGGCGCGCGGCCCGAGCGTATTCGGCCGACTGGCTTCGACGGCCGTCGCTCCCGATGGGCTTTCCGCCAGCTATCCCGAATCAACGATCGTTGCCGCCCCCACCGGTATCGATCCCGATGCATTTGCCTCCGGCCGGCCCGAGAACCTGGCGGGATTACTCTTGCCCGGCTTGCCCAAGCCTTGGATCTCTGGTGGCCCTGGTCCGACGCCGGCGATGCCGGCTACCGAATCCGGGGGAGTGACGCTCGCCCTGGTCGAGGCGGTCGCGGCAACGACGGTCGCCGAAACGCTGTGGGCGGCGCTGCAGGCGCTGGGCGGGTGCGCCGCCAGTCTGACCGTCGACGTGGGCAACGGCACCGGCGAATTGGTGGTGTCGGGACCGTTAGGCGATTTCACCTTCGATAGCGACCTGGTGCGCGGATTCGGATCCGGAGGCATCGCCGTGGGACGCCCAGTCGTCGGCTCCGAACCAATCGCGGTGCGCCCGCCCGGGGGCCGCTTGCAGGCCGGCCTAAACCTGAGGGTCGGCGAAGTAAATCAAGCGCTGCCGGCCTTCAACTCCGAAAAGGTACTTGCTAAATCGGGTTGAGCGCGGTGACTGTCTAGGCTGGGCTCGGCTGACGCTGCATGTGCTGCGGCGCTTCGATGCCCATAAGTTGCAATACCCGCGCCAGGGTGATTCCCACCGCCTTGGCGAGAGCCAAGCGGGCGCGGCTCAATTCATCGTCTGCAGAGATGACCCGGTGACGGTGATAGAGCGAATTGAATTCGCTGGCCAGCGCCAGGGAATAGTGGGCCAGGCGGTGCGGTTCGAGGTTGGCGGCCGCCATGTCGATCACTTCAGGCAGTTCCAGCATCCGTTTGATGATCGCGGTCTCTTCAGGTTCGAGAAGAAGCTTCAACCGTGAGCAGTCCGGCGCCAGTCCGCGTTCAGTTGCCCGGCGCAGAATGCTGGCGATGCGCGCATGCGCGTAGCGGATCTTGTGAACCGGGTTCTCATCGCCTTGGCGACGCGCCAGATCGAGGTCAAATTCCATCTGGCTGTTGGGGTCGCGCGAGAGCATGAAATAGCGAACCGCATCCCCGCCGACATCATCGAGCAGCTGTACCAGCAATTCGAAGTCGCCGGCCCGTTTGCTCTGGCGCACCGGCTCCCCGTCCACCACCACGTGGACTATCTGGCACAGCACGTAGGAGAGGCGGTCGGGATTGATCCCCAACGCCGCCAGTGCGGCGCGCATACGAGCCGTGTGCCCGTGGTGGTCGGCGCCCATAACGTCGATCGCGGAATCGAATCGGCGCGTCTCCAGCTTGTCGCGATGGTAGGCGATGTCGGCCGCCAGATAGGTAGGATCCCCGGTCCGTTTGATCAACACGTTGGCCTGCGAGTGGTCGTCGCCGTGGGCGAACCAGACCGCTTCTTCGCGTTCCCGCACGTGGCCGCGTAGCTTGAGCGCCTCGATGGCGGCGGTGACTTCACCGGCGGCGTGCATGCGCCTCTCCGAAAACCAACTGTCGAATTCGATTCCGAGCGGGGCGAGATGGGCCTTTATCTCGGTCAGCGCGCGCTGGATGCCCCAATCGGTGAACCGTTGCACCTGTTCGGACTCGCTCAAGTTGCGCATTTCTTCTGCCGGCCAGTCGATTTCTGCCGCCCAAGCGGCTACGTACGCACCGCGATATCCCGCCAACGGGGCCTGCGACTCGAGGCCGCGGCCCAGCAGGTATTGATGCCGTAGCGACAGCCCCAACATTCGGACCTGGTTGCCGGCATCGTTTATGTAGTACTCGCGCTCGACCGTTGCCCCTGCCGCCGCCAGCAGGCGTGCCAGGACATCGCCTATGACCGCCGAGCGGCCGTGCCCGACGGTAAGTGGTCCGGTCGGATTCACACTCACGAATTCGACCTGAATGCGCTTCCCTGCCTGGCTGCCGGTGTCACCGAATTGGCCGCCGGCGGAGATGATCGCCGATACCTGGGCCGCGACCCAGGCGGGATCGAGTACGAAATTTATGAACCCCGGACCGGCGACGCTGACCGCCCCCAGCATCGGGTGCTCAGGCAGGGCGGCAATCACCTGCTCGGCGATTGATCGCGGCGGTTGATTGACCGCGCTGGCTAAACGCAGCGCCAGGGTCGATGAGTAATCGGCCCCCGGGATCCGCGCCTTTTCGACCGCAAGCGATCCGAGCTCGATTTCGGGCAGGTCCCCGGACGCGCCGAGCTGCTCGAGCGCGCCCGCCAACAATGCCTCGATATGAGTTCTGTTCATGGGGTTCCGGCCGTTAGCAGATTTGGAACGGACCGCCGGCGGGTCAACGCCGGCCCGTGGATCCCGACTTCCCAGTACGGGTTTGTCGGAGCGTCAAATTTAGCAAATGCCCGAAGAACCTGAGTCCGCTCCAGGCAGCCTACCAGCGCCGGTTCCAATTTGGCCGGGCCTCGGCGACAGGCGATCCTCGAGTCGCCGCGCAGGCAGCGGCAAGTCGTGGCCGCGAAAATGGAGACTGCCCACCGTTCGGCGGGCTACTGGGGCCGACGATGTGCTGACGAGAATGGCGGTGTTGATCGGGCATGTTCGGCTTGTTGGCCTAGCTGCTGGTCGAATTGCCACTACAAGCAATCTCGGGTCTCCAACCGCACCGCAACCATAGGCGCCGCTTAGGAACCCCCATGGACAGGTTCCACGAACTGGACGCCTTGCGGGCTTTCGCGATGCTGTTGGGCATCGTACTGCACGCCGGCCTGTTTTTCGTCAGCTGGGGGTTCGTGGTACCCGGCCAGGCAAGCCGCGCAATTGAAACGAGCGAGTGGATATACGCCCTCCTTTTCGCGCTGGTCCACGGTTTCCGGATGCCAGTGTTCTTCCTACTGAGCGGATTCTTCACGGCGATGCTCTGGGAGCGTCGCGGGCTGCGTGCACTGGTCAAACACCGCCTCATGCGCATCGGCGTTCCCCTGGCCCTTGGCGCAGTCACGATCGTTCCCGCCAACGCCTGGCTGTTCACCGGAGAGGGCTTCAATCCCATCTACTGGCCTTTTGCGTGGCTCGCGGGATTCCACCATCTCTGGTTCCTGTGGACGTTGCTGCTCCTGGGCGCAGTCTTCGTGCTCGCAGCCAGATTTGGGCTCAGGTTTGAGCGTCGTGGGTGGTGGGCCTTGGCCCCTCTTTCAGCCATTTGCATGCTCTTTAATGGGCGAGGCGGTGATCGGCCCGGATACCTCCGAAGGCCTGTCTCCCGATCCAACCGTGCTTCTCTTCTACGCCTGTTTCTTCTTCTTTGGAACGCACGTTCGCCAGCGCGGGATTGCTATATCCAAGTCGTGCGCCTATCTGACGTTGCCCGCGTTAACGGTGGTGTTCGGAACCGCTTTGCTAGTTCTCTACCCCGACGGCAAACCGGTCGAGCCCGGCGGTCCGGCGTGGGCCATCGGCGCGGCGTGCCAGGCCGCGTTCGCCTGGTTGATGTGCTTCGGGACGATGGGCCTGTTCCGCCTGATCGCTTCCAAGGAGCGGTTGTGGGTGCGCTATGTTGCGGACTCCTCTTGCTGGCTGTATCTGTGGCACCTCCCGCTGCTGATCGCCCTGCAGTACCCGTTGTCGCGAATGGACATTGATCCGCATCTGAATTTCCTCATCCTCTGCCTGCTGGCGACCGCCATCCTGCTGGCCACCTACCAGTTCGTGGTCCGCTACACCTTGATTGGGACGTTGCTCAACGGCAAGCGCACCCGCCGCCGTTCGCCCGCCAATGCTGGGCCGATCGCGGCCGGGTCTATTCGTACCTGAGCGCGTCGATTGGGTTTAGGCGCGCGGCCCGATTGGCCGGATAGAGCCCAAATATCAGACCGATGCCGGAGGCGACCCCGAGGGCCAGGATTACCGAGCTGGTTTCCACCAGAGTCGGAATGGGATCCCCGTTGTCGATCGGGATCTGACCAACCCCGAAGGCGATGAGCCACCCGAACGCGACCCCCAACGACCCGCCAAGCACGCTCAGGAACACACTTTCGATCAAAAATTGGAACATCAGGTCCCGGTAGCGTGCCCCGAGCGCTTTGCGGATGCCGATCTCGCGCGTGCGCTCGGTCACCGTGACCAGCATTATGTTCATGATTCCGATGCCGCCGACCAGCAGCGAAATCCCTCCGATGCTGCCCAGAAATACGCTGGCCACGACTGTGATCTGGGCAAAAAGCTCCAGTATCTGGCTCTGGCTCAGAAACTGGAAATCGTCCTCTTCAACCCGATGCCGGGCGCGCAGGATGCTGGCAACTTCGGCCCGGACCTGCTCCAGGACTGAATCGCTCTCATCGGCCACGGCCAAGGCGATCTGATTTATCAGGACTTCACCGGTGGGGGTGAATTCGGCCGCCAGGCGGTAATGCTTGGTCGTCAGTGGCATGAGGATGTTGTTGTCGTTGACCAGGAACGCCTGTCCGACCTCGGCCGCAATTCCGATTACGGTGAAGGAACTGCTGCCGATTCGAACGGATTGGCCGAGCAACTGGTTGGCCGCCTGCGACCGCTCCGGGTCGGACAGATCTTCTTCCAACCCCGCCACGACCGCATCGCAGTCACCGCGGATTCCCAGCATGCGGTCGGCAATATTGGCCCCCAGCACGACTACCGGAGCGCCGGATGCGTATTCGGCGCGCGTGAACCCCCGGCCGAATTCGATCTCCATGCCGGAGACCGCAAAATGCTCGAAATCGGTACCGTCGGCCCCGACGAAGTCGGCGCAGTCCTGGATGCGGGCCACACCGCCCGCGCTGGCCTGCACCGAGACCGCGTCAAGGTTTGGGATCTGGGCCGCGCGCAGGGCGAGGGCGTCCTCCAACGACAGAAACCCGCTGGTGCCGGGCCTGAAGACCTCGCCTGCGCCGCCGCCTCCGCCGCCCGGAAACACGAGCACCAGGTTGGCTCCCGCGCCGCGGATCTGGGAGACGATGAGTTGATTGAATCCGGAGGCCAATGACAGCAGCGCGATCACCGCTCCGACGCCGATCACTATCCCCAGCGTGGTCAACAGCGTCCGCAAGGGATTGGTGATCAGCGAACGCAGCGCCTGCGCGAGCGCAGCCGTCAGTTGCACGCCGCAGACACCTCTAGCATGGCCGTGGTTCCTGGAAGAGATCGCTGGCGATGCGCCCGTCGAGCAACGTGATCACGCGGCGGCAGCGGGCGGCGATGTCGGATTCGTGCGTTACCAGGATGATGGTTATCCCTTGCTCGTTGTTGAGCCGGGTTATAAGTTCCATAATTTCCCGCGATATCGTCGAATCGAGGTTGCCGGTGGGTTCATCGGCCAGGATGATCTCAGGTTCGGTCACCAGGGCACGGGCGATCGCGACCCGCTGCTGCTGACCGCCGGATAACCGGTTGGGGGTGTGGTCGACACGATCGGAAAGTCCCACCCGCGCCAGCGCCCGTCGGGCCATCTGCGATCGCCGCCGCGCCCGACGGTATATGAGCGGGAGCTTTACTTGTTCCAGCGCGCTGAGCCGCGGCAGCAGGTTGTAGGACTGGAACACGAAGCCTATCTTGGCGTTGCGAATCCGCGCCAGTTGGCCGTCACTTAAATCGGCGACGAATTCGCCGTCCAGCCAATAGTCCCCGCTGGTCGGCACCTCCAGGCAGCCCAGAATGTTCATCAGGGTCGATTTTCCTGACCCCGACTGGCCAACGATTGCGACCAATTCACCGGGTTGGATCCGCGCGCTTACGCCGCGCAGGGCTTCGACCTGCGTCGCGCCGGCGTGGTAGGTCTTGGTCAGATCGGTTATTTCGATGACGGCACGTTCCGAGCCCGCGCTGCCGGCGGCCTGGAACCCGCTTACAGCTTCGGGGCGATCTTTACTCATCTTCATCGGGTGGGCCGAACGAAATATCGATCTCGTCGGCGCCTTCAAGACTGGTTCGGACCACCTCGCCGGCGGAGAGTCCGGCAAGCACCTCGGCCTCGATCTCGTTGCGCGCGCCAACCGTGACTTCGCGTTCGATCGCCTCGCTGGTCAGTGGATCCACCACCCGCACCGTGCTGCGGGCGTCTTTCTCGGTCAGGGCCGTTAAGGGAACCAGCAGCACGTCAGAGCGCGACTCGATGATGATTTCGAGAGCGACCGTCATTCCCGGCAGGAGGGTGCCGGGGTCGGTATCGAAATCGATCTTCAGATCGTAGGTGACCAACCCGGAATCGCTGGACGGTTCGGGATTGATAGTTCTGACGCTGCCGTCGAAGACATCGTCGGACCCGAAGATGTCGGGCTCGACGATCACCGCTTGGCCCACTGCGACCTTGCCGATATCAATCTCGGTAACGCGGGTCTCGATTTGCGGTTTGGCGCTCGATTGGATGGCGATGAATCCGCGCGCCGGTTTGACCCCGATGGTGGCGGAGACATTGGTGATGACCCCGCTGTAGGGCGCCGTCAATTCGGCCTTGGCGAGTTGACCGCGGGCATCATCGACACGCCGCCGGGCAGCCGCCAGCGCCAGTTCGGATTTGCGCACCGCGCTGGTCGACGACGGCTCTCGCAGTCGCCGTATTTCGACCCTGCGCCGGGCAATGTTGTTTTCGGCGCTGCTGGTTTCGTGATCATCGGGGCCGTCCTGGTAATCGGACAGGGCAAGCTGCGCCAAGGTCACCGCGAGCAGGGCGGCCTGATAGTCGAGCCGCGTTAAGGCGATCTCCTCTGAATCGGACTCGGTCAGGTTCACCAGTTGCAGGCGAGCCTTCTCGTATTCCTGTTCGGCGGCGGCCAGGTTCACCGCGCGGCGTCGCCTTTCCGCCTCGCTGACCGGCGCCTCCAGTTCGGCCAGGCGCTCGCGGGCTTCTATGACCACCAACTCCTGCAGGTCGATATCGGTTTGCGTGGTTCGCGAGGAGTCGCGGTAATCCTCGAGGGTTTCCTCCGCCTGCTTGAGCGTCAGGCGGGCGGTTTCGAGCTCCAACTCACTCGGCCCCTCCAGGAATTCCTGATAGGATTCGCGTTCGCTGAGCCAGCCGGCTTCGGCCCGCTGAAACGTTGCCGTCGCGGCGGCGATCTGGTCAGCGGAAGCCCCGCCCTCAAGTTCGGATAGCTGGCTCTGGGCTTGCTGCAGTTTGCGCTGGCTGGTCAGAAGCGAGCTGCGCAGCATCACTTCCTGCTGCGGATCCTCGAAATCCTGCAGGCGGGCCAGCGCGCTCTCGGCTTCGGCCAAGGCCAGTTGGGCCAGCAGCAAGTCGTCGGGGTCGGGCGGATCAAGGAGGTCAGTGTGATCAAGGCTCGCCGACTCAAGCGATTCCTCGGCTGCAACGAGCGCCTGATCGAGACCGGCCGGATCCAGCCTGGCCAGCGTTTGCCCAGCCTCGACGGCGTCTCCCGGTGCGACCAGCAATTCGGCCAACACACCTTCGACTTCGAAGGCAAGCTCGTCTTTCTCGGCCGCCGCCACGTTTCCGACCGCTGAAACGGCGCGCGTGAATTCGCCGCGTTCGACGGTGACTTCGCGCCCCAATTGCGGCGGCGCATCGGATTCTCCGGACTGCGGAATGAATCTGCCCGAGCGCAGCGCCAAGACTGCGGCCGCGACCACCGCCAACACCACCAGGACTATCACCGTCCGGATGACAATGCGGCGCCGGCGGGAGTTAGATCGATTCATCAGAACGCGATCCGGACCCTGCGCGCGGCGATGCGTGGTGCGCCCTGTTCCATCTGGAAGCCGCGCAATTTGCGCCGCGGTCTAGGTCAGGACGAGATGACCGGAAGGATCTGCAGGACTTCGTTGAGCGAACCCGACCGGAACCCCTGCAGGTCGAGCGCCACGTAACGATAACCGGCCGCTTTGAGCCCGTCGACGAGCCGCTGGCGGCGGCCCTCGACCAGGATCCGCTCAAGCTGGTCCAGGGGGATTTCCAAACGTGCCACATCGCCGTGGTGGCGGACCCGGAATTCGAGAAACCCCTCGGCTCGCACGATTGATTCGGCCAGCTCGATCTGAGCCAGTTTGGAAGCCGTGATGTGCTCGCCGTAGGCGACTCGTGATGACAGACAGGGTGCGGCCGGTTTGTTCCAGCTCGGCAGCCCCAGGGCCAGCGAAAGCGCGCGGACCTCGGACTTGGAGATGCCGGCCTCGGCCAAGGGTGCCGCAGCGCCGGCCACTTTGGCCGCGGTCATTCCCGGGCGGTGATCACCGAGATCGTCGGTAACCGGACCGTAGACGACGCTCGCGAACTGCGGGTTGGTGCCGCGAAACTCGTCCAGGTTTATAAATAGTTCCTGCTTGCAGAAATAGCACCGGTTCGAATCGTTTATCTGGTATTCCGGGTTGTCGACTTCATCCGTGTATACGAATTCGTGCCGGATTCCGATCTGTTCGGCGAAGACCTCGGCGTCGGAACGGTCCTTGGCCGAAAGGCTCGGTGAGATCGCAGTTACCGCTACCGCCCGATCGCCCAAAACGTCGTGCGCAACCCGTGCCAGCAGGGTCGAATCAACACCGCCTGAATAGGCGACGATGACTGACCCCAGCGATTCAAGGTGGTCCTGCAGGCGCTGGTATTTGGCCGCAAGTTGGGGGGCCATGGATTGGGCCGGTTCGGCACTGGCCACGCGGCCGCTATCTTCTGCCAAGTGCGAACCCCCCACTGCGCTCACGGGTTGGCGCTTGCAACGCCAACGGTGCCCAAGTTTATTAGCCGCCGGGCGTGCCGCCGTCCGCGTTTTGCGGCGTTCATTCCAGTCGCAGCGCACCGGCTTGCGCGGCACCTTCTCCCAGCAGATAGAACCCCGCCCGCGGATGTTGCGGATCTTCAAGAGAAACGATCAGCATGCGCACCGTTCCGATTCGCGCCTCGGCGATATCGGTCCTCGACGGCGTGGGTTCGGAGACTGGATGCGAATGAAAGTAGGCGACCTCCTCCAGACCGGCCGCCTCGATCGCGTCGAACGCCGCCATCAATCCGCGCGGATCCATTCGGTAGCGGCGCGGATCGGCCAGCACGTTCACCACCGGCACGGCCAGGGCCACCCGTTGCCCGCCGGGCATTACTTGCCCGCCAAGCACACCGCAGGCTTCGTTGGGGGCCTCTGCCAGGCAGTGCGCCACCAGCTGCTGCCAGGCCACCCGCCCCAGGACCAGTCGCTCCGGCGAGGCGATGGATTCGTCCGGTTGCGGCCCGGCCGCCGGTATAGCGTCCTCAGGTAATTTCAATCGCCAAATACCCCGCCCTCAATTGCGACCGCAATTCCGCCCGCCCCAAGGTTCGGGCGGGCATGATTGCGCCGGAATTCTGGTATCATCTTTATCGAGACAAGCCGCCGCGTTTTAAACAAACGCAGAAAAGATTTTGCCGGCGGGCGCGCGAGTTCATTCAATGTGCGTTGCGCCGGGCTTGTTTTGGAATTCATTTCGTCAAATAATGCCTCATGCTGCCAAGGGAGCGTAAATGGCAAAGCAAGTAGCGCTCGATGCCGAAGCCCGCAAACTTCTACTCCAGGGAATTGACACCGTAGCCAATACGGTGCGCACGACCCTGGGGCCCAAAGGCCGCAATGTTGCCTTGGGTAAGAAATTCGGGGCCCCCACAGTGACGCACGATGGCGTTACCGTGGCCAAGGAGATCGAGCTCGAGCACGCCTTTGAGAACATGGGCGCGCAGTTGATCAAAGAAGCCGCATCCAAGACCAACGACGTGGCCGGAGACGGCACCACCACGGCGACGGTCTTGGCGCAAACCATCCTCAAAGAGGGATTGCGCAACGTGGCGGCCGGGTCCAATCCGATGATCATCAAGCGCGGAATCAGCAAGGGCGTGGCGGTCCTGGTTGAAAACCTCAAAGGTCAGGCCAAGCAGATCAAGGGTACCGAGGAGATCGCGCAGATCGCCTCGATTTCGGCTGCCGACTCCGAGATCGGCAACATAATCGCCAAGGTCATGGACAAAGTCGGCAAGGACGGCGTCATTACGGTCGAGGAATCCAAGGGGCTCGAACTCGAGGACGACTACGTGGAAGGGCTGCAGTTTGACCGCGGTTACCTCTCCCCGTACTTCGTCACCGACCAGGACCGAATGGAATCCCAGATCGAGGATCCCTACATCCTCATCACCGACGGCAAGGTGTCGGCGGTTTCCGACATCCTTCCCACCCTTGAGAAGGTGACCCAGGCCGGCAAGAAGGAATTCGTCGTTATTGCCGAGGACATCGAGGGCGAGGCGCTGGCCACCCTGGTGGTCAACAAGCTGCGCGGAATCCTTAACTGCCTGGCGGTCAAGGCCCCCGGTTACGGCGACCGCCGCAAGGAACTCCTCCAGGACATTGCGATCATCACCGGCGGAACGGTGATTGCCTCCGACATGGGCCGCACGCTCGACAGCGTCATCCTGGAAGACCTGGGCCGCTCGCGTCGCGTCTTTGCCAACAAAGACGAAACCACCCTCGTCGAAGGTGTCGGCACGGACGAATCGCGCCTGGGTCGGATCAAGCAACTGGATGCCCAGATCCGCGAGGCCTCTTCGGACTACGACCGCGAAAAGCTTGAAGAGCGCAAGGCCAAGCTGGCCGGCGGGGTGGCGATCATCCGCGTCGGTGCGGCCACCGAGACCGAACAGAAGGAAAAGCAGCACCGCGTCGAAGATGCGATTTCGGCCACCCAGGCCGCGATCGAAGAAGGCATTGTCGCCGGTGGCGGCGTGGCCCTGGTCAACTCGCTGGCGGCGCTGGATGATGTTGAGGTCGACGGTGACGAGGCCGCCGGCATCCGCGCCCTGCGCCGTGCGCTGGTCGCGCCACTGGAGTACATCGCCGAAAACGCCGGTCACGACGGCGGGGTGGTCGTCCAGGAAGTGCGGCGTCGGCACACCGAGTCCGGCAACGCCTTCATCGGATTCGACGTGATCTCCGAGGACTACGTGAACATGTTCGACGCCGGGATCATTGACCCCCTGAAGGTGACCCGCTCGGCGCTTGAGAATGCGGCGTCTATCGCCAGCATGATCCTGACGACCGAAGCCCTGATCGCCGATCTTCCGGAAGAGAACCCGGCTCCGGCCGCTGGTCCGGAGATGGGCTACTAGGGTTCCTGCCAGCAGGGCCGCCGGTTGCGTCCGGTGGCCCTGCTGCTCACACGGCGCTCCGGCCGCCTCGCGGTTGGAGCGTTTCGGTTTTCACGGGTGCTTCCTTCGGCGGATCTTGACCTAAACGCTCGTCAGCGTCGCCAGATCGGCAACCATGACCCAACCGCCCTGATCGCCGACGTGCATACGCATCCGTTCGATGGCGCGGTCGACATCGCCGGCCTGTACACCCGCCAGGAAGGTGACGTTACCGCGCCGCAGGAAGCCGCCGGCAGTGTTGATCCGAGTGACGCGAAAACCGTCGGCGAGCAGTGCCCGTTGGACCCGGTCAGCCACCGTGTGGGTCACTATCGCCAGCAACGCCTGCTCGGGCCTGACGGTCGGGGGCGGGCTGTGGTCAGGCATGGATGGGTTCAGCGGGGTTGCGTGGATAAGTGGGTTCGCCATATTTTGGCCAAGCCATCCCGCTACAGAGCGCCGCCTCGGATAATTGAGGGTGCGGTTTTCCGTACCCAAGCCACGCGAACCCAACAGCGAGTCCTGACCCATCGCCAGCGCCACCACAGCCGTTCCGGAAAATCCGCCACGGACCCGTCTGCTCCTGCACGCGGTCGCATTCGTGCTGGGGTTCAGTCTTCTTTTCTCGCTGGCCGGATTCTCATTCGGAGTCGTGGGCGGCTTGGTGGACGACTACCGACCGATCATCAACCTGGTGGCGGGCCTGGCGCTGGCGCTCTTTGGTCTGCATCTGACTGGCCTCTTCCGTGAGTTGGCGTTCCGCCTTGCTGGCCCGACCCGGCCGGGCAATGTCGACTGGCTGCGGCGGGCCGTAGCGGCAACGGCGGCGCGGTTGGCCGGTACCCTATACCGCCAGGGACAAATCGAGATCCGCACCGGCCGTTCCGGGTACCGGGCTTCATTTGCGGTCGGCCTGGCCTTCGCACTCGGCTGGACTCCCTGTGTCGGGTTCATCCTCGGCGGGATCCTGACCGCGGCCTACAACTCGGAATCGGTGGCCACTGCATACCTGCTGCTGCTGGCCTATTCGTTGGGCCTGGGCGTGCCGTTTCTGGTGCTGGCCGCATTCACCGAACGCCTCCAAGGACCGCTTATGGCGCTCAACCGAAGGTCGAATGCGATTGCGATCGTTTCCGGCGTGCTCTTGACTGTGTTCGGTATTTCATCGCCTTTGACCTGGTCGCGCTGCTGTCGCGTTACCTGGCGGCGGTGCCGGTGATCAACGACGAATTCCTGCTCGCCAGTGGGGATGGACTCAATTTCGGCTGGCTGGCGCCGGCTTTCGGGGCCGGAGTGCTCTCGTTTATTTCCCCCTGTGTACTGCCGCTGGCACCGGTCTACGTTGCCCATCTGGCCGGACAAATATCGGCCGACCCGGCGGTTAAGGGAAACTAGCCGGTATCGGGTCCGCGCGCGCCGGACCGATCCGCCCCCAGAAGTGAACGCCAACTTGTCCAACGACGCTCGCCGGCGACTGGCAGAGCATCGCCGCAGGATCGACGAAATCGATCGCCAAATTGTTCAATTACTCGACCAGCGCGCCGCCGTAGTCGGCCAGGTCGGCCACGAAAAGTCGGCCAGCGGCGACCCGGTCTTCGTGCCTACGCGCGAGGCTGAGGTCATCCGGAGCGCCGTCGCCGCCTCCGACGGGGCGCTTTCGGAAGAGGCGATTTCGGCTATCTTCACCCAGATAATCGCCGCCTGCCGCGCACTTGAGAAAACCTTGCAGGTGGCCTACCTGGGGCCACCGATGACGTTCAGCCATGACGCGGCCCGCAAGGTGTTTGGTGACAGCGCCGATTACCTTGCGGCAAACTCGATCGATTCGATTTTTGCCCAGGTTTCACGCACCGAAGCCGATTTCGGAGTGGTTCCGATCGAGAACACCTCCGCCGGGATGGTCGGCGACTCGATTGACTGCTTCATGCGTCACGCGGTCAATGTGATCGCCGAGACCTCGGAGCGGATCGTCCACAACCTTCTGTCGCGCTCGAATCTGGACGAGATCCAAATCGTCTATTCACACCCCCAGGCCCTGGCCCAGTGCCAGGACTGGCTCTCCCACAATCTGCCTGCGGCCGAGCGCTCCGAATTGGCCAGCACCGCCGCCGCCGCGGTGCGCGCCAGCCAGGAACCGCGCGCGGCAGCGATCGGGCTGGAAGCGGCTGCCAGCGCCAACGGCCTCAACGTGGTTCGGCGCAATATCCAGGATTTTTCCGCAAACAGTACCCGCTTCTTCCTGCTGGGCAATCGCTCCAACCCCGCGACCGGCAACGACCGCACGGCAATGATTTTTGCGGTCAAGGACCGCGTCGGTGCCCTGCACGAGGTGCTGGGGGCGTTGCGCGACCGGAATGTGAATCTGACCAACATGCAGTCGCGACCCGCCCGTGGGCTGCTGGATGCGATCAGCGGCGATTACGTCTTCTACGCCGAATTTGCCGGTCACCGCAACGATCCGAACGTCGCCGCCGCCATCGACGACGTGAGCGGTCTTTGTTCCACGGTGCGGATCATCGGCTCCTGGCCGACCGACCTCCTGGGCGCGCAGCTGGCCTAACGGCTCCCGCGCAAGCAGGCCTACCGGCGGCTGCGCTCAACCGCCAGCCGCAGCGCGAACCACATCGCAAAGCAACCCAAACCGATGGCGGCGACCACCCAGTACAGATCTGGATTTAGGTCGAAGAACGGCCAGATCAACAACCTGATGACGAAAAAGATCGCATAGACCGCAAACGTGACATTTATTGCCCAGAGCAATCGTCGCCGCAGGCCGGAATGGATTACGAACCCGAGCGCGAATAGCAGCGAAGTCAACAGCAGGATGCGCAGCAATGCCGTCTCCCGTCAATCAGCGGTCGTCGGCGGCGCGCGAAACCGCGGACAGCGAATCGGGCGAGCCCACCGCCACGATCAGGTCACCGGGACCGATCTTGGATCTCTCCTCCGGCAGCAGTTGAACGTCGGCAAGGTCCTTGCCTAAGGCCAAAACTTGCAGTTTGGCCTCGGAATCGTGTAGCAATTCACCGACCGAAAGGCCGACCAGCCGCGAATGTTCGTGCACCCGCTGTTTCATGGAAATCGGACCGATCTCATCGTCGACCAGCGCGTCGACCACTCGCGCCACCAGCGGACTGTTCAGGCGCGACGCAATCGCTTGCGAACCGGCGTGGTAAGGAGTGACGGCATCGTCGGCCCCGGCCCGCAGCAGTTTTTTGGCCGCCTCGGCGCTTTCGGCGCGCGCGACGATGTGCAGGCCGGGTTTGAGCGCCCGCGCCGAAAGCGTAACGAAAGCATTGATTGAATCCGATCCAACTGCGGCGACGAGGTTGGCGGCGGCCTCGATGCCGGCTTCGTCCAGCACCTGGTCGTCGGAGGCGTCTCCGATCACCGTCGAATAGCCGGCCGCGCGGGCGCGGTCGGCCGTGTCCGGATCCATGTCGACCACGACCACGGGAAGGTTCGATCGGCCCAGCTGCAGCGCCAATTCGCCGCCGAGGCGACCGAAGCCGCAGATGATGGTGTGATTTTGCAAGCGATTTACCCTGCGCGGGTTTCGGCGCCGCTGCAGATCTCTCAGGAAAACTCCGGCGACCACATACTTCCCGAATTGCGCCAGCGAGTAGAGAGCGGCCGAAACTCCGACCACGATTATCAGAATGCTTATCAAGGTGCCCGATTCGGTCAGGTCGCGTGGGGCCCCGAAACCGACCGTCGTGAGCGTGATCACGACCATGTAGACCGATTCCAGCAGCGTCCAGCCTTCGATGAAATAGAACGCCGCAACGCCGCTGGCGGCGACGCCGAACGCCACCGTGATCGACAGCGCCAGTCGCCGCAACAGACCTCGGCGGTCGCCGGTTCGAATTTCAGGGAACCAGATCATGGCCCTCATTGTCCTTTGGAAAGAGACGCCGTCGCGCCGGAACGAGGTGATTTGAAGTCGGCTTTGGCGTCACCGCTGGCGGCGGCCGCTTAATCTTGGTACATGGGTACGCGACGAGGATTTGAAGGCGGCTTTTGGGTCGCTGTTCGACTGCTTTTTTTGATTGCGGCGCTGGCCGTCCTGGGGGGCTGCCAACAGACGACCGAAACCGCTGTTACCGCGGCTACCGCAACCCCCACCGAGCCGCCCCAGGAAGCCGGATTCGAATTGAAGCGGTTCCACGACGAGACCGCATCCCTGCTCAACCAGGGATTGCGGGTCACCTCGGAGGAGGACATCAACGACGAGGTTACATGGACCATAGTCATCGAATCGTTGCCCGCCTCGGACCTGGTGCGAATGGTGTTTTTCGCAGCCGGCCCGAACAACACGGAGCTGGCCAAGATCGAAATCGCCGGCACTCCCAGCCGGATCTATTTGCGCGGCCAGAATCCGCAGGAAAACGTCGGCTGGGTATCGCTGCCGACGACAAATGACGAACGGGAGGTCTTTTTCGACGGCGCCCCAGGGCTTTCGCTGCTGACCGCCGAGCGCCTGCTGAAAGCCTGGGAGGATACCGAAGAGACCGTCAACTGCGGCTCGGGCCGGACCTGTTTCGCGCTGACACGCGATGGCGAACCCGGGATCGAACTGCTGGTCGACGATCAGTCCTACCGCCTGGTCAGCTATCGCGAGACGTCCGAGGACGGTAGCGACACGCTCCTTTTCGACGTCGAGTTGGCGGCAGATATCGACATTAAGCTGCCGGCCGATGACGGCACTGAGTTGGATTCGGAACAGTTTGGCACCCTGTTCCTGACCCTGCTGTCCGCGGTCACCGGGACCAACCAGGAAGTCGCTCCCGAAGCGCCAGCGCTTGAGATCGCGCCCGGATCGCCCGAATATCGGGATCTGGGCCGGCGTCTGATCGGCCAGTTCTACGCTGGTCAGCTCGATTCCATCTGGGGGCTGATGAACGAAGAGGCCAAGCAGGTGTTCGATTCGGTTGACAATCTCGTCGAAGCCCAGGCCGCCACATTGGGGGCGTTCGGCTCGGAAGAGTTGATCTACGAGGAATATGTGTCCAAGGTTGGCGAATTCGAGATTTACGAGCGGATCGTGAAGATGCCGAACGCGGCCGGCCCGGTGTCGTTGCGCTTTGCGTTCGACACCAGCGGACGCATCGCCGGATTCGACATCGGCTACGCTGCCGGCGTACAACCGGCGGCCGAGAACCCCAACACCGACCTGGCACCGGCATCCCGGCTGCGTCTGCCGTTCGAAGGCCAGTACCTGGTGCAATGGGGCGGCCGGCAGCCGTCTCAGAACCGCTACGCGATCGATCCGCGCCAGCAGTTCGGCTACGACTTCGTGCTGGCCGAGAATGACACCCTGCACCGCGGCAGCGGACTTGCCAACGAAGATTACTTCTGCTTCGGGCAGTCGGTCCTGGCGCCCGCCGAAGGATCCATCTACGTGATTTCCGACGGTCTGCCGGACAACCAGCCGGGCCAGTTATCCCAGGCCGACGAGTACGGTAATTTCGTGGTGCTGGCGCACGGCGGCGGTGAGTTTTCGTTCCTGACCAACCTGCGTGAGGGTTCGATCGCAGTGGTTGAGGGGCAGGTCGTCGGACCCGGCGAGAAGATCGGCGAGTGCGGCAACAGCGGCAGTTCGTCGATTCCGCACATCCATATCCATCTGCAGGACGCCCCCGATCCGATCCGCGCGTTCGGCATTCCGGCGCGCTTTAGCAATTACGCGGTGACCGGCTTCGGTCCGGTCGCAATTGGCGAGCCCACTTCGGGGCAGACCGTCGGCAACCGCTAGCTGCGGGAGGACAACTTTGGGTTGGTCAGTGGCGCAAACTGCGGGGCTCACGTACAGCCGCCGCCTGCAAACGTTCAAGGGGTACACCCTGATCTGCCCGATTTCGCAAGAGTCCATTTACCTGATCGACATGCAGGGCCGGGTCGTGCACAGCTGGGAACCAAGCTTCTTCCGCTGCAATCACGCCAAGCTGCTGCCCAACGGGAATCTGCTGGTCCTGGGCAAGGACCGTTCGATCACTCAGCCCGATCCGCCGATGCCGGGCGATCCGTCACTTCCGTTCGACCAGGACGTGCGCAGACTCGGCGCCAACGCCACCGAGCTGCGCGAGCTGGACTGGGAAGGCCGCCAGGTTTGGAGCCACCGTAACTGGTACCTGCACCACGATTTCGAGCGGACCCCCAACGGGCACACCTATGTGCTCGAATTCGCCCAGATGTCAAGGGAATTGACCGCCCAGGTCAAGGGTGGTTTCACCCCACCCGGAGAGCCCTGCCCCGAACAGTTGATCGGCGATGACGTGGTCGAACTGGATGCCGATGGCAACGAGATCGGGCGCTGGCCGGTGCACAAATACCTGGATCCCGCGATCGATCACCTCTGCCCGCTTGACCTGCGCCATGAATGGAGCCACGTCAACGGGATCGACGTCGACGGCGAGCGCCTCCTGCTGTCGCTGCGCAACACCCACACCGTGCTGATTCTGGACCGGTCGCGCGACGAGATTTCCTGGCGTTTCACCTGGCCCAAGATCGCCCATCAGCACAATGCGACCTTCGTGGCCGGCGGCAATGTTCAGATCTTCGATAACGGCACCCATGCGCCCCGCCTCCAGGTGTCTTCGGTGCTGGAGGTGGACCCCGAAACCGATGCCGAAGTCTGGCGCTACTATGCCAATCCGCGTGAGCAGTTTTATTCCGGGCACATCTCGGGCGCGCAGCGCCTGCCCAACGGGTCGGTGCTCGTCTGCGAGGGCACTTCCGGCCGAATCTTCGAGGTATTGCGCAGCGGCCAGGAGGTATGGGAATGGATCAATCCCTTCGTCGTCCTCCGACCCGACGGGCGCGCCAACGGCTGGATGTTCAGGGCCTATCGCTACGGTCTGGACCATCCGGCATTCGTCGGCAAAGACCTGAGCCCGCGCCGGTTTGCCGCGCTCAACCGCGCCCATGGATTGGGGCCCTGGCGCGGTCGCGGTTGATTTCCATCAACTCACAGTCCCAGCGGACTCAGCCAATTCCGGAAAAGCTCTTCGCCGGCGCCGTTTAAGGTCGACGACCAGCGTGCCGCGTCGGTGCGCAGGCGCTGAATGCCGGTGTCGGCGGTCTGCGAGATCTCCAGGCAATGACCGACCAGCCAGGCCTCGATTCCAGCCGGGTCGGCTTCAACGTGGAACTGAAGGGCGAGTCCATGGTTTTCCACGGCGAAGGCCTGAACCGGACAGGCCGGGGTGTGCGCCAAGAGGGCGGCGCCTACGGGAAGTTCGGCGCAGTCGCCGTGCCAGTGCAACACCGGCACGCCGTCAAGGCAGGCCAGCGGTGATTGCCTTCCGCGCGCGGTCAACCCAACCGGCGCATAGCCCAGTTCGCGCCGCGGGCCGGGTGTAACGTCCGCGCCCATTGCCAGGGCCATGATCTGCGCCCCCAGGCAAATTCCAAGCACCGCCTGGTCCGATTGGAGCCGCTCGGCGACGAGCGTGCGCTCTGTGGCCAGGAACGGGTACAGGTCATCCTGGTAAGCGCCGATGGGTCCGCCCAACACCACCAAGAGGTCGGCGCTGCGGGCAGCTTCGAGGTCGTCGCGCCAAGCGTCGAGATAGGCGATCTGGTGATTGCGCTCCCGCAGCAGCGGATCCAGCATGCCGAGGCCTTCGAAGTGCACGTGGCGGATGGCGGTTACCCGGGCCAATTGGCGCTGCTCTCTGGATCTGTATTCGGCATCAGTTGCCCGGCGTCGGATCCGCCCCGGGGCGGGCGTGGTTAACCGACATCGATGCAGATATCAAAATTTTCGGGTTCGGCGGCCATCTACTGCCGCAACGGCACCGGTCCGGTCGCCGACGTGAGCGTGGTCGTCACGTTGCAACAGTGCTTGCCACCCGGGTTCGCGTGCGACGGCGACGCTGCCAGGTGGGCGGCCAGGCGCAGGGCGTGCTCCATGCTGTTCGGGTCGGCGGAGCCCTGGCCGGCGATGTCGAAGGCGGTGCCGTGGGCCGGTGTGGTAAAGACGATGGGAAGTCCCACCTGGACCGTTACTCCCTTGTCAAATCCGAGCAGTTTGGTCGCGATTTGTCCCTGGTCGTGGTACATCGTTACGACCGCGTCGAATTCACCGCGCCGTGCTCGGATAAATATCGTGTCGGCGGGAATCGGCCCCGCCACGCAAAAGCCTTCGGCCTGCAGCTGGCGTACCGCCGGGCCGATGACGCGGATTTCCTCGTCGCCGAGCAGGCCCTCGTCCCCGGCGTGCGGATTTAACGCCGCAACGCCCAGGCGCGGCCGCCGATTGCCCATGCCGCGCAAGGTACGGTCGGCCAGCCGGACGACCCTGGAAATCCTTTCCGGTGTGATCAAGTCCAGCGCTGAGCGCAAAGACACGTGCGATGTGACCCGAAAGGTGCTGAACTGCGGGATAACGTTCATCTCGCCAAAATCGCCTTCGTATCCGGCCATGCTCGCGATGAGCCCCGCCCCGTCATTGAATGGCGAGCCGCCCCGGTGTAGGGCGGCCTTGTGCAACGGGGCAAAGCAGATTGCATCGAGCTGCCCGGACAGGGCGTGGTCGACCAAGTACTTCAGGGTCTGAATGCAAGCGCCGCCGGACACGGCCGAAACCCGGCCTTTTTCGATCGGGGCCGGGTCGAGATTACCCAGATCGACCAAGGGCACGCTTTCACCCCGCCATGTCGCCCCATCAAGGGTCGGATGGGTCGTGTAGCTGATCCTGGATTGCGCCTCCCGCATGCCAAGTTCGAGAACGCGCCGGTCGCCCACGATGACTACCCGGACGCCACCAGTCAGGCCCCCCGATGCCAGCGCTTTGACACTGATTTCGGGACCGATGCCGGCCGCGTCGCCGAGCATGAGGCCGATGAGCGGCGAAGGATCTTTAGTCAAGGGGGTATCCGTTTCAGAGGCGCGCGCTGCCCGCGGACGGTCGAATGCCGGGCGGCGGCGCTGCAGCAATCGCCCGGCATTCGACCTGCGTTAGTTATTTAACTTGCCGAGCGCGCCAGCGGCGGCCGACACCGCCACCGGCGGGAGCTCGGCGAGCAATGCGATTGAATGGCATCTGGTTCCTGTCGACTCCAAGTGCCCGATCGAAGCCGAAATGGGTTACGGGAGCAGTACGCTGCCCAGGTTATCAACCGGTTTCGGCGCGAATTCGGCCCGGGCCCAGCAACCTCAGGCGGTCGCCGTCGATCCGGATGAGCCCGCCGCCCTGTGCGTCGGCTGCGACCCGGCCGGCGAATTCGGGCTCCCAGCCAAGCCCGCGTTGCAGGTGCTCGAGCGCGCTTTCGTGCTCTTCCTGGGGCGTGCCGTAGTGGTTGAGCAGGTGTTTGACCAGCAGGGTCTGGGCGAATTCAAATCGCCGGCGGCGGCGATGCCGTACGCGCGCGATCAACCCGCGCCGCGGTGACAGCAGGACCGCGCCGGCGAACTGGACCCCGATGATGCAGGCGATCGATCCGGCGATGGTCGTGTTGAAGTACCAGGCGCAGGCGTAGCCCACAACGCTGGCGCTGGCGCTCAGCGCCAGCGCCCAGAGCACCATGCGCGAGAGGCGCTGGGTCAACAGCAGTGCGCTGGCTGGCGGGCCCACCACGAGTGCCACCACCAGGATGGAGCCGACCGCTTCGAATGCGGTCACCGCGGTCAGCGAGGTCGCCGCCACCAGACCCAGTCCAATCAGCCCCGGCGGCAGGCCGAGACTGGCGGCCAGGCCAGGATCGAAGCTGGCGACCTTGAGCTCCTTCCAGAACGCGCCCATCAACCCGGCGTTGAGCAACAGGGTCGCGCCCAGATATAGGTACGAGCGCGGGATCGAGAACGCGCCGACGTCGACCCGATCAAATGGAGTTAAGCCGACCTCCCCGGTCAGGACCACGTCGGTGTCGAGGTGCACGTCGTTGGCCAGCAGCGTGATCAGCAGCACCGCCAGCGCAAAAAGCACCGGGAACACGAGTCCGATCGAGGCGTCGGTGCGAATCAGGCGCCGTCTGGCCAGCAGGTCGACCAGGATCACGGTCAAAATGCCGACTAGCGCGGCGCCGGCCCGCAGCAGCGGTGATCCCAGGTCGCCACTGAACAGGAAGGCCAGGACAATGCCGAGCAGCACCGTGTGCGAGATCGCGTCAACGAGCATTGCCGAACCCCGCAGAACCAGCCAAACACCGGGCAAGCAGCAGGACCAGCCGGCCAGTGTGGCCACCGCCAGAACTTCCATCTGCCCCGGAGTCATCGCGCAAGGCCCGGGATCGCAATGTTGCGTTCATGGAGCATCGACCGAGCCCGGTCGATGCCGTTGGCGGTCAGTCGCCAGCCGCGTTCGGTTGTGCCAGTGGCCAGCCCGGCGGCGACCAGTTCCAGCAACACCTGCTCAACGCCGCCCAGGTCGGGGTCGCTGGCCTCAATGGCTGCGGCCGTGTGCAGGTGATGGCCGCTCCCGTGTTGGCCCTCCAGGGCGAGCATCGCGGCAAGCGTCTTTTCGAGCCGGAAGCGCCCGCGGCGGCGGCGGGCGCGCAGGTACTCGGGAAAGACGCCGTGTCGCGGAGCCCCCAGTATCGAGACCAGGGCGATGACTCCCAGGCACAGCACGACCAGCGGGCCGGTGGCCAGCGACGGGCCCAGCGTCGAGATGAAGGCGCCGGCCACGCCACCACCGGCCCCGAAAACTGCGCTAAGACCGGCGACCACCGCCAAGCGGTCCGACCACTGGCGGGCGGACACGGCGGGCGCCACCAGCATTGCGCTCATCAACACCACGCCGACAACCTTTAAGCCCGCAGCGATTGTGACGACCAATAGCAGTACCAGCAGCAGGTCAATCCTGCGCACCGGCACGCCGGCGACCTGGGCGAATTCGTAGTCGAAACAGATCGCCCGGAAATCATTCCAGCGCCAGGCCACGACTGCCAGTACCAGCGCGGCAACGACCGCGATCGTTAACAGATCCGCGGTCACGATCGCGGCGGCCTGGCCGAAGAGGAAATTGTTGAGTCCGGCCTGGGCGCTGCTGGTGCGCGATTGCACCACCAGCAGCACTAACCCCAGACCGAAAGCGGCGGTCAGGACCAGGGCCAAGGCGGAATCGAACTTGATCGGGGTCGAGCGCGCGGTAAGAGAAATCGCGGCCGCGGCCGCAACCCCGGCGGCGGTGGCGCCTACGATGAGCGCCCAGGGTTGGCGGGCGCCGAAGATCATCGCCGCTATGACTACCCCGGGCAGGGTGGCGTGCGATACGGCATCGCCCAGCAGGCTCTGTCCGCGGGCGACTGCAAATGCGCCGATAACCCCACTAATTGCCCCCATCGCGGCCGCACCGGCGGCGACGGTGCGGAAAGTGTGCCCCAGCAGGATTTCAGCGAGGGTTTCGGCCAGACCCGGCACCGGCTCAGCTCGCGCCCGCCAGCAACGGGTTCTGCACCCCGTAGGCGCGCCCGAGATTGGCGTTGGTAAATTCCGACGCTACCGGCCCGGCCGCTATCCGCGACACGTTCAAAACCAGAACGTGGTCGAAGTATTCGGCCACCGTGCCCAGGTCATGGTGCACCGCCAATACGGTGCCGCCGCGACTCTGGATCTGACGAAACAAGTCCGCAATGGTCCGCTCGGAGACCGCGTCAATTCCCTGGAACGGCTCGTCGAGGATGATCAGGGAAGCGTCCTGGGCCAGCGCCCGGGCCAAGAAGACGCGCTGCTGCTGGCCACCGGAGAGATCGGCAATGTGTCGGTCCGCGAACGCGCTCATGCCGACCGCGGTCAGCGCGGCACGGGCCTGTTCATGGTCCGCCCGTCGGGGGCGGCGCAGCCAGCCAAGGTGTCCGAAGCGGCCCATCAAGACCACGTCCAGCACGTTGATCGGGAAGTCCCAATCCACGCTTTCGCGCTGCGGAACGTAGGCTAACCGCCTGCGGTCCGGATTGGCGTCTCCACCCAGTATCTCAATGCTGCCGGCGGCCGGTTTGACCAGGCCCAGGACCGCCTTCAACAGGGTAGATTTTCCGGCCCCGTTCGGTCCGACGATCGCCATTGCCGCCCCGGCCGGGACATCCAGGTCAACGTCCCAAAGGGCGGGTTTTTCGTCATAGGCGACCGTCAGGTCGGATATCCGCAACGCCAGCGGGTGCCGGAGAGGGTTCATTGCCGCAGCGCGCCGACGATTGAGTTCACGTTCGCCCGGTACATCCCGTCAAAGGTCCCGGCGTCGGATTCGCGCGGACCCAGCGCGTCCGAATAGAGTTCGCCACCGATCTGCAATTGATGTCCCTGCGCGCGCGTCGCCTCCAGGACGGCCCGCATGGTCTGGTCCGGGACCGATGTTTCGATGAAGATTGCCGGAATCTTTGCTTGCGCCAGGAAATTGGCAAGCCGCTGCACGTCGCCGGCGCCTGCTTCGGTGGCGGTGGAGATGCCCTGCAGGCCGCGCACCTCGAACCCCCAGGCCCGCCCGAAGTACCCGAAGGCATCGTGGGCAGTGACCAGAACGCGTCGCGGCGCCGGGACCTGGGCCAACTGCGATCCCGCCCAATCGCTCAATTCCCGCAACCCGTCTAGGTAGGCGGCGGTGTTGGCCGCGTAGGATTCGGCGTTGGCCGGGTCGACCGCTGACAGCTCGGCGGCTACGATATCCACCGCCTGCGACCAGAGATGCAAATCGAACCAGACGTGCGGATCGTGACCGCTCTCGAACGCGGGCGTAGCGATGAGCGCGGCCTCCTCCATATCGCGGGTCACGGCGACCGATCGTCGGCCGTTACCATCCAGTCCGGCCAAGATGTCGGCCAATCGGGCCTCCAGGTGCAGGCCATTGAAGAAGATCACTTCGGCCTGCTCCAACCGCACCAGATCGCCTTCCGAGAGCACGTACAAATGCGGATCGGTGCCCGGCCCCATCAGGGCGTGCAGAAGAACCCGGTCGCCGGCAACGTTGGCAACTATGTCCTCAATCTGACTGGTGGTGACAACCACCCGCAGGCGGGCGTCGGCGGATTGAGACGAGTCGCATCCCTGCAGGGTCACGCCCAGCAGAAAGAGGGTGCCAATGAGTTGCAGCCGCGCCACCAGGCGCGAGCGGTTGCGAACGAACGCGACCAGTCTGGTAACTAATTTCTATCTGTTGATGATAATTGTTTACAACTGGGATTTTAGCGGTGCGGAACCGGTTTGCAAGTGACAGGGTCGGCAAACCTGGCGCAGGCATCAGGCAAACGGATAAATTCCTATCGCCACCAGCGCGATATCGACACAACGCTGAAACACAGGCAAATGCCCAAATCTTTTCGCACCCATCAACATCGCGGCCTGGTAAGACGCCGTGACTGCGCGCGGTTAATCCAGGGCCGGTTGGCCGCGCCCGGTCGCCGACCTGGTCGCATTGGCGACGGCAAAGGGAGCGCCCAGAATTGCACGGCCCGGTCCGGTGTGATTGACCAAAAGCTGCCGGGCCCTTAAAGGGCGCGTATTCGTAGACCCCGGAAATGCCTCGCAACGTTGCGGCTCGTGGGCTGCGATAGTGAAAACGTGAATTGAGGTCCGGCGGCATCGTTGTGAGCGCGGCGTTGATATCGGCCACGATCTTGGGCGGACGTCAATATCTTTCAAATGCTGCTGGTGAGCGGGGCATTGGCCGCGGCCGCTTCCGGGGCGGCGTAAAGGTATACCGACGCCCTTCGTGGCGCAAAAATATAAGCCCGCAACCCGACCCACCGATTCCCGAGAGACGAGATCACGCGCATGTCCGAGCGAGAGAACCTACGCCAGAAATTGCTCGCCGGCGAAACTGTTATGGGCCCGTTCCTGACCATGCCCTGCGCCGACGTTGTGGAAATGATCGCCATCGCCGGTTTCGATTTCGCCGTCGTTGATACCGAGCACGGGATGTACTCGGAAGAACGCGCGGCCCAATTGGTGCGGGCCGCTGCCGCCAGATCAATGGCGGCGGTCGTGCGGGTGCCACAGGTTGACGTCCCGCAAATTACCAAGGCCCTGGACATGGGTGCCGAGGGCGTAATGGTGCCCCAGATATCTAGCCCGCAGGCAGCTGCAAGCGCGATTGCGGCGGCGCGCTATCACCCACTGGGAAATCGTGGCGTGATGGCGCACGTGCGCAATGCCGATTACTCTTCACTGGGCGACCCCGATTTTTACGCGCGCGAGAACGAACGGGCCGCCGTGATCCTGCAGATCGAGGGATCGGCCGGGATCGAATGTCTGCCCGACCTGTGCCAAATGGACGGGGTCGACTGCTTCTTCATCGGCGTCATGGATTTGTCGCAGTCGCTGGGCGTGCCCGGACAACCCGAGCATCCTTCAGTCCTGGAGCAGGTAGCGGCCACCGTGGATCTGTGTCGTGAGTCCGGCAAGGCTCTGGGCATTTACGCCCACGATCAAACAGCCGCCCGCCGTTGGCTGGGCATGGGTATTCAGTTCCTCGGTTACCACACCGATGCCGGAGTCATGGTCGAAGCGTTCCGCAGGCTGCGGCGCCAACTCCCTCAGTAGCGCGCCAGGCGCCAGAACACCGCTGCCACCCCGGCGGCCAAAAAAAACGCCGACTGGATCACCAGCGCCAGGAACAGGAACGGCAATTCCACGCTGAGGCTGGTTGCCGGCGCAGCCGCGAATCCCAGACGTTGGGTGATCGCCACCAGCAGCGATCCGGCCAAAACTCCCTGCAAAAGGGCGCTGGCCCCCAGCCAACGGGCGCGTCCGACGTTGCCGCCGGCGCTGCGCCGCACCCGGTCGCCGATCAGCCAGCCGGCTGCGACCCCGGCGATTAGCGCCAACGGCGAACCGAAATTGAAGTTCGATACCAGCAGGAAGATGCAGTCGGCGGCGGCGGCAATTCCGGTCAGGGCAAGGACCTCAGACAGAGCCCGTCGGCGCCGCTGGGTCGCCGGTGGAGGCAGGCCCATGCATTCAAAGCAAATCAGGCCGGCGTCAGTTCGCTGCAGGCAATCCTGGCAATAGGGTCTTTGGCAGCGAATGCAGGACAGCAACGTGTCCTGCCCGCAGTGCGAGCAGATCAGGGAAGGCAGCGCTGGACGTTAGCGGCGCGGCGAGCGCGCGCGCTTGAAATATGTCGGCCAGGCGGCCAGCTGCAATTCCTTGCCCGCCGCCAGGCGCTTTAGGTTGTCGTGGTGGCGCCAGATGATCAGCGCACTGCCAAGGGCCACGTACACCATTCCCCAGGGTGATTGCCAGAGGCCGGTGAAATAGAGCGTGAAACCAAGTAGCACCGCGATGAGGGTGCCGATCAGCGATCCCACCGAGACGTAGCGGACGGCCGCCACGAATCCGACGCCGACTAGCACCGCCGCAACAACCACCACCGGATAAATGACCAGTCCGGCGCCGATTGCGGTCGCCACTCCGCGTCCGCCGGTGAAACCGTTAAATATCGACCAGTTGTGGCCGATCACCGCCGCCAGGGCGGCAATAGCCTGGATCCCGGGCAGGTCCTGAAACAGAAGGCCGGGAATCAGGGCGGCGGCCACGCCCTTGAGCAGATCCGCCCCCAGGACTATTGCGCCGGCGGCCGGGCCAATCACCCGCAGGGCATTGGTGGCGCCGTAGTTGCCGCTGCCGCTGGCTGACAAATCGGTGGAAAACATCTGCTTGGCCACCAGCCGCGCAAACGGCAGCGAGCCCAGCAGGTAGGCCGCCAAGGTGACGACTACCAAGTAGACGATCGAAGAAATTTCCGCGTTCATGATCTTCCGCCACGCCCGCCCGACTGGCTGCGTGCCGCTCGCGCACGCATCCGTACTACCGTGCCTTCAAGCTTAAATTGTCGTCGCAGGCCGTTCTCGAGATAACGCAGATACGACCCGTGGACAAACCTGGGGTCGGAGAAAAACAGGTCGAACATGGGCGGCTTCATGCCGGTCTGGGTAGCGTAACGCAGCCGTGCGACCTGGCCGCGGGGACCGCGCGCGGTGCGGCGTTGCCCCATCGTTAACAGGCAGCGATTCAGCTGAGGGGTGGGGATCGCGCAAGCGCGGTTCTCGTGGACCTCAAGCGCCAGGCGGGGCACGACCGTGATGCTGCGACCGGTCAGTGCTGAAATGTGGGCCAGCGGGGCGTGGGCGATGAACCGCATCCGCACCCGCAGCGAGTCCTGGAAGCGGTGGAGGGCAGTCGAATCGTCCTCAAGCAGGTCCCACTTGTTGGCCGCGATTACCAGGCCGCAACCGCACTCGGCCGCATAGCCCGCGATGTGGGCGTCTTGGGCGGTTACACCCTCGCTGGCGTCGACGACCAGGACGCAGACGTCGGCCCGGTCGATCGCGCGCAACGTGCGGATAACCGAAAAGCGTTCGACTCCCACCTGCACTCGACCACGCCTCCGCATGCCGGCCGTATCCAGCAGCAGCAGGCGCTGCCCTGACCACTCGTATTCGGCGTCGACGACATCGCGGGTGGTACCGGGCCGCGGACTGGTCAGGGATCGTTCTTGTCCTAGCAGGGAGTTGAGGAGGGTCGATTTGCCGGTATTTGGCCTTCCCGCGATCGCGATCTGCGGCACCTGGTCGGAATCAGCTGCCGGTTCCCGCGGCGGCGCCAAACTGCCGATCTGGTCGAGGATGGCGGCCATGCCGCGTCCGCGCCGGGCCGAGACCGCCAGCGGCGTGCCCAGTCCCAAACGGTGAAACTCGGCCGCCAACTGATCACGGTCGGGCGAATCGCACTTGTTCACCAGCAACAGGCGCGGCAGCTCCGACCGCCGCACGACCGCGGCCACGGCCATGTCCTCGGTGGTCACGCCCAGCACCGAATCGGCGACCACCACCAAAACGTCGGCATCCTCGACGGCGCTGCGGGCAAGTTGATCGGCGGCCAGGGCCAGTTCGTCGCGCTGGTTGGCAAACAGGCCCGCGGTGTCCACCAGCAGGAACGAGCGCCCGCCGCGCTCCACGCGGCGGTAGGAGCGGTCGCGGGTGGTGCCGGGCTGGTCCGCAACTACCGCCCGGCGCGAGCCGGTGAGGCGATTAAACAGCGACGACTTGCCGACGTTGGGTGGGCCGATAAGGGCCGCTACCGCCACCATTTCGCCCCCCTTGCCGGACCCGCCGGGCGCCGCTTCAAGACCACTCGCCGGCGAGATGGGCCAGATCGGCTGCGATCGCCGCGCTGGCTGAGGAGGGCAGCAGTTCGGCGATCTCGCCCATGATCGCCCAACTGGCCCAGCGAGCCGCCCGACTGCCGCGCAGCGAAACCGGCGGACGCAATCTGAATGGGCGTCCGAAGCGCATCGTCACCGATTGCGGATCGGGGCAGGCGAGCTGCGACAAATCCAGGTGCTCGAGTCCGAGCACGGCGGCCGGAACAACCGGAGCCCCCGACCGCAACGCCAGCAGACCGGCGCCGGGATAGGGATTGCCCAACCGGCCGTCGCGGTGGCGGGTCCCTTCAGGGAAGATGCAGACCGCCTCGCCTTCGGCCAGCGTTTTGAGGCCCCGCCGCAGCCCGGCGGTATCGGCCCCGTCGCGCGTGACCGGGATTGCCCGCAGGGCGTGGATCGCGTACCCGATCAACGGCCACTCAAAGAGCGAACCCTTGGCCAGGAACCGCAGCTGCCGCGGCGAGTAGTGGGCCAGGAAGTTCACGTCCGCATTGTGGACGTGGCGGGCGGCAATGATGACCGGGCCGTGCGAGGGAACGTTCTGCAGTCCTTCGACCCGGATCGGCTCGCAATACAGACGCAGGTACACGTCGAAGAATGATGTGACCGCCGTCATTAGTACCGAATTGGCCAGCGGCCAAGCCGGATCGGCCTGGGAGCTGTTGAATTCGTTGAGGATCGCCCGCGTGACCGCGCGCACCGATCGGGTTTCGCTGTCAAGGACCAGCGCGCCGGGTGGGATCCGCAACGGCGAGCTGGCACGATTGCTGTCGAAGTGGTCGCGCCGCTCAATCTCGCTACGGACGTGACTTAATTCGTTCGCGGCCCCCGTCCCGCCGCGTCGGTCCGAATGGAGGCGCCGGGCCCGCACCGCGGCGCTGGCCCGCAGATAGACCTTTAGGTCGGCCTCGGGGCAGACGGTGGTTCCGACGTCGCGTCCCAGCAGAACCGCCCCGCCGTCCAGCAGCGCCCGTTGCTTGGACAGCAAGGCCGTGCGGACAACTGTCTGCCGCGCCACCAACGGGACCGCGCGCTCGACCGCATCAAGGTAGAGATGGCTGCTTGACGAGCGGATCTGCGGATCGAGCCGGCGGCCGTTGATCCGCAGCCGCGGATGGCTTCCCGGGCCCAAGGCTACCTGCAGGGCCTGAGCTGCGTTGAGGGCATGGGGGCCATCGCGCGGGTCCAGCCCGGCGCGCAGGCATTCATAGGCGACCGCACGATACACCAATCCGGTATCGATAAGGGGCAGCCCCAGGCGTTCGGCGACCGCCAGTCCGACCGTCGACTTGCCCGACCCGGACGGGCCGTCAATAGTGATGATCGGGCTGGCCATGGACCAAAAACCTAGAGATTCGCTGGATGGTTGCGGCGGACTAATTTTCTGATTGCGGCAACGCCGCCCGCTCCCTGCCTAAATATCATTGCCGTAGATTCGCGCCTAGGAGCTGCAGTGGATTCCAACGTTTCACAAGAGATCGCGCGCTACCTTCGCCACCTGGGCGTAGAACGCGCCTACGGCCTGCCCGGCGGCGAGGTCACGCACATCATCGATGCCATGGCCGCCGTCGGAATTGAATGGATCCTGGTGCACCACGAGGCCGCCGCGGCGCACATGGCCGATGCCGAAAGCCAATTGACCGGTCGCCCGGCGGTGTGCGTGTCCACCGTCGGACCGGGGGCCTCCAATCTCATCAACGGAATCGCCAACAGCTATCTGGAGCGCAGTCGGGTGGTTGCCATCGTCGGCGAGTACGATGCCGACGAACGCGCTTCAATGGTTCATATGAATCTGGACCTGAAGGCCCTTTTTGATCCGATAACCGCCTACGTTGAGCGTGTGGACGCCGGCAATCTGGCATCCACCCTCAGCCATACCGCCAACGTCTTGGGTGCCCCGGTACCGGCGCCGGTGGCGCTGCTGATCTCGGCCGCCGACCAACGTGTGCCGACCGCGCCGCTGGACCTCCCACCGCCACTCAAAACCGGACTAGCGGCCGATTCCGGCGCGGCCACGATCGCCGAGCGCCTCGGTAGGGCCGCGGCCCCGGCGCTTGTCCTTGGGGTAGGGGTCCGCGACCCGGATCTGATCGACGCCACCCGGGCCCTGGCCAACGCCTGTGATCTGCCGATCGTGATAACCCCCAAGGCCAAAGGCTGGGTGCCCAGCGATGACCCGCATTTGGCGGGGGTCCTGGCCTCCTACGGATCCCGCGGATCCGAGCGTCTGCTTGCCGAATCGGACCTGATCTTGGCGATCGGCCTCGACGGGACCGATTTCATTCGGCCTTGGCGATTTGCGCCGCCGCTGCGCCTGGAGCCGGCGGCCCGATCCGATCCCGCGGTCCCGGGCGAACAGCTCCCCTGTGCGCTCGCCCTGACCTTGAGCGAGCTCTGCGAACAGGATCTGGGGCCCTTCGACGGCACGCGCCGGGCCGCGGTGGCGCGCGCTCAGACCGAACCCGACCGCACCGCCGGCACCCTGCCGGCGCGCCCGCTGCCCGACCACATGCGCGGCGGGCTGGATCCGGTCGATACCCTGCGCGCGATCCGGCGGGCAACCCCCCGAACGGCGATAACCGCCTGCGACGTCGGCATGTTCAAGTTGGCGATCTGCCAGTACTGGGAGTCCTATTTCCCGCGATCGTTCCTGGTTTCCAACGGCCTTTCGACGATGGCTTACGGGTTGCCTGCGGCAAGCGCGGCCGCGCTTGCCAGTGGCGAACCGGTCCTTGCCTTGGTCGGCGACGGAGGGCTGCTCATGGGTGCCGGCGAATTGGAGACATTGGCGCGCCTAGACCTGCCGGTGACGGTAGTGGTCGCGGTCGATTCCTCGATGGCGTTGATACGTCTCAAGTCCGAGCTCGATGGCCTTACCGAGGCGCCGAATGATTTCTCGCGCGCCGATTACGTCGCCTTGGCCGAGGCGCTGGGAGTTAGCGGCCGCCGGGCGTCGGATCTGGACGAACTTGAAAGCGCCGTGGCGGCCGCGGTCGCCGGTGGCCGTCCGGCTCTGATCGAGGTCCCGATCGACTATTCGGCCTACCGACGGATGGGTGGCTAGTCCGCCGCCGCAGGGTTCCAGAACCCCTTACCGCGGTGGGTTGCCGCTGCTTGCCAGCAGCTCCCCGGCGGCGCGCCGGTTACGCATTGCTCGGGTACTGGCGATTGCTGCTGGCTGCGGCGCTGGCGTTGCTGCTGCTGACTTGGGTGGTCCCCGCCGAGCACCACGCCGCCGCCAACGGCGCGATCCCCTACGACCCCGATCTGAGGCTGCGCTTTGACGGCGTCGGCAACGGTCACGGTGTCGGCATGTCGCAATGGGGCTCCTATGGCCGGGCCCTCGACGGCCAGAGCGCCGACGAGATCATCCACGCCTACTACAGCGATGTGGCGATCGCGGAACGCGATCTCTCGCAGCAACTGTTGCGGGTGCTGATCGCCGACGACTACCGCGCTCCAGCAGTCGACGGATCCTATGGGTCCAGCAACGGTCTGCGGGGGCAGATCTGGGCCTGGGGCGGACCGTGGGAGGTTGCCGGATTGAGCGAGCCCGTCGAAGCCGGCGGTCGAATCGAGTTGCAGTCGTACCCGGGCGAGGCCAAGTATTTGGTGCAGATATTCAATTCCCGCAACGTGCGCGTCGGCCAATTCGACATGTATCGGTGGATCCGGCTGCGTCCGCTCTCGGCCTCCACTACCTTTCAGGTCTGGTACAAGGAGACTTCGCCGGTGCCGGGCGGCGGCGGGTCAATCTACTTTGACGTCTTCCGTGGCGGCATGCGGATCATCGTTCGGCCCGGCGGTACGCTCAGGACGGTCAATGAAGTCGATATTGAACAGTATTTGCGCGGGGTGGTTCCGGTCGAAGTAGTCCATGACTGGCCGCTGGAGGCGTTGCGCGCCCAGGCGATGGCGGCGCGCACGTTCGCGGTCAGTCGGATTTCCCGCGGCGGGGTGGACTGGGACGTTGATGACACCCCGTTCTCGCAGGTCTACATGGGCGCCAACGCCGAGGAGCCTGAAACCGATTTGGCCGTATTCACTACCGCCGGGCGGGTAATTACGCACGACGGGGTTCCGATCAATGCGCTCTATTTTTCAAGCTTTGGCACCCGCACCGAAAACTCCGAAGACGTCTTCGGCCAGGCCCGACCCTGGCTGCGTTCGCGCCCCGATGTAGCTGCCGATGGCCGGTCCTATGACTCGAACGGGCCTTGGTCCGCCTGGTCCACGGCCGAATTTGCAATGTCGCATTTGGCACGCGCCCTGACCGGACGCGCCAACACCGATGTCGGCCGACTGCGGTCGATTGATTTCTCGGACCGCTCCGAATCCGGGGCGGTGCGCAGCGTGTCCATCAGCGGCAGCTCCCGCGAGATAACCGTGACCGGCGAATTCTTCGTCCAGATTTTTAACGTCCGCACGCCGCCCGAGCTGAGGCTGCTCTACAGTCACAACTTCGAAGTCGTTACGCCCGGACGGGAGATTCCTCTGGCACCGATCGCGGGCCCCGAACCCGCCATTCCGGAAGGATCCTTCTACTATCCGCAGACCGGACGTGTGGTGGGGACCCAATTCCACGACTATTTCCGCAGCCGCGGCGGCACTCCGGCCTTCGGAATCCCGCTGACGGATCAGTTCACCGAGAACGGCAGGTTGGTCCAGTACTTTGAAAAGGTCCGCTTGGAACTGGACCCGGCGCTGGCCGGAACGCCGTACGAGGTAACCCTGGGCCTGCTAGGGAGCGAGCTCAGCGAGGGCTTGACCTTCGCGGCCGACCCGGCCGATCCTGATTCGAGCGACGTTTTCTTCCCGGAGACAGGTCACAGCGTCCGCGGCGCAGTGCGCGCGTACTTTGAAGCCAACGGCGGGATTGACCGGTTCGGATATCCGATATCGGGCCAGATAGTTCAAAACGGGCAGGTCTTACAGCATTTCCAGCGAGCTCGCCTGGAACACCCCGTCGGCAGTCCCGATCAGATATTTATCGCCAACGTTGGATCCGAATTGCTCCAGCGGCGCGGCTGGCTTTCGAGTTCGCGGACCTGACCGCCGCGGCCCGACAGGCGGTTAGAGATAGTCGGCCATCGGCGTTGCCGTCAGGGCGTGGTCGGGAATCTCGCCGGAGTGGCTTCCCTGGGCCGGGTATTTGTACACGTTGCCTTCGTAATTGACCAGGGTCGCGTATTCGGAATCCAATTCCAGCAGACGATTGGGGGCAACCGTCATCTTGCCGCCGCCGCCGGGGGCGTCAATGACGTATTTGGGTACGCCGAAACCGGTGATGTTGCCCTGCAGGTGGTTGATGATGTCGAGCCCGGTCTGGATGTCGGTGCGGAAGTGGTGAGTGCCCGCGACCAAGTCGGCTTGGTAGAGGTAGTAGGGCTTGACGCGGATCTTTAGCAGGCCCAGCATCAGTTCTTTCATCACCTCGGGATCATCGTTTACGCCCTTGAGCAGAACCGTCTGGCACCCCAGCGGTATTCCGGCGTCGGCCAGCCGGTTGCAGGCGGTGGCGGCCTCCGCGGTCAACTCGCGCGGGTGGTTGAAGTGCGTGTTGATGTACAGCGGGTGGTGTTTTTTGAGCATCTCGCAGAGCTCGGGCGTGATCCGCGAAGGCAGAACGCACGGCAGCTTTGAGCCGATGCGGACGACTTCGATGCTGGGGATCGCGCGCAGCTCGGTCAGGATCCGGTCAAGGTGTTGATCGGATAGCAGCAACGGATCGCCGCCGGAGAGCAGGACATCGCGAACTTCGGGATGGGCGCGCAGGTAATCGAAGACCGCCTCCATCTCCGACCAGCGCGGCACCGGGTATTTACCCACCTTGCGCTTGCGGGTGCAGAAGCGGCAATAGATTGCGCAGGTGTAGGTGACGGTAAACAGCACCCGGTCGGGATAGCGGTGGGTCAGGTGCGGCACCGGTGAATCGGCCCCGTCTTCGCCAAGCGCGTCATCCATGTAGTAGGTCGGATCGCTGAGTTCTTCCGCCGATGGAATGACCTGTTTCCAGATCGGGTCGTCTTTTTCCTGGATCAGGTTGGTGTAGTAGGCGTTGGAGAAGAAGGGGTACAGCTTGCGGACCGAATCAATCTCGTCGGCCTCAAGGCTGTCTACGGCCGGCGCGTCCCGCCCGTGACGCAGGCTGTTGCGCATCTCCTGTTTCCACTGCGGAACAACTCGGGTCACGATCGGTCCTTATCTGGGCGGCGGACTAGACTGCCCGGCATCCTGGCCGGGTAGCGCCGGCACTTGTTCATTCAAGTACCCGCAATTGTCGTAAATGACCTGTTCCGGCTACAGCGGCGACTCGGGATCGGCCGCGACCGGGGCCATTACCGCGTCGGCCATCCCGTGGAGGATCTTGGACGAATCAGGACAGGCGGTGGCCAGGATGCCTACCAGCCGAACATCCTCGCCGGAGTCGATAAAGTACGGCGAAAACCGACCCCGAACCCAGTTCTGACGGAGCCCGTTCTGATTCATGTCGAACCATTCGACGCTGAATCTGCGGCTGGCGAAGTAGGGCTGCAGTATATGGGGGCATTGGCCGTAAGCGGCCAGGGCGTCATCTAGAGCGCGGTCCCATTCGGGGGCCGGGATGTCGTGCCCGATCGTTACCCCGCGCGATCCCCACGCCTGCGGCGAAAACCCGGACGGTTTGATCACCAGGCGCCGTCCCCGTTGCGTGGCGCCGTGCAGGTCCCGCCAGCGACGCACCGCCCGACCGGCGCTCTGCAGCGGCGGGTCTATGGCCGCAAACGGCGGCAGCGGCGTCGGATCGACGACCCAGGTCGGGGGCAGGTGCTCGGATAGGGCGGCCCGGGTTTCTCCGCCGAGCTGTCGCTCCCAGAAATCGGCCAGTTCCGGATGATGGAACAGCGCCAGCAACAGCTTTTCTTCCAATGGCGCTCGCGGCGGCGGCGTGATGACCACCTGCCGGGCCTGCATTGCCTTGAACATCTCCTCGGCGCCGGCGATATTTTCCAGATCGAACAACTCGAAGAAGCGGTAGATCACATCGACCCTTTCGGCGTCGCCAGGAGAACCCAGCCACACGCCGGAATCGTCAAATCCCAAGTCCTCCGGGGCCACCGTCCGGCACCGCAGCCCCAACCCTTGCAGCGTTTTGGTCAGCGCGGTCATTTCGGGGCGATAGGCGGCCGCCTCCTCGGATACCACCACCGCCACGAAAGGGTCGGTGACGCCGGACTGGGCGATCAAGCCGGACTTGAAGGTCGCCGCCAACGGTGCGCCGGCACTTTCCAGGCCGACTTCGGCATATCCGGCCCGAAGCGCCTCCAGCACTCCCAGTCCGCCGGGCACCGAATCCAGTTCGGTGGCCAGGATCGGGCCCTGCTCGGTCAGCATCAGATCGGGACGAATTACCAGCGGGAAGCGGTTGCGCAGACGGTTGCGGCGTGCCAGCGAGACCACCAATTCGGTTTTGCCGGCGTCGAGCAGCTGTGCCGGCCAGCTCGCCAGGTTGCCGCGCACGCTGTCCTGGTAAAGCCGTCCGGCGGCGCGATAGAAAGCCGCCAGTAGGTGACCTAGTCGCTCGATCCGTTGGATCGTGGCCGGGGAGACCCCGATGGGCCGAGGACTCAGGCGAAACGGCGCCCGTGAACCAGTTGGGCCCGGTTCGAGATCGCCGTAGAGGCCGCTGGCGGGCAACGACTGATTGAGGCCGGCAACCACCTTGCCGGGCGGCAGCGCGGCCGCTGCGGCGTAAGTCTGCCGCACAACATGGCACTTTCTATTTGGATGTGGGACAGGCAAGGCATTGTACGGGCCCCGCCGGATAGCCAGCATCCGGGGAAGAACGCGACAGGTTCGTGCGCGCCGGAGCCTCGGATCGCGGAATTGCACCGCGTCGCATCGGAAATGTCGATCGGCCGCGGCCCGAGGCTACCGCCGAGCCCCATATTCGAAACGCGCTGTAGTTCCAATTCTTTAATTGGTCGCGACCAATCGCCGCGGCGTCATTTTGGAGCGGCTACGCGATTTCGCCTGTGGGCAGAACACCCGGTATCCATACAGGTGCCCGCGGTCCAATGACCCGGCCGCCCGCCATGCCCGCCGCGATCCTTTATGCCGATTGCCAATTCTCCGGGCGCGCGACGCTGCGGAACTTTTCGATGTCGAATCGCCGGCCTCGTCATCGCGATCCCTGCAAAAGGCGGACTGCCCGCCAACTAAGGGTCGGCCGCGGCCGGCGGGCAAGTCCTGACCCGCAAAAGTAACGAATTCGATCTGGTCTGCGGCGGGCATTTCCGGTAAACGGCGACACCAGGGGCCAAATCGCTGCGATCGGCCGGTACCCGGTCGTCCCTTGTACGATTCAGTTCGACGCGCCCAGTCGCAGGGAGAAGAGGATGTTGCTCGCCGCCCAGGTTCTATTGACGATCACAACGCTTGGCTACAGCGCCATACCGACGTATATGGACTTCAACGCCTCTCATGCCACCAATCCGTCGTGGACCGGCCATGCTCGTTTTCACGTGGTCTCGCAAGTTATGAGTTTCAACATCGTGGCGATGTTGAGCCTCTTCCTGATCTGGACCGCGACCGGACCAGGCGTCGGGTTGTGGGTAGCGGCAATCCTCAGCCTGGCGGCGTACGGAGGGTTCTGGGCCGCCGTGGTGTCGCGCCCGATGTATGAGGGTGTCTTAAAGGACGCGGTCAACGGCGTTCCGGAGATCGACTTCAACCTCTTCGGTTGGGAGTTCTCGGTCGATTCAAACGTTGCGATGTTTGCGCCGCTGTTCCTGCTGACACTGGCCGCGATGGCGATCATCGCCACCCTGCCGTCGGGGGCATGAGGATTGCTGGCCGATTCCGAGCGCCAGGCCGCCGCCGCGGCGCTTCGCTGCCGCATCAATAACCGCAGTCTTGCGGGCAAGTGACAGATGGCCAAGGCACTGTAACGGCCCGGCTGCAACGCCGAGATTCGGCGATAATTTAGTTGACGCGGGCGCCCCGGATCGCATCGTCCCGCGGCGTCGCTGTAACCTCGCGACCCGACCGCCGCAGGCGGCTCAGCAACGGAACCACCCCGCGATAGGCGACGGCATCTCCAACCCACCGCAAGGAAACATCGGATATTGCCCAAGATCGGACCTAGATCATTTGGCGGAATGCGGCGGGGCAAGCTAGGACCTTTTAACGGTAGGCGCCTTAGGCTGCTGCTGCTCATCGTGCCCGCCGCCGTCTTGCTGTCCGGGTGCGAATTCTTCGTGGCCGCGGTTGCGCCCACCCCCACCCTGGTCGGATCGGCGACGTCTACCTCCCGCCCGCTGGTTACCGTGGACCGCGGGACCATTGAGCAGGCCATCCGCGCCACCGGTCGCGTGGTGGCGCGCGAACGCGAAGACCTTTACTTCGTCTCCGGTGGCCGGATCAAGTCGGTGGCGGTGCGCCAGGGCGACGTCGTGGAAGCCGGCGCCCTTCTGGCCGAACTTGAAACCGGCAATCTGGAATCCCAGGTCGAAAGCGCCCTGGAGGCGTTCGAGACCGCGTCGCTGCGGGTGAAGGCGGCCGAACAGGCATTGTCCAACGAGCTGTCCAATTCGCGCCAGCAGCTGCTGGCGGCGCGCAATGCCGTGATTCGCAAACAGGAAGCAATTGATCTGGCCTTGAACGGCGGCGACCCCGACCTGGTTGCGTCCGCACGCTCCCAACTAGCCGCCATGCAACTGGCGTTCAACAACGCCCAGACGCAGCTGGCGGTGCTGCAGGCCTCGCCGGCAAACAACCGCGCTGCGGTTGGGCTGGAGTTAAACGCCCGCCAGGAACGCCTGGCGGCGCTGCAACTGGGACTGTTGGACATGACCGCCGCCGGTCCGCCAAGCGATGCTGAGGCGCGCGCCGAAGCGGCCCGCCGCATGGCCGATTTGCGCAGCGCCGTGGCGGTCGCCCGGGCCAACGTTCTTGTGGCCGAGGAGAACCTGGACCGGGAACGTAATGGAGCTACCGGCGACGTCCTCGAGCAGGCCCGGCTGACGTTCCGACGGGCCGAAATTAACTACGAGAACGCGCTCGAACGCAATTTCAGCGGCGACCAGCGCGAGCAGACCGAAATTACCTACAATCTGGCCCTGTTGGCCTACGAGCGCGCGGTAAACGCGGGCGACGAAGCCGATATCGCCGGGGCCGAGGTGGCCTTGCACCAAGGCCGAACCAAACTGGAGCGGGCGCAGCAGGAACTAGACGATGTTTTGGCCGACGGCGACGAAGCGGGGGCGATAGCGCGGCTTATGGCGCAGGTGCGCTCCGAATACGGAGTCAGGGTCGCCAATGCGCAGCTGACGGCGGTCCAGGCACAGCGCGCGGTCGACGAGTCCGTTGTGGAGCTGGCCAACATCGACGCCGGGCTCGGGTCAAGTCAACAGCGCGCCGCTGAATCCAATTTCGTGCAGGCCAGTAACAACCTTGTCCGGGTCCAGGCGCGCCTGGCGGAACTACTCAGTCCCTCGACGGCCGATCTGGACGTGGCCCGAAACGAGCTGGAAGCGGCGATCGCGCGCCGCGACAACCTTGAGGATCGCTACGGCCAGTTCGATCGCCAGGATTCGCAGAAGGACATCGACTTAACGATCGCTACCAACAATTTCGACCAGGCCCGGATTCGGCTTGAGCGTCTGCAGGCGCAGACGTTTGAGAACCAGATAATCGCCCCCTTCGGCGGGGAAGTCACTTTCGTGCGCGGGCGGGCCGGGGACCAGGTGCAGGCCTACCAGGAGATGGTCGGACTCTCCAACCCCCAAAACCTTGTCATCGAGTCGTTGATTCCCGAAACCGACTTCGAGGATCTCTCGATCGGACAGATCGTCGACGTGCAACTGGATGCTTTCCCGGGCCGCAATTTTGTCGGCACGGTAGCGTCGCTGCCGCGCAATATCGTCTCCAGTACCGGCCAGGCGATAAAGATCCCCGAAACCGAGATTGAGGTCGATTGGGGCAACGCCGCGGTCGATTTGGGGATGCTGGCGCGGCTCAAGATCACGGTCCAGGTCAAGGACAACGTCCTGAAGGTGCCGCTGTCGGCGGTGCGCCGCGTGAACGCGCGTGAATTCGTAGAGACGATCGTGGATGGGCAACGCCGCAGCCTGCAGGTAACCACCGGGATCGAATCAGATACCGAGATCGAGATTGAATCGGGCCTTGAAGAGGGCATGGAAATCTACGCATCGCCGTAATCACAGGGCGGACGCAGTGCGTGTGATCGTCCGAGGTCGCTGAGACGATGCTGTTGCCGATGGTGGTCTTTGCCGCCAAGCGCCTGCTGCACAAGAGCCAGCTGGTCCTGGCCACCGTGCTGGGGCTGGTCATCACGGTGACCCTGGTGACCGCAGTCCCGGTCTTCTCCGATGGAATGTCCGAATTCCTGCTGCAGCGCGAGCTAAAGCAGCCCAATACGGACCGACGCCAACCGTCCTCTTCGGTCATGTTGCGTCATTTCTCGCGGCCCGAAGTTAACGAGGCGCCCACCACGGTCGAAGAATTCCTCTCCGCCGACAACTTCTTCGCCCACCGCATGGGGCAGCTGACCGGCATGGAGGAAATCTCCCAAGTCACTTACCTGCAGACCGATGTGCACCCGGTGCTGCCATTCGAGGCGTCGCTGCAGACCGGGCGGCGCGAGCGCACTCTCGAATACGCCTGGTTTTCGACCGCCTCCAATATCGACCAACAAATCCGGTTCCTGGAGGGAAGACCTCAGACCAGCGAGATTGGTTTGATCCAGGTCGACGGCGAACCGACGCTGCTGCTGGAGGTTTCGGCCTCCAACGATCTGCTCGACAAGTTCGGCTATCTGGTCGGCGATCGCATCAAGCTGATCTACACCGACCAGGACACCGAGGAGGAGCACCCGATCGTCTTCGACATCGTCGGGCGCTGGGTACCCAGCGAACCCGAGAACCGCAGCTACTGGTTCTACAACCCGATCGCCACGTATGACCGTGGCGGCTTCGTCGTAAACCGCGACGTATTCCTGGAAACCCTGGTGGGGACCTACCCCGGAATCTTCTACGAGGCGACCTGGTATTCGGACTTTGATCCGAGCTCGATACGTGCCGCCAACTACCGCGCCGTCGCCGGTGGACTGGTGACGCTACGCGCTGCCACCAATCAGATCCTGCCCGGAACCAAGCTCGACTACTCGCCGCAGGACGTGATCGTCAGATTCAATGACAAGCTTTTCTTCCTCAAGCTGCTGCTGTTTATCCTGGCCGCCCCGGTGGTGGCCATCATCCTTTACTACGTCAGCCTCACTGCCGGGATGGTGGTTGACCAGCAGCGCAACGAGATTGCGGTGCTAAAGAGCCGCGGCGTCGGCACACTGCAGATTGTGGGCGTTTACATAATCGAAGGTTTGCTGGTGGCCGCGATCGCCATCGGGTTGGGTCCATTTCTGGCGCTCGGTCTGGCCCAGGTAATTGGCAAGACCTACACGTTCCTGGTCTTCACCGACCGTGAGAACCTGCCCGTGATGCTCACCCAGCAGCACTACATATATGCGGCCGGGGCGGTGCTTATGGCGGGGCTGGCGACCCTGCTGCCGGCCATTGGCGCGGCCAGGCTGTCGGTGGTCGAGTTCAAGCAGGATGTTTCGCGCACCCTGCGCAAGCCCATTTACCAACGCTTCTTCCTCGATTTTCTGATCGTGGCGGTGGTGATATATGGTTACGTGAACCTGCGCGAGCGCGATTCACTGCTCTCCTTCGGTCCGGGCGGTGAGCTTTTCTCGGACCCGCTATTGGTGGTCATGCCGGTGCTGTTCATATTCGCGTTGGCGCTGCTTTTCCTGCGCTTCGTCCCATACCTGGTGGCGCTCCTGGCTGCGGTGGGAGGTCGCTTCTGGGGAGTTGGCATCCATTTGGGGCTACGCCAGATCGGACGCAGCCCCGGCCAATACACGCGTTTGGTGCTGCTGCTGGTGCTCACCTTCGCACTGGGTACGTTTTCGGCCTCGATGGCCGCAACCATCGACCGCAATATCTCCGATCGCGCCTATTACGCGGTGGGTTCGGAGGTGCTTTTTGAGGAGTCTGGGTACTGGGACGCTGACAACGGCGTGTGGATCATTCAACCAGCCGACCTGCATTCCCGCGCAGTGGACGAGAACGGGGAACCGATGCTGGAGCAATTCGCCCGGCTCTGGCACGATTCCGACGCCCACTTCGTTCCACCGGGGCGCACCCAGGCCGAAGTCATAAACGTTTACGGCGTGGATCCGGTCCCCTTTGCCAAAACGGTCTGGTGGCGCTCGGACTTTTCGCCCTATCACCTGAACTCGATGATGAATGCGCTGGCCGGGGATGAGCGTGCCCTGCTGGCGGACCGCTCCTACTTTGGCGACCAGCTGCTTTTGCGGCAGGGTGATCCGCTCACGATCAGGTTTGCCCAGACCGACCTGGAATTCTTCATCGCCGGCTGGATAGACGATTTCCCTACCCATTACTCCGAAGAGGGCCCATACGTTGTGACCAATGTGGACTACATCCACCGCAACGTCGGCGAAAGCCCCTGGGACATCCTTGGGGTCCCGGCCGAGGGGATTTCGGTACCCGATATCGCCGAGGCGTTGTGGGAGTTGCGTATCGATCTGCTGCGTTATCACGTCACCGAGGTATCGATCCAGGACTCACGTGCGGATGCGACGCAGACCGGCACCTTCGGGATCCTCACGGTCGGATTCGTAATTTCCACCCTGCTTACGCTACTCGGCTTCCTGCTTTATTCGTTCCTTTCGTTCCGACGCCGATTGCAGGAATTCGGGGTGCTGCGGGCGATGGGGTTGTCGGTGCGGCAGATGATCAACCTGTTCATGTTCGAAAACGGATTCCTTATCGGACTAGGGACCGTGGTGGGAACCCTGCTGGGAATACTCACCGGCAATCTGTTCATCCCCTTCCTGCAGCTGTCGGCCGACCGCCTCGCCGACACCCCGGCTTTTGTAATCGAGACGGCCTGGGGCGATATCGCCAAGATTTACTTGGTTCTGGGAACGGTTCTGCTGGTCGCGGTCCCGGTTTCGATCTGGCTGCTGCGACGGATACGCATCCACGAGGCGATGAAGTTTGGGGATGAGACCGGATGAAGGATTTCACCGCCCACGTCGAAGTCGGCCAGAGCCTGGTTGTCTGCACCGGCCTGGTGAAGATTTACAAGGTCGCCGACCTTGAAGTGGTTGCACTGCAGGGGTTGGACCTGTCGATCGGGCGCGGCGAACTGATGGCGATCATAGGCAACAGCGGGTCCGGCAAGTCGACGCTGCTAAACATCCTGGGCGGTCTGGATCGGCCGTCGGCCGGTAGCTGCCGCATGGGTGAGTTGGATCTGGTCAACTGCTCTGAATCCGACCTCGTCTATTACAAGCGCCATATCGCCGGATTCGTCTGGCAGCAGAGTTCACGCAATCTGATCCCGTACCTCTCCGCGCTGGAGAACGTTGAAACGCCCATGATCTTCTCCGGTCTCTCGGGCCGGATACGGCACGATCGGGCGCGCGATCTGCTTGACACGGTCGGTCTGGGCGACCGGATGGGACACCGTCCGGGCGAACTCTCGGGGGGCCAGCAGCAACGCGCCGCAATCGCGGTTTCGCTGGCCAACGACCCCGACCTGCTACTGGCCGACGAGCCCACCGGCGAAGTCGACACCGAAACTGCCCATCTCATATACGGCCTGTTCCATGACCTCAATCGCGAACGCAATCTCACCGTGGTGGTTGTCTCGCACGACCGCGGCATTGCCAATCAGGTCGATCGGGTCGTGGCGATCCGCGACGGACGCACTTCCACCGAAACGGTGCGTCGGATCAGCGGCGACCACGCCGATGACGTCTCGCACGAGGAATACGTGATCGTCGACGACGTTGGGCGGCTGCAGATCCCGCACGAACACCTCGAACATGCCGGCATTGCTGGCCGCGCGGTGGTTGAATACGAGGAGGGCCGGGTAATCATCAAGCCGGCCGCCGACGGCGAAGAGACCAAGGCGCGCAACGCTCCGCAGCGCGGCGGACGCTTCGGAATCGGGCGATGAGCACCGAGACCGCCACCGCCCTGGTCGGACTATCCGGCGCCTGCCGCTACTATCATGCCGGCGAGGACAACGAGGTGCGCGCGGTCGATCGGGTAAACCTGCAGGTCGGGCGCGGGCGTTTTATCACCCTGCGCGGGCGTTCCGGCTCGGGCAAGACTACCCTCCTGAACCTGGTCGGTGGCTTAGACCAAGTGACGGCCGGCGAGGTCTATTTCGACGGCCAGGCGCTCTCCGGACTCAGCGACAACCAGTTGACCGAATTGCGTCGACACGAGATGGGGTTCGTCTTTCAGACCTTTTCGCTGCTGCCAGTGCTTTCGGCTTACGAAAACGTGGAATTAACGATGCGGATAGCGGGCATGGCCGCCGGCGAGCGGCGCGTGCGCGCACGCGAACTACTGACCCTGGTCGGGTTGCGCAGCCGGATGCATCATCGCCCCTTTGAACTATCCGGCGGCGAGCAGCAGCGGGTCGCGGTCGCCCGGGCGCTGGCCAACCGCCCGACACTCCTGATAGCCGACGAACCGACCGGTGCGCTGGACTCGGTGACCGGGATCGAGATAGTGCTGCTGTTCCGCCGCGTGGTCGACGAGCAGGGCGTGACCGTTATCATGGCGACCCACGACCCCGCCCTGTCGCAGTTCACCGACGATACCTGGCTGATGGAGGACGGCCGGCTCGACCATGCCGAGGGGCCTTTGGACATCGACCTTCCCGACCTGGTCCAGCACATGGAATTTGGCGAACCGCTGCTCGATGTGGGCAAATCCCAGCACGATGCCGAAGAGCACCTTGGGATCGTCCCGGCGGACGCCGGTCCGGCCGGCGATGCGCAATTCCAGCGGCCCGATTCGCAATAGGCACGGCGGCCGTTGCCGGAAAAAGGCCCAGTGGGCCGCGGCCGATCTGACACTCGCCTCACGGCGCGCAGCGATATCCGTACCCGGGTTACGGGCGGGCCCGCAGCCAAGACCGAACTGCGCGTTAGCGCCCTCGGTGAAATCGATGAGCTGACCAGCTACCTGGGAGTTGTCCGGTCCCAGAATGCGGACGCCGCGCTGGGGCGCATCCTGGAACGCCTGCAGGAACTGCTGCTGGCACTTGGCAGCGAGGTCGCCGACCCGGACCGGCGCGGCGAGGTGTTTCTTACCCCGGCCGATTGCCGGGCGCTTTCCGAAGCGGTCCGGTTCCACGAGAGTGAGCTCCCGCGGCTCAATCGCTTCATCGTTCCGGGGCCGGGTTCGCCGGCGGCCGAACTGCACTTCGCACGCGCCATCGCCCGCCGCCTGGAACGAACTTTGCAGGCCCTGGGAGATATTGAAACGGTCTCGGAAACGGTGCTGGCGGTTGCCAACGAACTCTCCGACCTGCTGTTTGTCCTGGCGCGCCGGGCCGCCCATCGCGCCGGCGCAATCGACTGCGAGTGGCGCCATCGCGGGCCGCTCTCCGCCGAAGAGCTGCAGTGAACCGGCCGCCGGGTTCATATTCGGCCCTGGAACGGCTGCTGCTGCGGCCCCTCCGTGGTGCGGCCGCGCCGATCTTCGTTGGGATCGCACGGGTCCTGCAGCGTCTGGGCGTTACTCCCAACGTTGTTTCGTTGGCGCAGATTCCGGTCGGGATCTTGGTCGCCTGGCAAATCGGCCAGAACCCGGTCATTGCCCTGGGGCTGTTCATCTTCGCCCTTTTGTTGGATGGGATCGACGGGACGCTGGCGCGGGTGAGCGGGCGCGCGTCGGCCTACGGGGCGCTGGTGGACCAGTGTGCCGACCACGTTCGCGAATTGACGGTGATCGCCGGTTTCGCCGCCGCGGGTCTTTTATCCGGTGGCGTGGCGACCATGTATGCCGCGGCCTACCCGCTGCTGAACGCGCTCCTCTGGATCGGCGATCGCCAAGGCCGCCCGGCCCCGGTCTCGGCCAAGGTCTGGTTGACGTTCTATCCGTTTTTTGCACTCTGGGCGCTGAGCGGTATCAACTGGCTGGAAGTCTCAGCGGCGATCACGACGATACTGCTGTTGCTCTCCAGCGCCTGGCAGCTCTGGTTGCTGCGTTCGTCCCGGCTCTAATGCCCGGCGGCGGGCCGGGTCAGAGCTCCACCACCACGCCGTCGCTTCCCCACCACAGGTCACCGCCGTAGGTACCGACCACATCGGCGATGGCACGGGCGGTTTCGCCGGGCCCGTCCATCGAAGTCGACTGGTGGTTGATAAGCAACCGTTTGGCCCCGGCCTCGGCCGCCATCCGCCCGGCCGAATCGGTGGAGGTTTCGGATATGACGCTGGGCAGGTTGCGCCCATGCACTTCGCGATGCACCGCCTCGATTACCGCCAGGTCGGCATCGCGGCACAATTCCACCACGGCTTCACAGGGCGCGGTGTCGCCGGAGAAGCCGATGACGGCGTCGTCGGTTTCAAAACGAAACCCGAAGCACTCGATGTATGGCTGGGCATGCCTTACCTCCAGCGCCGATACCTGCCAGCCGTTGCCGCTGGCCACCTGGCCAGGTCCGAATTCGGTCACCTCGACGCTGGGCGGGGGGCGTTCTCCCTGGCCGCCGCGCGAGTGGTAGGCGTGAACGCTCATGGGGTGATTGGTACGCGCGATCACGTCGTACCAGAAAACCCCCCGTTCCGGGCTCCACAGACGTTCGTGAATGTCTTGGAAGGGACTCGGGCCGTACACCTTCAATTCGGGCTCCGTCCCGATGGACTGGTCGAAACGGGTCATTAAGAAACACGGGTAGTCGGCGATGTGATCCGAATGCAGGTGGGTGAAGAAAAGGTGCTCGATCTCGGTGCAGGCGACCCCGAATTGGTGCAGCAGCTTGTGGCTGGTCGCCGGACCGCAATCGATAAGGAACTTCTGGCCGACGGCCTCCAGCAGGAAGCTGGTGCCCCAGCGCGAAAGCGTCGGGGCGGGGGTGCCACCACCGATGACCGCCAGGCGCGCCATCAGGCAATGTCCCCCGGTCGCACCCACTGGCCGGTGCGCGCCGACTGGTAGATGGCCTGGGCGATCTTGAATTCAGTCAACGACTGCTCCGGGCCCGCCCGCAGCGGCGACCCCGAAATCACCGCGTCGGCGAAATCTTCAATTTCCCGGGCGAAGGCGCCGCCGAACCCGGCTGGGTCCATCGCCGGTCGCCCCTGTGGCGACTGCTCGTCGAAGATGGCCGATTGGCCCGCGAAGCCGTCACCGATCACAATCTCGCCCTTACGGCCAATGATCCGCCACCAGTCCTGGGGCCCGAGCACACCGTCGATATTTAGTGCCTCAAACACCGCCGTTTTGCCCGATTCAAACCGGAAGATCGCCTGGCAATGCGACTCGCCCTGCATAGCTGTAAAGGGATGACCTATCACTGCCACCAGGGATTCAATTTCGCCCATCCAGTTGCGCAGCGGGCGGATCCAGTGCGAGGAGCCATCCACCACAATCCCGCCGCCGGTCTTGTCCGCGTCCAGGCGCCAGGGGTCCTCGGGCCGGAACCACTGCGGATCGTATCCGTAGATGAAATGAGCGCGCGCGGTCAGCACCTCGCCGATGGTGCCCGCCTCGATCAGTTGCTTGGCATGTTCGAGTTCCGGCCAGAATTCGCCGTTCTCGGCCACCGAGAAAACCGTCCCCGATTCGTCGGCCGCGGCAAAGATGCGCTGACACGACTCCAGGCTGGTGGAAATCGGCTTTTCCAGGAGGACGTGTTTGCCGGCCGCAAAGGCGGTCAGCGCCAACGTCTCGTGCAGGTGGTGCGGGACCATGATGTCGACCGCGTCAAACCCTCCCCCGGCGATTGCCTCCTCCAGGCTCGCGTAAGGTTGGCCGCCGGTTCTGGTGGCGAAAGCGCGGGCCCGCTGCAACTCCGGATCGACCAGGGCGGTGACCTGGACCTTGCCGTCAAGTTCGTTTATGCCGGCCAAGTGGAACTCGGCGATTGAGCCGCAGCCCACCAGGGCCAACCGCAAACTATCAGCCATCTAAAAAGCGTCCCCGTCTATTCAGGTTGGTGGTTCTTGATCTTCGTCTTGGCGGTCCAGGACGCGTCCGCGCCGGGCCATCCATCCGGCGGCGTCCCAGGGCGCCCCCCAGAGCCACCACCAGACACGCCGCACCAATTGCATCGAACCGATCGCCCAGATTATGACGAATGCCACAAATCCCACGCTCAGGGGCCAGATCCACAGCGCCGGGATGACCACGCCGCGCGAATAGAAGATGAAGTTCAGACCAATCCCGGCGGCGGCGATCAGCAATACCGCCACCGGCAGCCGCAGTCGCGCCCAACCGCTCACGGCGGTCCCTAGGAAGCCTGTGCCCCGGCCGGTGAACGGCCGGAGTGTTTGAGCATGGCCCGGATTTCGGCGATTTCATCGCGCAGCCCGGCGGCCCGTTCGAATTCGAGCGCGTCGGCGGCGATGTGCATCTCCTCCTCGAGCCGCGCCGCCCGCCGCACCGCCTCGGCCGGGGTCAGGCGGGTCAGGTCGGTCCGGGAGCGAGCGCCGGTCGATGCAGCCGCCTTGGCGGCTTGGTCGGAATCAAGATTTAACATTTGGCGCACGTCGCGCAACTGCTTGCGCACCGACTCGGCGGTGATCCCGTGTTCACGGTTGTAGGCCACCTGGATTTGGCGCCGCCGGTCCGTCTCGTCGATGGCGCGTCGCATGCTGCCGGTGACGTAATCGGCGTACATGATCACGGACCCGTCGATGTTGCGGGATGCCCTCCCCATCGTCTGGATGAGCGCACCCTCTGAGCGCAGGAAGCCCTCCTTGTCGGCGTCAAGGATCGCGACCAGGGTTACCTCCGGCAAATCAAGTCCCTCGCGCAGCAGGTTGATTCCCACCACGACGTCATAGGCGCCGCGCCGCAGATCGTTGAGGATCTCGATCCGCTCCAGGGTGTCGACCTCCGAATGCAGGTAGTGGACCTTGATGCCCAGCTCCGCCAGATATTCGGCCAGTTCCTCGGCCATGCGCTTGGTAAGGGTCGTCACCAACGCCCGCTGTCCGCGCGCGGTGCGGGCGTTAATTTCATTGACTAGGTCGTCGATCTGGCCCTTGCTGGGCCGCACCGAGACCGCGGGGTCTACGAGCCCGGTGGGGCGGACGATCTGCTCTACGATGCGCGACGAATTCTGGTATTCGAAGCTGGCCGGGGTCGCCGATGTGAATATCGCTTGCTTGATGTGGGCGAGGAATTCGTCGTGTGAAAGAGGCCGGTTGTCGAACGCCGACGGCAGGCGGAAGCCGTATTCGACCAGGGCCTGCTTGCGGGAACGGTCTCCGCCCAACATCGCGCCTACCTGCGGCAGCGCCAGGTGCGATTCGTCTATGACAATCAGGAAATCGTCCGGCAGGTAGTCGAGCAACACCCAAGGCGGATCACCGGGGCGGGTTCCGGCAATGTGCCGCGAATAGTTCTCGATCCCGGAGCAGTAGCCCACCTCGCGCAGCATTTCGACGTCGAATCGAGTGCGCTGCTCGAGTCGCGCCGCCGCCAAGAGGTTATCGGCAGCGCGCAGGCGCCCCAGCTGTTCGGCCAGCTCGATCTCAATCGATTCGATCGCCGATTCAATCCGTTCGCTGGGGGCCACGTAGTGGCGCGCGGGATATATTTCGATCGCCTCGTGCTCGCCCAAGATCTCCCCGGTTAAGGTGTCGATCTGCAGGATTCGTTCGAGTTCATCCCCGAAGAACTCGAAGCGCAGGGCGAAGTCGTCGTAGGAGGGAAATACCTCCAGAACGTCACCGCGCAGGCGGAAATTCCCGTGCGTGGGCGCCTGGTCGTTGCGCGCGTATTGCAGGTCGGTTAGGCGTCGCAGCAGCCGGTAAATGTCGTATTCGGCGCCCGCCTTAAGGCTCACCGTCATCAAACCGTAGTCGACCGGCGAGCCGATTCCGTAAATGCATGAGACCGAGGCCACGACGATCACGTCGCGGCGCGAGAACACCGACCGGGTGGCCGAGAGCCGCAGTTTCTCGATCTGTTTGTTGATGTCGACCTCTTTGTCGATGTAGGTGTCGGTTCGGGCGATGTAGGCCTCCGGCTGGTAGTAGTCGTAGTAGGAAACGAAATATTCAACCGCGTTCTGGGGGAAGAACTCGCGGAACTCGGAGCAGAGTTGGGCCGCCAGGGTCTTGTTCGGGGCCAGCACCAGCGTGGGGCGGTTCACCGCCGCGATCACGTTGGCAACGGTGAATGTTTTGCCCGATCCGGTTACCCCGAGCAGGGTCTGGAAACGTTCGCCGCCGTTTATGCCCTCGACCAGGCGGTCTATGGCGTCCGGCTGGTCGCCCGCCGGGGCGAACGGGGCATGCAGCTTGAACAGATCCATCGGGGTGCCTGGTGGGGGTCGAAACAGCCGATTTTCGCCTGCTCCGCCCTGTGTCCGATCCGCTGCTGGTGGGATAATGATCGCGTTGGCCGAGGTGGCGGAATTGGCAGACGCGCTAGCTTGAGGGGCTAGTGATCTTCGGATTGTGCGGGTTCAAATCCCGCCCTCGGCACCAAGACCCGGCCGACTTGTCTTATTGCCGGTCTTCGAAGCGCGCCGGGTCAAACAATCCGATATCGTGGTCGGTTTTGCCGTGCTCGGCCAGATCGGCCATGATTTCCCCGATTGCGCTGGCGAATTTGAACCCGTGGCCGGAGAACCCGGCCGCGAACGCGACCTGAGGCCAATCCGGGTCGGTGCCGATGATGAAGTGGCCGTCGGGCGAGTTGGTAAACATACAGACCGACATATCCAGCATCCTTCCCGCGGCCTGCGGGAAACAACGGCGGGCGAATGCGCGAAGATCACATTCGTCGCGTGCGCGCCAGTTGCGGTCGAGGGCGTCGGGATCGGCCCGATTGGCGCCAAGATCGAATTTGCCGACCTTGAATCCCGGGCGTTCAAATTCGGGGAAACCGTAGTATTCCGCGCCATCGAGGGAGACGATGAATACCGGGAACCGGGACGGTTCGAACCATGAGCTGTTTTCGGTTTCAAACCAGGCCACTACCTGCCGCACCGGAACCGCCAGCTCCGCCAGCGCCGGCGTCAGCTGGGATGCCCAGGCGCCGGCGGTAAGCACCAGCGACCCGGCCTCATAGGCGCCACGATCGGTTTTAACCCATACCCGGCCGGGGTGCGCCCCCCACTCCAGCAATCGCTCCTGCTCGTGGATTTCGGCCCCCAGGGCGCTAGCTGCTGCGGCGTGCGCCTGCACGCAGCGCTCGGGCTCAAGCAACCCGCCCTGCGATTGCAGAACCGCCATCATCCCCGGCGGCAACCGATACCCGGGAAACCGGGCCGCCAGTTCCACGCTGGAGAGGACTTCGTGGTCGATCGCCTGCTGGCGGCAGGCACGAAGGGTGCTCTCGAATCCCCGCGCACCTGGCACGCCGGCGTGGACCGACCCGGTAATGTGCAGCAGGGTTTGGCCCGATTCGTGCTCCAGCTGGCGCCAGAGTTGATAGGCGCGCCGACCCAACGGGACGTATTGGGGGCCTTCGTGGAACGCCAACCGGATGATGCGGGTCAGACCGTGCGAAGACCCCATCTGGTGCGGTATCTGAAAGCGCTCCAGCGCCAGCACGCGTTTGCCGCGGCGCGCCAGTTGGTAAGCGGTCGCGCTACCCATCGCGCCGACCCCGACGACGATGGCGTCAAAGCGCTCGCTTCGCGGTGGGCGGTTCAGCTCCCCTGCTCCATGGGTTCCGGCTTAGCGACCGGACGGGCACAGTCGGGCCAACGAACCCGCTCCGGCCGCCCGCCCGTCGGCGATTGTCCACTGGGGATCGGTGCGCGACGGTGAAGATCTGCCCATGACGGCGGTGCGATTGATCCACTGGCATGCCGAGAGCGCGGCAGCGCGGGCCCGCCAGCTGGAGTCGGAAGGTTTTACGGTCGAGTACTCGGCGCTGGCCAATTCGTCGGACATGCGCGGGCTGGCCGAGCATCTTCCTGGCGTTTTCGTAATCGATCTCGAGCGATCGCCTTCGCACGGTCGCGAGGCGGGGCTTTGGCTGCGCCGGCGCAAAGCCACCCGCCGAGTTCCGCTGGTATTTGCCGGCGGCGCGCCGGCGAAAGTTGATCGCGTACGACGTTTGCTCCCCGACGCGATCTACTGCTGCCGGGGCCAAGTCGGTAGCGCCATCGGCGCTGCCTTAGCACTCACGCTGTCGGATCCGGTGGTCCCTGATTCGGGGATGGCCGGGTATTCGGGTACGCGGCTGCCCAAAAAACTGGGTATCAAAGCTGGTTCGGTCGTCGCCTTGATCGATTCGCCGCCGGGCTTTGCCAAGACACTGGGGCCGTTGCCGGCGGGCGCCAAAGTAGTTCGGCGGCCGGCCGCAAATGTCGACCTGACCATCTGGTTCTGCCGCGCGCAGGCCGACTTGGACGCCAAAGTCGCCCTCGTGCGGCAGCGCCTGGAACCCGGCGGCCGGCTCTGGATTTGCCTGGCCCAAGAAATCTTCCGGAGTTGCGTCGGACCTCAGGCAGGCCGGCGTGCGCGCGGCCGGGTTGGGCTGCGGGCTGGTGGACTTTAAGGTCTGCGCGATCGCTGCGACCTGGTCGGGATTGCAGTTTGCGCCCCGGCGCAGCTGATATTGTGCGCGCAACATTCTTGGCGCCGGGGCGGCGCGTGTGATGAGATTCGTCGCGCTGCCATCGATAGTCATTGCCCGATACCCGCATCGGCTTGCCGCCCGATCGGACCCCCGAGATCAATAACCAGACCAGATGATGGCGGATTCGAACCTGGCGACTTGGACCGGCGATCTGCATCGCCAATTTGATCGCTTGGCAGTAACTCCGATAAACCGCCCTGCCATGCTGCTTGGATTCATGGTTGCCGACGTGGCGTTGGCGGTCGTGATGACGATGCCGGTGCTGGCGCTGGCGCTGGCCGTGGGGGTCGAATTCAAAACCGGATTGCCAGGCGTGGCCGTCCTACTTTTGTTGACCGTTTGTTGGACGGTCATATACAACGGCTTCCCCTACTCGATCGCTCTGAAAACCGGCAATCCGGCCGCCGTCAACACCAGCTTCATCATCTTTTTCCCGGTCGTGTTCCTCAGCCCGGTATTTGTGCCCCAGGAGGCGATGACAGGCTGGATGGCCACAATCGTCAGATTCAATCCGGTGACGTACCTGCTCCAAGGCATGCGGTCGCTGGTCAGTGAAGGCTGGGTGGTCGAGGACATCATGGTCGCGGTCGCCGGCATCGCCGCCATCGGATTGATCACTTTTCCGTTGGCGACGTGGGCTTTGCTGGGACGGGCTCGGAGGCGCTAGCAACGCGGCCGACGCTTGCGGCGGCCGCGTCCCGGGGCCATCCCGGACGAGTGCCCGGGGCCGGAATTGCCTGCCATCTGGCCTCGAAGCAGACCTCACTGCGGCGCGGACCCACCCGGCGCCCGCGCGACCACATCCGTGACCACACCAACTTGCGGGGACTTGCTCCAGATTGCCGCCGCACAGCCCGGCCAACCGCGCGCGCAAGCCGATTTTTCGATCCGCCTGCCGCCTTCGGCGCTGCCCGATCGGCGCACCGTGCGGGCGCGGTCAATTCGGCCTAGTCGAGCTCGGTCGCCAAGATTGCCTCGCGATCGCCGGCGCGCACCGATTTGAGGGCCTCGGCCAGCGAATCGTCTTGCAGGGCCAGGATCTGGATTGCCAGCAGAGCGGCGTTGTGCGCCCCGGCCTTGCCGATTGCCAGCGTGCCCACCGGAATCCCGCGCGGCATCTGCACGGTCGCGAGCAACGAGTCGAGCCCGTCCAGGGCCCAGCCCGGCATCGGTACGCCCAGAACCGGGCGAACCGTCTGGGCGGCCACCGCTCCCGCCAGGTGGGCGGCACCACCGGCGGCGGCGATGAAAACCCTGACCCCGCGCTGTTCGCAGGACCTGATCCAGGCCACCGTGTCGTCGGGGGTGCGGTGCGCCGAGAGGACGCGCGCTTCGTAGGCGATTTCAAACTTTTCGAGCTGTTGGGTAGCGCTCTGCATCACGGACCAATCGGACTTGGAGCCGAAGACCACACCTACCTGAATGGGATTGTTGGCAGACATCTACTGGCCTTGTGCGAGTGAGAAACCGGGTTCGCCGTCGTACGTGTAGAGGCTTTCGGCCTTGACGAAATCGATGCCAGCGGCAGCCACGCGCGCCAGCAGCTGGGCCACTTCGGCATGCGCGGCGTCGGCGCGCTCAAAGCGGCAGCGCCAGTGATCTGAGAGGAACGCGGCGCTCGAATCACCCGGCCAGACCTTGAGGCCGCGGTTGTCGATCACCGTCAGGTCCAGTCCCTGGCCGAGCGGCTGCATCTGGGCGGCCAACCGGTCCGGGGCGCCCTGCCAGTCGACGAAGACATCTACGCCGACGAGCTGCTTGACCGGTTCGTCCGGAGTCGTGGTGCGGAGCGGGCCGGCCCGCTCGGGTTCGCCGAAGCTGGAAAGGCTAAAGGTCCGGGGCTTGCGGCCGATCCGTTCGATCACCGCGTCGCCAAATTCGCGCGTGCCGACTTTGCGGGTACTGTGCTCGACCGAGTACATGTCGTAGGTGTGCACGCCGTCTTCGATCGTCGCCAGCCAGGCATCGCGCGTGCGGGCTGCGACCTCGCCCTGGCCGATGTGCACCAGCATCAGGACCGCGCCGTGCAGCAATCCCGAGGGGTTGGCGAGGTTCTGGCCGGCGCGACGCGGCGCCGATCCGTGGATGGCCTCGAACATGGCAAAGTCGGTGCCGACGTTGGCCGAACCGCCCAATCCCACACTGCCGGCGATCTGGGCGGCGATGTCGGAGAGGATGTCCCCGTAGAGATTGGGGGTCACGATCACGTCAAACACCTCAGGGGTGTCGGCCAGCTTGGCCATCCCAATGTCGACGATCCAATGCTCGTTTTCAAACCCGGGATATTCGGCGGCAACCTCATCGAAGACGCGATGGAACAGGCCGTCGGTCATCTTCATGATGTTGTCTTTGGTAAAGCAGGTCACCTTGCGGCGCCCGAAGCGGCGGGCGTATTCGAAGGCATAGCGGCAGATCCGTTCGGACCCGGCGCGCGAGATCAGCTTTAGTGACTGGGTCACCCCGGCGGTGGGCCGGTGCTCGATGCCGGCGTAGGTGTCTTCCTCGTTCTCGCGCACGATCACCACGTCCATGCCCGGGTGCTTGGTCGCCACGAACGGGTCGTAAGCCACCGCCGGGCGAACGTTGGCGTACAGTCCCAGGGTCTTGCGGATCGTAACGTTCATGCTCTTGAAGCCCCCGCCCTGAGGCGTGGTGATGGGGGCTTTGAGGAATACCTTGGTGCGCCGCAGCGAATCCCAGGACGCACCGTCGATTCCGGCAGTGTAACCGCGCAGGTAGACCGGCTCGCCGACCTCTATCTCCTCCAGCTGCAGCTGGGCGCCGGCGGCGTCGAGGATGCGCAGCGTCGCGTCCATTATTTCGGGGCCGATGCCGTCGCCGTGGGCAATCGTGATCGGGACTTTGGGTGACAATCGCGGCTCCGTTGGGCTCAATTGCTCGGATCAGGGGATTCGGGTGCGGCGAGGCCCCGGGCGCGCCGCCAGTGCGCGGTTCGGGTGGTCAGCCGTCCGGTCCAGAAAAGGAATAGCACCAGGGCCGCGGCCAATCCGATCGCGACCGCTATCCATTGTGCCTGTGCGAACGGCCCATACAGCTCGTCCTGGCGCAGGAAGGTGATCAGAAATCGGAACAGCGAGTAGGCGAACGCGTAGAGCGCAAAGACTCGGCCAGATCCACCCCAGCGCCGAATTGCAATGATCAGCACCGCCAGGATCAACAGGTCGGCCAGCAGCTCGTAGAGGTGGGCAGGATGGGCCGCAAAAGTTTGTCCCAGACCGTCACGCGCGGCCAGCGTCGCCGGGTTGGTGTAAAGGAAAGCCCATGGCAGGTCGCTCGCAACGCGCGTGTGTTCGCCATTTACGATGTTGGCCAGGCGCCCGATCGCCTGTCCCAGGATCAGCCCCAGCGCGCCGACGTCGGTCACCGCCGGGACTGCGATCCCGTGCCGCCAGGCGGCGATGGCGCCGCCGGCGACCCCACCGAGGATGCCGCCCCAGATTGCGCCTCCGCCGCGCCAGATCTGCGGTGCCAGCAGCGGATCGGCGGCGTAGATTTCCGGCCACTTGTCAATAACGTGCAGCGCGCGGGTGCCGATGATTCCGGAAATGATCGCCCACAGCGCGATCGCATCAATCTCATCGACGGTCAACCCGGCGGCGTGAGCATAGCGGCGACAGATCCACCAGCCGGCGGCGATGCCGGCCACTACGATGGGTCCGTAAAGACGCAACGTCAGCGGCCCAACCTCAAGGTAGGGACTCCAGGGGATCTCGATCAGTCCGAAGATAGGCGGTCGGCTCCGGCGAACTATCAGTTAGGGGTCGGGGTTGGGCCGAGCGTCAGGAGAGTGGCCCGCACAGATTTTGCCCAATGCCCGGCGCTGGCGGGGGTTCATTAGCGAACTCGGCGTATCCGGTAAGTTCGACGAATCCGCGTCCCACCAGCCGTCCTTCCTGCCTGATTTCAACGGCACCCTCCCAGTAAATGGTGCCGGTGCTGGTGCGGGTATCCAGTTCCTGGTCGGGGAGGACCGGCAGCAACTCGATGTCCAATCCCGCGGCGGGAACGCCGAGGCGCCAGCGGGCCGGGTAGGTGGCGCCCGAATGCGGGCTCTGCCAGTGCCCGAGCACGGCGATGTCGATTGCCGTGGCGTCGAGGTGTTCGGAGGCCCCGCTGCCGTTGACCAGGGTGCCGTAGGAGGTCGTGACGGCACCGTCGGCGTCGCGCAACGCCGTGGCCATCAATTCGCGCCCGTCATCGAGCTGCAGCGAAAACCAGTCCCAGCCGCCTTGGCCGGTTACCAGGAAGTCGCCCCACTGGTGGTCGAACCAGGCCTGGCCCCGTACCTCCCGGGAGCGGTCCCCGACGGTGATGTGACCTTCGGCCGCAAGCCGGGTATGGGAGTAGTAATACGACCAGCCAGCGGGGCCGAAATCGATCAGGCCCGTCTCCCCGTGCAGCACTGCCGGCTTGGTGGCCCGCAGGTCCAGCGCCAGGCTCATGCCTTCATCGGCGGCCGAGATTTCGAATCCGTCGTCCCCGAGCGCCAGCGCCCAGCCGCCAACACAGAGCACCGATTCGCGGTTTTCGCCTGCCCCATGCGCGGCGGAGGTCCGCTGGGCGTAGCGAAAGGCGCCGGAATCGGGATCGGAGATCGCCAAGTGGCCGGCGAAGGTTGGCCCCAGGTTGCGGCGATTGGCTCCAAAAATCACGAATTCGAAGCCGTACGATGTGCCTTCGGCATCCTGCAGATGCCCCGTAAAGTACCACCACTCGGAAAGATCTTGGTGCGGGCGGTGGTCGCGGGGCAACTCGACCGGGGGAAGCTGCGAGATCTCCAATGACGGCGGCGGAGCCGGTTCCGGCAGCGGCGTGGCGGACTGTCCGCAGCCGGCCAGCAGCAGCGCAATCGCCAGCGTCAGCGCGCCCATCCATCCGCCGGAGTTCATTGTGGTTGCAACCGATATGCTCGCCACGGCATCCACCAGTTCCAGGACCCCGCCAGTTTCATTGCCGCCGGTGCCAGCAGCGAGCGCACGATTGCGGCGTCGGTTGCGATAGCGATGGCCCCGGCCACGCCCAGGGCCTTGACGGTTACCACCTCGGCGCTGGCGAACGCCAACCCCACCACGATAACCACCAAGGCCCCGGAAGTAATCACCCGGCCCGAAGCCTGCAGCCCGTTGGCCACCGCCGTTTCCACTTCCCCCGACTCAAGCCACATTTCCTGCACCTGCGCCAGCAGGAACACCTCGTAATCCATGCTGAGGCCGAAGAGGACCGCGAAAAGGATCACCGGCAGGGTCGCGTCAATGTAACCGAGTGGTTCGAATCCTAGTACCGGCGCCAGCCAACCGAACTGGAATATCAGCACCACCGCGCCGAAGCTGGTGGTCAGCGACAGGAGGTTGAGCAGGATGGCCTTCAGCGGCAGCAACAGCGAGTGAAACATGGCCGTCAGCAGCACCAGGGTCGCCAGCAGGATCATGCCGATGACGATCGGGAAGGTCTGGTAAACGGCGTCGACGAAATCGGTGTAGTTGGCCGCACCGCCGCCAAGCTGGGCCTGCATCCCGGAACGCTCGACCCAATCGCGGATCGCATAGACCAGCGAACGGCCTTCGGCGCTGTTGCCGGCGACCTTCGGCAGGATGCCCAGCACCGCCAGTTCGCCGCTGCTGGCCGCCTGCGCGGCGGCGCGGGCGATCGGATCAGGCGCCGCCGCCCCGCCGGCGTAAAGCTGGCGGTACTGCGCTAGGGTTATGCGCGGGTCGATGCTTACGATGCCGCTTGTCCTCGCCACCCGCGGATCCGCCTCTAGCGCCCGCACCAACTGCAGCTGCTGCTCCAGCGCTCTATCGCTGAAAGGGCCATCGTCGAACTCCATCACCAGAAAGAGTTGGGCAAGCTCGCCGGAACCGTACTCGGATTCGAGCAGCTCGAATGCCTGGCGGGCGTCGGCCCGCGCTGGCAGGACCTGCGCGTCGGGCAACGAAATCTGGGCCTGGGTCAGCGGTACCACGAACGCCAACAGCACCAGGGTTATCGGCACCAAGACCAGCAGCGGGCGCGCCATGACCGCGCGCGCCGTCCGGGCCCAGAACGCCCGTCCGCCGGACAGGGTCGGCAGCAATCGGAAGCGGTTTATGCCCGGTCCCAGAATTGCCAGCAGCGCCGGTGCCAGGGTCAGCGCGCAGAGCGCGGCCACCGCTGTCACCAAGGCGCCCACGATTCCGATCGACCGCAGGAACTGGAATTCGAAAAGAGTAAGTGCGGTGAGGCCGATGACCACCGCCGTGGCCGAGAACGCAATCGTCTTGCCCATCGTTGCGCAGGTCGCCACCACCGCCGCGGCGGGTTCGGCGCGGCCGAGTTCGCGCCGGTAGCGCGAGACCAGGAACAACGAATAGTCAACGCCCAGGCCAAGCCCGAGCAGGGTGGCGATGTTGAGGGCGAAGATGGAGATCTCCACCTGCCCTGCCACCACCCAGATGAGCGCCAAGCCAACACCGACCGCCACCGCACCCATCAGCAGTGGCAGGGCGGCCGCCGCCAGACTGCCGAACACCGCCAGCAGGACGATGAGCAGGAACGGCACCCCCAGCAGCTCGGCGCGCTGCAAATCAGACTTGGTGAACTGCTCGATGTCGTGGTAGTAGCCGGCCGGGCCCGCCAGATGCACTTCCAGGTCGGAATCGGCGACGGCGGACTTGACCAGCGGCGTGAGCGTGTGGGCGCGAGCGCTCTCGACATCGGTGACGACGTGCAGATAGACGGTCCGGCCGGAAGGTGCGGTCTGGAACCCGGCTTCGCCAAGCGGCTGAACCGCAGTGACGCCATCGACGGCCAGGATCGCGCGCCGCAGGCGATCGATTTCGACCAGGGTGGCAGGCGCACCGATCTGCCCGTCCGGTTCGTGAAAAATGACCGTTAGCAGCGGTAGCGGCTGCTCGAACTCGGCCGCAAAGCGCTGGTAGGCTTGCGCGGCTTCCAGGTCCGGTGAACTGAATCCACCGGCCACCAGCCGATCCGGCACCTGGATTGCGAACGCGGCGCTGGCCCCGGCCAGCAGGAACCAGCCTATAACGACCGCCCAGCGCCACCGCACCACCACCCGGCCCAGGTTTGCAAACACTTGGCGGTTAAGTTCCGGGTTCGATCTAATTTCTAAATTATGGGTACGGAGATGATGTAGATGCTCGACACAGTCGGAGACTTAAGGCCCGCGGGATGACTCGAATCGCGATCACCGGTGGCACCGGAATGCTGGGGCGGGCGATTGCCATGTCGCTGGGCGAGAGGGGGCATGAACTGCTGCTCTTCTCGCGCCGCTCCGCACCCGCCGCACCCCCCTACTCGGAGGTGGTCTGCTGGGACCCGGTTTCGGGACCGGCGCCGGCCGAATCCCTTTCCGGGGTGCGGGCGGTTATCAACCTTGCCGGCGAACCGGTGGCCGGCCGCTGGACGACGGCTAGGCGCGGTCGCATCCACGAGAGCCGGGCGCTCGGCACCGCAAATCTGGTGCGCGGGATGCTGCGGGCGCGGCCCGGGCCGCAGCTTTTGATTTCGACCAGCGCCATCGGCTACTACGGTCCGCGGGGCGAGCAGGTGCTCAATGAACGGGCTTCCTGCGGGGACAGTTTTCTCTCCGAGGTCGCCCGCGATTGGGAGGCAGCGGCAGGGCAGTTCGCCGGCAATGGTGGCCGACTGGTGACGATGCGGCTCGGGATCGTGCTTGGTCGCGGAGGTGCGTTGCGGCAGATGCTGCCAACGGCGCGGCTGGGACTTGGCGGCCCTCTTGGCGGAGGCTCGCAGTGGTGGTCATGGATCCACATCGCCGATGTCTGCCGGTTCGTGGCCGGCGCCATCGGGGACTTGGAGTGCGCCGGAACCTACAACCTAACCGCGCCGACGCCGGTCAGGCAGCGCGAATTCGCGCGCGCCCTGGGCAGGGTCCTGGGCCGCCCGGCGGTGCTGCCGGCGCCGGCCTTGGCGGTGCGCCTCCTGCTGGGCGGATTTGCCGCGGAGCTGCTCGACAGCAAGCGGGTCGTTCCGGAGCGGCTGCAAAATGCCGGCTGGCAATTTGCCTATCCAGATTTGGAGCCGGCGCTGCGGCGGTTGCTCTCGCGCGGCTGATCCGAGCGGCGGCTGGCTAGCGTACTTGAAATAAGCACCCGATACTTGCCCACGCCCGCTTACGCCATCCTGGAATCGTCGATTGTCAAACCTTTTCGCGACCTTTTCCCGCTTCCGCAACCTATTCATGATCGCCGCCGGCGTGGCCGTCGTCGGCGCGGTGGCAGCGGTGATCTTGATCGGTCTGAGCGTCGGCCCGCAGAGGTCGATTACATACGCACCGTTGGCAGAGTCCGAGCCGGTTAAGGTGCGGCTCCAGGATCGCGGACCGGCACCCGAATTCCAAAAGATAGACGCCTGGTTGAACGGGCAAGAATCGACGGTCGAAGGTCTGCACGGACAGGTGGTGTTGATCGATTTCTGGACCCTGGGCTGCATCAATTGCCGCCGCACCCTTCCGTACGTGCGGCAATGGCACGACCGCTACGCCGCCCACGGGCTCAGGATCATCGGCGTCCACACTCCGGAATTTGCCTACGAGCACGACCAAACCCGGGTCCGCCAGGCAATGTCCGAGCTGGGCGTGACCTGGACGGTCGCGATCGATAACCAAAAGGGCACCTGGCGGGCCTGGCGCAACCGTTTCTGGCCGCGCAAGTACCTGATCGATGCCGACGGGGTCGTGCGCTATGACCGCATCGGCGAGGGCGCCTATGAGCAGACCGAGTACGCGATCCGGGCCCTATTGCAGGAGAACGGCGCCGACCTCAGCGGAGTCCCGGTCGGCGGAGTAACCAACTAGGGAAGATCACCCCGACGCGATCGGGGACACGCGGGCCGGCGTGTACGGTTCGTCTACTGCCAGCGGGGCGCTGGCTAGGAATGCCGCATGGCGGCGCCAGGCCTCATCGGGGAACTGCGCGTCGCGCAGATCATCGCCCAACAGCCTCAGCTTTACCGGTTCCGGATCGCCGGGGTGGAACTCGATCACCGCCGCCTGGAAAACCTGCCGGATGAATCCGGGATCGCCGATGGACAACCTGTTGGAGCCCTGGTCCAAACGGGCTTCGGACTTGGGCAGACCGAATGACTGCACTGCGCGGTATGTGTAGAAGAATTCGGCGAACCCGGTGACGGTCCCATCCACCGAACGGTTCGATACCCGATGGCCCCAGGGTTCGAAAACCTGCCCCGGGTGGGGATTGGACAGCGCGTATTCGATCCCCAGGTCGTCGCTGTCGCCGCGCCCGCCGCCGAAGTAGTCCCAGGCCAGGCGTCGTTCCACCACCCAGCCGGCGCCGACATCGTGGAAGTCGACCACTCCGCGCTGGTAGTACTGGCTCAGCGTGCCTGGTTCGGCGACCAGGACTTCGGAGGTCGGGTGACCCCAGCGGGTCAGGCCACCGGTGACCTCGAAATGGCCGCGGAAGTCGGCGATTGCGGTCCCTCCCTGGGGCAGCTGCACGCTCAGGGTCGGCACGTTGTGGGAGAGGGTTTCGTGCCCGGACACGGCCAGATGCAGATTGTCCAGGACGGTGATCTTCCCGAAGGTGGGCTCCGGCGGCGTCGGCGGTTCCGGTGGAACGTAGTTAGCGGCATCTCTGATGCGGACCAGGGCGAAAGCGACGAGCGGCGTGAATCTGCCGAAGCCAGGGGTCGTACGGTCGATCATCAGCAGCACGAAGGCCTCGTCCTCGCCGTCGGAAATCCGCTCCTCGGGCACGGCCAGGGCGACCAGGCGGGCGCTGCCGAAGGGAATGTCGACATTGACCGGAGCGGGCAGGTCTCTGGCCTCGGCGCCGTGGCCGCGGTTCTCGGACTTGAGCAGCAGCCGCGCCACGACCCCGGCCGCCTCGCGGTCCTGATGCTCGATCCCGACCGCCAGTGAACGCCCCTCATCGGCGTAGTAGATGGGGGCGTCAAATCCGGTCACCGCGGCCGCGTCCGGATCCAGGATCACCTCCACCCCGGGCCGGATCTGCAGTCGCCACGGTTCCGGCAGATTGGCGAGGCCAAACCCCTGTCCTGCCGGACCGGGGTTGCCGCGCACGTCGACCACGAGGGTCTTCTCCGATCCGATCTCTCCCAGCAGAGTTGGCGGCATATCGATCAGACCGGCATCGCTCAGATCCAGGCGCCGCAGCTGCGGCAGCTGCGAAAAGTCGGCCGCGCTGACGTCGGCAACATCTTCGCGGCCGGACAGGTCGATCTCGGTAACGTGCGCCAGTTGCCCCACGCTCACCTGATCGCAGGCCCGCGCCCGCGGCAACCAGGACTCGATCTGGGCGCGGACCGCCGGGTGGCGCTGGCACAGCGAATGCCTGGGGGCATCGTCGTCGCGAACCAGCAAAACCGCCTCGTCCACGTCTCCGTCGTCCAAACCAGGGCGCGGCGCGGTGCCCTGGCAACCAGGGATCAGGTCCAACAGCAGGTCCAGCTCGTAATCGGGCTCGATCTCCTCGTTGTCGGGCACTTTGATCACCAATCCGAATACCGACCGGATGCGGTCGCCGGCATTGATGCGCAGGCGCCACTGGCGATGGTCCTGAAGGGTTATCTGCAGGCAGATGTCGACGGCTTCGTCGCCGGCTTCGACCCCCAATCCCGGCGGAATAGAAGCGAATTCGAATTCGATCAGAGCGGGCGATCCCTCGTGCGCCGAGTAGCCGGCGCTGCCGAATCCGACCCGCGTGCCGGTCCCGCCGTCGAAGACCAGCAGCAGTCCCTCCGGCAACTCGGAGATGTCAACGTCGGCGGGATTCAGCGGGTTACCGGAAAAACGTAGCCGATCGATCTGGCCGGCCTCGAAGTGGTAGGTGATAAGTGCTTCTAGGGCGTCGTCGCGCCAGCTGAAATCGCTCAGTCCCAGATTCGAGAAATCGAGCGTGGCGGGGCGCCGGCCCGGGATCCGGTCCAGTTCGCGCGCCAGTTGCGCGAGCTTGGTGCCCGGGCTCAGGGCCGGATCGCGATCGGCCTTGTAATTGACATAAAACTCATCGCAGTCGTTGTAGTCGAGGTCGCCGTCGCTATCGATCAGGCTCGCGACCGTGGGTGAAATGTGCGGCAGCAGGCCCTCGTACAGGCGCTCGAATGCCTGGAAGTGGTCAGGATTTAGGAAGTGGCAGAGGTTGTAGTTGCCGTCCCCGGCCAGTTCGGCCGCGGCTGGCTTCGGGACCAGCAGCAGCGCGCTGATCGCTATCATCAGCGCGCCGATGATTTTGCCGCGGTGGCGGCGGGTGGATGCCGTGACCGCCTGCAAGCGCGGTCCTGACAAGATCGCTATGCTAGCGGCCCTGGACCCACGCTGAGCTTGGCGGCAGCGTCGCGGATGTGAGCGGCGGTCGCGGCGGCGATTTCGATCCCGGCCTCGCGGTTGCGGGCGCGATTCAGGCTCTCCGGTTCGCCCGGCACCAGTACGCGTTCGAATCCGACCGCCGCCGGGGTGGCGTGCATGCGTTCCACCAGCTGGCCGACACCCTCACCGTATGTCTGGCCGCCGACCAGGGATCCGGGATCGATGGCAATGATGCAACCACCCATCAGCAACCCTGATTCGGAGGCGTAGGTGCCGGTTACGGCGGCCCCCAGCGATTCGACCAGCAGCGCCAACCCATAACCCTTGTGTGCGGCGGCCGGCAGCATCATCCCGCCGGCGTAAAAGTCAGCCGGCTCGGTGGAAGGATTGCCGTGCTTGTCGAGGATCTGGCCGGGCGGCAGTTGGGCTCCCTTGTCGCGGGCGACCCGCAGCTTGCCTTCGGCGGTGGAGGTAGTGGCAAAGTCCATCACGATCGGGTGCCCGTGGGGGTTGGGCACGCCGGCTGAGATCGGGTTTGTCGACAACGCCCGGGCCCCGCCGCCGAAGGGCGCTCCGGCCCCGGCTCCGCCCCCGCCGCCGACGGCCACTATTGCCAGCACTCCGGCTTCGGCCGCCATCTCCGACCACTGTCCGACGCGTCCGAGGTGGTTGACTTCACAAAGCCCGACCAGGGCGACGCCGCTTAACTGCGCCTTGGCGATCGCCACTTCGGTCGCGTATTTGCCGGTGAAGTGCCCAAAGCCCTTGTTGCCGCTGATCAAGGCGGTCGTGTCGGTTTCCTTGATCAGGGTCGGTCGGGCGGCGGGGAGGACGCTCTCGGCCGCGATCAACTCCAGATACTGCGGGATCCTGATCACACCGTGCGACGGGTGTCCGGAGAGGTCGGCCAGCACCAGCGAATAGGCCATGAATTCGGCGATGTCGGTGGGTGTCCCGGCGGCTGCGAAGATCGTCCGGGCAAGTTCTTGAATCGCGTCGGGGGCGTAACGGGGCATGGTCTCGGACCGATTCCTGGGAATTGGGGGCAGGCGCGGTGAAGAGGGATCTGCGGCCGAAACCGCGCGCGCTCGGATCAGCCGCGGCCCAGCATGAACTTGAGATCCTCGCTCATCATATCCATGCTCCAGGGCGGGTCCCAGACGATTTCGATGTTTACTTCGTCAACCCGTTCCATATCTTCAATTGATCGCTGGGTCTCGGAGATCAACTGCGGTCCGTAGGGACACATTGGCGAAGTCAGGGTCATCTCGATGTCGACTTTGCGGTCGGCGGGCTTGACTTCGTAGACGAGCCCGAGGTTCCATATATCCAGGTGCAACTCGGGGTCGAGAACGTTCTCCAGTACCGCGATCACTTCCTCGCGCGAGACAGTCTGCTCGGACATTGGTTCGCCTCCGTGGCGGCGTCTGCGGGCGCTTTATCGATTATCGCCGTCGCGCCCCGTCGCGGGCGATCAAAAACATCAAACGGCTTGCATACAAATAGGCGGCCAGATTATAATCAGCAAGCTGATGCGGCCTCCGGCATTGCATCGTCTGGGGAGCAATTCCTAAGCATATTGGACCCATGCCATGTGGGCCCGGCGGAACCGCCCATTTCCGGGGTTTAAACCCGGCATCCCGTAGAGAGAAAGCCACCAGAACTTCTTGTCGCCCACCGCAACCAACCGCAACAAGTACACCGCCGACCAGATTCGGGCATTAAAGGGGTTGGAGCCAGTCCGCCAGCGCCCCGCCATGTACATCGGTGATACCTCCCTCACCGGTCTGCACCACTGCGTGTACGAGGTGGTTGACAACAGCGTCGACGAGGTCTTGGCCGGTCACGGCCACGCGGTTTCAGTCTCGCTGACCGAAGACGGCTACTGTGAAGTCGCCGACAACGGCCGGGGCATCCCGGTCGACCGCCACCAAGAAGGGGTTTCGGCCCTGGAAGTGGTGATGACCAACCTCCATGCCGGCGGCAAATTCGATGCCGACGCCTACAAGGTGTCCGGCGGATTGCACGGGGTCGGCGTCTCGGTTGTAAATGCCCTGTCCGAACACCTCGAAGTTCACGTGTCACGCAACCGGCGCGAGTACTTTCAGGAGTACTTTCAAGGGATCCCCAAAGCGCGGGTTCGCCCGCGCGGTCGGATCCAGGAATCGAGGGCGACCGGTACCCGGGTCCGATTCAAGCCCGATGGCGAGATATTCCGCGACGAGCACGGCGACCCGATCAGCTTCGAATTTGACACCCTGGCCGAGCGCTTGCGGCAGTTGGCTTTCCTAGTGCCGGGCATGGAGGTAAATCTGACCGACCGTCGCAGCGGCCGCCGCGCCACCTATTACTTCCAGGGGGGCATCAAGTCCTACGTGGCAAGGAGCGCGCGTCGCCACAAGCCGGTGATCGCCACCCCGATCTACCTGAGTGATTCCGTAGACGAGGTGCGGGTCGAAGTCGCGCTGCAGTACACCCGCGCGGCGCGCGAGCAGGTGACCGCGTTCGCAAACACCGTCCACACGATCGACGGCGGGACCCATTTGTCGGGTTTCCGATCCGCGCTCACTAGCTGCATCAACCGCCAGGCGCGTGAAATGGGCCTGCTCAAGGAGAACGACTCCAACCTCACCGGCGACGACGTTCGCGAAGGCCTGGTCGCCGCCATCTCAGTCTTTTTGCCCGAACCGCAATTCGAATCGCAGACCAAGGTCAGGCTCAATAACCCCGAGGTTGCCGGGCTGGTGCAGTCGGTCACCAACGCCGCACTTTCCCAGTATTTGCATGAAACCCCGGCCGATGCGCGGGCGATCGTGGTTCGTAGCATCGAATCGGCGCGGGCCCGGGTTGCCGCCCAGCGCGCCCGCGACATGGTGCGCCGCAAGGGAGCGTTTGATTCCTTGGCACTGTCGGGAAAACTGGCTGATTGCCAAGACCGCGATCCCTCCCGAACCGAACTTTTTATCGTTGAGGGCGACTCGGCCGGCGGTAACGCCAAACAGGGCCGTGACCGGATCTTCCAGGCGGTGCTGCCGTTGCGCGGCAAGATCTTGAACGTCGAAAAGGCGCGCATCGACAAGATGCTCGAAAACCAGGCCATCTGCGATCTGATCTCGGCCATCGGCACTGGCGTGGGCGAGTCCTATGACGTTGCCAAGCTGCGCTACCACCGGATCATCATCATGACCGATGCCGACGTGGACGGCGCGCATATCCGCAGCCTGCTATTGACCTTCTTCTTCCGCTACATGCCGGAGTTGATCGCCGAAGGCCACCTCTACATCGCCCTACCGCCGCTATACCGGATCGCCCGCGGCCGGCGCACCCGCTACGTCTACAGCGAGGTGGAGCGCGATGCGGTGATCGAGGAACTCGGCGGCAAGGTGACCATCCAACGCTACAAGGGCCTGGGCGAAATGAATGCCGACCAGCTCTGGGACACCACCATAAATCCCGCCGGGCGGACCCTGCTCAAAGTCCGGACCCAGGATTTCGACCTGGCTGAGGACCTGGTCTCGCGCCTCATGGGGCCGGAGGTCGCCCCGCGCCAGGAATTCATCCTTGAACATGCGCGCGAGGTCCGCAACCTGGACGTCTGATCATCTCCAGACTCAATCCGAGAACGGCATGTCCGAACAGCGACCGCGGGTCATCTTTGACGTAATGGGCGGCGATCACGCTCCCCGCCCGATGGTCGCTGGGGCCCTGCAGGCGGCCCGCGACCATGGCATCGCCACCCTGCTGGTCGGCGATCAGATTTCCATAAATCCGTTGCTGGCGGACGCCGGCGATGAGCGCGCCCTGATTGAAGTAGCCGATGCGCCCGAAGTGATCGGAATGGGCGAGCATCCGGCTGAAGCGGTCCGCAACAAACCCGATTCCTCGCTGGTGCAGGCAATCGAACTGCTGCGCATGGGTTCGGGTAGCGCCGCCCTTTCGCTGGGCAACAGCGGCGCGATTATGGCCGCCGCGGTGCTGCGGCTGCGCCGGCTGCCCGGGGTTCGACGACCGGTCGTGGCCAGTGTGCTGCGGTTGCCGGGCGGGTCGAGCGTTTGGATGGACATCGGCGCGAATGCAGACTGCGACGCCGGCCACTTGTTCCAATTTGCCCAGATGGGGGCTATCTACGCTCGGGCCGAGCTGGGAATCGAGAACCCCACCGTGGGACTGTTGAACATGGGCCACGAGGAGGGCAAGGGACCGCAGGTCGTTAGGGAGGCCGCCGCCCAGATTGCGGCCGGTGGACTCAATTTCGTCGGCAACGTGGAGCCGCAGATGATGCTGCGGGCCGAGGTCGACGTGGTCGTGGCCGACGGGTTCACCATGAACATCGCGGTAAAAACCCTCGAAGCACTGGCGGACCTGATATTTAGCAGCGTCCGCGAATACGCAACCGGCTCGGTCAGGGGCCGATTGGGCGGACTGCTGCTGCGGCCGGCATTTGTCGGATTACGCGCCCAGCTCGACTACCGCGAGATCGGCGCCGCCCCGCTGCTGGGAGTAAACGGAATGGTGCTGATCGGTCACGGCCGCTCGCGGCAGCGCGCCGTGGTCGCGGCCTTGCGGCAGGCAGCTCGGCTCACCGGGGTCGATGCGGTATCGCAACTGGCGCGTGCCTTTGCACCCTGATTCCGGGCCCTCCCGCATTGCGGTCATCGGGTGCGGGTACGTGGGTCTGGTATCCGGTGCCTGCTTTGCCGAGCTTGGCAATCGGGTCGACTGCCTAGATATTGATCGGGCCAAGATCGATCAGTTGCGAACCGGCAAACTACCGCTATTTGAGCCGGGCCTCGAAGATCTGGTCCGGCGAAATCGCAACGCCGGTCGGATCGACTTCGGTGACTCTTTTGCGGCGGTCATTCCTCGGGCGCAGTTCATCGTGATTGCGGTCAACACGCCGGTCGGTGACTTCGGACGCGCCGACCTGTCGGCAATCGAAAAGGTTGCCCGCGCGATCGCGGAACACGTTCGCCCGGGAACTGTGATCGTGGACAAGAGCACGGTTCCGGTCGGGACCGCCGAAGTCGTGCAGCAGCTGATTTGCAATCACATCGATTTCCCGGTCGCGGTGGTCGCCAATCCGGAGTTTTTGCGCGAGGGGTCAGCGGTCGACGACTTCCTGCACCCTGATCGGGTTGTGCTTGGAACGACCGATGAGGCGGCCGGTGACGCGGTCGCGCGCCTTTATTCCGGGATAGATTGCCCGATCGTGCGGACTGACCTGCGCAGTGCCGAAATGATCAAATACGCCTCGAACGCTTACCTGGCCGCTCGGATTTCATTTATTAACGAGATCGCCGCCATCTGCGAACGGTTGGGCGCCGACGTGACCACCGTGGCCCGCGGCATGGGGCTCGATCACCGGATCGGTTCGCGCTACCTGCAGGCCGGCATCGGCTGGGGCGGGAGCTGCCTGGGCAAGGACGTGCTCGCGCTCGAACACATGGCCGCAGTGGCGGGATCGCACCCGCAGTTGTTGCGGGTGGTTCTGGAAATCAACCGCGATGCTCGCCTCGGAGTGCTGCGCCGCCTGCATGAGATGCTGGGCGATCTCCGCGGCCGCAAGGTGGCCTTGCTGGGGCTGGCCTTCAAACCGCAGACCGACGATATTCGTGATGCGCCGGCGTTGGAAATCGCACGCCTGCTGCTGGCCGATGGCGCCGAGGTGAGCGGCTGCGATCCGATGGCGGCGCGGCGTGCCGCCGCCGCCGAACCGCGAGCCCAGATTTGCGACGACCCGATGGCCGCACTGGCCGACGCCGACGCCGCGGTGCTTTGCACCGAATGGCCGCAGTACCTGGACCTGGACTGGACCGCGGTTGCTGCCACAATGCGCGGGCGCATAGTGATCGACGGACGCAACGCGCTCGACGGCGGGCGCCTACGCGAGCTCGGATTCGTGTACCGGGGGGTGGGACGTCCAATCCTCGCCGGAGCCCCCAGCGCGGGAGCCGAGGCATGATTTCGAACCGTACGATCGCCGCCCACTTGGAGCGGATTGCGCAGGCCATCGATTTATCTGATCCGGATTCGGGCCGCTCGCGCACCTACAACGCGGCCGCGCGGCGGATCGAAACCTCAAAGCGCGATTTCGCGTCCCTGGCGCAGGCCGGTGGATTGACCGATGTTTCCGGTATTGGGCCATCGCTGGCGCGGACTATTGCCGAGTTTGTTAAATCCGGTGACAGCCGGCGTCTAAATGAGCTGCGATTGCAGATACCGCCCGGCGCCTGGCAGCTATTGTCAATTCGGGGACTGGGCGCGCGCACCGTCGGCCGAATCGTACGCGACCTGGGAATCACCGATCTCGATACCCTGCAGGCGGCCGGCAGCGATGGCCGGTTGAGTCAACTGCCCGGGATCGGATCCCGCAAGGTGGCCCAGATCCTGGCCGAAATCGAGCGCATCGCCACCTCACGCGGCTTGTTCGCGCTCGGTGTCGCCCTGGCGGTGGCGCAACTGGAGGCCAACCGTCTCTCCGAACATGACGGCGTCAGCGCGGTCTACCTGGCGGGAGATGCACGGCGTGCCCTGGAAACCGTTTGCGGCGTCGATCTCGTAGTCGCGGTCCGCCATCCGGACCGACCGGAACTGCAGATCCTGGGCGGCGAGTCGCGGATGCAGCTGGACCCCGCCGAACTGCAGGAACCAATCCCGGTCCGGATACAGGTCGTGGCGGAACGGGCGCGCGGGTCGGCCCTGGTGCTATCGACTGGGTCGCAAGCGCATCTGGAGCAATTGGCGCGGCTGGCGCGGCGACGTGGTCTGGATCTCGAATCTCCGGATGCCGAATTCGGCAGCGAAGCCGATTTGTATGCCGCCCTGGGATTGGAGCTGATTCCGGCGGAACTGCGCGAAGGGCGTGGCGAGATCGAATTGGCGGCGCGCGGTCAGGTGCCGCGTCTGCTGGAGCATGCCGACCTCAACAGTGACCTGCATGCACACAGCGATTGGAGCGACGGCCAGGACAGCATCGCGGTCATGGCCCAGGCGGCGCAGCGGGCTGGCCTGCAACAGCTCGTCATTAGCGATCATTCGCAATCGCTGGCCGTGGCCAACGGTCTTTCCCCGGATCGGGTGGCTGCGCAGCGAGGCGAGATCGCCGCGGCTGCCAGGGAGCATCCCGGCCTGGAGTTGCTGCAAGGCACCGAAAGTGAGATCCGAATCGACGGTTCACTCGATTTTGAGCCCGAGCTGTTGACCCGGTTCGATTGGGTAAACGCGTCCGTGCATGTGGGGATGGGTCAATCGCCAGCGGCAATGACGGAACGGATTCTGACCGCAATTGCCAACCCGGCCACCTGTGCGATCGGACACCCCACGGGGAGGATCGTGCTGGGCCGCGCGGGATTCGATTTCGACCACGACACCGTTTTTGCGGCCGCGGCCGAGGCCGGTGTTGCGCTCGAAATCAACTCGCAACCCAGCCGATTGGATCTCTCGGCCGAATTGGCGCGCCGCGCCGCTGCGGCGGGCGCAAATCTTACCGTCAACAGCGATGCCCACGCCGCCGCGCAGCTGGCGACGACCCACTTGGGGGTGATGATCGCGCGACGGGCCGGTCTAACCCGCGAGCAGGTTATTAATGCTTGGAAGTGGGAGCAGATTTCCGAGCGCCGGGCGCGTCGCCTGGCCGGAGCTTGATTTCGCGCTCGTTCGGGACCTTTCGCCCATCGCGGGAGAAGGTCTTCTCGACCGGATCGCGCAGCGAATGTCGCAGGAACTCGGAGATCTTGGCCAGATACTCCTCGCGCAGGATGTGAAAGCCTTCAACGTGCTCGGCCTCGTCGATAACCCAGAGGCGCTTGTCGGCACTGGTGGCAGCCTCGAACAGTTTGCGGGTGCTTTCGGCGCTCACGATTGAGTCCTGCCCGCTTTGCACCACCATTAGCGGTCGGGAGTGCAGCGACGCCACCAGGTCCACCGGCCGGATGTGATCCATGCGGTGCCCCACCAGCCGCTGACCGAGCCAGACTACCGCCCCCACAAAGAGCCAGGGGGGCAGACCGGTGATGCGCTTGAAGGCCCTGGCCACGTTCTCGCGCAGGGTCGCGAACGGACTGTCGGCGATGACCGCCTCCAGACGCTCATCCAGCGCAGCTGCCATGATCGCCACCGAACCGCCCATCGAATTCCCCCATACCGCCAGTCGTCCCAGGTCGGCCTGATCGGCGGCCCAGTCGACGACTCCCAGCAGGTCCAGCATTTCGCGATAACCCATCGTGGTGGTGTTGCCCTCGCTCTCCCCGTGGCCGGAGAAATCGAATAGGATTACGCCGTAGCCGAGTTTGAGCAGTTCGACGCAACGGCAGACCATCTCTTTGTGATTGGTCCAGACGCCGTGACAGAGGATTACCGACGCCGGGTGCTCCTTCGGGCGCGCGATCCAGGCTTTCAGGATCATGCCGGTGCGGCTCTTGATCTGGGTGGGTATTAACCCGAGTACCGAGGCGTCGAAGTCGGGCGCGTAATCCTTCGGCGTATGGCGCGGGTTCGGGTGCGTCAGATACCAGGCGGTGCGCACTACGAGAAGGGCCCAAAGGCCGCCGAGGACGACCGGGACCAAGAGCAGTAGCAGCCAGGGATTCACCCAGAGATCATCTCATTAGTGGGCCGCTTGGGAAAGCACGGCCACAAATTCTTGCGCGTGGGCCAAACGCCGAACCCGGTCGCCCTGACCCGCGATGTTGACGAAGGCCGAACCCACGATTACGCCGTCGGCCAGCCCGCGTAGCTCCCGGACGTGGCCGGGGCTGGATATTCCAAACCCGACCGCCAGCGGGCGGTCGGTCAGCGAGCGAGTGCGGCGGAGAAGCGTCGCAAGTCCCACGTCCATATTTTGCCGAGCACCGGTCACGCCAGCGAGCGAAACCACATAAATGAATCCGGAACCGTTGGCCACCACCTGCTCGGCGCGCTGCGGATCAGTAGTCGGGGCCAGAAACTGCACCAGCGCCAACTCCTGGCTGGACAGCGCCCGGGCCAGCGAAGCGGACTCCTCGGCCGGCAGGTCGGCGACGATCAACCCGTCGACCCCGGCGGCGCGGGCGTCATCGGCCAGGGACTCGATTCCGTAAGCCAGGAAAGGATTGGCGTATCCCATAAGAATCAGACCGGCATCGGATTCGGCGCGCAATTCGGCCGCAAATTCAAGGCAGTGTCGCAGATTTACCCCGTTTTCAAGCGCCACCTGCGAGGAGTGCTGGATTGTCGGACCCTCGGCAATCGGATCCGAGAACGGGACGCCCAACTCGAGGACGTCGGCCCCGCCGGCCAACGCGGCCCGGGCCAGATCGCGGGATTCCTCCAGCGATGGGTAGCCGATCGTCAGGAAGATGTTGAGGGCCAGCCCGCCGGAGCGGCGGGTGCGCCGGTATACCTCATCGATGCGCGCCGTCATTGGGCCGTCTCAAGCCCGTGGGCGGCGATCGTTTCCATGTCCTTGTCGCCCCGCCCGGAGAGGTTGACCACGATTGACTGATCGGGCCGCATCCGGGCAGCCTGCTCCAGCGCGAACGCCACCGCGTGCGCCGATTCCAGCGCCGGGATGATTCCATCGGTTCGCGCCAGGGCCGTGACCGCGGCCAGGGCCTGTTGGTCGGTGGCGGCGGCGTAATGGGCGCGGCCGCTGCTGGCCAGGTTGGAGTGTTCGGGGCCGACCCCGGGGTAGTCGAGGCCGGCCGAGATGCTGTGGGCCGGTAGCACCTGGCCGTGCTCGTCCTGCAGGATCATGGTCCGCGTCCCGTGCAGGATCCCCGCACGGCCGGCGCCGATGGTGGCCGCATGCGAACCCGTGTCCATCCCGTGCCCGGCCGCCTCTACTCCGTATAGGGCCACGTCTGGATCATCCAAGAATTCGTAGAAAAGCCCTATGGCGTTCGAACCCCCGCCGACGCACGCGACCAGCGCATCGGGGACGCCCCCGACCAATTCGTCGTATTGGCGCCTGGTCTCGCGGCCTATGACCGCCTGAAAATCGCGGATCATCATCGGATACGGATGGGGCCCGGCGACCGATCCCAGCAGGTAGTAGGTGTCGGCAACGTTGGTGACCCAGTCGCGAATGGCCTCGTTGATCGCGTCCTTGAGAGTCCGGCTGCCGCTCTCGACCGGCACCACTCTGGCCCCCAGGACTTGCATACGGACCACGTTGAGATGCTGGCGTACGATATCGACGCTACCCATGTAGACCACGCACTCCTGGTCCAGCAGGGCGCACACGGTGGCGGTGGCAACGCCGTGCTGACCGGCACCCGTCTCGGCCACCACGCGGCTCTTGCCCATGCGCCGGGCCAGCAATCCCTGGCCCAGGGCGGCATTTATCTTGTGGGCGCCGGTATGGGCCAGGTCCTCGCGTTTGAGAAAGATCCGGGCGCCCCCGCCCAGGGCGGTCAGCCGGGTCGCTTCATACAGCGGAGTGGGGCGCCCGACGTACTCGCGCAGGTAGGTTGCCAGTTCCCCGGCAAATGCCGCGTCATCGCCGATCACCCGGTAGGCCTCGTCGAGCTCGTGCACCGCCGGCATCAGCGTTTCCGGCATGAACATCCCGCCCCAGGGACCGAAGTGGCCGGTCGAATCGGGCAGGTCGCGCCACCGGCCAGACAGGTTACTCATATTTACTGGCTTGCCTGCTTGGCGCGGGCGACGAATGCGGCGATCTTGGCCGGGTCCTTGACTCCGTCGGTCTCAACTCCGGAGGAGACGTCAACGCCCCAGAGACGTGATCGCCTCACGGCGGCGGCAACATTTTCGGGATCCAGGCCGCCGGCCAAGAGGTAATTGCGCTTGCCCACCAGGCGGGCTGCCGCGGTCCAGTCCCAGGCCTGACCGGATCCCCCGCCGGCCGGCGAGTCGACGAGGATCAATCCTGATCCGATCGGGCCCAGGCGCGGCTCCAGGCCCGCAGCGCCAATGCGAAAGCAAGGGATCACCCTTTCGGCCAGCTCTGCAGGCGGCGCCTGGGCCAGGCCGTGGACCTGGACGTAATCGGCGCCGGTACGTTCCAGGGCGCTGGCCATTGCGCGCGCATCGGCCGAAACCATGACCACAACCGACTTGATATCGGGCGCTGCGGCAAAGACTGCCCGAGCTTGCTCGGGCGAGACCTGGCGTCGTGATCTGGCCAGGATCGTGCCGACGAAATCGGCACCGGCGGCGGCGGCGGCGTCGGCGTCGGCGGGACGCGCGATCCCGCAGATCTTTACCTGCGGTGACGGTGCCTGGATCAATTCGCGCATGCGCGGCACGTCGGCGCTGTGGCGGGCCAGAATCTCCCCCACCAGGACTGCATCGGCGCCAGCCGCCGCCAGCCGCGCCAGGTCGTAGGCGTCCTTGACTCCGCTCTCGGCAACCAGCAGCGCCCGCCCCTCTATCTGCGGGGCCAGACGTTCGGTTGTCGCCAGGTCGGTCCTGAAAGTCTTCAGGTCGCGATTGTTGATCCCGATCAGGGAGGCGCCGGCGGCAAATGCGCGCTCCAATTCGACCTGATCGTGAACCTCTACCAGGGCGTCCATGCCGAGTTCGTCCGCAGTCGCCAGCAGTGGCGTCGGGTCCGGCACCGCGGCCATGATCACCAGCACCGCATCGGCCCCCAAGGCGCGCGCCTCATACACCTGCCATGGATCGATCACGAAGTCCTTGCGCAACACCGGCAGCCGGCAGGCCGCGCGGGCGCGGACCAGGTCGCGATCATTGCCGGCGAAAAAGCGCTCGTCGGTTAGGACCGATAGTGCCGCCGCGCCGGCGGCTTGGTAACGTTCTGCCACCAGCGCCGGGTCGAGCTCGGCAATCCGTCCGGCGGAAGGCGAGGCGCGCTTGATTTCGGCAATGACTGCAAGTCCGGGACCCGATAACGCACGCGCAAACCCGCGCGGCGCCGACGCCGCCAGCGCACGCTGGCGCATTTCCAGCAGGGGAACTGCCGCCGACCGCGCGGCCAGTTCGCCGCGTTTGTGGCCAAGGATTTGGGCAAGGACGCTCATGTGAACGGTTCGGACCGACTGCTCAGCGCGGGGTGAAGTCTAGACCGCGCGGGTCGCGGCTACGAAATCGGCCAGCTTGCGCTGGGCGGCGCCGGAATCGATCGTTGCCCGCGCCAGCTCCAGTCCCGGGGCAAGATCGTCGGCGCGACCGGCCACCACCAGCGCGGCGGCGGCGTTGAGCAGGACGAAATCGCGCTGCGGTCCGAGCTCGCCGGCAAGAACCCCGGCGATGATGCTCGCGTTGTGCTCCGGATCGCCGCCGGCCACCGCCGTAAGCGGTTGCTCGGCCAACCCGAAGTCCGTCGGACGCACCTGAAACTCGCTAACCGTCCCGGCGTTTACCGAGTAAATGCGCGATGGTCCGGCGATCGAGATCTCGTCCAGGCCTTCAAGACCGTGCACCACCAGGGCCCGGCGGGTTCCCAGCCGGGCGAGTGCCTGGGCCACCAGTTCCAGGAGCGCGGCGCGGGCCACACCCAGCAGCTGGCGTCGGGCTCCGGCCGGATTGGTCAACGGGCCCAGGATGTTGAATACGGTGGGGATACCAATCTGGGCGCGCAACGGTCCGGCATGGCGCATCGCCGGGTGGAAGGATTGGGCGAACAAGAAGCCGATGCCGACGCGTTCGATGCAGGCGGCGACCTGTTGCGGAGCCAGGTCGATCCGCGCCCCGAGGGCCTCGAGAACATCGGCCGAACCCGAACGTGACGAAGCGGCGCGGTTGCCGTGCTTGGCCACGACCACGCCGGCGCCGGCCGCCACCAGGGCCGCGGCGGTGGACACGTTGAACGTGTTCTTGCCGTCGCCGCCGGTGCCGCAGGTGTCGATGAATTCCCCGCCTGCGACGTTTAGGCTCAGGGCCGCGCGCCGCATCGATCGGGCCAGTCCGGCCACTTCGTCGGCGGTTTCACCCTTCATCCCCAGCGCGCAGACGAAGGCACCGAACTGGGCCGGTTCGAAATCCCCGGCCATGATCTGGTCCATAACCGCTTCGGCTTCGGCGGCGGTAAGGTTCTGACCCCCGTAGACCTTGGCCAATGATTGAGCAATCATGCGCGCGGGCCGATCCGGTAGAGCGTTAGGAAGTTGCGCAGTATGTCGCGTCCCTGGGGCGTGAGGATCGATTCCGGATGGAACTGCACCCCATGCACGGGCAGGTTGCGGTGGCGGAGCCCCATGATTATCCCGTCGTCGGTCTGGGCCGAAATCTCCAGCTCGTCGGGGAGCGATTCGCGTTCGACGATAAGCGAGTGGTAGCGAGTGGCCTGGAATGGCTGCGGCAAGCCCTCGTATTCGGCGCGGCCGTCGTGCTCGATCTGCGATGTCTTGCCGTGCATCAGGGTTGGCGCCCGGATAACCCGGCCGCCGAACACCTCGCCGATGCACTGGTGCCCCAGGCAGACCCCCAGCAACGGCACTTCGCCGGAGATCTCCTTTATCAGATCCATCGAAACCCCGGCTTCGTGCGGGGTGCAGGGCCCGGGCGATACAACCACCGCCTCCGGGTGCAGGCGCCTCACTTCGGCGGTGTCGATCGCGTCGTTGCGGTAAACCTCGACCTGGCAGCCCAACTCGAACAGGTACTGCACCAGGTTGTAGGTGAACGAATCGTAGTTGTCGATCATCAGGATCATGCTGGTGCTCCGTGAGCCCGGTTGATTGCCGCCAGCAGGGCAGCGGCTTTGTTCTGGCACTCGGTGTACTCGTAATCGGCTTCGGAGTCGGCCACGATGCCGCCCCCGGCCTGCACGTAACCCCAGCCGGCGCGGGCGACCATGGTCCGGATGCCGATGGCGGTATCCAAGTCCCCGGAATAGGCGAAATACCCGACCGCCCCGCCGTATACACCGCGCCGGGTCGGTTCGAGCTCATCGATGATCTCCATGGCCCGGATCTTGGGCGCGCCGGAGAGGGTTCCGGCCGGAAAGCAGGAGCGCAGGGCATCTATGCCGGTTTTGCCGGGGGCCAGTTCGGCGTCAACGTGCGAGACGATGTGCATCACATGCGAGAAGCGGTCGACCTCCAGCAACCGGGTCACCTCGACGGTTCCACCGGCCGCGACGCGGCCGAGATCGTTTCGGCCCAGGTCAACGAGCATCACGTGCTCGGCCACTTCTTTTTCGTCCTGCAGAAGTTCGTCGGCGATGCGATCGTCGCTGGCGCGATCCTCGCCGCGCCAGCGGCTGCCGGCTACCGGTACGGTCCGCATCTTGCTCCCCTGCACCCGTACCAGCATTTCCGGCGATGCCCCGCAGACGTGCATCCCGGGCAGCTGTAGAAAGTACATGTAGGGCGAGGGATTTAGCTGCCGCAGGTGGCGATAGACAGCGAAGGGATGCACCTCCAATCGCTGCCGCAGTCGCAGCGACAGCACGACCTGGATGATGTCGCCCGCGCTTATGTACTCCTTGGCCGCGCGCACCATGGCGGCGTGATCGGACCGGGTCATGTTGGCTTCGATCGGACCGGCATCTCCGCCGGCCGGGCCCAGCGCTGGTGGTGGCTCGGCCAGTTGCTCGGCCAATCGATCAAGCCGTTGCAGGGCCGACCGGTAGGCCTGTTCCGGGTCCGGACCCGGACGCGCCAGCGTGACCAGTTTTTGCGTCCGCGAAAGGTTGTCAAAGATCACGAAGGTATCGACGAACATGAGCTGCCCGTCGGGGACACCCAGATCGTCCTCGCGGGTGTTGGGGAGCTGCTCGAAACTCTCGACCGTCTCGTGGCCCAAGTAGCCGACCGCGCCGCCCTGGAAGGCCGGCAATTCCGGGAGGCTGATGGCGTTGATTTGAGCCAGTTGGCGGGCCACCAGGCGCAGCGGGTCGCGGTAGACGAAGGTTTCGGATTGACCGTCTCGGGTCGTAAGCGTCGCCTGGCCTTCGCGCATCGCAAGCATCAGGTACGGGTTCGAGCCCACAAAGCTGTAGCGGCCCACCGACTCATCCGGTTCGGCGCTCTCGAGCAGGAACGCGGGACCGTCACCGGCCAGTTTCAGGTACGCCGAAACCGGCGTCTCCAGGTCGGCCAACACCTCGCGATATACGGGTATGGCCCGGTTCTGGCAGAGATGGTCGACCGCAATTTCCGCGCTGGGTGCGGTGACGATCGATTGCACCGGCGTGAGCATTTTCGTTCTTCTTGGGCGGGTTCTAAAGATGTCCGCCGGGACGAAAGGCACATATGGCCTTGCGCGGTGCCACCCAGCTTGATCGATCACTTGTGATCGATCCACTCGCGTTCGGATGCGGACCTTGGCGAGGCGGCAAAGCCCGCCCACTCAAGATCGATACCCAGTCCCGTTAACGGAGGTCCTCTACCGTCGACGCCTACTGCGGGTTTAACCGGTTCGGGCCGCAGCTCCCGGGTCCATTCACCTGGCGGCACACCGTCGGTATCTCACCAGCAACCGACTCTCTGTATGCGCACCGGGATCAGGTTACTAGTCCCGTTCGCAGCCTTTGGGCGTTATGAAATTGTCAGAAATTATCGCAGCCGTTTTCAAATTTCGCGACCCGCCCCCCGGGGCGTTTCTAGAGGTCCGGGTCCTTGGCTGGGATCAACACGAACTGCCGCGGGTCAACACGCTGACCAACGCCCTGTCGAAGGTTGGATATCTGCGCCGACATCGCTTCCAGGTCGGTAATCGATTCATAGACGCTGGCGAACCGCAAGAAAGCGATTTCTGAAACCGGCCGCAGTCGCTCCATGACCATGCTGCCGATCTGCACCGTGGGTACTTCATGCAGCGCCAAGCGTGAAAGCTCGGCGATCACATCGTCGACCAGGGACTCGATCCGTTGGCTCGGTATCGGCAACTTGGCGGTGGCTACGCGCACGCTGTCTAAGACCTTCTCGCGCCGGAAGGGCTCGCGGCGGTTGTCGCGCTTGACCACCACGAGATCGCGCGCGACCGCGCTTTCGCGAGTTTCATAACGGGTGCCGCAGGCTAGACATTCGCGCCGGCGCCAGGACACGCCGCGCTCGAAATCAAGCTTGGTGGTACGCGAGTTGGGCGAATTGCAGGTAGGGCAGATGAATCGCTCGACGCGCTCGTAGGTAGTAAAACGCCGTCCGCAATTGCCGCACTCGCGCCGCCGCCGGGTGGCATCGTCGGCGTGGCGGCTATCGACTACGCGCAGGTCAAGACTTTGGCAGTGCGGGCACCACATGCACACACCCTCCTTGCAACCTGCAGTCCGTTCTCTTGGCGAGGGGATAGGTCCCGGGGCCTATCACGCCACCAGATCAAATAATGCCTTATGGCGCCACGGCGGGCCCTCGAACCAGCGCCAGCGCCGGCGCTGGCGCGCCGCCATGGCGGCGACGCCGCACCGATCCGGTAAACGGCAGAATTAATGCGTGCGCAGCCCAGGTCGGGCACTCGACCAGCACCGGACATGCTCTGACTGAATGCCAGAACCCGCGTGCTCGCTCGCTGATCGGCCCCCTGCGCGCGACCCCGGCGGCAGGGGTATCGGCCGTTTCGGCGGCCGGGCCGGATCGCCCCAATCCATGCAGGAGCCAATTCTGATGCAGGCCGCAGCTGCGCTGCCGGGATCACCCGAAAAAAATTCGGCCCGGGCCGAATCGCGCCTAACGACCGCGATCCTGATAACCCTGGCGGCGCTGGCGCCGCTCTCGATCGACATGTTCCTGCCGTCGATCCCCGATATCACCTCCGAATTTGCGGCCGACTCGGCCACGATTCGTCTGGCGGTCACCCTTTACCTACTGGTGTCGGCGGGCGCCGCGTTGGTGTTCGGCCCGGTTTCGGATCGTTTTGGCCGCCGACCGGCCTTGATTGCGGGGATGGCGTTCTACGTTCTGGGCGGCGTGATCTGCTGGATTTCGATCTCGGCCCCGATGCTGGTCGGGGGGCGGATCGTGCAGGGGTTCGGCGGTGGGGTCGGGATGGCCGTCGCCAGCGCGACCGTCATTGACATCTACGGTCGTGACCGCGCCGCCCGCATCCTGGCCATCATGGGCGTGGTGATGGCCCTGGCGCCGATGCTGGCCCCAATCGTTGGCGGCATCTACCAGGAAACGCTGGGCTGGCGCTGGGTGTTTGCGACCCTAACCCTTATGGGCGTCGCCCTGATCGCGATCTACCTGGCCTGGATTCCCGAGACCAATCGACGGCAGGATCCGGATGCACTCAGGTTGAGTAGCATCCTGGGCAATTACCGCATTCTCTTTTCGACCCGCGTCTATGTGGTTCCGGTCGCACTGTTTGCGATCATGTTTGCCGGTCATCTGGTGTTCATATCCACTTCGGCGCTGGTGCTAATTGAGGAGATCGGGATCGGCCCCGGGCTCTTCGGCGTCGCCTTCGGGATCGTCTCCTCCGGCTTCATGGCCGGGGGCGCCATCGGTGGGATGCTCGTTGGGAGATTGAGCGGCGACCGCATCATGGTCGGCGGGGTCGGGCTGACCGCGCTGGCCGCGCTGGTATTGCTGGCGACCGCCGGGTGGCTGATCGAACCGGGTTCGGGGCTGCTTGGGGCGGGCCTGGTGGTGGTGCCGATGTTCTTTACGGCCATGGGGGCGGCCATCGTTCGTCCGGTGGCCACCGCCGCCGCGCTTACGCCATTTAGGCACATGGCCGGACTGGCTTCGGCGGTGATGGCTTTTTCAATGATGGTTGGGTCCTCGGTCTATTCGATCGTGTTCAGCGCGCTGCTGGATCCGACCGCGTTCTCGATGGCCAGTGCCATCGCCCTAACCGGGGTTGGATCATTGCTGCTGGTGCTGCTAGCCGGCCGCAACGTCATGCGCTGATCTGCCTGTGCGCTCCAGATGACCGCATCGGCGGCGCTTGATCGGGTAGTCGCCGGACGCGCCGAATCGCACCGTACTACCGCGATCCTGGTAGCGCTGGCGGCCCTGGCGCCGCTTTCGATTGACATGTTCCTGCCGTCGATCCCCGACATCGCGGCCGAGTTTGCGGCCGATTCGGCCACGATCCGACTCACGGTGACGCTCTACCTGTTGGTGTCGGCATCCTCGGCGCTGCTGTTCGGCCCGATTTCAGACCGCTTCGGGCGGCGTCCGGCGCTGATCGCCGGGATGGTCCTCTACGTCGTCGGCAGCATCCTGGCCTGGGCCGCGATCGCGGCCCCGATGCTCGTGGCGGCGCGGGTCGTTCAGGGATTCGGCGGCGGCGTGGGCATGGCGGTCGCCACCGCCACCGTAATTGACATATACGGCCGTGACCGGGCCGCCCGGATCCTGGCCATCATCGGGGTGGTGATGTCGTTGGCCCCGATGGTCGCCCCAATCATCGGCGGCATTTTTCAGGAGACGGTCGGCTGGCGCTGGGTGTTTGCGACCCTGACCCTGATCGGCCTGGCGCTGATTTCGGCCTACCTGGTCTGGATCCCGGAGACCAATCTGCGCCGCGATCCCGACGCACTGCGTCTGCGTCGGATCGGGCGCAATTACCGGACCCTGTTCTCCACCCGGGTCTATATCGTGCCGGTGGCCCTTTTTGCGATCACGTTCTCCGGGCACCTGGTGTTCATATCCACTTCGGCCCTGGTGCTGATCGATGAGATCGGAATCAGCGCGGGGATGTTCGGGGTCGCCTTCGGGGTCGTCTCCTCCGGATTGATGGCCGGCGGGGCAATCGGCGGAGCCTTGGTGGGCAGGGTCCGTGCCGACCGCATACTGATCGGCGGCATCGGCTTGACCGCGGCCGGATCGGTAGCGCTGCTGGCGGCATCCGCGCTGCTGGTCGAACCCGGATCGGGCCTGGTCGGCGCGAGCCTGGTGGTGGTGCCGATGTTCTTCACGCTGCTGGGCACGGCGATGACCTGGCCGGTCGCCACCGCCACCGCGTTGACCCCGTTTCGCGACATGGCGGGCCTGGCCGCGTCGGTCCTGGAGTTTTCGATGATGATGATCTCATCGCTGTATGCGATTGCGTTTGCGGCGTTGCTGGCGCCTTCGCTAGTTTCGATGGCTGCTGCGATTGCGCTCACCGGGATAGTTGCGCTGGCGCTGGTGCTGCATTCCGGCCGCAGGGTCGTGCGCTAGTTGCGGGCCCGACTGAATCGCATGCACAGCATTGGGGTCGGGGACGGAATTGGTGTGAAGATTGATAACGCGCGTTGGCCAAAACGCTGAAGCCATCGCTGGTTGCAAGGACCTGATGAAAGCCCCCGCCGACGCCGCCGCGGCGCCCCCAGCCGCCCTCGACACCGCCCGCGCCGAGTCGCGAGTTACGACCGCGATCCTGATCACCCTGTCGGCGCTGGCGCCGCTCTCGATCGACATGTTCCTGCCGTCGATCCCCGACATCACGGCCGAGTTTGCGGCCGATTCGGCCACGATCCGCCTGGCGGTGACCATGTATCTGCTGACGGCAGCCACCGCGGCGATGGTTTTCGGCCCGGCCTCGGATCGATTTGGCCGCCGCCCGGCGCTACTGGTCGGAATGACGTTTTACGTCCTGGGCGGGGTGTTGGCCTGGTTCGCGCTGTCGGCCGAAATGCTGGTGGGGGCCCGGATCGTGCAGGGATTCGGCAGCGGCGCCGGCATGGCGATCGCGCGCGCCACCGTGATCGACGTCTACGGCCGCGAACGCGCCACCCGGATCATCGCCATCATGTCGGTGGTGATGGCCCTGGCGCCGATGTTGGCGCCGATCGTCGGCGGGATCTACCAGGAGACGGTGGGATGGCGGTGGGTGTTTGCGACCCTGACGTTCCTGGGGGTGGCCATCATTGCCGCCTACATTTATAAGATCCCGGAAACCAACCTGCAGCGCGACCCCAAGGCGCTGCATCTGCCGCAGATCCTGCGCAATTACCGGACCCTCTTTTCGACCCGCGCCTACGTGGTTCCAGTGGCGTTGGTTTCAATCGTTTTCGCCGGCCACTTGACGTTCATTTCGACGTCGTCGTTGGTGCTGATCGATGAGATCGGCATAAGCGCCGGACTCTACGGAGTCGCGTTCGGCCTGGTCTCGGCCGGGCTCATGGCCGGCGGCGGCCTGAGCGGAGCGTTGGTCGGCCGGGTACCGGGGCCGTGGCTGCTGTTCGGCGGGATGGCCCTGACCGCGCTTGGGGGTCTGACTCTGTTTGGCCTGGCATTGCTGGTTCGGGCACCGGCATCGCCCATTGCCGGGGCGGCGTTGATCGTGGTGCCGATGTTCTTTACGGCAATGGGCGCGTCGGTGGCCAGGCCGGTCATCACCGTCGCCGCGCTCACCCCCTTCCGCCGCATGGCGGGTACGGCGGCGGCGGTGATGGGGTTCTCGCAGATGCTGGCGTCTTCGCTCTTCGCGATCGTATTTGCGGCATTGTTTGACCCCACCGCGCTGGCCATGACCGGGGCCATCGCATTTACCGGAATCGTTGCGATAACCCTGGTCACAGTCGCCGGCCGTGGCATCACCCGCTGACAGGACCTGGTTGGCCGAGGCCCGGTTCGCGCAGGAGCGACTCCGCGATCGGGTGAGCATTCAACCGCTGGCGGCCGAGCCGCAGCGGGTCGCCGGCGTCGATGTGCATTTCGATCGCACCGGCAACCGCGCCTGGGCCGCCGTCTGCGTGGTCGCCACCTCGGACCTGAGCGTTCTCGAATGCCAGGTGGCCGCAACTGCGGTGGAGGTGCCGTATAGAACCGGCTACCTCTCGTTTCGCGAATTGCCGGCGGTCACGGCGGCCCTGGCCAAGGTCACGACATCCCTCGATCTACTGCTCCTCGACGGCCACGGGGTCGCCCATCCGCGCCGGTTCGGCCTGGCCTGCCACGCCGGCGTGACACACGATGTGCCGGCGGTCGGTTGCGCAAAGTCGCGCCTCTGCGGCAAGTTTGCAGAGCCGGACCCAGAGGCCTTGGCGCGGACCGATCTGCTGGACCGTGGCGAGGTTGTCGGACAGGTGCTGCGCACGCGTGCTGCGGTCAGGCCGGTGTTCGTCTCGGTCGGCCACCGCATCACCCTTTGCCAGGCCGTAGCGGCCGTTGTAAGTTGTCTCGACGGCTATCGCATACCACGCCCGCTGCGCATTGCCCACAACCGGGCCCGGGCGGCGGCGAGGGGGGACGAATAGGGAGTGGACAACCGCCGCGCCTATGATTCCGTCGCGTCGCACTACGACCTCGAATATCCGGGTCCACGCAGCGGCGAACTGGAGTTTTGGGTGAGCCAACTACCGCACCCGCCAAATCGGGTGCTGGAACTGGCCTGCGGGTCCGGCCGCCTACTTTTGCCGCTCGCCCGGAGCGGAGCCATAGTCACCGGGATCGATTCCTCGCCGACCATGCTGGCGCGGGCCCGCGAACGGCTGCGCGCCGAACCGGCCTTCGGTCCGGGTGTGGTCGAACTGCACCCGCAGTCGATGCAGGAACTGGAGCTGGAGGGCGAATTCGACCTGGTTATAGCGGCGTTTAACGCGCTGCTGCTGGTGCCGCACCAGGAATTGCCGATCGTGCTCGACCGGGTGCGCGCACTCTTGGCGCCGGGCGGCAAGCTGGTGGCGGATCTGTTCGTGATGACCGGTTACGATGCCCTACCCGATGAAGATACTGCTCCGCTGGCCGGCGGTTCCGGGAGCTGGTGGCGGGACCGTGTTTACCACTACGATCCCGAACGCCGGACCGGAGTCTCGCATGTGAGTTACCGCCATGGGCAGGGCGGGATCGCCAGCCGCCACAGCTACGGGTTGCACCTTTACGGCTGGTCGGAACTGGCGGGCGTGATTGCCGGAGCAGGATTTTGGATCGAATCGACCTACGGCGGATTCGATCGACGCCCGTTCGATGACCCCGGCGGGCAACTTATCGTGGTCTGCCGGCCCAGCGTCTAGACGGACCGGGGACTCCTAAAAATAAGATTGAGCTGGAGCACGGGTTGCCGCCAAGCGCCGCAGACAACGGAGGAATGATGGCTTCAACGGAAGCCGATCGAAGGCCACGCAGTCGCGAAAAGGTATTTGTCATCAAGTGTCCCGACGGCCACGAGCTTTCGATTCGCAAGGCCCGTCTGCGTTGGACGGACAGTTTCGGCTGTTCGTGTGGCATCGAACTGACCCTTTCCGAAGTCCTGGAGCAACTGCATGAGCAGGGTCATGACGTCCACGACCTGGCGCGCGGCCGCGGCAGCTTCCGTGACCGCGTACGCGGACTGCCGATGCCGCAGGGCGGGTCCTTTGTGGCTGGGGAGACCCTGAACCGATCGGATGATGCGACCCGCCACGGCCAGCGCATTTGGCGGTTCAAGCCGGTAGAGCGGGCCCGTCCCTACGAGAAGGGTTTCTCCAAAGTTCGCTGACTGCGCTGGCGGCGCACCGGTCGTTAGGCCCGGCTGATCTCCAGCGTCGGGTCGAGACGGAACCAGCCGCCCAGGCGGTCCTGATTGGCATTCCCCCAGTCCAGGAGGTCCGCGAATGCCACTGTCATTCTGGACCCGTCGCCAGCGCGGGCGGGCAGCGACCCATTCGCGACGGCGGCAGCGACCAAATCGACCGGCAGGTCCAGCAGTTCGGATGCTGCCAGCAGTGTCAAGGGGCCTTGCAGGGCATCCCGCAGCGCCCCTACTTTGGCCGCCAATACGGCGTCGGCGTAACGCTCCAGACCGGCCCGTTGCCGGCGCCCCAGCTGACCGCGGTCGCGAGTCCACTCGAGCACCCACTCGCCGTCGGAAAGCTCAAGCGTGAAGTAGGAGTCAGGATCGTCGTCCAGCGACCGCCGCGCCGCCAGGAATTGGCCGTCCAGCCCCGGCAATTCGCTCGCCCCGCGGTCTGCCAGGCGGGCGATCATCCGCTGGCGCAGAGTGCCTTCGACTTGTGCTGCCATCTCAACTCGATTCGATGATTCCAGGGATGTCGATCCCCCACAGGCCGGAGATGCCGCCGGCGGCGACAACCGCATCGGCGTACTCCTCGGCATTGTCACGCGGAATGTACCCGATTTCGGCGACCGCCGAGGTTATGTCCCAATAGGACCGCGCGTTGTTCGAAACGCCGTAGTAGACGCCGAAAGAAATCCCCTCCGCCTCTACCGCGCGCTCGACCAGATTGACCAGGTCCCGGTCGGACAGCCAGGTGGAGAGGATCCGCCGCCCCTCCCAATCGGTCGGTTTGGCCCGGTACTTGTAACTGCCGATCCGCAGGCAGACAACCTCCATGCCGTAGCGATCGGCGTAGTAGCGCCCCAGAGCTTCGCCGTAGACCTTGGCGGCGCCGTAGAAGCCGTCCGGACGGTAGCCAACGTGCGGACTGGCCGCCTGGCCCGCCAACTCCTGCCAGCCGGCGGCGTGGTTGGAGCTGGCGAAGATGAAGCGCTTCACGCCCGCACGCCGGGTGGCCTCATATGCGGCGCAGAGATCGACGATGTTGGAACGCAGGTAGGGTTCGAATTCGTCGGTGTCGTGGTTGGCCTTGGCGTGCATGTGCACGATCGCGTCCTGGCCCGAAAAAGCGGCCACGGTCTCGTCCATGTCGGAAAAGTCCAACTGCACGAATCGTGGGTCCGGATTGGCGCTGCGCGAGGTTCCGATCAGCTGCCAACGCTCGTCCAGATCCTCCATGATGGTGCGGCCGATCTGGCCGGTTGCACCGGTCACCAGAACCTTTGGTTTTGACATCGGACCCCCATTTGCGCGCTGCCCGTCATTATCGTTATTTGAGGGTCCGGCACCGCCCGGCCAAACACGAGCGGAGGTGCGCCGGTTACAGCCAAATTAGCAGTCGGCCTCTGTGCCAATGCCCATGTGCGCGCCGAATACATTGGCGCTCGCGATCTGGCCCGGCTGGAGCGCTTCGCGACCTTCAGCTGGCTCGAATCCGATCTCGAATCGGACTGGCGCCGCCCGCCGCCGTACAACGCCCCGGCCGAAGCCGCGCTGGCCGAATTTGCGGCCGGGCTGGACGCGTTAGTGGTGTGCCACGGCTCCCCTCGGATTACCGGTTCGCTGCTGGCGATAGCGCCGCGTTTGCGCCTGGTCGGCGAGCTTGAGGGTGACCGTCTGGCCCGACGGATCGACGTGGCCGCCTGCGCCGCCCGCGGCCTGACTGCGGTCGACACCACCCAGGGGTCCTCCTATCCGGTCGCCGAATGGGCGCTGGCGCTGATGATGATCGGACTGCGCGATGCCGGGGCGCTTTTCCGACGCATCGTCAACCACGAGGCCGTCCCCTCCGGCGACACGCGCCCCGACCTGCCTTTCTACCGGCGCGGCGAGCTGGAAGGCAAGACCGTCAGCCTGCTCGGTTGCGGACACATCGGGCGGCGTCTGATCGAATACCTGCGCCCGTTCAATACCCCGGTACTAGTTCACGACCCCTACATCCCGATCGAAACCGCCGACGCGTTGGGGTTTGAGCTCGTCGGCTGGGAGGCGGCATTCGCGCTCGCCGACGTGATCGTGTGCCTGCTGCCGCTTACCCCGGCCACGCAGGGCCGCATCGGCGCCAGCGAACTGGGCCTGATCCGCCCCGATTGCGTTTTTGTGAACGTCTCGCGCGGCGCGGTAGTCGATTCGCAAGCCTTGATCGAGCGCTGTCGGGGCGGTGACATCAGCGCCTGCCTGGACGTCTTCGACCCCGATACGATTCCGGTCGATTCCGAAATCCGCGACCTGCCCAACGTATTCATCTCACCCCACATCGCCGGTAACACCAGGTCCTCGCGGACACGCTTCTTCGCCCTGATGGTTGCTGAAATTGACCGCCTGCGCCAGGGTTTTGAACCCCGTTACCAGCTAAGCGCCCGAACGCTGGCCAACCGCGCCGGCGATGCGCCCCCACCACGCGGATAGACCGGTGCGGCGCAAGTACCACGCTCTTAACGACGTCCTTTACGACCACATGACTGCGGTAAGCATGCCCCCGGACGAGTTGCTGTCCGAACTGATCGCCGAGACCGACGCGTTGACCCCGGATTGGGCCGGTATGCAGATCGCACCCGCACAGGGTTCGTTCATGTATCTGTTGACTCGCATGATCGGTGCCCGACGGGCGCTCGAAATCGGCACGTTCACCGGTTATTCCTCGATCTGCATCGCCCGCGCCCTGTCGCCCGACGGCAAGCTGATCTGCTGCGACGACAGCGCCGAATGGACGGCGGTTGCTAGGCGCTACTGGCAGCGCGCCGGGCTCGCCGATCGGATCGAGTTGCGCCTGGGTGAGGCCCTGCCGGCGATATTAGCGATGCCGCGGGAAGAGCAATTCGACCTCGTATTTCTGGACGCCGACAAGAGCTCGAACTGGCGCTACTACGAAGAATCCCTGCCGCGGTTGCGCCAAGGCGGTGTGATCCTGATCGACAACGCCTTTTCCGGAGTCGAATCGCAGGACGCCGAACGGGCTCGCCGGTCGCGGGACTTAAACGAGTGCGTCAGCGCCGATGAACGCACCGATTCGGTCCTGCTGCCGATCGCCGACGGTCTGATCCTGGCCCGCAAACGCGGGTCCGGCCGGTGAACGACATCTGCCGTGTTTGCTAGAGTTGATGCCATGTGTTTCAATGTCGTTCGCAATCTGAATTCTTGTCCGCGTCGCGCGCTGTCGGTCACGATCCGGCCGGGGCGGTGTCGCCGCCGATGAATCCGAACATCCCAGGACTTGCCGATCCAGACGCGGCGATCACCGCGATCTTTCAGGAGATCCTTGATCAATACAGCAAACTGCAGGCGGAACAGAACATCGCCCGCCCGGTGCGCGAATTCTTAGTCAGGTCGGGACTTGTCAAACCGGACCAGGTCCGCGAGAACGTGCTGTTTGAACCGGCCTTGGCCCAATTGGTTACCCCGACCCACGCGTTCGGGTTCAAGTGGCGGATAGGGGTGATGGGCCGCCCCGATCCGCGCTGGGTGCTGGAGGTCGATGCCTGCCTGTTGCGGCGCGAGTTCGCGGCGCCGGGGATTCGTTGGGGGATCCTTGCCGACGGGCGCCACTGGGTGCCGCGGCGGCCCGGACAGTTGGGTACTGCTGCCGCTGAGGAGGAAATCCTCGAGACGAAAGAGGCCAAAGATTGGCCGCTGCTTTATAGGTGGCTGAACGAACAGATTCGTTCGCCTGAAGCACCCATCCCACCGGGCGTGCGGCAGGCCGGACCGCGTGCACTGCCGATTACTCCGGAAATCGAATATCCGGGCCGGTAGAGGACGTCCCCGCGCATTGACAATCCGGCGATTACCGAAATCGCCCGCGAAATGTTGCGCCCCCACGGTGAAGGTGAAACCGAGCAGAACATCGCCAGCGCGGTGCGCGATTTCCTGGTCTCGGCGGGACTGTTTCGGTCGCGGGATCTGAGCGAACAAATCGCGATCGGAGACGGTCGCGCGGATCTTATCGGCGGGTCGCACATCTTCGAGTTCAAGACGCGCGTCGGGTTGGGCCCAAATGTCAGCCACCAGCACCTGGGCCAGCTGGACGCCTACCTGGAAGCCGCCCGGACCGAGGCGCCGTAGGTTCGATACGGGGTCCTTGTCGACGGGCGCAGCTGGGTGCTGCGCTGGCCCGGGCAGGGCCGCCGAGATCCCGCGCCCGGCGACATTCTGCGGCTGGAGAACGCGGACAAGTGGTCCCTGCTGTATGAGTGGCTTTCCAGGCAGATATCGGCCGATCCCGGGCCGCTGGCGTCCACCCCGGCCAATATAGCGGCCCGGCTGGGTTCAGGGAGCCACTTGTACCGAGTGGCAATCGACCGGTTTGCGCGAACTTCGCCGCCATGCCCCCAATCAAGCCTCGATCGAAGTCAAGAAGGAACTCTGGCAGGATTTGCTGGCAGCCGCCCTTGGAGAGGCCGGACAGGTTTCAGATTCTGAAGACCTGTTTCTGCGGCACACCTATCTGTCGGCAACGGTGGGAATCGCGATCCACGCCGCGTTTGGCCTCAATGCCGCGGAGATAGCGCAGCACTCTCCCGGCGATCTCCTTGGCGGCAACCGGTTCTATCTCGATACCGGAACCCACGGGGCCATCAATCAGAGGTTCTTCTCCTGGCCGGCCGAAGTGGACGGATTCAAGGATTGGCTGGTTCCGCTGGCCGAGGCAGTCGACCGGTTCGAATGGACCAGTCTGGACCAGGATTTCGCCCGAATCCTCTACCAGACGGTCATTTCCGCCGACGAACGCCGCGAGCTCGGGGAGTACTACACCCCGCAGTGGCTGGCTGATGCAATCGTTGAGGAAGTGGTGACCGATCCGCTCCGTCAAAGCGTCCTGGACCCGGCCTGCGGATCGGGGACGTTTCTCTATGCGGCGCTGCGGCGCTACATCAACGCCGCCCGAGGCGCCGGGATTGACCCTTCGCGGATGTTGGACTGGGTCCTCAACAACGTCGTCGGCATGGACGTACACCCCTTAGCGGTGCTGCTGGCGCGGGCCACCTGGCTGTTTGCGGTCCGCGAACTGTTAAGAGACGCGCGCTGGCGCCAGGGAACGACGGTGCCGGTCTATCTGGGCGATTCGTTGCAGCTGCGCACCGGGTACCGCGGCGGCTAGTTGTTCGGGGAATCGGCGGTAGTCCCCATTCGGACCGGGGATGAGCACATACCCCGCGAGCTGTGTTTTCCGGTCGCGCTCGTGGAGATGGGCGATTGGTTCGTTGACACTATGCACCAGTTGGCGCGGGAAATTGAACGCCCCGGCGGCGATCCCGAGGCCTGGCTTCAGAGTGATCCGATACTTTCGAAAGAGCACGACCTTATCCATACCGCCCGCCAGCTGTCCGAACTGCACCACGAGGGCCGCAATCACATTTGGGCCTATTACGCCCGCAACCTTGTACGTCCGATTGCTTTGGGGCAGCGAAAGGTTGACGTAATCGTTGGCAATCCGCCCTGGATCAATTACAACCAGACCGACGGCATTGTCCGCGACCGCATGAAGGAGCTTAGTCGCGCGTACGGCATCTGGTCGGGCGGGCGTTACGCGACCCACCAGGACATCGCCGGGCTCTTCTATACCCGCTGCGCCCACCTTTACCTAAATGACGGCGGACAGATGGGGTTCGTGCTTCCACATTCGGCGCTGCAGACGGGGCAGTGGTCGGCCTGGCGGCGCGGCAACTGGACCGATACCGCCAGCGGGCGAACTATTCAGATGGATCTGGCCTGGAAGCTGCCATGGGACCTTGAAGGCCTGGTTCCGAACGATTTCATTCCCGTAGCCAGTTGTGTGATGTTCGGAAGTGTTGGAGAGAAAGCGAGCTTCGCTATCGCCGCCGAACGTTGGCGCGGACCGGCCGGTGGACAGATGTCCCGGGATGAACGGCGCCAGTTATACGACACGTCGGGTGAAATGGCGTCCCCCTATGGGGATAGATTCCGCAACGGGGCCACCCTGTTTCCACGTTGCCTGTTATTCGTCGAACCTGGCCAGGGGTCTTCAAAAATTCGGCCTCCGGGCACGGAGGTTACCAACCCCCGCCGTGGCACGTTCGATAAAAAGCCGTGGAAGAATCTGCCCTTGACGTCTTTTCACGAGATGACCGTCGAATCGGAACACGTGTTCGACATCCACTTGGGCGAAACGCTAGCCCCGTACGTGACGCTAAATCCGCTCAAAGCCGTGCTGCCCTTGCGAAAGACTTCGCTTCACATCGCCCTGAAGAGCGATGCGTTGGGAGGAATCGACCCATATCCGTTGGGGGAGCGAGTGCGTGATCGTTGGCGGACGATGGCCAGGTTATGGGACGAGAACAAGAAACCCAACGACGGCAAATCGCTGGTCGAGCAGATTGATTTCTTCGGGAAACTAGGGGCGCAATTGGAGCGGATGCGATCTGAGGAAACGGGACTTCGGGTCGCCTACGCTGCTTCGGGTCGACCCACGGCGGCGATCCTACCGGACCCAATCGCGATTGCCGACCATAAATTGTTTTGGATTCCTTGCGAATCGCTCGATGAGGCCAACTATCTGATAGCTGTCATCAACAGCGAAGCATTGTATTTGGCGGTTAGTGGGTTAATGCCGGTTGGGCAGTTTGGGCCAAGAGCCTTGCATAAGCACCTATGGAGACTTCCGATTCCGCGATTTGACGCGGCGAATCATCTGCGTTGGGAGATTTCTGCTGCCGGTGCTTCCGCCAGCAACGGAGCCGAAACAGCACTCCAGGAGCTTCGGCAGAGCCGCGGAGCAGTCAGTGTCACCATCGCCCGCCGCGAGATTCGGAAGTGGTTGGCATCCTCAACTGAAGGGCAATTGGTGGAATCGCTAATAGACAAGCTGCTAATTTCGGCCAACGCCTGATGGCGGAGCCGGATCCCTGCATATCCGAGGTTCGATTGACCTAGAAGGACAACACTCGATTTATTGCGGCATGCGGCATACTTGCGATATGGGAGAGCCATATACGGGAATATGGGCAATATGGCGAGATGAAGACGACGATCGAAATCGACGATGAGTTGCTGGAACAAGCAAAAAAGCTTGGCCGGGAGACCGGCCGTCCGCTGCGAGCGGTCGTGGAGGAAGGACTGCGGACCGTATTGTTCGCGAAAAAATTGCGACCCAACTACCGATTGCGGGACTTTAGCGTGGGGTCCGAAAATTCCCCGGACCCGCTGGAGAACTACTCCTGGCCGGAGTTGCGCGACATCATTTACGGGGATGATGATTTGCGGTGATCGTCGTCGACACCAATGTACTCGTTTACGCCCACCGCAGGGAGTCGCGAGAGCATCGGCCGGCGGTCCGACTGCTTCAGACTTTGGCGGAGGGCGATTCCCCCTGGGCGATTCCTTGGCCGGTGTGTTCTGAGTTTCTTAGCGTCGTTACCAATTCCCGAATCTGGGGGCCGGATTCAATTGACCGGGATGCTGCCTGGCGGCAACTGAAGGCCTGGGTGGCATCGCCGTCGGCGCTATTGCTGTCGGAAACAGAAGGGTTCATGGAAATATTTGAGCGTTTCGCGCGCCGCCCGCGTGTGAATGGCCGCACCGTGCACGATGCCAAAATCGCAGCACTTTGCGTGGCCTACGGCGCCGAGGTACTACTCACCCGTGATCGCGACTTCAGCCTTTTCCCGGAACTTCGGACAAAAGATCCGTTTCGAACCCAATCGACCTAGCAACCGGCAGCCAGGACGTATCGGTCAACGCCTGCGCGCAGCAATTTCCCTGGCAAGGCAACCGCCGGTGCAAAAGTGCGGCCAAGCCAAGCTCACGCCCCGTTTGACAACCGTGGTTCACTTTTTGGCAAAAATCCCGGTGGCCACCCCTCACGGCTGATTTGGGTTTAATCGAACTGCGCTCGATTCCCTCTCGTTTGTGAACCCCCGACCTATGGATACCCGCCACCGCACCAATTACCACTTCCAGCCAGCCGCCAACTGGATGAACGACCCCAATGGATTGATCCAACACCGTGGTGCCCATCACATGTTTTTCCAACACAATCCCGAAAACCCGTGGGCGGAAAAAATTCACTGGGGACATGCACGTTCGGCGAACCTGATCGACTGGGAGATCCTTCCCAACGCCTTGGCGCCCGGCCAGGCCGGCGCGGACCCGCTTTCCTGCTATTCGGGCTGCGCCGTTAGCAGCGACGGCCGACCGGTGTTCATCTACACCGGCGTGGCGCCGGAACGGGCCTGCATCGCATTCGGCAACGAAGACCTGAGTCGCCTTGAAAAATATTCGGGCAACCCGGTCATCGCCGGACCGCCGGCAGGACTGCGCACCACCGGCTTTAGAGACCACTCGGTCTGGTTCGAGGATGGTGGCTGGCGGATGATCATCGGCTCGGGCGAGAGCGGCCGGGCCGGTCTGGCGCTCGGATACCGCTCGGCCGATCTTCTCAATTGGGAATACGACGGGGTATTCGCCGCCTCTCTCGGCCAGGAAAGCTCGCCGATGTGGGAGTGCCCCGATTTTTTCAATGTCGACCAGCGCGACTTCCTGGTCGTGAGCATGCATCCCGACAGGCGAGTCTTCTACTACTCGGCACCCGGCCACGGGCAGGTGTTTGAGGGAATTCCGGGAGGAAACGTCGACTTGGGGCGGTCGTTCTACGCACCGCAGAGCTACACCGATGAAACCGGACGTCGGATCATGATCGGTTGGCTGCAAGAAGAGCGTCCGTCGCAATTGCAGATCGCCGCCGGTTGGTCCGGCGTGCAGAGCCTGCCGCGCGTGCTGGGCTCAGATGGCGCCGGGCGGTTGCTAAGTTGCCCGGTTCCCGAGGTGGAATCCCTGCGCGTATCGCCTACGCCTGATTGGCGCGAACCAGAAAAGGTCTCCGGGGACCGGATCGAGATCATTGCCCGCTTCAGCTGGGCAGAGCACGGCATCTGCGGGCTGAGCGTGCTCGATTCCGGTGACGGCCAGGAGCGGACCCAGATCACCTACGGTTTCGCCAATGACTGGCTGACCCTGGACGCTTCCGCTTCGAGCCTTGAGGCCCGCAATCACCGCACCGTCTCGGGGGGTCGCCTGCACCTGCCGCGGGGCCAGGACGTGGAGTTGCGCGTTTTTGTCGACGCCTCGGTTGTGGAGGTATTCGCCAACGGACGCGCCGGCGCGATGCGCTCCTATCCGGAGCTGCCGCAGAGCATCGGGGTGCAGGCTATAGCGCGCGTCGACGAGCCCGGTGCGCCGGTGCGCGATAGCAGCTGCGATAACCTGGTCAGCTTTTCGGCCTGGAAGCTGCGCTCGGCCGGTCCCTGCGCCTGACCCCGATCACTGGATCAATAAGATCGATCGATCCCGCCAGCGCATTGGAGCAATTGGTGTCCGAGCTGACCGTTATCGCCCTTATCACGACCGATCCGGCCAAAACCGACCGGTTCATCGAACTCTTCTCCGACAACATCATGAACGTGCATGAAGAATCGGGCTGCCTGCACTACACTTTGCATCGCAGCCAGGACGAACCCGAAAAACTGGTCGTGGTGGAACGCTGGGCTTCAGCCGAGGCCCTGGCCGAACATGCTGCCGCGCCGCACATGAACGCAATGCGCGCCAAGGCGGCCGGGATGTCACTTGGGACCGAAGTCCTGCGGTTCGACAAGATCGACTGTCCGGGTATGCCCGAAAAATCAAACATTTGACCTGATGGCTCCGGGTACGCGCCGGTTGCCGCCTCCATGCTTGTGCTCGAGCGCCGCAGTGGTGGCTGCCAATCCGGCCACCTAGAATCGGGCTCTGCCCGGAAATCCGGGCACGGCGAGGTGTTTGTTGGTCGGCATGAGTGATCCCACTAGGTGGGTCGGGCGGCCTTACGTCGCCAGATCGCAGACGTGCTTGGGAGCCCTCGCGCTGCTGTGCGCGGCTTCTTTCTTCCTGGCCGGCTGCGATCAGTCCCAGGCCCCGTCCGCCCCGACCGTGCGGGCAACGGCCACGCTAGCGTCCCCCGCCCCGCCAATCGTCACCGCCACTCCTGAGGCTCCGCCGCCCATCATTGCGCCGACTCCGGCGCCCCCATCGCAACCGACCGCGACCCCGACTGCAACTCCCGCTCCGACCGTCCCGCCGCCGACGGCAACCCCGACCATCCCGGCTCCCACGCCCATCCCGACGGTAGCGGTGCGCGGCCGGGTGGGCGTGGTGGCGGTCGCCCGCTCGATCGACTCACAGCAGAGACCGCGGGAGCGGGCGGCAATGTTCGATTCCGGTGAACGCGTGTACGTATCGGTCGAGTTCATAGGGATCGGGCCCGAAACGACTATCGGTATCGGCTGGAGCCGCGAAGGCGAGCCGGTATTTACCTTCGAGCAACCGGTGCAGTCGGCATTTACGCGCGGTTACTTCGCCTTCTACCTTGACCCCGGTGATGCAACTCCGGGTGCTTACTCGGCCGCAGTGTTAATCGACGGACAGGTTCAGCGCGCGGTGGGATTCACGATTCGCCCGTAGCGCAGCAGCAGTGAATTGCCCAGCACCAATAGGATGCTTAGCCCCATCGCCGCCGCCGCCAGAATCGGATTGAACTGAAAACCAAGCACCGGGTAGAAGACGCCGGTGGCCAGGGTAACCAGCAGCGCGGTGCTGCCGAAGGCAATCGCCAGGTTCGTGCGCACCGTGGTGCGTATCTTGCCAATGAGCAGGAGCGAGGCCGCTATGCGCTCCAGGCCGCCGGATACGATGCTCATCTGGGCGGCATGGGCGGCCAGGTCGGATCCCGTACCGACGGCGATTCCGACGTCGGCCCGGCCCAGCGCTGGCGCGTCGTTTACGCCGTCGCCAACCATCGCCACGCATTGCCCGCGCGCTTTGAGGGTGGCGGCAAGTTCTGCTTTTTGGGATGGATTCTGTTCGGCGTGCACGCTGTCGATCCCAACTGACGCCGCTACCTTCTTGGCCACTGCCATCCGGTCGCCGGTCACCAGGATTGGTTCTATTCCGGCGCCCTTGAGGCGACTGATTTCGGCTGCCGCTTCGGTGCGGATTTCGTCTTCGAGCGCAAAACTGGCGACCGCCCGCCCATCAACGGCCAGCTGGGCGACCGCGTACTGGGCATCGATTGGAACTTCACGCGGTGCGATCGAATTTTCCCGCAGGTATTGAGGCGATCCAACCAGCACTTCGCAGCCGGCCACGCGCGCCCGCACGCCGCCGCCGAAATCAGCCGCAAACTCGCTCGCCGCCCCCGCCGATATCGCGCGCTCACGCGCCAATTCCCGGATCGCCCGCCCGATGGGGTGTTCGGAATGGGTTTCGGCGCCGCTGGCCAGGGCGATCGCGCCCGCCTGGTCAAGGTCGGGATCGGTCTCGATTGCGACCACTCGCGGGCGGCCGTGAGTGAGCGTCCCGGTCTTATCCAGCAGCAGGACGTCGACGCGGCCCGCCACTCCGATCACGGCCGGATCTCGAACCAGGATGCCGTTGCGCACGCCCAGCGAGATCCCGACGGTGGTTGCAGCCGGAATCGCAAGTCCGATGGCGCAGGGGCAGGCCACTACCAGCACCGTAAACAGGGTCCGGAAGGCCGCTGCCGGTCCGGCGTCCGGCGCCAGCAGCAGCCACCCCGCCGTCGCCGCCAGTCCGACCAGCACGATTGCCGGGACATAGACGTTTATGAACTTGGCCAGGGCGGCCTCGCCGTGGCCGCGGCGGCCGTGGGCCAACTCCACCTCACGCACGATCTGGGCCAGCACGGTGCGGTCGCACGCCTGTTCGACCGCGACTCGCAGCGAACCATCGTGATTGATCGTCGACCCCACAACCTTGTCGCCGGGGCCTTTTCAATCGGGCGCGCCTCGCCGGTGATCAGAGCTTCATCGACGGTGGAGCGCCCTGAAACGACCACCCCGTCGAGGGCAATTTGATCGCCGGGGCGCACTACCTGGATGTCGCCGGGGCGCAGTTCGCGAACCCCTACCTGCACGATCGCTCCATCGCGCTCGACCTGGGCCTGACCGGCTCCGACGATTTCCAACAGCGATTCATACGGACGCGTCGTGGCCGCCAGTGCGCGCTCCTGCAGGAATTGACCGAGGGCGACGATCGAGATGACCAGGGCAGCCTCGGCCAGGAACACCTCGCCCGCGGGCTGGCCGCTAAGCGTGCTGCGCCCGATCTCGATGGCGCTCCAGAGCAGTGCCACGCCGGTGCTCATCGAAACCAGAGAGTTCATGTCAAGGCTGCGGGTGCGCAGTGCGCGCCAGGCGGCGCGGTGGTAATCGGAGCCCAGCAGCACGAAAACGGCCGCCGCCACCAGCCCCAGAATCGGGAGGTTCCGCAATGCCGCCGGGGCCGGAATCCATTCCGCCTGACCCCACAGCACCACCAGCCCGGCGGCGATCCCGGCGACCGGACCGAACCAATCGGGCAGGGCGTCGTCGATCCGGTCCCAACCGGCTTCGATTACAGCGCCTATCCGGGCCGGACCGCCGCTGTCGGGTTCCGGGTCCGAACCCTTTCCGACGGCGAGAACCTTCAGTGTCTGCGCCGTGACCCCGATGCCGTCAAGCGATGCGGTGATCTGCTGGGGACCGACGTAATCGGAAAAGTACTCGCACCAAAGGTGGTCGCCCCGCTCCTCGGCCCGAACGACCCCGTCCAGGCGGCGGAGCGTGGTAATGGCCGCGGCCCGTAGCTCGGGGCTGCCCGGGGGTGGGGAGATCAATGCTTGCGCAACATCGATCTGATAACCAACCGCGCGGATCCGCTCGCTGATCGCTTCCACGTCGGTCGCGCCCGGGTCGATGCGGGCGACTGCGGCGCGTGTAAGCAGCGAGACGTTGTATTCAAGTACGCCATCGCCGGCAACCGCACTCTCGACCTTGGCCCGGCAGCCGGCGCAGGTCATCCCCTTCACCGGTATCTGGACCGTGCGCGGCAACCCGCGCGTTTCAGTAATCACGGCCCGCAATCGCTCCTCACCACTCGGTCATCCCCGCTTCTTCGCAATTATCGAACTTGCGATCGGAGATTACTTCGGGCCCCTGAGCCGCCAAGGTATCTCCTTACGGCGACCCGTGCAACGCCGGAATCCGATTAATATCAGGCAAGCACACTTTGCCCGTGTCCGCGCTACCGAAGCGTATTGAACCCAAGATGGCTTCCGAAATCTCCATTCCCGACGTCTCGCTGACTACCGCCGCCGCCGATGCGTTCCACAGCATCGTCGATTCCCAGGGATATGACGATGCGGCGATGAAGGTGGCGGTCGCCCCGGGAGGCTGTGGCGGTTGGGAATACCAACTGGGAATCGCGCGCCGACCGACCGACACCGATCTGGTCACGGAGTCGCTAGGCGTGAGGCTGTTTGTGGATTCGATGACCCTGCCGCTATTCGAGGGGGCGGTGATCGATTTCTCCGACGGGCTTATGGGACAGGGCTTTTCGGTCAGCAACCCGCTGTCGAAGGCCGACTGCTCCTGCGGGCAGTCCTTCAAGACCACCGGCGGGGCGGTTGATGAAGGCGCTTGCACCTCGAGCGTGGCCGGGAACTAGGACTCGATCCAGCCCCAGCTCTCTGGCCGTCAGGCGGTATAGGCCCTACCGGCCGGAGCCTCAGGATTGGGCTGCCAACGCGCCGCGGACGGTGGCGACCTCGTCATAAGGGACCTCGCCCTGCGGGCCGATGATGCTCCGCTCGTGCCCTTTGCCCAGCAGCGCCACCACGTCTCCCGGACGCGCCTGTGATATCGCAAAGGCCACCGCCTGGGGGCGGTCGTGAATTACCGCATAGCGACATGATGGCTTGGCCTGCCGCAGTCCGGCCACGATCTGCGCGGCGATCTGGTCGCGGTCCTCGCCCCGCGGATCCTCGTCGGTAATCACCGCTAGATCGGCCAGTTCGGCCGCCATCCGCCCCATGAGCGACCGCTTCTCGACGTCCCGCTCGCCGGCGCTTCCAAACATCGCGATGAGCCGGCCGCCGCTCTGCCGGCGCAGATCGGTAAGGACCGCACTGAGGCTGGCCGGGGTGTGGGCGTAGTCGACCACGATGGCAAAGTCCTGCCCGCAATCGACAAACTGCATGCGCCCGGCGACCCCTCCAAACGTCCGGCAACCGTCAATCAGGGCCCCCAATTCAAACCCGGCGGCGCCCCCGGCGGCGATGGCGGCCAGGATGTTCTCGATATTGAATTCGCCACGCAACGGGGCTTCCACTGCGCCGGTCCCCCAGGGCGTCGCAATCGAAAATTCGATTCCTCGCGAACTCATCCGTTCGCGACCGCTCTGCACGTCACCGACTCCGCGCCCGTAGGAAATTTGGCGGCAGCGGCGACCACGTGCGATCGTGGCCGTATGCGGATCGGCGGCATTTAGCACCAGCGTGCCGGGATCGGCCTGGCTGCCGGACTGTTCAACCAGATCCGCCAGGCGCGCCTTGGCGGCAACGTAACCATCAATCGTGTGGTGGTATTCCAGGTGCTCGTGCGTGATGCGCGTGAACACGGCCAGATCAAAGCTCAATCCGTCCACGCGCTGCTGGTCCAGCGCGTGCGAGGTCGCCTCGATCACCGCCCAGTGGTCGCCCGCTGCTGCCATCTGCGCCAACATGGCATTCACGCGCAGCGCCGATGGTGTCGTCTCGTGTTCTGACCGGTCTGAAAAAACTCCACCCACGCCCAGTTGCGCGGTCGATATCAGGCCGCACCCGGACCCGGCCCCGGCAATCAGGTGCGCGATGAGCGAGCAGGTGGTGGTCTTGCCGTCGGTGCCGGTGACCCCGATCAGACCCAGGCAGCGGTCCGCGGCGCCGTAGAAACGTCGGGCCAATTGAGCCAGCGCCGCCCGCGGGTCGGCCACGACGATCCCGGTCACGGCTTGAGGCAGCGGCAGCGGGCGTTGCGAGACCACCGCAACCGCGCCGGCAGCGATTGCCTGATCGACGAATTCGTGTCCGTCGGCCACGTTTCCGGGAATCGCCACGAACAGCGATCCGGGCGCGGCGCGGCGCGAGTCGTAGGCGATCGCCGTGATGTGGCGCTCGCCCTTGGCGGGTTCGACGTTGCAGCCGATTGCCGCAGCCAGCTGGGCGAGTTTCAATTCGACGCCGGTTCGGGTTGCGATCGGTTGGCGAGCATCTGGCTATAGATCGGCAACAGGGCCTTGACCAACTTCGAGAGCGGCCGCGACAGGTGCAGGTCGAACGCCCCCGGATGCTCAATTGGCTCAGCGTTGTAACCACGCTTGAAGCGGCTGACGCCGGCCATACGGTCCCCGGGATTCTCGGGATCGGCCATCCCCCACAAGTCGTAGCGTTGACAGCCATTGGCGCGGGCCCAGCGCATCGCCGCCCACTGCGTCGCGTAGCTGGGCATGCGTCGCCGCTCGCGCGATGTCGACGCTCCGTACAGAAATACCGCCTCGCGGCCGGTTTTGACCGCCATCAATGCGGCTAGGTCGCTCTGTTCGTGGGCGGCTACAAACAGCGCCGCATCAGCGGGCGCAAATGCGTCAAAGACGGTGCCGTAATATCCGCGGTCGTGGACGGCGAATCCGTCGCGGCGCCCGGTCTCGACCGTCAGGTCAAAAAAGCTGTCAAGATCCGGCTTTCCACCCCGGCGCACCGTAACGCCGCGCCGTTCGGCCAAACGCGTGTTGTAGCGGGTTTTGGACTTAAAACTGCCAAGTATTTCGCTTTCTGGTCGGCCCAATTCCACGTAAGCTGAGTGCCTGATCTGGACACGCTGGTCGCTCGGCTCAAATCCCAACTGCAGCAGCGCCGGGCAAGTCCAGTTGGCGCCGCCGGCCGGCGGTTCCACCCGCAGCAGGCTGGCGCCGTTGGCGCGGGCGGCGTCGACGACGGCCGCAAGCAGGGCCTCGGCGACCCCGTCCTCGACCCGGCCGACCGGGCCGCGCGGTACGTAGGCCAATCCAACCGGGGGCAGGAACGCCAGCGGGCGATGCCGCTGGACCAGGATTTGCACACCTGCCACAAGGGTTTGGCCGGCGAAGGCCCCGATGCGCAGCGGCTTCCAGCCGCTGCGGCGCTTGACCTCACCCCACTCCCAGCGTTGCAGGAAGCTGTTTGTGGACGTCGGCCCGAACAGCTGCGCCCACACCCGCTGGCGTTCGACCGCGCACACGGCCACGCTCATGGATGCCCCGCGGCTGCGGTGGCCGCATGAATCGCTACGCTGCCGAATCCGCACCGCTCCCAACTGACCTGCTCGAATCCGGCCCGAGCAAGTTCCTGGGCCAGCTCCGCCGGTCCGGGAAACCGTTCCACCGACGCCGGGAGATAGCGGTAGGCGAAACGGTGGCCGCTGGCTAACCGGCCCAGCAGCGGCGCCAGTCCGGCGAAGTAGAACCTGAACAATCGCGCCAGCGGGCCGTTGCCCATCGGCGTCATTTCCAGGATCACCAACCGCCCGCCGCTCCCCAGCACCCGGTGCCACTCGGAAAACGCCGCCTTGCGGTCGGACAGATTGCGGACCACAAATGCGCAAACGATCGCATCAACCGCACCGTCGCCGATAGGAAGGCGCAGCGCGTCGGCGCGGGCCAGGTGGCCGCCGGCACGCAGAACTCGCGGGCGCCCGGCCAGCAGCATCGCTTGTGAGAAATCAACTCCGATTGCCAGCAAACGGTCCGACCCCCGGCGCCGCGCCAGGGCCACCAGGTCCCCGGTGCCGGTGCCGATGTCGAGCAGAATCTTCGGCCGATCCGCCAACGCCACATCGATCACCCGGCGGCGCCAGCCGTTGTCCAGCCCCATGCTGATCATTCGATTGATGCGATCGTAGGTTGGGGCGATGGCGTCAAACATCGCCCGGATCTGCGGCGGATCAAGCCGCCCGCGGTCAGCGGACTCGGTCAACTACGAATTCGGCCAGGTCGGAAATCGCACTTCTGCAGTCATTGTCCGGCAGGTGGTCAAGCAGGCCGCAGGCCTCGTCGGCGAGGGCGCGCGCCTGCCCGACGGCGGCATCGAGTGCGCCGCTGCGGCCGATTTCGTCCAGCGCCAGCGCCAAGCGCTCGGGATCGGCCTTGTGCCGGTTGTAAAAGCGGGCCACCTCACCGGAGGGTGCCATGCCCAGATGCACCAGGATCGGCAATGTCAGTTGGGCCTGCAGCAGATCGCCGCCGGCAGGTTTTCCGGTCACTTGTGGATCGCCGCGCAGATCGAGCACGTCGTCGCAGATCTGAAATGCCAATCCCAGCGCCACGCCCAACCGGCGCATCTGCTCCTGCTCAGCCGGCGGGCGATCGGCTAGATCGGCGGCGGCGCTGGCGCACAGACCGATCAATGCGGCGGTCTTGCCCTCGATCTTGGCCAGGTAGTCAGCCTGGGCCGCCGCCGCCCCGTCGTTCGGATCGGGCGCGTGCAGTTCGGCTCGCGCCATCTGCATGATGGCGTCGGCGAATTTGGAGACCACTGAAGGCCGCTCGAGGTGCGCGACAAGCTCGGCCGAAAGGGCGAACATGAAGTCTCCGGCGAGGATCGCGACCCCCTCGGACCACAGTGTGTGAACCGTTTGGCGCCCGCGGCGGGTGGACGCGGCGTCGACCACGTCGTCGTGAATCAGGGTGGCGGTGTGCAGGCATTCGACTCCGCAAGCCAACTCTACCGCTCGCGCGTCAAGGCGCTCGAACGCACCTGCCGATAGCAGGACGAGCAGCGGTCGCAATCGCTTGGCGGGGGCGTCGAAGAGGTTCTGCAGCACCGCCGCGATCATCGGCGAAGGCTCATCGTCGCAGATCTGGTCCAGGCGCACGTTGACCCGCTCCAGCCAGCCGTCCACCGGCGCGGCGATGCTCTCGAGTGAATGACTGCTCATGCGTGCCCTGGCGAGTCAAAAAGGGCGCCGGCATTGGCGGCGCAGATTTGTGCGACTTGTTCGACTGCTGTTTGTCGCAGGCGCGCCAGCAGCGCAACTGTCAAATGCAAGTTGGCGGGTTCGTTGCGGCGTCCCGAGCGGGACCCGCGCGGTACCAGATAAGGGGCGTCGGTTTCCACCAGCAACCGGTCATCAGGGACCCGGGTGGCGGCCGCCCGCACCGCCTCGGCCGATTTGAAAGTCAACAGGCCGGCGAACGATACGTGCATTCCCAGATCCAGGAACCCATCCAGTTCTTCTGGACCCAGGCTCCAGCAGTGCATGACACCTGCAAGCTGGCGGCCGGACAACTGCTCTAGGATCGCTGCTGCCGATTCGCGCTGATGGATGATCACTGGCAAGTGCAGCCGCTCGGCCTGATCGAGCTGCCAGGCGAAACATTCGGTCTGCACGCCTTCGTCCGGATAACCGCGCCCGGCAAAATCTAGCCCTATCTCGCCTACTGCGCTGGCAACGCCTGAAGCCCAGAACGCGGTTAATCGGGCCTTGGCGGCCGAATCGAACTCACCCGCCGAGTAGGGGTGAATCCCGGCCGCCGCCGCGATCGCGCGATCGGCGTTGGCCAATTCGATTGCCCTTTCCGATGAGGCAAGGTCGAACCCGGGCACCAGGAAGCGCTCAACTCCGGCGGCATGCGCTCGATCGAGTACGCCCGCGAGGTCGTCGCCGAACGCGGCGTGGTTGAGGTGGCAGTGCGAGTCAAAAAGCAATTGCGCCCCGGCGGCTACTCGAGCATGTCGAGGCGCGGAAAAAGCGGTGAGCCGCCCGGGACCGCACTTCCGGGCGAGCTCGATCCCCAGCGCGAGGATTCTGCCCAACTGCGCGCGTCGGGATCGGGACAACCGAGTTGGCCGGAGATGCGCCTGCCCACCGTGGGCATGGCCGGAAAGACCAGTACGGCGATCTGGCGCAGGCAGTCGGCCAGATTGAACAGGATCGTATCAACGCGCGCGGCGGCGTGCGGGTCTTTGGCCAATCGAAACGGCTGCGTCTGGTCGACGTAGCGGTTGGCGGCGGCGATCAATCGCCACACCGCCTCAAGGCTCTCCGAAAACTCCCACGCTCCGTAGTGACGCGCCGCATCTGCCCAGGCGGCCGCGGCCGCGGCCTGCAGGCCCGCGTCCTCGGCGCCGGGGTCGCCCGGAGATGGCAGCACGCCGTCGCGATAGCGGGAAATCATAGCCACGCAGCGGTTGAGCAGGTTGCCGAGGTCGTTGCCGAGATCGTGGTTGTAGCGCGAGTGCAGGGTCTCACGGCGAAAGCTTCCGTCCAGCAAAAAGCGCATCTCACGCAGCAGGTAGTAGCGCAGCGGATCGACTCCGTAGTATTCGGTCACCGCGTACGGGTCGACGACTTTGCCACGCGATTTGCTCAGTTTCTCGCCGGCCATGTCGATGAATCCGTGCGAGACGATCTTGACCGGCGCCTCCAGCCCGCAGGACCACAGCATCGCCGGCCAGTAGACGGCGTGGAAGCGCAGGATGTCCTTGCCGATGACCTGGGCGTCACACGGCCACCAGCGACTGAAAGATTCCTCGTCGCTGGGGAACCCGACCACGGTGGCGTAGTTGATCAGCGCATCGAACCAAACATAGATCACGTGGTCGGGATCGTCCGGAGTCGGGATGCCCCAGTCGGCCCGGTGCCGGGAGACTGAAAAGTCCTTTAGCCCGCCTTCGATCAGGGCCAGCATTTCGTTGTAACGCGAGCGTGGAATCACAAATTCGGGGTTGGCCAGGAAATGCTCGCGGAGCCGGTCCTGGTAACGGGTCAGGGCGAAGAAATAGTTCTCCTCGGCCAGCCACTCGGGGGCGCGCTGATGGATCGGGCACAGCCCGTCGGCGAGCTCGCCCTCGGCGTAGTAGTTCTCGCACGAAAGACAATACCAGCCCTCATAGCGGTCGCTGTAGACATCGCCGCGGGCTTGGGCACGTCGGAAGAACTCCTGCGAAGCCCGCCGGTGCCGGTCCTCGGTGGTGCGTATGAAGGCGCTGGCCGATACATCAAGGTGTTGCCACAGCGCGGCAAATCGCGGCGACATCGAGTCGATAAAGTCACGCGTTTGAAGTCCGGCGGCGGCAGCCGTGCGAGCCACATTGAGGCTGTTCTCGTCCACACCGGTGGAGAAGAACACCTCATTGCCCTGCAGGCGCTGAAAGCGCGCCTGGCAGTCGGCGCCAATCTTTTCGAAAGCGTGCCCAAGGTGCGGATCGCCGTTGGGGTAGTCGATCGCGCAGGCTTGGAAAAATCTGGGCATTGCAACGCCGGGAAAGGGAAAGGGGCGCACTCGCGGCAATTATCTCCGCGCGGGAGCAAAATCGATCGGGGCCGCTCCCGCGCGGAACCGTTCCCAGCACGCAATACCCGACCGACCGCCGATCCCATTCGAGGCAATGCATGTCCACGTCCGCCGCAAACGCCGCCGGCAGCGCCGCCGGCGTAGCCTGGGACCTCTCCGACCTTTACGCCGGCCCCCAGGACCCGCAGCTGGACGCCGATATGTCAGTTGCCCGCGAGCGTGCCCAAGGGTTCCGGGACCAATTTGAAGGGCGCGTTGCCGAGCTTGACGCGGCGGCAATGCAGGCCGCGTTGACCGATCTGGAGGGATTGACGCAGCTCGCAGACCGACCGCTGATATTTGCCCATCTGCTCCATGCCGCCGACAGTTCCGATCCGGTCCACGGCGCTCTCGTGGCCAGGACCGCCGAAGCCAATTCGCAGGTCAGGGCGGGGTTGCTTTTCTTCGAACTCGAATGGCTCGCGCTGCCCGACGAACACACCGATCCGATCATGGCCGATCCGGCGGTCGGTCGCTTTGCCCACTTCTTGCGCAAGGGGCTGGCCTTCCGCCCGCACGTACTGGAGCGCCCGGTCGAAGAGGCCCTTGAACAGAAGGCCAACACCGGCGCACGGGCGTTCTCGCGCTTATTCGACGAGGTAACTAGTGGGCTCGAATGCGAAGTCGACCTGCCGTCGGGGCGCCAGCGGCTAAACGAATCGGCCACCCTGGCGCTCCTGCACGATCACGACCGCAGCGTGCGCCGCGCCGCCGCCCGCGCCCTCACCGTGACCCTGCGGTCCAATTCGAAGGTGTTGACCTACATCTTCAACGTGCTTTTGCAGGACCACAACGTCGAGGACCGTCTGCGGTTGCGCGGACATCCAATGCAGGCCCGCAATCTGGCCAACGAGATTTCACAGGAATCGGTTGACGCGCTGATCGCCGCCTGCAGCGGCGCCCATGAGATGGTGCAGCGCTATTACCGTCTAAAGACCCGCCTGTTGGGGCTTGACAAGCTCTTTGATTACGACCGCTATGCCCCGCTGGCGCAGCAGGATGGGCGCTGGGCTTGGGGGCACTGTCGCCAGCTGGTCAGTGAGAGTTATGCCGGGTTCGCGCCGCAGGCCGGCGAGATCGTGGAGCGGTTCTTTGAACGCTCCTGGATAGATGCCGAAATGCGCGACGGCAAACGCGGCGGCGCATTTTCAGCCGGGGGACCGGCTGATGCCCACCCGTACATCCTCTGCAACTACACCGACCGGGCCCGCGACGTGATGACCGTTGCCCACGAGCTTGGGCACGGCATCCACCAGTTCCTGGCCCGGGACGTCGGCTACCTTCAGTCCCACACTCCGCTGACGATGGCCGAAACCGCATCCGTATTCGGAGAGATGATCGTCTTCTACCGCCTACTAGAGCGCAGTAGCGATCCGGCCGAACGACTCTCGCTGTTGGCGGGCAAGATCGAGGATTCGTTCGCCACGGTATTTAGGCAGATCGTCCTGACTCAGTTCGAGCGCGCCGCCCACGTCGCCCGCCGCCGCGAAGGGGAATTGAGCGCGGAACGGATCGGGCAGTTGTGGATGGAGGCCAATGCACCCATGCATGGCGACGTGGTCGAGCTGACCGAGGATTACGAATGCTGGTGGAGTTACATCCCGCACTTCATCCACACCCCGTTCTATACCTACGCCTACAGCTTTGGCCATCTGTTGGTGCTGGCGCTCTATGCGATCTACCGCCAGCAGGGGCCGGGCTTCGTGCCCGCATATCTCGAGATGCTCCGGCGCGGCGGTTCGGCCTCACCGAGGGATCTGGTGGCGCCGTTGGGTGTGGATCTGGACGACCCGAGGCTCTGGGAACACGGCCTGGCGCTCATCGGCGACATGATCGACGAGGCCGAAGCCTTGGCGGCCGAACGCGCCTAGGAATCATTCACCCGTGACCGGTCTGCGTCGATTGGCTGCGGTGACCGCGGCGCGGCTAGCGCGGGCCGCAGTGCGCAGCTTGATCCGACGCGGCGGATCGGCGTTGCCAGGCCTCCTGGCTGCGACGCTGGACCGGGACCTGCTCTATGATTTGATCGGGTCGCTCGGCGGCGGCACGGTGCTAATCTCCGGCACCAATGGCAAGACCACCGCCACCGCCTTGATTGCCGGCATCGCCGCGGCTTCCGGCACGCCGGTAATGAGCAATCCATCCGGGTCGAACCTGGCGCGCGGTCTGCTCTCGCACCTGCTGGAACAGGTCGATTTCCGTGGCCGGCCGCGCTGGCCCAACAATGCGCTCGGGGTACTCGAACTCGACGAGGCGCAGTTGATCTCCAGCCTGGTTCGGATCAACCCGCGCGTGGTGGTGCTCACCAATCTGTTCCGAGACCAACTTGATCGCTACGGCGAATTGGACGCCCTCGGCCGTGGAATGGCCGCGTCGCTGGCCGAGTGCGACCCACCTCCGGTGCTGGTCGCCAACTTCGATGATCCGGTGCTGGCCCACATCGCCGAATCGTTTCAGGGCCGGGTGGTTGGATTTGGTTTGAACTTGTTCGGATCGGGCGACCAGCCGGATGAATGGGCCGATTCGACGCTTTGTCCGGCCTGCCTCGGGCCACTGGAATATTCGGGTGTGGCCTACTCCCACCTTGGCCTGTTCCGCTGTCCAGACTGCGGTTTCGAACGTCAAACGCCGCTGGTCGTGGGCAAGGTCTTCCGGGCGGATTTGGACGGAGTGCAGATCGAATGCGATCTAAACGGGCAACATGTTGTTGTGGCTAGCCCCCTGCCGGGCACGTTCAATGCCTACAACCTGCTCGCCGGGCTGGCCGCCGCTCACGCCCTGGGAATCCCGCTGGGCGACGCCGCCCGAGTTCTGGCGGAATCTCCGCCTCGGTTTGGGCGCGCTGAGAAAGTTGAATTGGACGGGGTGGAAATCACCCTTCTCCTGATGAAGAACCCGACCGGCGCCAATGAGCTGGTTCGGACCCTGCCGGGCGGCGGTTTTGACCTGTTGATGCTCCTGAACGATCGCACTGCCGACGGTGAGGACGTGTCCTGGATCTGGGACGTGAACTTCGCCCCTATGCGGCCGGACCTGCTGGTAACCGGCGGGTCGCGCGCCGCCGATATGGCCCTGCGGCTCAAGTACGCCGGGCACGAAGCCGCAATTAGCGTTGACGGACCGGTCGAGACCGCGCTGGCGGCGGTGCTGGAACGCGGCGGGCGGCGATTGCTGGTCCTGGCGACCTACACCGCCATGCTTGAGCTGCGTCGCTGGCTGCTCAGATCCGGGGCGATCGATCAGCATTGGCAGGTCCAATGAAGGTTCGAATCGGGCACCTGCTACCCGAGTTGATGAATATCTATGCCGATCGCGGGAACGTCGAATGTCTGCTGCAACGCTGCCTTTGGCGAGGATGGGCCGCCGAGGTTGTGCCATTGCCGGCGGGGCGTGAATTCGGACCCGGTGAAGTGGACATCATTTTGATCGGCGGCGGCCAGGATCGCCAGCAGATCCTTGCCAGCCGGGCGCTGAAAGATTCGTCCGGAACCAGTCTGCGGCGCTGCGTTGACGCGGGCGCGGTTGTACTCGCCGTCTGCGGCGGCTATCAACTGATGGGGCGAAGCTATCGAGACGCCAGCGGGGCGGTCCTGGAAGGAATCGGGCTGCTGGACGTTGAGACGGTGCATCCCGGGGAATCCGAACCGCGTTGCATCGGCAACGTCGCGGCGCGTTGGCGCGACCAGGTTCTGGTGGGATTTGAAAACCACGGCGGCCGCACCTTCCTGGGCGCGGGGCAGGAGCCCCTGGCGCGGGTCGAATACGGACATGGCAACAATTCCCGGGACGGCACCGAGGGCGCTCAGTCGGGAACCGTGTTCGGCACCTACCTGCACGGCTCGTTGTTGCCAAAGAATCCGGGATTTGCGGACTTTCTGCTCTCCCTGGCGCTCTCCCACCGCGGCCTTGGGGGAGAGCTGGCTCCGCTGGACGATCGCCGCGAGTGGGCCGCCCATGCCTCCGCCCGCGCCCTTACCGGCTGGTCCGGCGACCAATGAGGCCGCCCCGTCGAGCCGTTGCGATTGGCCAATATAAAATCCGCAGGTTAACCTGCCCGACCACGGATTTGCCCCGTACCTATGGCGCCATCTGATAGCGCCGGCGCCGCTGGCGCTGTCAATGAGCCCGGCCTGCGGGTAACGCTTCCCGGACTCGATTACTACCGCGACCAGATCTCGTGCCAGGCCGCCTGCCCGGCCGGGACCGATGCCCGGGGAATGGTGACCGCCATCGCGCGCGGCGATGTCCAAGCCGCTTGGGACATAGCGCGGCAGGCAAATCCCTTCGCCGCCGTCTGCGGCAGCGCCTGCGCCGCGCCGTGTGAAAGCGGCTGCCGGCGCGGCAACATCGACGCGCCGATCGCGATCGGCGCGCTGCAACGGTTCGCGGCCGAAGCCGGCGAAATGACGGCCCGCCCCTCCGACCTGGCGGCTCCGGAACGCGCTCCCGAAAACTCCCGCACCGCCAATTCGGTCTTTGCGCTGGCGCAATATCGGCGCGAGTTTGCCGACCAGCGCCGCAGCGGCGCCCGGATCGCCGTCGTCGGATCGGGCCCGGCCGGGTTGACGGCGGCCCACAACCTGGCATTGCTCGGACACGCGGTCGACATCTACGAGGCCTCCAATCGCGCCGGCGGCATGATGTTGCGCGGGATACCCGAGTACGTGCTGCCGCGGGCCGTTATTGAGGCCGAGATCGCGGCCGTTCTGGAAATGCCCGGGATCCAAATCCAGTACGATGTGCGAATCGGAACCGAAGTGGGCATCAACGACCTGGCCGACCGCTATGATGGCGTGGTGCTGGCGCTGGGTGATCCGGGGCAGTGGCACCGGGGGTCCGGCGGCCGATTGATCTCGGTGCCCGAGCTGGTGGACCAGTTGCACACCGGTCAAGTTGCCGCCGTCGGCCAACGGGTGGTCGTGGCCGGCGGCGGCGACCGCTCGATTTATGCGGCGCGCGCGGCCGCGCGCATCCAGCGGATGTCCGGGCAGGCGGTCAATGTGACCATGGTGACCACCCGGATCCTGGGATCCCTCGATTCGGCCCGGGAAGCAATGCGCGAAGGCGTGGCAATCATCCAGGGGCACTCCCCCGACGATCTGGTTGAGGAAGCGGAAGCGGTCAGCGTCCCGCTCGGGCCAGGGCGCGGATCCGTCGAAGCCGACGTGGTGGTCCTGCCGGTGGGCAGCCCGCAATTGGATCCGCCGCCGATTCCTGACCTTGGCGATCTGCCCGCCAACGTGATCCTGGCCAAGTCCCCGGATGCCGATGACGGTGTTATCTATGCGGTCGCGGCCGGTCACCTTGCCGCCGCCCGGATTGAATCACTGGTCCAGGGGTCGTCGCTTTCGGTGCGGAGCAGCGGCCGGATGCACCCGATCGATCAGGCCGCCTTCCAGGTACCGGGCTACCTGACCGCGCGCCCGCAGGAATCGGACCGTATCCCGCCGGCGCGACGTGGCCCATTCGATCTGGTCGAAGTCGGCTTGACCGCCGCCGAAGCCCGGGCCGAGGCTCAGCGCTGCCTCAAGTGCAACGTCAACACCGTGTTTGAGAGCCCGCGCTGCATTACATGCGGGGATTGCGTTGATGTTTGTCCGCACTCCTGCCTGCTGCTCACCGATCCGTCCCAGGCCAGCGGCCCGGGCCTGGATTCGCTGCTGGCCCAAGAGTTTGGCGGCGGGCTCGATTTCCAGCGCCGCGCCGACGGCGCGGGCGATGCAACCTTGATTCTTAAAGATGAGTCGACCTGCACCAATTGCGGTCTGTGCGTCCAGGTCTGTCCGGCCGACGTGATCGGATTCGAGTGGTTTGCGTTCGCAGAAGAGCTTGAACTGGTAAAGGTTCCGGAATGAACCGCCGCCGTCCCCAATGGGCGCTGGACGTGGTGCGCTTTGGGAAAATGGTTGCAGCCCCGGCGACTGACAGCGCCCACGGGAACCCGGAAACGCCCCCATTTAAGAGGACCAGGTCGCGCTGATGCATTCGGACGGAACCGGCGGCGGCGGCGCGCCCAACGAACTGGGCGACGCCTACACCGGTCGCTCGCGCGCCGTGGCGCAGAATTTTTTCCTCGCCTTCCACCCGGTGCACGTAAGGGCGGCCAGCCTGCGCCCGACCTATTCGTTCGGGCTGGGGCTGCTTTCGTTCTACAGCCTGCTGATCATGTTCGTCAGCGGCCTGCTGCTGATGTTTCACTACGTGCCCGAGGTAGATGCCGCCTACGGATCGATGGTCCGCCTGGAAACCGACGTGTTCCTGGGTGGGTTGATAAAAAACCTGCACTTTGTTTCAGGGCACGCGCTGATCGTATTTCTGGTCTTGCACCTGCTGCGGGTCTTTTTTACCGGGGCCTACGCCGGGCGCGCCGGCAACTGGATCCTGGGAGTGGCGATGCTGGTCCTGGCGGGCGTGACCGTGCTTACCGGTTACGTCCTGCCCTGGGATCAGTCCGCTTACTGGATCACGGCCGGGGCCGGTGAAATTCTGGCCGAGGGCCCCATCCTGGGCGAATGGATACAACTCCTGGCATTCGGTTCCGATGAGGTCAGCCAGGCCACCATCACCCGGTTCTACACTTTGCATTTGATCGTCGGTCCGCTGCTGCTACTGGCGCTTTCGGGCTGGCACATATTCCTGATTCGCCGCGCTGGCGGCTTGGCCGCGGCCGAGCGGCGGCCCTGAAGCCAAAGGGTATGGAACCGGATTGAGCGCAACTCGGATGAACGCCTCGGGCAAGTCTTACGGCCTGATGGGCCTGGCCCGCGGACAGGTGCGGCGAGTTCGGGTCGCGCCCGGCAAGCAGCTTGCCTGGCCGTCGGTGCTGCTGACCGAATTGCTGCTGCTGCTGGGTTTACTCCTGGCGCTGCTGATCATTTCCGCATTCGCTTCGGCCAATCTGGGGCCGCCCGTCAACGTGGCCGCCGCCGACAATCCGGCGCCGGTGCCCTGGCTTACGGCGTCGGTGGCTGAGCTCAATCTCCGCTACGACCCGATCATCGGCGGCATCGTCATCCCGAGCCTCTGGGTGCTCGGGCTGCTGTTGGTGCCGTTGACGGCTTCCAACCCGGTCGGCGCCGGTAGTTGGTTCGGCGGACGCTCGCTCGGCTTTGCGCTGGCCGGCGCGGCCTATTTCGGCGTGCTCTGGATCCTTTACGTGGTCTTTGATCCCGACGGGCGTCTTTTCCACGAGATCAATTCCACCCTCGAATTGACCAAGCTCTCGGGCGGTGAATCGCCCAGTTGGTGGCCGACCGATATCCTTTTCTTCGGATTTCTCGATCTATCCGAACTTTCGGCGCTGCTCTGGACTGGCGTTCTACCGTTGCTCATCTGGATCGCGTTGACCGGCGCCGCTCTCTTGGTGGGGCGCTTGGCTAGGAGCGCCGATAGTCGCGAGATGACGGTGTTCATCTTCACCGGCGTTTGGGCTTCGATCATCCTGTTGACCTTTATATATGGGGCAATGCGCGGCCCGGACCTGGTACTGTACGCGCCCTGGGACGTGCCGGCCCCGATCCCCGCCACGTTCGGCGCCGGGTAATCCGACCAACGCGCGTTCCTTGATCGCCACCCGAACCCTGCGTTAGCGCGATGCCCGCCCGCCAACCAGGACACCTGGAACTGGCCCGCCGCGGCCTGCTTAAAGGCGCATTTGGTTCGGCCATGGGGGTGCTGGCGCCGCTGGTGGCGGTCGTATCCGGCATCGCTTTTCTGATGCCGCAACGTGACAACGACGAGCAATGGCTGCAGGCCGGCGAGCCGACCAGTTACGCCGAAGGCGAAGTCAAGTTCATCCCATCGGCCGGCATTTTCGTGTCCCGCAGCGAGCGCGGCTTCATTGCCCTAAATCACGAGTGCACGCACTTGGGTTGCAAGGTTCCGTTCGACCCCGTCGAGCGGGAATTTCGTTGTCCCTGCCACGGCTCCGTCTATGACGAATATGGTGACAATGTAAGCGGTCCGACTTCGCGCCCGCTGGCTTACCATCCGCTGCGACTGGAGGGTGGTCAGATCCTGGTATCGACCACACCGCTGCCGCGGGAACTGGTCAAAGAGGTCCAATTCAAGCCCTATGCCTAATCGAACCGAGATCCAAGTTGCCGCCGCCGCCACCCTGGTGGCGCTAATCGTGCTGGTGCTGGCCGCAGTGCTTGTTACCGAGACCTTTCGCCACGACGATGCTGCCGACCATTACCGGCCCTTCATTGAGTCGCCGCAGCTGACCGAATTCGGAATCTTTTCGATCACCGCTGCCGCCGTCGGCGATTCGACCCCCGCGACGATCGAACGCTCGCCCGAACTGGAAGCCATTTACGACCTGTTCATCGAAAAGGGCTGCATCGGCTGCCACATGGTGGAGGGGATCCCTGAAGCGATCGGCGACACCGGCCCCAGCCTCAATGGTTTCGCCAGTCGCCAGATGATGGCCGACGAGACGATGGAGGTAAGCCGCGAGAACCTGGCCGCCTGGCTGACTGATCCGCCGGCCCACAAGGCCGACACGCTTATGCCCAACCTCGGGTTGACCGAAAACGAGATCGAATTGCTAATCGACTGGCTGTTTACCCTCACCTGATTGCGGGAAAAGCCCCATCAGATCGGCCTCGGTCTCGCGGCGGCGCGTGAGGGTCGCCCGGCCGCCGGCAACGAATACCACCGCCGGGCGCAGTGCCATGTTGTAGTTGGACGCCATCGCGATCCCGTAGGCGCCGGAAGTTGCCACGGCCAGGATGTCGTGGCGTGCTAGCCGCGGCAGCTTCACATCCTTGAACAGGATGTCGCCCGACTCACAGTAGCGTCCGGCGACGGTGACGTTGGAAAAGGGCGGTTCCGGCCGGCGGTTGGCCAGGACGACCGTGTACTGGGCCCCATATAACGCCGGGCGGATGTTGTCGGCCATGCCGCCGTCGACGGCAACGTAAGTGCGGATGCCGGGGATGGTCTTGATCGTGCCAACGCTGTATAACGCAACGCCAGCGCGGGCGATGATCGATCTGCCCGGCTCCACCACCAACTCGGGACGCCGCGCATCGGGAAGGGCCTCGCTCACGGCCGCTGCGATGGCGGTCATCAGCGGTCCCGGATCCAATCCGTCGTCGGCGAGGGTGTAGCGCACACCACCACCACCACCGGGCGAGATCAGCGCCGGGAAATAGCCGGTTGCGCGTTCGGTCGCAACTGCAAATTCGACCAGGCGGCGGGCGTTGTCGATTAGCGGTTGGCGATCAAATATCTGTGAGCCGATGTGGGCGTGATAGCCCAGCAGTTCGACCCCGGGATCGGCGAGCGCGGCCTTGGTGGCCGCCAGTGCTTGCCCGGTGGCGATCGGGATGCCAAATTTTGAATCGATCTCGCCGGTGCGAATGTACTCGTGGGTGTGCGCCGAAATTCCCGGCGTGAGCCTGAGAAGTACCGGTGCACGCTGACCCCGGGCGGCGGCAATGCTGCCGATGAAGGCAAGATCGTCTTCGCCGTCGGCCACCAGGTTCCCGACCCCGGTGGCGAGCGCCAACTCGATTTCGGGACACGACTTGTTGTTGCCGTGAAAAGTTATCAGCTCCGGATCAACTCCGGCCGCCAGGGCCACAGTCAATTCACCGCCGCTGACGCAGTCAACACCCAGACCACTGCTGGCCGCCAATCCCAGCAAGTGCAGGTCCGCGTAGGCTTTGGCGGCATAAATCACGCGCGAGTTCGGATAGGCTTCCGCCAACGGTTTACGGTAGTTGCGGCAGGACTGAAGCACCGCGCTTTCGTCATAGACATAAAGCGGGCTGCCGAAGCGATCGATGAGAGCGGTGACAGGACAGCCGCCGATTAACAGGCGTCCGGTCCGGTCGCGCTCGGCGCCCGGCGGAAACAGTTCGAGCGGGTCAGGTACGAGACCGGCGCTGTCGCCCAATTCGGCCCCCAAATCAAATGCCGGCGCGGCATGGCCGCGCCGGCAACACAAATAAATCGAAAGTTTGGACCTAGCCGGTGCCGGCTCCGCCCCACTCTTTCAGGAAATTGCCATCGGCGTCAAAGTGCTGGACGCGGTTGTTGCCCGTATCGGCCACGTACACGCCCTCAACGCCGGCCTGCAGGCCGGCGGCTCCGGTGAATTGGCCTTCACCCGAACCGGCACCGCCGAAGCTTGCCGAGCGCGTGCCGTCGATTTCGAAGCGGTGGATCTCGTCGGTGGCTGGCTCGATCACATAAAACTGCTCTTCGCGGTTGGCAGACATGTGTCCGGGTTCAACCAATCCTTCGAATTCACCCTTGAGTTCGATTTCATAATCGAGGCCCACGCGCGTGACCTGATAAAACTTCGAGGATTCGGAATTGGGGTCCCACTCGAGCCCGAATATCTCGCCGGTTAACGGGGTCGCGGTGATCCCGCGCCAGACGCCGGTCGCCTCTCCAGGTTCGATTACGGTCTTGTTGCTGCCGTCGGCCGAGAAGCGCAGCAGGCGCTCATCGGCAGTGATGATGTAGGGAAACCCGAACGCGCTGGAGCGCAACTGCGTGGCATCTTGCAGATCGGGATCGCCCCAGATCTTGGGGATGTTCAAGTGACCCTGCGGGCGTCCCTGGTAGGTGCTGAACTTTTGCACCTGGGCATTGCCGGCATCGAGCACCCACAGCACGCGGGTGCGGTCCAGGGTGACGTCGCTGGGGTTCAAGAACGGGTGTTGGCGGTCGTTGACCACGTCGCCGCCGTCGGACCAAAAATTGAGCGCGCCGTCTTTGGTGAATTCGAACAACTTGTTGTCCGTGGTCACCACGTAGATGTCCTTGCGTTCATCGTTCTGGCCAATTCCGACCGGCCCAACCATGTCGGTTGGTGCCTCGACGAACTTCGGCCCGCCGTCGAGCTCGACCGAGGGGCCGCCACCGGCACGCTCGGCGCCGGCCACCACTGCGGTTTGGCCCAGAGCCGACTCGTCGTGGCTCTCGCCACAGGCGGCCAGCGCCAGAATCGCTGCACCGGCCGAACCGGCGGCGAGCATTCGCCGGCGGCTGATGATTGAGCTGTGCTTCACCGGGTCTGCCTCCATATTTCTATATAGATAGCGCCAAAAAGGTTTGTCGGGCGGAGGGCGTCGCATCCTGCCAGTCGGGAAAAATCGGCCGTTAAGAATCCGCCCGTGTGACCGGGGACGTTTGTAGCGATTTTAGGCACCCGCAGTCTGCCACAATCAGGCACCGCATTTACGGTGCGTTGATGGCAGTTTGATTTGACATTGACAATCACTGGGCGCAAAATTCGCCCAACTGATCGCCCTGCCGACGGTTTCCCTTCGAATTATCGGAAGAAGACCGCCGGCGTGGGATGTTGCCATTCCAACGCTCCGGCGGGAGATCAGATCGAAGACGAGTAGGAGGAATTCTCTTGCGAATTACCCGAAGACGTGCCCTCACCGGCATGGCTGGGGCAACCGGACTGGCGATCCTGGCCGCCTGCGGCGAGGAAGAAGCAGAAGCTCCGGCAGCAGCAGCGCCCGCCCCGGCGCCAGGCGACGAGGCCATGGCAGAAAAAGAAGCCATGGTTGAAGACGGCGCCATGATGTTCGAAGACGTGGAAATCGAATTCCGCTTCAACGGACTCAACCCGGCGGGCCAGGAAGCGGCGCGCACCGAAATCGCCAAGTTCAAGGACATTTCCGGCATCACGGTGAAGCCCGACTTCTCCGACTGGGCAAGTTCCTTCCAGAAAATCACCACCGGTTTTGCGGCCCAATCCGCGCCTGACATTTGGTACGGCGGCGGTCTGTGGACTCCGGTACTGGCCGCCAAGGGCCAGGTGCTCGAAATCGACGAGTACGTGGCCAACTGGGACGAGTGGAGCGACTTCTATCCGCGCGGACTCGAAGACGTGACCTATGAAGGTCATGTCCAAGGGGTTCCGTACCGGTTCAATTACCGCGCTTCAGTGGTAATCCGGGCATCCCAATTCGAAGCGGCCGGACTTGAGCCGACTCCGCCGACAACTTGGGAAGAAGTCAACGAGCAGTCCGTCCAGCTCACTATCAAGGATGGCGACATCTACGAGCAGGCCGGCACGAACGTCCAGCACCACACCCAGGTGTACGAGGACTGGCTGTTCCAGGCAGGCGGAAACTACTTCTCTGAAGACCGCACCATGCCGCTGAACAACACTCCTGAGGGAGTGACCGCGCTTACCCAGCACGTGAGAGCCGGTCTGGTCGACGAGACCATGCCCAAAGAGGGTATGGACTCCGGCGTTCCAAACCTGCACGCGTTCTGCGCCGGTCGCGTGGCCATTCAGAAGCTCTGGCCCGGTAACGTGGGTAACTGCGAAACCAACGCGCCGGACGTGTTTGCGGACGTAGTAGTCGGCGAACCGCTGCGCGGTCCCAAAGAGCAGATCATGCAGATCTACGTTGACAAGTACATGCCTTGGAAGCTCACCAAGAACCCGGACGCGACCTTCGAGACCATGAAGTACTTTGCGTCCCCGGGCCCCAACCACGACATCAACGTGGTCGGTGACCGCTCCATGCCCTGCCGCGTGGCGATGGAAGCCTACGAGCTCTACAAGCAAGAGCCGTGGAAGACCTACTCCACCAACGGCAACAAATTCGGCAAGGGACGACAGATCGTTCCGGAGCACTTCGACGTCCAGCCGGCGATGAGCCGCTGGGTCGAGAAGGCCGGTCTAGGCGCACTCTCCGTCCAGGAAACCCTGGAGGGAATGGACGGGGAAGTCCTCGAGATCATCTCGGGCAGCTAACTCGTTCGAACCGGCAGCTCTTATCAAACGGAGCTCCGGATGCGGGGCAAGGGTGGTGGCCTCGGCCGCCACCCGGCCTCGCCTAAAAACTGCCTGCCAGCCCGATGTCTGGCGGCAGCAACCGAACCGCCGCCGCAAAGAGACGGTTCGGTACTATGGAAGCATTAGCGGCCGGGTGCATTGCGGCGCTGCGGCTGGGACTGCGGAAGCATGTGTCGTGAAGGAATTCAACAGATGGCGGTAGCGCAAACCCAACCGGCAGCGACGCTGCGGACACAAGGCCGTACGTGGCCGGCAATCCGCCGCACTTTGCTTTACACCCTTATGTCGGTTATCGCCTTCCTGGCGGTATTTCCGTTCCTTTGGTCGTTGCTGGGATCCTTCAAGACGGCCGAGGACCTCTTTGACTTCGCCATTGCCGATCCGGGGACTTACCTGCCGTACGCGTGGCAGTTCGAAAACTACACAACAGTCTGGGGCCTGAACTTCGGACGGTTCTTCTTTAACAGCGCTTTTGTGGCCACCGTGATCACGCTGGCTCACCTGCTGTTGGCCTCCACCGCCGGCTATGCGTTCGCGCGGTTGGATTTCCCCGGTCGCGACGTGCTATTTGTGGCCGTCGTGGCAACCCTTATGGTCCCGTTCCAGGTCACGATGGTGCCGCTGTTCATCATGATCAAGAACTGGCCCCTTACTGGCGGCAATGACATTGTTGGCCAGGGCGGACGCGGACTGCTCGACTCTTACGCCGGGCTGACCATTCCGATGTTCCCGACCGCCTACGGAACGTTCTTGCTGCGGCAATTCTTCCAGACCCTGCCGCGCGAACTGGAGGATGCCGCCCGCATCGACGGGGCTTCGGAATTGCGTATCTACTGGAACGTGATCCTGCCGCTTTCAGGCGCCGCCCTGGCAGTGCTGACGGTGTTCTCCTTCCAGCAGACCTGGAACGACTTCGTCTGGCCGTTCATCATCACGCGTGACGAGGACATTAAGACCCTGCAGGTGGCGCTGGCAAATTTCCGTCAGGAATACAACACTGACTGGGGCCTGCTGATGGCTGCGACTATGGTGGCCACCGTGCCCATTCTGATCCTGTTCCTGATGACCCAGCGTTACTTCGTGCAGGGAATCGCACTCTCTGGTATCAAGGGTTAAGCGCTAATGGAAGCGGGTGCCGCCCCCGCGGCTACGACCGGGGGTGCGCGCCGTAAGTTCGGTGTCTACTTCCGGCGAAATATGGCGGGCTACGTGTTCGTCCTGCCGCAAATCCTGTTCATTTGCGTATTCATCATGGTTCCCATCATCGGGGCCTTCTACTATTCGATTACCAACTACAACCTGCTGACGCCGCCTTCCATCGCGGATCCGCTGTGGAAGAATTTCGCCTCCTTGCAGAGTGATGAACGCTACCTACCGGCGGTCCGCAACACCCTGTTGTTTGCGTTCATCACGGTTCCGGCCGGGGTGGTCACCTCGCTGCTGTTGGCGGTGTTGATCAACCGCGCGATCCGCGGTATCTATTTCTTCCGGGCCATGTTCTACATGCCGGTGGTGTCCTCGTTTGTCGCGGTTTCGCTCATCTGGCTCTGGTTCTACGATCCACAGCTTGGGTTGTTCAACGGTGTCCTGCGCTGGGCGGATTTGCCGGATTCGAAATGGCTGCGCGGGCCCGAAACGGCGCTCTTTGCCATCATCGTCATGAGCGTCTGGAAGAACATGGGCCTGAACATGGTCATTTATCTGGCCGGATTGCAAGGCATCCCGCCGACGGTTATCGAGGCCGCCGACATAGACGGGGCCGGTCGGACGGCGAAGTTCACCCGTATCCTGATGCCGCTCTTGGCGCCGACGACCTACTTCGTGGTCATCGTCTACTTCATCGGCGCCCTGCAGATGTTCGTGCAGGTCTGGATCATGACCCAGCAAGCGGGCAATGGAGTGCTTACCGGCGGGCCATTGGACAGCACCGTCACGGTCGTGCTGCTCATCTACTCCAGCGCCTTCGAGTACCTGAAGATGGGTTATGCGGCGGCGATGTCGGTGGTGCTGTTCCTGGTTATTGCGCTGGTTACCTACGTGAACTCGCGATTGCTCCGGTACGACGTTGGCTGGTAGGGCCGGATAACCCCTCAACCGGTTCTGCATAGCGGGACCGATTCTGTCGTAGCGGATCGCCCAGCGTTCTAACCGGTGTCCGGCGATCTGACCCAGACGGGTTGGAAATCTCGACCGGGGGTTGCGATAAGGCGCGCGCGGCTTTGACCGTCGGCGTCCATCACCCAGATGTCGACCGACCCGCCGTTCTCGCGCGACCACGCCAGCTGTTGGCCCCTAGGCGACCAGTCGGGATCGCGGTCGTGTCCTTCCAAGCGCGTGAGCCGGTCGACCTTCCCCGATCCGGAATCGACCACGTACAGGTCCCAGTCGCCGCTCTCGAACGCTTCGAACGCGACCTTGCTACCGTCCCGGTCAAAGTCCGGGAATTGGGCGAATGCGGCGGTGTCGGCCAGTTTCCGGCGCTCGGAGATGGCCCCGGCGCCGGTACCGATCGTGAATATGTCGAAATCGCCGTCCGGATTGGCGAAATGGGCCAGGGAATCACCGGCCGGGCTCCAATCCGGAGCGTAGCTGTGCCAGGGCGTGTCGGTTAGCTGGCGCAACCGCTCGCTCACCAGGTCAAGCTCAAAGAGCTGGAAATAATCTACGTCGCGCTCGAACGCGATCCGGCTGCCGTCGGGTGCAAACGCCGGCGAATAGTCTTCGTAGTCGTTGGCGGTGAGTTGGCGGCGGCCGTTTCCGTCGATTTGGACGATGAACAGATCGAAGTCACCACCGTCGGCGTTCGAGGAATAAACGACCCTGGTCCCGTCCGGCGACGGATCGGCGTAGCGATTGTGATGTCGGTCGGCGGTGATGCGGCGCAACTGGTCGGCGAAGCCGTCGGCCAAGTAAATGTCCCAGTCCCCGTCGGCGCTGGAGCGAAAAACGATCTGGCGATCGCCCAGAGCCTGCCAATCGACGAAATGTTCAAATTCGACCGGCGCGCCCGGACGCGGCGATTCCGCGGCGGGCAGGCACCCGAGCAGGATCACCGCCAAAAATCCCGCGACGGCGCCCCTGCGGCCGAACTGCATTTAAGCTAAGTTGCCGGGTGGCATGAGTGTCCCTGGTGCGCGACCATCATTGCCCGCCAAGGGACCGGGGCATGCCCAAGCACCCCAACATCATCATCTTCATGCCCGACGAAATGCGCTGGGACTGCGTGGGTTATGCCGGCAATGGGGTCATCAACACGCCGAATTTTGACCGGTTCGCCGACGAGAACGCCCCGTTTTCGAACTTTTTCGTAAACCACACTGTCTGCACTCCCTCGCGGATCTGCATGTTTACCGGGTGGCCGCCGCACGTGAGCGGTCACCGCACCCTCTGGCATATGTTGCGACCACATCAGCCGAATGTGTTCAATTACCTAAAGCAGGCCGGGTATCACGTTGAGATGTGGGGCAAGAACGACCTCTTGGCCCAGGAGTCGTTTCCGGACAGCATTTCCAGTGTTGGCCAAATCGAATTCAATTACGGCGCCTTTACCGCCAACCCCTGGCCGCCCGAGGACTATCGTTTCCGCAGCTTTTACTTCGGACAGCGTCCGGACGAATTCTCCCGTGACTCCGACCGGCAGTGGATCGAAGGCGCGATTCGATTCCTCGAATCCAATCCTCCGGAGCCGTTCTGCCTATACCTGCCGCTGATCTTTCCGCATTGCCCGTACTGGTGCGAGGAACCTTATTTCTCGATGCATCCGCGCGATCAAATCCCGGATCCGATGCCGCCGCGCGCTGACGCGCCCATCCACCACCGCGAGATGCACCGTTCCTACGATCTCGATCAATTGACCGCGGCTGACTGGCGCGAGTTGATCGCCACCTACTGGGGAATGTGCGCCCGCCTGGACGACCAATTCGGACAGTTGCGGGCAGCGCTCGAAAACGGCGGATTCTGGGACGAGGCAGCGGTTCTCTTCTTCTCCGACCACGGCGATTACGCCGGTGACTACGGACTGGTCGAGAAATGGCCCAACGGGTTCGAGGATGTACTGCTGCGGGTCCCGCTGACGATCAAGCTCCCCAACAATGCCCGCACCGCGATGATCCCCGACCTTTGCGAAACGCTCGACCTGACTCCGACGATTCTGGAGATTGCCGGCGTGGATCTGGAGCACGACCAATACGGCAAGAGCCTGCTGCCGCTGATCCACGGGCAGACCCAGGAGCACAAGGACGCCATCTTCGTGGAGGGCGGGCACCACCACTTCGAGCGCCAGGCGGTGGAGTTGAAATGGGACTCGCTGGGCGGACCCGACCACGTCTATTACCAGAAGGGCCGCATCCAGACCGACAATCCCGATTCGGTCGGCAAGGCGGCCGCGGTGCGGACCCAGACGCACAAGTACGTGCGGCGCCTGCGCGACCGCGACGAACTCTACGACCTGGTCGCCGATCCCGGCGAACAACACAATCTGATCGATTCGCCCGAGCATCAATCGATCTACCGGGACCTAAAAGACCGGTTGACCGACTGGTTCCTGGCCACCGGCGACGTGGTCCCGCGCGATAAAGATCCACGCATCGGAGGGAGCCGCAGTGCGCGTTCTGCTGGTTGACATCGATTCGCAGCGACCCGACCATCTGGGTTGTTACGGATACCACCGCAATACGTCCCCGAACATCGACCGGATTGCGGCCCGCGGCACCCGCTTTAGCAGTTGCTATGTATCCGACTCGCCCTGCGTTCCCGGTCGGGCCTCGCTGTTCGGCGGCATGTTCGGCATCAACAACGGGGTGGCCACGCACTGGGGGCCGGGCTCGCACTACCGCTTGCCGGCTGACATCCACCTGGCCAGCGAAGGCGGCCTGACACTGACAATGGCGCGCAATTTCCTGGCCCGCGGCTACTACACCGCCTCGATCTCGTCCTTTGCCGACCGTCACCACGCGTTCTGGCACACCTCGGGATTCCGTGAGTACCACCACCACACCCTAAAAACCGGCAACGAGACCGCCGACGAGGTCAACGCCGCCGCCCTGCCGGTGCTGGAGCGGATCTGCCAGGGCCAGGACTGGCTCCTGCACGTTAACTACTGGGATCCGCACCGCATGTACCGGGTCCCGCCGGAGTGGATGTCCAAGTTCACCGGCCAACCACCGCCGGGCTGGCCCGACCAGGAAACCTTGGACTCCCAGCAGGAGTTGACCGGGCCGTTCACGCCGCCGGCGGTGGTTCCCTACCGTGATCGCGAAACCGGGGCGGTGGTCCAACGCCGGTTTGATCGGCTGTCCGACTTTGAGGAATGGAACGACGGCTACGACGGCTCGATCGCCTACGTCGACTATCACGTCGGCCAGTTGCTTGAAGTCCTCGAGCACAACGGCGTGCTGGACGACACCTGCATCATCGTTACCGCCGACCACGGCGAGGCCCAGGGCGAACAGGGCATCTATGGCGACCACTGCAACGGTTACGAGGCCCCGCACCACATCCCGCTCATCGTGAGCTGGCCGGGCCGGGTCGACGCTGGCGCCGTGCGCCAGGAATTCGTTTACAGCCTCGACATCGCGCCGACGCTCTGCGAATTGGCCGGGATCGAAGGCCAATCGGGATGGGACGGGGCCAGCCTGGCGCCATTGCTGGGTGCGCCGGCGGCACAGGACTTCGCCGCACGCAACCACCTGGTGCTCTCGCACGGCCTTTATGCCTGCCAACGCTCGGTACGCAACCGCGATTGGCTGCTGACCCGGACCTACCATCCGGGCCTGTTCGACTACCCGCCGCTGAGCCTGTACGACATGCGTGCCGATCCCCACCAGACCACCAATCTGGCGGCCGCCAATCCGGCGGTCGTAGCCGAACTGGACCACCATCTGACCGCCTGGACGCACCATCACGCCGGACGGCCCGGACACCCCGGAGATCCGCTGGCGCAGGTGATTGAGACCGGCCCCTTCAAGTACGTTCCGTTTGACTACTGGATGGAATTCCTCGCTGCTCAGGGAAGGCCGCAAGCGGCCGCTAAGATCCGCGACCGCCTGCGCAACTGGCCGGATTGGGAGGACTGAATTTGCCTGAGGGCAAGCTCACCGGCAAGGTTGCCGCGATCACCGGCGGCGGCGGCGGTTTCGGCCAGGGAATCGCGCACAAATTTGCCGGCGAAGGGGCCAAGGTTGCCATCTGCGACATCAATCTGCCGGCGGCGGAAGCGGTCGTGGCCGCGATCAAGAATGACGGCGGCGCGGGGCTGGCGTTTGCGGCCGACGTGACCGAAAATTCCGCCCTGGAGGCTTTCGTAACCGCCACCGTCGAGCGGTTCGGACGGCTAGATATCTGGGTCGGCAACGCCGGGATCGGCGGTGGCACCGATACGGTGAAAGTAGTCGAGGCCGAGTACCGGCGGATGATCGACATAAATCTATGTGGAGTTTTTTTCGGCGCCCAGTTTGCCGGGCGGCAGATGATCGCCCAGGGCGGCGGCGGACGGATCATCAACATGGCTTCGGTGGCCGGTTACCGTGCCATCGCTGCGCGCGCGGCCTATTGCGCCGCCAAGGCGGGCGTGATCATGACCACCTGGGTGCTGGCCGAGGAATGGGCCAAGCATGGAATCCGGGTCAATTCGATCTCGCCCGGCTACGCCGATACGCCGCTTTTTTGGAGTGCGGCCGGGTCCGGCAGCCGCATGCCGTTAGAACGGCTGCTGGCCCGAGTCCCCACCGGCGAACTGATCACGGTCGAGCAGGTTGCGCGGGCCGCCCTCTACCTGGCTTCGGATGATTCCGATGCGGTATCCGGGCTCGATCTGCGCATTGACGGGGCCCTGTCGGTCGGCAACATTTAGGTTTCCCAGGGAGATGCGGGCCCCTGCCGGGCGGGGTTGCAGGGTCGCTTTCGCCCAATAACCACGGTCCTCCGCGCGCCCGCCCCGGCAAGGTCTTCCAAGCGGAGGATTGACGTCGCCGGCAGGTTGCCGGGGGATGTGGCGATTAGATAATGCGGGCCCGGCAGCCGCGACCGTGCGCTAATGCGCCAGGTTGGGCCCGGCGCCCTCCGCCAACCCAGCAAGGCCCCGGTCGAGTTGCCTTATCTGCGGTCCAAATGGAGGCGCAATGTCGTCCGCCTGGGTCATTGGGCCGTTCGCCGCCTACTTCGCGCTCCTGATCGCAATTGCCGTGGTGCGGGCGCGAAAAATGCGCAACATGTCCGACTACGTCCTCGGGGCGCGGCAGTTGGGTAGCATTACGACCGCGCTGAGCACCGGGTCCCCCACCACCAGCGCCTGGACAATGCTGGCCTTGCCGGCGCTGAAGTACACCGGTGGTGCGGTCGCTTGGTGGATCCCGGCCAGCGCCGTCGTGGGAATCGGGCTGAGCTGGACGCTGCTTGCAAAAAGGTTGCGCCGCTACACGGCCGCGGCTAACGATGCGCTGACGATTCCTGAATTCTTCGAAGTCCGCTTCGGCGTTACCACCGGAACCCTGCGAACTTTGGCCTCGGGCGTGACGATCCTTTTCGTGATCTTTTACATAAGCTCGGGGCTCGTCGGCGGCTCCAAGCTGCTTGAAACCATATTTGGTATCGAGACCGTACTGGGGGTCTTTGTCACGCTGTTGGCAGTGGCCTCATACACCCTTGTCGGCGGGTTCCTTGCGGTCTCACGTACGGACGTGTTCCAGGCAATCCTGATGCTGGCCAGCCTACTGCTGATTGCGATCACGCTCGCCGCGAACGTCGCGGCTTCGGCCGCTGGCGCCGAACCGGGGGCCGGATTCTGGAACCCCTTCAGCGACGCCGCCGACAACGTGCTAACGCCGCTGTTCTTTATTTCCGTCACCGGTTGGGCGTTCGGCGCCCAGCGCATTCTGCAAAGATTCATGGCGCTTGAAAACCGCGCCAAGGTCGAAGGCAGCCGCAATCTTTCTCTGGTCTGGCTCATATCGGTTTACGCATTGGCGTTGGCGGTGGGACTGCTCGCCCACACCGCTCTTCCGGACGGCGGTCTGCTTGCCCAGACAGGCGACTCCGAGCGGGTCTACCTTAAGGTGTCGGAGCACTTCTTTCACCCCGCCGTCGCCGGGATTCTGCTCACCGCGGTGATTGCGGCGGTAATGAGCACGGCCGACTCGCAGCTGCTCCTGGCATCGGCGGCGGCAACCGGCGATTTTCGCGGGATCCGCGAATTCGCGGCCCAAATCGCCGCCAGGTCGCGGGTGTGGCTGGGGCGGGTCCTGCTAGTGGTGATCGGTCTCGTCGGGGCAATAATCCCGATCCTTTACCCCGAGTCGATATTCGATCTGGTTAGCTACGCGTGGGGCGGAATGGGTGCTGCTTTTGGGCCGGTCACGACCCTGGCGCTCTACTGGCGTCGATTCAACGGCGCCGGCGCTTCGATCGTGGCCGGAACTTTGGTGGCATCGATCTGGTCCCTGCTCGGCGGCGGGCCCGGTGGGATTTGGGATATTCAGCCGGCAACGCCGCCGCCGGGTGCGGCGGTGTTGGATCTTTTAGATCGGCCCAACTCTGCAGTCAACCGAATATGATCGGATGCTGGCGGGCACTGCAGGGCCGGATGGGCTGCGGCACCGTCAAGGGGGCGACCGGCGCCAGATCGCTTCCACCATACAACGGATGTCCGGTGGGAAAGAGAGCGGCTCCCGCCACCGGCTGGAGCCGCAATCAATCCACGGTCAGCCTTTGCTAATCGGAGCAATTCCGCGCACCGCTTGCCAGCTGACCCCGATCAGTGAGGAATTCCCGCGGTTTAGCGGTCGGCCAGTTGCAGGGCCTTGTAAAGGATCAATCCCAAAAGCGCCAGCAGGATCAGCAGCGAGCTGACGCACCAGATGCAGAAATTGTTGATCTGGGTCGCAGAGACGATCGTCAAGTAGATCGAGAACGTCGCACCCGCCGCAGTAAGCAGCACAAGCGCCAGAGTCGAATCCGGGAACGCCTTGTCCTTCCAGAACAGTTCGGATGCCGCGGCCAAGGCGATCAGGACGTAAGCGCCAACACCCAGCAACGCCACCGGCACTCCAAAGAGCTCGCCCCAGGCGCTCTGGGTCACTGCCTCGCAGCCGCCGCCCTCAATGCAAACGGTCGCCTGTCCGGCCAAATCGGACCCGGTCAGATATATTGCGACCGCAAGCCCTGCCAGCGCCAGTAGCACGGTCAGATACGAGTAGCGGCGCGAATTTAAATTGCTCATCAGGCGTTGCCCAGCGACTCTTCGATCGCAGCCAGGAACTCGTTTAGGGATCCGGAGCCCACCATGCGTTCGCCGTTGAGGAAAAAGGTCGGGGTTGCATTCACTTCGAGTCGCGAGGCCTCGGAGATGTTGGCCTGCAGGATCTCGGAAGTGGCATCGGACTGCGCGTCCTCAACCAGGAGTTTTCCGTCCAGTCCGAGCTCGGCCCCGATCGGCTCGAATTCTTCCCAGGAGTAGCCGTTGGCAGCCATGTCGCGGATCCGATTGAGCAGCAGGTGGTGCATCGGCCAGAAGGCGGCCGGATCCTGGGCGGCGGCGGCGATAGCAACCCGCGAGGCGCTGATCGCATCGGTGTCGAACGGGCGGTGCCGCGCCACCAGCAGCGCTTGCCCGGTGTCGACGTAGGTCTCTACAACCTGGGGTTCGATTAACGCTGCAAAAGATATACAGTGGGAGCAGGTGTAGGAAAAATACTCGACCAGCAGCAGGGGCGCGCCGGGATCACCGAGGCGGTGCGAGAGGGTGGCGTTGCGGTGCCCGTCCAGTTCTTCCGGCGATTGCGCAATGAATGGTTTCTCGGTCGATTCGGATTCGGATGTCAAGTCCGGCCCCGGGACGGCGGTCGCGGCCGGAGTTGCAATTTCCAACGGCTCGATCGCTATGGGATCTGCAACCGTGCGCCGCGATTGGGCATCGAACCAATTGAGTCCGGCCAACAAGCCGCCGCCGGCCACACCGGCGCTGGCGCCCAGCAGCACGTCGCGACGGCGCAGTCGGCGCTGTCCGGACATAGGCGGCCCGGCGCTTTCGGCCGCGGGCATGTCCATCTCCAACGGGGCTGCGGCGAGGTTGCGGTGCAGTTCGGCCAATCGCCGTTGGCGCCGCTGGCGGGAGCCGGATCGAGCAGGCATCAGTTTGCCGTCCCCAGCAGGCCGCGGCGGGCGCGCAGGTCCTGGGCTTGTTCGTGGCGGTCGTTGTCCTCCAGGTGGGAGAGCACCGTCTCGAGCGGGATGTAGGTGTCGGGGGTGACGTCCATCATGTCCTGGAACGGGTCGCGCACGCTGCCGGGTCCGGTGCAGTGCTCGGCCCACCAGTTCGAGAGCAGGTGGTCCAAAGCAGCCGTTGTTCGTGGGTCGGCAGCGGACCGGTTATGCACCTGGTGGGGATCGTCCTGCATGTCAAATAACGAGATTGGGTCCGTTGCGAGGCAGCCCGAATGCAGGGTACGGATGAAAAGATGGCGTCGGGTGCGTACGGCGCGTTGGAAGGTGAAAATCCCCGTGCTCCAGACCAGGTGGTCGCGACCGGACCACGATTCGCCGCGCAGCGCCGCCGCGAAACTCTCGCCGCTCCAGCCGCCGGGAATCTCCAGGTCTAATAATTCGGCCACCGTTGGGACCAGGTCCAACTGGTACAGCAGCCCGTCGTAAGAGCTGCCGCGGGCGGAATCGGTGACGCCCGGCCAGCGGATCACCAGCGGCTGGTGGGCGGTTCCTTCGGATGCATTGCCATGTTCGAAGTACAAGCCCTGCTCGGCGACCGACTCACCGTGGTCGGAGGAGATTATTATGGCGGTCTCTTCGTAGATACCTAGCTGTTGCAGGATGTCGACGATGCGGGCGATGGCGTCGTCGACGTAGGCCATGCCGGCGTCGTGTCCGTCGACAAAGGCCTGCAGGTCTTCACGATTGCAAATCTGGCTGCGCATCCGTGGGAACCGTTCGTAATAGCGCCGTCCGCCCCATTGCCGTTCCATGATTCCCCAATCGCGCGGCGTGCGCGGCCCGTAGTAACGTTCGTAATCGGCGCGAATCTTTTCGTCATCGGGCCATTCCAGTCCGGGTCCGCCCGCCTGCACGCGGTCCCAGTAGCGATCCGGGGCGCGGTAGGGATGGTGGACGTCCCAGTAATTTACGTGCAGGAACCAGTCGTCCTTGGGCCCGTTGGCCTGTAGCCAGGGCTCGACCAGGCCGTTGACGTCGTCGGCCGATTCCAGGCCGCCCGGAAGCTTGTTGCCGTGGAATTCGGTAAAACCCGCGGTGAACCACCAAGAGAGGTGCCGCTGGGCAAAGCCCGAGAACGAGACCGTGTTGTAGCCGGCGTGTTGCAGGTGGCGCATGAACATCGGTCGCTCGGGATCGTGGCGGTGGCCCTCGCCGGCATAGCGCATTTGCTGGCCCGGCCCGTTGTGACCGACGACGCCGTTGAGGATGCCGAAGCGCCCCGAAAAAAGCGCTGCCCGCGACGGGTTGCAGGGCAGGTCGGATCCATGGCAGCCATCGAACCGGACCCCCTCGGCGGCCAATGCGTCCACCGTCGGCGAGGTCGGCCGCGAATAGCCGTAGCAGCCCAGATGGACCGGTCGCAGCGAGTCGATGTCGAAATAGATGATTCGCATGCCTAATCCCCAGGCAGGGAGTATTTCTTCAATTGGTACGCAGGATCAACCCTGCCGGACGATCTTGCCCGGCCGGACCGTATTCATGGGGAAACCGTCGGGGAACATCTCCGGGGCGAACATCGGCAGGCCCTGGCGCGGATCGATGCCCTCGGGCCCGTCCCGGAACAGCTTCAAGGCAATTTCGGGGGCCTGGGCACGTTCCAGGAAGCCGAGTAGCTCGGCGTGCAGGCGGGCATATTGCTGCGGCTCCCGGCCATAGAGATTGTTCTGGGTCTCCGGATCGGTGGCCATGTCGTAGAGCTCGCGCATGCCCGGGTCGACGTTGTCTAGCAACCACCAGCGGCCATCGGTTACCTGTAGCGGCGACCAGCCGGTGAAGCGCCCCGCCAGGGCCTTGGCGAAGGGGTTTGTTTCAACGGCGTAGGACGGACCATTGCCGGAGACGGTTACTCCCCGGGCTTCGTAGGAGCCGCCGGTCAGGAGCGGTACCCAGGACCGCCCCTGGATGTCCATCTCCGCCGGCACTTCAACTCCGGTCAACTCGAACACCGAGGGTGCGAAATCGGGGTGCTGGGTCAACTGCGCGATGCGCTGTCCGGCACCGGCCCCGTCCGGCAGGCGAACCATCTGCACGGTGCGTATCACCTCGGGGTAAAGCGCCCGCTTGCCGATATAGCCGTGCTCGAAGAAGTCAAACCCGTGGTCCGACATGATGATTACCGCGGTGTTCGAGCGCAGTCCCAGATCGTCGATTTTTTCAAGTACCCGTCCCACCCAGCGGTCCATCATCGTCACTTCGCCGGCGTAGAGAGCCTGGACGTTCTTCTTCTCGGCCTCGCTGAACTTGTCGGCGATGTCGCCGAAGGCGGGCCAGGTGATCTTGGGCCCGTCGTAGTCGCGGTCGTACATGTCCACGTAGTGCTGGGGCGGATCCCAGGGTTCGTGGGGATCGAAGGAATCGACCCAAAGGAAGAAATTCTCGTGCCCGGCGTTGTGGTCGAGCCATTCGCAGGTGGCCGACATCACCCTGGCCACGCACTGATCTTCCTCGTGGTGCATGTGGCGGTAATTGCGGTATTCGTGGGTGAGCATCTGGTCGAGCTGGAACTGGTCAGCGCCCGGAATCTGAAGCTCCGAGAAGTGATCGGTTCGCCAGCGGTCGGCCTCGTTGCCGCGAACGAAGTTCCACCCGGAGAAAGGTCGGTCGAAACCGTAACCGAAGTTGGCCAGGTGCGGAGTGTCGTGGATGAACATGGTCTCGTAACCCGCCAACCGCAGCGCCTTGGGCAGCGTCATCACCCCCCACTCCAGCGGCCGCCAGGCCTGGAATGGATTGCCGTGCCGTCCCTTCATCATCTCGTGGCGATTGGGTACGGTCGGGAACGAGCACAGGTGATTGTGGTCGAACACTGCCGCTTCGGCCGCGAACGCATCCAGGTTGGGAGTGGATATCCAGGGGTTCCCATTGGCGCCGATATGGTCGTAGCGGAGGGTGTCGTTCATGATCAGGACGATGTTCAAGGAGTGATTGCCTATCGAATAGGGAGGGAGCGAACCGGCGCTGCGGGCAGCACTGCGGGGCTGTTCAAAGCACGGCCCCGTCAAGGGTGACCGTCAATGGCATTCCGCGCTTGCGGACCAGTTTCAGGTGATCGTCGATGTCAGGGACTTCGACACCGGCCGGGCCATCACTATAGATGCGCTTGATCCAATCCGGGCTGTCGTGGGATTCCAGGAACGCCATGAGATCCCGGTGGAGTTCTCGTTCGCGGTCGCGGTTGGCGTCCACGATGTTGTTGGTCATGCCGGGATCGCTGGGAAGATGGTAGATCTGGTTGCGTTCGCGTTCCGGGTAGGCGATCAGCGCGTATTCGGGGCCGGTTACCGTCAGCGAGGTCCACCCCGGCTCAACCATCGGTGCCCGAACATTGCGCCCGGCATGGGTGGGATCGCCCGCGGGCGGGATTTGAAAGGGGTAGCTCCCCGACACTGCTACGGGGCGGTGGGTTTCGGACGAGCCGGACAACTGCGCCAGCAACGATTTGCCCTGGATTCCCATTGCGGCCGGAGCCTCTAGGCCGAGCATCTCGAGGATGGTGGGCGCGAAGTCGGCCGGTTGCGTTAAGGCTTGGAATCGCTCTCCCGATCCGATCCCATTCGGGTGCCTGATCATCAGGAATTGGTGCGAGACCTCCTCGTAGAGGGGCCCTGATTTGGACTGCTGATCATGTTCGCCGAAATAGTGGCCATGGTCGGACATGATCACCACTATCGTGTTGTCGCGCAGACCCAGGTTGTCGATCTTTGTCAGCACCCTGCCGACGTGGGTATCGCACATCGTGCATTCGGCGGCGAAGAGCCTTCCAATGTGTTCCTGTTCGGCCGGCGTGAAATACTGCGACGAACGCCCGTAAAGCGGCCACACGACCTCCACCCCGTCGTAGTCGGGGGCGTACATGTCGCGGTAGTGTTGCGGCGGGTCCCAAGGCTCATGGGGATCGAAGGAATCGACCCACAGGAAGAATTTGTCGTGGTTGTGATTGCGCTCCAGCCAGGTGCAGGCCGCATCCATGACCATTGGCGCAAAGAATTGTTCTTCGAGGAATTTGTCGTGAGTCTGGCGGTAGAACTGAGCCATGCCGGCGGCGGTGCGGAACTTGTCCAAGTTTCCCAGCCGCCATTCCCGGAACCAGTCGGTGCGGAAGCGGTCGACTTCGTTGCCGCGGATCATCTGCCAGGCGTGAAAGGGCCGGTCGAAACCGAAGCCGTAGTTGATCATGTGCGGCGTGTCGTTGATGAGCATCGTGACATAGCCGTTGTCGCGCAGAACTTCCGGCAACGTCAGGCAGTCCCACTGCAGCGGGCGCCAATGATGCAGAGGTTCGCCGTAGCGGCCCTTTAAGAGGTCGTGGCGGCAGGGGATGGTCGCAAACGAGCCAATGTAGGAACGGTCAAACACCGCCGCCTCGGCCGCGAATGCATCCAGGTTTGGGGTCGAGATCCAGTCGTTGCCATTGGCGCTTACGTGGTCGTAACGCCAGGTGTCGTTCATGATGAATACGACGTTCATGCGGTGGCTCCCGAAGCGGCAGATGCTCGATGTGGGTTGATCAGACCGTTGCTACTATCTTGCCGATATGCGATTGATTCTTCATTGATTCAAATGCGCGCGGCAGCTCGTTGAATTGAAATCTCTGCCCGATGAACGGCTGGAACCCGACCTGTGCGATGAACTGGTTCATCCGTTTGAATTCGGACCGCGAGTCGACGTATATCCCGCACACGTTAAGCCGCCGCGCCAGGATCTGCCGGGTATCAATCTCGCCGCCGGCCCCGGTCAGGACCCCGAACAAGGAGGCGGTGCCGCCCGCCCGCAAACTGCGCAGCGATTCGTTGAGGGTCTGGGCACCGCCGGCCTCCAGCACCAGGTCCACGCCCCGCCCTTCGGTTATCTCGAGAACCTGCTTCGACCACTGCGGATGTTGCCGGTAATTGACGCCGTGGTCGATGCCCAGCCGCGCCACGGTGGCGAGTTTGCCGTCGTCCTGGCTGGTGATGATTGTGCGCGCCCCCATGGCTTTGGCCATCTGCAGGCCGACCACCGAGACTCCGCCGGTCCCCAGCCCCAGCACGCTGCAGCCGGGACCTATCGGGTCGCCCGCGTGCAGCGACGACCAGGCGGTCAGGGCCGCAATCGGCAATGTCGCGCCCTCGCCGAAGTCGAGATTGGAAGGTCGCGCCACCAGCGCGGTTTCGGGAAGAACCACTTCGGTGGCGGCCACCCCGGGGCCAGGGATCCCCAGCGTAGTCCGGAGGAAGGCGTCCTGGAAGCGCCCGCCTTGCCAGCCGGCCACGTAATGACTGAGCACCGCGTCGCCGACTGAGAATTCGGTCACCGCGTCGCCGACCTCCAGCACCTCGCCCGAACAATCCGAGAGCGGAACCGCGGGAAGCTGCAAGTTGCGGTTGACCCAACCTTCAAGGACCATCAGGTCTCGGTAGTTCAGGCTCAAGGCCCGCACCGCGACGCGGACATCAGAATCGCCCAATGGCTGTGATTGCGCCGCCACCAACTTCAAGGCCTCGATGGCGAAATCGCCAAACTGCCAGCGCTGCGTCATGTAAGTCTTTCCAGGATTTCGCTTTTGTGATTGGTCAGCGGGATAGCTGGCCCTGCCGATGGCAAGGCCGGAACTCGTGATTCATTCCATCTATTTTGAGCCGCGCCATTCGGGGAACCAGACCTTGCTACGTCGCGGCGGGCAATTCCGGCTCAGTCGGGATCGGCGTAGAGGATCTCCTGACCGCGCGGCAGCGGCTGCGGTTGGTTGCGACCGGGCTCGTACCAGGATCCGGCCACCGGCGGGTGAGCGGCGTCGGGGTCAATGGCCAGGTCGAGAACGCAGGGTCGACGCAACCCGAGCGCGTGCGCGAACGCGGCATCGAATTCGGAGTGGCGGTTGACCTTGATTCCTTCGGCGCCAAGCGCCCGCGCCAGCATTGCAAAGTCGGTGGGAACCGTGAACTCGGTGCCGATCGTGCGGCCTCCGAAATCGGCTTTCTGGCCGTCGCGGATGGCCGCCAGGACGCGGTTGTTGAAGACCAACCAGACAATCGGCAACCCCATCTCGACCGCGGTGCCGATCTCCTGGCACACCATCAGGAATCCGCCGTCGCCGGTGATCGAGACCGCCGGTACCCCAGGTCGGGCCAGGGCAGCGCCGAGGATTGCGGTCGGTCCCCAGCCCATCGGGGTCCACCCACCCGGATTGAGGAATATTCCTCCCTCAAGGACCGGGAAATTAAACGAGAAATAGTGGGCGTGATTGCCGGTATCTACTGACAGCAGCGATTTGGCCGGCAACCGCCGGCGCACCTGGTGAGCTACCCGCAGCGGATCCATCGGCTCGGCGTCCGGAGCGGGCAGTTCGAGCCGGTAGGATCCCTTGGCCCGGGCGGTCAATCGGCGTGAGGAATCGGCCCGCGCCCGTCCGCCGAGGCCCTTGATCCGGGTTAACAGGTCGCCGAGGACCGCCCGGGCATCGCCAACCAGGGCCATCTCGGGCGGCCAGGCGCGCCCGATTTCGCGCGGCTCCACGTCGATTTGGATGATCCTGTTCTGCGGCACGAACGGCCGGCCTTCAGTCCACCAACTGGTCGATTGGTCCGAGAAACGGTGACCCACGGCCAGAATCACGTCAGCGTGCTCGCGGATCAGCTCATGGGCGACCGGGTGGCCGAGCCAGCCGCATATGCCGACGCTCAGGGGATGGTCCTCGGGCACGGTCCCCTTGGCCACGAACGAGGAGGAGATCGGCGCGCCGAGCAGTTCGGCCAGGGCAACAACCTCGGCCGCGGCCCCAGCCAGACGCGCTCCGTTACCCACCAGGATCAGGGGAAATCTGGCATCGACCAGGGCGCGCGCCGCCGCCGCCGTCTCCCCGGCCCCGGCCCGCGTCCGGGACCGCGCCAGCGCCGCATCGGGCGGTTCGACGGGGCAGTCGGCGGGCGCTGCCTGTACGTCCCATGGAATCTCGATCGCCACCGGACCGGGTCGTCCCACCCGGGCGGTGGTGAATGCCTTGCGCACCGCCGGCGTGATCTGGTCCGGCGACCAGCACGACCAGACCCGCTTGGTCACCGGCTGGTACATCTGCATAAAGGCCTGGTCGATGCCGGAACTATCCGGTCGCGATGTTTCCTGCAGCTGCCCCCTTCCCAGCCAGTCCCGGATCGGCGATCCGACCAGCGCCATGACCGGCGAGGAGGTGGACATGGCGGTGGCGATGCCCATCAGCAGATTGGTGGCTCCGGGGCCGACCGAGCCGGTGCATACACCGACCTTGCCGGCAACGCGCGCATAGCCGTCGGCAATGTGGGCGGCCGCCTGCTCGTGGCGCACCAGATGAAATCTGATCTGAGGTTCATCCAGGAGCGCGTCCAGGATATTGGTATTACCATGCCCGGGATGGCCAAATACGTGCTCTACTCCGTGCGCGGCTAGGGCGCGGACCAAGAGGGCGGCCCCGTTCATCGGGTCGAGCGCCGGCTCCGGCGAAGATTTTGAAAGAAGTCCGCCAGGTCGATTTCGCGGGCCAGCGGCAATTTGACCTTCTCTCCGCTGGCGGCGGAGGCAAAGGCGGCGTTTACGACCTCGATTGCGGCCCTGCCGGCGCTGGCGGGGGCGCGGTTGCGGGCCCGGCCCCGCACGCAGTCGGCAAAGTGGTTCAATTCGCGGCTGTAGCGACCGTGAAGCGCGATTTCGGCATTCAGGTTCGCGATATTGCGAATTGTCACGTCGCGGCTGCGGCCGCCGCGTTCGAAAAGCGTCATCCGGAACGGGTCGGCAGAAGCGTAACTGGCGCGGCCCGAGTACTGGATGCGCAGCCGTCCGCGGGTGCCGATCAGATCGTAGCGCTCGATCATCGCGCCCATCCGCACCCTGGAAATATTGTGGGTTGAAATCGCTCCGGAATGATGCCGACACAACGCCGCGCCGACGTCCTCGTTGCAACGGTCGCCAAACGCGATGCCCATTTCGGCCGAGACCAGGTCGATCTCTCCCAGCCACAGACGACAGAGATCGATCGTGTGCGATCCATGGTCCTGGAAGGTGCCGCCCCACGTGTCGCGGTGCGCGCGCGAGGCCGAGGGCGGGAAGGGCGAGCCATGCGACCAGTCGCAGCGGACCTCGATCATCTCGCCCAGCTCCCCGGACCGCACGAATTCGGTAGCACGCTCGAAGCTGCGGTCGAAGCGTTTCATGAATCCGATCATCAGGACTTTGCCGGCCGCCGCAGCTGCTTTTTCCATTGCCCGGCACCCGGACACCGTTCGCGCCATCGGCTTCTCGCACAGGACGTGCAGGCCGGCCTGCAGCGCGGCCAGCGTCTGCGGGCGGTGGAACTGGACCGGCGATGACACTATCACCGCCTCCGCCCCGCCGGCAAGAGCCTCCGCCAGCGAACCAACTGGACGTCCTTGTCCGATCGCCTCCACCAAGTGTCGGGCGTTATTTGAGTCGGGATCGTAGACCGAGACCAATTCGAAGCGATCGTTGCCCGCTAGTGCCGGCGGGTACATGACCTGCGCTCCGGCCGGGCCGGCACCCACTATAGCCAGCCTCATGGTTGCAATTTGTCAGCGATGCGGCGGGCGCAGCGCAGACCCGCCTGCGCTCTTGCCCCAGACGCCGAGGTTGCGGCCCTGGCTCTCCAGCACATGGCGCCGTCCCTGCGGGGTGCGCCTGAGGTGATCGAAATACATTCGGCCAAAGTGCGACAACATTTCCGCCGCCAACGCGTCGTTTCCGGGGCGGAGGTTGTCCTGTTCCTGGGGATCGGCTATCAGGTCGTAGAGCTCGTCGGGCTCTCCATCAGGCCTGAGGATCAGGCTCCAGCGGTCATTGCGAATCACGCGGTCGATCCCGTCGTGAAAACCGGTCACGACCACATCGCGGTGATGGTCGCTCTCGCCTTCGAGAACCGCCCGGAAACTGCGTCCGTGCAAATCGTGGGCACAGTTGCCCAGACCGGCCACTTCCAGCAGGGTGGGGAGCAGGTCCTGGTACTGGCAAATGGCTCCCGTCCGCCGCGCCCCGCGCCCGCCCGGAAGGCGGACCATGAACGGGACCCGCAAAAGTTCGTTGTAGAGCCGGTCCGCACCTTTGAGGAATTTTCCGTGGTCGGCCAGCGGATGGCCGTGGTCGCCCATCAAAACGATTACCGAATCGTCGTAATAACCCAATTCCCGCAGTTGGTCCAAGACCGTGCCGACGGCGGCATCGACGGAGGCGGCCTCGCCGGCGTAGAGGGCGCGGATATTGTCGATTTCGGCCTCGGTGTACCAGTTGCGGGCGGGCCCACCGAGCGGCTGCACGTAGCGCGGGCCCGAGTAGGCGGGGTCGCCGTAGACGTCGAATTCGGCCGGCGGGTCCCAGGGCTCATGTGGATCGAAGCTGTCCATCCACAGAAACACCTTGTCCTGTCCGCGGTTGCGCCGCAGCCAGTCACGGGCAAGGTCTGCAACCTTGAAGGCGAACCAATCTTCTTTGCGCGCAAATTCTTCCGTATTGACGATGAACTGGGCAACATTGGCCAACCAGAGGTCGTCGTAGTGTTCGTTGGTGAATTTGGCAAGGTCGCTGGTTGGCGGCTCCGAACGCCACGGGTCGTACTCCTGCCCTCGCACCCATTCATAGGAATGAAAGCCGGCGTGAAAGTTTTGGTCGGAAGCGCGGTAGTGGTAAACGTCGGCGATTAAGGCCGAGGTGTAGCCCTCCAGGGCAAGGATCGATGAAACCGAATAATCCTCGGGCGCAAGCGGTTGCCAGGAGCGTGAGAAAAGGGTGCGGTTGCCGGTAAAGAGCGCGGTCCTGGCCGGGATGGTCGGCAGCGCATCGGCGTACATGGAGTCGAACACCACCGATTCGGCCGCGAACGCGTCCATATAGGGGGTGGCGCACGGCGGAACGTTGGCAAATGCCCGCTGGCCCTGGTGGTAGTAACCGAAGTGGTCCTGCCGGTAGCTGTCCAGCATGATCACAATGACGTTCATCTGCCGCCCTGCCCCTCAAATGACGATTGCGCCGGCCCCATCGGGTCGCGATCATTTTGGCCGGAGGCACCCTCAGCAGGCCGTCAATTCGAGCACCGTCACCGAGTGCGGTTCGAACAGGTAGGAGAATCCGGCGGGTTCGACGGCCAGGTCGAGTTCGCGCTGCTCCAGCCATACCTCGAGCGTCCCGCCGGGCAGGTTGCGGGCGTTAGGTCCGCAGCCGCCGAGGACCATTGCCCCGACCCGGCCATCCGGACGCCAGTTGCCGGCAACGCCCACCCGGGCCGCAATCGCCCGCCGCGGGTGCCGGTTAATCACCGACAGCCATATCCGGCTGCGGTCGGAACTGGCGCTGGCGGCGACCCGCAGCCACGGTACGGCCCGCAGCGGCGGCTCGGTCCCGAGCCCGGGCGTATCGAACCCCTCCACGCTGCAGCTGCTGTCGATTGCCAGCGACCCGGAATTGTTGGCCAGAAGCGAAAACGCCTGATAGCAGGGGGTTTCGGAAACTGAATCGGCGTCGACATCGATGAGGCCGAGGCGGTTGGCAAATGAAAACTGGGCGCCGATTCGCACCCGCGCGCTGCGCAGTTGCATGGACTGGATTATTCCGGCGATGCAGATCCCGTCGCGCAGGGCATAGATCTCCTTCCAGGGCGTGGTGAGGCGCAGGGTCTCGCGGACCCCGTATTCGTCGTAGGAGATTTCGGCCGGGGCGTTGCCGATCCAGTGGCCATCGATTACGGCGATCGAATCGTCAAGTACCGAATCGACCGCCTCCGGACCGGCCACTATCGCCAGGTATTTCTGCTCCGGGTCGGGTTCCTCGGCCAGCACGGCCGGATTGAGCGTGTAGCTGTGGATCGCAACCGCATCGACGCAGTCTCCGGCGATCCCGGCCACGCGCTCGTTCCAGCGGCCCAGGACGTTGCGCACGTGACCGACCGCGGTCAGGTGCAGGCCCGGGTCGACCGCCCGCATCGCCCGGGCAAATTCGGCGCAACGCAATGCATACGTCTCGGCGTCGACGTGTCCAACCTGGAAATTTCCCCAGATCTCGTTGCCGATCGACCAGTAACGGACCGCGTAGGGCTGCTCGCGCCCGTTGGCGGCGCGCAATGACCCGTATTGCGAATCGGGCGGACCGTTGCAGTATTCGACCCAGGCGGCGGCCTGTGCGGGCGTCCCGGACCCGGCGTTGACGGTCAGAAACGGGATGGTGTCCCATTGTTCGCAGTGGGCGAGGAATTCATCGGTGCCGAGGTCATGCGGCTCCCACTCCGACCAGGCGCGGTTGAAAGTGGTGGGGCGCCGGTCACGCGGACCGATTCCGCAGCGCCAGTCGTAATCGGATGCGAAATTCCCCCCTGGCCAACGGATCAGGGTTACCCCGCCGGACTTGAGGCGTTCGGCCGCGTCCTGCCGCACGCCGCCGGCGCGGTGGTGGTCGGCGCGCATCAGCGACACCGCGCCGATCCATAGTTGGCCCCGGCCGGCGGCGGTGATCCGGAAATCGAAATTCCCGCCCGATTTGGGCGCCAACTCGGCCTCGATCGTCTGCCACTCGGTGCCCAGATCGCGTCCGTCGATTGAGACCTCGGCGATGCCTTGTCCGAGGCCGATGCGGATCGGGTCGACTGGTCCCTCGGTGCGCAGCACTGCCCGCAGATGGTAGGACTGGCCGCCCAGAATCCCGATTCCCGGCTGCGAGACCCCGCGCTCCTGACCGTCGTCGGTCAGCAAGTCGATCCGCTGCGATTGCCCGCCGCTGTAGAAAACGCGGTTGTCATGTGCGAACTCGACTGCGTACCCGGTCCCGTGGGGCTGCCAGCCCATCGCCACGCCGAAACCGGGCAGGTCGCTAAATCCCAGCTCCCATTGGTCCGGCCGGCCGCGCGCAGCGCGCGCGTTGTCGTGGCCGGCGAATTTGCGATTGCGAATTAGTTCGGCCCAGTAGCCACCGTAAACGGCGCGCTCGAGGTGTTCGATGTTGACCCCATAAACCATGGGGTCGATCCGCCCCAGCACGATCTGCGGGTCAATCCGGATATTTGCCTGCATTTGGCGTCTCCAGGGTCAGGGGCGCAATCTGATTTTGGAATCGGCGGCGCGTAAATTCCCCGCCATATGCCGGCACGCCCTGGGCCCAAATTGGAATCGGCCCCCGGGTCTCCGGGGGCCGATCGGATCCGGGATGATCCCGAATTAGCCCTGGGAGACCTTGATCCGCTGCGGTTTGTGGTCCTCGACGAGCGGGACCCGCACGGTAAGTTCACCGTTGGCATAGTTGCTGGTGGCGGTGCTGGCATCGAGCCCACGCGGCAATCGGACCGCGCGTTCGAACGAACCGACGCGACGCTCGCGCACGATGTAGGAGTCGTTCTCGTCCTCGGCGGCATGGGCAACCTTGCCGGCGATCGTGAGTACGCCACGGTCAACCGTCACCTCGATCTGATCGGAGTCGATGCCGGGGACCGACGCGACCACCGTGACCGCGTCTGCGGTCCGGATCATGTCGATCGGGACATAGGTTTCAAACAATGCATCGCGTCCGATATCGAAAAACTCGCTCAGCAGCGGACGGGCCCAGGGGAACGCGAAGTCCTCGCCGGCGGGGACGAGGCGGGTTCGCGTGGGTCGGCGGAGCAACTGCGGCATTGCAATGGTCCTTTCAACAAAAATTGCGCGTTGACTTCGTTGTCAACCTGCCATGGATAAATAATAAACCCTTAGCGTTATGGTGTCAATAATGATGATATCGACATTGCCGGCGGGTTACCACCCGGAAAGCTGTTGGCAGGGCGCTTCCAGCCCTCAGGAGAGCGACCGCACTTCCTCGAAAGCATCCGATTCCCAGGACCTGAAGATAGCGTCGGCAACCTCCGCCACCGCCAGGGCGGCGTTGATGTTCGGTTCGCCGGGCTCGCCGCCGGCGGTGGCGCGCAAAAACTCGTAGGCCTCGATCACCTTGGTATCGTCGTAGCTCATCGAAAGGCCGTCGCCGGGGGTGAAGTTGGCGAAGTAGGGCATCTCGACGCTGGCCAACAGATTGACATAACCGTCGCGGGCGCTGTCGCCTTCGCTCAACTCGAAGAATTCGAGTTCGCCCATCCGGCCCAGGTACCACTTGAGGACGCCCTTGGTCCCGTGCAATTCCCAGCTGAGGTTTATCTTCTCGCCCTGGATGACGCGGCACGCTTCGAGGTGGCCGTAGACGCCGTTTTCAAACTCGACCAGCGCCCCCACGTAATCCTCGTTTTCAACCGGCCCCCGCGGCCCGCCCTTGCGGATTGAAAAATGGGTTCCCTCGCCGGGAATCGGCTCGGGGCGCTCGGCGATGAACGTGTTCTGTTGCGCGACCAGGCGCTTTATCGGTCCGGCCAGGAAATGGGCCTGGTCGACCACGTGCGAGAGCATGTCGGCGACGACTCCCGACCCGGCCATTGAACGCGAGAACCGCCAGGAGAGCATCGCGTCGGGATTGGCGCCGTAGCCCTCAAGGAAGCGTCCGCGGAAATGGGTAAGGGTCCCCAGCCGTCCCGAATCGACGATCTGCTTGGCAAATTTGACCACTGGGCACATCCGGTAGTTGAAGCCGATGTGCGAGGTGACCCCTGCGGAGTTGATTGCGTCGGCGATCGCCTTGGTTTCTTCCGGCGAACGCCCGCACGGTTTTTCGAGCCAAATGTGCTTTCCGGCGGCGGCGGCGGCTTCGGCCATTTCGCGGTGCAGGAAATTGGGCGTGGTTATGCTGACGGCCTCCACTTCCGGGTGCTCGAGCACCGCGCGCCAGTCGGTCGTCCATTCCTCGTAGCCGTAATTCCGCGCTGAGGAGCGGGCGCGGCGCTCGAAGTTGTCGGCGCAGATGACCAATCGTCCGATAGCCGCCGCTTCGGGAAAGCGGATGGCGACCTGATTGTGCGAACGCGAATGCAATCCGCCCATCCAGCCCATGCCGATGGTGCCGATCCCTATCTGGCGCTGCATGCTGTGCTTCCTTAGCTATTTGGGATTTGTCCGGCGCGCTGCCGAGGCGCGGGTACCACGCCTCTGGAATTTAGCGCCATCGCCGGATCGGGCGCGGCGTCCTTGGGCTCGACGACGCCGGTTCGGCCCCGCCGTGACCCTTTATCCGGGGCCGATTCCCAATAGAATGGCGCTTCGGTGCGCAATTTCTGCGGGAGATGATGTGGGATGCGGTTAAAGGTTGGCAACTGCCCCGATTCGTGGGGTATTTGGTTCGGCGAGCCCGACCCGCTGCAGACACCGTGGGAACGCTGCTACGACGAAATCAAGGAAGCCGGATACAAGTACGTCGAATCGGGGCCCTTTGGATACACCCCAACCGATCCCGAGGTGATGAAAGCGGCCATGGATGCGCGCGGCTTTAGCGTGATCGGCACCAACATGATGGTTCACTATGAGGATTTGGACGCCCGCGACCGGCACCGAGCGATGGCGCGCACGATCGCCGACTATCTGGCCAAGCTGGGAGCTGAGTACTTCATATTCATTGACGGCGCCTACTCCGGCGGCGTCGTCGACGACCATACCGGCGGCGCTGCGATGCCTGCCCGCCTGGACGACGCCGCGTTCAATTCACTGATTGAATTCACGGTCGAGCTAGCTCGGATGATCTCCGCCGACTACGGCCTGCGGCCGGTTTTTCACCCACATGCTGACACCCACGTCGAATACGAGGACCAAATCGAGCGCTACCTTGAGGCCACCGACCACGCCGACGTAGGCCTGCTGCTCGACGCCGGCCACCATGCCTACGCCGGCGGCGACCCGGTTGCATTCCTGCGCAAGTGGGGCCACCGCGTCGAATACCTGCACCTAAAAAACGTCGAACCGACTATCTCCGCCAAGGTCCAGCGCGAAGGCATCCCGATGGCCGAGGCCACCGGCATGGGGGTGTGGGTCGAGCCGGGCGAAGGCATAGTCGACTTCGACGAATTCCTCAAGGCCATCATCGAGGTCGATTTCTCCGGCTACGCGGTGGTCGAACAGGACATGTACCCGGTGCCGTTCGACAAGCCGCTGCCGATCGCCAGGCGCACCCTGGCGTGGCTCGATGAACACGGTTATCTGAGCGCTTGATTTCGGCCAAATGAGCCCTGTTCGAACCCGATCGTTGAGCAACTGCAGATGACTGATGGGACCGCGTTTCCGGACCAATTCGCCGGCAAGGTGGCGGTCATCACCGGTTCCACACAAGGAATCGGTGAGGCCACCGCGCGGCTGTTTGCCGCGCGCGGGGCGACCGGATTGGTCATCTGTGGGCGTTCGCAGGAACGCGGCGCGGCGCTGGCCGCCGAGCTAACCGAGCAGGGATGCCCGACCAGCTACCAGCGCGCCGACCTATCCCGCTATGAAGACCTTGCACCGATCGTGGACCGCGCCGATTCAGATTTCGGCCGCCTCGACATCCTGGTCAACTGCGCCGGCGTCGGGCCGCGCGGCACCATCTGGGACACCGACCTTTCCACCTACGAATACATCTTTGCGGTCAACATGCGCGCGCCCTACTTCCTCACCCAGGCGGCGGTGCACCTCATCCAGCGCGGCGGCCGCGGCGGCGCGGTCTGTTCGATCGGGTCCATTTCCGGCTACGGTGGCCAGCCGTATATCAACGCCTACAGCGCCTCGAAAGGGGCGCTGATGTCATTTGCCCGCAATACTGCGTTCCAGCTGCTGCGGCACCGCATCAAGGTCAACGTGCTCAACATCGGCTGGGCCCAGACGCCAAACGAGCACATCGTGCAGACGACCGCCCAGGGACAACCGCCGGATTGGGTGGAACGGGCCAACCGCGAGCTTCCCTTCGGGCGCCTCGTCCAACCCGATGAGGTCGCCCGCGCGGTTGCGTTTCTAACCTCTGACGAATCGGGTCTTATGACCGGAGCGTTGGTAGATTTCGACCAGTGCGTTATCGGTGCCTTCCAGGAACCCCCGCGTCCGGCACCATTGGAGGCCTAAGCGTCTATGCCGCGGATCAATCGGGCGATCGAACTTCTCGAATCGGGCCAGCCGGTGTACTACACGGCCGCAGGGGAAATTAGCTATGAAGCCGGCCTAACCGAGGCGGCCACCTGGGCCGACTTTCTGCTGCTCGACTTTGAGCATCGGCCGTTCGACATGACCGCACTGCGGGGATTCATGCGCGGACTGGTAGATGGGGGGCCAACCCGCTCCGGCCACCGCATGCCGGCCGTGATCTGCACCCTTCCGGCAGCGGGCAAATCGGCCACCGAGATCCTTGACAACCAGTGGCAGATCACCCACCTGCTCAACGCCGGCGTCCACGGGTTGGTGCTTTGCCGGGCCCGCGATCCGGAAGCGGTCCGCGCGTTCGTCGAGTGCGCCCGTTTTGTGTTCCGGGGCCAGGCCGCTGGCGCGGGTCCAGGGGGAGGGTTGCGCGGTAACGGCGGCCAGAACCACCCAGCCGAGGTCTGGGGAGTTGGCTCCGAAGAGTACATGCAGCTGGCTGATCCCTGGCCGCTGAACCCGGCGGGCGAACTGCTGCTGGGATTAAAGCTCGAGGACCAGGAATGCGCCGCGGCCGCCGCCGACTGCGTGGCAGTGCCGGGCGTGGCGTTCGCCGAGTGGGGGCCGGGCGATATGGGGATGTCGTTTGGGTATCCGACCAACCACGATCCGCCCTATCCGCCGGAAATGGAAGCGGTGCGATTGAAGGTCAAAAACGCAACCGAATCGGCGGGTCGGATTTTCCTTATGGGCTGGGACGACCCCGGAATGAGCATTCAGGAGCGAATTTCCTTCCTCATCGATCAAGAGCAGGTCAAGATCATTCCCACCGGCCCGGCCGGGGCCGCGCTGGCCGAAGTGGGGCGGCGCCGAACCGGGCGCCGGTTGCCGGCCTGAGGGCCACCGGGGCCGAACTGCCATCAACACCGCCGACGCACTCCGGGAGCTGGGATCCGGCGCCGAAGCCCTCACCGCCGCCGAGCGCGATTCGCTTGACCGGGATGGCTATCTGGTCCTGCACGACGTCCTTACGCCGGCGCAGCTGGCGTCCCTGCGGCGGCGCTTTGACGAATTGCTGGCCCGCGAGGACGGTCAGGCCCGCGAACTGCATTCGGAGGCCAACGTCGGCCGCCTGGCCAATCTGATAAACAAGGGAACTGAATGGGAAATCTGCTATTCCCACCCCAAGGTATTGGCGGCGATCTGGCACGTCATCGGCGGCGAATTGCATTTGTCCTCGCTCAACGGCCGTTCGGCCCTGCCCGGGCATGGCCACCAGGCACTGCATTGCGATGTCTATGCCGGTCACAGCGGACCCGATTACCGCGCCTGCAACTCGCTTTGGATGCTGGACGATTTCACCCCCGACAACGGACCGACGCGGGTCGTGCCCGGCACGCACCGGCTGGCGACCATACCGGGCGACGTGCTCGACGATCCGTCCGCGCCGCACCCCGATCAGAAACTGGCGTTAGGACGCGCCGGCACGGTCCTTGTCTTCAACGCCCTCATCTGGCACGGTGGGACTGCCAACCGGACCGCGCGCGAGCGCCGGGCGGTGCACTCATTCTGGGTGGACCGATCCCTCCGGCAGCAAACCGACCAGCGCCAATGGGTCTCGGCAGAAGCTGCCGAGCGTCTCTCGCCGAGGCTGCGCTTTCTGGTAGACGTCTGACCCTGATCCGACCCGGCCGCCGAACTCCGATCGGGGCACCGCTCCTCGGTGATACTTTTCTAGCGGGCCGGAGATGCCGGATCCGGAAGTTGATGGTGGAGAAGTGCGATGCAAACGGCCGAAGCCCTGACCGCGATGGGAGTGACCGCAGACACCCTGACCGCGGAGGAAAAATCGCAGCTGGACGAACGTGGTTACACGTATTTCCGCAATGTCCTCACGCCAAGCGAACTGGCGGCGATTCGCCGCCGGTTCGATGAGATTGAATCCAGCGAGGGCGATGAGGCCGGGGAGGAGATGGCCTATACCCTGGAAGCCGGCATCGGGCGACTGGCCAACCTGGTCGAAAAGGGCGACGAATTCGCCCCCTGTTACACCCACCCCAGGATCCTTGCCGCGATGGCCTACATCATGGCCGATGAGATCCACTTCGATTCGCTAAACGGGCGCAACTGTCCGCCCGGCGAGGGACTGCAGGGCCTGCACCGCGATTCCATGGGTTCAAAGGACGAAATCGGCTACCGGGTCTGCCAGAGCCTTTGGATCCTGGATGATTTCACGCCCGAGAACGGCGCCACTCGGATCGTGCCCGGCACGCACAGGTCCAATGATGACCCGCACGAGGTCATGGAGGATACCAAGGCCCCCCATCCCAATGAGGAACTGGTCCTGGCGCCGGCCGGGACGGTCGTGGTGTTTAACGGGCACTGCTGGCACGGCGGAACTGAGAACCGCACCCAGGCGCAGCGTCGGGTGCTGCACGGCTGTTGGGTGCGCCGCGATCAGACACAGCAGCAGGTGCAGGCCGAATGGCTCTCGCCCGAAACGATCGCGCGGCTCTCGCCGGCGGAGCGCTACATCCTGCACGTTTGAGCTCCTGATCCATGCCTGAGCGGGCCCGCGTCGGCATCATCGGCGGCGGGGTGGTTGGAGCGTCGATCGCGTTCAACCTCGCCCGCAACGGAATCTCCGACGTGGTCGTGGTCGATCGCAACAAGCTGCCCGGCTGGGGTTCGACCGGGCGCGCCGCCGGCGGCTTCCGACATCAGTTTCCCCACCCCGCCGACATCGCCTGTTCGCGCTTTTCGCTTGGGCAGCTCGAGCGCTTTGAAGGCGATACCGGAGTGGACCCCAATCTGCGCCAGCACGGCTACCTCTTCCTGGCGCAGAGCCAGGCCCGCCTGCAGCAGCTGCTAGACATCCATAGGGTCCAGCGCCGGGCCGGCCTGGAGGAGGCGGTGATGCTGGATCGCGAGGGCGTTGCGGAACTGGTTCCGCACATCGTTACCGACGACGTGCTGGGGGCCTCGTACTGTCCGCTGGACGGGTTCATGGATCCGCTCTACATCCTGCACGGCTACACCCGCGCCGCGCGTGCCCGCGGCGTTCGATTCCTGCTCGGCCAGGAGGTCGAACGGGTCCGGGTGGAGAACGGACGGGCGCGCCGGTTGGATGGGCCGGGTCTGTGCCTGGAGGTGGATTGGGCGGTGGTGGCCGCCGGAGCCTGGAGCGGACGGCTGCTGCAAACCCTGGGCGCCGACCTGAAACTGTCGCCGGTCCGGCGTCAGATAGCCGGCACCCATCCGCTGCCGCAATTGCCGGAAGCTTCGCCGATGACATTTGATGAGGATGGGTTTCATTTCCGCAAAGACCACCTGGGTGGGGGCGGGGCCAACCTGATCTACGAGGATCCCGACGAGCCGGCCAGCTTCAACCAGGAGTTCGACGTCGACTTCGGGGCGATGCTGCGAACCCGATTGACCAATCGGATGAAAGGCCCGATCGAACCATTGCTTTCGCCGCGACGCAGCTGGGCCGGACTATACGCGGTCACTCCTGATCACCACCCCTATATCGGCCCGCTCCGCGACCCGGAAGGGGTGATCCTGGCGGCAGGTTTCTCCGGCCACGGGGTGATGCACTCGCCGGCAACCGGTTGGAGCGTGGCGCAGATGATCGCTCGTCAGGAAACTCCGGAACTGGCCGCGTCCTACTCCCCCTACCGGTTTGAAAGGGGCGCCGAATTTGCCGCCGGCGGCAACATCTACTGACCAGATTTGGGCCCCGAAAGTAGTAGCGGCCGGTTCCGTTCTCTGGAACCGGCCGCCGCCGCTGCGGGAACGGCTATTCCCGCGCGGATCTGCTAACCGACGTCGACCGGCGTGCCGATCATGCTGCCCCACTCGGTCCAGGACCCGTCGTAGTTGCGCACGTCGGAAACCCCGATCAATTCCTTGAGCACGAACCAGGTGTGCGAAGAACGCTCGCCGATGCGGCAGTAGGCGATCGTCTCCTGGTCGGGGGAAACACCCTTGGTGCCGTAGATATCGCCCAATTCGTCGGCCGATTTGAACGTGCCGTCGCTGTTGACCGCTGTCGCCCAGGGCACATTGGCGGCGCCGGGGATGCGGCCCATGCGCTGGGCCGTTTCCGGCAGTCCGGGCGGAGCCATGATCTCGCCGCGGTATTCTTCCGGCGCGCGCACGTCGATTAAGACCACGTCGCGCTCAAGCGCGTCCAGGACCTGCGGCTGGTAGGCACGCAGCGATTCATCGCGCGGACTGGCTTGGTAATCAGTCCGGGCGTAGGAGGCCGGTTCGGTAGAAAGCGGCCGGCCGTCGAGCTCCCATTTCACGCGACCGCCGTTGAGCAGGTGCACGTCCTCGTGTCCGGAGAGCTTGAATTGCCAGTAGGCGAATGCGGCGAACCAGTTGTTGTTGTCGCCGTAGAGGACCACGCAGGTGTCGTTGGCGATACCAGAAGTTGAGAGCAAATCTTCCCAGTCGTCCTGGTTGACGATGTCGCGGCGAATGTTGTCAGAGAGCTGGGTCTGCCAGTTCCAACCGACCGCCCCGGCGATGTGGCCGCTGTCGTAGGCGGTGGTGTCGACGTCGACCTCGACCAGGCGCACGTTGCTATCGGAAGCGTGCTCTTCGACCCAGTCGGCGGTAACCAGCGCGGAGGGGTTTGCGTATTCGGCCATCACAGTTCCTTAGGGACTTAGCCGGAAGTATCTGAGGGCCGCCAAAAGCGGCATTCTTTACGAATATAGTGGTTTTTGGTGTAAATACCAATTTGGCGCTTCGCCGAAAGATGAGTTTGCGCAATGGTCATCGACTCGCGGCCGCGGGCCGGCGACGGTTTTGAAGCGTTGCAGATAGGTCAATTTGGCCGCCATGACGCGGTGCTGGCGCGCTCAGAAGAACCCACCCCACAGCGCTACGCCATCTACATCCGACCCGAATCCGACCGGCGCTTCGCGCGGCGCGCGTTCAAGGAAGGCCACGCGCTGATGCTGCTGGGGTTTGCGCCGCGCCCGCGCTGCAAGTTCTTCGTCCGCGGCTGCGCTTTAGCTGGTGGATTCGAACTGATCCTGCCGCCGGCCGCGGCACCCGACGGGGAGCCAGCTGCACGGGAATTGTTCGAGCGCCTCCAGCAGGGGTTGGCGCCCGTCCTCGACCGGGTCGCCGACGCCGTTGCCGACGCCGAGGACCTCGGGCTTGTGCCGGCTCCGCCACGCCCCCCGCAATAACCGAAAACCTTGCAGGGATCGAGCGTCGCTGCAGGGCCAAACTGCTGCCCGGGCACGCCGCCGCAGCGTCGATTGTTGCAAGTGCAGGCAAAGCTAATAAATCAGCTCGTTGACAATATCGAATCAATTGTGTAATTTCATGGTCGACCGATTGTTCCGGGATTGCGGGAACGCAGCACCGAAGGGTTTCGCGCGGCGCGATCCGAAGCCGCAATGGCGCGCGGGTGAATGCGGCATCGTAATGGAGTCTTGGGACTAGCAATGGGCATGGTCGTGGGCGTAGACATCGGAGGGACGTTCACCGATGTTCTGACGCTCGATGAGCAGCGTCGACAACTGCGTGTGGCGAAAGTTCCCACCGCTGCTGCTGACCAGTCGCGCGGGTTAACCGTGGCCCTTGACGCGCTGCAGACCTCCTACCCGAAAGTCGACTTGGTAACGCACGGCACGACCGTTGCGACCAACGCCGTCCTGGAGCGCAAGGGCAGCCGCTGCGGGTTGATGGCAACGCGGGGATTCCGCGACATCCTCGAGCTGCGGCGCCGCGACCGGCCACACCTCTATGGCCTGACCGGATCCTTTGAGCCGTTAATCCCGCGTGACCTGCGATGCGACGTAACCGAGCGCATCTCCGCCGACGGCGCGGTTCTCACGCCGCTATCCGAAACAGACGTCATGGCGGTAGGCGAGCGGCTGGTCGCCGATGGCGTGGAGGCCGTCGTCATCAGCTTCATGAATTCCTATGCCAACCCCGCCCACGAGCTGCGGGCCAAAGCAATTTTGGAAGAGCGCTGGCCGGGTCTCTACGTCACTGCCTCGGCTGAGGTGCTCCCCGTATTCCGGGAGTTCGAGCGCACCAGCACCGCCGCGGTCAACGCGTACGTTCAGCCGACGGTCAGCGGCTACCTGGCCCGTCTGCAAGCGCGTCTGCGCGATCGCGATTTTTCCGGCGGGTTGTTCATCATGCAGTCCAACGGTGGGATGATGTCGGCGTCGGCCGCCCAACGCCACCCGGTACATACCGTACTCTCCGGCCCGGCAGCGGGCGTAATTGCGGCGGCAAACCTCGCCGGCAACAGCGGTTTGGCGAACCTCATCACTTACGACATGGGCGGAACCAGCCTCGACGTGTCGGTGGTCGTCGGTGGCCAGCCGCTGACAACCAGTGGTTTGGACCTGGAGTTTGGAATCCCGATCATGGTGTCAATGGTTGACGTCCATGCGATCGGAGCGGGCGGCGGGAGTATCGCCCGTGTAGACGCCGGCGGGCTCCTCCGGGTAGGGCCGGAGAGCGCCGGGGCCGAGCCGGGGCCGGTCGGATACGGGCGCGGCGGCACCGAACCGACGTTCACCGATGCTCAGCTGGTGTTGGGCAGGATCAACCCCGGCTACCCAATCGGCGCGGCCGCGGGCCTCGAATTCGACCTGTCCCAGGCTAGGGCGGCGATTGCCGATCAGGTTGGTGCCCCGCTTGGTCTCGGACCGGAAGCAGCGGCCGCAGCGATCGTAACCGTTGCCACGAACCGGATCGCGGGGAGTCTGCGGCGGGTTTCGGTTGACCGCGGGCATGATCCGCGCGACTTTGCCTTGTTCGCCTCCGGTGGGGCCGGGCCGCTGCTTGTCAGCGCGCTTCTCCGCGAGCTGGGAGCGGCGCGGGCACTGGTCCCTTACGCGCCCGGCATTGCTTCGGCGTGGGGCTGTGTCATCGCGGACCGCCGGCACGACTATGTGACCATGCTGAACCGGAGGGTGGAGGACCTGAACCTGGACGAGATCGCGCGGTGCTTTGCCGCGCACGAGGCGGACGGCCGGGCGCTGCTCCGTCAGGAGCCGCTCCCGTTGCAGGGGATCCGCATTGAGCGGGAAGCCGAGTTGTCGTATGAGGGGCAGACCCACGTCGTCCGCACGCCACTGCCGGCCGGCCCGCTGACGCACGAGCGGATTGCGGCCAGATTTCGCAGCACCTACCTTAAGCGCTACGGACAGACGGAGGAGTCCTTTGTCGACTTGGGTCAACTACTGGAGCGCATTCCCATCCGGTTGCTGAACCTGCGGACGGCAGTTATCGGGGTGCGGCCCAGCTTGGCACTTAAGGACTTCTTGCCGCAACCGGCCAATACGCTGGACGAGGCCTACAAGGGGATGCGGCTCGTCTACGTGGCAGACCAGTTTGTCGAGTGCCCGACCTACGAGCGCGCCCGGCTCCCCTGGAACGTGCAGCTGAAGGGGCCGGCGATCATCGAGCAGCCGGACACAACCACGTGGCTGGAACCGGGGATCGCGGCCACCGTGGACGAGGCCGGGAACCTCTTGCTGGAGGTGGCGTGAACAATGGCGATTGATCCAATCACCTTGGCCGTCCTACACGGCAGTTTGGAACAGATTGCCGACGAGATGGATACGACTCTGGAGCGAATGGCCTTCTCCTCGGTCATCTCCGACGGTTGGGATCGCGCCAGCGGGATTTACCACCCCGAAAACGGCGAGATCATCGTCCAGGGTCCACGCGGCCTCCCGAACTTCATCTACGTGATGGAGTTCACCGTCCGCTCCGTCATTGGTTGGGTTACCGACATCGCCCCCGGCGATGTCTTCATCGTGAACGATCCCTACCTGGGCGGCACCCATCTGATGGACGTGAAGATGGTTAAGCCCTTTTTCTATCGTGGCGAGTTGACTGCCTTCTTGGCCACGAGCGGGCACTGGCCGGACATCGGCGGGCGGGTTCCCGGCGGGTTCTCGACCCGGGCCACCGAGGTCTACCAAGAAGGGTTGCGGCTTCCGCCGGTTCGGATCATGGACCGTGGCCGACTCAATCGCGACGTGCTCGAAATCATCCTGCACAACGTGCGTGTGTCCACTGAAAGGCAGGGGGACATCATCGCCAAGATCGCGGCCCTGAACGTCGGCGCCGATAGACTGACCGCCCTCCTCGACCGCTACGACAAGGAGACAGTGTTCGACGCAATCGCGGTGATGAAAGCGCGTTCGGAGCAGCTGATGCGCGCCCACATCGAGACCATTCCAGACGGTGCCTATGCGTTCACCGACCACATTGACAGCGACGGAATCGACTGGGAGCCACTGGCGATCAACTTGGAGATGACCGTCAAGGGCAGCAGCGTACATCTCGACTTCTCGCGGAGCAGCCCGCCCTGTCGCGGTCCGCTGAACAGTGTGCGGAGCACGACGATGGCGGGAGCGTATATCGCCATCAAACACATATTTCCTGAAGTACCCATCAATGCCGGCTGCTTTGCGCCATTTACGTTCGATCTACCGGAGACGACTTTCCTCAACGCCCAGCCGCCGAGACCAGTGGCCGGCTGCGCCTCGGAGGTCTGCCAGCGGATTATTGACGTGGTCTTTGGTGCCCTTAGCCAGGCGATTCCCGAACGCTGCTATGCGGCCCCTATGGGCACCGTGACCAATCTCTCGGTCGGCGGGGACGACCCGCAGAACGGCCCGTACGTCTTCTACTCATTTATCGGCGGCGGGTACGGCGGCAATTTCCTCACCGACGGCCTGACGAACGGCAATCCGACCATTGCTCTCGCCCGGACGCAGGCACTGGAGATATTCGAGGCGCGCTACCCAGTCCTATTCACGCGTTACACGATCCGCGAGGGATCGGCCGGCGCTGGCCAACGCCGCGGCGGCTTCGGCGTCGTTTTTGAGTTTGTGCTCCTCCGCGGACCGGCCGCCGGGTCGCTGCTGGGGGAACGAGGACGTTTTGCCCCCTTCGGTATCCTGGGCGGTTATTCGGCCGAGCGCGCTCGGCACACCTTTGTGTTGCAGGGCAAGGAACATCGGCCAGCGCACGTGACCAAAGACGAAAACGTGCCGATGCAGCCGGGTGACAGCTTGCGTCTGGAGACGCCCGGAGGCGGCGGATACGGCGATCCCAAAAACCGCCGGCCAGATCTGGTCGCGGAAGATGTGCGGCGCGGATACTATGACCGCGACACTGCCCGGCGTGACTACGGTGTCGTCATACGACCGGGCGACGGCAAGGCTGACGTGGCGGCCACGGAGCAGCTTCGGGTTGCGATGGGCAGGTGACGGCACCCACCCACGGCGGCAAAAGGCTCGGCCCCAGGCCTTGTCTCGTCCGCCTGGCAGAGACAATTCTGACCGTAGGCAATAAAGGTCTTGACGCCCCGTCTCCATCCGGCCAAGATCCCTGGTTGAAATATCTGGCGGTAACCCGTAATCTTTCGACTCCAGAGAATCCTTGCAGCGCTCCCTGGGATGTCGCGCGGAGGGCAGACTTGGACGCAAGGTGAGGCGGAGTCGCGGCGCTGGGTGCACAGATGAATACCGCAGCAATTCGCGGGTCTAGTCGTTCTGCTGTAAATTCGCTCGCCCGGGTTCTTACCGGCGGCGGCCCCGGCGGCGGCCCAATCACGTGTTGACAGGCCTCAAGACGGTCAAAATGTAGGACCTGGAAGGGCTATTGCCCGCCCTCCACGAAGCCAATAAACGGGAATTGGAACAAAAAAGCATGCTTAGATTCGCCGAGGAGATCGTCCTGCTGCTTCTGCACGATGACGATGGCCGGTTCGCCAATGTACCCAACTGGTCGGTGCGCTATGCGATCGCCGGAGCGGTCCTGATGGACCTGGCGATGGAGGATAGGATCGACACCGATCTTGAAAGGCTGTCGGTGATCGATGCGACCCCGGTCGGCGACAGCCTCTTGGATCCAACCCTGGCAGCGATTGCCGCCGCCGAACCCAATGACATCCGCTACTGGGTCGACCAGGTCGCCGCGCATGCCGACGATATTCGCGAAGAAGCCTTATCGCGATTGGTGAGCCAGGGGATCCTAGAGGTAGAGGACGACCGCATCCTCTGGGTATTCCGGTCCCGCCGCTACCCGGCCGTCGACGGCACCGCCGAGCGCGAAGTGAAGCTGCGCATCATGGAAGTGCTGTTTAGCGATGAGATCCCGGCACCGCGCGACGTTGTGATCATCTGCCTGGCCGACGGGTGCGGAATATTCCATGAACTGCTCTCGCGCCGCGAGTTGGATTCCGCGACCCCGCGGATCGACCAGGTCCGCAAGCTCGATCTGATCGGGCAGACCATGACCCAGGCGATACGCGACATCGAGATTTCAATCGCCGCCTCCATGCAGCACATGCAATAGCCGGCGGCGCCCAGCGGGTAACGCCCAAAGGGGCGTTCTTAGAATCGGCGCAGGCGGGTAGCCGTGTGCGCCGCACGTCGATTGGCAGCTATTGAAGTTGAGCGGAGACAGCAGGTGGGGAATTCAGACAGGATCGCGTACCTGAACGGGGCCTGGGTGCCGGAGACCGAAACGAACGTTTCGGTATTCGATTTGGGGGTCTTGTACGGCCAGATGGTGTTCGAGTTCTCGCGCACCTACAACCGCAAGCTGTTCCGCATGGTTCCGCACCTGCAGCGCCTCTACAACTCGATGCAGGTCGCCGAGATCGATTGCGGGTTGGCCATGGACGAGATGTATGAGTTGACGTTGGAGCTGCTGGATCGCAATTTCCACACTCTCGACGAGGGCGACGATTTTGGGATCTGGCACAACTGCAGCCCCGGAATCATGGGCCCTTATCAGGAGGCGCTCCCGCAGCGCGATAAGCCGACGGTGGTGCTCAATGTCTGGCCGATTTCGAAGGTCAAACCCGACCAGTGGATCCACCAGTTGACCGGCATGGACGCGGTTATCACCCCGCAGCGCTCGGTCCCATCGAAGCTGATCGATCCAAAAGTCAAGAACCGTTCGCGCCTGCACTACCGCATGGCCGAGGTTCAGGCCGCCCGGATAAAACCGGGATCGATGGCGATCCTGATCGATGACGATGGGCACATCACCGAGGGGACCAGCTGCAATGTGCTGATCGTCCGCGACGGCACGCTGGTCTCGCCCGAGCCCCGCAACATCCTGCGCGGGGTCACCCGCGGCGCCATCATCGATCTGGCGCAGGCGCTGGAAATTCCGTTTGTTGAGACGGACCTTGATCCCTATGACGTCTACACCGCCGATGAAGCGTTCTTCTGCTCGACCTCGTTTGCGATCATGCCCATCCGCACCGTCGACAACCACCGCATCTCCGAGGCGATTCCGGGACCGGTCACGCAGCGCCTGGTCGACGCCTTCTCCGATGATGTCGGCATCGATTTCATCGAACAGGCGCGACGCCTTTTCGACCTGCCCGAACCCGCGCTGGCGCGCTGACGCAGCTCGACGCCGGACAAGCGCTGGCCGCGGCCGGCCGCGAGCATATGTCGTCGGAATTCCCTGCGGAGCTCTGGCGTCCGTCGCCCGGGCAGATAGCCGGGTCCAATCTCGCGCGCTTTAAGGAAAAGGTGCGCGAGCGCACCGGACGCGACTTCGCCGACCACCGCCAGTTGCAGGAATGGTCGGTAAACGAACGCGCCGAGTTCTGGGGCCTTTTGGCCGAGTTTGCCGGGGTGAACTTTTCGGTTGGCGCGAATCGAGTCAAGGGCCCCGATCGGATGCCGGGGACCGAATGGTTTGGCGGTGCGCGTCTGAACCTGGCCCAAAACCTGCTCTGGCGGGGGGATGAGAAAGCCGCGATCATCTACCGCGATGAGACCGGGCAGCAACGTGCCGTCAGTTACCGGCAATTGCAACGCGATACCGCCGCCGCCGCCGCCGCGCTGCGCCGCCGCGGGATCGGCCCGGGCGATCGAGTGGCCGGGTACATGACCAATGGCCCTGAGACGATCATCGCCGCCCTGGCGGCAATATCGATTGGCGCTGTTTGGACCGCTTGCTCGCCCGATTTCGGGCCCAAAGGGGCGGTCGAACGTCTGGGTCAGGTGGACCCGCGCCTGATCTTTGCCGCCGATCGTTATTTTTACGGCGGCCGTGAAGTCGACTGTGCCGCCGCCGCGCTCTCGGCAATTGGGTCGGTGGAAGAGGTGGTCGTGGTCCCCTATCGGGCCGGCGCGGAGGTAGTGAGCGCGGGCGCGCGCAGCTGGACCGACTTTCTCCGGGAAGGGCATGGTGCGGCCCCAGAGTACGCGCAGCTGCCCTTCGATCATCCCTGTTACATCCTCTATTCGTCCGGCACAACCGGCCCGCCGAAGGCGATCGTGCACGGCGCCGGCGGCACCCTGCTGCAACACCGCAAGGAGCACCTGCTGCATTGCGATTTGCGTGCCGAGGACGTGGTTTTCTACGGAACGACCTGCAGCTGGATGATGTGGCATTGGCTCGTGAGCGCGCTGGCCGAGGGCGCAACTCTGGTGCTTTACGAGGGCAGTTTTGGCCACCCCGACCTGCGCGCCCTCTGGGCGTTGGCGGCCGAGATCGGCGTGACTGTATTTGGAACCAGCGCGGCGTTCATCGAGGCCTGCCGCAGCAGCCGTATTGCGCCGCGCCGCGAATTCGATCTGACAAACGTGCGCGCCGTCCTCTCGACCGGCTCGCCGCTCTCGCCGGAAGGGTTCCGCTGGGTCTACGGGCAGGTTGGATCGGACCTGCTTTTGGGGTCGATATCCGGCGGGACCGACATAATTTCCTGCTTCGTTCTCTCCAATCCCACCCAGCCGGTCCGGGCCGGCCAGATCCAGGGCCCCGGCCTGGGGATGGACGTGGCCGCCTTCGACGACCAACGCCGCGCGGTCGTGGGCCGGCGCGGCGAACTGGTGTGCCGACGTCCGTTCCCGTCGATGCCGGTCGCATTTTGGAACGACCCCGACGGCAGCCGCTATCGGGCCGCCTACTTCGAACACTTCCCCGGGGTCTGGCGGCACGGCGATTACATCCAGTTCGAGTCCGACGGGAGCTGCGCAATATACGGGCGCTCGGACGCTACCCTCAATCCGCAAGGCGTTCGCATCGGGACGGCCGAACTCTACCGGCCGCTGGAATCGCTCGATTGGGTCGATGAGGCCATCGCGGCCGCCTATCGCGACAACGGTCGCGAAAGAATCGGGCTCTTCCTGGTCTGTCGGGTCGAGCTGGACGCGGCTCGCCGCGAGCAGGTGCGGTCTGCGATCGTTGCCAGTGCCAGCCCCCGGCACGCGCCCGCAATGATCTGCCGGGTTTCGGGCATCCCGGTAACCCGCAACGGCAAAAAAGCCGAGCTGACCGTGCGCGATATCCTGGCGGGGCTCAAGCCCGGCAACGTCGCCGCGCTGGCCAACCCCGAATGCCTAGCTGATTTCGAACGGATCGCTGCGGGAATCGCCGGTGCCTGAGGCGGTATTGGTGGCGGCCGCGCGCAGCCCCATCGGGCGTTTGGGCGGAGGATTGGCGCGGCTCACCGCCGCCGAACTGGGCACGGCGCTGGCCCTGGAACTGTGGGCCAGATCTGCGATCGATCCGGCATCAATTGATGAGGCCATCCTGGGGTGCGTCCTGCAGGGCGGTCAAGGGATGAATGTGGCGCGGCAGGTCGCGATCGGAGCCGGAGTCCCGTCCGAGCGCCCGGCGCTGACCGTAAACCAGGTCTGCGCCAGCGGCCTGACCGCGATCGAGTTGGCGGTGGGAAAGATCCAGTCCGGGCGCGCGCGGATGGTGCTGGCCGGCGGCGTGGATTCGATGTCGACCGCGCCGCACCTGTTGCGGCGACTGCGTGGCGGCCGACGCTATGGCGCGGCCGAAATCGAGGACCTGATACTGGTCGACGGACTCACCTGTGCCCTGGAGCAGATCCACATGGGCGAAACCGCCGAGGGGTTGAACGCCGAATTCGAAATAACCCGCCAGTGCCAGGACGCCTTCGCTTTGCAGAGTCAGCGGCGCTACCAGGCTGCGGCCACGAAGCTGCGCGCCGAGATCGCACCGCTGCAGTCGGCAGCCGATGCGGAGGCGGCCGGCCTGGAAGCCGACGAGCTCCCCCGCCCCAGTGACGATGAATCGCTGGCGCGACTGCGGCCGGTATTCGACCCCAAGGGATCGGTTACCGCCGGCAATGCCTCCGGACTCGCCGACGGGGCGGCGCTGGTGGTGGTTGCCGAACGCGAACTGGCCCGGCAACTCGGATTGCCGCAACTGGCCCGGTTAGGCGCCTTCGCCACCGTCGGGGTGGACCCGCGGCGGATGGGAATCGCTCCGGCGCCGGCGATCCGGGCGCTATTGCGCGACCAATCCCTGCGGCTGGATGAAATCGACCTGTTTGAGATAAACGAGGCCTTCGCCGGCCAGGTATTGGCGGTTCTCGAAGAGCTCGGACTCGGTCAGGAGCTGGTAAACGTGAACGGCGGTGCGGTGGCTTTGGGGCATCCGTTGGGGGCCACCGGCTGTCGAATCCTGATCAGTTTGGTATACGAGTTGGCGCGCCGCGGTGGCGGGCGCGGGGTGGCCGCCCTCTGTGTTGGCGGCGGCATGGGCAAGGCCGCGTTGTTGGACGTCGACGCCGGCTGAGCGGTCCGGAGCCGGGAGTGGGACTCGAACCCGCGACCTGCTGTTTACAAAACAGCTGCTCTGCCAACTGAGCTATCCCGGCCAATCGAAACAATTTTCTTATGTATCCGGCCTGGCGCCGTTCGTTGGAATTGAACGGCATTCGGGCGCGGCCGGTAGTCGGCATCGCGTGCGTCAATTGCGACTGGCGATAATTGGCTTTGCCCCCGCAGGCGGCAGCGTTCGCCGTCATTCCCAGGAACCGGCGTGCTCGATTCGCAAAAGACCTGCCACAGGACATCGGGCTCCTGCCGTTCGCCGGGGCGGGTGCGGCTCCTGCCCCTTGACCGAGGAGGGCGCTGAATTGATTTCATCGGAGCGGGTTTTCGAATTGCCGGCGCATCTCCAGACTCCGGTACCCGACGTCACATTCACCGATCCGGCGCTACTGCCCATCTGGGAAAAAGTAGTCGCCGGCCAGCGATTGCCCAAGGCGGACGGCCTGACGCTGCTTGAAACCTCCGATCTGTTGGGGCTGGGCCGGATGGCCGATTTCGCCAAGCGGCGCATTTCGGGCGAGAAGGTCTATTTCGTTCTCAACGTGCAGGTAAATCCCACCAACATCTGCGTGCTCTCTTGCAAGTTCTGCGACTTTGCAGCCAAACCCGGCGATGACCACGCCTACGAGATGACCTATGCGGAGATCCTGGAAACGATTCACCCGGAGATGGAGGAAATGCACCTGGTCGGCGGGCATCACCACACGTTGCCGTTTGAGTGGTACGAGGAACTCCTGCGCACGGTGCAACGCGAGCGTCCCAACGTTCAGATCAAGGCCTTCACCGCGGCCGAAATCGACTACTTCTGCAAGCGCTTCAAGCTCAGCGAGGAAGAGGTGTTTGACCGCCTTATAGACGCCGGGCTGCAATCGATGCCGGGCGGCGGCGCCGAGGTCTTCTCTGACCGGGTCCGCAAACTCCTATTCCGCGGCAAGATCGGCCGGCATCGCTGGATGGATATCCACCATATAGCGCACCGGCGCGGGCTGCGCTCGAACGCGACCCTGCTGTACGGCCACATCGAAACCCTGGAAGAGCGCATCGATCATCTCATCTTCCTGCGCGAGGGGCAAGACCAGACCGGCGGCTTCCTGGCATTTATTCCGCTCGAGTACCAGCTCGGCACCACCCGCCTGGTTGAGCGCGGCGCCACTGCCGTCGACGACCTCAAGATGCTGGCGGTGTCGCGCCTGATGCTGGACAACGTCCCCCACATCAAGTCCTACTGGATCATGACCGGGGCCGAAACGGCCGCGATCGGCTTGAATTTCGGCGCCGACGACCTCGATGGGACGATCGGCAAGGAGCGCATCGCGCATGCTGCCCTGGCTGCCAGCCCGTTGGGAATGGAGCGCGAGGCAATGGCGCAGATGATCCGCGACGCCGGCAAGGTTCCGGTCGCTCGCAACGCACTCTACCGCGAGGTCGAAGTCTTTGCCTGATAGTTCGGCCCTGCAAAGGCTGCGGCTGGGCCGGATCGCCTACCTGAACACCGAGCCGTTTTTTGCCAGCGATAGCATTCGCTCGTCGGCGGTTGCGGTTCCGCCGCGGCAGATGTACGATCTGGCGGCGGCGGGCGCGATCGACGCCGCCCCGCTTCCCTCGGTGGCATTGGCCGACCACCCCGATCTGTTCAAGCAGGTCGGCAATTTCGCCATTGCCGCCGCCGGTCCGGTCAGTTCGGTGCTACTTCGCTCGCGCGTGCCACCATCGGAATTCGGGCCCGGCACCAGCATCGGCATCACTCCCGAAACCGCGACTTCGCTGCGCCTGCTCAAGGTACTGCTGTACGAGTACTGGGAGCTCGGTGTGCAGGTCTTTTTCGACCCGTTGCGGCCCGAAAACGACGCCCAACTGGTAATCGGCGACCAGGCTCTGCGCGAACAGGCGGCCCAGTACCCGCACCTGCTGGACCTGGGGGCCGCGTGGCAGGAGTTTTCGGGATCGCCGTTTGTCTATGCGCTATGGCTGTCCGGTCCCAGCGCGACCGCGACCGCGCTGGATGAGCTGGTCGACTATTTCTCGGCCAACCTGGCCCGCAATGGCGCCGATGTGTCTGAAATCGCATCCCGCCGGCCCGGCCTGGGCATGACCACGACGGCAATTGAGGCCTACCTTGCCAAATTCAGCTACCGCTTGGGCGAACGCGAGCGCGCCGGCCTGGAACGGTTTTTCGAACTCGACGCGCGCGTGCGAATCAGGAGCCTTTCGCGATGATTGATTCCATCCGCGCCAAGCTGGTCGCCGGCGAGCGCCTTAGCCCTGCCGACGGACTGTACCTGCTGGAGTCGGCCGACCTGTTGGAGCTGGGCCAACTGGCCGCTCGGGCCCGTTTCGAACGCCACCCCGACCCGGTGGTCACCTATGTTGTCGACACCAACCTCAACTACACCAACATCTGCGACGCCTACTGCTCTTTCTGTGCCTTCTACCGCCCACCTGGCGCCGGCGCCGAGCAGGGCGCCTACACGCACACCGCCGACGAAATAGTCGAGCAGGTGGGGCGGGCCGCCGAGATGGGATGTACGACGGTCCTCATGCAGGGGGGGCTGCACCCGAATCTCCCCCTCACGTACTACACCGACCTGGTGCGGGCGGTTCGCGCCGCCCACCCGCAGGTAACCCCGCACTTCTGGTCGGCCCCGGAAATCTTCAAAATGGCGCAGGTCAGCGGCGAGTCTTACGTCTCCATCTTCGAGGCGCTCTGGGAGGCTGGACAGCGGACCCTGCCGGGCGGTGGCGCCGAGGTCTTGACAAATCGCGCGCGGCATCTGATCTCGCCGCTGAAAATGGACGCCGACGAATGGATAACCATCCTGCGGGCGGCCCACAACGTGGGCTTTACGGGCACCGCCACCATGATGTACGGGCACGTCGAAACACCCGCCGACATCATCGAACACCTGGAACGAATCCGGCAGTTGCAGGACGAGCCGACACCGGGCTACTTCCACGCTTTCGTGCCCTGGAGCTTTTCGCCCGGCAACACCCCGTTGGGGCGCCGCCTGGGCCGCAAGCGCGCTGGCCCAAACCGGTATCTCCGGATTCTGGCCCTGGCGCGGCTGTACTTGGACAACTTCGATCACATTGATGCCAGCTGGTTCTCCGAGGGCAAGAAGACCGGTCAGATCGCCCTGCAATTTGGCGCCGATGACTTTGGCGGCACGCTATTTGACGAGAACGTGATGAACGAGGCCGGACACTACAACCGCACCACCGAGGCCGAGGTTCAATTGATGATCAGCGAGGCCGGATTCCGACCTGCCCGGCGCGATACCAGGTACCAGGTTCTGGAGCTGATCGAGGAAGCGGTGGCAGTCTGATGGAGCCTCGGCGCGAACTCACCATCGGGCACAGCCCCGATGCCGATGACGCCTTCATGTTCTATGCCATTACCCACGATCTGGTGGGGATCGGCGACAGCGCCGACTACCGGCACAGCGAGGTCCTTGAAGACATCCAGACGCTGAACGAACGCGCGTTGCGGGACGAGCTGGACATGACTGCGATATCGGCCGCGGCCTACCCGCAGGTCGCGGCAAATTACCAGATCCTTTGCTGCGGCGCCTCAATGGGCCTTGGTTACGGCCCGCTGGTGGTGAGTCGCGAGCGGTGCGAGCTGTCCGACCTGGCCGGCAAACGCGTGGCCATGCCCGGGCCGCATACCACCGCTTACATGCTCTCGCGCATGTTCCTGCCCCCGGTTGAGGCGGTGCAACTGCCTTTTGACCAGGTCATGGAGCCGGTAGCCGCTGGTGAGCTGGCGGCGGCGGTAGTCATTCACGAGGGTCAGCTCACCTATGTCGATGCCGGCTTGTACAAGGTCTGCGATCTGGGTCAACTCTGGCACGAGGAAACGGGGTTGCCGCTGCCGCTCGGACTGGACTGCGTAAAACGATCGCTCCCGTTAGAGCTACGCCGTCAGCTACTTGAGGCGCTGCAGGGAAGCATCAAGGCCGCATTTGCCAACAACGATGATGCGGTCGGATACGCGCTCCAGTTCGGTCGCGGAATCGATGCCGAACGCGGCGAAAAGTTCGCAAAGATGTACGTAAATGACCTCACCTACGACATGGGACCGGAGGGCGTTGCGGCGCTAAGCGAGCTCTATCGGCGGGCAGCTGCGGCCGGTATCATCGCCGATCCGCCGCCGGTCGACGTGCTTTTCAAAAACGGTTGAGTCCCCGCAAACGCGCAACCCCGGAATTGTGCCGTTGTGCTGGCCACCTTTCTCGCCCGGCGCAGCAGCCCGGCAATCTTTAGCATCGCCGCTCTCCTTGAAAGAACGGCGCCATTCTTCAAGTTCGGCGTTGTACAGATCCGTGCAGCCCGCTAACACCTGGTTCAGACGTCGGCAGCCGCGGCGGGAAACATAGCCGCGTTCCTGGTAGGTGCGGTGGGCCTTCGGCATATACCGGTGTATCAGAGTCGTACTGGTTCTGCTGCAAGGGCGTAAAGTATATACGTTTCGTTCGATGTGGCGTTTGCGCCAATTCCCGGCCGCGGCAACGTCCACATTGCCGCCGGCAACCCGCGCCGGTACTCTGCCGCGGCCCGCGAACTGCTCTGACCGGGCCTGTCTTAGTAATCGCCGTTGACGGGTTGCCAACACCGGACGGGCGCCGGCGCTAGCGCCCGTCCGGTGCGATTGGGTCCGGGCCTAAGGGGTTCGGCCAAACTCCCGGAGCCGCCTTCCCGGGCCACCGGGGCATCGGGGGCGGAGACGGGATTTGTCTATTTTTGTATGTAAACGCCATATTTTTCGAGAGATTTTCATCCGGGCCCGCCAATATCGCGATAGCCGCGTGTACGCCGCGGTTGGACGAACCTGGGCATCTTCCAAATTTGCAGGGACATCGCCGTCCGGCGATCGTCGATCCGCGACCCTGATTCCGCTGGTCGGATCGGACTTTGGCCGGCCCGCACGCGTTGGCCTGTTGCCGATTGAAGCAACGGTAGTCCCCGTCCAAATCACCGCCGGCGGGTGATGCCGTAAGCGGCCATTCCGGCAACACTGGACCATTCAATCTCAGCATTCGGATTCGCTTGGATCCTCGAGGGCAAGCGCGTGAAATAGTCCCTGCGCAACGGCATCACGGTCGGCAGGACTCAGTCGGCCGATTGACCCTGAAACCAAGTTGTTGTCAAGCGTAAACAGCTTCCAGCGCACTTTGCAGGGGACCCGGAGACCGGCATCTTCCCAATTTCCAATCATCACATCGGATGGCCACATTCCGGCAGCAGTGGTGACCATGGCCAGGATCGAATGGCCGTGGGTGTGATTGAACGTACCGGCCGAGACGATCAGAGCCGGCCGGCGCTTGGTGGCCGTCCGGTTCGTGAACGGAAACGGCACTGCGACGAGGTCGAACTGCTCATAAGTCATGCCACGCCGCCTCGTCCTCGGGCGACGTCCATTCCCCGACCACGCCGGTGAGACCACGCAGATAAGAATCATCGGCTTGTAGCGCTTTCCGCATCACCACGCGGTCCCCTTCAATCTCAAACACGACCAAATCGCCAGCACCCAGTTCGGCGGCATCGCGGATGCTCTTGGGAATGGTCGTCTGCCCGCGTGCGGATATCTTGGCGAAATGCAATTATCAGCAATCCCTACTTTCTTACTTGTGTGATTGTAAGTAGGGGCGAAATGCATCGGTCTGCTGGCGCCGATTGCATCGAATCAGTGCAGTTAACAAGGCAGCTCAAATTCGCACCCGGATAGCGACTCGAGCAAGACCGATTCGAAGCCACAGACTGGGCACTTTCCGACCGTCCTTCGCCCCTCCAATTAAGTTTCCTTCCCCCTCTTTTGCGGATTGTTGAACCCGGTCGTCTGGTCTAGCGGCTTGAACCGCGGGCAGTAAGCGGGAGCGTCCCTGGTCGGCCCGGGCGAGTATGCTGCAATTTGTCGTTCACACTGGTTCAGTGTGAGGACAGAGAAACCGGAATCGCCGCCCACGATACGGCGGTCCGGGCAGCTGTCCGGACGACGATTGAATTACTGCGGACGCATGCGTCCGAGGACCGCATCGACTAGGCCGACCTGGTTGGTGAATTAGGGATGCTGTACGGGGATTTCCTCTGGGCATGGGACCAGCTGGGCGGGTCTACGACACCGCCACTCGCTTCGACTGGATCGTGGCCACGTTCAATCCGGCGGTGTCCAGGAAGAGACCCTGAACATACTGGGCGAATCCGGCCTTTCCATTTAGGGCAACTTCGCGGGGATGGGCCGGCTTGACCAGGTCGACTTGGAAGGGAATTGCGGGCGGCCAGACTTATTCGCCTTGGCCAGGAGGTCGGCCGCGGCCGACCGAACCGCTAACCGCCCGCAGGCTCGTTCCTGTTCCCGCGCGGAATTTTGCGCTGCTGAACCTGGTTGGCTATACCGCCGCCCGCTCCAATGCGCTAGCGGGCGCGGCCGTGCGCCGTCACGCTTCGGCGCAAATGCTGGCTCGGGTCTCGGCAAGGACCAGATCCACCACCTGGCGCAGCGCAACGTCGTGCGAATCGCCCTCCAGCCGCCGCAGGCGGTACAGGTCCACCTGCCGGTCGGCCCCGGTCCCTTCGCGGATGATGTCGAGCGCGTGGCGTACCTCGGTTTCGCAGCCCAGGACACGTGCATCGTCCGCCAGCATGTCCACCAGTTCTTCGGTGCACTCCATGATGTCTTTGCGCCCGCCACCGCGCTCGTCGCCAAAAAACGCCAACACGCCGTAGCGCTGGGCGAGCCAGCGGTTCTCGGCAATGATCTCGGTGGGTGGCTCCGGGGGCAGCGCGCCGCATTCGTCCTGGCGCAGCAGCCAGCGGATGAGGGAAGCGTATAAGGCCACCATGCACATCGCGTCGTCAATACGCGTGCAGATGTCGCAGATACGCATTTCGATGGTCGGAAAGCTATGGGATGGGCGAATGTCCCACCACAATTCGCTGCCGTCGGTAATGAAGTCCATGCGCCGGTAGTCGGCCAGAAGCCGGTCGTACTCGGCGCGGGACCGCAACGGGCCGGGGAGGCTGGTGCGCGGCAAATTGCCCAGCAGGTTTAGGCGGTACGACTTGAAACCGGTTTCGTGACCTTCGATGAAGGGCGACGTGGCCGATAGCGCATGGAGAATCGGCAGGTAGCGCCGCATGGCGGTCATGACCCTGATGCGCGAGTCCGGATTGCCAAATCCCGCGTGGATGTGCATGCCGCCGATCAGGAAGCGACGCACGCTCTCCTGGTAGGTGACCGTGGCCCGCTCGTAGCGCTCACGCGGCGTGGGAGCCTGAGCTCGCCAGTCGGCGAACGGGTGGGTAGAAGCAGCCATTACCGCGGCGCCGTAGGCCTCGGCCGCTCGAATGACGATCTTTCGAGTCTCCAGCAGCGCCGATCGGGCCTCCGCCACGGTGCGGCACACGCGCGAATTGGTCTCGATCTGGGCGCGCAGCAATTCCCGCACGATCTTGTGCGGCCCCCGCTGCGCATCGCAGGCCTCGAATATGCGGAGGTCGGGATCGGCCAGCAGGTCGCGGGAACCGGGATCAACGAGGAAAAACTCTTCCTCGACTCCCAACGTTATCTTCAAGTTGTCCAAAAAGCGTCCGTTCGCTGCACGGCTACCCTTCGACTGATCTCTTCGCGCGCCTCGCGCGTTAGGCCACCGAGCATCGTTCCAGGTGCCCGGGCGTCGCTAAGCCCGGATGACGAATTCGGCGCGATCAATTGGCCGATCACGACCAACGGGACGTAGGCGACTTCCATCGCCAAGCACGTGGCCGCCAAGATCGACGTGTTTATTGATCGCTTCACGATACACCACTAACCCCGGCGGTCCCTAATCCGCCAGCCTGGTCACTCTAAAAACTTGTATACGTTGACCGACCTGGCAAGATCGCGTCGCTTTGGGCGCGGTTCGGTCAATTCAGTGTCGGCACCAAATAGTTGGGGCTCAGGCCTTGCCAGTGCCGCCGCCACCCCACTGGGCGATGAAATTGCCGTCGGGGTCGAATTGCTGGACGCGGTTGTTGCCGGTATCGGCCACGTAAACGCCCTCGACGCCGGCCTGCAGGTCGGTGGCCCCAGATAACTGACCATGGCCGGAACCCGAGCCACCGAAACTGGCGTTGCGGGTTCCGTCAATTTCGAAGCGGTGGATCTCGTCGGTGGCCGGCTCGATCACGTAAAACTGCAGTTCGCGGTTAACCGACATAGGACCGGGCTCAATGAGGCCTTCGAAACCGGCTGTGTATACGATCTCGTAGTCGAGTCCGGCCCGGTTGATCTGGAAGAGAGAGGAAACTTCCTGATCCGGTCCCCAGAGTAGCCCGGACGTCAAGAGGGGCGCCCGCATGGCGGCAATTCCGCGCCAGACCCCGGCTGAATCTTCAGGCTCGATTGCGGTCTTGTTGGTGCCGTCGGCCGAGAAGCGCAGCGGACGCTCGTCGGCGGTGATGATGTACGGGAATCCAATTCCGCTGGAACGCAGCTGGGTGGCACCTTCCAGGTCGGGGTCGCCCCATCTCTTGGGAATGTTCATGCGGCCGGGGGGTACAGGGGGCTCCCAATGTAGGTCGAAAACTTTTGCACCTGGGCGTTGCCAGCGTCGAGCACCCAAAGCACGCGGGTGAGGTCCATGGTGATATCGGCGGGGGCTTTGAACGGGTGCTGGCGATCGGTTACCTCGTCGCCACCGTCGCACCGGTAATTGAGCACGCCGCCCTTGGTGAATTCGAAAAGCTTGTTGTCCGATGTGACCACGTATAAGTCCTGGCGTTCGTCGTTCTGGCCGATTCCGACCGACCCGACCATTGGGGCCATGTTGGTCGTGACACGCGGGCCAAACGCGTACGGTTCAGGATCAAACCCTTCCCTCCCGCACGCGGTAAGGGCCTGCAAGCCCGCGTTGGCTGAGGCGGCGGCCAGAATTCGCCGCCGGCCGAGCGTCAACCTAGGGCCGAATTGGTCACTGTGCCGGCTCGTTGTCGTACAAGTGCAGACAAATCCCTAGTCGGATCGTTCAACCATCCCGCAGAGCGGATCGGTTGGCTCAAGTTGTCGCAATACCCAAACCCGACGGCGGAACGCGAGCGCTCACAAGGGTTGGATCCTTGTCCGGCGTCGAACTTTGCTGCGACAATACCCGCGAACGCTGCGATACCCGCACGCGACGAGAGCCAACTCAGCATGATTCCCGGCGAATCCATCGCAATTTAAATAGTTAGCCGATCAATGGTTTGCAATGGCCCAAACCTTCGTCGAGGGAGCCAGGCGTGAATTGACAGATCGTGGAGAGTCCGAGCAGGCTCAAAGATCGAGGGAATCGGGTGCGGCGACCCAGGCTTGTACGCGGTTTCTCAACGACCAAGGCCGAGAACGGTCTGCCGCACCCGAACTCCTACCAGCCACCATATAAGGCGGCCGGGAAACCGAGCGACGCAGTAACCGGTCCAAAGATCCGGAGTGCTCCGGGGCGGGTGAAGTGGTCGGGACGGGCGCCCAAGGCGTCCCGCGACCGGAAATCTGGCTTTTACCCGCTTGGCATCCACGACAGCTTCTAAGCTGCCGGCAATCGTTGACTACTTGGCCAGGCAAGATCATTTGGATTGCTTCAAAGAAATCCGACCTGGGAAGGCCAAACCCAGGCGACATTCAATGGTCGCTTTGGCGAGAATCGAAGACACCGTTTAAGAAACTAGCCGCTTCCGCCCAAGCGCTGCGGTTTGAGCCCGGATTTTCGAGCATTGACACCGGTTGTCTGCTCCTTGGTCGACGCACCGGCGCCCAGTTCGCCCAGTTCGCCTGCGGGCAGCTGATCGCAAACTAGCTTTCCGCCGCGGGCCACTTCGATCCGGGCGCCGCGGGCACCGCCGGTATTGGGATCGATCGCAAATGATGGGCAGAACTGAATGACGAAGGCCAGCCGCGGCTGGTCGGAATGGTTGGGGCCGGAGCGGTGCAGGCACATTGAAGACATCGCGATCGCGCGACCCTTTTCGACGTCAATCGTAACGCCTGGGTCATCGCCCTGGTAGCCGACCAGGTCGGGCGAATCCTCGGCCTTGGTGTGTTCCTGCAGACCCCAGCGGTGCGATCCAGGCATCGCTCCCAGGGTGCCGTTGTGTTCGTTCACATCGTGTAACGGCAGCCAGATTGTGAGGTATTCCTCGGGGACGATGGGGTAGTAACCCGAATCCTGGTGCCAATCGAACTTCCCGCCGGTGCGCGGGGCTTTGGTTACCGCTTGATCCCAGTAGAGCCGCACGTCGTCGCCGATTAATTCCATGGCCAGTTGCGAGATGGTTTCGCCGACCGCCAGGTTGCGCGCGGCGGCGCTCTTGTCGTGCATATCCCAGATGAAATTGCGGCCCTTGATGTTGATTGAATCGCCGCCATCTTCGGTTCGCTCGGCATCCATGATCCGGCGCAACTCTTCAAAATCGGCGGCCGTGGCGTCCAACAGTTCGTGCCCAAAAATCGGATCGGTTACGAAATAACCGTCGCGTTCAAAGGCCTCGCGTTGTTCCGCAGTGACCAGCATTTTCTACCCCTGTACCAATTCCCAGTCCCGGTGTCTGCGCAAAATCGCAGTGCAACAATTCTGCCAATAGGAAAAGGCGAGGGTATGACCAACTACGCGGTCGATAGCTCTTCAACGCTTGGTTTTACTTCCGCTTGCGAACTGATCCGGGCATACTCTGAGCGCCGCCTAGGCGTGGTTGAGGTCACGCGGGCGCTATTGGATCGGATCGGGCGGTTCAACCCCTCCCTTAACGCCTTCTACTTAGTCTGCGACGACGCCTTGGAGCAGGCCGGGCGGGCGCAGGCGCGGATCGACTCCGGCGCCGCCGGTACCCTTGACGGGATCCCACTGGCGCTCAAGGACCACACCCTGGTTAAGGGGCTCGAATCCCCGTACGGGTCGCTGGCCAACGCCGGTAATATTGCCACCGACGATTCGATCATCTGGGAACGACTGCGCGCCGCCGGCGCGGTCTTGCTGGGCAAGACCATCATGCCGGCCTACGGCCACATGGGAGTCACGCACAGCTATCTGCACGGAATCACCCGCAATCCCTGGAACCCGGCCCACAGTCCCGGCGGCTCGTCCGGGGGGTCGGCGGTGGCGGTGGCCTGCGGGATGGGAGCGATCGCGATCGGCACCGACGGCGGCGGGTCGATCCGGATCCCTAGTTCCTTCTCCGGCATTTACGGCATCAAGCCTTCGCTCGGCCGGGTTCCCATGTACCCCACGATCGGAAGCTCCGACCAGCTCTCGCACGGAGGCCCGATGACACGGACGGTTGCCGATGCGGCCCTGACCCTGAACGTGATCGCCGGCCCGGACGAGCGCGACAACATCTCCTTGCCGGGTCCGATTCCGGACTACCTGACCGGGCTCGAGTCGCTGGAGCCGCGCCAGGCGCGTATCGCCTACGCCCCGGAACTGGGCTATGCGCGAGTGGACCCCGAAGTCGCCGCCGTTTGCCGGGCCGCCATCGACCGACTTGCCGACGCCGGCTGCCGGATCGAGGACGTAGGCGCCATCTGGGATGATCCGACCGAGGATTTCATGTCGCTCTTTAGCACGACCTACGCCCTGCGCAGCGGCCCCGAATTGGAGCGCGACCGCCACCTGCTTGAGCCCAGCTACGTAGCCATGGTCGAGCACGGCCTCGCGCTTTCGCGCGACCAAGTGATAGCGGCCGGCGCCCGGCGCCGGGCGATGGTTGCGCGCGGCCGCGAATTGTTTGAAAAATTCGACGTGTTGCTGCTGCCCACGGTGGCAGTGCCGCCGCTAAGGGTCGGGATGGACGCTCCCGTTCCATCCGACGGCGAGGGTATCGAGGCCTGGGCGGCCCATACCTATACCTTCAACATGACCGGGTACCCGGCCGCCAGCTGCCCGGCCGGCTTCGCTGCTGGCAACCTGCCGATCGGCCTGCAGGTGGTTGGGCCGCGGTTTGCCGACCAGCGCGTGCTGGCCTACTCGCGCCTCCTGGAACGGGTCCTGCCCTGGGCCGACAAGGTCCCGCCGCTGGTGGCCTGAACGCCGGACCCGCATCGGACCGTCAGTCGCGGTCCAGCCCCAGGGCAGCATCGATCGGCCCCTGCCAGGCGTAGGCCTTTCGCTCCAGGACCTCGCGCGGCGTGACCGGGCGGTTCAGACAGCTCGATTCGAGCTGGGCGTAGGCCAGCGCCAAATCGCGCAGGCCCTGTTCCCCGTCGCATTCGGGCCGGCGCTGCCCGCCACTGGCGATGGCGTTGACGAAGTCGGCAAACTGCAGTCCGAACTCGTGCCTTACGCCGCCGGGAAACCACCGCTCCAGCAGCGCCGGATCGGCCTCGCGTCGAAAAAGGTCAACCACGTCATGATCGCTGCCGTGCGAATCGGTCAGAGTTTGCCCGACGATTGATCCGGAGCTGCCGTAGTAGGCCGTGACCGAAGGTTGGTCCAGCGGCCGGCCGTGCATGCCGCGGGCGATCAGCACCTGGCCGAAAGCACCGCCCGCAAACCGCAGCTGGGCCATGCAGAAATCGTCCGATTCATCAACGATTTGAGCGAAGTCAGAGTGTTCGTCGAGGGCGTACTTGGTCGATTCCATGGTCGCGGCCATGCCGCTTATCGAATCGATTGGACCGGCGACGTATTCGATCATATGCAGCCGGTGCACACCTAGATCAACGGCGGTGTTGGAACCGACCTTGTTGCGCTGATGGCGCCAGGCGTTCGCCGACCCCAGCTGCGGCGATCGTCCGAGGACGCCCATCTCGCGGTGCAGCGCGAACCGCATTTCTCCAATCCGGCCGTCCCCGACTGCCCAGTGCTGGGCGCGGTGGATCTCCATGTGGCGGACCATCTCCGCCACCGCCAAGATGCATCGGTTGCTGCGCGCGGCCGCGAGCATCTGCTGGGCGGCGCGGGTCGTTATCGCAAGCGGTTTCTCGACCAGGGCGTGCACGCCGGCGCTGAAGCAGTCGACGGCCATGCCGTGATGCTGCCCGGCCTGGGTCAGGACGAGCGCCGCATCTATCACCTCGGCGTCCAGCATTTGCCGGTAATCGTCGTAGACCTCGGGCCGCTCGGACTGCAGCTCCGATACGTAAATGTGCGGAGTGGACATCGGATTGCCCGGGTCCTTGACCATCGGCTCGCGCGGAGTGATGCCATCCTCGGGCGAGCGGAACATGAGCGCGTTCTCGATGTGTCCCGAACACAGGGCCGTAATCGTGGCCTCGCAGACCCCGGATTCCAAAACCTGACCGATCCCGGCCAGATGGGCGGGCAGCACGCGCCCGCAACCGATGATTCCAATCCGCATGAATTCAAAAACCCTTCGTCCTTGCCCGATGCTCCGGTCGCCCGCTGGCGGCTTGGCCAAGCTCCGCGATGCCGCGGCCGCGCGGCCCCAGTAGCAATAATGGCCGAGCGAGCGCCCTGATTGACCGATCGTCCAAGGAAATTGTCAATGCAAAAAATACGCCTGGGAACCACCAACCTGGAAGTGACCCCCATCTGTATCGGCACCAGCGCGCTGGGCAACATGCCCGAGACCTACACCTACGGAGTCGATGAGGAGCGCGCCTGGGCCACCGTCAGGGCGATCATCGACGGCCCGATCAACTTCCTGGACGTTTCGCGCAATTACGGGCTCGGTCAGTCTGAGCAGCGCATCGGCGACGTTATCCGCGAGCGCGGCGGCAAACCCGCCGATCTGGTCATTTCCACCAAGCTCGATCGAAACATGGATACCGGGGTATTCGATGCCGGCCAGGCGCGGCGTTCGCTCGAGGAAAGCCTGGCGGCGCTGGGCGTTGATCGGGTGGAGATCCTGCACCTACATGACCCCGAATACGCCGCCGACATCGATGCGGTAACCCGCACCGGCGGGGCGCTGGATGAATTGTTCCAGATCCGCAGCGAAGGGCTCTGCGACTACGTCGGGCTGGCCGCTGGCGACGTCACGAGGATGGGCCCGTTGGTGGAGGCTTGGGACTTTGATTTCATGATCTCGCACAACCGCTTCTCGATCATCAACGGCAACGCCGAGGCGCTGTACGACCTTGCCACCGAGCGTGGGATCGTAATCCTGAACGCCGCCCCTTATATGGGCGGCGTCCTGGCCAAGGGCAGCGATGCCTATCCGCGCATGACCTATATGCCGGCATCAACGCATCAACTGGACCCGGTGCGCCAGCTGGAAGAAACCTGCCGCCAATTCGGGGTTCCCCTGGGGGCGGCCGCGCTGCAGTTTTCGCAGCGCGATCCACGCGTGAGCGCGACCATCTGCGGCGCCTCGCGGCCGGAACGGATCGAACAGACGATTGCCTGGTTCGAACACCCGATTCCGGACGAATTCTGGAGCGCTGCCGGCCAGGTGCCGCGCGGCTTCGACGACCCTGAAGCCAACCGTGTGTACAAACCCGGCTAGCCCGGTTCAGAGATCTGGCGATACATCCTGCTGTCTCTCGGGCATAGATTCTGAACTTGCCGATGAGACTTCCCCCGCGGCCCCGCCGCGGTTCCAGCAGCCAAAGGTTCACCACCCTATCCGCATCACGAAATTGTTTCTGATTCCTGCCGCGCCGACCTTCACAGACCCTGTTTCGGCGCGCTCGGAGTAACAAGTTCCAACATCGGAATCTCGCCGGTAACGCCTGGCACGCGCGCAAGACCCTGGCCTTCGCCGGCTTGCGCTGCGTCCAATCCAACCGCACCCGCCAACGCGCCGTCTACTGCCCAGAATTCGAAAAGGCCGTAGTTCTCCCGGTGGACTTGGAAGTTGCTGCAATTGCCGGCATGGCCGTTGGGGTGCCAGATCAGCACATCGACCGCCCAGTAGATCGGGAACTGGTCGCGATCTGCCACCTTCGCCAGGGCAGCAAGGCTCCGTTCGGTCCATTCTTGGAGGGACGTCACCACTGAAGGGAAAGTCTCTATGCAAAAAATCCAATTGGGAACCACCAAATTGGAAGTGACCCCCATCTGCATCGGCGCCGGCGTGCTGGGCAACCTGCCCGACACCTACACCTACGAGGTCGATCAAGAGAGCGCCTGGGCCATGGTCAGGGCGATCTTCGACGGCCCGATCAACTTTCTGGACGTATCGCGCAATTACGGACTTGGGCGCTCCGAGCAGCGCATCGGCGACGTTATCCGCGCGCGCGGCGGAAAACCTGCCGATCTGGTCATTTCCACCAAGGTCGATCGCGACATGGACAATATGCGTTTCGATGGTGGCCAGGTTCGGCGCTCTCTAGAAGAGAGCCTCGCGGCGCTGGGCGTTGATCGGGTGGAGATCCTGCACCTACATGACCCCGAATACGCCGCCGACATCGATGAGGTAACCCGCACCGGCGGGGCGCTGGATGAGTTGTTCCAGATCCGCAGCGAAGGGCTCTGCGACTACGTCGGTCTTGCCGGCGGCGATGTCGGCGTGATGACCCCGCTGGTGGAGGCTTGGGACTTTGATTTCATGATCTCGCACAACCGCTTTACGATCATCAACGGCAACGCTGAACCGCTGTTCGACCTTGCCACCGAGCGTGGGATCGTAATCCTGAACGCCGCCCCCTACATGGGTGGCGTTCTGGCCAAGGGCAGCGATGCCTGCCCACGCATAACCTATATGCCGGCATCAGAGCAAAAACTGGGCCCGGTGCGTCAAATTGAGCAAATCTGCCGCCAATTCGGGGTTCCCCTGGGGGCGGCCGCGCTGCAGTTTTCGCAGCGCGATCCACGCGTGAGCGCGACCATCTGCGGCGCCTCGCGGCCGGAACGGATCGAACAGACGATTGCCTGGTTCGAACACCCGATTCCGGACGAATTCTGGAGCGCTGCCGGCCAGGTGCCGCGCGGCTTCGACAACCCCGAAGCCGGACGCGTATTCGAGCCCGGTTAACTTGCCCGAAGGCGCCTAGCCATCCCCCTGGGCGCCGGCTTCGAGGCGCGGCGGCTCGATTGGAAACCGGATCGTAAATTCAGTGAATCTGCCGGGTTCGGACTCGACCCCGATGGTCCCGCCGCGTCTGGTGACGATGTCGTTGGAGATGGATAGTCCCAGACCGGTACCCTGATCAGTGGGCTTGGTGGTAAAGAACGGGTTGAAGATCTTGGCCACGACATCGGCCGGGATTCCGGAGCCATTGTCGCGGACTCGGATTGCAACGTTTTCGGTACCCCGAGTAGACGCCAGTAGGATCCGCGGGCCCGAATCGTCGCCGTTGGCGGCCGCGGATGCGAAGTCGTCTCCGCGCCAGCGAGCGTCGACCGCAAAGCAGGCGTTGGCCACCAGATTGAGGACTACCCTGCCCATGTCCTGAGGGATGACCATCACCTCGCCCAACTCCGGATCCAGGTCGTAGGCCAGTTCGGCCTGCAGATCGGGGTCGCGTGAGCGAGCTCCCTGAAACGCCAGTTTGGCGTGCAGGGTAACCAGGTGATTGATATCGGTCGCCTGCAGCTCGCCGGAGCCGCGACCCATGCGCAGCATGTTCGTCACTATGTTTTCGGCGCGTTCGCAATGACTGCGGATCCGTTCCAGGTTCTGCTCCAGGTCGGTGGCGACCTCGATGATGATCTCGCGGCCCTCTGCGTCGATTTCGTCGATCTCAGGGTCGACGATTTCGCCCATTTCCTCGAGAAGCTCCTCGGACGCTTCGGAAAAATTCTTGATGAAATTGAGCGGATTGCGGATCTCGTGCGCGACTGCGGCCGTTAGTTCCCCCAGAGCTGCCAATTTTTCCTGGGCGATGATCTGCCCCTGCGCGCGCCGCAGTTCGGCTACCGCGGCTTCCAGTTCCTGGTTGTTTTCCTGCAGCTGCTGGGCCAGTTCCTCGACCAGGTTAAGGCGCTGAACCTCCAGGGCGTGGCGGCGAAACACCTCCAGCGCGGCGGCCAGCTCGGCGATTTCATCGTTTCCGGCCACCTCTTCGCGCGCCTCCAGATCGCCGCCAGCCAGGCGGCGCATCCATACCGCCAACTGGTCGATGCGGTAGGTGATCACCCGGCCCACGTACAACCAGGCGATCAACAGGCCGCCGGCCACTGCCAGCGCGGTGATCGCGATCAGCAGAACGCGTCCGACCTGGATGGACGTGGAGGCATCTGCGCTTGCGCTGGCGGCATCGCCCGATGCGCCGCGCACCACGTTGTCGACGTGGAGTCCCAGCACGCCCGCATTGGCCTGGCTGCGGGTCATCGTCGTCGCTTGCCGCTGGGCCAGCCGCAGCTTGTTTTCCATCGTGTCGAAGCCGCCGCCCTCGGACAACGCCAACGCTTGCAGTCGCCCGAACGACGGGGCCAGCAGTCCCTGGATCGGGTTGCCGCCAAGACCGGTCAATCCGAGCTGGATGCGCTCGACGGCGGCTTCGAAACGCTCCCGCAGCGGTTCGACCGCGGCCGCCTGTTCGAGGATGAATGCAGATGCCAGCACCTGGACTGCAATGTTGGCATCGGCCTGCAGATCGGTCAGACGGCGATAACTGTTCAGTTCCTCGTCGGTGAGGTATTCGCTGAACTGGGAGCCCGCGTCGGCCGAAAGCGCCGGATCGTCGCGAATGCCGGTGGCCAGGAAGAAGAGCTGGTCATCGATGGCCGGCGCCAGCAGGCCGGCCAGCTCATCGCGCAGCAGCGCGATCTGGTCGCTTAACAGGGCCGCCTTGGCATTCAATTCGAGGACCTCGCGCTGGTCCACCTCAAGCTGGCCGATGTCTGTTGCGATCGATTCGCTGAGTCGACGGATCTGGGCAACGTCCTCGCCCTGGGTGCCGATCGCCGCCAGCGCCGCCTCTAGCTCGGCGCGCACCGAAGCCGCTTCTTCGGCTACGAGATTGAACTGAGCCGCCGAATCGGCTGCCACCAATTGCGGCCCCACCGCCACCAGGTTCCCGGATATCCGGGCGAGGTTGAAGGCTGAGGTCAGTTCCGGCACTGCGTTCTCGGTAATGCGCGTCTGGAAGCGACCCACCACCTCGAAGGAAACCCAGGCCACCGACCCGGCCAGCAACGTCATTACGAGCGCGCCGCCGATGCCCAGATACATCTGCGTGGAAATCCGACGCGGCAGCTCCGGCATACGCGTTTGCAGCCAGCGCCAGTCGGAGCGGATGGCCTCGCCCGCCACCGCCAGCCACCGATTTGCGCGCAGCACCAGGAAGGTCCCTATGCGGGCTCTGAGGCCCGGTCCGGACCCGCGAGTGGGTGGAACCTGCCGTTGGGGCCGATTTCGGTCAGAAACACGCTATCTGACCCCTGGTTGTCGCCCGGCCCGAATGAGATTGCGAATCCCCCCAGCTCGATGTCTCGCAGCGACCGCAGCCCTTCGACGAAGCAAGCCCTGCTCAGCTCCTGTCCGCAGGCCGCGAGCCCGGCGATCGCCAGGCGTCCGGCCAAATACCCCTCCAGCGATACGAAGCCTGGTCGGGCCGAGACGTCATGGGCCGCCAGGGCGTCCAGGTACTCGACAACAATCGGCAGAGATCGATCGGTAGGGAGGGGCACCACCTGGGTGACCATCACGCCCTCACCGTCAGGGCCCAGTTGTTCGGCCAGCGAATTTGACCCAACAAATGAAATCGCGACAAACTCCGATTCCAGGCCGATGGACCTGGCCAGGCTTATCAGAGTTGCGACCGGTTCATAGGCGCCGATGAGGATGATTGCATCGGGACGTGACGCCGAGAGATCCAACAACGCAGTCTTTACGGCGGTCGTATTGCGCGGGTAGAGTCCCACCCCGACCGGCTCCAGGCCGCGCCGCGCCAATGCGATGCGAGCACCGTTGTAACCGGTGCGCCCGAACGAATCATCCTGGTATAGGACTCCGACCCGCTCCATGCCGCGTCGATCGACGAAATGGCCGACCATCGACTCGGTCTCCTGTGCATATGATGCCCGCAGGTTGATCACGTGTTCAAGTTCGGGATCTCGCAGGAATGCGGCACCGGTGAACGGGGCGATGAAAGGCACGCCGGCCTCTCCGGCCACCGGCACCGTGGATCGTGAGGTAGGAGTTCCTACCGATCCGATCAAGGCGAAGACGTTGTGGAAGTCGATCAGTTGCTGGGCGTTGGTTATGGCCGCTTCGGGCTCATAGGCGTCGTCGGCGGACACCAATTCGAGCCGGCGGCCGTCGACTCCGCCGGTGCGGTTGGCTTCGGCGAACGCGACTTCGATACCACGCCGCATCTCGATTCCCAGTCCTTGGGCGGGCCCGCTGAAAGCGGCGGACTGCCCAAACAGGACTCGGTCGGGGAAGATTCCGGGGTCCGAACTGGGTTCCGTTATAGCGGGGGGCGTGGGCGCGGTCGGCGGAGCCACGGACCGGGATGGGGAAGAGACCGCAATCGCGAACCAGATCGAGCCCCCGGCGATCGCCAGCAGCAGAACCCCCACCAACACCGACAGCGCCGGCCGGCGGGACAGCAGTGCGATCACTTTGTGCGGTTGGCAACCATGGTCAGGTTGTTACGGCCGTCGCCGCGGCTGTAGGAAACCGCCTCCATAAGGGTGTCCACCAGATGGATTCCCAGCCCGCCCACGCGGCGGCCGGCGACCGAACCGGTAAGGTCCGGTTCAGGGGCGTCTTCAAATGGATTGAACGCGGGTCCGGCGTCACTGAACTTGACCGTAACCGAGTCCGGCTTCGATTCGATCGCAAAATTGATCGGCTGGTCTTCGGAGAGCCGGGCGTAGGAGATGATGTTGATGCCGATCTCCTCGACTGCCAAGGCGACCTTGTATTCAAGATCCGGTGTCCAATCCTCGGCGGCGGCCACTTCAGCCACAGTGTCGGCCATGGTGCCCAGGGCGTCCAGCTGCGGAGGAATAAGCAGTTCGCGAATCACAGCCGTGATCCGGGCGCCAATCGTTGCAACACCAGGCAGGTTACGTCGTCGAACTGGTCCTGTTCGGCGGCAAACCTTTTGACCGCGGCCACGACGTCATTAACGGTTGCGCCGGCATTGGTTGGCGGCTTGGTGGCGAAGAGATCCATCAGACGGCTGAGTCCGAATTGTTCCTCCTGTGGGTTTATCGCGTCGGTCACACCGTCGGTGTAGGTGATCAGCGTATCCCCGAGCCCCAGCCGGAGGGAATCGGCCGCATATTCAAATCCCGGCAACACGCCCAGGGCGATGCCTCCGGTCGGAGGGATGGTGCGGGCCCCGTCGGCATCAACCACAACCGGCAGATCGTGGCCGCCGTTGACGTAGGAGAGGGTCCCGCTGGCGGGTTCGTACTCGGCGTAGAAAACAGTTACGAACATCATGTTCGGGTTGTCGGCGCTAAGCGCCTCGTTGGCCCGGGTCATCACATCGGCCGGGGTGTGTCCATCTAGTGCGGCGCCCTTGATGGTGGTGCGGGCCGCCATCATAAACATCGCTGCCGAAACACCCTTGTCGGACACGTCGGCGATCACCATGCCGATGTTGCCATTGGGAAGTTCGACGTAGTCATAGAAATCGCCGCCGACGTCGCGGGCAGCCTGCATGAATCCCGAAATCTCGTATTCATCGGTCTTGGGAGATGACTTGGGCAGGATCGATTCTTGGAGCCCGCGGGCAATGTCGAGCTCTCTTTGCAGCGAAACCAACTGGTCGCGGGCTGAGAGCGCGGCGCGCCAATCGGCCAGGTTTTTCAGCGCCCGCTCAATGGTTATGTCCAAGTCCTTGAAATCGACCGGTTTGGTGACGAAGTCGAACGCGCCCCGATTCATAGCGGTGCGGATGTTGTCCATGTCCCCGTACGCGGAGATGATGACCGAGCGAATGTCGTCGGTGATCTTGGGAATCTGCTGCAGGAGGGTTAGGCCGTCCATCCTGGGCATGTTGATATCGGAGAGGACAAGTTCAATCTCCTTGTCCTGCTCCAGCAATTCCACGGCTTCAACGCCATTGCCGGCGAACTGGAAATCGTACTGGCCGGCCCTTATCTGGCGCCGCATCCGTTGCCGAATCAGCGGTTCCAAGTCGGGCTCGTCGTCGACGACCAGAATCTTGCGCGTAGGACCCTCGTAGCGGATCCTGGTTCGGCGGATGGGCCTGTCAGGCGTCACCGGAATCGCCTAAGCGGGAATTGAGTCCGTCCTGCCCCTAGCCTTGCAGGTCGGCGAGCGCGACAGACCGGTCGGCGTGTACGTGGATGATCTTGTCGAACCCGGAGATCTTAAATATCTCGGCAATAGATTCGCTCAAATTGCACACCGCCAACTGACCGCCCTTTTGGTCAAGCTGGCGTGCCACGAGGAGCACGACCCGCAGCCCGGCGCTGGATATGTAGGACAAGTCCGCAAAGTCCAACAGCAGCTGTCGGTCATCTTCCCCGAGCGCCGTTTCCAATTCGGTTTGTACTTGGCGGGCGTTGGTTCCATCAATCCGGCCGGAAAGTCCGGCAATCAGGACAGGACCTTCGCGAGCAGTATCGATCACGATCCATCCAATTTCAGCGCGGGCAGAGACATATCAGTTCAGTAACCATTATTTCAAGCTTGGCAAAGCCGATACCTATTAAACGCCAAGCCGTGGCGGATTCGGCCCGGGATGGGGTTGTTGACACGCTGTTTCCGGGAGATTGCTCAGAACGGTCGTCGGGCCAGCGAAAAGGACTGTCCGGTCGGGCCGCCCGGGGGCAGACTGGCCATCCAGGCGACTAATTCGCCAAGTTCGTCGGGGTGTTTTACGCGCTCCGATGGCGCGAACGGCGGCGTTTTCCCTTCGAATTCGGCCATGACCGATTCCACTGAGGAACGGTCGCTGGCCCAGGTCACGTTGGTCGTGGCCACTAACCCCGGGATTACGTCGTTAACGTCTATGCCGCGCTCCCAGACCTCCTGTGAAAGGACCTGGGTGAGCATGTGCACGGCCGCCTTGGCGGCGGCGTAGGAACTATCCCCTGGCAGCGCCGCCAAGCCCATTCCAGACGCGATGTTGATGATCTTGCCGCCGCGCGGGATGTCGGCCAGGAGGGCCCGAATCAGGTAGTAGGTGCCGTAGAGGTTGATATCGACGGTCTTGGTCCACTGCGCCGGATCGCTGTCGGCCAGCTTGCCTGAGGCAAAGGAACCGCCGGCGTTGTTGACCAGGATGTCGCAGCGCCCGAATTCGGCTACCACCGTCTCGGCGAAGCGGTTTACGTTTTCCCAGTCGGCGACGTCGACACGGGCGGTGGCGCAACGCCGCCCCAGTTGGTTGACATCGGCCGCCAGGCCGGCGAGTTCACCGGTGGTGCGGGAACACCCGACGATGTCGGCGCCGGCACGCGCCAGGGCGATCGCGATCGAGCGACCGATGCCGCGTCCAGCACCGGAAACCACCACGACTTTTGATTCAAGTGTTTCCATGCTCGGCCAATTCCCCTGGATGCTCCCGGCGTCGGCGGACGCGACGGGGGCGGGAGTCTGGCCCGGCGTCGCGTCAACAATTTACCCCGTCGGCGGGTCGGACCAGCGGCGGGCGGTAGCGGAAAATCGGGCGGTTTGGCCAGGCCATCCCGGCAACGTCAAGAAAGCCCCTTAGGCAGATCCGCACCAATGCAAATATCCCAGCGCGCCCGACGCATGGCCGAATCGGCCACCATGGCTGTGAGTGGCAGAGCCGCCCAGTTGCGCCGCGAAGGGGTCGACGTGGTCAGTTTTGGTGCCGGCGAGCCCGACTTCGACACTCCCGAGCACATAAAGCTGGCCGCCATCGATGCGCTCCAGCAGGGCCAGACCGGTTACGCCGCCCCGGCGTCGGGAATCCTGCCCCTGAAGGCGGCGATCACCGCCGCGCTGCGGCGCGATGCCGGCCTCGAATACGGACCCGACCAGATCATCGTCACCTGCGGCGGCAAGGAGGCCCTTTTTCTGGCCTTTGCGGCCATTCTGGATCCGGGCGATGAGGTGATCATTCCGGCGCCATACTGGGTTTCGTTTCCCGAGCAGGCGACCCTCTGCGAGGGCGTTTCGGTAATCGTGCAAGGCCTTCCCCAAAACGACTACAAACTCACCCCTGACCAGGTGGCGGCAGCCCTGACCGAGCGAACTCGCGCGATCGTATTCAATTCGCCGTCCAATCCCGGCGGATTCGTCTATTCGCCCGCCGAGGCGGCCGCGATCGCCGAGGTACTGGCCGGCACCCAAGTCACGGTGCTGGCCGACGAAATCTATGACCAGCTGGTCTTCGGCGGCGCCTCATTTGCCAACTTTGCAGGCCTTTCCGAGGACGCCTACGCGCGCACGATCACCTTCAACGCCTCCAGCAAGACTTACGCCATGACCGGGTGGCGACTGGGGTTTGCGGCCGGACCCAGTGAGATTGTTGCCGCCATGGCCAAGATTCAGACTCAGACCACGTCGGGCGCCAGCAACTTCGCCCAGTTCGGATATGCTGCCGCCCTCTCCGGCGATCAAGCGATCGTGGCCGAGCGGCGCGATGAATTCGCGCGGCGCGGCCAGTATTGCTTCGAGCGCCTTAACGCCATGCCGGGGGTTAGCTGCCCCCGCCCCCAGGGGGCCTTTTATGTGCTCCCGGATGTCTCGGCCAATTTCGACCGACTCGGTGTTGCCGGCTCGGTTGAGTTTTCGCAAAAGCTCCTCGAGGAAGCGCGCGTGGCGGTGGTCCCCGGGGAGGCGTTCGGGATCGATGCGACGGTGCGCCTGAGCTTTGCCACCGACATGGAGACCATCCGCCGCGGCCTCGACCGCATCGCCGAATTTCTGGCTTGATGGGACGGTTGCGATGACCCCCGACTGCTGCCCGCCGCCGCGATCCCAATCCCCGGCCCTCGATGCGCCGCAGACGACGCGACCCGCCCCTGCGCCGGCGCCGGATGGCATGGTCTACCTGGAAGGCGGCAGCTTCTTGATGGGGACTGAGAGCACCGACGGCTTCCCCGATGATGGCGAGGGCCCGATTCGGGAGGTGCAGGTCGACCCATATCTGATTGACGCGGCACCGGTCACCAATCGTGAATTCGGGCGCTTCGTGCGCGCGACTGGTTACAAGACCGAGTCGGAGCGCTTTGGCTGGTCGTTCGTTTTTCAGCTGCTGGTTCCCGGCCGGTTGCTGCGCAGCAATCCGCAGCGCGTGAACGAAGTGCCCTGGTGGCTGGCGATCAACGGCGCCAGCTGGCGCCACCCCGAGGGGCCCGGTTCAAATGTCCGCAAGCGTCCCGATCATCCGGTGGTGCAGGTTTCCTGGAACGACGCCCTCGAATACTGCCGCTGGGCCGGCAAGCGCCTGCCGACCGAGGCCGAATGGGAATTTACCGCCCGTGGCGGTCTGGTGCAAGCGATATATCCATGGGGCGACGAGCTGACCCCCGGCGGAATGCACATGGCCAACATCTGGCAGGGCAAATTTCCCGATCTGAACACCCGCGACGACGGCTACTTGGGAACCTGCCCGGTCAAGACCTTTCCTTCCAACGGTTTTGGAATCTACGGAATCGCCGGCAACGTCTGGGAGTGGTGCCAGGACTGGTTCAGCCCCAACTACCACCTGACTGCCTCGCCGGTCAACCCGCGCGGCCCGGCCGAGGGGTCGGCGCGGGTTATGCGCGGTGGCTCATACCTGTGCCACGACTCCTATTGCAATCGTTACAGGGTGGCGGCGCGCAATCGCAATACCCCCGATACCGGCGCTGGCAACCTCGGATTCCGCTGCGCCAAGAATCCCTAAATACCCCCAGCGACCGCCGGCGGATGGGCGGACCGGGGATGCCCGGTTAATAGAGAGCCAGCTTGCGGTGGCGACGGTCGTACGTTGAAGTAAGCCTTTTGAGCAGTGCCCTGCGCATTTCCGCGAGCGCAGCGGCATGCCCTTCGGACGCCGCCAGGTTCACGTGCTCGCCCGGGTCCTCGGTCCGGTCGTAGAGGATCTCCTCACCCTCGGCATTGATCCAGTATTTGTAGTCGGCGGTGATCAACGTAAGCACCGACGATCCACCCTGGGAGTAGCGACTGCGACCGGGTACCTGCGTTCGGACCTGGGAGTTGCCGGGATCAAAGTACTCGACTAGGACCGAGTCCTTGCCCTGGCCACCCGCACCGGTTAGCGGCTCCCACAGCGGACTTCCGTCTACGCGGTCGGGAACATCCAGGCCGAGCGCCGCCAGTAGCGTTGGCACCAGGTCGACGCCCTCGAAGAACCCGTCAAATCGGGTGCCGGCCGGAATCGCCTCCGGCCAGCGCCACACCATTGGTACGTGCAAGCAGGAATCGTAATGGGCCTGATGCTTGGCCATGGTGAAGTTGTCGCCGCAGGCGTCACCATGATCGGAGTAGAAAACCACGATCGTGTTCTCGAGCTGCCCGCGGTCCCGGAGGTGTTCGACGATGCGTCCGCAGTGATGGTCGACCATGCTGCAGCTGGCGTAGTAATAGCGCCGAAACTGCATGACCTTGTCCTCGTCGTCGGGCAGCAACTCCTCCGCGATCCGGCGCACCATCTCCGGCTTGTCATCCAGTTCGCCGGGGATCGCATCAGGGGGAGGGACGCTTGCGCGTGGGTAGAGGTCTACATACTCCGGCGATGGGTTGCAGGGCGAATGCGGCAGATAAAAGCCGGCGACCGCAAACCAGGGTTGCTCGCCGGCGCCGTCGATGAACGCGATCGTCTGGTCGGCCACCCAGGCGCTGTAGCTGAGCTCCTCGGGGGCGTCGAAGTCCCAATAAAGGTTGTCGCTGCGATCGCCGGTGATCGGGTGCGGGACCCCCACTTTCTCCTCCATGCCGGGCGCTAGCTGGCGGATCCAGCGAATGTAGTCGTCGGGATAGCAACCCGGTTCGTCGGCGTTGACGTGCACATCAAATCCATAAGCGGGGTGGGCGCGGTCGTAGTCACGGCTTGAGTGGGGTAGGAAATGCAATTTGCCCAGATTGCCGGTGCGATAACCGGTCGCAGCCAGCAACGCGGCGATCGAGACCTCATCCCGAGAAAGGGTGAACCCGTTCGAGGTGACCCCGTGATTGCGCGGATAACGCCCGGTCAAAAGGGTGGCCCGCGAGGGCATGCAAACCGGATTGTTCACATAGGCCCCGGTCAGGTTGACTCCTTCGGCGGCGAGTCGGTCGATGTTTGGAGTCTTTACATAACCGTCCGAATTTACGCCTAGGCAATCAAAGCGCTGTTGGTCGGAGGTCAGAAACAGGACGTTGGGACGTTGCGCGCTTGCCATCGGCCATTCCTTAAATTGAAGGCGGGCTACAGAATCGGCGACGCCGCCGCCGACCCGGCCGCGTTATTTTGGGCCGGTCGCGCGCCGAAAACCCGGTTCGCACTGTATCCAACCTGATCGCCAGGAGCGTTTAGTCATGCGGATAACGACCGTCGACGTCTGTACCTATCGCCGCCCGGGGCGTTCGTTCGTATGGGCGCTGGTGCGTACCGATGCCGGAATTACCGGACTGGGTGAGGCCACCCTGATGGGACGCAGCCGGAGCGTGCGCGCCTGCCTGGAGGAGATGGGAGAGGTCATTGCGGGCATGGACCCGCTGGCTTCGGAAGAAATATGGTGGCGGCTCTATCTCGGCGACCGGCGTCGCGGCGGCGGGGTGACCGCTTCAGCGATGGGGGCGATCGACGTGGCCCTCTGGGATATTCGCGGGCAGGCCCTAGGAGTCCCCATTTACCGGCTGCTGGGCGGGCCGCTGCGCCGCAACGTCCGCCTGTACAACCACGCCCACCTGCCGACGCCGGAGTCGGTGCCGGAAGCGCTGGGGCCGCTTCTGGAACAGGGCTGGACCGCGGTCAAGTTCATGGCTACCCCCTCCGACCCGGGTCCAGAACCCCACCGCGAGCGGTTTGACCCGCGTCCCGCGGTCAGGCGGGGCGCGGCCATCGTTGCCGCCGCGCGCGATTTTGTCGGAGAAGACTTCGACCTGCTCCTGGAGACCCACGGGCGCCTGCGCCCGCCCGAGGTGATAGCGTTGGCCGAACGGGTGGCTGAATTCGACGTCCTTTTGCTGGAGGAGCCGACCCGGTTCGAGGCGATGGAGAGCTTCCGCTGGCTGCGCCAGCGCTGCCCGGTCCCGCTGGCCACGGGCGAACGTCTGTACTCGCGCTGGCAGTTTCAACCGCTGATTGAAAACGAGTGGGTCGACATCATCCAGCCCGACATAGTCCACGCGCATGGCATCACCGAGGTCAAAAAGATTGCCGACTACGCCGATGCGCACCTGATCAGCCTGGCGCCGCACAACCCCCAGTCGCCGGTGAACACGATGGCCAGCCTGCACCTGGACCTGGCCTGCCACAACTTTCTAATTCAGGAGATCATGTGGCCGTTTCCGGAACACTTCCACGAGATCTTTGCGGGGATCCCGGAACCCCGCCGCGGATTCCTGGAGCCGCCGCAGCTACCCGGATTGGGCATTTCGCTGGACCTGGAACGGGCCCGCGCGATCGAGCGCCGCCGCCGGCATCGGCCAGCTCCGACCGATGAGCTGCAGCTCCCCGATGGGACTTGGATCGACTTTTAGCGGCCCGGACTGGGGCTGAGCAGGGTTCAGGCCGCGTTGCTGATGCGGTCCTCGGCCGGGCGCAGCAGGCAGATGCTCGCCGAATAGGAATGCAGGTAATTTGAGGCCCCTACCGGTCCCAGCTCACCGTTGGCGAAAAACCCGGCCACCGGTACCTGCCGGCCGATGGCGCGTCCGACGATGCTCACGTCGCGATTTGGTTCGGCATACAGCCGGGTGCCGCGGGCATTGCAGGTAAACAACAGCGCCGCCGCCGGCTCGGTCGCGAAAGCCTGCGGCGAGAGCAGGAGTTCGAGATCATCGGCCGCTGCCGCCGGGGTGCGGACGTGGAACCGCACCACCTGCCCGCTGCGTACAAGGTCCATCACCCCGATCGCACCGGTCTCGGGATTGACCCCGGAGACGTTGCGGATCAAGTAGTCGGAGGGTCCGGGCGGGTCCTCGCTGTCGTCGACGGCGATTCCGATGAGCAGCCCGCCGCCGCGGATGTTGGACTGGAGTTCCGGGTCAAGGTCGTGATAGAGATCGCGGAAGATCAAGGTCGGCTTGCGACCGTCCAGTTCGGTGATTTGGCTGCGGTTGGCGCCGGTGACTTCCAACTCGTGGCCGATTGGACGGCAACCCTGCGAGAGGATGATTTCGGGTTCGATAGCCCCGCCCAGCGCCAGCCCGACAACCCCCTCATCGCGAATGCGGCCGTTGGCCGCCAGGCGGATCATGCCCGGGCTCATGCCACCGCTGGCGACCCCGCCCACGACCGGAGTGGCCGGAAACGCGGCGTCGAACGCCGGCAGCAGGTGGCGCAGCGGGGCGCTGAACGGCTCGGCCAGCAGCACGAACAGCTGCGGCTCAAATTCCAGTCCCAGATGTCGGTGCAATCCCTCCGGGGTCGAAAACACCGATTGCCAATCGCCGTCACCCAGCTCGAAAGCCGAGCAGGCCAACCCATCGCCCCAGCCTGCCAGCAGGGTGGCGGCGGGACGTTCTTCGACTTCGCGGTCATTGCCGATCACCCATTCGGCCGAGCAGGCTATCGAATGGGCCGGCGCGAGAGTGTTGTCCAGGGCCGCTATCTGCGCCTCGGCCTCGCTGCCGGTTGTGGGGGCGGTAAAAAGGAGCGCCAGGTCCGGATTGGACGGACCTCCGCCAGCGACCGCATCCACCAGCGCCGGGACTGCATCCGCAACCGCGTGATCGGTTGCCAGGGCCGAGGCGAACCGCAATTCGGCCACCTCTGGTTGGCTCAGTCGGAGATGTCCCGCAGGGTCAAGCCCGACGTGGCCGGCTGGGCCATGCGGGCGGCCATCGCCGCGTGCTCCTCATCGGTGCAGGGGGCATCAAGCGGCACGCCGGCGTCGGTTTTGGAGGAATTGACCAGTCCACTCGCAATCAGGTACTGCTCAAGTTCTTCACCTGACACATCGGCTACGATCTCGTCGTTAATCTGCAAGCTGGGTTGGAACCTTTGACCCGTCTTCATCACCATCTCGATGTAGTTGTCGGGGATGTTGATGATGTCCTTGTCCTCGTAGTCGAGCCCGTACTTGGCCAGCACTGCACGCACGCCGTTGCTCCAGCCGCAAGACGGCTTCATCCAGGCGGTAATTACGGGTGCTTGGTCGCTGGCGGCCATCGGGCGCTCCCTCAAATAATCTGCGGATTCAAACGGCAAAGCGGAGATTGGCCGATTATGGCACGCTCCCAGGGTGCTGTCGCCCGCCGGACTAGGCTGGTTCGAACGCGACTGCCTGGCCGCTCCAGGCCGAACGGTAGCAGGCCCTAACGAGGGCGATCGTGTCCAGGTTGTCGCGGCCACCCGGATCGGGTTCCCCGTCCTCCTCGATCGCGCACATCAGCGAAGCCATCGGGCCGATGAAGGCGTGCGGGACGCGCAGCTCGGGCACCCGCAGGCAAAACTCAACATTCGGATCGACCGCATCGCTGCGCACCAGCAGCCTGGTCGGATCACCGGCCGCGGATCCGGAAAAAAGGTGCATATAGCCGCTGGCCGTGCCACCGCTTCCTTCAAATCGAAACCGGGCGTATTCAGCGTCGTGGCGGTTATCGGACGAGGATGCCACCAATGCGGTGTGGCCTTCGGGAAATTCCAGCACCGTCACCGATTGCGTCTCCCCGGGCCGATCCTGACCGGGGCGACGGCCGATCGAGCAGTAGACGCGCTGCGGATTGCCAAATATCGCGCGCAGGGTGTCCAGATAGTGAATGGAGTGATACATGACCTCGAGTTCGCGTTGCTGCGCGAGCCATGGGTAGCCAAATTCGAGGTTGATATTGACGTCGACGATGGTGCGGGTGGGCCGGCCGAGCAGACCCTGCTCGAACAGCGACGCCACCGAGCGCATGCGCCCATCGTGGCGCAACTGTTGATTCACGTTCAGCTTCACGCCCGCTTCTTGGCAACAGGCGACCATCGCGCGCGCCGGTTCGAGCTCCTCGTGCAGCGGTTTCTGGCACAGGATGTGCTTGCCGGCCGCGGCGGCCGCGCGCACGATCTCCAATTGGACCTCCGGCACCACCGCGATGTCGACGATCTGGATGCTGTCATCGGCGATGAGGTCGTCGATGCTGTTGTAGACGCGGTCGATCCCGAATTGCCCGGCCGCCGCCAGCGCGCGCTCGCGAGTGCGGTTCCAAATGCCGGCGACCTCGAATCCGGCCAGCGCGTAGGCCGGCAGGTGGGCTCCGGTCACAATTGCGCCGGCGCCGGCAACTGCGATTCGGCGGGTCCTGTCGGAGGGCATGCGGGGCAGGTAATTTAAGGCTGGCAGGGAGGCGGACATGCAGCGGTCTTTCTGGTCGGCGGCAGCGGCGGAATTCCAATTATTGGGAAGCGAAGGCGGGCTGTCGGGGCATCTGCCAGAATTTCCGGAACTTGCCAGCAGCCGATTCCGGTTCTCCACTCGCGGAGCGCAGTCCCCATGTCCGATCCCGCCAAACGCCGCAGTGCCGTTATGACCGATGGCCCCAATCGCGCCGCCGCGCGTTCATTCTTCAAGGGCATCGGATTCACAGACGCCGACCTAGACCGACCGTTGGTGGGAGTGGCCCACATGTGGATCGAAACAATGCCCTGCAACTTCAATCAGCGGCGCCTGGCCCAGCACGTAAAAGAGGGCATCCGCGAGGCCGGCGGAATGCCGGTCGAAGTGAACACGATCGCGGTTTCGGACGCGGTTTCAATGGGAACCGAGGGCATGAAGATGTCGCTTACCTCGCGTGAGGTGATCACCGATTCGATCGAGCTGGCGGCGCTGGGGCACTCGTTCGACGGCCTGGTGGTAATAGTCGGTTGCGATAAGACGATTCCGGCCGGCGCGATGTCGCTGGCGCGCCTGAACATACCCGGCCTGGTGCTCTATTCAGGCACGATCGCGCCCGGCCGTTTCCAGGGCCGCGACGTGAACATCCAGGATGTTTTCGAAGCCGTCGGGGCCCATGCCGCAGGGAAGATAACCACCGCCGAGCTGGCGGAGCTGGAGGGCGCTGCCTGCCCGGGAGCGGGAGCCTGCGGCGGGCAGTTCACGGCTAACACGATGGCGCTGGCGCTGGACTTTCTGGGGATATCGCCGGGAGGACGAAACGGCGTTCCGGCCACCCACCCCGACAAGATCGAGGTCGCCCGTTCGGCCGGTCGCATGGCGATGCACCTGGTGCGCGAGAACCGCCTGCCGCGCGAATTCATCACCCGCGAAGCGGTTCACAATGCCATTGCCGGAGTCTGCGCCACCGCCGGTTCGACCAACGCGGTGTTGCATCTTATGGCGATCGCCAACGAGGCCGGCATCAAGATCCCGCTGGAGGACTTTGACCGCATCTCCGAGCAGACGCCGGTACTGGCCAGTCTTAAACCCGGCGGCGACTACGTTGCTACCGATGCGTTTGCCGCCGGCGGTATGGGCGTCGTGGCCAAGGAACTGGTCCGCAAGGGCATTCTTCACGACTCCCCCAACGTCGACGGACGATCGATGTTCGAAATCGCCGCAGGTGCCCAGGCGACGCCGGGTCAGAAGGTGTTTACTGATCTCGAGCATCCCTTCAAACCGACCGGGGGAATTGCGATCTTGCGAGGCAACCTGGCCCCCGATGGCTGCGTGGTCAAGCTCGCCGGGCACGAGCGCAAGCATTTCAGTGGACGGGCGCGGGTGTTCGAGTCCGAGGAGGACTGTTTTGCGGCCGTGCAGGCGCTAGCGTTATCCGACGGCGATTTCATCGTAATCCGCAACGAAGGGCCAGCCGGCGGGCCGGGTATGCGCGAAATGCTGCAGGTGACCGCCGCGATTGTGGGTTCGGGCATGGGCGACAAAGTCGCTCTCATGACCGACGGGCGGTTCTCAGGTGCAACCCACGGCCTGGTGGTCGGCCACGTCGCTCCGGAAGCGGTCCGTGGCGGCCCCATTGCCGCAGTTCGAGACGGAGATCGGATTTCGATCGATGTCGAAACCCGTAGCCTGACATTACACGTGCCCGACGAGGAGATCGCTGCCCGCGTGGCGGCCTATCAGTCGCCGCCCAACCGCTATCCGAGCGGAGTGATGGCCAAATACGCGGCACTGGTGTCCTCGGCCTCGGAAGGGGCGATCACGCGTCCCGCCGCCTAACTCGACCGGTTTTGCCGGCCTCCACCGGGGCGTCTATTGCTGCGTTGCCGTCGGTGTCTTCGCCCCGGGGTTTTTAACGGGCGATCGCCCGTTTTTCTGCGGGCCGCGGTTGGCATACAGACTCGCCCGCCGCGGCGCATTCACGGGTAGAGCAGGTAAGGCTGCCTGACCCTGAAGAATTCTTGGACCTTAGGTTGCCAGCGATCAACGATCGAATCAAGCTCTTTTCCATCAAGCAGCGCGCGGCGCACGCGGTCGGTCCCGGCCAGCCGGTCAAAGTGAGCCTCGCGCCATTCCAGCTTTCCCGGGTGGAGTCGGATCGTCTCCCTAAGGAGATGCAACACCACCGGCAATGTACTGAACCGATCCCGGTCCAGCACATGGATTTGCAGGCCCCGGCAGGCTTGCGAACTGAATTTGTCGGCATTGGGAGTAAAGACCTGCGGTCGAAATCTGACGCCGGGAAGTTGGAGTGCGTTTAAGCGCGTGGCCAGCGCCTCGGACTCAAGCCAGGGCGCGCCCACAAGCTCAAACGGCCTGACCGTTCCCCGTCCTTCCGATAGGTTGGTGCCTTCAAGAAGGCAGAAGCCCGGGTAGAGCGCGGCGGTCGTAATGGTGGCCAACTCTGGTGACGGGCATATCCACTCCAGGCCGGTCTGGTCGTACCAGTGGGTCCGATTCCAGTCCAGGAGCGGGACCACCCTGAGATCACATCCCAAGTCAGATTCGCCGTTGAAAAGGCGGGCCAGTTCGCCGGCGGTCAACCCGTAGCGGAGCGGCAGATCGAATATTCCGACGAATGAGCGGTAATCGGGATCCAGGGTCGGACCCTCGAAGCGCACGCCGCCGATCGGGTTGGGCCGATCCAGGACGATGAAGGGGATCCCACCCTCGGCTGCGGCCTGCATGCACAGATAAAGGGTTGAAATAAAGGTGTAGAAGCGGGTTCCCACGTCCTGTAGGTCATAGACGAGCACTTCGACCGGCGCCAGCATCTGCGGCGTTGGTTTTTGGGTCTGGCCATAGAGGCTGTGGACCCGGGCCGTACTTGCGACCGGCCGCTCGGCCGATTCGTGTCCCAGGAAGCCGTGTTCGGGCCCGAATAGCGCCGCCAGCTCCATTCCGGCCGCTCGCGCGAGTGTCCTGGCGACCGATTCCAACCGCGAATTCACGCCCGCCGGATTGGTGATCAATCCAACCCGTTTGCCAATGACCCAATCCCGGAAGGGCGGGTCCAGCACTCGGTCGGCGCCAACCAGCATCTACCGAGGCGCTTCCGCCGCAGCACTCCCTCGGTTCAGCCGCGGCAGCGGAGCACTTTGCGGGATCGTGCTGTCGCGGCTGCCAATAGGGCCTGCAACCGGCTCCGGGCCCCGCGCTAGTCCGCGCTCGGCGCTCTGCAAATGAATTCGAACAGGTCGCTGAGGGCGACGGTCTCCTGCTTCCCGGCCCGCAAGTCGCGCACCGCAGCTGTCCCGCGCGCTAGTTCGTCATCGCCCAGAATCACGGCCCAGCGCGCCCCCAACGCATTGGCCTTGCGCAAATGCGATCGCGGCGATGCGGCCGCGTAACCGGTCACGATCCGAAGCGGCGCCTGGCGCAGACGGCGGGCCGCATCCAGGGCCGCCCGGCGGGCGGGCGGACTGAGCGGGGCGATATAGGCATCGATGCCGACAACGGCCGGTGGTAGCAGGTCTTGAGCGGCCAGATTCAATAGCACCCGCTCTACCCCGCAGCCGAAACCCATCCCCGGGGTAGGTGGCCCACCCAGCTGTTGCGCCAGCAGGTCATAGCGGCCCCCACCGGCCAGGGTCGCCTGTCCGCGCGAATCGGCCGGCCAAATCTCAAAAACGGTGTCCGTGTAGTAGTCGAGGCCGCGCACCAGGGCGGAATTTAGTACCACCGGGATGCCAAGACCGCGCAAGGCGCTCGTAACCTGTTCGAAATGAGCCCCGGATTCGGGCCCCAGGAAATCAAGCGAACGTGGTGCCGATTCGCAGATTTGGCGGTCGCGCCCGTCCTTGCTGTCCAGAATGCGCAGCGGATTGGTCAGCAATCGGCGCTGGCTTTCCGGCGAAAGTTGATCGGCCAGGGGCTCCAGAAATGCGCGCAGCTGTTCCAGGTAGCGCGTCCGGCCGGCGGCGCGCCCGATGCTGTTGACCTGCAGCGTCAGGCCGCTCAGCGCGAGGTCCTCGGCCAGCAACCACCAGATTTGCGAAATCAGCTCCGCGTCGGCGTGCGGATCGCTTTCGCCCAGGATTTCGGCACCCATTTGGTGGTGCTGCCGCAGGCGCCCCGCCTGGGGACGGTCATAGCGGAACAGGGGCGCAAAATACGCCAGCCGCTGCGGCTGCGGGCGCGACGACATGCCGTGCTGGATGTAGGCCCGCACCACCGGGGCCGTACCTTCGGGACGCAGCGTGAGGTTATCGCCGGATTTGTCGGCAAACGTATACGTTTCCTTGGTGGCGATGTCGGTTTCTTCCCCGACGGCGCGCACAAACAGCGCCGCATCTTCAAATAGCGGCGTATCCAGGCGCGCGAAACCGGCCCTTTCGAACCGTCGCCAAAACGCTTCCAGTACGAATTTCCAGGCGCCTTGATGTTCGGGCAGGCGGTCCTGGGTGCCTCGCGGCGTCCGGTAATCCAAGGTCCGGTCCTAGGTCGCGGCCGGAACCCGGATGGGTTGGTCTGGGTGCGGCTGGTGGGTGCGCGGACCCATCAATTGCGCAATAGAGCTTCGAGCAATTGGCCCAGGATCTGCAGCCCGATGATTGCAATCAGGGGCGACAAGTCGATCCCCATGCCGCCGCCGAGGCGATTTCGGATCGGCGCCAGTATCGGTTCGGTCACATCGTTGAGCGTCCGCATGATCGGGTTGGAAGGGTCCTGAATGAACCAGGAGAGTAACGCCCGGGCGATGATCAGGAGGCTGAGCGCCTGAATGACGACGCCCGCCAAACTCAGGATCAAGTTCGACAATGCGTCCATCAGACAACCTTTCGAACTTCCGCTTGGGGAAGGATTAGGCGCGCCGCCGCGCCCCCTTGGCGCAGCAACGTTTCCAGTATCGCAGCGCGCCCCGGCAGTTCAATTGGGCGACTCCGGACGGGGGCCGAACAGAGCGCGCCCAATCCGAACGATGGTGGCGCCCTCAAGGATCGCGTACGAGAAGTCCGACGTCATGCCCATCGACAATTCGCCAAGGCTCGACTCGGGAAATTGTCTCGTCAGATCGTCGCGCACGTCTCGCAATCGGGCAAAAGTAGACCGCAATGTCGGTTCATGATCCGTCAATGGCGCGATCGTCATCAAACCGCGGACTTGCAAACGGGTCTCGGCCAGGATTCCACCGAGAAATTCGGGCAGTTCGCCGATTGCGGATCCCCCCTGAGTCGCGGCCGGAGCGAGTTTTACCTGCAGCAGTACCGGGAATGCGGGCCCGGCGGCGCGGCGGTCGATCGCCTTGGCCAGGCGCAACGAATCGACCGATTCGACCAGGTCGAAGAAGCGGGTTGCATCGCGAGCCTTATTGCGTTGCAGGTGCCCGATCAGGTGCCATTCGGCTGCACCCTCGAGATGCCGAATCTTGGCGACCCCTTCCTGGACCCGGTTCTCCCCGAAACGCCGCAATCCCGCCTGTAGCGCGGCGCGGATGTAGGGGACACCGAAGGTCTTGGTAACCGCGACCAACTTCACCTGATCGCGCCGGCGTCCGGCGATCGCGCAGGCGGCTTGGATCTGCTCTTCGACGCGTCCCAGATTGCCGACGATCGTGCCGGCAAGCCGATCGATATCGGCAGGGCCGCCTAGATCGCCGTCCGTCGGTGTTGGCGTATGAACGATGGCAGGTCCGTCCGATCGGAGTCGCCGGCGTATTCACTGGCGCCATATCCGCGCAGGCTGCCGGTGGATTCGCCTTGCAGCCGGGTGGCGATCACCGTCACAAATATGTCCTTATCGGCCTGCTCCTCCACCACTGCGCCGAAGATGATGTTGGCATCCTCGTGAACGGCTTTGGAAATCATGCTGGCGGCTTCGTTGACTTCAAACAGCGACAGATCGTATCCGGCGGTGAAATTGAGCAGTACGCCCCGGGCGCCGTCGATGGATGCGTCCAGCAGCGGCGAGGCCAAGGCTTGTTTCACCGCCGCCACGGCGCGGTTTTCGCCGGTGCCGTGCCCGATGGCCATCAAGGCGGTGCCGGACTTGATCATCACGGTGCGGACGTCGTTGAAGTCGAGATTGATCAATCCCGGTTTGGTTACCAGATCGGAGATTCCCTTAACCGCCTGCCGCAGGACATCATCTACGGTCCGGAACGCCTCGAGCATTGGCAGGTTTTGATCGGCGATCTCCAGAATCCGGTCGTTGTGGATTGAAATCGACGTGTCGACGTGACGTTGCAACTCCTCCAGGCCGGTCTCGGCCACCCCTGCCCGGTGCGAGCCTTCAAAAGAAAAAGGGCGCGTGACGACGGCGACCGTCAGGATGTTCATGCCGGAGGCGATTTCGGCAACGATCGGCGCCGCCCCGGTTCCCGTTCCGCCGCCAAGTCCGGTGGTGATAAATACCATGTCGGCGCCCTGCAGGCAGGCCGCTATTTCGTCGGCGTTCTCCTCCGCAGCCTTGGCTCCAACCCGCGGATCGCCGCCCGCGCCCAGCCCCCGGGTCGCTTTTTCGCCGATGCGAATCCGCTTGGGCGCCAGTGAGCGAACCAGCGCCTGTGCGTCGGTGTTGATCGATATGAAATCGAGGCGTTCGAGTTTCTGGCGGATCATTCGGTCGACCGCGTTGCCACCACCACCACCTACGCCAACGACCTTGAGCACGGCCGGATTCGGGGCACTCATGCCATCGCCTTCCGGCCCAATGCCACGCCCCGCGATGCGGGTGACTATATTGCCGCCGCGTGTCGCTTCAGCCATGCGCGCGATTCAAGAAAACGCCGGTTCTAAATTGATGCGAGCACCATGCCGAATGCAGGGTTTCATGTTTCGCATATCTTACTCAGCGCGGCCAAACGGAGTCCGGCGACAGACTATCCAGACCAAGAAATGCTGGGCTGGAAGAGCTGCCGAATCCAGCGCCGCATCGACTCCAATGTGTTGCCGCGGGCGGTAAACCCGGTCAATTGCGATTGCCCGGGCCTCTCGTTGCCGATCGCCGCCAGCGCGAGCCCGATAGCGGTAGTAAATTCGACGCTGCGTGCGCTCGGGTTCATTCCGAATAGATACGGTGAAAGGCCGCGACTGACCGGCTTGTCGAATATCCGGCCGGCTAGATCGAGCAACCCCGGAACCTTAGTCGACCCGCCGGTGAGGACGAGGCCGGCCGCAAGGTGGTGGATGAGACCGGCTTCGGAGAGCACCGAGCGCGCCCTCAGCAGCACATCTTCGTAGCGTGCCTCAAGGATCTCGTGCAGCAGCGCCGCGTCAACATCGACCTGCTGTGAACGGAAGGAGTGCGCCGGCAGCGTGGCGCCCGGGTCGGTCTCGGTCAATTGCCCGTAAGTAAGTTTTAGTTCCTCGGCCACTGTGGCCGGAACGTGCAGGCCCTTGGAGATGTCGGCTGTCACCGATTCGCCCGCGATCGGAATTGAATGCATCAACTTGAAAACACCGGCCTGAAACGCCATAACGTCGGTCGTGCTGTGGCCGATGTCGATTACGGCCACGCCGGACACTATCTGTTCTTGATCAAGGCAGGCAGTGGCGGCGGCATGGGGTTGCAGCAGCGCGAAATCGACTTCCAGGCCGGCGCGCTGCAGCGCTTTGACCTGGTTTTGCAGCGACCCGCTTATACCGGTTACGATGGCCGCCTTGAGGGCCAGACGGCGGCCGGCCAGCCCGATGGGGTCGTCGACCCGGGCCGCGCCGTCAACTATGAATTCAAGCGGCGAAACGTAGACAACTTCGCGGCCGGAGCGCTCTGCCCCGGCGGTCAAGCGCGCCAGCAACTGCTGCAGGTGGCGGTGCTGGAATGTGCGCTCGTTGGCTCGCAACAGGACTTCGGCGGTCCCGGTCGTTGTGGCCAAATGCGATCCTGATACACCGACGCACACCCTATCTATCTTGGCGTGCGCGGCGCGTTGGGCATGGTCGACTGCAGCGCTGATGGACTGCGAGGCCGCATCCACGTCGACGACCTGGCCGCGGAATACCCCGGTGCTGGGGGCGGTGCCGAGCCCCAGAACGTGAGTCTGTTCATTTCGGTAGCGCTCGGCGATAACGGCCACGCTCTTGAACGAGCCGATCTCCAGCCCCGCCACCAGCCGACGGCGCGCCATCAGCCAATCCCTTCTCGGGGATTGAAATCATCGGGTACGGCCTTGTACGACGGCCGATCGATCGGCCGCAGGTCCACGTGCAATAGGCGCAGGTTGTTGGTTCGGGCGTGCCCGACCACCACCGCCAGGGCGGCCAATTTGGCGTCGATCGCTTCCGGAGGGCCCAAGTAGATTAGGGCCCCGCTTGCGGTGCGCGCGATCATGCCGGTGGCGGGTAAGTGCTGGAGATAGGCGAGCTGGAAGCCGAGCCCGGGCAGCGTCTGCTGGAGCCGACGACCAGTCTCAAGGGCCGCCGGGTCGATGCCGTCGCCAGCAGCGGTTCCAGGGCTCGAGAACACCAGGCCGAGTCCGGGATCGAATCCTGCGGCCAACGCGGTGCCTTCAGGATTGAGCAGGAAGAGGCCCTCGCCGGTGGACCAATTGGCCACTGCCCGCGCCGGTTGCACGGCCAGCGCCACGGTTCCATCGACCTGCGGGCGCACCTGTGCCCAGGCAATTGCCGGCCGCTGCTGGAGTTGCTCGGCGGTGGCCGCGCCGGAGACGAGGAATAGGTTCTGTGGTAACTTGAACAGCTCCTCCACCTGGCCGCGGTCCACCGGGATGCTACCGATGCCGGCGCCGACCACCGCAGTGCGTGCGTTTCGGATCGTAAATTGGGGATCGGTGAGCATCCAAACAATCACTGCCGACAGAGCCAGCGCAGCTGCCAGCGACAACCAGCGGACCTGATTGCGGGCCACAAATTCGATCACGGTTGACCACCAAAGCCCGAACCGATCCTGCGGATCTCGGGCTCCAGTAAGACGCCGCTCACCTTGTGCACCTGCCGGCGGACCTGGGTGATCAACGCGGCCACTTCGGAGGCGTTGGCCCCGCCCCGGTTGACTATGAAATTGGCGTGTCGGTCGGAGACCTGGGCCGCGCCGACGCGCAGTCCTTTTAGGCCGGCTGCCTCAATGAGGCGACCGGCGAAGTTTCCGGGCGGGTTCTTAAAAATCGACCCGGCGCTGCGCTCGGACGGCTGCGTGCGCCGCCGCCGCTCCTGGATTTGGCGCATTTGGGCCCTGATTTTGCCCGCCGAACGGCCAAAGCCGCGCAGACGTGCCTCGATAACCACGGCCGGCTCGCTTTCATCTAGCAGCGCCGAACGCCGGTATCCAAATCCAAGTTCGTCGCCAGTCTGCCAGCGCGGACCGCCGCGCCGCCAGATGCAGGCTTTCTCAAACACACTGGCGATTTCGGACCCGAAGCACCCTGCGTTCCCGTAAATGGAACCCCCGACGGTGCCCGGAATTCCAAGGCCGAATTCGAACCCGCCGATGCCGTTGTCGGCGGCAAAACGCGCCAATTGCCCCATTAGCACCCCTGACTCGACCGTGATCCGATTGGCGTCGTCCAATCCGATCGCGCGCGCGCGATTGACGATCACCAATCCCGCGACCCCGTCATCCCCGATCAAGACATTTGAGGCATTGCCCAGGACCGCAACCGCCAGGCCGCGCTCGATCCCCGCCTCGAGCATTTCGGCTAAGTCCGCAGCCTTTTCGGCGAATGCCAAATACTGCGCCCTGCCGCCGATTCCGAAATACGAATAAGGCGCCAGCGGGGCGTCGGCGAGTACCCGCAGGTGGGCTGGCCAGGTCCTCACCTTGGTCGCCGTCACCGAAGACGCAGCCGGGCGACCAAGCGGGCCGAGAGGACATTGATGTCGCCGGCGCCGAGCATCAGGATCAAATCGCCGACGCGCGTACCGCTGCTGACCCTTGCAAGGGCCTGGTCGAAGTCGGCGCAACTGTCGGCGTGATCGCCAACCGCGGCTGCCAGGGCATCGACATCGACATCGTATTCGCGGTCGCGCCCCGGGGGCGAATAGATGTGGCAGACCGTGACCCGATCCGCCTCCGCCAGGGAGGCTGCAAACGCATCGAATAGCAGTTCCGTGCGCGACCGCAGGTGCGGCTGGAAGACGACCCAGACACGCTTGGCGGCGGGCTCAAGCAGTCGGGCCGCGCGGACCGCAGCCGTGATTTCAGTGGGGTGGTGGGCATAGTCGTCGACCAAACGAATGCCGGGTGCTGGCGTGGTGCAGGCGAAGCGTCGATCGCTGCCACGGAACCTCTCCAGGACCTTAAGCGTCGACTCAGGGCTGATTCCCAACTGCGCCAACGCGGCGACAACGGCGAGGGCATTTAGCGCATTGTGCTCTCCCGGCACGGCCAGGCGCGCGCTGGCACGGGACCCCTCCGGGAATTCGATTTCGATGCGCTGGCCAAAACCATCGGGTCGGGTCGCGGCCAATCGCCAATCGCCGGCGTGGCCGAAGCTGACCAGCTCGGCGTCGGCCGCAGCGGCCGCGCGCCGGACCGCCGCGATCTCGCATCGCGCCACAATCGCACCGGACGGATTGACGTTGCGCGCGAATTGGGCGAACGCCTCGTAGAGGGCGGCCTCGGATCCGAAGTAGTCCAGGTGGTCGGGTTCCAGGTGACCGATCACCCCCACGCAGGGGCGGTAGGCCAGGAACGCGCGTGCGTACTCGTCGGCTTCGACCACCGCAATTTCCCCCTCGCCCCAAGCGGCGTTGCGGCCCAGCTGCGGCACGTTGGTCCCGACCAGATAGGTTGGGCTATGACCGAGGCACTGCAGCGCGAAGCTGGCCATCGCGGTAGTCGTAGTCTTGCCGTGGGTGCCGGCTATTGCCAAGGTTTTTTTGTCGCAAAGCAAGGCGGCGATAAAACTGGCCCGGTCAGTTACCGGGGTGCCGCTCGCGCGCGCGGCCGCAAGTTCGGGGTTTTCCCCCCCGACCGCGGCCGAATGCACCAGCAGCGACGCCTCACCGATGTTTTGGGCGCGATGGCCGATGTGAATCTCGGCCCCTTGTTGCCGCAACCGGCATATGTACTCCGAGTCGGCGATGTCGGAACCGGTGACCGTGGCGCCGCGATCAAGTGCGATCTGAGCAATGCCGCTCATTGCCATGCCGCCGACGCCAACGATGTGGATGGCCGGTCGATGACTCCAGTCGATGCCAACGGGTTGCCCCATCATCCGGCCTGCGCCAGGTCGAGTACGCGCTCGGCGACGAATTGGGCTGCGTCGGGTCGCGCCAGCGAACGGCTGGCCTCCGACATTTTTTCTAACTGAGGCGGGTCGTTGAGCAACCTCCGGGTAAGTGCGGTCAGCTCCTGCAGGCGTTCCTCTGCCAGTGTGATCGCGGCCCCGGCGCGGGCCAGCGGATCGGCGTTGTCGCGCTGGTGCCCGCCGGCGAAGGTCCCCGGGACCAGGATCGCCGGACGGGCGGTGGCGGCGATTTCGGCCACGGCTCCGGCTCCGGCCCGGCTGACCACCAGGTCGGCGGCGACCAGGAGGTCGGCAAAGTTGGAATCGATGAAGTCGAACGGGTGATAACGGTCCCGCAAACAGTCGGGCAGGTTCGCGCGGGCCGCGCGCGCGGAATCGATCTCGCCGGCACCGGTGATGTGAACCAGGTTGGCGAATTCCAGGATTTGTCGGAGCTGCTTTGCCACTGCGTGGTTTAGCGCTTCCGCGCCTTGACTGCCGCCGATGACCAGCACCAGGTGCTGGCTGCCGTCCACGCCAAGCTCGCGGCGTGCCAAGCAGCGATCGAGGCGTTCAAACTGCGACCGCAGGGGCAAGCCGCTTACGATCGCGCCGCTGGATGGCAAACGCCCTGCCGCGGTCGAATCCACGCAACAGACAAGGCTGGCGACGCGGGCCTGCAGCCGAACCGCCAGGCCGGGCCGGCGATCGAGCGCCAGCAGCAGCAGAGGTCGGCCCAGGGTTCGGGTCGCCAACGCACCGGCCACGGAGGGGTAACCGCCGGTGCTGAGGGCGACCTGAGGATCAAATTCGTCGACGATGGTAAGCGCCGAAGCGTAGGCGAAGGCATTCTGGGCCAGGTTCAACGGCCATCGCAGCAGTCCGACCCCGGCGAGCGGCGCAGAGGCGAGTCGACGCGAGTGGATCCCGAGCAGGTCACGTTGCCTAAATCCGCGCCTGGATCCCAGCAGCAGCACTCTGAGACCGGGTTGAATGCGGCGCAATTGCTCGACCACCGCCAGCGCCGGCATGACGTGTCCGTAAGTTCCGCCGGCGCAGACCAACAGGCGCTTCACCGGTTGGCCCAGCGCGAGCTGCGGGCAACGTTCAACAGAATGCCGAGCATCGCCATAGTGAATATGTGCGACGTGCCGCCGGCCGAAATCAGCGGTAGCGGCAAGCCGGTAACCGGGACCTGTCCGGTGACCACCAGCATGTTGATCATGGCTTGAGCCACGATCGAGGTCGTAATTCCTGCTGCCAGGCAGCTGCCGAGAAGATCCGGGGCCCGCTGGGCACACCACAGACCGCGGACCAGCAGCAGCAGGTATGCGCCCAGCACGGCGCCGGTTCCCAGCAAGCCAAGCTCTTCGCCGATCACCGCGAAGATCGAATCCGAGGTGGAAACCGGAAGGTAAAGGTACTTGATGGTGCCCAGGCCTATTCCCTTGCCGGTCAATCCGCCCGAACCCAGTGCTAGGGTGGCCTGTTGGATTTGGTAGTTGGCCGCCGCCTGGGCGCCGGCGGGATCTAGAAACGCCGATATTCGGGCGATCTGGTACTCGAAATCGCGGAAGAGCATCAAGGAGGCCGCAATCATCGCGAAGGCACCGCCCGCCAATACCAGGTAACGCAGTTTTGCACCCGCTACCAGCCCGACTGCCACCGCCGCTATGGCCAGCGTGAGCGACGTTGAAAGGTCCGGTTGCAGCATTACCAGCAGAATCGGCACCCCGCTCACCAGCAGCCCCTTGCCGAAGAGAGCCAACCCGGCGATACGGTCTCGAAATTGCCAGCCGATCGCGCTCAGGCTCACGATCAGCACCGGTTTGGCCAGTTCGGACGGCTGGACTGTCAGGCCGCCGAACGCGAACCATCGCGCCGAATAGGCCTCGGATAGATACCCGAACGCGAGCACCCCCAGCAAGGCCAGCACGGTGAAGCTGTAAATCGCCGTCCAGCGAGCGCAGATGGCGTGGTAATCAACGAACGATACCAGCACCGCGACGGCCAGCCCGGCCAACACTATTGCCAACTGTTTGAGCACCGATCCGGTCAGCAAACCGTCTTCGCCGGTTGCGAACGGCATATTGGCGCTAACGATCATCACCGCTCCCAACAGCGGTACGATCACGGCCAATGCCAGCAGATAAAAGTCGTTCGCTGGCCAGGAAAGGTCTTCCCAGGAAAGGGCGCGCAGGCGTCGCAGTGGGGCGTCCATCGGATCAGCCGTGCGCGGAAAGTTGGGGTTCCTCGCCGATGGGCGGGATGCCCAGCAGTGGGAATATTTCTTCGACCACTTCGCGGAATATCGGCGACGCCACCTCGTAAGCCCAGCGCCCGTTCTCGGGCGCATCGACCTTCACCAGCACCAGGGCGCGCGGTTCGCTGACGGGCCCGAATCCGATATAGCTGGGAATTGACGAGTCCTTCGAATATCCCGAACTGATCGGCACTTCGGTTGTGGCGCTCTTACCGACGGTGTCATACAGCGGGCTTTTGGCCGGATTGTTGGGGATCGAGCGCTCGGCGTTGCGCATCAGGGCAATCATCCGTGAAGCGGTGGCCATCGCAATCGCGCGGCCCCGGATCTCCGGCGGATTGGGAGTTACCGTGCCGGACGGATCCGCCACCGCCGCCACCGTGCGCGGGCGCAGAACCGTGCCGCCGTTAGCGATCGCAGCGATACACATGGCGGCCTGCAGCGGCGATATCGCCAAGCCTTGCCCGAAGGAATTGGCGGCCAGATCACCCGGGTACCAGCCCGGCTGCCGGTGGTAGCGCACAATCCCAGCGACTTCGCCGGCCAAGTCCACCCCGGTCTTCTCGCCCACCCTGAAGGCCCGCAGATAGCGGTAGAACGTCTCCGGACCCATGCGGTCGGCGATCCAGACGGCGCCGGTATTCGATGAATGGCGCAATACGCTGGTCATGTCCTGGGCCGGGTACGTCTTTTTGTCCCAATTGGCGATCTGCAACCCGCCATATTCGATTTCACCGGGAAAGTCGTGGGTCGAGTCGGCGGTTATCGCGCCCGAGTCGAGCCCGGCCGCCATTGTGAGCAGCTTGAAAGTCGACCCCGGCTCCCAGACGAGCTGTACTGCCGGGTTCAGGAACTGCGGACCAATCTCGGCGTATTCATGCATGCGGTCGGGGTCGAATGCTGGCTGGCTGGCCATGGCCAGGACCGCTCCGTCACGCGGATCGATTGCCAGGATTGTTCCGTGGGCGGATCCGTACCTTGCCAGAGATTGCTGCAGGATCGACTCGACCCGCAGCTGAACTCTTCGGTCCAACGTGAGCCGCACTGTCGATCCCGGCTGGGCTGCCGTCACGATCGAGCGACCCATCGGAATCGATCGTCCCAGCGGATCGCGGTCGGCAATCACTCGCCCCGGCCGCCCGCGCAGTTGCAGATCGTAGTAGGACTCGATCCCTGATTGGCCGGAATTGGCAGCGTTGATGAACCCCAGCAGATGCGACGCCAGGGAGCCGGATGGATAGCGCCGATTTTGTCGACTCTCGATCTGCAATCCGCCGGCCTGACCGGCGAGGAGTGCCTTCCGAATCGGGGCCGTCAACACCGGATCGACATCCTCTGCCAGGACGGTGTAAAGGGAATGGCGATCGCGCGCGCGGTGCCTGAGTTCGCGCAGTGGGATCCGGGTGTGTCGGGAAACGAACTCCAGCATGGACTGCAGCGCCTGGTCCGAGAGCACCGCCGGCGAAGCGATCAACCGGTCCGCCACGCGGGTTATGGCCATAGGCTGGGCGCGGGCGTCGATGATGTCGCCGCGGCGGGGCGAAAGCACGCTGTCGGCGCGCAGTTGAAGGGTCGCTTCGGCAGCGTGCGAACGCTGCTCGCTGACCTGGATCCGCAGCAAGGCCTGCGTTACCGCCCCCGCCAGGACCAGGTTTGCGCCGCCCAGGAGCAGCAGTCGGCGGCTTAGCCGCGGGCGATCAGTGCCGGTTTGGTCAAACATGGTCTAGGAGTGCTCGTTCCCGCGGCCGATCGACCGCAGCAGGCTCTGCCAGAAGCGTTCGCGCCAATCGGGCAGCGCCGGCGGCGGGTGTTCGGCCCACTCTGCGGGCGGGGCGAGCGAGCGCCCACCTGCGCCCGGCAACCGGTAGATGGCGGCCGGCTCAACCGGCTGCATTCCGATTTCGAGGGCCCGTGCCTGAATATGCGGCAGATCGGATGCCGTGGCGGCCTCGGCCTGCAGGGCCGACTGTACGCGTTGCAGCTGCGCCAATTCGCGTTCCAGCTCATTTACGGATGCAATCCGCGCGGCCTGCAGCTGCAGCTGCAGCACCAACACCATCGCCAGCAGGAATGCGGCCACCACCAGGGCCAGGAAGATGGCGCCCGGACGTGGCAGGGCCCCCGCGGCGCGGATCCCGACCCACCAGCCGGCGGCGGCACGGATCGGACCGGTACGGGTGGCACCGAGCGGAAGGGCCCCCAGTCGCTGGGCGGTCAATTGAGCACCGCACATCGCAGCCGGGCGCTGCGGGCGCGACGGTTGGCGGCGACTTCGTCGGGCTGCGGCCGCAGCGGTTTGGGGGTCCGGATCGTGAGGCGACCCTCGGCCTGGCCGGATCGGAACGCTAGCTTTACGAGCCGATCCTCGGCGCTGTGGAAGGAAACCACTACGATTCGGGCGCCCTGGGCGCCGACGCGAGCGACGTCGGCCAGAAACCGTTCCAGGCTTTCCAGCTCCTGATTGACCGCGATCCGCAATGCCTGAAAAGTGCGCGTGGCGGGGTGAATGCGACGGCTGCGAGTGCGCCCCGCCCGCGCGACTACGGCGGCAAGTTCGCCGGTGCGCGTGATTGGATTCTTGGCGCGCGCTTGGCAGATTGCCCGGGCGATGCGACGGCTGTTGCGCTCGTCGCCATAGCGGAAGATCAGATCGGCAAGCGCTTTTTCATGCAAAGTATTGACATAAACTGCGGCGGTGCGCTCTTGTCGGCGGTCAAAGCGCATGTCCAGTGGCCCATCGCTCCCAAATGCGAATCCGCGTTCGGGATCGGCCAGCTGATCGGACGAGAGCCCCAGATCAGCGAGGATTCCGTCGAATTTGCCGAAATCGTTAGCGCGGGCAACCGCGACCACGTCGGCGTAATTGGCTTGGGCCAACACTGCCCGCGGGCCGAACCCGCGCAGTTGCTGCCGGGCGCGCTCGAGCGCGTCGGAATCGGCGTCGATTCCGAGCAGGCGTCCACCGGGGGCGTTGCAATCCAGGATCAAGTGGGCATGTCCACCACCACCGGCGGTGGCGTCCAGGTAATCCAGGTCGGGGCGCGGATCGAGCAGAGCCAGCGCTTCGCGCGCCATAACGGGACGGTGCGAGGTTGGCGTGACCACGGGGTTACCCGAGGTGGTAAGTGTGGAGCGGAGGGGAGGCACTCTGCCCCACACGAATACCCGTTAAGAGTTGTTGGGACCGGTCTCGGATGCCGTCCGGAAGGTATCGGCGATCGTCGCCGGCAGTCCGGCTTGAAGTTGGTCCCATTTCTCGGCGCACCAGATTTCGATCTTTTCGCCGGCGCCGACGACCGCCACTTCCTTGGATATGCCGACCATGGCGCGCAGTGGCGCCGGGATCGAGATCCGGCCCTGCCGGTCGATTTCCAGCGGGGCGGCATTGGCGAACAACGCCCGGCGGGCGTTGCGGCCAGCGCTGCGGAATTCATCCAGGCCAGTGACGCGCTCGGCTTTGGCGACCCAGGCCGCCATCGGCATGATCTCAAGGCATGAGTCGATTCCGCGCGTGATCGCGCCGCCATCGGCGAGTCCTTCGCGAAATCGGCTTGGCACGGTCAGGCGCCCTTTCGAATCGAGCGAGTGCATGTGTGTGCCCATGAAGCATTCCATTGGCGCTGCAACTCGCTCTCCTTGTCCGAGAAAGCTAAGTGTACCACTTTGACCCACTATGAACCACTATTAGCCAATATTGGCTCGGGATCGACCCGATCACCCCACCACTTAGGTGGTCATCAACCCACCCGGTCCCCGTAAGCTGCAATCTGCACAGGTCCGCCCCAGCGCGCGGGAGTCGGGTTGTCGGCTGAATTCAGCTCCCGGTGAGGGCCTTGTGGGCGTCGATGGCGGCGTTGGCCAACCCATCGGCGAGGGAGTTGCGGTCGCGGCGTACGTGCCCAAAATCGACCTGTTCGAACCCCGCGCACAGCTCGCGGACCTGTTGCGCGAACTCGCGCAGGCGGAGATTTCGGACTCGGTACGCCCCGGTCATTTGCTTTACGACCAGCTCGGAGTCCAACCGGCAGGCTACCCGCCGCAGGCCCAGTTGCCCTGCCAGCAACAGGCCCAGCCGCAATCCCTGGTATTCGGCCGCGTTGTTGGTGTCCTTGCCCAGGTAGAGCTGCGATCGACCGAGTTCATTGCCCGCGGTGTCGAGTAAAACCGCCGCTGCCGCCGCTGGGCCGGGATTTCCGCGGGAGGCGCCGTCAGCGTAAATGTAGCCGTCGAAACTGGCTGCCGGGGCCATTTGGCAGGGTCCTTTCGCCGTCGCCGCGCTGGCGGTCAATTATGATGATGCGGAGGCGTTTGAGGGGGAATTTTGCCTGACAAAACTGCCGGCTTGCGGGATGTGGTCGCAGGTTCTTCGACCATCTGCTACCTGGATGGCGAAAGCGGTATCCTGCGTTACTGCGGTTACCCAATCGAACAGTTGGCGCGTGAATCCAGCTTCGAAGAAGTGGCCTACCTGCTCTGGAACGGTGAGCTTCCGGCCGCCAATGAACTGCGCCCTCTGTCCGAGCGCCTGGCGCAATTCAGGGTGCCGCAACCGGTCTGGAACGTGCTCAGCGATTTGGGGCCCATCCAGGTCATAGATTCCCTGCGCACCGGCATCTCGGCTCTGGCCGGTTTCGACGCGGATTACGGCGATCACTCGCCGCCGGCGCTGATGCGCAAATCGGAGCGGTTGACCTCCCAGGCGGCCAGCATCGTGGCTGGCGCCTGGCGCATCAGCCAGGGGCAGGCGCCGGTTGACCCCGACCCCGCATTGGGTTTTGCCGCCAATTTCCTCTATCAGTTGCGCGGCGAACGTCCCTCCCAAGTGGCTGCTCGCAGCCTGGATATCGCGCTGATCCTGCACGCCGAGCACGAGCTGAACGCCTCCACCTTTGCCGGGAGGGTGATCGTGGCCACGCTGACCGACGTGCACTCGGCGGTCACCGGCGCCATCGGTGCCCTTAAAGGGCCGCTGCATGGAGGGGCCAACGCGGCCGCACTGCAGATGCTGCTTGAAATCGGCGCCAAGGACAACGCCGAGCGTCAGATCCTCAACCGGCTGGCGGCGCGGCAACTGGTCATGGGATTTGGACACGCCGTTTACCGGACCGCCGACCCGCGCGCCGGGGTGCTCCGTGAAATGTCGCGGCAGCTCGGCGAGGATGTTGGCGACCTGACCCTGTTCGAGCTCTCGGAAGCCATCGAGGCGATCATGATGCGCGAGAAGGGCCTGAACGCCAACGTCGACTTCTATTCGGCCAGCGTTTACCACAACCTGGGAATTCCGGTCGAGTTGTTCACGCCGATCTTTGCCATCTCGCGGATGACCGGCTGGACGGCGCACATCATCGAGCAGGTCGGCAACAATCGCATAATCCGCCCGCGGCTCGAGTACACCGGGGCCTGGGAACGCGATTACGTGCCCATGGCAAAACGGGGCCAGAGCCGGGAATAGCGGAGACTGCCCGGATCTGGGCGTGGCAGACGGCGCGGCGGAGCCGGCCACGTCCCTGCCCGGCTAAAGGCTGGTCGGGGTCACCACGCGGCCGCGCGTGGATGCCAGCGCCGCGCCCACAAGTAAGAGTGCGGCGGCCAGGCCATAAACCGACCAGTATCCGTAACGGGCGAATTCGAACGGCGCCCCCAGAGCCTCGTCGACCCCTTCAATCGAAAGCACCACCGCGGCGAACAGGAGCCCGAAGGCGGCCTGCCCGAATACGAACCCGGAGGTTCGCATCCAGGCGTTGAATGCACCCGCCAATCCGATGTGGGAGAGTGGCAGCGAGCCCATGATCGAGCTGGAATTGGGCGACATGAACAATCCCTGCCCGAGCCCAACGATCAACAGGCGTACGCCAACCTCCCAAAGCTGCGAGTGCTCGTCTAGCTGCAGCATCGACGCGGTGGCCACGCCCATCAACACCAGGCCGAGGGTAGCCGGGATGCGCGGCCCGAAGCGATCGACGAACGCGCCCGCCTGCAAGGCCAAAGCCACTGCTCCCAATGGGACCAACGCCATCAGTGCGCCGGCCGTGGCCGGATTTACTCCCATCACGTCCTGGAGCAGGAACGGGGTCATCAGCACATGGCCGGAGATTGCCACGAAGGTCAAGAATCCGATCCCGATCGACAGCGAAAAGGTGTGGATCTTAAAAACCCTCAACTGCACCAGCGGATTCGCGGACCGCAGTTGGCGCCAGAGGAACAAGATCACCAACACCACGGTGCCGCCCAGGGCGGCGATGATCGCGGGGTTGCTCAGCCCCAGCAGCGAGCTCTGGTTGATGCCGTAGGTGAATGATCCGGTCCAGCCGACCAGCAGCGCCGCCCCCAACCAGTCCATGCGTACCGGACCCTGTTGGTGGCGTTCGTCCTTAAGGATCCGGATTGCGAGCCCCAGCGCCGCCAGACCCAGGGGCGCCGCCAACAGGAAGATGAAGCGCCAGCCGAGAAAACCGGTGATCAATCCGCCGATGATCGGCCCGGCGAGCAACCCCAGGGAAACAATCGAACCGTTCAGGCCCATTGCCCGGCCGCGCATGGTGGTAGGAAAGGCCGTGACCATGAGCGCGTTGCCGGTCGACTGCAGCATCGCTCCGCCAACGCTCTGGATGATCCTGGCCGCTATCAGCATCGGCAGGTTCACGCTCAGCGCCGATACGATCGCAAATCCACCGTAAATTGCAAATCCGATCAGCGCCAGACGGCGCCGTCCGATCAGGTCGGAGAGGCGCCCGAAGAAAAGAATCAAGCTGGCGGAACCCAGCATGTACCCCAGGGCGACCCATTGCGCCAGCGGCAGGTCGACGTCCAGATCGCGGGCGATCGTGGGCAGGGCGATGTTGACGCTCGAGACATCGCTGGTGGCCATGAACACGCCGAGGCCGACTACGATTGCCTGGGGCCAATTGGGCTTTAATAACCCTTCCTGGGGTCGGTTTACTGCCGACGCCAAAGGCCTACCAGGGCGTCAAGCAATAGCTGCAACCGCTGCGGTGGTGCGGTCATGGGAACGCGCCAGCTGGCGCGCGACCGGTCGGGTACGGCCCCGAAGGCCTCCAGGCTGTCGACCAATTCTTCGACATCGTCTGGGATGGCGATGCTGCGACGCAGCCGGCCAGGCAGAAACTCCAAGAAGGGTTCCTGCTGCGGAGCGCCCCGGCAAACGATCCGCGCACCGAATACGGCCGCGGATGGTCCGGCGACAAATCCCAGCGAATTGGCCCGGGTTCGCAGCGCCCCGCCGCCGCGCAGCCAGCGCTCGGCCAGCGCCGTGATCGCCATGGCGTGCCCTGGGGCATACTCATCCAGCCAAGCTGCAAGACGAGCATCCTGTGCGGAACCGATTACCGATTTATCTATCGCGCGACGCATCGCAGTAAGACTTTAGGTTGGGACGATTGACCGCGGCCGGGTGGATTCGCGAAGGGATTGCCGATCATGTACGGTGTCGCAATACAAGGGACCGGCTGGGTGGCCGCAGCGCACTTGGCGGCGGCGCAGGCCGAACCGCGCTGCAGCGTTGTGGCGGTGGGCGGATCCTCAACCAAGCGGGCGGCCCAATTCTGTTCTCGCCATGGCCTTGATGCGACCGCCTTCGGGAACTTTGCAGGTCTCCTGGCCGACCCGCGGGTGGATGTCGTGGTCCTGGCGACGCCCAACGACCGCCATGCCGCCGAAACGATTCAAGCGGCCGCCGCCGGTAAGCACATCCTGATCGAAAAACCGGCCGCCCTGGACGCTGATTCGCTCAGGGCGGCGGTGCAAGCGGTGGCGACGGCCGGGGTCACTACCCTGGTGGGATTCGTACTGCACTGGAACCCGATGTTTCAACTGATCTCGGCCCAGATCGAAGAGGGGTTGTTGGGCAAGATCTTCTATGCTGAGATCAACTACTGGCATGAGGTCGGCGACTGGTATCGCGGCTTCGCCTGGGCCAAGACCCGGGCCGGCGGCGGTAATGCGCTGCTTTGCGCAGGCTGCCATGCGGTCGATGCCCTGCGTTACTTCACCGGGTCCGAGATCACGGCCCTCTCGGCGCTGGCAACCTACGATGGCACCGCGCACGAATACCCTTCGACCACGGTCTTTATCTGCGAACTTACCGGCGGCGCCATCGGCAAGGTCTCCGCTTCCCTGGGAGCGCGGATGCCGTACCAATTCGATGTCGATCTGATGGGCACCCAGGGGTCGGTCCGCAACAACCGCCTGTTTTCGCGTCGGCTGCCCGGGCTGGCCGGGTTCGCTGAATTTCCGGTCGCTCGCCCCGACTCCGCCGACGTGGTTTCGCACCCCTTTGAAGGTGAACTTGCCCACCTAATCGACTGTCTGGACCGAGGCATTGATACCGAACTGAATCTGGCCGGCACGGTCAACACCCACCACGCGTGCATAGCGGCCGAGATTTCGGCCAATGATGGTGGCCGCCGGGTGGAGCTGCCGCCCGGCTGATCGGTGTCATTCGGACGGCGGGGCAGCGCTGGCCAACAGATCGTCTTCGTTATCCAACGACGCGTCGCCCGATTCCTCATCGGCTGCGTCAGTGGCCGCACCTCGACTATCAGCGATCTCCGCATCGGTACAGCGCTCAAGATCGGACAGTTGCAGCGATGGCGGCGCCTTCAGCAACTGGAATTGGTTGCCGGCCGGGCGAAATATCCCCAATTCGGTTACCACCAGCGCAATGGCGGATGGGCCAAATCCGGGTTCGACCGACGTGAGTCTGCGTTGCAAGGCCGAGCTGCCGTCCGGAAGCTGGTGCCGCATGCAGGCGATCAGGCGCCCGGCCCCGCGCACGATCTCGCGCAATTCACCCATTGCCGTCTCGTCGTCGCACGGCGCCATTGAACCGGCGGCATCAACCTGGCCGGCCTCAATCACACCCACATCGACCCAGCCGCGGCGCAGCAGCGCGGCCGCGCGCAGCGGCCCGACGACCGCCCCGCCCGGCATCACCGTCACCATCTCGCCGTCCCCGGCCGGCAGCAGCGACCGCGCCCGGCCGCGCGGCGCAGGCCCGACGCCGACAAGGCCGCTGCAGTCGATTCCGATCACGGCCCGGCCGGCCAGGTGTTCGCGCATCAGATAAGGGAGACCGGGGCCGAGGTAGACGACCTCGTAGGCATCAATTTCGTCGGCGCAGGCGCCTGCCAGGTCGAGCGTCGTCCAGGACACGTCAGCCCGCCAGTACCACGCTGCGCACGGTGATGCCGGGGGTCATCACCGCCCCCGGATCGAGGTCGCCGGTTTCGTAGAGTTCGGCAACCTCGGCCAGAACCAGCGGCGCCGCGGTCGCCATCACCGGGCTTGCTCCGGCGTATGACCCGCGGTAGGCGAGGTTGCCGAACCGGTCGCCGCGCCAGGCCTTGACCAACGCCACGTTGCCGAGCAGTGCCGGCGCAATCGCAAATTCCTGGTCGCCGACGGCGGCCCGGCCAAGCTCGGCGTCCCCGGCCAATTCGGGCGGGGCCAGCACCCCGCCCAACCCGGCCCCGGCGGCGCGGATCTGCTCCAACAGCAGGCCTGGCGCGAAGATCTCGACCGCGGCCGCGCCGGCCGACGCGAGCGTTCGCACGCCGGCGGTGGCAGTGAGCAGTCGTCGGCAGCGCTCCTCGACCAGGAGGCGGGCGATCCACTCGTTCTCGGCGTTTAAGCAGACGATCGTAAGGTCGTTGGCCCGGGTCTTGAGCAGTGCCGACAGCAATGTGTCGGGGAAGGTTGAAGAGTTGACTCCGCCGACCAACAGCACGTCCCCGTCCCGGATGTCGGCCGCGGCCGCCTCGGCGGAGGCAACCTTATCCGGCAGTGGTTTTTGGGCCGGCCGGGCGGGTCCCAGGTAGCGTGCAGATCGGGTACGGTCGGACATGGTCAGAGGGCAACCGGCGGTTGGCGGCGTTCAAATCCAGCGCCGCAGCAGGCGCGCCAGCAGAGTGCTCAGACCCAGTGCCACCCCGAAAGCGATTGCCGCCCGCGTGTCCATAAGGGCGTTGATCCGCCCTTCGACCGATCCGGCCACTACCGCAAGCGCCATAACCCGGCGGGCCTCAACGGCCCCACCCACCACCAGCGGCGCGGCGGCGTTCTCGATGCGAACCGAACCCCCGCAGGCCATCATTGCGGCCGAGTCGGCCATACGCACGTTCCCGGCCACGATGGCGCCGCCGGCCGAGTGTTCAAGAGATACGCGGTCGGCCTGCGCTAGCGCAATGGCCGAGAAATTGGCGCGGCAGGAATCGGCCCTGATGCGACGCGCCGCCGCAAATTCGAGCTTTACTTCGGCGCCGGACAGATCGCCGGCCGCCGGCCCTGGCGACGGGGGCCATTCAGGCATCGGGACTTCTCATTCAGCTGGCCGGGTGCCGTTCATTCTCGCCGGTTGCCAACGCTGCCTGCCGAGCCGCCCGCATTACTTCGGCCAGGGGGCGCTTGTGGGCCAGCGCCGCCTGCCGCACGTCTTCATATTCGGGCGCCGCCAACCCGGCGCCGGCCCCGGCGAACTTTACCCGGATCGGGCCGAACGCAGTTTCGACCGTGGCGACGGTCCGCTCCAGTATTCGCCGCTCTACAAGGCGCCGCCTGATTCCAAGGGTGCCAGTTTCGCTAAATATCACATCCTCGAGGTCGGCCGCCTGGTCCGGGTTGCAGATCACATGCAGGGCAGTGCCCGGTCGGAACTTCTTCATCTGAATCGGTACCATCCAGACATCGAGGGCGCCGGCCGTCAGGCAACGCTCGGCGGCGAACCCCAGGATTTCGCCGCTGGCGTCGTCGAGATTGGTCTCCAGGACCACCACCGAATCGCTGTGCGCGGCGGTGTCCGTGGTGCCAACGATCAACCGCAGCACGTTGGGTATGGACAGGTTGGCGCTGCCGGCACCGTAGCCGTGTGCGCTTGGTCGCATGGCCGGGAGGGCTCCGTAAGCGGAAGCAATCGAGGTCAGAATGACTGCCCCGGTTGGCGTGAGCAATTCGATCTCCCCGTCCCCGGAATAGATCGGCGCGCCGGCCGCAGTGACCAGTGCCAACGTTGCCGGGGCCGGAATCGGCAGCCGGCCGTGGGCGGTATCGGCGTGGCCGGAACCGACGTTAATCGGCGACACCGTGATCTGTTCGGCAGCCAACCATTCGATTCCCACCGCCGCCCCCACCAGGTCTAGGATTGCGTCGACCGCGCCGACCTCGTGGAAGTGCACCCTTTCCAGCGCTAGGCCGTGAACTTGCGCTTCGGCGCGACCCAGGCGCTCGAACAATTCCAGCGCCCTGCTTTGGACCGCCTCGCCCAGATCGGCGGCGCAAATGATTTCTGTGATCTCCGGCAGGCCGCGCTGGCGTTCCTCGGGGACGGTCTCAACCTGTAGCCAAGTGGCGCTGATAGCCCCGCGCATGACCCGACGTGGCCGCATCGACCAGTGTGGGAGCGGCAGTTTGCGCAGGCGCTCTTCCAGCATCGCGAACGGCATGCCGGCGTCCAGCAGGGCCGCCAGAAACATATCGCCGGCGGCACCGGCGGCAGCCTGCAGATAAACGACTCGGGTCATTGCCGCGGACGGCGGCGCAACAGCAGCGCGGCCAAGTAACCGGCCCCGAACCCGTTGTCGATGTTTACCACCGCCACGCCCGGGGCGCAGGAGTTAAGCATCGTCAGCAGCGGCGCAATCCCGCCCAACGCGGCACCGTAACCGACACTGGTCGGAACCGCGATCACCGGCGCGTCGATCAACCCGGCGACCACCCCGGGGAGGGCTCCCTCCATACCCGCAACCGCGATGATCACGTCGGCACGGTCGAGCTTTGCGCGGTGGGCCAGCAGGCGATGGATTCCGGCTACGCCGACATCCCAGTAGCGCTCGACCGCGGCGCCGAGGGCGTCGGCGACTTCGGCCGCCTCCAGGGCCACGCCGATGTCGGAAGTTCCCCCCGTCACCACCGCTACCTGTCCGTGAAGCGCCGGCGCGCGTCCCGCGATTACCAACCCGGCGCGCTCGATGTGGCGCGCGCGCGGGAGCGCTGCCAACAGCGCCGCCGCATGTTCCGGGCCGGCCCGGGTGGCGATCACGACCTCGCCGGCCGCCTCGAGAGTGGCGCCGATCTCGGCTACCTGTTCCGGAGTCTTCCCGGAACAAAAAATTGCTTCCGGAAAACCAGTACGCTGCGAGCGCCGGTCGTCGACTTTGGCGAATCCGAGATCGGTGTAAGTGTCCCCGAACGCCTCAAGCGCCTCGGCGACAGTTACCTGTCCGCCGGCCACGCGTTCCAGGAGCTCGCTCAGTCCCGGGTTCATGGTTTGGGTACGTCGATCAGTGCCGAAAACGGTGGCAGCTGCCCGGCGTAGCGCGCCGCCTTGCCCAGCTGGGCCTCGATTCGAAGTAATTGGTTGTATTTTGCAACCCGGTCCGAACGCGCCAACCCGCCGGCCTTTATCTGGCCGACTCCGGTCGCGACCGCCAGATCGGCAATAAACGTGTCCTCGGTTTCCCCCGACCGGTGCGAGATGACCGCCGCGAACCCGCTGCGTCTTGCCAGATCGATCGCATCCAGGGTCTCCGACAGCGTGCCGATCTGGTTTAGTTTGATCAGGATCGCATTGCCCGCGCCGCGATCGATTGCCTGCTGCAGGATGGCAGAGTTGGTGACCGTTAGGTCGTCGCCAACCAGCTGGACCCGGTCCCCGATCGCCGTCGTTAGCGCCTGCCAGCCTTCCCAGTCGTTTTCGTCCATGCCGTCTTCGATCGAAAAGATCGGGTAATCGGCAGCCCAGCGTGACCAGAAATCCGTCAACTGTTCCGAGCTAAGGTCGCGCCCCTCGCGCTCCAGGCGGTAGATCCCCCCGTGGCAAAATTCGCTGGCGGCCGCGTCCAGGGCCAGCAGCACGTCGCCGCCGGGGCGATAACCGGCGCTTTCGATCGCCTCAAGGATGGCCAGCAGGGCGGCCTCGTTCGATTCCAGCTGCGGGGCGAACCCACCCTCGTCGCCGACGTTGGTGTTCTTGCCCTGGCGCTTGAGCACCGCCCTGAGGGCCTGGTAGATCTCCGATCCGGCGCGCAGCGCTTCGGCGAAGCTCCCGACCCCGGCCGGCACGACCATGAATTCCTGAATGTCGGTCGAGTCGTCGGCATGGGCGCCGCCATTGAGGATGTTCATCATCGGCACCGGTAATACTCCGGCACCGGCTCCGCCCAGATAGGCATACAGGGGCAATTGGCAATCGTCGGCGGCGGCTGCGGCGCAGGCCATCGAAACGCCCAAAATCGCATTCGCGCCCAGATTTGATTTTTCGGGCGTGCCATCAAGGCCGATCATGCGGTGGTCGATTTCGCGCTGCGCGTAGACATCCGCTCCGGCCAAGGCCGGGCCGATCACGATGTTTACGTTTTCAACCGCATTGGCCACGCCCTTGCCGCCGTAGCGGCCCGGGTCGCCATCGCGCAGCTCAATCGCCTCGCGTTCCCCGGTCGACGCCCCCGAGGGCACCGCCGCCCGCCCCGATGCACCCGAATCGAGCTGCACGTCAACCTCGACAGTGGGGTTGCCGCGCGAGTCTAGGATCTCGCGGGCGACGATTTGTTCAACTTGGCTCACTGGGTTTCCATTTCAGATGTAGGGTCGGACCTCAGGTCCTGGCGGTTGGATGGATCCGGTCGCCAGGCCGGGGTCGGCGGTCCGGCATCGCCCCCTTGGCACCCGAAGTTTCCGAAAAATTCGGCCGACCCACGGACCCGCGCGGCCTCGAGCGAATCAGGGTTTAAGTCGCCGAAGTGGGCGAGAGGCGCGGGCCCTCGAACGCGGCCGGGGCGTGGTCTTGCATCAACATCCCGAAGACGCAACTGGCGGCCGCGATAAAGGCCCCACCGACGAATGGCACCACATGTCCGAACTGCTGCCAGAGGATCCCGCCGGTGATCGGCACCAGGACCGCCGCGACGTGATTCATGGTCTGGCCGGTCACCATCGTGGGCCTTAAATCGGAGGTCTTCACCAGCATCTTTCTCCCAAATGTCGAGATCGCCATTTGATTTGAGAAAAGCAAATTGTCCAGCACAAACAGGACGAACAGGACATTGACCGAATCGACGAACGCGTAGCCCAGGAACACCAGGCCGATCAGGAAGGTGGATGGCACGAACACGACCCGCTCGCCGTAGCGGTCGATCCAGCGTCCGAAGATGTAGGCGGCAAAAATGGATACGACCTGGTTGACCAGGAACAGGGTGGTAATGGTTGAGATCGGCGTCGCATAGCGATCCACCAGGGCAAAGACCGCAAAAGTCATGAAGATGTGGCGCCGGCCGCCGTTAAGGATCTGCAGGACGTAAAAGAGCCAGTATTCGCGCCGTATCACGATCCGCTGTTCGGGAGGATGTTCGCTCGATTTGACGGTGAACATGAGCAGCCCGCCAAGACCGATCAACACGCCCGAAAAGATGAACATGGGACGGAACCCGAATCCGGCCGTGACCAGGTAGACGACCGCGATTCCGGCCAGGGCGGCGATATTGCCCGATGAACGGAGGATTCCCAGCCTTGTACCCATCTCCGAGTCCTTGCCGAATCGCAATGCCAGCGAGATCGCGAGCGGCGACCAGGTGTGAAAACCGATGCTCCAGACCAACGAAAAAACGATCAACAGCGTCACCGAGTCGATATAGAAGTAGTTGAGGACGCCGAAGGCCATCAGGAGCAGCGCGATTCCTGCCACCACCGGTTCCAACAGCATCATCACCACCGCCGCCATCAACACCGATAGCAGGCCAGGGATCTCGCGAATCGTCTCCAGCAGACCAAGCTCGAACGGCGAGATGCCGATGTACTCGACCACGAAGTTGGTAAAGATGGTGTTGTAGGCAAAGAATCCGAGCGAGTAAAGCGCGCCCGCCATCACCAGCAGCCGAAAGGCCTGAGTTTGCCCCGGCAGAATTCGGTTCCCGGCGATGTTCAATAGCGCCCGCACGCCGTCTCCCTATCCGACCAGGCCGGCGAACTGCGGTTGCAGCGTTTCGTAGAGGTCTTCGTAACGCTCGAGTTGTCGGGCGTAGCGTTCAGAGGCGGCCGGGTCGGGTCGAACCTGCCCCATGATCGGAACCAATTCAGGCGCATCGAACAGGGAATCTATCGCCCCTTCGGCGCGCATTGCCAGGATCGCCGCCCCCAGGACCGAGGCGTCACCCTCCTGAGGCAGCGCCAGGGGCGTTCCCAAACAGTCACACAGCATCTGCACCCAAAACGGCGACCCCCGAAATCCGCCGGTCGTACGGACCTGGATCGGTTCGGCGCAGATCTCGCGCAGGGCCAACATTACTTGGCTAAGGTGCAGGCAGATCGATTCCATGGCCGCCCGCGCGATATGGGCGCGGCTGTGGCCGAGGGTCATGCCCAGCAGCGCGCCACGGGCGTTCACGTCCCAGTTGGGGGAGCGTTCGCCGGCCAGAAACGGCAGCATCAGCAGGCCATCGGCCCCGATCGGGGCCGATGCCGCCGCGTCACTCACCGGAGCGTAGTCGTCGTGCCCGGCGCGGTCTGCAAAAAGGGTGTCACGCACCCAGCGGAAGACGATGCCGGCCGAGGAAATGGCCCCGCCGTTGACCCACAACCCGTCGGCCAGGTAATACGACCAAGTGGCCCGGCGCGGGTGCAGGACCGGGTGGTCGTCAACCGTCCGACAGGCCGCTGAAGTCGCGATCATCGCCGTGTACACGCCCTTGCCGACCGCCCCGACACCGAGCGAGGAGAGCATGCCATCGGCGGCGCCGACGATCAGCGGCGTCCCGCGCGGCAGCGCCAGCCGATCGGCCACCTCGGGCCGCATCCGGCAGCGGTGGTCGGATTCGACCAGCTCACCCAGCGATGCGGGCCTGACCCCCAGGATCTCCAGCCAGTCGTTGTTCCAGCGCAGGCCGGCGGTATCCAGCATCCCGGAACCGGACCCGACCGAACGGTCGAGTAGGACCGACCCGGTGAACCGATATAGAAGGTACGACTTGAGCGGCACGAACCAGTGCCCAGCCGCAAATCGTTCCGGATCGTGCCGCGCCAGCCAGGCGATTTTGGGTCCGGTGTAGATGGAATGGATCTGGCATCCGGTTTGCTGGTAGACGCGGTCATGGTCGAGCCGTTGCAGCGCCTCGCCGACCTGCGGGCTGCAGCGCAGATCGGCCCATGTGAACGCCATTCCCAGGGGTCGGCAGGCGCGGTCCAGCACCACCAGCGAACCGATGATTCCGCTCAGGCCCACCGCCGCGATCGCAAAGCCCTGTTCCCGCACCCGCGCAGCGCATTCGGCCAGTACCGCAAAGCAGGTTTCAACAAATTGGTCTGGATCCTGTTCGGCTGCCCCGGGGACCGGTGAAAGCATCGGCAATTCGGCGCGAACGCTTCCCACCGGCCGACCATCGGCCAAGAATGCGGTCGCTTTGACTCCGGTGGTACCGGCATCCAGGCCAACAAAAACCGGTTCAGCCAATCGCTTGTTCCGATGTTCTGCGGTGCGCGATTGCCGGTGGCGACGCGTCAGCGACGCAGTCGGCCTTTGCCGCCGCATTTGGGGCATGTGCCACTGGCCACGTGCCAACCTCCGGTCTTGGACGGATCGGGCCAGCGCTCGTCGATATTGCCGGTTCCGTCGCAGCGGTTGCAACGCGGTCCCTGCGGGCCCATCAGGCGCGGCAGCAGAATCGCAATTGCCGCAATGATTGCCAATGGAATTACAAAGGTCGTAAAGTCCAAGCTTGCCCCTTAGGACGCCGCCGTACTCCATTATCGATATGAGCCTTTGCCGGAATTGCGGCGCGGCCGGTTCGACCTGCCCGAAATCGGCCGGAGCGGGGCCTGGCGGCCACTAAAATCGAGCCATGCAGGCACCCTCCCGTTCGGATTTTGTACACCTGCATGTGCATTCCGAATTCAGCCTGCTGGACGGGATGGGCAAGATCCCGCAGCTGGTTGGCGCCGCCCGCGAGCAGGGCATGGGGGCGCTGGCGCTGACCGACCATGGCTCGATGTACGGCGCCATGAATTTCTATCTGGAAGCACGCCGCCAGGGCGTAAAGCCGATCGTCGGCTGCGAGGTGTACGTGGCCGCCCGCGCGATGAACAAGAAGGAGGGACGGCGCGACCAGAGCTCCACCCACCTGACCCTGCTGGCCGAGAACGAAACCGGTTACCGCAATCTGATCGGCATGGTCTCGCGAGCCCACCTGGAGGGTTTTTACTATCGGCCGCGCATCGACCTGGACCTGCTGAGTCGGCATGCCGAGGGCATTATCTGCCTGTCGGGGTGCCCAGCCAGTGAGGTCTCGCGCCGGATTCGTCAAGGCAATTCCGACTCGGCCCTGGAGCTGGCCGGTTTCTATCGCGACCTCTTCGGACCGGAACGCTTTTTCGTCGAGGTCATGAACCACGACCTGGACTTCGAGCGCCAGCTGAACGCCGGCCTGCTCGACATAGCCAAGCGCCTGGACGCACCCTTGGTTGGTACCCAGGATGTGCACTACGTCCGGCGCGAGGACCACGAGGCTCACGACGTGCTCTTATGCATCGGCACAAAATCGCGCGTTGCCGACGCCGACCGCCTCAAGATGCAGGGTCTCTACCATCTGGCCGGGGCCGACGAGATGGCGGCCCGCCTGGTCGAATTCCCGAGGGCATTCGAGAACACCGCTCGGGTGGCCGAGCGCTGCGACCTGCAACTCGACCTGGGGAGGATTTCACTGCCGCAGGCGGAGCTGCCGGCAGGCCGCAGCGCCGCCGAGCATCTGCGTGAGTTGGCATTCGCTGGCCTTGCGCAGCGCCGCCCAGCGGCCACGCCCGATTACCGCCAGCGGCTCGAACATGAATTGGGCATCATCTGCGATCTCGGCTTCGAGGTCTACTTCCTAATCCACGCCGAGATATTCCAATTCGTGCGCGAGCGCGGTATGCTGGCCGGCCCGCGCGGATCGGTCGGCGGGTCGTTGGTGGCGTTCGCACTGGGGATTTCCGGCATCGACCCGATCCAGCGCAACATCCCCTTCGAGAGATTCCTCAACGAGGGGCGCCGCGACCGCCCACCGGACATCGACATGGACTTTCCCGACAACGAGCGGGCCACGGTGATCGATTACCTGTCCCGCAAGTACGGGCGCGACCACGTGGCCCAAATCGCAACCTTCGGCACCATGGCGGCGCGCCAGGTAATCCGGGACGTCGGGCGCGTGCTGGACATGCCCTACGACACCGTCGACCGGATCGCCAAGGCCATCCCGCAGGTGGCGGTGGACCCCTGGGACCTGCAAAGGGCGCTGGACAACGTCGAGGAGATCGCCTCCGCCTACGCCAGCGACGATCAGATCAAGCGACTGGTCGATCTGGGCCTGAAGCTGGAGGGGATCTCGCGCAACCCGTCGGTTCACGCCGCCGGGGTAGTGGTTTCCAGCTCTCCCCTGGCCGAGCACCTGCCGCTGATGCGGGGACATCAGGGCGAGACGGTGGCGCAATTCACCTTTGAGACGCTGGAAACTATCGGTTTCCTAAAGCTCGACATCCTGGGATTGACCACTTTCAGGACCCTGAGCACCGCGCTGTCGCTGATCCAGGCCCACCACGGCCAACAGATCGATCTCGAATCGATTCCGTTTGATGATGCCGCTACTTTCGAGATGCTTTCACGCGGACGCACCGTCGGCTGCTTCCAGCTGGAAAGCGAAGGCATGACCCGGGCCCTGGTACAGCTGCAGCCGACCCGGGTGGAGGATCTGGCGGTTCTGGTCGCCTTGTACCGGCCCGGCCCGATGTCGAACATCGACCGCTACGTGGCAATGAAAAACGCGCCCGACCAGGTCTCGTACCTGCACCCGAGCCTGCAGCCGATCCTGGAAGAAACCTACGGCGTGATGGTCTACCAAGACCAGGTGCTGATTGCGGCGCGCGAGCTGGCCGGTTTCAGCTGGCCCGAGATCGACGTCATGCGCAAGGCGCTAGGCAAAAAGATCCCGTCCGAACTGGCCGAGCAGCGCGTGAAGTTTCTGGCCGGTGCCCAGGAGCGCGGAATCGTGCCTGCGGTTGCCGAGTCGATATACGAGCTGGTCGAGCCGTTCGGGGGCTATGGATTCAACAAGGCGCATGCGTTCTATTACGGGACCGTCGCCTATTGGACCGCCTATCTCAAGGCCAATTTCCCGCGGGAGTTTATGGCCGCGGTACTCACCACGGCGGCCGGAGATTCGGCCAAATTAGCTTCGGCCATCGGCGAATGCCGCAAGTTTGGCATCAAGGTCGAACCACCCAGCGTAGGTCGATCCGGCGCCGACTTCGAAGTAGACGGATCGGCGATTCGCTTCGGCCTGGCCTCGATCAAGGGCATCGGCCGTCAAGTCGCCGAAAGAATCGTGGCCAAGCGCGGATCCGGGTTTGCCGATATGCCCGATATGTGCAAGCGCGCATCCGAGCAAATCGGCCGCCTGCAGCTGGAAAAGTTGGCAAAGGCCGGGGCAATGGATGCATTCGGCGAACGCAATGCGTTGCTAGGGGCAATCGACCCCGTAATCCGGCACCTGCAATCGCTGCGCTCGAGCGGTCTGTTGGACCAGAAATCGCTGTTCGGGTCGATGGAAAACGGTTCGCGATCCGACGAAATCGGGCTCGCGTTCGCCCTGCCGCGGGTCGATCCGGCCAGCCCCGAAGAGCGCGCCGGTTGGGAACGGGAACTGCTGGGTATCAATTTCACCGCCGATGCTTTGGATGAAGTGGCCGACAAGCTGCGATCGGGGCGGTTGACGTTGCCGGACGCGATCGATGCCAATCAGGTCGGGGCCAAGGTCGGCACCGGTGGAGTCGTCGGCCAACTGCGCAGTTTCAGGACCCGCTACCACAACCAGATGTGTTCCTTCCGCCTTAGCGCCGGCGGAATGGGCGGGCTCACCGTTACCGTTCTGCCGCGTTCTTATGAGAAATGCCGTCATTACATCGAGGAAAACGCCCGCCTCTGGGTAACCGGCAAGGTCGAATCCGATGGCCCCGGTATCAGGTTGGTCATCGGCGACAGCGACACCGTGGCCCCTTTGACGCAATTGCCCAGCGGCGCGCCGCCGCCGGTCCAGCCGGATGCAGGCAGCCGCACTCGTTCCACGTTCGAGTCCGCCCCGCCGCTCTCTGCGGAGCCCCCTGAAGAAGTGACAATTCCGGCGCCGCCATTCCCCGACCAGCAATCAGAGCCCGTGCCCATGCAGTCGAAATTACGCTTGCGGATGTCTTTGTGCGGCGACGAGGATTCGGATCGGCGCGCGTTGCTGGCGCTGCGCCAATGCCTCAAGGCCAATCCCGGCAGCAATCATGTGGAACTCGAGCTGGTGGGGCCGGGGCCGTCGATCCTGCTTGACATGCCGGATCCGGTTGGGGATCCGACCGGGCTGGCACAGGCCCTGCCGGGTACGGTCGAATTGGTGCCCGCCGGTCGCTCGGAACCCTGACCCATAATCGGGTGGTCGGCCGGGCCCGCCGGACAATTCCCGTGGATCCCTGGAGCCGCCTAATCGATTTCGGACCCCATTTCGAAAAGGACGCCGCGCGCAGATGAAAGTCGGATTCATTGGTCTTGGCACCATGGGCAAACCGATGGCAGCCAATCTGGTTGAGGCCGGATTTGAAACCGTAGTTTGGAACCGCACCGCCGCCAAGGCCGAATCACTCGTGGCCGCGGGCGCGAAGCTGGCCGAATCACCGGGGGACTTGGCCGCCGAATGCGAAGTGGTGGGCGCCTGCTTGCTGCTGCCGCAGGTCTCCGAAGAGATATTCCTGGGCGAGGGCGGGGTCATCGACCGGTCCGCGCCCGGCACCACCCTGATTGATTTTTCAACCAACGGAGTCGATACGGCCAAAAAATGCTACGCAGCCGCTGAAGCCAAAGGGATCGGCTACCTGGATGCTCCGATTTCGGGCGGCCCCTGGGGGGCCGAAGCCGGGACGCTGGCAATCATGGTCGGCGGTGATCAGACCGCATACGATCACGCCGAACCCGTTCTGGACGTGTTGGGGGGAAACGTGAACCTCATGGGCGGACCCGGCGCCGGGTCCGTGACCAAGCTGGCCAATCAGGTCATTTTTGCGGCCCAGTTGGCAATCGCCGGCGAAGCCTTCGTGATGGCGCAGAAGTTCGGACTGGACCCCGAGCGCCTGTTGGATGTCCTGCAGTCGGCGACCGCGGCCTCCGCCTCGCTTGACCGCAATTTCGGAATGAAGATCCTCAAACGCGATTTCGAGCCCGCGTTCTCGGTCGACCTGCTGGCCAAGGACCTTGGGCTTACGTCCGATTTGTGTCGGGCGCTGGGGGTGCGCAACAACGTCGGCCTGCAAGCCGAAATCCTCATGCGCGAGGCCCAGGCGCAAGGCAACGGCGGCATGGACATCACCGCCGCAGTCCTGACCCTGGAACAGCTGGCCGGCGTGGAAGTCAAGCCCGTTTAGCCGAGCGCATTGGTTGATCGCCGAACGGCGGTAGTGTGCGCCGCCTGCTGGTTAACTGGGTCGCGGCGGTCGCCGGAATGGCGGTAGCGGATGCGTTGTTGGGAGAGTCGTTGCGCCTCCCAACCACAACCGCTGAGGACTACTGGGCGACTCTGGCCGGCTTTGCGGCGGCGTTCGCCGTCCTCACGACCTATGTGCGCCCGCTGGTGTTTCGGATCATGGGGCCGGTGGGCTGTGCCCTGACCGTGGCGACGCTCGGCTCTATCCACCTGGCGGTGGCTGCCGCCCTTTTTTGGTTGACGCTGCAGCTGCCGCTGATGGTTGCAGTCGATGGGCCGTTGACAGGATTGGCCACCGCTGTGATCATTGCCCTTATTTCGGTGATCGGCTGGCAGCTGCTCGGTGCCGAATCGACCGACCGCAGACATTGAAGCAGTGTCGGATGTAGCGACGCAACTTCTGGAGCGCGCCCTGGCGGAGCTGCGCCGCCTGGATCGGCCGTTGGATGTGGCCGATCTGGCGCGGGCCGTTTACCGCACCCGGTCAGAGATCCCGAGCCGACTCTACGGCCGCCTGGCCGAAGCGATCGAATCAGATACGCGGTTCCAGCGCCGGTTGGGACTGGTTTCGTTGGCGACCTGGGAGATGCGTGATGTGGGCTTGCAGAACGCCGAATTCGTGGCCATCGACGTGGAGTCGAACGGCGGCGCCTCCGGGCGCCACCGGATCATCGAGTTGGGCGCGGTCAGGTTCGGGCTCGACGGGATTCGGGGACGATTCCAAACGCTGGTGGCCTGCCCCGAACCGATCGCCCGCGCCGTCACAAGAATTACCGGCATCGAGTCCCCAATGCTGGCGGGGGCGCCGGAGCCAGAGGATGCAGTAGCTGGCCTGGCCGAGTTTTGCCTGGGCGCCGTTCTGGTGGCCCACAACTTGCCATCGGACCTGGGGTTCTTGAACCTGGAGGCGCGCTGGGCCGGGCTGCCGACATTTGCCGGCGACGGGCTCGACACGATGGCGATCGCCGCCCAACAGCTGGGCGACTCAGGTCCATACGGGCTGGCGCGCACGCTCGAACTTTACGGGCTGCAGCCGCGCCAAGGCCACCGCGCTGCGGCTGACGCCGAAGCGGTGCACGCGATCTTTCTGCAGCAGGCCCAGATTGCCCGCGCCGCCGGGATCGGTACCGTTGGGCAGTTGCGTTGCGCCAGCCGTCAGCCCTCATCTCCCGACGGTGTCCGCGGACGACTGCTGGAAGAGATCGCCACCCAACTGCCGGCCCTGCCCGGTGTCTACCGGCTGCTGGATGCCGCCGGAACCGTGATCTACGTGGGTATGGCCCGCTCGTTGCAAAAGCGGGTGCGCAGCCATCTGACCAACAGCAACCGGCACTCGCGGCGGCGCGAGGCGTTTGTCGAGCAAATCGACAGCATCGAATTCGATCTGGCCGGGTCCGAGCTTGAGGCGCTGATGCTTGAACAGGAACAGATAGCATGCTTGCAGCCGCCTTTCAACCGCCAGACACGCTCGCATCAGGGAACTCATTACGTGGCTATGGGATCATCCGTCGAGCGCGGGCAGCTGCACGCTTGTCGGCAGCCCCCGGCCCGAGCGATAGCCTGCGCCGGCCCATTCCGGACTGCGGCGGCCACGCGCATGCTGGCGCGCAATTTGCGTACCGCATTGGACGTACCGTTCCGCTGGGGCGAACAGAACAGGCCCTCGGATCTTGCGCTGGCGACGGCTCAATCATTCCTCAAGGGCGGTATAAGCCGTGCCCGACGTTTCCTGGACCGGGAAGGATCGCTGGAGGCCCGGCGCCTGCTTCGGCGGCTAAACACCCGCGATCCCTGGCCGCGGCCGTTGCCGGGAGGAGCGTCCGGGGGCCGGATCATGGTAGTAACTCACGCCGCCGGGCCCGGGGAACTGGTCCTGTGGTTGATCGCCAACGGCCAGGTGGCAAGGCACATCAGCGTGGCCGTCGGCGACGACACCGCGATCGCCGGTGCTACCGCCGAGCTTTTGGCACTGGAATCTGCGGATCCGGACATGGCAATCGTCAGCGTCGCCAACCGCGTCGACCGCTGGTTGGTAGCCAACTCCGACGATCCCAACGTCATCTGGGTGGATTCGGGTCCCGAACGAGTTTCGGCCAAGGTTCGACGAGCGGTCCGTCGGCTCGGCATGGGAGGCACCGGCGGGCAGCCAGTCTGAGTTGCGGCAATGCGCCCTGGAGGGCAATCGGGAATGGAGGCGACGATCGGAATCGAACCGATGATAAGGGTTTTGCAGACCCCTGCCTTACCACTTGGCTACGTCGCCATAGGATCGGCTGGACGGAACTAAGAATACTAGCTGGGTAGGCGCTCAATTGACTGCCTGGCAACGATCAAGGGGCGTTCGCGCGTGACCATCAGTTCGATCGACCGCTGGCGCGGCGCGGTCCTGGGCCTAGCCTGTGGCGACGCGCTCGGCATGGCGGTGGAATTTGCCAAACCCTTCCCCCAGGAACCGGTTACCGAGATGCTTCCCGGCGACAGGCGGATTTCTGCTTTCTGGACCAAATTAACTCCGGCCGGGGGTCCGATCAGCGTGCCGGCCGGATCTTGGACCGACGATACGTCAATGACGCTTTGTCTGGCCGAGAGCCTGCTGGAGCGCGGCGGCATCGACCAGCAGGACCAAATGTATCGCTATTGGCGCTGGGGCCGGCAGGGGCATCTGACCGCCACCGGGATTACCTTCGGCATGGGGCCGACCGTCAAGGACGCGCTGACACGCTTTGAATCGGGCAGCCAGCCTTGGGGCGACGAGTCGGCTTTGACCAACGGATCACTGATGCGCGCAGCTGCGGTGCCTCTGTACTTCGGCGAAAGTCCGCCATTGTTGCAGGCTGCCGCCGATTGCTCCGACCCCACTCACCCGGATCCGATCTGCCGGGCGGCCTGTCAGGTATACGCGGCCCTGGCGGCTGCGGCCCTGGCCGGTTTCCCGCGCAAGTTGCTATTGGCGACCGGGGCCGGCGGCGCCGACCTGCCGCGTCCATTGCCGGGCCGCCTCGAATCGGTGCTCGACGGGGGCCTGGCGCAACGCGACCGGACCCAGATCTCCGGGGCCAACGACGTTCAATGCACCCTCGAAGCGGCGCTGTGGGCATTTGCCACGACCGACGATTTTGAATCCGGGGCGGTGGCGGCGGTCGGATTGGGGCTGGACACCGACACGACGGCATGCGTTTACGGGGCCCTGGCCGGCGCCCACTACGGGGTAGCCGCGATTCCGGATCGTTGGCTCAAGACCGTGCAGCAACGCGATCTGCTGGAAGAATTCGCCCAGCGCCTGCACGCCGCCGCCAACTAATCGCGTCGGTCGCGGTCGCCTTGGCCGCCTGGGTCGAGGCCGCGCACGAAGTGCACCTGCACCGGCGCCTCGCGGACGAAGACGGCGCTGGCCAGGGTGGCGGCCAGTGACGCCACCAGCGCCGCCAGCAAAGCGCTTCCGAATCCGCCAACGCTAACCCCGGGCACGACCTCGCCGGCCAGTAGTAGCAGCAATGCGCCAAGGATGAAGTGAAATGCTCCGAAGGTGACGACTATAAGCAGGCAGGCGAGCGGGCCGAACAGCAGGTAAATCAGCGGCCGCAGCACGATATTGAATGCCGCCAGGATGGCGGCGAAAGCCACCAGGGTGGCCAAATATTCAAATCCGCCGAACGACGGCAGCTCGACGATGCCAGGCGCCATTGCCGACAACAGGGCCAGCGCCAGCGCCAGGGCGACGGTCTGAACCGCGAAGCGGTGAGCCATGCGGTCCCACCGAGAGCGCGGTTGCGGCGATTCGCCGCCGCTGGGCGGAGGCCAGATTTGCATTTGGATGTGGTGCCGAGAGCCGGAATTGAACCGGCGACACATGGATTTTCAGTCCACTGCTCTACCGACTGAGCTATCTCGGCAAAAAGCGATTGATTGTAAGTGCTATAGGGCGTGGAAGAGGAAGACTAACGGGCGGCCAAAAGCGCCTGCGAGCGCAACGCGCGCGCGACCGGTTGGAGGTATGGCCGAGCAGCCTGGAAATACATCCCCAGTTCGGCTATCGGCACCCAGCGGCACCGGTCGATGTCCTCGCCCAAATCCGGTGTCAGCGGATCGGTCAACTCGCCGCCGTACCCGAGCACAAGCCAATGCACCGTCTTCAGCACCGGTTCGCCGGCGTAGTAGGCCACGTAACGGGATTTGCAGAGCTTTGAACAGACCTCAAGCAACGAGGGGTCCAGGCCGGTTTCCTCTGAAATCTCGCGTACCGCGCAGTCCTTGACCGCTTCGCTGCGGCGGCGCTTTCCCTTGGGCAGGTCCCAAAGGCCGTGTTTGCGGATCAACAGGCCGTTGCCGTTGCAGATCACGATGCCGCCGCAGGCAACCATCGTGCGCAGCGACCGCTCACTCATGCATGTGGATCCGCTCAAGGATCTGCACCTGCTCGGGGCTCATATTCTCGAAAAGCACTCCATCGACGATCATGTTGTGGCTGCGCCGCCGCCGCTTGACTACTTCGACCTTGGATGACGAAAGTTCGCGTTCCGGGTAATCGAGATTGGACAGCAGGCAATGGATTGCGTTCAGGCGTGCCTGGTGTTTGTTGTCCGAATCGATTACGAGCCAGGGTGCGTAGTCGGTCGAGGTAACCGCGAACATGCGTTCTTTGAAGTAAGTGAACATGTGCCAGCGCTCGGCCACGCGGCGGTCGTTGGCCGAATACTTCCAGTACTTTAGGTCGCTGTTCTGGCGCAGTTGGAAGCGCAGATCCTGGGCCTCGCGTGAGACCGAGAGGTAAATCTTGAAAAGCTGCACGCCCTCGCCGACGACCCGCTCCTCCCAGGCATTGACGTTGTTCGTGAAGTAGTGGTATTGCTGCATCGAGCAGTACCCCATGGCCGGTTGAACAAGCGCCCGCGAGTACCAGGACCGATCGAACACGGTCAACTGGCCTTCGGCAGGCAACAGTTTGTAGTGGGTCCCAAGCCAGTTGCGCATTTGGCGGGGCGTGGGAACCCCCTGGGTGGCGACCCTGAAACTGCGCGGATTCAGATAGCGGGTCATGCTCGCGGCAGTGCTGCCCTTGCCGGCCGCGTCCCGGCCCTCGAGAACTATCGCGACGCGCAGGTTCTGGGTTTCGATCCATTCCTGCATGCGCAGCAACTCCACCCGCAGGCGGCGCAATTGCGCCCGGTAGGCCGAGTATTCGATCCCCTCAAATTCGGGCATCGCATACACCGTCGCGGCGGTGTATGGCAGGATGCGGGAAGAGTTTTTAACCTTCAATTGCATTGGCATCTGGATGGCGCGCTTTAGGTGGCTGTTTTTGCGCCGGATGGAGCAGGCGCGCGGCGCCTTTGGAAAAGCCGATCGGCAGCGCCCGGCCCAGATCCCTTTTTAGCAAATGCCCGAAACCGGGGGGCACGGCCCAATTCCCGATCAAACCTGCCGAAACTGATTCGGCACACCTTGACCGACCGCAGCGGCGCGCCCGAATCGTTTCAAAACAATGTTTCCCGCAGCAAATTGGCGGCACCTCGGGCCGGGATTGGATCCGGTGGGGGCCCGCCCGGACCGCGTGGATGTACTGACCCGACCGCCGCCGCAGGACTCCATCGCTCGCACCCGCTCGGCGCTTAAAGGCGTACCGCGGGTTCGATGGCACCGGTTGTTGGCATGGTGGGCGATGCAGGACTTGAACCTGCGACCCCTACGGTGTAAACGTAGTGCTCTGGCCAGCTGAGCTAATCGCCCGCCCGAGAGGCCGGGTTCTGGGGGAACCCGGCCTTGGGATCAATTTGCGGGTGCGTCCCCGCCAGCGGACACTTCGACGAATACCGGCAGGCCGGTGTCGGGGCTGACCGGGACGTAGATCACGCTCCCGCCGGAGATTTCCTTGAGGCTGTTGATGTAGAGGAACTGCAGGTATTCGCTGGTCAGCGTCTTGTTGATCTCGGCCTGGGCGTCACGCTCGCCGGATGCTTCCACTATGCGGCGCTGGGCTTCCACTTCCTGGACCTGGCGCCGGAACTCGGCTTGCTGGACGCGCTGTTCCTCGGCCAGCTTGTCGTCAATCGCCGTCTGGATTACCGATGGCAGACGGACGTCACGTAGCAGCACGTTTTCAATCGTGATCCCGCGTGGGTCGAGCGCGCCGCGCAGCTGCGTTTCGATCTGGATCGCCACCTGCTCGCGGCCGGTGGTGTAGAGGTCTTGGGCGGAGTACTGGGCCACCACGTCACGAATGGCGTTGCGGATCGCAGGACGGACGATGATGGATTGGTAGTCGGGTCCGATGGTGCGGAATACCACCGGCGCTTGGGCGAACTCAAGCCGGAAAAGCACGGTGATGTCCAGCCCGACCGTCAGTCCCTCACTGGTCAAGGTCTGGACCGCGTCATCGGCCCCGAGCCCGGCCTCCTCGGTGCGCGAACTCATCGTAAATTCCTGGGTCCGCACATTCAATTGCTCCAGCGCCGCCCACGGCAGCTTCAATAGCAGGCCCGGTGGCTTCGAGACCGAGTCAACCACGCCGAACACGTGAATCACACCCGCTTGCCCGACGCCGACGACTCGGATCGAGAAAAACGCAAACAGGGCGACTATGGCGATGATGACGACTACAACGCCCAGCGCCATTGAGCTGGATCGGGACTGCATAAGGAACCCTTTGCGAGTTCTGGCGAACGGTGAGGATTGGAACTAAGCGGAGGTTACGCACGACCGGCCGCGCCGGTGCGTGGCCTTCTGCAGGGAAATGTCCGGCTAGGTCGATCAAATATAAGGGATTTCACGGAAACTCACCCCTTCGGCACACCTTTAGATGCGGGTATCACCAATGGATTGCGTACCGGTCCAATTGTGCCGGTATGACCCTTCGCCACAACGCGTCGACCTGAGTTGCGAGACCGGATCCACGCTGATCCCGACCTTGCCGGCCTCCCATGGTTGAGCCGCCCGCCGCAGGTTATCGATCGCGCCGATGCCTGCATTTCCAACCTCCGCGATTGCGGCCCCAGGCGTTACCACCAACAACTTGTTGAGCCGTGGGGCTGAAGGCTTACCCATACCCGGCCCACGGGTCCACCTGTGGGTAATCTTTGCCAGTGGTCGGCTCGGCGTGGCGAGACGATGATCTTTTCGGCAGCAGGGGCAATTTGGGTATGGCCAATGAACGTGTGGGATTAATCGGTGCTGGAATCATGGGCATCGGCATTCTGGGGCGGATGCTCGGCGCCGGGCATCCGGTCGCCGTTTATGACGCCAATCCGGAAACGCTTGAGCGATGTGTCCAGATGGGTGCCGAAGCGGCCTCAAGTCCAGCCGAAGCGGCGTCTGAAGCCGAGTTTGTGCAGGCAGTTCTTCCTGGCCCCCCGGAGACCGAGGCGGCCGTATTCGGTGAGGGCGGAATGGCCGCGGGGATCAAGCCGGGGGCGATCTTCATCAATCATGCCACCGTCGATCCGACCTACATCATCTCGGTCGCAGATCGACTCTTAAAGCAGGGTGTGGAGACGATTGACGCGCCAATGCTGCGCGGCCAGCCGCAGGCCCGTGACGGCACACTGGGAATGCCGGTCGGCGCCAAGCCCGGGGTCTATGAGCGCGCCCAGCATGTGATCGAGGCAATTTCCAGCTTGCGCCTTATGACCGGCGGAGTCGGCACCGGGTCGGCGCTCAAGTTGGTAAACAACATGCTCAACTGCACCATCCTGTGCGCGACCTCGGAGGCGCTGGTACTGGGTGCCAAGAGCGGCTTGCAGCTTGAGACCATGCTTGACGCCTTCTACATGACGCCGGCCCGAGGGACCCACTTCGAGCTGATGCCCAAGACCCTGACCAAGCGCGACTTCGAGCCCGGTTTCATGACCAAGCTGGGGGCCAAGGACATCCGCTTGGCGCTCAAACACGCCACCGATCTGGATGTTCCGATCGCCGTAACCGCCGCCGCCCAGTCGGTCATGAAGTACGGAATGGTCAAGTACGCCGAGGAAAATTACCCCGCCATCATCAAGTTGTACGAAGATGCGGCCGGGATCGCGCCGCTCCGCGCGGCTGGCGACAAGCTCTATCCCAACCGCCCCGAGGTGGGCGTTTGAGCGCCCGCGTCGGCGTCGGCTTCATCGGCGCCGGCGGGATAGTCCGGCTGCGCCATGCCCCCGGCCTGGCCGCGATCGACGGAGTTGAACTGGTAGCGGTGGCCAACCGCACGAAGGCCTCGGGACGGGCGTTCGCCGCCGACTTCGGGGTCGACACCGTTTATCCGGACTGGCGCGAACTGCTCGATGATGATCGGGTCGATGCCGTCTTGGTGGGTACCTGGCCGTACCTTCATTCCGAGATTTCCGAGCAAGCCCTAAAGGCCGGTAAGCACGTCTTCTGCCAGGCGCGCCTGGCGATGGACGCCGCCGACGCCCGCCGGATGCTTGCGGCCAAGGCCGATACCGGTTTGACCACCATGGTCTGCCCGCCCCCGCATGGGATGCGCTTTGCGCCCCGGATAGGCCAGATTGCCCACTCCGGGGCCTTGGGCGAGATCCGACACCTGACGGTGCGCGACTTCAGCCCCGCCTACCTTGATCCGCAGGCGCCGCTGCACTGGCGGCAGCGCGAATCCCTGTCGGGCACCAACACCCTTACCCTGGGAATCCTCTACGAGGTCCTGTTGACCTGGTTCGGATTGCGCGCCGAATGGGTGCTGGCAGGTGATGCCACGTTCGTCGGCGATCGCCCCGACGGGGATTCGTTGGGAGCAGTCGAGCGCCCCGACGCGGTGTTCGTCACCGCCGGCCTCGCGAACGGCGGGCTGGCCAGCATGACCTTGTCCGGCGCCGCCGGCGGCGCCGGAGCGACCTCGATATCCGCCTACGGCACCGACGCGACCCTGCATTGGACCGGCGGACCGCCCAACAACGAGGGCGGCAGCCTGGCGCTGCACCGGTCGCCGCAATGGGAGGCGGAACGATTCGCGCCCGATCCCGACGCCGGCTGGCAGGTCGAGGCCGAGTTCATCGCGGCCGTCCGCTCCGGGCGCGACGGTCAACCGGACTGGCAGCTGGGCCTTGAATACATGCAGTTCGCAGAGGCGGTCGAACAATCCGCCCGAATCGGGCGGAGAGTCTCCCCGGCCAGCCTTTAGGTAGCGGCCGACCCCGTTTCCCGAAGGCCGATCAGGCGTCGGTTGCGTGAGCCCGCCGCCAGCAGGATTAACCCGTCCGTGTCCAGGTCGGATGACCGGAGCAGGCCTTCTTGGCGTTTGCGTCCGTTGACCCTGATTGCACCCTGAGCCATCAGGCGGCGCGCCTGCGAACGCGACGGCGCCAGACCGCAATCTACCAGCAGTTGGCGCAATTCCAGGCCGGATTCGAGTTCGGCCGCGGTGACCAGCAAATGCGGCGTCGCGTCTGAGCCGGGCCCTTCCACCTGTCCGAAAATCGCCGCCTGCTCGGCTTGGGCCGCCGCTGCCGCGTCGGCGCCGTGCACGATCGTGGTCACCGAATCGGCCAGCAGCCGCTGCGCGGCGCGGGCCGCGGCAGCGGTCCGCAGATCCTGGGCTGCGCGAGCGATTTGGTCGGGACCGCAGAAGGTAAACACGTTCAGGGCGGAAAGCACGTCCTCGTCGGCGAAATTGAACCAGTACTGGTAGAAGTCGAATACCGGGGTGCGTTCGGCGTCAAGCCAAATCGTGCCGGCGGCGGTCTTGCCCATTTTTTGTCCGCCGCGGGTCTGCAGCAGCGGGAAGACCAGCCCGTAGGCGCGTGCCCGGGGTCCGAGGGTGCGCCGAATCAGGTCGGTCCCGGCGACGATATTGCCCAGTTGGTCGGAACCGCCGATCTGCAGCCGGCAACCGTATTCGCGGTAAAGGTGCAGGAAGTCGTAGGCCTGGATCGCCTGATAGGTGAATTCGGTAAAGGAGATCCCGGCCTCGGTGCCCAGCCGCCGACTGACCGATTCGCGCGAGAGCATCACCGAAAGCGGGAAATGCTTGCCGACATCACGCAGGAACCCGATCAGATCCAGGGGCGCCAGCCAATCGAGGTTGTCGACCATCAGCGCCGGTGCGGGAACGTTGTAAAACGAGAGCAGCGATTCAAACTGGCGCCGCTGAGCTTCGGCGTTGCGGGCCAGGGTTTCCTGATCGAGCAGAATGCGTTCGGCGCTCTTGCCCGAGGGATCGCCGATCATGCCGGTGCCCCCGCCGAGGACCACTATGGGGCGGTGGCCGAATTGTTGGAATCGTGCCAGGGTGAGCAGCGGCACAAGGTTTCCCACCTGCAGCGAGACTGCGGTCGGATCGAACCCGCAATAGAGGGTGAACTGTTCGCGGTCGAGGTATCCGCCCAGGTCCTCATGGGTCTGCGAGTGGACCAGGCCGCGTGCTTCGAGCTCGGCCAAGATGCCGGGGCGAGGGGCGGACGATGCCAATATCTGACTGCTTTGGATTGACAGCTTTGCGGCAAGTTTCTGCGATCTGCAACCGCCTCGACCGCATCAGCCGGGAACTGGGTTGGAAACCGCGTGATTCCGCCAATCGGTGAGGGCCGAATCCCGCGGCCGGTTAGCTAAGAATTTAACGGCGCCCGACAAGTCCAGGCTCCCGCAATGATCGATTACACCAGCCATGAGTCCCTGCTCGGATTCGAGATCGAGCAGCTCCGCCAGGAAGATTGCCAACCCTCTGAATTGGCCGACCGATTTGAACGGTTGCGTCAGCGGGGAGCCGGCGATGAGGAGTACGAGCAGCTCTGGCCGTTGGCCGATTCGCTGGCCGGCACGGGCAGCATGGAGGACGACGAACCCAGCGACAGGGAACAAATTTTGGCCACGCGGCCGTCCCCGCGGGCGCGGCTGGGGCCGGTGAATGCGGACCTGGAGAATGCGATTCTGGGGGCCTGGTTGGGGCGCTGCTCCGGGTGCCAGCTGGGAAAACCGGTCGAGGGCTGGCCGGCTGCGGCGATCCGCCGCTACCTGGAACCGGGGTATGCTTTTCCGCCCGACGACTACATCCCGCTGATCCCCGACCACGAAGCGGGCATAGAGCTGCATCGCTCGGCCGCCGAAGCCACCCGCGGGAACTTTTCCTCGATGGCCCGTGACGACGACATCGACTATATGATCTTTGCGCTGTCGGTTTTGGAGCGTCACGGGTTCGGTTTCGGTGCCGACGACGTCGCCGAAGCCTGGCTGGAAGGGATTCCGGCCAACATGACCTATACCGCCGAGCGGGTCGCCTATCGCAACCTGATGCTGGGCATAAGGCCGCCGCATTCGGCCCAGGTCAAAAACCCCTTCCGTGAATGGATTGGGGCTCAGATCAGGACCGACGTGTACGGATATGCGTGCGCCGGCGCGCCGGACGCTGCCGCCGAGTTGGCCTACAAGGATGCCATCGTCTCGCACACCAAGAACGGGATATACGGGGCACGTTTTTCGGCTGCCTGCAATGCTGCCGCCTTCGCCAGCACGGATCCGCTCCAGGCGCTGCTGGCCGGAATGGACCAAATCCCCACGCGGTCGCGCCTGCAGCGTGAATTGGAACTGGTAATCAGCTCGCGTGAGAGCGGGCTCAACTGGGAGCAGGCCCTGGCGCGGGTGATGTCAACGTGCGGACACTACCACGGCGTGCACACCATCAATAACGCCTGTTTTGTGGCGATCGGGTTGCTGTGGGGCGACTGCGACCTGGCTAAAACCATCTCGATCGCTGTTGCCTGCGGCCTTGACACCGACTGCAATGGCGCCACTGCCGGATCGATCGTGGGCGCGATACTGGGTGCCCGGGCCTTGCCGCCGGCCTGGATCGAGCCGCTGGGAGATCGCGTCGGCAGCATGGTTGCGGGTTTTGATGGATCGGCCATCAGCGACCTTGCCGGACGCACCCACATCCTTGCCCGGAGCCGCTAGGTGCCTCCGTCAGCACGTCTCTCGCACGCCGGCATCGTGGTTGCCGACATGGACCGGATGATCGGATTCTTCATCGACGCGCTTGGGTTCGAACTCCAATTCCGCTTCCGGCGTGGCGACGCGTTCAACGAGCAAGTGGTCGGCGTGGCCGATGCCGACATCGAAGTTGCGATCCTGGGCTCGGCCGAGAGTCCGCGCCAGATTGAACTGCTCTGCTACCACTCCCACCGGGTTGCGGCGGGACCCAAGCCGCCCAATTCACTGCACGCCAATCACATCGCGGTCGAGACCGATGATGCGGCCGCAATGCTTGGACGCATCCGCGCTGCCGGCGGCCGTCCGTTCTCGGAGCTGATCGAGGTACCGAGTGGGGCCAAGTCGGTTTGCTATGCCCACGACCCGGAGGGCGGAATCGTGGAGGTAATACAGGTTTATGATCGCGCCAACGAGTACCTTTCGGGATGATGTCGGCGACCCGTTAAATCCTGGGCCGGACGATCCGGGTTCAGGCGGAGGGAACCCGGTGGCGCCAGACGCTAGTAGTAGAGGCGCTGATTGCGCTTTTGCTCCTCGTATTCGGACCGCATCGCCACGACATCGGGGTAAGTCGACACCTCCGGCACCGCCACGTCCCACCAGACTCCGGTGTCGGCGGCCCAGCGCGACGGTTCAACTTCGCATTCGATCAGCACCGGTTGGCGCACCACCGATTCGGCCTTCTCCAGGGCCGAGCGCAGTTCCTCGAGATTGGAAGCGGTCAACCCGACCGCCCCCAGGGACTCGGCGTTCTTGACGAAATCGATTCCCGCATATTCACCGGTGAGCCGGTCGGTGGCCTCTTCGCGGGCGCGGAATTCGTTCCCGAAAGCGCGTCCGGTCTTGGCTTCCTGCAGCTTGCGGATGATCTGAAAGCCGTGGTTGTTGGCAAGCACGATTACGATCTTTAGGCCTTCCTTGGCGGCGGTAACGATCTCGGTATTGTTCATAAGGTAAGTGCCGTCGCCGATGTACGTGTAGACGTTGGCCTCGGGCCTGGCCAGCTTTGCTCCAACTGCGGCCGGCAGTTCCCAGCCCATGCAGGAGAAACCGAACTCGACCAGCGGTTGCCCGCTGCCTTCCGAAATCCACTGCTGTTGCACGTCGCCAGGTGGGGCGCCGGCGGCTACGGTCACGAAATCGCCCGGTCCCAGGTGTTCGTTCAGGGCCTGGATAACCTGGGCTTGGTTCATGCCTTCGCCCGGTGCCGGGGGCCTGACCTCGTTGTCGAGTTGGACCCGCCACTCCTGGTTTAAGCGCCGCGCCCGCTCGGTCCAGTCGGGATCGGCCCGATATCCGGATGCGGCGAGTAACAACTGCTCCAGCGCGATGCGGGCGTCTGCTTCCACCGCCAAGCCGCCCTGCTTGTAGGCATCATGACCGGCGACGTTGATATTCAAAAAGGCTACGGCGGGATTCTGGAAGAGCGAATTGGATCCGGTGGCAAAGTCCGAATAGCGGGTGCCGACGCCGATGACAAGATCGGCGGCGGCGGCAATTTGGGCGGCCTGTGGAGTGCCGCAAACACCCATGCCGCCCAAGGCCAGGTCCCCGGCCAGGCGGCCGGCCGAGAGCCCGGCGTGGGTCTCACCGATCGGGACCCCGAAAGTGCGCGCAAATTCCGCCAGCACCGCTTCGGCGTCCGAATAGATCGCCCCGCCACCGGCGAGGATGACCGGCTTGCGGGCCGACTGCAGCAGTTCGGCGGCGGCGTTGACGGCATCGGGGTTGGGGTAGGGCCGGGCGATCGTCCAGGTGCGTTCGTCGAAGAAGTGCGTTGGCCAGTCGTAGGCCATCATTTGCACGTCCTGAGGTAGAGCGATCGTGACCGCCCCGGTCTCGCGGACGTTGGTTAGAACGCGCATCGCCGCGGGAAGGGCGACCAGCAGTTGCTCGGGCCGCGATATGCGGTCAAAGAAGCGGCTGACCGGACGCAGGGTGTCGGCGGCCGAAGTGTCAAAACTCAGTGGGTGCTCCAGCTGTTGCAGGACCGGCCCCTGCTGGCGGGTCGCGTAGTTGTCGGAGGCAAAGAGCAGCACCGGCAACCGGTTGATCGTGGCGGTGGCGGCACCGGAGACCATGTTGGTGGTTCCCGGACCGATCGATGCCGTGCAGGCCATCACGGCGCGGCGGCGCATGGCTTTGGCAAAACCGGAGGCGGTGTGAACCATCGCCTGCTCGTTGTGGGGCTGGTGGTAGCGCAGCAGGCCGTGCTCCTCTTCTAGCCCTTGGCCCAACCCGGCCACGTTGCCGTGGCCGAATATGCCGAACATGCCGTTGACAAGGCGCTGCCGGTTGCCATCAAATTGACTGTATTGGGCGGCGAGAAAGCGAACGATCGCCTGGCCGACCGTCAGCCGCACGGGTGCAGACATGGCCGTGGGTCCCATCCTGTAGGTGGTAATTGACGTGATGTGCGCCGATTCTATTGGCGAGTAATCCCAGTGCCCACGGTGGAAAATTTGGCCAAGGTGGCGGTAATTTGTCCGCGCACGAGCTACTCGAAGGTTTAGGTCCCCCAACGCTATGGAGTTGAGCGGCATTGCGCCAGTCGTCCCGACCCCGTTCAATCCTGCCGACGGCAGCGTAGATCATACCGGGCTGGACAACCTGGCCGATTACATGGCCGAGTCGGAAGTCGGCGCGCTGGTCGCGCTGGGGGTGGCGTCAGAGTCGCGGGCGCTCAGCGACAGTGAACGCGCGGCGGTCGTGGAGACGGTGGTGTCCTCGGCCAACGTGCGCAAATCGGTGCTCGCCGGCGTCGACGGTTACACCCGCACCGCGGTAGGGCAGGCAGTCACCTATCGGGGCCTGGGAGTGGCCGGGCTCATGTTGCGGACGCCGCCGGGATGCGCGGGGCCGGCATTGGCCGAGCACGTGGGCGCGGTGGCCGCCGCCGCCGACCTTCCGATCATGCTCCAGAATGCGCCCCGCGAAACCGGTGTGGACGTCCTGCCCGGCGATTTGGAGCGGCTCTGCCAGAAGGTCCCGGTGGTCTTTTCCATCAAAGAGGAATCGGCGGCGGTGGGGCCGCGGACATCGCAACTCGCCGCCGCCGGCCTGCGGGTTTTTACCGGTTCTGCGGGCATCAACTATCCCGAGCATGTGGCCCGTGGCGCCGTCGGCTGCGTGCCCGGCCTTGACCTTGCGCCGGCCTGGCTGCGAATCGACGACATGTTGCGCGCCGGATCAATCGAAAATGCGCTGGCCGAATACGAAAAGATCCTGCCGCTCTTGATATTTGGATTCCAATCGCTGGACCTTTACATGCATTGCCAGAAGCGGTACTTCCAACGGTTGGGGGTAATCGCCTCGGTGCACGTGCGGGGACCGGCGCAGGCCTTCGACGAAGTCGCTCAGCAGACCGCCGACAGCGTGTTTGCGCGCCTGGCACGGCGCGGCGTTCCGGGATTTGCGCGAGAGATCTTCGACCAACGCCCTACCGGCGGCCGGCGGCGCGCTTGAGCGAATCCCTCACCATTGCCGTGGTTCCGGCGGCGAGTGCGTGCGAGCGGCGCGTTGCGATCGTGCCGGGTGATGTTTCGCTGCTGCTCGAATCTGGTTACCGCATCAGCGTCCTTGCGGGAGCCGGGGATTCGGCCGGTCACGCCGATGCCGAATACAGCGCCGCCGGGGCCAGTATCGTTGGCGATCGAAAAGCGCTGCTCGAATCCGCCGCCGTCGCGGCGATAGCTCCTTACCCCGATGACGGGGACGTAGCCGCGTTGCCAAGCGGGGCCACCGTGGTCGGGTTGCTTGATCCGATCGCCCGCGCCGGGCATATTGCCGCCATGGCCGCGCGCGGGCTGCGGGCGTTCGCGTTCGAATTCGTCCCGCGGATTTCGCGCGCGCAGTCGCTGGACGCACTCTCGGCGATGGCGACCCTTGCCGGTTACAAGGCGGTTCTGGTGGCGGCCAATCGACTCCCGCAGATATTCCCGCTGCTGATGACCGCAGCCGGAACCCTGGCGCCCGCCAGGGTGGTCGTACTGGGCGTCGGGGTAGCCGGGCTGCAGGCGATCGCGACCGCGCGGCGATTGGGCGCGCGCGTGTCGGCCTATGACGTTCGCGAGGAGGTGCGCGAGCAGGTCGAAAGCCTCGGAGCGCGGTTCATCGACCTGGATCTGGATGTGACCGGGATGCAGACCGCCGGCGGCTACGCTCGCGACCAGTCGGTCGATTTCCTGCAGCGCCAGCAGGGGCAACTGGGGTCGGTCCTGGCCGAGGCCGATGTGGTCGTTACGGCGGCGTTGGTGGCCGGGGCCCGTGCGCCGGTGCTGGTCACCGATGCGATGCTGGCCCGGATGCGGCCCGGTTCGGTCCTGGTCGACCTGGCCGCGGCCAAGGGAGGCAATTGCTCGGCCTCGGTTCCCGGCCGGACCGTCGACCGTGACGGCGTGGCGGTTATCGGACTGAGCGATTCCGAATCACAACTGGCCGCGCACGCATCACAGATGTATTCGCGCAACCTGGCGCGGTTCCTGGCCCTGCTGGCCAGCAACGACAACGACCCTTCCCAAGATGAGATCCTGGCCCAATCGCTGGTTGCCGCCGACGGCGCCGTGGTGAACCGCGCGGTGCTGGATCAGATCGGTCGCCAAACGGACCAAGCGATTGGCAACGGTGATGCCTGACGGCCTGATCCTGCCCACGATCCTGGCGCTGTCGGTACTGCTGGGGCTTGAACTGATCAGCAAGGTTCCGCCGACCCTGCACACGCCGCTGATGTCGGGCGCAAACGCGATTTCCGGCGTAACGATCGTCGGCGCACTGGTCGCCGCCGGCGCCGCCGACGGGCCCTGGCCAACCGTGCTGGGAACGATCGCGCTGGCATTGGCGACCGTCAACGTCGTCGGTGGGTTCCTGGTGACCGGGCGCATGCTGAGCAAATTCCGGCGGCGCAAGTGACGCTGACGTCGCTAATCGCGGTCGCCTATCTACTGGCCGCGATCATGTTGATCGTCGGGCTCAAGGGCATGGCCTCGCCGCGCCGTGCGGTCCGTGGCAACCTGCTGGCGGCGAGCGGGATGCTGGTGGCGGTGCTGGCGACCCTGGCTTCGTCCGAAATCGTCGGATTCCTGTGGATCGCGATCGGGATCGGGGCCGGCGCCGCGCTCGGGGCGGCGTTGGCCGTTTTTGTCCGGTTTACGGCCATGCCGCAGTTGGTGGCCACGTTCAACGGGTTTGGTGGAGCCGCCTCGGCGCTGGTGGCGATTGCCGCCGCGGTGGCCGGTCTCGACGCGGCGTCAAGTTCGGTGCAGGTAAGCGTATCGGTCGCCGCCGGAACCCTGATCGGCGTGTTGACATTTGCCGGGTCGCTAGTCGCGTTCGCCAAGCTCCAGGGCCTGTTGCGCTGGCAACCACGGATCAACTGGTTCCACCGCACCAGCGTGGCCGTCCAGGTGGTGCTGGTCCTGGTCCTGGCGGGGCTCTTTGTCTATCAGCCCGAACCGGTCTGGTGGCTGCTCGGGGTAGCGGCACTGGCGGCAGTTCTTGGGTTGGCACTGACGCTTCCGATCGGCGGCGCCGACATGCCAGTGGTCATTTCGATGCTCAACTCCCTCTCGGGGGTCGCGGCGGCGGCGACCGGATTTGCCCTAAATCTCGAGATTCTGGTTATCGCCGGATCGCTGGTGGGGGTGGCCGGATTGATCCTGACCCTGATCATGAGCCGGGCGATGAACCGTTCGCTGATAGATGTGGTGATGCGCAATTTCGGACCAGCCACTACCGATTCAAGCGACATCTACGCCGGGCGGGTCACGGCTGCCAGCCCCGAAGAGGTGGCCATGATCCTAGAGGCGGCCAGCAGCGTGATGATCGTTCCCGGCTACGGACTGGCGGTCGCCCAGGCCCAGCATGCAGTGCGTGATCTGGCCAATCGCCTCAAAACCGGCGGAGTCCAGGTTCGCTACGGAATCCACCCGGTGGCTGGACGCATGCCGGGCCATATGAACGTGCTGCTGGCTGAAGCCGACGTTCCCTACGATGAGCTCCTGGAGCTGGATCAGGCCAATCCGCAGATGCCCCGGACCGATGCGGTGATCGTCATCGGCGCCAACGACGTGGTCAATCCGGCCGCGGCGACCGATCCCGGCAGCCCCATTTACGGGATGCCGATCCTGGAGGCCGGGCGTGCGCGTACCGTCGTGGTGATGAAGCGATCGCTTTCACCTGGGTTTGCCGGAATCGCCAACGAACTGTTTGCGGCCGATAACACGGTCATGTTGTTCGGCGACGGGCGCGATATGACCGAGCAGCTACTGCGCGCCCTGCAGCCGGGTTAGATCATCGTGTTGACCACGCCTTACCTGCGTCGGCTTTTCTACGGGCTGGGGATTGCCGCCCTGATCGTCTACCTGGGCGGATTCGTGGTCGACGCCGGCCAGCAGCTCGGATCGGTGATCCTGATATTCGTGTTTGCCACGATGATCAACCTGCTGCTGCTGCCGCTGGTGCGCTGGTTGCACCGATTGCGTTGGCGCGGACACCGCTGCCCCTACACGCTGGCGGTTTTCGTCGTGGCGCTTGGGGCATTCGCGCTGATCGCGGGGCTGATCACCCTGGCGGTCCCCTATATGGCTCGCGACCTGCGCGACATAATCGACCGGTTGGGCGGGTATTCCGAAGAGATTGATCTGCTTTTTGGCTGGGCGCTGGCGCTGCTGGAGTCGCTGGGACTACCGGTTACCAGCGTCGAACAGGTTATCGACGATTACGCCAGCACGCTGCAGGGACTGCTCGGCCAAGCCGCCACCGAAGTCCTGCACGGCCTGACGTCGATTGCGACCGGCGCCTTCAATTTCGTCCTGGTGCTGATCGTGACCGTGTACATGATGCTGAACTGGGATCCGACCCTGGCAAAACTGGAACGACACCTGCCGGCGTCTTGGTCGCGCTTTCTCACCGCCGGCGTACGCACCGTGCAGAGCGCATTCGGGGCCTACATGCTGGGCGTTATCTCCGAAGTTCTGCTGTTTGCGATCGCGGTCGCGGTGGTGCTGCAGATCGCGGGCGTGGAGCCGTGGTTCTTCCCGGCCGTAGTCTCGGGGCTATTGCTGGCAATTCCGATCGTCGGTGCGCTGATCGGATTGCTGCTGCCGCTGCTGGTCGCGCTGCTAGATTCCTGGACCGTGGCGGTGTTTTGGGTCGGCATTCCGCTGTTCGTTGTGCAGTTGCTGCTGGAAAACCTGGTTCGCCCCAACGTCGTCGGCCAGGTCGCTGGCGTAAATCCATTGGCGCTGATCACCTCGGTCCTGGTCGGCGCGGCCCTGCTGGGATTCTGGGGAATCGTATTCGGGGTCCCAGCCGGGGTGCTGATCTCGCTAATAGTGCGTGCGATCTTCCTGCGCTGGTCAGAGCACGTGCGGGAGCGCGAGAACGGCCCGGAGGGCGGTTCGCCCTCCGGTGGCCAAGCTTCTGGAGATCCGGCCTGATCTGCACCGGTCCGCCTGGCCGCGGGCAGTGCGCCGGATACGGTCTGGCGGGCTAGCGGAGCGCCGAACCGGCGCCCGGAGCGGTCTGGCGGCCCAGGGCGGCACGCAGGCGGTCCGCCACGGCCGGCAATTTTTCGTGCGCGTTGTCCATCTCGACGGGATCGGATTCGGCGTCGAACAGCAGTTCGCGGCCCTCGGTGTGGTCGACAACAAATTTGTAGCGACCGTCCGAGACCACGTCGAACTGAGTGTCGCGGGCATTCACGCGACCCTCGGGATTGCCGTAGCGAGAACTGCGCTGATTTAGACCCGAATAGGCGTAGTCGTGTACACCGCGGGCGCGTCCTTCCAGGGCCGCCCGCAACGAGACGCCGTCGCAGTCAACCAGGGGCTCGGCCCCGGCTAGATCGAGGAACGTCGGCCCGAGGTCGTTGATCTGCACCAGCGCGTCAGAAGTGCGCCCGCCCTCTATGCCTGGCCCGGCAATCACCAGCGGGACGCGCAGGGCGCCGTTGTAGTAATTCGATTTCTCCCAGCAGTCGTGGTCGCCAAGCATCTCGCCGTGGTCGGACGCGTATACCACGATGGTGTTCTCGAGTTCGCCGCGGCGTTCTATCGCCGCCAGGAACGCGCCGGTGTGGCGGTCGATGTTTTCGATCATGGCGGTGTAGTTCTGGCGGATCCGCTGGTGATCGTCGGGCTCGTACTGCGAACTGTCGACCGGCCCCGGGAAGCTGCGGCCTTGCACCGATTCCCACATGTTCCGGGTCACGTCGTTGGGCTCGTGCGGGCCGGTGTAGTTGACCTGCATGAACCAGGGACGGCCGACCTCGACCTCTTCAAGAACGCTCAGGCAGTTTCCCGCGATCCAGTTGTCCGAGTACAGATCCTCGGGAAGCGGGGTCGGGTGGGTGTCGAGGAAGTAGTGCCGGCCCGCCAGGTCGGCCGAGTGGGCATCAGCCCAGCCCTCGCGGTGCAGCATGGCCATGTATGGTCCCCGCGGGCTGGCCGCGCCGGTGCTTTTGCCGGCGTGCTTGCCCTCGCTGTCGATTCCGCGTGTAAATCCCCATTGCTCGAGCCAGCTGGACCCATCGGTCTTCCATTCCGCGGTCCCCTTGTGCAGATCCACCTTGCCGACCGCGCAGACCTCGTAATCGGCGTCGCGCAGATTGCGGTAGAAGAACGGACCATCAAGCGGGGTGTCGTCGAAGTTGTCGTTGACCCCGCAGCGCCAGAAATTTAGTCCGCTGGCCAGGCAGGCCCGCGAGGGTGCGCACAGCGGCGAACTGCAGATTGTTTGCTCAAAGCGCACCCCGTCGGCAGCCAACCGGGCCAGGTTGGGAGTGCGGATTTCCAGTTGCGGGTTCCAGGGGCCCCAGTCCCAACGCTGCTGGTCGGGGAATATGAACAAAAAGTTTGGTTTGCGCGCAGGCATACGCTTGCAATTCCTTAAGGTGCGATTCGGTGAAGTGCGGGACGCGACTAGAACGCGATCTCGGTGCGGGTCGTCTCGGCGCGGACCAGCTCGAGCATCGCGGCCGCCCGGTCGGGCTCGCGCGAGACCAGGTCGTCGGATTCGGCCGGGTCCGATTCCAGATCGAAGAGCTGCGGGTCCAGTCCCAATCCGAATTGGTGGATTAGCTTGTAGCGTCCGTCAAAGGCCATATCCCAGATGTGGTTTTCGCGGCCACGCGCGTGGACTCCGTTAGGGTAGCCGCCGTGGTGGCGAAGGCCCGAAAACAGCATGTCGCGGTGCGGCTGTGCGGGGTCCTGAAGCACCGGGCGGATCGAACGCGCGTCCATGTCCGGCACCGGTTCGGCGCCGGCGTAATCAATGAAGGTGGCGGCCAGGTCGAACAACTGGATCAGGGACCGGCTTTGCTCTCCGCGGGCGACGCCGGGACCGGCCGCGATCAACGGCACCGCAACCGCCGACTGCCACGGCCGCGATTTCTGCCACTCATTGTGGTCGCCCAGCATTTCGCCGTGATCGGAGGTGTAGACGATGACGGTGTTGTCGAGTTCGCCGCGCCGCTCGATGGCGGCGACTATCTCCCCGATGCGGGCGTCAATGTTCTCCAGCATGGCGCCGTAGTTCTGACGCGCCCGATTGTGAAACTCGCGGTCCTGCTGAGTATTCCCCATCGGGCCGGGGTGCTCCAGGCCCTGGCAGGAGTGCCACATCGCGGCGGTAATGTCCTGGGGTTCGTGCGGCCCGGTGAAATTGACCTGCATGAACCAGGGTTGGTCGGCGGGCAGTTCGCGCAGGAAGCCGATGGTATTGCGTCCGATCCAGTTGTCGCCGTAGGCAAAGTCCGGCAGCGTGGTCGGAAAGGTGCTGCCGAAATCCTCGCCGACGCGGTAGTCGCGCCCGCGGCGCTCGTAATCCTCGGCGTGCGCGTCGGCCAGTCCGTTTTCGGCCAGGAAATTGAAATAGGGCCCCTGCGGTCCGCTCTGGCGGTAGCTGCGATGGCCGTCCCACTTGCCCTCGTTGTCGATCCCGCGCGTGAACCCCCAGTCGGAAAGATTGTTCTGCCCGTCCAGACCCCAGCCGCCGGATACCTTGTGCAAATCGAACTTGCCGGTCCCGCAGACCTGGTAGCCGGCGTCGCGCAGCTGCTGGTAGAACGTGGGCAGATCAAGCGGGTAGTCGTTGCCGTTGTCGATCACGCCGCAGGAGCCGTAGGAGCGCGCCGAGGCCAGACTGGCGCGCATCGGCGCGCACAATGGGCTGTTGACGATCGCCTGGTCGAACTGCACCCCGCGCGCGGCCAGACTCGCCAGGTTGGGCATGCGCAGTGGCGAATGCGGGTTCCAGGGACCGAAGTCCCAGCGGTGCTGATCGGGAATCAATAGCAGTAAATTGGGGCGCTTGTCCGGCATTGGCGTTGGGCTCCTGCGGGTGCGGCAACGATTGTTTTTGGCCGCTCGTAGCGTCGACCGTACCAATTTGAACACGCCTGCCGGCCGCCCCCGGCGATTGATAAAACCCGGACGCCGCTAGAATTTGGCTGTCCTTCACGGCCACCGTTTCAGGTGGCGAGGAACGTTACATGCAAACAACGCCGGCGCCGCCGCAGCGCAGCGCCTGGCGAACTCTGGTGGCGCTTTTTAGGGACGAAGAAGCTCGCAGTGGGTACCTTTTCGTTCTGCCCTCGTTCGCTTTCTTTCTGATATTTACGCTGGTGCCGGTTCTGGCATCGTTTTACCTGGCGTTCTTCCGCTGGAATCCGCTTGATCCGTTCGAGGCGGCCAAGTTCATAGGGATAGACAACTTCGCCGAACTGATCACGAAGCCGGACTTTATCCGCACGATGTGGAATACGTTCGTATTCGTTGTGGTTGCGGTGGGAATGATGGTCGTGGGCGCGCTGGGGACGGCGCTGGCCCTCAACCAGGGCATAAGGGCCGAATCGATGCTGCGCGGCCTTTACTACTCGCCGGTGGTCACCTCGCTGGTGGCGACCGCGGTCATCTGGCTCTGGATATTCGACCCCCAGTTCGGAGTCGTCAATGCGTCCATGGAAGCGGTTGGGTTGCCCAACGATCTGCGCTGGGCGTCGGACCCGGTCTTGGCCATGCCCACCGTGATCATCACCTTCGTCTGGCGCGAAGTCGGTTATTTCACGGTCATCTATCTGGCCGGACTGCAGGGGATTCCTACGGCATTGAAAGAGGCGGCCCGGATTGACGGCGCCAATGCGATACACACGTTCCGCTATGTGGTCGTCCCGCTGTTGATGCCGACCACGTTGTTCGTCCTGGTATTGGGAATCCTGCGGGCGACCCAGAACTCATTCGCAGTCATTTACATAATGACGGGCGGCGGGCCGGTCAACGCCACCAACGTGATGGTCTTCTACATGTACCAGAACGCATTCGAGTTCTTCCGGATGGGATTTGCCAGCGCGGTTTCGCTATTTATCTTCATCCTGATCTTTTCACTCTCGCTGATCCAGTTCAGGCTGATCGGCGCGCGCACGGAGTACCTCTAGATGGCCCAGACCCAAGTAATGGACGCGGTCGCGGTGCGCGATCCCAGCATCACGATCCGTTCGCGGCGGACGCAGGGCTGGCGCCGCTTTGGCAGGCTGGTACTCTACGCCGCCCTGGTCATGGGCGTCCTCTTCGTGACCATCCCCTACATGTGGATGTTCTCGGGATCGCTCAAACAGGAACGAGAGATCTTCGAACCCGGGCTCAACTTCCTGCCCAACACGCTCTATCTGCAGAATTATATTGACATAATCGAAGACTATTCGATCGTCCGCTGGCTGCTAAATAGCTTCCTGATTGGGTTCATCGTAATCGCGTCCAACATGACCCTTACGGTGCTGGCCGGATACGCATTCGCGCGCCTGCGCTGGCCCGGTCGCGATTTCATTTTCTACGTCTACCTGGGGGCGATGATGATCCCGATCCAGGTGCGCCTAATCCCCAGCTTCATCATCATTAAGGAGCTCGGCTGGGTCAACACCTACCAGGGAATCGCTTCGCTGCAGCTGGTCGAATTCTTCGGGGTTTTCCTGATACGCCAGTTCATGCTGAATATGCCGCGCGAGCTTGAGGACGCGGCCCGGATCGACGGCTGCGGCTGGTTCAGGGTCCTCTGGCAGATAATCCTGCCCAATTCCAAACCGGCGCTGGCCGCACTTATGATCTTCACGTTCACCGCCTCCTGGAACAATTTCCTCTGGCCGCTGGTGGTGATCAACCAGGAGAAGTTCATGACGATCCAGGTGGGTCTTGCCAGCATGAAAGGCGAGGTCATTCCCTGGGGCCTGCTGATGGCCGGGACCATGATTTCAGCGGTGCCGCTGTTTGTCGTGTACATGATCCTGCAGAAACTGTTCACGCAAGGCATCGTCATGAGTGGAATTAAGGGCTAGCGCGGGGCCGTCAACCCGATCCCCGCCGGACCACGCGGTCCGGCTGACCGGCGCCTAGCGCCGGACCAAAATCTGGGTATTGCCTAAGGTCGCCCCGGCTCCCAGGAACCCGATGGAATAAATTCCCGGCCGGAGTTTATTAGTTTGCGATTCTGCTGCGAACGCAGCGCGCGCCGGTAGACCGCATCGGGATCGTATTTGCGGCGCGCCCGCGCCCGCAAGTGGGCCAATGCCTCCGCATACTGCTGGTTATCGATCTGATTGACCAACTCATCGGGGTCCGTCGCCAGATCGAACAACTCCTCGGACTCGCCGTGGTAGTAGTTGTATTTGAGGTCCCCGACCCGCACCATTCGGCAGGGTCCAATCCCGGCCACCGCGGTGTAGTCGGCGATAACCTCGCCGGGTCCTTCCGGGGCGCCGGATGCCAATCCGAGTAGGCTTTCCCCGGACCAGTAGTCGGGCGCCTCGACTCCGGCGGCGTCCAAGATCGTCCGCGTGAGGTCGATCAGCGAGACCGGCTGCTTCACGCGGCGACCGGGATCGACGTTCCCCGGCCAGCGGATATGCAGCGGCACCCCGACCGAATCCTCGTAAAAAGTCTGTTTGGTCCACATTCCGTGCTCGCCGACCGAGTCCCCGTGATCGGACGTGTAAACAATGATCGTGTCATCGCCCTGGCCGGACTCATCGACCGCGGCCAGAACCCGGCCCAGACAGTCATCGCAATAGGTGATCAGGCCGTAGTAGGCCGCCCGCGCCCGCGCCACCAGCTCGGGGTCGACATTCACGTAGGAGAACCACTCCGCCAGGCGGCGCTTGTGCGGATGCAGCTCGTCCATGTGCGCGGGTATCCGCGGCTGGTCGGCATGCTCGGGGTAGTACAAATCCCAGTACTTTTGCCGTGCCACGAACGGGAAGTGGGGAGTGATGAAACCCACCAACAACGCCCAAGGACGGTCCGATCCTTCCCGGGCGCGGATGTAGGTGCTGGCCTGGGCGGCGGCGACCTCGTCGTAGGCCGAATACTTGTCCTCGCCGGGGCCGGCGGCGGTGAACATCTCCTGCCCGGCGGCCGCATTCTCGGGGTGCCATTCTTGCCAGTCCGCGGTCAGCTTGGGATTGGCGGTACCGTGCACGTCGGAGAGGATGCGACGTTGGAAGCCGTGCATCTGATCGGGTCCCTGGAAGTGCATCTTCCCGCACAGGACGGTTTCGTAGCCGGCCGCATTTAGCAGGTGCCCCCAGGTGGCTTCGTCGCTGCTTAGGGCGGCGGCGTTGTCCCAGGCCTCGATGTCCGGCACGTGCTGGCCGGCCATAAAGGACGCCCGCGAAGGGCCGCAGATCGGCGAATTGCAGTAAGCGTTCAGAAAGGTGGCGCCCTCATCGGCCAGGCGCTGCATGTTGGGGGTCTTAACGAATGGGTGGCCGTAGGGGGCGGTGAAGTTGCGCGAGTGCTCGTCGCTCATCACGATCAGAACGTTGGGCGGTTTGGACATGGGTTTTACTCGATGTAATCAATGGATTGGCAGTGCGCGTTGCGGTCTCCGATCAGGCGAAATTGCCGCCCTGATAGGGCTGACCCCAAGGCTGATCGCCGACCGCGCCGATGAGCTTGGACCGCGAGCGCTGCGAATCGATCACCCGGAGCGCGATCGCGCCCGGATCCCAGCTGGCGAATGCGGCCTCGCGCAGGCGCTCCAGAGTCTGGGTGTGCGCGGGATCGCCGGCCAGGTCATTGATCTCCTCGGGATCGCCCTCCAGGTCGAAGAGCTCGGGGCGCTCACCGCGGTAGAAGTTGAGCTTGTAGCGGCCCTGCCGGATGCTGCGCCCCGGAGCAATCGAACCGTGGGCGTAATAGTCGCAGATGGCGGTCCCGCCGCCGTCGGCTTCCTCGCCGGAAAGCAGCGGCAGCAGCGAAGTGCCCTCACAGAGCTCGCTGTCGGCGCCGGCGCCCTCGAGCACGGTTTTGACCAGGTCCAGCAGTGAGGTCACCCGCGTATAGCGGCTGCCGGCCTGCGTCACTCCTGGCCAGCGCACCAGGAAGGGGATCTTGGTGGAGGCGTCATAGAAGCCGCACTTGTACCAGAGCCCCTTTTCGCCGAGCTGTTCGCCGTGATCGGAAACGTAGGCTACGACGGTGTTGTCGCCCAGCCCCAGGTAGTCCAGGGCGTCGACCATCTGGCCGATCTTTTCGTCGGCGAAGGTGCACATACCGTAGTAGGCGGCGCGGGCCTTGCGGACCTGCTCTGCGGGTATGTCGCGCACCTGGAACATGTCGAGCATGCGCTCACTCTGGGGATGCAGTTCACCCAGATCGCCGTAGCCATGCTTGGGCAGCTCGACGTTATCCGGGTAGTACTTGTAGTAGTGCTGGTCGCGGGCGATGAACGGAAAGTGAGGCGTGAAGATGGATGCGCAGATCGCAAACGGGCGCTCGCGGCGGTCCGGCTGGGAGAGGAACTCGATCGTGCGGCTGGCCACTTCATCGTCATAGCGGAGATGGAAGTAGTCGCCGGGTCGCGGTACTTCGATCAGGCGCCGGGCATTGTTGGGTGCATTAGTGAAGTGACCGGTTTCCCAGTCGGGCAAGCGCCCAGTGGTCGTTCCACCACCGTGGATGTCCTCGAGCAGGCGGTATTTGAAGCCGTGCATCTGGTCGGGCCCGACGAAATGCATCTTGCCGCAGAGGGCGGTGTCGTAGCCAAGCGAATTTAGGCGGTGCGCCCAGGTGATCTGGTCGGTCCGCAGAGTGTTGGCGTTGTCCCAGACCTCGAGATCATGCACGTAGCGACCCGACATGAACGAAGCCCGCGAGGGAACGCAGAGCGGCGAGTTGCAGTACGCATTCTCGAACGTGGCCCCGGCGGCCGCCAGGCGCTCGAGATTCGGGGTCTCCACCGTCGGGTGACCGTAAACCGAACTGTAGGCCGGGTTGTGTTCGTCGGACATGATGATGAGGAAATTGGGATGGTCCATTTGCGCTGCTTTCAGGGACGCGGTCGGGGAACTTGGGCAGCCTAGACCCCACTTACTTTAAAAGTGTGTCCGGTGGCGTGGCATGTTTTGCTGCTTCCGGCCCTGGCCCAATCTGGAAAAATCTCTAAGAGGCAATCGTGTGCCAAAAAGTTGACCGGACGGGGCAACCGCAATGAACCAAACCAGGGTGGCCCTGGTCACCGGCGCCAACCGCGGGATCGGGCTCGAGAGCTGCCGACAGCTGGCGCGGTCCGGGATGCGCACCGTGCTCTCCTCGCGCGACGAGCGTTTGGGGGCGGTAGCGGTACAGCTGTTGGCCGCCGACGGCATCGAGGTCATCTACTGCCCGATGGACGTGACCCAACGTTTCACGGTGGACCGTGCGGTCGAATTCGTGCTGGGCGCCTGTGGACGCCTGGACGTGCTGGTCAACAATGCCGGGGCGATGCTGGACGAAACCCCGCCGCCGGGCCAGGTGCAGGCGCTGGCGACGACCGATGCGACCCTGCTGGACAGCTTCCAAGTGAACGCGCTGGGCGTTTATCGGGTCTGCCGCGCCGCCTTCCCGGTGATGCAACGGCAGGGCTATGGCCGGATCGTGAACGTGACCTCGGGCGTAGGGCAGCTGGCGCGGATGACTTCAAACTTTCCTGCCTACCGGATCTCGAAGACCGCCGCCAACGCGGTCACGCGGGTATTTGCCGATCTGGTCGGTGATGATGACATCAAAGTCAACTCCGCCCACCCCGGCTGGGTGCGAACCGACATGGGTGGCCCCGACGCGGATCTGGACGTTAAAACCGCGGCTGCTGGCGTTATCAAGCTGGCGCTGCTACCGCCAGATGGCCCCAACGGTGGATTCTTCTTCGACGGCGCCAAAATGGAGTGGTGATGACCCTGACGTTTAGGCTGCGAACCGCAAGTTGCCGCCGGGAGTTGCAACAATGAGCGATTCCGAAAAACCCCCTTTCCGCCTCTACCGTAGCGAAAGCGACCGCATGCTCTCCGGGGTCGCCGGCGGACTGGCCGAGTCGCTGCGAATCGATTCGACCCTGGTGCGCCTGCTCTGGGTCCTAGTCGGGCTGGTCACCTCCGGAGTTGGATTGCTGGCCTACGTCGCCATGTGGGTCATCGTGCCGCCGCGCTCGGTCGCCGAAACCCGGGCGGCCGCCGAATCCGGTCTCGCGGGGCCGTCCGAGCACGCTGGCGGGGATGCCCCGGCTGCATCCGAACCGGACGCGGGCACCGATGCCGATTCCAGCGCCGCCCCGCCGCGGGAAGCCTCCCCCCGGGTTGAGGTGCGCGCCAACGTAGGCCGGCGTTCCAACGCGCCGATCATCGCCGGAATCGCCCTTATCCTGCTCGGGGGCGTGCTCCTGGTCGACTATTGGGTCCCGGTGCGGCTCTGGTCATTTGTCGGCGACTTGTTCGGACTGGCGCTGGACTTTTGGCCGATCGCCCTTATCGCCGCCGGCGGGCTGCTGCTTTACTCACGCCTGCGCCCGGGGACCTGACGCCGAACCCGGGGTGCGTTTCGGTATCTAGCTAGGCGATCACTTCAGCCCGAGCGCGCTGCGCACATCGGCCACTTCCGGGTACCCGTGCTGCTCGCGGTGATACCAGTTGTCGAAGAAGTTGTTGGTCTTGAACCACTCATGCCGTCCGTCGCGGGCCTCATTGCGCACCCCGTGGACCAACGCCCGCAGCTCCTCAGTCGAGTACGGCTCGAACTGCGCCCCGATGGCGGTGTCCTGTTCCGTGTCGGCCAGGGTTGCCATGCCGCAGCTGAGTGTGGTTATGGGCTGCGAAAGCGCAAAGCGGCGGCACTGCTCGGCGGTCAGGCCGCCATCTCTGATAAATTGCCCGTTGCCGCCAAGCGACTTCATGCCGATGCAGGCCATGCCGCGTTCGACGATGATCGGCAGCACCTGGTTTATGAAGCTGCGGTAGGAAGCGTCGTACACGTTGACCGGCATCTGCACCGCGTCCCAACCGTCGAAACGCCCCAACATCTCGACCAAGATCGCCGGATGCTTGTGGCCGGTGAATCCGATGTAGCGGGTCTTGCCCTGGGCGCGCGCGTCCAGCAGCGCCTCGATCGCCCCATCGGGCGCAAAGCACCACTCGGGGTCGTTGTCGTAATTGATCTCGTGCAGGGACAGCAGGTCAACCTGGTTGGTGCCGAGTCGCTCTAGCGACTCGGCGATCTGCGCCGCCGCCGTGGCGCGGTCGCGGGCGCACACCTTGGTGGCCAGGAACAGCTCGTCGCGCCGGCCCGCAATTGCCGCACCGACCCGGACCTCGCTAGTTCCCTCGCCGTAGTCCCAGGCGGTGTCGATGAAATTGACCCCGCGCTCGATCGCCGCCTGTACGATGGCCACCGATTGCTCGAAGGTGGTCCCGGGGCGGACGATGTGGCCGCAGCCCACGGCGATGATGCTGACTTCATCTTGATGTCGGCCGAACCGGCGGGTTGGAATCATTGAAGCCGCCTTTTGCGGTAAGCGATTGGGGTCGCGGTGCGACCGCCGGAAAGTTGATATCGGGTAACCGGCAACACCGCCTTGGCGGCGTTTCTCATAATAATTCTGGGTAGTAGGACGCACAGCTGGATCTGGAGCGAGCGCATCCGCATCATGGCTACCAGAGAACAACGTGGCCACCAAAACCATGCCCGTTCGGCACGCCGCCGATTGTTGGGGTTGGCCGCCGCCGGGGCAGCCGCTGGAATGGCCGCCGCCGCGCGCCCGGCCAGGGCCGCCCTGCTGGCACCGGCCGGGGCTAAAGAGGCCGTACCTCAGGAGCAAGAGACCATCGTGTATGTTCCGCAGACCGGGCACAACCTCAGCGGGTCGATCCTGGATCACTGGAACCGGTACGGCGCCGAAAGCACATTTGGCTGGCCGATTTCGGAGCCGCAGCCACGTGGCCCGCAGACCGTCCAGTTCTTCGAATTCGGGGCTTTAACGACCGATCTCGGTGCCCCGGAACTGACCAAGGTCCGGTCACTGGCCGCCGGGTCCGATTGGCTGAATCGGCGCGGGGTGGAGTTGTCGTCGTTGGCACGAGATTTTTCCGAGGCGCTCATTCCGTGGCAACCTGAAGTGGGGATGCACCCTACCTTTTTTGATTGGCATCGCGACACTGGCGGGGTATTCGCCTGGGGCGATCCGGTGGATTGGGCCTACCGGCTCGACGAGTTCACGATCCTGCAACCGTTTCAAAAGGCGGTCGCGGTGGCAAAGGCCGGTCAGTCGCCGGAGCCGCTCCCAATCGGGCGCTTCCTGGCCGCCGCGCACGGCGTTGCCACCCCCGGGGTGGCGCCCCTCAAAGGCGCCCGTCTTTACGATCCGGCCGAATTTCGCCCTTCAATGGGGCCGGTCGCGGGCCGCTGGGTGGACGTTGACCTAACGTCGCAGCTTGTGACCCTGCATTCGGCCGAAGGCGCCCAATACCAATTCCCGACGTCATCGGGCAAAGATGCCTTTGAGACTCCGCCGGGCACGTTCATCGTTAACCGCAAGGTCAGGTCCGAGCGCATGTCGGGACTCTGGGGGACGCAAGAGTTTTACGACATCAGCAACGTCTACAACACCATCTACTTCACCTGGGAAGGCCACGCCTTTCACTACGCCTACTGGCATGATGATTTCGGCACCCGGCGCTCCCACGGTTGTCTGAACTTGCGCTTGCCGGACTCGGACTTCACATTCGACTTTTGCCAGGTGGGCACGCGCATCGAAATCCACCACTGATTGGGAGCAGAACCCGCCGCCAGGCCCTTCAAGGCAACTCCCAGTAAGGTGCTCAATTGAAAAACACCACTCCGGCGCCGCGCATCCTGCTGGTCGACGATGAGCCCAATCTGGTGGCGTCGCTGCGCTACAACCTGCGCGAATCGGGATTTAGGATCCACGCCTGCGCCACCGCTGAAGAGGGGTTGGAGCACCTGGCCGGCAATCTGATCGACTTGGTGCTTTTGGACGTGATGCTGCCCGGTATGGACGGGTTCGAAGCCTGCCAGCGCATCCGAAAGTCTTCAACCGTGCCGGTGGTGATGCTAACTGCCCGCGATGATGAGATCGACCGGGTCGTGGGGCTTGAAATAGGCGCCGACGACTACGTTACCAAACCCTTTTCGGTGCGCGAACTGCAAGCTCGGATCAAAGCGCTTTTGCGGCGCTACGCGATGCTGCTGGGTCAGATCGAAGCGCGTGATAACGACGCGCCGCTGGTTGACGGCGATTTGCTGTTGGACCGCGCTGAAATGCGCCTGGAAATCGGTGGCGAAGCGGTGGATCTGCGACCCAAGGAATTCGATCTCCTCGAGCACTTGCTGCGCCATCGCGGCCGCGTGTTTTCGCCCGAAGATCTAATCCGCCAGGTCTGGGGACACGACTTTATCGACGATACCCGTACCGTGAGGGTGCACATCAGCCAGCTCCGGCGAAAAATTGAAGCCGACCCCTCCGACCCCCGGCGAATCCAGACGGCGCGCGGTTCGGGGTACCGCTACGCCCGCCTTTAGATCGCCTTGATTAACCGCTGGCTCTGGTTGATCGTTCCGGCGGGAATCCTGCTCGGGACCCTGCTGGGGATTTTCTCCCAAGGGTGGACTGCGCCGAGCGCGGCTTTGCTCGCGCTGGCGCTGGCGGCGGTTCTGGGGGCCGGCGGGGCGATCGCCGTCAAGCTGTGGTTGGATCGCCGCCACGCGGCCTTGACCGCAATCGCCCGGCGTCTGGGATTCGGCTCCGCCAGTTTTAACGACTATCTTGATTCGGCCGATCGAATCGCGCGGCGGCTGGGGCGCGGCGAGGCCATAGCCCGGGATCTGCAGCATCTGCTGGAGAACATGGCCGACGGGGTGGTGGTGCTCGACGGCGACGATCACGTCGTGGCAATCAACGCGGCCGCCATCCGTATCTTCGACGCTGACCGCAACGAAACCAACCAGGTCTCGCTTACGCGCTTGACCCGCGATGCCGAGATCGTCGAATTGGTAGCCAGCGTTCGCCACGACAAGTCCACCCGACGCCGGATAGTGCGCCCGGTCCTTCCGAACATGGTCCTGCAAGTGGTGGCCACCCCGGTCTCGGTGAGGGCGGTAGTGCGGGTGCTCCTGATACTGCAGGACGTAACCGCGATTGAGGATCAGCGCGCCGCCCAGCGCGATCTGATCGCCAACATTTCACATGACCTGCGCACCCCGATTGCGGCGATCAAGTCGTTGTGCGAAGCGCTCATCGGCGGCGCCGCCGATCGCCCCCGGATCCGCGATGATTTTCTGGCCCGGATCGATGCCGAGGCCGACCGCCTGATCGATTTGACCGAGAACGTAATTGCAGCCGCACGGGCCGACGCGCTTACCAACCGAATGGACTGGCAGCGGTTCGATCTGGGCGAGTTGGTGGCCGAACTGGGCGGCCGCCTCGATCAGGTCGCCCGGCGCGCCCAGGTTGAGATGGCGGTTGAACCATCCGGCCGGGTGCCGGTCCACGCGGATCGTTCCAAGATAGAGATCGCGATCGCCAACCTGGTCCTGAACGCCATCAAATTCACGGCTCCAGGCAAGTCGGTGCGCATCGCCTGCGAGGAATCCCCCCAAGGTGCCCTGGTTCGGGTAGCCGATCAGGGCGTCGGCGTCGACCCTGCGATTCAGGAGCGGATCTTCGAACGGTTCTTCAAGGGCGATCCTGCTCGTGGGGCCGCCGGCGCGGGGCTGGGCCTGACCATTGCCAGGCAGATGGTTGAGCTGCACGGAGGCCGGATCCGGGTACTCTCGGCCGGGGCCGAGAGCGGGTCGGAATTCGTCCTTTCGATCCCCGTGCGGAGCAGTTCCAACCTGTCCGTGGACGACATTGACGATCCCTTAAATGTGAATTGATGCTCTGTTGAGGTAGGCGCAACGATGCGCCGGCAGCGCGCCCTAACTTTGGGACGGGTTGGCAGTAACAGCCTTTGACAGGACGCGCAATGACCCAACTACCGCGACGCCGCTTGCTGGCTGCCGGCGCCGGCATCGTCGCCGTGACCGCGTTGGCCGCCTGTGGCGAGGAAGAGGCGGTCCCAGCCGTCGCGGCTCCGGATCCGAAATCCGTAGATGCCATGGAAGACAAACCCATGGAAGAGAAGGCAGAACTCAGCGGTACCATCCTGGCCGATGGATCCTCGACAGTCGGCCCGGTCACCCAGGCAGTGGCCGAGGAATTTGCCAAGGTTTACCCCAATGTCCGTATCCCGGTGGGGGTTTCGGGCTCCGGTGGCGGATTCAAGAAGTTCTGCATCGGCGAGACCGATCTCTCCAACGCTTCGCGCGCGATCAAGGATTTGGAAATCGCCACCTGTACCGAGAACGGAATCGGGTTCACCGAGCTCACCGTGGCCTTTGATGGGCTGGCGGTGCTTGCCAATCCCAACGCCGACTGGGTGGACTGCCTAACCGTCGACGAACTCAACCGGATCTGGGGCCCCGAAGCCGAAGACGAAATCACCAACTGGTCGCAGGTGCGCGACGGTTTTCCGGACGAAGACCTGATCCTCTACGGCCCCGGCGTCGACTCGGGGACGTTTGACTACTTCACCGATGCCATAAACGGCGGAGAGGGCCTTAGCCGCGGCGACTTCACCCCGTCGGAGGACGACAACGTCCTGGTCCAGGGCATTGCCGGTGACGCCAGCGCAACCGGGTTCTTCGGCCTCGCCTACTACGCCGCCAATGCCGACCGCCTGAAGCTGGTCGCAGTCGATGGTGGTTCAGGCTGCATCCTCCCGTCCGAGGCGACCGTCAACGATGGCACATATGCGCCGCTTTCACGCCCGCTGTTTTTTTACGTGAGCAACCAGGCGGCCCAGCGCCCCGAGGTCGAGGCCTTCATTCACTTCTACCTCGAGAACGCCAAGAATTTGGCCGCAGATGTCGGTTACGTGGCCCTGCCGGACGCCATGTACGCTGACCAGTTCGAAAAATTCGAGTCCCGCTGAACGTGCCGCAGCGGTCGGCGGCACCTCGTCCCCGGGGTCGCCGGCGGCCGCCTGGTTCGACCCGGCAATTTCTGCGACTGCAATATTTTGATCAGGCCGCCGATTGCAGCCACCTGAGCGGGCATTAATGCAACAGCGACGGACCATAGATCTTTCCCCCAAGCGCAAGCGCGTCATCACCGAGGGCGCGGTGCGCGCGATCCTTTTTTCGGCCGCCGCGGTCTCGGTGCTCACCACCGCCGGGATCATCTTCACGCTGCTGGGCGAGACCTTCCAGTTCTTCACCCAGGTCACGCCGCTGGAGTTCCTCACCGGGACCCGCTGGACGCCGCTGTTCGTATCCAAGCACTTCGGCGTCCTGCCGCTGGTCAACGGCACCCTGGCGGTGGCGCTGGTCGGCATGACCATCGCGGTTCCGCTGGGGCTTTTGGCGGCGATCTTCATGTCCGAAGTCGCCACCCCGAAACTTCGCACCGTCCTGAAGCCCATGCTGGAGATCCTGGCCGGGATCCCGACGGTTGTTTACGGATATTTCGCGCTGCTTTTTGTCACCCCGGTCCTGCGCGAAATATTCCCCGACGCGGGGGTATTCAACGTTCTCTCGGCCGGTGTCGTAATGGGGTTCATGATCCTGCCGATGATGGCGTCAATCGCCGAGGATGCCCTGCAGGCGGTGCCGGCGGGTCTGCGCGAAGGGTCCTACGCCCTCGGCGCAACCAAGCTGGAGACCGCATTCAAGGTGATCGTCCCGGCGGCGCTGTCCGGAATATTGGCAGCCGTGATCCTGTCGGTTTCGCGGGCAATCGGCGAAACCATGATCGTTTCGATCGCCGCCGGCCAGCAGCCGCGAATCGGTTTTGACCTGCTCAATTCGATGGAGACCATGACCGCTTACATCGTCCAGGTTTCGCTCGGTGACACCCCGCAGGGAACGATCGAATACCAGACCATATTTGCGGTCGGCACGCTGCTGTTTGCCATGACGTTTGTGATGAATCTGCTCGGCGACTGGCTGGTGCGGCGCTTCCGGGAGGTCTACGAATGAGCGCGCGCGGGTTTGCCGGAAGCGCCGCACGGCGTTCCCTCGGATGGCGCAGGTTCAAGACCTGGATCTTCTACGCGGCCACGATGGCGTCGGTGGTCGTGGCCCTGGCGATCCTGGCGACGCTGCTCGCAGACGTGTTCTCGCGCGGCCTACCCGAGATCGACTGGGGCTTTCTGACCAGCTTTCCATCGCGCTTCCCGGAAGAATCGGGCCTGCGCTCGGCACTGCTGGGGAGCCTCTGGCTGATCGGCTTTACGGCTCTGATTTCATTTCCCTTGGGAGTGGCGGCCGCGATCTACCTTGAGGAGTACGCCCCCGAGAGTTGGGTAACCCGGTTCATCCAGATAAACATCGCCAACCTGGCCGGCGTTCCCTCGGTCGTTTACGGCCTGCTCGGCCTGGGGTTGTTTGTGCGCACTTTCGGGCTCGGCCGCAGCATCGTGGCCGGCGCCCTGACGATGTCGCTGCTGATCCTGCCGATCATCATCGTCGCCTCGCGCGAAGCCGTCCGGGCGGTTCCCGATTCGCTGCGCGAGGGTGGATTTGCGCTCGGCGCCAGCCGCTGGGAAGTGATCTACAAGACGGTTCTGCCGGCGGCCCTGCCGGGAATCCTGACCGGCACGATCCTGGCCTTGGCGCGGGCTATCGGCGAAACCGCGCCGCTGATTACGATCGGGGCGCTGACCTATATCGCGTTCGATCCACAGGGGCCGATGGACCTGTTCACCGTGCTGCCGATCCAGATCTTTAACTGGATCTCCCTGCCCGACCCCGAATTTTCCTCCCTGGCCGCCGGCGGTATCGTAGTGCTATTGGCAGTGCTGCTGGGGGCGAACCTGACCGCAATCATCCTGCGCTACCGATTCGAGCGAGCGAACCGCTGATGTTATCCAAATTAAGTTCCACCGGAGCCTCCACCAACACCCCTGCCTCGGCGCCGCAGATCCACCCGGGAGCCAACGGCGAGACCGGCACCCAGCCGATCCTGGCCACCAAGTCGGTGAGTTTCTGGTATGGCAGCAAGCTGGTCTTGGAAGACGTGACGCTAACCATTCCGCACAATCAGGTGACCGCAATCATCGGTCCATCGGGCTGCGGCAAGAGCACCTATCTGCGCCTGTTTAACCGCATGAACGAGATGGTGCGGGGTACCCGGGTCGAGGGCGAGGTCCTATATCGAGGCCACAACATTTTCGCGCGCGCGGTCGATCCGGTCGAGGTCCGACGCCAGATCGGGATGGTGTTCCAGAAGCCGAATCCCTTCCCCAAGTCGATCTATCAAAACGTCGCCTACGGCCCCAAAGTGAACGGGTACAAGGGTGATATGGACGAACTTGTCGAGCGCTCCCTGCGCCAGGCCGCACTTTGGGAGGAGGTCAAGGACGATCTCAAGCGATCGGCGCTGGCCCTCTCCGGCGGTCAACAGCAGCGTCTCTGCATCGCCCGCGCGATCGCGGTCGCGCCGGACGTGATTCTGATGGATGAACCCTGTTCGGCGCTGGACCCGATCGCAACCACCAAGATCGAGGACCTGATCCGCGAGCTGCGCCAGAAATACACGATCGTGATCGTGACCCACAACATGCAGCAGGCGGCGCGCATCTCCGATTTGACTGCGTTCTTTCTGGTAGTCGACGCGGAGGCCGGCGAACTGATCGAGTTCGACGAGACCCAGAAGGTGTTCACCAATCCCACCGATGAACGCACCGAGGCCTACATCACCGGCAGATTTGGTTGATTGCAATGACTCTAGGGGCCCAGCGGCACGAGTACACCAAGAACCTGGAATATGCCCAGGACCGGCTGATCATCCTGGCCAACCGGGTCGAGCGCTCGGTCCGCGACTGCATCGAAGCGGTTCGCCAACGGGACATGGAATTGGCGCGGCAGGTCATCGCCCACGATGACGAGATCGACGCCGAGGAACTGGCTATCCAGGAACACTGCATCGAGCTGATCGCGATGCAGGCGCCGATGGCGGCCGATCTGCGCCAGATCATCTCAGTGCTGCTTATCGCCGCCGAATTGGAGCGAATCGGCGACTACGCCGAAGGAATTGCCAGAATCGGGATCCAGATGGGCCCGGAGCCGCCGCTCAAGCCCCTGATCGACATACCGCGCATGGCCGATATCTCAACCGGCATGCTGCACACTGCGATGCTGGCGTTCACCGAACGCGACGTGCAGCGCGCCTGGGCGGTGCGCCAAAGGGACGACGAGATCGACGATCTTTATCAGCAGGTGTTGCGCGAGTTGCTTTCATACATGATCGAGGACCCGGCCTCGATCCGCCGCGCCACCTATCTGATCTGGATCGCCCACACCCTGGAGCGTATCGCCGACCGCTCGGTAAACATCGCTGAGCGGGCGCACTACTTTGTGACCGGGAAGCAAGGCGGGTTAAACGCGCCTAAATAGCGCCGCAGGCCTCCCGGCGGTCGCGGACCGCCATTCAGGCTCATCTCCCGAAGGCGTAGGAATCGGGATCGCGACCGCCGTATTCCTGCGCCGGATGGTCCCCGGAAAGCCCTTCGTAGGCAGTGCCGGTGGCCGGCCCCGGCAACTGGTCTTCGGTGTCGATCAGGACGTCCGCCAGCATCCGGGTTAGCTCAAACCGCCGGTCGCGCCAGCGCGGATCCTCATAGAGATTCACCAGTTCGAGTGGATCCTCGGCCAGGTGGTAGAGCTCGCCGTAGGGTTTTGACCCGTAGTGGATCAGTTTCCAGTCATGGGTGCGCAGCATCTTCATGTTCAACGACTCAGCGAATGCCCACTGTCGCCAGGGGACCTGCTCCTTGGCAAGCAGGCGCCTAAAACTTGCGCCCTGCAAGCCGATATGCCCGTCGACCCCGCAGAAATCCAGCACCGTCGGCACCAGGTCAACCGCCTGTATGAGGTCGGAGACGATTTGCCCGCCCGCGTATTCGCGCGGGTACCGCACGATGAGGGGGACGTGGGTGATGTGGTCGTAGAGCATGCGCCCTTTCCACAGGACCCCGCGGTGACCGAGCATCTCGCCGTGGTCGGAAAAAAAGAAGATGACGGTATCGTCCAACACGCCCTTGCGCTCGAGGGTTTCAAGCAGGCGGCCGATCTCGCGATCGACGAGCGAGATCGTGGCGTAGTAATAGGCCTTTATCCGGGCCAGCTTGTCTTCGGTCAATAGGGTGAAATCCTGCTGACCGGAACTGGTTCGGTACTCGGGCCAACGCATCGTCTGCGGGCGAGCGAAATCGGGCGGTATTTCCATCTCTGCCGGGTCGTACATGCCGGCGACCGAATCGGGCGGGTCGAATGGCATGTGCGGATTGCAGAACGAGAACCAGGCAAAGAATGGCTCGTCCGGGCATGATTCGATCATCTCCGAGCCGCGCGCGCCGATGAAGGAATCGACATAGTTCGCATCGCCCAGCGGGAAAACCTCGGCGCCGAAGTTGTCGACGTTGTTCCAGCGCCGCACATGCTCAAAATAGCGCCCGTCAAGGCCCTTGGTGCGCAGCATCGAGCGGTATTCGTCGTAGTCGGAAAACATCTTGCCCTCCACGTAGACGCGGTCCTTGAATCCGTGGTCGTCCTCGATCGGCGTAAAGTGCATCTTGCCGATGGCCATGGTGCGGTATCCGGCCGCCCCGAGCATGCGGGCCAGGTTGGGGTCGTCGGGCAGGTTGTACCAGTTCCAGCGCACCCCGGTTACCCGCGGAAACCTTCCGGTGACGATCGACGCCCGCGATGGTTGGCACATCGGTGAGTGAACGAAGAACTTCTCGCACAACACGCCTTCGCGGGCCAGGCGATCGATATTGGGTGTCTTGACCCGCCCCCCGCTGGTTATCCCAAGCGCATCGTAGCGAAGCTGGTCCATGGAGATAAAGAGGATGTTGGGCCGATTGGATTTCACCATTTGCTCCCGGTGTTTTTTGCCGGCGGATGCCCGTCGGCGGATGTTTATTTGTTCGCCGACCGCCAGACCCGGACCAAACCGGCGGCCGGGTCCAATTCCAACCGGTCGCCGCTGACTATCGCCTTCGCCGGGTCGGGTTCCAGTCCGGCCAGGAGTGGAAGATCGGCCAGGGCCGCACCCTGTACCATGACCGGATTGGTGGAGGAAAACAGCAGTCCCAAGGGCGCCAATTGGCGCGAGGCCATCTCGGCCAGCATCCAGGAAGTTGCTATCCCTCCCTTGGCGGTCGGGAAAACCAGGACCCGATTCAGATAACTCTGACCGTACAGGTCGTGCGCCGGTCGCGAAAACACGCCCCGTTCGCGATCCAGATCGTAGCGGGCTGAAAACCCCGAATTGGAGACCAGCGCGATACCGCTGACCGGGGGCCCCACGCCGGGGCGCCCTTTGAGAATCAGGTCGGGCGGACCGCTCACGGGATCCGGCCGGTGAGGGCGGCGGCGACGCAATCTTGGGTGCTGCGCAGGGCCGGTTGGTAGCCGTATCCGGAGATGATGTTGGTCAGCTTGGCCGAGTCGGTAACGATGGTTCGGTAGCCGTGCGAACTGGCCAACTCGTGCGGCGCCATCACGTAGAAGCAGGTCCCGGCGACCAATTCGACACCGGCATCGGCAAGCAATCGCGCATGCCCGAGCCGTTCGGCCTCCAGGCGCGCCATCGGACTGGTCGTGACAAGGCACAACACTTTTCCGTGTACGCGCCGATCCCTAAATCTCTCGGCCAGGTCGGCGATCTCGGTCGGTGAGAGCTGCGGGGCAGAGAACGCGACCACGTCGGCAGTCTCGGTCGCAGGGGTGAATTCGCGCATGAATGCCGCCACCGCGGCATCGTCGGCGATGATCGTCCGCTGCGGTCGCCGGCCCCCGAACGCCGCTGCCACATTGGGAGCTTCGGGGGTCAATCCCACCCAGTGGAACATCGGTGTGGACCCGAAACTGGCCAGAGCGGCGCCGAAGAATTTAAGCTCGTCCGGGCTTGGAATTCCGGCATCGCCGACAAAGCAGGGGATCTTCCAGTAGTCGTTAAGCTGCCGACCCACCAGGCCGCCCAGTGCGCTCCACTGACCGCGCCCCCGCGGGTGCGCACTTACGTTGACCAGCACCTGCGCATGCCGGTGTGAATCCAGGTGCATCCCGTACTTGGGAGTCAGCCCGGTAAGGCCGGCGCAAAGCGCCGCTGGGCCGGCTTCGAAATTCGACCGCGCGCCGCAAATCGAGTTGGCCCAGATGACGGTTCCGGTATCGCCCCAGGCCAGGTGCTCACCCAGGTGCGGCTGGTCGAGCAGTTGGTAGTTCACGCAGGTCAGGCACATGTGGGCGCCAAGCTCCTCGAGGGCCCCGTTGATCGCCTGGGTCCGCTGATGCCAGACCTCGCGCTGCCCGAGCACGCCCGGGCGGTCGGGGTCGGCGGCGCCAGCATTGGTCGTGGTCGGCACCTTGAATCGGCCGCCGCGGGCAACTATCGAACGCAGGTAGCCGGCCCCGAAATCACGCAGCGATTCGGCGTCGGCGGCCAGGTGCGCCGACCGGACCGGGACGAACTCCTCGGCACCGAAGAAGTCACCCACCTTTATCTGCATCGCCAGCGCCAATTGCGCCGCCTCGCCGGCGTCGCCGGCCAAAATCGCACTTTCTTTTGAATTGAGCCGCATGGCAAAAAGGTGGTTCGAGAGTTTTTTGAGACCGGGGGTCCCGGCGCAATTGCCACGGGCCCATTCATTGTGCCAATCCCCGCGAGTCGCCCGCGCGTGGAAGCGGTCTGCAAAAATTTGCGGTTGCCGAGCAAATCAACCCCACCCCTGATAACCGGTTGTAACCGGCCGTCACGCATCCACGCGCGACCCGGTCCCGGGGCGTGAACTGGTCGGCCCGCCCCAATGCGTGAACGAGGCATGGTGATAGCTCATCCTTCAGCGGGGCGGCTCCGCGATCGACCCTACGTGGTCTTAACGGTCTGTCAATTCCTTGCCATGGGCGGTTGGACTCCGGTGCGGGCGCTGCTGGCCGTTTACATGCGCGATCACCTGGGCGCCACGGTAATCGCGGCGATGACGACGATATTGATCATTCAATCGGTGGCTTCGACGGTGAGCTTTTTGGCCGGCTCCATCGCCGCGCGCTGGGGCGGCCGACGGACCTTCCTGATCGGCGTGATCGGCATGACCCTATTTGCCGGATCGCTCAGCCGGATTACCGATGGCTGGCAGGTGATCGCGCTGGCGCCGCTGGCCGGCCTGGCGGTCCCTTTTTACTGGACCGGGATCAGCACCTACGTATTGCAGGCGGTCAATCCCCGGCAGCGGGGCATGGGAACCGGGATCAGTGCGTTCGTTATGAGTCTGGCGCCGGGCATCACCGCCCCCGTGCTCACGATCCTGGGTCAGCGCGTCGGCATCTGGCTGACGCTGTTGGGTGGATCCGCGCTTTTGGCCGTGGCCGGACTGGTGGCGCTGCGGCTGCTGCCCGAATTGGCCCGCGCCGAATCGGCGGCGAACGGGAAGCACCGTTTTCGGTTTTCGGACTATCTGCGCATCCTGCGTGGTCGCCATAACCTTGTGGCCGCCTTTGCGCGGCTGGTTTCCGGTGCCGCGTTCGGCGTGTTTCAGTTGATCTCGGCACTCGTTCTCCTGGACCTGACCGGGCAGCTTGCCGCGGTCGGTTTTTATCTGACCGCCGGGGCAATCGGCGGCGGCGCCTCCCAAGTCCTCGTTGGATCGCTCTCGGACCGGATCGGGCGGCGCAATCTGCTGGCGGCCGCCCAACTGATCGCGGCCGCCGCGGCGCTACTCTTCTGGCGCGCCGAATACCTGCCGGCGCTCCTTTTGGCCTCCACCATGCAGTCCTTCTCGCAGGCGGCATTTCAGACGCTGCTTACGGCAATCTCCGGCGATCTGGTCGACCCCGCAGAGATCCCTGTCGTGTCGGGACTGCACACGAGCATGTTTTCGTCGGGAATGTTCATCGGCGCCCTCATGGGCGGGCTGCTCTGGCAGCTCGACAACCGAGTTCCGTTTCTGATCGCCGGTCTCTTCTTCATGCCGGCAGTGGCCAGCGTTTTTGCGCTTCCCCGTCGGACGCTGCAGGTTTAACTGGAAACGTATGGTCTCCACGCAATCACTCGCGCCGGGCGTTCAAGCTCGCTGCCGATCCCTGAAACACCCGCGCAAGTGGCGAATCTGAACAGATTGCAACGATGCGGCCCTTCGGCCGACAGGGCTCAGAGGCCACTCGATATTGCTGCGTCTCCTTCAGGCGGGCGACGATGGTGACCCCGCCCGTGGGGACGCCAATCTCGGGCGGCGGCGTCCGCGAGCGGCCTTTCATCATGCTGCACCTGTGCTTTGCGCTATCCGCGGGCGGTTGGATGCCGGTGCTCACGCTGCTGGCGGTGCTGATGCGCGACCACATGGGCGCGGGCGTGTTGGGGGCTGTGGCGGCAATCTTGATCATCCAGGCCCTGGCTACCGGCACGAGCCTGTATGCCGGGACGTTCGCGGCTCGCTGGGGCAGTCGCCGAACCTATCTGCTGGGCACCGTCGGAATGGCCACCTTTGCGGGCCTGCTCGGGATTGCCAACCAGGGTTGGCAGGTAATCGCTCTGGCGCCGCTGGCGGGGCTACTTATGCCGTTTCACTGGACCGGAATCACGGCCTATCTTCTGGGAGCGGTGAGTGCTCCGCGGCGCGGGTTTGCCATGGGAATCAATGCCCTAGTCATGGTCGCGGCGCCGGGCCTGAGCGGCCCGCTGCTAACGACCCTGGGATCCGAATTCGGGCTCGGGGCAACGATCCTGGGCGGCAGTGCCATTCTGGCTGCGTCCGCCCTGGCAATCTGGCTGCTGCTGCCGGAATTGCCGGCGCCGCCGGTGGCGGGTCGGAGCCCCTCGTTTGCCGACTACCCGCGCCTGCTCGCCGATCGGGCCCACCTGATCGCAGCGGCGGCGAGATTGACAATGGGCCTTACATTTGGCGTTTTTCAGCTGCTCTCGGCGCTGGTGATTCTGGACCTTACCGACAGTCTCGCCGCGGTTGGGTTCTACCTGTCCGCAGGGGCCATCGGCGGAGGTGTGTCCCAGGTTCTCGTCGGCGCCGCTTCCGATCGCTTCGGACGGCGCAACCTACTGGTCCTGGCCAAGTTGGTAGGGATCGGTGCCGCATTGATTTTCTGGCAATCGCCCAGCCTGCTGCTCCTGCTGGTGGGCGCCACGATGCACTGGTTCGCCCAAAGCGCCTATCAGACGCTGATCACGGCCATCTGCGGCGACCTGGTGGCGCCGCGTGACCTGCCGACGCTGTCGGGGCTGCACACCAGTTCCTTCTCGGTGGGCATGTTGATCGGAGCCCTCGGCGGCGGACTGCTCTGGGGTTTGGGCCCTGGCTTGCCGTTCCTGATGGCGGCTTTCTGTCTGGTGCCGGTGGCGGTGGCCTTGCTGCTGCTGCCGCAGCGAACTCTGCGAACCTGAGCCGCGGTGGCCGGCGTGCGAACACGGCGCCTAGCGTCCGCGTTTGCGCGGCGCCGGGTTCCGCCGCCCGTGAGTTCACCTACCGGTAATCGATCGGACCTCGCCCGCGCTTGCTCGCCCGACTTCCTCGGATAGGAATTGGGAAATTGCATCGGTTAGTGCCCCGGGGCCAGGCTGATCGTCGGACTCTGCGCAGGCTCGCGTTGCTGCTGCCGATATCTTTCCTCGCCGCCGGCGGCTGGGCGACCACGATGTCCTTCCTGTCCAGCTTTGCGGCCGCCGAATTCGATGTTGGAATCCTCTCGGCCGCCCTGATCATGATCGCCGTGCACGCCGGATCCTTTTCGGTCGGTGGCGCGTTGGCGCTGCAGGTTATCAACCGCTGGGGATCCAAGGCCGCCTACGTATCCGGGATGGGGATCATGGCCCTTTACCTGGCGTTCCTGGGGCTGACCCAGAATCTCATCCTGGGCATCCCGTTCGGCTTGTTGGGAGGGTTGGGGCTGGCGATGCACTGGACCGGACTTCAGAACTACGTGCTGGAGATTGCCCCGCCCAAACACCGTGGCCTGGTTTCCGGGGCAGCCTCCTTCATGCTTATCGGCTCGGTGGGATTGACCGGACTGGTCCTCGGATTTGTTACCGGCGACGGCGGGTTCGCACGCTTCGTGGCGATCTCCGGATCGATGGTAGGCGTCGCCTTCGTGCTCGCCATCGCGCTGTTGCCCAACCCGGGCGTCCGTGATGGAAAGCGTCCGCCCGGTAATGTGTTCGCGGGTCTGCGCGATCGCAATCTGCGGCAAATGTCCTATGTGCGCTCGGCGCATGCCGCCGCCTACGCACTGTTTAACCTGATGGCCGGCCCGCGTCTGTACGAGGTCGGCGGCGGCCTCGAGTACGTCGGCCTGTTGGCGTTTGCCGGATCGATGGCCGGCGGGGTCGCACAGTTGGTGGTCGGCCGCCTCTCGGATGTTTTGGGGCGCACCGGGCTCCTCTTTCTCCTGCTGGCGCTGACCATACTCTCTTGCGTGAGCTTCATCATGCTGGACAACGTTTACCTTTTGCTGCTGGTAACTTCGCTGCACTGGTTCGCCCAAATGGCCTTCCAGACCGTATTGGTGCCGCTTGGCGGCGACCTTTCGCCGCCGGGCCACAGCGCCAATGCGATGGCCCTGCAGACGGTTGCGTTTTCGTTCGGCCTGGTAGGTGGGGCTCTCTACGCGGGGTTGTTTTCGGCATCGCCCTGGCCCAACGGCGGCTTCCTGGTCACCGCCGCGCTGCTCGCCCTGGCGCTGCCGGCGGTGTTCAGGCTCCGGGCCGCGATGGCCGCGCTGGCGGCGGCGTCATGATCGCCGCGATCCGCCGGCGCCTGCTCGACGCCTACTCCCATCCGCCGGTCCTGGTCGACGGGATTCCGTACCAGACCGCGGCCACTATTTGGGCATGGTTCTGGCGCGATATTCTGATCCGAATGCCGCCAATCGTAGGAATACCGCTAGCTCGGGGTCTTTACAACGACGACTTTCCGGGTTGGACCGGAATGGGCGCTCCCGGATGGGGCATGACGCTGGGGGCCGGGATCGTTGTCATGGCGGTATGCACCGTATTCGTCTACTGGTACCCTTCCCAGCGATACCGTTGGACCGCTGGCGGATTGGCCGTCGGCGGAATTTTCTTTCTGATTACCAATCCGATCGCCGAGGAGATCTTTTGGCGCGGATTCGTCCAGGACGCGCTTTCAGACCATATCGGCTTTGCGGCGGCGCTCCTGCTGACTTCACTGGTCTTTGGACTACACCATTGGTTTGCCGGCTTCGGGCCGCGCTTCATCGCCCTGGCGACTGTCGGAGGTCTACTGTTTGGACTGCTTTACGAACTGACCGATTCACTGCTGGCCCCGATAATCGCCCACTCCGTGGCCGATCTCGCCTTGTTCGTCACCGGACCGCCCTTAAAATTGCGGCGCTCATTAGAGGCGGCCCGCATGTCCTCGTAGCTCAGCCGGATAGAGCGTATGGTTGCGGACCATAAGGTCGGAGGTTCGAATCCTCTCGAGGACGCCAACCTGGAGCACCCGGCGGCGCGGCCCGTTCAGCGGTAGGACTTGGCCTGCATCTCGAACAGGCGCGCGTATTCGCCGCCGTAGCGCATCAGCTCCTCGTGCGACCCCTGTTCGAGCACCCGCCCGTCGGCGATGACCACTATCCGGTCGGCGATCCGCACCGTGGTAAAGCGGTGTGAAATCAGGATCGCCATGCGGCCTTCGGTCAACCCGCGAATCCGCTCAAAAACCTCTGCTTCCGATTCGACATCGAGGGCCGCGGTCGGCTCGTCCAGGATCAGCAGCTGGGCATTGCGCATGAATCCGCGCGCCAGGGCAATCTTCTGCCACTGACCGCCGGAAAGGTTCACCCCGCCATGGCCGAACCAGCGGCCCAGCTGGGTCGCAAAGCCTGCCGGGAGTTCCTCGATCACGGGCGTGGCGCCACCCTTGTCGGCAGCAGCGCGGATGCGGTCCATATCTTCCCGGCGCCCTATCTCGCCAAACCCGATGTTGTTGGCGGCAGTCTCCTGATATGTCCCGTAGTCCTGGAAGATGACTCCGATCTGGGAGCGCAGATCGGCCACATCGTATTCGCGCAGGTCACGCCCGTCGATCGATATCCGGCCGCTGTCGACATCGTAGAACCTGGCCAGCAACTTGACGGTGGTGGTCTTGCCGGCCCCGTTCACGCCGATGATCGCGACCTTCTCGCCCGGGCGGATCGCAAAGGTCAGCCCGGAGAGGACCTCGTGATCGGTGCCCGGATAGGTGAAGCGGATGTCCTCGAAGAAGATTCCCTCGCTGATGGGACGCGGGATCCGGTCGCCGCCGCCGCGGTTTGGCACCAATGGCGCAAATTCGAGGAAATCGTAGAAGTTCTTGATGAAAAGCCCGCGCTCGTACAGCGCCGCCACGCTGGCCATAACCATCGCCGTCGTCTGCACCGTCTGCTGGTAGGACTGAAAAAACAGTGAGATGTCGCCGAGCGGCAACTCCTGGCGAAAAACCCCCAGGGCGACATAAATGAACACCGACAATCCGCCCAGTGCGCCCAGCATCTGCAGCAGGAAACCGGCCCGGTTGCTCCGCCACAGCAGCGAGCGATTCTGGAGGTGGAAGCGGTCGAAGGTTTGGCGGTAGATCCGGATCAGGAAGCGCCCCAGATCGAATATCCGCATTTCCTTGATGTAATCGTCGTTGGTGACCAGCCAGCGGAAATAGGCCAGGCGTCGCACCAGCGGCGATCGGAACGTGAGCAGGCGGTAGCGCTCGCGCGAGTACATCACCTCCACCAGCAGGCCCGGCGCGGTCGTTACCAACACCACCGCCACGATCCACCAGGAGAGCGTGAAAAGCAGCCCGATCATCGTTGCCAGGGTGATCACGCTCTGGGCCAGGCCGAAGGTCTCGTTTACGATCTGCACCGGTCCGTCGCGGGCCTCGCGCTGGGCATTCTCGAGGCGATCGTAGAAAGCCGGATTCTCGAAATAGGAGACATCCAGCGACTCAGATTTCTCCAGGATCATCAGATTGGCGCGATTGGAGAAAAGGTCGCCCAGAGTTCCCCGTACCAGGGCAATTCCGGAACGGGTCCCGAATCCGGTCAGCTGGGCCAGGAAATTTGCACCGACCATCAGCAGGATCGGCGTCAGCTGGCCGTCGCCGCGGCCCGAGAGCTGCAGTCCGATCCCATCCATGATCTGCTTGAAGGTCCACACCTGCGCTGCCGGGACCAATGCCGCCAGCACGGTCAGGACCGCCAGGGTGATGGTGAGCTTCGGGCTGGTCTCAAACACCAGCAGCATCACCCGGGCCGCGTAGCGGAACGCTTCCGGGAAACGGGCGACGCTGATCTCCGCCTGGGCGCCGCGGCGCCGGCCGGCCACTTGGATCAGCCCCTAGTTCGGGTCGCTAGTCGGCATCGGCTAGTTGAGCTGCTCGAGCCCGAACTGCTGCAAATAGTTCGACATGACCGGGTCCGGCCGGGTGATAACTTCCAGGATGTAGGGCCGGTCGTCCATTCCCGCCGCCAGTCCGCGCTTGAACGCGCCGGCCAGCTGTGCATGCTCGGTCACGCGTTCACTCGCCACGCCGAGCGCCGCCCCCAGGGCGGCGTAGTCGCCGCCGAGATGGTCGGACTGCCAGCGGTCAACCGCGGTCGGCATGTGCCGCCCGTAGCCCGACATGACCCCATTGTTGAGGATCACCGTCAGCACCCCGATCCGATTGCGGGCGGCGGTTTCAAAGTCCATCCCGGCCATGCCCACGGCGGTATCGCCCATGATGTTGACAACGTGCTTTTGTGGGCTGGCCAGTTTGGCGCCGTAGGCCAGGCCGAGACCGTAACCCAGTTGCGTGGACTTGCCCCAGCCGATATAGAAACCGCCGGGGCGCGACTTCCAAAACGGGGCGGTCTGGTCGCGCGGAAAACCCGAGTCGTGGGTGACGATGGTCTCGTCAGGATCGACCGCCGCCATCAGCTGGCCGATGACGTGGTACGGGTTAAGCGGCGACCCGGCATCTTCAAAGCGGTCTGACCACTGCGCCATCCACTCGGCGTGGGCGGACGCGACCTCGGAACGCGGATCGGGACGCGATCGCGGGTCGATGCCGTCCAGCTCGGCCAGCAACTGGCCCAGCACCAGTTCCAGATCGCCGATGACGGCGTGGACAACCCGGTAGTCCTTCTGCAGGTCGACCTCGCTGTCGATCACCTGGATCAGGTCGGCTCCCCCGGGCAGTGAACCCTGCTGGTTGGCGATCGTGAAACTGGACCCCAGCCCCACCACCAGGTCGGCTGCGGACACGAACTTGCAGGCCGCAAGGGTGTTGGCCTTGGCAAACAGACCCAGCGACAGGGGATGGTCTTCCGGGAACGCGCTCTTACCGTTCAGGGTCACGCACACCGGAATATTTAGCCGTTCGGCCAGTTCGACCAACCGCGCCGATGAATCGCTGTAGAGCACCCCGGCGCCGGCGTGAATGACCGGGCGCTCGGCCTTGAGCAGACGCGCGGCGAGTTCGGCCACGTCGGCCGGGTCGCCCATGCTGCGATGGCGGCGGGTTGGCTGGTAAGCGGTCGCGTCGCCGGGAAACTCACGGTCACCTACGTCCATCGGCAGCTGCAGCAGGACCGGCCCCGATTTCCCGTTGCGCAGCAGCGTAAAAGCGCGGCGCATTCGCTCCAGGGTCATGTCCGGGGAGGCGATGTGCCCGGCCCATTTGGTGATGGCGCGGTAGTTGGGAACCGCGTCAAACATCGGCGTAATGTCGAGCCGGTTGGCACGGTATGATCCGGTCAGAAGCAGGAATGGAGTCGAATCGGCAAATCCTTGGGCCACCCCGCCGAACGCGTTCTCGGCCCCGGGTCCGTACTGGACCGCCACTGCGGCGATACGCCGCCGCCGACTGACCCGAGAGAAGCCGTCGGCCATGTTGATCACGGTCCGCTCGGTGCGGCCGATGATGGGTTTGATCCCGACTTGCGCACAGGTGTCAATCACCGGATTGTGCGGGAAGGCAAAAAGGTATTCGACACCTTCGGCCTTTAACGCGTGCGCGATCGCTTGGTGGCAGTTCATCGGCAGCTTGACTCCAATTGCGCGGCCCGGCCCGGGTGCGGTGCGGCGGGCTTTTCTCAAATTTTGCGTGATGGCCGCTTCCCGCTCGGCAGGCCACGTCGATCGGCCCGGCCGCCAACCCGCCGCCGAAATCCTGATCAGGGTTGCCGCAACGGCGGGGTTGCTCGGACGATGTCGGATTTGACCGGCCGATGTTTGCGGCCGGGCGCGCGAAGGACGGTCGTCCTGCCGCCGCGGGAAGGGTATTGGGATGAAATTAGGATGGGCGTGACGCCGCCAAAACCCGACCTGGAAAGGTATTCGTGCCGATAGAGATCTCTGCCAACCGCCGTTACCTCCTTGAATCCGACGGCAGGCCGTTTTTCTATCTGGGCGACACCGCCTGGCGCTTGCTCTACCGGCTCGATCGCGCTGAAACCGATCACTACCTTTCCGATCGCGCCGCCAAGGGATTCAACGCGATCCAGATGGTTGTGTTCGACATCCGCTATCAACCCAACCGGTTCGGCGCCGCACCCTATATCGACGACGACCCGGCGCGGCCCTGCGAAGAATTTTTCGAGCACGTCGATTGGGTGGTGGATCGCTGCGAGGAATTGGGAATGTACGCCGTCCTGTTGCCCAACTGGGGCTACATCGTCACCGCCCGTAGCCCGGGCGGCGAGCACTTTCTTGATCGCCCCCCGGCCGACGCGACCAACGCCTACGCCCAGGGGCTGCATCTGGGGCAACGCTACAAGGATCGATCGGTTATCTGGATGCTGGGAGGCGACCAAGCCGAGCACGGCAAGGGCGAGGTTTTTGCGCTGCAGGCGGCCGGGATCGCCGCCGGCGACGGCGGCGCCGGGTTGATCACCTTTCACCCGCGTGGGCACGAGAGCTCGTCGCGGTGGTTTCACGAGTCCGAATGGTGTGATTTCAATTCCATCCAATCCGGTCACCTGCTGGACAACCCGAACTGGCGGGACGTCGAGCGTGACTGGGCCCTTGAACCGCCCAAGCCGACGCTGGATGCGGAGCCTATGTACGAGAACATGCCCCAGTTCCTGCGCGACTTTTATCCCCGCGCCGACGCCTGGCAGGTGCGCATGCACGCCTACTGGGCGGCGTTCTCGGGCGCCTGCGGCCACACCTACGGCTGCAACGACGTATTCATGTTCTGGCGTCCGGGCGGCCCCGAGCCCACTTTTGGTGCCAATCTGCCCTGGGAAATTGCATTGCAGCTGCCGGGTTCGCACCAAATGCGGTTCGTCAAGGAATTGATGGAATCGGTGCCCGAATACGAATCGCGCGTGCCCGACAACGACCTGATCGTCCGGATTGACCGCGCCGCCGACGCCGGCCATGTCTGTGCCACCAGTTCGGCCGATCGCGGACTGGTGCTCTGCTACACATCGCACGGATTTCCATTCACGCTGGACGTGGAGGCACTGCCGGCCGACCGGCTCAGCGCCCGCTGGTTCGATCCCCGCGCCGGCGATCATGGGGAACCTTTCGAATTACCGGGCCGCGCCTATCACACGTTTGCCCCGCCCAAGACCGGGCCGGGTTACGACTGGGTGCTGCGGCTCGAACGCGCCTAGGGTTGGCCCTGGTCCGGCACCGGCAACGCCCCGCCGGAACGGATGTGGATGTCGTGCTGCGGGAACGGGATCTCGATGCCGGCCTCGGCAAAGCGCGCGTACCAGGCGCAAAGCAGGTCGGTGAGCGTACCGAGCCGCTTGGCCGGAGTCTCGACCCAGTACATGACGCGGAAGTTGAGTGAGGAATCGCCGAATTCGCGGAAGAACACCCGCGGTTCGGGGTCTTCGAGCACGTCCTCGTGGGCTTGCATCTCACCCATTAAGATCTGCATGACCTGCTCGGGATCGGACCCATAGGCCACGCCGACGTTGGCGTCGCCGCGGACCCGGGTGTTGGTAAGGGTCCAGTTGTCAAAGTGATTGGTAATCAGCACCGAATTGGGCATTACCACCTCGGTCCCGCCGAAGGTCCGGATCAGAGTCGCGCGCAGGCCGATCGATTCGACCACTCCGGTCACACCGGAGATCGAGATCACGTCGCCGTCTTTGACCGGACGTTCCCCCAGCAGGATCACTCCGGATACGAAGTTTTCGGCGATCCGCTGCATCCCGAATCCCAGGCCAAGCCCCAGCGCCGACAGCGGGAGCAGGACCACGTTGAGGTCAAATCCCAGTGATGAGACCGCGATGTAGAAACCGATGAATATCACCAATGCCCGGCTCAGGTTGGTGATCAGGGTGGACAGCGAGCGCGAGATTCCGTGGCCGCTGATCCAGTGCTGGATCAGCTCGGCGACGATGTGGGACAGGTTCCAGGTCACCCAGATGATGATGACGGTGAGAAAGATCGCGCCAACGGTTAGCTCCGAATCCTGGATCTGGCCCAGGCTGTATCGGCCGACGGCGAGTTGCTCTAAGGCCAGGTAGAAGCCGATGAGGACGATCATCACCTTGATCGAGCGCAGCACGGCGCGATCCACACCGTCGGAAAGGTCCCAGCGTCGGTGCAGCCAGCGGTAGGCGAGCCAGGCCACGATCCGCGAAAGGGTCAGCCCGCCGAGCGCAAAAGCTGCCGCGACCGTTAGGCGACCGGCGGATAGCGTGTAATCGCCGGCGACGAGCAGTTCGAAATTCCAGTATTCGGCCAAATGCGTAACCGCCGCGTCTTGAAGGTTGGGGGCTCAAGGCCTGCGATTCTAGAGGTGCCGCTGGCGGCACCGCCCCGCCTGGGAAGGCAAACTAGAGACTGCCGAAACACCCCGTGGGGTGATTCGGCAACAATTTCCGGCATCTATTAGGCACGAGCGGAACCAATGAACGACGGCAATTTCGTAAAGCGCAAGATTGAAGCCGGCCGGGTCTCGGTGGGGGCGTTTCTGGCCCTGGGATCGCCGATGGCGGGCGAGGCCTGCATCGCCGCCGGATACGAGTGGGCCGTGGTCGACGCCGAGCACGGGGCCTGGGATCTGGCCGCCGCATCGGCCGCGTTCACGGCCATTGAAGCGCGCGGCGGGGTGCCGATGGCGCGGGTCTGGGACCACAACAAGGAGACGATCAACCGCCTTCTGGACGCGGGCGCGTTGGGCATCGTCCTGCCGCATGTTTCGACCGTGGAGCAGGCCGAGGCATTCGTGTCAGCCTGCCGTTATCCGCCGCGGGGCCACCGCTCGGTCGGCTCGGGCCGCGCGACCCTGCTCAATCCTTCATATCGCGGCCAGTGGGCCAACGACAACATCCTCGTGATCCCGCAGATTGAGGATCCGCTAGGGGTCACCAACGCGGCTGCGATCGCCGCTGTCGAGGGCATCGACTGCATGTTCATCGGCCCCAACGATCTGGCGATGGAAATGGGCCTGGGCGATCAGGCGTATGTTCACCCCGAGCACCGTGCCGCGCTAAGCCAGATCCTGGCCGGGGCGCGCTCGGCCGGCAAGCCGGCCGGCCTGTCGGTTGGATCGGCAAAACTGGCGCGAGAGTTCGTCGACGAGGGATTCACGTTCATAAACCTGAGCAGCGATTTCCGCCTGATGCAGGCCGGTTGCGCCCAGGCCTTGGGGGAGTTGAACGCCTAGATCCGTGGCGGCGCGGCTGATCTCAGGCGGGGCCGCGTTGATCGGAATTTAATTTCACCACCGGATTGGACAACGTGCCGATGAGGGCGTGTTCGATCTCGACCACGTCGCCGTCGCGGATGGCGCAGTCCTCCTCGACAATGATTCCGGTGCCGGTGGTCAGGACCGTTCCGGCATGGATCGGATTGTTGCGGATCAGATATGCTGCCAGGTCCGCGAACTCTCGGCGAATGAGGCCCAGGTCGACGTCGCCGGCAAATATCTCGTCCCCGTCGCGGAGGATCCGCGCCGCCAGCTGACCCGCGCGCGGATCGGGCAATGCGTCGGCGGTCAGGATCACCGGGCCGATGGCCAGGCATCCGTAGAAGACCTTCGACTGCGGCAGGTAAAGCGGGTTGGCGCGCTCTATGTCCCAGGCTGAGTTGTCATTGCAGAGGGTGTAGCCCAGGACTCGACCGTTCGAACCCAGGATCAAGGCCAACTCCGGTTCGGGGGCGGTAAAGTCCGAATCGGACCGGATGGTGACCGCCTCACCGGGACCGACCGCATGGCGGTGGTCGCCCTTGTAAAAGAGTTCCGGCCGCTCGGCCACGTAGATCTGATCGTAAATCCCGGTCGGCGCGCTCATGTCCTCGTCGCGGAATTGGGCGCTCTTTTGATAGGTCACGCCTGCCCCCCAGGCCTCCGGGACCTGCATCGGCACGGTCAGTCGTGGCACGTTAGGGCTGCGGGCCGAGACCAGCTCGGAGAACGCGGGCCCGGGTTCTGCCGCCGCCGCCGCCGCGACCGCGGCCAGCGATTGGCCCGATTCCTCGGCCGCAACTACCAGATCGGTAAGGTCGGTGCAGTCGGTGAACGCCTCGACCAGTTCACCGGTGACCCGGCCGCAACGGCGCTTGCCGTCGGCGTCGATATATGCGAGCAGCTTCATTAGGAACGGGTCCTCCTGGATGTATGAACGGTGACCTGCAGCGTCTGAGCGCGCGCTCCGAACAGGCGCGCCGCCGAACCACTGGGAATCGCCAACTCCAGATAGCCGGCGCTGCCGATCAGAGCCACCAAATGATCGTATTCGCTGTAAGTGCGCGCCGGCGCGCCCAGCTCCAGCATGCGTGCCCCGTCCACCACCACCACCGCGGCGGCAGCCAGATCGGGAATCTGATCGCTGTGAATGTTGGTCACAAGATTGCCGAAATGGTCTTGGTGCAGCACCCGACCGCGCAGCCGGCCTTCGGCGGTGTCGGCGCGCGGCAGTTCAAGTTGGTGCGGGTTCGGGTGCGGGCGCCCCAGCTCCGCCAGCAGTGCGTCGAGGTCCGAATCTCGGGCCAGCGCCAGCTGGGCGGCGACCGGGGCGAAGATGTCGCGGCCGTGGAAGGTGCGCGAGACCGGCTGGCGCCAGTAACGAGTGTTGGTGAGAACGAAGAATTCGACGCGTTCGCCGTTGGACTGCACCGCCGCCGCGTGCGGCCATAGGATCCCGTTGTCAGGCCCTACCAGAATCGCGCCCGGAGTCACAACCACCATCGGAACTCGCGCCCCGCCGACACCCGGGTCGACCACCACCATCACAACCGTGCCCGGCGGCAGCACCGGCAGCGCTGACTCGAGCAGAAACGCGCCGTGGGCGACGTCGTGGGGCCGGACCGCGTGCGAGATATCAAGCAACCGCGCCGCGGGCGCGATGCCGACCAGGACCGCCTTCATCTGGGCCACGTAGGTATCGGTCAGACCGAAATCGGTCAGTAATGCGATTGGCCGGGTCAGTTCTATTGCTCCAATTCGGCGCCGCCGGTTATTCCGTACGCCGACTGCGCTGCCCTGACTCCATGGCGGATGGCGGCAGCCAGGGCATCTGCGGCCAGGGCCCCGACCAGATCGGCGCGCGCCCGCACCCGCGGTGACCCGCAGGCGGTGGCGAAAACGGTATCGCCATCGTGGGTGGTGTGGGTCGGGCGGACCGCGCGGGCCATCCCGTCGTGGGCCATCTGTGCGACCTTGGTGGCACCAAGCTTGTCCAGGTCGGCGTTGCTGACGATGGCGGCGATGACCGTATTGCCGAGGCTCCCGTCCAGAATCGCGTAAGCCTGTTCCGGCGTGGCCAGGGCGCCATCGATGCGCAGGCCGGCCAGGGGCGCGCCGCGTTCATCGATGACCGTGCCCAGCGGGTTCACCGCCGCTATCGCCCCGACCTTGAGGCGGCCATGTTCGATCAGGGCCGCGCCCAGGCCGGCCTTTACCCCGTTTTGACCCGGGCCGGCGGTCACGCCGGTGCCAGCGCCGACGTTGCCGCATTCGAACCCGGCCGCGGAGGCGGCGCGATAGGCGGCCGCGCCCTCCAACGCTCCCGGCCAGACTGGATCGCCGGTGGTCAGATCGAAGACGACCGCAGCCGGCACTATCGGGACCGGACCGGCCGGCGTCGGATAACCGCGCCCTTCGGAACGCAACTCCTCGGCCACTCCGCTGGCGGCCGCCAAGCCAAGCGCGCTGCCCCCGCACAGGACCAGTGCGTCAATGTGCACGACGTGGCATTCCGGCGCCAACAGGGACACCTCGCGCGTGCCCGGCGCGGACCCACGCACGTCCACGCCCGCCACCGCCGGTGGGTCGAACGCCAACACGGTGCAGCCAGTGGCCCCGCGAACGTTTGTGTGGTGGCCAACCCGCAGGCCCTCCAACCGGTTGAAGGCACCGCCGCCGGTGGACAGGATCTGGGCTGGGGGCGGCCTTTCAGCCATCGCGGCCGGCGATTCGGGCGTCGCAGTGGCGGCGCAGCGCGGTCTCGGCGTCAATGCCCAACTCGTCGGCCTCGGCGACCAGTCGGTAGAGACGTCGCGCCAGGGCAGTGTGGCTGGCGTCGGAGCCGCCCGGTGCGTCGCCGGGTTCGGGTCCGCCGCGGGCCAGCGCTATCTGCTCGCGGGCATATTTGAGCGCCGGCAGATATCCGGGGACGGATTTTGTATTCGGGGTCTTTTCACCGGACCGCTCGTCGGCCTTCACCGCCTGCCAGATTTTGACCGCGTCGGCCGGGTCACGGGCCGTGGCATCACCAAACACGTGCGGGTGGCGGCGTATGACCTTGGCATTTAAGTCAGAGATCACCCCGTCCAAATCGAGTTGATCTGTTTCGCTGGCGATCTGGATCTGCATCAGGATCAGCAGAAGCAGGTCGCCCAGCTCCTCGGCCAGACCGGCCTGGTCGCCGTCTCCGGCGGCGGCCACCTCGTAGGCCTCTTCGATCACGTATTGACCCATATCGCCGATTCGCAGCGCCCGGTCCCAAGGGCAACCGTTTTCCGATCGCAGCACGGCCACCAGATCCAAGGTCTTGTTCAGCAGGTCCAATGCGTGGCCGCGGGGACCCAATTCAGATTCGCGGTCGGCCAAATTGGCCCCATTTGCTTGGCGCGGTTACGGTGACGGATCAAGAGGTGCCGTCCGAGCAATTTTGGCAATCGGGTGGGCGCCTCCGAACGGCGCGGAGCGCTCTGGAACTTAAAATCCGCCGCATGTTCGAACTGCGCAAGACACCACTGCACCGCCACCACCAGGCGGCGGGCGCACGCATGGTCGATTTTGCGGGCTGGAGTATGCCGGTCCAGTACGAGGGCCTGATCGCCGAGCACAGCGCGGTGCGCGAGCGCGCCGGCATGTTCGATGTCTCCCACATGGGCGAGTTCCTGATCGAGGGCCCGCAGGCCCAGGGCCTGCTCCAGCACCATTTCTCGAACGACGTCGCGCGCCTGCGTGACGGCCGGTCGCAGTACACCTTGCTGCTCAATCGGGCCGGCGGCGTCGTCGATGACGCCATGATCTACCGCTGGTCGGGGGAGCGTTTTCTGGTGGTGGTCAACGCCGCCAATCGCGAGGCCGACTGGTTGTGCCTGCAGCAGCCCGAATTTGACGCCGCGCTGCGCGATATCACCTTTGACTGCGCCCTGTTGGCGGTACAAGGACCTCAGACCAACGAATTGATCTCCGATTTGGTCGATTGCGACTTGGCGTCGATCCGCCGCGCCCGGATCCGCGCGACTCAGATCGCCGGTCGCGAGTGCTGGCTCGCCCGCACCGGTTACACCGGCGAGGACGGTTTCGAGGTGTTCGTCGAATCGGGCGACGCCAGCGAGGTCTTCACGGCACTGCTCGATTCGGGCGTGACCCCGGCCGGCCTGGGCGCGCGCAATACGCTACGGCTCGAGGCCGGTATGGCCTTGCACGGCCATGAACTTTCCGACTCGATCAGCCCCTATGAGGCCAATTTGGGCGGAATGGTACGGCTTGGCAAGGGCGAATTCATCGGCAGCAACAACCTGGCCCGAATCAATGCTGAGGGGCCGGCGCGGCGATTGTTCGGGTTGAAGATGGAATCTCGCCACATCGCGCGCGACGGGTATCCGGTAAACACCGCCGAAGGGCCGGGACGGATCTCCTCGGGTACCTATTCGCCCACCCTGAAGTGCGGTATTGCGATGGCGTTTCTGCCGCCGGACTGCAAAATTGGTGACGCGGTTGAGGTCGTGATCCGGGGCCGTGCGGCCCCGGCCCGCCTGTGCGAGCTGCCGTTCTACTCCAATGTCCGGCGCTGGCGTGCGAAACCGTCCTGAGCCCCATTCCTCAATCGGCAATCGACCCTGACCCGGAGGATTAAGTGAACCCGCAAGATCGCCGCTATTCGCGCGAACACGAATGGGCGCGGCCGGAAGGCGAGTCCGAGGTCACGGTGGGTATCAGCGACTATGCCCAGAGCGAACTCGGCGATATCGTCTTTGTCGAATTGCCCGCCGTCGGCAGCAGTTTCTCGCAGATGGACGCCTTTGGGGTGGTCGAGTCGGTCAAGGCGGTTTCGGACCTTTATTCGCCGGCCTCCGGCGAGGTCATCGCGGTCAACGGTGAGTTGGAAATGGCCCCGGAACTGGTCAACGACGACCCCTTTGGCAAGGGCTGGATGATGCGGCTGCGCCTGACCAACCCGGCCGACCTGGACGCCCTCCTGGACGCTTCCGCCTACGATGCGCTGATTGATGAGCTACGCGCCTAACACCGTTGACGACCAGGAGGTGATGCTGGGCGCCATCGGCGTCCCCGCAATTGACGACCTTTTCGTCGACATCCCACCCCAGCACCGCGACCCGCAACTGGGCGTGGGCGCCCCGATGGCCGAGATGGAAGTCCTCGAGCACCTCGGTCAGTTGGCGGCCAAAAACCATTCTTTGGGCGCCGGACCCGCGTTCCTGGGCGGCGGCTGGTACGACCACTACGTACCGGCCCTGGTTGACCAGATGCTGCTGCGTTCCGAGTTCTACACGTCCTACACTCCCTACCAGCCCGAAATCTCCCAGGGCACGCTGCAGGCCATATACGAGTTTCAGAGCCTGATCTGCGATCTCACCGGATTGGATGCCGCCAACGCCTCCATGTATGACGGCGCTTCGGCGCTGGCCGAAGCGATCGCGCTGAGCCTGAATTCCACCGGCCGGCGGCGGGTGGTTCTGTCGGCTTCGGTGGACCCGGCCTGGCGGGCGGTGGTGGCGACCTACCTGCAACCGCTGGATGTGGAAATTTGCCAACCCCGCCCCTGGCGGCTGCAGGGCAGCGGGCTTGCCGACGCCAGCTCCGATCTGGCCGCCGCGATCGACCCGGACACGGCCTGCGTTGCGCTGCAGCGGCCCAATTACCTTGGCTGGCTCGAGCCCCTGGATGCGGTCACGACCGCCGCCCGCGAGGCCGGGGCCATGGTCGTGATGGCCGGCGAACCGGTGGCGTTGGGCCTGATCAAGCCACCGGGCGAACTTGGCGCCGATCTGGCCACCGGCGAATTGCGTCACCTGGCCGGTGCGCCGGCGCTGGGCGGACCGGGCGCAGGTTACTTCGCCCTCAGCCGGCGTTATCTGCGGCAGATGCCGGGCCGAATCGCCGGGCGCACCCGCGACTCCGACGGCAACGAGGGATACGTCCTCACCCTGCAAACGCGCGAACAGCACATCCGTCGCCAGCGCGCCTCGTCAAACATCTGCACCAACCAGGCCTTGGTGGCGCTGGCCGCGACTATTCACCTCTGCGCGTTGGGCAAGGTTGGGCTCAAAAGGCTGGCGACACTGAGCCTGCAAAACGCCCATCGCGCCCTGGCGGCCGCGTGGCCGACCGGGTTTTTCCCGGATGCGGGCGGAACGGTAGTGCGCGAATTCCCGCTGCGCTGCCCGATTCCGGCGGCGCAGGTCAACGCCCATCTGGCCGAGCGCGGGATAGTCGGCGGAGTCGACCTGGGTCGGCTGGACCCGGCACTGGACCACCACCTCCTGTTGGCATTTACCGAGCGCTCCGATGCGGCCGCGCTCAAATGCCTGCTTGGCGCTCTTGGGAGCCTGCGGTGAAGCGGCGCGATCCGGTTATCTATGAGCTCTCGCAACCCGGCCGCTGCGGCGTGGCCCTGCCCGAGCCGGATCCGGCGATAGGCACGGCCGAAGACTTGCTCCCGGCGGGTGAGCTGCGCCGCGACCTCCCGCTGCCCCAGGTTTCGCAGGTGGACGTGGTGCGCCACTTCGTGCGCCTGTCGCAGAAAAATTTCTCAATCGACACCGACATGTACCCGCTGGGTTCCTGCACCATGAAGCAGAACCCCAAGATCAATGAAGCCACCGCCCGCCTGGAAGGCTTCAACCGGATTCACCCCGACCAGGATGACGGTCAAGTACAAGGGGCCCTGGAGCTATTGCACCGCCTCGGCGAACAACTGAAAAAGATCACCGGGTTCGCGGGCGTGACCCTGCAGCCGTCGGCCGGCGCCCAGGGCGAATTCGTGGGCCTGCTGCTGATCCGAGCCCACCACCTGGCGCGCGGCCAGAATCGCAGTCGCATCCTTATCCCCGATTCGGCGCACGGAACCAATCCCGCGACCGCATCAATGTGCGGATTCGAAAGCGTGGCGATTACTTCAAATGCCAGCGGCGAGATCGATTTCGACACGCTGGTCGGGGAGTTGGACGAGTCGGTGGCCGGGATCATGATGACGGTTCCCAACACACTCGGGATATTCGAGACCCGCATTACCGAAATCTGCCAGGCCGCCCACGCCGTCGGCGCGCAGGTCTATTGCGACGGGGCAAACATGAATGCCATGTTGGGGCGGGTGCGACCGGCCGATCTGGGGATCGACGTCATGCACCTGAACCTGCACAAGACCTTTTCGACTCCGCACGGCGGCGGCGGACCCGGCGCCGGCGCGCTGTGCTGCGCCGACCACCTCATCCCTTACCTGCCATTGCCCACGGTCGAAAGGGGTGACGACGGAAGTTACCTACGCAATTGGGACCGGCCGCAATCGATCGGCAAGGTCCACTCGCATTTGGGCAATTTCGGCAACCTGGTGCGGGCCTACACCTATATCTGCTCCAACGGCGATGCCGGCTTGAAGGCGATCGCCGACAACGCCGTGCTCAACGCCAACTATCTGCGCACCCAGTTGCAGGAGGATTTCGATCTGCCGCACGACCGCATCTGCATGCACGAAGTCGTCTTCTCCGGATCGCGCCAGAAGCGCCAGGGCGCCAGCACCCTCGACATTGCCAAGCGCCTGATCGACCACGGCTTTCACCCGCCCACCGTCTATTTCCCGCTGGTGGTGCGCGAGGCGTTGATGATCGAACCGACCGAAACCGAGTCGCGCCAGACGCTGGACCGATTCATTGCCGCGATGCGATCGATTGCCCGCGAGGCCGAATCCGATCCCGAAAAGTTGCGGCAGGCTCCTTCCGGCGCGCCGGTAGGGCGCCTCGACGAAGCGACCGCGGCACGACGCCCTGACCTGCGCTACCGTCATGCCTGAATCCCATCCAGCCCGGGAGCGCTGACGGCGCAATGACTAGTGACCGTCGCCGCCCCGACGGTCGCCGGATGCCGCGCCGGATCGCCCACTTCGACCTCGACCAGTTCTTCGTCGCGGTCGAGCGGGCGCGCGATCCGCAGTTGGCCGGCAAACCGGTCATAGTCGGCTATCCGGGTCCGCGCGGGGTGGTTTCGACCGCTTCCTACGAGGCGCGCGTCTTCGGGGCCCATTCGGCGCAGCCAATGGCCGAGGCGCTGCGACTGTGCCCGCAGGCGGTGGTTATTGCGCCGAACCGCGGGCGTTATCAGGCGGCTTCGTCACGCTTCCACGAGATCCTCGCCGGTCACGCGCCGATCGTGGAGCCGGGAGGTCTCGACGAGGCCTATGCCGATCTGACCGGAGTCGATGCCGGCGACCCGGGCGGACCGCGAAGGGTTGCCGAGCGGGTGCGCGCCGCGGTGGCCGCGGCGATCAGCGTCAGAGTATCCGTCTGCATCGCCGGCGGGCGCACCACCGCCAAGGTCGGATCGGACCAGGTCAAGCCCGACGGCCTGCTTGAACTCGCGCCCGGCGGCGATGCCGAATACCTGGCCCCGTTACCGATCCGCAAACTTCCCTCGGTCGGACCGCAATTTGCCCGCGAACTGCAGAAATCGGGGGTTTTGACCATCGGCGAAGCGGCCGCGCTCTCAAAGCAGTGGCTGGCGGATCGGTTCGGTCGCCGTGGAATCGTCCTTTCGGACCGCGCCCGCGGGATCGACCCGACTCCGGTGCGGTCCGGCTCGGCGCCGGCCAAGCAGGTTTCGCGCGAAACCACGTTCGACGCCGACATAACCGCCGCCAGGCACCTGCAGCGGGTGGTTGCACAACTGGCCGAACAAGTCAGTTCCGATCTTCGGCGAGACGGACGTCGCGCACGCACCATCACCCTCAAGCTGCGGTGGTCGGACTTTGCGACCATAACCCGGTCGCACACCCTCGCCCAACCGGTGTTTGACACCGAATCCGTAGCCCGCGTTGCCGATCGCCTGCTGCGTCGGATCCTGGCCCGCCATCCCGGGCGGGCGGTGCGGTTGCTGGGAGTGGCCGCCGGCAACCTGGAGGAGGAGCAACGGCAATTGGAGCTCAAATCTCTGACCGATTCGGCCGAGCAAGCGCGAGAGCGCCGGCGGGCGGAGCGGCGCGATGCCGCCGTCGATGCGGTCAGGAGCCGCTTCGGGTCCGGCGCGCTGCGCCGCGGCCCCCGGGATCCGGACTGAGCATGGCTCCGGGCGATCCCGAAAGGCCGCTACGGCTATCCAAGTCACGCTACATCGCGGGCCGGCAATGCCCACTCCAACTCTGGTACCGGGTTTACGATCCCCCCGACCAGGGAATCGAACCGGTCTTCTGGGAGGGTGCCGAGGCGGCCGCGCGGGGGCTATTCCCAGGTGGCCGCCTCGGCGGTGCGGACAGGGCCGTGAGCGGGTCGGACATTGCCCGAACCCGGCGCCTGCTGGCCGATCCTTCCTGCCCGGCGATCTTCGAAGCCGCGATCGCTCACGATCGCCTGCTGGCGGTTGTGGACGTGCTGCAGCGCCGCGACCACGGCTGGGATCTGATTGAGGTCAAGACCGCAACCCGGTACGATCCCACCAGCCGCGCCGGCAGCGCTCAGCCGCACATCACCTACGACGTCGCCTTTCAGGGTGAGGTCCTAAGAAGGGCCGGCATTCCGGTCCGGCGCGCCTGGGTCTACCACCTGGATGCGGACTACGAGCGGCGGGGCGAACTGGACCTTGCGGCCCTCTTCCGGCGCCGCGACGTTACCGATTTCTGCCGGGAGGTCGCCCCAGAGGTTCGGGCGGAGGTCGAACGCTTTCTGCAGCTGCGCCGCGGGATGCAGCCGTCGGCCGAACCGGGCAGCCGCTGCAACTCGCCCTTCGAATGCGATTTCACGGCGCGGTGCTTTGCCCGCAAGCCGCGTCATTGGATCTACACCCATCTGAGCGGGCTAAATTACCATCACCTGCGCTGGCTGCGCGAGGCGGGGGTCGAGTCGGTGCTGGAGCTCGATGGCATCAATACCGCCCGCCTGCCCGATCGGGCGCGCGACCGGCACCTCCGGTTTCGCGACGCCTATGCGACCGGCCGGCCTTACATTGCCCCCGACCTGGCCGACCAACTGGCCCGCCTGGGGCCGCCGGCGGCCTATCTGGACTTTGAGACCATCAGCCCGGCGATTCCGCGATTTGACGGCGCGCGTCCGTTCCAGAAGATTCCATTCCAGTACTCGCTGCATTTGTGGTCGGGCGGCGATGATCTCGAGCATTTCGAATACCTAGCACCTGCCACCGGAGATCCGCGTCCGGGGCTGACAAGGCAATTGGCCGATGCGCTGGCGCGATTTCCGCATGGCCCGATCCTGGTCTACAACGCCAGCTTCGAAAAGGGCTGTTTGGATTCGCTGGTCCGGTTGGCCGCCGACACTGATCCGGAAGCGGCCAATTTGCTGGCATCGGCGCGCGATCGTCTGGCCGATCTATATCCGATCGTCGCCGGCAGCGTGGTTGCATCCGCATTTGAAGGGTCGTATTCGATGAAGGCGGTCGCCCCGGCGGTCCTTGGCGGAGTGAGCGGATACAGCGAAGAGGAGATCGCCGATGGGCTGGCGGCCCAACGTGCCTTCGAGGGCCTTGCCGGCGGGCAGGTCAAGGGTTCAGCGGCGCTTGAGGTTCGGCGCCAGTTGCTCCGATATTGCCGGTTGGACACGCTGAACCTACATCGCCTGCACCTCTCCCTGCAGGACGGTGAAGTCCTTGAGCAGGTCCTGACCACCACGCCGGGCTCGGACTGATCAGGCTTGGCGCTCACCTCCCGGCCAGTTTTGGCCCGGGATGGTTCAGGTGACGTGATTGAGCTGGTAACGCTCCGACACGAGGATTGCCAAGTTGTGAGCCAACAGTTCGTTGGTGAGCGGGCCGATTCCGCCCGGCACCGGAGTAATCGCTGCCGCAATCTTGCTTACCTCGTCGAATGCGACGTCGCCGGCCGGTTCGGACCCTATGTAAGTGAAACCGGCGTCCACGACCACTGCTCCCGGTCGCACCAGGTCGGCGGTGACCATTTGGGGGCGTCCGGCCGCCGCCACGATGATGTCGGCCGATCTTGTCAACTCGGAAAGCTGCTCGGGTGTGGTCATCGAATGACAGTAGGTAAGCGTGGCATTACGCCGCAGCAGCAGCCACCCGGCCGGCCGGCCAACGTTGCCGCTGCGCCCGATTACGACCGCCCGTTTGCCGGCGATGGGAATCTGATGGTAATCCAGGATCCGCAGGATGGCGCCCGCGGTGGGTGGGGACAGCTCCCCGTACCCCAGCGCGAGATCCATGATCCGCCGCGGCGAAATGCATTCCAGGTCGAGATGACTCTGAACCGTGGCCACGTACGGCAGCGACCGTCCGCCCTCGAGGTTCAGCGCGAAGGCCTCGGGCAGGGGCTTTAGCACGATCACACCGTGGAGGTGGGGATCGAACTGGACCTGTCGCAGGTCATGGTAGAACTCGGCCGCATCGGTGCCGAGCGGGTACGTTCGCGCCTGGACCGGGATCTGGTAGCGTCCGAACGTGCGTTCGATGGTCCGCAGGTAGGTATCGGAGGCCTGGTTGTTGCCCACCATAAGCGCGGCCACCTCGATATCGCCGTGGTCCCAGCGAACGCGGTCGAAGAACGTCCGCAGGTCGGCGCGCATTGCACGCGCCGGGGCGCGGCCGGTGAGCTCCACAGAATCGGCCAATTGAACCTCCGCCTAAAGAAATATTTTGCGCGTTTGCAGCCGGCGCCGCGCCGTTTGGCCGAACTCCTGCCAGCGACGCCGGTCGTCGTCGTCGGGGCAGGATTCGAGATTGGCCCGGAGGTTGGCGAGCGCGATCCGGGCAGCGGCCTCGGCCAGCGCGCAGCCGCCGCCGGCGTCGCTGGCCAGGTTCGGATTGCCGAGTTCGGACACGGTCAGTCCGGCAGCAATGACCGCCAGCGCAGATTCCAGGACCGCCAGCGAGGTTTTGGATGCCTCCTTGGCCGCAGCCTGAATCTCCCGCCGCCGCCGCGCGCGCTGCGGCTCGCTGGACCGCGGCAATCTGATCGCATGCCGATATTGCATATACGCATTGGAATCGGCGTCCACCGCCGCGCTCGCCGCGGCCTGGGCGCGGGCGCAATCGGCGCGCGCTTGCTCGATGCTCGCGCGAGCAGGTTCATCGAGCGATTCGGGATTGGCGTAATGGGCTGCCATCTGCACCAGCGCCGCGCCCATCGCCACCACCGCCGCCGCCGCCGCGCCGCCGCCGGGAGCGGGAGTGTGGGCGGCCAGCGCGTCGGCGAAGGCGCCAATGCGATCAGCGTGGCGCTCGGGAGTATCGGCTGCGGGCAATTTCGATCCTGGCTGGGTGCCGGCCGGAGCCGGAATTGCGGCATCATCCAGTAAAGAGTTTGATGGATAAATTTCGCCAATGGAACATCCTTGCCGGCAGCGCCGCCACGGCCGCCGCTAATCGCCATCGTGGGGCCCACCGCGGCGGGCAAGAGCGCCCTTGCGGTGCAGATCTGCCGCGCGGTCGGCGGGGCGGTCGTATCGGCCGACTCCCGCCAGGTTTACCGCGGCATGGACATCGGGACGGCCAAGCCGACTAAAGCCGACCGCGGTCGGATCGACCACCACCTGATCGATTTCCGGCCGCTGGACCAGCCGTATTCGCTGCAGGAATTTCTGGGTGACGCCAACGCCGCCATCGGGCAGATCCGCAAGAGCGGCCAAATCCCGGTTGTGGCCGGCGGGACCGCGCTTTACGTGCAGGCGCTGCTGGAGGGGTTCGCCCCGGGTCCGGCCGATCCGGAATTGCGGAAAGAACTGGAACTGGAGTTGGCGCGGGAGGGACTGGCGAGTCTGTTCGACCGCCTGCAACGGCTGGACCCGGCGGCCGCGCAGGCCGTCGACGAGAAGAATCCGCGACGCGTTGTCAGGGCCGTGGAGCGGCGCCTATTGCACGACCGCGGCGCCAACGGAGCCCGCTGGCCGGCCCACCGCGCGATCCTTCTGGGCTTGGCCGATCCGCCGGCGCGACGCGCGGCGCGGATAGGTGCCCGCGCCCGGGCGATGCTTGAGGCCGGGCTCACCGACGAGGTCCGCGGGCTGCTCGCTGCGCACGGGCCGGCGCCGGTATTGTTGACCACCATCGGTTACCGGGAATGCGTCGACTATCTTCTGGGGCGCTGCGACCTGGGAACGGCCGAGTTGCGGATCAGAACCGCGACAAGCCAGTACTCCCGCCGGCAGATGACCTACATGAGAAATAAAATGCGCATTCAATGGCTTGATCCAGACCGACCACGATTGGATCAGGCGCTTTCCCTGCTGCGACCGCCCGGCTGAGGGCGTCGTTCAACGGTGCCTATGCGATTTACCAAGTTGCACGGAGCTGGCAACGACTTCGTGCTGGTGGACACGCGCTCCGAATCCGAGCGCGATTGGCCGACCCTGGCGCGATCGGTCTGCGACCGCCATTTCGGGATCGGCGGAGATGGCGTGCTTCTGGTCCGCGGGAATCCGGGCGCCGACCTGGAAATGGTCATGTACAACCCGGATGGATCGTACTCGGCGATGTGTGGCAACGGCATCCGCTGCTTTGCCAAATACCTCTTCGATCGTGGCGAAATCGGCAACACCCGCACCGACGTGCTCACCGGCGCCGGACCGGTCTGGGTGGAGGTCCTGGGGCGCGGCCCGACGGGTCTGAGGGTGGCGACATCGCTGGGCGTGCCCGACCTTGATGCGGCGGCGGTGCCGACCACGCTGGCGGCCGACATGGCCATCGAGGTGCCGGTCACGGTGGCCGATCAGCAGCTGGAACTGACCTGTGTGAGCATGGGAAATCCGCACGCGGTGGCGCGGGTGAGATCCCCCGAAGACTTCGATCTTTCCCGCATCGGCCCGCTAATCGAGCATCATCCGGCGTTCCCCGAACGCACCAATTTCGAGGTCTACGCCCCGATCGAGTCTGAAAACGGGCCGACCCTGCGGATGCGGGTTTGGGAACGCGGCGCCGGCATCACCCTGGCCTGCGGATCGGGTGCCGCCGCCACAGTGGCCACGGCCATGAAGACCGGGGCGGTCGAATTCGGCTGCGTAACGTTGCTGGTCGACGGCGGCCGTCTCGAAGCCGAATGGGATCACGAGCATGACGACCTGATCTTGGTCGGGCCGGCCGTGACCGCGTTCGAGGGCAGCTGGGATCGGCCCGCCAATTAATGACCAGTTCCCAAAGGTGGGTTAATCGACATTGGAAACACAGCGCCTGATCGCGCGCCGAATCGCCGAGCTGCCGCCCTATCTGTTCGCACGCCTGGACGCGCTGCGGGCCGAGAAGGCCGCCGCCGGAGTCGACGTGATACCGGTAAGCATTGGCGACCCCGACCTGCCGACGCCGGAGCCGGTGGTCGAACGTCTCCGCCAGGCCGCCGGCAACCCCGCCTATCACCGCTACAACGAGACCGCGATTCCGCAGTTCCGCCGCGCCATCGCCGACTGGTACCGGCGCCGTTTCGCGATCGAATTGGACCCCGATCACGAGATCGTACCCTTGATCGGCTCCAAGGAAGGCATCGCCCATCTTCCGATCGCACTGGTCGATCCCGGCGACCTGGTGCTGGTCCCCGACCCGGGATATCCGGTCTATTCGATCGGCACCGAACTGGTCGGCGGCAGGGTTTCCCACATGCCGCTTTTGGCCGATCGCGGCTGGACGCCTGATCTGACCGCAATCGACCCCAGCGACCGCGCCGACGCCAAACTCATGTGGCTCAACTACCCCAATAATCCGACCGCTGCCGCCGGATCAGCCGAGTTCTTCGCCGAGGCATTGGCGTTCTGCCGCCAGCACCGGACCCTGCTATGCCAAGACGCGGCCTACTCCGAGGTCACGTTCGACGGGTTCTCCGCCAGTAGCGTCCTTTCGCAGCCGGGAGCACTCGATTGCTGCGTCGAGTTCCATTCGCTTTCCAAGACCTACAACATGACCGGCTGGCGGATTGGCTGGGCGGCCGGCAACCGCGACGTGATCGAGGCAATCGCGCGGTTAAAGAGCAACATTGACTCGGGCATGTTCGCGGCGATCGAGGCAGCCGGGGTGGCGGCTCTGGAGATGCCCGAAGAGTGGATTGCGGGTCGCAACCGGGTGCTGCAGGAGCGCCGTGACCGGGTGGTGTCGGCGCTGCGGCGGATGGGGCTCGCGCCCGAGGTGCCCGCGGCCAGCCTGTACGTCTGGACGCCGGTGCCACATGGATTTGATTCGAGCGCTTGGGCGGCGCACGTGATCGACGAAGCCGGCGTGGTGGTGACTCCCGGCCTGGGCTTTGGACCGGGCGGAGACGGCTACTTTCGAATTTCGCTGACCACCCCCGACGCGCGCTTGGACGAGGCCATGGACAGATTGGCGCGACTTAGCTTTTGAGCCGCAATCCCGGCGAATCGGTCTATCTGGTAGGACTGGATTTGCCCGGCCGGGGCATCTGGGCTCCGGGTGACAGCCTGCGCGAACTCGAGGAGTTGGCCACATCGGCCGGAGCGCACATCTGCGGGCAGACGCTGCTGCGCGTGCGCCGCCCCAACCCGGCGCTGCTGATCGGCCGCGGCCAGGCCGCGGCGGTTGTTGACGAGGCCACCCGGCTCAACGCGCAGGCGATTGTTTTCGATGCCGAACTGCGTCCGCGCCAACAGCGCAACCTGGAGCGACGCGCCCGCCGCAAGATCCTGGACCGCACCGCCCTGATATTGGATGTGTTCGCCCGCCACGCGGCCTCGGCCGAGGGCAAGTTGCAGGTTTCGCGGGCCCAAATCGATTACCTGCTGCCACGGCTCTCGGATCTCTGGGTGCAGTTCTCACGCACCGGTGGCGGCATCGGTACGCGCGGGCCCGGTGAGACCCAGATCGAGCGCGACCGCCGCGAGCTGCGGGCGCGCCTGGCGGTTCTTGACCGGCAAATCGAGCAGATCCGGACGCGTCGCTCAATCGCCCGGGCACATCGTTCCGAAGCCGGTCTCGCGGTCGCCCTGGTGGGTTACACCAACGCCGGCAAGACAAGCCTGCACGGCGCCCTCTGCGGGCATTCCGACAGCGGCGAAGCGCGCATGTTTGCGACCCTGGATCCGAAGGTGCGCCGCGCCGCCCTGCCCGGCGGCCAGTCGGCGCTGGTGATCGATACGGTCGGTTTCATCAACCGGCTGCCGCCGCGCTTGGTTGCCGCCTTCCGCGCAACCCTGGAAGAGGTCGAATCGGCCGATGCGATCATCCATGTTGCCGACATTGCCGCGCCGCAGCTGGCCGAACGCATCGAGACCGTGGCCGCCACGCTCGAGGACCTGGGGTTGGCCGACAAACCCACGGTGCTGGCCCTCAACAAGGCCGATTGCCTGCCCTCGGGGACGGAATCACCGCTGGCCGGCGGGATCTTGGTTTCGGCCCGCACCGGTGTCGGAGTGGCGCAACTTCGCCGCGCGGTCGGCAAATTGGCCACCGCCGGCTGGCAGCAATTTGTGGTGCGCATTCCCTATTGCGAGACCGCCCTGCTGGAGCAGATCAGGTCCAGCGGGCAGATCGCGTTGCTGCAGTACGGGGGTGACCGGGTACTGGTACGCGGTAGCGGTCCAGCGGTCCTTGTGAATCGCCTGCGCGAATACGCGACCGGCTAGTCGCCGCCTGGTTCTTCGGCGGCGACCGCATCCGAAAGCGGCTGCGAGTAACGGTCGAACGCCGACCGCAGGTGCTGGATCGAATAGTGCGCGTAAATGGTCTTGGTGGTTTCGGGCGAGGCGTGGCCTAGTAAGTCCTGGACCTGCGAGAGGTCGGCGCCGCGATCGAGCAGGGTGGTCGCTTTCAGATGCCGGAAGTCATGCGTAGATGCGGAAATGCCGGCCATGCCCGCATAGCGCTTGACCGTCAGCCAAATGGTCTGCGGCGAAAGCCGCAGTTTTTCGCCGCGCGGACCTGGCTTCCCGCGCGCCGGATGGCGGATGAATAGCGGCGCGTAGCCATCGCACCGCAGTGCCAGGTAAGCGGCGATGTGCGCGAGCGAGTTCTCGTCGAAGAACACCACCCGCTGCTTGTTGCCCTTGCCGGTGATGATGGCCTCGCCGCGGCGACCGGCCTCCACGTCGGCCCGATTTAGCGAGGCAATTTCGGACCGGCGCATGCCGGTGCTGTAAAGGGTATTGAGGATGGCACGGTCACGCAGGATGCGGATCGCCACATCGCGGTCGGAACCGTCCTCGGGCAGCAGTGTCCGGTTGGCCGTCTGCACTACCAGGGAAAGGGTTGTGTCGACGCGCGGGGACAGGTAACTTTTTCTGACCTTGACCCGTCGCAGCTGTTCGCGGGCGCGTTCCAGCGAGATGTGCGGGATCGCGTCCTCGCCGGCCAGGAAGCGCAACAACCCGCGCAACCCGGATAGATAGGTCTCGACCGTTGCCAGACGATCCCGCCCATGCAGGTCGACCAACCACAGGTAAAACTGTTCCAGGCAGCGCTTGGGCAGCGATCCGACATCGTCGCGCGTGGGGTCGACGCCGACCGCCTCCAGGTACGCCTGGAAGGCGTTGAGCCCGGTGGCGTAGGTGGTGCGCGTCGCCGGCGATTTGGCCCGGTTGGCCAGCAGAAAGCCGTCGATCGCTTGCGTGATCGTAAACATACTTTACATAATAAATACAATTGCAAACCGCCGCCGCCTGGCGCGCGTATCTAGCGGCGAGACCAGAATCGATAATCGACCGCGGGCGAGCGGCATAGCGGCATACAGGGGGCCAAATGCAAGAACCCGGGCAGGGCGGTACCGGCGGCGTGCACGCACGGACGCGCGCCCTGATTACGGCGCCGTGGGCCATGGCCGGATTGACCGGCGTTCTGGCCGGCGGCCTAGTGACCGCGCTTTACTTTCCGCTGTTCGAGCTGGGTTGGATGGCGAACCCGGCATTTGATTTTGTCGATCTACTGATCCGCTACTCACCCGGACAGCTTGCAACCTGGTCGATTGAGACCCTGGGCCCCCTGGGCAAACAGCTCCTGGAGGCCTCGGGATTGGCGACCTGGATCCTGGCCACCGGGGTCCTCTCGGCGCTGGTCTACCGCTTCGCGCCGCGCACCGGCTCACTCGCCCAGCGCGCCCTCCTGGCGGGTGCGATCTACATGGTCGCGCAGCTGGCGATCGAGCTGTTGGCAGAGCTCTCCTTCTACGGATTGGGCGGAGTCTTCTGGCTGGCCGTTGTGGCGGCCCTCTACGGCTACCTTTCTCAGGTGTACGCTCCGTTGCCGGTGCCGGCGGTTGAACCGGTCGAGACCGCGACCTGGCCGCCGCGTCGACCCGGCTGGCTGCAACAACGCTCGCGGCGCGAACTGTTGGCGCTCTCGGCGGCCACCGCGGTCGTCGGCTCGTTCGGCGCGATCAGCGCCCAGCGCGGGCTGCTTGCGGCAGCAACCGCGGTGCCCAGTCCGGAGCCGCTGGCTATCGAGGGGTTCGACTCGGATTTTGTGCCGGCCGCCAACACGCGTCCGCTGGTTACTTCGAACGAAGACTTCTACCGAATAGACATATACACTCGCACCCCTAGCTTCGCGCGCTCCAATTGGGCGGTGCAGGTGGACGGCCTAGTCGACCGCGAATTGAGTTTTTCGATAGACGACATCGAGCGGCTGCCGATGCGCGAAATGTACGGAACCCTGCAATGCATTTCCAATGAGGTCGGCGGCGAACTCATCTCCACGACCCGCTGGACCGGGGTCCCACTGGCCGAGGTTCTGGACCTGGCCGGGGTCAAGCCGGGTGCCCGGGATATCGTCTTCCATGCTCCCGGCGGGTATGACGATTCGATCCCAATCGAAAAGGCGCTGGAATCCACGACCCTGCTCACCTACGGGATGAATGGCCAACCGCTGCCGGCCGAGCATGGCTTTCCGCTGCGCGCCTACATTCCAAATATCTACGGGATGAAGAATGTCAAGTGGATCACCCGGATCGAGGTAACCGATCGCGATTACGAGGGTTACTGGCAGCGCCGCGGCTGGTCCGACATCGCCATCATCAAAACCACCAGTGCCTGGGACCTTATAGGGGGTCGTCGCACCGGCCGGACAAAGGTCGGCGAGGACGTGATCGGCGGCATGGCGTTTGCCGGCAACCGCGGGATCTCGGCGGTTGAATGGCGGCGCAATGATTCCGATGTCTGGACCCCGGCCGAACTGGAAGCCCAGCTCAATCCGACGACCTGGCGCCGCTGGAAGGCCAACCTGGGGCTGGAACCCGGCCTCTACTTCCTGGAAGTTCGTGCATTCGACGGGGCCGGCGATCCGCAGTCGGAGACACGCACCCCCACCCACCCCGACGGGGCTGGCGGCTATCACCTGATCCAATTGGCGGTGGACGAGTAGCACGCCGCTGGCGGCGCCTAAAACAATTGCCGCCCCCGCCAGGGCGATGGTCAGATTGAAGGCGACCAGACCCCTGCCGCACCCGGCGTCGGGTCCGGCCACCGGTAGCGGCCGGGTGACCTGCTAGCCAATAATTGGAAAATCTAGGAACGGCCGGGGAACAGCCGCCGGCGTCGACGGGGGTACAGGCAATGCGACTCACCCAGGTTCAACTTGACCATTTCGACCGCGAGGGTTGGCTGATCGTTGACAAGGTTTTCGATCCGGAAACCGACTTTGCGCCGCTGCTGGCCGACTATTCGGACATTGCCGACCGGCAGGCTCCGCAACTGCTCAGCCGGGGCCAATTCGCCGCGTACGAACGCAGCTGGTCGTTCCAGCGCAAGATGATCTTCCTGGCCGAATGCACCGGTGGTTTCGACCACCAGCCGTATGACATTTCTCTTCCTCCCAAGGGGATTGACCCCGAACTGGATATGTATACCGGCGAGGCGGCGTTCAGATTGCTCTCGCACCCGCGGCTGCTGGACGTGGTCGAATGCTTCATCGGGTCGGAAATCTACTCCAATCCGGTCCAGCACATCCGGGTGAAGGTGCCCGAACAAAAGGTCCTGGGCAACAAAGGGGGATCGAATTTGGGGATCGGGAAACCCACCCTCTGGCACCAGGACAACGGCGTGATAACCGAGGACGGCGACGTGACCCCGATACTCACCTGCTGGGCCCCAATAACCGACGCCACCGTGGAAATGGGGTGCCTGGCCGCGATTCCGCGTTCGCACCGTCTGGGTTTGGCACCGCATTGCCTTGCCACCACCGGGCTGCACATACCTGACGAGAACGTTGACCAGAGCCTGATGACGCCGCTGCCGATGCCGGCCGGGTCGGTGCTATTCCTGCACCGCCACACGCTGCATCGCTCGCTCAACAACGTATCCGAAGCAGTGCGCTTCAGCTTCGATTTGCGCTATTCGCCCGTGGGACTCCCCACCGGCCGCGAAGTGTTTCCGGGATTCGTGGCCAGGTCACGTCGCGACCCTGAAAGCGAAATGCGCAACCCCGCGTCATGGGCGGCGAACTGGCGCGAAACCCAGATGGCTCTTTCAACGGCCGGCAGCTACAGTGGCAACCGCTTCAATGCCGGCGCGGTCTTCTGCTAGGAGCTCGTTATGGACGTAAATCGCAAGTACCTGCTGGTCAATCGACCCCGCGCCGAACCCAGCCCCTCCAACTTCTCACTGGTCGAGGAACCGCTCGGGCAGCCGGCCGAAGGCCAGGTGCTGGCGCGTTCGATCTGGCTAAGCGTCGACCCCTATATGCGCGGTCGCATGCGACCTTCGCGCAGCTACGCTGATCCGGCCGGCCTGGGCCAGGTGATGGTCGGCAGCGGCGTCGGCGAGGTGATCGCCTCGCGCTCGCCGCGTTTTAATCCCGGCGACATCGTCGAAGGCGACTTCGGCTGGCAGACGATGCCGATAGTTGATGCCGACGGGCTCGACCCCGTCGATCCGGGACTGGCGCCGATTTCGACCGCTCTGGGCGTACTGGGAATGCCTGGAATGACCGCCTACTTCGGGTTTCTTGAAGTGGGCCGCCCCCAGCCCGGCGATACCGTTGTGGTCTCGGCCGCATCAGGCGCCGTTGGCGGGGTCGTCGGGCAGATGGCACGCATCGGCGGGAACCGCGCGGTGGGCATAGTGGGTTCGGACACCAAGCGCGACTACTGCCTGGATCGGCTTGGTTATCACGCCTGCATCAATCGCCGCGCCGAGGCGGTCGGAGCGGCGCTGGATCGGGAATGCCCGAACGGGATCGACGTCTACTTCGACAACGTCGGCGGTCCGATCCTGGACGCGGTATTGGCGCGCATCAACCTCGGCGCGCGCATCGCCATATGCGGCATGATTTCCGAGTACAACCTCCCCGAACCCGAGCTAGCGGTTCGCCCCACCCGGGCACTGCTGTCCAACCGCGCCACCATGCAGGGACTGCTGGTGCGCGACTGGTGGCGCCGCCGGCAGCATGGTAGGTCACGGATCGCCCGCTGGATCGCCGACGGGCAACTCTATTACCGTGAAGAGACTATCGAGGGATTCGAGAACATGCCGCAGGCCTTGATCGGCCTGCTCGAAGGCGAGAACTTCGGCAAGAGGCTGGTAAAGGTTTCCGATGCTCCGCCCGGGGTCAACGCCGGCGGGAATGCGCACTAGCCCGGAATACGCCCCTAGGCCAGTTGGTCGAAACGCCGCAGCACGTCAAAAATGCAGCTGGCGCCGAACTGAAGGCAATCCGCTGGAACGCGCTCGTCGGCGGCGTGAATCAGGCGGAATATCTCAATTTCGGGCGGAAGGTTCATCGGCAGGAAACCGTAGGACTGTATCCCGATGCGCCGAAATTCGCGTCCGTCGGTGGCACCGACCATAAGCATGGGCATGGCACGCGCATCCGGATCGCGCTCCTTGAGCACCTGCTCCAGCAGCGGCAGCAGGCGCAGATCGGGTTGACCCATCGGATCGCTCATCGCCCGTGGCGGGTCGAATTCGACATCGTCGCCAACTAGCCTCTGAAGGTCCGCGACCAGCTTGGCTGGCGAAGAGCCGGGCAGGATCCGGGCGTCGAAATTCAGTTCCACCGCGCTGGGCACGACATTGAACTTCTCGCCGGCGTTGATCACGGTCACGTTGACGGTGTCGTGCAACACGCAGTCGAACACGTCGCCGCGCGAACCCATCCGGTCCAGGGCGGCGTCGGCGCGCTCCGGATCGAGCAGGGCCAGCACCTGGGCGCGCTGGGGGTCTTGGAGGCTGTTTGCGATGGCTTCAATCATCGCCGCCGCCGCCGCCGTGACGCTGACCGGAAGGCGGTTTTGATCGAGCGTGGTCAGAACCCGGCCCAGGCGCGCCATGATTCCGCCGCGATGGATCATCGCGCCGTGTCCGCCGGGGCCGCGCAGACGCCCGCTGAGGCGGACCACGGTCTTCTCCGAAACCTGGATCGGATAAAAGGTCCGCCCGAACATCTCCTCGCGATAACCACCGAATTCACCCAGAGCGAATCGAACCCCGGCAAATAACTCCGGGTGCTGTTCGACCATGAACTTGGCCCCATAATCGGCCCCGGCCTCCTCGTCCGCGAGCAGGCAAAGGATCACGTCCCCGGGTAGCGCGGTCCGCTCGCCGGCGGCGCGCAGGAAGGCGGCGATCATCATCGCGTCGCCACCCTTCATGTCCAGGCTTCCGCGGCCCCAGATCACGCCGTCGGAAAGCTCGGCCGCGAACGGATCTTTGCTCCAGGGCTGACCGACCGCGGTGACCACGTCGACGTGTCCGTACAACAGCAGCGGGGGCTCGCCGCCGCCGGGGATGCGGGCCACAAGATTGGGGCGTCCCGGATCGAGCGCGTAGAGCCGGGATTCGACCCCGTAGGTCGACAGCAGCCGCTGTACCCACTCGATGCAGGCCCGTTCGTCGCCCGGGGGATTGGTTGTATCGAAGCGGATCAGGTGCCGGAGCAGGGTTGCGGGATCGGCGTGCAGGCCGGTCAGGATGTCGGTCAGCGCCATTCCTGTCCCCAATCGGATGTCTGGTAATTGCTGCGTACCAACCAGTCGGCCAGCGCCTCCGTCAACCGCCGTTTTTCGGCCGAATATGCCGGGTCTCCCCAGAGGTTGCAGGTCTCACCGGGATCGGACTCTAGATCGAACAACTGACCTTCCTTGCTGTCGAGCAGCCGCACCAACTTCCAGCGGTGGTCGCGGACCATGGTCATAAAGTCCCATTCCAGACCCATCATGTCCTCGCGCGATTGCTCGCAGAAGACAAAGTCGCGCCCGGCCGCACCATCTTCGCCCGCCAGCGCCGGGACCATGCTGATTCCCTCAAAGCCGGTCGGCACCGGCAACTCGGCGCACTCGAAGATGGTCGGCGCCAGGTCGACCCAGGAATAGAGATCGGAGATGCGACGCCCACCGGCGAAACGTGAGGGCGCCCAGACGATGGTCGGCACGCGGGTGACGATGTCGTAGAAGGTCCATTTCTGGCTGTGCCCGTGGTCCCCGAGCGCGTCGCCATGGTCGGAGCTAAATATCACGATCGAGTCATCAAGCAGTCCGCGCCCCTCCAGGGCGGCCAAGATGCGTCCAATCTGGGCGTCGATCATGGCCACGTTGGCCATGTAGCAGGCGCGCTGGTGCTGGCGCTGCTGCGTGGTCGGGTCGAGCAGGTGCACGATCGAGTCGTGATCGATCGCGGCGTTGTGCTCGCGCATTTCCCGGAAGGGACGCGGCTGCGCGGCGATTTCTTCCGCGCTCGGATCTACGATGCCGAAATCGCGGTCGCGGTATTCGCGCTCGTAATGCGGAGTCGGATCGTACGGCGGATGAGGGCCCGGAAACCCGATTTGCAAAAACAGCGGCCGGCGCACCGTCTGGTGCTCTATCCAGTGGGCGGCAAATCCGCCGACGAAGTTGTCCGGGTGCAGATCCTCATCCCAGTCCCACACGAACGCGCCCAAGTTCTGGCAGTAATCGGAGCGCTGGCGGTAGACGATCCTCCCGGGCTTGGGGGTCAGGCCACGGGCGATTAAGGCCTTGTCCCAATCGTCGATGAATTCGGCTCCCTGCAGGTAGCGGTCCTTGTTCTCGACCACGTAGCGCTCGTCGAATCCGGCCTCGGCCCTGAACGGCGTGGTGTGCATCTTTCCGATATTGACGGTGTGGTAGCCGGCATCGCGCAATTCGCTTACCCAGGTGTTGCGCCAGGGATCGCCGTTTTTGAATATGCGGGTCGTGTGCGGATAGCGCCCGGTGAAAAGGCTGGCGCGTGCGGGCGCGCATGAAGTGGCCGGGATGAAGCAGTTGTCAAAAGAAACTCCCTCGCGCACTAGCCGGTCCAGGTGGGGGGTATCCATGTAGTCAAACCCCAACGCCCCGATAGTGTCGAAGCGCTGCTGGTCGGTGATGACGAAGATTATGTTCGGTCGCTGATTGGACAACCCGGCCGGCCTTAATTTGATGCGCCATTTACCGCGCGCAAGCATTCAAATGCTAGTTGAGAATTCGGGCGCAACCGCCCTTGGCGAAAATCGGAGCGGGGCCCGCGACAGCCGTGCTGCGCGGACCCGCGAGCAATGATTTCGGAAGCTGACGCCATTCCATGCCCGATCGAACGCAGGCACCGCTAATCGGACTCACCCTCGGCGACCCGACCGGAGTCGGTCCCGAGGTCGTCGCCAAGGCGTTGCTGCACGATGCCGTTTACGAGCGGTTGCGGCCGGTGGCCATCGGCAGCGCATCGGCCCTGGAACGGATCATCGGCATTTGCGGCCTGGACCTGGCGGTGCGGCCGATCGAAAACGTTGATCTGGCCCGCTTCGAGCGCGGTGTTATCGACACCTTGGACCTGTGGCACCAGGACCACTCGGACCTGCCTTTCAAAGAGGTGACGGCCGCTGGCGGCGAGGCCGCGGTTACCGCCGTCATCGAGGCGGTCAAGCTCTGTGCCGACGGCAAACTCGATGCCATGGCGACGTCGCCGCTGCACAAATTGGCCATGAAGATGGCCGGTTACGACTACCCTGGCCACACCGAAATCGTGCAGGAGTTTTCGGGCGCCAAGACCTCACGCATGATGCTGGTGGCCGGCAAACTGCGCGTCATTCACGTTTCGACTCACGTTGGCCTGGCCGAAGCGGTGACCCTGGTGCAGACCGAGCGGATAGTCGAGGTGGTCCAAATCTTCGAGCAGGCGCTGCAGGATATGGGGATCGATTCCCCGAACATAGCAGTTGCCGGTCTAAATCCCCATGCCGAACCGGGCAATCTGTTCGGCGTGGAAGACTCTGAACAGGTCGAACCCGCGGTCGAGCGGGCCCAGGCATTGGGAGTCGACGCGATCGGGCCAATGCCGCCCGACACCGTGTTCGCGCGCGCCTCGCATGGCGAATACGACGGCGTGGTGGCCATGTACCACGATCAGGGCCACATCGCCGTCAAGATGCTGGGCATCCACAATGGCGTCAACGTGACCCTGGGCACGCCGGTAATTAGGACCTCGGTCGACCACGGGACCGCCTACGGCCGCGCCGGCGACAACCGCGCCGAGGAGACGAGCATGCTCAACGCCACCCTGCTGGCGGCTGAAATGGTTGTGGCGCGGCGCCGGCGCCAGGCGTCCCTGGCCGCCAGCGGCGCAGTCCGGGCCGGTTAGGGCCCGCAGGCCTCAGGCGCCAAGAATCTGCTCGACCGTGATCCGGTTGGGCAGCGAGGTTGAAGCCCCCAGACGTCGACAGGCCCCGGCTCCGGCGGCACAAGCGAACCGCAGCGCTTGAACCAGCTCCATCCTCTCCAGCAACCCGACCGCCAACGCGCCGCAGAATGCGTCGCCGGCGGCGGTGGTGTCAACTACCGTGGTTGGATAGGCGGGCAAGTGGAATTGGCTTTCTCCGTCGCTCGCACAGAGTCCGCCCGCCCCGAGCGTGATCACCGCGACGCCTCCGCAAAGGTCTGCCAACCGCGCCGCCAGTTGCGGCGCCTGCCGCTGATCGGGAATCGGCGCTCCAATCAGCGCGCCGGCTTCGGTTTCGTTAACGACAAGGTATTCGACCAACCCGAGCAGGCTTTGAGGCAATCGCCCCGGCGGGGCCGCATTCAGCAGCGTGATCGCGCCCCGAGGGCGTGCCGCCGCAAACGCCGCCTCGATCGCCGGAACTGGGATTTCGACCACAGCCATCACCAGCCCCGCCGCCGTTACCGCGGCACAGCGGGCATGTTCAGGCGAAACGTCCAAATTGGCACCGGCCGCCAGGGCGATCGAGTTCTGGCCCGTGGCATCGATCGTGATCATGGCCACTCCGGACGACCGGCCCTCCACCGTTCGCACATTGGTCACGTCGATTCCCTCGTCCGTCAGCTGCGCGATCCGATCCGGGCCGAATTGATCGTCGCCGACGGCGCCGATCATGCTCACCGGTGCGCCCAGGCGCGCCGCGGCGATGGCCTGGTTGGCGCCCTTGCCGCCGCCAAAAACCTGCAACGGAGAGTCGGTCAGCACCGTTTCCCCCGGTACCGGCAGGCGTTCAAGCTGCAGGACCAGGTCGGTGTTGATGCTGCCGACTACGGCAATCCGGTGAGCTGGCAGATCATGGGACGGCAATTCGGCATACCTTGCTTGCACTGGAACCTAGCTGACCATAATCATGCGTCGAGGGATCCGAATTTCGGGCCCGAGCGCTCTGTTGCCACGCCCTCATGAACGCGGTCGGCTGCTGATGCGGAACAACGAACCTGGTATTCCGGGCCGTACCCGCGGACCGGCATGGCGCCGCATCTCCTGGACGCTGCCGGTTTTCGGGGCCACCGTGCTGGCAGTTTTCGCAGCGTGGCTGTTCACACCCGAACCACGTCCCGTGGCCGGTGGGGTACTCGGCGATTTGGGCGCGGCGGCGGCGCCGGCGCAGCAGCGCATCGGCGACATCATCGACAAGGTGCCGGCAGTCGCAGCGTCGTTATCCGATCCCGGCGCGGCGATTCCGGATTGGCCCGCCGACCGACCGTTCTCGGCCCTGATTCTGGGCATCGATCGGCGCGGCGACGATCCTTCGGGTCGAACCGACACGATGATCTGGCTGCGCGTGGATCCAGTTACGGAAACCGCGGTCGCGGTGTCGGTGCCGCGTGATATCTGCGTGGCCAACTGCGTCAGCGAGCCGGTGCGCATCAACGCGGTCAAGGACTTGAACGGAACCGAGGGTCTTAAGAAGGAAGTAGCACGGCTCCTCGGCCAATCGGTCGATTACTATCTGGCGGTCGAATTCCCCGGTTTCGTGGAACTGGTCGATTCCTTCGGGGGCATCGACATATACGTCGAAAAGGCGATACGCGACCGGAACTTCCCCGCCGCCGACGACTCGCAGTACGAGCATTTCTTCCTCGATCAAGGCTTGCATCACCTTGACGGAGCGACCGCGCTCAAATACGTGCGCACCCGATACCAGGACGGGGATTTTGGCCGCGTTCAGCGCCAGCAGCAATTCCTGCGGGCGGTGCGGGAGCAATTCATCACGCCGACCTTGCTTATTCAGGGGCCGAGGCTGGCGGCCCAGCTGGCGGCGACGTTTGAGACCGACTTTCCGCTGCTGTCGCTGCCATCGCTGACTAAATTGGTCCTGGCAGTGGCGCCCGACGAGATCACCTCGGGCGTTATCGATTACGAATTTGGGATGGTTGAACCTACCACCGGCGAAAACGGGGCCCAGGTGCTACTGGCCTATCCGGACGCAATCCAGGGCTACGTCTCGGCCCTGATCGAAAGTTCGGCCAACGGGGCCGACCCGGCCGCAATCGAGACATCGCCAGCCCCACGCCAGGAGCTCGAGCCATGACCGATCCCGCCCCGCGAATCGCCGACCCGGCCGCACCGGTCGAGATCTTGGCGATCGGGACCGAAGTCGTCATTGGCCGCATCCAGGACACCAACTCATCGTGGCTGGCCCAGCGCCTGACCGAAGCCGGGGCGCGGGTCGAGCAGATCACCGCGGTTGCCGACGATCCGGACCTGCTTGCGCGCGCCTGGCGGGACGCGATTGACCGCCGCAAGGGCTTGATTGTGGCCACCGGCGGACTCGGACCGACCCCCGACGATCTGACCGTGGAGGTGGCGGCCGCAGTGGCCGGAGTCGGCGTGCTGCAGCATCCTGAGGTCATAGCCAGTTACCGCCAGCGCCGCCAGCTCGGCGATTCGGAACCATTGCCGCCGCATCTATTCAAGATGTCGGCGGTTCCGGCCGGGTCAGAGGTCTTCCACAACCAGCACGGGTGGGCGCCGGGATTCGCGATCCGCGTCCAGGACACCGTGCTGGCCTGCATGCCCGGCCCGCCCAGCGAGATGCGCTCGCTCTGGGAAACCGCATTCGGCCCGCTTACGGCGCGCTGGTACGGCGGTCGAACCGAATCCGAACGGGTCCTGGTGACGATGTTCGAGTCGCAGGTGGCACCGATCCTTGAGTTGGTGATGGACCGCCATCGCAACTCCTACCTGAAAGCCTACGTGGCATTGGGTTCGCGCGATGTCGGGCTGCCGGTGGACGTGATCGTACGGCGCGAGGCGGGCGGTTCCGAACTGGCCGAAGTTGTCGGCACCCTGCGGGGGTTGGTTGAAGGCGCCGGCGCCGAAATCAGGCCCTGGCCGTAACCTGAAGCCGAGGACTCTTAAAGTCCCTGCGTCACTCCCGAAATGACCAGTTCCTGGTCGGTGATGATCAGCGTCTTGGTGTCGATCGGGATCCGCGGCAGACCCGCATCGACGGTCGCCTTTATGGCTTCCACCGCCAACTCGCGTAGCCAGCCGGGGGCCGCCAGGGCCCCTACCCGGGCGCTGTGAATGGCTAGCTGGCGTTGGCCATCCTCGATGCGCAGCTGCGTCGAAACGGCGTACTCAAAACCCACTCCCAGCAGTCGCAATCGTCCCCGGAAATCAATCCCATCATCGGCCAGATAGGCCTCGCCGTCGGAATTCCCCACCAGCGCCAAGCTTGGTTGCGACCAGTCGGCGAATTTGCTAAACATCTCGGGCTCAGTGATCTGCAGCATGACCGGTTGCGAGCGCCCGGTCAGGCGGCTTTCGGAAATGGCCCGGGCGATTGGCTCCAGTTTTTGGTCAAGGCGGCGCAAGTCGAGCCCGCTGGCCGAAAGCGAAGGAAAACTCCCCTGCTCGGGCAATGGCCGCGAGGCCAGGAAGACAACGAGCGCAAGCGAACTGAGCAGGACGATCAGCAGCAGCAATTTCGGGCGCACGCGCTACCCTGGAATCCTGGGCATCCCTACAATGAACCCGCGGTCGTCAAGGACGTTTCCCGCCAGCCCTTCGCGACGGCACCAGCCGAGGCCCATCCACAAATCCGAGCAACATGGAATTTCTGATTCCTTTTCGCCATCTCTGGACCGGCCTCGGAATTCTTTACTATGACCTGTTGGCACTGGCACTGCGCGCCCACTTGCCGTGGCTGCTGTTTATGTTGCCGTGGTTCTTGCTGCTGGCGGCGTTGCTGCTGAATGCGCTGGGCAACCCCGAATTCGCCGAGGCGGTCCGCGAAACCAGCTTTCATCCCCTGGAGCTACTGGGCCTGCCGCTGATTACCGCCGTCGCCATGGCTGCAGCGGGTCCCGCCACTGCGGCGCTTTACGACGTTACCTGGAAGCTGCACGATCAGCATCAGGACCCCAGCTGGCGCGGATTCATGCGGTCCCTGCGAGCCCACTTCTGGCGCGCCTGGGCGGTGGCGACGATCGATATCTGCGCTTTCTACGCCCTCGTGTTGGCCTTCTTCTTCTACTGGAACCAGGGTGAGCTTGTTACTCAAGTGGTGGCGGTATTAGTCACCTATCCGGTGATCTTCTGGTTCCTGTTGCAGCCTTACCTGATGCCGGCGCTTACCCAAATGGAAGGTTCGGTGCCGGAGACGTTCCGCAACGCGGCCATTCTTGCAGTTAGCAGTTTTTCGATGACGATCGCTCTATTCATGGTGACGGTGTTGTCGATCATGCTTTCGCTGGTGCTCAATTTCCTGGTCTTTCTGGCCGCCCCCACGGCGCTGGCGCTATGCGGGCAGCTGAGCGCCCGCGACCTGATAGAGCGGGTCGAGCGGCGGATCAGCTAGCGCCTAACGCGGAGTAATTTGCGTGGCTGAACTGCTCACCCGCGATCTGACGGTGCGCTTTGCGGCGTCGAGCCAGCAGTCGCCGTCCGACGAACCCGGACCTCGCCGCGAATCCGGCCAGGTTGTGGCCCTGGACCGGGTCGACCTGCAAATTCCGGACGGCATGACGCTGGCTCTGATCGGCCCCTCCGGGTGTGGCAAGACCACCCTGATCCGAACCCTGGCGGGGCTGGTCCGCCCGGTGACGGGCAGCATCTGGTTCGGCGAGCGCGAAGTTACCGAGCTGCCGCCGCGGGACCGCGATGTGGCGGTCGTATTTCAGGAATATGCGCTCTATCCGCACATGCCCAGCGGCGGGATAGTTTCATTCTTCTTCCAGATGCACCGCCGCCGCCAGGAGATCCCCGACCGCATCGTCAGGGCTTGCGAAATAATGGGCCCCGGATTCGATCAGCTGCTGGACCGCAGGCCGGGCGAACTCTCCGGCGGTGAGCAGCAGCGGGTGGCGATCGCGCGCTGCGTCATCCGCGACCCGGCGATGTTTCTTTTCGACGAACCGCTGGCCAATCTGGACGCCGGCTCGCGAGCCAAAGTGCGGGTCGAGACCAAGCGCCTGCTGCGCCGCTTCAAGACCACGGCCCTTTACGTGACCCACGACCAGCGCGAGGCTGCCGCGGTCGGGGACGAAATTGCGGTCATGATCGGCGGCCGAATCCTTCAGAAGGGGCCTTACCAGCAACTGCGGCGCTACCCGGTCAACACCGCGGTGGCCGGATTCGTCGGGCAACCGCCGATGAACTTGCTGGAGGCGCGCGTCGTCGGGCACGCGGTCCGGCTGGGGCGCCGCGACCTGCCCGTAAGCCGGTCGCGGATCGCGATTCTGGAAGGCGAACCGGTCACCGTCGGTGTTCATCCCGACGAGCTGGAGGTCTGTCGGCCCGAAGACGCCTTCCTCTTCCTGGCAGCCGAGTCGGTGCAGCCGCGACCGGAACGTCGGGCGGTCCTGGTCACCGGCTGGAGCAACGGCCGCGAGTGCAGCGCCTTCGTTCCATTGGTTGCCGGGGCAGTTCCAGGGGACCGGGTCCCGCTGCGGGCGACCGAGGATCGCTGGTTGCTGTTTGACCAGGATGGCAAGTTGGTTCCCTGAACAAAAGACCGCAACACTTGACATAAAAAGTAGTTGCCGCGGTGAGGCCCGGCCTGGAATGCGGATATACTTGCAAGCACAGCACGGGCAACAGGCTGGAACATTTTGGGAGTGGGCTTTTCGCAAGCCCACTTACGTTGTTTTAGGCGCAAGTTGTGGAGGCCCAACCGCAGAGCTAACGGAGGTCTGGACGGTGAAAAGCGAGTTTGAACTCGCCGCCGCGCAGATCGCCGCCGACAAGGGCCTGACCATCGGCGATGTCATCGAGGCCGTTCGCGTGGCAGTCGAATCGGCCTACATTGACCTGCCCGGTTCGCTGGAGGACATCTACGCCGAGGTAGATACCGAAGGGTCCTTTACCGTCTTAGCCAACAAGACGGTGGTACAAAAAGTCTCCGACCCGGATGCCGAGATCAACGTAGCGGGAGCCCGCGAACTGGATCCCTCAGCCGATGTCGGCGGGGTGGTGCGCGTGGATGTGACGCCCACCGGGTTTTCGCGGATAGCGGCCCAGAAGGCCGGGCAGGCGATGCGCGACACGCTGCGCGAAGCCGAGCGCATGCTGGTGCGCGATCTCTACTCCGACCATGTAAACGAACTTATGGTCGGCAAGATTGTCCGGATCGAAAACCGTGGCGCGATCCTGGAATTTGGCCGCGCCGAGGCGCTGCTGCCGCCATCGGAGCAGATCTCCAACGAACGGCTGCGGCCCAATTCCTGGCTGCGGGTGTTGTTGCTGGAGGTCCGTGAGGTGGGCCGCGGACCGCAACTGCTGGTATCGCGAAGACACCCCGACTTCGTCCGCAAACTCTTCGAACGTGAGGTGCCGGAGATAAATAATGGCGTGGTTCACGTGGTCAATATCGCGCGCGACGCCGGTGTGCGCTCCAAGGTCGCGGTGCAGGCCATGCAGGAAGGCCTGGACCCGATCGGGACCTGCGTCGGGATCCGTGGTTCGCGCATCCAGAACATCGTTCGCGACCTGGTTCCGGAGAAAGTCGAGATCGTCCAGTACTCGGAAGACTCGGCGACCTACGTTGCCAACGCGCTTTCCCCGGCGCGCTCGATGCGGGTCGTGATCGATCCGGAGCAGAATCTGGCCGACGTGCAAGTGGCTTCGGACATGGTCTCGCTGGCAATCGGCCGCGAAGGTCAGAACTCGCGCCTGGCCGCCCGCCTGACCGGTTGGCGGATAAATATCAGGGACGCTGCCCAACCCGACAAGTTACGGTCGGAGGCCGCGCCTGACCCGGCGATCCTGCTCGGCGACGAAGACCTGGAGGACTTGGCCGAAATTCTTGGTCAAGACTTGAGCGACCTCGACGACCAGGACGCCCTTGCCGGACCCGCTGGCGAGGCATTGGAACGCGGCGAGGCTTGATCCGGATACAAACCAACTTCATGCTGCCGCCGGTCGGCGGGACCTAGATGGCCCGCCGCCGCGCTTCCCGGCGCCGCCCGCCGGGACGCCGCCGTCCGCCGCCGCGCAGCCAGGCCCCCGCGACCGCCGAGAGGACCGAGGTCGTAGTTGCCGCCCCGGAGCGTCCGGAGCGGGTCGCGATCCCCGATTCGATATCAGTTGATGAACTCGGCGGCCTGATCGACATGTCCGGGGCCGAATTGGTGGGCGAACTGTTCAAGCAGGGCATTTCCGCCAATCTGAACACCCCGCTGGATTTTGAGACCGCCAGCCTCATGCTCGCCGACCTGGGAGTCGAGGCCGAACTGCGCGAATCCGAACCGGAACCGACCCAGGCGGCCGTTGACGACATACCCGAGCCGGATGGTGAACACGGGTTGCGCCCACCGGTGGTCACGGTCATGGGACACGTCGATCATGGCAAGACCACCCTGCTGGACACGATCCGGCAATCGGATGTGGTCAATCAAGAAGCCGGCGGGATAACGCAGCGCATCGGTGCCTACCAAGTCGAGGTCGGAGGGCGCTCGCTCACGTTCATCGACACTCCGGGCCACGCCGCCTTTACCCAGATGCGGGCGCGCGGAGCGAGCGTAACCGACATAGTGATCCTGGTCGTGGCCGCCGACGACGGGGTAATGCCCGAGACCCGTGACGCGATCGGACACGCGCTGGCGGCCGAGGTCAAGATCATAGTTGCGATCAACAAGATCGACCTTGATTCGGCCAACGTGATGCGCTCCCTGGCGGCATTGGCCGATGCCGGATTGCAGGTTGAGCAATTGGGTGGCGACATTACGAGCGTCGAGGTTTCGGCGTTGACCGGGCAGGGCGTCGACGAACTCTTGGAGCTGATCTTACTCACTGCCGATCTGGACCCCCCACAGGCACGGCTGACCGGTCCGGCACGGGCTACGGTGCTGGAAACCCGTCTGGACCGCTCGCTTGGTCCGGTGGCGACCGTGCTGGTGACCGATGGAGTGCTCGGCGTGGGCCACCCGTTCGTGCTCGCCGCCAACGCCGGCAGGGTACGGGTTCTGGTTGATTCACGTGGCAATCGGGTGCGCACGGCAACACCCTCGATGGCGGTCGAAGTCGTCGGCCTCAAGGAAACGCCGATACCCGGCCAGATTCTGTATGCCCTCGAGCACGACAAGGAGGCGCGCAGCATCGCCCAGGTCCGTCGGGGGGCCCAGGCACGCGCGCGGGCGCGAAACTCGCTGGCCAACCAGCTGAGCCTGGAACAGCTGGCACAACAGCTATCCCAGGGACGGGTGCAGCAGGTCGACCTGGTGATTAAGGCAGAAACCGAAGGCGCCGCTCAGGCCACTGTACAGGCGGTGGAGTCGCTCTCAACCGAACTGGTCCGGGTGAACGTGGTGTTCCAGGGCGTGGGCGCCATCACTGAGAACGACATCAACCTTGCCACCGCAGCCTCGGCAATCGTCTTGGGTTTCGGGGTGCAGGCCAGCGCCAACGCGGCCGCCTTGGCGGACCAGAACGGGGTCCAAATCCGCCAATACTCGATCATCTATGAGCTGATTGAAGATGTGGAGAAGACCCTCGCCGGACGCCTGAAACCCGAATTGGTCGAGGTGTTCGATGGCCGGCTCGAGGTTCGCGGAGTTTTCAGGACCGAGCGATCGCTGAAGATATTCGGCGGGATGGTCACCGAAGGGCAGGTCGCCGATGGGGCCCAGGTGCGGCATTTCCGCGGCGACGAACTAATCCAGACCGGGCGCATCGCGGCCCTGCAGCGATTCCAGGACAAGGTCAACTCGGTCGCGGCCGGGTTCGAGTGCGGCATGTCGGCAAATCTGCGGCGCGTGGTACGGATCGGTGACATCATCGAAGCCTTCCACGAAGAGGAACAACTGCCGGGGTAAGCGCCGGCGGGCCGGCAATGTCATACCGACCGCAGAAAATCGCAGCCCAACTGGCGCGCGAGCTGGGCCAGATCTTGGCCCACGAGGTGAGCGACCCGCGCTTGCAGCAACTCGTAATCACCCGGGTGACGGTTTCCGGGGACCTAAAGCACGCGCGCGTGCTTTATGGGACGGGGGGATCGATTGAAGAGGCGCAGCGTCTGCAGCGCGCGGTGCGTAATGCCGCCGGATTCCTGCGGTTCCGGGTTGGCCAGGTCATGCGTATAAAGCTGGTGCCGGAGTTGGATTTCCGTCCCGACCGCGGTTACTGGGAGGGAATGGATGCGCTGGAGCTAATTGCGCGCCTGAAAACCGACGCCGACGCCGGAGATCTTTGACACAAACTCGATGGCCGGATTCATCGTCCCTGTGTACAAGCCGCGTGGGATCACCTCCGCCCAGGTCGTGCGTGTCCTCAAGCGCGCCGGCCGGTACGCGCGCATTGGCCACGGTGGGACCCTCGACCCGCTCGCCGAAGGCGTGTTGCCGATCCTCGTCGGACCGGCCGCGCGATTGACTGAGCACCTGCACGCCGGATCCAAGACCTATCTGGCGGCGGTTCTTTTCGGCGCGACCAGTTCGACCTGCGATTTGGGCGGCGAGGTAACCGACTCGAGCCCGCTGACCCCGGCGCCGTGGCAAGTTCGTGCCGCATTGGGAAAGTTCCGCGGCTCGATTTCTCAAGTGCCGCCGCAGTATTCGGCAGTCCGCGTCGGCGGACGTCGCGCCTACGAGCGGGCGCGCGCCGGAGAATCTGTCGAAATCCCGGCCCGTGAGGTGATGATCCATCGCCTCGATGCCCGCGAATTTGACTACTGGCGTACCCGCGACCTGGAATCGACCGGCCGCTTCGATCGGTTCCGCGGCATGGGGCGCTTGGTGGCGGCGCTCGAGATCGAATGCGGATCGGGGACCTACATTCGGGCCCTGGCCCGCGATCTTGGCCAGACCCTTGGTTGCGGGGCCCTGCTAGCGGGACTGCTGCGAACCCGGGTTGGGCCGTTTTCGGCCGCAGAATCGCTGCCGCTGAAGCAGGCCGTATCGCTGGCCCGGGAAGGGGCGTTGGAACGGATCGGGCATGCCCCGGACGCGGTCGCCGGCAGCGTCCCGCCGATGCTGCTGGGCGCCGCTGCGGCGCGACGATTTCTGCACGGAGCGACAACCCGATTCGACGATCCCCCCGGTCCGCGCCGCGTCTACGCCGTGGATGGTCGCTTTCTGGGCATGGGCACGCTTGACCCGGAACGCCTACTGCGGCCAGGCAAGGTCTTGGCGGTCCCGGAGCCGGATGCGCGATGACCAGTATCTGGGGCAAGTCCGACCCGCTCCCGGGCGGCCACCAGCTGGCGGTTTCAATTGGCAAATTCGACGGGGTGCATAAGGGGCACCGCCTACTCCTATCGGAACTGCGTGAGCGGGCCCTCGAAAGCGGGTTGCAAAGCGTGGCGCTCGCCCTGGACCCGCATCCGCTGGCGGTGCTGCGACCAGGATCGGCGCCGGCGACCATCAATTCGCCCCGGGATCGTTGCGACCTGCTGGCCCAATTGGGGTTGGACCATGTGAAGATGCTCGAATTCAACCTCGACCTGGCCGGACTTACGGCGCAGGAATTCTTGGGCAATCTGGCCGCTGCCGGGATGCGGATGCTGGTGGCCGGCGCCAACACCCGGATCGGTCGCCGCCGCGGGGCCGGGATTGCCGAAATGGAAACCATCTGCCGGCGCTTGCGAGTGGCGCTGCAGACGGTCCCGATCGCCAGCGCTGGCGAGGCTTTCAGCACCGGCAATCTGCGCGCCAAGATCGCCGACGGCGACCTTGCCGCCGCGGCCGCCACCAGCGGTCGCCGGCACAGCTTGAGCGCCGCGGTGGGCAGCGGCGCGGGGCGCGGCGCCGAACTCGGTTTTGCCACCGCCAATCTGGTCCCTGACCCGCAGTTGCAGCTGCCCCCGGACGGCGTGTACGCGATCTCGGCGCTGATCGAGGGCGAACAGGAGCTACGCCCCGGTGTGGCCAACCTCGGAATGCGGCCCACCTTCGGCGAAAAACGCCGCCTGTTGGAAGCTCACCTCTTCGATTTCGACGGTCAGCTGCAGGGCCTGACGCTTCGCGTCTACTTCGAAAAGCATCTGCGGCCGGAGATCCGGTTTGCCAGTGCCGGCAAACTGGTGGCCCAGATCGAAAAAGATTGCCGCGCCGCGCGCGCGGTCAGACCGGCAGCCTCCTTCCAGTACGGTCCGTGGCTGCGGACTAACCCATAAGGTCCTCGCCGCCGTCGACGCCGATCACGTTGCCGGTGATCCAGTAGGCGCGCGGATCGCAGAGCAGCGACAGCGCTTCGGCCACGTCTTCCGGGGTGGTCAGGCGCCCACCGGGATTGAGCGCTGCCGATCGCTGCATGAGCTCCTCATAGCCGCGGATCTTCTCCAGCGCCGGCGTGTGCGTAACCCCGGCCCGGATGGCGTTCACGGTGATTCCGTGCGGCCCGCATTCAAACGCCAGGCGACGCACGTGCGCCTCCAGGGCCGCCTTGACCGGTCCGACCGCGCCATAGTGCGGCCAGATGCGGGTGCTGCCGGCCGAGGTCATTGCAAAGACGCGCCCGCCGGTCCCCATCAGCTGGTTCTGGATCAGCCCCCGGGTCCAGTAGACGAGGCTGTGCGCCATCACGTCGAATGTCATCTCCAGCTGGGGCGGCGAAACGGCGCGGCCGCTTTCGTCAGGGAAATACGGCAGAAGATTGCCAAACGCCAGCGAATGCAGCAACACTCGTACGCTTCCCAGGCCGTTGTCTCCGACCAGTTCGCGCATGTCCGCGATGGCCTCCTCGCGGACCGATTCGGAGGCGGCGTTTACGTTGAAGTATTCGGCTCGCACGCCCAGCCCGGTTATCTCAGCTTTGACCGCCTCAACCTTGGACAAGGTCGCACGGCGATCCAGGTGGAATCCGAAGATGTTGAATCCGTCCTGGGCCAGCCGCCGCGCGGCGGCGGCGCCAAATCCCGACGAGGCCCCCAGGATTACCGCCCATCCTTGATCGGTCATGCGTTTTCCCCGTGATGCTGGTGGAGGATGGCACCGGTTCCGGACGCGCTAGCGGTGACCGTCAATTTAGTCGAGTTGATGCGCTCGACCCCGGCGCCTAAAAATTTAACCGGCCCGGCCCCAGTGCCCGTTGGCCCGATTTGCGGAGGTGTCTGTGTGGGCATCGGCAACGGTGGCACGCAGGCAGAACCGGTAGCTGACTCCCTTCAAGCCCTGGAGCGGAACTCCAGTGCGCGCATTGTTGGCCAGATCCCATGGCTGACCCGAGGTGCTGGAAATTGCCGATATTGACGCGCCGGTCCCAGCCGACGTCCAGTTGTTGGTGTGGGTTGAATATGCTGGCCTGGATTACTCCGACATCGACCATCGGCGCGGTGAGCGCGGTAAGCCAGTGCCGATGATCATGGGCACCGAAGGATGCGGCCGCGTGATTGCGACCGCGGTTGCGGTCGACGGGTTTTCAGTCGGTGACGAAGTTGCTAGGTGGGTGCCGGGTAGTCTCAGCAGTTGCGCCGAACTGGCGGCGATTCCGGCTGCGCACAAAATCGCGATCCCGGAAGGAATTGACCCCAAGTTCGCGGTGGCGCTAATGCTGCAAGGGATCACCGCCCACGCGTTGGTGTTTTCGATCGCCGACGTGGAGCCGGGCTAGTCGGCGCTGGTGCACTCTGGCGCCGGTGGAGTCGGACACCCGGTGGTGCAGCTGGTGCACTCGGCCGGAGCCGCGCGCGTTGTTGCGACCTCCTTCCCTTCAAAAGCTGGTTTCCTGGCCGAATTGGGCGTCGATGCGACGGTTGACTACCGCGCCGCCGATTGGGACGCGCAGGTACGCGCCGCCAGCGACGGCTGCGTCCACATCGCCTTAGACGGCATCGGCAATGCAACCCTGCCCGGGTCGATTGCATCCTGCCGGCGTCGCGGCCGGCGCGTCATTTACGGATACAAATCGGGCGGCCATGCGGGTGGCCTGGCCACCGCCTTCGATACCGGTCTACAGGCCCGGAACGCGGTCTTCTTGACCGTCGGGGTCGCGTTTCTCTGCGTCCGCGGTCGCGCGGCAAACTGCTGGTGCAATTGGCCTAGCCCTGCCGCACCCCGGTGCGGGCCTATCGCTTGGGAGCCGACGGTGGGAATCGAACCCACAACCTGAGCTTTACGAAAGCCCCGCTCTACCCTTGAGCCACGTCGGCTATCGGGCCGGTCGATTCTAGATGCGATCCGGCCTCCGCCAACCATTCCTCGATGAGGTTCGCGACGCCTTCGCGCTTCGGACCGGCGATGCTGTAACGCGCCTCCCGGCGAACCGCTTCAGCGACCCCCGCAATCGAGATTGGAATCCCGGCCCAGCGCAGCATTTCGATGTCATTTACGTCGTCGCCGATCGCGGCCACCTGTTGCGCCGGTATCCCCAGGCGCCCGCACAGCCAAGCCAATGCGGCGCCCTTGGACGTGTCGGCATGTACGACCTCCAGCACCGCGCCCTGGTAACGGGGACTGTTCCAGGTCATCGCCCGCACTGACCGCTGCGGCAGGGAATTGATTCGCATCTGCAGGACGGTCAGTCGTTCCGGGCGTCCAAAACACACGATCTCCAGCGCCGGCCCCAATCCGTCGAACCCATCGGTTTCGACGAATGCGGTCGGATTGGGGCGCGAATAGATCTGCAGCTGCGGGCTGTCGGCTATGCGCCCGAATACGTACAGGCGGCGCGTGCGCTCGGGAGTGTCGTACCAGACTGGTGTGAGTCCCAGCTCCAGCGCGATCTTGCACACCGCAATCGCGGCGCAATTGGGGATGTAGTTGCGGTAGATGATTTGCCCGTAGTTTTTGCGGTCCAGATCGCGCACTACCGCGCCACTGCTCTGGACCAGGAAGTCGGCTGCCGTCAGGGGCTCGAGAACCATCTGCACCGTACGCCAGCGCCGTCCGGTGGCGATCACGATTCTGATGCCGGCCGCGGCGGCCGCACGAACGGCGGAAATGGTGCGCTCTCCGAGCTGGCCGCCGCTGGCGATCAGCGTGCCGTCGACGTCAAGTGCCAGCAGCAGCGGAAGCGGCGGGGCGTGTGTCAGGTGGCGAGCTCGGGTGCTATAAGAGGGCCGGAGCGGCATTCTTCAAAATTATGGGGGCGAAGACGTGAGCGCCCGTTGCGGCAAACCGCTGCGACCGCGCTTTGTAGCCGGAAGGGCAACCATGTATCTGGGGATTGACGTTGGCACCCAGGGTTCGCGTGCAATCGCAATCGATGAATCCGGGAGCATCCTTGCTTCGGCGTCGGGTCCGCACCGACTGGCAACGCCGCAACCGGGTTGGACCGAACAGGACCCCGATGAGTGGTGGCGAGCGGTCAAGTCGGCTGTCGGCCAACTCGGCACCCAGATCGACCTGGGCGCGGTGCGCGGAATCGGCCTTACCGGACAGATGCACGGTTCAGTTTTTCTGGACGAGCGCGCCCAAGTAATCCGCCCCGCGCTGCTGTGGAACGACCAGCGCACTGCAACCCAGACCGCGGCGATGCAGGAAGCGGCCGGCGACCAGTTGCTGGAAATCGCGCTCAGCCCTGCCATCACCGGTTTCCAGGCGCCCAAGATCCTCTGGCTGCGCGAGAACGAGCCTGAAAACTACGCCCGTGTCGAGTCGGTCCTGCTGCCGAAAGACTTCGTGCGCCTGCGCATGAGCGGACAAAGGGCCACCGATGCAGCCGACGCTTCCGGGGTGCTGCTGCTGGATGTGGCTCGCCGGCAATGGTCAGAGCAGTTGCTTTCAGCGTTCCAGATCCCCAGGCGCTGGTTACCGGAGGTGTTCGAAGGCCCGCACGACACCGGCGGGATCAGCGCCGCCGCCGCCGCCGAACTCGGGCTGCCGGCAGGAACTCCGATAGCCGCCGGCGGTGGCGACAACTCGGCTGCCGCCATCGGAACAGGCATCATTCGCGAGGGAATCGTTTCGGCCAGCATCGGCTCCAGTGGCGTAGTCTTCGCCCATGCTGACCGCCCCGTGCCTGATCCCGCCGGGCGTATCCACACGATGTGTCACTCGGTGCCTGGCGCATTCCACTACATGGGCGTGATCCTCTCGGCCGGGATGTCTTTGCGCTGGCTCCGTGACCTGCTGCTCGATCCCGATGCCGCCTCCAGGTTCGCGCGTCGCCAGGATCCGTACCAATTGCTCACCGATGCCGCCGGCGAGGCCCCGCCCGGCTCCGAGGGCCTTGTTTTCCTGCCCTACCTGGCCGGGGAGCGCACCCCCCACCTGGATCCCGATGCCCGGGGCGCATTGGTGGGCCTAACCCTGCGCCATGGGGTTGGACACGTCGCCCGGGCGGTCATCGAAGGAGTCTGCTTTGCGCTGGCCGATTGCCTGCACTTGATTTCGGATCTGGGCGTTTCTGCCGACCGCGTGATCGCCACCGGCGGCGGGGCCCGCTCCGATTTCTGGCTGCAAACGCTGGCCGACGTATTCGGTCTGCCGGTCCAACGCACCGCTTCCGAGGAAGGCCCCGCCTTTGGGGCCGCCATCCTGGGCGCAGTCGCGGGTGGCGGGCACGGGAATGTGATGGAGGCGGTTGATGCCTGCGTCGGCTACGGCGCGGTGGTCGAGCCCGACCCCGCCCGGGCGGCCATTTACCGGGATTACTACAACGTCTACCGGGCGCTGTACCGCGACCATCTGCAGGAACCGGCAAACACCCTTTCGCGAATGGTCCGCGGCGATGTCTGAGGACGCGGTCATGGGATCGCCGCCGGCCGTCACCGACCTGATCCCGCAGCGCCCGCCGTTTCTGTTCGTGGATCGCTTGCTGGAGCTTGACCCGGGCAAAAAGGCCGTCGCCGAATACTTGGTGCGCGGCGACGAGGCGTTTTTTAAGGGCCACTTCCCCGGCAATCCGGTCCTGCCCGGCGTGATCATGGTCGAAGCTCTGGCCCAGACCGGGGCCTGCCTGGCGATGTCGGCGCCGGCCAACGCCGGCAAACTGGTGGTTTTCGCCGGGATAAATGATCTGCGGTTCCGGCGTATCGTGGTACCGGGCGCCCGGCTGGAGATGACGGTCGAGGTGGAACGCCTGCGGGCCCGCATCGGGCGCGGCTGGGGCGAGCTCCGGGCCGACGGCGAGTTGGCGGTCTCGGGCCGGTTGACTTTCGGGCTGGTCGACGCGACCATCGGCGATTGAATCGATCCTCTTGCCGGGGCCCGCAAAAGACACGCTCGTAACCGCCGCCTGCAGGCTGTTGGCCCTCCCCTTCCGCCAGGCCCGGGTGCCGCCAACTCCACCGCGCCGGGTGCTGGTAATAAAACCCGGCAGCCTGGGCGATGTGCTGATGGCCGGCGCCGCACTGGCCACACTGCGGGCCGGATTCCCGGATGCGCATATCGTGCACCTGGTCGGATCCTGGGCCAGACCCGCCGCCGCCGGAAACCCGAGCGTTGACGCGCTGCTCGATTGCGGGCCGGTCGGGATGCCGGGTGCCTTTAACTGGCGTCAATTCTTGAGGGTCGTCGCCCGGGTGCGGTCGGCGCGATTTGACGCGGCGATCGTGTTGGACCGATCGCCGCTGATGGCGTCGCTGCCGTGGCTGGCCGGGATTAATGTACGGGCCGGAATTGACAGCGCCGGGCGCGGATTCCCCCTCAACTACCGGGTCCCGCCGCCGCCGCAGCGGCATGAGGGCGAACTCTATCTGGACGTGGTGCGGCGGATTGGGCTGGAGCCGGTACGTCCGCGGCGCTGGTTTCGTCCGCGCCCGAGTGCTCTCGCCAAAATCCGATCGGTGCTCGGCGGCGACCCTCCCCGTTTTTTGGTTGTCGCACCCGGCGGGGGGATAAATCCCGGCGCCCGGCGTCCCCAGAAACGCTGGTCGCCGCAGGGATTTGTTCGCGTTGCCAGGCGGCTGCGGGAACGCGCCGGCCTGCTGCCGGTCCTGGTCGGCGATGACGGCGACGTCGACGCGGTGGGCGCGGTTCGGCAGAGTCTGGATGGGCCGCTGCTCGATCTTTCGCAGCGGCTGAGCTTTGCCGAAACCGGTGCGCTGCTGCAAAGCTCGCACGGGTTCATGGCCAACGATTCGGCGATCGCGCACCTGGGGGCGGCAGTAGGAGCATCCGGAGTCGTCATCTACACCGTCACCGATCCGGCAATTTACGGTCCAGCGGGCGATCGGATCACCAAGTTGACCGCCAAGCCAGGGTCGGCGGTCGGTGATGCGGCGGTCGCCGCGCTGCTGACCGGAATCGAACGCGAGAACGCCAAATGACGTCGCGAGTCAAGGCAAACAACTTACAATTTCGCGCTCCAAGATATGGAGGGGTGGCCGAGTGGTTTAAGGCGGTGGTCTTGAAAACCACTAACCGATGAGGTTCGTGGGTTCGAATCCCACCCCCTCCGCCCCACCATTTCCCGGAGGAGTCGCATAGTTGGTCTAGTGCGGCCGCCTGCTAAGCGGTTACTCGGCTTTTAACCGGGTCGCGGGTTCGAATCCCGCCTCCTCCGCCGCCTGGCGTTTGCGCGATTCCGATCAGATGACGGTTCTACCGGCCAGCGATTCCCAACCGGCATAGCTGATTTCAGCGCCCGCCTGTTCCTCGATCCGCAGCAGCTGGTTGTACTTGGCGCCGCGCTCCGAGCGCGCCAGCGACCCTACCTTTATCTGCCCCGCACCGGTGGCGACCGCCAGGTCGGCGATGGTTGCGTCTTCGGTCTCGCCCGATCGGGCTGAGACCACGGTCGCCAGCCCCGCATCCTGGGCCCGGCGCAGCGCCGCCAGCGCCTCGGACAGCGTACCGATTTGGTTAACTTTCACGAGGATTGCGTTGGCCGCGCCGGCGGCGATGCCGCGTTCCAGGCGGGCCGGGTTGGTCGTGAACAGATCGTCACCCAGCACCTGGACCCGGTCGCCGAGGGCCGCGTTCAACCGTATCCACGACTCCCAGTCGTCTTCGGCCAAGCCGTCCTCAATTGAGACGACCGGGTACTCGCGGGTGAGGGAGACCAGGTATTCGATCAGCGCGGTGGCATCCAAGCGCCGGTCTTCGGCGGCAAGCCGATAACCGGGTCCGGCGAAGAAGTGCTGCGCAGCCACGTCGATGGCGATGGCAACGTCGCCGCCGGGTTGCAGGCCGGCGGCGGCAATGGCCTCAGTCAAAAGGTCCAGTGCCACCCGATTGCTTTCCAGGGCGGGGCCGTAACCGCCCTCGTCGGCCAGCAGCAGGGAATGTCCGGACCGCGCCAGGGCGGCGGCCACGGCGGAACGAACCGCCGCCACCCACTCAAGCGCCTGCGCAATCGACTCGGCGCCGCCGGGAACGACCAGATAGTCCTGGAAATCCAGGTTGCGGCCGGCGTGGAGGCCACCCGAAATGACGTTGACCATCGGCGTGGGCAGGGATTGGCGGACGCCGAACCGGGACAGGTAACGGAACAGCGGCAGGCGCTCGGCGGCGGCGGCGGCGTGGGCGGCTGCCAGGGAAACGCCCAGGATCGCATTGGCGCCCAGGCGCCGTTTATTTGGGGTTCCGTCCAAGTTGATAAGCGCCTGGTCGAACTCGTCCTGCTCGGCGCAATCCATGCCAACGACGTAGTCCGCGATTTCGCCGTTTACGGCCGCGACCGCACGTTGCACGCCCCTTCCCTGGTACCGCGCGGGGTCGCCGTCACGAGCCTCGTGGGCCTCATGGCTGCCGGTTGAGGCCCCGGAAGGAACGATCGCGCGCCCAAATCCGCCCTCGCAGGAAAGGTCTACCTCGACGGTGGGCAGGCCGCGCGAGTCGAGCACTTCGCGGGCGCGAATGGATTTGATCAGGGGCATCTGTTCAGGTGCTTTCACGGGCCAAATGTGCCGCCATGCGGATGGCCCCCGCCATCCGGGCAGTGTAGCCCGCCAGCAGCCGGCGGCCCAAATTTACGACGCGGGCCCGGGCTCCGGGCTCGGACAGGTATTCGGCCGGTGATTTCCCATGCACGCGCGCCAGCAGCAGGCCGCCCAGGCAACGCACCGTGATCTCCTCCTGATCGTTGATCAACCACCCGTCGAGGCCGCGCCGATAGCAGTCCCAGAATCTGTCCGCCAGTCCCAGGTATGCGTCAGCATCCCCGGGCCGGTACTGCGACTTGAGCAGAAGGTGGGTGAGCATGAAGGCCGGGTCGAATGCCGGGTGTCCGTAGTGGCAGATCTCAAAATCGAGCACGAAGACCGATCCGGGCCCGCCCACCAGCACGTTCTTGGGCGAGAAGTCCCCGTGCACCAGGCAGGCGCGAGTGCCGAGCAGGTCCGAACTCAGCGCCGCCAGTGGCCCCGCTTGCCGCGGAAATCGCTGGCGCAACTGATCGCCCAGATACGGATCCAGACGGCCCTGGACAAAGGTGTCGTTGGACGGTAGCCGCCTGGCCAGATCGGTGTCACCGGCAGCCGAACGCTGCCACGTGGCCAGTTGACCACCCAGAATGCTGGCGGCGTCGAGCTCGATGCGTCCACCCAGCAATTCCGATTTCCAATTGCGGTATCCGCGCGGGGCACAACTCATTGCCAAAATGTAATTGGTTTTGTCAACGCAATGCACGGCCGGGGCGGTATCGCGCGCCACCAGCAGGTTCCAGAGTCGCAGCCCTTCGGCTTCGCGAAAAACCCGGACCCGGTCGATCCGCCATTCGGCCTGCACGCGCAAACTGGCCAGGGGCTGTTTTAGCACCAGGCAACCTGAATCGGATTCGATCTTGAAAACCTGGTTCGAGACACCGGCGGCCGACAGGTCGCGGACTCGCGACTTGCTCGCCGCGGCCAGTAGGCCGAGCGAGCCGGCCACGGCGACGGCGTTGGCGGCGGTCAGCTGCATGATTGGTCCGAGCTGATGGCAGGGTGTTTGCTTTCAGGCCCCGATTTTGGGGTGCGGGCGCCGGCCGCGGCCGGCCGGATTCTGCTTTGGGCAGTGTTTTTGCTGGCGGCGCTGGCACTGGCCTCCCCGGCACTGGCCCAGGCGGCGGACCATCCGATCGCCGGCGGGCATTTCTTCACCCAGACCGGAGGCGACACCGCCGATCCGTACGACGGATACGCGGTCGTAGATGACGGCGAAGCACGGTTTTGGACCGCGTTTGAGGACTTTGGGGGTGTAGCGGCGGTCGGCTATCCGGTCTCGCGCCGGTTCGTTTGGGGCGGATTCGTAACCCAGGTGATGCAGAAGGCGGTCTTCCAATGGCGCCCGGAGGACCAGGCCACCGCCTTCGTGAACGTATTCGATGACCTGCATCGGCTGGGGTTTGACCCGGAGTTGGCCGATCAACTGGTCCCCGAGCAAGAGGAATTCGACGAATCCGGACTCCCCTGGGGCCGGATCTTGGAGCAGCGGATAGCGCTGCTGGACGGCGAACCGAGGCTGCGCCAAGTGTACCTGGCGGCCGGCGACTACCTGCGCTACTTCGGGTTACCGACTTCGCACGTCCACAAATATCCGGGCCTGCGCGCCATCCGCCTGCAGCGCGCGGTGCTCCAAGTCTGGCTCGATGACTTCCCCTGGGCCCGAGCCGGGACTGTGACCGTTGCCAACGGTGGCGATTTGGCCAAGCAATTGGGAATGTTCCCGGCGGCGGCGCTGGCGCCGCATTCTGACAACCTCATCCCACCGACCCTGCCGGCCGAACCACAAGCTCCCGACTATGGTTCGGGGCGTTGGTTCGTTAGCACCGAAGGCTCCTTCCTCAACGTGCGCCAACGACCATCGGTTGTGGCTCCGGTTGTCGACGTGGCCAACGATGGCGAGGAGGTATTTCCAACCGGGCGCACCGTGACTGCCGGCGGATCAACCTGGGTGGAGATCGGGACCGATCGCTGGGTTGCAGGCCAATTCCTCAGTCCCCGGCGAGAACCTACGCAGACCCCGATTACCCCGCCGACCACGGCCGGAGATTATGCGCGCGGCAGCTGGCAGGCCAACGTGCCGGGATCGACCCTGAACATCCGCGCCCAGCCGTCGCTGCTGGCGCCGATCATCGCCCGGGCGCAACACGGGCGGGTTCTGGATCTGACCGGCGAAACCGCAATCGTGGACGGGGCGACCTGGCTGGAACTGACCACTGGGGGATGGGTCGTGGCCGAATTCGTGGCCCCGGCCGTGGAGAGTGGGACCGACCCAGTGACTCCGGAAATGGGCGACGCCCTCATCGACGAGATCAATCAAGTTCGCGCGCGGCTGGACCTGGCGCCGCTGCAAAGAGCCGAGGCGCTCTCACAGGCGGCCGCAACGCACGCCCGTTACTGGATTACGCATCGCGGCGACTTCCACAACGAGACCCCGGGGCTGGAGCATTTCAGCGGTGTGTCCATATTCGACCGGGCCAAGGCCTTCGGCTACGAACTCAACTGGATCGACGAAGTGGCCGGGCTGCTTGACCCGGAACGCACTCTCAACTGGGCCCTGGCTTCCGTCTACCACCGCTACATGTTCGTGCACCCGTCAGCGGTGCACATCGGATACGGTTCGGCGACCGACGGCAATGTGACGATTTCGATATTCAACGTCGGGTTGCAGGTTGACGAATCCGGCGCATCGCCGCAGCCCAGCGTTTTCCCGGCCGAAGGGGCCGTCGACATCGACCCGGTCTGGGACGGGTTCGAATCGCCCGATCCGGCGCCGGGCGTGCGCCGTCCCTTGGGGCGGCCGATCACGGCGGTATTCCGGCTCGGCGACGAAGTCGTATGGGGTGATGCCACCCTGACCCGGCTATCCGACGGCGCGGTGTTGCCGGCGACGGTGCAGACCAGCAACTGGCGCCGCGCCCTCTCGCTGGTGCCGGACGACCCGCTTGCAGGTGGTGAATCCTTCCGGTTCGAAGTGAGTTGGACAGTAAACGGCGATTCCGGATCATCGTCGTCGACCTTTACTACCGCCGCCCAATAAAGCGCAACGCGGTTCGGGCCCGGATCGCGCCGATTGGCCCCGACCGCGGAAACGCTCCCCTCCACTGCCAGGCCAGGGTTACGGGCCCTTCGCCGCGGCTATGACCCTTCGGCCGCGGGATCATCCAATGCCGACCCGACATCCAAGGCGCCAAGGCGCGGGCGCCCACCATGCATCTCCACCGCCGCCGCTATTCCGAAACCGGCCGCCAAATTGGCCGGACGGATGACTTTTGACGGGTCGCCTTCGGCCAGCAACCTCCCCGCTCGCAGCAGATAGATGCGGTCGGCGAAGGCGGCGGCCAGGTTCAGGTCGTGGACCGCCGCCAGCACTGCCCTGCCGGCGCGGGCGCGGGCCCGCAGCAGTCGCCAGCACCAGAGCGCCCGGGCTATGTCCATGTGTGCGCTGGGTTCGTCGGCCAAGAGGATCGGCGTGTCCTGGGCCAGCGCTACAGCCAAGGCGACCCGGCGGCGCTGACCGCCGGATAGTTCGCCCAACGCCCGATCGGCCAAGCGGCCCAGGTCGCACTCGGCCAGCGTGGCGGCAACCGCCTGGCGATCGCGCCCCCGCATCCGTCCCAGCACCCCCAGGTGCGGTGCCCGGCCGAATTCGACCACCTCGCGCACGCTGTAGGCGAACGGGATCTCAAATTCCTGTGGAATCGCGGCCAGCTTCAGCGCGCGTTGCCGCGCGCGCATTCCGGATATTGGCATTCCGCAGATTTGGATCCGTCCGGCATCGGTCTGCAGTTGGCCGCCAACGGCATCCAGGAAAGTCGATTTGCCGGCGCCGTTGGGACCGATCAGCACCACCAACTCGCCCGGATCGACCCAGGCCCGATCGACCCGCAGCTCGAACCCTCCGCGCCGCAGCCGCAACCCGGCGATGGCCACCGCCCGGGAGTTAGAAGTCGTAGCCAAAGCGATTGCGGCGCAGCAGCCACAAGAACAACGGGGCGCCAAACAACGCCGCCAATATGCCGACCGGGATTTCGGCGGGCGCGAAGGCGGTCCTGGCGACCAGGTCCACCAGCACCAGGTAGGACCCTCCCAGAACCGCGGCGACCGGCAGCAGCAACCGGTTGCCGGGTCCGAGCACCAGGCGCGCGGCGTGCGGGACCAGTAGCCCCACAAGGGCGACGATGCCGGCCAGGGCAACCGCGATCGCAGTCAGCAGCGAGGCCAGAAGCAATAACGCGGTGCGAAGCCGACGAACATCGACCCCGAGTCGGACCGCGCCGGCGCTGCCCAAGGCCAGGTAATCAATCTGGCGCGAAAGTACGAAACCCAGGGCCAGGCACCCCAGGACCGCCGGCAGGGCATAGCCAACCGGGGCCCACCCCGATACCTTGACCCCGCCGAGCACCCAGCTGATCGACTCCAGCAACCGTTCGCGCAGCGGTTGGGCGGTCAATAGAACCAGCAGGTTGAGTGCCCCCAATAGCGAGCTGACCGCAAATCCGGTCAGCACCAGCGTGCTATTGGACCTGCGCCCGCGCTGCCCGGCCAGCAGAAACACCATCCAGACCGCCCCCATTGCGCCGACAAAACCCAGACCCGGGATTAAGGCCGATCCGCTCGGCGGCAGGCCCAGGTGGGCAAGCAGGAGCTGCCCCAGAACAATGCCGAGACCGGCCCCACCGGAGGCCCCGATCACGAATGGATCGGCCAACGGATTGCGCAAAAGTCCCTGGTAGAAAACACCGGCTGCGGCCAACGCGGCGCCGACCAGGAACCCGCCGGCCAGGCGCGGTAGGCGGATCTGAAACAGGATCCGGGCGGCCAGCTCGGTGTCGCCGGGACCGATTTGGTCGGCACCGCAGAACGCGATCGGCCTGGCCATGATGGCCGGCAGCAGATTGACCGCGCCGCAACTGGCCCCCAAGGCAAGCGACAGCAGGGCCAGTGCGCCGACTGCCACCAAGGCCACCGGCGTCGACGGACGTGACCACCCTTTGCCGGTGGAGCGATCAAGCGGCGGCAAAACGGGGTTGGAGGTACTCGATCAAGTCAAACACCGCCGGGGTCGCCCGCGCGCCGGCGTCTGCCAGCGGAGCGCTGAGCTCCACGACGCGGTCGTTGATCAGGGCGCGCAACCCTCCCCAGGCCGGTCGCTTGGTCAGGTCTGCCCGCCCCACCCCCCAAGGGGCATTGGCCAAAACCATGATCTCGGGGTCGCGCACGACGATCGCCTCCAGGCTTACCTGCGGATAGGGTTCGCCTATATCGGCCAAGGCGTTGCGCCCACCGGCCAGCGTGATGATCTCATCGGCCAGCGAGCCGGGCCCAGCGGCAAAGGGTCGGGTGGGATCGGTGGCATCCAGCTCCCAGTAAACGCTGGGCCTGGCGGCTTGACTGGCGACCGCGGCGGCGAGCGTTTGCAGACGCCGCGACAGATCGGCGGTGAGCGGAGCGAGGGCCTCGGTTCGGCCGATTGCGGCTGCCAGCTTGGCCAGCGCCGGGGCGATGCCGGAGATGGAGGTGCTGTCAACGATCCAAACCGGGATGTCGAGTTGCTCGAATCGCTCGATTTGTGCCAGGGGTGTGATGTTGGCTCCGACCACCAGGTCCGAGGCAAGCGCGGCTATGAGTTCGTAATCGAGCGTGAACGCCCCCACCCGCGGCAGGTCGAACCCCGACGGAGGCGGCGGGCTGAAATCATCGATAGCAACCACCAGCGCCTCGGCGCCCAGGGCATAAATGAGTTCGCTGGCGCTCGGCGCCAGCGATACGATTCGTTGCGGATCGCGCGGGACCGCCACCGAGCGGCCGGCCGAATCGATGCGCACCACCGTGCCGGGCGATTCGGGCACGGTCGATTCGCCCCCGCAGGCAATCGGAAACGCGGCCAGCGTCGCCATCAGCAGCGCCAGCAACAACGACTTGGCGCGGCAACTCGACCGGGTTCGCATCCGGGGCCAACCTCTCCTGCCGCCGGGCGCACCAACGCCAGTGCCGGCCCGGCCGCTGGTGCTCTATAAAGAGCGCTGGTAGGTTCGCGAGCGGCGCTGAAGGCTGCGGTCCCGGCTCGGTCTCCCGGCTTATGGCTTCACGAAGCGACCAGCCCGCCCTTCCCGCCCGGTGCCGGTCCTTCCGGCCTAGTCCAGGCAGTGGCGTTGCGGCTGGCCTTGCCAATCACGGTGGCGCGTCCGCTGCGGAATTGCACCGCATTCCCAGACACCCGAGAGCTCACCGGCCGCAACATTGGCGGCGTCCGAACCCATTCGGGCAAAGCTGGAACCGACTGCGTAACCCCATTATGCCGACCTCTTAAGGGCCCCGTTACCAAGGCCTAGAATGCCTTGGCGTTTTGCGCCTCGACCCCCTGCCCACATAGCTCAGTAGGAAGAGCGCATTCTTGGTAAGAATGAGGTCTCCGGTTCAATTCCGGATGTGGGCTCCATAGCAGAATCCAAAGGTCCGGCCGTTTGCCCGAATCTTCCGCCCTTCTTAAAGATCCCGTTACCGGCCAGCTGGACCCGGCCAGAGTGGCCCTGGGAGTTCGCGCCCGCAGCCTGCGCAAATCGCTCGAGCTGAATGGTGGCTATCTCTCGCAGAGTTGTTCGTCAGCTGAAATCCTGGCTGTCCTCTATACGCGACTGATGAACCTTGGCCCAAGTGCGGCCCCGCCGATGCCGCCCCCCTACAGCGGCGTACCCGGGCCCAACAACCCCGACCACTTCCCCGGGGATCGCTACAACGGTCTGCGCACCCCCGAAACCGACCGTTTCATCTTCTCGCCCACCCACTACTCGCTGTCGCTGTACTGCACCTTGATCGAGATCGGCCGGCTGGATGCGGCGGCGCTAGGCCTGGTCGAGGTCGATGGGCACGTAATGGAGAGGATCGGGGCCGAGCATTCCCCGGGAATCGCGGTCACTTCCGGGTCGTTCGGCCAGTCGCTCTCACAGGCGGCAGGAATCGCCTTTGCGCGGCGCGCAAAGGGCGAATCCGGGCACACCTGGGTCTTCATGTCCGACGGCGAACTGCAGGAGGGACAGACCTGGGAATCGGTCGCCAGTTGCAGCTTTCACGGTCTCGACAACCTGACCGCGATCATCGATGTCAACGGCCAACAGTGCGATGGCGAGATGGAGTCGATCATGCAGACCGAGCCGATCGTCGATCGCCTGGAAGCCTTCGGGGCCAACGTCCTCGAGATCGATGGAAATGACATCGATGCCCTTGCAGCAATCCCGCAGGCCAGACGGGCCGGCAAGACGCTTTTTGTCGTGGCCCGCACCAACCCGATGTGCGGCATGCCGGAACTGGAACCGCGCTTGCCGGAGCTGCACTATGTGATCTTTAGCGACGTTGAGGAAAAAGTGCGTTTCGCACGACGCCTTGAGCTGCTAGAAGGAGCGATGGGATGAGCGCCGCCGACAACTACGTGGTGCGGCCACACCACACCAACTTCCCGAAATTTGCGGCCACGCACAAGGACGTTTACGCGGTAACCGCCGACCTGACCCGCCCCTGCGAATTGGGGCTGTTTCGGGACACGTTTCCCGAGCGTTGCATATCGCTGGGCATGGCCGAGCAAAACATGATCGGATTCGCGGGCGGAATGGCCCGCGAGGGGCTCACCCCCTACATCCACACCTTCGGCGTATTCACCACACGCCGGGTGATCGACCAGATAGAAATGGCGGTCGCCTACCCGAACCTGCCGGTGAAGATGTTGGGATTCCTGCCAGGAATCATCTCCCCCGGCGGGGCCACCCACCACGCCATCGACGACGTATCGCTGATGCGGTCCATACCCAACATGACCGTCATCGACGCCGGCGATGCCACCGAGATCGAATCGGTCCTGCTGGCCGCCTACGAACATCCGGGGCCGGTCTACGTGCGGATGAACCGCGGTCGCATGCGGCGCCTGTTCCCGGTCGAGGAGCCGCTTCAGATCGACAGAGTGCGGCGATTGTCGGTGGGTGCGGACCTTACCGTTTTTTCCTCGGGCCTGATCACCGAGCACGCCATCCGGGCAGTGGAGGCTCTGAAGGAACGCGGCCTGAGCGTTGAGCATATCCACGTCTCGACCCTGAAGCCGTTCCAGGACCCGCAGATCGCCGAGTCGCTGCGACGCGGCCGCCTAGGTGCGATCTCACTCGAGAACCACCTCATAACCGGTGGCCTGGGATCGGCGCTGGCGGAGAAGATCGCCGACGAGGGGATCGGCACCAAGCTGGTGCGGATCGGCCTGCGCGACACCTATGCGCACGGGGCCGACCCCGAATACCTGTTGCGCCTGCACGAGATGGATGCCCTGGCGGTGGTGCGCGCCGCCGAGGACCTTTTGGGGGACCGTCTCGGCATCGAACCCGCCGATCTGGGATCGGTAGGTTTCGAATCCACCCGGGCCAGTTACCGCGCCGATGCGCTGTAGAAGACTGTCGAATGTCTCCGTGCGGCGGGCGCAATCGTTGCGCCATCGCCGGTTTAAGGGAAACTACATATAGAAAGCAGCTGCAAGGCATTTAACGCGTGCCTCGCGGCTGATTCTTCGATTAAAGGAGAAAAGCATGCGTAGATACAGTCGCAGGACCGCCCTGCGCGCAGCCGCCACCGGCGCCGCCGGGTTGGCCACGACCGCCGCTTTGGCCGGTTGTGGCGACCCTGAAGTGGTCGAGGTTGAAAAGATCGTAACCGTCCAGGTCGCCGGCGAAACTCAGATCGTCGAAGTCGAGATCCCGGGCGAGACGCAAGTAACCGAGCGCGTCGTGACCATCGAGGTCCCGGTGGCAGCCCCGGCACCGGTCACCCAGGTGACCAACATCTGGTTCAACCAGGCCACCCAGCAGGAAAACTTCGAGAAGAACGTCGTTGGCCACTACCACCGCCAGCAGAATGCTTTTCGGCTGGACCCGATCCTGGTCCCCAACAACGAGCTCAATGTCAAGCTGACCGCCGCGATCGCCTCCGGCACCCCACCGGACGTGGTGCGGGTCGGTGGTTCGATCCTGGTCAACAACTTCTTCCGCCGCGGCGTCATGCACGACATGGACCAGTTCGACCCCGAAATCCAGTCCCGGGACTTCGTCCCGTCGATCATCGAAGCAGGGACCTGGCGCGGCAAGATGTGGGCGATGCCGGTCAACTCCGGAACGATGTCGCTCTACTACAACGCCGACCTCTACCGTCAGGCTGGGCTCGACCCCGACGTTCCGCCGGACACGACCGAGGACCTTTACGAGAACGCCTTGCGGGTCGATTCAATCAGCGATGAAATCACCGAACCCGTTTCCGCCGCTGGCCGGCGGATGTCGTTTCCGACCAAGCCCAACTTGGGGACCGCCAACACCTCGGCGGGATATTTTCTGCACTTTGGTGCCTTCGCCGTCGACGAATCCGGTACCAAGGCCCAGTTGGACTCGCCCGAGTTCACCAACTACTGGAACTGGGTGAAGCGCTTCGTAGATGATGGGATTCTCCAGTTCAAGTCCACCGACGAGACCGCCCAGACCAACGATTACGGTACCGGACTGCTTGGACACTACGGCGCCTATCCGTCGCGGCTGCAGAACTCGGTCCAAAACCTGGGTATCGAGGTCGGGCGCGTGTCACTGCTGCCGAAGGGGCCGGTCTCAAACCTAAACCCGATCGGGTTCGGGGCGCTGCAGATGCCTGCCGGCGGCAAGAACTCCGAGGGCGGCTGGCACTTTACCAACTTCATCGGCAACGACCCCGAGAACGACTCGATCTGGTGCACCGCCTTCGGGCAGATCCCGCCGCGGTTCTCATTCCGCGATTCGATCGTATACACCGCCTACCGCACCGCGATCCCGGGAACCGAACCATTCATTGAAGGGCAGAAGAATTCGTTCGCTTTCTACTACGGTCCGGCGACGGCCGAGATCTGGACCCAGTTCGGCAAGATCCAGGAAGCCATCATTCTGGCCGGGGCCGACGTCCAAGAATTTCAAGCCGCGCACAACTCCGAGGCCCAGGCGGCCCTGGACCGGGCCCTGGAAGTCGACGAACCGGTCGAGACGACGTTCCCAGCCGCTGCGGGCGGATACCTCTAGTAACTGTGAGGGTTTAGCGGCCCAGAAGAATGCCGGGGGCCGAATCCGTTGATGCGGCCCCCGTTGATAATGTCTTTCGGAGCCGCCCACAGGGGCCCGCTGCGAAAGCGTCGTCGATTGGGGTTTGCCGGTGGCGTCCTGCCAAATCTCGCACCCTGGACATGCCACCTGCTTGATCGAACTTGACGGCAGGGTTCTACTTACCGATCCGCTGCTGACTGAGCGCCTTTATTCGATCCGGCGAATCTGCCCGGTTGTTGATCCGGGGCGCCTGCCGAAGATCGACCTGGTGCTCATCTCGCACCTTCATCACGACCATTGCCACCCGCAGTCGCTGCGAGGGCTGCGGGGTAGCCCGACCTTCCTGACGCCCCACGGCGGCGGGGACTTCCTGGCGCGCAACGATGTCGGCCCGGCAATCGAGGCGGGACCTGGCGATCGCTTCGAATTTCTTGACCTACGCATCGATTGCTTACCCGCCAATCACAGCGGCGAGCGCGTGCCGTTTGGCCCGCATGCTGCGGCGTTGGCGTTTGAAATCATCGGCAGCCGGCGCATCTACTTCGTTGGCGACACTGGCTATTTCGAGCCGATGCGGACCGCAGACCAGCCGTTGGACGTGGCACTGTTGCCGGTGTCCGGCTGGGGAGATTCGCTTGGTCCCGGGCACCTGGACCCGGATGATGCCGCCCGCGCCGCCCGCCAGCTCGGACCGCGCTGGGTGGTTCCCATCCACTGGGGCGCGTACAAAAATGCGATCCCGGTCGCCCCACGGGTCCGGGAGATTTTGAGTCCGGCGCAGCAGCTTGTCGTCGCGCTGGAAGGCGATCGGGCCGGCATCCAGACCGCCGTGCTGCGCCCTGGTACGACCGATCGGTTGGTCCTCTAGGTGCCCCGCCTCGGACGCGTGCTGCGCCAGACGGCCTTCGTCATCGCCCTGCAACTCGTCACCTTCCTGGTGCTAGATCGCATTCTGCCGGGGTTTGCGGTCGGGGATGTCAATTCCGGTCTGGCCTTGGCCTCCGCGGTCGTGCTGGGGAACATATTCGTCCGGCCCTTGATCCTGCTGCTGACCCTGCCGTTGACGATCGTGACCCTGGGGCTTTGGTCACTGGTTCTGAACGCGATCATCATCTTCGCCGCCTCGCTAGTGGTCCCGGGCCAGATGACCGATGGATTCGGAACCGCCCTGATCCTGGCGGCCGCCTTCGCTACCGTGAACTCGGTCGCCAACGCTTTATCGCTGATCCAGGACGAAGACACTTTTTATTACTACTTCGCCAATCGCCTATCGGTGCGCACCGAAGAGCACGAGTTGGTCGGATCGGGACTGCTGGTGGTTGAAATCGACGGGTTGGCCGAACCGGTCCTGCGCGAGGCGCTCGCATCCGGACTTATGCCCAACCTGCGCCGCTGGCTGTTGGGCGGGCAGTTCGAATTGCGTTCCTGGTGGTGTCATCTACCCACTCAGACCTCCTCATCGCAGGCCGGAATCCTCTACGGTGACGATCACGACATTCCGGGCTTTCGGTGGTATGAGAAGAAGACCGGCCGACTGGTCGAATCTTCAAACTTGGAAGATGCAGCGACGATCGCGCGGCGCCTGGAGCACCCCAACGCCCTGCTGCGCGACGGTGCTTCAATCTCTAACCTCCTTGACGGCGGGGCCAAAGAGCGGTTCGCAACCGCCAGCGCGACCCAGTTGGCGGGGTCGGTCCGACAACCGGCCCGGGACCTGTTTCTCTTTTTCTACGACCCCTATAGCTTTCTGCGCACGCTGGTGCTGGTGTTGGCCGAACTGGCGATTGGATTCGTCTACGAACTGCGCCGCCTCGGCAGCGGCAAGGCGCACATAAAATTCGCCTTCACGCGGGCGATTACAAACGTGCTCCTGGCTGAACTGACGACCTTTTACGCGACCCGCGAACTCTTTGACGGCACGCCGGCGATTTACCTGACCTATGTCGGTTACGACCAGGTCGCGCACTATCGCGGTCTGCGCAGTCGCGATGCAATGGGCACGCTGCGCAACCTCGACCGCCAGATCGCGCGCCTCCGCCGGGTCGCGCAGTCCGTGCCGCGCGAATACTCGCTCGTGATCCTCTCCGATCACGGTCAGAGTGCCGCCAGGCCGTTTGCAGAGGTCTCCGGAGCGCCATTGGCGCAGATTGTTGCCGGATCGGCCCAAGCCAAACCTATCTGGACCGCAATGGGTGACACCGAACTCATGGGGCATTTCAGTTCATTGCTCACCGGGCCGGCCGAGTCCGGCGGCGCCGGCGGCATGGCGGCTCGCTCGTTGCTCGACCGGGTGCACCGGCGGCGTGAGCAGCGATCGTCCGCCCGGCGCCCGACAGTAACGGCGTCCACGCGCATAGGCGAAATCGTGGTGTGCCCGTCCGGCAATCTGGCCAACGTCTATTTCTCGTCCTACCCGCGCCGGCTCAGTGCAACCGAAATCGCCCGGGAATTTCCGGCCCTTGTGCCGAGCCTGGTAAACAATCCCGGGATAGGGTTCGTGGTCACCCTTTCGCAATCCGGCGGCGCCTTGGTGTCAGGCCCGGGCGGAGTGCTCGACCTTTCCAGCGGCGATGTGATCGGACGCGATCCGCTTACCGGGTATCCGCCGGAGCTTGCGGACTCGATCGCGCGCCTGGCCGCCTATCCCAACGCAGGCGACATAATCGTCAACGGCGCCACCCTGCCGGACGGACGGGTGGCCGCATTCGAACCCCAGGAAAGCGTCCATGGCGGGGCCGGCGGCGAGCAGTCAACGCCGTTCGTGATTTTCCCGACGCAGTTCGACGTACCCAAAGACCCGCTGATCGGGGCTGATGCCATCTACCGGCTGCTGATAAAACATCGGCCGCCGATCCCGGACCCGGTCGCCGAATGACGCTGCCCCAGTCCCCGTTAGCACAGAATTGCACCGTGAAAGACAGGATGGGATGCATATGGCGTCAGGATTATTCGCTGACCGGGTAGCGGTGGTTACCGGTTCTACCCAGGGGGTGGGGGCCGAGGTGGCACGCATGTTTGCGCGCCTGGGATGTGCAGGGGTGCTGATCTGCGGTCGCAATGCGGCCAATGGAGAAGCCGTCGCCAGTGATATTGAATCACTTGGCGCCAAGGCCCATTTCGTGCGCGCTGATCTTTGCGAATTTGAGCAAGTGCGCGCCCTGGTTCCGACCGCGCAGCGCCAATTCGGAAAAGTCGACCATCTTGTTAATGCGGCCGCCATCACCGACCGGGGCAACATCCTGGGGACCTCGCCCGAGCTTTATCAACAGGCCCTGGATCTGAATTTGCGGGCGCCGTTTTTCCTCATCCAGGACGCGGCCCGGGCAATGATCGACCAGGGCGGCGGCGGATCAATCGTCAATGTGCTCTCGACCAACGCATACGGCGGTGGGCTCGATCTGGCGGCCTACTCGACTTCCAAGGGCGGGTTGCTGACGCTGACCAAAAATGCCGCCAATTACCTTGCCGATCACCGGATCCGAGTCAACGGGATCGCGCTGGGTTGGACCGATACGCCCAATGAAGACCGCATCCAGCGCCAGTATCATGGCGCCGGGCCCGATTGGCGCGAACAGATCGAACCGCAGCTCCCCTTTGGGCGGATGCTCAAGACCTACGACGTGGCCAACACGGTGCGCTTCCTGTGCTCGGATGAATCCGGGATCATGACCGGGGCGATCGTGGACCTGAGTTTCAGTGTCGTAGGGGCCGGTGGGACCTCACTGGTCGAATCCCTAAACGAATAGTTCTCGCGCCGTTACGGCGCCCACAAGGCAGGGAATCTGCAATATGAGTCTTCTCGACGATTTTTCGCTGGACGGAAAAGTTGCCCTGGTAACCGGTGGCGGCACCGGCATCGGCCGCGCGGTTGCCCGGGGTTTGGCCGAAGCCGGCGCCGATATCGCGCTGGCGGGACGTACCGAACGGACGCTGGCCCAGAGCGCGGCCGACATCAAGGCGCTCGGCCGGGATGTACTGACGGTTACCTGTGATGTGCGCAACGCCAGCCAGGTCGCGGCGATGGTGGACCAGGTGACCGATCACTTCGGCCGCATGGACGTCGCTTTCAACAACGCCGGCACGTTCGGCTGGATTTCCGGTTACGAGCTTGCCGAATCCGACTGGGACCGGATCCTCGACACCAATCTCAAGGGTGTGTTCTTGTGCATGCAGGCCGAGGCCCGCTGGATGCGGGATCACGGTGGCGGCAAGATCATCAACAACGCTTCGATGTCGGGATCGATAGTAAATCACCCGCAGGAGCAGTCCACCTACAACGCCTCCAAGGCCGGCTGCGTTCACCTAACCAAGTCACTGGCGGCCGAATGGATCGGGGATGGGATCTACTGCAACTGCATCTCACCCGGATACATCCTCACCGATCGCGCGGCCGCCAACCCGTTGCGCAAGTATTGGAACGGAGTCACGCCGATAGGCCGCCCCGGGGTGGTGGACGAACTGGCGGGAGCGGTCCTATTCCTGGCGTCGCCGGCCTCGGACTTCGTGGTGGGGCTGGACCTAATAATCGACGGCGGCTACAGCCTGTGGTAGTCCCCGCCCGGGTCCCGACCATTCTGAGGTGCTAGAGTTGTGTTGAATGGCGCGGCTTAAAATGCCGCGCTTTTTTGCGACTTTAGAGCAATAAATCAGCCGTCGGGCCGCAAGCGCAGCGGGCTTTTACGGCTCAATCCAGGAAATGAATTGGCGGGGAGACGCAGAGCCAGCCGTCGCGAGGCGCGCAGACAGGGCACCAACCCGGCTGCGTTCGCTCGAGAAACCGTATCCGAACTTCGCCGTTCGCATTGGCCGACGCGCGACGAAACGGTTCGTCTAACGGTGATCGTGCTGGGCGTTGTGATCGTCCTAGCGGCGTTCCTGGGGTTGTTCGATTTCGGCCTGGCGCGCCTATCCGACCTGATCTTCCTGCAAAATTGAATCGCTATGACCGTCGACTCCGGATCCCAAGGTGACTGGTACGTAGTCCAGACGTATTCGGGCTACGAAAACCGGTTCCGAGAAAATCTTCTTTCGCGCATCAAGTCCATGGATGCGCAGGACTCGATTTTTGAAGTCGTAATCCCGGAAAAGGACGTCGAGGAAGTTCGCAACGGCGAACGCCAGACCGTCAAGCGAAAGATGTTCCAGGGATACGTCCTGGTGCGGATGGATTACAACTCCTCCTCGGGCACGATCGTGCGCAACACCCCCGGTGTTGTCAACTTCGTGGGCGGCAATCAGCGGGCGTTGCCGCTGCCGAAAGCCGAAGTGGACCGCATATTCGAGCAAATCCACGGAAAAGCGCCGCGCGCCCAGGTCACGATGGCGGTCGGGGACACGGTGAAGATCGTCGATGGACCTTTCACCGAATTCCTGGGAACCGTGGACGAAGTCAACATCGAACGTGGCCGCGTCCGGGTCATGGTCTCGTTCTTCGGCCGCGATACCCCGGTCGAGTTGGACTTCCTGCAGGTCGAACGCGTGCGTTCGGGCGCCTGACCGGCACAATCCCGACCACCGACCCGTCCCGGTCCGCCTCAAGCCCAACCAATTAGGACTTCAACTTGGCCCAAAAAGTAATCGCGGTCGTGAAGATGCAGCTCAACGCCGGCCAGGCCACTGTGGCCCCGCCGGTCGGACCCTCGCTTGGCCAGCATGGCGTCAACAGCGTCCAGTTCGTCAAGGAGTACAACGAGCGCACCCGCGACCAGGTCGGCAACATCGTTCCCTGCCAGGTCACGATCTTCGCCGACCGCTCCTATTCCTTCATCGTCAAGACACCGCCGGCCAGCGATCTGCTGCGCAAGGCCGCGGGCACTGAATCCGGCGCCAATAACCCCAGTCAGGAAACCGTCGGCTCGATCAGCGATGAACAGTTGACCGAGATTGCCCGGATCAAACTCCCGGACCTGAACACCAACGACATCGATCAGGCCAAGAAGGTAGTCGCCGGGACCGCCCGCAGCATGGGCATCGAAACCCCCGGCACCCCTTAATACACCCCCAAAGCCGCCAACAAAAGCAACTCAAGAGGCCATCCCAAATGCCAAAACACGGCAAGAAGTTCCGGTCGCTGGTGGCCGAGCTTGAAGAAGACAAGATCTACCAGATCGATGAAGCGGTGGAGGTGGCCCGCAGCACCCTGCTCACCCGCTTCGATGCGACTGTAGAGCTCCACTCCAAGCTTGGTATCGACACGCGACACCAGGATCAGCAGGTCCGCGGCACGGTGGTCCTACCGCACGGCACCGGTCGGACGCGCAAGGTGATTGCCTTCGCCGCCGGCGACGCCGCCGCCGAGGCCACCGCCGCTGGTGCCGAGGTTGTCGGCGGCAACGATCTGGCCGACCGGATCCGCGGCGGTTGGCTCGAATTCGATGCCGCCGTGGCCACCCCGGACATGATGCGCATCGTCGGTCCGTTGGGCCGCATCCTGGGCCCGCGCGGACTAATGCCCAACGCCCGGGCCGGCACGGTCAGTCCGCGCATCGGCGAAGTGGTTTCGGCAATCAAGGGCGGGCAGGTCGAGTACCGCGCCGATCAGAGCGGAAATGTTCATTTCGCCATCGGCAAAACCTCGTTCGGCGCCGAGCAGCTAAAGGAAAACCTCTGCACCGCACTCAACGCAGTCGTTAACGCGCGCCCGTCCGGTGCGCGCGGAACCTACGTGCGCTCGATCACCCTCGCCACTTCGATGGGTCCGGGCCTGCCACTGGAAGTCGCCGACGCGATAAACGAAGCGCGCGCGCTGGCTTAAAATCGCTCTTGAATTAGCGTTGCTAAACGCCCCAGACGGCCGGTGCCGAACAAGGCTTAATTGCTCGCGACCAGGTCGCAAGCGCCCGCCCAGGCATATGCTCCAGGCATTTCCGAACAGCGTCACCGCAGGGTGATGCGCGACCGCGCGGGGCGGTACGGCCCGGCGCGGTTATTCAACCACAAGAACTTAATGGAATGCATCGCTTAAGGAGCAGATTTGGCTACCAGAGCTGAAAAAGAAGCCGAGGTCAGGGCGTTGGAAGCTTTGCTCGAGTCCTCACCGTCCTGGTTCGTAAGTTGCTACCGAGGGCTTTCGGTCCCGGAGATTGCAAAATTTCGGACCGACCTGGCCGAGGTCGGCGCCAGCTACCGGGTGGCTAAGAACACCCTGGTGCGCATTGCAGCCGTCAACCGCGGTCTTGGCGACCAGAGCGGGCTTTTCGACGGCCCGATCGGACTGACGGTTTGCCCGGACGATCCATCCGGCGCGGCCAAGGTCGTGGTGCGCCTGGCGAATAGCAATGAAGCCTACGCGATTCGCGGCGGCATGCTCGAAGGAGCATTGATCGCGACCGATGTGGTTGAGCGCCTGGCCACGATCCCGCCGCTGGACGAATTGCGCGCCCAGGTGGTAGGCGGAGTGGCAGCTCCGCTGACGGGCCTTGTGTTTACGCTGTCTGCGGTCTTGGGCGGGTTGGTAACCGCGCTCGAGCAGATCCGCGACCAGCGCGCCGCCGCCTGATTGCGGCAATTACCCAACAAATCACCCATTTCCCTCTATAAGGAAACCCAATGGCATCCAAGAAAACCGACCTCAATGAACTGGTCGGCTCCATCGAGTCACTCACCGTCCTGGAGCTGGCCGAACTGGTCGACCAGCTGAAGGAAAAATTCGGCGTGTCCGCGATGGCCGCCATGCCGGCGGCCGCACCGGCCAGCAATGGCGAGGCCGAAGCGGTCGAGCAAACCGAGTTCGATGTGGTTTTGGCCGAGATCGGCCCCAACAAGATCCCGGTCATCAAGGTCGTTCGCCAGATCACCGGACTGGGCCTTAAGGAATCCAAGGCGATGGTCGATGAGGCCCCGAACGCGATCAAGGAAGCCGTATCGCGCGACGAGGCCGAAGAAATCGCCAAACTGCTGCAAGCCGAAGGCGCCAGCGTCGACATCAAATAACCGGTCTGCCTAGGCAGCCAAACGCAATTCAACAAACCCCCGGAGTGGCCGCGGCCGCCCCGGGGGTTTTGCTATTGGCGCGAAATTGGTCGCCGCGCCATCTGCCTTACGGGCTGTAGCCCGACCGTATGGTTTCGGGCCCGTATGGCAATGCCACTAGATGCCCGAGGACTGTCCTAAAGTCGCGGAAGGCGCCGAGTCCGCCCAACCGCGGCTCAAGGTATCCCAGTTCGTCCCGCAGCGCCGAGAGCTCGGAAGCGACCGCCGGGTCTCCCGCGCGGGTGCTCCACAGACTGCTGTAGCGGTCCGAGGCCAACGCGACGATCGCCCCGAAGCGGAGCATCGCATTGCCACCGTCGCGTTCCAGGATGCGGTCGCCCAATATGGGTGCGTGCTGGCGGTTGGATGCGCCCGAAATCGGCGTAACCCATCTGAGTTCGACGATCCCAAGTCGCAATCCAGGATCAATCAGCGGCCGTTTGAGCTCTAGTTCGAAGAATGCGGTCGTGGCCGAACCCGCCGGGATTTCGGCGAATTCGCGCCGGTCCTGAACGAATGACGCATCGCTGGTGATCCGGTTTTCGTAACCGATCAATCGCCAGGTCTTGACCACGTCATCGTCCCAAGTGACCTGGGCGCGGGTCTGGTCGGCGAACGGGATCGAAATGGCAAGCCAGTTTTCGCGCTCGAAGGTGGCCCGGGCCTGCTCCGCATCGCTCAGGTAGCGGTACCAGCCATTGCCATGCTGGGCCAGCTGCTCTAGCAGGAAGTCATTGAAGTTCTCCACGCCGACCCCAATGGTTAGCAGGCGCAGCGGGTTGTCGCTGGCGCGATCGCCGACTGTCTCCAAGATGCCAAACGGATCGGTGGCGTCGACATTGGCCACCCCGTCCGACATCAGGATCACGTAGTTGTGCGCGTCCGGACGCTCCCAACGGGCCCTATCGGCGAGTTGCACGCCCAGGTCGAGACCGGCCTGTACGTTGGTTGAGTTGCGTGGCCGAAGTGCTTCGATGGATCTGCGCACCGACGGCGCGCCGGGTTCGGTGTGCGCCACCGTCAGATCTCCGATCACGTCGGTGGAGAACTGGACCACTGCTATGCGATCTTCGGGTCGCAGGCTGCGGCGAATTGCCTCGGCGGCGGCGTGTGCGATCGCGACCCTATTGCCATCGCCCATGGATCCCGAAGCGTCCATCACAAGCGTTACGTTCAGAGGCGTGTTGTCGACAAACTCGGGCGCCTGAAATGCCAACCGCGCCAGATATTGGCCGCGGTTCAGCGGGTGTTCAATGATGGCGCTGGATATGGCGAAGCTATCGTCGTGCAGTGGTCGTTCATAGCGGTAATCGAATGCGTTTATCCATTCTTCTGCCCGAACCGAGTCCGGCTCCACCGCATACCCGGAACTGATCCAATTCAGCGCCAGCTGGAACGAAGTACGATCGGTGTCGAGACTGAACGTGGCGACTGCGTCCTCGGCCGCAGACACCGTTCGCGTGCGCAGGTAGTCCCTGAATGTGGTCGCCGCCGGGGTTGCGCTGAATCCGATTTGCCGGGACTGTGACGATGATCCGACCTGGTGAAAGACCGCTCCGCCCTGTTGGAAACTCGATGCGCCCGAGACTGCAACAGCCTGGGTAACGCTCTCGACAACGGTTTGAGTCCGCCCCCCGGACGTCAATATTTCCATCGCCCCAGAATCCGCTGCCGATTCCATTGACACCTCGCCGGCGGAGGCCGGTGCCGGCGCGGTGGCGGCGTCGACATGTATCCAATCAACGCGCTCTTCAGTTACTTTCTGATCACGCGGAAAACTCGCGATCGCGCCCACCACCACGATCGCCATCAGGGCCGCGGCAAAAAAGATGGCGGTCGACTTATTAACGCGCCATTTCCTGTTCTGATTGTTCATCTTTCATCGTCCCTCGTGTAATCTGTTTGACTATGCCGCATGATGTCCCCGCGCGGTTTCGCCACGCCTGGACAATCGCGCCCGTCGCAAATATCACGCCCCCGGCATACAAAAAACCTCCTGCAGCGCCGGCGGGCAGTTTAAGCGGCTGTGCGGAACACCCCAACAACGCGTTGGTGGGGGTACCGCCGCGATACGACGAATACACGTTAATCCGGATGTGTCGGCCGACGGTTAATGGGTCCGCAAACGCCATGTGGGATTAATGTGTATGGGGACATGATATACCCACCGACAACATATGGCAAATACGGCCAAAGTACATATGGTTGGTGTTGGCAACCGGCTAAAAGGAATGTCGGCGCGCGCTGGTTGGTCGCCGCGCGTCCCCGCGTTGGCCTTAGATGACCGAGGCTGGGATGATTAGACCGGTTTCTGGAACTCGGCGTTGAAGATGACCGACTCGAACCCGGGGTGCGATAGGTAGCGTTCGCCGGTATCGCAAAGAATGGACACGATCAGCTTTGCGGAGTTTTCGGGGCGCTTCCCAAGTTGGCGGGCGGCGGCGACGCCGGCGCCGGCCGAGATCCCGACGAAGATTCCGTCGCGCGCGCAAAGTTGGCGTGCCATTTGCTCGGCTTCCTCGTCGTCGATTTGAATGATCTCGTCCATCAGATCGGGTTCGAATATTTCGGGCACGAAGCCCGCGCCGATGCCCTGAATGCGATGCGGGCCGGCCGGTCCGCCGGAGATCACCGCGCTGCGGGCGGGTTCGACGCCGATCACTTGCAGGGACGGCTTGCGGGGTTTGAGCGCCTGGGCGCATCCGGTGGCGGTCCCGCCGGTTCCGACCGGGGAGACGATGATGTCGACTTCGCCCTCGGTGTCGCGCCAGATCTCCTCGGCGGTGGTGCGCACGTGCACGGCCGGGTTGGCGGGGTTTTCAAATTGCTGCGGGATCCAGCCGCCGTCGATCGAATCGCGCAGCCGAATGGCCTGGTCGATCGCGCCCTGCATCCCGCCGGCGGCGGGGGTAAGCACCAGCTCGGCACCAAACAGCAGGAGCGCCTGGCGCCGTTCGATGCTCATCGTTTCAGGCATCGTTATCACGCAGCGGTAACCCTTGGCCGCGCTTGCCATGGCCAGGGCTATGCCGGTATTTCCGGAAGTCGGTTCAATAACTACCGTCCGACCGGGCTCGATTACACTGGCTTCCTCGGCAGCTTCCAGCATCGCCAGTCCGGTACGGTCCTTGACGCTGCCGCCGGGGTTGGCAGCTTCCAACTTTCCCAGAATGGTGGCTCCCGAATCAGCCACGCAATTGTTGATGCGCACCAGCGGGGTGTCTCCGATCAGATCAATCACGCTGGCGCCGACGCGATCGAGACGACGGCCGCGCACGCTTACCACGGTTGCGTCCGCGGCATCGGCCGCGCATGCAAAATCATCAGAGTTCGTAATCGCCGGCAGGCCTTCTTGCAGACTCCCAGCCAAAGTATCCGCAAACCGGCCCGGCGCTTGCCCCATTCCCTGGGCCGACTGCTCTGATGTGGCTGCGCATCGCCGCCACCGGGTTGGGTGGGGGAGTTTTCTCGGGCCTGGCCGGAATCGGCGGCGGGACGTTTATGGTACCGCTCATGGTGTCACTGCTGTCGGTCTCGCAGGTCGTGGCCCACGGCACCTCGCTGGCGATCGTGGTTCCGACCGCGCTGGCCAGCCTGCTGGGATACACCTTCTCGGTTCAGATCGACTGGGTCCTAGTGGCCGTGGCCACAATCCCTTCGATCGCCACCGCGCCCCTGGGGGCGCGCTCGGCTTCGGCGATGCCGGAGCTGGGCTTGCGGCGCGCGTTCGCGGGGTTCCTGATGGTGGCAGCGCTGCTGCTGCTGCTGCTTGCCGATCCCGAGGAGTTGTTCGCGTTCGCGGAGATGGGCCGTTATCTGGTCGCGGTCGTCATCGGCCTGCTGGCGGGGTTTTTGAGCGGCCTGCTGGGAGTCGGCGGCGGCATATTCGTCGTCCCCACGACGGTGTTCTTGCTCTCAATGGGGCAGCGCGACGCGCAGGCGTTTGCGCTGGCGATGATGATTCCGACCTCGATTGCGGGGACGATCGCACACGCGCGTCTGGGAAACGTCCGTTGGCGCTGGGCGGTCGGAATTGCGCTTTTTTCGGTGCCGACCGGATTGGCGTTCGGCACCCTGGCGGGTGGCTGGATAGACCAGCAGGTCCTGCGCTACGTGTTTGTCGCGCTGCTGATCTACTTCTCAATGCGGATGTTCGGCACCCTGACCTGGTTGCGCCGGCGCATAGCCGGCAAGGGTCGACCGCGATAATCGCGCACATGCCTTAAGTGCCCCGGGGCCAAGCTCGATCCGCTTCCACACCGCCCACGTAGCAGAGTCGCTTCAGACCAACGTCTGGAACTTTGACTTTTTGGCCATGGCGCTGATTTTGGTGGCCGCAGGTTCCTATCTCTACCTGCTGGGGCCGCTGCGCGTCAAGTTCGCGCTGGGGCCGAATCCGGAATGGTGGCGACCGGCGTTCTTCCTCGCCGGATTGGCTGCATTTGCGCTGGCGATCTTTTCGCCGATTGACTACATCGGCGAACACTACCTGTTCTCGATGCACATGGTGCAGCACCTGATCATGTTCTTTTTTGTTCCGGTCGGAATACTGCTGGGGATGCCCGGTTGGATGGTTGATCTGGCATTGGGCCTGCCGGGGTCGCTGCGGGTCGGTCGGGTTCTGACCAACCCGGTGGTTGCAATCGGCGTTTCCCAAGGGGTGGTCGCGCTTTGGCATGTACCGACCTTCTATGAAACCGCGATTGCAAATCAGATCGTGCATGACTTGGAGCACGCGGCCTTCATCACGGTGTCGTTGATGATGTGGTGGCCACTGCTTTCACAGTCGCGCCAACTGCCGCGACTGCAACCCGTATTCCAGATCTTTTACCTGTTCGTGCTGCCGGTCCCGCAGTCGTTGTTCGGGGCCATCCTCACCTTCGCCGACGGACCTGTCTACCAGGTCTACGCCGATGCACCGCGAGTGTTCGCGCTAAGCGCTGCCGACGATCAGCAGCTTGGTGGCCTGCTCATGTGGACGCCCGGCAAAGTGATCTTCTGGTTCGTGCTGGCGATCGTCTTTTTCCGCTGGTTCGGAGAGGAGCGGCGCCGCGATAACCTAGCGTTGCGAAATCAGTTGGAGCAGCGCCCGGGGCTCAACTGATCTACTGGCGGCTTCGCATACGCGCTGCCAACAACTTCAGAATCATGGCCGGTTCGCGAATCCCCAACAGGTGCAGCGCCAAAAGATAGGCGGCCGTGCTGGCCGGCACCGCCAAGACCAGTGTCAAAAATGCCGGTTTTCCTGTTTCGATCGCCGCCGCGGCGGCCGCACCGCCCAGTAGAACGATTGCCGCCACGGCCCCACCGAGCGTGATCTTGCCCAGGAATACGACGGCCGCACGGCTGGGAGCCTGGCGCAGGCAATAGAGCATCAGTCCGGTCAGCACCAAACCGTGCAGGCCGTTCTGAACGGTGTTGGCCCAGACCAGGCCGTGAAATCCGATCGCCTCGGAGGCCGGAAAAGCGATTGCCAGGTAGACAAGACTCCCCAGCACCCCCACACCCGCCGGCAAGATCGTGTTGCGGCAGGCATAAAAGGCAAAGATCAGCAGCTGGTCAATCGCGATAAGGGGCAGGGCGAGGGCGTATATCACCAGCGCCAACGCAGTCGGGGCTACCGCCGCTTCCAGAAACTGCCCGCGCGCAAAGACGACCCGGACCACCGGTTCGCTGGCCAGGATGAGAATGAGCGCCAGCGGAGTAATCCCCACTGCCAGGGCGCGGGCGGCCGACCACAGCAGGCGCGCGAACTCCGTGGCCGCGGGTAGATCGGCAAATTTTGCCGGCGCCGTGCGCGAGAGTCCGGGCAACAGCACCAAGGCCACCGCGGCCACGACCGCCCCCAGTGGGAACTGCTGCAGGCGCGCCGCAAAACGCATCATCGCCAAGCTGCCCTCGCCGGTACTGCTGGCCAGGCGCGTATCCACCATGATCACCACCTGCGTAACCAGCAGCCCTGCCAGTACCGGCAGGTAAAGCACGATCGCGCGCCGCAGGTTGGGGTCGCGCCAAGGCGCCGGGCGCCCCCCCAGGGGGTCGATCCGCAGGAGTCCGGGCAATTGCACCAGCAGATGCGCGCCGGCCCCCAGTAGATATCCGACGGCGACTGCCACCGGGCCCAGCAGCGGGGTCAGCGCCAATATCGATACCACCAGAACGGCGTTGAGCGAGGACACCGAAAACGCCGGGCCCAGGAATCGCTCGGCCGCCAGCAGTCGCGCCGAAACCACCGCCGAGAGACCGAGCAGCAGCGCCGCCGGGAGGGTGAAGCGCAGCATCGCCGCCGCCAGTGGTTTGGCCTCGGCCGGAAGGTCCGGAGCCAATAGCTCAACGATCGGGCCGGCCAGCAGGACACCCACCGCGACCAACCCGCCCAGGACCAGCGTCGTGACGATGGCCACGTTGGCGAACAGCCGCGCCGCCGCCGCCGGATCGCTCAGGCCCGCCAACAACGGCACCAGGACCGCCGCGACGGCGCCCCCGATAGCGACCTCCAGCAAGGTGTTGGGTACCCGCGAGGCGATCTCGAACGCATCAGCCCGGGCGGTGGCTCCAAAGACCGCCGCGATTACCGGCTCGCGAACGAATCCCAGCAGGCGCGAGAGCACGTTGCCGGTGGCGACCAGTCCCACCGCCGCCAGCAACCCGGAAGTGCGCGAATCGGTCGTTATCGGGATCCCGGCCGCGTCGCGGCGAATCGATCGGCCAACTCCGTAGTCGACTGGCCCGCGCGCATGTGGATGAATCGGCAGCGGGCCCCCACCGCCCGGGCCGCGCTCAATTCCGGCAGCGGCCGCCGCTGCGCACCGTCGGGGTCGTACTCAACGCCCTTGGCGTACACGTCGGGACGCGACGCCGCGATCAACTGGTTGGCGGTCGGTTCGGTGAATGGGATCACGTAATCGACCCAACGCACCGCCGCCAGCGCCGCGATTCGCTCCTCAAGAGTCTGTAAGGGGCGTCCGGGTCCCTTCAGACGCCTCACGGCGTCGTCGTCGTTGACCCCCACTGCCAGCAGATCGGCAAGGTTTGCGCAGCCTTCCAGGAGCTGTAGGTGGCCGGGGTGGAGCAGGTCGAAGACGCCGTTTGTGAGCACCAGGGTGCACCCGCCGCGCTCGGCCAGCTCCGCGGCCGCGGCCGCGGACAGGATCCGGGCCGGCCGCGCCTTCACCGGTCGGCCCGGGCTTGAGCGGCGATGGCCAGGATTTCGGTCCCGGTAATCGCCGCCACGCCTATCCGCGCCACCGCCACCGCCCCGGCCAGATTGGCCAGGACCGCAGCTTCGCGGGCATTGGCGCCGGCGGCCTGCGCGGCCGCAAACACTGCCGCCACCGAGTCTCCGGCCCCGGAAGGATCGGTCGCCCCGGTTCCGGCGACCGCGGCAATGTGCAGCGGTGCTTGTCCGTCCTCGACCAGGATCATCCCTTGCGCGCCCAGGGTCAGCAGCAACTGGCGGCAGTTAAGGCGGGCGCGCATTTCGCGGCCGCCGTCGAGAGCGTCGGCAACGTCGCCGAAACGTCGCCCCAGAAACGCCTCGGCCTCAGGCTGATTGGGGGTCAACGCGTCAAAACCCGCGAAGCGCTCGAATCCGCCGTGCGAGTCCGCGATCCGCAGCGGCTGCCCCTCCGCCCCGCCCGGCGCCGCCGCCAGTACTGCCGGTTCGACCACTCCACCCTCGTAATCGGAAAAAACAATCGCTTGGACAGCGCCACCCCCGCGCCGCAGGCGCCCCGCCAATTCGGCCGCGACCGATTCGGCTACCCGGGGCGAAGCGGGGCTATCGATGCGAGCGATTTGCTGGTAGTTGAACTGGCGGTCGCCGCTGGCCCAGATACGAAGCTTGTTCGGCGTGTTGGCTCCGACCGCAACCACTATGTTTTCGGTGTCGACGCCGGCAGCGCCGATCAGTTCGATCAGGCGCTCGCCGCGAGAATCGTCGCCAACGATTCCGAGAACCCCCACCTGCGCGCCGAGAGCGCGCAGATTGACGGCCAGGTTTGCAGCCCCGCCCGGCAACAGCCGGCGCGCGCGCTCCTCTACGACCGGCAGCGGGGCTTCGCGCGAGAGCCGCGCCACCACCCCCATGCGGTGCTCGTCCAACACCAGGTCGCCGATCACCAGGACCCGGATCTTGGCCACCTCGGCTAGGATCGCCGCGGCCCGCCCTTTGGTTAACAACATGGTCGAATTTGCAATGTTTGTTCGCTGCGCTGCGCCGCCTGCATTTTCCCCCGACCGCGCGCACGGGTTGCGGCCAATGCCGATCTGATTGCCGCTACTTGGAAAATTTGGACATGGCCCACGCTGCTCCACAACCGCACCGGCCGGCAACCGTGATCGCGTTGGCCGCCAATCTGCTCGATCACGCCAAGCTCCAGATCGCCGCCGAGCTGGTCGAACAGGTTAATGGACCTTTCCCGGATTGCTTGGCGGCCCGGATGCTGTCGCTGCGCCTAGAGCTTGCCAACGACCGCGCCGCCGAGGCCTTGGCGGGGGCGATCGACCTGCTGCGGATCGATCCGCTGGATCCGGCCGTGCTGGCGATCGAACTGCGGGCGCGGCGCCAGTTAAATGAAATCGGGGTCGGGATTGACACGACGGTCAGGCGCCTGGCTGCAGTCGCCCCGCAACACCCTGAGCTCGGCAATGCGACGATCGCGCCGACATGGGCCGCGATCGGATTCATGCATTTGCGCCAGGGCCGCCACTTGCTGGCCCAGCGCTGGCTCGACCAGGCCCTGGACACCGAAAAATGGCCCGAATTGGAACTGGCTATCGCCCAACTGCAACTTGAGGGCGGTCAGTTGCGGGCCGCCCTCAAGTCCTCCGAAGAAGTGCTCGAGCTCCTGCCCAATTGCGTTCCCGCCAACCTGATCTTTGCCCAGGCCAACGCCGAGTTCGGAAAGCTGGCGCTGGCCGAGCAGCATCTGCAGCGGACGCGGCGGTTCGACCCTGAATTCGATCAGGCCCGACGCCTCTACAGTCGGCTGCCGGTTTCACGCCTGGAGTTGCCGCCGGCACCGCGCTTGGATCCCCCGGAGATGCTCTTGGCCCGGGCGCAGCGGGCATTGCAGCCGCCCTCGGATCCGTCCCTGGATCCGGTCGGGGAACCGGCGTCGGAACCGGAACCGGTGGGTGACTACCGCCCGCCCAGCACCAGGTTCCTCCCGGCGCAAAACGATTCCGGCAAATCAGCTTCCGAATCCGGATCTATAGGTCCCGAACCGGATCCGGTGACCCAGGCCGCAACCGCCGACCTTGCCCGGTTGATGTCGGAGAACGACTGGCCGGCGGCGCTCAAACTGCTGGAAAGCGTTGCAAACATGCTGGATTCCGGTTGGCTGGCTAGGCTGCCATCGGCCGGGCTGCCGCGGCTGGCTGATGAGTTGGTCCGCCTTAATCGAGGAGAACTGGCGGCCGAAGCCTATCGATTGACGCAATCCCAAACTGCGCCGGCGGCGCCCGGTGCCACCGATCCGGATGCGCAATCCGACAATTGACGGCATTGCCCAATCTGGCCCCGACCGAGAGGTAAACGCCATTGCCCGAACGAACTTTCGTGCTGCTCAAACCCGACGCCCTGCAGCGCAGCCTGGCCGGTGAAATCCTGGCACGACTGGATCGTCGCGGCTACCGGTTTATCGCGCTCAAGCTTGCTCGCCCTACCCGCGAGCAGGCTTTGGCCCACTATGCCGAACACGCCGGCAAGTTCTTCTTCGATGGACTGGTAGATCACCTGACCTCGGGACCGGCGGTGGCGATGGTGCTCGAAGCCCCCGATGCGGTCGCCTCGGTCAGGCAGTTGGTCGGTGCCACCCGTCCGGCCGAGGCCGCCGCCGGAACTATCCGCGGCGATCTTGGCCAATCGCCGCTGCGCAATCTGGTCCACGCCGCCGATTCGCCCGAAAACGCGGCCCGTGAATTGGCAATCTACTTCGAGCCGGGCGAGCTGCTCGAATACGAGCGCAGCTCCGATCTCTGGATCTTTGCGCCGGACGACTAGCCCGACGCCGAGATCAACCGGTTTGGGTCCTGATCACGTTCAGGGCTGAACCGGCCCACAACCAGGCGATCTGCTCGCGGTTGAGGGTATGCGCGAGGCTGACGTAATCTACTGTTCCGTCGGCGTGATCGATGCGGGCCCGCAGCTTTTGCCCGGGCGCGATGTCGGCCACGTCCGCCAGAGTTATGCGGTCGTCGGCGCGCACCCGGTCATAGTCGGCGCGGTCATCGAAGGTGAGCGCCAGGACACCCTGCTTTTTTAGGTTGGTCTCGTGAATGCGCGCAAATGAGCGCGTGATCACGGCCGCCGCTCCCAGAAGTCGCGGCGACATCGCGGCGTGCTCGCGCGAGGACCCCTCGCCGTAGTTCTCGTCGCCGACGGCCACCCAATTGCGCCCGGCCGCCGCCAGTCCGCGCGCCAACTCCGGTAGCGGCCGCTCGCTGCCGCCGGCATTTGGATCGGGGCCGTGTCCGGGTTTAGCGGCGAACGCGTTGTTGGCGCCGATAAACATGTTGTCGGATATGTTGTCCAGATGGCCGCGGAACCGCAGCCAGGTTCCGGCCGGTGAGATGTGGTCGGTGGTGCACTGCCCGACGGCCTTGAGCAGGACCGCCATGCCAGCGAACTGATCGGGCTGGCGCGCCGGGAACGGCTCCAGCAGTTGCAGCCGGTTGCTCTGCGGGTCGACGCTGATCGGTTGGGCGGATCCATTGGGCGCTACATAACCCGAACCACGCGCGACGAACCCACCGGCCGGGACTTCAGGAGCCGGGGCGGGCGACCGCAGCCGTAGGCCGCCGCTACCGGGGATCGCGTCTCGAAGCGGGTCAAATCCCAGTCGACCGCCGATCGCCAGGCCGACAGCGACCTCGGGACTGGTTATGAAGTTCATCGTCTCCGGATTGCCGTCGTTGCGGCGTGGGAAATTGCGGTTAAACGAGGTCACGATCGAATTACGCGCCGGTACCGGTTCCTGCGCGGATTCGGGATCGGCCCGGCGCCACTGCCCGATGCAAGGCCCGCAGGCGTTGGCCAGCACGGTGGCGCCGATCGCCTCCAGGTCGGCGATCTGCCCATCCCGGTCGAGCGTGGCGCGCACCATCTCCGAACCCGGAGTAACCAGCAGCGGGGTCGCCACCGAAAGCCCCTCCGAACTCGCTTGGCGGGCGACCTCGGCCGCCCTGGAGATGTCCTCATAGGAGGAATTGGTGCAGCTGCCGATCAGGACCGCCGAAAGCTGTTGCGGAAATCCTTCGCGCTCGATCTCGGCCGCCAGCTCGGAAAGCGGACGGGCGCGGTCCGGACGGTGCGGGCCGACCACGTGCGGCTCAAGCGCCGAGAGGTCGATATCGATCACTTCGTCGTAATAGCGTTCCGGATCCTGCGCGGTCTCCGGATCGGCCGTCAGCAGATCCGATTCGGCCGCGGCCAGATCGGCCACCGCGCCGCGTTCGGTCGACTCTAGATAGGCGACCATGCGCCGGTCGAAGGGAAAAACCGAGGTGGTGGCGCCGACTTCGGCCCCCATGTTGGTGATGGTCGCCTTGCCGGTGCAGGAAATCGACTCGCAGCCCGGCCCGAAGTACTCGATGATCCGATTGGTACCGCCTTTGGTGGTCAGAATCCCGGCGAGCTTGAGAATCACGTCCTTGGGTGCTGCCCAGCCGCGGAGCGAACCGGTCAGGCGCACACCCAGAATCGACGGTGCCAGCACCTCCCACGGAAAGCCCACCATCACGTCGACCGCGTCGGCCCCGCCGACGCCGATCGCCAGGGCGCCCAGACCGCCGCCGTTGGGAGTGTGCGAATCGGTGCCGATGATCATCGATCCGGGGGCGGCGTAGTTTTCCAGAACGACTTGGTGAATGATTCCGGAGCCGGGTTCCCAGAACCCCAGTCCCCAGTTGGCCGCCGCCGCGCGCAGGAAGGTGAAGACCTCGTTGTTTTCAAGCCGTGCCCGGGCAAGGTCGGGCGTGGCCCCGACCTGGGCCCGGATGAGGTGGTCGCAGTGGACCGTGGTCGGCACTTGGGTCCGGTCCTGCTCGGCCAGGCGGAACTGCAGCAATGCCATCTGGCCGGTAACGTCCTGAAGGGCCACCCGGTCGGGGCGCAGCATGATCCAGGATCCAGGCTCCAACGAGATCCCGGATGGATCGTCGGCGTGACCCCACAGGATCTTCTCCGCCAGCGTCAGCGGCCTACCGGCGCGCTGGCGGATGGTTTGCAGCCGTTCGCGCAGGGATTGGTACAGGTTTCTTACTGCCGCCGTATCGACGCCGTTTGCAGACATGGCCAACAATGGCTCCCGGGATTAGAGTCGTTACGTGAATTTCTCAATTTTTACCCCAGACGCCATCCGCGGGTGCGCACCGATCGCCTTAGCGCACGCCCCCAAGGATCGCCCTGATAATTGACGCGCCTTGCGGGCAATCGGCTGCCCGCGCCGGAACCTGTGACCGCGAATTTTGAAGCTTCACGAACATCAATCCCGCCACCTGCTCGCTGGCAGCGGCATTCCAATACCGCCGGCCCGTCTGGCCGCCGATGCCGCCGCCGCCGCCCGATCCGCATCCGAACTCGGCGGGCCGGTGGTGATCAAGGCCCAGGTGCTCTCCGGCGGACGCGGCAAGGCAGGCGGGGTGCGGCTGGCGCCTGATCCGGACGCCGCCGCCAGCGCCACCGCCGACATATTGGGGCTGGAAATCGGCGGCACCAGGGTAGAAAGCGTGCTTGTGGCCAAGGCCGTCAACATTGCCAGCGAGTACTACCTGGCGGCCCTTCCCGATCGCGAAAGCGCCCAGCTAATGGTTATGGCATCGGCGGCCGGCGGGATCGAGATCGAGACCGTCGCGGCTCGGGACCCGGATGCTATCTACAGCGTCCGCTGTGGCGTCGATGCCGGTCTGGCACCGTTCCAGGCTCGCCAGCTGGCCTTCCAGCTCAGCATTCCGGCTCCGCTGCTTGGGCAGTTCGCCCAGATCGCCACTGCGCTTGTTGATTGTCTGATCGAGAACGACGCCTCGTTGGTGGAAATCAATCCGCTGGTGATATCCGACGACCATCTACTGGCGATCGACGCCAAGATCACCATCGACGACTCGGCACTATTTAGGCATCGCCAGCTGGCCGGGCTCCGCAATCCGGAGGAGGAGACTCCGACTGAGGCCGAGGCACGCGAGTCCGGGATTTCCTACGTGAAGCTGGACGGGTCGATCGGCTGCATGGTAAACGGCGCCGGGCTGGCGATGGCGCTGCTGGACGTGATAGTTGCCGAGGGCGGCGAGCCGGCCAACTTCCTTGACGTGGGCGGTGGCGCCGACGCCCGCCAGGTTGCCAAGGCGATGCAATTGATCCTGGCCGATCCGGGAGTCGAAGTGGTGCTGGTGAACATATTTGGGGGCATCACCCGCTGCGACGACGTCGCCCGCGGCGTCGTTCAGGCGCTGTCGGCGCTACCGCGCAGCGTACCGCTGGAAATCCGCTTGGTCGGCACCAACCAGGAGGAGGGCCTCAGAATCCTGCGTGAAGCCGGCCTCAACGCCCACCGCGACATGCTCACCGCCGTGCGCGCGGCGGTGGGACTGGCCGCCTAGGGCGCCGCGGAAAATCCGTTGCTGGTAAGCGCTGGTACCGCAATCCTGGTACAGGGGATAACCGGACGCCAGGGGGCGTTTCACACCGGCCTGATGCTCGAATACGGCGCCCACGTGGTGGCCGGGGTGGTGCCGGGGCGCGGCGGCCAGGCGGTGCGCGATGTGCCGGTCCACGACACCGTCGCGGGCGCGGTCGCGACGCATCGGATCGACGCCGGAGTGGTGTTCGTACCGGCGTTCGCCGCCGCCGACGCGGTCTGCGAACAGGCCAATGCTGGTATCGCGCTGGTGGTGGTGATCACCGAGGGAATTCCGGTCCTTGACTGTGCCCGGATGCTCGCCTACGCCGCCGCCCGCGGGACCAGAGTCCTGGGGCCGAACTGCCCCGGATTGATCCTGCCAGGACAGACCAAGCTCGGCATCATCCCGGGGGATATCGCCCGACCCGGAAGGGTCGGAGTGGTCTCGCGCTCGGGCACCCTCACCTACGAGGTGATCCAGGCCCTTTCCGACCGCAACATCGGTCAGGGACTGTGCCTGGGAATCGGCGGCGACCCGCTCAAGGGCCTCTCGTTCGTGGATGCGCTGGAGCTCTTCGAGGCCGATCCGAACATCGACGCCACGGTCCTGATCGGCGAGATCGGCGGCCGCGACGAGGAAATGGCCGCCCTTTACATAACGGAATCGTGCCGCAAACCGGTGGTCGGATTCGTTGCCGGGCGCGCGGCCCCGCCGGAGCGGCGCATGGGTCACGCGGGAGCGATCGTATCCGGTGGGACCGGTGCCGCCGAAGGCAAGATCGCCGCGCTGGCTGCGGCCGGGGTGGCGATTGCCGGGCACCCCGATCACGTCGGCGACCTGATCGCCGATCGTCTCTGAACCGTCCGCATGGGTGGCGCTTGGCCGGGCGGCCAATTTATCATCATGATCGTGGGGCGGACGGCCGGCACAGCCGGATGGGCCGCCGTTGCTGTCTCCGGGCAAACTCGGGACGAGGCGCTGCTTCTTGATTGAATCTGATCTGGTGGTGGTGGGCGGTGGCATCGCCGGCCTGCGCGCCGCCATTGCGGCTGCCGAAGCCGACCTCTCGGTCGTGCTGATTTCTCGCGCCGGGCCCCTAGCGCACCACGACGGCAACATCCGCGACGGTTTGAACGCGCCCGGCGACGACGCTCTGGCGGCCCAGTTCCAAGGCGATACGATTGCCGCCGGCGCGGGACTGGCCGATGCCGGAATCGTTGCCGAAAGTGCCGCTGCCGCGGTATCCGAGGCGGTCGCGATCGAGCACATGGGGGCGGCGTTCGCGCGTTCGTCCGACGGCGGCCTGCAGGCATTTCGCCTGGGGCATAACGGGTCCGCCTACAGCCTGCGGGCCGGCTGGTGGACCGGCCGGGCACTCCTTAACGCGCTGTTCGACCAGGCCTCCGGCTACGCCATCGCTGGCTACTTTGAGTGGCTGCCGCTGGAACTGCTGGTTGATGATGACGGCGTCTGCGGGTTGACCGCGCTCAATATCCGTTCGGGCCAAGTGCAAGTTTTCGCCGCCGGCAACGTGCTGCTGACCGAGGGCGCCGTAGGCGGGCTGTTTGCCGTCAGTGGCAACCCGCGCCACAGCGTGGGGACCGGCCAGGCGCTGGCGGCAACTGCCGGCGCCCCGCTGCTTGACCCCGAACTCGTCGAGTTCCTCCCCGGTCTGGCCTCGGATTCGCCAGCTGCCAACGGCGCCGTAATCGGCGACGCCGCCGCCGCCGCCGAGGCCCGCTATACCGGATTGGCCACCGAACCGGTGGGCAATTCTTTGGGTGCGCTGGCCCGAGCCCTCGACCCGGCTGGCGGGTCGCGCGTGGAATTTGCCGATAGTGCTGATGAAATGGAATTATTCGCCCCCGAATTGATGGGGCTGTTGGACGCCGAACTCGGCGCCAGAGTAGTTCCCAGTGCGCACTATTCGCTGGGTGGAATCGCCCCGGATACCGGGATACCTGGCCTGCACGTGGCCGGCGAATCCGCTGCCGGGGTCATGCACGGCGCCGGGTTGCTAGCCGGCAATGCGTTGCTTGACCTGCTACTCTCCGCGCTCCGGGCGGTTTCGCGGATCGAGCCGCGACCGGCCAACCTGCCCGAAGCGGTTCGTTGGCGGGCGCAGGAAGAAATCCAACTAACCATGGCCGGCGACGCCCGCATCGATTCGGCTGTGCTCTGGAATCGGCTCCGCGGCCTGGTCGGCGGAAGCCTGGGCCTGGTCCGCGACGGCGACGATTTGACGAAGGCCGCCGATGCGATCGCCGAGATCGGCGAACTCGCCGGAGCGGCCGCGCCGGCCTGCCCGGGTTACCACTTCAATCTGGAACTGGTGCGACTGTTGGAGCTGCGCCAGGGAGTGGTGACCGCCGCCGCGATGGCCGCCGGGGCCGGCGGCCGCCGCGAGTCGCGCGGGGCACACCAGCGCCGCGACTTTCCAATCCCCGTAGGCGGGCCTGCCGCCCACACCGCGGTTCGTTGCAGCAACTCTGGATGGAGCAGCCAGCGCTGGACCGATTACAAGCCGTCCGCGGTGGAGGTTTCGGCATGATTTCCCAGGCCGAACTTACGATTTCCCGCTACGACCCTGAAGCTGACCTGGCTCCCAGCTGGCGGCCCTACGTGGTACGGACCGAACCGGGCATGACGGTCCAGGACGCGCTGGTCCAAGTCCGCGACGAGCAGGATGGAAGCCTGCGCTTCCGCGAATCCGAACCGGGTGGATTTTCCGGTGTCGGGGCGGTGTCGCTGAACGGCCGCCCAGTGCTGGCGGTTCGCGAACCTCTGCCCTTGGATGCGGATGACATCCGGATCGGGCCGCTGGCCAACCACGCCGTGATCGTCGACCTGGTTGTGGACGGCGAAATCGCCCGCAATCGCCTGGCGCGGCTGCGGCCTTGGATGCAGCGAGTGAAGGATCCCGACCCGGAGCGACCGACCCCAATGACACGCGAACAGCTCGACCGCCTGCAGCGCAGCGAGTACTGCAACGGCTGCGGTATCTGTGACGCGGCGGTGCGCGGGGTGGGGCCGGAGTTCCTCGGTGCCGCGTTCCTGCTCAAGACCTACCGCCTGGCCGCCGATGTCCGCGATGACTTTGACCGCGAGCGACTCGAGCTGGCGGTGGGCCCGGAGGGCATGTGGCGGATCAACCTGTCCCAGTTCGCGTCCGACCCCTGTCCCTATCAGCTGATGCCGTTCGCGCAAATCGGCAAGCTGCGGCGGGCGGCCGAGCTAAACGGATTCCACGACCCGAGTTAATCATCAGGGGCCGCATATGCTGGCCCAATCCTGCCGACAGCGAGAACACGCGAGGAAACTTATGCGACCGAAGGTGACAGTGGTTGGCGCCGGCGCCACCGGAGGTTCGACCGCCCGTCGGGTGGCCGAGCGCGGCTACGCCGACGTGGTTTTGTTGGACATCGTCGAGGGCCTGCCGCAAGCGAAGGCGCTCGACCTAAATCACGCTGCGGCGCTGGCCGGGTACCCCCCGACCATGCTCGGCAGCAATTCCTACGACGACACCGCCGCATCGGCGGTGTGCGTGATCACCTCCGGGTTCCCGCGCCGTCCCGGAATGAGCCGCGACGACCTGCTGCTGGGCAACAAGGCGATCGTCGAAGAGGTGACCGCGGCGCTGATTAAGCGATCACCGGATACCACCCTGGTGATCCTGTCCAATCCGATGGATGCGATGGCCCAACTGGCGATGCATGTCTCCGGATTCCCGCGCGAGCGGGTGATCGGCCAGGGCGGGATCCTGGACACCTCGCGCTACCGCACCTTCCTGGCCTGGGAATTGGGCGTTTCGCCGGCCGATATCTCTGGATTCGTATTGGGCGGGCACGGCGACACGATGGTCCCGGTTCCCAGCTATACGAGCGTGAACGGCATTCCGATCCGGGATTTGATCGATTCGGCGCGCCTGGACGAGATCATCGATCGCACCCGCAACGGCGGCGGCGAAATCGTCGGCCTGATGAAGACCGGGGGCGCCTTCGAGGCGCCCGGAGAGGCCTGCGCGATGATGGTTGACGCGATCCTGCTGGATCAGAAGCGATTGTTTCCCTGCGCGGTCAAGCTCGAAGGCGAATTCGGAATCGAGGGCACCTTCGTCGGCGTGCTGGTCAAGCTGGGTGCCGGCGGGGCCGAGCAGATCATCGACCTCAAGCTCGACGGGGACGAGATGGCGGGGCTGCGCGGATCGGCCGCCACGGTGCGCGAGCTGGTCGAAGTGATGGGGATCTAAAATGCCGGAATCTGGCGACGGTTCCGGGTTGGGCGCGCGGCGATGGGCGGCCCGCGGATGGCAGTTCTCGGGGGATTCGACGCGCTAGCGTGAACCTCAGAATCTCGCTCGAATTTGCACGCGTGTCCTGGGAAGATTCGACCCACGTCGAAAAATACGAAGAAGCCGTCACGACCGTCGGTTTGTGGGAATCGGAACGACGCCTGGTGCGCCGGGCCTTCCCCGAGGATGCGAGGTTGCTCGATGTTGGTTGCGGGGCCGGGCGTACCACCTTCGCCCTCCTGGAGGAGGGCTATCGAAATATCACTGGATGCGATTTTTCGAAAGTGATGGTCGATAGCGCCCGCCGGATCGCGCACCGGCGCGGCGCGAAAGTGGAGTTTGACGTCGCCGACGTGACCGCGCTTCCCTATGCCGACGCGTCGTTTTCGGGCGCGCTTTTCTCCGCGCAGGGGTTGATGTGCATTCCGGGAAGTGATCGGCGCCAGGCCGCTCTAGGAGAACTGCGGCGCGTACTCTCCCCCGGAGGCGTGCTGATCTTTTCGACCCACGATCGATGTTCGGGGGCGTTCGCCGAATACTGGCGTGCTGAAAAGACCAGGTGGGAGCTTGGCGAGCAGGATCCCCGACTGCTGGAGTACGGCGATCGGATCATAGATGACGCCGGCCGCCCTACGTTCTTCCACGTCCCTTCGCGAACCCAGGTCCGCGAGTTAATCGCCGGAGCCGGGTTGGACCTGATCGATGAAGCGGCGCGGGTGGCGATCGCCCAAGAGTCGGCTGCGGTTTGCCGATTCACCCCCGAATGCCGCTTTTGGGTCGCCCGCCGTTCCCAGCTCGGCCGGCCAGAACCCGGCACCGCGGGGCGCCTTTAGCCGCAGTCAACGGCGGCCGCTGCGGCCGACATTACCCCAATTGCCGCGATGCCGAACGCTCGGGGCCGCGCTCCGATTGCCGATATTCCGGGCGGGGAACACCCCGACGCCCATCAGCGATTCCTGGTGACAAGTCCCAGGAGCTTGCGCAAGGGGTCGTAGGCGTCATCGGCGACGCGCTCTTTTAGCGGAATGATGGCGTTGTCGGTGATTTTTATCCCTTCCGGGCAAACGTCGGTGCAGCACTTGGTGATGTTGCAGAAACCGATCCCGTGCTGGCTGCGCAGGTCGTCGCGCCGGTCGGCGGTGTCGAGCGGATGCAGCTCGAGCGCGGCAGCGTGGATGAGCAGCCGCGGGCCGATGAACTCCTGGTGCAGCGCGCTGGCGCGCAGCACATGGCAGACATCCTGACACAGGAAGCACTCGATGCACTTTCGAAATTCCTGCACCCGGTCTATATCCACCTGTTGCATGCGCCAGCCGCCGGCGGCCTGCTCCGCTTCGGTCTGCGGCCGCGGCGCAAACGCCTGGATCGTCTGTTTGGCGCGGTAATTCCAGCTGACATCGGCGACCAGGTCGGAGATGACCGGAAATGCCCGCAGCGGGGTGACGTAAACCGGTTTTGCAGCGTCGATCTCGTTAAAACCGGTCATGCAGGCCAGCGACGGACGGCCGTTGATTTCGACCGAACAGGAACCGCATTTGCCGGCCTTGCAATTCCAGCGGCAGGCCAGCGACGGATCGGCGTTGGCCTGGATCCAGTGCAGCGCGTCGAGCACCACCATCCCTTCTTCCAGCGGAACCTGGAAGTCCTGGAACTCGGCCGCATCGGCACTGCCGCGCTGAATCCTCAAGGTGGCGCTCGTTTGCATGCGGCCCCTAACTTCCGTCGATGATCTCTTGTAGTTCGCGCGGAGGTTTCTCAAGTGGCGCGCGCCGCACCCGCAGCGGTCCGTCCGCGCCCCGACCGATCACGATCGAGTAGTCTCCCCACTCGGGGTCGGTTGCCGGGTAGTCGTCGCGGGTGTGCGCCCCGCGGCTCTCGGTGCGGGCCAGGCCCGCCAGCGCGCAGGCGCGCGCCACGCCCAGCACGTTACGAAAATCGATCGCCTGCTGCCAGGCGACGTTGTAGGTGCCGCCGGCGGGGATTTGGGCCGCGGCGGCGCGCTGGTCGAGCGCGTCGATTTCGCCCAGGGCCGATTCCAGGTCGGCCTGGCGACGGATGATTCCGACCTTGCGGTCCATCATCGCCTGCAACTCGGACAGCAGCGCGAACGGATTCTCGGAGCCCGCGGCCGAAAACGGCGACAGCGCATCCGCCACCGCCGCCTCTATGGTTGCCGGACTTGGCTGGGCCGAAACGCCGCTTTCCAGGGCGTACTCGGCCGCGTGTTCGCCGGCGCGCTTGCCGAACACCAGCAGATCGGTGAGGGAATTGCCGCCCAGACGGTTGGCCCCGTGCATGCCGCCGGCGGCCTCACCGGCGGCAAAGAGTCCGGACATGCTGGCGGCCTGGGTTTCGGATTCGACCCGGATCCCGCCCATGATGTAGTGCGCGGTCGGCCCTACTTCCATCGCAGAGGCGGTAATGTCCACTTGCGCCAGTTCGGAAAACTGGTGGTACATCGACGGCAGCCGCGAGCGGATGTCGTCGGCCGAGCGCTGCGAGGCGATGTCGAGGAACACGCCCCCGTGCGGCGAACCCTCGCCGGCGCCAACCTGGCGCAGGATCGCGCGCGCCACTTCGTCGCGGGTCAGCAGCTCCGGCGGTCGCCGCGCCTGCGGATCACCGGCCAGCCAGCGCTTGGCCTCGCCTTCGTCTTCGGCGAATTCACCGGCGAACATCTCGGGCACGTTGTCGAACATGAAACGCTGGCCGGAGCGGTTGCGCAATACCCCGCCCTCGCCGCGGACCGCCTCGGTCACCAGGATCCCGCGCACCGATGGCGGCCAGACCATGCCGGTGGGGTGGAACTGGACGAATTCCATGTCGATCAATTCGGCTCCGGCAGCCAGCGCCAGGGCGTGCCCGTCGCCGGTACCCTCCCAGGAATTGGTGTTGATCTCCCAGGCCCGACAGGCCCCGCCGGTAGCGATCACGACCGCGTTGGCGGCGATGGCCAGGAGCTTGCCGTCGGCGCGCTGGAACGCGAACGCTCCCAGTAGCCGGCCGTCCTCGACCAACAGGCTGGTGACAGTGCATTCCATGTGCACTTCGAGTCCGTGGTGGATGCCGTGGTCCTGCAGGGTCCGGATCATCTCCAGACCGGTCCGGTCGCCGACGTGGGCCAGGCGTGGATAGCGGTGGCCGCCGAAATTGCGCTGCAGGATCAGCCCGTCGTCGGTGCGGTCGAACACCGCTCCCCAGGCCTCGAGTTCGCGTACCCGGTCGGGGGACTCCAGGGCGTGAATCTGGGCCATTCGCCACTGGTTCAAAAGCTTGCCGCCGCGCATGGTGTCGCGGAAGTGCACTTCCCACGAATCGCGCTTGTCGGTGTTTTGAAGGGCCGCCGCCATGCCGCCCTCGGCCATCACCGTGTGGGCCTTGCCCAAAAGCGACTTGCAGATCACCCCCACCCGGGCGCCGCGCCCGCTGGCCTCGATGGCGGCGCGCAGGCCGGCCCCGCCGGCGCCTATTACCAGGACGTCGTAGCTGAGGCGTTCGGGCTCGGGCGAATTCATGCCGGGATGAGAATCAGGCGCGGGTCGGCGATGACCCCGTTCGAGACCAGGCGCACGTACAGGTCGGCGACCCCGACCCAGACCAGTGAGAACCAGGCCCAACCGCCGTGGCGCTCATTAAAGTGGGTCACTCCGCGCCAGAGCCGTCCCCGGCCGCGGCTAGCCAGCGAGCAGGAGAAGCAGTCCAGGCCGCCGCCTACAAGGTGCCGCAGCGAATGGCAGCCGAACGTATAGCCGGCGATTCCGATCACGTTCACGACCAATATCAGGGTTCCCAGGCCGATGCCGAAACCGCTTTCAAAGAAGAACGCTACGATCGCGTCGTAGGTCAGGATCACGACCAGGGCCAGAGCGAACGGGAGGAAATAGCGGTGCAGGTTCTGCAGCAGCAGCAGGCCCCCCTCGCCGCTGTAGGGGAGATTGAGGCGCCCGACCGCGCAGGCCGGCGGCGAGAGGAAATAGGAGCGGTAGTAGGAACGCCGGTAGTAGTAGCAGGTGAGCCTGAACCCCAGCGGCGCCCAGAGGATCAGCAGCGCCGGCGTGCGCAGCCACTGCGGCCACCAGTCCGGCCATATGAACCCGGCGAAGTGGGGCGAATAGAGCGGCGAGAGATACGGTTCGGCAACGTGGTCCTGGTTGTGGGCGCCCTGCAGCAGGGCCCAGGTCGTATAGGCCACGAATACTCCGAATACGACCCCGAATCGCAGCGGTTCGATCCACCAGCGGTCGATACGGAAGCTGCGGCCGAGACGCTCTCGGGCCGCCGGAACAGTCGCCAATTCGGTTACAACCTCTCCTTGCGGGAGAACGTGCGCGCGAACACCCACCTAGGATAGTTTGTGAATTGGTTGCTCATGCCCGCAGGGGCCTGGGCGAAAAGCCCCCGTAGCTCAGGGGATAGAGCAGCTGCCTTCTAAGCAGCGGGTCGTGTGTTCGAATCGCACCGGGGGCGCCGACCGGTCCTGAAATTGATCGAAGATCAGCTTACATGCAACTGAGTTTTCTTAGCCGAGGCCAGCGCGACACGTTTGCCAGCTGCGGGGCCTTGGTTCTGCGCGGCGTGTTGGCGGCCGAGATTGCCGAGCTTGCGGCCGGATTCGAACGCGTCTGGGCGCGAGAAGCCGGCGCACCGAGCGATCGGCGCGCGGCGCTCACCGACTTCCTCGACCGTGACCCCGCGCTCAGCGGGCTGCGATCGCATGCCCTGATCAACCACCTCCAGGCTGAACTGGTCGCCGGAAAGACCCTGGTCCAGACCGCCAGCACCGGCAATCTGCATTCGGGCGACACGGGCTGGCATGTCGACGGGGTGGGCTGCCGGCGCGCGCAGGTTCGAATCAACTGCTACCTTGACGCGGTGACAAGAGGCGGCGGCTGTCTACTGGTGGTGCCGGGTTCGCACCGCTTCGCACCGCTGCAGACGCGTTCCGGCGGACCCGCGATCCTGCCGCTGCCCGGCTGGTACGATCCCGCCGGCGCCAGCCTGGCGCTTGAATCGCGCCCCGGCGACCTAGTGGTTATCGATCGCCGCCTCATCCACGCCTCACTCGGCGGCGGACGGCGACGACGGATGTTCAACCTCGACCTGGCGGAGGATTGCCCGTGTCGCTGAATCTTCGGGTGGCGAGCACCCCAACCTCTTGGGGCGTCTCGTATGCCTCCGATCCCCTGCAGCCGCCCTGGCAGCAGTTCCTCGACGAGGTCGCCGAGGCCGGCTACCGTTGGATCGAATCGGGCGGCTACGGTTATCTGCCGCCGCAGCCGAATCGCTTGGGCCCCGAACTCAAGTCGCGCGGGCTCTCCATCTGCGGCGGCCGGGTCATGCGCCACTACCTCTTCGATTCGGAACAGGCTTCGATCCGCGAAGAGTGCTTCCAGCTGGCCGAGCTGCTGTCGGCGGCGGGCGCCGAGGCGATCATCCTCATCGAGGGCCTTTTTCGCGAAAGGGACACCGGGCGGCTGATTGACGAACCCGAACTCGGCGACGCGCGCTTTAAGCTCCTGGTCGAGCGGGTGGTCTCCCTGGCGCAGGCGCTGCGCGCCGACTTCCCTCTAAAGACGTACTTTCACCCCCACGCCGAGACCCATATCGCCACTGAGGAGCAGATGGAACGCTTCTTCGACCTGGCCGGCGATCCCGAGCTCGGCCAGGTCCTGGACACCGGCCACCACGCCTATTGCGGCGGAGACCCCAATTCATACATGCTGCGCAATCACGCCCGCATCCCCTACGTGCACCTGAAAAACATCCACCCCGAAGTACACGCGCGCTGCCAGGCCGAGGGAATCGGCTTCCTGCCCAGCGTGCGCGCGGGCGTATTTTGCGAGCCCGAATACGGACTCTTCGACCTGCGCGATTTCCAGCGCGTGCTTACCGAAGTCGGCTTTGACGGTTACGCCGTGGTCGAGCAGGACCTATATCCGGTGCCCGATTTTTCCTACCCCGCCCCGATCGCCACCCGCACCCGCAACTGGCTGGCCGGGAACGGTTTCGGCTAGACCCGTCCGGCCCCGTTCTACCAGTAGTAGCGCTGTAGGGCGCGCCCGCGCTGGCTCTCCTCCGAGACCTTGACCACAACCGGGTCGTTGCTGACTTCGGCGGCGTAGACATCCCACCAGACGCCCGGCGAGGGGGCGGTGGCGTACTTGTCCACGACAACTTCAATCAGGCAGGGTCCGGCCTGTTCGCGCGCCTCATCCAGCGCCGCGGCAAAACCCTCGGCGTTGTCGACCGACCAGCTCGAAGCGCCCATGCCGGCGGCGATCTCGGCGAACGGGATCTCCACGAAATCGCCAAGCTCCAGGGTGTTTGATTCGGGGTCGCGCCAGCGGAACTCGTTGCCCAGGCTGTGCCCCATGCTGCGCCGCTGGTGGGCGTGGATCGACTGGTAACCCAGGTTGCGGACGATCACCACGGTGATCTTGGCTCGTTCCTGTAGCGCCGTGATCAGCTCGGAGGGGTGCATGAGGAATCCGCCATCGCCGATGGAGACGAAGACCTCGCCCTCCGGCTCGGCCTTGCGGACCCCGATCGCGGCCGGGATTTCATAGCCCATGCAGGAGTTGCCGTATTCCAGCATGGCGGTGCGCCCTTCGGTTCCGTCCCAGAGCTTGCACATCTCGCCGACCGGAGTTCCGGCGGCGGCGATCAGGATGTCGCCGGCGCGGGCGTGGCGATTCAGGATTCCGACCATCTGCGACTGGGTCAGGGCTTGGCCCGACTTGAGGGTCTGAAGCTCGGCGATCTCGTCCCGCCAGCTGCGGCGGGCTTGGCCGACTTCAGCTATCCACTGCGGCTGCGGGGCCGTTCCGCGGGCGCTGGCGGCGGCGGCGAGCTGCTCTAAGGCCAGCTTGGCGTCGGCAACCACCGGGTGGGCGCCAAGTTTGATCGCATCGCGCGGATTGACATTGATGGATATGAACCCTGCGTCGGGGTTTTGGAAGATGGAGTTGGAACCGGTGGTGTAGTCGGCCAGGCGGGTGCCGACGCAGATCACCAGGTCGGCGTTCGCGGCCGCGTGCGCCGCCGCGCGGGTGCCGTTGGTACCGATGCCGCCCAGGAGCAGCTCGCTGTCGCGCGATATGACGCTGCGCCCGGCGTAGGTCTCGGCCACCGGGACCCCGAAGCGCTCTGAAAAATCGGCCAGTTCCTCCTCGGCCTGCGAGTAACGGGCGCCCCCGCCGGCGATGATCAGCGGCGCTCGGGCGCCCGCCAAAAGCTCGGCGGCGCGCTCAATTGCGCTTTGCGTCGGCGGGCGGCGCTCGATCAGCCAGGTGTGCTCGCGGAAGAAATTGGTCGGATAGTCAAAGGCCCAGTTCTGGATGTCCTGGCACAGCGCCAGGCAGACGGCTCCGGTTTCGCCCGGATCGGTGAGGATCCGAAACGCCTCCGGCAACGAGAACAAGAGCTGCTCGGGGCGGGTGATGCGGTCGAAGAAGCGCACCGCCGGGCGGAAGCAATCGGTGACCGAGTAGTCCTGGTTGACGGGGTGTTCGATGTCCTGCAGGATCTGGCCCTGGTGGCGGGTGGCAAAGTAGTCCGAGGGCAGCAGCAAGACCGGGATCCGGTCGATGGTGGCGGTGGCCGCGCCGGTGATCATGTTGGTCGCGCCCGGCCCGATCGAGGTGGTGCAGGCCATCGTCGCCAGGCGTCGCTTGGCCTTGGCGAATCCGGCCGCGGCATGCACCTGGGCCTGTTCATTAAAAGGCTGGTAGTACGGCAGACCCGGCCCGCCGTACTCGTGGATGGCCTGGCTCAATCCGGAGACGTTGCCGTGGCCGAATATCCCCCAGATCCCCTGGATGAAGCGCTGCCGCTGGCCGTCGAATTCCGAGTGTTGGGAGTTGATGAATCGGACCAGGGCCTGGGCCATGGTCAGGCGCACGGTCTCGTGCGATTTATAGGTCGTGTACATGGTTGGGCATATCTCTCCTCGGCCGTCGCGGCCGTTCAACGTCTATTTAACTGGGCCGGGTAGCCACCCTCAGGTGATTGCGGCGACCGATTCCCAGCGGCGCGAATCCCAGGAGCGCGCCATTGCCGCGTTCACTTCGGACACCTTAAGGGTGGACTCGAAATCGGGAGCCTGTGATTCCCCGGCGGCTATCGCGCTGAGGAACTGGTAGGCGCCGATGACCTGCAATGCTTCGTAATCGATCCCGGCGCCCAAATCGGACGCAAAGCGCGCGTGGTTGGGATGATGGCGACTGGCGAATACGGTGGTGTAGCCGACGCGCTCGGGCTCGTCCCTGGACAGGTAGAGTTGCAGCCGGTTGAGCTGGTTGAATTGCCAGGACGCGATGCCCTCGGTGCCGTAAATGGTGAACCCGAATTCGTTGGATGGAAGCTGCAGCACCCGCGAAGCCTCCAGGGTCGCCGTCGCCCCCGATTCGAAGCGCGCCTGGGTAATCACCGAATCCTCGTTGTTTACCGGTAGTTTGGGATCGGATTCCGACCCCAGCGAGTAGTGATCGACGCCCGGCGACGGCTGCGGACGCTGCGGATAGACCAGCTGCTGCTGTGAGTTGACCTCGCTGATCGGGCCGGCCAGCAGCGTCGCCATGTCGACCGCGTGCGTCATCAGGTCGCCCAGCACCCCGTATCCGGACTCGTCGAATACATAGCGCCAGGTCCGAAATGCCAGCGGCGGGGCACCGTAAGCGGCGAAAAAAGTCCCGCGGTAGTGCAGGATCCGGCCCAGCCTGCCGCTCGCGGCCAGCTGCGCGGCGTAGCCCACCAACGGCACCCAGCGGTAGCAGAAACCCACGAACGTGATCACGCCGCTGCGCCTGGCGGCGGCGGCGATGGCGGCGGTTTCGGCGGGCGTGCGCCCGACCGGTTTTTCGCAAAAGATGTGCTTGCCCGCCTCGGCCGCGGCAATCGCGATCTCGGCGTGCGAATCGTTGCGGGTGGCGATGCTGACCGCATCGATAGAGGGGTCAGCGAGCAGCTCGCGCCAGTCATCGGTGGAACGCTCGATTCCAAGGCGCTGGGCCTGGGCCTCGGCCCGACCCGGAAGATTGTCGGCACAGGCGACCAGGTTGGCCGCCAGGCCGCTTTCCGGGAACCGCTCGGCAACCTCGCGGTAGGCACGGCAGTGGACCGAACCCATCCAGCCGGTTCCGATGATCCCAATGGAGATTTGCCTGGTAGCCATGTTTGGCCGCCTCACAACGACCGCGCTGCCGGCGCCGGCGCCCCCGCCCGCGCCCAATTAGGGCGAATCCTAACGGGAACGGAACCCGGCGAGGCGCGAAATCGGCCGCGGACCTGCTACCCGGTTCGATTTGCCGCCGGTGCGGCGGGGCTATTGCGGGTTGTCCCGCTTCCATTCCTCGTATTCGGCCAGGGTGTCGGCATCGGGCGGGTAGGCGGTCGCCAGCGGATAGCCGGCCTCGAGCACGCGCGCGCGGATGAAGTCCTCCTTGTGTTCGGTCGCACCGCCTTCGGTCGCGATTTCCTCGGCCAGCGGGGGCGGGATCACCACGGCGCCGTCGGCGTCGGCGATGATCCAGTCGCCAGGGAAGACGCTGGTCCCGCAGCAGCGCACCGGCTGGTCGTAATCGATCGCCATAAAAGACCGCTGCGAGGCCGCGCCGTGAATTCCCTTTACGAAGCAGGGCAGGCCGACCAGTTCACGGATCTGCACTCCGTCCCGCAGGCCGCCGTCGGAAATCACGCCCACGCCGCCCTGGGCCTTTATCCGCGCCGAGATGATGTCGCCGATGGACCCGGCGGTGACCTCGCCGCCGGAATCGATCACCAGAAAATCGCCCGCGTTGATGTTGTCGGCCACCAGGCGCTGGGGGTTGCGGCCGGCGGCGACCTGGGCCTTGTAGATGTCCTCGCGCATAGGGATCTGGCGCAGGGTGCGCGCTCGTCCGACTACCATGCCGTCAATCGGGACCACCGCTCGCAGACCGGCCATGTAGGTGTTGGAGATCCCTTTCTGCTGGAGCAGATGGGTAGCCGTGGCCGGGGTCACCTTGGCCAGGCGCTGGGCGAGATCCTGGTCGCTGCTTGTCATGGTCTAATTCACCTCCCGCAAGTTCCGGACACCACATCCGGAAACGGCTGATTGGCATGGGCGCGCGGCGCCGACGGTTTAGTTTGCCCGCAATCCGGAGCCTGCGGAATCCAAAATTGAGGAGGCAATTCTGGAAGATGTTGGATCGAATGCGCGCAAAAGTCCTGTCAGTTAAATCCATGGAGCCGATTTCGCGTGGCGGCGGGATCGAGTCCTACCCCTTCTTCGGTCACTGGACCGGCGCCGAGCAGATGGTCTCAGGGATGAGCGTATTTCCGACCGGGACGGTGATCGTTGAGCACACCCACAACGTTGAAGAGATAGTGGTGGTCATCGGCGGCGAGGGCAACGCGATCATCGACGGCGAGCGCTACCCGGTGGCGGCGGTCTCGACTACCTGGATCCCGGCCGAAATGCCGCACTACTTTGAAAACACCGGCGACGGCGACCTCACGATCCTCTGGTTCTACGGCGAAATTGAGGTGGTGCGCAAGATCGTTGCGACCGGCGAGGTGATCCCGCACCTTTCCGACCGCGACCGCTCGATCGCAGCCAGTTCCTAGATCCCGAGCCGCCATCCGACCGCCCAGCAGCAAAGCAGAACCCATGTCAAAACCGCCCAATATCGTCATCTTCATGCCCGACCAGATGCGCTGGGACGCTACCTCGCACAGCGGCAACGACCTGTTGCAGATGCCCAATTTCGACGCCCTGGCCGAGGAGGGGGCGGTCTTTTCGAATTTCTACGTCAACAACACCGTCTGCACGCCCTCGCGCTGCGCGATGTTCACCGGACAGTACCCGCACCTGCGCGGCCACCGCACTCTCTGGTACCTTTTGCAGGACCATGAGCCCAACGTCCTGCGCGAACTCAAGCAAGCTGGCTACCACGTTCACCTGACCGGCAAGAACCACCTCCTCGCCGACGACGCGGCCGAATCGAGCCTTTCATCGCGGACGCTTTCGCAGCTCGGCGTCGAACGCCACAACCTCATGAACCCGCCCGAGGGCCTGGACGAGCGCTACCGCTACACCCTCTATTACGGGCAGCGCCCCCAGGAACTGGCGCACGATTTCGACCGCGACTGGGTCGACGGCGCGCTGGAATTTCTGGGATCGAACCCGCCCGAGCCGTTCTGCCTGGTCATCACCCTCTTTTTCCCGCACCCGCCCTACTGGGTCGAGGAACCCTATTACTCGATGTATGACCGCAGCGCCGTTCCGTTGCCGCGGCCGCCGCGCGATGACGGCAGCCCCATCTATCACCACGAGGTTTCCGAGCGCTACGGGGTGGCCGATCTATCCGAGGCCGAACTGCGCGAAATCGTGGCAGTCTACTACGGAATGTGCTCCCGCATCGACGATCAATTCGGCGAGGTCTGCCAGGCCCTGCGCGGAGCCGGCGTTTACGACGAAACCGCGATCGTCTATCTTTCCGATCATGGCGACTACTGCGGTGATTGGAAGCTCACCGAGAAATGGCCCTCCGGGTTCGAGGATCCGCTGTCCAATGTCCCGTTTGCGATCAAGTCACCCGGCGTGGTCGGCGGACAGCGCTTCGACCAGCTGGCCGAAGCCGTGGACCTGACGGCCACGCTGCAGGACCTGGCTGGGATCGAGTCCGGGCACGACCACTTCGGATTGAGCCTGTTGCCGCTGCTTCGGGGCGAGCGCAACCAGCACAAGGAGGCGGTCTACTGCGAGGGCGGCCACCTGCCGCACGAGACCCAGGCGCTCGAGATCGCCAGCAACTACACGAGCCTGCTCTGCTACCACCAGAAAGCGGCGATTCAGACTGACAATCGCGCCTCGGTTTGCAAATCGGTGATGGTGCGAGCGGGCAAATGGAAGTTCGTGTTGCGGGTCGCCGACCTGGACGAGCTCTACGACCTGGAGTCCGATCCCCTGGAGATGGTCAACCTGGCCCAGGACCCGGGCCACGCCGATACAGTTCGAGACCTAACCGACCGGATCGCGCGCTGGTACGTTGAGACCGGCGATTACGTTCCGCGCAAAAAGGACGAAGCCGGGAGACCGGCACACTAGCTGATGCCGAGACGGCGCGACCGCCACTTCCGGGTCGCGCATCCGCATCGATTCGCATTCCGTGCTCGGCCAATATTCCCCTGCCGGTCAATTCGGCGCGCTCGGATGCAGACATCGGACACATCCCTGCTCGAAGTGGCGCTGGCTCAAACTGCTTCGATCCAAGCCAGGCGGAGCGATTGGCGGCGCAAGCCTGCCGCAAGGGTTAGTCATATATTTGACTAACTGCCCAATATAAGGCATTTTCCGTGCCCACCTACAAGATCCATCAGGCTAAAACTCATCTATCGCGATTGATCGCTCAGGTCGAAACCGGCGCCGAGGTGGTGATTGCTCGCAATGGCGAACCGGTGGCCAGGCTAATTCCATACCGGCGTCGCGGTGTTCGACGCTTCGGTGCCCTCTCCGGACGGGTAAAGCTGGATGCCAGCTTCTTTGACCCCCTGCCGGAGGCAGAATTGGCCGCGTGGGAAGACTGACCGATGAACATCCTTCTTGATTCGCACGCGTTCATTTGGTGGCTGGCCGGCAGCGTCCGGATGTCGGATGCTGCCCGCAATGCCGTCGCCGACCAGTCAAATGAAGTGTTCATCAGCGCCGCATCGGCGTGGGAGATTACGACCAAGTACCGGCTCGGCAGAATTCCCGGCGCCGCAGCGGTCGCTTTGGACCCGGCGCGGGCGTTGATCGACCAGGGGTTTGCAGAGCTGTCAATATCTTTTGACGCCGCGGCGCGGGCCGGACTGCTGCCGGGACCGATCCGGGACCCCTTCGATCGGATACTGATCGCGCAAGCGCACGTCCATGATTTGGTATTGGTTTCCAACGAAACCCAATTTGACGCCTACGGGATTCGCCGCCACTGGTAAATCTTGTTTACTGGCGGCGATTAAGCGCCTTGACGTAACTGCCTCTGCCGGCCATCGGCGGTTCGCCGAATTGCTGCGCGCCGGGGCGCGCGTGGAGCCGGCCGGTCACAAAGCGATGGCCCGTGCCGCCCCTGCGGTACTCAAGCCAATTGGACCGAAACCGGGCGTCCTTCCTGGTTTGAAATAGTGGCCGCGTCGGCCAGCAGCAGCGCGTTGAGCCCGTCGCGGCCGGTCGGGGACCTGAGTTCGCCCGCCTCGATGCCGGCGGCGAATTCTTCGAGCTCCATTCGGTAGGAATCGGCGTAGCGCTCGACGAAAAAATTCGGCGGCGGATCAAATTGCGTGCCGCGAGCGCCTTCCACCAGGACGGTGTTTGAAAGCACGTTTTCCATCTTTAACTTGCCGTCAGAGCCGTGGACTTCGACCCGCTGATCGTATCCGGAAGCGTTACGACGCGAGCAGTTGATGTGGCAGAGCTTGCCGCTGGCGGTGCGCATGATCACCATCGCGCTGTCGACATCGCCGGCCTCCCCGATCGCGGGGTCAACCAGCACCGAACCGCGCGCATAGACCTCGACCGGTTCCTCGCCGAGCAACCAGCGCGCAATGTCAAAGTCGTGGATCATCATGTCGCGGAAGAGCCCGCCGGAGACCTTTACGTATTCGGGCCAAGGCGGTTCGTTGTCGTGGCTTGTGAGGCTGATCATCTCGGTCGATCCGATCTGGCCGGCGTCCAATTTCGATTTGAGCTCGGCAAAGTTGAGGTCGAAGCGGCGGTTGAACCCCATCGCCAGGCGGCCCGCGTTTTCTTCGACAACCTCAAGGCAGGCGCGGGCGCGGGACGAATCAAGGTGGATCGGCTTCTCGCAGAATGCCGCCTTGCCGGACCTGACCGCGGCTTCGATCAGTTCGGCGTGGGTGGCAGTTGACGAGGCGATCAACACCGCCGCGATGGAATCGTCGCCAAATATCTCTTCGGGGGAGAGCACCGCGCAGCCCAACTGCCCGGCCAGCGCGGCGGCGGCGGCCCCGACCGGGTCGGAAACACCGACCAGTTCAAAGCGGGCGCTGGCGGCCAGATTGGGCCCGTGCACCTGCCCTATGCGGCCGGCCCCGAATTGCGCAATCCTGATCACTTTGGTTCCCTTTTCCTACACTCCAGCGGCATGGCCCCGTCCAGTTGTTCCAGACACCGGCATACAAATCTATTTTTGGCCAGTTAGTCGCTAGCCATCGGCACTCTCGAATTCGGCCAGAACTTCGCGAATGACCCTGGTTCCGTCCAACGCCGCTGGCGCACCGCAGTAGACCGCGACCTGCAGCATCACCTCACGGAGTTCGTCGCGGGTCACCCCGTTGTTTAGCGCCCCACGCACGTGCAGGCGAAGCTCGTGCGGGCGGTTCAGCGCCGTTAGCATCCCCACATTCAGCAGGCTGCGGATCCTGCGCGGCAGCCCGGGCCGGGTCCAAATCGTGCCCCAGGCGTGCTCGGTGATCTGCTCCTGCAGCGGGCGATTGAAGTCATCGGCTTCGGCGATCGAGCGGTCCACGTACTCGCTGCCGAGGACCTCCCTTCGAATCGGCAGTCCCCGTTCATATAACTCGGAGGGCATCGCGCGTCCTTTCCTCTGGATGAGACGATCTGTAGTCAAACCGAGCGTACCCCGCAGGCCCGCGCGGTGGCGACTTTGCGCGGGTTCGCGGCCGCCGAAGGACTAAATCTCCTGGCTGGAATCCTATTCGTCGAAATCGTCGGGCATCAGCACGAACTCGGGATAGGCTTCCATGCCCAGTTCGCCGCTGTCCTGGCCGATCTGCTCGACATCGCGCGAGACCCGCGCTCCCAGGGTCAGGGCCAGAATCTTCCAAAGCGCCAGCGAGACCAGGAACACGAACGCCCCGACCGCGGCCACGCCGGCCAGCTGCACCAGGATGTCGCCGGACCCGAATATTCCGACCGCCAGGGTGCCCCAGATGCCGGCGAAGAGGTGCGCCGGGATCGCGCCCACGACGTCATCGAGTTTTGCGACCTCAAGCATTTTTAACCCGCCGGTGCAAATCAGGGCTCCGACGACTCCGATAAGGACCGCCCAATAGGGTTCGGTCAGAGTCGGCCCGGCGGTAATTGCGACCAACCCGGCTATTGCCCCGTTCAGCCCGGCGAAGAGGTCAATCCGGCCAAAGACCAGCCGCGACACGGTCAGGGCCGCCATGACTCCGGCGGCGGCCGAGAGGTTGGTGTTGGCGATGATCTGGCTCATCGCCACCGCGTCGACGGCACCGCCCAGGGCCAACTGTGAGCCGCCATTGAACCCGAACCAGCCGAGCCAGAGGATGAAGACCCCGAGGGTGACGTTGAGGATGTTCGACGGCGGAGCGGTGCGCACGGTCCCGTCGCGACGAAAGCGACCCAAGCGCGGTCCGACGATGAGCACTCCCGCCAGCGCGGCCCAACCGCCGGTGCCGTGCACGATCGTGGAGCCGGCGAAATCGGAAAAGCCCAGCTCGGCGAGCCATCCCCCGCCCCATGTCCAGGCCCCCACCACCGGGTAAACGAAGGCCGTGAGGATTAGGGTGAATAGAAAAAACGACCACAACTTCACCCGTTCGGCCAATGCCCCGGAGACGATCGAGGCCGCGGTGGCCACGAACACCATCTGGAAAAACCAGTCGGACATCCGCGCGTAGCCGCTTTCGACCACCGCCTGGAGGGCTTCGGACTCGCCCGCCAGCAGCGCCAGTTCGTCCGCGGACGGACCGTAGAAAAGACGCAGCGAGCCGACCACGTCGCCGACATCCACGTACATGAGGTTGTATCCGACGAAGTAGTAGGAGAGTCCGGCGATTGAATAGATGCCGATGTTTTTAAGGCAGATCATGGCGGCGTTCTTGGTCCGCACCGAGCCGGACTCGAGCATCGTGAATCCGGCGCACATCCACATCACCAGCGCGCCCCAGATCAGGAACGAGAAGGTGTTGAGGACGAACGCGGTTTCCGACTCGACCGCGGCCGCGACGGCCAGGGGCAGCGCCGCCAGCATTGCAATCGCAACCAGCACCGCCAGCGCCAGGCGGTTCATTCGGAGGCGCTTGCTAAACGTCGTTCGCATCAACGGCCCCGACCTCTCGCCGCGCGGCGCCGCGCCTGTCGGTTGCGCAGCCACCGCGAACCCGGCCTGCGCTCAATCAAATGTTGCCATCAGCCTGCGGCCGGTCCCGTCATTTGCCCTGCGAGCTTGCCCGCAAAGATGGCGCGCGGAACGCGAAGGTGGATGCATGGGCCGGGGCTTTAGTACCCGATAGCTACCCCGCCGTCGAAATTGATGGCCTGGCCGTTGACATACGATCCCGCCTTGGTGCACAAGAAGGCGATGAATTCGCCGGTCTCGTCGCCGTCGGTGGCTCTACCCAGCGGGATCCGTCGCCGGACCTGGTCGTCCCAGCGCTTGGAACCCAATTCCGAGTCCCAGCGCGATGTCTCGACAAGGCCCGGACAGACCGAGTTGACGTTCACGTTGTGGCTGCCGAGCTCCAACGCCAACGACGCGGTCAGCGCATTCAGGGCCGCGTTGGCGGCCGCGTAGGCGGAGGCGTTGGCCTGCGGCCGCTTGCTGGCGATTGAGGAGACGTTCACGATGCTTCCGCCCTCGCCCTGCTCGACCAGGGCGCGGGATACCGCCTGGGCGCAGAAGAAGCTGCCCAGCACTTTCACCTCCAGGACCAGACGCAGTTGTTCTTCGGTCAGTTCCACCAATGGCACACGGTCGTCGCCCCGGGGGGCGGCGGCGTTGTTGATCAGGATGTCGACGCGGCCGAATTCGGCGATTGTGGCCTCCACCAGGCCCTCGACCTGATCGCGGCGCGAGACATCGGCTACCAGCGGCAGGGCCCCGGGGCCCATTGCGCGAACTTCATCGGCCACGCTTTCCACATCGCGCCAGCCAATTTCGCGCTCGTCGGTGGGAAAGGTGGCGGGATCGCGCCCGGTCCCCACCGCCACGATTGCGCAGCCGCGTCGGGCCAGGGCGACTGCCGCGCCTCGGCCGATGCTGCGGAGACGGCCCGCGCCCGTCACAATCGCTACCTTGCCGTCAAGTTCTGCCATTTGTATCAATCCCTGCTCAACTTCGAATTGATGGTGCTCGCCCCGAGCCAATTAAACGTCGCTGCAAGAATTCGCGCATTGCGCCAAACTGCGGTCCGCGCCCGGTAATCCAGCGCGATCTGCGTGCCGACGGGTTTGCAATCAACGATTGCGCTCAAAAAGCCCGGGCGTTGCATGCCCGCCACCACCGACGGGGTCGGAGGCGTCCCCTCCAGTACCGGGAGACAGCGCGAAATGAATGGTCAGGCTAGTTCGGACCGCGAGCTGGCGGCACGATTGGCGCGCTGCTATAGCGGTGCCGTTTACGACGCAATGCGCGATCTTGGACTGCCGACGACGATACTGCCCGACACCATCCCCTGGATCCGGCGAGCGCCCTGGCAGGGCCGGTGTGGACCTGCGAGGGTCGGCCCGACGAGCATGCCGATGCCAACGAAAGTCTGCTGGGATGGACCCGTCTGCTCAGCGCGGCCCCGAGCGGATCGGTAGTCGTGTGTCAACCCAACGATTCGACCATCGCTCATATGGGCGAACTCTCCGCCGAAGCCCTCCTGAGGCGCAAGATCCTGGGTTATCTCGTGGACGGCGGTTGCCGAGACACCGATCAAATCACCCGTCGGGGTTTTGCGGTCTTTTGCCGATATCGCACTCCTGCCGACATAGTTGGCCGATGGATGGTCGCCAGTCTTGGAAGGCCCATCGAGATCGGAGGCGTTGATATTCACACCGGAGATTTCTTGCTCGCGGACCTGGACGGTGCGATAGTGATCCCTGTCGGCTCGGTAAACGAGGTCGTTAATGCGGCAGAGATCCTTGTGACCACTGAGAGCGAGTTGCGCAAGGCGATCAAGGCGGGAATGGACCCGAGCGAAGCATACGATCGGTTTGGCGTCTTCTGAGCGCGAACCCCGACACCGTGGACCGCGGGCGCCGCGCCGGGGGTTCCAACTCTCTTCAGCGCTGTACTAGCGCCCCATCGCGAATGCGGCCGGTTCTCCGTTCAAGCCGCATGCGGCCATCGAGCTGATCAGTCCAACGCCAACGGCACGGCGGATCGCCACCGAACGTTGCCTCGCCATCTCCAGAAAAACGGCCCCGGTTCCGGCCGCGCCGGCAAGCCCGCCCCCTTGAACTGCCCGCGGCCGCCGCGAACCGCAAATCTAATGCAAATTACTGTCCAAACCCATGACGGCGGGCGGCGGCGGCCGACAGGGCGCCTGGTCGGCTCCCGGATGGGAGGCGGAGCTCTCCCTGACTCGCCGCTCGCATCCTCTGGTACGAGAGAGGGTGAACTGGGCGAATCTCTTTTGTTGCCGCAGGGGTTTAGCACGATTGCGTTGAGACATTATTCGAGTGGGTCAGTGGTGAATCGAACCCCAAGAAACTGGTGCCCGTCGCTGGTCTTGGCTCCGACCGCTGGGCCTCGAAGTTGGAGCGAACTGGCCGCCACCGTCTATCTCTGGGCCGTTTAGCTTAAACGGCAATTCCAAGTTCAATGCCGTTGTGTGCGGCCTCGGCCACCCGACGGCGGCGAAGTTGCCCAACGCCCTGGGGGTGTATTGCCGATCAGGACCGGTAGCGCTCGGCCGGAGTTTGCGCCAGGTAATCGGCCAGATTGGCCGGGTCGTCAAGGCCGGGCGCAATTCCGGTGACCGGAGCGGCTTTGCGCTGGCGGCGCAAAGCGTCCAGCGCTGCGGGGAGCGCGAACTGTTCCCCGGTCAGGCCGGTGATGAACCGCCCGCCGCGCACCAGGCCGCGGGCCTCCATGATCCGCAGGCGGCGCAAAAGCAGCCGCCAGGGCAAACGCCAGCGCTCGCGGGTCGCCACCTCCCGAAAAACCACTCCATAGCGTTCCAACAGCACCTCGGCGATGCCGTCGAGCAGCTGTTCCTCGTCCGGGGCCGCAGCGTGCATGGCCACCGCCGCCCAGCGACCCGGCGGCCAGGCGTCGTTTAGCAGCCCCTTGCGCCGGCCGGCGAAATTGCCGCGCCGCAGGCGCCGCGCCAGCGGGCGATTCGACAGGGCCCGGATCGACGCGAACCCGTCGGAATTGACCAGCCCGGCCGCTACCAGTTCGAGCAACCGCCGCTCGACGTCCTCGGGCAGGCGTCCGCTGAGATCGATCAGATCCTCAAAGAAAAGCGCCCCTTTGCCGCGCAGTAGCGCGTAGAGCTCGCGGGTACCGTCGGTCAGGGAGTCGAGCGGGTCGGCCGTCCCGCGCGCTGCCGCCAGCAGCAGCGGGAGCTGGCGTCTCGGCATCAGCGATATTCGGGTTGCGCGCGTGGCCGAACGCCGGCCGGGCCCCGCCGTCCCGTTGCCGGGCAGGGTCAGGCGCAGCCAGGTGACCTCGCCGGCCAGGCACAGCTCGTCCAAAAGAGCCGGATCGTAGTCGCTTACCCGGGCCGGCAGCAGGTCCCGTTCCCAGGCCGGGGCGGGTGCTTCGTAGCCTTGGAGCCGCAATATCGCCTGGCGCAGGCCGGCCTTCCCCTGCAGGCGGTTAGCGGGCCCCAGGTACTGCCAGTTCATCAGGAACCGCAGATAGTCCTGGCGCGAGACCGGGGCGATCTCGGCCCGCAGCCGCGCCCTGGTGCGCCGGTGAATGCGGGCCAGCAGCTGCCGGTCGCAGAAGGCTTCGTTTTTACCATCGAACCGACCGCGCAGGGCGTGCCCCAGGCTTTCGATCTGGGTCAGGCCGATGCGGGCGTCGGCCTCGCTGAGTCCGGTCCGCCGGGCAAGCGCCAGCGCGGTTACCGGGCCGCAGACCTCGCAATGCCCGCGCACCGCCCGCATGCGGACCTCATCGGGACTTTCAAATCTGGTCAGGGCCGCACTCGGGATACCGGCCAGATCGATCTCCGCCTGTGGAAAAAGCGCCGCAACCATCGCCGCCGATTCGGCGGTGTGCCAGTAGATGGATTCACCGAGTTGCAGGCGGCGGGCGCGACCGCCGGCCACCAACTGGTCCATCAGCGGCGACCATTGCGCCAGCACCGAGGATTGGCAAATGACCAGGCTGGAAAGGGTTTCGTGCAGCTCGTCGGGATCACGTGGATCGGGCGCGATCTCCGATATCACCTGCTCGATTACGGCCTGATCCAGCGCGCCGAGGTCACGCTGCGAGTCCGGCAGGACCTGGCGCAGCTGCACCGCGCGTGAGCGGCGCTCCTCGAGCGGCGCGTCGTCAAGAAATGTGAACGGGCGCCCGTTGATGATCTCGTGTGACATCGGTGAAGGTTCGGTCACATCGCGGGCGTGCAGGCGGATTTGGCCGGCCTCGATCCGCCGCAGAATTCCCTCCAGGCCCTCCACATCGTGAGCCTCGAACAGGCAGTCCGCGACGGTCTGGTCAACCAATACGTGGTCGGGAATCTCCAGCGGCCCGGTGACGTTTTCCTGGCAACCGACCTGTTCCGGAAATACCGCCGCCAGAAGGTCGTCGGCACGCATGCGCTGGATCGGAGCCGGAACGCGGCGCCCGTTCTGAAACCTGCGTACGAAAAGGGCCCGGGTCGCATTCCAGCGCCAGCGGGTCGGAAAGAGCGGGGTGTAGAGGATCGCCTGACGCAACGCCGGACGGACGTTGCTCGATGTCACGTAGGAAAACGACTCCTGCAGCGGGAAGGAGTGCTGCGGGCCGAGCGAAAGCAGGATGCAGTTGTCGTTGGCGGCGGCCTGCAGCTCGAAGTCAAAACGCACGCAAAAGCGCTTGCGCAGGGCCAGCCCCCAGGCCTTGGTGATGCGTTGGCCGAAGGGGGCGTGAACGACCAGTTGCATCCCGCCGGCCTCGTCGAAGAACCGCTCAAAGACGACATCGGAATCGGTTGGAACTATCCCCAGGCCATCGCGGGTGGCGCGCACGTATTCCAGCAGCAGCTGCAGGGCGGCGTCGGTGAGGCCGCATTTCGCGGCCAGTTGCGATCGGACCTGGGGGGCAGCATCGATGGCCCCGGCCAGATCGGCGCGCAATCGCGAAACCTGGTGTGAAAGCTCCGGTGTGCGCCCCAGGCCCTCACCCAGCCAGAAAGGAATCGTGGGCGGGGCGCCGTGGGCGTCGGCGACCCGCACCCGACCCGATTCGACCCGCAGGATCTTCCAGGAATTGGTGCCGAGGATGAAGATGTCGCCGGCCATGCTCTCGATGGCAAAGTCCTCATTCACACTGCCGACGACCGCATCGTCGGGCTCGGCCACGACCAGGTAATCGCCCTGCTCAGGGATGGTACCGGCATTGGTCGCCGCAACCATGCGCGCCGCCCGCCGGCCGCGCACCATGCCGTTTATCTGGTCGCGGTGGATCAGCGGATAGCCGCGCCCACCGCCTTGCCCCAGGCCTTCGGCCATCATTTCCAGCACGTTGTCGAATTCGGCCCGGGTCAAGTCCCAGTAGGGGCCGGCGTCGCGGAACAGCGCAAACAGCTCGTCCTCGGAACAGGGCCGGGCCGCCGATTCGGCGACCAGGTGCTGGGCCAGCACGTCCAGCGGCTGAGCCAGCAGCACGATCCGGTCGAGTTCGCCGGCGCGGGCGGCACGCACGATGGCGCCGCATTCGAGCACGTCATCGCGCGACGTGGGCAGGAGCCTTCCCTTGGGGACAAGATTTATCGCATGCCCGGAGCGCCCGATGCGCTGCAAGAATGCGGCGATTGAACGCGGCGAACCGATTTGCAGTACCAGATCGATGTGGCCGACGTCGATACCCAGTTCCAGCGAGGCGGTAGCGACCAGGGCGCGCAGCTGACCGGCCTTGAGAAGCTGTTCGACCCGCAGGCGCCGCTCCTTGGCCAGCGATCCATGGTGGCTGGCGACCACCTCTTCGCCGAGGCGCTCGGCGAGGTTGAACGCCACCCGTTCGGAGAGCGAGCGGGTGTTGACGAAGATCAGGGTGGTGCGGTGCTCGGAGACCATGTCGGCCACGCGGGCATAGAGGGCGGCCATGTACTCGCCGGATGCCACCGCGCCCAGTTCGACATCCATGACCTCGACCGCCAGATCGATTTCGCGCTGGTGGCCAAAATCCAGGATCCGACAGGCGTACGGTTTACCGCTGTCGTATCCGCACAGGAACCGGGCGATGTCGGGGAGCGGTTTCTGGGTGGCCGAGAGACCGATGCGTTGCGCACGCCGCCCGGTCAAAGCATCGAGCCGCGTCAGCGAGAGCGCCAGGTGCGAGCCGCGACGATCGCGTGCCAGGGAGTGGATCTCATCGACGATGACGGTGCGCACGTTCGCCAGCGCCTTGCGGCCGCGCACCGAGCCTAGCAGCAGGAACAACGATTCCGGGGTGGTCACCAATATGTGGGGCGGGCGGCGGTAGATGGCCTCGCGCTCGGACTGAGTCGTATCGCCGGTGCGCAATCCGACCCGGATCTCGGGCATTGCGCCGATGGCCGATGCATCGCCGGCGCGCATCTCGCGGAGCGGTTCGCGCAAATTGCGCCAAATGTCGTTGGAAAGCGCTTTGAGCGGGGATACGTAGACGATCTCCACCGATTTCGACTCGACCTGGAAAGGGATCCGGTTGGCGAGCTCGTCGATCCCCCAAAGGAATGCGGCCAGGGTCTTGCCCGAGCCGGTAGGGGCCGCCAGCAGCACGTCATTCCCGCCGGCGATCGCCGGCCAGGCAGCGGCCTGGGCGTCGGTGGGGGAGGCGAATTTGCCTTCAAACCAGGCGCTGACCGCCGGGTGCTTGAAGACTTGGCCGGGGCTGCCGGGCGGGGCGGTAACGGGCGCCTCCATCAATGCTGGGTGCTTTCCCGAATATAGGACGCCCCGGCAACGCGCCGGCCGGACCGCCTACCCGACCGCGATCTGATTGGCCTGGATGAATTCCTCGTTGGTCTCCCAGCCGAATCCGGGGGCGTCGGAGAGCTCGATGTAGCCGTCAACGGCCTCGGGTTCGTTGTGAAACGCCCCCCAGATGAAAGAGTTCCCCGACAGTGGGTAGCGCGCCGGGAAATATTCGCCGATCGGGCAGCAGGTCTTGGCTGTGATCAGGTGGTAGGAGTGCAGCCAACCCTGGTGCGGGCAGACCGCGCGATGGTGGGTTGCGGCCAGCGCGCAGATGCGCAGAACCTCGGTGTAACCGCCGACCCGGTTGATGTCGGGTTGCAGGAAATGCACTCCGGCGTCGATGAAATTCTTGTAGTCAAAACGGGTGCGGGCGTGCTCGCCGGCCGCGATCGGGATCGAACCGAAGTCGGCCAGCTGTCGGTGACCATCCAGGTCGTCCGGGCTCAGCGGCTCCTCCAGCCAGGCGATGTCGTAGGCGGCGATCGCATCGATCATCCGCTTGGCGTAGGGAACGTCCCACTGCATGTGGGCATCGACCATAAATTGCACGTCGGGACCGATCGCAGCCCGTATCTGGCGCACGATCTCGATCTCGCGCCGCATCCCCGCAAGGCCGTGCGCCGGCCCCATGGTAAAGAAGTATTTCATGGCCTTAAAGCCCGCCTCGGCGTCGGCGCGGGCGCGGGCGACGGTGTCGGCCAGGCCGGCGTTGTTGCGCAGCAAGCTCATGTAAAGCGGAACTCTGGGCTTGCTCTTGCCGCCGATGAGGTTGTAGACGGGCTGGCCGCAGGCCTTGGCCAGGATGTCCCAGAGCGCCAGGTCGATTCCGGAAATGGCCATGATCACCGCCCCGCGCAGGCCGTACTGCTGGGTCTGGTGGTACATCAGGTCCCAGATTGACTCGATCGCCAGGGGGTCTCGCCCCAGCAGCAGCGGGGTCAGGTGCTGGCGGATGACCGGTTCGGCGGCGATGTTGAACCCGCCGACGGTGCCCAGTCCGGTGATCCCGGCGTCGGTCTCAATCTCGACCACGGTCAATGCCGCCGGTTCGGCCAGCACGTAGGATCCGTCCCGAAACGGTCCGGTCCCGCCCAGCGCGGCCGGGGGCGGCGGGTCGTAGATGGCGCGCGATTCTTTTTTGGGGGTGGCCAGGGTCCGGGCGCGGATGCCGGTGATTTTCATTAAGTTGCTTCCTAGCTGCTGCTGCCGGTCTGGCGGTCGCTGGCCGAGAGGTGCTTGAACGTTTCGCCGGATTCGGTCACCGTCCGGGTCACGTCGGCATCGCCGTACACCCACAGGATCCGCATCTGCCCCGACCCGCTGTTGTAGAAGCGGTGCGGGACACCGGCCGGGATCCAGGTCGTCGACCAGGTCCGGACCGGGAGCTCCTGGCCATCGATTACGGCGGTGCCCTCGCCCTCAATGACGGTGACGCATTCCTCGACGTTGTGCGAGTGCATGACCACCCCGCCACCGGGCGGGAAGACGGTCATGCCGGTCGACATCTGCTCGGCGCCGGACCACTCGCCAAAGAATGGCAGGGTGCTGATCCCGCTGCCGCGGGTGACGGCGTCGACTTCGTCGGCGTGGGTTATGAGGCCGCGCATTTGGCAGAACTCCCTGTTGGATTGATTGATTGAACTTTCGGTCAATGGTGACGGATGCGTCTGGGGTCCGCGTAGGCCGCGCGCTAACCGCCGAGCGGCGGAAGCCCCACCTTGCGTTCCAGGCGGTGCGATTCGCGCAGCGCATCAAGGACTTGAGCCTGGGCAACGGCGTCGCGCTGATCGTAAGGCAGTTCGGCCTCTCCGCGAACCGCGGCGGCGAATGTCTCGAACTCGGCCCGATAGATCAGATCGGCCTCGAAGTGTTCAACCCGTTCGACGTTGCTCTGGCGCGCCCTGACGCTGATCGTGCCCGGCTCGCGGGCGGAAATCACGAACTGGTCCAGCACCATGCGGCCGTCGAAACCAAGCACCTCGATCTGCTGGCTGCCGGCGTCTTGCATCGAATATGAGATCAGGCCGGTCAGCCCACCGGGGAATTCCAGGATTCCAGACCCGGACATGTCGACCCCGAATTCTTCGTCGATGTGCATCGACGAATGGACCGCAACCGGTTCGGCTGAAAGCATGAACCGACAGGCCGCGACCGTGTAACAGCCGGCGTCGGCCAAGGCCCCGCCGGACAGTTCCGGATAGTGGCGGATGTTGCGCGGCGAGCGCGGAATGTTGAAGGAAAAGCCGGCCTTGACGGTCCGGATTCGCCCCAATTCGCCGGAGGCGATGATCTCGCGGGCGCGGTGATTGCGGGCCGCGAAGCGGAACATGTAGGCCTCGCTGAGCAGGACTCCGTTTTGTTCACAGGCGGACGCCATCGCGCGCACCTGGGCGACATCGTCGCCCATCGGCTTCTCGCACAGGCTGTGCTTGCCGACCTCGGCCGCCTTGACTACCCATTCGGCGTGCAGGCTGTTCGGCAGCGGGTTGTAAACGGCGTCGATTTCGGGATCGGCCAGCAGCTCCTCGTAGGACCCGTAAGCGCGCGGGATTTTGTGTTCGGCGGCGTAAACGCGCGCGTTTTCGAGACTGCGGCTGGCAACCGCTGCGATCTCTACCTTTTCTGAATCGGCGAGCTGCGGGTGCACCCGCAGCGAGTAATGGTACGAGGTCGAAATAAGACCTATGCGCACTCTTTCAGGCATTTTTCGGCATCGCCTTGGGGTGGTGGAGAAGGGTTTCAGCCTGAAAGCATTTTGCGCAACGCGACGGCCGCGAATGGCCGTCCGGGCAGTCCCGGCGGTCACCGCCGAGGCGCACGATCGAGGTCGTGATCACCGACGCGAGCGGGCCCTCCACGGCCATCGGAATTGCGGGCAGCATCTCCGACCACCCCTAGAATTTGGCTCCCGCCGCGCCCACTCGGGCTGCGCGCAGCCCCCGCCCCATCTGAGAAGGACCCGGCCTTGCAGACGTTGCTTACGTCCGGCGACATTTGCGTGACGGACGCCGACACCATCATCGTGAACCTGTTCGCCGGGGTGACGGCACCCGCCGGTGCCACCGGAGCCGTCGATGCCAAGCTCGGCGGGCAGATCGGCAAGGTCGCGCGCCTGGGCGATCTTTCGGGCCGGGCCAACCAGGTGCTCACGCTTTACCCGGATGGGCTGCTCGCGGCCGACCGGGTGATGGTAGTGGGCCTTGGCGACGCTGCCAAATTCAATTCAGAAGCCGCCGCCGAGGCCGCCGCCGCCGGCGTTGCCGCCGCCGCCAAGGCCGGATCCAAGCGGGCCGCGATCATTGCCTTCGGGGCCGGTATCGGCGGTCTTTCGCCCTACCAGGCGGCTGAATCAACCATCCTGGGGGCGCGACTGGCGACCTACAAGTTCGACCAGTACAAGACCATCCGCGGCGATGATGACTCCGATTCGGAACTGGCGACGCTGGAGCTGGTCGAATTCGACGCCGCCAATCTGGAGGACCTGCGATCCGGGATGGCTGCCGGCAACGCGATTGCCGACGGCGTGGTCCTGGCCCGGAACCTGCAGAACGCACCGCCCAACCACATGACCCCGGGCGCAATCGCCGCCGCCGCCAAGGAGATGAGCGAGCGCGAAGGGCTTGCCTGCTCGACGATGGACGAGAACCGGATGCGCAAGGCCGGGATGGGCTCGCTTCTGGCCGTGGCGCAGGGTTCCGACCAGCCCCCCTACCTGATCACGATGGTCTACGAACCCGAAAACGCGTCCGGAACCCTGGCGGTTGTGGGCAAGGGCGTCTCTTTCGACACTGGCGGGATTTCGATCAAGCCCAGTGCGCGGATGGAGGAGATGAAGTTCGACATGTCCGGGGCCGCGGCCGCGATCGGGACGATGCTGGCGGTCGCTCGCCTCCAGCCCGATCTGAAGGTCGTCGGAATCGTACCTACGGTCGAGAACATGCCCTCGGGACGAGCCTTGCGCCCGTCGGACGTGGTGACCGCATCCAACGGCAAGACGGTCGAGATCGTCTCCACCGACGCCGAGGGTCGTATGATCCTGGCCGATGCGCTTTGCCACGCGCAGACGTTCGAGCCCGACGCCATCGTCGACATGGCCACCCTCACCGGCGCCGTGATCATCGCCCTGGGGCACTTTGCCACCGGCATGATGGTGACCAGCCCGGAGCTGGCGCAGCGGCTCTCGCACGCCGGCGACAAGGTCAACGAGCGCGTCTGGGAGTTGCCCCTCTGGGATGAGTACGAGGAGAACATCAAGGCCAAGACTGGTGATCTGGACAACACCGGCGGACGTGCCGCCGGCACCATCAATGGCGGGATGTTCCTCAAGCACTTCGCCGGGCCGTACCCGTTCGCCCACTTAGACATCGCCGGCACCGCCTGGGAGGGCAAGAAAACTCCCCTCTGGCAGAGCGGCGGCAAGGGCGTCGGGGTGCGACTCATAACCCAATTGGTGCGCGACTGGTCGGGGCCCCTGGTTGAGGCCGCCGACCCGCCGCGGTGAAATCCATATCGGTCCAATGGACGTCCGATGTCACGATGCCCGAGGCCCGGGCGGTGATCGAGGGCGCCGCGGGCGCCCTGGAGCACGCCTACCTGCTCGCCGCCGACACCGGCATCGGTCTCACCCGCCCGCACCTGCGCCCGCTTGGCACCTGGCACATTCCTTCGGTTGACCGCGGGACCCCCTACTGGTCGACGCTTTATTACGTCGAACAGAGCCTCGACGAGGTTTCGGGCGTGATCGACGGGCGCCGCTTCATTGAGACCATTCGGCAGGAACCCTGGCAGCAGATGGGGGCCCATTACGACCTGGCGATCGTCCACCAGGACCTAAACGATGTGCCCGAGCGAATGGCCGGGGAGGGTCCGGCGTTTGCACTCTCTGCAACCGAACCCAACCTGGCGGCCGTGTTATCGGTGAGCCGCGTGCGCGAGATCGGACGCTCGGCCGAGCGCAAGCTGGCGTTGGCGCGGCTGGCCATGCATTCGCTGGGGCACATCATGGAGGCGGTGCCGCCCGACCGCGCCAATGCTGAGCTTTCCTGGGGCGACTGGCACTGCCTCAAAGACGGTTGTGTCATGCGTCACGCACCCACGGTGGACGTGCTGCTGGAATTTGCGCACGTTGAAGACGAATACGATCCCAGCTATTGCGATGATTGTTCGGATGCGATCTTAGATCACCTGCTAGCTAACCACTTCATACCAAATTGACTGAAACTTTCGCTGCTGCCCGCGACCGGGTCCTGTCCGGGATCCAGCCGACCGGCAACGTCCATATCGGCAATTACCTTGGGGCGATCCGCCACTGGGTCGCTAACCAGGACCGGGCTGAGAACTATTTCGTCATCGTCGACCTGCATTCGCTCACAGTCCCGCAGGATCCGGTCCGGCTGCGGACCAATATCCGTGAGCTGGCCGGCATTCTTATCGCGGCCGGGATCGACCCGCAGCGATCGGTGCTCTTTCAGCAGTCGCAGTTGCCGGCCCACGCCGAGCTCGCCTGGGTCCTCAACTGCTACGTTCCGCTGGGTTGGCTGGAACGGATGACCCAGTTCAAGGACAAGGCCGGCCGACACCGTGAGCGCGCCTCGACCGGATTGCTCACATACCCGACCCTGATGGCATCCGACATCCTGCTCTATGACGCGACTCACGTCCCGGTAGGCGATGACCAGCGACAGCACCTGGAATTGACCCGCGATGTGGCCGAGCGCCTAAATCACCATCTCGGCGTCGGCACCGTGGTGGTGCCGCAAGCGGCCATACCGCCGCGCGCGGCGCGGGTAATGTCGCTGTCTGATCCCAGCGCCAAGATGAGCAAGTCCGACGGCGATTCCGCCGGCGCGGTGATGGTTCTAGACGACCCTGACGTGATACGCCGCAAGGTCCAGCGGGCGGTGACCGACTCGGAAAATTCGATCCGGTTCGACCCGGGACGTCCCGGGATATACAACCTGCTTTCGATCTATCAGGCGTTCGACGGCCAGTCCGACGCCGCGATCGAGGACGAATTCTCCGGCCAGGGTTACGGCCAACTCAAGCGCCGCGTCGCCGACGTGCTGATCGAGGCGTTGCGACCGCTCCGCACTCGCTACATGGATCTGGCGGCCGAACCCGGCCAGATCGATGCGATTCTTGCGGCCGGATTAGAGTTCGCCGCACCGGTGGCCAACGCCACGCGCGATCGGATCTACACCCGAATCGGACTCGCCTGAGCCCGCGACCCTCTGATCGACCTAGGTTCGGATCTCGGTCCCAGGGACCCTGAGCGCGTTTCGTCCACGCGATCCCGACGAACCTTAGCCCATGCCGAGTTCGTGCAGGCGCTCGTCGTCGATTCCGAAAAAATGGCCGATCTCGTGTAACACGGTCGTGCGAACCTCTTCCCGCACCTCAGCGTCCGTCGTGCAAATGGACTCAATCGGTCCCTGGTAGATGCTTATCTTGTCGGGCAGTACGAAGCTGTAGTTCTCACTCCGCTCCGGCAGCGGGACGCCGTGGTAAAGACCCAGGAGGGTGCTCTCCGGTTCCAGCCCCGCCTGGCGCAGGTCCTCCGCGGTCGGGCCCCACTCGATCACTATCTCGACATTGCTGATTCGCGCGCGCAGTTTGCGGGGCAGCGTGGCCAGCGCCTCGTCCACCAGCTTTCGAAAGTGATCGCGTTCCATCGTCGCGAGTCTACGGATTCGACCGCCAGTTCTTTGCCACCCGCGCTCATAACCAAGCCCCGATTGCGTGCCTGCGGGTAGGTCTAGCCGCCGTTTGCGGGCGGACGTGGTCGGCCTCGCCCGGCATCGATATGGGCTCCGGCAGCGCAGAGGCTGCCGCAAATCGGACCGACTCGCCAAGTCGGTGAAAGCGGCCCGGTACGCCTTCGGCGGCGCCGGGAAGTTTGGCCGCGTTCAAGGGACCATCCACACCTCGACCAAAGTTCCCAGGCAGGCACCGTAGAGCGCATGGGCGGGAATTCCCAGCTTGAGCACCCGCTCGCGGGTTTTTTCGCTGAGGCGGGCCAACTCCTGCCGCAGACCTGACACCGGATGCCAGATCGCGATATTGAGAAACACGAGCACCACTGCCAACCCCACGCCCCAGACCCAGAGCCAGCTGGTGATACCGGCCACATCCACTGCCAAAAACGCCGCCAGGGAGCCGACCGCCGATCCGTAGGCAAAGTGCAGGATGATCCCCAGCAACTTCATCGCGAACGCGTTGTAGTCGGCGCCAAGGGTCTTGCCCAGGATCATCGCCGAAAGGCGCGTGGTCTGATGGGGATCGTAGGTCGAAACCACAGTCATGAGCACGGTGGCGATAAAGCCTGCCACCAGACCGGCGAACCAGGAGTCCATTCCAGATCCGTCCTTACGGCCCGGTCGCCGTATGCTTGATCGACATTCGCGTCATTCCCGCCTCGTCCAAGGGGGCTCGTCCATGCAACGATACGTTGTTCTCGCCAAATTCACCGACGCCATCGACCAGCCGACCGTGGCCGAAGGCACGCCTCAGATCGCGGCCGTATGCGAGAGTCACGGCGGCCAGGTAGTGAACGCTTACCTGACGATGGGCGCTTTCGACATCGTGCTGGTGCTCGACTTTCCCGACAACGCCGCCTGCGCCGCGGCGATGCTCCAGTACGCCCAGAAGGGACTTCTCACGACCCAGACCATGCCGGCGTTCCCGGCCTCGGATTGGTCCGGCCTGGCCGGATGACCCACGCCGTCTGAAGGACGCGGGCCACCCGCGTCCTTCAGGTTCAATACCCGCTGCCCTAGCCGGCGTAGGTCGCCGCGGGCTGCCCCTTGACCCCGGGCCGGCATACGAAGAGCCCGCCGGGGCCGGTCTGGGCGTCGAGTTCGGCTGGCGAGAGGTTTTTGGCCGAGCTGGTGATGTAGAGGTCCATGTAGTCGCCGCCGCCGAATGCCACCGACGTGATTTGGGTGGCCGGCATTTCGATGACGTCCATGAGCTTGCCTTCCGGCGAATAGCAGCGCACCGCACCGCCGCCGTAGAGCGCCAGCCAGATGTTGCCCTCGGCGTCCACGGTGAGCCCGTCCGGCCAGATTCCGTCCTCGATCTGCACCAGCGGGCGCCGGTTGGTTGCTGTGCCGCTGGCTAGGTCGAAATCGAATACGTCGATGATCTGCGTGGGGGTGTCGATGTAATACATCAGGGAGTTGTCGAGGCTCCAGTCGGTGCCGTTGGAGATGGTCACGCTATCCAGGATGGTGGTGACCGAGTGGTCGGGATCGACGCGGTAGAACTTGCCCGAACCGGGGACGTTTTCAGTGTGTGCCATCGTTCCGGCCCAGATCCGCCCCGCGCGGTCGCATTTGCCGTCGTTCATGCGATTGATCGGATCGTCGGCCTCGATTGCGCAGATCTTGGTTAGCAGGTTGGAATCGGACATACCGAAGAATCCGTGCTGGGTGCCGACCGCATACCCTCCCGAATCACGGATCAGAATGCAACCCGGCATGCGATCGCCGAGATCGATCGCCACGTCGGCGCCGCTGGCGGGGTCGTAATGGTGCACCGCGCAACCCGGGATGTCGACCCATGCCAGTTTGCGTGTGCGCTCGTCCCAGACCGGCCCCTCGCCGGTGCCGGCGCGGGCGTCAACTATAAGTTCGACTTGGGTCATCGGGCCCTCCCAAAAGGTCCTGGCGTTTTGGTCATGATGCAGGTTTGGCGCAGCGGCCGCAAAGCCGTTTTTTTGGGCGCGTCTTGCAAGCGACTAGCGCAGGCCGATGCGCTCGAATTGCTCCGGTGGGGCGTCGTTGGCCTGCATGAGTTCGGCCATCTGCGCCGCGAGCCTGGCTTCAAGCTGCTCGTCCCGAATGTCATTGTCCTGGTTCGGATCCTTTTGCAAATCAAACAGATGGGAGTCCATATCGATCGGCCAGGACAGATAGCGGGCCTCCGGTCCTAAGGCCGAAATCTTGGCCGTTCGGACTCCCTTGGTGAATTCAAACGGCTCGGCCAACTGCACGTCCTGGAGTTCGGAGACCGGCATGCGGTTGCGCATGTGGGTGCCCATCAAGGTGTAGTGATACAGCTCGTATCCGGTTGCTCTATCCACCGGCCCGCGCATGTAGACATAGCGTCCATCGGTGTAGTTGATGTGGGCGCCGAACATGCCGAACAAGATTCCGTCGCGGGTAGGCGAATCATCGGCCACGGTTTGCCGCAAGGGGATTCCCTGCATGTCGGGCGGGCGATCGATGCCGAAGTACTCCAGCAGAGTGGCGGGCACGTCGATGATTTGGACCAGATTCGAGTTGCGCACGCCGGTGCGTTTCGACCGCGGGTCCCAGACGAAGAACGGGATGCGCGCGACCTCGTTGTAGAACGGCTGCACCATCTTGGCCCACCAACCGTGCTCGCCGAGCAGGAATCCGTGGTCGGTGGTCACGATCAGTAAGGTGTCGTCCCACATCTCGTGGCGGTCCATGGCGTCGAGGACCTGGCCCAGATAGTGGTCGCACATCGAGAGTGTGGCGGCGTATTCGAAGCGCATGTGCTCGACCATGTGGTCCGGCTCGGTGACCCGCCCGTAATTGGGCCAGTCGAAATGCGGGCCCTCGTACTCGTGCGGGTAGAGCTCCTTGAACTGTTCAAGGGAGTAGAACGGTTCGTGTGGGTCGAAAGTCTCGATCTGCAGGAACCAGTTGTCCTCGTTGATGTTGGTCTCGATGAACTCCAGACCCTCGGAAAAGGTCTTGGCCTGGGGCAACTGGGTCTGATCCTTCAGGTATTTGCGGTTGACCCAGTCCTGGCGCCAGGTGGAGCCGGCGCGCTGGTCAAGTGTCAGGCTCTTGGGCAGCTCAGGGTCGGCGACTTCTCCCTTCCAGGCGTCGCCCTCGTGCCCGCGGTGGAAATTCCAGGTGTTGTAACGGGCGTGGTAGGTTGAACCGCCGTCCTCGAAATAGTGCTGGTGGTCGGTAGTGAAATGGCAGTAGGTACCGGCGTCCTTGAGGATTTCGGGGGCTGAGTCGTCGAATGGCTCCAGCGGGCCCCAGGCACGGTGCAGAAAGTTGTATCGGCCGGTGTGCAGTTCGCGCCGCGCCGGCATGCAGGGCATGCTTCCCACCCAGGCCTGATCAAAGGTGACCGAGCGCTCACCCAGGCGCCGGAAGTTGGGGGCATGAGTCCAGTCGCAGCCGTAATTGGGCAGAAAATGCCGGTTGAGCGAATCGAACATGACCATGATGGCGCGCATGTGAACCCCTTCCGGGTGCGAGGGAAATATTTGGCGCAGATTGAATTGTTCCCATCCCAATCATTAACCAAGGCGACCGCACATCCCGCAAATGTCGGCCGATCTTGGGTGACGGGCGTGGCTTTTAGTCCAGGGCGCCAGTGGCCCAGTTCGGGTGGCCAATCCCCGGGCATCGGCCGAAACCGCGGTCAAAGCCTGGCGCATCGGAGACGCCGGCCGCATTCAAGGTGGCCCCAAGCGTCGAGTGGTGGTGGCGGACGATGCGGGCGACTCTGGAAATTCTTCCCGGCCTCCTAAGGATTGGGCGCGCTTCGGCATGGCGACGGCAAAAACACTCAAAACCTATGAGTAAAGGGCGCCGCAAGATTGCTGGCGAGGCGAATCGGGCGCCGATAATGGGCGCGGCTACTTTGATCAATTCCGGGCCGCCTGCCCCACCTACAAGGCCATTCGTCCTATGCAGATAACCGACATCTGGTTTGAGAAACTGACCGGGCGCCTGGAGCCCGATTACCCGATGCACGAAGAGCGGCTGATCCGCCCGATCGACGTCTATCCCGAACATCGCGCCGAGAGCGCGGCCGCGATGTGGCAGGACCGGTTCCGGGCCAACGATGACGGCACCGTCGACGTAACGACCGCGATCTGCCATGTCGAAACCGACGTCGGAATCAGCGGACTGGCCGGCCCCTGTTCGATCAACGAAGCATTCTTCGTGCGCATGCAGCTTCTCGACCTGCTGCGCGGCGAGGATCCCCTTGCAACCGAGCGCGCCTGGGACAAGATGTACCGCTATCTGATCCACGGCCGCAAAGGCGAAGCGATGTTCGCGGTCTCGGCGGTAGATTCGGCCCTTTGGGACATCCGCGGCAAAGCCGCCGGACTGCCGCTATATAGGCTTCTGGGCGGGCCAGTGCGAAAGTCATTTCCCGCCTATGCTTCAGCGCTCGGGTATTCGATCGAACTCGACGAGGCCGCTCGCGTCGCCAAGGAATTTGTTGACCAGGGTTACACGGCGACCAAATGGTTCGTCCGCAATGGCCCCATGGATGGCGAGCTGGGCGCCCGCAAGAACGTCGCGCTGGCGGCGACGCTGCGCGAGGCGGTCGGGGATGATGTGGACATAATGATCGACGCCTGGAGCTCCTGGGACGTCCGCTACGCCATCGACATGGGGAACCGCCTGGCCGAGCACCGGGTCCGCTGGATCGAAGAGGTGGTCAAGGCCGACGACATCCCGGGTCAGGCCGAGGTGCGGCGGCGCTCGCCGACCCCGGTCTCCGGCGGCGAGCACGAATACACCCGCTGGGGCGCGCGCGAGTACCTTGAGGCCAAAGCGGTCGACCTCTACCAGGCCGATACGCTCTGGGCCGGAGGGGTTTCGGAGATGATCAAGATCTTCGCGCTTTGCTCGGCCTACGGGGTCCCGCTGATCCCGCACGGTGGCTCGGTCCCGATCAACGCTCACCTGACCGCGGCTGTCTCCCCCACCGATGCGCCTTATATCGAATACCTGGTGCAGTGGAACGAATTCACCCAGCACTTCTGGAAGAACCCGACCAAGCCGGTCAACGGCCACATCTCTCCGAGCGAAGGCCCTGGTCTGGGGCTTGAGATCGACGACGACAAGGTGATCAGCCGCCAACGCCTGGACTACTAGTGGCGACGGCGCCAATGCAGTCCGAAATCGCTGCGCTGCTAGCCAAAGCCGGCATCGCGGTCGACGGTCCCAACCCCTGGGACATTCAGGTAAATGACGCGCGGCTTTTTCGCCGCATCTTCCGGCATGGTTCGCTGGCCTTGGGAGAGTCATACATGGACGGCTGGTGGGACTGCGACCAATTGGATGAATTGATCGCCCGCGTCCTGCGGAGCCGCATCGACCAATCGGTCCCAAAAAACCTCAAGACCATTGCCTACAGGCTCTCCGGCGTGCTGCTGAACCGGCAATCAAGGGCCCGCGCCTGGATCGTCGGGCGCGAACACTACGACCTCGGCAACGATGTGTTCGAGGCCACCTTCGACACGCGCATCACCGGCAGCTGCGGCTACTGGGCCCGGGCCGACAACCTCGACGATGCGCAGACTGCCAAGCTGGACCTGATCTGCCGCAAGATCGGACTCAAGAGCGGCCAGCACGTGCTCGACATTGGCTGCGGCTGGGGGTCGTTCATGCAGTTCGCGGCCTCTGAATACGGCGCTCGCTGCACCGGGGTTACGGTTTCCGAAAACCAGGTTGAACTGGGCCGAAAGCGCTGTGAAGGCCTGCCGGTGGAATTCCGCCTGCAGGACTACCGCGACCTGCAGGGGAACTTCGACCACGTCGTTTCGATGGGCATGTTCGAGCACGTCGGGGTCAAGAACTACCCGATCTACTTCGATGTCGCCCGCCGCTGCCTAAAAGACGAGGGCTTTTTCCTCCTGCACAGCATCGGCGCCAACAAGACCTCGCCGGTGGTCGATCCCTGGATCGACAAGTACATCTTCCCCAACGGGGCGCTGCCTTCGATCAAGACTCTGGGCGAAGCGCTTGAGAGCCGTTTTGCGGTAGAGGACTGGCACAACTTCGGTCCCGATTACGACAAGACCCTTCGCGCCTGGATGGAGAAATTCGACTCCAACTGGGACGATCTCAAAAATAAATATGGGGAGCGTTTCTATCGTATGTGGCGCTATTACCTGCTCTCCTGCGCCGGCGGCTTCAGGGCCCGCAACATCCATCTGTGGCAGCTGGTGCTTTCCAAGCGCGGGCTGGTCGGCGGTTACACTCCGGTCCGCTGAGCCCGCGACGAGGTCCGCGCAACCGGTCGTGACAACCGATCCCGCAACCGTCGAGTCAATTGCGATCAGGCGACCGCCGAACGGGCGGTTGAGGCTGGGTTGGTCACCGCTCCCGCTCAGGCGATCTGCCGCGCTTATTGGAACGGTTCGTTTACCGGGTCGAACGCGTCCGGCGCCGGCGTGTAGGGGATCTTTATGTAGTTGGCGACGATGTAATCCTCGCCGCCGTGCCGTTCAGCCAATGCGCGCTGATCGGCAAACGCGCGCTCGTTAACTTCCTCGGGATCGCAGATCTTGAGCAGCTCGGCGTGCAGGCGGGCGCGCACCTGAGCATGCTCGGGGCTCTGGCCAAGGTCGCAAAGCTCGCGCGGGTCCTGCGCCAGGTCGAACAGCTGCGGCGGGTATTTGGGATCGGCGAAGTAAACGTACTTGTAACGGTCGTCGCGGACCATGTACGACCCGCAGACCGACCCCGCAGCGTGGTACTCGGCGAAGACGACTCTCTCCGGGTCGGATTCACCGCGCGCAATCGGCCAGAGCGATGTTCCGGGCAGATCGGCGTCGGCCTCTCCTGCCGGTGCCCCAACCGCCTCCAGCACCGTGGGGAAGAAGTCCACGAATGACACGTTGGTGCTGCGCACCTGGTCGGCCGGGATGTCGGGCCCGGAAATGAGCAGCGGCACCCCGACGGCGTCCTCATAGTGGGTGCTCTTACCCCATAGACCGAAGCTGCCGGCCATCTCGCCGTGGTCGGACGTGTAGATGATGCGGGTGTTCCCGCGCCAGCCGTTGGCATCGACCGCGTCCAGGATCTTGCCGATCTGTTCGTCGGTGAACGAAATGAGTCCCCAGTAGGCGGTTATGGCGCGGCGGACCGCTTCGTCCGGCATCTTTTGCAACCCGTCGGGAAGTTGCAGACGCAGCCGACGGGTCAGGTTCCAGTACGCGTGGTCGGGCGGGTTCTCGTGGGCCAGCGGCATCTCCACTCCGTCGACGTCGTAGAGGTCCCAGTGCCGCTGCGGGCAGATGAACGGGAAATGCGGCGTTACGACCGAGGCAAAAAGCACCCAGGGCTTGTCAAACCCCTTGGCCTCGTCGCCCAGCCAGCGGACAGTCTCCTCGGCCACGGCGCTGTCGAAGCGGATGTACTCGGAATCGCCCGGATGGGCCTCAAGCACGTCGCGGGCCGCAGCCGTGCCGGGGGCCATGTTCCAACGGATCGATCCGCGCACGTCGCCGATGCCGGCGCGCACATTCATTGAGATGCGCTTGTCGGCGATGCCGTTATCATCCTCGTCGGCGCGGTAGTGGAGCTTGCCGATCGAGGTGACCTGATTGCCGTTGGCGGCCAGGCGATGCCCCCAGCTCGAGGCCTCGTGCCCGACGTAGGGATGGGCGTTGTCCCAGTGACCGGTCTCGTGGCAATAACGTCCGGTCAGGAAGTTGGCGCGCGAGGGCACGCAGATCGGGAAATTGCAGTAGGCATTGTCAAAACGAACCCCGTCGGCCGCCAGCCGGTCCAGATTGGGGGTCTTGACCCGGGGGTGGCCGTAGCAGCCGGTCATGCGCCGGGTGTGTTCGTCGGACATGATGATCAGCAGGTTCATTGGTTCCAAGGCAGTGCCTTTCGGGTGCGAAAAGTCGGCGACCCGCGCGGCCACGGCAGTGATCCGGCGCGCGGAAGTAATCCCGCCCAAAGTTTGACCTTGGCCGCGGCCAAGGTCGGCAATCAGGCGCGGGCGCCGGTTAGCGCTGGATGCCGTCCTCGTAGAACTCCACCGGGGTCGGCGTGGCTCCGATCAGCGGACCTTCGGCGGCAACGTGCTCCTCGCCGCCATAACTTTCAATCAGGGCGCGCTGGTCGGCGAAGGCCCGGTCATTGACCTCCTCGGGGTCGCAGATATTGAGCAATTCGGCATGCAACCGGGCGCGCACGTTGGCGTGGGCGGGGCTGCGACCAAGGTCGTTTAGCTCCTGCGGGTCCTCGTCCAGGTCGAACAGCTGCGGCGGATAGCCGCCAGCGTAGTAGGCGTATTTGTAGCGGGCGTCGCAGACCATGAAGTTGCCGCTGGGGCTGCGGGCGGCGTGGTACTCGGAAAATCCGATCCGATCGGGATCGGTCGCCCCCTTGGCCAGCGGCCAGAGCGAGGATCCGGGCAGCTCCGCGTCGGTGGCCGCGGGTTCGGCGCCGACCGCTTCCAGCACGGTCGGAAAGACATCGGCCCAGGTCGCAATGGTTTGCTGGGTCTGGCCCTGCGGGATGTCGGGACCGGCCATGATGAGCGGGACTCCGACCGAGTCCTCGTACATGCACATCTTTCCCCAGAGGCCGAACCCGCCCAGCATCTCGCCGTGGTCAGAGGTGTAGATGATGCGGGTGTTTTCGGCCTGGCCCGATTCCTCCAGCGCCGCCAACACGCGGCCGAAGTTGTAGTCCATGAAGGTCGTTATCCCGTAATAGGCGGCGATTGCCTGGCGTATCTGCTCTTCGGTGTAGTAATTGGGTGGTTCGAACGGCAGGCGCCAGGGACGGGCCTCGTTCCAGTAGGGATGGTCGGGCCACTGCTCCGGCGACCAGGCGATCGGCATGTCCAGGTCCTGGTGCGGGTACATCTCGTAGAACTCCGGCGGTGCCACCAGCGGCGGATGCGGGCAGAGCAACGAGACCATAAGGCACCAGGGTTTGTCGTGCCCCTGCGATTCGGCGCGCAGCCAGGAACAGGCCTCGGCGGTGGCGGCGCGGTCAAAGCGGGTGTAGTGGCTCTCGCCGGGCCCGGCATCCATCGTGGTGTCGCCGCCGTGGCTGATCTTGCCCTTCAGCCGTCGCCAGCGCATGCTGGAGTAATAGTCGCCGCGTCCCTTAAATATGTTCATCGCCACCCGTGATTCGGTCAGGCCGTTGGGATCGGACACGTCGTGGAAGTGGAGCTTGCCGATAGTGGTGGCCACGTGCCCCTGGTCGGTGAGGCGATGGCTCCAGCCCTGCGGTGCGCCCTTCCAGGCGTGGGCGTTGTCCCAGTGGCCGCTGCGGTGCACGTACTGGCCGGTCATGAAATTGGCCCGCGAGGGAACGCAGATCGGGCAGTTCACGTAGGCGCGATCGAAGCGCACCCCGCGTGCGGCCAGGGCATCCAGATTGGGAGTTTGCACGATCTCGTGCCCATAACAGCCGGTCATGCGCCGGGTGTGCTCGTCTGACATCAGGATCAGCAGATTCAACGGTTGCATCGGCATCTCGATCGGGGTGGGGCTGTGACGGGGCGCCCCAATGATGCATTGGGCGAGCGGGCGCCAGGCGTCGGCCCCGGGAGCCTATATTCGGGCTCAGGGGCCGCACGCGGCGCCGTTTTGCAGGGCTGTATCGGAACGGGGGCCAATCGGGATGTGCGGACGATTCGGGCTGTTTTCCGACCTGGACCGGCTCGCCGAACAGTTCGGGTTTGATCCGCTGACGGTGCGCGATCTGTACACGCCGTCCTACAACGTTGCCCCCACCACCAACGTGTTGACCCTGACCGCACCCGGGCTGGCGCTGGAACCGCAGGTGATGCGCTGGGGGCTTATTGCCCCCTGGCAGCGCCGCAGCGACCCCCTGGGCAAGCCGATCTTTAACGCCCGCAGCGAAACGGTGGCCGAAAAACCGATGTTTCGGCGTGCGTTCGCCGGCAGCCGTGGGCTGGTGCTGGCTGACGGCTTCTACGAATGGCAGCGCCGCGGCGCTGCCAAGCAGTCGCACTGGATTTGCCGCCGGGACGGGGAGCCGTTCGCGTTCGCCGGGATCTGGTCGCTGCAACAGGAGTCGGGTCTCTACTCCTGCGCGGTGCTCACCACCGGCCCCAACCAGCTGATGGGGCCGATCCATTCGCGCATGCCGGTCATCCTCGACGCGGGCGAAATCGATCTGTGGCTGGATCCAGAATCTCCCGCCGGACGGCTTTTGGAATGCTGCCAGCCGCGCCCTTGGCCGCAGATGAAGGCGATTCTGGTTTCGACCCGGGTGGGTCGGGTGAGCAACGACGATCCCGGCCTGGTTTCGCCCCTGACGGGCCCAACGGGTGAAGGTTCTGGCGCGTTCAGCGGTTAGCACATTTCGCCGACCCAGTCGATCGGCGCCGGGTTGCGACTGCTAATTAGCCTCTCCGGCGCGGCATCTCCCGCCGTCCGGCCAAGCGCGCGTCGCCGTCAGAGAGTCCGGACCGGGGCGGGATAGCGGGCCAGCATCCGATCCATGGTGAAGAGCGTCATGTTTTCAACTAACGCCTGCGCCAAAAGGATCCGGTCGAAGGGGTCGCGGTGAATCGGCGGCAAACGGCCGACCGCTAGAGCGTGTTCCGAGCTAATCGCGAGTTCGTCGTAGCCATTGTCAATGAGGCCACTGCGCAATTCCAGCGGTTCGACCCGAAAGTCGCTTCTGCCGAGCGAACTCTTGATGACGATCTCCCAGATGCTAGCCGAGCTGAAAACCAACTCCGTGGCCGGATCACCGAACAGATCCAGGGCTTGCGGCGGCAACCGCCTCGTGTCTCCCGCCGCCCGCAGCAATACGTGGGTATCCAGCAAAACCTTCACCCAATCGCCCCAAACATCTCCCCAATCCGGGATCCGCCCATGCGATCGAAGTCTTCAGGGACGTCCATTTGCCCGGCCATGAAACCCAACCGGGGAGAGTCAAACTCGCCAGTGAACTCGATACCAAATTCAATGCGCAGCCGGACACAAACGTCCCGCGCCTCGCCGTTGCCCTGCTCTACGGAATTTTTCAGGGCGTTTAAGTCCGCCCCCTCATATAGGTCGTAGACCGTATCGGCGATGAAACTCTCTACAGCGGGATCGCTGACTTCGTGCTGAACGGCCCACCGCCAAAATTCGGCCATGCGCTCGTCGGCCGGCCGGACAAAGTCTTGCGGTTGCATTCCCGCTACGGCCCAAGGTTTGCCGAGGCGAAAGTCGGGGTTGATCGAGTCCCGGTACACCCACATCTGCAAACCGGCCATCAGGGCCGCGCAAACAAATGCACCGTTGGTCGTATACCGGTCAATCTGCGGCGTATCCGCATTCTTCTGACGGTTCTTTTGGTCCATTTCATGCAGATACGACTCGACTTCGTGCTTGAGCGCGTAACTTGAACGCTTCCGCGGGGCCGGGCCATTGAAGCGACGCGCCCACCCGCAACCCCTTAGCCGGTAGCTGAGCGACACCCGCGCCTCGGCAAGGTACTCGAGCGTGTTGCGAATGCCGCGCTCGTGCGTCCCGCCTGCCCGCAACTCGTCCCGCGCCGCATTCAAGTCACCGGGAACTATCTCCATCTCCCACGCGCCTGGGCCGTTGGCTTGGGCAGTGGCTTTGGGGAGGCGCACCTGTCCCAGGCCATGCGAATTGAGTAGCGGGTGCTCATTTAACACGCGCTCGCGCTCCGAATTGAATAACGCGGAATCTGAAAGCAATCTGGCCGCCCGCAACCACAATCGTTGACCCTTCGTCACAGATGCGCTCCCGGTAGGTTGCAAGTAATCCTAGGAAATTATAGGAACACCTAGGGGATTGCGTAAATCCCTGGGTATCGCTTGGGACCACCTGTCGTTTCCGGTTCTGAGCAAATCAGGCCGGCGGCACTGCCCGATCAAATTTGAGCGCAAGCACCTCGTTTGTTATTCACAGGGCGGTTCATCCGGTACGAATGGGCCGGGGACCGGATTGGACGCGGGCGCCAGAAATGTCTCCGGTGCCGAATTGACGTTGGCGCCCCAAACGCGCTGGTCGCCCTAGGACGCGCTGAAGGTGAGGCTAACTCCAATCGTGGGTCTTTTCGCTGACTGCCAGGTCGGGTGACCACGGCGCGGGCAACTGCTGCGCCTTGTCGACCATGATGTTGGCGGATCCGTCGCGGCGCGACATTACCCCTTCGACCAGCACCAATTGGGCCGAGAGGGCGTTGCGGTGCTGCTGCCAGGCCGATGGCCAGATCGCCAGCGGGATCATCCCGAACTCGTCCTGCAGGGTCATGAACACCATCTTGCCCAGCGGGCGCTGGCGGCGCAGCACCTTGCCGGCGGCACTTATCCGGGCGCCGTCGGGGACCTTGTCCAGCTGGCGGCTGCTTACGACCCAATCGGCCAGCCGGGGCCGCAGCGTTGCCATGACATGCCCGCCGGTGAACAGCCGCAGGGTCTGGTACTCGTAAGCCATCTGGTTCTCCGGTGACAGCGGTTTTAACCTGGCCATGACTTCGCGGTGCTCTAGCGGCAGCGGCGCCTGCGGCGATGGCGGCCGGTAGAACAATCCCACCTCCCAGAGGTCGCGGCGCCTATCGCCGGCGCCGGGCAGATCGTCGCAGGCGCCGGCCTTGACCAGCGCCTCCAACGCGGCCTGCTGGAGTCCGGCGCGGGCAATCAGGTCGCGCAGCGATTCGAACTCGCCGCCGCGACCCCGCGCCGCCAGCAGCTTCTGCGCGGTCTGGGCGGCGATGCCGGCCACAAAGCCCAAGCCCATCCGAAACCCGTCCGAGCCCTCCGGCCGGCATTCCAGCCGGCTGCGGTTCACGTCCGGTCCCAGGGTCCGGATGCCGCGCCGCAGGGCGTCCTCCTTCAGGGTCTCGACCGACCAGAATCCCATCGGCTGGGCGTTAAAGATCGAGCAGTAGAACTCGACCGGGAAGTAGTGCCGCAACCAGGCCATGTGATAGGCGGTGGCGCCAAAGGCCAGCGCGTGGGCCTCGGGAAACATGTAGTGCGGGTTGAACTTCTTAAAGATCCGGTCGGCAATTTCCGGTGGTACCCCGCGGGCCTGGGCGCCCTCGCGGAAGCGGCGCCAGTATTCGCCGATCAGGTCCTGGCTGTTGCGCCGCTGGAAGGCCCGGCGCATCAGGTCGGCCTCGGCGGCCGAGAGCCCGCCCACGTCCATCCCCAGCTGCACCACCTGGTCCTGGAAGAGGATGATCCCCAGCGACTTGGCCAGGGCGCGCCGCTCCAGGGGATGGTCGTAGTCCCAGGTCTGGCCGTGGCGGCGGCGCAGGAACTCGGTCACCCCGTCGTTGGCCCCAACCCCGGGCCGGACCGCGGCCACCTGCAGGGCCATGTCGTAGAGATTCCGGGGCCGCATGCGCGTGATCGTCTGCATCTGGGCGGCGCTTTCGACCTGGAACACCCCCACCGTGTCGCCGCGCTCCAGGTCGCCGTACACCGCCGGGTCGGCATGGTTGATCCGGCTGAGGTCGATCTGCCGGCCGGTGCGCTGTTCGATCAGCTGCAGGCACTCCTGCATCTGCGAGAGCGCGCCCAGAGCCAGAAAGTCGATCTTGACGAACCCAGCGTCCTCGATCGCGTGCTTGTCCCACTGGCAGATGTAGCGCCCCGGAATCGCCGACGGTTGCACCGGCACCATCCCCACCAGCGGCTCGGAGCTGATGATCATCCCGCCCGGATGCTGGGCCAGGCCCTTGGGGAATCCCTGCAGCTGTGCCCCCAGCGCGATCAGGTCGCGCCAGCCGCGCTGGTGCTGACGGCCGACCAGCTGCGGGATCTTGGCCATCTCCTGCTCCAGATCGGCGGCGGAGTGCGATTCGGCCCGGCGGGCCAGGATCGCCAGTTCCGCCGCCGGTAGCCCGAGCGCGCGTCCGACGTCGCGGACCACCCCGGGAAGGCGGTAGGTGGGGAGCATGGCGGTGAGCGCGGCCCGCTCCCAACCCAGTTCGTCAAACACCTTCAGGATCAGCCGCTCGCGGATGTCGCGCGGGAAATCCAGGTCGATGTCGGGCGGGCTGGCCAGGCGGTCGGCGGGCAGAAAGCGCTCCAGCGGTAGGTCGTACTCGAGCGGGTCGACATGCGAGAGGCCGATCAGTGTCCCGATGAGCATGGCCACCGAAGACCCGCGCCCGCGCCCGGGCGCACGCTGCGACAGCGGCGCGCCGGGCGGCAGGTGTCCAAGTTCGACCGCGACCTGGCGGGCCATCTCGATGACCTGGCGGTAGAGCAGGAAGAACCCGGCCAGATCGTGTTTGCCGATCAGGTCGAATTCTTGCTGCAGTCGCGCCCGCAGCGGCGGCGTGATGGCGCCGTAGCGCTCCCGGGCCGCGCCCCAGCAGACGTGCTCGAAATAGGCCTGCTGGCTGGCAAACCCCTCCGGGATCGGCGGCTGCGGGAGCCGGTAGCGTATCTGCCCGACCGAAAACGCCATGCAGCGCCGGGCGATCCGGGCGCTGTTGGCCAGTGCCTGCGGCCAGTGCCGAAACAGCCGCGCCAGCTGTTTGGGCGGCCGCAGGTGGTAGTTGGCGTTGGGGTGCCGCTGGCGGTGGCAGCCGTCGAGGGTGGTGTTGAGGCGAATGGCGGTTAGCACATCGCAGAGCCGGTGGCGGCTGCGGTCGTGATAGCAGGCCCCGCCAGTGGCCACCGTCCCGACGCCGAGCTGGTTGGCCAGTTCGGCCAGGCCCCGGTTGCGGACCAGCTCACCCGGGGCCAGATGGCGCTGCAGTTCGATGAAGACGGATTCGTTTCCCAGCTGCTGGCAGTAGCCGGCGACCAGGCTGCGGGCGGCGGCCAGGCGGTCGGATCGAAGCAACTGCGCCAGGTGGCCGCCGGGTGATCCGAGCAGGGCGATGAGGCCCTCGCCGTGGTCGCTCAGCTCCCCCGGGTCGAGCTGCGGATAACGACGCTCACCGGCCCGATGGGCGTTGCTGATGAGACGGCAGAGGTTGGAGTAACCGGCCGCGTTCTCAGCCAGCAGGGTGATTGGGGCGGGCGCCAGCTCCGGGTGCGCCATCGTGACCTCGGCCCCGACGATGGGCTTGATCCCGGCGACCCGGGCCGCCTCCGCCAGCTCCAGGGCGCCGGTCAGGTTGTCGCGGTCGGTCAGCGCCAGCGCCTGGTAGCCCATCCTGGACGCGCGCACGACCAGTTCGTCGACCGACGAGGCGCCGCGCCCGAAGGAGTACCAGCTGCGACAGTGCAGCTCGCTGTAGCCGGGTTCGTCCATCACTAGCCGTCCTGGCGGAACCAGCTCCCGCTGACCAGGTCGCAGAACACGGTCAGGACGCGGCCGTCGGCCAGCAGCAGCCGGAAGTAGCGGCGCCGGATCGGGTCTTCGCGCCACCACTCATCGTCGAGCTCCCACACATCGAGCAGGGCCCGCACCGCGCTGGCGGCAGCTCCGCCGGTCCGGGAAGCGGCGATCGCCTGCGGCAGCCCGCGCGCATTGGTGCGCACCGCGGCCGGGAGCGGCAGGTTTAGGGGGCGGTAAAGCGGACCAGCGCCTGGCGCCGTTCCGGGATGCGTGACCATGGTTCCACCTCAACTACCCGCAGCAGCGCCTCGCCCGGCAGGCGCCGGCGCAGACCGGCGACCGCCGCCTGAAGACCGGCCTTGCGGGATTTGGACCAGAGTTCGCCCTGGATCGTGGGCGTGGGCCCCAGCTGGCCGAGCTCGACCTGCAGGTCCTTAACCGGCCCGGGCAGGCCCAGCGGTCCGGGTTCGCGGCCGGAGAGGACCGCCAGCAGGGACGTGTGCGCGGCCGCGGCGCCGGCGGCCGGGCTGCGGAAGCGGTAATTAAACGACCAGGTCGGCTGATCGCTGATCTGGCCGGTCAGAGCGATATGCCTGGCGGCCCGGCCCACCAGCGGGGGACGCCGGTAGAGGCGCTGCAGCAGGGTGAGGAGGCCGATGCTGAAGGCCTCCACGCTCACCGCCGGGAAGGGGAATTCCAGCTGGTCGGATACGGTCTCGGCCGGCGGGAGCGGCCGCAGCGGCTCCCGATCATCGCCCCGCGCCAGGTCCCAGACATGGGCTCCCGGCGCCCCCAGACGCGCCCGCAGCGCCGCGCGCGGCTGGGCGGCCAGGTCTCCCAGCGTCGCCATACCGAAGTCGGCCAGTAGCTGCTGCGCTTCGTCATCCAATGGCAGCAACGATGCCGGCAGGCCGGCCAGGAATGCGCGCCGCGAGGCCGGATCGGACGGGGATCTTAGGACCCGGCCCGGCCGGGAACGGACGGCCGCGCAGCGGGCGACGAATTTGCCCGCCCCCAGTCCCCAGCGTTGGCGCCAGCCGTCGGCTACGGCCCCGCGCAGGCGCCGGTCAAGTTCGGACGGGCCGCCGTAGAGCGATTCCAGCCCTGCGACATCGATGTAGGCGCAGCCCAGACCGGCATCCTCGATGCCCGGAAACAGCTGCTGCAGGCGACCCACGATCTGGTCCCAGCAGTGCTGGTAATAGACCGGATCAGCCGCCAGGAGATGCACGTTCGGCTGCTCGGCCAGGACCCGGCTCAGAGCGGTCCCGGGGCGAGCTCGCACCGATGGATCTGCGTCGAGCAGCTGCGGGCGCGAGGCGCTTCCCGTGTAGATCGCCAGTGGCTCCGGGCCGAGTTGGCGACGGGATCGCTCGGCCTGCAGCGGCAGCTGCGAAATAATCAAACAACAAACGAACATAACCAGTGATTATAGGCAAACAAAAGGCATACGCTGAATGCAGTTTCAGCACACCCTACCCCGCCTGTGGGCACCACTTCAGTGCTTGCCTAGGGACTGGGCTCGAGGCGACTGCAAGCGTCCGTCGCCGTGGCGACGGCAAGGGGGTTTGGGCTGGCTTAGAAAGGCTTGAGCAGCCCCGCCGAAATCATCTGCCCATGACGGGCAGCCGCACCCATCGGTAGCGGTAATTGAGGATTAGCAGCCCCAGCGCAAGCCCCAGGGCGCAGACGAAGATGTCGAGGAAAAGGGCATAGCCCTCGGTGCCGAGCACGAACAGCGATGGAGTGGAGATTGCCGCAACCTCGGTGTTTGCCACCAGACCGATGAAGATGATCGCCGGCATCCCCAATATCCACTGCCACCAGTAATTGCGCCCGGTTGCAGCGTTGGCCCATAACTTCCGCGTAGCGCTGCCGTCCTGAATATGCGCGCCAGCATAATCTGCTGCCGGTTGCATTGACGATCTCCCTGCCGATCATCCCGAATGGCGACACGCTGCCTGCATCGTTTCAAATTAACCGGCCTGTCCCCGCTCTGCTGCCAAATCCATAATGCTGCGGAATTGCATTTGGACAGAAAAGCCTTCGCGCATGCAGCGATGGCGATTTGCTCTTAAGGATTTGCGTTGAAACCCGAGAACGAATTCCAGATCGCGGTGTCCGAGAGTCCCTTCTGTGTTGAGACCGACCCGGCCGGACAGGGCGATTGGACGACCCCGAACGAACGGTTCTTCATTCGCAGTCATTTCAACGAACCCGAGCTGGCTGAAGATCACCGGATCGTCATAGGTGGCGCCGTCGCGCGGCCCGGTTCGGTCTCTATCGCCGAGTTGGAGGCCATGGCGAAGGTTGAGCAGACGGTGACCCTGGAGTGCGCCGGCAACAGCCGATCGTTTCTGATTCCGCCCGGGGTGGGCCTGCAGTTCGAGCACGGCGCCGTCGGCAACGCCGTCTGGGAGGGGGTCCCATTGGCGCGACTGCTGGATCCGGCGGGCATAAATCCCACCGCGGTCGAAGTTCTTTTTCGCGGCGCTGATTCAGGGATGGAAGCCGGGATGCATATGCGGTTCGAGCGCTCGTTGCCGCTTGCCCAGGCGCTGGATCCGCACACCATCGTCGCCCTGCGGATGGACGGAAAACCGCTCACCCGCGCCCACGGCTATCCGGCGCGCTTGATAGTCCCGGAATGGTACGGGATGGCTTCGGTCAAATGGTTGACCGAGATCGAGGTCCTTGAGGTGCCCTTTGTGGGTCATTTCCAGTCCAACGCCTACACGTTCATAGACCCCGGCGCCGGGTCCGGCGCTAACCGCCCGGTCACCCGCATGGCGGTCAAGTCGGTCATCACCGCGCCGCGGCAGGACGATCGACTTTCAGGGCCAGTTACGGTTACCGGGTTTGCCTGGTCGGGGTACGGTCCGATCGCGGGCGTGGAGGTCAGCACCGACGACGGTGCCACATGGTCGCAGGCCCAGCTGGAGTCGTCCGATAACCCCGGTGCCTGGCGGCGCTGGCAGTTTGCTTGGCAGCCGGAACAGAGCGGCCACTACATCCTGCGGGCAAGGGCCCGCGACGACGCCGGCAACAGCCAACCCAACCTCGCCGGCTGGAATTACCGCGGCTACGTCAACAACGCCGTCCAGGCGATATCGATCATCGTCGATTGAAACGGCCGCCTGCAGAAGGCAGGTTTGGCAGGCCGACTGACCCGTGCGGAAAATGACCGCTGCCGCGGATACGGCGACGGCCGCGCCGGCCGCGGTAAAAATCCCGAAGCGGCGGCGAATTGCCATTGTTGGCGGAGGCGTTTCCGGGCTGGGCGCCGCCTGGGCGCTGAGCCATCACCCGGAGCGATTCGACATTCTTGTGTACGAGGCCGGCGGTCAGCTCGGCGGAAATGCCGTCACCATCGACATGCCGCAGGTCTACGGCAGCTCGATCCCGTTCGATATATCGGTGACCGCCTGCATTGCTTCCGTATATCACCACATCCTGCTGCTGATGAAAAAGTTTGGTATCGAACTCGTAAATACCCGGTTCAGCTACAGCGTCAGGTATGGCCGCGATGTTTACGCCCACGATTTCGATTCTGTGATCAGAAGGCAGTTGCAGTCTGAAATCGTCAAATTCCAGCGCCTGTTGCGGCGACTGCACCGCTATGGAGCACTGACCCGAGCCCGTTCGAAGTTGCTTAACGCGCTCAACCCGTTCAACTACATAAGCATGGGTACGGTGCTAAATCTCGGCGGCTTTGCCGGGGACTTTCGCTACAAGGTCCTCAAGCCGATGTTCGTCAACTTCCTGATGGCGACGAACGTGTTTGACATGCCGGCCGCGCTCTTTTCCAGGTATCTTGAGTTCTTCGATATCGAATCGGCCACGCCCATGCAGACTTGGGACCAGGGGACGCGGCGGATCTATGCGAATCTGGCGGCCGGAATTGAAGAGGGGATCTGCCTCAACCGTGCCGTCCGCAAGGTGTATCGGCGCAAGTCCCGGGTAGTCGTCGAGGACGCGGCCGGCGTCCGCGAGACGTTCGACGACGTGGTACTGGCGTGCAACGCCAACCAGACGCTGATCATCCTGGACCGTCCCACGCTGTTCGAGCGCCTCCTGCTCTCGTCAATTAGGTCCGAGAGCGAACTCCACAACCACGCAATCGTCCATTCCGATTCCTCGGTCCTGCCGGACAACGAGGTCAAACCGCTGGAGTCGCGCAGCAACCACATCGAGCAGTACGGCGCACGGCCGGACAACTACGAAATCACCTACATCATGCACAACCAGCAACCCTGGGCCAATCGATCCGACGGACCCTGTCTGGTCACCTACTACCCGATCACCCGCATCGACGAGCAAAAGATCATTGCCAAGCGCTGGTTTCAGCACATCGTTCACGACGTTCGCCACGTGGTGTTGTCGGTGAACCCGTTCCGGTTCATTCAGGGCCGGCGGCGAACCTGGCATTGCGGTGCCCACACGCTGATCAACAGCCAGGAGACCTGCCTGGTTACCGGCCTTGCCGCCGCGAGGCAGATGGGCGCCGATTGCCCTTTCGACGATCCCGCGGCGCGGCGCTGGTTCAACCACTACGGCAGCATCATGTACGGTGGGCGATTCAGGAAAGCCTAGGACCGATGCGCGGCAGATTCGGCCGTGACCCGCAGCCGTTGCTGGGCTGGCGGTGCTAACTTGCCAACATAAAATGGCAACCCATGAGCACCCTGGCTGCATTTAGCCGACTGGTTACAGCGCGTCCCTGGCTGACCGTTACCGCTCTGGTTGTCATCACCTTCGCCCTTGCTGCGGGGGCTGGGCTTCGCGCACTCCCGCCTTCGACCGAGGCCACCCTGCCCGACGGCCCGGTCCGGGAAACGCTCGACCGGATCGATGAAGTGTTTGGCGATTCGGGCGAGGCCAGCGCCGTAACGCTGATCTTCCGCGGCGAGGCGCTCACGCCCGCCGGGCTGGCGCAGATGTCGGGACTTATCGATGAGATCACCAGCGACCTCGGCGTCGCCGAGCTACTGGTGCCTGAAAACCCGATCTTCGCACCCAGTTTGCTGGTACAGACCGCGCTTCAAGTTGCCGATTTCGGATCGGTTTCGCAAGCCGAAATCGACTCGGTCCGCGACATCCCGCAGATAAACGCGGGACTGACCGCGCTCGCGGGCAGCGACGCCGACGGCACGCCGGTTTCCATCGCCGTTATCCACCTCCGCGGCGCCGGTGACGATCGGGTTGCCGAGGCCGAGCGCCAGATCAACGCGCTTGCGACCGCCAACCAGGGGCCGCTTAGTGCGAGCAGCATTTCACCGATCGTGATCGAGGACGAATACCGGGAAGCCACCGAGGTGGGGATGCTGCCGGTGACGGGGCTGGCACTGCTGCTGATCGTGGCCCTGCTGGTGCTGTTCCTGCGGACCGCCGCCGACGTGTTGCTCACCCTGGCGGGGCTGGTGATGGCGCTGGTATGGATCATCGGCGTCGAAGGGCTGCTCGGGCCCAATGCGCTCGGCCTTACCGGACCGCCGAACTCGCTCACGGCGTTGGTGCCGATCATCATCATCAGCCTTACCGTCGACTATGCGCTCCAGATCGTGACGCACTACCGCGAGCAGCGCACCGCCGGGGAACCGGTCATAAATGCGATCCGCACCGGACTGCGGATCGTCACCGTCCCTCTGACGCTGGCCGCCATCACGACGATGGTCAGCCTGTTTGCGAGCCTGTTCTCCCCCATCGGGATAGTCGGCGATTTCGGGGTGATCGCGGGCCTGGGCGTGGGGCTGAGCCTGATCGTGATGCTGACGCTCCTTCCGGCCGGCCGGACAATCATCGACCGGCGCCTCGAGGCACGCGGTACTTTGAATCCCCCGCGCCCCGTCTCGCAGGCGTTCCCCGGCATCGAGAAAGCGGCGGGACTGCTGGGCCGAAGCGTTACCAACCGGCCGGCGCCATACATCGTCGGCGTGCTGGCGGTAACGGCCGCGCTGGGTTACGCCGCCACCGGGATCGAGTCGGAATTTAGCATCCGCGATATCCTGCCGCGCGGCGGGGCCGTGCTCGAGGACATGAACACGCTTGATGAAGCCGTTGGCGGATCGACCGAACTGGCGACGGTGCTGATTGAGGCCGAAGCGACCGAGACTCGAACGCTATTGAACCTGCGGGACCTGACCGCCGCGTTCGGAGACGAGGCTACCCGGCCCGGCGCGGCCGCGGGGCCGATCCTGGCCACGTACGAGTTGCTGGTGCGCGACTGGACCAGCGACAGCGGCGAGCCGGGCGACAAGTACGATCCAGAGTTGGCTTCCCTGTTTGCAGAAGCCTCCACCGGCGTTGATCTTGACCCGGCGCTGATGCAGGAGTTTTTGGACCGGCTCGAGGTCCGGGATCCGGCCGTCGGGAGGGTCCTGATCAACAATCCGGACGGCGTCGACTCAATATTGCTGCAGTTCTCCACTTACACCGATGAACGCGCGCAGACGCAAGTCCTTCAGGATGAAATCGAAGCGGTCTGGCACGGCAACGACGACGTAATAACGGCGACTTCGTGGGCCATCATTTCGATCACCGTGACCGACTCGATATCGGCGCGCCAGACCGAGTCGATCACCACCACCGTCGCGGTGGCGATTACGGTTCTGGCGGTCTTCTTCTGGGTGACACTGCGGCAGCCCTTCCTTGCGATCGTCGCCGTGGGCCCGATCGTGCTGGTGCTTATCTCGGTGTTGGGCACTATGGCGCTGTTGGGCATTCCCTACACCCTCATCACCTCGATCATCACTGCGCTCTCGATTGGGATCGGCGTCGATTACACCATCCACGTGATCCACCGCTACCGCGAGGAGTTTGCCCGATTCCGCAACCCGGAAACGGCCGCCGTGCGGACGCTTTCGACCACCGGATCGGCCCTGTTGGGATCGGGCCTGACGACTGCGCTGGGGCTCGGGATGCTGGTGGCGGCACCGCTGGCGGCATCGCAACAGTTCGGTTTTACGGCCGCGATAACGATCTTCTACTCGCTGGTTTTCTCGATCCTGCTGGTGCCGCCCGCAATGACAATCTGGGGCGCCTACCAGAACATGCGCCTGCGTTCAATGGTGGAGCGCATGTGGGGCGATCTCGACGTCGCGATCGAAGAAATCCACAAACGGCACGAGCAGGGACAGGCTTCCACTTAAGAAGCGATGCCGGGCGGTGGCTGGATATTGATGACGACCGGTAGTTGGCAACTGCCCGAATGGGACATCTAAGCCGGGTGCAAGGATCCGGCGCTGAACCGCCCAGCCTATACAAGTTCGCGCCGGACCGTCAGCGTGCCGACGCGCGCTTCAGGCTGGTAGTTCGCGCCTGCGCGCCGCCAGGCGGTATTTGAGCTTTTTGCTGGGCTTGAGCGAGGGGAAGGGGTTGATCTTGAGCTTGAAGTCCTCCGGCGACTCTTTAACGTCGAAGTAGTACGCCAGCATTAGCACGTTTATTGCCAGCTGCAACTCCATCCACTGGGTGCCAAGACAGGTGTGCGTGCCGAGCCCGTAAGGGGCGTAGCCGCGGCCGCGGTGCTCGCGCCGCGGCGGCAGGTAGCGGTCGATATCAAATTTGAACGGCTCGGGGAAAACGTCTGCCATGTAGTGTGGGGCGGTCTGGGCTATGTGGATCCGCGACCCTTCGTCAAGCATGAAGTCCTCGAACACGCAGGCGTTCATAACGGTCCGGACCGACGTCGGCACTATCGGGTACATGCGCATCGATTCCATCAGGAAACGATGCGTGACGTCGATCGACTCCATCGTGAAGTCGTCTCGCGTCGGGTTCCCACCGTCAAAGAGGGCGTCGGCCTCGCGCCGGATCTGGGCATAGATTTCCGGCCGCGATGCCATGTTGTAGACCGCGAAATTGAGCGCATCGCCCAGATGAACGCCGGCGATCAGCGGCGCCGAGAGCGCGAATCGCAGATTCGACCCCGGTAGGAACTGCGGGTCGCGGGCGTGCAGGCTGAGCAGGTCGTCGGCAAGGTCGCGCGGGCAGCCGGCCCGCTGCGCCGGGGTATGAATGCTCTGGACTCGCTCCAGCAGGGTGTCGATGCTTGCGGCTTTGCGCTTCATCCTCGGAGTCTTGAGCAAGAACTTGGGCAGAACCCCGATGACATGAGTGGTTAGCGCCCGCTCCTTGAACTTGATCAGGTTGTCGATGATGTCCTGCGAATAAGCGCTGAGCGAAAGCGGCGAGAGTTCGGCGTTGACGAGTTGCCGGCACATGATGTGTGCCGGGAAGATGGCGCCAGGCTCCCAGTCGGCCATGTGTTCGCGGGCGTGGCGGTAGAGATCGTCCAGCTGCCCTTCGAGACGCTGTCGCGAGTAGGCTGGCGCCAAGGCCTTGCGGAACCGGAAGTGATTGGCGCCATCCATCGCGGGCAGGATGACGTGCGCACCGTATATCTTCTCGAAATTGGCCAGGTAGTCCTGGGCCCGCAGATACATGCGCCCGTGGCGGTTGGTCCAACGATTGGCGCGCATTCCGGCCAGGAAGATCAGCGGCTTTTGAAACGGCGGCTTGATCTGAAAGACAGGACCGTGCTTTTTGGCAAGATCGGCAAAGAGCGCCGGAAGGTTGCCTTTTCGCGTATGGCGATTGAATATCAATTCGCGCAGCGGGACAGTTGGAATCTGCTGGACCAACGAGGGGCGCCGCAGCAGCGGTCCGGTCAGGTTTTGAGTGACCGCGTCGGCGATGGAGCGGCCAATCAAGTCCATCCTGCAGATGAGCTCGATCCGCTCCTCCTGCTCTTCCTCCAGCTGGAATATGAAGCGAAAGAGATCGCAGGTGTTGATCAGACAGATGATGATGTCACGCGGTTCGGGGATCTAGTTCTCGAAGATCGCCTTGCTGATACGGGTCTTGACGAAACCGGCCGCGGTGCCGTTTTCGGTGTCGCCGAACGGTTCGGCCTGCCAGACGGTCTGCGCCAGGGTCCAGGAATCGCCGGAGTGGTGTTGCAGGACCTTCAGCCTGACCAGGCGATCCAAGGCCAGATCGATGATTGACTCGGCCCGCGGGGCGAGTCGTTCGATCCAGTATTGGGCGCTGTGCTGCCCCGGATCGGAGGCTATTTCCTTGAGGAGGGGATCGAGCGCGCGGTCGCCAGTCTCGGTCTCATCCGGAAGGATCAGCGAGGTCATGTCAGTGTCGATGCGCGACAAGAGCGAAAGTTCGGCCAGGACGGAACCGACCACGGCGCAATTGAGTTCCCAGCCGGGTACCTGGCGAAAGTAGCCGCTCTCCCCGTTGAGGAGCATCAGGATCAATTCTTCGGGCAGGGTTAGCGTTCGGGGTCGCCACGCCTCTGGTAGTGAGTGTCATCCACCTTCACGCTCGTGCGTCGTTCTCCGCGGTCTAGGTCGATGCTTGGGTCACCGCAACCCCCAAGGAGCCGTGGATGGCGATTGCCCTCGACGCAAGACACGTTCGCCGTTTACGGATTGTGCGGTCGCCGTTGCGCTGGACGCGCAATTTGCCGGGGCACTGCGCGATTGGACAAAACCGCGGTGCATCGATCAGGCGGTCGGTCGCCAATACGCGGATGGTGGATCGGTCAATCCAAAAGCAAACAGATCACGCCAGCTGATGGATCCAAAGTGCGGCCAAGCGGGCAGTGCAAAGCGTTTGACCATCGGCAGCGTCAATTTACCCATTGAATAATTAGCGGTCGTGAGCCTAGGCCCGTCGGCCGTACCGACAAGCGTCCGCCCGCGGCTAGGCCAACTGCGCGACGCCGCCGGGGCAGCCTACACCGGTGCCGCCGATGCCGCAGTAACCGGCGGGGTTCTTCGCCAAATATTGCTGGTGGTTATCCTCGGCGTAGTAGAACTCGGGCGCTTCCAAAACCTCGGTAGTGATCTGACCATAACCGGCGACGGACAGCGCTTGCTGATATTGTTTGCGGCTCTGCTCGGCAATGGTCCGTTGCACCTTGTCGTAGACGTAGATGCCAGAGCGATATTGTGTCCCGATGTCATTGCCCTGGCGCATGCCCTGGGTGGGATCATGGCCCTCCCAAAACACGCGCAGCAACTCCGCGTAGCTGATTTCTGCGGGATCGAAAACGACTAGCACGACCTCGTTGTGCCCGGTCAGCGAACTGCAAACCTCGCGGTAGGTGGGATTTGGAGTCTGGCCCGCAGCGTAGCCGACAGCCGTCGTGTAGACGCCCGGGAGCTGCCAGAAGATTCGTTCGGCCCCCCAAAAGCAACCCATTCCGAAGAGCGCGCGTTCCAGCCCTGCGGGGAACGGTTCCTTTAGCGCGCTGCCGTTCACAAAGTGCTGCAACGGGACCGGCATAGGCTCAGCGCGGCCGGGCAGAGCGTCTTCCGCCTTGGGTAGCTCCAGCTTTTTTCCGAAGAACCAGGACATGGATGAGCCTCCCAACACGGACGTTTTTCGATGCGATGGCTCGCGCATGCGGGCTCCCGCCGTCGATGATAAGTGCTCCGCCAGTCGAGGCCATTCCAGCCGATATTGCAATCGATGCAAATGTTTCGGCAATAACGCTTGCGCGGACGCTTTCTGTGCCCGGTTGGTCCCGTCCGCGACCGCTGATCATCGATTGCGTCGGCAGCTATGGAAAACGCCCAGGTTGATCCAGTCAATAGCTGCCCCCGCAGCAAATTGCCGACTTGACCGGTAGGCGCGTGGTTTCCGGGTGCGAGTGTCGGCAGCGGCGGAAACCCGACAATCCCACCCACCGTTACCAATAACATTCGCCGCCGCGCGGGCGCGGTGTCGGCGCTGGGCGATATCGGCAGCATTGCACCGATCGGGAATATTGAGTCAATCTCCGGGACGGCCGCAACAGATTGCGCGATTGGAAATTCGGCCGGACTGCCGAATCCAATGGGGTGACCCCGCAAAAACCTGCCCGGTTGCCGGCTTCTGGGTGTCCAAAATCGATGGCCCGGCGAGGAAGGATCGAACCCGCGAATTCGCGTGAGGAGCGTCAGGCGATGCCAAGGAAACACGGTGAACCCACGATTGCCGCGCTTCCATCCCTTTTCCCCGAAGGATGGTTTTTCGTCGCCCGCAAGCGGGACGTGATCAGACAAACCCTGATCCACAAGACCTGGATGGGCGAAAACGTCGTCGTCTGGTGTGACGATGACGGACGCGTATGCCTCGCCGAGGCGGTCTGCCGGCGCCTGGGTTCCGACCTGGGGCCCGCCGCAGGTGGGTGAGTATGCGGCGGGCGGCTGGTCTGCCCCTTCCACAGATTCGAATTCGATGCTGGGGGCAAGTGCGTCAATACCCCGTTTGCGGCCCCACCCCGATCGGCCCGCTTGCGGACCTTCGCGGTCAGGGAGGTGTGCGGACTGATCTTTGGCTGGTGGGGGATTGACGGCCGGGAGCCGCAGTGGCACCTGCCCGCTGAAGAACCGGATCAGGCCGGCTGGTGTGAACTGGGGATCAGGACGATCCGCTTTCCCGGCCACCCCCGGGAGACGACCGAGAACTGGGTCGACCTTGCGCACCTGCGCTGCGTGCACGGTTACGACAATGTGGATCGCGTTGATCCTCTATCGGTCGACGGAATTTACCTTGGAAGCCGCTTCGACTTCACGCGCGGCCGCCGCATCGCCGGAATCGTGAATCTGACGTTTGCACCCGCGGCCAACACCCACATCTATGGTCCGGGTTACTCGTTTGTGGAAGTACACGAACGCTCGATCGGCATCGACATGCGGTTGTGGATACTGGCGACCCCGGTTAATGGCAAGCACATCGATTTGTCACTGGTTTCGCAAGTGCGCGAGATCCGCGATCCGAAGCGCTGGATCCTGGGCCCGGGTTTTCTTCCGGTCGGGCTGCGCGCCCCCATCATGAACCGGTTCATGGCCTCCCAGCAGGAAGAAGACGTTCGCCAGGATGTTGAGATCTGGGGCCGCAAGCAATATCTTTCCCGGCCGCGGCTTTGCCGTTCCGACGGCGAAGTGAGAGCCTTTCTTGCCTACTGCGCGTATTTCTACCCCGATTCGGGTGAGAGCGAACCCGATTCGTAGGTTTGCAGCCTGGTCCGTTCGGGCGGAGTTTGATTGGACGCCCGAACCCGCCGGATCCGCATCGCTCCGGGATCTTGTGACTGCGCAGCAATCCTGGCCGGCAGCCCGCGCACCTACATGCGACTGCGGTGGGCCCATTCGGACGCCCGGTTCGATCGACCGGTTGCACCGGGACCCGCAATTGCGGGCGGGTCGACTGGAGGGCGCGGCCTGGCGCGCAACGCTCCGGCTGGGGTAGAAGGATTCGAACCTCCGCTACGTGGGCCAGAACCACGCGTCCTACCGCTAGACGATACCCCATTGCTCGCGGCGGGAAAATGTTAACAGGTATATTCACAGCCTCAGGCCAATCCGCCATTGCCCGCATTGCCATTTAGCCCCCGCTCCCTATACCTATTTCCAGTGTTGCTCGTGCTGGCGACGCTGGTTGCCGGGGTACTGTTAATCTCCCCCGGATCGGATCCGGCGCTTGCGCTAGGGCCCGAGGATGATGGTATCTGCGACTATTCCGAACCAATGCGGCAGGCATTGATCTTCCACGAATTCGGGGAAGACGCATTTTTCCGGTGTGACGAAACCCCCTTTGCCCAAACTAACCAAGCTGTTGGCCAAGTCGCTTGGAGCGGCGATCTTGACGTCGCGCCTTACGTTGTTGGGGGAGCATTCGTCCCGGGCAAAGGTGAGCTTGATGGATACGCGGAAGGTTCGCGAGTCGACTTGCGCGGCAGTGATATTGATCTGGCAGATCTAGACGTAAGCGCCGCGCTGAAAGCGCACGAAAGCAGCCCCAGCTACCGCCCATTCGGCGAAGAAGCGAAAGGCACAAATTTCGGTAACGACAACGCAGGCGGATTCATCGGGTTGACGTTTCTGCTCGACGGTGATTCCGCCCCAACCAGCGGCCTGGCCAACCAGTCTTACAGCGGTGCCGAAGATGACGTCGTCTGGTTCACATTCCAGTGGAGTTCTATCCCGTCTGGTTTCTCAAAGTGGAGCAAAACCGACGGGTCCGACGATGCCGACGGGGACGATGGTTTCTACCTGGTTCTGAAGCTGCATATTGAAGTCGAAGGCGACGACAAGCAGGTTTTCTTCCTGGTCAACTCCGACGATTCCGCCAGGACCCTCTATGCGATCCCGTTCCGGGTTCCGGACGATTTCGTGATTGAAAGGCCCGAGCGTGCCGACGTGACCCTTTCAGCGGTCGGAGTGTTCGATCTGCGCTCGCAAGCCGTTGAGGCAGCCACGACTTCGCCGCCTGATTACACTGACGACGAAGATGACAACTTCGACGAGATCGAACGTGAGATCCGCGGCAACGACGATGCCCGTTTAACCATTGCGGACGACGACGCGCCCGCGGTCGAAGTTTGCGACCGGTCGCGGCCAGTCCGCGATCTGCTTGTGGAGGATGTCGGCAAGGACTGCGACGAGATCAGCGCCCATGATCTTGCCGACCTCGGCGCCCTGGACTTGTCCAACTCGGAAATCGACGACCTGCGGGCCGGTGATTTTTCCGGATTGACCGACCTGGGATCCTTGGATCTGACCGACAACGATCTCGCATCGCTTCCTGCAGGGGTCTTCGACGGCATTGGATCAGATCTGGATGCACCGAATGTGGCATTTATCGATGTTTCCGATAACCCCGGTCCGCGCCGGACCGGTTTTAGCCGCAGCAATGTGTCGTCGACATTTCGTGCCAGCGTCGGGCCCCGTCAGGCGGTGCGGCTGGCCAGCCACGAATTCAACGACGACCCCGATTACGGGCTCGATCGCCAGGCCTACTCCGTGGGCGAAGGCCGAACCCTGGTGCTGGGCCTGAGCGCACTGGCCGAGAGCGCGGTCCTCTTCCGTTCACTGGCCGGAGATACAGGCACTTACGAGGACAGTGAAAATGACTGCGACGCCCCCTGTGAGGCCCCGAGCCCATCGCAGATCGAAGCTGAAGGCGAGTACCTGCTCGGGTTCGCAGTTCCATCCGACGACGACAGCCGCGATGACACCTTCACCATCCTCTACGGTGAGAGCAGGGTTCACACTAGCCTGGACACCGTCGAAAGCATTGCCCGCCTGACCGTAACTGAAGATGGGTCGGGATCCGGCCCAGTCACTCCCACCGCTCCGCAGTCGATTTTTGAGACTGTGCGAGTAGTCGACACAATTAGCGTTGCCGCAGTTGGTAACCCCGATTTGGTTCATAACATCTCCGATCTGCAGGTCACGGTCGGTGGTCGCACCCTGCCCGCCGAATTCCTGAATTACCACAACCGCACCGGCCAGCGCGAGCGCTGGGGATTCCCGACCTCAGAGGTGCTCGAGCTTGAACAGGGAACGTTAACCCAGTTCTTCCAGCGCGGCGCAATCGATTTCCACATTCGCCATGATCTGGGCGGGATATGGGTCACCGAGCGGCGCCTGGCGTGGGATTACTTCGGCGGCGGCGCGGGCGGCAGCGTCGATCAGAAATTTGAGCCGCCTCCGGCTTCCCCGCCGTCAGCTGCGGTCTTCTTCCCAGCGTTCATGCACTATGTGGCCAACACTGCTGCCGACGGCACCCAGACCGGATTCCTTGATTTCTTCAACAGCCTCGGCGGGGTTGATAGTTTCGGGTTCCCCAAGACTGAGGCGCGCCGCGACAGGAACGCTCCGGGCATGTTGTCGGAAGGCAAGACACCCGGTTTCATGCGGCAGTATTTCCAGGCGGCAATATTTCAATTGGCAGCCAATGGAGAGGTGCAACTAACCCTGCTGGGCGATTCGCTGAGAAATCTGCTGGTGCCCAATCACGGCGACTACGCCGCGTTTCGCCGCGCCGCGCCATTCATCGACGGTCAATTCATCATTCCGCAGCGGATCATTTGACCATTAGTCACCGCGCCACTTGACCTTGACTTGGCGGTAACGCCCGAGATAATGCCAGATTCGCGGCCGAGAGATATCGATACCCAGCAGTTGGGCTGGACGACGGTGTCCTCGCGCATCGCCTGGCAGGGCCGATTTCCGGTATTTGAGGATGAGATTGCCGCCGACGTTGATGGGCGCCGGCATACCTACACCTATCTGGCCAGTCGCGCCCGCGCGGTGGCGATCCTGGCCCAGGACGATCGGGCACGCATACTTACCGTCCGCGAATACCGCCACCCGTTAAAGCTGGTCGTCTGCGACCTGCCGATGGGATCGATCCGTCCGGACGAGGATCCGGTCCAAGCCGCCCTGCGCGAGCTGCGCGAGGAGACCGGCTACGCTGCCCTCTCGGCCGAAAGCTTCGGGGCTATCCACCCGATTCCAGCGCTCACCCGCCTGCGCCTGGAGTTTTTTCGCGCCCGCGGTCTCGAATTCGTCGGGACCGAGCGCGACCACTCGGAGATCCTGCAGACTGAGTGGGTCCCACTCGAAGCGGTACTGGACGGCATCAGCGGGGGCCGTTTCCAGGTGGGCGCGCTACCGCTGGCGGTGCTCCTGGCAGACGCGCGCGGCCAGCTCGATCGATGCGACGATGAATAGCGGCGCGGCAAAACCGCGTTTTCGGATCGCGCCCAGCCCGACCGGTTCGATCCACGTGGGGACCGCCCGCACCGCGCTCTACAACTGGCTGCTGGCGCGGCAGAGCGAAGGGACGTTCGTGCTGCGGGTTGAAGATACCGCGCGCGACCGCAACCGCGACGAATACGAACAGGCGATATATTCGGGACTTTCCTGGCTGGGGCTGGACTGGGATGAAGGCCCCGACGTGGGTGGGCAGTACGGCCCCTACCGACAGAGTGAACGGCTTGGGTTACACCGCCGTCACCTCGAGCGCCTGATCGAACGCGGACATATTTACCGCTGCTTCTGCAGCCCCGAGCAACTTGCCGAGGAGCGCAAGGCGGCCCAGCGCGCCAAGCGCCCGCCCCGCTATTCGGGACGCTGCCGCGGGTTGGCGCAGGATCAGGTCCAAGCGCTGCTTAAGGCCGGTGAATCGGCCAGTTATCGGTTCAAGGTGCCGACTCGGCAGGTGGAGTTTGAGGACCTGGTGCTGGGCGAATTGAGCGAGGACGCCGGACTTTGGGGCGATTTCATCGTGGCTCGCTCCGACGGTTCGCCGGTCTACAACTTCGCGGTCGTGGCCGACGACCACGACATGGCAATCAGCCACGTCCTGCGCGGCGGCGATCACATTTCCAACACCTTCAAGCAGGTCGTCATGTACGACGCGCTGGGATGGGATTGTCCGCGCTTTGGCCACATTCCGCTGACCCTGAACGCCAAGCGCCAGAAGCTCTCCAAGCGCGACGGGTCGGTTTCGATCCAGGAATACCGCGATCTCGGGTACCTGCCCGAGGCGGTGAACAACTTCATCGCGCTGCTGGGCTGGAATCCCGGCGACGAGCGCGAGTTCTTTTCACTCCGGGACCTGGTGCGGGAATTTAGCGCCGACCGCATCACCCGCGCCAACGCCATCTTCGACCACGATCGCCTTGATTGGTTCAACGGCAACTATGTGCGTGGCCTGCCGCTTCCCGAACTTGGCCAGCGCGCCTGGGACTACCTTGAGGAATACGGGTACTTTGCCGCGCCGTCCGGCGCCGGCAACGATCAGGGCCGATTCGAACCGGTGCGGCGCCCGTCGCGCGAATACTTTGAGTCCGCGCTGGCGCTGGAGCAGGAACGCATCCGACGGCTGTCAGATCTTCCGGATGTAATTTCCTTCTTTTTCAGCGACTCGGTCGAACCCGACCCCAAGCTGCTGCTGGCGCGCCGCCAATCCCGGCAGGAAAGCGCCGCCGCGCTGCTGGCGGTGGCCGAATGGGCCGATCGCAACGATGTCGGCGACCGGGCCGCCACCGAGAACTTTTTGCGCGGCCTGGCCGATGAACTCGGCTGGAAAACGGGCGTGCTGTTCATGCCGATCCGGGTTGCGATTACCGGGTCGCGGGCCACACCGCCGCTTTTTGCCACAATGGCGGTACTGGGATCAGAGCGTGTCAGCGCGCGCCTGCGCGCGGCGGTGAACCAGCTGAAGGGCTAAGTTGGTGGCGCGAGATTTAAGCGGCGGAATCGTCTGCAACATCGGCCCCGCCGAGCGCCGCCAGCGCCTGGTCTTCGGGGTGATCTTCATCCAGCTGGCGATAGTTTGCTTTGCGGTCCTGATCGCGTTCGGCCCCGACCCGGGCTGGCGGCTGCTGCTGGTTGTTCCGCTTTGGCTGGGTCTGATGGGAATCGCCCAGGCCCAACTTCGGATATGCGTCGGCTTTGACTTCGGCGGCAAGATCGACCCGACGGTGGCGGGAAATGTGGCCGGGCTCGATTCAGCGGCTTTCCGCCGGGCGCTGCGCCTGCGCTCGGTGCTTATGGTGGCAGCTACCGGCGCCGCGTCGGCGGCCTTGTCGGTACTGGCAGCAGTGCTGGGTTAAGAGGCCCGGTCCAGGCTACCAACCGGGCAGGTAGTCGGCCTCGGCGGCAAAGAGCTCCTCGGCCATCGCCTCAATCTCGGCCAGCGTGCAAGCCGCCGCCGTTAACGGATCGAGCATCAGCGCCTGACGGGCCAGCTCGCGATCGCGCCCCAGCCCGGCCAGGGCGCCCAGTTCGATCACGCTCATGTTGCTGCGGCAGACTGCGGCCATCTGGGGCGGCAGCGGCCCGACCGCGCTCGGAGTGATCCCGCGGGCGTCGGCCACGCAGGCCAGTTCGACGATGCCGTCGCGCGGCAGGTTGGGGATCAGGGGTCCTGAACCCTGCCAGTCATTGGGAACGTTTCCGTGGAATACGAACGGGCAATCCTTGCCGACCGCCTCGATGATCCAGGAGGCGTACTCATAGGTCCTTCGGGTGCTCAGCTCGGCCTCCCCGCTGGCCATCGCGCGCCGTTCGGCTTCGTCGGCAGCGCGCCGCTGCGGCCACATTTCGAGCAGAAATCGGCTCTGGCCGTGATATCCGGACCGCATGAAACGGGCGCGCGTTGCGGCGCGCTTGCGGTACCAGGGCAGGTATTCAGAAAGATGACCCGAACTCTCGGTTATGAAAGCCCCGAAATGCAGCATCATGTCCTTGCGCACCAGATCGATCGAGTTGTCGCCGGGTTCGGCCGCGGCCAGGTCGGCGCGGGCCTGCTCTTTTAGCGGCGGGTAAAGGTCGCGCCCCCCGTGCTCGAGGCGGGTGAACCAGGCCAGGTGGTTGATACCGGCGCACTCCCAGGTCATTTCTTCGTAGTCGACCGCGGCGCGCTCGGCCAGCAGGCGCGAGGTGCCCTGGACCGAATGGCAGAGTCCTATGACCTGCATGTTTGAGGCAATGGCTGCCGCCTGGCAGAGCATCCCCATCGGATTGGTGTAGTTGAGGACGATCGCCCCCGGACAGGCGCGTTCGCAGTCGGCAAGGATCTGCAGAAATGCCGGCAGGGTTCTAAAGCACTTGAACAGCCCGCCGGGACCGATCGTGTCGCCGATGCACTGGTCGACGCCGTAACGCTCCGGTATGGCGTTTTCGAAACCGATCGTCTCCAGGCCCGAGACCTCGATCGTGACAACAACCCAGTCGGCGCCTTCAAGCAGGCGATTGCGGTCGGTGCCGGCGGCGACCGACCAGCGCTCGGAATTATTGGTCCTGGTAACCAGCGTCTTGACCACCGCGGTCATCGTCTCGAGGCGGTCGGCATCGATATCGCAGAGCCGCAGCTGGCCCCCGGCGGATCCGGGCATGGCGAGGATGTCGGCCGCTAGCTTGGGCGTAAAGTGCGATCCGGCCCCGATGATGACGACGTTGATCGGCGTCGGCATGCGTCCGGGCAGTCCGGCCTGGTTCTCGCTGAGCATTTGGTCCAACTCGGCCGGCAGTTCTTCGGGTCGGGTTTCGGTCGCCATCGGGGTGCCTTGCTTGCGGTTGCGGGTAGGTTGCTATCCACCCTCAGATTCTTGTCGTGGTACTGCCGCGGCGCGCGGTTTTCCGGGTCAGAAGATGGTGAACCCGCCGTCGACGATCATGTCTAGCCCGACGGTGAAGTTGGAAGCATCCGAGGCCAGGTAGATGACTGCGCCTTGCAGGTCTTGAACCGTGCCCATTCGCCCGATCGGAGTGTCGCGCAGCCAGGTCGGCTGCAGGTTCTCTCGGATATGCGGGTTGTCGGCCATCTCGGTGGCGATGTAACCGGGGCTCAGCGCGTTCACATAAACGCCATGCGGGATCCATTCTGCGGCTACCGAGCGGGTCAGGTGGATAAGGCCCGCCTTGGAGGTGTTGTAGGGCGCCTGCCATTGCGGGCGGTTTACGATGCTGCCCGACATCGATGCGTTGTTGATGATCTTGCCGCCGCCGCCGGCAATCATGACCCGGGCTTCGGCCTGCATGCAGAGGAACGGACCTTTGAGGTTGGTGTCGATCATGGCGTCCCACTGCGGCTCGGAAGCGTCCAGGGTGTCCACGTGCGCCGCGATGCCGGCGTTGTTGACCGCGATGTCAAGCCGACCCCAGGCGGCAACGATTGCGTCAACGAAGCGGTTCACCTCGTCCTTGGCGCGCACGTCCGCGGGCAGCACCAGGGACCGTCGGCCGATCGCCCGCACCCGGTCGGCGGTCTGCTCCAGCGGGTCGCGGCGGCGCCCGACCAGGGCTACGTCGGCGCCGGCCTCGGCCAGCGCGGTTGCGATTGCCCGGCCGATACCGGTCCCTGCGCCGGTTACCAGCGATTTCTTGCCGGCCAGCGAGAACCGGTCCAGTATGCCCATCGGTCGTGCTCCTTGAAGATCGCCGGCGTTAATGTTGCGCCGGTCCACTCCTAAAATCAAATTGCGGCAATCGATCTTATGTAGGAGCAGCGCGTTTGCCCGGCCGCAAAGCCGAGGACCGAGTCTCGGTACTTGATCCGAAACCGGGTATGAAACCGGTACGGATCAGTTCCCAACGCTATTGCGACCTGAAAGGCGCCATCCTGCGCGCCTTGGGTGGCAGCGGGCAGGGAATCGCATGCGCCGATCTCGCCGACGCCGGTGCCGACGGCCTGAACGCACCCCTCTGGAAATACGCTTCGCTAGGCTGGTGCGTGACTTCGCCGAAGCTTGAGCTGGAGGCTCGCGGGCTACTCCACCACAGTTCCCGCCGCGGCCGCCAGCAGGTGCACCTGGGCCCGGGGCCGCTATGAAGCGACGGCGCCTGGGCGAACGGCTGCTGCGCTATTGTTATTTCGCCGGCGGGTTGTTGTGCCTGGCGCTGGCCGCGATCGGGACCGTGGTGCCGGGACTGCCGACCACGATCTTCCTGATCCTGGCGGCGGGGGCGTTCGTGCGCAGCTGCCCGGTGCTGCACCGCTGGATGCTCCAGAACCGATTGTTTGGCCCCAGATTGCGGGCCTGGTATGACGATCCGACCCTGCCGCGCGGCGGCAAACTGGCAATAGTCGCCGCGATTGCAGTCTCGATATTGATTTCACTTGCCATTTCCCGACCGCCGTTGCTGCTGGCGGTCGCGGGCCTGAGCTTGGCCGGGTTCGGCGCCTGGTGGGTGTGGGTAAAGATCCCCACCCGGGTCGGCCGCGCGGCCGGGCGCAGCGCCTAGGAAACCACCGCCGACGGGCAGACATCGGCCAGCACGCACTCGGCGCAGTTCGCCCGGCGGGCCTTGCAGACGGCGCGCCCATGCAGGATCAGGGCGTGGCCCAAAAATACCCATTCGAGTTGTTCGACCAATGCCATCAGATCTTTTTCGATCCCGGGCGCATCGGTCCGCGCGGTGAGCCCCAGGCGCTGTGAGAGTCGGGTCACGTGGGTATCGACCACGACCCCGACGGCGACCCCGAAGGCGGTCCCCAGCACCACGTTGGCGGTTTTGCGGGCGACGCCCCGCAGGCCCAGCAGGTCCTCCATGGATCGGGGTAGCTGGCCGTTATAGACCTCCACCACGGTTATCGCCGATTCCTTGATCGCGAGCGCCTTGTTGCGGAAGAATCCGGTCCGGCGCACCAACTCCTCGATCTCGGTGATGTCGGCCTCGGCAAAGCTCTCCGGGCTGGAAAATCGTGCAAACAGGGCCGGGGTCTCGGCATTGACGCGTTTGTCGGTGCACTGGGCCGAGAGGATGGTGGCCACCAGCAGCTCCCAGGGGCTGGAATAGGTCAGGGCGCAGTCGGCGTCCGGGTACTCCGAACGCAACCGGCCAACTATCTCGGCCGCGCGCGCGGATCGCTTGGCGCGGCTTTCGCGCCAGCGGCGGACCTTGAAATTGGGAGTCGGGGAGCGTTTGCGGGGAGCGGCCATTGTGGCGGGGCAGAGGCAATGGATCGCCACATTATCCGGACCGCCAACATGCGGTCTGCGGCGCCGCGGGAACTTAAGGTGGATTGGGCGCAGCCGCAACCGCTGTCGCCGCAGCATTCAGTATCAGGGAGATAGAACACGTGGCGGAATGGGAATTTGAACCGATCGGGGGCGATTACTCTTTCACCGAGGGGCCGCAGTGGAATGGCGCGGCGTTGCTGTTTACCGACATGAACAACCACCGCATCATCTCCTACGATCCCGCGAGCGGGGTCGTAGGGCGCTATTTCGAAGGCACTAACCAGACCAACGGCCTGCTCTGTTCGTCAACCGGCGAGATCTACTGCTGCGAGGTGGCAAGTCGTTGCATCTCGCGGATCCGCGATGGACGGCGCGACGTGCTGGTTGACAGTTTCGGCGGCGACCGCCTCAACTCGCCCAACGATTTGACCGAGGACTCGCAGGGCCGGATCTGGTTTACCGATCCGCGCTACGGCGAGTCCAGGGCCGACATGGAGCTGGACCACGAATCGGTCTACCGTCTGGATCCGGAATCGGGCACCCTGACCCGGTTAACGTTCGACACCACCCGGCCCAACGGACTGTTGCTCTCCCCGGACGAAAAGACGCTCTACGTGGTCCAGAGCGATTACGGCGAGGGCGCGGCGCGCGAACTGCGCGCCTATCCGGTCGACGACGACGGGTCGCTGGGTCAATACCGCGTGATGCACAATTTCTTTCCCTCGCGCGGCGCCGACGGGCTGACCCTGACCGCGGCGGGCTATGTCATGGCTGCCGCTGGCTGGGCGGTGAACGGTCCCGGACCCATGATCTGCGTTTTTGATCCCAGCGGTCGGGTGCTGGAGATGCAGCCGACGCCGCCGGGTTTCCCCACCAACCTGTGCTTTGGCGGGCAAGACCTTACCGACCTTTACGTGACCATGGGCGCGGCCGGAGTCTTCAGGGTCCGCAACTGCGGCTACCGCGGGCACGAGCGCTACCGGCGCTAACCGGCGGCCGGATCGGGATGGGGGTGACCCGCCAGGGAATCGAACCCTGAACCTACTGATTAAGAGTCAGTTGCTCTGCCAATTGAGCTAGCGGGCCAAGCCAGTATAGGAAGGCCCGCCGGGGACGGGCAGCCGCGCCGGAGCGCGGCCGATCGGTCCTAGGCTACCTGCGCCTTGCGCAGCTCGGCGACGTGCGTGCGCACGTCGCGCGCCAGGACCTCGTCGCTCGCGGCCGCCACTGCCATCTGGATGAAATCCTCGGATGAGAGTTGCAGCTGCGCCAGGACGCGGCGGTCGATCGGGCAGGGGTAGATGTACTCGTCGATGTAGCCGCCCGCTAAGGCCTTGGCCTTGTCAGACATTCGGGCGATCCAGGGAACACCGTCGACGGTCACATCGCGGGCCCGGGGACGGAACGGGCGCTCGATCGGCGGTTGGGACATATTTAGCTCCCGTCAGATGGGCGTTTGCGGCAGTTGGTTTGCCCGATTTTAGGGGCAACCGAAACGCCCGCGGACCGGTCAGCGCCGGTCCAGCCCCAGCTCGTGCACCAGTTCGCTCAATTCCTGGGGATGGGCCACCGCTTCGCCCAGGGCGGCGACCACCGACTGCCAGCGCCGTTCGCTTACCGGGGCGCCTTCGGCACGGGCCCGGTCGAGGCGCCCCAGCAGCCCCAGCAGCGCCAGGAAACGCTGGATCCCGATCAGCTCGGGGCGATAGCCGCCGCCCAGGTATTCGAACAGGTCGATAAGGGTCAGCACCAGATCGGGGGTTATTGCACAAACGTATTCCTCGCCGGCCCCGCGCGCCCCGCTGGCGATCAGATAAGATGCCATCCGGCGCTCGACCCACTCGGCCCCCAGCACCGAGAAATCGATCACCGTGACCGATTCGCCGTCGCTGACCATATTGCTGGCCGAGCAGTCCAACGAGCCGTAGTTCCAGGAACCCTGCCAGGCGATTTCGTAAAGCGGTTTAAGCAACTCCTCGGCATCGTGCAGGTCCGGGTCAATCAGTCGGCAGGCGCGCGCGTTGCGGGCCAGTTCATCCTGATCGCGACGGCGCAGATGTTCGGCAACGAGCTGATCGGACTCATCTCGCGGGCCCGAAATCTGGGCGAACACGAGTTCGACCGCGACCAGGGAGCGCAGGGCCACCACCACCAGCGGATCGTCGCGGCGCTCGCTGATGATCTGGTCCAGGGTCCTATCGCCATGCCAGCTGAGCAGCAGGGCTGCTGCATCGTCGTCCGAACCCAGCACGCTGGGGGTGGGGGCGTCGAAGCGGGCCAACTGCTGCAGGGTTTCTTTCTCAGTGCGGTAAGCGTCGCGGTCGGGGCCGTGGAGCTTGAGCGCCCAGCGCCCGCCTTCGCCGTCCTCGGCGAGATGGATCCCGGCGCCCTCGTCGCGGGTGACGATCGGCTGGGTGGAGAGTTGGCGATCGGCCAGCGCCGAAGCCAGTTGCGCGGTTTTCATGTGTTCACATTCTCGAATTCGTAGCGGACCGCGGTGCGGGTGCAGCCATGGAGACGCAGACCGAGGACGCCGGCCACGTCTTCGGGCCGGCACAGCGTGCCCTCGCCCAGGGCTATTTCGACCTCGAACTCGGCGGTTCCGTTTGCCCGCAGCGCCTGAACCGCCCGGCGCACATCTATCCCGCGCACCCGGCCGGGACCGCGCTCGACCTGGACGGGGACCGTAGCAAGGCCCAGAAAACGCTCGATCCGGAGTTGTAGGTCCGGTGCCGATTCGGCGATCTGCACGCGGTAGTGGTAGCTACGCGCGGCCGCCATTGGCGAGCGTTTTCCGCTAACCGGGACATCCTCACCGACGATGCTAAGTCCGCTCGGACAGGCCGCATCAAGTGTCGCGGCGAGATTTGTCGGTCCGGGCTCGGCCAGCTCCACGTCGACCAGTTCGCCGCGCCCGCAGTGCCCCACCGGCAGCGGCGGGCCGAACCGCAACCGCGGCTTGGGCGAAAAGCCCTGAGTGTAGGCCAGCGGAGCATTTATCCGCCGCAGCGCCCTCACGAACGCCGTGATCAGGTCATTGTGGGGCAGGTAGCGCGCCGGTCCGATCTTGTCAAAGCGCAACCTCCGAACGTGTCTTTGCGGCGCAATTGCGCCCCCGCTGGCAGGGCCGGCGCGGTCAGTCACGCGGGCCCGCCGCCGGCGTTAGCGGATAATCCCGCCGGGAGGCATGCTGCATGCGAACCCTGGTTCTCAATCTGGATTACCAACCGCTAAATATCTGTTCCGACCGGCGGGCCTTCGTGCTGGTCGACCGCGGTAAAGCGGAACTTGTTACCGAGCACCGGCAACGGTTCCGGCTTTTTGAGAGTTCATTGACCCGCCCCGCAGTGATTCGGATGCGCTATTACGTGCGCCGCCCGCCGCCGGGCGCCAAACTGGGCCGCCGCGAACTTTTTGCCCGCGATGACCACACTTGCCAGTACTGCGGCGTGCGCGAGGCGGAATTTACCGTCGATCACGTGCTTCCCAAGCGCCTGGGCGGACCCGGCACCTGGGAGAACCTGGTGACCAGCTGCCGTCGCTGCAACCTGCGCAAGGGCGGCCACACGCTGCGCCAAGCCGGCATGCGCCTGCGGCGCAAGCCCGCGCGGCCCCTGATTTCGATGCAGCGGATGGTGCAACTGAAAGCCGCCGGGCGCGAGGACCCGAGCTGGCGGGAATTCCTGTATCCGGGCAGCTACGCTCCCAAGCTGGAGCACAGCGCGGTCTAGCAGCGCTCCCCAACCGTCCCCGTGCGGGCCGGTGGTTAAGAGTTGGCCGACTTGCTCTCGCTGGATTCGGCCGACCCCGCCGCATCGGCGCTGGCGGCCATATCGCCGGACTCGTCGTCCTCGGCTTCACCGTCCTCGGGCCGGGCCTCTTGGCGGAATTCGCGGATGCTGCGGCCGAGGGCGCCGCCGATTCCCGAGATCTTGCCGACCCCGAAAACGACCAAGACGATCGCCAGGATGATTAGGAGCTCGAGCGGCCCTACGGATGGCACGTTTTGACCCTTACTGCTAGGTGGTCCCGCCCACCGCATGAAGCCGCGAAGCCGGAGGCGGGCAGAGCTATTCTAAAAAGTTTGCTCCACGTCCCGGCCGGAGTCAGTCGGCGGCGCCGGCGCCCAGGTATTCGAGCGAGCGCTGGAAATTGTTCTCCGAGATCCAGCCGCGTGACATGTAGTAGTTCAGGATCCGGCGCAGGTGCAGGATGCTGAAGAGGTTCAGACCGGCCTCGCCGCGTCCGGCATCCGAATCGGAAACCCGGTCGATCAATACGGCGGCGTCGGTAACTTGCAGACCGACTGAACGCAATGCCTGGGCGGTGGCCGTGATCGAACCCCCGGAGGTGATCAGGTCGTCAACGATCAGGACGGTCTGGCCCGGCAGGTAACGCCCCTCGATGCGCGAACTGCCGGAGGGGTTGGGATTGACATAAATTAAGGGAATGTCACTTTCCAGAGACATTGCCGTGGCCAGATTGAGCCCGCCCAGAGGCACTCCGGCGATCAGGTCGAAAGGCCCGCACTGGGGCCGCCGGCGCTGCTGACGTGACCGGGTTTCTTCGAGCATTACGCGCGCTGCGGTGCGCAGCGCGCCGGGGTGCGAGCAGAGCACTTTGGGATTGATGTAGACGGGCGAGTTGACGGTCGATCGGCCCAGGGTGAATGCGCCGAATTCGATCCCGCCCAGTTCGTAGATGGTTTGCGCCAGCGCCAAGACCTCAGATTCGTCGTTCAATGGCCGGTCGTATCTCTGCATGCGATTGGGGCGCGGCGGTTCGGGGTCGTCGGACTCGACTCCGGGGCAGCAAAACGCATACATTCTCGCCACCGCCCGCTAACTCCGGGCCATATCAACCGGTTCCTGGCCAAGCGAACATTGCAGTGGCCCCGGCCCCCGACATCGATCGCCGCCGCATCGGTTCCGATTGAAGAATTGCCCGTGTTTGACCCCGTAGCGTTCATTGCCGCCAAGCGCGCCGGCGAGTGCCATTCCGAAGGCGCGATCAAGGATTTCCTCAATGGCCTGGTCGCCGGTGACGTGGCCGATTACCAGGCGGCAGCATGGGCAATGGCGGTCTGCCTGCAGGGGCTGGACCGCGCCGAGACGGTTGCCCTGGCCGACGCCATCGCCGGATCCGGCACGCGTCTGCAATGGCCGCAGCTCGACGCCCCGGTGGTGGACAAGCATTCCACCGGCGGAGTTGGCGACAAGACCTCACTGGTGGTAGTTCCGCTGGCGGCGGCCTGCGGCCTGGCGGTCCCCAAGTTGTCCGGTCGCGGCCTAGGCATCACCGGTGGCACCCTGGACAAACTGGAATCGATTCCGGGGCTGCGGGTCGACCTGGACCCGGTCGAACTGCGTGTCCAGGTCTTGAAACACGGGCTCGCGATCGCGGCGCAAAGCCGCGATATCGCCCCCGCCGACGGAATCCTCTACGCGCTGCGCGACGTGACCGCCACCATCGATTCGATCCCGCTGATCGCCGCCTCGGTCATGGGCAAGAAGCTGGCCGGCGGGGCCGCCACCCTGGCCTTGGACGTGAAGTGCGGCCGCGGCGCATTCATGCCCGAGTTCAATGACGCGATGGCGCTGGCCACCCTGATGGCCGAAATCGGTAGCGCTGCCGGAGTCACGGTGCGCGCATATGTTTCGGCGATGGACCAGCCGTTGGGGCGGGCGGTCGGCAATTCGATCGAGGTCGTCGAAGCGCTGGCGGTGTTGGAGGGCAACGGGCCGCAGGATTTGGTCGAATTGGCCTTAACGATCGTGGCCGGGCTGCTCCGCGACTCGGGGGCCCGCCCCGCTCCGCGGGCGGCGCGCGAGATTGCCGGGCGGGCCCTGGCGTCCGGCGCGGCGCGCGAGAAGTTCGCCGCCATGATCGGGGCCCAGGGCGGTGACCTGGATGCGTTCCTAGCCGATCCCCCGCACGCACGTTGTCGACCGATTCCGGTAAAAGCCAGCCAGCCGGGGGTGGTGGCCGCAATCGACGCTCAGCGTATCGGGGCGGCGGTGCGATCCCTGGGTGGTGGACGCCGAACCAAGGACGATCGCATCGACCATGGCGTCGGGGTGCAGCTGCACGCCCGGCGCGGCGATCGCGTCGCGCCGGGCGATCTGTTGGCCGAGGTCTTTAGCGGCGCTGGCAAACCAGAGCCGGCGGTTGCGGAGGTGGCGGCGGCATTTTCGGTCTCGGGGCAATTGGCGCTGCCGAAACCGCTCATCCTGGGACAGGTTCTGCGCACCGCGGCCGATTCGGGCAAATAAAATCGCGTCGGATTCCGAACTGACCATGCCCGCCACTCCAAGCGCCGCCCCACCCGCACCGGAAACGCCTCCCAACGGGGCATTGCCGGAAGCGCTACTGCGTCCTTACGATCCGGCCGGCGTCGAACCTGCGATCTATGCGGCCTGGGAGGCTTCAGGCGCATTCGCTCCCAAGATCGATCCAGCGCTGGAGCCGTATTCGATTGCGATGCCGCCGCCCAACCTGACCGGCGCGCTGCACTACGGCCACGTCGCGTTTGTCACGTTCCAGGATCTGATGGTCCGCTGGCAGCGCATGCGCGGAGTGCCGACCCTCTGGCTGCCGGGCACCGATCACGCCGCCATCGCCACCAACGCGGTGCTGGTGAACCAGCTGGTCGCCGAAGGCAGTTCGCGCGAGGCATTAGGGCGCCCGGCGTTCGAAGAGATGTTCTGGGGCTGGATGCGCCAGAGCGGGCAGAAGATTCGCTCGCAACTGCGCATGGCCGGGGCCTCGTGCGACTGGTCACGCGAGCGCTTCACGATGGATCCGGGGTTATCGCGCGCCGTCAACGCCGCCTTCGTGCAGCTCTACGAAAAGGGATTGATCTATCGCGGCAGCTACCTGGTGAACTGGGATCCGGTCGATCAGACCGCGATCTCGGACATCGAGGTCGAATACCGCGAGGTCGATTCCTGGCTCTGGACGGTCCGCTACCCGCTGGCCGACGGCGGCCAGCTCGAGGTTGCGACCACCCGCCCGGAGACGATCCTGGGCGATACCGCGATCGCGGTCCACCCCGAGGACGAGCGCCACCGCCACCTGGTGGGCAAGCAGGCGCTGGTGCCGGTTCTGGGGCGGGCGATCCCGATCGTGGCCGATGATTACGTCGATCCCGAGTTCGGTTCGGGCGCGGTCAAGGTCACGCCCGGGCACGATCCCAACGACTACGCCATCGGCCAGCGCCACGACCTGGAAATGATCAACATCTTCGAGCGCGACGGGCGCCTTAACGCCAACGCCGGCCCGTTCGCCGGACAGACCCGCCGGCAGGCGCGGTCGAACCTGCTGGAGCGACTCGAAGCCGATGGACTCATTGCCGGCCGCAGCGCCCATCGCCACGCCGTCGGCCACGGACAGCGATCGGGGGCGGTGATCGAACCGATGCTCTCGCAGCAGTGGTTCATCAACACCGCCTCGATGGCGGCCAAGGCCGCGCAGGCGGTCCGCTCCGGTCAGATCCAGTTCCATCCGCCGCGGTTCGCCCAGGTTTTTCTGCACTGGATGGACAACATCCGCGACTGGTGCATCTCGCGCCAGATCTGGGTCGGTCATCGGATCCCGGTCTGGTACTGCGATTCATGCCCCGACCCGGTCGTTGCCACCCAAGCCCCGACGGCCTGTCCCTCCTGCGGCGGCGCGCTGCGCCAGGATAGCGACGTGCTCGATACCTGGTTCTCATCCGGCCTGTGGACGTTTTCGACCCTGGGCTGGCCCGATAAGACCGAGGACCTAGAGTACTTCCACCCGACGACGGTGATGGAGACCGGCTACGACATCATCTTTTTCTGGGTGGCGCGGATGACGATGCTCAGCCTGGCGCTGCTGGACGAGATACCGTTCCGGCACGTGTACCTGAACGGGTTGCTGCGCCGCGCCGACGGCACCAAGGTCTCCAAGTCGAACCCCCAGGCGGGCGATGATCCGGCCGAGGTGATCGGCGAGTTTGGAGCTGACGCGCTGCGCTACTTAATTGCCACCGGTTCGTCCCCGGGCAATGACATGAAGCTGGCCTGGGATCGCCTCAGCGCCGCGCGCAACTTTGCCAACAAACTCTGGAATGCGGCCCGTTTCGTCATCAACGCGCAGGCGAAGGCAGGGTCCAGGCAAGCCGATCCGACGGCGTTCGACCACTGGATCCTGGAACGGCGCGACCAGACCGTTGCGCAGGTGACCGAACTGCTGGAACGCTTTCAGTTCGGCGAAGCCGGGCAGCTGGTCCACGATCTGCTCTGGCGCGACTTCTGCGACTGGTACATCGAGGCCGCCAAGCTGCGGCTCGCAAGTTCCAACGCGGCCGCGGCGGCCCAGGCTGCGGCAGTGCTGCGCGAAGTCTTCCTCGACGGTCTAAAACTGCTCCATCCCTATATGCCGTTCGTAACCGAAGCTCTCTGGGGATATCTGCAGGCGGGCCGCGGGGAACCGGATCTGATCGTGGCGCCATGGCCCCGGGCCGGCGCGCCCGACAAGGCACGGGCACGGGTGGCCGACCATGTCTCCGCCCTCCAGGCGGCGATCGGCGCCATCCGCCGGGTGCGATCGGACTTCAAGATCGATCCGGCAGCGCTGGTGCCGGCCGAGATCGTGCCGGGGCCGGCGGCGGCAGAGCTGGCATCCGAAGCCGAGGTTGTCCGGCGCCTGGCGCGGATCTCAAAGCTGGAAATCGCCAGTTCCGGTTCCGGCGGCGGGGCCGAGAGCGGGGCCATCATGCGCCGCCACGACCGTCGCTGCGCGTTGGTTGCCGCGGCCGGGATCCAGGTGTTCCTGCCGCTGGAGGAGCTGCTGGATCTGGACGCCGAACGCGCCCGCGCCGCCGATCGGGCGCTTGACCTGGATGGCCGCGAACGGCGCCTGCAGGCGATGCTCGCCAACCCCGGATTCGTCGGCAATGCACCGGCGGCGGTGGTGGAGCGGCGGCGCGCCGAGCTGGCCACCATCAGCGCCGACCTGGAAAACGTTAAGCAGTTCATCGCCGAGCTGGACGCTTGAGCACAACAATCGCCGGTGGCGGCGCGGTCGGCGCCTTCCAGGTCTCGCTGTTCGAGCGATTATTCGCCTCGATTGCCCAGGAGATGGGCGTGACCCTGCAGCGTTCATCCTTTTCGCCCAACATAAAGGAGCGACGCGATTTTTCGTGCGCGGTGTTTGACCGGCGCGGCCGGATCATCGCCCAGGCCGAGCACATCCCGGTGCACCTGGGGGCAATGCCGATGTCGGTAGCGGCCGCGATCGAGCTATTCGGGCGCGACGAGGCCGCCCCCGGCGACCTGGTGATCCTTAACGACCCCTATCGCGGTGGGACCCACCTTCCCGACATAACCACCGTCTCGCCGATCTACGTCACCGGCGCCGAGGGCCCCGAACTGTTCGGTTACGCGGCCACCCGCGCCCACCACGCCGATGTCGGCGGCATGAGCCCGGGATCGATGGCCATTGCGCGCGAGATCTTCCAGGAAGGCCTGATCATCCCGCCGGTGAAGCTGGTGCGGGGCGGCAGCATCGACCGCGGGATCCTGGACCTGATCGTGGCCAACGTCCGCACGCCGACTGAACGGGAAGGCGATCTGACCGCGCAGCTGGCGGCGCACCGCGTCGCCGAACGCCGCACCGGTGACATCGCCGCCCGCTATGGCCTGGAGCGCATCATGTCGATTTCGCAGGAGCTGATTGAATACTCGGCCCGGCTGGCCCGCGCGCGAATCGCCCGCCTGCCGCGGGGCACCTATGCGTTCGTCGACTACCTCGATGATGACGGGATCTCGCCCGAGCCGCTGCCGATTCGGGTTAGCGTGAGGATCGACGATGAGGGGATGCGGTTCGACTTTTCCGGGACCAGCCCGCAGGTCACGGGATCGCTGAATGCCCCCGCAGCGGTGGCGCGCTCGGCGGTCTATTACGTGCTGCGCTGCATCGTCGGCGGCGACGTGCCCGCCAACGACGGACTCTACGGATCGGTAACCATAGACGTTCCGCCGCGCTCGCTGCTCGACCCCGAATCGCCGCGGCCGGTGGCCGGCGGCAACGTCGAGACCTCGCAGCGCGTCGTGGACGCGGTCTGGGGAGCCCTCGCGCAGGCGCTGCCCGAATTGGTGCCGGCGGCCGGCCAGGGAACGATGAACAACATCACCCTGGGCGGGTATGACGAGCGGCGCCAGGCACCGTTTGCCTACTACGAGACGATGGGCGGCGGCGGCGGCGGTGGCCCCAAACGGGCTGGCGCGCACGGCATCCACGTGGCCATGAGTAACACCTGGAACACTCCGATCGAAGCCCTCGAGCACGCCCTGCCGGTGCGGGTGCGCCGCTACTCGCTGCGCACGGCTTCGGGCGGTGACGGTGCCCATCCAGGAGGGATGGGTATGCGACGCGATATCGAGGTGCTCACCCGGACCGAAGTTACCTTGCTGGGCGAACGCCGCCAGCGCGGCCCCTGGGGTTTGGCCGGGGGCGGTCCCGGCAAACCCGGCGACAACCTGGTGCTGCGGACCGACGGCTGGCGCAAAGTCGGAGCCAAGTCGACCGTGGTGCTCGAGCCCGGAGAGGTGATTTCGCTGCGTTCGCCCGGCGGCGGCGGTTGGGGGCGGGACCCGGACGCCGACGAGGCCGCGCCCTCAGGTGCGGGCGGCGATGGACGGCCCGGCGCCTAGCGGTCCACACCTGTCATCCGTCCCGGGGCGGGCCGGCGCGGACCTGGTGGCGGTGCTGGCCGAGGCGGCCGATTTGTCCGGCGATGTGGCCGCGATAGATGCAACCGAGCTTGGTTTCGAGCTGTTGCCGCTCATCGGGCGCGATCTGGCGATCGTGGTCGCCGATCGCTGCCGCGCGCGCACTCTGAGCGTGCGCCTTCGCGGGAAGGTTGACGCCGACGGCCCCGGCGCATTGGGCGCCGATGCGGTCCGTGAGGTGCTACGGATCGAACCGATTCCGGACTTTGGCGCGGCCCGGCCGGGAATCAGGTGCCTGCCGGTAGAGAGCATGCCGCAGGAGGATTTTGTCTCCCTCTTCGCGCGCACGTTTGCGCCCGCCGATCTCGGCCTGAGCGGCGCCCACGACCTACGCGCGGTTGCCGGCGACCTGCACGCAGGGCGAGCGGTCCAGGGGCGCGGCGACTACCAGGGCCTGGTGGTAATGGCCAAATCGCGGCCGCTGGGACTGTTCTTTCTGGCGGGTAGCGGAGCGGTGCGCGAACTGGGGTTTCTGGGCGCCGTGCCCGCCGTGCGGCGGCGTTTTGCGCTGCGCGCGGCCCTGGCCGGCGGCGCCGCCTGGATGCGCGCGGACGGGATATCGGCGCTTACAGCCGAAATCTCGACCGGGAACCGGCGGTCGCTGACGCTGGCTAGGCGCCTCGGGGCGCAGTACCGTGGGCTGCGCCTGATTTACAACGTCTGAACTCGCCGCCCTCGCCTTACTTTCACCTGCGAGCCGTGCGCCAAGAAAACTGATGCCGGGCCCCTCCCCAGGCAGGGCGCAAAAGCACCGCCGTACATTTGCCCGGCGCTGCAGCTCCAATCTTTGATCTGAGCCGGCGCCACCTGCCAGCGCGGGCGGTCCACCCGGTATTCGATCGTCGAACCATCGCGCAGGGTTCCGTAACCCCAGTTGTGCTCGGCAAAATACGAACCGGCCGAACCCTCGGCCGGAACCCCTGCCGGCGCGTGCGCCTCAACCGCCAGCCGGTTCCAGCGCCCGTCCAACAACCATTCGTAGCGGGCGCATCCGACCCCGACCCGATGCCTCATCGGCAGGGTGACGTAGTTCTCGTTGTAGACCGCGCGCGCCATCCAGGCGACGGCCCGCCGCGGCACCGCTTCCTTGACGAAAACGACCCCGCGCCGGGGCTGCCCGGCCACGCTGCGGCGCACGTAAAAACGCAGATTGACTTCTTCAAAATCCCGATGCAGCGGCACCGGGATCCCCAGCAGCCGGGTCCTGAGGAATCTGAAACCGACCACGCTTACGAAGCAGCGGCCCTGCCAAGTGTCTATTACGGTTCCAGTCGGCCGATAGGGCTCCAAAATCTGGGGGTCGATTTCGAAATTGACGATCGCCAGATCGCGCCATTCGGCGGTCAGGAAGGTCTTCTGCTGCCGCTCGGCCGCCAGCAATGGATTCATCCCTAGAAACTCCGCTGGCGATCCGATGGCGGCCGGCACTGCGCCGACAAGGCGCGGAAGCGGACGCGTCCGGCCCCGGATCGCGGGGTCAATTTCGCGGTGCCTTACCCGGACTCGGCGTCAACGTCGGCGTCGCCGGGCAGAAATGGTGCGGGGACGCGATCGGGAACCTCCTCAGGGGAACGCCACCCCGGGGCAGGGGTTATCCGCGGACGGAACCAGATTCTGGCTCCGTACGATCTTGTAAGTGGCGCCCTCGGGTCGCAGAAGGCTGGCAAACAGCACCACGGTCGAAACCTGAAATCGCAGCGCGGCCGGTTCCATTGCCCGCTCGAATTCCTGCCAGATGCACCGACGTTTATCCGCCGGGCAATTGCGCGGCAGGCGCGCCAGCGTCAAATGCGGCCGGAAGGGTCGAATGTCGGGTGCCCAATCGGGGCCACGCAACCCTGCCCGCAGTTTGTGATAGACGCCCTGGAGCTCTCCCAGCTGGCCGCTGACATGTGCTGCTATCACCCTCCGGCGGGTGCCGAGTGAAGCCAGGCCGGGTCCGATCTGCAGTTCGAACGGTCCGATTCCGCGCGTCGCCGCCAGCATCGCGGCCGCGGCCGCGTCCACTTGGCGCGCATCGATCTGCCCCAGGAACCAGAGTGTGATGTGCAGGTCCTGGGCCGAAACCTTGCGCACGCCCGCCCGCCCGCCCAGGCCGCGCAGCGTGTCGCTTATTTGCATCTGGGCCGGGCGATCCAGCGGGACCGCAATAAAAGCCCTCACCGGTCGACTACGCCATTGGGCAGCAGCGCCGCCCCCAAGGCATCGGCCACGAACATGCCGCGATCGCTGGGCTGCAGACGGCCCCCGTTGAGTTCGAGCAAGCATTCGGCGGACAGGCGATCGATAACCGCGCCGTGTTCGGCCAACAGGTCGTAATCGAAGCGGGCGATAAGGTCGGCGATGTCAACCCCGTCGGCGGTCCGCAGCGGTAGCGTGACCGCCTCGACCAGCAGGTCGCGGCGGTCAAGGTCCTCGGCCCCGGCCACGATCGGGAGGTGTGACCTGACGCGCTCGCCGTAACGGTCGGGTCGCAGGACCAGGTGGTAACGCCGGTTGCCGACAAATCCGTGTGCGCCGCAACCCAGGGGCAGATAGCGCCCGCCCGCCCAGACCGCGGCATTGTGGCGGCAGCGGTGGCCGGGCCGGGCCCAATTGGAAGTCTCGTAGTGCTCGAATCCGGCGGACTCCAGGATCGCCAGCGCCGCCGCATAGAACGGGAACATGCCGTCGCCGTCGGGAACCGGCCCGAGATCGGAGGCCCGGCTTTGGGCGCGGCGCGAATCAAGGGTCAGGGCGTAGCAGGATATGTGTCCGGTCCCCAGGTCCGCCGCCCGCTCCAGGTCATGGCGCCATTGCGCCAACGACTGCCCTGGAGTGCCGTAAATCAGGTCGATCGAAACCGATTTGAAGCCGACCGCCAGCGCCAGCTCCGCCGCGGCCCGTGCTCCGACGCCGCCGTGGTCGCGGTCGAGCATGCCAAGGCGCCGGTCGGCAAACGACTGCACCCCAAGACTTATGCGGGTAGCCCCGCCAGCGGCCATGGCCTCAAGAAGTTCGGGGTTCACGTCGACGGGGTTTGCCTCGACGCTGAATTCGCCGTCATCCGGCAACTGCAGGCGCTGCCGCAACCCGGTCAGCAATTCCTCCAGCCGAACCGGCCCGGCGTAGCTGGGGGTACCCCCGCCGACGTAGACGGTCTCGACCGCCGGGCTCGGTTCCAGGAAAGCAGCGAGCGTGGCGATTTCGATTTCAAGGGCCTCAAGGTAAGTGGCAATCGCGGCCGAATCGCCGGTATGAACGTTGAAATCGCAGTACCAGCAATGCCGGTAACAGAACGGGAAATGAACGTAGGCGCCGATAGGACCCGGCCCGGCGGCGTCGCGGGTACCTAGGCGGTGCAGGTCGGGAATCACCGCGCCTGGTGGCCTAATCGCAGCGGCCGGCGGCACTTCCATAATTTGTGGTTAGAGCGCAAGCGACCCTCCAAAAGCTCAGGTCCGGCCCTGGTCATCGACGCCCACACCCACATTTTTCCACCGTCAGTAATCGCCGAGCGCGCGGCGGTGGCTGCGCGCGAGCCGTGGTTCGGGGCTCTCTACGGAGCGGGCGCGCGCATGGCCGATGCCGATTCCCTGCTTGCTGAAATGGACCGCGCCGGGGTAGCCCGGTCGCTGGTGTTCGGATTCGGCTGGCAGGGCGAGGCGATGCATCGCCGCTGCAACGAATATCTGGTCGAGGCCGGTCAAGCCAGCGATGGCCGCATCCGCCCGGCGATAACGGTTCCGGCAAATAATGCCGATGCCACCATGGCCGAGCTCGAATACTGGCGCGGGGCGCCGATCGTTGCCGTGGGCGAACTCTATGCCGGGGCACAAGGCTTTGACCTGGGCAGCTTGAACCGCGATTCGCCGCTGCCGCAGGCCTGCGCCGACCGGGGGCTTATCCTCTGTGTCCACGTGACCGAACCCGCGGGGCACAGCTATCCGGGCAAGGATGCCACCGGGCCCAAAGAGATCGGCCAATTCGTGACCGCGATGCCGTCCGGGCTGCGGTTGCAGCTCCCGCATTGGGGGGCGGGCTTTGGGATCTACGAATCCATGCCCGAGATCCGAATGCGGACCGGATCGGTGCGCTATGATTGCGCCGCCTCGCACTTGCTCTACGACCGCTCCATTTACAACCTGATGGCCCGGATAGCGCCCGCCCGGATCCTGTTCGGGTCCGACTTTCCGCTCACCGGCCAGCGCCGGATGCTTGCGAGGGTTCGCCGGATCGGCCTGGAACCCGAACTGGAAGCGGATTTCCTGGGGCGCAATGCCGCCGCGTGGGGCATTTGATGGCATCCGATCGGGGTCGGAGGATCCTGGTGGCCACGTCCAATCCCGGCAAGGCAGCCGAATTGGGTGACCTCCTGGATCAATCCGGCTGGGAATGGCTGCGTCCCGACGAGGCTGACATCTGCATCCAGGTCGAAGAGGACGGGGAGACCTTGGCCGAGAATTCGGTCCGCAAGGCGCTCGCCTATTCGGGCCGTACCGGGATGCTGGTGCTGGCCGATGATTCCGGCCTGGAGGTCGATGCCCTGGATGGTGCTCCCGGGGTCCGCTCGGCGCGCATGCCGGGGCGTTCGGACGCCGAACGCGCCGCCGGCCTGCTCTCGATCATGCACGGCATCCCCGACCCGCTGCGCAGTGCCCAGTTCCGCAGCGTTGTAACCATTGCCCGCCGGGGATCGGTGCTGGCGGTCGGCGAGGGCATCCTGCGCGGCCGGATCCTGGCCGCGCCGCAGGGGGAAAGCGGATTCGGCTATGATCCGGTCTTTGTCCCCGAGGGCAGCATCCTGACGCTGGCGCAACTGGGCCGATCGGAGAAGAACAAGATATCGCATCGATGCGCCGCGGTGATCGCCGCGCTGGACGAATTTGGCCGGCGCTAGGGGGGCCCGCGGCGGGGCGCCGCGCGGTTTTCGCCCGCGGCGGGCGCGTGGCCAGAACCTGCTGGTTGATGACGCCGTGGTCGATCAGATTGTGGCCGCGGCCCAGATTGAGGCCGACGCCAATGTACTTGAAATCGGTGCCGGCACCGGGGTGTTGACCCGCCCCCTGGCCGGACTGGCGCGGGAGGTTATCGCGGTCGAGGTCGATGCCGAACTGGCGATAGCGCTGCGCCGCGCGCTGCGCGGGTATCCAAACGTTGCCGTCCTGCGCCGCGATGCGCGCGCGCTCGAACTGGAACAGATCTTTCCCGATCGACCGTACCAGGTGGTTGCAAACCTGCCCTACTCGGTCGGAACCCCGCTGCTGGTCGACCTCCTGCACAGCCGCAACCGGCCGGCCCGACTGACCGTGATGCTACAACGCGAGGTGGCCGAGCGGATCTGCGCCGAACCGGGCGATTGGTCGGCGTTGACGGTCATGACGAGGCCGTTCGGGGAGGCGCGGATCGAGTTCCTGGTCCCGCCCTCGGCGTTTTGGCCCCGCCCCAAAGTGACCTCGGCGGTGATAAGCATAAATACCAACGACCGCGACCGCCGCGACCCGCAGCTGGCCAGCGCCATCTGGCTTTCGCGGCACGCGTTCGCGCAACGCCGCAAGAAGCTGATCAACTCGCTGGCGGCCGGCCTGAACGTAGACCGGGAAACCGTCACCGGTATGCTCGCGGCGGCCGGAATCGACCCCGACGACCGTCCCGCCAATCTCGACCTGGGCGCCTGGCTGCGCCTGGCGGATTCATTCCGGGAGGAGGTTGTCGGTTCCGATGGGGCTGATTGAACTGTTCCGGCGCGATCCCGAAGCGGTCCGGCTGCTGGCATTCCTAGGCAATCCGGGACGCAAGCATGAAGGATCGCGCCACAACGTCGGCTGGCGGGTTGGCGAGCGGCTGCTGGCGGCGAATCCCGGATCGAGCCCGCGCCGCCGTTTCAACGGACGCCTGGCGCTGCGCGAGATCGATGGCGAGGCGATCGGACTGCTTTTCCCGCACACATATATGAATGCTTCCGGCAAATCGGTGCGAGCGGCGCTGAACGGATTGGGGCTCGAGGCCGACCGATTGGTGGTGATCCACGACGATCTGGACCTTGCCTTTGCCAACCTGCGGATACGTTTCGGAGGATCGACCGGTGGTCACCGCGGCCTAACTTCCATAATCGCGGCGGTGGGCACCGACCGATTTCTGCGGCTAAAGCTTGGAATTGGGCGTCCGCCCCCGGGACGCGATCCGGCCGATTACGTCCTGGGCCGCTTTACAAATTCTCAGGAACCGGCGGTAAAGCGAATGATCGAGGCCGCGCAGGCGGCGCTGGTTAGCGTCGGCAACATGACCGCGCAGGAGCTAATGAACGAGTTCAACCGCAGCTGGGCCGACCCCCGTTGAGGCCGGAACGGATCGCGGCGCAGCTGGTCGCCACCGCCGAGTTCGAGGCCGCCATCGGGCGCGCCTGCGCAGCCGCACCGACCACGATCGTGGCGATGTCGGCCACCCATGCAATCCTGCTGGCGGAAATAGTGACCCGCAGCGCCCGGCCGCACCTGCTGCTGGTGGCCGATGAGAACCGCGCCGAAGAACTGCTGCGCGAGTTCGAACTTTGGGCGGGGCGGCTTGAGGTCCTGTCCTTCCCGGCCCCCGACCACCTGGTGCACGCCCAGGTCAGCACCGATCATGCGATCCTGACGGCCCGCAGCCGGGTCCTAAAGCGCCTCAGCCGGGCGCAACGCGCCTCCCCTGGAAGCGATGGATTTCTGGTGGTGGCATCGGCGCGGGCACTTCTGCCCAAACTGTGCCCGGTGGAGGAATTTCGCCAGCGTCTGCTGGCGCTGGCGCCCGGAATGGTGCTGCCGCCGGCCGAGCTCGCCCAGAGACTGCTGGAGCTTGGCTACCGGCGCTCGCCGCTGGTGGAGGAACCGGGCGAATTCGTCCAGCGCGGCGGACTTTTGGATTTCTTCCCCACCGACTCCGAGCTGCCGGTAAGGGTCGATTTCTTCGACGACGAGATCGAATCGCTGCGCCACTTCGGGGTTGCCGACCAACGCTCCGGCGCCTGGCTGGAGAGCTGGGAGGTGGCCTCTGCCACCGAGCACCCGGTCTGGCGCGGTCCGCAAGCGGCCGCCGCGCTCAATCGGCTCGATCTGGCCGCCCTGCGCCGCGCCGACCAGGATCGCCTGCAGCGCCAGATGGTCCTGCTTGCGGAAGGCTCCTTCTTCGATGCGGCGTCCTACCTGCTGGCCTCCAGCCAGGGCGAATCCTCGAGCCTGCTCGACTTTGCGGACGCGGCGCGCCTGGCCGTCGAGGATCCGGACGCGATCGGTTGGGCGCTGCGCGAGCACGCCGGGGCCGAGGACCGGATGCGCGCCCAACTGCGCAAGGACCGCCAGCTCCCGGCCGGAATCGGGGACCCGCTGAATGCCCTGGAGCCGTTGCTGGCTGGGGTTGGAGCGGCCGATGTGACGGTGCTGCAGAGCGGATCCGGCCCCGACGCCGACGAGGTTGCGGCGACGGAGGCGATGTCGTCTCCGGAAAGCTACGGCGGCAGGTTGCTGCACATGGCCAACGAGCTGGCCGAGAGCGGCTTGGCCACCATCCTGGCCAGTTACCAGGGAGACCGACTGGTCGAGCTATTGACCGAGCACGGGGTCTGGGCGACCGCGATGGCCGAGGCCTCCGGTCCGCTGGGGCCGGGCGACGTGGTGGTAACGCGAGCCTCGCTGATGCGCGGCTGGCGACACCGCGGGCTGGGCCTGCAGCTGCTTACCGACGCCGAGATATTCGGGCGCATGCGGCGCCGTTCGGCGCCGGTCGCCAAGCCCGCCCTGGAAGACGAATTCCTGCTCGATCTGGCCGAGGGCGATTTCGTGGTGCATGTCGAACACGGGATCGGCCAGTACCGCGGCGTGGTTCGCTTGGCCGATGCCGCCGGCGACCGCGAATACCTGCAGATCATTTACGCTCAGGACTCCAAGCTGTACGTGCCGGTCGACCAGCTGGGGCGAATCCAGCGTTTCGTTGGCGCCGGCGAGGCCAAACCCAAGCTCTCGCGGCTTGGCACCAAGGACTGGAGCCGGGCCAAGAGCAAGGCCGCCGGGGCGGCGCGCGAGATCGCCGGCGAACTGCTGGAGATCTACTCGGCGCGCGAGAGCGGCCCGGGTCATTCATTCGGCCCCGACTCGGACTGGCAGCTGGCGATGGAGCAGGCCTTCCCGTTTGTGGAGACGCCCGACCAGCTCACCGCGATCGAACAAGTAAAGGCCGATATGGAGTCCGATCGGCCAATGGACCGCCTGATCTGCGGCGATGTGGGGTTCGGCAAGACCGAGGTTGCGGTGCGAGCGGCGTTCAAGGCCGCTCAGGAGGGCAAGCAGGTCGCCATCCTGGTTCCCACCACGATCCTGGCGCAGCAGCACCACGACACCTTCCGCGACCGCCTGGGGTCTTTCCCGCTGCAGGTGGCGCTGCTCTCGCGCTTCCAATCGTCCGCGCAACAGAAACAGATCGTGGCCGACCTGGGGGCGGGCCGGGTCGACATCGTGATCGGCACCCACCGCCTGCTCTCGCGCGATATCGCGTTTAGCGACCTGGGCCTGGTGATAGTCGATGAGGAGCAGCGCTTCGGGGTGGCCCAGAAAGAGCGCTTCAAAAAACTGCGCGCCGAGGTCGACGTCCTGACCCTTACCGCCACTCCGATCCCTCGCACTCTGCACATGGCCTTGACCGAAGTCCGCGATATTTCGGTGATCGAGTCGCCCCCGCATGACCGCCGACCGGTCAAGTCCTACGTGACCGGTTACGAAGAGGACGTCGTTTGCGAGGCGATCGAGTCTGAATTGGCCCGCGGCGGACAGGTATTCGTCGTCCACAACCGCGTCAATTCCATCTACGGGGCGGCCGCCAAGATCGCCAGGATCTGTCCTAGGGCCCGGGTCGCGGTAGCCCACGGGCGACTGCCGTCGCGGGCGCTGGAGTCGGTGATGGTGGAATTTGCCAGCGGCCAACATGACGTGCTCGTCTGCACCGCCATCATCGAAAACGGTGTCGATCTACCGAACGTGAACACCCTGGTAGTGGACGAGTGCTGGATGTTCGGGCTGGCCCAGCTGTACCAGCTGCGCGGCCGCGTGGGACGCTCGGCCACCCAGGCCTATGCCTACTTTCTCTACTCGCGCGAAGATCGGTTGACCGAAGCCGCCCAGGAACGACTGCAGGCGGTGCTGGAAGCCAATGATCTCGGGGCCGGCCTGCGGCTGGCGATGCGCGATTTACAGATCCGCGGCGCCGGCGATATGTTGGGAGCCAATCAGTCCGGGTTTGCCAATTCGGTGGGGCTTTACATGTACCTGCAGATGGTCCGCGAAGCGGTCCGCGAGGCCAAGGGTTCGCAGTCGCAGGAAGGCCTGCAACGGCGCTCGCTGACCCCGGTGGATCTGCCGCTGAGCGCCTACATTCCGGATGAGTACACCGGAACCTACGCCGCCAAGCTGCGCGAGTACCAGCGCCTGGTTCGAGCCGAGACGGTGGGCGCGGTCGAAGCGGTGGCGCTGGGCCTGCGCGACCGCTTCGGTGAGTTCCCCGACCCGGTGGCAAACCTGATCTACGTGGCCAAGGTGAGGGCATTTGCGACCGCCCTGCAAATCGATTCGATCGCCACCGCGGGATCCGATCTGGTCATGCGATTGGATCCGGAGAGCTTCGTTGACCGCGGCGACCTGCGGCGCCGACTGGGCCCTGAAACGCGCCTTGGGCAGCTCGGTATCACCTGGCCCAATTTCGAAGACCACCCCGACTGGCGGCAGCGGTTGCTGTCCTACTTCGAAAGCTCCGTCGGCGGAGCGATTCGCCGCTCTGCCCGAGTCCGCGCCGGTAGGACTTAAGCGATTGCCATTTGCTAAGGTTGGATGCTCTGGAGTCCGGCGCTCCGACGTTCATGCGACCGCATCGGCGCGCGTGCCGGATCCCCGCGCGGGGTCCCCGACCGGGGCCGACGAACCGCGCCGTCCAAACTTTCAATAAATCTGCCCAACCCTGAACATGGCCCAACGCCGCAAAACCCCAACCAAGCGCCGGGCCAAACGGCGCCCAATCTGGTTATCGTCGAATCTGGCACCAAAGCGCAGACGATCAAGCGCTATCTGGGCCGCGGTTACGACGTCCTGGCCTCGGTCGGCCACGTGCGCGATCTTCCCAAGGCCAACCTCGGCGTCGATATCGAAAACGACTTCGAACCCACCTATGTCGTTCCGCGCGACAAGCAGAAGACGGTGACCCAGATCCGCAAGGCGGCGGCGGCATCGGAGGCGGTCCTTTTGGCCACCGACCCCGACCGCGAGGGCGAGGCAATTGCCTGGCACCTGATGGCGGCGGCCGACCTGGACTCGGCTAAGACCAGCCGGATCCGCTTTAACGAGATAACCGAAACGGCGGTGCGCGATGCCCTCAACGCGCCGCGGCCGGTGGACGGACGCCTGGTGGAGGCGCAGCAGGCACGGCGGGTCCTGGATCGGCTGGTCGGTTTTAAGATCTCGCCCATACTGCGGCGCCGGATCCCGGGCGGGCGCTCGGCCGGGCGGGTGCAGAGCGTGGCGCTGCGAATCGTCGTCGACCGCGAACGCGAGCGGCGGGCGTTCGTTCCGCAGGAATGGTGGACGATCGATGGCCGATTCGGCGAACCGGGCGCGGACCAACCGGCCCTGACGGCGCGCCTGTACGGCGCCGGTAAGGAACTGCGGCTCGATTCGGCCGCGGCGGCCGAAGAGCTGATTTCGGCCCTTGGTGGGGAACGCTACCAGGTAGTCGACCACCGCCAGAATGATCGGCGGCTGCGTCCGCAGGCGCCATTTGCCACCGCCAGCCTGCAGCGCGCGGCCTCAAACCGCCTGGGGCTCTCGCCCTCGCAGACCATGCGTATCGCCCAGCGCCTCTACGAAGGGGTCCGGGTGCCGGGACGCGGCCAGATTGGGCTCATCACCTATATGCGTACCGACTCGGTCAATGTCTCCGGCCAGGCGCTTAACGCCGTCCGCGGCTATGTCGGCGCCGAACTGGGCCAGGATTTTCTGCCGGCGCGCCCCAATACGTACCAGACCCGGACCCGCAACGCGCAGGAGGCCCACGAGGCGATCCGCCCTACCGAAGTTGCGCTTGCGCCCGAGGTGATCGGGGCGGCTCTGGAATCCGACCAACGCAGGCTTTACGACCTTATTTGGCGCCAATTCGTGGCCAGCCAGATGGTGCCGGCGACGGTCCGTCGCCTGGATGCCGACATCGCCCCGAATTCTGGTTCCGAGCACGTCTTCCGGGTCGGAGCCAGTCGCGTGGTGAGCCCGGGCTGCCTGCGAGTGGCCAATTACGGTCCCCGCATCAGCGAAGAGGAATCCCAGCGCTTCAACTACCTGCAAGGGTGTCCGGTCGGCCGGAAACTTGACCTGGTCGACATTGAGTCGCAGAAGCGCTCCTCCGAGCCACCGCCGCGTTACACCGAGGCGGGACTTATCAAGGTTCTCGAAGATGAGGGCATCGGCCGCCCCAGCACCTATGCGGCGATCATCCGCACCCTCAAGGACCGCCAGTACGTATCAAGCAACCGCCGGATCATGGAACCCACTCAGGTCGGCGAATTCGTCACCGATGCGATGGCGGAGTTTTTTGCCGACATTGTCGATGTGGCGTTTACGGCCAGGATGGAAACCGAGCTGGACCGGGTCGCCCGCGGCGAGCTGGGCTGGGTGGACGCCACCGGCGAGTTCTGGCAGCGGCTTGACCGCGATTTGGCCAATGCCTGGGAGAACCTGAAAAAACCGGTCGCCGACGAGCCGCTGGAAGAGGAATGCCCACGCTGTTCGCGCCAGCTGGTAAAGCGCCTGGGCCGCAACGGTTTGTTTGTAGGCTGCTCTGGATTCCCGGAGTGCCGCTACACCCGCGATCTGGCCGAAGCCAGCAATGGCGAGACGGCCGAGAAGGTCGACGAACCCTGCCCGGACTGCGGTTCGGAGCTGATCTACAAGCAAGGACGATTCGGTCGCTTCATCGGTTGCAGCGATTACCCCTCGTGCCGCTACACGCGCCCGATCACCGAACCCACCGGCGTCGATTGTCCAAGCTGCGGCGAGGGCCAACTGGTCGTGAAGAAAACCCGTCGCGGACGCACGTTCTATGGCTGCCAGCAATATCCCGAGTGCGATTACTCGACCTGGCAGGACCCGCGCCGCCAGCCTTCCGCCGAATCCGCGCCGTCAAAACCCAAGGCCCCCGCCGCGGATAGCGCGCCCAGCGCCACGCCCGTGGGCGAATGTCCGCGTTGCGGCAAGGAACTCAGCGTTAAGAAGGGCCGCTACGGGGAATTCGTGGGTTGCAGCGGGTTCCCGGGTTGCCGATTTACCGGCAAGCTGGCCGATTACGCTTCGGCCGAATCGACCTCGACCGACTGATCACCTCCGCCGGTCGCGGCCAGGTGGGCCCGCACCGCGGCAATTTCGCGGGTTAACGGAACCGCCGGCAGGGCGTCGAGCAGGAGTTGCCCGTAGCGCCGGGTAAGGATCCGGTCCTCGAGCAGGGCCAGCACCCCGCGGTCGCGGCGGCTGCGGATCAGCCGCCCGAATCCCTGCTTTAGATCTATCGCCGCCAGCGGCAACGAGAGGGTCATGAACGAGGACTGTCCGTCAGCGTCGATCGCGCTGCAGCGGGCGGCGAAGACCGGGTCTGAGGGCGCGGGAAACGGCAAACGGTCGATGATCACCATCGAGAGGGCCTGGCCGGGGATGTCCACTCCCTGCCAGAAGCTCTTGGTCGCAAACAGGACCGCGTTTTCTTCGCGCCGGAACCGGCGCAGCAGCTGCCCGGTTGATGCCTCGCCCTGCACCAGCAGCACGCGCCCGGCAATTCGCTCGGAGACCAATTGGTGATATTGGCGCATGCGCCGGCGGCTGGTGCAGAGCATGAACACGCCGCCGGTGCTGGCCGAGATCAGATCGACGATTTGGTCCACGAACGGAGTGAGACCGTCCTCCTCGGCGGTAACCTTCGGCGGCGGCAGGTCCCAGGGCACGTAGAGCAGCGCCTGCCGCTCGTGGTCAAACGGGCTCTCGATCGCAAGCCCCCGGGCCTCGCCGACCCCGAGTCGTTCGCGTGCGAAACCGAATCCCTGGGCGGTCGCCAGGGTGGCCGAAGTTAACGCGATCGACGCCGCCGGCCGGGTCGGTCCGAAAACCTGCTCGGCCAGGATCGGAGCCACCGACAGCGGCGTGGAAAGCAGCGCGTAGCGCCCCTGCCAATCGGGCTGGAGGTGCAGCACCCATTCGGGATCGGGGTCATCAAGGAGTCGGTTCAAGGCCTCATGCGTTGCCAGCAGATTTGAGGCCACCGGGATCAGCGGATCAAAGCGCGGATCGTCGGTCTCGATTCGTTCGTTGAGCGAGCGGATCCAGAAGTCGATCCGGCTGATGAGACCGGCGGCCTCGTTGGCCATGTAGTCGACGAATCCGTCGTGGGCGGCCGCATCGATTACCACCTGGCGCCGGTACGGCCCGTCGTCGGTACCGCCGGCCATCTCCTGCACGTACCGCTCCAGCCGCCTGAAGAACGGATCGGCGGTGTTTTCCATCCCTCCGCCCGCCGGCAGGCGGTTGCCGGCCAACTGGTTGGCGGTGCGCAGGTTGCGCGCCAAGCGCTGCCAGAGCGAGCGCGAGACTTCGATGGAGAAAACACTCGAGGCAAAGCCCTCCAGTTGGTGGGCCTCGTCGATGACTGCCAGATCGTGGGCCGGCAGGAGCGGCTCGGCGCCGGGTTGCGGCGAGATGCCGGCCAGGTACAGCGCCTGGTTTGTGACAACCACGTCGGCATCGGCGGCGCGGCGCCGCACCTGGGTCACGTGGCACTCGGAATAGAGCTGGCAACGCTGCCCGTGGCACATGTCCCCGGAACCGTCGATCGAGGAAAGCAGCGGATCGTCGGGGCTGATTCCCTCAAGTTCGGCGAAATCGCCGGACTCGGTTGCATCGGCCCACTCGCCGATGCGCCGCAGCACGTGCGCGCCGGGCGCGCGGCGCCCAATTTCGAGCTCCAGCTGGCCGGTGCGCAGTTGGCCGAACTTGAATTTGCACAGGTAGTTGCCGGCGCCCTTCAGGTTCACGATCCCAAGGCCCGGCATGTCCAGGGCAGCGGTTATCTGGGGCAGGTCCTTGCCCACCAGCTGGTCCTGCAGGGCGCGCGTGCCGGTGGCGATCACCATCCGTTTTCGGGCCAAAAGCCCGGGGGCGATGTAGGCAAACGTCTTGCCGGTACCGGTACCGGCCTCCACCAGCAGGACCTGCTCGCCGGCGATCGCCTCGGCAACCGCGGCGGCCATTTGGGCCTGTCCGGGGCGCGGCTCGAATCTTTTTCCCAGGGTTTGGGCGATCGCCCCCTGGGCCGAGAAAAGCGCTTTTAAAGCGGCGCGGAGATCCCGGCCCGAATGTTGATGGCCGCCGTTGGCCGCGTCCTTCATGAAGCCGGGATGTTGATGGCTAGCTGGTGCGCGGTTTTTCCGATCGCGGTTCCGATGTGAATCTGATGAGTGCCCGGCTGGAGTTGCCAGCACTGCGCGGCCGGGTCCCAGTAGGAGAAGGAGCGATCGTCAAAATCCAGAGCCGCGGTGCCGGTGGCGCCCGCCGCCAGCTTGACCCGGTCGAAGGCGCGCAGCTCGCGGTGCGGCCGAAACAGCGGCCCGGCGGGCGGCTCGACGTAAGCCTGTATCACTTCCGATCCGGCGCGGTCGCCGATATTGGTGACCTTGACCGCGATCTGGATTCGCCCGCCCCGGCCGCGTTCGGTGATCTGCGGCGCGCCGAGGGCGAAGCGGGTGTAGGAAAGCCCGTGCCCGAACCTATAACGCACCGGCAGGTCGCGGGTATCAAAGTGCCGATACCCCATCAGCAGGCCCTCGCCGTAGCGGACCTGACCGCCCTCGCCAGGGAAGTTGCCGAAAGATGGCGAGTGCTCCAACCGCAGCGGAATGCTGGTCGGCAGGCGCCCGCCGGGTTCGGCGGTGCCGGAGAGTACATCGGCGAGCGCATTGGCCAGTTCCTGGCCCCCGAACCAGCACTGCAAGATTGCGGCGACATCATCTTCCCAATCCATATCCACCGGTGATGCGGCATTGATCACCACGACCGTGTTGGTATTGGCCTGGCTGACGGAGCGCACCATTACGTCCTGGCCGCCCGGCAGGGCCATGTCGGGGCGATCGCGGCCTTCGGTTTCAAAATCCTCGTTGGTGCCGACCACCACCACCGCGACGTCACTGGACCGAGCCAGCGCGACCGCCCGCGAGAGCATGTCCTCAGGCTGCGGCGGCAGCAGGCCCACGCGCGCCGCTTGCAGCATTCCACCGAGCCCGGCCATCTCCACCTTGAGATCGTGGCCCCCGGCAGACAGTTCGATTTCAATTCGCTTCTCGATGCTCCCGAAGCCCATATAGGTATCACCCGGCGGGAGCGGGTCGGCGATTCCATCGATGACGACTTTGCCGTCGACGAGCAGGCGGGCGCCGCCGGCTTGTGCCAGCGAAATCTGGTGGGTGCCGGTCTCGCCGACCTCGAAGGTCCCGGAGGCGTGGACCGCGGTGGCGGCCTCGCCGGCGGCAGGGAAGGCCAGAACCTGCGATTGCGCCGAAGTCTGAGTGCTGGCTACGCTGCCGTCGGCCCTTAAGTATTCGATCAGCAATCCGGGTTCGCCGTCAGGTCTGGCAAGACCGGGCGCTTCCAGCAACGGCAGGAACTTGCCCACCCAGATCCCAGGCGCATATTCAACCTGGCTGTCGGCCCCCAACGCCGCCTGCAGTGACTGGGTCAGATCGAGGCGGTAGTGCGGGCGCAGTTGCGCTGAACCTCCGCCGAAGAGCTGCAGTCGGCCGGCGTTGTGCCCGATGAGTGCAACCTTGCCGATTCCGTTTAAAGGCAACAGATCGGCACGGTTCTTTAGCAGCACGATCGACTGCGCCGACGCCTCCCGCAACAGTGCGCGGTGTTCGGGCAGATCCACTTCCCGCTCTTCGTCGGAATCCCTGCCCCCGAAGGCCCCCACGCGATCGATCAAGTGCAGGATGCGACGCGCCTGTTCATCTAGATGCCCGGCCGCTACCCGGCCATCGTCAACTGCCGCCGCCAGCGCCGGGCCGTACATCCGCCCTGGCCCAGGCATCTCGACATCGAGTCCGGCGCGGGGCGAATCGACCGTATCGACGGCACCGAACCAGTCGGTCATCACGATTCCGTCGAAGTCCCATTCACCTTTGAGAAGGTCGCGCAGAAGCCAATCTTGAGCGGCGCAGATGGTGCCGTTGAGGCGGTTGTAGGCGGTCATCACACCCCAGATGCCGGCCTCCCTAACGGCAGCCTCGAATGGCGGCAGGTAAAGCTCACGCAGGGTCCGTTCGTCGACGATCGAGTTGATCGTCATGCGCTCGAACTCGGCGTCGTTGGCCACGAAATGCTTGATCACGCAGGCGATCCGCTGGCTCTGGACACCGCGGACATAGGCAACCGCCAGGCGCGCCGAGAGATGCGGGTCCTCGGAGAAGCACTCGAAATTGCGACCGTAGAGCGGCGAGCGGTGCAAGTTGACCGTAGGTGCCAGCAGGACGGCGCAGGACTTGGTGTGCGCCTCCTGCCCCAGGGCGACGCCGATTCGCTCGACCAGTTCGGGATCCCAGGTTGCCCCCAGGGCAGATCCGCAGGGGAAGCAGGCGGAGCTGCGGCCGATGCCGAATATTCCACTGCCGCGGGCGCCGTTGGGACCGTCGGTGACCTTTAGCGCTGGGATTTTCAGCCGTTCGATCCCCTGCATCCCCCACATTGAACCCCCGGCGGTTAGCGTCGCCTTCTCGGCCGTAGAGAGTTGTTCAAGCAGGTCAATCGCTTTTTTTTGGGTCACGTTTTGTCCTAGCGGGAGCGGCGAACATAGGCCCAATCAATGGCCGGATTGTCAATTCTTTACTTAAGCAGCCGGGGGAGGTTCCCCGAACCAGCAATCAAGCATCGGCAGGCTGCGGGACCAGGAAGGGTTCGAAATCCTGATCCTTAACGAGAGGTTCAGCCCGGTTGAACGGGGCGTGATCGGTATGGTCCGGCACCAGGACCCCACGCAACGTATCCCCTAAGAGGCTCAACATGACCGGACTTTGAGGAATGTCGGGGTGATATTCGAAGACCGCCGCCTGGAAGTACTGGCGAATAAACCCCGGGGTCTTTCCGGGCTCAAGCAGGGTACCGGCGGCGCCGCTGTCAACCCGAGCATCGCTCTTGGGCAGGCCAAATGCGCCTACTCCCCCATGGCGATTGAAGAAATCGGCAAATCCCACCTCGGTGCCGTCGATTGCAATGTCGGAAACCTTGTGCCGCCAGGGGCCGAGCGGCGTGCCCGGATTGGGATTTAGAACTCCCGGCTCCACTCCATGATCGGGGGCGCCGCGTACCCCGCCGCCGACGTAATCCCAGGCAAGACGCCGCTCCACTACCCAACCTGCACCCACGTCGTGGAAGTCAGCTGCGCCGCGCTGGTAGAACTGGGTCAAGGTACCGTCCTCAAGCACCATCACTTCGGAGGTGGGAAAGCCCCAACGGGTCAGCGCGCCAGTTTCCAGATAGTGACCCAGGAAGTCGGCCGGTACTACCCGGCCATCCGGAAACGTGACCGCAAGCTCGGGGATGTTGTGCTTTAGATCCTGGTTGACGCGATCCTGCACGTAGCGGTTATCCAGCACTTTGATTGCATAGTCGATCGAAGGCAGCAGCGGCTCCGGCGGACGCCGGCCACCCCCACCACCCCCACCCCCGCGGCGGGCGCCGGAGATGGCGGTAGTCGAACCCGACCAGGGACCGGCGCCGACGGCATTGACCGCGCGAAGCTGCACGTCATATTCCGTCCCGCCGGCCAAAGACTGGGCGTGCTCGTACGCACCGTCGCCGATTTGCCAGACGGAGCTGACAACGGACCAGGAAGACTCGCTGTCGGGATCGCTGCTGCGCTTGTAGCGCAGATCGTAGGCGCTGATTTCAGCACCGCCGTGGTCAGAAGGCGCTTCCCAGGTCAGCGTCAACGATCCCCTACCGGGTACTGCGCCGGTTGGGACTGGAGATCTGGGGAGAGTAGCCGGCGTCCCGCTTGTGGTGTCTGACCATGGCCCCGCACCGGCGACATTGACTGCCCGCAGCTGTAGGTCGTACTTGGTCCGATTGTCCAGGCCCGCCCCCGGCGAAAGCGTGAATTCCAGATCGCCGTCACCGGTTTGCCAGATACCGAAAACAACTGGCCCCCAGGATGTAGCTGAACTTTGCCTGTACTGGGCGTCGTAGGAAGTTATTTCAGCACCGCCGTCATCAGCAGGTCGCTGCCAGTTGATCAATAACGCGCGGTCGCGGGCGGCAGCGCGTGGTTTTGGGGGGCCCGACGGGCGGGTCCTGGGAGTGGCGCTGCGCGGCTGCGACCAGGGACCGGGGTCTCCGGACGTTTCGGCGCGAACCTGCACGTCGTGGGAATTCCCGTTATGCAGTTGGTCAATTACGTGTTCCAATTGGCTGCCGCTCTGCCAGGCATCAATCAGCTCGGTCCAGTTGCGGCTCGCGGCCGGAGCGCTGCTGAGTTTGTAGCGGATTGAATACCCCTCCAGGGTGTTGCCGCCCAGGTCGGTCGGCGGGTCCCAGATGACCGTCAACGACCGGTCTCCCGGGGTAAGTTCGTTGATTGCCGGTGCCGGCGCCATTTCAGTGGGCGTGCCCTGCTCGGTTCCGGACCAGTCCGATCCATTGGCACCGTTGACCGCCCGTACCTGGACGTCGTAACGGGTGCCGTTGGCAAGTTGGGCAAGCGTGTGCTGCAGCGCGCCGGCGCCGGTGGTCCATACTTCGATTTCTTCTCTCCAGGAGGATGCTGTGTCCGGGTCCTGGGCGCGCTTGCTGCGGACGTCATACGATGTGATGGCGGAGCCCCCGTTCTCGGAAGGAGCCCGCCAGCGGACCGTCAGCGACCGGTCTCCCGGGTCAACCGACGCGATAGCGGGCGGATCGGGGGCGGTCCTCGGAGTGCCCGGGCGAGATGTCGACCAGCCCCCGTCACCGGCCGGATTGACTGCCCGTACCTGCACGTCGAAGGAGATCCCGTTCTCGAGTCCGCCAAGCCTGTATTGACGCGGCCCAAACCCAGTGCGGACGCCGATAGCCTCGGTCCAATAACGCGGCTGGTCGGGGTCACGACTCATTTTGTGCCGCAGGTCGTATGAGTCGATGCCGGCAAATCCGTCGAAGCCTGGTTCCAACCAGGCGATTTCAAGTGATTCATCAAATGGTTCAACCGATGCGATCGCCGGTGCTGAAGGCACCGTGATCGGGGTTCCGCGGTCGACGAATGACCATTCGCCGGGACCGGCATCGTTGACGGCACGGACCTGCACGTCGTAGGACGTGCCGTTGACGAGGCCGCCGACCCGGTATTCGAGATCCTGCGAACCACCGCTTTTCCAGGCACCGAGGAATTCGGTCCAGGATGCGGAAACGTCCGGGTCCAGGCTGCGTTTGCGGCGGACATCGTAGGAGGAGATCGCGTTGCCGCCGGTGTCCGTTGGCGCGGTCCATTCAGTATTCAGTCGCTGGTGACCGGCCTCGATAGCGGTGATGACCGGCCGCCCCGGGGTAGTTCGCGGAGTGCCCTTGCCCGATTGCGACCAGGTACCGGGGCCGGCCTCGTTTACCGCCCGGACCTGGATGTCGTAGGAAGTGCCATTGTTCAGACTCGAAAGGGTGTATTCCAGATCACCGCCTCCGTTGGTCCAGATGTTGGAAACGTCGGTCCAGGATGCGGGTTCGTCCGGCGCGCTCGTCTCCTTCCGGCGCAGGTCGTAGGCGGTAACGTCCGCCCCGCCGTCGTCAGGAGGTCGGTTCCAGTTGATTTCGAGTTCCCATTGGCCGGGGGAAATGATCGGTTGCGGTGGCGGCCCCGGGGATGTTCGGGGAACACCGGACCGGGCATTTGACCAGGAACTCTCGCCGCCGTCGTTTTCGGCCCGGATCCGGACCCAGTGGCGGCTGCCGTTTTGCAGGTTTCCGATTCGAAAACGTGTCTTTGTATCCCTGGTCACCTGCCAGATGTCCGATCGCAGAATCCAGTTCGTGTTGGGATCCGGCGCAACGCCCTGCCAGTACTGCAGGTCATAGCTGGTAATGTCGGCCCCGCCGTCATCGGCGGGCCGGTCCCAGTGGACCGTGATGGCGCGGGATTCCAGCACCAGCGGCGCCAACGATGGTTTTCCCGGCTGGTCGTAAGGTGTGCCGCTGGCCGCATCCGACCACTGCCCCGCTCCGCTGGGGTTGTACCCGCGGACCTGGACGTCGTAATTGGTGGCGTGGAGAAGTCCGGAAAGCGTGTGGCGGTACGGCGCCGACCGGCTTATCCGGGAGTCGATTTCCCATTGATCGTCGGAACGGTCGGTGGCATCGCTGCGGATGTACCGCAAATCCCAAGTAACGATCCCCGGGGCAACCGCGGGTGCGTCCCAGCTGACCTCTAAAGCCCGTAGCTGAGCCCTGGCAACAACCTGTAGCGGTGGGCCCAAAGTGTCGCTGGGAGTCTTTGATTCCAGGATCGACCACGGTCCCGGGTCGACCGAATTTACGGCGCGCACCTGCACGTCGTAGGAGGTACCGTTCTCGAGCCCGGAGATTTCGTATTCGAGAGTCCCGGAGCCGCTTGTCCACGCCGGCGAAATTTCCGTCCACGAAGCCGGCTGATCCGGGTCAGCGGATTCCTTGTGGCGCAGGTCGTAGGAGGTTATCGCGGAACCGCCGTCGCTGTCCGGGCCCTTCCAAGTAACCGTGAGGCGCTGCGGCCCCGGCACGACGTCGTCGAGTTCAGGGGTACCGGGCACCCCCTGGGGCGTGGCGCTTGCCGAGACCGACCATGGGCCCGAACCGGAAGCGTTGCCGCCGCGCACCTGGACATCGTAGGCGGTGCCATTTTTTAGTCCGGTCAACTGGTAACTTAACGCCCCCGACCCCGTACTCCAAACGGCGGTGCGCAATCTCCAGGAAGCGGATACGTCAGGGTCGCTGCTCTCTTTGTGGCGCAGGTCGTAGCGGTTCGCGGGCCCGCCACCGGACGCCGACGCCCAGGTCAGCGTCAGGTCGGTATCTGAGGCCGTGACCGAAGCGATCGTTGGTGCATCCGGCTTGTCGCCCGGGGTACCCGTGCGCGTGCCCGACCAACCGCCGCGCCCGGCGGCGTTTTCGGCCTCGACCTGAACGTCGTAGGAGGTGCCATTGGTCAAATTGGTCAACGAGTAGGCAAGCGTGCCGGAGCCCGACTGCCAGATGTTGTCGACCCCGGTCCAGTTGGCATCGGACTTGTCGGTCGCAGCGCTTTCGATGCGGCGCAGGTGGTAGGCGGTTATCTCGGCCCCGCCGTTGTCGGAAGGCGGCGACCAGGTGATCAGCAGGCGGGTGTTGTAACCATCGATCGGGTCGAGCGTGGGCGCCCCGGGGGTCGTGCGCGGCGTGGCCGATTCGGCCGGCGACCAGGGGCCCGCGCCGTTGGCGTTGTAGGCCCGGACCTGGAAGCGGGGCTCGGTCCCGTTTTGAAGGTTGCTGACCGAGTAAGAGAGATCGCCGCTCGACCAAACGTTCGAGAGAACCACCCAGTCGGCATCCTCGGGCCGTTCCTTGTCCGCCTCGATATGGCGCAGGTCGTAGCCGGTCACCGGAGCCCCGGACGGTGCCGACGGGGCCGTCCAGTCGATCGTGACCAGCGTATTGCCGGGTTTGGCGTCGGAAATCGAGGCGATACCGGGCACCAATGCCGGCGTGCCGGTAACGGTATCAGACCAGGGCCCCGCTCCATCGGAATTGAACGCCCGCACCTGCACGTCGTACCCGGTGTCGTTGCTCAGGTTGGTGAGCTGATAGCGGGTCTGCGTCGCCGACGCGACGCCTCCTAGCATCGTCCAATTGCTATCGACGCTCTCGTCGGCAGATGTCTCGATGTAGCGAAGGTCGAACCCGGTCACCTCGGAAACCGCTGCTGATTCGGGCGCATGCCAATCAATGCTCAGCGCCCGATCGAGCGCGGCTGCCGCTATCACCGTCGGTTGGCCCGGACTGCGGCGGTGACCGTAGGCGATGATTTGCCAGCTGCCCAAAAGACCCGCGTCTTGATTGATGCGATCTGTTATCCGCAGGGTCCATTCGCCGGACGCGTCCTCGCCCAGGTGCCGGGCTGAGCCAAATCGAAATCGCCCGTCCCAAGGGATCGCTATCGGCTGGCCTCCGACAATCACCAGTCGGTCGGGGGCGATAAGGGATGTTCTCCCGGCCGGGGACACCAACTCGATCTTCAGATCGCGGACCGATTCGTGCTCGAAGTCAATCTGCAACTCGATGTACTCGATAAACGACACTCCGTCCGGCAGGGTCAACTTCACCTCGACCGGATTCCGTGGCGAATCGGGGATGGCCAGGCCAAGGTTCCCTGAATCGACCTCCACCTCCGTGAACGGAGGCAGGGCCACCCAGTCGAGCGCCAATTCCACCGCCATCGCCGCATCGACGACTCCGAACCCGTAGCGGTGATTGAAGCTGTAGCTGTTTTGCTCGTCGCGGTATTTGGGTGCCCCGGCGAGCCAATGACGGTTGCCGGGATCGTTCTTGCGCGCCGACGTGGCGAGGACCAATTTGACGTCGCGCCAGGTCAGGCTGTCGTTGGCGGCGAGCACCAGCGCGGCCACGCCCGAAACCTGTGGCGCCGACGCGGAGGTTCCGCCGAAGGTATTGCGGTAGCGGTCGTAGTTGTCGGTGGTCACGATCGCCTGCCGTCCGCCCTGGCGCGAGGGGGCACAGACCCACAGGTTTGACCCCTGTTCCGAGGTGGAAGTCTTGAATCCGCGGTCGTCGACCGCGCACGCTGCGGTCACCCCGTAATGGTTGACGTACTCCTCGAGGTTCGAATAGTCGAACGGGTCGCCGTTGCCGGCTGAGAAAACGTAGACGATTCCCTTGCCGCCGGCACCGGCGGAAATTCCCTGCTCGAGCGCCAGCTCCCAGGTGAAGGGCACGGTGTCAAGGCCCGGTCCCTCCGCGGCTCCCCAACTGTTGTTGGAAATGCGTGTAGCATCCTGCTCATGCAAGAGAGCCGCCAGAAAATCCGCGTCGGTGCCTCGGGCGAGGACATTGTGGGCGTATATGGTCGCCTGCGGTGCTACTCCGCGGACACCCAGGTCGTTGTCGCGGGCGGCGATTAGGCCGGCCACCGCGGTCCCGTGGGAGAACTGCGGGCGAAGGACGCGGCCGTCGCCGAGGACGTCAAAGTTGCGGCTCAAATCGACGTTATCGGCAAGGTCCTCGTGCCCCGGATCGAGCCCGTTGTCGACGACCAGGACATTTACGTTTGCGCCCAGGGTGGTCTGCCAAGCGTCCTCAACGTTTATGTCCTGACCCCTGCTGCCGCCGTTCCGACCACGGTTGTCAAGATGCCATTGGCAACCATACAGCGGGTCGTCGTGGGAAGTCGTGACCGCAGCGCAACCGGACTGGAACGACTCGTAGGTCGTGTTGCGCTGCGGCGTCACCGCGTACGATCCGGCGGACGCCACTAGACCGGTGGGTCGGACCAGGATCCTGGAAGTTACGCGGAAGTAGTAGGTACCGGCATCGAGGGCGTAGTCGCGTCCGTTGCCGGGGGTCTCTATGCCCTGGTCGCTATAGAGGCTGGAAACAAGCCTGGATCCGATAACGGAATCGATGTCAAATTCGATTTCGGCCGCCGCAGACAGATCAATTTCGTACAAGTCGAAATCGGAAACCGACGAAATGTTCCCGCTGGTTTTCCGATTCAGGGCCAGTTCAATTGCGCCGGCAACCGGGTCGAATCCCGACGGCACGGTTTCGAGGTGAAGTTCGTATTCGCCGGCGGTTGATCCGGTGCTTTCGACCTTCAGGTAATAGGTCCCGGCGCCGAGGCTCTGCCTTATGTGGAAGTTCCGGGTCAGGCGTTGGAACCCCCAGTCATCGCCGGTTGCCAGTTCGCTGCCGCCCTGGTTCTCCAACACGGCGAGGGTGTTGACGAAACCGGTCGTGTAGGCGCGAACGTCGGTCTGCTGGGCGAGCGTGAATCGGAAGAAGTCGATGTCGTCGGCATCGAACATCGTCTCCTTGGCCGAATCGCCGACGGCAATGGTTTGGGCCTGCGAGCGCGAATCGCCGGCGTCGGCAACCGAATCGGCATGCAGCGTGTAGAGTCCGGTCGTCGGAAAAGTCCGCGACTGGAAGGATTCGACGCTGACATAGTAGGTGCCGGCCGCCAGTGACTCGCGGATCAGGAAGTTGCGCCCGGAAGCATCGAATGTGCGGTCGTCGTTTTCGGTGATGTCGTTGTTCGGGTGAATCAACTTGCCGATCGTGTCCAGTTCGCCGGTGGTATAGATCTCCACGTCGGTGGCACTGGACAGCACCAGTTCGAACATATCCACGTCGTTGCCAGGCAGGATTCGAGCGTCGATTGAGCCATCCAGCGTCAGCGTGCCGGCGGTCGCCTTGGTCTCGCCCTGGTCGGGCAGTTCGCTTACGGTGAGGGTGTAATCGCCGGTCAACGCTGGTGGGTCGGCCCGGAAGCTGCGGACCTTTACATAATATGTGCCGGGGGCGAGACGCGCGATGATCTCGAAATTGAGCTCATTGGCCCGGTAGTCGATGTCGTCGTCGGTCTGTAGGACCTCTCCGACCGAATCCTGCAACTGACCGACCGTGTCGAGACTGCCGCTGGTTGAAACCTTGACGCTTGTCGAACCGGTCAACGCGAACGTGAAGAAGTCCTCGTCCGTGGCCGGGTCAATTGTTCCGGTAGCCGAGCCGCCAAGGCTAATGGTGGTGGCGTGGTCGCGGTCATCGCCGTGGTCATCAATTACCTGACCCAGCGTATCCTGCTGTCCGCCCAGGGTTACTGCGAGTGCCAACAGCAGCCCGATCACCACCCGCGACGCCGGTCGGAGAACACAGTTGGGGATTCGTAACATGCGGGGCGTCGTCAATCGCCGGGGCGCGCGGGCCGTGGCGCGCGTCTACGAACGTGTCCGGCTGCCCGGACCGGCAAGCCCCTGGGCCTCACGTGGCCGGACTGAACCCCCGGACAGGGGCCGGTTGACAGAGGACTCTTGCCTGCCCCGATCGCCGACGACGGCTAGCGTTCGTTCGATCAAAACTCCAAATTGCACCGCGGCGCCGGTCCCTTGTCGGGACAACCGTGCCCGCCGCGCCCATGGATCTGCAATTTCTCATTTGGTCGTGATCTCGCGTTGCCAGTTCGGGCTGGCCGCGACCACCCCGGCTTGACCCGCCAGCGAATTGGCCAATTCGAGCGATTCCAGGCCGGGCGGGGTTTCGACCAGGAAGGTGTTCGGCAATAGCTCGAATTCGGTAACTTGGGACGGTTTTATCTCGTTGGCGGCAAAGAACTCGTCGATTTCTACCTTTCCCCAGTCGGCATCTAGAACGAGCAAAACCCCGCCCGGAAGGGACATCGCATTCCCGGAATCTGACTGGAATTGCGGCGTCGGGTCGGCGGGGTTTTGGGGCGGGACAGAGCTGGCCGGCGGTTCCGTAGAGCTCCTGGCCCCGCGCGCATTCGACTTGGTGTCGATCTTGTCCGGCGTTGCCGTGGGAGTCAGGGTGGCAACTGGGATAAGCCGCAGCCGGCGCTTGCCGTCCTGCCAGTAATCGGGCGTGGGCGCCGGAGTCGCCGTAGGCGACGGCGCCGGTTTGGGCGCGTCGGTTTCGATCGGATCGGCGGTGCGCCGACCCGGTGGATCGTCAGTTGCGTCTGTCCCTTGAATGGGAGCTTGGGCCGGGACGTTGGGAGTCGTCGCGAGCGGCGGCGTGTTTTGCACTGCCGGGCGTGGCGACGGACCTTCGATCGCTGGAGCGAGCGGACCCGCCGGTCCCATCAGAGCGACTGCGCCGATCGCAAAAGTGGCGGTTGCAACCAGCGCCAGCGCGACAACCAGCAGGAGCCGCAGACCTGGAATATTGGGACTCAAGCCCATTGGCATTTGGCAGAACGCAAGTGCGCGGTAAACGATCCGGTCGATTTTCCCGCCCAAACGTCAATTGCGTTTATGGAACGGTCTGGTTCCACATTGCGGCGCTCGCCCTGGCCGAACGCGCGGTGGGGCCGTGATTTGGTGCCGAACCAATGAGGGGCGCAAAGGCTTGACAACTCGGGGCCCCACCGCCACGTTGCGGGGCATCGCAGCGGCCGGACAGGTAACATCTGGCAACCGAAATCTGCTGCGAGGGACCGCTGGGCGAAAGTGCGCCAGAAACTGCTGTTTCTAAACCTTCGCAACGGCGATCTTGGTTCCGAAGTCGTCGCCTGGGCCCTCTACGACGGTTCGCTGTCCGAAGATGAACTGCAGATGCAAGCCGGCAGCGAAAGCCAGCCACCCTACTCCACCGGGATCGCCGCTCTGCGCGACGGCTGGCGGGTGATCCAGGCCGGCCCGGTTCCGGAACGCTCCGCCGGGCAGCCGCTCGGCGGGCTTAGCAACGAATACATGCTGGAAAAGCTGGTCGATGTGGCCGCCCCGGCGCCGCGACCTCAAGAGCGTGTCGATGGCAATCGCTGACGCGGACCCCAAACTCGCGCCGGTGCAGCGCAAGCACCTTCTCACCGTCGAGCAGATGGCGCGGTTCGTCATCGACGGCTACCTTGAATTCGACGATCTGATTCCGGAAGACCTCAACCGGCGGTCTTTTGAGGACCAGCTGACCGCGGTCGACGAATCCGGTCGCAAGTCGCAGTTCGCCTGGCACATAACCGACAACAAGGACGGGTTCTACAACTATTCCGAGGCCACGCGTCGGATCCATGAACTGCCGGCGGTGCGCGGGGTACTGCAGAGCCTGCTGGGCCCCGGGTACGCGCAGAACCATTCGGCCCTGCATGTGACCTATCCCTTCCAGGAGGAAGCTCAGCTCTGGCATGTGGATTCGGGCGGTCGCCGCCAGGTCCGCCTGCCCGGCGCTAACCCCTACTCGTTCGACATCCTCACCGCTTACTTTGCCCACGATGTGCCCTACGAAATGGGCCCGACGCTGGTGCTGCCGGGGTCGCACCTGCGTTCGATGCTGGGCCCCGACACTGGCCGCTACAAGAACATCAAGGGCCAGAAACGCCTCTCGGGGAAGGGCGGGCGCCTCTGCTTTCTGCACGAAGCGCTCTGGCACTGCGCCCAGACCAATGAGACCGACCAACACCGCTTTATGTTCAAGATCCGCTACAACCCGCGGACCGAGCAGCGGGCAACGTTTAACACCGACGGCTGGGACAGTCCCGCGCTGCGGCGCTTCTTCCTTATGAACAAGGACACGCATGTCCTTACCGGCGAGAGCGCCTGGGTCGTGGGGGCGCGTGCCCGCTGGTGGCGAAACCTGTGCGGGGCGGAAGAACTCGCCGATCCCAGCGGGACCGGCGCGCACGGCGACTACAACTAGGCCGCCCGACTACTGATGCTGCGAATGCGGAAGGCCGGTTCCGGCCGCCGCCAGTAGTGCCTTCGAATATTCATGACCGGGGTTGCCGAGTAGTTCTTCCACCTGGCCCTGTTCGACGATTTGTCCGGCCCGCATCACCGCGACCTCGTCACATAGGTAGCGCGCCACCGCCAGATCGTGGGTGATGAGCAGGTAGCTAACGCCCAGATCGCGGCGCAGCTGATCGAGCAATTGGATGACGCCGGCGCGCACCGAAACATCCAGCATCGAGGTGGGCTCGTCGGCAACCAGCAGCACTGGTTCAATGATCAGCGCGCGGGCGATCGCCACCCGCTGACGCTGACCGCCGGAGAGCTCGTGCGGGTAGCGGAACAGATAGCGCCGCGGCGGTGCGATTCCGACCCGCACCAAGATTGCCTCGGCCCGCTGCCGCCACTGGTTTGGACCCCCGATACGATGCACCCGCAGCGGCTCGATCACGCTGTCGAAGACGGTCCGCCGGGGGTTGAGCGATTCGTACGGATCCTGGAAAATGATCTGCGCGCGGCGCCGAAATGCCTTGAGCGATCGGCCGCGCAGCGTGGCCACGTCTATGGTGCGGCCCTGGTCGCGGAACAGGATCCTGCCTGAAGTGGGGTCGGCCAGCCGCACCAGCATCCGACCGGTGGTCGTCTTGCCCGACCCCGATCCCCCGACCAGGCCGAAACTCTGGCCGGATTCGATCTTGAAGCTGATGCCGTCGACGGCGGTATTGGCCTGGCCGGGAGAGAAGAACCCGGACCGGGGGTGGAATCGCTTGGTCAGGTTTTCGACCGTAATGATCGGGTCTTTGGAGGCGTCGTTCATGCCGGCGGCGGACAGGGATCGAAACACAGCGCCCAGTGGTCCGGGGAACGCTTCACTCTGGGGGCACTGGCGCTGCGGCAGTCGGCATGCGCGTGCCCGCAGCGCGGATGAAAGCGGCAACCGGCGGGGGGCTCAAGCAGATCGGGTGGTTCGCCGCCGATGACTGCGAGCTCGATTTTGGGTCCGGTCAGGCGCGGCGCGGCGTCCACCAGCGCCCGCGTGTAGCGGTGGATCGGGGCCCGCAGGACCGCGGCGGTCGGCCCGGATTCGACCAATTGGCCGGCATACATGACCGCCAAATGGTCGCAGACCTGGGCGATCGCGGCCAGGTCGTGCGAGACCAGGATCATCGCCCGCTGCGATTGGCGGTGCAGCGCGACCAGGCGCTCGAGAATCTGGCGCTGGACGATCACGTCGAGTGCGGTGGTTGGTTCGTCGGCCACCAGGACGTCGGGATCGCAGCACAGCGCCATCGCGATCACCGCCCGCTGCCGCATCCCGCCGCTGTATTCGTGTGGATAGGACCACATGACTGCGGGGTCGAGGTCGACCAGTTCAAACAGCTCCCCCAGGCGCGCCTGCAGCTGCGCTCGCGGCAGCCGCTGGTGGGCCCGGATCGCCTCGGCGATCTGGTCACCGACCCGATAGACCGGGTTGAGTGAGTTCATCGCCGCCTGGAAGACCATCGCCACCCGGTTGCCGCGCAGCGCGCGCAGCCGCGCCGGCGAAAACCCGAGGATGTCCTCGCCTTCGAGCAATATGCGCCCCGACCGGATGCGCGCGTTCTCCGGCAGCAGCCGCAAAAGGCAATTGGCGACCGTGGTCTTGCCGCAGCCGGATTCACCGACCAGGCCGAGCGCCTGCCCCGGCCGCAGCGAGAACGATACCCGGTGCACCGCCGCCACCGGCCCGTCGGCGGTCAGATATTCGAGGGTTAAGTCCTCGACTGACAGCAGCGGGGCCGCACTCATCGTTGCCGCAATCGGGGATTTACGACCTCGTCCAGCGCCCGCCCAACCAGGTAGAAGGATGAACAGAGCAGGGTGATTGAGAGGCTGGCTGGCAGGATGAGCCACCAGTAGCTGCCGACGTCGAGCAGGTAACCGGCCGATTCGGTGGTGTGGATCATCAGGCCCCAGGACATCCGCACGTCCAGTAGCCCCAGGAACGAGAGCACCGCCTCGGAGAAGATGGCGGCGGTGACGGTGAACATCATGTACAGGAACGCCAGCGGCAGCAGGTTGGGGACGACGTGGTTAAAGATCACGTGCGCCGGCCCGCCACCGGCCGCCTTGGCGGCCTCGATATAGGGTTTGACGACCACGGTTAAGGCTTGGGATTTGAGCAGCACGGCGGTGCCCCCGAATCCGGAGAGAATGCCGATGACCAGCGCCAGTTCGAGCTGCTGCACGCCAACTAACGCCGAGAGCACTATCAGCACGCTTATCCCCGGGATCATGATCATGATGTCGGCTAGGCGCATCAGGATGGCGTCCACCACGCCGCCAAAATAGGCCGCCACTGCCCCGACGCTGGTACCGATGGTGACCGTGATCACCGCCGCGGCCAGGCCGAGCAGGAATTCGGTTCGGGCCGAGAACATCAATTGCGAGAGGACGTCGCGCCCCAGCGGGTCGGTGCCCAGCAAGTGGGCCCGGCTGGGGGCGCCCGGCTGGGCGGTCTGGTCGAATGCGTACCCGACCACGGGATCGTAGATGGCCGGGTCCCAAACGGTGGCCAGCAGGATCGGGTGGGCGATCGCCATCAGGGCGTAAAGGCCGATGATGCAAACCCCGGCCAGGCCGATCCGGGTCGCCGCGAACAGGCGCCAGTTGCGCCGCGTGGTCCCCCACAAAAGCCGCGCTCGCACCCGCCACATCGGCAAGTCGAATTCGCCGTTCTCGGGTTGGAAATGCATTCAGAGCCGTATCCGCGGATCGAGCAGGGCGTAGAGCACGTCCACCGCCAGATGCGCCAGCAAAACGAATACCCCCACAAAGACGAACGCGCCCACCGCCAGCGGCAGATCCTCCTGCTGGGCGGCCGCGACCAGCGTCTGCCCCATGCCGGGCCAGGAGAAGATCGCCTCGATGATTACGCCGCCGTCGATCGCGAACGCCAGCGAGAAGACCAGGCTGGTAACCACCGGCAAAATGGCGTTGCGGGCCACATGACGGTCGCGCACGACCGATTCCGGCAGGCCCTTGGCGCGCGCCGCCAGGACGAAGTCCTCGCGCATCGTCTCCAGCATGCTGTTGCGGGTAAGCAGCATCGTGCCGGCGAATGAAATCAGCGTCAGGGTGGCGACCGGCAAAACCATGTGCGCGAGGATGTCGAGCGCCAGATTGACGGTCCCGCCCAGAGCCCAGGCGCCCAGCGCCACCCCGCCGCCGGCCACGAGCACGGCCGCTGCGATCAGGGTGGGATGCGGCCATTGCCGGCGCCGCGCGGCGAATAGGGCCAGGAGCGCCGCCGCCGAAATCGCCCCGGCGGCGATCAGCAGCTGGCCGAATAGGGTGTTGGCGTCGACCCCTGATCCGGTCCAGACGTGCGGGTTAAGGAATTTGCCGAGCGGGAACCAGCCCAGCTTGTAACCAAATGCCCAGATCATCATCAGGCCGAACCAGGGCGTGAAGACGGTGTAGAGGGAGACGCCGCCTACGGTGGCGGCGTATTCAAACCACTGGCCGCGGCGCCAGGCCACGACCTTGCCCAATACGAATCCCAGATAGAACGATGCCACCGTCGCGGTCGCAAACAGCAATACCGTGCGCGGCAGGCGTTCGGCAATCACGTCGGCGACACCGCGCGGATACAGCGAAAAGGAAGTTCCCAGGTCGCCGCGTAGGATGTTGCCCAGGTAAGTCAGGTATTGGCGCCACAACGGCTGGTCGAGGCCGAAGCGGGCCTGGATCTCGGCGCGTGTTTCGGGGGGAATGTTGGGGTCCAGGGCGTAGAAGTTGCTCACGTCACCCGGCTGGGCGTTCACCAGCAGAAACACCAGGCTGACGAATACGAACAGCGTCAAAAGGATCTGCAGGCCCCGCCGCAGGAGATACCTTCTCAACGCCGCGGCCGCGTCCCGCGAGAGCTGTTGCAGCGCATTCGGGTGCGGTGCGGCCCTACTTGATCAGGGCGATCGTCTGCATCCCCTGAGCCTGTTCGATCCCGCCCAGGACCTGGGTATATGGGAATCCAACCTTGGCCGGCCGGTAGGCGTCCAGCTTGGGGGTTTCAAACAGAGTCACATAGGGCAGGCGGGCGGCGATGAGCGCCTGCATCTGGTGCGCCAGCCCGCGCGCGTCGGCAAACGTCGTCGCCTGCAGGAAGTCGTCGGCCAGGGCGTCGAATTCGGGGTCGGCGAAGCCGCCCCAGTTGTTGCCGCCTTTCTGGTTTTCGGGTGCATAGCGCGAGTGGAAGAACGATTCCAGATGGTTGGGAAAGATCCCGAATGCCCAGCCCAGGATCCACATGTCCAGTTCCTGCGCCACGTTCTCGGAGAAGAGCTTGTCGACGATCAAGTTGAATCCGGCCAGTTTGGCGCGCACCGGTATGCCGACGTCGTTGAGCCAGCGCTCGATCCAGATCGCAAACGTAGAGCGCAATGGGTCGTAACCGGCACTGGGGGCCAGCAGCTCCAGGCGCGGTACCGGCTCGCCGCCGGGCATGGTCAGACCCTGGCCCTGCACCTCGACGAAATTGCCGTCCGCGCTGACCTGTGGGCGCACTTCGAATCCGAACCCGGCTTCTTCCAGCAATCGCACCGCTTGCTCGATCCGCTGCGCCCGCGTCAGAGCCTCGCCAACCCGTTCGATGTCGGGGTTATGCCAGAAGGAGTTGGCCTCGGCGACCATCGCATATTGCGGAAAAGCCGTCCCCTGGAGCACGGTCTGGGTTACGAATTCCTTGTCGATCAGAATCGCCACCGCGCGGCGGAACGCGAGCGAATCGAACGGCGGTTTGCGCACGTTGAATCCCAGGTACCGGGTGCCATTGTTCTCGTTGCTGACCAGGGCCAGGTCCTGGGCCGCTTCTACGCGGTTGCGGAAGCCCTGTTCCAGTCCCAGGGGGTTGAACACGTAGTCGACATCGCCGTTGGTTAGGGCCAGGATTGCGGTGTCCTGGTTGCCGTAGATGCTGAACGAGGACCGTTCGGCGTGTGGTCCGACCTGGTATTGGAGCGCGATGTCGCCCCCGCCCTGGCCCAGGATAGTTTCCTCGTAGTCCAGGACCGGATTTGAGGTTCGGATCGAACCATCGCTGTATTGCGTGATGCTGGCGCCACCGAATGCAAACTCCGGCGCTGCGTTGTTTTGGAAGTAAGCCCCCGGCTCCCATTCCAAAAACTCAAATCCGCCGGCGGTCGGCTCACCTTCGGGGACGTGAGCGAACAATGCCTCCACCCGAGCCGCGTTGTCGGGGGCGGATTTGGCGGCATCTACCAGCGGCTGCCAATAGTGCTCGGCCAGGATCGGCATCAGGGCGAGTCCGAATTGCCACACCCCCAGCCCCGGTGTCTGCGCTTCACCGGACTTATCGCGGGCCTTGAACCAGATCTTGATCGTGTAGGGGTCCAGCGCCTCGGCCCGATCGACGAAATTCGGATCGACCGCCTGGGCCCAGTTCGAGCCCAGCTTCAGGGCTTGGACGGTTTCGACCGTGAATACGAAGTCGGCGGCGGTCAACTCCTGGCCGTCGCTCCAGCGAATACCCGGGCGCAATTGAACCTGGGTGGTCCAGAAATCCTGGTCGTCGGATCGCTCGGCCGCCAGCTCGCTCGGAAACTCGGCCGCCACCACCGGGATCCAATCAAATCGCTGGTCCGAGAGACCGTAGAGGCTGAGGTGGTATGAACCGACCACGTATCCAGTCCAGACCGAACCCCCCGGTCCTCCGAAATAGTTCCAGACGTTGTGGGTTATCGGTTCCGCAAAAACCCCCATCGCGTATACGTCGGCCCGCGGCGGCGGTTCTGTCGGATCGGCCGGATCGATCGGTTCGGCCGCAATCGAGGCCGCGCTCGGCAACGGCACCTGGGGCGTTGCGGATTGTCCGTCACACCCTACGAGCACGAGCGCTGCCGTCAGCGCGCCAACTAATAAGGTGAGCGAAATCGCGCGCCGGCGGCTGGGATTAAACACAGGTGGCACCTTCGCGGTCACGGGCGCGGGTTCTTTCAGTTTCCGCTCAACCTTCCAATATTGATGGATTTGCGCCCAAATCTGAAGACGGTGATCGAAGCGGCGAACCCCATGCGCTCAAAAAAAGCTTGGTCGAATCAATGTCATCGGGGTGTGTCTGACCAACAGATTCGGTGGGTTGGCGTCTGCGGCAATCGCGGCTTGGTGGGAGATCTTAGGGGCAACCGTTGCGGTGCTTGGCGCGGGTAGGGAGCATACGAATTGCTGTATCGGCAGATGCGAAAACGCCCCAGACGCTTGGTTGGAGGCCGGGGCTCACATACCACCTGGCGTATTGTCGAACCGGGGCGTGGCACCCCTCCGACCGTATAATGATCGCGCAAATCGGTGATTGGCGAAGGTGCGCTGATCACGATTCTGAAGCGGGCTGCGGCGCCAGGCGGCGCAGTGGATTTAGGGGTTCTAAGACGGCTACGCATGCTGGCTCCCAACATCGGGTGCCGCTTCGCCGACGGCTGGGCCTGACCTACCGCGGTGGTGCGTCGGCCTACCTGTTCGTACTGCCGTCGATCGTGTTCATCATGGTGTTCGTGATAGTCCCGATCGTCGGAATCCTCTACTACAGCTTCACCGACTATGACTTGCTCACCGCGCCCGAATGGGTGGGGTTGAAGAACTACCGGAACGCCACCAACGAACCGCGGTTCTTCGCGGCTATTCGCAACACGCTGTTTTTTGCGCTGGGCACGGTGCCGGCCGGGGTGGTCACCTCGCTGCTCCTGGCGGTGCTAATCAACCGCGCCCTCCGCGGGATCTACTTCTTCCGGGCCATGTTCTACATGCCGGTCGTATCGTCGTTCGTCTCGGTTTCGCTGATATTCCTCTGGTTGTACGAACCCCAGTTCGGCCTGGCCAACGAACTTTTCCGCGGCCTCGGACTGCCTGCTTCAAAGTGGCTGCTCGGGCCCGAAACCGCGTTGTTTGCCATCATCCTGATGAGCATCTGGAAGAACATGGGCCTGAACATGGTCCTGTACCTGGCTGGTTTGCAGTCGATCCCGCCACACCTTTACGAGGCCTCTGACATCGACGGCGCCGGTCGGATTGCCAAATTGTTCAGGATCACGCTTCCATTGCTGGCGCCGACCACCTACTTCGTCGTAATCGTCTACTTCATCGGGGCATTACAGGTGTTCGTACAGATGTACATCATGACTTGCCGGGTAACCTTCTGATGGTTTGCGGCGGACCTTTAGATTCGACGATCACGATCGTGCTGCTCGTGTTCTTGGAAGCGTTCCTGGGCCTGCGGATGGGTTTCGGGTCCGCGCTTTCGTTCATCCTGTTTACGGTAATCGCGGTCGTTACGATCATCAACTCGCGCCTCCTGAGCTACGAGATCGGGTACTGACCGGCTAACGCCACCAGTTTGCGGCCGGGATTGAACCGCTCAGGCTGCGGCCCGGAAGATACAGATTCTGCAGCGCGTGATTGCCCGGGCCCAAGCGTAACGCGCCATGCAACAAATTTGCTCAAGTACCCGTGCCCGGATTTGAGAATCCGCGTTCGATGATGGCAGCGCCAATGCTCACCTGATTCGCGGTCGCATGTGCCTGACTCGGCACGCGCGCGGTCCCGGCGAGACCGCCTCGGCCTCTCCAACCGCGGCGGCCTGTCCGCTTACCTGTTCGTATTGCCGTCGATACTGTTTATCGGGATTAACCTGATCGTTCCGATATTTTGGGGCCGTCTACTACTCGGTTACCGATTGCGACTTGTTGACTGCCCCCGCATGGCACGGGATCGAGAACTACACCGACATCGGATGCGACCCGCGCTTCCTGCCGGCGATGCGCAACACCCTGCTGTTCGCCCTGGGAACGGTCCTGGCCGGGGTGGCCAGCTCGCTTTTGCTGGCGGTCCTGATCGACCCCTCGATTCGGGGTATCTATTTCTTCCGCGTCATGTTTTACATGCCGGTGGTTTCCTCGTTCGCGGCCGTCGCAGTGATCTTTCTATGGATCTACGAACCCCAGTTCGGGATCGGCAACCAGGCCCTGCGGTCGCTCGGCTTGCCGGCGCTAAAGTGGCTTCGCAGTCCCGACACCGCCCTGTTCTCGATCATCGTTATGAGCATCGGTAAGAACATGGGCCTGAACCTGGTCATCTATCTGGCCGGCCTGCAGTCGATCCCATCGCATCAATACGCAGCGGCCACGATCGACGGCGCGCGGCGGCTGTCGAAGATGTTTGGTATCACGGTCCCGCTGCCGGCCCCGACCACCAACTTCGTGGTGATCGTCTATTACATCGGCGCCCTGCAGAAGTTCACGCAGGTGTTCGTCATGGCCTGCCTGAGCATCGACGCGATTCGCGGGCGCCGCTGGATTCGACCATCACGATCGTTGTACACAGTTGCTTCGAAGGATTCGTCAACCTGCAGATGGGGTAGGGGGCGGCGATGTCGGCAGTCCATTTCGCGGTTACCGCCGCCAAAACCGTCAATAACGCGCGGTTGCCCCCCTACGCGATCGGCTACTGGTCCCGATCCCGGCTAGCGCATCGGTATGAGTCGGCGGTCGCGGTTCAGCCTCGTCTCCAGATGCATCTTTAAACCCGGCCGCGGGCCCTCAAACCTGGGTTAGGTTGTGCCCCATCCGAGTCAGCGGTCGGCAGCCGCCGCGCTCGACCAGGCAGGTGATTTCGGAGCAGAAAATTCCCAGCTCCGCAATCTGGGTGCCGGCCTCCAGCACGATCACCATGCCCTCTTCGAGCGGGGTCGGATCGATTGGGGCCAGATAGGGGGTTTCGTGGACGTCGATGCCGATTCCGTGGCCAATGAAGGCGCCGGCCAGCGTCAAACCCTCCGCTTCCATGCGTGTTCGCCCGAACTCGAACAACTCCGCCCCGCTGATGCCCGGCCGCAACCGATCCAAGAGCGCCGCGTTGACGCGGTCGAGCCCGGCGTGCACCTCGTATGCCCGATCGGGCGGGTTGCCGAAGGCGTAAACGTGAAACTTGTCGCCGACGTAGTTGCGGTGAATGCAGCCCACGTCGACGGCGACGATCGTGTCGGGCGCAATCCGTTTTTCGGTCGGCGGCAGCACCGCCGGCGCAATCGAACCGGCGCTCAGGTGCAGGATGTAGGGATTGGTGTCCGGGTCGGCGATGGCCTGCTTTATCCGCCCCGCCAGGGTGCGCTCGCTGATTCCGACCCGAAGGTTTTCCGGTACGCTGGCGTGGCCGCGCTCGCTGCCGGCCACCGCTCCCTGCAGGCGGATCAACTCCCGGGCGGTCTTGACCATTCGCACATGGACAAAGTCCTGAGAGGCATCGACCACATCGGCCAGAGGCACGGCCGCTGCCAAGCGCTCGGCGGTGCGCGCCGGCAAGTCGGCCAGATCGACCCCGATGACGGCTTCCGCCAGCCCCCGCTGCGCCAGGCCCCGGGCCAATGCCTCATAGGGTTCCTGGTCGGAGTTGGGGGCAATCCCGGGTCGGGGAAGTTCCGACGCCGGCCCCACGAATTGCCGGTCTTGGACCCAGCTGCCCTGAACGAGAGCGTCCTCGCGCTCATCCGGGCAGGAAATCAGGAATGGCGGCAGCGCCGGGTCCGCCGGCAAGGCGGCAAATCGCACCAGCGGCAGGCCGTTGTAAAGCGGGCCGGGGAAGTCACGTCCGAAGTGGGTGAAGAAGTCGCTGAGGTAGCCAAAGTTGACGTATCCGCCGGCCAGCAATACGTCGATACCGCGATCGGACATTCGGGCCAGGGCGCGCTCGTGATTGAGCAACGCAGGTTCATTCCGTGCCATCTATGTCCCGCCCCTGGGCCCAACTTCCGAATCATTCTGCGGTAACTGCGACCGCGCATGCGGCAAAGCGCGTAAAGGAATTTGGGCGCCGCCGGGTCACGGCGCGAGCGCGTGCGGAGTGTGCCGACGGATAACGATCTGCCGCGGCGCCCCGCTGCCGGACCCCGGCTTGCATTCCGGCTCCGGGCGCGCGGGCAACCGGTCGGGCGGTCATCGCCGGTGGAGCCCGATCCGGCCACGCGGTTACATTGGGGGGTGCAAAGTGGGAATTGCCAGTCCAGTAACAAGTTGGAGTGGAGATGGCGGCAGTAGATTCGGCCCGTCCGGGCGGAATGCGGCGGCGAATGGGACTGACTTTCCGCGGCGGCCTGGTCGCCTACCTGTTCGTGCTGCCGTCGATCGTTTTCATCACGTTGTTTGTCCTGGTTCCGATCGCGGGCGCACTCTACTACAGCTTCACTTTCTACGACCTGCTGACCGCCCCTACATCGGCCGGGATCGAAAACTATCTCGATATCGCCAAGGAGCCGCGGTTTCCGCCGGCAATCCGCAATACCTTAGTGTTTGCGCTGGGTACGGTCCCGGCCGGAGTGATCATCTCACTTCTGCTGGCGGTCCTGATCAACCGCGGCATCCGCGGAATCTATATCTTCAGGGCCATGTTCTACATGCCGGTCGTGTCCTCGATGGTGGCGGTTTCGGTGATCTTTCTCTGGCTCTACGAGCCGCAATTCGGGATCATCAGCGAATTTATGCAGATGCTGGGGATGGCTCCGATCAAGTGGATGCAGGACCCCAATTTCGCGCTGCCGGGGATCATCCTGCTCAGCGTCTGGAAGAACATGGGCCTGAACATGGTCATCTACTTGGCCGGACTGCAGGGCATTCCGCCGCACATTTATGAAGCAGCCGAGATCGACGGGGCGGGGCGGATTTCGAAGATGTTCAAGATCACGATTCCGCTGCTGGCCCCGACAACCTACTTTGTGGTGATCATCTACTTCATCTTCGCCCTGCAGATGTTCACCCAGGTGTTCGTCATGGCCTGCGGCACTACGAACGCATGGGTCTGTGGAGGGCCGGTCGATTCCACCATCACCATCGTGATGCTGATCTACCTGGAGGCGTTTCTGTCCTTAAAGATGGGGTTTGCGGCCGCGCTTTCGTTTACTCTCTTCATCGTGATCGGCATTGTCACGTTGATCAATGCCAAGTTGCTCTCGTACGAAATCGGCTGGTAACCGACCCGGAGTACGACCCTGCGACCTAGACGACGGCTGCTGGCGATATTGCGGGCCCTACCCGGTGCGAAACCTGGCTGGGATCGATAGACTGACTTTTACAAAGGCATCTCAATAGCGGGCGTCTGACAATGCCCAACCGGGTTCGAGTCACCAAGCTTTCGTCGATGAAGCGCGCCGGTGAAGCGATCGTTTGCATCACCGCTTACGATTACGCCAGTGCCAGATTGATCGACCAGGCCCAGATTCCCGTGATCCTGGTCGGCGACAGCCTGGGTCAGGTAGTGCTGGGGCACGACTCTACCGTGCCGGTGACCATGGGCGACATCCTGCACCACACCAAGGCGGTTGTGCGTGGATCCAAGCGTGCCTTGGTGGTGGCCGACTTGCCGTTCATGTCCTACCGGGTCGATGACGCCGAAACCATGCGCAACGCCGCAAAACTGCTGCAGGAGGGCGGCGCGCAGGCGGTCAAGCTCGAAGGCGGGACCGATGTCGCCGATAGCGTGCGGCGGCTCGTTGACAGCGGGGTCGCGGTGATGGGGCACATCGGGCTGCAACCCCAATCGGTGAACGCGACCGGGGGCTATCGGGCCCGGGGCAAGACTCGCCAGGAGGCCGGCCGGTTGCTGGCGGATGCGCTGGCGCTCGAGGATGCCGGCGCGTTTGCGGTCGTATTGGAACTGGTTACGGCCGATCTGGCGGAAAAGATCACGGCCCGACTTTCGATCCCCACGATCGGGATTGGCGCCGGGCCGGCCTGCGACGGGCAGATCCAGGTGCTAACCGATGTTCTGGGGCTCGGCTCGCACATGCCGCGCCACAGCAAGCAGTTCGCCGACCTCAACCAGGTGATCCTGGCCGCACTGCGCGCTTATGCGGCCGAGGTCACGGAGGGTTCGTTCCCGGGCGACGAGCACTCGATCGCCTCCGCCCCAGTGAGGTTGCGAGAGGCGGGAGCCCGGCACTGATCCGTCGGATCGGCAGCGTCGCCGAGCTAAGGGCCGCGCTAGCGGATTCGCCCCGGCCGCTGGGACTGGTGCCGACCATGGGCGCCCTGCATGCGGGCCATATGGCGCTGGCGCGCCGGGCCCGCAACGATTGCGCCACCGTGGTCGTGTCCATATTTGTAAATCCGACCCAGTTCGGACCGGGCGAAGATTTTCCCGCCTACCCGCGTCGGCTGGTCGACGACCTTGAAAAACTTGCCGCGCGCGCGGACATCGTCTACACCCCGGCGGCGGCCCAGATGTACCCGGATGGATTTGCGGTCACGGTTCGCGTCGGCGGGCCGGCACTGGGGCTGGAGGGGTGTCAGCGCCCCGGGCACTTCGACGGCGTGGCCACGGTGGTGGCCAAACTCTTGCTACAGGTCTCTCCGGACCGCGCCTATTTCGGGCGCAAGGACGGCCAGCAGGTTGCGGTCGTGCGCCGGTTGGTGGCCGATCTGGATATTCCGACCCGGATCGTGGCCGTCCCCACGGTGCGTGCTGCGGACGGGCTGGCGCTGAGTAGCCGCAATGATTACCTTTCGCCCGCGCAGCGCGCGACGGCCCCCGCCGTGTACCGGGCGCTGGTGGAGACCAAACACCGGTTTGGGAGCCATCTCGCGTCGGCCGCCGACCTGGCCGATTACTGCCGCTTGCTGCTTGAGGCCGAACCGGCAATAGATGCCATCGATTACGTGGCGGCAGTGGATCCCGACACGATGGCGCCTTGGGAAAGCGGCCCCTGCATGCTGGCGGTGGCAGTTCGAATCGGCGGCGTGCGTCTGATCGACAACCTGATCCTGAACTGACGCTGCGCCGCCGCGGATCCGGCGGGTGCGACCTTAGGATTTGGCTAGCGGACCCGGGCCGTACCGAACCCGCGACGCCGCCGATTGCGATCGCATCCGGGCGGCAGCGGTCGGCGGCTGGACGTTGAAGGGATAGTGACCGCCAATGATTGCCAAGTTCGGCACCCTCTACGCCGGCCACGTCGATTTGGACGACATCGGTCTGGCGGGCGTTCCGGTCAACGAGCGCTGGCTCTCCGATGAACATCTGGCCAGCGTGTTCGATAAAACCGAGGCGATCGCCTCGGTGATGGACGAGGTCGGCTACGACACCCTTTGGCTGGCCGAGCACCACTTCCAGCGCGAAGGCTACGAGTGCATCCCCAACCTGCTCTTGCTCGGCGTGCACCTGGCGCACGTTACCAAAAGGATCAAGATCGGCTGCGGATTCAACATCGCCCCGATGTGGAACCCGCTGCGCCTGGCCGAGGACTACGCCACCGCCGACATCCTCACCGGCGGGCGGATCGTCTTCGGAGTGGGACGTGGCTATCACACGCGCGAGGTGGAAACCTTCGGTGCGCCGATGCTGGATCAGGATGTCAATCGCGACCTGTTCGAGGAACAAGTCGACATAATCTTTAAAGCGTTCAACAATCGCTCGTTCTCTCACCACGGCCCGGCCTACACGATTCCGCCGCCGGTCCCCTACCGTGGCTACGAACTAGACGAGATCACCCTGGTGCCGCGCCCGCGCAACCTGCCGGTTGAGTGCTATCAGCCGTTAGTCAGCGCCAGCCAGCGCGGGATGGACTTCATGATCAAGCACGGGATCAAGGGAATGATTGGCGGCGGGGCGGCACCGGGCGGAGCGGCCGACCGGGTCGTGCGGGCCTGGCGCGAAACATTGGCCCGCGCCGGACGCGAAACCGACCTGGGCGCCGACCTGATCATCGGCTTCTCCGTGCATCTGGCCGATACCGAGGAGCGGGCGATCGCCGAGGCGACCAAGTTCTTCGAAGAAGACTTAAAAATGTTCGCCCCGCTGGGATTCTCCCGGGTCACCCCGGAGCAGTTGGCGGCCCTTGAAAACCCGGCGCTGATTCCGACCACGCCGCTGCCGACGATCCGCGACGGGATCGAACACGGATCCTGGCTGTGTGGGCCCCCGGAATTGGTGGCCGAAAAACTCATGGCCGTCCAAGATCGCTACCCGGGTTTGAGCCAGATAAACATCGGCTCGGTTATCGGCACTCCCAAGGACGTGATCGTCGAACAGCTGCGCTGGTTCGGTAACGAGGTGATGCCCGTGTTCAAGGCCCAGTCCGCCCCTTAGGCGCCGCCTGGATCAATCGCCCACCCACCAAGCCATGCTGCAGATTGAACCTGGGATCAGTTGCGGGACTCGACTCCGCGCGCAATTTGAGCGCGGCCCTTGCCGATGCGCGGACTCGGACCGGGCAGCGCCCGGGCGGTCGAACCTTTAAAGAACGAAGCCACTGCACCGGCCAGCAGCAGGAATCCGGTGCCGGTGTAGAGCAGGTTCATCCCGGCTAGGAATGCCGACCCGACCCCGCCGCCGCCGTCGGCATCGATCTGGCTCAGGTCGGGAGCAAACCCCATTGCCGCCATGGTGACGGCAATGACGGTGGTGGCCACCGCGATCGAAGTGACGTTGGCCGAATTGCGCACCAGACTCAGCAGCGCCGCGACGATCCCGTGCCGGACCGATAGCGCGGCCCCGAATATCGAGGCCGAGTTGGGTGATCCGAACAATCCGGTGCCGGCGCTCTGGGTTATCAGGGCGCCGATGATCAATGCCAGCGGCGTCGATTCGGATACCCGCGAAATCGCAAATATCCCGGCGGCGGCGATCACCAGGCCAAGAACGTTGAACCGGCGGTAGCCGTAGCGGTCCGATAAGCGACCCGCGATCGGCCCCATGATGGTCATCGTAATCGCCGTCGGGAGCATGACCAGGCCCACCGTGCCGACCGAGAATCCGAGCACGCCCTGCAGATAGAACGGCATCAGGAACCGCACCGACCCCACGCTCAGGAACGACATAAAACTGGCCAGGACCCCGAGCGAGAACACCCGGTTGTTAAACAGCCCCAGGTCCAGCATGGGGTCTTTGGCCCTGGATTCCCAGATCAGGAACCCGGCTACCAGCGAGACCAGCAGCAGCAGCGCCAGGACTATCAGCGGCGAGCCCCAGCCCAGGCGCTGGCCGTTGGTCATCAGCATCAGGAATGTGACCAGCGACGCGGTCGAGAGCGCGGCCCCCGGCCAGTCGAAGCTCACGCCGCGCCGTTCGCGATGGAAGAGCTTGGCGTCGACCAGCAGCAGGGCGCCGATCAGTGCGATCGCGACCAGCGGGAAGTTGACCAGGAACACCGATCGCCAGCCGAACGCGCTCACCAGCAGCCCGCCTACCACCGGCCCGGCCATGCCGCCGGCGCCGATCACGCTCATGTGCGAACCGATCCCCTTGCCGCGCTCCTGGTCGGAGAAGACGGTGGTGATCATCGCCATGCTGGTCCCTTGCGTCATCGCCGCGCCGACTCCCTGGACGACGCGCGAGAGGATCAGCAAAAGCACATTGGGCGCGACCGCCGCAAACAGCGAGGCCCCCATCAGAAAGACCAGGCCGGTCACGTACACGCGCTTGCGGCCGACGATGTCGGAGAGCCGGCCCATCGGCAGCAGCAGGGCGCTTATGGTCAGGGTTTGGGCGATTACCACCCAGGAGATAGTCGGTAGATCGGTGCCGAAGTGGTCGGCGATCGTCGGCAGGGCGACGTTTACGGTACCAAACGTCATGACCCCGGTAAATGACCCCAGACTCACGGCCGCAAACACCCACCACTTGTAATGCGGGCTCTGGGAGATGGTGTGGCTTAGCAAGTACTTCGCGATTTGGGCAACGGTCGGCCCGCCATGACGCCTATGGGAAGCGCGGGACCTGCGGCGGGGCACTGCCCCGCTGTTAATACCTTTATATGCATAAAGCGTCGCGCCGTGCTTTTGCGCCGGGAGCCCCGGAGCTGCCTAAATTGAGCCCCGCGAACGTGCGCAGCCACCCACCGGCGCCGCCGGCCGGGGCGCGGGCAGCGTCAGTACGGGACCTTGTCGGGAAAGGCCTCCCACTCGCTGAAGGCATCGAGCGCTTCGCGGCTGGGGAGGTGGATCATCGGGATCGAGCGGCTAGCGAGCGGCAGGGTGATCTGGCGGTAGAGCTCGGCATCGTCGAACCCGATCCGCGCCGCGTCCTGACGGTCGTTGGCAAAGTAGGCGCGGTCCAGGCGCGCCCAATAGATGGCGGCCAGGCACATCGGGCAGGGTTCGCAACTCGAGTAAATCTCACAACCGGCCAGGTCGAAGCGGCCGAGTTTGCGGCAGGCGGCGCGGATCGCGACGATCTCGGCGTGGGCGGTCGGATCGATGCCCGAGGTCACCTGGTTGCATCCTTCGGCGATCACCCGTCCGTTGCTGACCACGACCGCCCCGAACGGGCCGCCCCGCCCCGACATTCCCTGTCGGCGCGAGATCTTGACCGCGCGCGCCATAAATGTTTCCGGACTGTTCATCTTTCCTGCCTTGCCTCGCATCCGCCGGCAAGTGTTGCCGGCGTCCCCTCTTCACTCGCCTGTCGAATCGTCTTTTTCAGCTACGCACCGCTACGGTCGCGGCGGGTGGCTCCAGTGCGCCTGGCAGGCGCAGCTTCGCCCTGCAACTGCCACTTTAAGGGCCCTGTCAAACGGCCCGACCATCCCGGGCGGTACCAGTCGGGCAATGTCCGGACATCGGGCCGGGGCGCAACCTTGCTCGGCAATTGCGGCGTGTCCGAAAATCGGGCCGACGCAATTGGGGAGAGTGATGCGGTGGATCAGGCAGCCGGACCCGACAGTCGGGCAGTTGTGTCCGTCGGGTCAAAGATCGCGCTCCCTGCAAGGTGCGGCCGCGGGCCGGGCCCAGCGGGATCGGCAACTTCGGATCGCCGGCCCAACACCCTCGCGGGCGCTAGGGGCTGAGAATCTTGGCCGGCGCGGTCTCATTTACGCTTAACGGGCGCCGCTGCAGCGCGGTCGCCGACCCGCAGATCACGGTGCTAGATTACCTGCGCGATGTCCGTGGACTCAAGGGCACCAAGGAAGGTTGCGCCGAAGGCGACTGCGGGGCCTGCACAATCCTGACCTCATCCGAGGGGGCCGCAGAACCCGATGTCGAAGCGGTAAATTCCTGCCTGATGCTGCTGCCGCAGCTCGAGGGCAAGTCGGTTCTGACCGTCGAGGGGCTGGCGGCTAACGGTGACCTGCATCCGGTGCAGCGCGCGCTGGTCGATGGGCACGGTTCACAGTGCGGCTTTTGCACCCCCGGATTCGTGATGGCGCTCTACGCGCTGGCCGCGCGCGGCGGCGCGCGCTCGACCGGAGAGGTACACGAGGCTCTGGCCGGCAACCTCTGCCGCTGTACCGGTTACCGCCCGATCGTCGACGCCGCGCTGGCGGTGCCGCAACCCGCACCCGACGAGTACCGGCGACTGTTTGGCTCCGACGCCGAACCGGTCCCCAGCGGGGACTGCTTTGCCATGGGCGAGGGCCGCTTTCATGCGCCGCGGACCCTGGCCGGGCTGCTGTCGCTGCGGGCAGAGCTTCCCGAGGCGGTTCTGTGGGCCGGGGGAACCGATCTGGGCATCGAAGTCAGCAAACGCCGCCGCCGCTTTGGCGAGATCATCTGGACCGGACGGGTGCCGCAGTTGCGCTGGATCGGCCCGATGGGCAAGTTCCTGCGGATCGGCGCTGCGGCCACCTACAGCCAGGCGCTGCCGGCATTTGAGCGTTACTTCCCTGAATTCGGCGACCTTCTGGCCCGCGTCGGATCGGTGCAGATCCGCAACCTTGGCACGATCGGCGGTAACGTTTGCACCGCTTCGCCGATCGGCGACACCCTGCCCGTCCTGCTGGCACTGGACGCAGACCTGGTAGTGCGCTCGCGGCGCGGGCGCCGCCGGATCGCGGCGGCAGAGTTCTTTCTCGATTACCGGCGCACCGCGCTGGCGGCCGACGAGGTGCTGGAGGCGATCATGCTGCCGCTGCCGGGACCGCGCCGGATCGTACGCATCTACAAGCTGGCCAAGCGCTTCGACCAGGACATTGCGGCCGTCATCGGCGCGTTTGCGCTGGACCTGCAGGACGGACGGATAAGGAACGCGCGGGTGGCGTTCGGGGGCATGGCGGCCACCCCTGTGCGCGCGGTTGCCTGCGAGCGCGCGCTGGAGGGAAAAGCGTTCGGCGATTCGGTGCTGGAAGCGGCCGCGGCGGCGCTGGCGCGAGAATTTGCCCCGATTAGCGACCTGCGCGCCGGAGCCGCCTATCGCACGCTGGTGGCCGGCAACCTGCTGCGGCGCCTTCAGGCCGAAATCATTCGCCCCGATCTCCCCGCAACGGTGATGGCGCTGTGAAGGCGATTCAGAAGACCACCGCCGCCATCCACGCGCCAATCGCGCACGAGAGCGCCGCCGGTCACGTCACCGGCAGCGCGGTGTACATCGACGACATCCCGGTGCCGGAGGGGACCCTGCACGCGGCCCTGGTGCTGAGCCCGCACGCCCACGCCCGGATCGTCGCCATCGACGACGGCCGCGCTGCCGCAAGGGACGGGGTTCGCGCGGTTCTTGGTGCTGAGGACATCCCCGGCCGCAACGACGCCGCCCCCATATTTGCCGACGAACCGATCCTGGCGCCGGGAGTGGCCACGTATGCGGGACAGCCGGTCGCGATGGTGGTCGCCGATACGCGCAATCTGGCCATATCCGCCGCCGCCGCGGTCGAGGTCGCATACCAGCCGCGCCCGCCGGTGCTGGAGATCTCGGCCGCGCTCGCGCAGGGATCCTTCGTCAGCACCCCGCTGGCGATCGAACGCGGGCACCCCGCCCGGGCGATCGCGGCCGCGCGGCACAGATTGTCGGGATCGTTCAGCTGCGGCGGACAGGACCACTTCTACCTTGAGGGCCAGGTCGCGCTGGCGGTCCCGCTGGAAGACGACCAGATGCTGGTCTATTCCTCGACCCAGCATCCGCGAGAGGTGCAGCACATCGTCGCCCGGGTGCTGGGCCGCGCGGACAACGCGATCACAACCGAGACCCGGCGCCTGGGCGGCGGGTTCGGGGGCAAGGAAAGTCAGGCCAGCATCATCGCCGCCCTGGCCGCCCTGGCCGCGGACGCCTGCGCCCGACCGGTGAAACTGCGCCTTGCCCGCGACGACGATATGCTTGCCACCGGCAAGCGCCACGACTTTCTGTACCAGTACGAGGTCGGCTTTGACGATTGCGGCCGGATCGAGGGGATCGACCTGGTGCTGGCCAGCCGGGCCGGCAACGTCGCGGACTTGTCCTCGCCGGTCTTGAATCGCGCCCTGCACCACGTGGACAACTGCTACTTCCTGCCCAACATCGGCGTGCGCGGCTATCCCTGCCGCACCAACACCGTCTCCAACACCGCCTTCCGGGGTTTCGGCGGCCCGCAGGGGATGCTGGCGATCGAAACCGTCATTGACGAAATAGCGCGCCACCTGGTACGGGACCCGGATGCGGTGCGGCGGGTCAATTACTACGGATCGGGCGAACGCGCGGTGACCCATTACGGGCAAGTGCTTACCGACAACATCATCGAGGCGGTGGTGGACCGGCTCGGCGCCCTGGCCGACTACGAGGCCCGCAAAAGCGCGGTCGCCGAATTCAATCGCCGCAACCAAATAGTCAAGAAGGGCATCGCGTTGATGCCGTCAAAATTCGGCATCTCATTCAACCTCCCCGAACTCAATCAGGCCGGGGCCCTGGTCCACGTCTACACCGACGGCAGCGTGCACCTTAGCCACGGTGGCGTGGAAATGGGACAGGGACTCTTTATCAAGGTTGCCCAGGTGGTCGCGCAGACCCTCGGGGTGGGGATCGAACGGGTCCGCAATTCGGCCACCCGCACCGACAAGGTCCCCAACACCTCGGCCACCTCGGCGTCCTCGGGGTCGGACCTAAACGGCATGGCAGCCCGCGACGCAGCCTTAAAGATCCGGGCGCGTATGGCCCAAGTTGCCGCCGCCGAGTTCGGGGTCGAAGCCGACGCGGTTGAGTTCGAGCGCGACCGGGTCCGGGCCGGCGACGGTGAAATGTCGTTTGAGGATCTGGCCGCGCTCTCCTGGCGGCGCCGGATATCACTCTCGGCGACGGGTTTCTACGCCACTCCCAAGATCGGCTGGGACGAGGAGCACCAAGCGCCGCGCCCGTTCTTTTACTTCAGCTACGGTGCCGGCATCTCCGAGGTCGCGGTCGATACCCTGACCGGCGAGACCCGGGTGCTGCGCGCCGACATCCTCCAGGACTGCGGCAGCTCGCTGAACCCGGCGGTCGATATCGGCCAGATCGAAGGCGGCTACGTGCAGGGTCAAGGCTGGATGACGATGGAGGAGTTGTGGTGGAACGAGGAGGGGGCGCTGGCTACGCACGGCCCCTCAACCTATAAGATCCCGGGCAGCCGCGACGTGCCGCCGGAATTTAACGTCCACATCCTGCCTGCTTCGCCCAATCGCGAACCCACCATATACCGGTCCAAGGCGATTGGCGAACCGCCGCTGATGCTCTCGATTTCGGTCCTTTTGGCCATCCGGGATGCGATCGCCAGTCTGGCCAACTACCGCCAGGCGCCGCAGCTTTCGGCACCGGCCACTCCGCAAGCGGTGCTGGCGGCGGTCGAAGGGATCAGGCGCTGCGCCCCAGACGGGCGCCGTTAACGCGGCGGCCAGGTTGCAGGCTTTTGAGCCTTGATCGAGAACATCTGCGGAATCGAATCGTTGTTCTCGGGGAAACGCCACCAGTCATCGGGCCCCAAGACCATGTTCGGGAATGCCCGGTAGGCGCAATAGGGGTATTCGCGTAGCGATTGGATCGAAAGCCCCGCTCCGGCGAGTGCGGTCACCACGTCGCCGAGGCTATGTTGCCATTCAATGCTCGGCGATTCGATGAGCTCGGAGCCGGTGTAGGAGGGCGCGTTGCCGGGCATCTGCAACTGGTGACTGAAATAGGAATGGACGACCTCAATACCCTGCGGGGTGGGCTCGAATGTCCCCAGCAGTGGGTGGAATTCGACGATCAGGAAAGTGCCGCCCGGTTTCAGGTGACGGCTCACCACCTGTGCCCAGCGCTCGAGGTCGGGCAGCCAGGCCAACACCCCATAGGTAGTGCAGACCAGGTCGAACTGCTGGTCCAGTACCGCCGGCAGTTCGTAGACGTTGGCGCAAATGAAGCGCGCATCGGCGCCTATCTGGGCGTTGAGCTCACGCGCCAGGGCGATCGCCCAGTCCGAGAAATCGACCCCGGTGGCCTTTGCTCCCAGGCGCGCCCAGGACAGAGTATCGATTCCCAGATGGCACTGCAGGTGCAGGAGCTGCTTGCCGGCGACGTCGCCGATCTGGTTGCGCTCTATGTCGCGCAGGGTCTGGCGCCCGCGGCGAAAACCATCAAGGTCATAGAAATCCGAGTTCGCATGCACCGGGGTGCGCTGATTCCAGTTGGTGCGGTTGAGCGCCAGGCGTTGGTCCATACGCTGGGTACCCTTCGTGCGATTGACCGCGCCGGCGGGTCAATTCACCAGGTTGCGCGGGCGTCCCTTAAGGAACGCGATCACATTGTCGACCGCGCCCTCGTTGAGCAGCTCGACCCCTTCCGGCGTCATGTCGGCAACGTGCGGGCTAAAGACTACGTTGCTGCAGGCCAGCAGCGGGTTGTCTGCAACCGGCGGTTCGGGATCGAACACGTCCAGTCCGGCTCCGGCAAGGCGCCCCGCAGTGAGGCTAGCGGCCAGCGCGGCCTCATCGACTAGGCCACCGCGACTCACGTTCACGAACAGGGCACCGGGTTTCATCAGGCTAAATTCGCGCGCCCCGATCATTCCACGGGTCTGCGGGCTGAGCCGCAGGTGCAGGCTGACCACGTCGGCCTCGGCCAGCAACCGGTCGAATTCGACATATTCCACGCCCAGTACCGTGGCCCGTTCCGGACTGGGAGTGAAAGTCCAGGCCAGGCAGCGCATTCCCAGGGCGGCACATATGCGCGCGAACTCGGCGCCGATGTTGCCGGTGCCGATGATGCCGACCGTCTTGCCGGGCAGCGAAATGGCATGGCCCCCAGGCCAGGTCCCGGACCTGATTGCCGCGGTGTGTTCGGCCAAACGGCGGGCGCTGGCAAGCATCAGGGCCACGGCGTGTTCGGCCACCACGGGGGCGGTGCGCCCGGGCTGATTGCAGACCGCCACGCCGCAATCACGGGCGGCTTCCAGATCGATCATGTCAACACCGATGGAACAGGTCGCTATAAGGCGCAGCTCGGGGAGCGCCCGCAGCACCTGGGCCGGCCAGTGGACCGAACTGCGGGTGTTGATGACCACCGCGGACCCGCCGGATCGCCGGATCAACTCCTGAACGCTGGCCGGCAGGTCGCGATAGAGCAAGACGTCTCCGTAGGCGTCCAGCCTTGCCAAGTGCGCCGACCCCTGGATCTGCGGGGGGTGATCACCGGGGATAAGGATTCTGGTGCGGTCCGTATTCACGGTCATCTCCCCCGGCGCGCGGAACCGGAGACCGTTTCAGCGCCGGTGATTGTATTGGGTAGGTGAGGCCAATTCTTGCCGTTCCGGGGCCGGCCACCGCGATCTTATTGCGCGCTGACGCTGCAGCGCTCGCGATGGGCCCGGATAGCGAACGCTGCGACGCGGTCGACCGCTATCGGCTTGACCGAATAAGGCGCCTGGCCATGCACTGCCCGCTGCGCCGGGTATCCGGGCCCGGGCCCGGCGCCGGGCGCGAACGTCCGCACGCGGCGCTTACGGGTAATTTCAATTGGATACACTCCGGTGCGAGAGTCGAACCGGGCACCCATCGGGAAGCGGCCAATGCAGACCAACATCGAATTTGATCCCAGCTACGCGCTCCTGACCGTGAACCTGGAACCGGGCGAGAGCATCAAGGCCGAACCGGGGGCAATGGTCGCGCAGCGCGGGGTCGACATGCAGACCGGTTCGGCCGGTGGCGGCCTGATGGGCGGATTCAAGCGAATGCTGGGCGGCGAATCGTTCTTCATCAACACTTTCACCGCCGGATCCGGCGGTGGTCAGGTCAACCTGGCGCCGTCGACGCCGGGTGATATCGGAACGTTTGACCTGGATCCCGGACAGAACCTTTTCATCCAGGCCAGCTCGTTCATGGCCTGCACCGCCAATGTCCAGACCGATTCGCAGTTCCAGGGATTTCGCGGGCTGTTCAGCGGCGAGAGCATCTTCTTTTTGCGGGCATTCTCGGAAACCGGCGCCGGAACCGTTTACTACAACTCGTACGGGGCGATCAAAAAGCTGGCGGTCCAATCCGGCGGTGAACTGGTCGTGGACACGGGGCATCTGGTCGCGTTTACCGACGATGTGCAGTACACGATCGGCAAGGTGGGCGGATTGCGCTCTTTACTCGCCGGCGGCGAGGGGCTGGTGATGAGGTTTAGCGGTGAGGGCCAGGTCTGGATCCAGACCCGCAATCTCTCCTCGCTGGCCGCTCGGCTGGTGCCGTTCTTACCCAGTAATAAACGCGGCCAATAGCCTTGCGGCGGGCCCGCCGCAACTTGGGCAACCGACGTTCCCTGACATGACCGGGAGGCGGTCCCGCGGCCCTTCCTGGCATTCTCCGCCAGCATCGCCAAAGCCGCTAATAGACCGCTAACTATTGCCAGAAAGGGTTCCACATTGCCCAACGGCGGCACTGACAACTGCTCGACCTGTTCGTTCAACCTCCGCAACGAGGGGCGTATGGGTCACGGCCATGGCAACCCGGAATTGCCGCATTACTGCCAGATCCGTAGCCAGGCAATAGACGACCCGGGTTACACCTATTGCCTCAACCATCCCTACCGGTCCCGCGCGGGCGATCCGATTCCGATCGGACCGATCCTGGTCGCCGAGGTTGGGTCCGGGTTGTCCTTTGAGCGGGTGCCCTGGCAGCCGTCGCCCGATACCGAAGAAGTCCGACTGCACCTGCTCGAACTGCTCGGCCGGGCCGAGGACATCTTCAGTGAGGACTATCATCCTGCCTTTGGTCCCAAGATCCGCAACCACCCCGACTACGCCGGGGTCGTCATTTGGCAGCTGGGTCAGTTCCGGGAGCAACGCGCGGTGCCCGGGATCGAATTCGTGCGCGGCAAGATCCCCGACCTTGCGGCGATCGCTCGCCAGGCCCTGGAAGCGATAAGCGACTGAACGCAGGCCTTAGCGGCGGCGCCTGATCGCGGCCCGGGCGAGGTATCTGCGGGCGCTGCGCCGAGGTCGACCCAGCGGCAGAATTAGTCGCCGCGCGAGGCCAGCAGCAGGTACTGATGCTCACCGAGGTCGAGGTATTCGCAGTTCGTAAACCCGGCGGCGGCGGCCAGGGCGAATAAACGTTGGCGCGGGATGCGGCGTTCAAGCGGCGGTCCGAATTCGGACTCGCGGGCCTCCCACTCCAGCATCGCGCAGCGGCCGGCGGGATTTAGCAGCCGACGCGCCTGCGAAAGGAACCGCACCTCGTCGTCGGCGTGATGGATCACGCAGGCGAGGAAAACCAAGTCAAGCGATCCTTCCGCGAGCCCGAATTCATATTCGCCGCAATCGCGGATGACAACGTTTTCGAGCCCGGCCTCGGCGACGCTTGCGCGGCACAGCTCCAGCATCTCCGGATCCACATCCAAGGCGTGCACGCGGCCGTTGGCGGCCGCCCTGGCCAGCCGCACCGTAAAGTACCCCGGTCCGCAGCCGATATCGGCGATCTGGGCCTCGGCCGCCAGCCCGATGTGATCCAGGACGAGAACGGGATCGGCCCAGCGTGCTCGATCCGGCGACAGCAGGCGCTCGGCCATCGTCGGCTCCGGTGCGGGGTGGTCGTGTCGGTCTGGCTCGGTACTCAATGGCGCAACCTGTCGTGGCGACGTCGCCGGCCGCGCGGTGCGGGCCAAGCTGATATTTGCGCGTCGCCACCGATTTTCCCGCGCCGCGCGCGATCGCAGCAGATTCAATATCGGCTCTGCGGCGGCAACGTCCAGATGGCGGATGGGGAGATGACCGGTGGCCATTTCGGGAGCATCCGCGCGGCTGCGGCCAATCAAGAATTGGCCGCGCCGGGGCGGACAGGTGCCCCGCGATCTGTATGCTGTGATTGCTCGGGAACCCAGACCGCCGCCCGAAGAAAAGCGAGCTGCCGCTGATGAAACCGGTCAAGGAATTCGACTCGCCCTGCGTGCATCCCAACGGCCTGCAGTGGGTGGATGGCGAGCTGTACGTAATCGATCAGAAATCCGATGACGTCTTCGTGTTGAACGAGCGCGGGGAAACCGTCCGTACCCTCGGTACGCCCACCGAGAACGGATCCGGAGTCACGGTTGGCAACGGGTTTCTCTGGACCGCGTCCAACGGCAAGACCGTGGTCCGGGAGCCGCGTCCCACCGACACCGGGTTGGGCTGGGTGCTCAAGCTAAACCCCCGCACCGGCGAGCTGATCGACCGATTCAGGACGCCTGACGGCGGCGGCATCCACGGCGTCGAGTGGGATGACGGCAATATCTGGCTGACGGCGTTCAACCCCACCGCAATCACCCTCGTGGACGGCGACAGTCACGCCGTACTGGCAAGTTTTCCGATCGAGCTGCCGCGATTGCACGGCCTGGCCCGCGAAGGCGACGGCATATGGTGCGCCCACACCGGCGCCCGCCTGGTGGTCAAATACGATGTCGAATCCGGGCACGAAATCGACCGTATTGCATTCGGCCCCGACGACCCGTTTCCGCACGGTCTTTCCATCCGTGATGGCGAGCTCTGGTATGCCGACGCCGACTATCGCGTGGCGGGATTTGAGGGAACTTGGCGCGGCTGGCCCGAAATCGGACGGATAGTTTCCTAGGGCCGGCATTCCCCTGACAGCTCGGCCCGCCGGACCGTTTGTCAGGGCGGAACCGCCGGTGGCCCAGTGGTCGCGCCGCGCTTCCACCGGATCGGTACCGGCGCGTGGGCTGCCCGAGCTGCCGGCGCCGCTGATATTGGCGCCAGCGCGGTGAGATGCCGGTGCCAATTGCGCCGGGTCGGACCGCTGGGCGCAAGTCACCGGGCCAGCGGTTTTTGATGGCAATGGCAGCAGCGCAGCGCTCTGACCCGCGTCCGGGGATCGCACTGCCGGAAGGAGCTCAGGCTGCTGCGCGGGATCATTGCTGTGCGGAGCGAGGGCGATGCCATCACAACTGAATCCGGCGCCATCGGACGGCGTCGGCGAGCACCCCGCGGCAACTACGCAGATAGACCCGGCCGGATACTTCAGCCTCGGCCGCCGGCACGGCCGCTGGTGGTTTTTGACGCCCGGGGGCGAACCATTCTTTTCGCTGGGGCTCAACCACATTGATCCGGCCAGCCTTCACTACCCCGAAAACATCCATCTCTGGCAGACCCGGTACGGAGGCGACACCACCCGCTGGATCCGCGAATCGGTGGTTCCAAATCTCAGGCGCTGGGGATTTAATACGGTCGGGTGGGTGCAGGAAGTAACAGTCCGACATTGGCGCCACTCGCGGCCATTTACCAACGACGAGTACCGTGCCCTGGCGATGCCGTACTGCCATCTGCTGCCGTTTACCGAATCCCACCAGTGGGAACAGCACACCCGGCACTTTGACTTTCGCAGCTCGCAGTGGGCCGAGTGGGTCGACTACGTCGCCCGATCGCATTGCGCCGAATTGCGCGAAGACCGCAATCTAATCGGCTATTTCTACAGTGACTGCCCAACCTGGACGCATGATCACGAATTCAACGCCTGGCGCGGTCCGATCTTTGACCCCGAACTTCTCGACAGCGAAAGCGGCCGCCGCGAGTTGACCCAATTGGCGCAAACCTATTACAAGACCACCCGCGACGCCATCCGGCGCCATGACCGGCATCACCTCCTCCTCGGCGACCGCTATGAGGCCAATGCGCCGCTTGCCGACGAGATAGTTGCGGCAGCGATGCCGTATGTAGACGTGCTCTCGTTCCAGGACTTTCACCACCCGGTCGCGCATCTGGATTTTTGGCACCGCAACACCGGCAAGCCGGTCCTGCTGGCAGATGCCGCCCGCGTCGGGCAGGTCGGCCCCGACGGATTTGTGCCCAACGACGGCGGGTGGTACGCTGCGGTCTTAAGCGAGCTGCAGCAGAACCCTGGGTGCGTGGGGTTCCATCTTTGCGGGGCCTACCAGCGCAACAAGGCCCGCCGCCGCGGACTCCTCGACGAACTGGAACGCGAGGACCGGGACAACATCCTTCCGATCAAAGCCGCCAACGAGCGGGTGACTGCCTGGATGGGGGCGCAATAGCAGAGCTAGAGCCCACCCTGCTCGTCCCCCACCAATCGCGGCGACCGGAGCTTTGATCCGTGCTTGGTTGCTCCGGCGGAATGCTCGTTCGTTTGATTTCCATTTCAGCGGTTGCGAAAGGGCAATCCGCCGCGCCGCGCAGGGCCCAGGATTGTTGCCGGTTCCTCTGATCAGGTTGCAATGGTCCGGCGGCGTTGCCAATCGCGGGCACCGACTATTCCCGCAATCCCCAACGCGGCCAGGACCGCCAGGGCAATTCGAATGCCGTTTAGAAAATCAGTGGCGACGGCCTTGATCGAGTCGATCGCGTAATCGCTCACCAGGGTCGCGGTCGCGCCGAAATCTCCCGGGTCCGGCTGGTCGATTTCGGCCCGTGCCAGTTCCTGCAACGCACTGGCACCGGCCTCAAAGCCGGGCCAGTAGAAGAGCAACAACGTAACGCTTGACGCCAGAAGGACGGCTGACGCCCAAAGGAGCCGGCCGGATCCGGCGTTATCGGCCAAGAGCCCCGCAATCAGCAGCAGGAATGCCGCCAGCGCGGCCGCTATCCAGGCGCTGCGGCGGATCTCGGTGGCCAATTCGCGTACCGGCGTCAACTCCGCGGAGATCGCTGCGGCAAACCCTTCCGGGGGTGTATCACTTGCCGATAAGACCAATCCATTGGCGAAGAAAGATCGGAAGTCGTCGAGCGCTTCCAGATCCCCGGTCTCGGCCAGGTCGCGGCGCATATCCGAATCCGAATACTCGAATCCATCCCCAACCAGACCGCGCCAATCGTCAAGTGATGCCAGGGCGCCGCCGCCGTCTTCGTCGCCAATTGCGTCCCGCAAGTCCGATTCAGTGAATGTGACGCGGTCGGGGATCGCGCCCCGGATTTCCCTCGCGATCGAGGATTCGATCTCGGCGTAGTCGCGCACCAGCAACTCTTCGGCAGTGACATCGGAAGGTTTGCATTCGGGCAATTCGGGACCGGCCGTCGCGGCAGCGGGCGCAGGTTGTTCTGGCCGGCCGACGCAGACCGGCAACTGATCCAGCTGCAGCAGGATGTTCTCGCGGGCCAGGGCCCTGGCCCTGGAATCGACCGATTCCCTGGCACTGGCAAGGTCGAAATGAGAGTTGAATCGCTGGCTGCGGCCCAGGACGTAGCTGCCGAAATCGTCGGCAAAAGCGCTGACCTGGGGCTCGATGGCGTTGGAGGGAGCTCCACCAAGCGCGGTGGCCGCCACACGCTCGGCGGACAATTCGATGCCCAGCGGCAGCTCGCCCGGGGAGCCGAGATTTTCCGCGATCGCCGGGGCCAGCACGTACGTGCGTATCAGGTTGAGGCCCACACCCCCGAGCAGCGCCGATTCGATCTCGCCGCTCACGGCTTCTGCCTGGGTGTCCGATATGCGCACGCGGATTGCGAATTCATCGGCGTCGGCAAACAAGTAGGCCACAACCGGGTCGGCAACTTCCTCAACGGTGCCGGCCAGCCAGTCAGCGGTGACCACGTGCCCTGCAATTTTCACCACCAGGTCGGGCTCGACCGGCAGGGCGGTTTCGGAAAACTCCCTGACCGCCGGCAGGATTTCGGTGTCGATGAACCATTGATAAAAGCCGCTTTGGCGCAGGAGCGCGAGGACCCCGCCCAGCAGGCCGTGGGCTTGCCCAGCGGCGTCGACCCGTATCCGGACCTGATCGCTTTCAGCAGTGGCGTAGCGGACGAATTCAAAAATCGACGGCTCGACCAATTCCCGGAGTTGGTCGGGGGAAAGTCCCTGGTGGACGGCAGCGACGATTTGATCCGCGGTCAGGCCGGAATCCCTGAGCAAGGTATCCGGGTTGCCGGAACCGAGCGTGTCCGTCGGCGAGGCGAGCAATTCGCGAGTCGCCGAACCGAGCAGATCGACCATCAAGAATTCGTAGGCGCCGCGCTTTTGCAATTGATCGGTGTAAAAGGAGGCGCTCAGGAATGTCTGCTCGACGCGGAGCAGAAACAGGGCAAGCGACAGCACGATCGCAAATGCGATCCCGATCAGCACGGCGGCGGTGCGGCGCACGATCAGCACGGCCCTGCAACGCTTCCGGTGCCCGGGTCGATGCTGGGTTGAATTGGCGACACGATAGGCTCCGGGTCGCGGTTGCCGACATTACTAGCTTGCGCGACGCGGTGCGCCGCCAATACCGAACCCGGGCGGGCATGGCGGCCCGCCCGTCGTAGCAGGCCCGAACGGGACAGCGCCGTCGGACGGGGCGTGTTTTGCACCGGAGTCGGGGGTCGGCCCGTTGCCGTGCTCCAGATTTAGAAATTGCCCGACGCCGCGGATCCCTGTGCGAAGCGCCCACCTATACGTGTTGATCGACCAGGATTGGATTGCCGTCAGGATCTATGACCACTAAACTGGCCGGGCCGGAACCGCCCGCGTCAACTTCGCTGGCAAGCTCGATGCCGTCGGCTTTGAGTCGCCGCTGCAGATCGCGCACGTCGGTGAACGATTCGAGCTCGTTTCCGAACTTGTCCCAGCCGGGGTTAAAGGTGAGGATGTTTTTCTCGAACATCCCCTCAAACAGGCCGATGGTGTGGTCGCCGTTGCGCAGTATTAACCAGTTCTGCTGGCGATCGCCGCCAATGGCATCGAACCCCAATTTTTGGTAGAAGGCGCGGGAGGCATCGATGTCGGCGACCGCGAGGCTGACCGAAAAAGCGCCCAGTTGCATCTGCATCGGCAAATAGTCCAGAACTCAAGGTGATTGGTGGTATCCCAGAACCCATGCTAGGCAATGCCGCGGTGTCGAAATCCCCGGCCGGCACCGGCCGTCCAATCGGTGACTTCGGCGCCAATGTAGGCCCCGGCGAAGTGATGGTTTCGGTCCCGCGCCGGGGACCGAAATAGCCAGCGAGGCCTGCGCTGCGGACCCACTCCGGCACCGCCAACGGTTCCGAAAATTACGGGATAGCGGCAGCAAGCGAGAGCAGTTCGGACTAAACGCTGATGTTTGAACCCGATTGGGATTCGATCCGGGAGCACCAGGTGCCCGCCTGGTATCAAGACGCTAAGCTCGGGATCTTTATCCACTGGGGTCCCTACTCGGTCCCGGGATGGGCCACGCCGGTGGGCGAATTCGGAACGGTCGACTGGAGCCGGTGGTTTGCCAACAACCCCTACGCCGAGTGGTACCTGAACACCCTCCGGATCAAAGGCTCGCCCACGAATGCGTACCACCGGCGAACCTACGGCCCCGCCTTCGACTACATGGACTTTGCCGGGGATTTCAACTCCGCGGTCGAAAGCTGGGACCCGTTGGAAATGGCGCGCCTGTTCGAATCCGCCGGGGCCCGCTATGTCGTGCTCACGACCAAGCATCATGACGGATTCACGCTCTGGCCGAGCCGGGTCCGCAACCCGCACCTTTCGCGCGAGCGCTGCTGCAGCCCGCGCGACATCGTGGGCGAGTTGTCTCACGCGGTCCGCTCGCTGCGCATGCGCATGGGGCTCTACTATTCCGGCGGCCTGGATTGGAGCTTTAACTCCACTCCGATCACCAGCCCGGAGCTGGTCGGCCAAACGATCAATCACACCGCCGAATTCGCCGCCTACGCCGATGCCCACTGGCGCGAGCTGCGCGAGCGCTACGACCCGATCATCCTGTGGAACGACATCGGCTACCCGGAGCAGGCCGATCTGGCCCGGATCGTGGCCGATTTCTACAACGACCATCCCGATGGTCTGATCAACGACCGCTTCGAAACCAGAAAGCCCGGGGCGGAGCGGCGCCATCATGACTTCACCACCCCCGAATACGCCCACCTCGACGAGATATCCGATCAGAAATGGGAGTCCTGCCGCGGACTGGGGTATTCGTTCGGATACAACCGCGCCGAAACCGTGGATCACACGATCGGCGAGGCCGAGCTGATTCACCTGCTGATCGACATCGTCGCCAAGAACGGCAATCTGCTGCTAAACGTCGGCCCCAAGGCCGACGGCACGATTCCGGCCATCCAGGCCGAGCGCCTGCGCGCGCTGGGGTTCTGGCTAAGGCGCAACGGCGAGGCGATTTTTGGCACCCGCCCCTGGCGGCGGGCCGCCGGGGAGACCGCCGACGCGGTACCGGTGCGCTTTACCACCAATCAAGAAGCGTTGTTTGCGATCCTGCTCGGTCAACCGGGACCGGACGGGATCTGCCTGCAACTTGACGTTCCCGGCCGATTGGCCGAGGTGAAGTTGCTGGGCAGTGCGGTCGCCCCGACCGCTACCTACGAGGACGGCACACTACTGGTGCGGCCGAATTCGCCGCTACCGCAGGCGTCAGCCCACGCGTTGCGAATCCGTTTGCAGTAGCCCGCAAACCGTTTTCGGCCGCGATCCGGGCGCAATGGCGCCGCCGCCTTCAGCGGCGTTCACCGCCCGCGCTGTTTTAAGAAAACGTCGCCCCGCCGGTGCGGTGGGCGTTGATCCAGTCCCAATCCAGCGGAACGCCGATACCGGGGCCCTCGGGAGCGAACACCTCGCCCTGCGAATTGATGCCGTCCAGGTCGTCGTTGTAATCGCCGTAAACCGGCGCGCGCGATGTGGGCACGTTGGGGTGCACCAGCCCGAGTTCGTAGAAGTTGGTGTTGCGGATCGCCGACATCACGTGCCGATGGACCGGCCCCGGGCCGTGCGATTCGACGTCCAGCCCCAGACCCTCGGCGGCATGGGCGATCTTTAGGAACCCGGTTATGCCGCCATCTTCGTGCGCGCCGGCGCGCACGTAATCGGTTGCCTCGGCAAGCACGAAATCCACATGCTGCTCAAGCAGGCGAACATGCTCGGTTTGCAGGATCGGGGTCTTGATCATCTGCCGCAGCTTGCGGTGCGCAAACGCTGAAACGCCGCCGTCCTTGAACGGGTCCTCGTACCAGAAGAAATCGGCTTCATCGCATGCCCGACCCACCGCCAGCGCCTGGCCGAAGGTGTCTAATTCGCAGGCGGGATCGATCATCAGCGCCGAGTCCGGGCCGACCGCGGCGCGGACCGCCAAGATGTTGTCAATTTCGCGCTGGATGCGCGCTGCGGCTCGGCCCCAGCCGTGGATCTTGAACGCCGGATAGCCCATCTCGCGGCATTGGACGGCGAATTCGGCGAACTGCTGCGGGTTCGACAGTCCGCCGTTCTCGTCGCCGTGCAGGGTGGAGGCATAGGCCGGAAGCGGGCGGCGGGTTCCGCCGAGCAATCGGTAGAGGGGTTCGTCGTAAAGCTTGCCGGCGATATCCCACAGGCAGATATCGACCATCCCCACAGCCAGCTTGTCGTAGTGACGCAACCCGCGCTTGAGATCGTTGTAGATCATCTCGCGCGCAGTGGCGTCTTTGCCAATCAGATAGCCGGCGCACATTTGGATCTGAGCGCGCGCGGGTCCCCTTGTCATCGGGAATTGGCCGCTGATGCCGGCGTCGGTGTGAATCTGGAGGATATCCCCGGCCGCCGGCAACTTGCCGCCGGGTTCGTAGACCAGGTTGAAGCCGTTGTAGTCGCGACCCATCTGGTCCAGGGTGAACTCGAAGGAGGTGATTTCAACGCCGCTAATCTTCGGCCCTTTTTCCATTGCAGGCTCCTTGCCAGATTGGATGCGTTCGAATTTTTTCACTTGCGGACCGGCTTGCCGGGGCAACTTGACGTAAATCTTCCACTACCGCACCCGTCCCCGCGCCAAGCCGGGGCCCTGGCAAGCAAAGCCGAGGCGCCGCGATCAGGAGTCCCCCTGGCGAGCGGGCGGCGAGCGGGACCAACGAATAATGGGCTAATGCCGGGCATTGACCGCGGTTTGCCTAGCGGTCTGAGCGCAAGTCCCTCGTTTTCGAATTGACGCCGAAATGGCCATCAGCCAACCGCAACAATCCGCTGTGCCGGTGGCTACGGCCGCCCACCCGCTCGATCCCCTCGCGCGCGCCGAAATCGAAGCGGTGGTGGCCATCATCTGCGCCGATCCGCGTGCTCCAGCCGCGTTGCGCTTCGTGAGCATCGAACTGGAGGAGCCGTCAAAACAGGCCGTGCTCGACTATCGACCCGGCGGTGAATTGGAGCGGTCCGCGCGCGCGGTCCTTTTGGACAACGGATCCGGCAACTGTATCGAGGCGGTCGTCTCGCTATCCGAAGCTCGAATTTCCAGCTGGCAAGTTCTTCCGCACGTGCAGCCGGCGATCACGCCCGATGAAATAGCCGAATGCGAACGGGCCGTGCGGCGCTGCCCGGAATATATTGCGGCGCTTTCAAAACGCGGCGTTACCGACCCCGAGTTGGTCATGGTGGATGGTTGGTCGGCGGGCCACTACGGGAATGAGCCCAGCGAGGATCGGCGGCGGCGGCTGGTCCGGGCCTAAACCTACGCTCGCCGGGAGCCGCATGACAACGGCTACGCCCGCCCGATCGAAAACGTCCTGGTGATCGTCGACCTCAATTTGATGGAGGTGGTTCGGGTCGAAGACCACGGCGTAGTGCCGTTCCCACCGGAGCGGGCGAACTGGACCAGCGGGTATGTGACCGCAACCCGTCCGGCCCCTCATCCGCTGCATATAAGCCAACCGCGAGGACCGGGTTTTTCGATTGTTGGCCACCAGGTCCGCTGGCAGGGATGGGCCTTTCGAATCGGGTTCACCGCCCGTGAGGGCCTGGTGCTGCACACCGTCGGCTACGAGGATGGCGGCCGCCTCCGATCGATCCTCTACCGCGCCGCGGTTTCGGAAATGGTGGTTCCCTACGGCAGTCCCGGCACGACCAGCTACCGCAAGAACGCATTCGATGTGGGTGAATACGGAATCGGTCTGACCGCCAATTCGCTGGTTCGGGGATGCGATTGCCTGGGCGAGATCAAATACGTTGACGCGCATCTGGTCGACTCGGCCGGGATTCCGAAAACCATCGCCAGCGCGGTGTGCCTGCATGAGGAGGACGACGGCATCCTCTGGAAGCACACCGACTGGCGCACCGGCGAGGTCGAGGTCAGGCGCTCGCGCAAATTGATCGTATCGTTCGTGGCCACGGTCGGGATCTACGAGTACGCGTTCTACTGGATCTTTGGCCAAGACGCTTCCCTGGAGCTGCAGGTCAAGCTCACCGGGATACCGAGCGCGACCGCAGTCGCGCCGGGCGAGCAAGACCTCCACGGGGTAGCGGTGGCGCCGGGGCTCAGTGCCACCCTGCACCAGCATTTCTTCAATGTCCGCCTGGATTTCGACATCGACGGCCGCGGCAACAGCGTGCGCGAAATCGATGCAGCCAGCTTGCCCGCGGGAGAAGGCAACCCGCACGGCAATGCGTTCGTCGCCCGCCCGCGAACCCTGCCGACCGAGCAAGCGGCGCGCCGCAACTGCAATCCGGCCGCGAGCCGGTTCTGGCAGATCGTAAATGCGGCGGTTTGCAATCGGCTCGGCCGTCCGGTGGGTTACCGCCTGGTGCCGGGCGAGAACGCCTCGCCGCTGGCGCATGCCGACGCCGCGGTCATGCGGCGGGCCGGATTCCTAAGGCACCACCTGTGGGTGACCCCCTACGAACCCAATGAGCGTTTCGCGGGCGGGAATTACCCCAACCAACGCCCGGACGACGACGGACTTGGCCGCTGGACCCGCAACGACCGGTCGATTGCCGATTGCGACTTGGTGGTGTGGTACACATTCGGACATACGCACGTGCCGCGGCCCGAGGAATGGCCGGTGATGCCGGTCCACAAGATCGGCTTCATGCTCAAACCGGACGGGTTCTTCGCCGAGAACCCGTCCCTGACTCTGCCGGCGGAGGGCGTCGAATCAAATATCGAGACGATCTCGCCGCAGTCCGGCAGCGCCGGTGACGGTCGATCGGCGACCTCAAACTGTCACTGATCCGCTGTTAGCGCTCGGCCGCGAGCGCAATTGCTCAGCGGACACCGCGCGGCCGCGAAAGCCGATCGCTGCAACTGGATGGATAACAGGCCATTGCCGGTCTCGCCGCCCGAACCACTTTCCGTTCGCCGCGCGCGGACGATACTGGCCATTTTTTGCCGGGCGCTATTGGTCCTACCCGATCGAAGCGTACTCGGCTTCCGGCTCGAACGGGTACAGCGGCCGACGGCGGTGACGGTAATTGAATGATGAAAGGTCTGCGGTCGTGACGCCAGGGGTATTGACCAGCACAATGCGGGATGCGATCGGCGCGTATGCGGGCCGCGGCGACACCACGCCTTTGGCGACCACCACCCTGTATCTCTCCGGCCAAACGCCGACCGAATACATCTGCTCCCGCGATGTGTTCCCGTCACGGTGGCTGGTGAGCACCAGCGTGTGGCCGTCTTCTGTCTCCAGCACGGCGGTGGTTCCCGAATCAAAGTAACGGTAGCCGCCGTGCGTGGGGCGGGTGTCCTCGTACCGGCCATCCGACAACCGGGTGACGCGGCCGCGCACCTGGACCGGGGTCCCGTGCAGATTGTCGGTTTTGGCGCCGACCAGGATTTCGATCGTGCTACCGACGCCCGCCGCCACGCACCTTCGTACCGCTGCGGGATCGAAGAGGGTCTGCAGGAAACCACCCACGCCCAGCCGCTGGGCTTCGCGCAGAATTACGGTCGAATCGGCCGACGACCCGCCGCCGATGTTGTCGCCCACGTCCATGAGCACGACCGGCCCATCGAACGGATTGGCATAGTAGTGGGCCGTGGCGATCGCGAGCGCGTCCGACACCCCGGGCACGGGCACGTTCATTTCGGCGCGGCGTTTCCAGGCGAGATTGGCCATCCGGCGCGATCGGGACCGGGCCAGGTCGAGGTCTCCGTCGGCGATGGCCAGGAATGACATCCCCATTTCCGTCACATCGGCGTAGGGATAGCCCTGGGCCAGCGAGGTGGAGAGGATGCCCGACTCGGATTGGGTTCGTAGGCTGTCGTCGACCAACGATTTCATTGGTTCTTCGCCGGTGAACTGTTTGACGATGTTTATCACCAGCGGCGGGGTTTCGAGCCACTGCCGCGGCTGGATCTGGCCCCTGGCGGTGCGGAAGACCAATTCGGCGCATTCGTAGGCGCGGCGGCGGGCGTCAAGGTGCGGGTTGGTGCGGTAGATGGTGACAACGTCTGTTTGCCGGATCATTGCCGGGGAGATGTTGCCGTGCATATCCAGCGCCATTCCGACGGGAACGGATGGACCGACCAGGCCGCGCACGCGGGTGGCGATTTCGCCATCGGCGTCCGGGAATTCCTCGGAGGCGGCGGCGCCGTGATTGGCCAGCAGGACGCCGTCCCAAGGGCCGTTGGCGCCCAGCAATCCAACCATTTCGCCAACCAGGCGGTCGAACGCGTCTTTCGTGATCAGGCCAATGGGGCCGGCGCGGGCGTGTATAAGCGGAACGGCATCAAATCCGAATTCGTTGGCGGCCTGCAGGAACCCTGCCACGGTTGCCTGAGAGTCGCCAAAGAATTCGACAATCTCCTGATCGCGCAGGATCCCTTGCTGCTCGAAGCGGCCGTAGTCGGCCGGGACCGGAGAGAAGGTGTTGGTTTCGTGCGACAAACCCAGGATTGCAAATCTCATCGGTTAGCCGCCGCCGGGTGTGGACCGGTCAACAACCGCCTTCTCCAATCGCTGCCGAATGGGCAGCCACGGCAGGGGTTCATGGCTCCGAAAGCTCCGTTGCGCTGAGTGTTCGCGGTCCCGGAAGGGCTCTCGGCATTGCAGTTGAAGGTGTGGACCGGCGGCGAAATCCCCATGTCGCGCCGACAAAGATGCGGTCGTTGTGTGTGGCTCGGCAAAAAAGAGAGGAACTGACATATATCGCCTGGTATTTGCCCGGTTCACTTCAGTCGGGCTTCCTAGAGTTTGCGCAAATGCGGCATCTAACACCGTATCAGTCGACAACGCGAAGATTTTCCAGCGACATATTTCTGCGACATTCCATTGCTAGCGTGATCAACATCACGAAAGTTCCACGAATTGGGTGCTGCGATGATTCGCACGGAGTCGAAGTCGAATACAGCCTTGCTCGGATCGGTCTTGGTAGCCGTTTTGGTTGCAGTATTACTCAGTGCCTGCACTGGCGAAACCGGACACGAAGATTTCCGAGATACTGACGTCGCCACGGCAAGCGAGCGAATCTCCGACCGCGAAGGTGGCAACTCCGAGGGAGAACATCGCGACGGACGCGACGACGGCGCGGGCAGCGATGAAAGCGGCTCGCGGGCCGAAGGAGATCGCATGGGAACTGACCGCGGCGCAGAGGCCAACGAAGCTGCGATGTCGAGTCCCATTACCGCTCTTTCACAGTCGTGGTCCGGGGTTCTCGGCGGACTGGCCGTTTCAGCGCGCTACGCCGCAACAGACCAATCGGTCCACGCAACGCTGCGAAACACCCTTTCACAGTTGCAGTGCTACGTGCAGGTGGAGCCGCACTTGAAGTCGGGCACGAATACGGTTGGCGAGCTCGGCCCCGAAAAGCTGGGTCATCTGAACCCTGGACAGGAAGCAAGGTCAAACCTGCAAATTGCCTCCGAACCCGATCTTGCCGGAGTTTCCTACGATGGCTACGTCGTTCACGTCGAGGTATTCGATTGCGCCGGCGCCGGCCCCGTGGCCCATCAAGGCGGAGAGGGCACCCGAGATAGCGTTGAACACGGGCCCGGTGCCCAGAGCGGTGGCGAAACCGCGACAGGCGGTGGCGAAGAAGGTGGCGGTGCCGAAAGCTTGACACCGGACGAAACCTTTGATGCGGTTCGCAACGGCGTCCGGCTGAAATTGAGCTACCACGCCTCGAGCAATTCGTTCAAAGGCACATTGAAAAACACGACCGCCGCCGTATTGGACCGGGTCAGGGTTGAAGTTCACCTGTCAAATGGAACCGAACTCGGTCCGACTACCCCAATGGAGATGGCTCCCGGCGCGCTGGTGGCGATCACCCTACCTGCGACAACGGCGGCGTTCACTGGGTGGACGGCCCATGCCGAAGTCGGAGGCGGGGACGCGGAGGGCGGGCAGAGCGAAGAGCATCGGGCCGGAGAAGAGCCTGGCGGCGAAAGGGAGTCTGGCGGTGAGCGCGGCAATGGTGGCGAACGGCTGGAGCACGAAGAGGGCCCGACGGAGTCAAATCGGGAATGATTGCGGAATCGCTAGTCGTTGTGCCTGGCCGCTGGCGGATCGGGCCGAACGGCCTGGAGGCCTCAAGAGGGGCCACTTCCAAAATTGCACCATAACGGGCGGGCGATGAGCGCGAAAGTCCTAATCGTCGAAGATGACACGCGGATCGCGAACTGGGTCAAAGTGTATTTCGAGCGCGCCGGTTTCACTGCGGTTGTTACTCACGATGGTGAATCCGGCCTGACGTTGGCCCGCAATTTGACTCCGGATCTGATAATCCTCGATCTCATGCTTCCCCGTCTCGGTGGCGTAGAGCTGTGCAGGATCCTGCGGCGCGAGTCGGATGTCCCGATCATCATGCTCACGGCCCGGGAAACCCCCGCCGAGCGGGTATTAGGCCTGGGCAGTGGTGCTGACGATTACATCGTCAAGCCATTCCACCCGGAGGAGATCATTGCCCGTGCGGACGCCGTGTTGCGTCGCGCCAAGGGCGAGGTCCGGCAGCTGTTGAGGCGCGGCAACATCATGTTTGATGAGTCCACGCGAAGCGTCACTGTCGATGACGAGCCCGTGGAATTGAGCCAAGCGCAAATTGCGCTACTGGCAACGTTTATGCGTCATCCCAACCAGGTGCTGACCCGTCACCAGCTAATCGCGCTGGCATTCAGCCACGATTTTCAGGGGCTCGAACGTGCCGTCGACAGCCAAATTGCTCGCCTGCGAAAACGGATCAGTCGGAATGGCAGCCAGCCAATTGAGACCGTTTACGGCGCCGGCTACCGACTCGTGGTGGACGAGAAATAATGTCGCTGCACTGGCGATTCATGGGCCTGATCATCGCGGTCATTGCATTTGCGGTATTGGTTACCGCCGCGGTGGGCTATTACACGACGCAGGCGCGCTTGGGATTGTTCGTAAACCAGCTAAGTGATGTTGAGGCGATCGAGCTGGCCGCGAATCTGAGCCGGGAATATACCGCTGCCGGCGATTGGCAAAACGTGGACGGGGTGCTCTCTGCGACCGGATACGACTTTGCAGAAGACCCACCGACGCAACGGTCCGAAGGAAGCGGCGCCGAATCCCTCGAATTCTTCCACCACGATCCGGTGCGAGCCATCATCATCGGCATCGACGGCCAAGTGGTGAAGGACACCTCGTCCGAGCTCATTCCCGGAACCACCGCGCCCAATTTGGGCGGGCACAGCGAGATCGTGTTCGATCTAGCCACGAACCAGCCGGTTGGCCGCGTTTATGTGGATGTAGACCAAGAGTTCTTGGCGACCGAGTCGCACGGGTTTTTGAACGCTCTTTTTTACACGACCCTGATCGCTGCTTTATTGACGGCCGGTATTGCCATTCTGCTGGCCGCGTGGTTGTCCAAACGGATCACCGCGCCGGTGACGGCGTTGACGGAAGCGACGCAGGCAATTGCCCTGGGAGATACGACGCAGCTTCAAGTCAATTCCTCAGATGAGTTGGGGCGGATGAGTGCGGCTTTCAATCGCATGACTTGCGCCTTGGAATCACAGCGCGCCCTCCGCAAACGGCTCCTTAACGATGTCTCCCATGAATTGAACACGCCGTTGAGCGTAATTCAGCTGGAGGCGATTGCGCTGCGCGATGGACTCCAGGCACCCGAAGCGGCATCCGCCATCATCACCCAAGAGGTGGACAGCTTGCGAGGACTGGTAACTGACCTGAACTGGCTCGCGGAATCGGACTCCGGCGCGATCAATCTAACCCTTGAAGCAATTTCGATTCATGAATTTCTCACCGCAGAGCTCGACCGGTGGCAGCCGCAATCGCAGGCTCGACATATTGCAATTTCGCTGCATGTACCCGAAGACATCCCGGCCGTTGACCTCGATCGGATGCGAATGAGCCGCGCCCTGGGAAACGTCTTACTCAATGCCATCAATTTCTCTGAAGTGGGAGGCAGGATATTGATTGAGACAGGTCTAGAAGACGCGTCGTCGATGGCTATCTCGATCGCCGACGACGGGATAGGCATCGACGCCGCCGATCTTCCGAACATCTTCAACCGCTTCTACCGCACCGACCAATCTCGTAGTCGCCAGATAGGCGGTACGGGCCTGGGGTTGGCCATCGCACGGGCGATAGTCGAAGCCCACGGAGGTACGGTTACCGCTGCCAGTGACGGGCGTGGACTTGGTGTCACCGTCACTATCCGCCTCCCCCTCAACCGGTGTTAGTAGTACCGGATTGCAATGCATCATGATCCTGCCCCGCGGAACGCTAGACGGCACTGTCACCGTCCCAAAACATGAGCCGCGCGGCGGCGCACGGGCAGGCGTTGTGTGCCCCCAGTCGTCGCACCAAACACCTGCGCCGAACCGGCGCGTCCGCGCCCAAAGCAGTTCAATTGCGGCAGCTTGATCGAACAGCGAACTGCCGGCGAGACCAGGATTCGGCAAGTCCTCTGCTTCCTTCCCAATTGGTTGCCAAACCCTGGGGCAGTTGCGCTGATCAGCAATAGCGACGCGCGCAATCACAAGCAACGGCGCTGAACCAACGCCGCTTACGGTTCGGCGAGTCGTGGCGAGTTGCCGGTGGCAATTAGTTGCCTTGAAGGGGCTAGTTAACAAGCGCCCGGCCAGCGGCGACCCTCAATGCGCAGGAGCACATCCCGCGAGCGTGCGGTTACCGGTCGAATATCAGTGACGCTGAACCGCGAATCGACATAGGCGGCACAATGGCAATACGCTTTGCAACTATTGGCAACCGGACCATTGCCTGCGGTCAAACAGGCCACGCTCCACCAAGTCGCATCGTCCACAAATTGCAGATGACGGAACAGGTCGTGAAATAGCCGGTGACAGTAGGCGCAGGGCGGCCATGATGGTGGCGCGTTGCTGCGCTTTGGCAGCACGATCGGAATTGACGAAAAGGATTAAATGGACGACTACACCTACATAGTTGTCGGCGCCGGTGCCGCCGGCTGTGTTCTCGCCAACCGCCTCAGCCAGGATCCGGCCAACAACGTCCTGCTGCTCGAGGCGGGCGGGCCGGACCGCAACCGCTGGATTCACATTCCGCGCGGCACCGCAAAGCTCAAGTCGTCCGAATTCTTGTGGGGTTTTGCAACCGCCCCGCAGTCGCAAATGAACGATCGCGAGATCTCCTACCCGCAGGGTCGTACGCTGGGCGGTTCGACTTCGGTCAACGCGATGATCTACGTCCGTGGAAATCGCGCCGATTACGACCGCTGGAAATCGCTCGGCAACGACGGCTGGGGCTACGACGATGTCCTGCCGTGGTTTCGCAAATCAGAAAACAACCTGCCTCAAGAACGGCTTTCACGGCGCCGGCGGTGAACTGAACGTCACCCAGCCAAAAGCGCAAATCAACCCGCTCACGAAAGCATTTGCGCGGGCCGCCCAGGAACTTGGCCTGGAATACAACCCCGACGTGAACGGAGAAATCCAGGACGGCGTCACCTTCTACGATTTCACCCAGCGCGACGGCCGCCGCGAGAGTTCGGCGACGGCATTTCTACGACCAGTCTTGAGTCGCCCCAATCTGACCGTTGAAACAAACGCGCGGGCCACAAAAATCATCATCGACCGCGGCTCCGCGGTCGGCGCCGAATTTCGCCGCGACGGGCAAACCCACACCGTCTACGCCGACGGCGAAGTCGTGCTTAGCAGCGGAACCATAAATTCGCCGCGGCTCCTGCTGCTTTCTGGAATCGGGCCGGCCGACCACCTGCGCAGCGTCGGCGTCGATGTCGTGCACGACCTGCCCGGAGTGGGGCAGAACCTCCAGGATCACATGGATGTTTTTCTGACCGCCGAAACCGCGCCAGTTTCGTACACCGGATTCGATCGCCTCGATCGACGCTTGCTGCAATTGTTCCAGTACCGGTTTTTTAAATCCGGGCCGATGACAGCCGGCCCGGTCGAGGCCGGGGCCTTCATCCGCTCCAGCGACGCGGTTTTGACGCCCGACATCCAGGTCCATTGCCTGCCTTCATACCTGAACGGCTACGGCCTCCCCTTAAGCGGACGCCACGGGATCACGATCAACACCTGTCACCTGCGACCGCGCAGCACCGGTTCGGTGACGCTGCGGTCGTCGGATCCGGAATTGCCGCCGTTTATCGATCCAAATTACTGTGGCGACCGCGATGGCTACGACTGGGAGATTGCGGTGGAGGGTTTCCGTTGGGGGCGGCGGTTGCTGCGAACCGCGGCGTTCGCGCCGCTGATCCGCGCGGAGACCATGCCCGGCGGGCATGTTGAAAGCGACGCCGATGTGCGCGCCTACATCAGGCGATGGTCCAAGACCGACTACCACCCGGTGGGGACATGCTCGATGGGATCGGACGCGATGGCCGTCGTTGACACGCAGTTGCGGGTCAGGGGCCTGGAGCGCCACCGGGTAATCGACGCCTCCGTAATGCCGCGGCTCATCAGCGGGAACACCCAGGCGCCCGCGTATATGGTCGGCGAACGCGGCGCGGCGATCATCCCGGCGGGGAAAATTGTCTAACCTGCGCTTCCCCTCGAATTACGGCAACCCTTTCCGAATCAACCGTGCGAGTGACGAAGTGGTCCGGGTGGCAGCATGAAACGAGCTGTGAGCGATTGCGCCAAAGGGTGCAGCGCTGGGGCAATAGGGATTCGCCAGCATACCCGCGCCCAGCTTCTTCCCAGCTACAGAATGATCCGTACCGCGCAACTCAAAGCCCAGCGGGGCCAATAGCGTCCGTGCGAGCTCGGATTCGCTAGCGACGATCTGCTCCGCGCATGAATACGTGCAAGTCGCGGTACGCTGGGTTCTCTAGGGTTCCCATTTTCAAAATGCTTGCGATGCGGCGCAGAAACAAGCAGCGTTACAGTGGCCGGTTTTCCTTGCCCGGCGTGGTCACGCCTCCGGCTCCGGCCCCTCGCCCTTCTCCATCCGGTAACCGTAGCTGGGTTCGGAGAAAATGTAGCTGGGATTGTCGGCGTCGTCGCCAAGCTTGCGGCGCAGCCGCGTGACGATGTTTCGCACCGGCCCGGAGTCTCCGCCCTTGCCCGGTCCCCAGACCCGTTGCAGCAAATGCCGATGGGTCAGCGTTCGGCCAGCGTTTACCGTAAGGTCCACCAGCATCCGGTATTCGAGGACGGTGAGCACGACCGGGCGTCCGGCCATCGTCACCCGGCGCTGCGGATAGTCGATGCGCAGGTCGGCCCGCACGTAAGGCTCGGCCGGCTCCGCCAGTTCCGGGGCGGCCCGATTGCGCAGGGCCGCCTTTATTCGGGCCGCCAACTCGGTCGGCGAGAAGGGCTTGACCACGTAGTCGACCGCTCCCTTCTCAAACGCCCTGGCCACGACTTCGTCCTGGCCGTAGACGGAGAGGAAGATGACCGGCACGTCGGCGATCGCGCGGATCTGCCCCATCAGCTCGATGCCGTCGCTGCCGGGCAGGACCAGGTCCAACAGGACCAGACGCGGGTTCTCCTCCTGCATGAGGCGGGAGACGTCTTCCGGGTCTGCGGTCACCACCGGCGCGAAGCCCGCCTTAGTGAGGGCCTCGCGGACGTAACGTAACGTCTGCGGGTCGTCGTCCACGCAGAGAATGCGGGGCCGCTCCCGCCGCCGCCGGGGCGGTGGGGAGGGTAGGGTGACGGCCTCCTCGACCGCCGGCACGGTGAAGGTGAACCGGCTTCCCAGGCCCGGCCCGTCGCTCTCGGCCCGGATGCGACCCCCGTGGGCCTCCACGATCCCCTTGCAGATGGCCAGACCCAAGCCGGACCCGCCGATCTCCCGCCCCCGCTCCTGGCCGTCGAGCTGCGAGAACCTGCGGAACAGGTGCGGCAGCCGCTCGGCGGGCACGCCGGCGCCTTCGTCGGCGACTGAGAAGGCGATGTGGACGCCATCCTGCACCGCTGCCACCCGGATGGGGGAGCGCTCGTGCGAGTGCCGGGCGGCGTTGGCCAGCAGGTTGCCCAGCACCTGGACGATGCGCCGCCGGTCGGCCACGACCCGGGGCAGGCCCGGCGGGATGTTGATATGTAGGTTGTTCCCGCCGCCGCCGCTCTGGAACCTGCTCCTGGATGCGTCCACCAGGACGGTTACATCAACGGGCTGGGGGGATACTGGCAGAGTTCCCGTCTCGATGCGGGCCACGTCCAACAGGTCGCTTATCAGGTAACGCATGCTCTCGGCCTGGTCGCGGATGATCCTGAAGAACTGCGTCATCTCGGCCGAGTCCAGCTCCGGCGATGCTTCCAGCAGAGTGTCGGCCGACCCCTTGATGGCGGCCAACGGGGTCCGGAGTTCGTGGCTCACCATGCCCAGGAACTCGGCCCGCAGCCGCTCCAGCTCCTCTAAGGGCGTTAAGTCCTGCATGGCCACGACCACCGACTCGACTTCCCCCTCCTTCGAGAGGATGGGCGTGGCGTTGATAAGGGTGGTCACGCGGCGCCCGTCGGGGGCCTGAAGGGCGATCTCCTCAGACCGCACCGTCTCGCCACTGCTTAACGCCTTTTCCAGGGGGAACTCCTCCAGCGAGATCTCCCGCCCGTCGGCGCGTCGGAAGCTGAGCACCTCCAGCAGCTGTTCGGCCGAGCCGCCGGGGGCGCCCAGGTCGGTGACGATCCGCCTGGCCTCGCGATTGATCGATGTCACGCCGCCGGTCTTGGCGTCGAACACGAGCACGCCCACGGGGGTGGTGTTCACCAGGGTCTCTAGGTCGGCGCGGGCGCGCTGCTCGTCGCGGTGCCGGCGGGCGTTGGCGATGACCAGCGCCGCCTGGGCGGCGAACATCACCAGGGACGCCTCGTCTTCGGGGGTGAACTCCACCTCCTTCTCGCCCACGTAGAAGGCCCCGACGCACTCCCCGCGGTGTCGTATCGGCGCGGCCAGAAAGGTCAGAACGGGGCTGATCGCCATCGGCGGGCGGAAGTCGGGCAGGCCCAGCGCCCTGGTGTGGCTGTGGAAGTCCCGCAGCCTCAGCGGCTCGGTAATCCGGCTGAGGTACTCGAAGAACATCATCCCTTCAGGCAATTCCACAAACCGCCGGTGGTCCTCTGAAGTCAGCCCTGAGGTTACGAACTCCTGTATCTGCCCCGATTCGTCCAGGAGGGTAATGACACCGTAACGCGCGCCGGTCAGGGAGCAGGCGGCGTCCAGCGCCCGCTGCAACACCGTCGCAAAGTCCAGGCTCTCGTTGATGCGCAGGCTGGCCTGGCTCAGCCTAGAGAGGCGGTCGCGCAGGGCCTCGTTCTCCCGCTCTAGCTCCCCGGTGGACTTCATCCCTTCGACCTCCGTGTAACGTATACGGCCCGCCAACCCCTTGTCATCCCGGGAGGCCCGTCACGACCAATTGTAGCGGTCGGATCGCCATTTACACAATGCAGATTGGTGCTGGATAGAGGATTATTCGCCACATATTACACCACTATTACACGGGCATATTACTAATCTCAATCGCGAGATGGTGCCGTCTACTGTCTGCCCGGCGTTATCTACGCCCGCCTGGCGGTTGGCCCGGTCACCTAAAAACACAGGAATGTAACGCTCCGCTATGCGTAAACGAATCTGGACGAATCGCACACGCATGGCGGCCCGGCTGGTCCTCTTGGCCGTCATTGTCCTAATTGCCGCCCTCACGCCCTCCATCGCATCGCCGAACCTGAGCCCGCGCCCATGCGCGGGGGAGGGGGCTGCGTCCCATACCCCCGCACAAGCACAAAGAGGAGCCATGATGATTCGCACCGATAGACGGCGGGACGGTGGATGCCGGAGGTTCGTCTACGGGCCGCGGCAATTTGTACGACCCGCATCTGCGCGGGAACTTCGATGCGGTCGGCAACGAGATTCCTGGCACACGGGACGGCGACGGGCGGGGCGAAAACGCCCGGGTGATTTTTGGGACTGATGCGGGCGGCATCTACTACGTGGTGGCCGGCACCTTTGGCAACGGCGAGGGCACCTGCACCCTGTCGGTGAAGGACGTCAATGAATAGATCTTCCTTGGAGGGGTGACTAGGAGTTCCACACAGGCCCCTGGCGACGCGTCTGCGTCGAGTTGGTTCACGAGGCGCCCGAGACGATCAACTGGGACTCGCGGCGGAAGAAGTCACAAATCCCTTCCGGCGAGATCCCGGGGCCGCGCACGAATGATGAACAGCGCCGCGCCGGAGCAGCAGATCGCGATGACCTCGATGATCTCGTCGGAGATCGCGCGCTTGAACACCCGACAGTGCAGCGGATCGGCGTCCAGCAGGCTTTCCTGACAGCTGCTGGCGGCAACGCTTGGCTCCTTTGGCCGAAACCGTTACCGCCCGAGGCGGGATCTCCAGGTCGATGCCGGTTGCGACAAGCGCCAGGAGTCTTGCTAAGCGTTCAACTGCACCCGGTAGCAATCGCGAGCGTACGGCAAACTTCCCGCATTTGTCCTCAACCCAAAGACCCAACAAAGCTAACAAGCTGCGACTGTTCAACTGTTTGCACTTGGTCCAAGTCAATTGCCGAAGCGCTCTTCAATCCCAATTCTGTTCCTCCCAAAATTTCGCTCGGAAGTCCGCTGATGGTGGAAGTTACTGGCGCCACCAGAGCTTTGCGAATCAAGGGCAGTACCTCCGCACGAGATATCACAACGGCGGGACATCGATTGTCAGGACGCTTGAACTGGAATTGCCAGGTCGCTCCCTGTATTGGCCTCACTCCAATCTGTCGGGACGCTTTCCCTCTTCGATCCATCCATCGTGTTCGTTCGCGATCCCGCTGTTGTCGCCATAGCCCGCCCGGTAGCGTTGGGAAATCTTTGATGCCTCGGCGGCGGCGGGGAATTCGTCGACGATTTGTCGCAAAACCGCAGAGCGCCCACTTTTCTGAACCGCGGAATACCGATCTAGGCATTCGAGCTGCGGCTAGTCAAGCGCTAGCCGTTTAGCGTCCATGCACATCCACCGCTTACGCTGGTACGCCACGTGTTCCACAATGGTCGCCGGTTGAGGGATTGCCATCTCGCTGCTCGCCCATCGGGTCGGTAGAAAAGATTTTTGTTGGCTGGAATCAAAATTGGTTGGGGAAGACACATCGATTCAATGCGGTTAATGCGAATGCGGAGATGGGCGCGGATCGCCGCTGCGGCACTACTGGCAGCGCTCGTTGTTGCCACGGCAGCTTGCGAGGAAGAAGGCGGAAACGGTGATTCCTATCGAATCGGAGTCATGGAGTCCTTAACCGGCGCCGGTGAAACCTATGGGACAGTGGCGATCCAGGCCAAGACCCTGGCTGTGGAAGAGATCAACGCCGCCGGCGGGATTGACGGTCGCATGCTGGAGTTGGTCGTGGAGGACTCAAAGTGCAACGCCCAGGATGCGATCAACGCCTACAAAAAGCTCACCGATGTTGACCGGCTAAAGATCGTCCTCGGAACCTCGTGCAGCGGTGCGATGCTCGGGGTGGCGCCGCTGGCCGAACGCGATGGGGTGGTCCTCTTTTCCGGTCTGGCGAGCAATCCCGACATCGCCAATGCGGGCGACTACATCTTCCGGACGCAGATCAGCGATATCGAGGTGGGCGAAAGCACCGGCAATGTTCTTTGGGCCGACGGGGTTCGCAGGATCGCCACAATTTCCGAGGAAACCGACTATGCCGAGGGCGTTCGGCACCTGACGGTGGCGCGGTTTGAGGAGAGAGGCGGCGCGGTGGCAGCTGCGGAAAGATTTGCTCCCGATACGATCGACTTCCGATCGCAGCTGGCCAAGCTGTTCGAGGTCGAACCGGACGCATTGCACATCGCGCCGCAGTCAGAGTTTGCCGCCGGCACGATCATCAAGCAGGCGCGCGAACTGGGCTACGGCGGGCCCATCTACGGCGAGACGGTCACGGTCGGATCGACCGCCCTGGAAATCGCCGGTGATGCCGCGACCGGGGTCAAAGCGATCACGGCCGCTCCCGACCCGGCCAACGTGCTCGCGCAGGATCTGCTGTCCAGGTTCCGCGAGCGTTTTGAATACGTCACCCTGCCCTGGCATCTGGGGTCCGCCTACGACACCGTTCACATCGCCGCCGAATGCCTGCGGCGGACCGGCGACGACCAGGATGCCAAAGGGTTCCGGGACTGTCTGTACGAAATCACCTGGAGCGGTGCGATCGGCAACGATTACAGCTTCGATGCCGACGGCGAGGTGGTGGGGCTTTCGCGGGCCGTGGTCGAGGTACTGCCGCCGGGTGAGCGGACCGCCGAGAACTTCGGTTACCGGGTTCTCGGCAGCGCTGCCGACCTGGCCTCATCTAGCTGAGCCGCCCGCCGCGAGGCGGGAGCGCAGGCGCCGCCGGGCCGTTCCGCTTCGCCTTCCCAGGTCGGCCGGTTGGGCTGGGCTTCGCTCCAAAGCGGCGATTATCTGTTCCGGCCGGGAAATTAATGGTCCCCCCTTAGGCAGCGCCGACGCCTGCTTGGGCCGGTCCGCGGGACCTTGAAAAACTTGACACTTGAATTGGGCGTCAATAAGCTGACTTAACTAGTGGGAACAGTCCCTTCGAGGATGAGTGGTGTCGGGTAGCGATGTCGCGCTCCTAGCGCACCTGATGCGACGTGCCGGTTTCGGGGCAACCCGGGCCGAGTTAGATGAATTGGTCGCCCGCGGCTACGAATCGACGGTCGAGGACCTGGTCAATCCGGAGCGGTTCCCGGAGATCGAGGAAGACATCCTCAAGCGCTACTATCCCAACCTGCGCAGCTGGGAATCGATCGCGACATTCGGCGGCGCCTGGATGTACCGCATGATCAACACCAGGCGGCCGCTGCAAGAGAAGATGGCGCTCTTCTGGCACCATGTGTTCGCCACCGGCTGGCACAAGAACGAATATGTGCCCGCCATGGTTGAGCAGATTGAAACATTCCGCCGCAACGGACTAGGCCATCTCGACGACATCCTGCTGGACCTCTCGCGCGATCCGGCGATGATCGATTGGCTCGACAACCAGGAAAACCACAACGGCGCCATCAATGAGAACTACGGCCGCGAGTTGCTTGAGCTGTTCTCGATGGGCGTGGGCAATTACACCGAGACCGACATCAAGGAGGCCTCGCGAGCGTTTACTGGCTGGACTTTCGAACAGCCGATTCCGCTCTATCCCTACGGGCACTATCCGACCAGGTTCGTCTACCGGGCCGACGACCACGACGACGGTGAGAAGACTTTCCTCGGCCACCGCGGTCGGTACAACGGGCAGGACATCATCGCAATCATCGTCCGCCAGCCGGCCACCGCCAGATTCATCTGCCGACACCTTTACAACTTCTTCGTGGCCGATGAACCGCAAGTTCCGGCGTGGCAGACGGTGCCGCCGCAGGATCCGGAGGCAATGGAAATCCTGACCGGCACTTTCGCCGATTCCGGAGGCGATATCAGGGCCGTGATGCGGGTTCTGCTCAATTCCGACTTCTTCAAAGCGGCGCGTCTGCGCAAGGTCAAGAGCCCGACCGAATACGTTGTCGGCACGGTCAGGCTTTCGGGCGCCCACCGGTTCCCCGAACCCGGCCTGCTCGACCTGGTAAGTGCCGCCGCAGTGATGGGCCAGTTCCTGCTCAATCCGCCAACCGTCGAGGGCTGGCACACCGGCAAGGAATGGATTGACGGCGGCACCTTGAGCGAGCGCATCAACTTTGCCGCCGACCTGATTGCGGACACGGCCAAGCCGGGCGTACGCGAGCTCGTTCACGGCGTTTGCAATCACGGCACGCCGCCCGGTCGCCTCAGCCCCCAGGAATTCATCGATCGCTGCCTGGATGGGATGGGCGCGCTGGAGGTGAACCCAGACACCCGCGCGGCGCTGCTGCGGCACGCAGAATCGGGCGGCGGGCTCGACATCGGCAACGGCGACGAAAAGGCCGCCGACCAGGTGGCGGGAATGCTGCGCCTGATAGTTGCTTCTATGGAATACCAATTTGCCTGAGCTCATGCCTGTTGCCGACGCTGACGCCGAATCCGGCGTTGGCGATGAGCGGTCAGTGCCGGGCAATTTAGATCAAACGCGCACTTGGGAGGCAATGGGTCGTGGCAGCTAACGGGAAACCGCCGGTTTTGGTGATCTTGCAGCTCTCCGGTGGGAACGACTTTATGAACTCGGTCGTGCCCTACACCGACCCGGTTTACTACGACGCCCGGCAGAGTCTGGCAATTGCCCAGGAGAGCGTCCTGCCAATTGATGACAACCTCGGATTTCATCCCAACCTGGGCCCGCTCAAAGAGCTCTACGACGAAGGCACGGTGGCCATTGTCCAGGGGGTGGGTTACCAAAACTCCAGCCGCTCGCACTTCCGGGCAATGGACATCATGCACACCTGCGAGCCCGAAATCGTGGGAACCCAAGGCTGGGTGGGCCGGGCGACCCGCCAGATCGACCCCGGCCACGAGTCGGTCTTAACGACGGTGAACATCGGTCGCGGCATGCCGCGCGCGCTGGCCTGCCCCGACGTGCCGATCACCTCGGTCGGCGACCTGGACAGCTACGGGCTCATGTCGGGAATCCCGGCGATGGAGCAGCGTTCCCAGGCGCTGCAGCGATTCCAGGAAATGTACGCTCCGGCGATCGGGACTGGACCGGTGGCCGATTACATCGCCCGGACCGGGCTGGACGTGATCAAGGGCGCGCAACTGCTCAAAAAAGCGCCGGCCGCATACCGGTCGAACGTCAACTACGCCGACAACGCGATCGCCCAGAGCCTGCGCGACGTGGCGCGGGTGCATCTGGCCGGTCTGGGTACGCGCATCTTCTACACCCAGCACGGCGGCTACGACACCCACGCGATCCAGAACCCGACCCATCCGCGGCTTCTATCCGAACTGTCGGGGGCGATAAGGGACTTCTTCCAGGATCTGCGCGAGCACGATGCCGACGAAGAGGTCGCGATGCTGGTGTTTACCGAGTTCGGTCGCCGCATGCGCGGCAACGGCAGCGGCACCGATCACGGCTCCGGCGGCGGCGCGTTCATCATCGGCAAGCGCGTCAACGGCGGACTCTACTGCGAATACCCGTCGTTGGATCCGAGCCGATGGCTCAACGGCGAGGATCTCCGGCACACGGTCGACTTCCGGAGCGTGTACTCGGTAATGCTGGACCAGTGGCTGGGGTTGGCCCCGGCCGAAATCGTAGGCGGGGGTTACGAACAGTTCCAGCCCTTTGCCCAGCGCGGATCGGCGGCCGCCGCCGCCGCACCGGCCTAGCAATTCTGCCGGGGTAAGACGATGGGCCGGCCACACGCCCTGTTTCGGACCGGGTTTCCGTATCTGAAGACCATCGGTATGCGCCGCATTACCAGCTATCCGGTGGACGTTGCAGTGACCGCGGACGATCGGATGTTCGTGCTCTGCCGCGGTGACCAGACGGCCGATATCCGGCGCACCAACATGGACGATGTCAACCTGGGCTCCTTCGGGGGACTGGGCACCGCCGAGGGCAAGCTCACCTGGCCGACGTCGCTGGCGATCTACGGCGATGAAACGCTGTACGTCTCGGACGAGGCTTTGGATCGCATATCCAGCTTCAGCCTGGAGGGCGAATTCCTGGGCTGCTGGGGCCAATCCGGCGGCGGTGAAGGCCAACTCAACCGGCCGTCCGGCATCGCAATCGATACCAATGGCGATCTCTATATCGCCGACACGCTCAATCACCGCATCCAGAAATTCTCGCGCGATGGAGACTTCCTGCTCAAGTGGGGGTCATTCGGCCAGTCCGAGGGCCAGCTGGACATGCCCTGGGGCGTCTGCGTCGACGAATTGGGCGCGGTCTACGTGGCCGACTGGCGCAACGACCGCATTCAGAAATTTGCCGCCGACGGCGAGTTTGCGATGTCAATCGGGGAATCCGGCGACGGCCGCGGCCAGTTCAATCGGCCGACCGGGGTCGCGGTTGACCGCGACGGTGACATTTACGTGGCCGATTGGGGCAACGATCGGGTCCAGCAGTTCGCCGCCGATGGGAGATACCTGGACTCTTTCTTCGGCGATGCCACCTTGTCGCGATGCGCGACCGATTACGTGCTTGCCAATGCGGTGCCGTTGCGGCTGCGCGAGATGACCTCGCTTGAGCCGCAGAAGCGATTTCGGGGCCCCATGTCGGTGATCTCCGATGCGCAGAAAAGACTATTCATCGCCGACCATGGCTCGTTCCGGATCCAGATCTACCAGAAACAGGCGATCGAACTAACTCCCGACCAGATCGCCCCCGAGCGCCGCTCGCCGAGTCTGTCGGTCACTTAACCATTTGGCCGCCCTGCCAGGGCGGCCGGGGATGTCACCGGCGAGCCGGTTGCCCTGCAGATTCGCCACCCCTGCCGAACAGTGTGGGCCCGCGGCCGCGAACCGATCCCGGCGACCGGGAATGTTTTTTCGGGCCTAGACTGGTTCTGCTTTTTTGTCCCAGCGACGATCGCGTCCAGGCCAGGGGCAATGAGGGCAGCAGCTAAAAATGCAGCAAATCACGCCATTTCTGATGTTTGCCGGCGACCAGTACGGCCGCGCCGAAGAGGCGCTTGAGCTCTACGTGGGGCTGTTCCCGCGCTCGCGCGTTATTGCCATCGAACGCTACGGCGCCGGCGACCCAATCGGCGTTGAGGGCACGGTCCGGTTGGCGCGATTCTCAATCGACGGGCTCGAAGTCAAGGCATTCGACAGCGCGGTTGCGCATCAGTTCTCATTCACGCCCTCGCTGTCGCTGTTTGTTGAAGTAGGCACCGAGGGCGAATTCGATCGGATCTTTGCCGGCCTGGCAGAGGAAGGCGAACTGCTGATGCCGCCCGACAACTACGGGTTCAGCCGCAGATTCGGCTGGCTCAACGACCGCTTCGGGGTCAGCTGGCAGGTCAATCTGGCCTGAGCTCCCACCCGGCGCGGCTCTATTGCCGATTCCGGCGATTGCCGCTTGCCTACGGGATCCGGGGCAGCGACCTGAAACCGGTCCCCGGCCGGGCTCGGCAGATAGCATCCAATTGAGGAATCCTCAAAGGGTCAGATGAATAGGATCAGATGCGGCCAGAAAGATACGCCCGTTCGCGGCAACTGTTCGAATCCGCCCAGGGACTTGTCGCCGGCGGCATTTCGAGCCAGTTGCGACGCCAGGAACGGCCCGTGCCGCTGTTCTTTGCGCGGGCCAAGCACGGTCGCATGTGGGATGTCGACGGCAATGAATACGTCGACTTCGTGCAGGGCATGGGACCGAACCTGTTTGGACACGCGCCCGATTTCATTACTGAGGCGGTAGCGCAGGCGATCCGCGGCGGGCTCGTCTACACTGGCCAGTTCGAGCGCGAATTGGAAGTTGCCGACCTGGTGCGGCGGGCGGTTCCGCTAAAGGGGCCGGTGCGGTTCGCCAGTTCCGGCACCGAAATCCTGCAACTGGTGATCCGCCTGGCACGCGGCTACACGGGGCGCTCAAAGTTCGTCAAATTCGAAGGCCACTACCACGGATGGGCCGATTCGGTCAGCTACAGCTTTCATCCATCTCTGGATGGAGCGGGCGCTGCCGGGTCGCCCATCGCGATCCCCGATACGGCCGGTATGGACCCGGCAACGCGCGAGAACATCGTCATATGTTCATGGAACGACGCCGACGCCCTGGCGAGGTCGTTCGATCGCCACCGTGGCCAGATCGCGGGCGTGGTCATGGAGCCGTTCCTGCTGAACACGAACTTTGCTCCGCCGCGGGAAGGGTACCTGGCGGCGGTCAGGGACCTCTGCGCCCGCGCAGGTGCGCTGCTGATCTTCGACGAGGTCATCACCGGATTTAGGGTGGCGCTCGGCGGGGCCCAGGAGCTGACCGGAATCGAGCCGGACCTGGCCACCTATGCCAAGGCTATGGCCGGGGGTTTCCCGATTGCGATGTTGCTCGGACGCCCCGACGTGATGGGAGTGCTGGCTGACGGGACGGTCAATCACGGCGGGAGTTTCAACTCCAATGTCGCCTCGATCGAAGCCGCCCATGCCGCGCTATCCCACATCATGAGCGACAGCCAGGGTTTTTACCGCGCTCTCAACCGCCGTGGCCAAAAACTCATCGATGGCCTGCAGCGGGCATCCGCGCGGGCGGGGAACGATCTACGCGTGGCCGGGTTTGGCTCGGTTTTCTCGACGTCATTTGCGGGCGGCGCCGAGATCTTCAACTACCGTGACCACGCCCGCTTCTGCGATGACGACAAATACCAGCGGTTCCGCCGCGCCCTGCTGGACCGCGGCGTTCGTATCGCCCCCAACGGGCGCTGGCACCTGGCTTCCACGCACACCGACGAAGATGTCGAAAGAACGATCGCTGTGGCGGAAGATGTTCTGGCGGGGATGTAATAGCCGATAGTGATCGATTCGGCCAGGCGAGGCGCCGGCCAATACCGCGGTCCGGGCAGGTTAGGTCAGAACGCTGCGGATGAACTCGTAGCGACGCTGGTGGGACGACTCGGTGGGCGGCGCCTTGAAGTCATCGAAGGCATGGGTAGCACCCGGGTAGATCGCGATATCGGCCTGGTTGCCGGCCGCGACCCAGCGCGCGTGCATGAACAAGGTGTCGTCGATTAGAGGATCGGCGGTGCCGCAGCTAAACAGCGCCGGCGGCATATCGTGCAGGGATGCGCGCAGCGGCGAAACATCCGGGTCGGTGCGATCGACGGAGCCAAAATAGCTTTGCTGCATCAGATCCATCGATTCCGGGCGCAGCACCAGGCTGTTTCGTCCGACGATGCGCCGCGCCGGCGTGCCGCCGGCGAATTCGTAGGCCCCGTAGACGAGGTCGACGCCGGACCAGCCGGTGAACCCGTGTTTGTCGCGCATCCGCAGCAGGGTGACCGCCGACAGGTTTCCGCCGGCCGACTCGCCTCCGATCAGAATCCGATCGGTGCCGAACCGTTCGGCCGCATTTTGGATGAGCCAGCCTGCAGCCGCCTCACAATCGTCGGGCGCGGCCGGGTAGGGATGCTCGGGCGCAAGCCGGTATTCCACGCTCACTACTGCCACGCCGCATTCCTGTGCCCGGCGCCAGTGACTTTCGTCCTCGAGATCGCTGCCGCCAAACACCCAGCCGCCGCCGTGGATGTGCAGGTAAACGCCGAGGCAGCGATCGGGCACGAAGATGCGCAGCCGGACGCGACCCCGGGGGCCCGGACAGCTGTCGTCGATCCCGACGTCGAGCCGTCGCTGCGGAGTCTGCCACGGGCTCCCCTCACGCCGGCGCCGCCGCAGGAACTCGGGCGTGATTTCTTCGACCGTCTCCTGGGTCATCAATTCCCCCAACCGAGCATTAAACGCCCGCATTTCCGCACTGATGGCCGCGGGACGAAAGAGAGCCGGGTCCATTGTCATAGATCAATCTCCTTTGTTTGTTGGCGTTATCGGAACCCATTTTCGGGGCCCGCTGATCGCGGCCCACCTGGGCTGCACCCTCGCCCGCGAAGAATCGATCGCGTCACGGCCAGTTCCAGTTTGCAATTGCTGGCCAATGGACCGAAATTGAGCGCCGGCGCCTTCGGACGCTGTCCCCAGCCTCAGCGTCCCTATTGCGGCGTGCGTGGCAGCTTGTCGCATTCGGTGGATTCGAAGAATTCGGCATCCGCGCGAGCATCGGGCAGATGCTCCTGGTCGGCGGCGACCGCGCCCTCATAGTCGTTGGCGTACTGGTAACCCTGGCCGTACCCATGGGCGGCCATGAGATCGGTGGCGGCGTTGCGAAGATGCAGTGGGACCGGCAACGCGTCCAGTTCGCGCACCGCGCCAGCACCCGCAGAATACGCTTTCATTGCCGAGTTGCTCTTGGGTGCGCGGACCAGGTAAATGGCGGCCTCAGAGAGGACCAGCGAACACTCGGGCATGCCGATCAGGTGGGTGGCTTGCTGGCAGCGACCGCAAACGATTACGCCTGCGGTCGTCCAGTCCGACATCTTCGGCGGCGAGGATTACGATCCGCCGGGCGACGAACATCGGGTCCTCGCCGGCCTCGAGCAACCGCGCCAGCCAGTAGACGGCGGCATTGGGATGGGAGCCGCGAACCGACTTGATGAAAGCCGAGATTGTGTCAAAGTGGGCGTCACCGCCCCTGTCGGAGGGAAACGCTTTCTCGACGACCGCGGTAACCGTTTCGACCGTGACCGCGCCCCCGCGGGCCCCAGCGTCGCGGGCGGCGGCCTCCAGTGCATTGAGGCCACCCTCGCATCGCCGGACCCGTAGGTTGCGAGGGCGTCGATGGCGTTCTTTTTGACTGGAGGTTTTTCGGGCTCCAGGCCGCGTTCCGCATCCGCTATGGCACGTGGCAGCAGGATCTTGATGTCTTCATCCGAGAGCGGTTCGAGCTTGAAGACGCGGGCGCGGCTCAACAGCGGCGCCACCACTTCGAAGGACGGGTTCTCGGTGGTCGCCCCGATCAAGGTGATGGTGCCATCCTCGACGGCGGGCAGGACGGCGTCCTGCTGACCCTTGTTGAATCGATGGATCTCGTCAATGAAGAGCGTGGTGCGGACGTGCCGGTCGCGGCGCGCGGCCGTGGCGGCGGCGATTACCCGGCGCAGCTCGGCGACGCCGCTGGAGACGGCCGAAATGGTTGCAAAGCGGGCATCGGTGAGACGGGCGATGACCTGGGCGATTGAAGTTTTGCCGCTGCCCGGCGGGCCCCAGAGGATGCAGGAGGGAGGCGCATCGGCCTCGATGGCACGCCGCAGCGGGGCGTCAGGCCCAACCAGTTGAACCTGCCCGACGATTTCGTCAAGGGTGCGGGGCCGCATTCGGGCTGCCCGGGGCGCATTGCAATCGACGCCGGATGAATCATCAAACATGCCGCGCATTCCAAATTCTGGTTGGAATCGCGATCGGGCCACGGGTCAGGATAGCCGCCGCGGCACCCTCGTCAAATGGCGAATACTGGCCAACGGGTGGCCATACTCTGGAAACTGCGGGTTGGACCGCGGGTTCGGGTCGCAATTGCCGACGATTGCGGGAGCGGCCCGCCAAGCCGACGTCGGCTTGGCGCCAGCGAAGGTGGAATTCGAATGCGGTTGAGTGACAAATCGGTGATCGTAACTGGAGCCGGACGCGGGATAGGGCGGGCGATCGCACTGGCTTACGCGCGCGAGGGCGCCAGCGTGTGCTGCGCGGCCAGAACGCAGGACCAAGTCCAGTCGGCGTTGGCCGATATCGAGGCGGTCGGGGGCCGGGGCCTGGCTATCGCCACCGACGTGACCGATTGGGACTCGGTAACAGCGATGGTCGAAGCCACCGTGAGCGAATTCGGAGGCCTGGACATAGCCGTCCTAAATGCCGGCGTGTTGCTGGATGATGGACGCACCCTGGAAGAAAGCATCATCGCCGACTGGCGCATGACCATCGAGGTCAACTTAATCGGCGCCTACCTATGCGCAAAAGCCGTTATCCCGCCGCTGAAGGCGCGCGGGGCCGGCAAGATCATCGTCACTGGTTCCGGCAACGGCCATCACGGCCGCGTGCGCGGCTCCTCGTACGGTGCTTCCAAGGCCGGCCTCTGGATGGTCACGCGTATCCTGGCGCTGGAATTGCTCGAATACAACATCGACGTGAACGAAATTGTCCCCGGACCCGTCTATACCGAGTTAACCCGCGAACTCCAATACGACCCGGCGACCGCGTTCGCGGTCACCGGCGAATGGGCCAAGCAACCCGAAGAGTTGGTCGACGTGGCGCTTTTCCTGGCCACTCAGCCCAACCCCGGACCCACCGGGCAGTCATTTAGCCTGCTTCGGCGCGAACTCTAGGACATCCTGTTGAGCTAACGATCGCATCGACTGCCCGAGCGGTCAATCGGCTTCATGCAGGGCTTCGCCGCGCAGCAGGCGCGCGGCGATTTCATAGGTCTGTCCTACCGCTCTGACGGTCGGTGAATGCGCTGCCAAGTAGCGAGTGGCCGCGATCAAGAAATGTCCGCCCTGGTGGCGGTCCTCCGACTGCCGGAACTGGCGAACCGCGGCCTCGTACAACTTGAACGAGTGAAAGCCAGCGTCCTCGCGCAGCAAGGCGTGGCCCAGCGGTGCGATAACCTCGTCGGCTCGTCCGGCCTCGAGCCTGTCGGCCACCAGCTGCCCGGCCTCGTCGACGTGTCCCTGGCTGTCGAACACTCCCAGGACATCGGCCGATGTGGCCGCGTCGGGACGCCCGGTTGGAATCGACTGCTTGGGGACATTGAGGAACCGGTCCAGGGATCGACCAGCATTTCGAGATCAAAACCTCGGAATGGCCGGTCGGCGGTTTCGGGTCCGATGCGACGCTTTGCGCTGCGGGAGAACATGGTGGTTAAGCCCTCGCCGATTCTCGTTGCCGCACCACTCGCGCCCGGGCCGGCTGGGAATGATTGCCAATGTGCTGGCCGCCTAATCCGGCCTATCGGGCGGCACATCGCGTTCGGTTGGCTGGAAAAACTCGGATTCGCGCAAAGCGTCGGGCAGATGCTCCTGGTCGGCGGCGACCGCGCCCGCATAGTCGTGCGCGTACTTGTAGCCGCCGCCGTAGCCGTGGGCGGCCATGAGTGAGGTGGCGGCGTTGCGCAGGTGTAGCGGCACCGGCAGCGCGCCACGCTCGCGGACCGCTTCCGCGGCGGCGGCGTAGGCTTTCATGGCCGAGTTGCTCTTGGGTGCGCGGGCCAGGTAAATGGCGGCTTCGGAGAGGACCAGCGAACACTCGGGCATGCCGATCAAATGGGTTGCCTGTTGCGCGGCCACGGCAACGGAAAGCGCCTGGGGATCGGCGAGACCGACATCTTCGGCGGCGAGGATTACGATCCGCCGGGCGACGAACATGGGGTCCTCGCCGGCCTCGAGCATCCGCGCCAGCCAGTAGACGGCGGCGTCCGGGTCGGAGCCGCGGACCGACTTGATGAAAGCGGAAATGGTATCAAAGTGGGCGTCACCGCCCTTGTCGTAGGGCAGGGCCCGCTGCGCGATCCTTGAAACAGTTTCGACCGTGACCGGTTGCCCGGCGGTCAAGGCATCACGGGCGGCGGCCTCGAGCGCATTCAGCGCGACCCGCGCGTCGCCGGCGCCGTAGGTTGCCAGCACGTCGATGGCATCGTCATCGACCGGGGGCGCTTGCGGCCCCAGTCCGCGTTGGTCGTCGGTGATGGCGCGCCGCAGCAGCACTGCGAGATCGTCCCGCTCAAGCGGTTCGAGCTTGAAGACGCGGGCGCGGCTCAACAGCGGCGCCACCACTTCGAAGGACGGGTTCTCGGTGGTCGCCCCGATCAAGGTGATGGTGCCATCCTCGACGGCGGGCAGGACGGCGTCCTGCTGACCCTTGTTGAATCGATGGATCTCGTCAATGAAGAGCGTGGTGCGGACGTGCCGGTCGCGGCGCGCGGCCGTGGCGGCGGCGATTACCCGGCGCAGATCGGCGACGCCGCTGGAGACGGCCGAAATGGTTGCAAAGCGGGCATCGGTGAGACGGGCGATGACCTGGGCGATTGAAGTTTTGCCGCTGCCCGGCGGGCCCCAGAGGATGCAGGAGGGAGGCGCATCGGCCTCGATGGCACGCCGCAGCGGGGCGTCGGGCCCAACCAGTTGAACCTGCCCGACGATTTCGTCAAGGGTGCGGGGCCGCATCCGCGCGGCCAGGGGCGCGGAGCCGTCGATATGCGATGGGTCGTCGAATATGCCGCGCATGCCGAAATCGGGTTTGGGTTGCGATCGGGCCATGGGTCAGGATAGTCCTCGGGGCCCATCCTGCCGACGCTCGTCATCCCCGGACCCCCCGGAACGGCAATGACCGGATCACGCAGCGCCCCGCCGGAGCAGAGCCCGGATGCGAGCACGTGGCGGCAATACACTGGGAACCGTGGATCGGACCGGGTTCGGCGCGTGTTGCCAGTATGACGGGGCCGCGGCCGTTCTCTTACAGCGACCTCCCGGACCGTTCGGGGATCGGCCCATCGAGCGGGCATTAGTCGCTACCAGCAGAAGGTTTGAAAGCAATGCGACTTGGCGAGAAATCTGTGATCGTCACCGGGGCCGGGCGCGGAATAGGCCGGGCGATTGCGCTCGCCTTCGCGCGCGAAGGCGCCAGCGTGTGCTGTGCGGCGAGAAGGAAATTACAGGTCGAAGACGCGGTGCGCGAGATCGAGGCGGCCGGCGGCAGGGGCCTGGCGCTGGTTACCGATGTGACCGACTGGAGTTCGGTCAGGGCGATGGTCGATGCCACGGTCACCGAATTCGGAGGCCTGGACATCGCGGTCTTAAACGCCGGTGTTCTGCTTGAAGACGGTCGCACCCTGGAGGAGAGCGTCATCGCGGACTGGCGCATGACGATCGAGGTAAACCTCATCGGCGCCTATCTTTGCGCCAAGGCCGCAATTCCCGCGCTCAAAGCCCGCCGCGCCGGCAAGATCATCTTCACCGGTTCCGGCAACGGCCACCACGGCCGCGTCCGCGGGTCCTCCTACGGGGCCTCCAAGGCCGGCCTGTGGATGGTCACGCGAATCCTTTCCCAGGAGTTGGTTGAAGAAGGCATCGACGTAAACGAAATCGCTCCCGGGCCCGTTTTTACCGAATTGGCAAGCGACCTGCCAGACGATCCGGCCACCGGTTTCGCCGTTGCCGGCGAGTGGGCCAAGCAGCCCGAGGAAGTAGTCGACGTGGCCATGTTCCTGGCCACCCAGCCCAACCCGGGCCCGACGGGGCAATCGTTCAGCCTGCTGCGGCGCGAACTGTAGGGCGAATCTGCCCTGGCAGCGGGCATGATCGCAATCGGATTTTCAGCCTTCCCTGTGCAGGTCCTCGCCACGCAACAACCGTGCCGCGATGTCGTAGGTCTGGCCCACCGCCCTGACCGTCGGCGAATGCGCTGAAAGGTAGCGGGCGGCGGCGATGAGGAAGTGCCCGCCTTCAGGTCGGCCCGAAAAAAGCCGGTACTGGCGCACCGCGGCCTCATACATTTGGAACGAGTGAAATCCGGCATCCTCGCGCAGCAGCGCGTGGCCGAGGGTTCTTATCACCTCATCCTGGCGCCCGGCCGCAACCATGTCGGCCACCAGTTGCCCGGCCCGGTCAACCTCTCCCTGGCCATCGAACGCGGCCAGAATCTCTTCCGGCGACGTCCCGTTGGCGTGTCCGACTGGAATGGCCTGTTTGGGGACGTTGAGGAATCGGTCGAGGTGCACCGACATCGCCCCGTCGAAGATGGCGCGCGATAGAAGGTTTGACCGCGAGCGGCGCAGCGCCTGGTCGACCGCGTTGGCGTAAGTGAAGGTGTGCAGCACCGTTTCCCAGTCGCCGAACTCGTTGCTGATCCCGAAGTGGATAACGCGCCGGGCGGCGGCGTAGGCCACCGCTGCCGCCAGATCGGACAGGGCCACTCCGTCACCGATCAACCGACAAATCTCGTCAATGGTCTGCTGCGGTTCGGCGTCGAGGATCAACTCCCCCAACTCCTGATGGCCGCACCACGCCCGGCGCCCTCCACCGGCCGCCGTTCCGCGGGTGATGATTTCGTCGAGTTCGTCGTAAACCGAAAACAGCATCTCCGCCAGGTCGACCGGCAGACGCCAGCTGGCGCTTTCCTCCATGCGGGTTGCGTTGACCAGGATGCCGTCGGGCACCAGCGACGGCAACACTTCGGCCGCCTTGCCCCACCCGATATGGTCGAGCAGCTCGAAGGATTTGTTGGCAAAGTCCAACGTGTGTCCGCCGGCCATGTACAGGTGGTCGGTGCAGGCCGCACCCACGATGTCGGTTAGCACCGCGGGCTCGAACCCCAGGTGCGCGGCGGTTCGGATGACCCGTTCGGCGGCATTGGCCGAGCGCAGGTTGGCGAACCGGCGGAACCAGAGCCGATAACGCTCCGGCGAGTGTTCGGTCGTGTCCAGTGGGTCAAGGTAAAAATTCGGCGGTTCGTTGGTGGTGTCGGCGGCCACGTTGATGACCCCGTGGAAGAGCGCCAAAGGCCGGTCGTCTTCGGACAGTTCGGGGAGGACATTGGCCATCGCGGTCAGGATGGTGAGCCCCGGGGACCAGCCCTGCGAACGATTGCGGATCCCGAATGTAGCGGTGTGTTTGATGACCTCATTAGCGCCGTCGACGGAGCCCAACCCGATTACCGATTTGGCCAGCACCAGGCGGATGTTCTGCTCCAGGCCTTCGCCCAGTTTGCGGGCCCAGCGGGTACGGCGGTCCTGCTCGATCGGCGTCGGATCAAGCCACACCGTCGCGTCGTTGACCCGGACCCGGAAAGACGTCACATCATCGGCGAATGGGTCGAACGTGGAGCCGCCGGCAAGATCGAATTTGGCATGATGCCAGTGGCAGGTGAGGATCCCTTCGCTGACGGTGCCGCGCGAGAGCGGAAAGCCCATGTGCGGACAGCGGTTGTCGACCGCGAACACCGCCCCTTCCGACTCCAAGACCAGAACGGTCCGACCGTTGGCGACCACCACTTTGCGCCCGTCGCAGCGCAGCTCCTCCTCCGAGCAGACCCGAATCCACTCCGAGTGCGATTGTGTTTCTTGCACTGCCAATCAACTCCCCCACTTGGCCCGGCCCAGCGCCCTCATCCGGGCAGCGATGCCTAGGGCCCCCTGCCGGAATCGTAGGCGAACGACCTCGCCTGTCCCGTCTTTATATACGAGCGATCGCGATTAACGGATTCTGGCGGCCGGACACACCCGGAGCGGGATGCCTCGGAGCTGAACCAACCCCCAATTGACCGCCCGCCCGCGGCCACTGCCGGCGATTTCGTGTCCGCCCGACAAAGCTATGGGGTTCACAACCGTTTGCCGCGCGCCGATCCCGGGCGCTGCGCGGCGACCCGAATCATTCAACGCCGCGTTGGCTGCAGATGGGCATTTACAGCGGCGGGCGCTAGCGGCTTTAGTAGCCGATTTCGTACTGGAGCAACTTGGAGTTGATCACGGTGATCACCGCGATTACCGCGAACAGCAGGAACGAAAGCGCCGCCCCGAAGCCCATGCGCAGGTTCGTGAACGCTTCCTCGTAAATGAGCAGCACGATCGTGACCGTGGAATCAATCGGTCCGCCGCAGCCAGCGGTGGCGTCCTGGCAGGCCATGATGAAAACCTGGACGAACATCTGCAGGGCGCCGATGAAATAGACAATGACCACGAAGTAGGTGGTCGGCGCCAGCAGCGGAATCGTGATCCTGAACAGCTTCGCGATCCGCCCGGCGCCATCAATGTCTGCCGCCTCGTAAAGGTGCGGCGGAATCCCCTGCAGGCCGGCCAGGTAGATGACCATGTTCAGGCCCATGTTCTTCCAGACGCTCATGATGATGATGGCCAGCAGGGCGGTTTCGGGTCCGCGCAGCCACTTCGATGTGGGCATGTCAACCGCCTTGAGGAATTCGTTCGCCAACCCGAATTGCGGTTCATACATCCACAGCCAGATCAATGAGACCGAAACGAACGAGGAAACCACCGGCAGGTAGAACATCGCCCGGAAGTAGTAGATCCCGCGAATTGCGCGGTTGACCAGCACCGCCAGCAGCAGCGAGGTGGTCACTCCCGCCGGTACCGTACCGAAGGCAAAAAACACGGTGTTGCGGATAGCCGGCAGGAACCTGGGCTCAATGCCGATCAGGCGGTAGTTCTTAAGGCCCGCCCATTCAGGTGCGGTCAGCAAGTCGTAGTCGTTGAAGCTGTAGTAGAGGGCTCCCGTGATCGGGACGATGATGAAAATGCTGATGAACAAGATCGAAGGCAGGACGAAAAGGTAGGCCGAGGCGCCGCCCCGATAGGTGAGACCCAGACGGCGGCGCAATCCCGCCTGCCATGAACCCGCGGCGGTACGAGCGCGTTGCACTTCCGACCCCGCCTCCAGTTGACGCCCAATTCCGGCGAAACGGCACGCAAATCCCGACTCGGCACCGCGTGCGGCGCCGGTCTGTTCGCTAGCCCGCTGCCAGTTTAGGGTAAATGGCCGGGTGCAAGACCCGGGCGCCCGGTCCATTCCGATCCCGCTGCCGCTGGACCTTTGGATGCGGGACCGAGATGGCCGGACGCCCGCAATCTGATCCGAAACCATCGGGCCATGCCAACCCCGCTGGGATCAGTTGAAAAACGCGCGCCCAGCGTTTGGGCCGGCGGAGCTAAGTTTGGCCATCTCCAAGGCGAACCACATGGCCATGGCTCCGCCGCGGTCATCGTGCCCCGATACAGCGCGACGGTCCAGATACTCCCTGACCGACATCTGGGGACCGGTGCCTTCACAAACATCCAGCAATCCGCCGTCGTCAGCAATTGCCTCCGATGCGGCGCTCCAACACTGTTTCAGTCCATGCGCGTATGATTCGTCCAGCCAACCGAGACGCAATCCGCGGGCCAGGGCGATCCCAACCATGCAGGTTGCGCTCAACTCTTCGTACGAACCGGGAAAGTCTGTCAATTGCCGCTGTTTACCCGATGGCGCGGCGTGAGCCAATAATGCTACGAGATGAGTTCGGTGCGCCCTAATGAGAGCTGAACGCACCGCGGAATCAGGCGCTTGGTACGTGAGCGCCTCGGCGTATCCGAGCGCTGCGAACCCGTTTCCCCGCCCCCATGGAAACCTCGCCCCCTGGCTGTGGTTGAATAACCCGCCCGCCCTTTGTACGCCTGACCGCAGGCAACTGCGCATGTACTTTTCCAGCAGCCGCCCGTAGCGGCCGTTCCCGCTAAGGCGATATGCCTGCCCGAGCATGCTGGCAACGAAATACATGTCTTCAACGCGAAAATCCAAATCGGCGGGCGACGGCGGAACCTGATCGCCGCCGTCCTCGAACCGGTCGGCGGCGGCGAGGAACAGTGCTCGCGCCCGTTCGTCGCCGCTTACGCGGGCCAAATCGCACGCCCATGTCAGGCCGGCGAGCGCGGCGCCGTCTGGGCCTGAATCGAGAAAAGAACCCGGATCGGCAAGCAGCGATTTGGCGATCCGGCGAATGTTCGCCGTGGGGTCAGCCGCTGCGATGCCCGTTTCCCAGGCCACCAGCCGTCCACCGATTGAGACCCCTTGCGTGTAGACGATCGGATCGAGCGTGTACCCATACGTCCCGATCAGGATCCTGACCACGTCGGCGGGGCTACGTTGTCTCCGGGCAACGAGCGAACGCCGGGCGCCGGAAGGCTCAATCCCTGCTGTGTTCAAGATCGCCAATAGTCGTTCGATTTGAACTCCAATTTCCCCACTGGGCGCAGCAATCCTCATTCCGGGAATGGCCCCCGGGGTATCGCCAGCGCCATTCGCAAAGGCCCCCAGCAGCGAGTCGTCCTCGACTCCGAAATCGACCCCACCGAACCGCTCAGCCGTCGCGCGGTCTGTCGCCTGCCACGCGGTCGTATCGCCGCTGCGGAGCTCCACGATCAGGTCTGGCGCCAGGTAACCGGCCCATCGCCACAGATGGCGGGCAACAGGGTCCGAATCATGATCGAAAAACCCGTCAACGGGCGGGTAGGGTGCGGGTGAGGGAACGCCGCCTCCCTCAACGCAGGGCGCCGGTACAGCCGAGACGGCCGGAGCAGAATCGGAATCGTTCCGCATCTGCCAGGCAACGTCGGCCAGGGCGCCGATGACCAACTCCCCGGGAGTCCGGCCGGTAAGGTCGCCGAGGATCAAGATGCTGGTTCGCCGACCCTGGCGATCGTAGGCGGCCCGGTGAACAAGGGCCTCGACAACCCGTCCGTCCCGACCCACCCCGCAGGCGTCGCGAATCCAGGCATCCGGCACCATCGACAAAAGGTTTTCAAGCATCGCTTAAATGCCGATCGAAGCCGCCGAATTGCCAATAGAGATGGGCGCCAAACCGATCAGGCTTTCGCTCGGTGAGCGTGGTCGCACGGCCGCCAATGTCTTGGAGGCTTTGCCCGCCCACTCTGATCCCGGGCCCGAACTGGTCAATAGTAGATCGCGCGCCCGACGCCTCCTCCGGCGGAGATGACCTCGCCGGTGACCGCCGTGGCCTGAGCCGAGGCCAGAAACGCTGCCAGGAACCCGACCTCCTCGGCCTCGATCATCCGGCCGATGGCATTGCCGGATTCGGCCCCGGGCGCGAATTGGCGCCTTTCGATCTCGGATGTCGATTGGCCCTGCGCTTCTGCCTGCGCGGCCAGCATCCCGGGCGTGCGCTCGGTGCGGGTGGCGCCGGGATGGATGCAGTTGACGGTGATTCCGTGCCGGCCCAGGTCAATTGAAAGGGTCTTGGTCAGATGGACCAGCGAAACGTTGCGGGCGCCGCCGCTGAGGTTTCCGGCGTTGCGCGCATTGCCGCCGCTGATATTGATGATCCGGCCCCAACCCTGCTCTTTAAGGTGCGGGATTGCCGCCCGGCACAGGCGCAGCGCGCCCACGTACTTGATGTCGAAATCGTTGAGCAATGAGTCTTCATTTACAGTTTCGATATAGCCCACCGCATCGGCGGCGCCGCCGGGGTGCGAGGCGCTGTTGACCAGGATGTCCAATCCGCCCAGCTGGTCGGCGGCGGCGGCGACCGTGCGGTTGACCTGATCGGTGCTGAGCACGTCCATGACCATCGGAATCACCGTGGCGCCGGTATTGGCGGCAATCTCCCCGGCCGAGGACTCAACCTGCTCGCGGGTGCGGGCAGCCACTACGACGCTGCAGCCCTCACCCGCAAGCACCCCCGCGATGGCCTTGCCGATGCCGCGACCGCCGCCGGCCACCAAGGCTTTCTTGCCTGCGATTCCAAAATCCATGCTTGGGCTCCGATTCGGTTGGGGCGCGGAAATTCGCCGACCGGGAATTGCGCCTCGCAAAACTGGCGGGTCAGTTCGCGGTGCGGATGCCCCCTACCGGGCGCGAATTGAACCCCCGCCGGATGGCGGCGTTTAGTTGGACGGCTCGCCAAGATGCTAACCGCGTCGCGTTTGATCTTCACCGGGCCCGGTCCTGGTGCGGCCCGCCGGCGCGGCCGACGGGTGGTCAGGGCTTTGACGATCCGGCTAGGCGAGGGCCCCGACCCAGACTGCGTCCGACCACGGCCCGGCGCCGGCATCGTTTAGCGCCCGCACCTGCACAACATAGGCCAGCTCCGGCTCGAGCGCTGCGATCAACTGGCGCGTCTGCAGTTCGCTGCGCGCGCGCGGTACCTGGGTCCACAAGAATTGGGCCGGCTCGGCGACGCCAGCATAGATATATCTGACCAGATACCCGCTGATCGGGGCCCCGCCGTCGGACTCCGGCGGGTCCCAGCCCAGCAGCATCGACTCTGGGGCCCGGGAAACGGCGCTGATGTTCGGGGCGACCGGCGGGCCCGGCGTGCGCACGACTACAAGGATGTAATCCTGGTGCCTTGATCCGTCGGCGGCGCTGCTGCGAGCGATCAGAATGTTTGGCCCGATCGCCAGCTCAACCTCCGGCGCGGCCCCATCCGGCAGGTCTATCCGGCCTGCCGTCCCGACGCGGGCGCTCAGTCGCGCCGACGCGGCCGGGTTGGTCGGGGTCAGATCGATTGCGACGCTTGTCGTTTCGTTGGCGACCTGGCGCCGAAGGTAGTAGCGCCCGCCCTCAATCGACGATGTCTGCCCCGACAGTGCCACCGAATACAAGCTGGCATCACCGGGTCGGGCGCGCTCGATCCAGAGGGTATAGGTCTGCAGGAAGGTCGTGCTCTCGACCCGCACCCGCACTATTTGTGGCATCGATTCGGCAGTTAGCTGCGAGATATCGACTTGGAATCCGTCGATATCGGGTTCGGCGTCGGTCAGTTGGCCAAATCCCGAATCCAGATAGCGGACCCGGGCTAGCGGCTCGAACGGAGTTGGCGTAATAGTTACGGACCCGATCGGCGGATCGGCCGTCGGGACGCTGAGTCGGTAGCGGGTCCGACCGGGATCAAATCCCGGGATCAAGACCCCGGGATCTGCCTGTAGCTGCTGGAGGCCGATATCGCAGTCGGGGAGCCCCAGCTCGGGAAAATCGTGGAACCGGAGGGTGTTGTTGCGCAATCTGGCCGGCACGCAGCCGGAGATGCGGTTGCCGGCAAGGCGCAGGATCTGCAGCTGTTTCAGTTGTTCCAGTTGCTCTGGAATGCTCCCTTTCAGGCGGTTGCGGGCCAGGCCCAATCCGACGAGGCTGGTAAGCCTTCCGATCTCGGGTGGAATGGGACCGTTGAGTTGGTTGTCGTCGAGCCAGAGAACCTCCAGTCCGGGCAGGTTGGCCAACGCGGTCGGAACCGGTCCGGAGAGCCGGTTTCTGGAAAGATCTAGCTCGACCAGATGCGAAAGCCCGCCCAGGGTCTCTGGTATCGCCCCGGTCAGGTCATTTGCGCCCAGCACCAGGCGGCGCAACTTGGTCAGATTGGCAATTACGGCCGGGATCGAACCCACCAGCCCGTTGTCGGGGAGTTCGAGCTCGATGACGCGTCCAGCGCGATCGGTCTTGACTCCGTGCCATGATCCGAGCGGGGCGGACGTGAGCCAGCCCACCGACGACTTCCAACCGGCTCCGTTGACGGCCTCAATAAACCTTGCCAGCACTTCCCGTTCGTCCGGGAGGCGCAGGAGCGTCAAGACGAAAGTTTGGGTGGTCGAACCGTCAAGCGACGTTATCGCAATCGGGATCGGGTTAGGGCCTTCTGCCAGGGGTATCCGGCGGGCAGTGCCCTCGCCTGGGCCCGTATCGGCGGCATCGGGGAAAACTATTGCCGCGCCGGGATTGTTGGGGATCGGTTGGATCGTTGCCAGCGTGGTTTCGAAGCCGACCAGGTGAGGCAAATCGGTCGCGGCGGCAACCAGTTCCCGATCCAGCAGGATCCCGAACAGCCCCGCGTCGGAAGGCTGTGGCAGTGCCAGCGCCAGCGCGTATTCGCCACTTCGTGCAGCGGTCGCAATCCGGATCCGGAGAAGTGTCGGCGATCCGAAAGGATCAAGCTCGGAGCGGTTGATCTGGTATCCGGGGGCGGCGGAATCGGCATCGGCCACCGCATTGCCTGCGCGGTCAAGGAATTGAATCTCGGCCGCATCGGCAAATGCGGCAACGTGCAGCGTAAATGCGGTCGCCGCATCGGCGGTCGGACCGAAGGTGACGCGGTAGCGGTGGTTCTCGCTTGAAAAATCCGGGGCGATCGTGCCGTTTTGGACCGCGATCGCCTGCAGGCCGGCATCGCAGCCGGGGAGCAATAGCTGATCGCGGTCGGAAAATTGCACGTCGAGGTCAAGAACGGCCGCCGGAACACAACCTGCGAATGCATTGCCGTGCAGATACAGTTCGAAAAGCTGGTCCAGATTGCCCAGCTGAGCCGGGATCGACCCGGAGAACCGGTTGTAGGACAGGTCGAGCGAGTACAGCCCGGCGATGTCGCCGATCCCGGCCGGGAGCGACCCGGACAGGGAGTTGTGCTGCAGGTGCAGTCGGGTCAATACCACCAGGTCGGCGATTCCGGTTGGTATCGGGCCCGAGAGGTTGTTGTGATTGAGGCGCAGGTCGGCCAGTGAGGTCAATTCGGCGATGCGTTCGGGAATCGGACCGGAGAGTTGGTTTCGCTCCAGGCGCAGTCGTTCCAGCAGCGCCAAACCCCCGAATTCGTCCGGGATCGGGCTGCTGAGCCGGTTGCCGGACAGATTCAGGTAGCGTAGCTCTTTGAATGCGGCCAGCCATGCCGGCAGCGGACCTGAGAGTTCGTTGCCGTCCAGCCGCAGCCGTTCGATCTGCGACAGGGCGGCCAGGGCGTCGGGGACCCCGCCGGTTAGTTGGTTGGACTGCAATTCAAGCTCGCGCAGCTCCGCAAGTTCGCCGAGGAACGCCGGCAAAGCGCCTCCCAGGCGGTTGCCACCCAGCCGCAGGCGCTGTAGCCCGGCCAGATTGGTTAGCTCTGTCGGCGGTGGGCCGGTGAGGGAATTTCCTTCCAGCAGCAGCCATTCGAGCCCTGTAAGCAATCCGAGCTGCGGCGGAACCGGCCCGCTCAGGTGGTTATTGCCCAGGTCGAGGCGCCTCAGACCGGACAGTCGGCCCAGTGCCGGCGGGATCGGACCGGTCAGATCGCAGTTGTTCAGGTACAGCCATTCGAGTCGTTCGAGATTGCCCAGCCAGGATGGAATCGTGCCGTTGAACCGGTTGCCGCCCAGCATCAGGCGCTGCAGATTTTGGAGGCCGGCCAATTCGCCCGGAATCGTGCCGGTGAGAGAGTTGTTGCCAAGGTCAAGCCACTCCAGCTGCGGCAGGCGCACCAGCCACCGCGGCACCGTTCCGGAGAGATGGTTCTCGCCCAGGGTCAACTCGCGCAGCCTGGCCAGAGAGGCCAGTTCAACCGGAATCGGGCCAATGAAGGTGTTGCCCGCAAGATGCAATTGCTCCAGGCTCAAAAAATCCCCGAGCCAGGACGGAAGCGCGCCCACGAACTGGTTGCCGCCCAGGTACAGGCGCTCCAACGCGGTCAGCCTCTGCAGGGCCTCCGGGAACGGACCTGCAAGGGCGTTGTCGGAAAGGTCCAGCTCCCGCAGCCGGGCAAATCCTTGCAGCGACCCGGGGACCGCGCCGGTCAATCGGTTTCGGGCCAAGCCGAGCGATTCAAGCGCGCTCTGGTCGACCACCCGGTCCGGGATCGGTCCGTTGAGCAGATTGCCTGAGAGCTCCAACCGCTCCAACGCGGGAATTGCCAGCAGCCCGGATGGAATCGGGCCGGCGAGTGCATTGGCGCCCAGGTCAAGCTCGACCAATTTGGCCAGTCCGGCGAGCGATTGCGGGATCGGACCGGTCAGGGCGTTGCCGCCCAGGTCCAACCGCTCCAGACCGGCCAGGTTTCCCAAGCCCTCGGGGATGGCGCCGCTGAGCATGTTCTGGCTCAGGTCGATTTCATGCAGCAAGGCAAGATCGGCCAATCCGGGCGGTATCCGGTCAAGCAGCTGATTGCCGGAGAGATCTATCCGTTCCAGAGCCGCCAGGTCGCCGATCGCGTCGGGGATCCGGCTGACCAACGCGTTGTCGGCAAGATCTAGGACCCGCAGACCGGTGGCCGACCCGAGCGCTAGCGGGATCGAACCGCTCAATCGGTTGCCCCGCAGCGAAAGCACCTGCAGATTCGTCAGCCGGCCCAGGCGGACCGGGACGGCGCCGCGCAGGCGATTGGACGAAAGATCCAGCTCCCGAAGGCGTTCCAGCTCGCCCAGCTGCGGTGGAATATTGCCAACGAGCCCATTGCCGGACAGATCGATCGCCACGATTCGCCCGTCGTCATCGGTGGTGATCCCGTACCAATCGGCAAGCGGCTGATCGGTGAGCCAACCAGACCGGTTCGACCACTCCGGCCCGCCGGCGAGCTCGTAAAGACCTTCAAGGGCGGCGCGCTCGGGCGCAACGCCGGCACCGGCCGCACTGGCGCCGCCCGCGGCAGCCGAATCAGGGGCCGCGGCGGCGGACGAGTCTGCGACCGGAGCCACGGCCAGCGTCGCCAGGGCAAGAAAAGCGATCACCGGTTCAAGCAAGTGATGCCCCTATTCGATTTGCGTCCCCAGCCGGTGCCCGATTTCACCCCGCCGGGGGACTGTCGGTTCCGGCAGACGGAGCAGGAGAAATTTATCCGGCCGCTAATGCAGGCGCGGTTGGAAGAGGGGAGTCGGGCTCAAACCAATTGGCCGGCCCGCATCATGGCGGCGCCGCGTTCGCCGATCATCATCGTCGGCGCCTGGGTGTTACCGCTAATTAGGCGCGGCATGACCGAGGCGTCAATCACCCGCAAACGGTCCAGGCCCCGCACCCGCAGTTGCGTATCCACCACGGCCATCTCGTCGTTTCCCATCGCGCAGGAACCCACCGGGTGATGGTCGGTCTTGGACCATTCGCGGATGTAATCGCGGATCTGCTCGTCGCTTTGTACGTGCGCCCCGGGCGTGTGTTCGCCGCGCACCAGCGGGGCCAGCGCCTGCGTCTGCAGTAAGCGGCGCGCCCATTTGAATCCTTCAATCGAGATCTTCCAGTCTTCGCCCTCCGGGTCGCCGCAGTAGTTGGGATCGATCAGTGGAGGATCGGCGGGATCGGACGAGGCGAGCGTGATGGATCCGGTGCTTTTGGGGCGCAGGTTGCAGGTTAAAAGACTCATGCCGTGGCCCTCCAGCAGAATCGGACCGTCCTTGACGATTACAAACGAGGGCAGGCAGTTGATCTGGATGTCGGGCGCCGGGATCGCGTCACTGGAGCGGATGAAGGCGCCGGCCTCGACCACGGCCGCGGCCATCGGACCGGTCCGATAAAGCCGGTACTGGAGCATGTGTCGAAGCCGGTTGTGAAGGCGGTTGACCTGGCTGTAGGAGACCGGCGCGGTTTCCGAGGCCACGAACACGTCCATGTGGTCCTGGAAGTTCTTGCCGACGCCGGGCAGGTCGTGGACCACATCGATCCCGAGAGCGCGCAGCTCGTCGGCCGGACCGACCCCGGACAGCAACAGCAATCGCGGCGAGTTGATCGTTCCGCCGCTGACTACGACCTCGCCATCGGCGTAAGCGGTCTCGAGTTGCCCGGCGCGACGGTACTCGACTCCGACCGCGGCCCCGCCTGCAACCAGGACCCGGGTCGCCTGCGCATGCGTGCGCACGGTCAGGTTTGCGCGCTCGCCGGCCGGGTGCAGGAACGCGGTGGCGGCGCTCTCGCGCCGGGCATCACGCTGGGTCAGGTCGAAGAAAGTCACCCCGTCCTGGCGGGCGCCATTTACGTCGTCGTTATGGTCCAGGCCCAATTCCTGCCCGGCCAGCACGAACGCCCGCGTCAAGGGGTTGTAATGGGCTTGCCGGGTAACGCCCAGATCACCGCCGACGCCGTGGAAGCGGTTATTGAGGCGGCTATGGTCCTCGGAGCGGCGAAACCAGGGCAGCACGTCGGCATAACCCCAGCCGCGGTTGCCAAGCGCCTCCCAACCGTCGTAGTCGCTGCGGTGCCCGCGGACGTAGATCATCGCGTTGATCGATGTGGATCCACCCAGCGTGCGCCCCTGCGGATACCACATCCGCCGCTCGTTCATTTGCCGCTGCGGGGCGGTCTTGAAGGCCCAGTCCACTTCTGGCGTGGCGAGGCGGGTGATCCCGGCCGGAATGTGAATGAGCCGATTGCGATCGGGCCCGCCCGCCTCGAGCAGGAGCACGTTGTTGGCCGGATCTTGGCTGAGCCGGTTGGCGAGAACACAACCGGCGGCGCCGGCGCCCACGACCACATGCGTATGGCGGCTCACCGCCCGTGCCCACAGCCGGTGCCTGACCCCTGGTCAACGAACCGCCCAGTCGGCGGGACCGGGATCGCGCCCGGAGTCGTTTTTGCCCAACGGCAAGCGACACCCAGGCCATGGTTTGAACACGGAGGGGTCGCCAAAAAAGCTCCGATAACCCTTACTGGTAGATGATCAGGTCCGGCGGCCGATCTAACGCCTGGACCTGTTCTGGGGTCATGACCGGCGTGTCCTGATCAAAAAACAGCTTCAATGCGGGCCGCTCGGAGGGCGCCGTCAGCGAAAACCAGTTGTAATGGCGAAGCTTCAACGCCGATCCGCCGAATCCGTCCATATCGATTGACAGTTCGACGCCGTCCACTGCCTCGATGTCGGCGCGGTTGGCGATCATGTGGGCGGTGAACTGGTGAACCATGAGGATCTTGGGCGGAATGTCGGCATCCCGGGTCAGCGTGGCCAGGTAACGCTGAACCGCATTGATCTCCTGGGCCCCTATCCCTCCAATTGCCAATCCCGGACGCAAACCGGAGGATTCGGTCGCAAATTCGGGGTCGAGGGCCATGTGTACAAAGGGTTCTTGCAGGAACTGTTCCAGCAATTGAACCTCCTGCAGCGGATCACTCCACCCGATCTGCACGTCCAAGAATAAAAGCATCCCGCGCTCGCGCGCTGATTCCACATAAGCGGAGATGCGCTCGGGCGGTAGCCGATAGAGCCAGGTGCCGTCCGCAGTCGGATAGGCCTGGGCCACGCCGGTGATCAGGTGATAGGCCGGGATCACGCTACGAGGGCCGTTCAGAGCGTCATAGCGCGCCGCCCAAATTGCGATCTCATTTGCGACTGCGGCAGCGTCGCCATGTCCGAGCACGCCCATCAACGGGACTCCCGGATGGCCGTAGAACGAAACCACCTGCGCCTCTTCCAGGATCGATCGGTGCGTGAATGGCCGCGGAAATGTCCAGGCGCGCTCGGAATTTGAAACAACCAGGTAGCCTCTGCCCGGGACAAGGTGGGTCAGGCCTCCGAATACCTGCGGGACCTGTTGACCCCAACCCTGGATCAGCGGCGAACCGCCCGGCGTCAGAGCCCACACCGTCAGCCCCGGTACGGTGCCGCCCGATCCGCGTTCCCAATCGAGCCACCCCAGCGCCGGACCCGCCAAAGCGTCCCCCAGTTCCATGTGCGGCCCGGTCCAGGTTACCCAGGTTGAACCCCGCCGCAATATCACATCGCAGCGTGGGATCGCCCGTAGTCCGCCGATGGGAACCGAAGTAGCCCAATTCAGCGATTCCGACACAAATTGAACGCTGGCGTCCTGGGCATGACAGAGATAGGCGCGCTTGCCTTCAAGGTGTCTTGGCAACTGTGGCCCGACGTAATGCCGCGCGACCTGACCACCCGGCGTGCGAACCGTCACCTGGGTGGGTCGGTCGCAAGTGATCTTTATTGAAAGCGGGGTGCTCGCACTTACCAGCGCGGACCCGGCCGAACCGTAGACGGCGGTGGCCGAAGCCTGGCAGGGGGCGGCCGCGGCCGCCCGAGTTGCCCCGGCGAACGTGGCCACCAGCACCCCCAGGAAGGCCAGCAGCAACAGCGCTCTGGTCGGAGGTAGATTGCTCATTCGGGGCCGATTGCGGGCAACGGAAGCAGCGCGCCATCCTTTGCCGGCAAACAGCGCCGGCGACCAGCGCTGGGCCTTGGAGCGGTTGACGGTATGCGTCATGTAGTGTTATGGCCTCTGCTGATCGTATTTTCTCACGACCGGTTGGGTGCTGGCAGCTTGGCATCGATGGCCTAAATTGAATCAACGGTGACGATCGCCGCCGTCGCCGCGAACATCCTCCTCAGCCCGGATCATGCCCATGAAGATCACCAAAGTGGAGACGCTCTACCTGCGTCTGCCAGACGTCAAATCGCAGACCGACAGCGGCCAGGACGCCCTCATCGTGCGGGTGGAAACCGACGCCGGACTGCATGGAATCGGCGAGGTCGATTCGGCTCCGATGGCGGTTAAAGGGTTGATCGATGGGCCCTATTCGCATCCCCTGATCTGCGGCTTGGGCCAACTGCTTATCGGCGAGGACCCGCTGCAAACCGAATATCTGTGGCACAAGATGTACCGCCAGAACATCTATGCCTCGCGTCGCGGAGTCGGAATCCACGCGATGAGCGGTATCGATCTAGCGCTATGGGATATCAAGGGCAAAGCGCTTGGTCTACCCATCTGGAAGCTGCTGGGCGGGGGTTTTCACGAGCGCCTCCGCGCATATGCGAGCGCCCTATTCGGGGCCACTCCCAAAGAGACCGGTGCGCGGGCGCGCCGGTTCCGTGACCGCGGATTTGGCGCCGTCAAATTCGGTTGGGAGCCGATGGGCCGGGACCGGGACACCGACATTGCGCTGGTGCGTGAGGCCCGCGCCGGATTGGGCGACGATGCCGACCTTCTGATCGATGCCGGCATGGTCTGGGACGCCAAAACCGCGATCCAGCGCGCGCGCCAGTTCGCCGACTATGACATCTTCTGGCTCGAGGAACCTCTGCACCCCGACGACTACGAGGGTTACGCCCGCCTGAGCGCGGCTAGCGAGTTGCCGATCGCGGCTGGTGAAGAGGAGAGCGAGCGGCGCTCCTACATCGACCTGATGGACAGGGGCAAGATCGATATCGTGCAGATTGATCTGACCCGCTGTGGCGGATTCACCGAGGCGATGAAGATCGCCAGCCTTGCCGCGGACCGCGGCCTGCGCTGCGTCAACCATGGATTTACGACCTACATAAACGTGGCCGCCGCGCTGCATTTCCTAAATGCGATCCCAAACTCGTTCATAACCGAGTTCGTGGTCGAGGAGGAAACGACGCTGCGCGACCAGATAACCCGCCAGCGCATAGTCGCCCGGGATGGCATGCTCGAAATCCCCCAGGAACCAGGGTTGGGGATCGACCTCGACCTTGACGGCGTGGCAAGGTACCGCGTTGCCTGAGGTTGCCTAGGGGCCCAGAAAACACCCGCGCAATCGGTTATCGGCAACGCGCGTCCAACAGGAATAATTGGCCATCACACCGCTCGCGCGCGGTTGGCGGCGCCACTTTGGACCGGCCGACCCTTCTGCCGTTAGCCGTTTCGCGGGGGCTGGTTCCCGTCAGACCCCCAGCGCGCGCGCCAGCGCGGCCAGTTCATCTGCTAGCCAACGTTGCGACAGTTGGGCATCGGGCACGTTCATTGCCGAACCATGGTAGGCGCCCGGGTAGACGTGCAACTCCACCGGCACGCCGGCGTCGGCCATTGCGCGGGCATAGGCCACGTCTTCGTCTAGCAGTAGATCCAGATCGCCAACATTCACGTATGCCGGCGGCAGTCCCGCCAGGTCTTTGGCCCGGGCCGGCGCCGCGTAGGGCGAAACCTCCGCGCTGCCCGCGTTGCCCTGCAGATAAGCGTTCCAGCCCGCCCGGTTCGAGTCGCGGTCCCAGGTACGCGGGTCCCTGACGGCAAAGCTGCTGCGGGTATTGGCGCGATCGTCGAGCATCGGCGCGTTGAGCAGTTGCAGGCAGGGCAAGAATTGGCCGCGGTCGCGCGCCAACAGCGAAAGCGCCGCCGACAGCAGGCCGCCGGCGCTGATCCCGGCGACGGCGATCCGATCCGGGTCGATGCCGAATTCGTCGCTGGACAAGGCCAGCCACTTGAGCCCCGCATAACAGTCCTCAAGCGGAATCGGAAACGGGTGTTCGGGGGCACGCCGGTACTCGACCGAGGTGACCAGAACGCTCAGCCTATGGGCCACGTTTGCGCAGTAAGCGTCGTTCATGCTGGCTTCGCCCAGCACCGTGCCTCCCCCGTGAATCCAGTAAACCGCGCCCGTCGGACTCGGCATTGCATCGGGGCGGTATACGCGGATTGCCAGGTCCGGACCGCCCTCGGGGCCAGGAACGAGGCGGTCGGTTACCGTGACCGTCGGCGGCATCGCCGGGGCGGGCAGCCGCGCCCGCAATTGCCTGGTTTGCCGCCGCAGCGCCGGAATGTCCGACCAGTCGCGCGCAACCATGGGGAGGGAATCATAAACACGGCGGTGTTCGTCGTCGATCCGACTAGAAATGTCAATCACGGGTACGTTCACGATGGGGTCCCTTCGCCCGGCCGCCGGAGTGCGTTCCGAGGGTTGCTGGTTCCTGCCCCAAGGCCGCTGCGTACAGCGCCTCGGGCCATATCTTAGGTCGAACGCTGGCAGCGCTCAGAATCGAGCCGGCGCCCGAAACGTCAACCTTTTGACCGAATTGGTTCTGAACGCAGCGCTCACTGGGTTTGCGAAATGTTGGCCGAAACTCCCAGGGCGCGCCCGAGCGCGGCCAATTCATCGGCAATCCAACGCCGCGAGAGCGCGGCATCGGGGACCGATCCCGGTGACCCGTGGTAGGCGCCCGGATAAACGTGCAATTCAACCGCCACTCCCGCTTCGCCCAGCGCCCGGGCGTAGGCGATGTCCTCGTCTAGGAACAGGTCCAGGTCACCGACGTTGACGTAGGCGGGCGGCAGACCGCCGAGGTCGGTGGCGCGCACCGGTGAGGCGTAGGGAGAGACGTCCTCACCACCGGCCTTACCCGGCAGATAGGCGTTCCAGGCCGCCAGGCTCGAATCGCGATCCCACACCCGCGGGTCGGTTATCGCGCAACTGCTGGGGGTGATGTTGCGGTCGTCAAGCATCGGGTAAACGAGCATCTGGAAGCACGGCAGGAATTGGCCGCGGTCGCGCGCCAGCAGCGACAGCGCGGCCGCCAGGAGGCCGCCGGCGCTGCCACCGCCAACGGCTATGCGGCTCGGGTCGATGCCCATTTCGGCACCACTCGCAACCAGCCATTTGAGCCCCGCGTAACAGTCTTCAAGGCCGTCTGGAAACGGATGCTCCGGGGCCAGGCGGTAATCGATCGAAGTGACCAGAATCCCCAGTTTGGAAGCGATATTGGCGCAGTAGCAATCGTTCATCTCCACGTCGCCGACAACCGTGCCGCCGCCGTGGATCCAATAGAAAGCCGCCGCTTGCACCATCTCATCGGGAACGTACAGTCGCAGCCGCGGGTTGGGTGACCCATCGGGGCCGGGAACGAACCGGTCGGAAATGTCGACTGTAGGCGGCAGGGCCGGCTGCGGCAGGGCCTGCCGGTCGGAAATGAATTTGGCGCGCAGCGCCGGAATGTCCGACCAGTCGCGCGCCACCATTGGCAGCGCATCCAGGACCGCCCGATGCTCGTCATCGAGCCGGCTGCTGATATCGATCGATTTAACGTCCATCTGGCTCCCCCTCCCGCGTAGGGCTTGCCCGGCAGTCTATGCGCGGAGGAGGCGTCGCCTCAGCTCACCGAAGCGCTGATCCGCGCTTGACGATCCCGACCTACCAGCCGATCGCATATCCGTCGAATCTAGGGTCGGCGGCTCCCATCAACGCCCCAGACTCTCCGTCTACCTCGATCATCATTTCGCGACCGGTCACGCCGGCCCAGGGTTCGACGACGCGCACTTGATGCCCCATCGCCGCGAGGCCTTCGATCGCATTGGCCGGAAATCGGCTCTCAATGAGAAGTTCGTCATCGCACTCGTGCGGGATGCAGGACTCCAGCGGACTTTGACAGTCTTTCCAGCGCGGGGCCTCAACCGCCTCGGTCACGGTCATACCGAAATCAAGCACGTGGCTGATCACCTGCAGGTTGGCCTGAACCTGGGTATCGGCACCCGGGGTGCCCAAGACCAGGCGCAGACGGGTGGTACCGATCGCGTCCGCGGGGGCAAAAACCATAACCGGGTTCATCGTGTGGCGCACGCGCTTGCCCGGCTGCAGACAGTCCACGTGTTCCGGGTCCAAGTGCCAATAGGTCATCCGGTTGTTGAGCAGGATGCCGGTGTCGCCGGCGATGACGCTCGAGCCCCACGCACTCTGCAGACTCTGCAGCTGGCAGACGGCATTGCCGGCCGAATCGACCACCACAAAACAGGTCGTGTCCTCGACATCGGCCGATCCGCCGGTTCGCAAGGGTTGGCGCCCACCCGGCCCGCGGTCCTGAAACGCCCATGGATCGCCAGCGGAAACCGCCGCCGCCCGCTCCGGATCGATCAATCGGGCGCGCTGGCGCGCATATTCGGCGGCGAGCAAGCCGTCGATCGGGACATTGACATAATCGGGATCCGCCAGATAAGCCTCGCGATCCATGAATGCCAGTTTTTTGGCCTCCACCATCAGGTGCACGGTCTGGGCCGAATCCCATCCCAACGACGCGACGTCAAATTGCTCCAGCATTGCCAGTTCCTGCAACAGGACATGGCCGCTCGAATTGGGCGGCGCTTCGTACACCGTATGGCCACGGTATGTGGTCGCGATCGGATCCTGCCAGCGGGCGCCGCAGCTGGCCAGATCCTGCATCGTCAACATGCCGCCCTGCTCTTGGATGAACCGGGTCAGGCTCGCACCGATCGCGCCTTCATAGAAAGCGCCGCGGCCGTCGGATGCAATCGATTCAAATGTCCGCGCCAGATTGGATTGGCGCAGGATCTGACCGGGACGCAAGGGAATTCCCGCATCGGTGAAAACCGCCCGCGAGGTCGGGAAGTGGCACAGTACCTTGTCAGCCGCGATTTCGCCGGCTAGGTAATGGCTGACCGGAAACCCGTCGGCGGCCAGTTCGATGGCCGGGTCCCAGACCTGGCGCAGGGGCAGTCGGCCGAACTCTTCATGCGCGTCCAGCCAACCATGCAAAAGCGCTGGCACCGAGACCGAGAGCAACCCCTTGGCCGGGATGCCCCCGACGGCGTAGCGTTCACGCGTTGCCGCCAGTGGCGCCGGGCCGGTGGCGTTGACTACCCGCACCCGCTCATCCGCGCGCGAATAGATCATGATGAACCCGTCACCGCCGACCCCGGACATCATCGGTTCGACCACGTTTAGCGACGCCGCCACCGCGATTGCGGCATCGACCGCGTTACCGCCCTGCTGCAGAACCCTGATCCCGGCCTGTGAGGCCAACGGATGGCCGCTGCAGACCATGCCGCGGCGCCCCATGACCACCGGACGGTGCGATTCGACGGTGATTCCATGCGGAGTCGTGCGCATAACACCAGTCCGTTTCGATCTGCGAGCCAGCAGGGTTCCGGCAACACCCGATTTTGGCCGGCAGTCGCCAATCCATCCAAGTCACGGGAACGCCTAACACTATCGAAGTAGTGGATGGATTGCGCAGCCTCCCGGCCGAGCAGGGTTCGCAGCATGAACGATGCCGCTCCAGCAAGGCCCGGATCCGGGCGGGGTGGCCTTGCCGGGGTTAGCTTTGCCGCAGTCGCGCCGCTAGGGCCGCGATGTCGGCCGGGCCTATCCGGCAGCAGCCTCCGACCACAGTGGCGCCAAGCTCAATCCAGCGCAAACCCGCGCGCACGAACTGTTCGGTTCCGGAACCGGCACGGTGCACTAGCTGGGCGCCGTTCTCGCCAGTCCAGTCAGCCGGGACGTCGAACCGGTTCGCATAACCTCCGGTCGGCTTGTCGGTCAGCGCGACGATTTCGGCTACGCCGGCCGCGATCGCATCGGGGTGGGTGCAATTGAACAAGTACCCATCCGGATCCAGGTCGGCCAATGCGGCCCAAGCATGCTTGACGCTCTCCCCGCTGCGGAGCCCGCATCCGGGACGCTCATCAAGGGTCCAGGACACGTATACGGGCAATCCCCGCCCGATCGCGGCCTGCTTTGCGGCGGCGACGGCGTTACGGGATTCGCGGATGCTCGACATTGTTTCGCATATGAACAGGTCGACATGGGGCTCGAGAGCGGCTGCCAGATTCGCGTAGATGGGACGTGCTTCCTCATCGGCCGGGACCACGTCCGACCGATAGCTCTGCGACAGCGGCGGCAGCCCGCCGGCAACCAGCGTTTCCCCGCCCGCACCATCTACGGCCGCCCGGGCAAGCCGGCCCGATACGCCCGCCAACTCTGCATAGCGGTGCGCCAACCCCACTTTGGCCAGGGATTCGGGGGTGCAGGAGTAGCTGTTGGTGATGATGAGCTCGGCGCCGGCGGCGATGAAATCGCGGTGGGTGGCAACTACTTCGTCGGGTGCCTGCATCAGCGCCGTTGCCGACCAGGGGGCATCGTCGGATATCACCCCGCGCCGGGCTAATTCGGCTCCCATGCCGCCGTCCATAACGGTCACGGAACTCGCCGCGCCGGTCATCTTGGGGTCGTCGCAGCGATAGCATCGCGGCGCGCCAAGGGCGGGATTGGTCGAACGCCGAAACCAGCGCAGCAGCACGTAAGCGGTCGACTTGTTGGCCGTCCGAGCGCCAGAGCCGTTTCTAGGACCGAATTAGCGGTTGCAAAACGCATATGCAGTGGGAACTAGATTCCAATCACCGAGATGATTAGCACGTTGATGATTAGCACCGGAATCGCTCCGATGACGATCACGAAGAAGGCGCGCGCGGTCGAGTCGTAGTCAAGGCACTGACGCACCGCGATAACCATGGCGGCCAACTGCCAGAAGAATGCCACCAACGCAAAAAGCCCGCCGATTCCAGGGACGAACAGAAGCACGTTGAGCACGCCCGCGATCTGGGCGAATCCGGTGCCACGGGCGAGCTGACCCCAATCGGCCTGGGTTTGGGCCGTCTTCAGGATGTAGCCGCCGACGATCCAGGCGACCAGCGCCCAAACGGCCCAGGTGATGATCGACCGCAACACTCCGTAAAGCAAGCCATCGGCCGCTGTCGTTTCACCGGCCAGCAGTCCGCCGACCCCGCCGGCGATGGAAACGATCACAACCACCAGCAACGCCTGCCAAGTGGCACCGCGGTCGTTTTCGACATCTTCGTAGGTGTCAACGCTGAGCCGGGCGGCGCCCACCAGGCGAGTTAGCAGTGTTCCGAACATTTTTCACCCATCAATGCTTGCCGGCGCCGCCAGTAGGAGCCGACTCCTCTTCCGATTCATTCTCACGCCAGAACGGTTGCGCAGTCGGCCCCACGCCCGACGGCGGACAATTGCGCCAGTTGGCTGCCTGAGTTGCCAAGCCCTCCTAGGCACGTGGAGTCGTTGGCGAGGTGTCGGTCACGCAAGCGATGGGCTAACCCGATTCCTTATTGACCGGCTCCGCACTGTGCCGCGGGTGGCAGCGTCCACCACGACCGGGAGTTGGCCGGGTGCGTGGAAACGCTTCGTTACGATTGCGACGTTGGGAGGACGGCAATGAAATCAGTTCAAGCGCTGGATACGCCGGCGCTCTTGCTTGATCTGGACGCGCTTGAGCACAACGCGCGCTTGATGGTGGAGAGGTGCGCAGCGGCCGGTATCTCCTGGCGACCGCACGTAAAAGCCTCCAAGGCACCAGCGTTGGCCCTGCGCCTGATTGAGGCTGGGGCGGTCGGGATTACCTGCGCCAAAGCATCCGAGGCGCTGGTGATGGCCCGGGGCGGTGTCGGTGACATCCTCATTGCAAACGAGGTAATCGGCAAGGTCAAGATCGATCGCCTCATCGAGGTGGCGCAGACGGCCAACCTATGCGTTGCGGCCGATGATGAAGCCAATATTCGAGAAATTGCGGCTGCGGCTGCGGCTGCTGGAGTCGTGATTGACGTGCTGGTGGATATTGACGTAAACCTGCACCGTTGCGGTGTTACTCCGGCAGCGGCGCCTCCGCTTTGCGCCCTCGTATCCGATCTTTCCGGGGTTCGATTGCGCGGCTTGATGGGCTATGAGGGCCACGTGATGCACATGCTGGAAGAAGAAAAGGAACGCGAGACCACAAATTCGGCAGCCATCCTTGGAAGGGCGCGGCAGCTGTGCCAGCAAGCCGGCCACGATATCGGCGTGCTGTCCGGCGGCGGCAGCGGCAATTACCGATTCGTGCTCGCGCAAGGGGTGCTCACCGAATTGCAAGCCGGCGGTGCGGTGCTAATGGACGTGACCTACGAGCAAATGGGGGTCGATGGGCACCGGCGCGCGCTGAGTCTGATCTGCCAGGTGGTCTCGGCCGCCAACCCGCAGCGGGCGGCTGGCGACGCCGGCTGGAAGGCGACCGGCCGGCACACCGGTTTTCCGATGGTGGTGAGCCCGGCCGGTTGGCAATGCACGGGCTTGAGCGCCGAACACATGAGCCTGGCCAGGAACGGCGGCGCGCAGCTTCAAGTCGGAGATCGGATTCAAGTCGTTCCGCACTATTCCGACAGCACCGTGCTGCTGCACCGCACGATCTATGCCTGCCGCGGTGGCGAGGTCGTCGAAGAATGGCCGATCGCCGCCGCCGGGGCGCTGCAGTAATGGATATGCCGCTGAGTCGCGGCGGACTTTTTCGCCGCCGGGTCGCGGCCCCATCTGTCCGGCCGCGTCGCCAATCGCCGCAATCGGATCCAGGGAATCTGCCACTGACTCCGGTTGCCGGGTCGACTGACAGGTAACGTGCGCCGGACCATGACCGCGAACAAGACCCGCAAGACCGGCGCCAGCGTCGCTGAATTCGTGGCCGCGATCGAGAATCGCCGGCGGCGCGAGGACGGGTCGGTGATACTGGCGATGATGCGCGATATCACCGGTCTGGAACCGGAGATGTGGGGGCCCAGCATCATTGGCTTTGGCGATTACCACTACCAGTACGAATCGGGCCGCGAGGGCGACTTCTTCCTGACCGGTTTTTCGCCGCGAAAGCAAAACCTGACGCTTTACATCATGGGCGGTCTCGAGGGGCGCGAAAGCCTGCTTGCCCGGCTCGGAAAGCACCGCACGGGCGCAGCTTGTCTTTACATAAACAATTTGGCGGACGTGGACACTCAAGTTCTGAGACAACTGATCAAGATTTCATTCGAAAGCGCCAAGGCAAACCGGCAATCTTGATCGCCGCCAAGCGCGCCCCCCAAGGGCCCGTTCCGGCACCGCATCCGGATCCGCCGCTGATCGCGGTCCGGATTATTGCGCCGTGTAGCCGCCGTCCACCATGAGCGGCGCGCCGGTGACGAAGGATGACTCGTCCGAGGCCAGAAACAGCGCCGCATAGGCGATTTCCTCGGGTTGTCCGAGCCTTCCGATCGGGTGTTTCGATACCAGGGTCGCGTACGCTTGCGGGTCGCTGGTGAGTCCGGCGATCAAGTTGGACTCGACATAACCTGGACAGATGCAATTGACCCGGATGTTCTCGCTGGCATGCGCCAGGGCCAGGTTGCGGGTGAACTGGAGGACCCCGCCCTTGGACGGCGGATAGGGGTTGAATCCGCCCATCACGCTCGGAATATCCGTCGAGTAGCCCACCACCGCGATGATCGATGCCAGATTGATGATCGAACCGCCGCCAGCGCGCTGCATCTGCGGCACGGCGTGCCAGCTCACAAGATAGGTGCCCTTCAGGTTGATTTCCAGCACCCGGTCCCAGATTTCTTCCGGACCGGCGTTGGGCCCGGTGGCATTGCGGGGCGATACACCGGCGCTGTTGACCAGTACGTCGAGTCTTCCGTAGGCATCCAGTGCAGCGTTTACCATCGCCTTGGCGTCGCCGTCTCTGGAAACATCCCCGACTGCGATCGTGGCTTCGCCGCCGGCGTCAAGAACTTCGGCGGCAGTCCGCTGGGCCTGGGCCTCGTCTAAGTCCGCGACGGCGACGCGGGCGCCTTCACGCGCAAACAGAACCGCGGTCGCGCGGCCAATCCCCGAACCGGCACCGGTTACCAGGGCGACTTTGTTATTGAGCCTCATGCGATCCTCTGGCCGAAAGCGCCATCACCGCTGCAAATCTAACTGCGCGCGAGCATTAAAAAACCCGCCCATTCAGCCGCGCTGCGGCGCAGCCGGTTATCGGGCTCAGGCAGCGCGCGCCTCCGGCTAGCGTAAACCGTCCGGGGCCAGGTCGCCGATCGACCTTTCGAGTTCATTCGACTCATCCTCACGAAATTGGCGCGCGGTTTCCGGCAGGGGTGTGTCGAACTGGTAGCTGGGATCTTGCTGCTGGCGGTCCCAGACCTCGAGCATCTCCCGCCAGGCTCCGCGAAGAGTGCGCGGCGCGGGTACGTCGTCGGCAATCGCGTGGTGCAGTTTTTTGAGGTTGTAGCAGGGAACCCCCGCGTACATGTGGTGCTCGCAATGCCAGTTCATCCGCCAGTAGAGGAATTCCAGGATCGGGATAAGCGTCATCGAGCGCACGCTCTTGCGAAAGTCCGGGGTCTTGTCCATGAGGCCGCAGTGCTGGGGCAGACCGACGGCGTACTGGGCCCAGTTGGCGATGAAGGGGAAAAACGTAAGTAGGAGCGGGAGTACCCACTGCCCGGTGGCGATGGCCGCCACCGCGACCAGGCCGTGAAAGACCAGTTGGATCCGGGCCCAGCGAATCGACTTGCGGTGCTCCGCGGGTTGGTCAGCGTGGACTGCGCGCAGCCATTCGTTGGCCGGGATAGCGGGCGAGCCGTCATACCCACGGGCGGTGCGAACGGTATGCGCGATGGTGGAAATGAGACCACCTTTCCCGAAATTCCTTCCGGGCTGCGTAAAAACATTGACCGTAAACAGCTGTAGCAGGAATGTCTTGCCGACGGTCGGTTTTAAGGGCAGCAGCACCTCGCGGTCGCCCTCGGGGTGGAGGGTGTAGCGATGGTGAAACGTATGGCTGGTGTTGTAGTCGTAAAGGTGGTACCAGCCCAGGAGGCAGTAGATGTGATTGAAAAAGGTGTTTAGCCATTTGGTCTTAAAAACCGATCCGTGGCCGAGTTCATGCGGGGCAACGCCAATGAAAAAGCTACCGATCGTACCGTGGGCGAACAGCGCCATGACGAACCCGATCCAGATCTGATGCCACCAGAAAAAGTAAGTCAGCGCGCCAGATACGGCAAAGAGACCCAGGTGGCCGCCGGCTTGGAGCCAACCCTGCAGATCGCTGCGTCGCGAAAGCTCTCTTAGGACGGTGTGCTCTATCGGGGAGCGGTACCATTCGATCCGCAGGCTTTTGCGCACGTCAGCCAGTGGCCGGTAATCAGAATCTTCCGCCGTATGCATGTTCGCTCCCGCGCCGCTCCGATCAGGTTGTGGCGACGCCGACCAAAGGATGCAACCCTTTTTGGACCGAGTCCACAACTGCCAACACTTTGTTCCACATCCGTGGTTTCGTTATGCCAAATATAAATCCGGTGGCCGGTACCAAAATCGTTGCGCGGCTTCCGGAAACTTGCTCCATCGGCCGCTGCGAGACCGGGCTCGGCCACCCAGGCCAAGCCATTGAAAAGGCGTATTGGCTTCGCCGCCATCCGCGGCGGGGTCGCGGCAGCCGGTTGAACCGATCAGGCAAGCTCTTTGGGCGCCAGATCCCCGATCGAAGCCTCAAGCGCATTTGATTTGTCGCGGCTGACCCGTCCGGCCCCTTCCGGCAGCGGAGTGTCGAACTGATAGTCCGGGTCTTCCTGCTGGCGGTCCCATACATAGCGCATCTCCCGCCAGGCGCTGACCAGGGTGCGCGGCTCGGGCATGTCGTGGGCGAGTGCCTTGTGCAGCTTCTTGAGGTTGTAACAGGGCACGCCGGCGTACATGTGGTGCTCAAGGTGCCAGTTCATGTTCCAGTAGAGAAATTCCAGCGGCCAGATCATGGTCATCGAGCGCACGCTCTTGCGAAAGTCGGGCGTGTTGTCCATGAGACCACAGTGCTGCGTCATTGCACAAGCGTGCCGGGCCCAGTTACCGATATTCGAGGCCACGCTGAGCAGGAGCACCCACACCCATTGGCCGGTCGCGATCGAGACCACCAGCACCGCGGCGTGGAAGAACAGTTGCCAGCGTGAGAACCAGGCAGATCGCATATGCTGGCGCGGCTGGTCCCGGTGCACCGAATCGAGCCACTCGCTGTGAAAGAGAAAATTCGAACCGGCCGGTCCCAGGGCCGAGCGGGCCGTGCACAGGATGGTTGCGATCAGCCCGCCCTCGGAAAGCGTGCGCCCGGGATGGGTGAAGAGATTGACGGTAAACAGTTGAATCAGGAAAGTCTTGCCAACGGTGGGGCTTATCGGCAGCAAGACTTCACGATCGCCCTCGGGGTGAAGGGTGTAGCGGTGGTGATAGGTATGGCTGGCGGAGTAATCGAACGGGTCGAACCAGCTGATGGTGGAGAAGATATATAGGAAGAGCTTGTTCAGCCACTTGGTCTTGAAGACCGAGCCGTGGGTTAATTCGTGGCCGGCGATCCCATGCCAGAAGCTGGTTACCGTTCCGTGCACGAACAGCGCCGCCAGAAACGCAATCCATATTTCCTGCAACCACAGGACATAGGTCAATGCGCCGGTGGCCAGAAAGAGGGCAAGATGTCCGCCGGCCTGGGCAAACCCTTTTAGATCGTTGCGCCGCGAGAGTTCCCGCAAGACACTGTGTTCAATTGGGCAGCGGTACCACTTGACGCGCAGATCCTGGCGCACCTTTGCCAGCGGCCGGTACGCGGACCCGGCTTCCTCCACAGCTTCCACCTGCGCACCTTCGCTTGCGGTTCGGCAGTCTTCTCAATGTTTATATCAGTAGTCTCCGGGTCGTCAATGTTGAGTGGGCGTACCGGGCGGGGGTGCCGAAGCAGTTTTTGGGACGTAGATTTGAGGTTCCGAGCGTGCCGTGGATAAATAGCGCCAGCGCGAATCCGACCCAGACCTGGTACCACCAGAAAAAGTAGGTCAGGGCACCCGCGAATGCAAAAAGCCCCAGGTGGCCACCGGCCTGCACCCAGCCCTTGAGGTCGCTGCGGCGCGAAAGTTCCTTCAGGACGGCCCGGTCGATCGGGGATCGATACCATTCGATCCGCAGGCTCTTGCGCACTTCAGCCAGCGGCTGTTAACCGGAATCTTCCGCCGTATCCATGTTTGCTCCCGCTCCGCTCAGGTCGTGGCGACGCCGATCCAATGATTCAACTCTTTTCGGGCCGCGTCCACAACCGCCAACACGTTGTGCCACATCAGTGGTGCCGATACGTCAAATATATATGTGTCCGGCGGCCGGACCCAGAGCCCCTGCGCGGCCTCCAGGCAACTTCGTCTATTGGCCGCAGCGGAAAGACGCTCGGCCATCCAGGCCAAGGCATTGAAAGGCGCGTTCGCTTGGCCATCGTCCACGGCGCCCGCGCCCCATCCGGTTGAACCGATCAGGCCAGTTCTTTGGGCGCCAGGTCGCCGATTGAATCCTCGAGCGTATTTGATTTGTCGCGGCCGACCCGCCCGGCCCCTGCCGGCAACGGAGTGTCGAACTGGAAGCCGGGATCCGCTTGTTGACGGTCCCAGATTTCGTACATTTCACGCCAGGCGCTGAGGAGGGTTCGTGGCTTGGGCATGTCGTGGGCGAGTGCGCGGTGTAGGTGCTTGAGGTTGTAACAAGGCACGCCGGCGTACATGTGGTGCTCAAGGTGCCAGTTCATGTTCCAGTAAAGAAATTCCAGCGGCCAGATCATCGTCATCGAGCGCACACATTTGCGGAAGTCTGGCGTCTTATCCATCAATCCACAGTGTTGCGGCATCGTACAGGCGTAGTGACCCCAGTTGGCGATGAACGAGGCCGCGGTCAACAGCAGAATCCAAACCCATTGGCCGGTGGCGATCGATGCGACCAGGACCGCGCCATGAAAGGCAAGCTGCCAGCGCGAGAACCAAATCGAACGGCGGTGCTGACGCGGCTGATCGTCATGCAGCGAGTTGAGCCACTCATTGCTGGCGAACCTGGTGGAGCCAGTCGTACCCACCGCCGCCAAGATCGTGCTCAAGACCGCCGAAATGAACCCCCCCTTGGAAAGAGTGCGTCCGCGCTGGGTGAAAAGGTTGATCGTAAACAGTTGAATCACAAAAGATTTCCCAACCGTGGGCTTCAGCGGCAGCAGTACCTCGCGGTCGCCCTCGGGGTGCAGGGTATAGCGGTGGTGATAGGTATGGCTGGCGGCGTAGTCAAATGGGTCGAACCAGCTGACGGTGCTGAACAAATACAGGAAGACCTTGTTCAGCCACTTGGTCTTGAACACCGTTCCATGATCAAGCTCGTGCCCGGCGACTCCCATCCAGAAGCTGGTTACCGTTCCGTGCACGAACAGCGCCGCCAGAAACGCAATCCATATTTCCTGCAACCACAGGACATAGGTCAATGCGCCGGTGGCCAGAAAGAGGGCAAGATGTCCGCCGGCCTGGGCAAACCCTTTTAGATCGTTGCGCCGCGAGAGTTCCCGCAAGACACTGTGTTCAATTGGGCAGCGGTACCACTTGACGCGCAGATCCTGGCGCACCTTTGCCAGCGGCCGGTACGCGGACCCGGCTTCCCCCACAGCTTCCACCTGAACACCATTTCCTATGGATAGGCAGTCTCTTAAAGCTTAAATCGGGCGACGCGGGCCGTCGATGTTCGGCGGGCGTCCCGGGCGGGGCCGCCCCAATCCGTATTGGGCCGCCGATTCGGCGTTCCCGGCGCGCCCTTGAGGCGATGTCCGCGAGCAGGATCTCAGACCATAAGGGCGACCAAACGCGGGTCCCTACCGCCCGCTGTCCCGATCGGGCGCTTGGGTGGGCAAGGTCGATATCCAGGGACCGGGACCGGGACGCCTAGACTGATGCGCTCCGCGACAACTGCATCGCTGCGATGGTCACATTGAATTGGTTCTCACCGCTCCGGGGAACCGGAGGCGATATCAGCTCCCGCGCCGGCCGCAACGCAAGCGGTGAAGCGCGGCGGTTGGTAGCGCTTTGCCTGGTGCTGGCGCTGCTAGGCATGGTTGGTTGCAACCCCCTGGCGGAGCCGGACTGTCCGGATGGGTCGGATCAATTCGTCGAATACCAGCTGTTTATGGGCCGCGGTGGCGAATCCGGCGAGGTTGTAAGCGATGCGGGCTGGGCACAGTTCCTCGCCGATTCGGTTACCCCGCGGTTTCCCGACGGTCTTACCGTTCTCGATGGCCAGGGCCAGTGGCGCAACGCCGCCGGTCAGGTGGAGCGCGAACGCTCCAAAGTATTAATCCTCTTTGCCGCGGCGGGCGATCAGGGCAAGATTGATGCCATCTCAAGCGAGTACGAAATTCGATTCGGCCAGGAATCCGTGCTCCGGGTCGTAGGTGAAGCCTGCGTTTCTTTTTCCTAGCACGCTAACCACCCGGCCGGCTGCGCTCCTTTTGCCAGGTTGGCACATCGGCAAGGTCGTCGGCAATCCGGCCAGGACCCCCGCAATATTTCCCACCTGTCGGGTTACTCGCAGACAGGGAAGAAGATATCGGTCCGCCATTTGCTGGCATCGGGTTCGGCGCCCGGGTCGGTCACATAGACCTCCCACGGCGACCCGGCCGGGTCGAGTCCTTCGGACGCCATCCATTCGGTCAACTGTGACCAGGTGCCGGGCAAGTCGTGATAGGGCCCGACATGCGTTGTTGTCGCCACCAGCGCCGCCGGGAGCTCGCCGGATTGGATCCTGCCCGACCCGGCGACCGGCTCGGCCAACGGCATCGCGCACTCCAGTTCGACCGCGTTCCCTTCCATTGAGTGGTAAATCGCCAGCGGCATTCCGTTCGGCTGCAGGCCCCGTCCCTGGATGTACTCGTAGATTTCCCCGAATAGCTGGCCAATTAGCGTTGGTAGTTCAGTCGTCTCAGCGTGAGCGCGGATTCCCAGGATTGGCTGAGAGGCGATTGTTCGCTTGGAAAGCTCCATCGTGAACAAATACTCCTGACCGGCGACGGTCGAGCGGAAGGATCAATGGGCTTCCCAGTGTAGTAATTGCGGTTTTCACTTCGATTTGAGGCACAAGCCAGAAGCGGACGCTGGCAACCGGCGCAAACGGGACGCGGCCGTGGTTTCTATTCGCCTGTGAATCGGTCAAACTACAGCAGGAATCGGAACCGACCGCCTGCGTGCGGGTGCATCAAGGACAAGGAAAGCGGATGAATTTGCTTCGAGGAATCAAATTCCTGTTGTTGGCAGCGCTGTTATGTCTGGCGATTGTGGGCTGTAACGGTGACGAACCTGAACCCGCGCCTGCGCCCGCGCCGGCCGCGCCGACCGCACCCGAACCGGCACCTACTGCCGCACCCGCCGCAGCCGAAACCCCCGCGCCGGCTCCTGAACCCATCAAGATCGGATCACTGATGGACTTTACCGGCGAGCTGGGTGAGTTTGGCGGACCCATGAACGACGCCGTGCTGCTGGCCGCCGAGCACGTCAACGCCGGAGGTGGAGTCCTGGGTGGTCGAATGATCGAAATCCTCGCCGAGGACGGGGCGACCAGCGATATCACGTCGGTGGATGCGGCCCGCAAGCTGGTGAACGTGGACGGCGTATCGGCATTGATCGGCCCGCTCTCCAGCGGAATCACCCTGGCGGTGGCGAACGCGGTCACGGTTCCCAACCAGGTCCCGCAAATATCCCCCTCGGCAACCGCGCCGTCGCTGACCGTCCTGGAAGACGACGACTTCATCTTCCGGACCGCCCCCTCGGACGCGTTCCAGGGCGTGGTGCTGGCCGACCTGGCCTGGGAACTGGGATTCCGCAACGCCGCGGTCCTGTATGTGAACAACCCCTACGGACAGGGCCTGGCCGATCAATTTGCCGAGTCCTTTGAAGGATTGGGCGGCCAGGTTACGGCGGTTGCGCACGAATCCGGTCAACCCTCTTATGCCTCCGAGCTCTCGCAGGTGACGGCGGGCGACCCGGACGTCCTGGTGGCGGTCAGCTACCCGGTCTCGGCCGGCGTCTACATCCGTGAGGCGATCGATAGCGGCGCCAGCGACACCTTCCTGTTCGTTGACGGCAGCAAGTCCGAAGCCCTGATCGAGGCGGTCGGCGCCGACCCGCTGGAGGGGTCCTACGGTACCGCCCCGGGCGCGGTCGACAGTGCCGGCACGCAGCGTTTTGACTCCGACTTCGCCGCCCTGCACGGCGACAACTCGAGCCCTTTCCTGCGCGAGTCCTACGACGCGGCAATCATTTTCGCGCTGGCAATTGAAGCCGCCGGTTCGGACGATCCGGTGGCGATCCGCGATGCCATGCGCGCGGTGGCCGGCGGCCCCGGCGAGGAGATCGGCCCCGGCGCGGCCGAGATCGCACGGGCCCTGGAGCTGCTGCGCGACGGCCAGGACATCAACTACCAGGGCGCCAGCGGCCCGGTCGATCTGGACGCCAATGGCGATGTGACCGGGGCAATGGAGATCTGGAAGATCGAAGGCGGCCAGGTAGTCAGCGAACGCGTCGTTAGCGAATAGCGATCGCCTCTGGCGGCTGCGTCCGGGTGGTACCTGCCGCTACCACCCGGACTAGGAACCGGGCGGTCCCGGATCACGCCGGCGTTCGCGCACCCGCGCCAGCGCCGGGGTCAAACCCTCGGGGGCGTAAAGCAGGACCAGCACCACCAGAACACCGATTGCAAAGTGGCGGATATTGGGCAGTCCAACCGTTTCCAATGCGGCCAGCACCGGATCGCCGAGGGCATCCGGCAGCAGTGCGAGCAGATTGGGCACGAACTGCGAACCGCTCCAGATACCCCATACCACGAACGCGCCCGCGATCGGGCCGTACAAACGCCCACTGCCGCCGACTACCAGCATCGCCCAGATGATGAAGGTTCCCAGCAGGGGCGTGAATGCTATCGGGGAGATGGCCCGGATGTTGAAGGCGTACAGCGCGCCGCCGATGGACATGATCACCGCGCCGAGGATGAATGCCTGCAACTTGAACCGAAATACGTGCTTGCCGCAGGCCTGCGCGGTCACCTCGTCCTCACGGATCGCGCGCAGGACCCGTCCCCAGGGGGAGTGAACCAGGACCCGCACGATCCCGAACAGGATTGCAAAGACGGCCAGAACAATCACCAGAAACACCCGGTCGTACTCCTGCGGCGCCACTAGATCACCGAGAACGCGCGGGATTGTGTAGATGCCGCGGCTGCCGTTACTGAGCCAGCTCTCATTGAGGAACACCAGGCGCACGCTTTCGGCGATGCCCAGGGTCGCGATCGCCAGATAGTCGCCGCGCAGGCGGATCGTTATCGCGCCCACGATCACCGCCACCAGCCCTGAAACCAGCGCGGCTCCCAACAGCGCGATCGGGAACCACAGGTCGAGCGGCCCGATGATCGGAACCGCGTCCAGTCGATTGGCCAGGTTCCCGGAGAAGAGGTATTCCTCGCCCTGGCCTGGCAGCGGCGGGCGGATCGTGAGCAGGGAGGCCGTGTAGGCGCCGAGCGCGAAGAACCCGGCCACGCCGATGTTGAACAGCCCGGTGTAGCCCCAGTGCAGGTTCAGCCCTAGCGTGAAGACCGAATAGACCCCGACCAGGATCAGGAATGCGATCAGGAATTCCAGCATCAGTCGCGCGACCCCAGCAGTCCGTGCGGGCGAAACAGCAGCACCAGCACCATGACCAGGAACGCGATCGCCGGTTTGTAGGTCGGCAGCGCCCAGGCGGTGGAGACCTCCATCGACACCCCGATCAGCAGTGCTCCCAGGAACGCCCCGTAGGGGTTGCCGATGCCGCCGACGATCACGGCCGCAAAGAGCGGCACCAGCAGCTGGAATCCGATGGTGGGTTTCAGCTGCGAGGTGGCGTTAAACACCACCAGCAGCACCCCGGCCGTCCCGGCCAGCATGCCGCCCATGGTCCACGTCCAGAGCAGGACCCGGTCGGTGTCGATGCCGCTGGCCCGCGCCAGATCCCGGTTATCCGAGGTCGCCCGCATTGCCTTGCCCGACCTGGTGCGGGTCAGGATCAGGTGCAGCCCGACTGCCAGCAGCAGCGCCGCGCCGGCGACGAAAAGATGGTTGGGGGCGATGCTGATTTCGGCTGGCAGGGAGATGTGCGCGCGCGCCTCATTGGGGTAATAGCGCACCGGCGTATCCCAGATCATCTGCACCAGGCCGCGCACCGCGATCGCGATCCCGAGCGAGGCGATCTCAATCGTTACCAGGTTGGCGCGGCGCCGGCGCAGACGCCGAAAGACGACGATCTCCATTCCCACCGCCAGCGCCGCGACCGCCGCCATGCTGATCGGAATCGCCAGCAGCAGCGGGAAGCCGAACGTAAACGGTCCCAGCCCGGCGTGTTCGGGCAGCACGCTCACCAGCAGGAAGAAGGCGACATAAGCGCCAAAAGTCATCATGTCGCCCTGGGCGATGTTGGCAAACCGCAGCACGCCGTAGATCAGGGTTATCCCGATCGCGCCCAGGGCCAGCACGCTGCCCAGAAAAATGCCGTTCACGGCCAGGTCGACCTGGCTGGCGGCGGCGATGGCGAACGCGGCCGCGCCGACAAATTGCAGCACCCGGCTAAATCGCCTGGCGGTGCGGCCGGCGAGGAAGCGCGCCGGGGCAGCCAGCATCAGCGCCTACTCGCGTCCGAGATAGAGGCGGCCGACCTGGGCGTCGGCGGCAAGTTCGGGCCCCGGGGCCTGCATTCGCACCCGGCCCATCGCCAGCACGTAGCCGCGGTGCGAGATGGCTAGCGCCTGTTTGGTGCGGTGCTCGATCATCAGGATCGCCACGCCGGTGGCGTTTATCCGCGAAACCGTATCGAAGACCGTACTGGCCAGCCGCGGCGAAAGCCCCGCCGAGGGTTCATCCAGGAGCAGCAGGCGCGGTTCAAGCATCAGCGCCCGGGCAACCGCGCACATCTGGCGCTGACCGCCGGAGAGCGCCCCGGCCGGGGCGCCGCGCTTTTGGGCAAGGTCGGGGAACAGGTCGAACATCTCTGCGATGCGCCGCTGCACACCAGCCGTGCGCAGGAAGCCGCCCATCTCCAGGTTCTCAAGCACGGTCAGATTGGGGAAGATGTTATCCACCTGCGGGACGTAACAGATTCCCAGCGGGATGCGGCGATCGGCGCGCAGGTTTTCGATCCGGCGACCGTCGAACCAGATCGACCCCGCCGCGGCGGGCACGATTCCCACCAGCGACTTCATCAGCGTGGATTTGCCGGACCCGTTGGGCCCGATGATGGTGACGATCTCGCCCCTGTCAACCGCCAAGTCGACACCATGGACGATTTCAGTTTCGCCGTAACCGGCGCGCAGCTGCTCGACTGCAAGTAGCGACACTATCTAGCCGCCCAGGTAGGCGTCGATCACGCGCTGGTCGCGCTGCACCGCCGCGGGCGGACCCTGGGTCAGCACCGACCCCCTGTCCATCACGATCGCGTGGTCGCAGAGGCGCCCGATCAGGGCCATGTCGTGCTCTATGACCAGGAACGTGATTCCAAGTTCCTCGCGCGCGCGTCGGATTCCGTCTTCCAGTCGCTTGAGCAGGGTCCGATTAACGCCCGCCCCGGGTTCGTCCAGCAGCACCAGCGCCGGCTCGGACATCAGCGTGCGCGCCAGTTCGAGCAGCTTTTTCTGGCCCCCCGAGAGGCTCTCGGCCGGCAGTTCGGCGACCTCGCTCAGGCCAGTAAATTCCAGCACCCGGAGGGCTTGTTCCTCGAACTCGAGCTCCTGTCGTCGCACCGACCGGGGCGCCAGCAGCGCCCGCCACATGCTCTCGCCGGCCTGGTCGGCGGGCACCAGCATCAGGTTTTCGATAACGCGCATGCGCTTTAACTCACGTGGAATCTGGAACGTGCGTACGATTCCGGCCCTAAAAATCAGGTGCGGCGGGAGCCCGTCGATCCGCCGGCCGCGGAAGCTGACCTCGCCCGCGGACGGTTTGTGGAATCCGGCGATGAGGTTAAAGAGGGTGGTCTTGCCGGCCCCGTTCGGTCCGATCAGGCCGGTGATGGATCCTTCGACGACGTCGATCGCGCAGTCATTGACGGCCCGCACCCCGCCGAAATCCATGATCAGGCCGCGCGCGGCCAGGATCGTTTGGACCATGGATCGGAGTTAGGCGGCGCGGCCCCGGCGGCCGGAGAAGGCGGCGCGGGCATTTAGTTCGGCGCAGTCGGCGGGCATGGCACACCTGGTATTGGCGCTGGGGCGCGGCAGCGCGCCTGTGTTTACCTTAATCCCGGCCGCCGGTGCCCACTGCGGGCAGACGGCAGTTGGCCGCTCAAGCCCTGTCGGCGCCGACCAGCGGTCGCACGCAATAAATGCGGCAGCGGGCCGTACCGGAAACGCCGGTGCCGGCAATCTAAATTTGATAGGAAGGGCCAAGCTGGCGCGGCAGCGCGTCCGCGGGGGAGGAATCGGGGAATGGGCAACGATCTGCCGGTAGTGCAGCTGGGAAATACCGGTATCAGCGTCACCCGGCTCGGACTGGGCACCGCGCTTTGGCGGGCGGAGCGGACACATTGGACCCAGGAGTCGGCGCGGTTGCTTTACAACGCAGCTCTGGATAATGGCATCAATTTCATCGATACCGCGTTTGATTACGCGTTCGCCGAGGAATGGATTGGACTTGGCCTTGGTGGGCGCTACGGCGAATTCGCGCTCGCCACCAAATGCGGCTGCACCGCCACCCGACCCGAACAGAACAATTCCGACCACATGTGGACGCGCGAGAACTTTCACTACAACATCGACTTGAGCCTGGAGCGCCTGGGGCGCGAGAGCGTGGACATCCTACAACCGCACAATCCGACCGTGGCTGAATTCGAGGCCGGCGATCTGGCGCGCGCGCTGGCCGAAATCCGCGACGCCGGAAAAGCCCGCCATATCGGGATTTCGACAACCCTGCCGGACCTGCCGATCTATCTGGAATGGGGAATCTTCGAAACAATGCAGATCCCTTATTCGGCGCTGGAACGCGAGCATGAAGACTGGATATCCAAAGTGGCCGATTCAGGAGTCGGGACCATCATTCGCGGTGGTATCGCCCAGGGTGAGGGGGCCGCCCGCCTGCCGGCCGAGAAATGGGGGCAGTTTGAACGCGCCGGTCTCGACGAGCTGCTGGAGGATGGTGAGAGTCGCTCGTCTTTTGTTCTGCGATTCACGCTTTCGCACCCGCACATCCACACCATCATCGTCGGCACGACGCGCATTGCCCATCTTGAGGAAAACGTGGCCGCAGTATTGCGGGGCCCGCTTCCCGACGGTGTATACGGCGAGGCCAAGGCCCGCCTTGATGCGATCGGGCAGTCGCCGACTCCGGTCGGCTAGCCGCTGACCGGGTTTCATCACCCCGCTGTCCCGCAGTCGGTTGAAGATATCGTTGGCGTCGACCGGATGGTGCCAACGGCGCGTTCACCGGCGGACCCTGCCCATCTGTCGGAGCAGTGACATCTATCTCTATTTTTTCGGGTTCGGAGCTGTTCGATTGATCGTGGGAAGGAGAACAGTTCGGTGACAAGGCAGGCTCTGCTAGGGATCTACCTGCGGGGCTCCGCAGCGCTTCACTACCCCGACTTTCGTTGGGTCGTCCTCGGAAACCTGAGTGGACAGTCGGCCTACTGGGCGCTGATCATTGCCCGCGGTGTTTTCATATTGGCGATGACCGGCTCCTCGGGATTGGTTGGCGTGGCCACCTTCGCTGCCATGGCGCCACGCTTTGTCGTTCCACCCCTCGCCGGGTACGTATCCGACCGCTTTGATCGAAAAACCGTTTTGGCGACTGCCTACGGGTTACAGCTGGGGCACGCGGTCCTGCTTGCGGTGCTGGCATTAACCGGCACTCTGGCAGTCTGGCAGCTCGTGGGGCTGGCCCTGATCGACGGGGCTTTCCGGACATTCCAGATAACCGCCGCCCAGTCCCTGATCCCAAACCTGGTGCCGCGAGATCGATTGCTTAACGCAGTCGCCCTCAACCAGCTGGCGATCCAAGGATCGCGTCTGGTCGGTCCCGCGATAATCGCCCCGGCGCTGTTGTTGCAGGGACCCGAAGCCGCGTTCGTGGCCAGCGTCTTCCTCTATGGATTTGGCATCGCCAGCGTCATGGCGATACGGGTTCGATCCTCGGGCAATTTGGCCGGCGGTGCGGAAATAGCCGCCAGCCTTTGGGCGGCGTACCGGTTCGTGTGGTGGAATCGGCCGCTGCGCTGGCTATTCATCCTGGCTGCACTGCACTGCGCGATGACGATGTCAGTCGAATCCATGCTCCCGGTCTTGGCCCGCGACGCCCTCGGCGAAGCAACCGCCAGCGTCAGCTACCTGATGATGGGGATTGGCGCCGGCTCGGTCGTAGGGGTGGTTGCGGTGGCCGGTCTGCAAGGCGCCGCCATGCGTGGGCAGACGCTGCTGATCTCCGGGCTACTCAGTGGTGCCTCGATGCTCGTCCTGGCAATCTCTGGCAATGTAGAGGTCGCCATCATTGGGGCAGCGGCGATGGGCGCCTCGCAGGCAGCGTTCATGGCGATCGCGATCGCCATGATTCAATCGATAGCTCCCGACGGGATGCGCGGCCGAATTACCGGTCTGGAGCAGATAAACATCGGTGGCAACATGGCGATCCTGAATCTGGTCAACGGATTCGCTGTCGATGCGGTCGGCGCGCCGGCAGTGCTATCGGTATTGGGCGTCGGATTCGTGATCGTGGTCGCAGTCAGCCTGGGAATCGCTACCCTGCGCGCAATCTACTCCGGGGCGGACACCACTGCCGCGGCCGGTGCGGGCGCGCACGCCTAATTGCGGTCTTCCGGGGTCCGCTATCCAGCCGCTTATGACCCTCGTGTCCGGCCGCCTCTGGCAGCGGCGGCAGTGGTGCGCGAACGGCGCGGAAACCGCACGTTCAGATCCTAGATGCGATAGAGTTTCTCGGCGTTGGATACGAACAGCCGTTCACGCTCTGACTCATCAAATCCGGCGATTATCTGCGCGTAGGCGCTGACTATATCGGCGTAGCCGCTGAAAAGGCTGTCGACCGGCCAGTTGGTGCCGAAGCAGCACCTCTCGACCCCGAACGTCTCAATGCAGTAGAGCACGAACGGCCGGATCGAGTCGGCCGTCCACTCGTAGTCGGTCATTCCCAGGCCGGAGATCTTGCACCAGACATTTTCGGCCCCGGCGGCAGTGGCCATGCCGCGCCGCCAGTTGGCAACATAATCGCGGCTGCGTTCGAGCGGCGAACCGGTGTGGTCCACCACCAATTGAAGATCCGGAAAGCGGCCGGCGATAGAACGGACCTTGGCCATGTGCTCCCAGGTCACATTCATACTGGCCACAAGGCCCATCTCTTCCATCAGTCCGAACCCGTGCAGGGTCGCCGGTTCATCCAGGCGCTCCGACACCTCAAAGTCGCGGATTCCGCGCATGTTGGCAAATTGACAGTGGCGCTCCAGGGTCCTCGACGCGTCCGGCGCCGAAAGGTCAGCGGCGGCAATGATCGCGTGCGGAAATCCGGTCCTATCGGCGGCATCCTGCAGCCAGGCGGTCTCGGTGACCGGGTCGGGTGAACCGAGTGCGGCCTGGACGTGGACCGCCTTGATCACGTTCAGCGGCCGCGAGAGTTCGACGAAGTCTTCGGCCAGGAAGTTGCGTTCGCCGAGCTTGCGCGTGCGAGTGCCGAGCTCGGGATGGACAACGTCCGGGGCCCAGTGCGCGTAGACCAGCTCGGGGTGCTGCATGTCGTAGTAGTGGACGTGGCTGTCGACGAATTCGGGGTTGTTCATTGGTTACTCCTGATTGGTTGGGTACGGCGCACCGGGCGGCATTGGCGGGGATGTCGGCGGGAGGGCTCGGCAGCCGCAACGGATTGGATCATTCCAGAAAGAAGACCTGCTCCAGTTGCAGCATGCTCTCGTCGGCCAGCCCTTCAATTTCCTCGACGTATTCGGCCATGAATGCCTGCCAGCGGGCATTGACCTCCTCGCCGGCCATGCCATCTAAGCTCGCCTGAAAGCTCTCCTCGGCCTCGAAATAGCCAAAAAGTTGCCCGTTAGGGGTCAGAAACAGAGAGTAGTTGCGCCAGCCGTGACGCCGCAGCGCCGCCCGCATCTCCGGCCAAACGGCGCGGTGATTACGCTTGTACTCTTCGATCCGGTCCGAGCGGACCTTTAGCAGGAAACCGACTCGCTTCAATTCAATCGGTCAATTCCGGGCATCACTTGCGACCTTGACTGTGGTTCCGTCGCGCGATGACTGATAACCGGCTTCGAGGAATTCCACTACGCGGGCGCCGACGGTCCCAGGGGCGCGGTTCTCGCCCGCGCCATTGATCAAATCGACCAACGCCCGCGACGGGGCATGCTGCGGATAGAGTTCATCCTCCGCCAGGTCGGAGAAGGCCTGTGATGTCCCATCGTGGTAGTGCACGTGCAGGCGACCCCCGGTCAGGTCCTGTTCCATAAACCCGTTGGTTCCGAAGTAGGTGTTGGCTTGGATCGGCGACTGCCTGGGACGGAGGCCGCCGGTTGACCCCATCACTCCGACAGCTCCGTTGCTGAGGCGATAGCTGAACGCGTCGGCCAAGTCGACGTCGAGATCGAAATTCTCTACGAATCCGGAAACCTCGACCGCGCGCAGCCCGGTCACCCACAACACCATTCCCATCGGGTGCGTCACTTGCAGCACCCCCTGGCCTCCACCGGCGATCGCCGGGTCCGAGTAAGTAGACGGCTCCGGGCCGGTCACCGGAAACTGGAAATGATCGACATAATCCTGCGGCTGCCCGCGCAGGTACGACTCCACCATGGTCGCAAAAAGCCCGGATACGAACTGGATCTGGCCAAGCCTGCCAGAGCGGACGATCTCGTAGGCTGCCTTGGCGTGGCGGGTGAAGTGAAACGTGTAGCCCACCATCAGGTGCAGCCCCCGATCGCGGGCACGATCGACCAGGTCCCAAGCTTCGGCCGATCGCAGGGTCATCGGTTTTTCCACCAGCACGCTTACCCCGGCGTCGAGTGCGTCGCGGGCCACCTGGTAGTGAAAGGCGTGCTGGACCGCCACGACCACGCCATCTACGCCAGATGCCAACAGTTCATGGTGATCGGTGAAGCGGCCGGCAATGTCGTAGAAATCGGCCGCCCGCTGCAGCTTGGCGGGCTTGAGGTCGCAGATTCCGACCAGCTCGGCGTTGCGGTAGGTCTTCAAGCTGGGGATGTGGTATTGGGTGGCCCACCAGCCCGCACCGATCACTCCCACTCGTGCTATCCGCATGGGGATCCTCCATCTCCTAATCAACCGCAACCATCATTTTCTGTCCGGCGTTTATTGGGCCATCGGCTTGCGACAGTCCGCATCCGCTGGCGCGCGGCCCCGAGCAGGATCTGGCGCCTAGGTAGCCCTTTTCTACCGGGCGCTGCGGCGGTCAGCTTTTCTCGGTTTGGGCGCGCAGGCGATCTTCCAGTTCGACTAGTTCGGGGGTCATCGCTTCCCCAAAATCTTCGATTTCGAACACCGTTCGGATCTCGATCCCGCAGCGACCGGGCAACGGGTTGGGCGAACGCTTGACCCACTCAATCGCGTGCTCCATATAGTTGACCCGCCATAACCAGAACCCTGCTACCAGCCCGTCGGCGGTGGCAAACGGTCCGTTTAATACCGTTCTGGGATCCCTGCCGAAATCGACCCACTTGCCTTCGGAAGAGGGTTTCAGGCCATCACCGGAAAGCAAGTCGCCGCCTTCCAGCCGCGCTTGACTGTACTCGCCCATCGCCGCTATCAGGTCAGTTGACGGCATTGCCCCGGCCTCGCTCTCGGCGTGGCCTTGATCAAAACCATCCCCGCCATGGGGGCCTCTCCTTCCTTTTGGGCCGGATTTTAGAAATTCCTGCCGACATCTTTCTGCAGCAGAATGAACCGAGCGATTCGCATAGTTTTCGCCCGCAAAATCTGGAGGTGCCCGGTGCTGGCCCGGAGGGCGCGCAAGGCAGCGCATATTACGCTTTTTGTCGTGGCGTTTGCAATGTTCTATGTCGGCTTGGGTCTGGGTCTGCAATACGACCCAAACTTGGGCACCCTGTTCTGGGTTGGCGCGGCGCTGCTGGTTGGGCTAAACATCTTCTGGATCGATCGTGTCCGCAGGAAATCCCGCTCCAAATAGGCTGTCGGCAGCAGCCGCGCGGGACAAATAAGGAGCGATCGCGTTCGCATATTTCCAAGACCAACCCCACTCCCGTGTTCGCCCGCCGGATCGAGGCCAAGCTCCCAGCTGGGACCCTTAGCAGCGTGTGCCGACAATTGACTGCAACCGTGCAAGTATTCGCAATTCGCCGCTATGCCTAGCGCGCCAGACGTCGTTCCGCAGTCTCGGCCGCACAGCCAACGCGACCGGCCGCTGCTGGCCGGAGTGGCAATGGGGTTTTTGTCGGGTTTGGCAGCCATCATGTGCTGCGTCTCACCGGTAGTCCTGGTACTGGTGGGAGTAATGACCGCGGTCGAGGCGGTCTCGCTGGGCGACACCCTTTACTACGAATACGGCTGGTACTTCCGCGGCGCAGGATTATTGGTGGGCGCCGTAGCGGTTGTGATTTATCTGCGAAATCGCAATTCCTGCTCGATAGAAGGCGCGTTGCGCTACCGGCGCACGCTGGCGATCCTGCCTGCCACCGCCGTCCTCACCTATGGCGCCCTGTTTTGGTTCACAAAATACCTGGGCATTTGGTTCGGCTAGGCGGCCTTTTCGGCATCGCTCCAATTGGGTAGATAGCACCCGGCATTGCAGCCCGAGGGCTTGGTCCGGGGGCCGACCGGGCAACGAACCGGAAAAATCTGCCCGGCGTGCACGGCGCATTCAATCTAGTTTTTCCTGTTGACGCAACCAGCGTCGCGTCGCACGGCGTCGCTGCCCGATCCTGCCGATCGGCTCAAATCCGGCACCAACAAATGTTGAAACGAATCCCATATGGCGGTAGCGGGGCGAATCGTGGTCGACCGGATGCGCTTCTATGATGTCTGCGCTTGCCGCCGATGCCGCTGCGCCGGCGGCCTCCAGGAGCCGAGTCATGATGCCGCGAAACTGCATCGCGCGCGGGGCGAAAAAGCAAACGATGGCGCCATCGCGGGCAATTCTTCGCCGGATTCTGCCATAGCGCAATTGCTGGCACCGATTACCAGCTTGGTGAGCCGCGCCTGATTGGTAAACACGGTGGCATGTGCGGTTTGCGTTGTTGCCCGCACTGGCGATCGCCAGCCACGAAGGAAAATTAGTCGCGGGCGAGGTTAGCGGCGATTTCGCCAGGCCGGGATTCACCGGTCAGAACTACGTAGCGCACTTGGGTTTAAGTTCGGGCCAATGCTGCGCGCCGCGGTTGGTTCGGATCCGGCGATTGATGCAAACGGACCCGAGCAACCCAGGCGCGACGCTCCCACCAACTAGCAAGTGCCCACGGCCTGGCAGCGGAAATTGTTCCTTAATCTTCTCGAATCGCGAAGGCGCCAGGATCAGGGGAGGACGGCTACTTCCAGTCGGCGTCAGTCGGCCAGATATTCGTGCTACCCAGGGCGGCGCCCTCGATTCCGTCGACGACGATGTCGGCGGCGGCATCGCGAAATTTGATGAAGTGCGGCGTTTCCAGGTGGGCCTGGAAGGCGTCTTCGTCGTCATACACCTCGTAGAGCCAGACGCGGTTGTCGTCGCCGGCGTCCTGGATTACGTCGAAGCGTCGGCAGCCCGGTTCATCGTTTAGTGATCCCTGGGCGTCCCCGACGATCCCCTCAACGAACTGCTCCTTGCAGCCCGGCTTGATCTGGATGGGCGCAACTATCACGTACATTGGCAATTGCCTTTCATAAGTTGGCTTGCTGGCCCCCTCTTGGGCCATCCGAGCAATTCGTGTCGTTCGGCGTTCCCATTCTCGGGCAACGCCAGGATCGCAGCCGTGCGCGCGAATGCACCCTGCCGCCACGAAGCGGGGACTATTGGGGCGGACAAGTTTTGGCGGGATAACTGATCCGCAACGACCCTGCCGGGCCAAAGCCCGTCGCTTGCCTTAGCGGCTGCTCGATCGAATGTAAGCGGAGCTGATTGTGGTGCCGCACCCGGGTCCTTAGTCGCCGTGGGGTAGTTCGCCAACTGCGCATCGGCCAAAAGGACCATGAGCAGATTAAAAGTAAGCGGGTTACAACTCCTGAAGCCTATGAGTTGAACCCCCGTCGGGGGCGTTCTCATTGGCGCGTTGCCGCGCCGTTAGCGTGCAGGCAATATTGGCGGTAATGGGTAGAGAGCGCCAGCATAAATGGCAAGTGGGGAGACTGGGCATGGCTCGACTGGATAGCAAAGTGGCCGTGATCACCGGCGCCGCCGGTGGTATTGGTCGGGCGGCAGCCAAGCTGTTCGCCGAAGAGGGGGCCAAGCTTGTGCTGGTTGATCTAGATGCGGCGGCACTAGCGGAGGTCGTGCGCTCAGTAGGTGAGGAACGGGCCAGCTACATCGTGGCCGACGTGACCAATCCCGACCAGACCCAAGCGTACGTGAATGCGGCCGTTGACCGCTGGGGCGGGATTGACGTGTTGCTGGCCAACGCCGGGATAGAGGGGTCCGTAGCGCCGATATCGGACTATCCCTTGGACGTCTTCGATCGGGTAATGGCGGTCAACGTGCGCGGGGTCTGGTTGGGAATCAAGCACGTCGTCCCGGTGATGAGCCGGCGCGGCGGCGGCAGCATCGTGATCACGTCATCAACCTCCGGCGTGGCCGGGACTCTGGACATGTCGGCATACACGGTCAGCAAGCACGCAGTCATCGGCCTGGCCCGCACCGCCGCGTTGGAAGGTGCACCCCTGGGAATTCGGGTCAACACCGTCAACCCGGCGCCCATCGAAACCAGGATGATTCGCTCGATTGAAAAAATGCGTGCTGCGACCGAGGACGATGAGAGCGCAGCCGTTGCGCAGTTCAGGCGGGCGATGGCGGAGCGCATACCGTTGGGAAGATATGGGAATCCCGCGGAGGTAGCAGAGGTGATGCTGTTTCTGGCCAGCGACTCCAGCAGCTTTTGCACCGGCAGCGTGTATATGGTCGACGGCGGTTGGTCGCTGGGCAATCGGTAACAAAGCCTTATTGGTTGCCGATTTGCGATCAGGGAGGTAGGGCTCGCTGCCAATGGCGCGGCCACCTGGCCGCGCCAGGCTGGTCAATTGATTGGACTTATCGTCGCCGACCAATTCGGCCAGGTCGCGCTAAGGTCGCACCCCGCCGCGGTGGCAATGACCCCTTTCCGCGCGCACTGGAACCCTAAGATGCGGCAACGGGATCGCTACACGAGGGTCGCGGGTAGCGGCTCGGCAGCACCGGGCCGCCATCATCCGACCGTGCCGGGAGGGGCGCCATGACTTCCCAATCAGCGGTTCCCGGAGTGGTCTGCGAACGCAACGTCATGGTCCCCATGCGTGACGGCGTGCGCCTGGCCTGCGATGTGGTCCGCCCCGACGCACCGGGCAGGTACCCGGTGCTGGTCACGCGAAGCCCTTATGGCCAGGACGTGTACCTAGACAATCCTGACCATTCGGTGTGGTATTTCGCCAGCCGGGGATACGCGGTCGTTAGTCAGGACTGCCGGGCGCGTTTTGAGTCGGAAGGCGAAGACTACAACCCTCTTTTTCAGGAAGTCCAAGACGGCTACGACACCGTGGAATGGGCCGCCCGCCAACCGTGGTCAAACGGCCGGGTCGGAACCACCGGGCAGTCCTATATGGGCGCCACCCAGTACACCCTGGCCACCAACAATCCCTTGCCCCCGCACCTCCAGACGATGGCTCCGGTTTCAGCCTCATCCGATTTCCACCAGAGCTGGGTCTACCACACGGGCGGAGCTATGGAATGGGGCTGGATGGTGCCCTATGCCATCCATAAGGGCCGCAATACCCTGGCTCGATTGGGGCGTACTGACCTTCTGGAGAAGGTCGAAGAATACCTGCTGCCCGCGGACAACTTCGCCCAACCGCTGAGCGACGAATGGTTCCGCCACCTGCCATTGGTCGACTGGGAGGACTTGCTAAAGGAGACTGCGCCCTATTTCCGCGAGTACCTGGCAAATGAGCAGGACGGTCCCTACTGGTGGCGAATCAATCTCAACCGCCACTTGGCGGGCATTACTATCCCGGTGTTCCACGTCAGCTCCTGGTACGACATCTTCCTGGAAGGGGCGTTGAACGCATTCAGTGGCATCCGTTCCCAGGGCGGCAGCGAACTGGCACGGGAGAACCAGAAGCTTTTGATCGGACCGTGGTCGCACCTCCTCCCCTACACCGTGCCGACTTCCGGGGACACGGGCGATGTCGACTTCGGCGAAGAAGCCCGGGTTGATCTCCACGATTACTTGCTGCGGTGGTTCGACCGCTGGCTCAAAGACCGCGCCACCGGCATCGTGAACGACCCGCCGGTCTATCTGTTTGTCATGGGCGAGAACCGCTGGCGCCACGAGCAAGAGTGGCCGCTGGCGCGCACCCGCTACACGAATTACTACCTTCATTCCGATGGCGCCGCCAACACCGGCCGCGGCACGGGAACCCTCTCCACGGTGCCCCCCGGCGACGAACCCCCGGACTCCTACGTTTACGACCCTCACGACCCGGTACCGACGCGGGGAGGCAACACCCTGATCATTCCGTTCGGCGTCGCCGACCAGCGGGCGGTGGAGGAGCGACTGGACGTGCTGGTTTACACGTCAGAGCCGCTGGACCAGGACTTGGAAATCACCGGGCCCATAAGTGTCCGCCTGTTCGCCGCCTCCAGTGCCGCAGATACCGACTTCACCGCCAAGCTGGTGGACGTGCGTCCGAACGGGTACGCCCAAAACCTGCAGGACGGGATCATCCGCGCCCGGTACCGAAATTCGGCATCGCAGCCATCACCGATCACTCCGGGCCGGGTGCACGACTACACCATTGATCTTTGGTCCACGAGCCACGTCATCCGGGCGGGCCACCGGCTGCGGGTTGAGATCTCGAGCAGCAATTTCCCGCGCTTCGACCGCAATCCCAACACGGGCGCGCCCATCGGCCAGGACGCGCGCCTTGAGAGCGCCCGTCAGGAAATCCACCATGCGGCGGCCCATCCGTCGCACATCGTTCTGCCAGTGATACCGGGGTAGATCGCACCGGCAGGCAGAAGCCGGGCGGCCAGCGATACGGCACCTAGCAAGGGCCTTATCAACGCCCGCGCAACAGATGCAAATCATCGTTTCGGGCAATCAACCTGGTTCCCGCCAACGCCCAGGCGGTCCGCCTGATCGCACTCATTGACTGACCAATTGCCTTGTCATCGTCCCGCCCCGACAAGCGGCCGTCGACGGAGGAAATTCGGGCCCTAACGCAACCCTTGGTTGACGCTCAATTTGGCGCCGCTGCAGCCCGCGAGGAGGCACGAGACATAGTTGCTGTCATGTTTAGCCGGTGGTGTAGTTCGAGCCCCTGGCCAGGGCAATTCGTGGTCAGCGTTGGCTGTAACGGCGATCAAATTCCTGCACGATATTTGGCGAATACAGGATTTTCTTGGTGCTGCGTGGGTTTGCCGGATCCAGATACCTGATCCACGCAAACCGCTGGTCACCTTCGACGGTTTTTCGGGCCGAATGAAAATTGGCATCTACCTTGAAATCGCTGTAACGCCGCTGGCATGCCTCGTAAAGCTGCTTGTAATCCCACGGATATCTTGCCTTGATTTGTTCTTCGGTGAGCTGGATTGCAACCGCGGTTGGGTCGTTGGTCAACCTGGCCGCGATCGCATTTTGCGAGCCCGACTGAGTGAACCGTATCTCGAAGTTGATTGCAACAGAGTACGGAGAGCCGTTTTGTGGCTCGATGTCAAAGTAGCTCTCGGCGAATTCCAAGAATTGCCGCTCGGCTGGGCCCCGGTGGGTTACATCAACGCATTCCAGTGGACCGCTTAACGCCAACGGCATCAACCACGCTTCGCGTCCCCCGAGCTCGATTCCAAACCAATCCTTTGAGGCGATTCCGAAGTTTTTGACGCACGCCGCCGAAAGGCCGTATAAGCGGCTTTCGAAGGACTGCGAAACGTCGTAGAAGTGCGTTGCGCAATTTCGCAACTCTGAAATTAGAAGCAAGTTGCGCTGGGCATTTACGTCCAGCTCGTTGGCCTCAAGCATCTTTCGCGCGAGGCGGTCAACGCCGATAGTGAATGGCGCACCGGCCCTCGTCCGCTTGATGTACCTTCGATTGCCGGGCGACCCATCGACGTTGTGTCGGGTTTGGTACAGGTACAAGCAGCGAGGGTTATTTCCGTGCAACGCCAGCCAACGCGCCTTGAGCAAAAGCTCCCAGGCATTGATCGCGAGTATCGTGAACGATTCGGTCCGGTACGGGAATTCGAATTTGTTGAATATCTCTACCGCGGCGCCCATCGCCGACACCGATCTGTTGACCAGTTCAATTGATCGCGACTTCAATTCCGATCGCCCTCGTCCACGCCACTTCTCCGGTAGTCAACGCCGACTCCGGAGGCCATTCTGTGACGGTTGGGTGATTCCGTTGGCCCGCCACTAAAAACCGCCACCATCAATTCTTACGCGCGCTTCGGGTCGATCGAGACGGGCAGTAGCCCTGCCCGAATTGAATCTCAAGTGGTTGTTACTTGCACCGGATCTACAGCGATTTCATGCCCTATTCAATTGCGCCCCACGACCATCGCCCGCCATGAGTCCCGGTCCAATGGCAATTACCATGCACCCATAACGCGGTGTCGATTGAACGCGCCGCAATACCATCAATACGATTGGCCTATCGCGAAATCACGCGATTTTGAATGAGACCCAGGAACCCGGGGCACCTCGATTAAGGCAGCCCTTGCCATTTGGCATGAGTGCCATTTGCTCTCGCAAACCGGCGTGACCTTATCCCGATTAATGGAAACGCGGCGGGCAAGTCAGCACTATTGATCTCGCTCCAGACCCGTGCTGTTGCCCGGTCCTTCCTCGCTGCAATCACAAGTCTTTAGGCGGAGGGGGCGGTTGCTCTTTTGTGTAGAGATCCTGCTTGGAATAGGGGGTTTCGATCTGCTCAGCAGCCAAGCGCCGTTAGACCTCTGCGTTGAGCGCATCCGTGACACGACCACGCCGGACTGGTTCGTCGATCCATGCCAATAGCTCTGGATCCAGGCCGGAAGCCCCAAACGCGCGAAACCGTGCACGCGGCTCGGGATCGTCGCACACATCCGGGCGGCCAATTGCGAATTCAAATAGTGTCTGCTTGACGTGATCGATTTCGGTACCGTAGGCACAGGCAACTCGTATCCGGATCCGCTCTTTCGCGTGGGGCCCGCCGGTTTCGTTGATCACTTTGGTGTTGCCCATGATGCCGTTGCGGATGGTGATTTCGATGTCATCACGAGTTAGCAGACGTGTGCTCCGCAAACCGATATGTTGAACCTGTCCCCGTTCATCTGAATCTAAAACGATGAAGTCGCCAACCCGGTAGGGCGCATCGGCCCGGATTAGGACGCCGGCGAAGAAATTCGCAACGCTGTCTCGCGCTCCCAACCCAAGCGCGATCCCCAGGATTCCGGCCGCGGCGAGCCATGCCGAGACGTCGAGATGCCACACGGGGAAGATGATGTACGCTGCAACTCCCAGCAGCAGCACGTTATTCACATTACGAAACAGTGGCAACGTGCGCTGACCGGGGTACCGAAACCGATCCTGGTTTTGACTAAGGACTTCCAGGGTCAACCCATTCACGCGTATCGCCAGACCCAGGCCCGCAATCACGGCTATGGTTCCAAGGATCCCGTAGCTAACCGTTCGGGTCCAACCCTCCAGTGACAGGAGATTTGCTGCCGCCGCCAGTCCACCCGACAACACATACAGAAATAGCGGACGATGCACGATGTGCACGATGCGGTTAACGAAGTCGTTCTCAGTTTTACGCACCCAACGCAACAGCAGCCTGGAAACGATCAAGTCAGCGATCTTGGCAATCAAAATGCTGAGAATTGCGATCGCGGCCGCTTGCATGCGTGGATCTGAGCCGCCAATTCGAGTGCCGCAAAATCTTCGAAAACACCTTCGAAAACCTGCGTCGGTTACCTCCTACAGCTGCCGCCGACGGGGCAGTTGCGAGCGGCCTGGACAGGGATCGATCTACCCAGCGATTTCAGATCTCTTGAGGCCGGGATCAGCCCGCCCGAGAAAGGGCCAATCGGGAGGCAACCGCCGTTGCCCGCCTCCTCATCAGCGGTCTTGCCGTCGCTGTTGAATTTGACGCGCATGATTGCCTGGCCCGACCGCCAATTGAACGATTAAGACCAGTCGGCGACATTGCCGAGGGCCGTTAGGCTGATTCCGCGTAGCAGCGCCGCACGTATCGAGCGGTTTCTTGGAGCGTGCGGCCGCGCGGTTCGGCAACGCTGCATTCCAAGGCTGCAAAACCCGTATATCCGGTTTCGCGCAGGGCCCGGAAACCGCTGACGAAGTCGGTGTGGCCGCGCCCAGGGACCTGCCGGTTGCTGTCCGCGAGGTGAATATGCCTCACATGTCGAGCTGCCGCATTGAGGCTGGCCGCGACGTCAGCTTCCTCGACGTTCATGTGAAAAAAGTCAGCCAACATCTTTAACCCCGGACTATCAACGTCGTCACAGATCGTTGCAGCCTCGGCCAGGTCCTTGGGGAAATTGGACTCGTAGCGAATCAGCGGCTCGAGCAGGATGGATACGCCCAGGTCAGCCGCTTCTTGCGCAAGCGGTCGCAAGATCGACACCAACAGATCGCGTTGCAACTGCTCGGTGGTGGCAAATGGCTCAAGGCCGAGCAGTCGCGGGTCACGGTTAAAAAGTGGCACCGCGACGCAGCCGACGGCACCAAAAACGGCGGTCAAATTGAGTATCTCGCGCAGCTGTCGCACCGACTCGGTGCGGTTGGCCTGATCGCGATGAACGAACTGGGAGCCGTTGCCGCCGCAGATCGTACTCACCTGGATCGGGCTGTCGGCTAGAGCCGCCTTGATCTCATCCACTCGCGGGCGCAACCGGCCGTCGAAGTCGGTTAGCTCCACACCTTCGTATCCCCACGCGTCCAGGTTGGCCAACCGCTCGGCGAACGTCTCGCCGGGGACCAGGTGCTCTTGGCAGGACAGTTGCATTGGAGGCTCCGCTCTTCGGTGGGTCGCACCGGTGACTATGCGAGCACTGGCATCACCCGCAGCATAGCCGCAACAGATTGCCTCTGTGCAGGCTGCAGCAAGGGCAGTCCCTGGGTTACCCGGCATGCCATCGGGAGGGTGGTAGATTGCGCAGCGCGCGACAAATCCAACGACCTGTCATGCCACTTGCGATGCGTACCTATATATGCGCACAGGAATGACAGCGGTTGACGTGGACCGGGCCAGGAGGGCCAGCAGTTCCTGGGACGACGGCATCGGCGCGCCCCAGGGTGGCCCGTGCCTTGCTTGAAGGACCGCACTTGGGTGCATGATTCGTTTGCCATGGGCAAAAGCCTCGGCGAGTGAACGGGGCGGAAATATCTACCCCGTCGCCGGCAGGTCGGCTTTCTCCAGGGTTATCAAATCTTGAAAATCCAATTCAATCAACTGCTATTTGCCGGCCATCGCTCGGAATAATGCCCGAATATTGGACGGAAGAATTGACCCGCACATGCAATCAACAATTGATGCATGCAAGGTTTGAGGACTTTCTTCACGTGCCCAATGCGGCGACCAACCGGCAACTCCGACCACAGCATCCAGAAGCCATCATGATTGAGCAGCGCAATCGCCACTTCGATGGACTCCACCAAACGCAGGGATTGCGGTGGCTTGGGCAAAACACCAACCACGCGAAACCGCATCCGGCGGTTCGCGCAGCCATGATCGAGTGCATCGATTCCGGCGAATTCCATCTGTACGCACCGCCACTCGGGTTCGAAGATTTGCGGCGGGCAATCCTTTGCGATCTCGGTCTCGATGCAGCTTTCTCAGTCCTGGTCACCGATGGCGCGATCGAGGGTCTCTACCACGCTTGCCGGACGCTGACCGACATCGGCGATGAATTTCTTGTGACCGACCCGGGCTGGCTTTGGCCACGACGATTTGCGGCTAGTAACGGCGCCCGCGTCATTGCGCTTCCCATCTACGACAAGGCGGCCGGCTATCGGCTTCGTCCCCAACAGCTCCGCGATGCGATCACTCAAAAAACCCGTCTGATCTATCTTGTCGACCCCAGCAATCCGCTTGGATCTGGGCAGAGTCGAGAAGAAATCGTCGAAATCGCGGGATTGGCGCGGGAAGCCGGAATCACGTTGATCCACGACTGCACTTACCGGCATTTCGCCCGGGAGCATACGCTTGCCGCGCAGTATTACCCGGAAGGCACCATCACAACGTACAGCTTTTCGAAATGGCTCGGCATCGCCGGACTAAGGCTCGGTGCCCTCGTGGCGGCGCCCCAATTGGTCGAGCAACTCGCGGCAGCCCCGCCCAACAATCTAGGCGCCTCGGTTTTGGCGCAGCGGGCAGCCATCGCAGGACTGGAGCACAAGGCGGACTGGTTCCCTGCCGTTCAGGCTGCGCAGCTTGCCAATCAGGCGTCCATTAAAGCCGCAGTGGGTGCCATTCCGGGACTCGAGATCGCCGTCTATCCGTCAAACGGAAATTTCGTCGCCATCGACGTTGGCGACGCATCAATCGCATCCGATCGACTCTGCGAGTACTATCTGGAGCGAAAGATTCTCATTCGCCAGGGGAGCTATCACACTTCGCAATTCGGCGAACGGTTCATAAAGGTAAGCACTACCGTTCCCGGCAGCTGGGTGGGAAATTTTTGCGACCAGCTCGCCGAGGCGGTCAATCATTGCCAAGGTCAGGCCGCCGCGGGCCCGCTGTTCTAACGGCGATGCACAGGACGCTTTTAACCGAAGAGGAGTTTGGATTGGATCTTCATCTAGCGGGTAGATGGGCACTTGTCACCGGGGCGTCGCAGGGAATTGGCGAGGGGCTTGCGGAAGCCTTCGCCGAGGAAGGTGTCAACCTCCATCTTGTGGCCCGCAACGAACAGCGCCTAAGAGACGTGCAAAAAAGGCTCGTCGAGGGTTGCGGCGTTGCGGTGGAGGTTCACCCGGGCGACCTGACCGTGCCCGGTGCGATCGGCAAGCTTGCCGTCGTCGTCGGCGACGTGGACATATTGGTCAACAACGCCGGCAGCATTCCGGGCGGCAATCTGGAATCCATTGACGAAGCGGAATGGCGCGAAGGCTGGGAGCTCAAAGTCCTGGGCTACATCAACCTCACTCGCGCCATTTATCCACGCATGCGTGAGCGCGGCAGCGGAGTCATCATTAACAACATCGGCAACGCGGGCCAGGTCTATGACCCCGATTACGTCGCGGGGACGACCGGGAACGCAAGCCTGATGGCCTTCACCCGGGCGATCGGGGGACGCAGCCTTGATGACGGGATCAGGGTCGTGGGCGTCAATCCGGGACCTGTCGATACCGAGCGGATTTTCAAACTGCTCCGGCGCCGCGCCCTGTATCTCTACGGCGACGAAGATCGATTCCCCGCGCTACTCGAGCGCTATCCGCTCAATCGACCCGCCACCGTGCGCGAGGTGGTTGACTTGATGGTCTTTCTGGCGTCGGATCGCTCCGGTTACACCTCCGGTACGATCGTGACGGTTGATGGCGGTATCTCATCGCGCAATTCGATCATCTAGGAGCTATTGCATGCCATTCGCGCAAACTGACGACGGCGTCCGGCTCTATTACGAATCGGCCGGCGAGGGTGCGGCGCTAGTCTTCGTGCACGAATTCGCCGGCAGCTACTGGAGCTGGGAGCCGCAGGTCTCCGCGTTCGCGCGTCGCCATCGCTGCATCACTATTGCGGCGCGGGGCTACCCGCCGTCAGACGTACCCGAAGACGTGTCAGCCTACTCTCAGGCCCGCGCTGCCGACGATATCTTCGCGGTAATGGATGCAGCGGCAATTGAATCCGCGCACCTTATCGGCCTGTCGATGGGGGGATTTGCGGTATTGCACGCGGCCATGCGTCAGCCGCAAAGAGTGCGATCGCTGGTCGTGGCGGGAACCGGATACGGCGCCGAAAAAGAGCATGAAGGGTACTTCCGCGAATTATCTGAACAGGTCGCAACTGGCTTTGAAAGTGGCGCTTCTGATTTCGCGCCTGTGTATGCCGAGGGAGCCTCGCGGGTGCAGTTCCAGGAGAAGGACCCGCGCGGTTGGCGCTTATTCGCTGAACGGCTGGCCAAGCATTCAGAGCGGGGGGCAGCCAACACCATGCGCGGCGTTCAGGCACAGCGGCCGTCGCTTTACGACCTCGAGGGCAAACTCCGCCGAATCTCGGCCCCGACCCTGATTGTCAGCGGCGATGAGGACGACCATTGCCTGCAGCCGGGGATCTTTTTGAAACGCACGATTCCCGCATCCGGATTCGCGGTATTGCCCAAATGCGGGCACACCATAAATCTCGAGGAACCAGAACTTTTCAACAGGTTGCTGGCAGATTTTCTGGCGTCGGCGGAATCGGGGCACTGGGGAAATCGCGACCCGCGCGCCGATCCCGATCAAATCATGCGAACGTCATGATTCGAGCCGATTCGCAAAGCGCGGATCTGCCTTCACATCACGTCGACCCGCAGCGGTTGTGGGATCACCACATGCAGCTGGCTGAGATTGGCGCAACCGCGGCCGGCGGAGTGAACCGCCAGGCATTGTCGCGCGAAGAGATTGCGGCACGCCAAGTTCTCATTGTCTGGGCCCGGGAAGTCGGCCTTAAGGTGCGCCACGACCGCGTCGCAAACCTCTTCCTCGGCCTGGAAGGCCGGGTACCGGATGCTGCTCCGGTTCTCTCCGGATCGCACATCGACTCGCAACCAACCGGCGGAAAGTTCGACGGCGCCTTCGGGGTTCTGGCAGCGCTCGAGGCAGTTACGGTTTTGGCTGAGCAAAACATGCGCCCGCGGCGATCTATCGACGTTGTGGCTTGGATGAACGAAGAAGGGTCGAGGTTTTCTCCCGGGATGATGGGTTCGGAAGCATTCGTGGGTCAGCGGCAGCTAGATGACATCCTTGACGTGGCCGATGCCGACGGGGTCGTAGTTAGGGATGAGGTCGCGCGGGTTCTTGCTGCCGATGCCGGTGTCGCTTCCGGGCCGCTTGGATTTGAGGCCCACGCCTTTGTTGAGGCGCACATCGAACAGGGGCCAATCCTCGAGCGGGAAGATCTATCAATCGGCGTCGTCACCGGCATGCAGGGCAGCCGGCGGTTCCGCATCACCGTGACCGGCGAAGCGGCCCATGCCGGTACAACGCCTCGCGCCGAACGCAAAGACGCGGTTCTGGCGGCGGCGCGGATGATAAACGCGCTGGACAAGCTGATGGCCGAACCCGCTGATTTAATGTTCACTGTCGGTTTGGTAAGGGTTAGCCCCAATGCCCCGTCAGTGGTTCCAGCGGAGGCCTACTTTTCCATCGACCTGCGGCATCCAGACAACGCGGTGCTCACCGGCCTCGGTGACGCCATTGCCGATTGCTGCGCGCGCGAAAGTGGTCCCTGCGCACTGGTGGTGCGCGAAATCGCAAGCACGCCCTCGCTCGAATTCCCGGCAGCGATTCGACAACGCGTCAGCGATGCGGCGCAACGCTTAGGCATCGGTTGGCGTGAGGTCTATTCCGCCGCCGGTCACGACGCCCGGCAACTCCACTATCGATGTGACAGCGGCATGATTTTCGTGCCCTGCCGCGCCGGGATAAGCCACAACGAAGCCGAATGGGTCGAACCGGAGCACCTGACTGCAGGAACGCGGGTCTTGACGGACGTGCTGTGGGATTTGGCAAACGATCCCTAATACCTGCGGCGCAGCATCAGAGGCCGTCCCGGTATGGTTTCGCCGGCAGATCGCAGAAAAACCGTCGAACCCATCAATACGTCTCGCGGCGGTATCCGCCGATGCGCTAATAACTGCTGCTGAATTGGTCACCGATCTATCGCATGAAAACCCGGCTAAACACCAATCAAACCTGAAGGAACGCGGGTGAGTCTGTCAGGTTGAAGAATCCGAATGCGATTCAGTAAGAGGTTCGCGCCTGGGCCAGGCGCGATTGCCAGGATCCAACAGATTCAAGCGCGACTACACCGGGGGTGAGGAGCCTGGAACGAATCGCCGCAGCCCACCCATTTCCTACTCCTCCTGAATCGTGCCGACCGGGAAGACGTCATTTACAAGCATGAGTTCCGGATTCGGGCAATGCGGGAGCCCGATTCGCCGCCACTCGGCTCTTGGGATGTGTAGTCCGAGATTCCCGGCAAACCAAACTTCCGCCTCGAGCTCGTAGCGGCGATGGCGGCTGATCGCAACCCCCTCGAATGGAAGTTCAAAGCTGATTGGAAACTTCTCAATGCCACGCCGGGTGGTTTCGGAAACGATCACGCGGAATTCCGGATCAGAAACATCCACGAGGCGTACTCGAAGCTCGGCATCGGAAGGCAGGTCCCGGTCTCCGAACCCGGAATGAATCCTCCCGGGTAAGGGTTCATCGCAGTTATCGACTGGATCGGTCGAGACCACGCGTACATCGGATTTCCTGGGGGCGCCGCGAGTCAGCACCGGGTGGACGGTGTCATTGACATAAAGCAGCTGATCAGCCAGGTAGACTTCGGCCTGCAGCGCGTATTCGTTCCCGGGTGAAATCTGGCCTGGGTCATACGTGACGCTGAACCGGGTTGGCAATTTGCCGGCACCCTGAATCTCGTCGCGACCCAATTCCGGAGACGGTGCGTCCGCGAGCGAAATATCGCGTAACGTCACGATCACGGATGCGCCCTCGGGCAGTTCGATGTCTCTGGCGAATCGCACTTCTCCGGTCAACACGCCGGCCCAACCCGCGGTGCAGCCTAGCATCGCGAATACCGCGACCAGCAGTAGCGTCGCAAGCGCGAGTAACCGTCGAGATTTCATCGTGTCCCAAACGGTCTGGTCGCGATATGATTCCCGGACCAATTGATTTCGATTCGTTCCAAGCCCTCGATAGGACGTTAACCGAGCCAAGATCTGCCGCAAAACGCGGGTCGGGATCCAAATACCGCTAATCACAAATTCTCAGCGGCCGGCGACGGATCCCGAGCTCTCACCCATAGTCAATGGGCCAAGCGCGGGCTGCCGATCTGGCGGCGGCCGACCGCCAATTGCTCGTAGCCGTCAACAGGACTCGCTTGCTGGGTCGCAGCCGTTTCCAACCACGCTCTGTGGAGACAGCGGAGCCGGGCGTTTTTGATTCGGCGGATGAATTCCTATTTATCGGCCATGCGCGGGCGGCACAGTGGCTATTTCCATTCGACATAAATTGCATTGTGTCCGCTGGCAGCCGCAAAACGTACTCGGGTCGGCCTGACGAATTGCCTGGTTTCACGCGCTGGCGTGATTTGCACCTAACCTCAATAGGGCGGGCGTGCGACCGCCGGCTAAGATCGACGGCACTTGAGAGTTGAACTCCCATGTCAATCACGCTGGGACCGGGAGACGTTGCTCCCGGCTTCAAACTCTCCGACCAAGATGGCAATGTCCATCGCTTGGGCGATTACCTGGGCCGGACGGTCGTTCTTTACTTCTACCCGCGCGATGAGACACCCGGCTGCACGACCCAAGCCTGCTCATTCCGAGATTCCCACGAAGAAATCCTGGCCGCGGATGCTGTCGTGCTGGGAGTTTCCGTCGATGACGCGGAGTCGCACCGACGCTTCCGCATCAACCACGGGCTCCCGTTCCCGTTGTTAATCGACGAAGATTCCACGATCGCCAAGGAGTACGGTTCCTGGGGCGAAAAAGTTCTCTACGGCCGCCGATTCGTGGGAATAACTCGCTCAACTTTTGTGATCGGCCCCGATGGCCGACTGGTCAAAGTTTGGAAGCGCGCGCGGGCCGCGGGACACGGCGAGGCGGTGCTCAAAGTTCTTCAGGCCCCAGCGTAGGTAACGCGCCTGGCTTGATGTCTAACTAGCGCGATTGCCCGCAATTCTTGCGGGCAGGAGACCCGCAGTGATGGCAACCCCCCGTCTAATTTGCAGCGACTGCGGGATCTTGCCGAGCTGTATGCAACCGCGACCGGTGGTGCCGATCTGCTTGGCGGCTATCTCAATTTTCTTTTGAGAAACGCGATCACGCGGTCGGCAGCCCACCTGGACTCGAACTCGCCGCCGCCGTGCCCTGAATCTTTGAGTAGCTGGCAATCGGTGGCATCCGGGCCGAATTTTTTGTTCAATGCTTCGTGTAATCGCGCCGATTGGGGCGCTCCGATCAGCGGATCGCTGTCACCGTGCATGATCAGGAACGGCGCCGCCGAATTGGCTTTTTGAAGGTATGCGAGTGGGCTTGCCTGATAGGCCAATGCGGGGGTTTCGCCGACCACCGCGCCGATCAGATCAGATTCAGGGGACCGGGCCGCGCCGTTCGGCGGAGATTCCCGCTCAACTCCGGTTAGTGCGATGTCTTTGTCCATGTGCTCAAAGTGGATCGGGCCGAACCAGTCAACCACCGCATGGATTTGCAATGTTGGGTCATCGGAGAAGGCGATCCCCATCATTGCCGCCAGGTGGCCGCCGGCCGATGCACCGAACGCGGCTATTCGGTCGCCATCAAACCCATAACGGTCAGTGTTTTCCCGTACGAACTTGCTCACGTTGGCCAGATCTTCAAGCTGAGCAGGCCAGATCGCTTGCTGGCTGAGACGGTAGTTGATGCTTACGATCGCGAACCCTTCATCTAGCAGGCGCCTTGCCAGCTTGGGTTCGCGTTTGTCCCCCAACCGAAATGCACCGCCGTGAATCCAAACCACGACCGGGCAAACGTCGCCTTCCCCATCCGGCAGATAGATATCGCACACATTCCGGGACGCGATCTCCGAATACGCAACATCGACGTACTTTGGCGGGGGGCAGTCGCCCGATTCCCGTGAGGAATCGGCTGACCGCCGATCTTGCTTCGCACTCATTTCCGGTAGTCGGAATCTCAAGATTGGTTCGCATTGGATTTTGCGCCGTGACTTCGAACGGGTTTTGGAGAGTGCGCCCAATTCCAGCGGCGGCATGCGATCAGTCTGCCCATCAGGCGGGGCTTGCCTGGGAACGGTCGCCCAATTGCCTCCCAATTGCCCGGCGATGAATTTGCCGAGGTCGCAGGTCCACCTCAGAAAGTGCAATCCCGAACTTGCGAATCGCCTGCTACACGCGGCCCCGGGATTGATAGGGCAATGGGAAGACTATTCCTCTACCGGCAACAGCACAACTCGCACGTATATGTCGACGGGCAGAACGCGTCTGGCGACAACCTCGATATCAGAAATCGAAACCGCTTCCAGGCGATCCTCGAATTCGCCGATTTGCGAGACCGATTCCGCTCGCTGGGATGCATTCAGGATCTGCCTTAGCCAGTAACCGTTGTCGCGCAGCTGTTCCTCGCGGGAGGAGAGGAATTGCTCCTTGACCGTATCCAGATACTCCATCTCGCCGCCGCCACGCAGCCACTCGATCTCCTCGAGCACTTCCGCCAGCAATTCGTCGGCGCGCGCGGGGTCGCTCCCAAAGACGATTGATAGCTGGTACTCGGGATCGGGTAACCGGCTGCGGCTTGCGTTGACCCGGATGCTGTAAGTTCCGCCCAGCTCTTCACGAACTCTCTCGCGAAGTCGAATTCCCAGCATTTCTCCCGCTACCGAAAGCGCCAGGGATTCCTGTTGGCTGAATTCGCCTTCGCCGGCGAACACCAACACAGTTGCGCCGCGGGGTTCAAATCCGCTGCGGACGAGGTGGTCCTCCAGCCCAGTTGGGGGGTCGATTCCGACATCGCGCCACTGCTCAACATCGCCGGTTGAAGGAAGGCTGGCCAGGTACGTTTCGGTAAGCGAACGCAAGTTATCCCAATCGAAGGCACCCACGAACACAAATATCGAATCACCCAGGTTCGCGAATCGGTCGGCATAAACCGCTTCCACCCGGTCGGCATCCAGCTCGGCAATCGTTTCAACTGTCAGCGGCCGCTCCCGAAAGTGGTTCTGGCTGAGCACGGTGCCAACTCTGTCAAATAGAACCGAGTCCGGGTCGACGGCCCGGGTTTCGGCAACGCTTTGCAAACTCGACGCATATCTGGCGAAATAAGCCGGGTCCAGTCGCGGCTCGGTCGCGTAGAGAGTTATCAACTGGAAAAGGGTTTCAAGGTCTTGCGGCGAAGCGCCGCCACTAAAGCCTTCGAATAGCTCCCCGATGTAGGGGGCCACTGAAACTCTTTTTCCTGCCAAAAGCTTGTCGAGTGTGACGCTGTCGTGCAGGCCGACTCCGCTGCCGGAAATCAACGCGTCCGCGTATTGCGCTGACACGTGGTCTGCATCGTCCACCAGCGAGTGGCCGCCGGGGCTGTAGGAGCTGAACGCCACTTCGTCGTTGCGGAAGTCGGTCTGCTTGGCGATGACCGTGATGCCGTTGGATAACGTCCACCGCACCGCGTCAATGGTTTCGAGGCGCTCTTCCCCGGTAATGCTCCCGGGGGATGGCAGGTTGGCCAGCAACGGAATGTCTTCCAGTGAATCCTCATAAGGGTCCAGGTCCAGCGTGCTGCCGGCTTCCAGCTGCGCCCGCACTGCCGTGGCCAATTCGCCATCGGTGATGGACCCTGCGGTCACGGGGCGGACCACCAGGAGTGCGCTATCTGCAAGCTGGGTCCAGCCTTCCTTGAGGTCATCGAATTCCGCAAGATCGATCTGTGGCAGCAGCTCCTGGTACAACTCCCACTCAGCCGCGAGTCCCGGCGCCGGCGTTCCGCTCAGGAAATGGTCCGCGTATTCATTGACAAAGCTCGCCGACGGTATCTGGTCGCGTTGCGTGTAGGCACTTTCCACGGCCCGCAGCAGCGTGATCTTCTCGCGCGCCAATTCGGTGTCGGTGAAACCGTGCAAACGGATGCGGTGCATCTCTTCGAGCACCGTCTCTAGGCCCCGCTCAACACCGTCCTGCTCAACCCACGCCGAGAACGTCAGGATGTCAAGCGATTCCACATACGCTGATCGCCCCGCGCCCGCCTGCAGGTAAGGCGGATCCACCACCTGAGCCCGCTCGAACAGGCGTGCATTGAGCATCATGAAGGCCAGCTGTTCCACCACATAACGCTTGAAGGACGCAACGTCCTGACCTCGATCGGGGCGCAATTTTCGGATCAGAATGAATTGAGTACCGGGCGATTCGGGATCGGAGAACACTTCGATCTGCGGGACATCGTGGCTGGGAACATCGAACCGGGACCTGGCGGTGGGCTCTGCGACCGCAGCGCGATCCTGGCTGGCCTGCCCCTCCGGCGGCGGTGCAAAATGCTGCCCGATCTTGCTTCTTATGACTGCGGGGTCGAAGTCACCTACGGCAATTACCGCCATCTGGTCTGGTCTGTACCAGCGAACGTAGTAGTCGCGCAACGTTTGGACAGGTGCGCTTTCGATGACCGAAGTCAATCCAATGGGGGCGCGCTGGGCATAGCGCGATGAACCAAAGAGAAGGGTCAACAGGTTGTCTTGGATGCGTGAAGAAAAGCCCTGGCTAAGGCGCCACTCTTCCAGGACGACGCCCCGTTCCAGTTCGACCTCTTCCGGATCAAAGGCGATTGCAAACGCCCAATCGCTGAGGATCTCAAACGCGGTTTCGGTAATTTCGGGATCGTCGGTTGGAATCTCAAGCCAATAAAGGGTGTCGTCAAAGCCGGTGCGGGCGTTGATATCGGGGCCGAATGTGCCGCCGACGGATTCAAGGTATTCGACGATCTCCTGCTTGGCAAAGCGCTCGGTTCCGTTGAACGCCATGTGCTCCACGAAATGCGCCAGCCCGCGCTGATCTTCCTCTTCGTGCACCGACCCAGCCTTGACGACAAGCGCGAACTGGGCTCGTTCACGGGGCTCCTCGTTGTGCTTGATGTAGTAGGAAAAGCCATTGGAAAGGGTGCCGCGGACGACTGCGGGATCAAACGGGAGGGGTGGGCCCGCATCGGGCTCTGGCATGACTTCGAGGGCGGGCGTCGGGCTCGGCTCGGGTTCGGGTGGAACCGGAGCTGGTGTCGCTGTTGGGGTCGGGCTCGCGGTGGGTGCAGGCGTTGCCGGCGCGGCAGTTGGCGCCGGACTTGCGGTCAACGTGGGCGAGGGTGTGGGTTCCGGATCCGGGTCGCAGGCGATCAAGGCAACAAGAACGAACGCGGACAGGATCACAGCCAATGCCGACTTTAGGTTCGCACCTGCCAATTTCATGTCTTTTCCCTTGGCCGCGATTCCGGGTTGAGGTTAATTGATTTCTGAATCGATACAGCAGCAGCTCGGGGCAATCGTTCCAGCGTCAACTTGCAGCCGCGCCGCGAACCGCGACCTTGATGTAGAACCGATTCCCACCTAGCGGTTCGTTTAGTCGGCGCGAAGCGGGTTGCATACTGGCGGCCGCAAAACAGCTTCGGCGATTCACGGTGATTGCAATTGCAGGATTGCGTGCCCAATTCCGGAGGACGGCCATGAGGTATCGCGAGACATGGTCACGATTACCGCCGACGAATTCAAGCAAACCCAGAAATCTCTGCCCAGCTTGCGGGGGTCCGGAGAGTGACCTTCGCGCCGCTGGGGTCAGGCACGCAAATAGCTGTTTACCAACGCATCGATCATGGCGCCCAGAAACAGCGCCGCAAGGTATGCGATCGAATAGAGATACAGAGCCTTGGCCCCCGCGATCCCATCCGATCGGGCCAAGCGCAACGCGAATACGACGAATCCCGCTCCTGACCCGAGCGCGACTGCCAAATAAATCCATCCAACCGCGTCGGTGGTGACGAAAGCAGTCGCCAAGCCAACCAATATATAGGTGTATATGAGTATCTGGCGCTTCGTCGCCGCCAACCCGGCGACAACTGGCAGCATCGGTATACCGGCTCGAGCGTAATCGTCCTTGATCATCAACGCGAGTGCCCAGAAATGGGGAGGAGTCCAGAGGAAGATGATTGCGAACAAGAACAATGCCGGCAATTCGATCGTCCCGGTTACGGCCGACCACCCCACCAATGGAGGGACAGCGCCGGCTGCGCCTCCGATAACGATGTTTTGCGGGGTGACCCGCTTTAGCCCCAGGGTGTATACGAACAGGTAGATCAAGGTCCCGCTTAAGGCAAGGCCGGCAGTTAACAGATTTAGAAACGTCGCCAAGATCGCGAATGCGGCGATGTTGAGGGCGATTCCGAAAGCCATCGCCTGGCGAGGCGACACCCTTCCGTCGGCCACCGGGCGACGACTGGTGCGGCGCATGCTTTGGTCCAAATCCCTTTCGACGCCGTGATTGAGGGAGTTGGCGCCACCGGCAGCAAGGTATCCGCAAAGAACTACCAGCAGCGCAACTTGCGGCTCGGGCCAGCCTTTCGACGCAAGGACTACAGCTCCAATAGCGGTGACTAACAGCAGAGAAATGATTCTGGGTTTTGTGAGCGCGACGTAGTCGCGCAGTGCACCGGCGACCGGTGCGGCTAGGGTAGAAATTGGCCCGATTCCCTACGAGAAAAAATTGACTGAGCCCGGAACTGGACCGGGTCGAGCGCTACCGCGATCAACCCCACGGTCGAAGCCCAAACCAGAGTTGCGATTACCAAGTGCAATGACCGCATCAGGACCGAAAAGTTGAGCCACACCATCAACGCGCCCAAAAAGATCGCCCCCGTCATGCACACAGCAGCAATCAGCGCAAACCAGCGCGCCTGACCCAAATCGCTATTGGTGCGCCACGCCCGGATGCATAACCAGAAAACTAGCACCGCGGCGGCGGCGGTCGTTAGCCGATGACCCATATTCACTACGAATGCGAGCCCGTCGGGAATCCGGAGTCCCTGACACATCGGCCAGCTGGTACAACTTGCGCCGTAGTTGAAGCCAACCATAAAAGATCCGTACAGGATGACGCCGAGCAACGCGCCCAAGGCGCCTATCGCAACGAACAGATCTTGCTTATTTGCGGGAGTCGGCAGATGTTGATCGCTGGATGCGCGCCTCCGTGGCGCGCCCGCTAACCAGGCGACGGCGATACACGCCACGACCAATTCGGCCAATGCCAAGTGGATCAACCTGATCCACCACGCGAGCTCGCTCAATACGGTCAACCCGCCAAGGATTGCGGCAGCGACCACCAAAGCCAAAGCCGCGTTGGCGGCTAACAGTGCAATTTTGCTCGCTCGCATTCTTTTCCAGGCCAGGATGCATGCCATCAATACGAGGACACCCAAGACCGACGCCGAAAGGCGGTGACTGAATTCGAGCCAGATGTTCAGATCGAGCGGAGGGACGATCTGGCCATGGCAAAGCGGCCAATCGGGGCAGGCATCCCCTGATCCGGTAACCCTGACTACGCCGCCAAGCGCTACTTGGGCAATCGCCGCGGCAAGCCCCAGCAGCCAGACAGTGTGGTACCAGGACAATTTGGCGGTCAATGCCCCGATCCTCGTTGTTGGATTGCCCATATCGGAATGCCGATTTGCTACCGTGAAAAAAATTCCAGGGACCGGTGATCACGCTAGCGGCGTTGTTTCGCCGGGCACGAGCCGCATCATCATAGCCTGCGGCGCCATTGGCCCGCCCCGACCGGGGCATGAGCTGCTTCGAATCCCAAGACCAATTGGCCGCGGCAGGTTCAGCAGCTCCCACTTACACAAACGGATGCCGGCAGGGAGACTATTGAAGAGCGCCCGATGTCGTCCCTATCACCGTCCGCAAATTAACCGGGAGCGGGGAGTTGTCATTGCCCCGGTTGCGCCGCTGTCCGGTTTCTGGTGTACTGGCACCGGTCGCATTCACACCGGCGCCATCAAGTGATCGCTCTCTGCCTCCCAAAACAGGCAGGGAAGGAGTCTTATAAATGCCAGAACGCAAGGTGCTGCTGACCGGCGCCACCGGATACGTTGCCTCCCAGCTTCTCCCCACTTTTCGGGAGCGGTACGACTTGTCATTGGTGGACGTGCGCGGAACCGATCGGGGCGGCCGCGAAGTGGCGGACGTCGTCATCTCCGATCTCAGCGTCCCGGACCTGGGGGCAAACGCCCATCTATTCCAGGGCCTGGACTCAGTGGTCCACCTCGCGCACTTTCGCCGACGGGGAATCCCTCTGGACGACTTCTACGATGAGCAATTCAACGTGGCAATGGCTTACAACGTTTTTCGATCGGCTTACGACGCAGGGGCGCGCCGGGTGGTCATGGCCAGTTCCAACCACGCCGCCGATTGGTATGAGCACGCGCTGATCCACGAGCGCAGATTGGAGAATCTGGACCCATACGACTTGCCCCTTTCCGACAACTTCTACGGGTGGGCCAAAGCGACTTACGAGCACATAGGATTTCTATTTGCTTCCGGAGTGTTCGGGAGGAAGCTGGAAGTGGTGATGGTCCGAATCGGCGCACCGCGGGAAATCCGCCTAGAGAATTTCCCCGGTAACCCGAAAGCCTACAGGCGGGATTTGGGCGCCTATATCAGCCCCCGAGACTTGAGGCAGCTATTCACCAAAGCGGTGGAGGCCGCCTCAATCGAGAACGAGCACGGCATACCCTGGTTGGTGGTCTACGGGATTAGCGATAACACCCGCGCCTTCTGGTCTCTCACAAGCGCCCGCAAGTACCTCGGGTATTCCCCGGAGGACGATTCCGAAATCAAGTACGCTGACGAAATTCGGAACTTTCTGACCGGCCCCGGCGGCCACCGGGAACCGGGAAGAGTGGGTGGGCGCCTCGGGTCCGTCGATTTCCCCGACGCCAATTTCATTCCGCGCGAGCCACCCGCGGAAGGCTGACCATCCTCCCCGTTTTTAGCCTCTGCACGGCGCCATCCAATGGCTTCAAGGGAGAACTCGACCCAAATTCACGCGATCGCCTAAAGCGGGCTTGCGTAGCATCCAACGAGGGCAACCGAAGGCCTCCGCTGAAACTGAGCTGAGAGTCATCCCATCGCGTATTGCTTCGCACCAAAGGTCAATCGCCCCTCCCTCGGTCGTTGAACCAATGGGCAAAGCTATGGCTGGTAGAGCACCCGCCGCGAGCGGCGTGATTGGCGGTTTCGCGGCCGGGTCTCCATCGGCGACGACCGTTGTTTGGTAGCTCAGGGTTTTCGGAGCCCTACCCAGGCACGGTGGTGGTGGGAGGTCTGACATGATGGTCCCTGCGGGCGGGGTATTGACGGGCGTGGAACTCGTCACCCCACTCGGTCAGCCTGGTCACCGCTTCCTCGAGAAGTAGCTTTCCCTTCTTAACGGTCGCCAGTTCGGGGGACCCACACACGCCTTTTTCCGTGTACGTGCTCGTCCAGTTTGTTACAGCGACAGGGCCGAAACCGAACAGATCCACGGACTCGAACCTGGATTCCTGGGCGTTGGTCCACGTCTGATGGTTTTTGGCCAGATCCATTCGCACCATCGACTCGTCAATGCCCAGTGCGAGTGAAGTTTCTAGCTCACAGGCGTGCGCGCAGCCACCGGGAAAATGCGACTCCCTCCACTTGGCAGCGAAATCAGGATCAACCGTGACAAGCGACCACCAACTCGTTAGCGACACGACGGCGTCGGTCTCGATCATGACTCGACGAGCGGCAAGATCCAATGGCGGCACGTTGGAGCCGTGTCCATTGATCACGATCACCTTCTTGAACCCGTGGTGGACAACGCTCTTGACAACGTCTACGACGTAGCGGATGAAAGTTTCGTGGTGGACTGTGATGCTGCCGGGGAAGTCCATCACGTGAGTCGTGTACCCATAGGGGATGGCCGGCATCGCCAGCAGCCGGTCGGGCCTCCGTCGTGCGGCCGCGTCGGCCACTGAGTCCGCCGACCAGAGATCCATCTTTATCGGCAGGTGCGGACCGTGTTGTTCGACCGTTCCCACCGGCAGGATCGGTATCAGGTCTTTCTCGACCGCCTCGTTGATCTGCGGCCAGGTCAAGTTTTCGAATCTGTGCGAATTGCTCACGGCTTCTCGCTCCGGGATTATGGGTTGTCAGTCGGGCGCGCCGGCTCGGTGCCGCCACCCCCGGAGCGTACTACGCCGCCTTCGCGCGGCGGCGCCGGATGCAGCGGGTGGTCTCCCAAAGCGTTAGGTCATGCGGCTCGGCGACCCCGCAATCCAATGCTGCATGGCCTTCGCATCGGATGGGCGCAAGCGCTAAATTAGCCGCTGACGAATTCGTTGTGCCCACGACCAGGAATCCTCCGATTGCTGTCGGCGAGGTGGACGTGGCGCCAGTGGCGGGCAACCAATTTGACGCTTGTCGGTATCAACATTCATGTGGAAAAGTCGGCCGTCAGCTTCATGACTGGTCGTCGAGCGGAATCTTCGCGCCTGCCATTTTCGTGGTGGACAAACTGCGATCCGTTGCCGCCGCAGATGGTGCTTCACTGGATTGGAATTTAGGCCATGGCGGCCCTTATTCCACAAATTCGCGAATGCAACCGGCCGTCGAATTCGGTCAGCTCTATGCCGTCGTAACGCCACGCGGCCAGATTGGCCAGTCGATCAGCAAACGATTCGCCGGAGACGAACTGGGATTGGCAAGCCGGCTTCACCAAAGGAAAGGCATCGGGCCAACCCGGAACCGCGGACCGGCATGCAAAGCACACCAAGTCACATTGCCCTGGGAGGGTGCTTCTCGAATCAGTTAAGCGGTTGGGGTGGACCGCACCGGCCGTGAACGACCGTATTCAACGATTGCAATGCTGGTCCAGCCTCGGGTATCGAACCCCAGTCAGGTTCTCCGACATCTCCCACACGCGCCTGGCGTGCGCCTCGTCGCGGGATGCGCGTGACGAAGCAACCGGTACCGGGTATCCACGCATCTCGAATAGCCCGCGTGGTCCAAAGTATTGACCCCCGATCGCTGCCGGATCGGCGACGGCACGCAGAGTGGGGAGGGCACCCATTTCGGGACCCTGGATGAATGCATTGCGAATCCAGTTCCGCCACCACGGGCGCCTGCTCGCATAGGCGCTGCCCAGGTTCGTCGCGGTATATCCGGGATGCGCTGCAAGCGAGATGGCACTGACCCCCGCCACCTCAAAGCGTCGCTGCAGCTCGAAGGCGAATAGCAGGTTGCACAATTTCGAACGAAAGTAAGCTTTCCACGCTGAGTACTCGTCTTTTCCGTGAAACAGATTGGCGCGGTCGATTCGCCCCATCCGATGGGTCAGGCTGCTCACTGTCACTATCCGTGCCCCCGAAGTGCCCACGAGCAGGCCCAGCAACCGTCCCGTCAGCGCGAAGTGCGCCAGGTGATTGGTTCCAACCTGAAGCTCGAATCCATCCTCGGTGCAGCCGTATGGAGCCCCCATGATCCCGGCATTGTTCACAAGTACATCGAGGCGCGGATAGCGCTCGGCGAACTCGGTGCAGAACCGCTCAATCGATGCGAGGCTGGCCAGATCGAGCGCCATTAGCGCCACGTTTGCATCGGGAATCTCAGCTCGCAACGCTTCCAGCGCACTTTGGCCTCGATCCGGCGATCGGCAGGCAAGGACTGTTTCCGCGCCGTTCCGCGCCAATTCCCTGGCCGTCTCGAATCCAATTCCGCTGTTCGCTCCGGTTATGACCAGCACTTTGCCGTTCAAGTCCGCAATGTCGCTGGCGGACCAGCGATTTCGCCATTTCGGGGCCATCATCGCACCATCAATTCCGTGGCCGGCAGTTCAGGGCCTCGGCATATTCGCGAGATTGCAGGCGGTTTCTCGCCCCCTCCCCACCGTGCGGTGTTGCACAGGGACGCCACCAATGGCCCGAACCGGTACCAGAGAACTGAAGGCAGACAAAACATCACTTGGAGACCCGATTAAATCGTCGGTCCAACTGGCCAAGGATCACTCGTGGACGTCTGCCCGCCAACGCTCCGGAAATATCACCATCGACGCCGACGATTGACCCACCCAAGGCCGGCACAGCCCACGATGGCGATCGACGCGGCCAGAAAATTGAACAGGATATCAACTGGGTCGAAAACGCGGTCGGGAATAAAGAATTGAATCGCTTCGTCCAGGGTTCCGATGGCGGTCCCAATTGTCAGCGCCAGCAACCACGGCAGGCGCACGCTTCGACCCTGGGCCACGCGCTCTGCCAATGCTGCGTACAAAAATGTGCCCAACACGCCGTATTCGATCAGGAGCGATCGTTCGGCCAATGCCGCGGTACGCAAGAAAAGCAGCAGGAAAACCGCAGCGGCGCCAAGCGCGATAACAATTCTTGGGCCGCTCGGCTGGGTAATAACCCCCTGAGCCAGCACCGTAGCGCCAACCAGAACCATCCCGGCTAGGAACAAGTAGACCGACGCCAATTCAAGTAATCCGCGGGCCTTAAGTGTGGAGGCCAGTTCTCCCGCGAAACCCAACGAACCGTAGATCACCGCGATTACTGCCACGGCCCAAAACCAAAGTCGGCGCTCATGTGTCGACGAGAAGAAATGCATGCCCAATTACCGGGCGCTGATCGAGTTGTCCCATGGATGCGGTCGCATCTCAGGCGTCCGGTTGTGGTGCTTCGCGATAGAGGATTGAGTCAAAACTCTGGGCGTGTTTTCGAAGTGAAAATCTTGGTCGCAGCCAGCACCGCTACAGCCGAGTCGTTTGGGTGATCTACGATCTGCTGCCGCGCACCGCAAACCGAAAAACTCTTGATCAATCTGTCTTACTAGCCGAGAACGAACTTTTGTCAAAAGTTTTTATTGGCGCAATTTTGCGTCGACAGCAATTGGCGAGATGGCATAGGTCGCGGACGCTAAGTTCGGGGTAGTTTTCTGCGATCTTTCTGGCCAATTCGACGTCTGCCGCTTCAAGTGGCCAAATCGTGATCTCGAACCGTGCGATCAGATTAAGCACTGCATCAAAATGATTCAATCTTCCGCCAGATTGCAAGATGTGCAGCAGGTCTTGCAGCACTCCAGATAACGTCCCAAGCTGCGCGTGTTGGTCGTAAGACTCGAGGAAAAATTCTCGCGAAGATTCTCGCAATGGATGCGGACGGCCAACCGCGTACATGAACAAGTTAGTGTCCTCAAATATCTGCGGTCGCTCGAGTCCGATCTTCGTGATCGATCAATTAGTGCGAGTTGCTCGTCCCAGTCCAATTCCCTCCCTGGGCTTGGAATTGAATCGCACTCAGCAAAAAATGCGCGCACGGCAGTCGCCGATTCGAATTTGGCCAGTTGTGCCACGCGCTCCCGCGCCGCCACCACGACGGCCGCGCCGCGCCGGAGTGCGGCCCGCGGATCGAACCGTTCGCGGTTGGGCACGCCGATGGGGTCGGGGGGTGTGGCGATGAACTTAGCCGCCGTCCACCCCTCCTCCGGCAGCGGGCCGAGGGCGTCCGCCTCCGCTGCCGGTTCGGGCATGACCGCATGGTTTTACATCCGCACCGAATGGCGCAGCGGACCTCCAAGCAGCGTATGGATAGGAACCCCGAGGGCCTGACCACGGATATCCCAGGTGGCCACGTCATTGGCGCCGATGGCCGATGCGGTCACCGGCCCACCGCGCCGTCGATCACCCAGGAAAAGCCGCCACCAGACGTTTTCCGAGGCCATGGGATCCATTCCGACCACGATTTCGCCCATTTCCGTCGAAGTGGCCCGGACGCTGCCGCTGCGCCCCATCAGGGTGGCTTCGCCCAGGCCGGTCAAGCCTTCGTCGGTGTAGGCTAACGCCCAGACGAAAGATCGGCCAGGGAGGCGATAGACAAAGCTCTCGACCGCGGTTATTTTCAGAGTTTCGCGCCCAGTTGGCAATCGGTTTTTTCAATAATGGCCAAACGAACGCCGATTGCCCAGACAACCGGAGGCACCGCAATGGCCGAACGCCGCCCCAACGTCCTGTTCCTCACGTCAGACCAGCAGCGCTTCGATTGCCTGGGCGTAAATTCCGGCGGCTACGTGCAGACGCCGGCCATTGATTGCCTGGCGGCTGAGGGAGTTAACGTGACCGGCTGTTACGTCAACAATCCGATCTGCGCGCCGTCGCGCGCCACCCTGCTGACCGGTCGTTACCCCCGCAATCACGGCGTTACTACCAACGGCATCCCACTCTCAGAGGGCGAGTTGACGGTTGCCCAGATCCTCTCCGATGCCGGCTACCGGACCGGCAACTTGGGCAAACTGCACTTCCTGCCGCTTAGCTCGCGCAACTATGACCGCCCGCATCCCGGCTACGGCTTCGACGTGCACGTTAACGCCGAAGAGCCGGGCTCCTACCCCGACGACTACATCCGCTGGATTCGTCAGGTCGCCCCGGGCATGGAAGCCAAGGTCGGCGTGTCGCACCCGACAACCGGCGATCGCAGCGAGCGTTATTGGGATTTCGAGGCTCCCGAGGAGCTCTCCTACAGCGCCTGGGTGGCCAATCAGACTATTGGGTTCATCGACGCCGCCGGTGACACTCCGTGGTTCGCAATCGCCGGTTTTTTTCTTCCGCACCCGCCCTGCAATCCACCGGCCGAATATGTTGATCGCTATCCGGCCGCAAGCGTGCCGCGGCCCGACGTGGTGCCCGGCGAATTGGACGACAAGCCGGTGATGGTACGCGAGATCTCCGAGCACCTGCTTCCGGGCATGGAGGATGAGGTAATCGAATACCGGCGGTACTACTATGCTTCCTGCACGATGGTCGATCACCATTGCGGGCGCGTGATCGAGCATTTGCGGCGCTCCGGCCAACTCGACAACACGATCGTGGTCTACTACTCAGATCACGGCGACGCCTGTGGCGACAACTACACCATGGGCAAGCACCAGGCCCACTACGATTCCTTCCTGCACGTACCGATGGTCTGGCGCTGGCCAGGTGGCCTGCCCGGCGGGCGAACATTTGACGGATTCTTCGAAGGTGTAGATCTCGTGCCCACCCTGCTGGAAGCCCTCTCGCTGCCGATCCCGGCGCCGGTCGACGGGGCCTCGCTTTGGGGGCAGCTCGCCGGTGCCGACGGACCGGGCAAGGACAGTGTGCTGGTGGAGTACTTCGATCCCGGCAATGAGCAGCTTGGCTACGCGGTTCCCGGCGCCACCCGCTATTCGCTGGGCGGATTCTCGGTGCTCACGCTCATCGACAAGCTAAACAAGTACTGGATTGACGGCGAGGGCAACGAGATCCTCTACGACCGCAAGGCTGACCCCGGCGAGCATGTCAACCTGGCCGGCGATCCGGCCCATGCCCCCGCGCTGGGCAGAATGCGAAAGGCCCTGCTGGTCAAGCTGGCCTCGACATACGATCGGCGGCACCGCAAACTGGCGCTCGTCTAGGCTGTCCTATTTCCGAGTACCTGCGACCAGGTGAGCACCTGATTTCATAGGGGCCATGCAAGGCATTCTGCTGTGAAACCAAACGCAGCAAAAGGCCTCTTTGCATGACCCCCGAAGACGCAATATACCGCTACCGCCTGCGCACTTTGGCATCCGCCAGGGAACTCGGCGGCGTCAGGACCTCCTGCCGGGTGATGGGGATAAATCAATCCGCCTGCTACCGCTGGAAGTCCCGGGCCGATAGCTACGGCCCCGGCCACCTGCGCCCCCAAGAGCGCCGCCGCGCGCAGATGCCGAACTCGATCTCACTCCTTTCGAGCAGCGCATTCTGGCGTTCGCGAGCGGCAACCCGGGCCTGGGATCGGCCCTGACCGCAGCCGAGCTGCAACGTGCGAAGTGGGGCGGGTTACGGGTCTCGGCCGCCGGCGTCCGGCGGGTGCTGAAGCGCCATGGGCGCGGCACCCGCGCCAGGCTCCTGGCTTTGGTGGCCGGCTATGCCTCCCCGCCGGGGCCGCAGCGTCCCGAACCGGAACCCGAGCGCCACCTGGCTGTCGATCGTCCCGGCGCGCTGGTGCAATTTGATTGCTTCCATATCGGCCGCCTCTCCGGCACCGGGGGCACCCTGTGGCGGTACAGCGCCATCGACATTGTTTCCTCCTACCTCTGGGCCGAGCTGCACCTAACCCCGCGCAATCCATCCTCCCGCTGGACGTCCAGACCGGCGCGCAGGGTGGCCAGGGATCTGTCGGCCCGGGGCCGGCAGCTCGAAGCCGTCATGACCGACGACGGCTCTTGAGTTCAGGGCCCACCAGTTCGGGAGGATGGTCGCCGCCATGGGCGCGCGCCAGAAGTTCATCCATGCCGGAAGACCGCAGACCAAAGCTCAGGTTGCACACTGCACCTCGTTGATCATGTCGACGACAACGGCGTCGTTGTCGCGACCTTCCTTCCTGGGTTGCCGGGTGGGCAGGACCGGCGAATTGTCGGGCCACTCATAGAGCCGCATGCCTCTTTCGTCGGCAACGTGGCCGATCAGCCGGCCTCAGCGTCGCCAGTATCCCAGCGAACCGACCAGTATCCCCAGCCGCGCGGCGATCGCGCGCGGCTCCAGCAGCCCGCGGTTTTTGAGCCTGCGGCAATACGAACGCAGGCCATAACATTTGCGGATGCGATTAACCCTTAGCCGGAAGTGGCGGCCTCCCCGCTTCGGTCAGGCCGGCGCCGCGCTGTGTGCCGTTGATCGCCGTCAGGGCAGCCAGGCGCGCCGGGCTCTGGGCCAAGAACAGGTATCCGTACTGGCGAAGCTGCGGGCTGACTCCGGTGTCGCGTTCAAATCGCAGCAAGCGCTCCAGCGCGAAGCGCGAGAAGGCGATATCGCCGGGTCCGTAAATTGCAGCCTGAACCCGCCTGCCGCGCGCCCGGTCGATCCCCAACCAGGCAGTGGCGACCGATACCACAACATCGCCTACGTCCTCGCAGGCCAGGTGGTAGCCAATCCAAGCCCCGAGACGATCCCGGCCCCGATCACGCAAACGCGGGCCCGTTCAGCCAAATCCGATCAGTTCATATGTGCAGGACGTAGCGGACCGCCGGTGAGAGGTTTTCGATCGTGGCCGGGGAAAGCCAATCGGCCTGGATCTGCTGCTGCTCAATCTGGCGCGCCAGCCAGAAAGAGTGGATGGCTCGACGCGGCCGTCTGGTGCGGTTGGTGGTGCCGCCGTGCCAGGTGATGCCATTAAAAACGAGCACCGAACCGGCTCGGCCGAGGGCCAATACCTGGCCCGGGTGCTCGGCCTGCGGGTCGGGCATATGATCGCGCGGCTGCGCCAAAAGCCGGTGGGTTCCCGGCACCAGACGCGTGGCACCGTTGTCGGGGGTGAAGTCGTCAAGCATCCAGAGCGAATTGCAGGCACCGTAGTTCAGCACCACCTCCGCCGTTGTCTGATTGTCACAGTGCAGTGCCTGATTGCCGCGGCCCGGCGGCGCCGCGCGCCCATTGAGGGAGCCCAAATGCATCTCGCCGCCGATGACGTGCCAAATCGCGGCCAGAACCTTGGGGTGAGAGTAACAGGGGCCAAATTGGGAGCCCTTGTCGACGAGATTGGCCAGTCTCCCGATATTGGCCTCGGGTTTATATTCCCTACCGTCGCCACCCTCAAGCGCAAGTAACCGATCAAATTGCTGCCGCATGGCAGCCAGTTGCTCACCGCCGACCAGATCCTCAAAAATCACGAAGCCTCGCTCGTCGAGCTCCCTTTTTTCTTCCTCCGACAACGCCTCATCGTTAACGCCCAGTTCAGCCAACGCTGTCTTCGTATCCATCTCTGCCCCTCCACCTTCAAGTTGCGCGCCTGCCGGGAGGCGGGCACGTCCACCTGACCCTAGTATTGCAATTGCCGGTTAGCTTGGACAGCGATCCGGCGGCCGGTTCATACGTGAACCAAATAGCGCGGGGCCGGACTCAATTCGGCGATAGCGGCGGGCGAAATCCAGTGTGCCTGGTCGGTCTGCTGCTCAATCTGGCGCGCCAGCCAGAAAGAGTGGATGGCTCGACGCGGCCGGCTGGTGCGGTTGGTGGTGCCGCCGTGCCAGGTGATGCCATTAAAAACGAGCACCGAACCGGCTCGGCCGAGGGCCAATACCTGGCCCAGGTGCTGGGCCAGCGGGTCGGCCAGATGATCGCGCGGCTGCGCGAAAGAGCCCACTCCCCGTCGAGCGTAGTAGACATAATTACCATTATGTCTATCCTCCGGATCCGCCAACACCACTGAGGATTCGGGTCCCAAAAAAGCAATAAGTGCTCGCTCGTATCTGAGAATATCGGTTTGTATACGACCGGAAAACTCAGAAACGGGGAGCTCTTTTGATTAAGGATCCCAATAGCACCCAGCGCCCGCATGCCGGCTTGGACGGCGACTTCATCATCGCCAACCCCGGGATGCTGACGGCCGCCCTGTCATTCAAGCGAGCCGGGATCGGGGAATTGGGCGACCAATGGCTCACGCAGCGTAGTTACCCGTGCCACCATATGGCCGTTGGCGGTTGCATTGTCATTCGCTCTTACCAGTTACTTCGCTAACAATTCGCGAATCATCCAACAAGAACTCTTCGCACAGGTCTAGGAAATGATCCAATTCGTGTTTCCTAGAACCTTTCACGGCGCACTCCCAAACCGTAAATACCCGCCATTGTTCGCACCGCAGACTCCCAACTGCTATAGCGTCTCGATGTGCTGTATTGCATATCTTGGCTCGCCAAAACCCACTCCGTGTCTCGGGCCAACGGAACGTTGGACAATCGTGTCCATGCCAGAAACAACCGTGCACGAACATTGCCACTCGGAATTTCGGGAAGACTAAATCCGGGCAACCTGGTAATTCTTTAGCGTGCAGACGAAACCGAAAGCCACGGGCATGTAAGCCACGTCGAACGATTAATTCCGGAAGTGTGTCACGGCCGCGTATGCGCGACATGTTGTACCGTCTTTGAGCGCGCGTATGGACGTCCGGCAGTGCGTTACTCCTGCTGTACTGCTGGCACGGTCAATGGCACCTCTTCAAAGAACAACGAGGTGTACGGCGAAATGGTCACTCCGTTGGGAGTCACGCCAGTCGGGAGACCCATCAGGGCATTCACGACCGATCCCCCAAATGAATTCAGATCGCACGAGACCCGCATCCGTCCCCCGTCGCGACTTGCCTGATAAACCCGGGCGACACGATAGGGCTCCTCCCCATGCGCCATCTCCCTAAGTTCACCTTGCGACAGATAGTATTCGCGATTGAACGGTCCAGAAGTCGTTTTGACTTCCCACTTCCGCCAGATTCCATTTGCGTAAACCCGGAAATCGTACGGCGCCAGCGGCCTAGTTTCCGAGGTCCATTCGAAATCGGATATTTCTCCAACCATCCGTAGGCTTCGAAGATGCATGTCCACAAACTCCTCGCCAAGCCGTCCAATTTCCTCTGCTTGTCGCCTCGCGTTTTTCAAGTCTTCGTAAGACAGATTGGTGAATCTGGGTTTCGTTTCCAGTCGATCAATGGCAGGAGCTTGGCCCAATGAAGCCTCAGCGAGGTCTTCATCGCGAACGATCATCCAAACTGGGTGAAATTCCGGAACGCCCAGCCGGCGGCACGCGCGGTCGAGCGAATCTTCGTCGAACGCGGCCATGGGCGATCCGCCCAAGATTGTGTCCAATTCACTAAAAAGTCCAATGTCCTGAGACGCATCTTGGCTAACGAGCAGAAGAACCACCGTTTCCGGAATTAGCTCACCTACAAAGGCGAACAGCCCGATGTCGCCAGGGCGCAACGAATTGAACCGTTCAGGTTCATCTTCAGGGTTGTGCACGAATTCGCCATCAAGTCGCCAGTTTTTGTAGCGCGCGCCTTTGATGATCTTTCGTTGGAGATTTATCGGCGCGGCAGCATCTGGGCCAGCAATCCACAAGTCCACGCCAAGTCGTTTTCGGCGCTCGAATTCCGAGGAATCCAATGCCGGATATAGCTTCCCAGTCAAAACTGCCGCGTTCAGATTAATGGCCTTTTGGTTACCGGCGTTCCGATTTCGGAATTGCCAAGCGAAAAAAGTCAAGTCCGATGCGGTAAGCCGCTTTAATGCGAGCCTCGTTGTCACCTAGGGTTCCGCAAGCTCTTCAACAACACTTTCGCAAGGGCTTTGGCCAGCAACGGCGGAACCGCGTTTCCAATCTGCCGGAAAGCGGGATTCATCGTGCCACAAAATTTGAATCCGTCAGGAAACGACTGAAGTCTCGCCGCTTCCCTGACCGAGATTGTCCTAGCTTGTGAACTGTCGTAGTGGATGTGGCTGTACCCATCCTTTCCAAGGTGGGCCATCAACGTACGGGCCGGTTTATCGGGCCACATTTTCCGCCACTTGTTAGGAAACTTTCCGGCATCGTATGGCGGAACAATTTCTTTCTTGATTCGTTCGAATTCTGCAGACCCAGGGTCGATAGTCCTCCCAATTTGATTTTCCAACGCGATGCGCTCGGCCAACATGGTTTTTGCGTGCTCAGCCGCTTCAGGATACTGGTCTCCATGGTTCATGCGAGCGAACACTTCGAAATCTCTAGGGAGATATCTGATTACGTGATCGTACATCACATCCCGAGCTTCAAACTCCGGCCATTGCTTCATGTCCCGAGCGTAATTGGATAGCGCCCGATCTTGAGCATATTGCATTGGTTCGACAAATCTCCTGGCACCACGGCGAATTTCACCATTCCGGACGCCGTCACGGGCATAAATTGGTGGTAGGTCACCGACAGCGTCATACGCCGTTACGGCAGGTGGTTTGTCGTCGGAAGTAATTGGTGGCCTTACATAACAATTGGGAACGCCCCGCAACTCATTACTGCGTAGATGCCTAAGGGCCACCGCTCTAGAACTTTTGTACCCAGATGGCAATCTAACCCAGTGCGTGGGTTCCGGAAATTCGATAACTTCGGTGACTTCTCGGCGAAATCCGATAAGGAACATTCGCTCCCGCATCTGCGGCACGCCGTAATACGATGCATTCAACAACGTGTACGCACACATGTAGCCCTTGTCTTCCAATACTTCGCAGGTCTCTTCTGCAATGTTCTGTCCACCGTGATTCAATACATCCGGCACGTTTTCCATTAGCACAGCCAGCGGTTGGCAACGATCCACGAAGCGCAACCAATCCAGAAATAATCGCGCCCGGGAATCGTGCAGGAAGGCCTTTGGATGTTCATCAATCTCACGGAGCTTCGGGCGACCAACACGAGCGAATGCTTGGCACGGCGGTCCACCGACAATCACGTCGAATGCCTCAGCTTCCGGTCCAAGGTCTAGCTCCGTGCACAATTCGCTCGGTGTTATGGAAACGTCGCGCGCTTTCGAAAATTCCTTCGCACCATTGTGGAAATTGACTCCATGCGACTGCGCGGCATGAGGGTCGTTGTCAATTCCTGCAATTACTTCGAAACCTGCCGAATCGAATCCCAACGACAGTCCACCGCAACCCGCAAATAGATCAAGGACCCGCGGTCGATTCCCTTTCCGGATTCTGTCGATCTTGAAATCAATCACGCAATTGCCGAAATGCCATCACGCCACTGCAGGCGCCGAAGATTTGTCAATCATCCCCGCCGTCTGAATCTTTTTTCACATCAATTCACCTTAGATGCGACCCTGGCGTACATAGTCAAATCATCCGCCGAATCCGCCCGGTTTTCGGGTCATAACTGCTCGCGAAAACAAGGAGCACGTCGGACGTAATGAACCACTGCGTGCCTCGCCTAATTGCTTTCAAGCGCCTCGACCTGATATTGCGACGGACCGTTTCTTCACTCACACCCAAATATTGAGCCGCTTCCGGTACAGTGAACTCATCCGGAAGGGTCATGCATTAAGTCCGATGCTTTGTGGATTGGTGTAGTATACTCCACCACTAAACAAACCGTCTGTCGCGGAATCCAATCAATCTGGATTTCGAGCCGAAGTGACGCCGGATGAGTGCATCCACCGCCGATACGAGCACGGGGCATGGCTTATGAATGACGTATATTGCCATTGCGGCGGTCAGCGCAAAGTGGCCGTTAACAGCAACTGCGTCCGAGATCGATTCAGTTGACAATACTGAGAGATTTCCAATTGGCGGAGCGTTCCTGCCTCGGATGATCGTGAGATAGGTGGTTATGGCCCTGAACCAACACGACAGTTGCGTTACCGTGCGGGCTCTGTTTGAAGTCGAGCGCAAATTGCTGGCCCCTCTGTATCAGAGGCCCTATTCGTGGTCCCGCAGGAATCTTGAAGAGTTTTGGGAAGACGTAAAAAAAGTAGAAGACGGCGAATCTGAAGCACTTTTCTTAGGTGCGATCATCCTGAAGCATGAAGGTCCGAGCGATCCAGGTTCTGGGCGGCTGGAAGAATTCCTGGTTCTAGACGGTCAACAGCGCATTGCCACGCTTTTTCTTACATTGCTCGCGGTTTCTTTGGAATGGCAGTTGCACGGGCACCTAGATGAAGCCACGGCGATTGCCGAAGAATTCTTGATCTCGACACGCACCAGGACTAGGGGCGAACCCAGGTTTTACCCGACTATCCCGAATGCACCGGAATTTGCAGCGCTGTGCCGTGAATTGAAAATCCAATGGAGATTGCCCACGGGTTCGAGATTCAAACCTGGGAAGATGACTGACTCGTTGGCAATTGCTCGATCAGAGGTGCGAGAAAGATGCGGGTCCGACGAAGGATTTAATGGTGCGTCATTAAGCGAATTGGTATTGACATTAGTCGACAAAGTTGAGATTGCGGTCATAAATATCGCGGAAAGGCATCAGCCAAACGAGGTATTTGACCGACTTAACCGAAAAGGTCAAGCGCTCACTGTCGGGGATTTAGTCAAGAACGAAATCTTCCGAAGGCTAAATGCAGACGCGCCGACAGCAAACGAACTTTATAACGAGCATTGGAAGCCGTTCGAGGATTCTTTTGCCGACAGGAAGAAACACGACGATTATTACTACCCTTTCACCCTCACGGTTGATGACAAAGCCACCGTCGCAGGATCATTCCGTGCTTTGAACACCCATTGGAATGCAACGATTCGGGACGAAAGCGACCCTACGACCACCGCCGAAGTGATCATCGAAGATTTGAGCCGTTTCGTCCCTGAATACAACGCACTCGCGTCAAACGCCGATTACGACACCTCGCCTGAAATCTCCCAACTCGTTTCACGTCTTGCGAGGATGCCCGCCCCACGTGTCACTTATTCGTTCTTGGTCCAACTCCTGAGAGCACATCGATTTGGCTCACTCAATGCGGGTGCCGCCGCGGAGTGCTTACGGATTGTGGAGTCATTCTTAGTCAGAAGGGCGTTTTCTGGCAGGGAACCGACGGGGTTGCACGCCGTATTCAAAGGGCTGTGGAAGAAAAACAAGGGGGATTCTGGATCCTTGGTCGGAGATTTGCAAACCCGAACTATCGACTTTCCTGATGATGAGCAGCTCAATCGCGACATTCAAGGCAAACCGTTTTTTGGGCGGCGCCTCGACGGATACGTACTTGCTGAAATTGAAATAGCTTCTCACCGCACTAACCCAATCACGCTTGAGCAACTTCAGCGCATAACAGTCGATCACATCGCGCCCAGGTCTCTCAAAGGGGCATGGCGCGACGGTTTTTCCGACGACGATGATGAGCGCAAATTGCAGCTCGATTTACTGGGCAACCTCATTCCACTGAGCCAATCGGACAACTCGACCAAAGGAACTACCAGCTGGGCAGAAGCGCGGTCCCGCCTCCGACACGAGACCATTTATCGGACAGCAAGAACAGTTCTCGATGATTACGACGAATGGGGACCCCGGCAAATCCGCGAAAGGACCCAGCAACTTGCTGCACTTGCGGTGAAAAGGTGGCCTCGATTGGGTGCTTGACAAATCGTGCAATCACCACTCGGATGGACGCTCGCCAGCTAACACTTATTGGAAATCTCCATCGAAACAAAGCGATGAATTCAATCCGTAGTCGCCTTTCGAAAATTCGCGATGGCCATGCCTCGCAATTACCCAATCGCCCGCACCATCCAACCTCCCATGAAGCCCACTAAGCGGCCAAGTCATTGGACTGGCATATTCGACATAATTGCGATTATCTCCATTGCCTTACTCCACCGATTTGGACTCCGAGCCGCATGCGGTTGCGATATTGAGAGTCGATCCCGCCGATTCGGGTAAGGACGGCGGCAGCTGAGGGTGAAGTCAGCCATTTTTGAGACCCCTGGCCGAAGTTTCGTCGGCTAAGTGGCTGAATTGAGGTCGCCTGGCGCACATACCCTGACTCCTGCGGCCAGCTCCGGATGATGGGGTTGCGGCGGCCACAGATCCGCCGGGATCAGATTGGTGCGGGCACCGCTTTCACCTCGCAAACGATCTGCAGGAACATCTTCGCTCAAGGCCAGTTGCGGGGCAGGTGCAGTATATTGCGTCGTCCCGATCGGGTGATCCAGCTGAGCACTGCTATGATGCGGCAGCGTATCGTGGAATCGGTCAGAACACCTCACCACCGATCCCCGATCTGGCCCACCAGCGGCAGTCGTTTTCAGCTATTGCCAGCACCCGCAACCAAGCGGCGTTGGCGCTGAAGTTGCCCGAAGGGAAGTGGTTCAGGCCGCCCTGCACCCGAGACGCCGGCCACACCGTGTGGCTAGGAGCGGTCAGATAGATCCGCGAGCGCGACGGTTGGTAGGCTTGCGCCGGGGTCCTGGGCTACCTCCGCAGCTCTGCGGATGATCTTCTTGACAGCGATTTCGAGAAATCGCGACTCCGTTGCCGAGAGTTCGGTGCCCGTGGCCGGCGCTTTACGTGCCGAAGCTGCCCCTCCCTTGGTTGAAGAGAGCCTTCCAACCTCGTTGAGAATTGCCTCTTCGATGTGATAGAAAGCCGCTGCCATCTTGCGCTTCCTTCTCCTGAAGCGACGCTCGACTACCGACAGGCAGAAAAATGCCATGCCCGGCAGGGGCTCTCTGCCTTCGTAGTAGCCCGTCAGTCGGTGGTACATCGTAGCTACGTCAGGGTTGTCAGCCTTGAGCGTCAACCCTGAAGGTGGAGCCGGATAAATGAGCTTCTCAACCTGAGCGCGTACAGTGACGGTCGGTGCCCCGGCGGTTATTTGAACTGAAATGTCGACGGTTCCCGGCGTCGGTGGCGGTGGGTTTCGGTCGATGATTCTTGCGTCTTCGAACCGCAATCGAAAGTCTCCGGGCCGTCCACGGAGGCATGCGTCCATCTCCCAATTTCGAACGTAGGGATGAATCGCCTTCAGAGCTTCGTCCTTAGTCGCAAAGTGCTCCTTGAGTTGGAAGCGCACCGTCTGGTTCTTGACCGTTACCCGGAACCCTGGTTCTTCGTGATCGATCGGTGGCGCTTCGTCGCTGTAAGCCAAGGTGGAGCGATGCTCGATACTGAACACCACCTCGTCGACGTGGGGGTCGTTCATCCTGCGCGGCATGGCCCAGTTCTCGAGTGCCACGACGCCAATGTCCGCCGAGGGATTAATGGCACCAAGAATTGCCAGTTTGCGTTAGCTAATCCGGCCGATATTGACCCGGATCTCTTTTTCTTTTTCAACCCCCGCCCGATGGACACTGCGGCGGCCGCAGACCGTACTGTCCTCCACGCCGTCGTCCTCGAATTGGTGTGCCCAGTTATCAGGCTGGGCTCGAGATGGAGGAAATAGCGCTGTAAAAACCCGGTCAAAATTTCGAGTCACGCACAGCCGGTGCAGTCGGCGTTCTTTACGGTGTTTCCCACCCAGACATCCTGGTTGATCCAATCGCCACGCCGGTTGAACCGGAGTCCCTCTTCGAGCAGTCTGGTCATCGTCCTGGAGTGGCCCGGCATCACCGTTTGGTGATCTTTGGTCCGATGTAAACGATGAACAGCGGCTCTTCCGCCCGAACGGGCCACGAAAAGTGGATTCGCAACTGCTGCGCCTTCACTTTCCCGTGCCAAGTACAGAACAAAGACTCGCCGCTCCTCGTCGGGTGCCGAAACATCAATTGGGAGCGGAATTCATTCTTTTCCGTGGCGGATGAGTCAGAGAAATGGGCGTTGCTCCCAGTGAAATACTCCTGGTATATATCGTTACCCGCTTGTGTACGCCGACCGTCTTCACCAAAACTGCCCTTGAACTCCTCTAGGATGCGGAGGCGGGTGACGATACCCTTGGCAGCCCCTACGCTAAATGGATGTCCGGATAGCGGTTCAAAAGCGTTTTGGGCGAATCTGAGCCCGGGATAACGTCGCTTGACTCCTTTCTCAACATCCACCCAAGACTTAAACGGCATCGGGACCGCTTGGAGGGCGCCTTCCAACGCATCCGCAGTCCAATAGTTCTCGACGGACGTGGTCTCGCCGTTACCATCGCTTCGCCAATCAACAGGAATGGGCGAATTCAACCAGTTCGAGGGATCCGCGCTGACTAGTGCGCATTGATGCCCGTGCAGTACTGCGTGAGCTGCTTCTGCGACAGCAGTCCCGGTTACGAGCTCGCCGCGAACCTCCACCCATTCGTCCTCGCTGTGCTGACGGAAGTCCTCCCAGAAGTGCCCCGCGCGAGTGAGCCAAAGTTGAAGGGATCTCCGTTCGTCTTTTCGGAGGAACTGGATGAAGCTTGGCATTCTTCGGTCGTGCGAAATCAAAGCGTCCGATACATTTCGATTGCATTTGAGTTCGCGGCCATACCGGTGAGCAGCTTGCCGAACGGCCATTAGTCGCCCGACAGCGAGTCGGAAGCTCTCGATGTCGAATTGCCCGTGCAGAGATGCGTCGTTGAAGAGCAGCTCCATACTAGGCGTCGGACCACCCCGCGAAATAGCTAGAGTCCTTGTCGTATTGATCAAAGAACCCTGTTGGCCAGTCGTCTATGTTTCCAGAATCGTCCATGGTTGGGGCAACAACACTCGGCTCGTCGTCAGAGCGCGGTCTGAAGAAGTGAATCGCAACCTGCTCACCACTCAGGACCTCTGCCTTCACAGACCGCCGCACGCCGTTCAGCACATGATCGCTATGGGTCTCGATGACGATCTGGACACCTGCACAGGCAACGTCAGCCAGCATCTGGCCGATCTGTGACTGGGCGCCAGGGTGGAGATGCACCTCCGGATTCTCAATGAGAATGACATCATCTTTGCGAGCCGCCAGAGCGGCCACCACGATCGGCAGCGCTTGAGTTAGGCCAAACCCCGTGTGCACAGGCCTATGGAACTCCTCAGCCTCAGATGTCCGTAATCCAAGCGTGACCCCGTTTACCCCGGGGGTCTGCTGGAGGTTCAGCACGCACCCCGGGAAGAGGGTGCGCATTCGTGCCTCTACCTGTCGCAGAAGCGTGGGTGCCGCTGTCGGAAGAATCAGCCCGGCAAGCGTTTTCTCGTCCCTGGCCCAGTGCAACACACTCATGGCATGCTCGCCCCTGGGACCGACGGTTCGGACCGTATGCGGATCCTCGAGTTCGTAGGTGTCTTGGGGCGCCATCCGCTCGGCGGTGATGTAGGTCAGGTCACGCAGTTTCCGAGTGAGCGCTGCAACGCTCGCTACCTGTTCAGGAGGGACCATGTATCGGAGATATTCAGGGGCGTGAGTCTCTTGCCCGTTAACTGCGACAATCCGCACCTCCATCGACATGTCACGGCGGTCGCCGCCGAGGGTCCACGCGCAGGTATTCTCCTCGTCGCTAACGGCCACATAGATGCTGTCTCTTCCGAAAACCTCGTCCACGACATCGGGCACGGTACCCAAGCGCACGCCAGCGCCGTTGAGTGCCACACGGGTAGACCACTCATGCTCCCGCATCGTTTGGCGTAGGAGCACAAACGACTGAAGGACAGAAGATTTCCCTGAGGCATTCAGCCCCGTCAGCAACGTGAGTGGCGCGAGCGGCAATCGCAGATGCTCGAAACATTTGAAGAATCGCAGCTCAAGCCGGGTGAGCACCGAGCACGCCCTGCAACATTCCGTGCGCCATCTCAAAGCGCCTTCTTACTTGCTTCGCGCTGCTCGTACTGTATGTGACAGCGTTCTCGAATTCGGGGTCGCGTAGCAAATCAAAGAATGCCGCCTTGATTGCATCCATGTTCTCTTCGACAAGAGAGATTGAATATTGTGAGAGTCCTGTCGACATGACATCCCAGAGCGAGGCATTGATCACGGTCCGTTTTGGTTTGCCTGGCTGGTGCTTCCGAAAAGCGTGTTGACCGAACAAGGCATTGTTGTTCTCCAAACTATTCAAAAGGAACCTAGACAATCCTTCAAGCGATTCCGGCTCGTCATTCATCTTCTGCAAGGACTTAGCGAGGAAATCATCCATGCCATCGCCGTAACGTTCCAAGTCCAAGATCTGAAATGCACAGAATCGATTGACAAACTCGCGGTCTCGCATTACGGACGGTCTCAAGCTTCGCCCGGTCACCCTTACGAAAAAGGGCTTTTCCGCCTCCTCGCGAAGAAAACGTGTAGCTGGACCCATGTATAGACAGTTCCTCATCTGCTGACGAGTGAGAGGAACGCCACTGTTTACACGATCGAAGATGTCGAGGCGAGCCTGCTCGGGCACTTTCGCGTCAATGATGTACAGGATAAGGTTGCAGTCCTCAACTCTGTTTTGCAGCTTCGGTGAGAGATCGTTGAACCGCTTGGCATTCAACTCGGTCTGCTCCGGGAGCTGAAGCCTTAGTTCGTTATTGACAAAGCGCTGAAATGTCGTAAGCCGTTGCAGGCCATCAACAACGATCATGCGCCCCTGTTCATCTTCCGCAAGATAGAACACTGGGAGAGGTATACGCATGAGTACGGATTCGATGAGCTTGCTCTGTTTGGCCACGTCCCATATGAAGTGGCGTTGGAAGTCAGGATTCATGACGAATTGACCTTGACCGATTCGGCGTAAGACGTCATACACAGTTCGAGGCTCGTTGCGGATTAACACCGTGTCGATGGGGTAGTCGCCCCAAGACGGGGGATCTCCGTCTCCTACACCCTCGACCTGTTCTGTTAATGGCTCATTCGGCATTGTCATCGGTCCCAATTGGGAGCACTAGCAACCCAGCGCGGCGTCCGAGCAGAATAGGCTCAACGCGAGGATCGCATTGGAAGGCTGCTGCACGCAGTTTAGGCGACCCCTTCTAGGAATACCGATTCGTGCTCCGGCGCACCGGTAAGCGCAGCAACCAATCGGTCGAGTTCAATGGGCATGCAGATATTGTCGCCGCGCTCGGTGCGAACGAATCCCTGCAATCGTGTCGGAATGAGAACGGAATGGACGGCGCGCGGTAGCGGTCGCGGCGGTGGCAGACCAGGGTCCGGGCATAATCGTGAGCCTGATCGATGTCGGCATCGGATGGATTGACATTTCCCTTCAGCTCAACGACGGCCACTGCAGCGCCAGCTAGAAGCTCAAAGTCTGCGCGCCGCTATTCGAATGGTCGCTCGTAGTTCATGACGGCGGTGAAGTCAACAGCGTCGGTTTGGATTCTGATGACGACGCCGACTTCGCGCCGCAATGCGGGCACAAATTTGCGCCACACTTCGACTTATTGCCAAGAAGATTCCGGAAATCGCCAGCGCAGTTCGGCGAGGATTTGCGTATCGGGCGTCGTGCCGAATTCAGGAAACGTCGAGCCCCAACGGCGACGCGCAAGCCCGACGTTAGCAGGACTGAAAACAGAGCGAGAAGTGCGTGTGCGTTTTATCAACCACCTGATGGACCCGACAAGAGTTCGGTCAATTGATCTGGATCGCGGTGCACATTCATCGGCCAGCACCCGGCCATAGACACTTGGCATTTGGGCGGTCCAGGCCAATTCGGCAAAATCTGCGTATCCGTGGACCCCAACATCAACCGCATGAAGCGGCAAGTAGCGGTAGCGCCGCCTATCGCACGGTTCGAATTGGAAGATTCGATGCCGAAATGTCGGCACAAGTCACCTTGCCGGTGTTGGGGACCCTGCACGCCATTCGCGACGGCGCGCAAAATCCAGCGCGTTAACGCCATGAAATACGGGCATTGACCTGCAACCCCTTCGAACCTCTGCGCGCCAGAATCCGTCCAAACATGATCCACGCCATGGGCCTTTGTCAATTCACGCAGCTGGCTAAATGACTGATCGGCGCAGGTGCGAATTGGCAATGCAAGCCCCAATTGAGAAACACAGAGACCGGGGGCGCTGGACATAATGTCTACAGCGTCGCGCAATACATCGCCGATTTAAGTTTGCGACCAATGCGCGAAGATTGGCGCTGGGGAGAGCTGAATTGGGGAGATTGCCTTGATCTGGTACAACCCTGCATACACCAGGGCGTATTACGACGATTACGGTGAACTTGAGTGGTCCAGGCTCGCAGCTTCTGCTTACGGGCGGCTGCAGGCCATCATCCACACCGACTACATCAAGCGATACGTTCGACCCGGCGATCGAGTCCTGGACGCCGGCTGCGGCCCGGGGAGATTCAGCATCGCCGTCGCGGAGCTCGGTGCGACCGTCACGGCGCTCGATCTGTCGGAACGCCAGCTTCAACTCGCCCGCGAGCGGATCGGTCAAGCGGGTTTGCTGGACCGGGTCGAAGAGTTCGTATCCGCGGACATTTCAGATTTGTCTATCTTCCCGGATGCGAGCTTTGATGTCGTGATCTGCTTCGGCGGAGCTTTGTCGTATGTTTGCGAAAAGAGAAATCGGGCGGCCTCCGAACTCGTTCGGGTCGTTCGGTCCGATGGTTTTGTCCTGGCAAGCGCAATGAGCCTGTACGGGGTGGCCGTCAACCTGGTTCGCCGCCCCAACCTGCCTGTCCTAAAGGACCCTGAAAGTGAGCAGGTGTGGCGCGTCCTTCAGGACGGCGATCTTGGCGCAGTCCCAATGCCGGAGACAAATATGCAGCATCCCCCGATGCACATGTTCACGAGCGATGAGATGCGGAGCCTGCTGCCAGGGTGTCAGGTATTGGAGTTGGCCGGCAGCAACGTAACTGCGATTGCGGGTTCGACGACTATAGATGAGGTTGTTGCCGATCGCCAGGCTTGGTCCACGGCCGTCAGGCTCGAACGCGAACTCAACAGCCGCCCGGGCCTGACCGATAGTGGCAGCCACATCATCATGGCCGCCCAACGGCTTTGAATTGGAGCAGTTCGAAGCACCTATCGGCGCTGGTGTCTAGAAATCCTGCGGTAATCGCGCCATTAGACATAATCATTTTTCTTGTTTCTGACCGCAGCCTATAGAAGCTGCTGCATTGACCGGGATCAGCATCAAGCCAGGAACTAACTCCCGGGTCTGAATACTTCCTTGGCGCCTCGGGCAGGTGCAAGAGTCTCAGATTTCACCTTGTCTGGGATTCGACAGACATCGATGGCGATCTCAATATACGCTTGACGTACTGCGTCTATTGACCGAGAATCATCGGAGATGATCGTCGACTACGCAGATAAGCGGACCGAGAGGTTTGCAAGTGGCGAATTTGTTAGGGAGTTTGAGTCGGTTGAGCAGCAAGCTGAGAAACGTCTATCGATTCTCAATGCCGCCGCTTCTATCGAATCGTTGCGGGCGCTGCCCAGCAATCGCCTCGAGTCACTTGGCGGTCGGCGTCGTGGTCAATACTCAATCAGGATTAATCGCCGGTGGCGAATCTGCTTTAGGTGGCCTGTTGGCCAAGCAGGTCCCTCCCGGGTCGAGATCGTTGACTACCACTAATTTCGGCTAAGGCGGACTACGTTGTTTAAGCGAGCGGTGCATCCTGGAGCAATCCTCAAAGACGAAATTGCCGAGTTGGGGATATCGGCGACTGAATTTGCTCGGCAATTGGATGTGCCCGCGAATCGAATTTCCCAAATCATTGCCCACCGCCGATCGATCAGTTGCGACACCGCGTTGCGGCTAGGGCATTGGTTCGGAATGGATCCGCAGTTCTGGTTGAATCTGCAAACCCAATTCGATTTGGTGCAGGCTACAAACGACATGGGGACGTTGATTGATCAACTGCCAACTAAGCCTGCTGCCGAAACGGACCAGGCGCGCGATCGAGCTGCCATCGTTTAGACAGGCGCCCGCACTTGGGCGGGTATTGCTTTTGCCCAAGCGATTCGATATAGCGGACCACCCACAATTCAACGCCGCCGCATGTCCGTAATCGACATAATTGCGATTAGGTCGAATGCTCGGATTGACCGATTCACAGTTGGCCCTAAGGGATTTGAGACCTCAACGGTAGATCCTGCCTCTACTTTCGGGCATTGGCGACACCCAGGTGGACTGCACCTGCGTTGGAGTGATGGTTAAATCTAAATTTGTCCGGCAATGTGCTCCTACATAAAGGATTTCGCACTATTACCGACTCGAGCTCCGAATCTGGACCAGGGTAGATACGGCGACCGTAGAGCCGCCGCCGATTAGTGTGGGGATCCGGAACTGGAATCGATGCGCGTGCCGATAAAGGAATAGTTCCCGTGCGGGACGGACTTCATTCGCGTCCGCACGCGAGTGATTGCGGACGTCAAAGACTGCGTTTATTCAAACAGAAAACGGCAGAATCGACGGTCAGTCTTTCAAAATTGACCGATCCAGCGATCAAACAGGTGGAATAAGGTAATCGGCATCTCACAAAGAAGACATCGCGTCCCGGTTCCACTCGGGAAGACCCAACAGAGATCGCTCAAAAGGGATTAAAGATTGCATAAACGGGTTCTATTAGTTTTTCCTGACACAAATGTGTTCTTGCATTGCAAGCAACTGACTCAATTGGATTGGGCAGATTGGCCAGGGTATGACGAAATCCACATAGTGGTCTGCATAGTTGTTCAGCGTGAATTGGACAAACTGAAATCTTCGCCGAGCAATCGAATCCGAAAGAGGGCTCGGAAAATCAATAAATTGATCCGCGACGAGTTATTGCAACACGGCGAGCCTAGGGTGATTCGCGAGTCCAATCCCAAAGTTGTCTTTGCAATCGACGCCCTGTTGAGGCCAAGTCGCGAACTTGAGAGCACACTGGATTTTCAAAATCCAGATGACTCTCTGGTTGGCATAGTGCATGCGAAAAGAATTGCGGATCCGACTCAAGAAATCTTGCTGGTCACTGACGATACTGGCGTCATGGCTACTGCTAACGCTCTCAACGTGCCATTTGGCGTCGTGCCAACGGAATGGCGCTTGGAGCCCGAACCATCGCCAGAAGAATTGGAGATTGCGAGCCTTCGTGGTCAATTGGCAGAACTTCAAACGCATGTGCCTGAACTTGAGATTCAGCGTATGCAATATGCCTCAACGGGCAGGTTGGAACTGCAAACTACGACGTATTCGAAGTTAAGCGAACGTGAAATTGCCGATGCCATTGAGGAACTGAAAAAGCAATTCCCACACGGTACCCCATTCTCTTCGGCGTCGGAAATGGAGCCTGATTCCATCGGCGAGATACTCACGCCTGAAGAGCTAGGTGTCAATAACAGTGACAAGGTGATTTCCTTCGGTCACAAATATCACGAATGGACTCAAAGCTGCCGAGAGGTGCTTGAAAGGCTCGACAAGTCGCTAGCGGTAGCTTTTGGATTCCCCTCGTGCGAGTTCAAACTCAAGAACGTCGGAAATGTTCCTGCCGAAAAGGTGTTGATCAGGTTCACGGCGGAAGGACCTTTTCGATTAATGAGACCCTTCGGAGACTGCTACTTTTCTCCATTTGATGAACCGAAGTTGGAGTACCCAGCGCCGCCCCTCGTAGAACCACGTGAATATGAGAGAGCATTGCGTAAGGGCCCCTTTTTGGGTATCGAATTGCCTCGATTGAATTACATGGGCGACCTCGGGGCGTCACTGAATTCAAACTTTCCCGAACGTCGAGATCCCGATCTTTTTTATTACAAGGGTGGTGGATCATCCAAGCCAACTGAATCGCTGGAGCTAGAGAGCGAACAGTTCCGTCATGGTCACACAACTGAGACCTTCGCATGTCGATTGATTCCCCTTGATCTGAATAACGAATGTCAAGGTCTACTGAGATTTCAAGTGCATGCCGCCAATCTAGATACCCCTGTAGAGAGTTCGATTCCTGTCACTGTGACCTCGCAGCAAAAAGAAACCGCAGGTTACTTGCCCGGATTAATTGAACGCTTGACTGAATTGGCAACCCTTGGCGTTGACAGAAACACTAACACTTGAGGGTTGAGAGCTGAATGTCCCAATCACGATTGGGGATCCGGCCCCGTTTCAAAGAAAACTGCTCCCTGCCGAGGTTCTTTGGTCGGAGCCAACTTACACCTCCCGGATGCAAAACTCATCAAATTGCGGCGTAGGAGCAACGCTCTTTGGCAGTGATCGGTCGAATAGGAGCATTGGAAATAATTGGCATTATCGAAATCGCATTGTCGATCGATGTCGAACAGTCGAGACCTCAAAACACTTAGCTCTTGCTTGTCGTCCGGACGATCTGGAACAAGGAACGCAACCGAAGCCGCAGCATCGCAATTCCGTAGTTGGATTGCCAGTCAATTGCCAAATGTCATTGTTCAGGGTCTTCAGGCCGGCGTTTTCAAGGTCTTTAGGCCACCCTGGGATCGCTCTACCAAATTTATCCGAGGCGATGTTTCAGCTCGGCTGAGGACATGTCCTCAGCCGAGCTGATTCGCTCAACCCTAAAAGCTGTCGGGCCTGCTCCCGGCTTGTCCTCGAGCCGGCAATCCCGACCTCGCCACGCGCATTCGGAGCCTCGCGGCCCTGAACCCGCCCCCGCCAAGGCCCGTAGGGGGCGATTTCGGGACTTCCCCGGCCCGCGGGTCGTGGACGATGCGGCGGGTTTTTGCCGATTCGGGCCCAATTCGGCCCAGTGCGGCCAAAAACGCCCCAGCCAGAGCCAAAACCAGCCCCGCACATTCGGGCCCTGACCCCATGACCCGCATCAATCGGCCCCGCCGGGGTCACGCGGGGGCCGCATGTCCGGTTCGGCCCACCTCCGGGCCAGCCGCGCATGCGGGGAGAGCCGGCGGCGGTAGCTCTTGCCGTCGATCACCACCTGGTAGGAGGAGTGCGCCAGCCGGTCCAGAGCGCTGTTGGCCTGCAGCGGATCTGCAAACAGCGCCAGCCACTCCTCTGGCAGGCGCGGTTGGAGGTGATCGCAAGGCTCGATGCCCGGTGCCGGGCGATTATGAGTTCGTAGAGGTCCAGCGACTGCTGCCCGGAGAGACGCTGCAGTCCCAGATCGCCTAAGGATCAGCAGGTCGGGCGCCAGGTAGGAGCGGAAGATCCTGGTCACCGTCCCGTCCAGCCTGGCCTGGGCCATCTCCCTAAAGTACCGATCGGCCCTGGCGAACCTTGCCGAGTGACCGGCCTTGATCGCCGCATAGCCCAGGATCTAAAGCCAAAAAGCTTTTGCCCACCCCTACCGGGCCAACGAAGAGCACGTGCTCTTTGCGATCGATGAAATCCAGCGAGAAGATCACGTCGATCAACCGCCGGTCCAGGGTTATCGCGGCGTCCCAGTCAAAGTCCTCCAGGGCGCAGAGCTGTTCGAAGCCGGCCTTCTGCAGCCGTACGGCGAGGCGCTTGCGGTCGCGTCGCAGGACTTCATCGGCGAGGATGGTCTCCAGGAACTCCAGGTAGTCCAGGCGGTCCCGGCGGGCCAGCGCCACCCGTTCGGGCAGGGTGGGCAGGATCTGTCCCAGCCGGAGGCGCCGGAGCAGCGGCGCTGGGTTCCTGTGTCTGCATCGGTTGTCTCCGTTTAGTGGTCGCGTCGGTAGTGATCGCGGTCGTCCGCGATCAGGGCGCTGGGGATAAATTCGTCGCCGGGGCGGGCAAAGCGGCCCGGCGGGGGTTCCGGCTCCGGGCCCGGTTCGGGCCCGGCCGCCTGCTCGATCGCTCTGAGCAGGATGGCCCGCAGGCGGTCCACGTCATATAGTTCGACCGCCATCGCCTGGCGGCAGGCTTTCGCCAGGGCCGCGGCGCCGAAGCGCTCACCCAGCCGGTTCAGGTAACGCACCGAGCGCAGCTTCGCCAGGGTGGGGTGACTGCCCAGCAGGGCGTCGGCGTAGAACCCGACTTCCGGACTCAGTTCGGCGGCCTGGCGGCGGAGGGGTTCCGGATCGCGCGAGACGTAATCGCGCTCCCAGGGCCGCAGGTCGTCCGGATCGGTTACGCGCTTGCCCTTTCCCTGGCGGGGGTGGACCTTGATCAGGGCGCCGCGGTGGTAGATCTTTACCAGCTTGCGGCCGACGCGCAGTTCGACCCTGGCGCCGATGGGCGCCACATCGTGCGGGACCGAGTAAAGGGCATACTTGGCCCGTACATGGCGGTCTCTGCCGAGCGTTCACCATCTGCCAGCTTCCGGCATCGTAGGGTTCCCCGTCAAAGGGGCGCAGGCATTTTTGCTCCTCGGCCGCAAAGACCTCCAGCGGCCGGCGGTGGATGGTTCCATGCATCCGCCGTCCGGCCACCTCCAGACACCAGTGCCGCGCCCTTGTCCGCATATCGGCCAGCGAGGTGAACTGCTCGCCTTTGAAGAACCGCTCGCGGCAGTAGCGGACGCCGGACTCGATCTTCGGCTTATGGGTCGGGCTGCCCGGGGCGGTGGGATCGGGGAAGAAGCCGCGGTGCTGGGAGTACTCGGAAATGGCGCGGGTGAGCACCGGTTGCCGGGGATGGGCCTTGGCGACCGCGACCGGGTAGTTGTCCATACCCGAGAACCTGGGTACGCCGTCGAAGAACCTGAAGGTTTCCTCCAGTCCTTCGATCACGCCCTCGGTGTCCTGCGTAAACAGCGGCCATACGAACATGTGCCGCGAGTAGGCGCAGACGGTTTGCATCGCCCAGACGAAGCGGTCGCGCCCGGCGTCGTGGTCGTAGATCTTGCCCAGGCGGCCAAAGTCCAGCTCCATCACCTGCCCGGGTTCGGTGTCGACCATGCGGATGGCGGACCTGGTCCTGGGTCCTGCCAGGTCGTTGCGGCGGCAGAACCGGTGCAGCGACGCGTACGAGACCGCAACCCCTGCCCTTCCGAGCTTGTCGTGGATGTTTGAGAGCTGGAGCCCCTCTTCCTCCAGCCAGGCTTTGATGCGCCCGAGGTGGGGTTTGAGCCGGTCGGACGCCGGGGTGCGCTCCTGTCTGGGACCGGGCAGGTTGCGCCCGGCCAGGGTGGCCAGCTGCTCCTGGGTGGGTGCGGGGCCGTCGCGGGCCAGACCCAGATCGGCGGCGGCGGCGATGTAGCGGCTTACCGTATCGCGGGCGTGGCCGGTGGCCCTGGCGATCCCTCGTCCGGACTGCCCATCCTGCCAGCGGCGGATGACCTCCTTCACGTGCATGAAATGGACCTCCTTGTAGGGCATTGCGGCTCCCGTTGCAGAAACGGATCGTCGCAATGCTGCGGTTAAGGAGCGTCCCGGAGTGGCCTAATGACCGTGAATGGGTGGTGGCCTAATGACTGTGAATACGGTCCGGCCTAATGACCGTGAATAAATGGTGTTATTGCTCAGCGATTCCGTCAGTAGTTAACTGCCCAGGAAAAATGTCACTCCCCTCTCCAGGTAGGGAAGCATGGCATTGGTTGAGCAACTACCCCGCGCGCGGCGCCAAATCCTTGAGTGCTACCTGCACCGCCAGATCGATTCCCGGCAGGCGATAACCCTGCTCGGCCTGAGCCGGCGCCAGTTCTGGCGCTTGCTGGCGGCCTACCGCGAGAGCGGCGCAAAATCCCTGCCCCACGGCAACCGCGGCCGCCGGCCGGGTAATGCAACTTCGGAAGACATTGCCGCCAGGGTCGTAGAGCTGGCCCGGGATCGCTACCCGGACGCCAATCACACCCATCTCGTCCAGCTGCTTGAGGAACGCGAAGACATCCAGATCAGCCGCCAGACCTTAAGGCGGATCCTGGTTGCCGCGGGATTGAAGAGTCCACGCCGCCGCCGCCCGCCCCGTCACCGGGTAAGGAGAGAACGCATGCCCCGCGAGGGAATGCTCATCCAGATCGACGGCAGCCAGCATCGCTGGCTGGGCGACGAGCATCCCCAGCTGACATTGCACCTGGCGGTCGACGATGCCACCGGCAGGGTCCTGGCGGCACTGTTTAGACCCGATGAAGACACCTGCGGCTACTTCGAGCTGCTCGGCGGCCTGATCCGCAACCACGGCATCCCGCTGGCGCTCTACAGCGACCGCCACAGCGTGTTCGTGCCCGCAGTGCGGTCAGGACGGCCAAGTCAGGCTGAGGGCGCCACCCAGTTCGCGCGGGCGATGTCGGAACTGGGGATACGCCAGATATTTGCCGGCTCGCCGCAGGCCAAGGGACGAGTGGAACGGGCTGCCGGGACCTTCCAGGACCGCCTGGTCACCGAACTGCGCCTGGACGGGGTAAGCACCCTTAACGGCGCCAACTACCTGCTGGGGTCGTTCATTGCGCGCTTCAACCGCCAGTTCGCGGTAGCGCCCGCGCAACCGCAGGCCGCCTACCGATCGCTCGATCCCGATCTCGATCTTGATCTCGTGCTCTCCTTCCGGCACTCACGCCGGGTGGCGCGCGACAACACCGTCAGATACCGGTGGCAGGCAATCCAACTCCTGCCATCTGGGGAGCATCCCACCTACGCCGGCTCCCGGGTGGAGGTGATCGAACATACCGATGGCCGGTTGCGGGTGGCGTTTGCGGGCAGGATCGTACCCTCGCAGCTGGTCCCGCCCAAACCGGGACTGATGAGGATCGGGGCAAGCGCGGACAAATCGAGACGAACTCTTGAGCGCCAGCTCAAGAAGGTAGCGCAGCTGCCCGAGGTCGTGCCGGTTAAGAGCAAGCGCAAACCGCGGTCACCGGACGAGCCCGATCCGCGGCGGCAGCCAACTCCATGTCAAGTCGCCCGCTGGGAGGCGGTGCAACTGGCCAAATCGAAGGGCTTATCGCTGCGAGCGATCGCCCGCGAACTCGGAATCGCCCGGATGACGGTCATCAAGTACGCGAAATCGCCACATCCGCCGCTTAACCGGTTCGGTGAGAAGGCAGCTGCTGAGGCCTCCCGGGTACCCACCGGCGCGATCGGCAGGCAAGAATCACGCGCACCCGTTCACTGACATTTTTGCTGGACAGTTGGAGTGACATAGTCGCTGAGCAACGACATAAATGGCCTAATGATCATGAAAAACGACAGCCAAATGCCATGAGGCTCCGCTCCCTATCCGGCACATCACTTCAATCAAGCTTCATCTTTCCCGTCTCCGATCACTCGGAGGTAAACCTCCTCAAGGCTCGGCCGAGACGTGTTGATCGATGCGATGCCTGCATCTACAAGAACTCGAAGTACTTGGCGCGCGGCAGTGCCGCTGTCGAGTTCGACACGATGGAGGTCTTCGGGCAGCGGATTAACCGAAGAGACGCCTGGGATCGCCTTCAATGTCCCCAGGAGTTTGACAGTGCACCCCTGGAAGTCAATCCTTTCGTAATTTGCGACCAATTTCCCGAGCGAACTTGGTGTCTCTACTGCAAGTATTTTTCCGCGGTCGATAAGGGTCACCCGATCGCACACTGCCTCTGCTTCTGCCATATCGTGCGTGGTCAGAAGGATCGTTTTTCCTTGGGACCGAAGATCGGCAACAAGGTCTCGAAACTCTAAAGATGCGACGGGGTCCATCCCGGTCGTCGGCTCATCGAGAAACAGCACGCTAGCGTCTTCTACCAAGCGCCGCGCGAGGTGAAGCCTTTGCTTCATCCCACGCGAGTAGCCTTCAACCAGGTGATCAGCCCAATCCGCGAGCCCGACCACTTGCAGTAGCTCAGAAACTCGCTGCTTGGTTTTCGTTGCCGGAACTTTATACAAAGCTGCCCAGTATTCCAGGTTCTCGCGACCTGTCAACCTCCAATAAACTCCTCGTTCGCCGCCTAATACAACACCGATCAATGGACGAACCGCCTTGGTTTCGCGAATCACATCGTGCCCGAGGATCGATGCGGTCCCGCTAGTGGGCTGGTGTCCGACACACGGCAATTGGTTCGTTGTCGATCAGTAAGAGTGTGATCAATTGCATCCGCCAAAATTATTGGAGAGCGGTGCGCAGAATAGATCGCCGACCTTATTCGGGAACTGAACGGCCATGAAGGCGCTGGACAGAATAACTTTCGACCCCAACGTCATGGGTGGGAAGGCCTGCGTTCGCGGCATGCGCGTCACCGTAGGAAATGTCGTGGGGCTTTTGGCATCAGGGCAAACGCCCGCCGAGATCTTAGAGGCCTATCCCTATTTGGAGCCGGAAGATATTGATCAATCCCTGGCTTATGCAGCTTGGAGGTTGGAGGAACGCGAGGTTCCGCTCTCCGCGCCATGAGCTTGAAGCTCATGGTGGATATGAATCTGACGCCGGTTTGGGTGCGGGCACTGCACGACCAAGGGTGGGAAGCCGTTCACTGGTCGACGGTCGGCGACCCAAGGGCGACTGACAAAGAGATCATGGATTGGGCGGCTGCTCATACGCACGTGGTGTTTACCCACGATCTCGATTTCGGGACAATGCTCGCGTTAACGCAAGGTGGCGGCCCTAGCGTGATTCAAATCCGCTCCGAAAATGTGCTGCCCGACTACCTTGGGGGAGCAGTCTTTGCCGCGCTCGCTCAGCACGAATCAGATCTGTCAGTTGGAGCATTGGTTGTGGTTGATGAACGCCGGAGCAGAGTTCGAGTACTGCCGCTGTAAGAAGAACTCTCGCCTTCGCCTTCCGGTGGATGACCCCAAACCGATTTGACCGGGAGGTTCGCCGTTTACCCTACCTTGGAATTACGTCGTCGTACGTGTCGACAGTTTCCTCGCTGTCGATTTCCAGGCGTTTGTCTCCGGGGCTCAAACGATCAAAGACAACACTTTCATTAGTCGCGATGGCGACACATTTGCGCGCGCAGATTAGACGCAGAAACTGGTTGGGTCCGAACGCGCGGCTCGCATCCCCTGATTTGGGCCCGATGGTAATTCGGAGCCGGAGCCGGTGAATTGATGGCCGAGAAGTTCATGTGTTAGACCTAACCCCTATTACGTTTCATCAGCGGACTGTCGATCGCCACGGCCTTCTGTCCGGCATAGCCACAAGCGTTAATCTATACCGTTTAAGGGAACCGGCGACACATCCCGCTGTTTTCCAAGCGTAGATTCTGCCATTGCCGTTGACCTACTCCGGGGTCACACCAGAGTTCCTTCGCTGGGTGTGGGAACGCTGCGAAATACTTTGTGCGGCCACTACGATTTCAGGCGCTCGCTGTCGCATCTACTCGGAATCAGGACAGTCTAATCGAGCGCCGGAAGCGACCACAGGAGCCGTTTCGGCGAAACCCGCCCGACCCCGATCCCGACCTCGGGCTTCGCTGGGCCTGTCGCTATGACGGAAAAGATTGGTCCTGCGGGCGGCAGATTCTGGTGCTCAATCGAAGCCGATTTGCAACCGCTGCCCCTGCGATATACGTGGAACGAAGATCGCGAAATTACGGACACTGAGTGACAGAATTGTGTGCTAATTGGATTTTGAATTCAATCGACGAACAATGAAATTACGCAAACTTCCCGAATTCTGTTTGCTCGCCTTGGCGGGGGTCCTGATGTTGACCCTCGGAGCATGCGGCGGCAACTCGGGCCAAACAACCTCCAGTGGCGTGGAATCCGGGGCCGGCGACGTCAATTACTCAATCACAAAAAGGGAGATAGTCGGACTCGGCCACAATCCGCTGTTACGGGTCCGGATTGATGAAGAGGTGTCGGCGAAAGTTCTCAAGTCGATAAGCGACACATTGAGGACGCAAGAAAGCGAGCGCGACCCTGAGTACTCCCCTTCGCGTCACCACTTTACGATCTTTTACTACCTTCCGGGAATGAATACCAATCAGAGAGCATGGGCGCGAGTTTTTTACAATGACCCAATTGAAGGGGATGTAGTAGACATAATGGGCCGCTAGACTTGAACGATCGCAAGGAAGATATGGGGCCGCTGAAGAATCCTCCTCACCCTGGCGAAATCGTTAAGCACGAGTGTCTTGGGCCATTGGGCCCAACAGTTACCAGGGCTGCCAAATGCCTCGGCGTATCTCGACAGACGGTCTCGGAGTTGGTAAATGAACGAGAGGGTGGTAACGCCCACGATGTTGACTGCCCCAACTTCCACTAAGGAAACGCTCGTGCCAATGATGGATCCTCACGAGCGTTGATTGAGTCGCGTCCCAGGAACTGCGTTTAACTCGGAGTGGATTCTGCGGCAGTGCTCGGCCAAAAGGTTAAACGGCGTCTTACCGAAGCGCCATTGCCGGCAGTTGTTAGTAATTCCCGTATTCGAGTCGCTTTGAATCCGTATAGCGACGCGCGTCAATAGGGCGCCGTCTGCAATGTCACTCGACATAATGGCGCGTAATTCCAATTCTCTCAGTTGCCTGAAATTGGCAGGTCCCCGGTTTTGATACCAGGCGGATAGAGACATTGTCTTGTGGGAGGGCGCCACCGGCTCTCCTGGAGGAGAGCCGGTGGCGAGGCTGAAGTTGCGGACGGCCGCGGCGCGGAAATGCGCGTTCGCCGGAGTCACGATCAGACCGACCAGCAGCCGGCACACGGCAATCGGCAGATGATCCATCACGCCGCCGCCTCGATTGCTTCCAGGGGCGTCAGGTAACCCAGCGCCGAGTGCGGACGCACGGTGTTGTAGTCGGTCCGGAAGCGTTCCAGCATCACCTGCGCCTCCTTGAGAGTGAAGAAGATCTCGCGCTCCAGGAGCTCGTCGCGGACCCTGGAGATGAATGATTCGGCGTAGGCGTTCTCCCAAGGCGCGCCAGGTTTGATGTAGACGGTCGCGACCCCGCTGGCCGCGAGCCATTGCCTTATCGATTTGGCGATGAATTCGGGGCCATTGTCGGAGCGGACGTGCCCTGGTACCCCGTGGGCCAGCATGAGTTCGCCCATTACCTCGATCACGTCCAGCGACGTGAACGAGCGGGCGGCCCGGGCGGCCAGGGCCAGGCGGGTGTACTCGTCGGTGACGGTAAGGATCCTGACCGGCCGTCCGTCCTCGGTGCGCTCGTAGGCAAAGTCATAGCACCAGACGTGGTTGCGGCGCTCGGGTTTGAGGCGCACCGAGCGCCCGTTCTCCAGCCAGAGGCGCGATTTCTTGACCTTCCGGATCGGGACCTTGAGCCCCTGCTGACGCCAGATGCGAAGGACCCGCTTGCGGTTCACCGTCCAGCCCGAACGCCTGAGCAGGGCGGTGATGCGCCGGTGGCCGTAGCGGGGGTGCCGCAGGGCCAGCGTCCTGATCTCGGCGGTCAGGTTGTCTTGCTCGGGATCGGGTCTTGGGACGTAGCGCTGGGTGCAGCGGGATTGGCCCAGGACCAGGCAGGCCCTGCGTTCGGAGACAGAGAACTTGGCCCGGACATGGTCGACGCAGCGACGGCGCCGCTCCGGGCTCAGTAATTTCCCGAGGCCGCTTCTTTCAGGATCTGGTTGTCGAGCGTGAGATCGGCCACCGCGCGCTTTAGGCGGGTGTTCTCCTCGCGCAGGCGCTTGTTCTCCTTGGCCTCGGCGATCGTCATTCCCCCGTAGCGGGAGCGCCAGCGGTAGTAGGTCTGGACGTTGATCGCCGCTTTGCGGCAGCTCTCGGCGACGGTGTCGCCCTGGGCGATGGTCAGCTCGATCGCGCGGAGCTTGTTGATGATCTGTTCGGGCGAGTACTTTCGTTTCGCCATCGAAGTCCCCTTTCCATGGAACCAGCTTATTCACATACCAGCTGGTACCAATGAGGGGGAGCCTGCCATGACCGGCTAAGAAGTGATGAGTAACTACCAGTAGTACAACCAAGCACATAACAAAGCCGATTGCCCCGAAATGGTGTGCTACTCGCCTATACTCCCTTTACATAAACGGGTGCTTGCTGGCGGTTTCGTCTAAGACAATCCAGCACCGTCCGTGAATCCCCACCACTGAACCGACGACCGATTCGGTGCAATTCCGTCGTAAGTGCATTCACCCCAGATAAAGGGAATTCGAATGGTCAAGATTCCGAATCGCCCAATTACCCCCATGGAGCCGCAGTCGGGCAACGCACGCCCCTTGTCTGACGAATGCCCTTCATTGACCGTCGAGATTGAGCTCTTGGCAGGAACCGATTTGGAAATCGGCGATCATGTGTCAGCTCAAATCCGCGACCGCCAGGTCCGGATCATTTGCGATGGTCAACTCGTCGCACGGGTAGAAGAAGTTGGAGCGGCACAGGCGATAGAGCGGTGCGTTGCGACCGGTGGGAGGTACGAAGGGCAAGTCATTGACGTTGCCGCTGGCAAATCGGTAATTGAGCTTGTAAATAGCGTTTAGCCAATCGTCGTTATTTAAATCGGCCTGCGCAAGGTGCTTGGCGATTGATTGCTCAGACCGCGAAATCCCCGACCGAGCATGCCTGAATGTAGATCTACAAACCAGCGACTCTGCGGCCCTTACACACCTGTCTCGGTATTTGCCGATGCTGCTGGACCAACTCGATGACTTCAGGTTGCCGAATCAACTTCCTAAAGCATCGGACAACCATCTTCCTCCTTACGTGCCTCAAGCGAATCCTCAAACGCAACTTTTTGAGACCACTCCCGATGTCGTTGCATTGACGCTGAGCCGTTTCATTTCCAAAGGAGGACGTTCCTTCAAGGCAGGGATTAGGCGGGTTGGTTTGCTGCGCGAAGGAGGTGCTAAAACCGTAGTGCTCGTGGGCACATCATTGGATGGCCAACTAGAAGCCATATGGAAAAAGCCAATTGATTTCGTGAACGCGATTCGCCAAGCTAAGGTCGACTTGGTTCTTGGGCCAGCGTTTTCTATATATGTGAATCGACCACCACTTGAGCGAATCGCGAACCGATCGCGAAACCTTCTTTTTTTCCGCGAGTTGGCTTATGCCGGAATTCAATCAATCCCTGCAGTAGGGTTCGTGGACGAAGCCGATTCCCACAATGTAGGCGAATGGGTGAAGAGATTCGGATTGCGCTCAATTTTTATTGATTTGCAAAGCGCTGATTCCGCTTCAAGTTGGGATTTGGTTTGCAAAGCGATTCCCAGATTCATCATCCAAGCCTCCACAGTCGAACGCATTGTTGTAAACGGAGTTGCTAATCCGTCAAGGGTCATCGAATTGGCAAGCATGACTAGGCCGAGAGAGTTGGTTCTTACGAACGGCAGCGCTTTTCAGCTCGCCCGAAGCGGGCGCGATTACTATCCGAAACTCGACTCATTTTCCAAAAAGCGATCTTCCGCGGATGAATGGCAATTGTTTAAACACTTGCACAGGTTTTATTGCGAGGCGGTAGCGCGCCGAATCGACATTTACGAACCGTGCGCCCGAGGCCGTTTGGTGCACCCGCATTTCGTTTGAATGCAAATGCTCAGCGCCGTTGCGGATTGATGAGGGGGACTTTCGTATCCCAAGTACGACGCAAATAATTGTTTGGAGTCCTTCGCAATCACTGTCATCCGCCATGAAATGCGCCAGTGTCTATGGCCCACATTCGCCACAGTCTTTGGCCCCCCGGAGCACTTGTTTCGTCGGCGATTATTTGCGCAAGCACACTCCTTGACTAGCGCTTCTTCGAGTCGGGGGTATCAGCCATCGCCGGCGCCGAGTTGAACCAGCAAGGCGGGGTGCGGTGAAAGCTTCTCGCGGTAGCTGTGCATATCGATGTCGACCTGGAAGCTGGGATTCGCCAGCCGGGCGAGTTGCTCACCGGTCGGTTCGCGGGTGCCTGCTTCTAAGCCATGCTGCAAGGCGAATTCGATGAACCGGCGCACTGAGGAACGGGAGCGCCCGGTCATGCGTGCGATCCGGTGCAGGCCAAATCCCTACTGCCAACTGCGGACCAGATTTCTCGAATCCATGCGGCGGAACTTCTGTTAAATCACTGCTGTCCCCACGAACTTGTACGGGTCGCAGCAATGGTGCGGTCTGGAGAGCCCGGAGCGGGCTAGGGACCATGGCCAAGTGGTTCGCAGACAATTGCGCCACGGGATTTTGAAAGTGGCGAATGAATTCTTGCAAAAGGCCCAGACTATCACCCATCCACACCCGACCATTAGGGTGTTGTACGAGATTGTGTTGGGCCTTCAATTTCAGTAAGGTGCGTCGCTCTGAAAGTGTCAATTACGATTCGTGGCGCAACGTGATTCTCTGCTTTACCGAGGCAAGACTTTGAGTAGAGCCCAAATTCAAACTTACTCGTCCTACAACGAAGCGTGGTGCCTTCGGAAGCAGTCGGAGGAACCCCTTGCCCTCGCGCAAAAACGCCTAGTTGGGTTTCGCCGCCTCAGAGCTCGCAGAGTCCCCTGCTTGAGCGATGTGATGATGCACTTGCGTCGCGGTACCTTGACCCTCGACTTCATTCGGCAAATCCAGGTAACTAAAATGCCGGATGTCGCCATAGCCAGCACACTATGGTTACCTGTTCAAGCGTATTACGCTGCCCACGCGTTTGGATTGGCGTTCCTATCGGCGACAAGTGGCTCAAGGCAATCGCCTAGGACCCATGCCGGTTTTTTGAGTGCTTCCAGCTCAAGAATTGTTGAGAATCTCTTTCCTCGACCGTTCTCTGCGGTGCTGCATGGTGGATATCGCGGATGGAAGCACATGCCTGAAATCTTGTCTGGACTGCCCGGAGATGACGTTAATATCGTCCCTCATTTGAACGTGAGTACTCCCATTCCCAGGACTAGAGATTCACATGTTGTTCAATGCCTCAACACGACCCGCGGTAGGTTAATTGAAGCTAGGCTAGCCGACGCCAGATCGCTTGGCAAAAAAACAGGCAAGAGTAGGACACGGATAATCGCAGCGCGACAAAAGAAACTCGCTTGCAACGTCAATCCAACAACTGTTTTCGACTACCTTTATCGGATTAGAAAAAAGTCGAACTACGAAGATGTCACCATGTTTCAAGAAAGACCGAATGGTGAAGCGTGGCTCCTAGATTTGGCGCGGAGTACGCAGGATCTGGCCAATGCGATTTGCGGTCTGATCGCGAACGCAGTTTGGCGCGTCTTAGACGAATCAGCGCGGTCTGTAGTCGCTCGTGAAGTCAAATTCGCCTACTTGTTGGATTAAATAGTGAATACCAACGATTGGACAATGCGATGCAGTCAAAAGGCTGTCCGGGACATCTAATGGATTGTTAGTGTCGGGGCGAAAAATCAACAATTGTGTTCACCATATTCCCTATTAGTTCCAACTACCAGATCCATCGCATCGAATTTCGGCAAAGTGGGGGAGGGTTGAGAGCGATCTGCAGTGCGGGACAACACGGATGTTCCGATCACACGCTGAATCTGTTTGGCGCAAAATTTCGACTTGGCAATGTGAAATTGATTCGGACTCCAATGTTTGGGGTTCTTCTAGGTGCGACTACAACGGCCAAAAATGAGGCTATCGAACGTCACTAAGCAGCAGCATGAAAGTGAGGTCATCAAACGGGGAAGCCTCGAATCCAAAATGGCTGTAGAAGTCTGCCGCGTGCGCGCTTTTGGCATGCACCAACACCAATCGGAGACCGGTTAGCTCGGACACTTCCAAGGCTTTGCCCAAAAAGTGCTTCAGCAACGCCGCGGCCAACCCCTTTCCCTGGTGATCTCGATCGACGGCGAGGCGACCTAACAACATCGCCGGCAATGGATCCGGCTGGTTGCGCCTGATTCGGCCAGAGGCTTTCTCGCGGGCAAGCGCCGCGGTGCTTGACGCGTAATAGGCAACTACACGGCCGCCGTAGGTGACTGCCCAAGTCCGGCTGGAACCATCCCCCTGGTTGCGCATCGCGCGCAGCCGGAGCCACTCATTTAGCGATTCGTCGCCGCAGTCGAAGCGACCCGCATCATGGTCCACAGTAAGTAGTTCCGGACCCTGGTAAGCACTCAATCCGTTTCAAGGACTGAGGGTTGAGCTAGTAGTTCGGCGAGTCTGGGCTTGGAAACAGTGGGTCGATCAAGAATCCTTTGCAGTTCTTCCCATTCTCCCGCCGACAGCGTAAATAGCCGGCGATCAGACAGGTCGGCAATCGCGGCCGAGACGGCGTTCCGCACGACATATTCGTTGAGTGACATCCGGCTGCGAGCGATAACGCGGCGCACGATCATGTCTTCGCTTGGAGAAACCCGGATCGACCAACGGCCAGTTTTGGATTCAGTGTCCATGAAGCAATTGTACGTCGCTTGGATGTACAAGATTACAACGGAAACGCACCGTCTACGGCAATCGCACCACCAATCCGTTGCTGCACTTCTGGTCATCCAAGCGTTGTGGGTGGCTCGTTGGCTTGAACACTTTGCCAAGCGGATTCAATGGCAGCTTGGTTCCCGGCCGCCCACTCCCGGACGAGGTTGTGGGCCCGAAGCGGAAGGCGTCCCCGCAGCATTGACAATGAGCCGAGTTGGTATTCGGCCTCAAACTCCGTACGCGGCATGGAAGTGAGGCGGATTGTAATCGTCGCAAAACCTGGAGAATTCAGGCGCTAGTTGCTGGCGCAGATTCCCCTTGCGTCAACTCCGACAGCGTTCGGCCGGGCAGCTGCGAGTACAACGCATCTGGACAAAGCTCGATGTCATTGCCCCATGCAACCGCACCGTAAGACGTAATTTGCACATTCAAAAAATGAGATTCGTCGTTCCAGGCTTTGAACACGCCGAGTCCGACCAAGCGCGAAAGATCCACCTCGCCATCGGCGCCGTTCGAATACCTAAGCCTTAACCGGTAATTGGGCCGAGGTTCAGCTTCGACCGGGCGAATCACTGCAACAGGCTTTCGTGTCTGAATTGGATTCGATTGTTGATTGACACTCGCAGGATTGTCCCAAACCGTCAACAACCCGAATTCCGTCGCCGAGATTCTCGTAACCGCAGCCCGAATTCGCACCTTCCCGCAACCAAGATGTCCATAGGTTCGCTAGCACTTTATCGAGTACAAATGCGTCATACCCCAAAACGGGCTAATTCGTCCCGCAACGCCGGTAAGAAATCGTTGCGCTGCCGCAGCTCAGCGATGAATACTTGCCAATCTGAATCAAGTTTCATCCGCAGCATGAGATCTCGCGCCTTTATCAGAAGCGTGCAGGCTTTTTGATAGTTCTTGCGACCACGGCGTTCAATGCAAATCTCGGCCAAGCGGCGGAAATTCGCTGCCGATTGCCCGGGATTGGATTCGGCGATGTCTTCCACTGCCTGGTTTAGGCGGTCCAGGTACCAATCCCCAACGTCCCAGTGTGCGGCTAACTCGATCGATGATTCAAACTCGCCCGCTTCAAAGTAAACGTCTGCAAGTAGGTCTACATCGGCAGGCGACATGAACTTGAACAACGCCCGCGGCCGGTTCCGGTCCCACTTCCCGGCCTTTACTGCCAGATCGCGAAATTCCAGATATTCTGCGACTCCAGGATCGCCTTCAAACAAAAATTCAGCCATAGGCAATGCCGCCCCATACTCCGCCCGATCGAGGTGCAGTCGCTTTAGCCATTCGGCGAGTTTGCGATCTCGGCGCGCCTCGAAGCGTTCGTCCAACCAGGGCAGGATGATGTCTGCATATCCGTGGCGACGAAAAGCCTCGCCAATTTCCGGCAAATCAGACTCCCACACGCTCCCGATTTCATCGAGGGCGTCCTCAAATCTTCCCGACGACAGCAGGCGATCGGTAAGTTCAGCCGCTAATCCGCATTCCCGGCAGATTTGGAGTGCGGGTTCCTCGTCCAAGTCCCTTTGGCCAAGTTCCAACAAGAATCTGCCACGCAACTGCCGCCGCACGTGATCCGGCCATGATTGCCCCGTAGGCATACCGGCCCGAATCCAGGCGACTAGCGATGCCCTCTCGACTTCGGTGGCGTGTTCAACAATCACCTCCCCCGCTTTCCCGTTGAACATACAGCCGCCGTAATTGAGATCCTCCATATGTGCATCGAACAGCGTTCCCAGGGCCTTTTTTCTTGTGGCTGCATCGCATTCGTGGCCGATCAATCCGCCCGCGAGGCTAGCGACGGCATGCTTCAGGACTGCCAATAACTCGCCGTCGTCCTGATTGACCAGGACCGTAACCACCTCCGAATAGTCGAGGACCGCCAGCACCATGGCCAAAAAAATGATGTGTGCTTTTTGGTGGTCTCCGTCCGCGAGGGAATCGTTGCCAGTCTTGAGCGATCTATCAAGATCGTCCGCCACTCTGATTGCAGTTTCGTATCCGCAATCGCGAACCATGAATGCGTACGAAGCGTATCGCCGCAAAGTCGGCAGATCGGTCGGGCCGTTCTCCTGGGCCTCTGACGCCGGGTACGCTTGCAGGCGATCTTGGAGGCTTGGCCGTAGCGGGAGCAATCGATGGATGATTTCGATCAGTTCGGATTTGCTTTGGCTCTCAAGGGCGTAATCACGGGCGTTTATTGCTTCGAATCGCCCCGGGTCCGATTGGAAGGCGAGCAGAACCGCCACAACGTGAGGGCAGCGACCCGATGCTCCACCCGCGCAAGTGCACGAGGCTGCTTCTACGTCGCCACCGCGTAATTTCGCTTCAACCCGCCATGGCGGCGGCGAAATCTCCTGACAGAGCGCTACGATTAATTCGCCGTCGCGGCGGCAATCAAATATCTCCCCTGCCGCAGCGATGTACCGTCCGAGCCGGTAATTCAATGGACCAGCCCAGGCGAGTACCGACCGCGCTGAGATTGCACCGAAGTTCTCTTGCATTAGGCGCGAATTCGCGAATCTATTCTTGGCAATAGTTTGGGTCCAACATTGGGTGCACCAATTCCAGTAGCGGTCGCCGGCGGAATGTTGGCGGTGGCATCGGTATTGATTACATGGCCGCCACCGCCGGTTCAAACGGCCGTTTCTGCAATTCTGCGGCAGTCATTCCCCTTGATAAAGTCTTCCCTGAGAACTAACCAAACGGCGCATTAAGCTGCATCGGCATGCGATTGGGTCGTAGGGTCGTAGAAGGAATGACCCAAATCCCCTCCGGAAAAAAACCCTAACCCGCGGGTTCAATCGCTGCCGGTAGAAATATTACTCATTAGGCAAAGCGCGCCGGCTGGATGGAGAGCAATGAGCAAATCAATTCGCAGGCCTTGGACGGTTTAGCCGCCCGGATCTAATTGGTGTGCCAGTGCAATTCACTCCCGGAAGCAGTATCCAGGCCCCCTCGTCCACGCCTCATTAGGCCCGCCCATCAAAAACGGTTGCACGGAGCCCGTACTCGACATAATGGGTCCAATGCAACAATGGGCCATTGACTTGATCAGCAAGATCCCGAAGGACAGTCGGCACATCGGGTCGGAGTCATAAGCCCACATGGCCACTGCGAATTCAAGACTGCCATCGCATTCGTCAGTTCGATTCTTCCTGGTGTGCGTTGCCGCCTGGGCGTCATTGGCGCTTCTAGCATGTGAACGCGACGATTCGGCGCCGGTACCCGATCCTGCGCCTACTCCTACGGCGGTGGTTGAGATTGCCCCTCCAATCGACCCAGTTACTCCCACACCTCGGCGGGTGGTAACGCAGGTCGCGCCGGTAGTGACGCGAGTGGCGCCGGTGCAGACTTTGAAATCGCAACGCGGAATTGAAATTGATGAGTTTGATTTTGCTCCGGTAGGTCAGAGCAATAACCGTCAAGAAATTAAATTCACTGCCAGGGTCGTAAACAAAGCCCCATCGGGAAGTGAATCGCCAATCAGGGTTGAGGCGATAGTGGACGGCGTCGGCCCCAAGGAAGTTGCAACGATCGAATCGGCCACCGCAGGCGATTCGATCACGACCACGTTTACAGAGCTATTGGGGCCAGGCGAACACGAAGTCGAAGTACGCGTGGGTGATTCAACAAAGAGAGCCCGGTTCAGTGTATTGGGCGCCGATATAGAAGTCACCATCCTTCCCTACTGGGTGCGCCACGAGGGCTGGATCACGCTTCCAATTGCAATTGCCAATCGGGGTGAAATTTACGCCGAGGGTGTTGAATTGCTTGGATCCTGGGGTCCGGCACCGGAAGCTTACCTCGGCCGCAACACGATATTCGTTGCGCTAGGCGCGATCGGCCCCAACACTGAGGAGATAGTCAAGGTGCCGGTGGTCGTGCCGGCCGGCTCATTCAATTTCAAAGTCTCAGGTCGCACCGCATCCATTGAGTCTGTTACCGATAACAATTCGACCCAATCAAGATTCAAGATCAGATTCGATCAGCTGCGGTTGAGATCCCCGAGTCCACCACGGATCAGCTACCAAGGTACTCAACCGCTGGCCGATATCAGGCTGGTTGTCAATAACCCGGGCGAGAAATTAAGCGGGGTTGTGCGGAGTGGTGTTCTGTATCGCTCCACTGTAGACGAATTTGGCGGAGTACCGGCGGCCATTGCGGCGATCCCGCAGTGCAAAGACAAATTGGCGGCCGATTGCTGGTGGGAGGCCAAAAGGGACTTGGTCCGACCCGGGGAATCGCAAACAATTGATGTCCGCCTTGAACTCGAACCAGGTAGCTACTCATTGGTCGGTTTCGTAGGCAGTCCTGAATACGGATCGCGATGGTCCGCTGATTCCACGATTGAACTTGATTTCGTGATAGTACCGCGACCGGCATTTGCGATCTCGGCAGCAATTGACGCGTCGGTGCGCGGTTACTGGTCAGACGGAACCGCAACAGTTGAAGTGACGGCATCGCTGTCAAATTTCGGTTACGAGCCAAAGTCGGATCCCTTTTGGGTGAGTCTGGCTTGTCGCCAACCGGAACAATCGGCGGACCTCTGTCGGTCGAAAACCGAATTGACCTTCGACAACGGGTTTGGCCCGACGATTGTGTCGGCGGAATTCAGAACTCGGATGGGTCAGGCGCTCGAATTGGAACTGGCTGTTGACGGGAAGGCACATTCTTCGATTCCGTTCGCCGTACCTGAACGCATAGTTGGAGTTGAGCGGTACGTTTGGGATTGCTACAGTGCGCGCGAAGGCTACCAAGACCGGTCGGCAGCGGTACCTTTGGGATGCGGAGCGTGGCGCGCGAACAGGGTCGATAAATGGTGGCAGCAACACCCGGTCAAGGTATGGTCAACCGGCGATCCGGAATACCTCGCAGTTCTTGAAAGGGCCCTAGCAGACCTGGCTCCACTCCTCAACCTTGAGTTCGAAAATGTCTCGCGCAAGGAGGACGCCGAGTTTCCTGTGTATGTCGGAGTTTCCAGAGACTTGGCTCCGGAAATTGGTTTGGGTTGTATCAATGCCGGGGGTTGTGCGACTTGGGGTGGACATCACTCGACTGGGGTCATTAATTCAGCAATAAACGTCGTATGGGAGGGTTCCCATCCCGCAAAGGCCATATACCACGAAATCTTGCACTCGATGATGGGAATCGTGCACCTCCCCGTTCCGGGTGCATTAATGGGGGCACCGTTGTCGATTGCCGACGTCGCATTGATCAGACTCAATTCGAATCCGCTCATTGAACCGGGTATGACTATGTCTGAAGTGCGAAAGTTAATTGTGCTACGCGACGAATTACTCGATCCTGCGGGTCCGAGTGCATACGAGACCCTCTGGCGCAGCGCGGTGGCTTTGCAGATGGCAGATTCGGCAGCGTTCGATCTCAGCAGCGAGTGGATCGGCGACCAATGCCGATTAAACGACCTACCAGCTGCGACCTATGAAGTTGGTGGATATTTGCCAAGTGATCCGGATCGGGCCAGATTTCAGAGCCTTGATCACGAATACTGGTACGCCGATGGTGGCTACTGGACGTTTGTGAACGGGAACTGGGGTGAAATCGCCGGCCACGTCGTGCTGCAGGATTCGGGCTGGCTTCACCGCCATTACGATCCGATGATCGTGTTTGACCATTTGCTCAGCTACGGCGGCTTGGCCACATTTGGCTTGGTGGAATCCGATGCGGAGGCTTTGACGTTCACGTCGGCTGCAATCCCAACGCCGGACAATGGACCCCCAATAACTGACGCTACCTTCGTCTTGCAACGTAACACGCTACGGCCGATGGGATTTGCGTGGACTGTGCCGGTAAACCGGGATTGTAGTGTGAGCATCATGGCTGCGAATGCCCGGTACGGTAGTGGCTTGCGCATCCCAGAATCGATTGCCAGTCAATTGGAGTCTGGTTGACTATCCGAGGCGCGACTTCATTGATCAGGGTGCAATCAACGTCGAAGAAAGCCCAACTGGTGCCGGTCAACTTCAATCGATGGCACGATCTCCCATCGAACTCGACGGCATTTCAGGTACGGTTTGAGAAACAAGATTCAAACAGGATCGAACTTTAGATCGTTCTCTATATATATGAGAGGGCGATATAAGAGGGCGAGTTGCTTTGTCGATGGACTTGAGCATTGAGCCAGCCGTTCGCCGCAACCCTCTAGCCACGCGTAGGTGCTGGGTCGGATCCGGGATTATTTTGCTGAGAACGCTCTAGGCAGCCCATTACTCGTTTTTAGACGCCGCCGCGACCGGTTCGCGGTCGTAGACAAACCGATTTGCCCAGATATGAGCGAGCACTTTTTACTTATTGGGGGTCGGTTTCCTCAGAAGAAATCGGTGGATCCAGGGAGTAGACATAATGGCGAATACGTCTCGTAGAGTACTAACGCCCCTACAAGACTCAATCGCAACTTAATAGGAAACTCTTGGCGTGAGCTGAGGTTTTTGTGCGCAATCCGTGCGATCTGACCTTTTCTCAGCAATCTCTCAAATTGCGGCAGTTCAACCACGTTTGATTGATGGTCAGTTGCTTTAATCACAATAGTCACTTGCCGTTTGGCGTGCTGATGAAAACGTATCTCCAAAATGAACTAACAAATCAACCGTGTTAGTAATGAAAATTGCAAAATTGGGATTCTGAGAAAATCGCGAGGCAATGGCATCTTTAAATCGGGAAATCGTTAAGATCCCGTCCGGCCGGTTGCGCAATTCCGTTGCAACCGCCATTAGGATTAGTTGCATTTGCCTGGGTGGGGCTTGTGTTGCCAACTTATGGATGACTCCCGACCCTACTGATGCTGCCGCATCGATCGGGCAATTGCGAACCGACAAACTCCCCAACAGCGCTCGAGTTCCTGCAGTCGATGCGAATCCATTGACGCGATAACTATGAACGATGTCGTCGACGTTGACCCTGATATGCTGGTAGCCGCACTCAGCAAGCCGCTCGATCGAAGTTGAATATTGCGCTGGGGAAATCAGTTCATTCCGAATTAACTCTTCCAGCAACGATTGCGTGTTTGCAGTTGCCAAATTACGGGCAATCGCGAGGTTGTTTAGGACTAAGTCATCGCAAACCAACACACGCAATTGCGGCTGTTCGTCGTGATTGCCAGCGAATAACGCCCCAACTCCCGGCGGGGCCAACGCGGCGAAAAGGTCTTCCGCGCATTCTTCGTCGAGCAATGGGTAGCAGGCAATCCGTTCAAAAGATTCGGCAAACTCGGCGACCGATGCCAAGTAATCTCTGCGCTCTTCCCAAGACGTTCGGTTAACTTCAACCAGAAAGTGCCCGCCATTTCGGTCAACGCCGATGTGGCCGGATGGCGCTTTCAAATTTGCTTCGGCCGAACATTGGACTAAGTCGTCGATTATGTGTTGTGGTACGAAGACGCGGGCAAATCGTCGGCATAGAGCTTCACGCATGCCCAACTCGTGTACGGCAAATAACGCAAGCGAGTCCAATATGACCTCATCGGTTTGAGCCAAAGCGTTTGAAGCTGCTTTCGCTTCGCCTGCGGTTCCCAACGCGAAGTGGATTTGGTGAGCGCCGCTTGTCACACACTCTTTCCAAACTTCCACAACAGGTCGTCCGATGCGATCACAAAATGTGGTGAACGGCAACTGGCCGCCTTCGTAAAAGCCCTCGATTGAAGTCGCGTACCGATTCCGTTCGTATACCAACTTGAAAAGATTCGTAAAGTCATCGCCCGCTATTTCAATTGCTTGCATGCTCATGTTTTTTGGAAAACGCGCCGAAAACTCAGCAGCTGTCTCCTGAAAAGCCCGCACCAATTTGCTTTGAATTTCGAGGATCTCGTAATCAACCGATTCCAATCCGCGATTGAATTCGATCACATCCCCTACCTTTTTCCCCAATAGAAGTTGGGCCAAATCGTCCGAGGGCGTCATGCCACGAAGATCGACAGACAACTTCGGATCTTCTTCGATTAGCCACCATTGCTCAACGTCCGAAGTCTTCAGCCTTATCGCATGGCCGATCGACACTTGTTCAGGAGTCGGAAACTCGTTTTCTTCACTCACAAAGAGAGCCAAATAACCCATGTGCACCGTCGGATCGTGACGACCCAATTGGCGCCCCACGTATGCATCTTCCATGTACCCATCCACTAGGAGATGTCTCTTCAAGTGCGCCAAACGAATGATTTCATTGGGGGAGTTAGTGAGGGTCCACACGTCCACCTGCTTGGTAGTTTCAGCAGCCCTTTGCAATTCGCCTACGCGGATATATGCAGCTGCCAATTTGACGGAATCGACACTCGTCGCTTCAGGGTGCTGACAAATCTCGACACGGCGGCCGATTGCCGACTCCATATCCCCAATGAATTCGTAGAGGGATGCTTCCGCTTCCAGTGCCAATTTCGGCAACTCCGACCAATGTCGTCTAATTGCTTGCGCCCAATCCACTGCGCGGCGAAAGCGCTTTGAATTCACTAGACAAATGAGGAGATCTACGCCGATGGGGTGGTACGGATCACCACCAATTACTGATTCGAACTCGTCGGCAGCGTCACCAAATCGATTTAGTTTTCGGAATAGAACGCCCTTGATCAGTCCGATTTGCTTTTGGTCGATCTCACTCGAATGATCTGAAGCTCTGTTGGCCCACCGGATCGCCGCCGCGCTGTCATTTTGCGCGTCTTTACAGATTGCGGCCATCGCCAACTTCCGAGGATCCTTGGGCGACTTGCGGAGTGCCCTTGCAATTTCGCCGCTCACCGACCTGTTTTCGCCGTAACCAATTTCCGCCCGCGTCAATAATTCGGTCTTAATGACATCGCCCCATTCGGGCTCCGCATAATCGATCACATCGGAAAGCAATTCAATCGCAGCGCTTGGGTTCCCTGTTGCGATCTCTGCTTCAGCGAGTGCGGTAACCGCAATCGCATCGGTTTTTGTACCCGGAACAGGGCGGAGAAATTCGACCGCTTCCTCCATTTGCCCTTTGTCTACGAGAATCATCCCTTTTACGGTTCTTGCCGCCAGATTGGCAGAGTCTCGCGAAAGCACATGCTCAACGTCTTCCAGGGCCGACTGGGACAAGCCGAGAAAAGCGTTTACTTGACTCCGCAAAATGAATGCCGAAATAACATTCTGATCGAGTTCATTCAGCCCAATAGATTCAATTACGTACGATGCGGCGCATTTTGCTTGAGAAAACTCGTCACGGACTTCAATGACCTTCGCGCCTGATCGCATTTGATGCTGCGCCGTTCCGAGTGCAACCGACGCCTGCAATAATCGAACACTAGGGTCGTCGGATCCGCCATCCAATATGGCATCAATAATCGCCTTAGCATCGTCCAATTTGTGCTGGTGCCAACGGATTTCCGCTAACACAGCGGCGCAATATTCGTCCTCCAATATCCATTCGTTGCTTGCCACCCATGCTTCGAGCTTTTCGGTTTCATTTCGTTCCCAAAACGCCCTAATCAGCACACCATTGGCGCGGGAGTTTTTGGCATTCGAGTGAATTGCGCGATCGCAAAGTTCAATCGCGAGATCAGTCTTCCCGCGGATTTGCGCCGCTAACGCCGAATTGGCGATGGCGACGTCATTCTCAGGGGCAAACTCCCGAGCTTCGTCAATTAACTTACACGCCAGTTTGTGATCGCCTTCGGCCAAAGAGCAATATGCCAAATTCGTTTTGATTCGGAATTTCGTATGCAATTGAAGTGGCACATCCGCAATATCGATTCGTTCAAGTACGGCCCGTGCTGACCGGACACGATGGTCGTTTAACAAATCACGCGCCATATCCACTTGTGCAGTAATGGCTGGATGTCTATCGTCTCTGGGCGGATCGCCAGATTTCAGATCCAGTTGCACGGCGGTTGACGCTGTGGCTGCAATGCTGCTTGGATTGCCTCCGGATCCAGGTACCCGCAACACTGAAAGCAATTCTTGGTGTCGCGCTTCTGCGCGAGCGTCAAGAATCACATGACCTTGTTCGCCTTTTAAGATTTCCTCATTCAAAACCGTGAAGAATCTAGACAGAACTGCAGTTGCGACCCTTGTTTGTTGTTCAGATTCCTCGTAATGGAATTCACCACCATCGAGGAAGGAATCCAACACTTCTGAAGCGGAAAAATCCTTCTCGCCATCAACAAACCGTTGAAGGAGACTGTTGAATTGGGGGCAGGCAACCCATTTGCGGAGCGCCATTTCGGCTCCCGGAACGTGCGCAAACTCCAAAGAGGCTGTCGACACTGCAGTGTTGACCACTCCACCAGGACCCACAAGGATTCCCTTCAATTGGTGAATTCCGGCTTTCAGTGCTGCTGACGACAACGTGAATGCGAATTGGGTCCCGATATTCAGTAGTTGTAAGTCATCCATAAATGACGCTTTTCTATTCGCTGGTTGCTGGACTGCCTGATCCTGGACAAGCGATTGTTTCGAATAAACCTGCGCAATGAATTGAATTCTTCGCCAATTCGAAACAGGTCAGATCGGAAAGTAGGGAGGCGATTATAGAGCGGCTACCTCATTTAGTGCATAGGTACACGAGGTCACGCGTAACGGGTCAATATATTGAGTGGCCTTCAATCGCGCAACAATCGGGAACCAATTCCAATTGGTTAATCCGCGAATTGAGCACACTCATCAAATGCTCAATTGAATTGGTGCGTAATCGCCCCATCGCCGACCCGCCCGTGGGACCTTGGATTAGATATATCCCCTCGTATGTTGGACATGGGTAGTCCCGGGCGCGGCAGACCGTAAATTCCTTGGTTCAAAGAAATCGACTAATAGCGAGGTCGCCACGCCCGGAAGCCCGTTGTCTTAGAACCCGAACAATTGCTTGGGGCCGGTGAGAGCCCGAATTCGCGAGGTTGGGTGCCGACGGCGGGTAGGAACGGGAGATTTAGCATGAGCACCCCCGTGGTGATTGGTGTCGATGTTTGCAAAGATCGCCTCGACGTCGCCTTTGGACCCCAGGGGAAAGTCGCCTGGTTCGAGAACACCCGCGCCGGAATCCGCAAGCTGCTGGCGCGGCTGCAAGGTCTGGAGGTCGGCGTCGTGGTGGTGGAGGCAACCGGCGGCTGGGAGGGATCCTTGGCCGAGGCGCTCTTTGCGGCCGCCGTGCCGATCGCGATCGTGAATCCGCGGCAGATCAGGGACTACGCCAGGGCGATCGGTTACCTGGCCAAGACCGACCGGATCGACGCCCGCGTCATCGCCGAGTTTGGACGGCAGGGGCATTACCACCTCTGGCAGGCCCCGGATCCCGCGGTTAGGCAGCTGGCCGAACTAACCACCCGGCGCTCGCAGCTGGTCAACCAGCGCACCGCCGAACGTGACCGCCTGCAGCTGGTGGAAGGGCGCGCCGTCAGGGCCGACATCAATCGCTGCATCGCCGGACTACTGCGGCGCGTTCAGCGCCTGGATCGGGCGATAGATGACCTGATCGCGGGTACTCCACAGCTGGCGGCGCGGCGGGCGTTGATCGCATCCGTTCCCGGGGCCGGTCCGCAACTGGCGGCGGCTTTGATCGCCTACCTTCTCGAACTGGGGGTCCTGGACAACAAGCGGATCGCCGCCCTGGCGGGGGTTGCGCCATTCAACCGCGACAGCGGCAGCTACAGCGGCCGCAAGGTCGTCTGGGGAGGACGAGGCCGGGTCCGCTCGAATCTGTACATGGCCGCACTTGCCGCTTCTCGCCACAACCCGGCGATCAAGGAGTTTTACGATCGGCTGCTGGCGGGAGGCAAACCACGGAAGCTGGCGCTGACCGCTTGCATGCGCAAGTTGCCCATGATCCTGAACTCCATGCTCCGCAATGGCGAGTATTGGCGCGCCCCGCCGGCGACGCCGGCGAGCGATGGCGCCGAGCGCGAATCGGTGCATTTGGCGGATGGGGATGGTGTCGCCGAGGCTACGTGAATCGAGATATCTGCAAACCCTAGTGGAGGCGGGGAAATCGGTCCGCCAGGCAGGGCCTGTACCTTCATCAGTTAGTCAGCGCCGGACCCTTACCTCGGCTATCAGCGGCAATTTGACGATCAAGACAATTGCTATTAGCTCCAATCCCCCGTGCCAATGAATCGGCTGGGCAATCCAAATGTAGACTGCAAAACGCCAAAAGTGGTGGACGCCCTAAGGAGCGCGCGCGCGTTTCAAAGAATCAAAGAATCAAAGAAGTAACTTGAGTTTCGATGCATGACAACGCATGCGCTTGCGCGAGCAAGCCGCTGACGCGGCTCGCGCGGCGCTACGGGTAGCGTCGAGACGTCGGGAAGGAGAGGCGGTGGCTCAACGATTTGAGTTGGCAGCAGCCGGTCAAAAGTTCCGCGGCGGCGCGGGCTGCGCGAGTAAAACCAAGATCCCAGTCGGCCGATGAAGCGGCGGCGCTCTTACACGTCCAGTCCGAAAGTGGCCATCCTGGCGATCGCGGGATTGACGCTGGTTGTCTTCCTCGTGACCGCCGTCGGCGTACAGCTAGAGCAATCCGAGTCGACGCCGACGCCGACGCCGCCGCCACAAGTGGTTCCGTCTCCACGACCGCCGACGCCGGCCTTGAAACCGGCGCGCAGCATTGAGGAACAGCAGGCCGAATTCTTCGCCACTCGACCACGGCAGCGGGCGCGGTACAACTCCAACCAGACGACGGCCACTGCGCCGACGGCCGACCAGGTCGCGCGCGCCGCCGATCAATGTATCGCCTCCGCCAACGCCCGCAATATGCCTTTTGATGCCAAGCGGGTCGACTTCATCAGCTCATGCCAGAGAAATGCAATCGGGAGCACCAAGCTGCGCCTGTTCTGCGAAAGTAGGTCGCTCCGGTACTACGAACGGGGGCAGCGTTGGGGCTGCGAGTGAATCGGCCTGATGGACCCTAGTTTCCAGCTCGAGTTGGCAGTAGCAACCAAAAGTTCCGCGCCGGCGTGACCTACGCGAGCACAACCAAAGTCCCAGTCAGCCGATCAAAGCTGCAGATTGAGCAGCTGCTGAGAAATCATGACTGCAACGCGGTGGCGAACTTGTGGCCGCACTTCTGCGCACCATGGGTTATTTCGCGCGGCGCACCGAGGAGGGTCCTGACCGAGGTGTGGACGTTGTTGCGCAATCAGATCCTCTTGGACTCGAATCTCCCCGAATCAAAGTGCAAGTTAAACAACGAAACAAACGTGCGAGTGCGAGCGAGCTACAAGAGTTCATCGCGACTTTGCGACATCCAGACAAAGGCCTTTTCGTATCAACAGGGGGCTTCACACGAGAAGCGTTATATGAGGCTGAAAGGACACCGCAGGGAATCTCTTTGACAACCCTGACCGGCGACGATTTCACTGATTTCCATTGGAACACTATGAGCGATTGGAACCTCAAGCACAAGCATTGATCCCGCCAAAAAAAGTGTTCGTCCCGATAGACTGACGGCGGCTCCATCGCTGCCACTCGCAGCCAAATGCGCGCCGGATGATCCGCACAATCACCCACAAAATCCGTTTCAATCCGGATTTTTTATCACCTCTCGTCCGCCTTGCGATTGGTTGATCCCTTGCTGAATGGAGAGTCTTTTTTCACTGATGCAGTTGGCGACGCTCAAAGCCAGGCGGAGATGCGATCTCATGCAAACGGCGTGTTTATAGGGAGCATTGATGTCGGCAAACAAGGCGCCATATCAATCGGACCACTCACATTCGTGAAAGGACATATTCCCTCCTCGCATGCGCTAGCTCGAAGAGGCGGAAGTCAACTCACACCCGAATTGCTCAATCACTGGCAGTACCGGTGCGTAAGAATCCCATCGGCACCTAAATTGAACGCTCGAAATGTCGGTGATTCAGAGCATTAGACATAATCATTATTATGTCTAAAGCCATGGCCCCGACGGGAATCGGTGAAGTTGAGATCCATAAGCTGGATATCCCGCGGCCAGATGGCAGGCCCGGATCTTATTGGGAGCAAAAATGGCGACGAAAACCGGATTCAGGATCGTGAGCTGAGACGAAACGCCATTCGATGAACCAGAGGACGGGCCTAAGCTGACCCGAGCACATGTTAGGAAATCGTTCCAGGGTGAACTGTCGGGAACGGGCAACCTCATGTACGTGATGACCTACCTAATTAGTGAGATTGCAGTTTTCTCGGGTTTCGAGAAGGTTGCAGGGAACCGAGGCGGGCGAACTGGCAGCTTCGTGCTAAGGCACACGGAGTCTTACGACGGAGAAAAGGCCACCGCGGAATTCTCCGTGGTTTCCGGTTCGGGCCCAGAAGAGCTAGCGGGGCTTTCGGGTGCCGGCGCCTTCTCTGCCGGGTACGCCGAAGAGCACGAAATGACGCTGACATTTGATGTGCGACTTCAGGTCGAGATCGGCTGATTGCTGGCCTTCCGACGCGGTGGCACAAGCCCGTTATGTAAAGATGTTGTGACTGGTCGGCCGAATGGGGTGGTCAATCGACGGGAAATGCCAGGGTGGGAAGTCGCGTTATCTAGGATCAAACTTGCGTGTAACGCAAAACGAATTCTGGAGAAACTGCAATGCCTCATTTCATCGATGGCGACATCCGTATCCGCTATGAGGAAGTCGGAAACGGATTCCCTCTGCTAGTCACTCCCGGTGGCGGGTTGAACTCCACGGTCGACAAATGGCCGGACCAGGTGTTTAACGCGTTGGAGGAGTTTGGTGGCGATTTCCGCTGCATCACGATGGACCAGCGCAATGCGATTGGAGGGGAGTCCTCCGGACCGGTCCGGATCGACGACCCGTGGGGTGCCTTCGCCGACGACCAACTTGGGCTGATGGATCATCTCGGCATACGGGAGTTCTTATTCATGGGTTATTGCATTGGCGGTCCGTTTGCCTTGAAGCTCATGGAGCGGGCGCCTGAACGGGTAATTGCCGCCGTGCTCTGCCAGCCGGTTGGGCACAGTCGGGCAACCCCGGACGCCATGTACGACAGCGGCCGCGATGACTGGGGGCCCGAACTGTGCGCCCAGAGGCCTGACGTGACGATGGAAACGGTCGAAACCTACCTGCACAACCTTTACCGAGTGCAACCGGATTTTGTGTACAGCGTGTCGCGCGAATTTGCTCGCTCGTGCCAGACGGCAATGCTTGTGATGCCCGATGACACACCATCACATTCCCTTGAAGCGGCCATGGACGTGGCGGCGTTGGCACCTAAGGCCGAGGTCACGGCCTATCCGTGGAAGGAGTCTGCGGACGTAAAGGCCGAGACGATCAATCAGGTGCGTGACTTTCTCCGGGCCCATATGCCCGTGGCAACTGCGAATTGAACCCGGACAGAATGCCGGTCCACTTGCATAAGCGAGGAGGAATCGCTCGATGAGCCGCTTTCTAGGTCCATTGCCTGCTTGAACGACAAGGGAAGCGAAAGTTAGCGTGTTCGCCAGTGCCCGCACCCGAAGTGGTCTTCGCAGACGACCAATGGACTTGTAAGGGTCCCTAAACAAGCTGCGCTGCTCGACCTGCGCGACGATTCGCTTCCGGATTCGGTCAATTCATACCGGATCCTCCGCGTGGGCTTGGCGATGGGAACAATAAGCTGAAATGTTCATGGGGCCGGCCCGGTCTTCTCGCTTTGGACGTTTAAGAATTGGTATCTCCAGCAAAGCGCTTTCGCCTGGCCGCCGATATCGGCGGCACCTTTACCGACATCGTTGCGCAGGACATTTCGACCGGGGTGTGCCACGCAACCAAGGTCCTCTCGATCCCGGCGGATCCGGCGCAGGCTGTTATCACGGGCATTGAATCTGCGATTCCGAAATCGGCCGGGATCGATTTCTTCGTACATGGCACCACGGTTGGGTTAAATGCGCTCCTGACCCGAACCGGCGCCCGGGTCGCATTGCTAACGACAGGCAATTTCCGCGATGTCTACACAATTCAAGGAAACGACCGTGGCGAGATCTTCTCTATCCGCTGGGATAAACCCGATCCGCTCGTCCCGCTTGAGAACACCTACACCGCCCGCGAGCGGATCGCTGCCACCGGTGATGTGGTTGAACCCTTAAACCGGGAAGACGTGGAAGCGTTCGCGGATGTGGTCGCCAGCGGCGCGTTCGAGTCGATTGCCATCTGTTTCCTTTTCGCATTCAATAATCCGGCGCACGAGCTCGAGGCAGAGGCGATCTTGCGCCATCGGCTGCCGGATATCGACATCGCCCTGTCACATCGCGTCTCGCCGGAGTGGCGCGAATTCGAACGCACTTCCACGACCGTCATGGACGGTTACTTGGCGCCGGTCGTCCGCAACTATCTCAACCGATTGGCCGGCCAAATCCAAGGCCGAATGCCGTCGGATCGGACCTTGCATGTAATGCAGTCAAATGGCGGCGTTATGTCCATAAACGCCGCAACCAAGGCTCCCCTGCAGACGCTCCTGTCGGGACCGGTTGGCGGGGCGATAGGAGGGCGAGCACTCGCGGAGCTTACCGGGCGCAAAAATTTGATCTGCATCGATATGGGTGGGACCTCGTTTGACGCCAGTCTGATCATCGACGGATCGCCATCGTCTTCCAACGAAGCAAAGGTCGAAGGGCTTCCGGTCCAGATGTCGGTGGTGGACATTAATGTGATCGGTGCAGGCGGCGGATCAATTGCGTGGGGGGAAGTCGGTGCCATTCGCGTCGGGCCGCAGTCTGCCGGATCGGACCCGGGACCGGTCTGTTATGGCAGAGGCGGCAACCAGCCAACCGTAAGCGACGCCAATTTGGTGCTCGGTCGCCTGGACAGCGCTAATTTTTTCGACAGCGAAATCACATTGGATGCGGCGGCGGCGGACGAAGCGCTGCGTTTGCTGGGGGCCCGGTTCGGACTGCACGCGCATGCCATGGCTCAGGGCATCATCGACATCATCAACGCCAAGATGGCCGACGCGATCCGCACGATTACCATCAGGCGTGGCATAGATCCGAGGGACTTTTCACTGGTCGCATTTGGCGGTGCCGGCCCGGCTCAAGCGGCGGCGCTGGCCGACGATCTTGGCACCATGGATGTCATCATCCCGGTGCATCCGGGCGCATTTTCGGCGTGGGGGATGCTGCAGACTGATGTGCGCCACGACTTTAAAAGTACGCTCTTCGGTTTCTGGGACCAGATGAGTGAATCCGATATTTCCGGACGATTTGCGGCGCTTGAACGCGACGGGCAACAGGAACTTGAGGCCGACGGGGTGCTGGTAGAAAACGTGAAGTTTGAACGCGCGGTAGATTTCCGTTATCACGGCCAGGAATACGTCCTAACCGTTCAGGTTCCGCCGGGACCACTTGACATGGCGGCCGTTCGGGGCGTATTTGACGATGCTTACCAGCGCCAATACGGGCACAACAACCCGGAGGCGCGGGTCGAGATGACGAATCTGCGTGTCGCCGCGTTGGGCGAACTCGACCGGCCACCGATGGCCGATTCTGACCCGTCTGACCCAGCGCCGACGCGGCGCAGATCGGTTTATTTCTCCGGCAAGGCGATCCCAACGAAGGTCCTACAACGCTCCGCCATCGAATCCGGCACAACCGTCCCTGGTCCTGCAATCATCGAGGAAGGGACGGCCACGACCCTGGTCCCGCCGGGATGGCAGGTCACTACCATCGCCGCCGGGAATCTGCTGCTACGCAGGCAGGACATTGATTGATGAAGCCAATTGCCGATCCTGTAACGACCGAAGTGGTCCGAAATTTCGTCAATTCGTGCGCCGAAGACATGAACGCTGCACTATGGCGATCGGCATATTCGGCAGTCATATACGAGGGGCGAGACAGCGCCGTCGCCCTGCTTGACGCGGACGGCAACATGCTTGGCCAGTCGACGGGAGTGCCGTTGTTCATTGGCGCCATCGACGCGTGCGTCCACCATGTCCGTGACCGCTACGGTGATGACATCGCGCCGGGCGATGTATTCATCATGAATGACAGTTATCTTCAGGGCACGCATCTGCACGACGTAACCGCAATCGGCCCAATCTTCTACGACGAGGAATTGGTCGGGTTCGGCGCCGCCCGCGCGCACTGGGGGGATATCGGCGCGATCGACCCCGGCTCCACCATGGGTTCGACCAACATTTACCAGGAAGGGTTGCGGCTCGGGCCGACGCGTATAGTCCGAGCGGGCACCCCGATCCGGGAATGGTACGACCATCTCCGTCTCAATACCAGGTTGCCGGAAGTGTCGATCGGCGACCTGAATGCGCAGATTGCCTCCATCCGTACCGGTCAGCGGCGGCTGGCGCAACTGCTTGATCGGATCGGGCCTGATGTTTACCGTTCAGCATGCCTGAACATCTTTGAGCAAGCCCGCAGACTTGACAGGGAGGCAATAGCCCAGATCGCCGATGGCACCTATTGCCGCGAAGGTTTCCTTGACGACGATGGCGTGGGCCGCGATCCGATAAAAGTCGCCCTGACGTTGACGATCAAGGGTGAGGAAATGTTGATCGATCTCTCCGGCACCGCGGGGCCGGTCGCGGGGTCGGTAAATTGCGGCGCCGTACAGACCGAATCCCTGCTCCGACTCGCTTACAAGACGATGATCAATCCGGAGCTGGCCATTACCGGCGGATCATTTGAAACCATGAAGGTCCACATTCCGCAGCACTGCCTGTTCAATGCTCAGGAACCGGTGGCGTGCGAGTGGTACTTTACGGGGCTCGGATTGCTCGCCGACCTGATGATCTCCTGCATGTCCGAGGCGATGCCGGAACGTGCGACGGCGGCCCACTACGGGGATTCAATGGTTTCCTGTTTCTTTTCGATTGATCCGCAACGGGGCCAGTGGATCGCGATTGAACCGACCGCTGGAGGTTGGGGTGCTCGCGTCGACGGCGACGGCGAAAGTGCCCTCATCAATCTGGTCAACGGGTCATTCCGAAACATCTCGGCCGAGGTCTACGAAACGAAGTTCCCGATCAGGGTTGAGGAATTTGCCCTGCGTCAGGATTCAGGTGGGCCAGGCAAATGGCGCGGCGGCTGCGGCGTGATCAGGCGATTCAAATTGCTGGAGAACTGCTCCGGCGCGCTGTGGTTCGACCGGTCGAAAACCCCTGCCTGGGGATTAGCCGGCGGCCAGGCGGGCGCCGGCCCGGCCATCACCATCACGCTGCCGGATGGGGCGCGCGAGCATCTCCTGAAAATGCGGGCCCGTGAACTGCCGGCCGGGACCATCGTCGACACCAGGACGGGCGGTGGTGGAGGTTACGGAAAACCGGATCAGAGGGCGCTAGAGCACGTGATGCGCGATGTGCGCCGAGGATTGGTTTCTGTTGAAGCTGCCCAATCTCAATACGGTATCGGAATGCGCGACGAATTCAGGCTGGATCAATCGGACCCTTAGAGATGAACCGGCCGGCAGGCTGAACTTCCCTTGCTTCGGTGGAAGCTCGCATTTGTCGACGCCATTCTGCAACACGCTAGGTCGCGGCCCTCTTTCCCTGATCTTGAATGTCGTTTCGAGGCCAGAACGAGCCAAGTGACACTCAAACCTATCTATATATATAGAGGCGGCTGTAATTCGGTCTGAACAACATGACGTTGGTGCGCAATCGGGCAGCGGTGGAACATTGCTCGAATACCCGAGCGGTCCTGATCCAATGTCAATCGACAATCCAATGACCGGCAGAGTTGGGGAGTGATCGATTCCGTTTCCAACTCTGTTGTATCCACCGAATTGGGAGAGAACGGCGATCTTGATACTGGCAGGTCCCCGGTTTTGATACCAGGCGGATAGAGACATTGTCTTGTGGGAGGGCGCCACCGGCTCTCCTGCAGGAGAGCCGGTGGCGAGGCTGAAGTTGCGGACGGCCGCGGCGCGGAAATGCGCGATCGCCGGAGTCACGATCAGACCGACCAGCAGCAGGCACACGGCAATCGGCAGATGATCCATCACGCCGCCGCCTCGATTGCTTCCAGGGGCGTCAGGTAACCCAGCGCCGAGTGCGGACGCACGGTGTTGTAGTCGGTCCGGAAGCGTTCCAGCATCACCTGCGCCTCCTTGAGAGTGAAGAAGATCTCGCGCTCCAGGAGCTCGTCGCGGACCCTGGAGATGAATGATTCGGCGTAGGCGTTCTCCCAAGGCGCGCCAGGTTTGATGTAGACGGTCGCGACCCCGCTGGCCGCGAGCCATTGCCTTATCGATTTGGCGATGAATTCGGGGCCATTGTCGGAGCGGACGTGCCCTGGTACCCCGTGGGCCAGCATGAGTTCGCCCATTACCTCGATCACGTCCAGCGACGTGAACGAGCGGGCGGCCCGGGCGGCCAGGGCCAGGCGGGTGTACTCGTCGGTGACGGTAAGGATCCTGACCGGCCGTCCGTCCTCGGTGCGCTCGTAGGCAAAGTCATAGCACCAGACGTGGTTGCGGCGCTCGGGTTTGAGGCGCACCGAGCGCCCGTTCTCCAGCCAGAGGCGCGATTTCTTGACCTTCCGGATCGGGACCTTGAGCCCCTGCTGACGCCAGATGCGAAGGACCCGCTTGCGGTTCACCGTCCAGCCCGAACGCCTGAGCAGGGCGGTGATGCGCCGGTGGCCGTAGCGGGGGTGCCGCAGGGCCAGCGTCCTGATCTCGGCGGTCAGGTTGTCTTGCTCGGGATCGGGTCTTGGGACGTAGCGCTGGGTGCAGCGGGATTGGCCCAGGACCAGGCAGGCCCTGCGTTCGGAGACAGAGAACTTGGCCCGGACATGGTCGACGCAGCGACGGCGCCGCTCCGGGCTCAGTAATTTCCCGAGGCCGCTTCTTTCAGGATCTGGTTGTCGAGCGTGAGATCGGCCACCGCGCGCTTTAGGCGGGTGTTCTCCTCGCGCAGGCGCTTGTTCTCCTTGGCCTCGGCGATCGTCATTCCCCCGTAGCGGGAGCGCCAGCGGTAGTAGGTCTGGACGTTGATCGCCGCTTTGCGGCAGCTCTCGGCGACGGTGTCGCCCTGGGCGATGGTCAGCTCGATCGCGCGGAGCTTGTTGATGATCTGTTCGGGCGAGTACTTTCGTTTCGCCATCGAAGTCCCCTTTCCATGGAACCAGCTTATTCACATACCAGCTGGTATCAATGAAGGGGAACAGGCCAATACAGGCGGCTAACCATTTTCAATTCATGGGTCGGTGGTGCAACTAAGAGCGTCGCCGGCGGGCGGATCCGACGCCCACGATTGGGCGCGTCTGGCTCAGTAGCGGATGTGGTGAAGCCGACTCGCCAGTTGTTCAAGCGGGTGCCAATCGTGTTCGCTGGGCCGCAGACATGTTTTGATTTGGATTGTCCAACCGGCGAAGTCGTCGGCATGGCTTCGGATCTCGATGTCACCCACGCGCTTAACGAGATCAGCCAGCATCCGGTCTTGTCTGAGAGATTCAATCAGCCCGGCACCGTAGTCCTCACCCCGCCATCCGACGCCGGTGACTTTTCCAATCACAGGGAACGACTTCAACCTTCGAGAGGAAATCATCACCGGATGATCGGCGGCCCCCGGCAGATGGATCGGGATTAACAATACCGCCCACCATTGAGGCGGACTGTGTTGGGATCCGTCCTGCTTGAGCGCGTATATGGCCACAATCGGGCCGCCACGGATGTCTACCAGTCCAAGTGAGCGTCGGAAAATGGACTTGCGAACTTTCTCTTCCGGCCGCCCACGTTCGGCCAACTCCGCATCGACACCCATTGATCGAAGTGCACTACTAAGGTCGTCGCGGGTCTTGTCGCGAAATTTCTCTTTCACGGATCAATCAATCCCAGTTTTTCAATTGCGCCGTTGGTCCCTGGGGCTCGGCTGTTGATCCAATCATTGTGGTGATCGATCGGACGTCGGGGTGAGCAACAATCACCAATTCGGGATTGCTACACACAGTATTTCCCTGAGTAGGGGTCAGCTTCAGCGGCCGTCGCCTTGAAAACCACCCCGCGGTGAACTGCGGGAGAAATAGACGCTAAAACGCGCTGGACCTGGTGCGTGGCAGTTCTCAAACGGTAGGAACATTTATGTCGTGTGTCTTGGCGCCACGGCCACCGAAACACTGGCGCTCCAAACCGAAACCCATGAAATCCCGACGGAGCCGCTAGGAAAAAGAATCTTCATTGAGTCTGCAAATGAAGTAGCCGGAACCCGTGGCCGTGTAGATGGTGTGCTGGACCTGAATTGCGCCGTACACGGGAAATGGACCGCTGAGGTTTTAGCCACACTCGCGTCGAGATCCCGAATGCGCGAGCCAGGCGAAGTCGAAGTCAATGAGACTGTTGATGGAGTAGTCGGCAGCAGAGATGTCCATACCGCAGGTGGACTCGGTGCGAACGGCGACGGCGGTCATTCCGGCGGCTTTGGCAGACGCGATACCGCGGGGAGTGTCATCCAGGGCGAGACAGCGCTCCGGGGCGACGCCGAGCTTGCTGGCGGATAGCAGGTAGACGTCTGGGGCGGGCTTGTTGGCAGCGACCATGTCCGAGGTTGCGATGGCCTCGAAGGCGTCGGCGACACCGAGACGATTGAGGATGATATCGGCCCATTTAGTTCTGGACCCCGTGGCTAGACCAATCCGGACACCCCGTTCCTTAATTCCTGCTATCAGCCATTGAAAGCCCTCGACGGCGACGGCGTTGCCGGCGAGCAATTCGGTTACGGTGTCTTCGTAGGTGGGGATCCAGTCTTCAACATCTCCAGCGAGATTGAAGCGGTCGATGACGTAGCGCCAGGTGTACTGGAGACTGCTGCCCAAGACGGCGCGGTGGTCGCCATCGGTTAGGGTGAAGCCCTCTCGTCCGAGGACAACATTCAAAGCTTTGCCGTAGAGGGGCTCGCTGTCGATGATCACCCCATCCATGTCGAAGATAACGGCTTGCTTGATCAGGATGTTCCCTCAGAAGGCAGCACGATTCTCAGCTCGATAAAGGCCAGGATTGAATTCGCATGCCGCCAGTCGTCCGGTCCCAGCATCGCTAAAGTCATTGATGAATTTTTGCTTCCGTCGCGAGGAATATGTGCCCAATTCCAATGGACATCCAACCTGATCCATTGCCCTTTCGACCGACGACATTCGCGATGAATTGCAAATCACCCGTGCCGATGACCTTCGAAATCTTGGCTAGAAGTCAAGAACCAGGCGCAAACCACGAGAAACGTCATTGATGACGCGGTCCGAAACTATACCGGTGCGCCCAAGCAAGAGGTTGCGGTCGAAGGTGATGATTTGGGCAACGCTAGGTACAAAGTTCTTGGGTGCCTCGCTTCGATTGCGGAATACAAGTCGTTTTCGGGCGCATCGCCTAGGCGCAAGTTAGGCGCGGTCGCGATGGCCAGAGCAATGCTGACTTAACTGCGGTTGGATGCGTTTACTCGACGAGTGTCGGATAACCTCGCTGGCAACATGTGTGAGTGTCAATTCAATGATTAGGTCTAATGGAGCAATATCTGCAGGATGTCCAGGAGCCTGCACCGACAATTCCTTCGCCTTGCTCCAATTCAACGCCGTTGGGCGGCCATGATGATGTGGCTGCCACTATCGGTCAGGCCCGGGCGGCTGTTGAGTTCGCGTTCGAGCCTGACGGCCGTGGACCAAGCCTGGCGATCGGCAACAACCTCATCTATAGTCGTCGAACCCGCAATCGCAGTTACGTTGCTGCCGGCCAACTCCAATACCTGACACCCTGGCAGCAGGCTCCGCATCTCATCGCTCGTGAACATGTGCATCGGGGGATGCTGCATATTTGTCTCCGGCATTGGGACTGCGCCAAGATCGCCGTCCTGAAGGACACGCCACACCTGCTCACTTTCAGGGTCCTTTAGGACAGGCAGGTTAGGGCGGCGAACCAGGTTGACGGCCACCCCGTTCAGGCTCATTGCGCTTGCCAGGACAAAACCATCGGACCGAACGACCCGAACGAGTTCGGAGGCCGCCCGATTTCTCTTTTCGCAAACATACGACAAAGCTCCGCCGAAGCAGATCACGACATCAAAGCTCGCATCCGGGAAGATAGACAAATCTGAAATGTCCGCGGATACGAACTCTTCGACCCGGTCCAGCAAACCCGCTTGACCGATCCGCTCGCGGGCGAGTTGAAGCTGGCGTTCCGACAGATCGAGCGCCGTGACGGTCGCACCGAGCTCCGCGACGGCGATGCTGAATCTCCCCGGGCCGCAGCCGGCGTCCAGGACTCGATCGCCGGGTCGAACGTATCGCTTGATGTAGTCGGTGTGGATGATGGCCTGCAGCCGCCCGTAAGCAGAAGCTGCGAGCCTGGACCACTCAAGTTCACCGTAATCGTCGTAATACGCCCTGGTGTATTCGGCGTTGTACAAGGCCAAGGCAATCCTCCGATATCAGCTCTACCTAGCGCCGATCTTCGCGCATCGGTCGCAAACTTGGGCCAACGATAAATCGCGCAGCATAGACACCATTATGTCTAGCATCTGAGGCACAACGGATTGAGCTCGGCGCGATCGTAGGGAAACAAGGCATCCGGGTTCCTATGCTCAACCAGTTTTCGCCCGATGTATTCGCCTGGTCTGAGCCCCATGGCTCTTCCAGGGGGACGTCACCGGTGGTTTAGCTACGCGATCCACGTGGCGGACAAGGGTGTGTTCGCCCTCGTAGATCCGCTCCAAGCGTCGGCTCAAGAAATCCAAGCTCTAGAAGCAATTGAGCCGCCGACGCACGTGCTCCTCACCTGCAATCGGCACTACCGCAATGCCGAGGCGTACCGAAACAGATGGGGATGCTGCATCCGAGTCCACGAGTTAGGTCTTGCCGGCGCCGCGACACCTATAGACGGCACCTTTCAAGTCGGCGACCAACTCCGGGGCGCCGTCACAACCATCCATCTGCCAGGGGTGTCGTCTTGGCCCGAAGAGACGGCTTTAATGGTCGCCAGCGGTGGCGGAGTCTTGATCGTTGGGGATGCGTTCTGCGGCGAGCGCGCGGATGCCGGCATTCCGGCAGGTGCCGTCGGCAAGCACGGCCCATCGTACAACCACGCCGAACAACGCCGGGCGCGACAATCCGCCCAACGCCTGCTGACACTGCCGTTCGATTGCATGTTATTTGGCCACGGTGAACCCATCATGCGCAATGCAAAATCACCGCTTGGGCAATTCATCGCCAATGACGATTTTTTTGAGCCAATTCAGTCCAAGCTATGACGCCATCGCCCGTTGAGGTGAGCTGGTTTAGTGTTACGGCGTGCGAATTGTGCTTACGGACAGTTACCTGCGAGTTTTGGCTTCATTGATCCGCGAAGACTTCAGCGTCGGGGTCGAACGGTGGTACGTGGACCAGCAATAGCCGCGCGGCATCACTCGTTTCATTCGTGTACTCAAACCACTCGTTTGCGGGAATGGCCAGCAAGTTCGAGGCAACCAGTTGCACTTGTTGACCTTCGCCCGTGAACGCGACGGAACCGTGGGTGCAAAAGTAATACTTGCCGCTCTTTGTGGACTTCGCCCTGGCGTGTACCGCGCCCGGCGGGACTTCTATTTGCGCTAAGGAAGCCGAAAGAGTCGTACCGGCTGTGAGGTCTTTTATCAGCAGACCGCCGAAGTCAAACTGTTCGACTTCGTCCCGCTTAACGTGGAGCATCAATACTCTCCTGAATCAATCATGCGCTTCAATTTGCTGTCGCCATCGCCATCTGCACGACCTCTCCCTCATTCCCCAGGGAGTGAGGTCGGCGATGAGAGCCTTTGCCCCATGACCCATCGGAAGTAGGCCAGGGCAATTCCTCCCAGGATTTTCCCGATGTCTTCGCCGGAGTGGCCCCGGCTGATCAAGCCGTGGATGATGCTAATGCCGTCCACCGGGATTCAAGGCCGTTCAGGTAGGAGCGGGCAGCAGGTCCTAGGCGGTGTGGTTTCGCGCGGGTCGACGGCTTCTTGCGCGACATGGCCAAGGCCTGACTGTACGGAAGTATCGAACGGTCTTTCGGGTTCAACCAGGCGCCGGATCTGCTCAAACTCGATGAACTGGGCCTGCAGGGGACTGCCCAGCAGGGGTCGAACGATCATTTCGAGCCGTTCATCGCCAAGCAAATTTTTCCAGCATTGCAATCACTTCCAATAGTGCAGTCGATGAATGGCTTTCGCTCTTTGCTGATCCGGTTCTAGGCAACAGCGCCTTGGACAGTTTGGCTAAATCCAGTTACCAGATCGTCATCGACGGGAACAGCAACCGCGAGAAGCTCTAGCCGCATCGGACGCTGGCGGCCAAAACTCAGGGCCTGTTGAAAAAGTCTCAGTCCAGACACGTCCGCTGACCGCTCCTACGATGGGATTGACGGCATCGACCAACCCTTTGGATAAGGCATGCTCTAAACCCTCGACCGCCACAAGCGAGATTCGTCGCTGTTCCAGTTCACCACCCGCCAGCTGCGGGACTTTATCGACCCCAAAACCACCTGCTGATCAAGATCGACGAGGCGTTCGATTTCGCCGAGCTGGTGGCCCCGCTGGAGGAGAAGTACGCGCGCGATTCGGGAAGACCGGCGATCCATACCGAGGTCATGGTCAGGGCGCTGCTGAATCCATACCTATACGAAGTCACGTCCTCCAGGCGACTGGTTCATGCGATAGCGGAGAATATCGCCTTCCGCTGGTTCTGCTTTATGGGGATCGACGATAGGGTCTTTGACCACTCCACGATCTCAGTCTTTAGCGAACGCATCGGCAGATCAGGATTCGCCGAAGTCTTCAAGCGCTTCAATCACCAACTCCGGCAAATGGGGCTGCTCTCCAAACAGCTCTACGTTGATTCCTCGCTGCTGCGGGCCAACCTGGCTCTGCACAATCTGTACCCCTCCGGGTTAACGATCAAAGAGTTCCAGGAGAAGGCGATCGCAGAGAACGGACTGTCCGTCCTGGCAGAGGAGGACGGGGCAGAAGACGGTGACGGGGAGGACGGCCGCGGCGGACGCCGCTGGCGCCGCCGGTACTTCCAGGACCGCAGGGGCATCGTGCAACTCTCGGAGGTCGATCTCTCCGCCCGCCGCCGCCACACCGGACGCCCCGGCTCACCGCACTTCTTCTCCTACGAGGACAACATCGCTGTCGACGGGGGCGGCTTCATCCTCGCGCGCAAACTCACCCACTCGTCGGTGCGGGAGTGGAAGGCGACTGTGGGGCTGCTTGACGAGCTTCCCTTAAAACCCGAAACTCTGGCCGCCGCCGGCTACAGCGTCGGAGAACTGCGCGAGCATTTCGATTCCCAGGGCATTACCTCCTACATCCCCTTCAATCCCACCCAGCTAAACAAGGGCGATGTCTAGCGCGGCCGTTTCGCCTACCGCGGCGATCACCTGATCTGCCCCAGGGCAAGGTCAAAAAACGTAATCCCAACATCTCCCGCAGCACCAACCCCTATCAATACATAGCCCGCCAGCGCGACTGTCGGGCGTGCCCCATCAAGGGGGGTTGCCTGCCTCCCAAACAGCTGCGACGAACGGTTGGGGTAAACCCTCCCTACGAGGCCATCCAGAGGGCCCGGCAGCGCAACGCAACTCCTCTCTACCAGGACCAGATCAGGGCCCGCGCGCACCTGGTCGAGGCGGTGTTCGCCCATCTCGATCAGCTGGGATTCAGAAGGGCCCGGATGCGCTGATCAGGCAAAGTGGACTGCAAGAGATTCATCGCCTCGCTGGCCCACAACCTCAAGAAGGCGGTGTGTCTACTGGCGATCGATCCACCCAACGCGCCCCAAATGGCGGCCTGAGATGGCGGCGGAGCTGGGATTGCTCGCCCCAAAAGGGACGAATTCGAGGCCGGATGACCCGAACCGCCGCCAATCGGTACCGGCGCAGCGCCCCGAAACTGGTCGAGTTCTTGGACCAGGTTATGGCCGGTCCGATTTATTCAAAATTGGGTGCAGGTCGATATCACCCCTGAATCGGCCGATTTTTCAACAGGCCCTTGGTTTTGGCCGCCAGCGTCCGATAGTTTTGGCCGTGAGCGTCCGGTTCTAATGTCCACCAGCGACCGGTTCCAAATGTCTGCCCACATTGACCTCTTTTTGTGTACCGGGCAACAGCCACATTGGCAAGCCGGAGGAGACCGTCGTCTACCTTTCGCTCCCGGCTTAGTCACAACGTGACTACAATTGTCTTAATTCCTGTCAATTCTGGCCGAGGTACTCATTAGCGATGAAGGTATCCATAAGAGAAGCCAAGGCAAAGTTTTCTGAATTGGTCAGTGCGGTTCAATCAGGAGAGCGGGTGGTAGTTACAAAGCACGGCCGATCTGTCGCCGAAATAAGGGCGGTCGCCGGGCAGGGTGGGATCGATTTCGGAAGGTTGGACATCCTCCGCCGCGAATTGGGGATTGTCAATTCTTCTCAAGAATGGCCGGCTGAATTTGACGACCCGAATGTCAGCAGGGATGTATTGGGTTTGAAGTAGTGGTTACAAGCCGTGCAGTTACTGCTTGACACCTCTTACATCTACCAGTTGGTGGCATCCCCAACTCGCTTGTCAATGCGGGAGCGGGCACTGTTATCCGACCCCGCAGTCAATTCGTTCGTGAGTGCAGTTTCGATTTGGGAGTTACGCCTCAAGTCCGCAACGCAGAGAGGGGTTTTGGACCGGGGATTCAGATTGAATTTCACGATTGAAGAATGCGTCCGCATTCTTGAAGGATTGGGACTGGACTTCGTACCTCTAACCGCTCGACATGCCGCGTGTCCGCTGGAAACTCCCGTTCCCCACCGCGATCCATTCGATGAATTGCTTCTCGTGCAGGCCCAGGTTGAAGGACTTCGTCTATTGACGGTCGACCGCCAATTGGTGAACCATCCGCTGGCAGTCACAGCATAGCCTCAAGGCTCCTCGCGCAAGTCCTGTCATATCGTCGACGGATTAAAGAATGAGCTTGGGACCTGAGGCCGGAGAATCCACCTGCCCGGTCAAGAAGACCGCGCAGTGTGATCAAACCGGTCTATGAGCCGCTAATCGCCGAAACGGCAAAGGAGGTGCAATATGCAACCTGAGACTTCGTCTGGGCCCGGTTTATTGCATAGCGCAGATTGGACCAGCTTGCGTCCCGGGTTCGAGAGCGATCGCTCTGGTGAATCAATTTGAGATCGGATTCAAACCTTTTCGACAATCGCGACCGACCTAACTTCAAGTTGCACGCCCTCGTGTTCTTGGATTTGGTGTATCACTTCGAACAGGTTTTTGACCTGCGGGTTGCCATTGGGTCCGAACATGCGCATTAAGCTCTTGGGCGATTTATTAGTGCGAGCGCCCAATTCCTCAAAACCTATGGTGGCGTTTATGTAATCGCGCAGCAGGATTTTTCCTGCAACGATGTCTCCGCCCAGCAAACATTGGACGCCCTCATTCAATAACCCTTCCCTAAACAAGGGGTCGACGTTTGCCCGGGCTTGCACCGTTTCCTTGAAATCACGCGTTAGAGCCATTCTCATTCCCTCCGATTTCGATTCTTGTAATCCTGCCAATTGGCTTTGGCCGTCGCGATGTCTGGTTGCTGGCGCGCCTTAGTGCCTCCGCCGAGCAAAATGATCACCGTTCTCGCTTCACGACCGAAACAAATCCTGTAGCCAGGACCGGTATGGATGCGGAACTCCATCAAACCGCCGCCAACTCCCTTCGTATTGGAGAGGTTGCCGGTCACCATCCTGGCTAATGCGGTTGTGACCTTTATTGCTGCCTGGGAATCCGGGCCTGCGAACCATCGGCCGAATGGACTCCGACCCGTATCGTCCAAATATTCGCGAAGCTCAAACATCGATTGATGGTAAGCCACCCGTTACCATTCTGAGCGATATGGATCAGTGCACCTTGAACTGCAACGGAAGTTGGCTACAAGCCATTTGAGCGCCGCCGGTTCGACCTAGTCGCCATTATGGAAACCGGCGCAGAGTCGATTATTCGAGCGGCGGAATCGACTTTGGCGGTTCCTGAGCTTGGACGCTCCGCCAAGCGCCTTCAATTGCAGACCGGTTGCGAATCGCCCACTCAATGACCAGGTTGCGCGCTCGCGTCGGTAGCTGGCCGCGCTGCAATTCCAACCGATCAACCTGGAACACCGCTCACTATTAAGTCAATATGACCGATCGCCACCAACAATGGCATGCGCCCCAGATCGGTTCGTCATTCGACCAGTTGGAATTCCAGATTGACGGAATCGGCCCCGCCGATTGAGCTAGAGTGATCGCACCAAGCGGGGCGCCTCGCCTTAGCAATTTCCGCTCCAAAGCCGGCGGCGAAACCGGATTCCCAGGTGGCGATCGATTTGCCGCCACTTTGACTCTTCGTCGCGCGTGACAAAAGTTACAGCCTCGCCTTCCCGGCCCATCCGCCCAGTGCGTCCCACGCGGTGCGTAAAGAGCTGTGCTGAATCTGGCACATCATAGTTGATCACCTGGCCGATTCCATCAAAATCCAATCCGCGAGCGGCGACATTGGTGGCCAACAGAATCGGTGTTCGCCCGGATCGGAAGTCGACCATCACTCGCTCGCGCGCGCTCTGACTCATATTTCCCTGCAAGGCGCCGACCGGGTAGCCGCGTGCGTCGAGTTGGCGGGCCAGTTTTTTGATACCGTGCTTGGTTCTCCCAAACACTATGACCGACTCGCCATCGCGCTCATCCAGCAAAGTTTGCAAGGCCCTCGGTTTCTCGTCACGAGAAATCGTGTAGATCAGGTGGGTCACGCTGGGCAACGCCTGCAGCTCGGCATCAACCTTAACGGTTACCGGGTTGTCGAGGTACTTAGCCGCCGTTATAGAAACCCAATCCGGCATGGTCGCCGAATAGAGTGCGGTCTGGCGTTGGACGGGCGTGCGGCCAAGGATCGCCTCGACATCGCGGGCAAATCCCTGGTCCAGCATCTCGTCGGCCTCGTCAAGCACGAAGAATCTGAGTGCCTGAAGGTCGAGCGTCCCTTGGCGGAGATGATCAAGCGTGCGTCCCGGAGTGCCGACCAGGATCTGCGGTCTCCGTCTCAGGGCAACATATTCTGGGCGCGCCGAGCGGCCCCCGTACAGCAGCGTCGAACGCAGTCGGCGCGGCCGGGCAATAGTTTCAATGACCCGGTCGATCTGTATCGCCAGTTCGCGGGTCGGGGTGAGAACCAAAGCCTGCACCCCACGCACGGACGGGTCACAACGCTCAACTATGGGGAGCGCAAACGCCAGAGTCTTGCCGGATCCGGTGCGTGCTTGGGCGATCACATCGCGACCGGCCAGCAACAGCGGAATCGCCCGTTCCTGGATCGGTGTGGGGTCTGTGATTTCCATCAGCTCGAGCGACGCCCGCGTAGATGGACTCAGATCCATCTCGGCGAACGTTAGCTCGACAACGGCATGACCATTGACGGGTGAATCCGAACCGGACGCTTCGCGCGGGGCAATATGTTCCGGCGCTGCGCGGCGCTTTGCAAAGCACTTCGCGCAGTAAACCGGGCGGCCCGGTTGCGGCCGGAACCGAACGGTCGTCGAGGTGCCGCAATCCGTGCAGACGATGGATTGCCGGGATGAGCGCACCGGCGAGCGACGCCGCATTGGTGCGGACACTGGGGACATGTAGAAGCTGCTTCCTGATTGCTTTGAATTTCATGTGTGATCAAACGCGGGGCGCGCGGGCGAAGGCTCCGGCGGGCGGGATTGAGTCCTGATGCCTTTCGAGGGCATCGGCACCGATGCGAACGCGCTGCGATTGAACTGACGGGCGAATGCTGGAGGACTTGACGCGGTATGCCACCAAGGCAGTTGCGATTGACAGTTACATCCCCACGCGACGCAAGGTCGCGGTATCGACGTCCGGCGACTCTGCAAGCCGCAGTTTCAGTCGCTATCGATGACGACGATGTGCGATCGCGGACTACTTTGACCCAATGCGCAATAACGATGGGGCTACGGCGCTAGGATTACTTCCGCTTATCAAGCCATATATGCATGCAGATTGTCGCAGTTTGAAGGCTTACGCGGGAGAACCACTGTCACGGCGCCCGTTTGCCAATGCCGCGCATGGATTCGAGCAACCCTGTGATCAACGTCATTTGATTTGTCCGGTTCCAAAATCTTTGGCGCATACCAAGCCAGAGTAAACGGCGATGCTCAGACAGGGGAAGAGTAGATCAGCGTAAAGAGCTTAACTGAGCGATTGGAGTTGACGGCACCACTGTCCAGCAACGTCTCGAAATCGTCCAGTCCCTGAATTCCTTGGCGCTCAAGTAGCAATACCGCCGGCGGCTTCCCGGCATTGGCGATCAATCCGCTCAAAAAGATTTCGGTGGGTTGGCGTTGGATTGAGAACAATGTTTATGTCTAGTATTCCCTGTCGTTCGCCACCGGCCCAACGCAAGCAGTTCATCCACCGGATGCCGGCCCATTCCCAGGTGATGTCACCTCGTCCGCCTCGTAGCTCGCCGCGCTGCATGCGCGCCGCATTTTCAGGTCGACCAGAAAATTCCATTCATCGCCATCGGTGCCGCCGGCAACTGCCCCGGACGCGGGTTGTCGGAAGCAATCGCCGACGACATCTCTATGTGCAACTGCAAAGCAAGCGTCCGGCCGACCGACACCGGACTACCGAAGATTTTTGCGGCAACAAAACTCGTGCAACTGCGCGGCGGATGCCGAATCAAATGTCCGCAACCGGTTGAGCCTGCTAGAACCCTCTTTCAGCACACTGGCGTTTGATTTCGTCAATGATTTCACAGATATGAATCGATTCGGCGATTGTGAACTGAGGCATTTCCTTTAGTCCGGCAGCCATGCAGCGGTGTACAGCCCGCGCCTGATAGGTGAAGCCGTGCTGGTTCCCGTGACCCCACGACCAGCCTTTGTAGGAAATCAATTTTTCACCGGTCCAGCGTGATCCCGGCGGTTGGCCCCGATGGATCGGCGCAGGCGCGGGAACCGGGTACTCGAAGCGCTGTACATGATTGAAGGCACCGCTAGAGGGATTCTGGTCCTGGTTCCAGTGCGTTGGGCACCAGTCACCAACCCACCCCCTGCTGGACGTATATTCCATCTCAGGCCCGCCTTTGGCCGCGCGATTGCCGCGACGCGGCGGACGCCCGGTGGCAATGGTCAACGCGGTTGGGTGATGGGCCGGAGATTCGACCGTGATCCGCCCATTGGTGCCCACAAATTGGGTCTCCTCTTTGAACCTGCCGGTCGACGAGGTAATCACGCCAATGCCTTCCTGCCCGGAGTATTGCAGGACGGCGGCACTGGGCTGCGCGATCGCAGTGCTGGCGACGGAATTACCTTGGCCAGATTCAACGCCAGAGTAATCGTGGGGTTGGGGTTTTCTCCCGGCCGCGGCGATAACCGGGAATTCACCCGCACCGAAGCCGGTGACTGCGGGATTGAGCGCATAGACTGCATCCGCGTATTCCGATTGCACAATTTTCAATTCCCCGATATCGCCCCGCTCAAGTGCGGCCCTGGCGTGTTCGATGGCCGGAAAGAAGCGCATCCACATCCCTTCCCAGCAAACAACGCCGGCCCTCTCGGCGGCGGCATATGCTTCTTTTGCCTGCTCCGCAGTGTCAGTAAGCGGCTTTTCACACAAGACGTTCTTGCCGGCGGCGATCGCCATCATAAGGTCACGGTAGTGGTCCCGGGTTTTGGAAGAGATGTAGACGATATCGACATTGGGGTCATTACACAGCGCTTCGTAGGAGTCGTAGGCCGTGGGAATGCCATGAGCGTCGGCGTATGCCCGTGCTCGATCCATATCCCGGGCTGCATTGGCGACTACGGATGCTCCAGGCACATCCTGCAGTGATTTGACCCAGTCCGATGAAATCGCCGATGCGGTGATGATGCCCCAGCGCAGTTTGTGATGGATTCCATCTTCGTGGGTCAGTCCAAGACGGATGTCCATGGGGGTGTTCATGGGAAACCCGTTGTACATGTACGGGTCCGCGTTGGCGAAATCGATGTCCATGATGGCTTCTTTCAGTAGTTGGTGCAACTGCGAGAGTATTGCACCTAGCGTTCAGCGCCTGGGTACCGTGTCGTCGGAGGATTCAGGAAACCGTGGGTGCGGCCCATTTATGTCCACGGAGAGGCACTCGGAGCAGCGGTGGGTGATTGTCTCGGATTCGATCCAGCATCCATCCATTCTTCTCAAGTAACCGAATCGCATCGCGAACTCTCGGCACTAAGCACGCACGTTGGTCATTCTTGATCGATTGGCCGGGCGATTGCAATCCGTCTTTGGGCGGCAGCGAATAACTGCCCATGGGCTGGGCAGGGCTGATTGCCGCCGGTGGGCAAAACTAAGGGCCTGTTGAAAAATCGGCCGATTTAGCGGTAATTTCAGCCGCCGCTGATTTTTTTGATGCTGTGCCTCGATTGGGTTCGGTCAACCAGCTCCTGCCGAGTCAGAAACGCCACCGCGCGGCTAAAGCTGCCAATTGCGGTCGCCATGGAGCAAATTGCCCGCAATTGACCGGAATTATTTACCGGCTCCACCACTTCAAGCCGCCACCACTGGCCCTGTGAGTGGATTGGGCGCCAGCTTACGCACTGCCTTGCCAAGGTTGTGGGCCAGGGAAGCGATGAACGCCTCGCAGTCCACCTTTTTAAGGCCGCGCATCCGAGCCCTTCTAAATCCCAATTGGTCCAGGTGGGCGAACGTCCCTTCGGCCAGATGCGAGCGAGCGTTTTTGTGGGCCAGGTAGGTAGGAGTGGCGTTGCGCTTCCGGGCTCTGGCGATGGCCTCGTAATGAGGGCTTACCGCAACCGATCGTGGTAGTTGATTCTTTTGCAGGCAGCCAGTTTTGATCGGGCAGGCCTGGCAGTCCCTTTGCAAGGCCACATATTGATAGTTGTTGGTGTTGCGGTTGATATTGGGATTGCGTTTTAAAACCTTTCCCTGGGGACAGACCAGATGATCGCCGTGGTAGGCGAAAAGTCCCTGGTAGACCACACCCTTCCTTATCTGGGTGGGATTGAAGGGGATGTAGGATGGGATCCCTTGCGAATCGAAATGCTCGCGCAGAGACCCGACGCTGTAGCCGGCGTCGGCGGTGAACGATTCGGGCTCGAAGGGAAGCTCCCTCAGCAATCCCTTGACCGCCTTCCACTCCCGGATCGAGGAGTGCGTCAACCGACGGGAGAGGATGAAACCGTTCCCGTCAACTGCGATGTTGTCCTCGTAGGAGAGGGTATACGCAGATCCCGGCCGGCCGGTATGGCGGCGGCGGGCATCTAAATCGACCGGAGAGAGCTGCACCCGGCCCTTGGAGTCCTGGAAGTACCTGCGGCGGAGTTTGCGGTTGTTGCCGTCGCCAGCTTTGTCGGCATCGCCTTCTCCTTTCTCCTCTGTCAGTACGAACAACCCGTTCTCGGCGATCGCCTTCGCCTGGAACTGCTCAATCGTTAACCCGGAGGGGTAGAGGTTGTGCAGCGCCAGATTGGCCCTCACCAGTGAGGAATCGACATAGAGCTGCTTGGAGAGCATTCCCCGCCGCAGCAACTCCGAGTTGAAACGCTTAAAGACCTCGGCGAAGCCATCTCGGCCGATGCGTTCGATAAAGACTGAGATGGTTGGGTGGTCAAAGACCTTGTCATCTATCCCCAGGAAGCAGAACCATCTAAAGGCGATGTTTTCCGAGATGGCATGCACCAACCTTCTATAGGAAGTGATGTTGTAGAGGGAGGAGATCAGCAGCGCTCTGACCATCACTTCCGGATGGATCGCCGGTCTGCCGCTGTAGCGAGCGTACTTCTCCTCCAATGGGGACACCAGTTCGCCAAAGTCGAAAGAATCATCGATCTTGAGCAGCAGGTGATTGGGATCGATGAAATCACGCAGCTGGCGGGTGGTGAACTGAAACGGCGCCGAATCGCGCTTATGGCGGTCAAGGGCTTCAAGCATGCCTTGCCTCGGGAGCTGATCGACGCCGTCAACTACATCGTAGGAATGGCAATTGGATGTGTCTAGACCGAGACTTTTTCAACAGGCCCTCTTTCGTGTCCGCCCACACCCGTTATTCGTCTTTTCGATCAACACGACAAATGCCGCCGGCGAATTCACTCGTCTAACCCCGCTTGTCTGGGGATGCTCTTCCAGGTCCCTGAAGCCAAATCCTTGCCAAGATTCCCTGCCACAGTCACGACTCCAGACCGTTCTGGATGCTTGAATCGCCGGTGGCTGCCGCGGATTCTGTCCAGGCCCCACCCATCCATTTCAGGTAACCGAATCGCATCGCGAACTCCTGGCACTAGGCACGCACGATGCGCATTCTTGATCGTTTGGCCGGGAGGTTGCAATCGGTCATTGGCAACACGAACTGAATTTCCGACGATTCCCGGGCATGCCGAATTACCGACTCGTGGCGCCGCACAAGCGCCCGGTTTTGGATAGACGCATTCGTTGGTACTAGTCCGTCGACTAGTGAACTGAGATCGCGAATCCGTTTGGTGACGGGCATTGTAATGATTGTGTCTAATCCGGTTCTCACGAATTCGGAATACAGAACACGGTAGGGCAGCCCAAAATCGGCATCGGCCGAAATGGGGGCAATAATTCGGCACCAACATCAGACCGTCTTGTCGGTCGCGCGCTCACCGAGAGAAGCAAATGGTCGTCAATGCCACGTTCAAGATCGTGAGTTGGGACGAGGAACCTTTTGATGAATCGGAGGACGGGCCGACGCTGACCCGCGCGCACGTGCGGAAGTCATTCCACGGAGACCTGTCGGGTACTGGCAACCTTATATATGTAATGGCGCATCTCAGCAGCAATCACGCCACGTTTTCCGGGTTTGAGAAAGTCGTTGGGACCCTGAGCGGTCGCGCCGGCAGCTTCGTGCTGAGGCACACGGGACTGTATGACGGCGAAAAAGCGACCGCAACTTACGAGGTCTTGCCTGGTTCTGGTACCGGCGAGCTTGAAGGGCTTGCAGGCACCGGTGGGTTTTCTGCCGGGGATGCCGAAGAACACGCAATGACGCTGGATTTTGAGGTCTGATTAGTCCGCGAAATCGGCCTTGACCCGGATGCCGAACGGAACCATATGTAAAGTCCCGCATTCGCGAACGGATCTGGCCATGCAGCGATTCGGTGATGGCCGCCTGCCCCAAATTGGATGATTTGAAGGCGCAATCCCTCTAAAACCGTAATCTGATGCGCCATCCAGTCTCGTGCGGTTCTGTGCAGCAAGTAACCTAGGTTTCCGAAAAAGAGGGTTGGAAGGAAGTCGGTTCAACTTATCGCCATTATGTCGAGGGACTTTGATCTCAGTACGAAATTCAGAGGTCTAGTACTGTGCGTAACCCTCGTGATATCTGCGCCAATACCGGCCCGGAGGTACGTCCGACCCGTTCAACCAGGAATTCGCGGTCAATAGTGATGATTTGGGAAACGTTGGCCACAGAGTTTTTCGGAAGCCCAACCTCTTCGGCCCGCAAAAGGACATTGCCGGGGGCGTCGCTTAAGCGATCGTTTGAAGTAAGGGTGATTGCCAATACCGTACGTATCCGACTGCGGTTGAATGAGTCCGCTTGGACGATCAATAAGGGGCGCCTGAACCCAGGCTCAGATCTGCGCGATTCGGGAAGGTCTGCCCACCAGATCTCGCCGCGTTCGATTACCACTGATCGGCAGCAAGCGTCCCAGATTGGGCATCTGCAATTTCCGGGTCGAGTCCGCTGGGCAATTCGTCGTACAGCTCATTTAATTGGCGGTAATGCCGTCGCGGTGATGCTTGGCCACGAATTCGGCCAATGCAGTGGCATACAAATTACTGCGCGTGGTCCCAAGCCTGTCGGCCAATTCATCGGCCGAATGGAATAAATCGTCAGGAAGCGATATCGCCGTTTTCATGCCAGCATTATACCGTGGTATAACTCAGTTAGCACGCGGCCCCATCAAGCTGCCCGATTTCGGGATGCGGAGCCTGGTCCACCGACTTTAGTGAATATATTGAATGCGCACCGTCGATCCGACAACGCAAATGCAATTGGTCGCGGTCGGACGCGCATCTCTTTCTAATCCCTGGGGCAGGATTGGAGCGGTCCAGGCAAGTGGTGCGGTTGCTGCGGGGTCACACCGAGTTTTAATTTGTTGGTGAGTTGTTCTGGATCGTTTCGGCCCGACCGCGCAAAGATCACCATTTGGGGTTAAGCGGGCGACGACGCCGCGGGTCCGTTCAAAATGATCACGCTTCCAGGCGAAGCCAGGGAGCATCCATTCGGATTCCAGCACGCGATCAGATAAGGACACGAGCACGTGCCGCGGCTTCCCACCCAACTCGAGGCCACCGATCTGTCCCAGATCGTTGCCATTGATGTCGAAACTACTGGTCTTTCTCCGTCGCGCGACCGAATCGTGGAGGTGGCGCTGGTGGGGTTGGACGAATCTGCGAACCCCGATTGGTCCTGGCAATCCTTGGTCAATCCCGGCCGCGAGATCCCTGCGCAGGCTGCGGCTATCCACGGCATAACCGACTACGAGGTCGCCAGGGCGCCGAAGTTTTCCGACCTGGTCGACGAGATACTAGAACGCCTGCGAGGAAAGCACCTGGCCGGCCACAACCTAAATTTTGATGCCGGGTTTTTGCGCGCGGAAGTCCGCAGGGCCGGCAGGAAATTACCCGCTTTCTATGGCGTGGACACCTTGGATCTTGCGCGCCGTTACGAATGGCGGGCAGGGTCCTCGCACCGGCTTGGCGACCTATGTAGGTATTACGGGATTCCAGCTTCCAATATGCACCGGGCCCTTGGCGATGCGGAGGCGACGTGTCGGTTGTTGCAAATGATGATGGGTTTGTCAGGCGCGAACCCTGAACAAGGGGGCGATTAGTCAGCTAGCCTTACGATTCGGATTTGCGTTCTTTGCAATCCAATTGCCGCAATTGAGCGCGGCTCTTTGAACCTAGATACTCGCCCGACCAGCGCGATCAATTGCAGGCGGCCGATTAGCCCGCGGGCGAATTGGGACTGACGATTTGCCGGGAAGATTCGCGGGCCGGGATGCGCACCACGCACGCCGCGCTCGCATGAGGAGTTACGGCAGGAATTCCCTGTTCACCTTGGCCACATAGGTAAAGGTCGGGTTTACGAACTGGGTGCAGCGCGCTTCCAGCACTTGGCCCAGGAAGAGGTAGGCCCCGCCGCGCGTGAAACCGTAGCTTTCCTGCAGCCATAGCACCATTTCTGCTAAGGCCGCGCGGAAGGCGTCTTCGGCCGGCCTGGCCATCGCGGTAGTGATGATGTGGGTGTCGTTGCTGATCCGGGGCCAGGTCATCGACTCGGGTTTGGGCTCCAGTTCGCACGCAATCTTGACTCTGCCGCCGGCCTCGATTCCGCCGGCGCCGCATATCTCGCCATCGCCCTGGCGGGCGTGCATGTCGCCGATGTGGAGCAGGGCGCCAGGGACGGAAACCGGCAGGTAGACCGACGCTCCGGTGGTGATCTCCTGGATGTCAAAATTGCCGCCCCATTCGCCGGCCCAGGCGTTGGTCCAGCGGGAGTGCGCCTGCGCCACGCCCACCACTCCCAGCATCGGGCAGATTGGTATACGCAGCGAGTCGCTCCAGAGGATGTGGTCATCGCGTATCTGCACGACCTTTTCCTGAGGCCCTATCCCGGTGCCGCCCAGCCAACCCGGCATGGCGCCATTGGCGCCCCCGAACCGGGTGAAGCCTATGGGGTCGAGGTCAATCTCGCCTATGTGGACGACTAAGACTTGACCTGGCTGGGCGCCCTCGACGTAAATGCATCCGCTGGAAGGATTCCCGCCGCGCAGCTTGCGGCCCAGCTCGTCACGGTCGGGATGATCGTTTAGCCAAGGGCCACGGTTGAGCTGCGTCTCGACCTGGAATTCCTCACCGGGTGCGACGCGCAGGGTAGGTTCGTTGTCCGGGCCGATTTCGAAGTACAAGACGTCCCTGGTAGCTTGCTGCATGGTCCACCGCATCGTTGCTTTTGGGATGATTATTTCGTGCGTGGCACCCGCCGTCCGCAGCGGAGTTGGGTTCGCGATTGGAAAATGCCGATCGCTCGCGGCGGGCCCCATCGACGTTAGCCAAAAACTCCGGTTCGACCCGTACCACGTTTAGCAACTGCCGCCGGCTGGTACTTCTGCTTCATCTTTTATATTCGCCATTATGTCGAGTGTTATATTGGGTCGCGGCTCATCGACATGCGCCCGACCGCTGAATCAGACGGCGTTGAGCTCGTCAGGGGTTAATCCGGCTTGATGGATGATGCCGCGTAGCGCCCCGGCGACGATCTGGCGGTGTCGCAAAACTGTGGCGGTGCGGACCGAATCGACGTCAGATTTGGCAAATTCGACGTAGCCGCCGATTGCTTTCCACAGGAAACCCAGCAGGTTTGAGTTTGCGGACAACTTCCCGATATGTGACCGGCCTAACTGGCCGTGACCTCTACTTCCACCACGCGAATCTGCGGGCACGCAACGGCGGTTGGCGGTTCGAAATGAAGCTCCAGGGCTTCTTTTAGGTTTTCGAGGGATTCTTCAACGGTTGCGCCTTGGCTGGCGACATCAACAGCCAGCGCCTGCGCCACAAACCATTTATTTTCTTGGCACACGCTGACGGAGAACTTTTGCTTCATTGGCACTACTCCAACCCTGGCGGCGGTTCGGAAGGATCCGAGATTGCCAGCTCAAGCTGAGCGATCAATCCTGGCAATTCCTCCTGGACCGTACTCCAAACCACGTCCAAGTTGATATCGAAATAGGCGTGTACAAGTCGGTTCCGCATCCCGACTAGCCGCTCCCACGGAATCTGCGGCAACTGTAGCCGGGTAGGTTCTGTGACCCCAGTCGCCGCTTCTCCGACGATTTCGATATCTTTGACCAACGCAAGTACTAACTGGCGGTCGCGATCTAGGGCTTGGCGAGTCCGTTCCCGCGCGAAGGATTGGGCTTCGCGGGTTGCGTCCAACATATGCCGCAATCGGATTTCGTCATGCCTGCGCATACTGGACTTCGGCAGCATTCAGAATTTGTTCGCGGAAATAGCGACTCAGATCCCCGGGGGTTCGCAGGTCCACTTTGCGGCCGCCGAACAATCTCGACAACTCGATCTCGATGCCGGCTATTCCGAGCAGGCCCGGCACCCGCCCGGCCTGGAACTCCACCAACACGTCGATATCGCTTTCCGAGTTGAAATCGTGCCGCAATGCCGACCCGAATATCGCCAGCCGGCGTATCCCGTGCGCTTTGCACAGCAAAGCCAATTCCTTTTTTGGGATTGGCACTCTGGCCTCTATTGCCGAGGCGCTTCGCTCCCGGGGGCGGCCGCCAACGCCACCGGCCGGACTGAGTCGGCTGCTTCCGCCAGTCTTTTCGCCCAACACCCCGCGTTTTACCGATCGCTCTATAGTTTCGCCAGAGTGAATTTCCGCGGTACGCAATTCAAAGGCCTGCTGCAGATTCATCCAATATTGCGCCGGCATCCCGAAATATCGGGCCAGCCGAAGGGCGGTGTCGGCGGTAACACCCCTTTGACCATTCAAGATCGCAGTGATCCGATTCGCGGGAACCCCCAGGGCGGTGGCGAATGCGGTAGCCGACATCTCCAACTCACGCAGTTCCTCGCCCAGGATTTTCCCGGGGTGAACTGGGCGCATCCCATTCTTGTTGGTCAATTCCGAAACCTGACTTGGCACATTCAGAGATTGCGATGACTGCTGGATTCGCCACCGTGATACCGTCGGGCCCCACCGGCGTCGGCCATCTTATTGGAGATTACGTCATACGTAACTGATAACGGCGGGCAATTTAGAGCCCCAATGGTCCGATAGTTAGCACCGCCGACTAGCTTCCTGAACTGGGTACACGGCCCCGGAATCGACCCGATCATTTAGCGAAACGCCAATCCTCAATCGCTATGCGCATTGTGCTCGAGATTGGACCACGACACGATTGCGAGATTAATGTTTATGTCCAATACCGAACCAAGGTAACGTCTTCGCAGTTCCTACGGCGAACCATTTTTCTACAAGACCGAAGCAGCCGAACCTGCGCCTGAGTGCAACGTCATTTGGTTGACATCCAGCGATCCTGGGCATGGCTTCGCGAACCCGAAATCATTCACGCGGGAAGAGTCACAACCCAGCAAAGGTGGGACCCGTCTGCCCGCAACCCGCAAGAGTAGAAGTCCGCGCTGGCGATCGCTACGAATCGCTCGTCTTCCAATGGCCAAGAGTTGGCGTCGAATTCCCCTTTGATCCACCAACACACCGGAGCCCCGTTCTCTCGGAGGCCGCAGCTATGGAACGCCCCGGCACTAATGCTCACTACAGAACCCACATCGGGGTCGTCGGCCTGGACCCACCCATCCGCCACAACGTTGAAATACCAGCAAGCTGGATTCCCGCTTTGGCGAATCGCGCAAAACGACCAGTTTCCGTGACTTATGGCGACAAACCGTTCACCTTCCGGCATTTGCGGAACTTTTCCCATTTCTGCAATTGGGACTTGGGCGTCTGCATAGCAGAGGAATGAACCGTCATGCCGAAGTCCACACGAAAAGCCGTCGTTCCCTGTCAATTCAATAAATTTTTCCTCGGCGGGCGGATTTACCAATTCGAATTGGCAGATGAATTCGTCAAAAAACTGCGCCCAGCATAAGGGCGTCCCATCGGGGCGAAGCCCGCACGAATAACAAGTCCGGCTATCGACTGATGTAAAAACTTCCCCATCCGGGGGCGGGGCCATCGAAGCTAACGAAGGGTCACTGATTGACATCCAGCAGATCGGCGTTCCGTCCGCCTGCAGGCCGCAGATTTGGTAGACGCCACTGCTAATAGAGACGAATGATTCCCCGTCCGGTGGAGGGACGAGTGGCAACTCGAGCGCAGGAAGCTCGGGTGAAATCGGTCCAACTTCCTTGGAGATGTTCCAGCAGTCAGGCATGCCGTCCTCTCTCAGCGCGCAAGCCACGAATAACCCGACAGTGACTAGTGGGTCGCCTCTAACCAATAGTTGAAGCGATTTTGTTTCCGGAGTCGGCGCAGGAAGGGAAAGGCGCTCGGGACCGGTTATTGGGGAAGGATCCAATGTGGAAGCTGAGTCAGGTGTCGGTCTTATGGACTCTGGCGTACCCGCGTTGCTTTTAGATTCAGACGCTCCTGTCGGATAGACGGAGGTTGGATCTTGTGAATTGAGGTTGCAAGCTGCGAGGACCAATAAGGCCAGGCTCAGTGACAAAACCGACCATTTGGACATCGGTGATCGCCTCAAAGGCTTGGCGGCTTCCAATTGTCTTGCTGACTAGGGAAATTGCCCGGCAATTGGGGATTTCGAACTTCTTGCCAAACCCATGCAACCAGGATCTACCGGCCGAAACCGACCGGCGCTGCTACGGCGGCGCCGATACCGGCGCAAATCATGGGTATAACGGCGAGCATGTTGCCTTCAATCGCCCAATGCACAGTGCGATGACTCGTATTGGGACTTGGCTTCATTAGCTTGCGTCGGCGGGCTTTGGCGAAGGATCGACGAAGTTGAATAGTTCGGACTCGTGTTTTGTTTTGTCGAACCTGGCTAATCGCCGAAAGCTGCTCGAAGTGTGTAACGAGTATTATGTCTCGTTCCAATCGAGGGCGCGAATAGCGACGAGCCAGTCGATGGCATTGTTCGATCGCAGTTGTGCGACGAGGTGGAGCTCCTTCTGAATGAGCTCTCGCCACGCGGGCGGCACTTCATCGAGCTATGGCGCTGTGGCGGGCGGCACCAGGCAATTTGCGTGCACGAAGCGCGTCAAGTGGTCTGGGAAGGCGTGTGACAAATCACGGTTCTGCAATAGCTGCCCATGATCCATGCCGCCGGTATGGACGATTGTTTCGATTGACTTCGCACCCCTATCACGGGCCCGCGACGTCCACCCTCGATCTGTCGAATGCCTGCGCCGCCCGGTCAGGCACCGCTCCTCGCTCACGGTAGCCGATAGGTTATGTACCAGTAGCGCTCGCCAATGAAGACGTTCCCAATGCTCAAACCGGTGACATGTTTCCCGACAATGGCGAATAGCTCCTCGGCCGAGTAAAAGTTCTTGATGATGACGTGCTCACTACCGTCGCGGAGCGTCCGGCGGCGATAGGTATTGTCATCGCTTTTCCTGTTGATGAGCTCTTCGCCGGTGTCAGGGACAAGCACGTCGTCGGCCAGGAACACGCTCGATTGGGGTCGCAACGTGCGGTGAAGCCCCGCGATGAAGTGATCGATCCGGTGCTTGGGTATGTGTGAGAACCAGAAGTTGGCCAAGCCGCCTTCGAAAGCCCCAGCCTTGAAAGATAGCGAGTAGGCGTTTCCCAACTGCAAGGTGACCGGACAGTAATAAGTCTTGCGCCGGGCGACGCTTAGCACCTCTTCCACACTGTCCGTCGCGGTAATCGCGCTGGCGGTCTGGGAGACGATCTGGGTCCAGTACCCCGTGCCGCACGCAACTTCCAGCACTCGTCTGCCGCGCAGTGCGTCCTGGGCCGCCTGCATGAGGAGCTTGAGTTCGGCGCGACGGACCGGATCGGCTCGATGGTAGATCTCCTCGTACTCCTCCGCCCGCTGCCGGTAATACTCCTCCATTCGAAGGCCCCTTCGTTTGCTAGGTACACCAACTCGCGGCGCCTGCCGCGAATTCTCAGATCTGGGTAGGGATTGACGTGGCCGCCAACTCAATTCGAGCACGCAGCGGGAGCAATTAAACCTGGGAAATTGAACGCCTCAAGCCGCTCAGGGCGACCGTCTCCCGCAAGTCTCTAGCGGAGTCGATCAGACTCTGTGCTTCAACAGGCTATTTCGCCCAATTCGCGCTTGAACCATAATCGCTATTATGTCGAGCTTCTCGTCAGGGCGGATCGCTTATTTTGTTAGAGATCTCAGTGGCGTTGCGGCCTGGCACCGATCAGCCAGTTGGCCAAGCGTGTTTGCCAATTCCACCCGACTTAAGCGCCAATCCCGAGGCGCATCTCAATTGATCCGTTTAGAGACAAACCGCTCGACTTCAATTTGCGTGGCTCTTGCCTCAGCAAGATCGTAGGCGGTTTGTAAGCCAATCCAAGTTTCCGGGGTCGATCCGAAGCTCTGTGACAAACGGATAGCCATTTCAATGGAGATTCCCGCTCTCTCATTGACCGACTCCGAGAGCGTTTGACGCGAGACGCCAAGCCCCTTGGCGGCCCTGGTGACAGTGAGGCGCAACGGCTCAAGGCATTCGCACCTGACGATTTCGCCAGGGTGAGGGGGATTCATCATCGGCATCAACTGGTCCTTAGTTGTAGTCGCGGTAGTTGACGTCGTAATCATTACCGTCCGCAAACCTGAAAGATACTCGCCAATTTGCCGATACCGACATTGTGTCGTATCCCCACAACTGCCCGGCCAAGGGATGAAATCTAAATCCTGGGGCATCCATGGCTTGCCACTGAGTGTTCTGGTCCAGTACCGCGAGGGTTCGTCTCAGCTTCGGGAAGTGTTCGGGGTTCAAGCGGTGCAGACGCTACGGACCGCGATGCGGGCGCGGGCCACGAACCTATTGCCCGTCTGTGAATCGATAAGTCGTGCGGGCCGCTGAGGATTCTCCTAGTAGCGTTTTAGAGGAAGAATCAGCCAAATGCGATCAGTTCGCCGGTCGTAGTTGATTCGGGCAACGGTTCGCCTTGGTCGATTAACGCTTCGACATGCAGCCCGATGGCCTGACCCAGTAACTGCCTAACTTCCTCTTTAGAGTCCCCGGCGGCAACACACCCCGGCAAGTCGGGAACGTAGCCCCAGAACCCGTTATTCGTCTTTTCGATCAACACGACAAATGCCGCCGGCGAATTCACTCGTCTAACCCCGCTTGTCTGGGGATCCTCTTCCAGGTCCCTGAAGCCAAATCCTTGCCAAGAATCCCTGCCGCAGTCACGACTCCAGACCGTTCTGGATGCTTGAATCGCCGGTGGCTGCCGCGGATTCAGTCCAGGCCCCACCCATCCATTTCAGGTAACCGAATCGAATCGCGAACTCCTGGCACTAGGCACGCACGATGCGCATTCTTGATCGTTTGGCCGGGAGGTTGCAATCGGTCATTGGCAACACGAACTGAATTTCCGACGATTCCCGGGCATGCCGCAACGCCGACGCATGACTTCGCGAAGGCACCCGGTATTGGATGGACGGATTCGTTGGTACTAGTCCGTCGACTAGTGAACTGAGATCGCGAATCCGTTTGGTGACGGCCTTTTGATGATTGTGTCTGAAGAGTAATTTATGCAAGGAGCCGGTCTTCGTCCGGCCCCGCCACTGGGGCCGGAGAATAGACGGGGCCCATTTTTATCCGAGCGCTAAACGCTGGCCTTTTCGTGCTTGCGGCTTCAGGACTGCCCACACAGTTAGCGTTGAAGGAGCTCCATGATCGCATCACTGATAAAGCGAGCATCAGTGTCGTTGATTCCACTTCCCGCGAAATGTCCCCAGGCCGACGGAATGACCCGCAGTTCGACTTCACTCTGAGTCATCATCTCGACGATTGTGGCTTCGGCTGCGGGCGAGAAGAAGAGGTCGCCCTGAGCCGGCATCACCAGGGCTGCTGCAGTAACTCGTTGCAGCGCCTCGGCCAACGATTCTTTTCCAGCTGCAACATCAGCGTTTTGCCATGTCCAGAGCATCGCGAGAAGGTCGTTGGCATCTCGACTCAGTGTGAACCCTTCCCAAACGGCCACGAGAAAGTCATCAAGTGTTGGGAAGCCAACATGACGAAACATACGTTCCTCGTAAAAATGCCTCGTCAGGCTCCACCCAGCGAAGACCCGCCCCATGGCTCGGAGGCCAACCGTTGGAGGTTCCGAGTACCGCCCGCCCCTCCAGTCCGAGTCCGCTTGAACCGCGGCTCGTGCGCCCTCTAACGCAACAATGTTCTGGACACTCGTTCTGGCGGACCCGCAGAACGGAGCCATTCGAAGCACGAGGTCTGGAAACGTCACGGCCCACTGATACGTCTGTGCGGCACCCATGGACCATCCCGTCACCAACTGAAGCTCATCGATCCCGAGTTCGTCGGTGACCAATCGATGCTGCAGCATCACATTGTCGAGGATTGTGACATTGGGAAACGACGCTGCATCGAATGGCGCGGGCGTATTGCTCGGCGAAGAAGAGCGCCCATTTCCGAGAAGATGCGGGACGATCACGAAATAGCGGCTGGGATCTAGCACCATCCCGTCCCCCACCAGCCAGTCGATGTCCTCGTGGCGAGCCGCATATGAGGCAGCGTACAGAACGACGTTGTCCTTATCCTGACTCAACTCACCGTACGTCGCGTACGCAAGCTGCGCGTCCCGCAACACTCCGCCGTTTTGAAGCGGCAAATCACCACCCGCGTACACGTTGAAATTGCTAGCCGCAGACACGCTGCACCGAACCAGTTTTTTGTGTTCCGTCCAAATATTTTCGACTGATCATAAGTCGTCGTCTCCATTCATCAGATGGGGAACGTCGCAGCTCCCTCACCGGGCCCATACCTAGGCGTTCTCAGCCGCAGCTTCTTTGAGCATCTCTTCGTACTCAGAAGACAGCACGACATCGCCAAAGGTCATCTGAATCGACCTAAGGGCTTCCCAATGCTGTCCATATCCGAGCGGTGGATCTTCAAGTGGTGAGGGCACGGCGGTCGTCGTATCTGCTAGGACAACGATTTTTATGTCACGCGACCAAGCGTCGTGTGCGGTCGACACTACACACTGGGCAGAAGTCACGCCGACCAAGACAAGAGTGTCTGCGTCAAAGTGGCGGAGATACTCTTGGAGCTTCGTTCCGTAGAATGAACTCATCCTGTGTTTGACAATCCTCATGTCACCATCCTGGGGTTCGAGTCCTTCGGCCAACTCCGATCCCCAATTGCCCCAAGTGAGTGGTGAAATAGGAGTCCCCGGGCTGATCTCCGGCCACTTGTACTCAACGAGTCCGACATCTCGCCCGTCTCCTTGCAGTCCATACTTCGACCAAATAATCGGGATACCATATTGCCGCGAGAGCTTCACGGCATCGATCACCGGACCAACGACGTCCTCCCCAGCAGGTGCTCCGCCGACGCTCGGAATGTGCTGAGGGCTGTTGGGATCGACTACCAGTTTTTGGAAGTCAACCACCATAAGTACCGTTCTATCAAGATCCAGCTTGGGTACACTTCTGTGGATCATTGGAACCACATCGTCTAGGTGTTCTATTGTGTAATTGAGGGTAGACATTGGCGTTTCAGCCTCCTTACTACTTAAGCTACGTATACCACATTGGTGCGCAGCGGGGGATATTACAATTCGTGATCAGATTCGCATAACTATCAATCTTTCTCCTTTCTAAGAACTGCCAGCAGGCTCCTTTCCAAAAGCTGTCAGCAAGGCAGCGCGCTCCTCGGCATATGCGGGCATAGGAGTCAATCCGCCACACAGCTTGTCCGCCGCCATAAAGGCGAGTGCCATGATGGTTATCGTCGGGTTATAACCAAAGCACGTCGGGAACTGGCCTCCGCCTATTGCGTAAAGGCCCTCACATTCGTGTACGCGGCCAAACTGATCGACAACAGACGCTGACGGGTCGTCACCCATGCGATGCGTGCCGTGCTCGTGAGTTGAGAGATGGTAATCAGGATTTGAGCCATCGACCCACCAGTCCGTCATCCCCATCTCCTCGGCGATCCGAGCTTTCACACCTATCAACATTTCAGTCGCTTTGATGTCATGCTCGACCCACGAGTGGGTCATTCGAAGAGCCGGCTGGCCGAATCGGTCTTTGACCCTCGGATCAAGGTCTACATAGAACCTCTCATCGGGGAAGTTAGACACCTGGGCATAGATGCTGTGGAGTCGCCGATAGTTCTCACGCATCCACTCCTTCAAAGGTGCCCCCCACCGAGGAAGATCCGGTGGAAGACCGTGGGCAGCTTTGAGCGGAGGCACATCTCCGGTGAAACTCGTAATCGCGGAGCCCCAGATGACTCCGTCCTCATTGTCGGGCACCAGCTCGCCGTTGAAGTCGTCTATGACGCTCGACGCATTGAGTGGTCCCATGAACGGATTCGTGAACTCTGGGAGCAAACCCGTGAACCACCCGAAGTTGTGAGTAGTGAGGTACTTCCCGGTCACGCCGCTCTCGTTGATGCCTGAGACCAAGAGAAGGCGAGCATTCTCGAGCGCATATGCGGCGAGGATCACATTGTCTGCTTCGCATGTCCGGAGCTCGCCAGCAGCGTCCATGTACTCGACCCCTTGAACACGACTATTCCGACGAATTACTCTCAGGACGCGCGAGAACGGGCGAATCTCAAGGTTGCCGGTGGCGACAGCTTCTGGAATAAGGTCGTACCTGTGGTTGGTCTTCGCATTCACATGACAAGGGAAGCCGTGGCAGAAGCCACAGTAAACGCAGCCGGACCGTCCTCCATAGTCCTCCGATGCGATAGCCGTCGCCTGAGGGAATGGATGGAAGCCAAGTTTCTCGCACGCTTCAACGAAGTGCCTGTCAGCAGCACCCGCCGTCAACGGCGGTAGTGGGTAGTCGCGCGATCGTGGCGCCTCGAACGGGTTTCCCCCGGGCACGATCTCACCTTTGATATTCCCCGCTTTCCCCGAGAAGCCGAACTCCCACTCGACCCTGTCGTAGTAGGGCTCCAAGTTTGAATACGAGATCGGCCAATCCACGATGCTCGTGTGTTCAGGAATTGCCTCTTTGCCGAAGCGCTCGAGGATGGTGCTGCGCATCCGGAAGTCCGACTGCCGTAAGCGCCAGGCTGAACCACTCCAGTGGACGGTGCCACCTCCGGTTCCGATGGATGGCGGCAAGTGGAGTGGCTCGTGAGTAGCCAGCGGTCCCGTTGCCCACGGCAGTAAGACTGCCTCAGTCATCTCGTCGGGGCGCCATGTAATCGGGTCGCTCTTCATGTCTGGTATCAGCTCATGACGCGACCAATACCTGATTTCATCCTGCTTGAACCGAAAGTCCTCCTGCGAGTAATACGGGCCCTTGTCAATCGCTATGACGCGGGCACCACTCGAGGCTAGTTCACGGGCTAGTATCGAGCCCGATGCTCCAAGACCTACGATGATGAAATCGGCCTTGCTACTCATTCCGCTTCCTTCACCGGAAATGACCGCTCGGCCTCTTCACTAATGAGGTCGGCGAGAGTCTTTATCGGAAGTTGAGTCGAGTCGAAGTCTGGCAGTCCTTGCCATTCCGAGTACCCCCAATATGCACCAGGGAAGCCCACGAGTTTCCACCCAACGGCATTCTTATTGCCTCCGTAAGATGGATCACAAAAGAACCCCTGTAGTACATGCTCACAAACAACAGCGAAGAAGTACGGCAATATCTTGTACATTGCCCCAACTGACGGTATTTCATCCCCGCTAGCGTCAATATGGCTCAGGATTTCGTCTTGGGAGTCACCACTCAGTGACGTGAATAGCCCGCCTTTTTCGTCCATCGCAAATGCATCAAGGAGGCGAAGGCCCTCTCGATAAAGAGAGCGAAGCTCCTGGTATGATCCCGCTAGCGATTCGTCGATGAACACGACGGCGTCTGCCTCTTTAGCTCCCGGATCCGAGTCATTTCCTGGAATGATTCTCGACGCAACCGCGTCGAGGGTGCGTGCTTCGCTCGCGTTGAAGAACCTCATGGCGCGGGTCACGGTCCTATCACTCTCCTTGATCTGATGGGCGCGGCCGGTAGCAGCGGCCGCGTAACCTCACTACTTGACAACGTCGTCCTTGCTTCGATCGAGAGTGATTGCAACAGCCAGAACAACCACAGTACCCATCACTATCTGCTGCACGTGGGGATTCAAAGCCGCCAACACCATGCCGTTGCTCAGGATCGCGATCACGACAACTCCAAGCGCCACGTTCAAAGGACCGCCCCGACCTCCGGACAGAGGTATTCCGCCCATGACAACGGCCGCTATTGCTGGCAGAAGCAAGGAGTCGCCCATCCGGGGGCTGGCGCTACTCGTGCGCATGGCCAGCAACAATCCGGCGAAACCAGCAAAGAGCCCGCTGATCATGAAAGCCTGGAGTTTTACTCGCTCCACTGGAACCCCGACTAGGCGCGCCGTACGCTCGTTCCCGCCGAGCGCGTAGATGTGTCTGCCCAGGCGCGTAAAGCGCAGCCAGAGAATCGAGAGGACCATTACACCAACTGCCCAGAGCCCGATGACCGAAACTCCGACCACAGACCCCGCAAACCAGTCACCTGCCCCGAGCAGCGGTAGTGATATGGGTTGGCCATCAGACATGTAATTCGCAAGACCGTTGTATGCGAACAGGCCACCCAGCGTCACTAGAAATGACGGCATCCGCCCGTAAGCGACAACCGCTCCATTAACTGCTCCGCATAGCAATCCGACCACCGGGAGGATGAGCAGATAGTCGGTGGTTCCGGCAGCAGAGGCCAGGGTCGCTCCAACGAATGCCGATAGCGTCAAGACGGATCCGACCGACAAGTCGATACCACCAATCAGGATGACAACCATCGAACCAAGCGCTATCACCATCAGAACTGCGGAGCTCCTGAAGATGGCCAGGATGTTGTCCAACGTGAGGAAGTGTTCGCTTAGTAGCGAAAAACCAGCCAAAAGGGCCAACAGAACGGCAACGGGCGCAGCCTTGGACCAGTGCCGAATCACAAAATCCAGCCCGCTTATTGGTTGCAGACCCTGTGGTTCTGTGGCTGGCGGCGTATCGCGCAGCATTGAGCCGCGCAACTCTGACTTGGGAACGCTTCGACGAACTTGATCGCTTCTTGGGTCGGACGCGCTCATACCATGTGAGCCACTAGCTCGGCTTCACTGGGCTTTCTATCGGGCGGAGCGTCGATCCAAGCTTGAGGCTCGCCGCTCCTCAATATGAGAATGCGGTTCGAAAGGCCGATCACCTCGAGAAGGTCGTCACTGATGAGGAGAACGCCTACGCCGGACAGGGTGAGTTCCCGCATCAGCACATAGATCTCCTCCTTGGCTCCCGCGTCCACCCCGCGCGTAGGATTGTCGAGGATCAAAAGGCCGACGTCGCAGGCCAACCATCTAGCGATGATGACCTTCTGTTGATTCCCACCGCTCAAGGCAAGAATCGGCTCATCGGGCGAGGGAGTCCGGATCCGGAGCTTCTCGACGAAGCGGCGACCTAGCTCCCTCTCTTCTCCAAGTCGAAGCAATCGCTTCTGGCGAAGATTGAGCTCTGCTAGAGATATGTTCCAGGTCACCGAAAACGTGTCGACGATTCCGTCTACCTTGCGCTCCGGCGAAATATACCCAACTCCGAGCCTCGCTACATCGCGAATCGATCTCCCATCGATTCTCATTTCCCTATATGTAATCTGCCCTGAGACTGTCTGGTGGTCGCCGTAGATCGCTCGACCAAGCTCGCTCTTTCCAGAGCCGAGAACACCGGCGATACCGACGATTTCACCGTGATTGATGTCAAAGCTCACGTCACGGAAGCTCTCGCCATCACTCAATTCAACTACTGACAGCAGCTTTTCGGGCTCCGGCGTACGTTGTTGAGCCTCTCGATAGAACCTAACGTCCCTTGTTCTGCCCACCATCAAATAGTGCAGGGCCTCCTCGGTGAGCTCGTCTGATCCACCTTCGCCGGCTATCTTGCCGTCCTTGAGGACGACCACCCGGTCGCTCCAGTGCAGTACCTCACTCAAGCGATGTGAGACAAAGATGATCGCACTGCGCTTCCGCAGAGAGTCAATCAACTCTTTGAGGAATACGACATCGCTCGACGCCAGGGCGGCGGTAGGCTCGTCAAGGAGAATGACTGGATCATCGCGTTCGAGAACGCGCGCCAACACGAAAGCACGAAGTATCTCAACAACCTGGCGAACAGCGAATGGATAGTCCCCGGCAAGTCGTTCTACGTCAATCCAGCTATGACCCAATGCTGCAAAATGCTCACGGGTTAGTTCTGCAGCCTTCTTTCGATCTACCACGCCCCAGCGCGAAACAATCTGCTCGTGTCCCATGAATACGTTTTCCCAAATCGTGAGATTGGGCAGGATCGCTAGCTCCTGAAATACGCGATATACACCATCGATCACAGCATCAAAATAAGATTCATATGACGTCGGCTTGCCGCGGACTAGGATCTCGCCGCGATCCGGCGCAGTGATTCCGGATATCACGTTCAAGAGAGTGGATTTCCCGGCGCCATTCTCCCCAGCGAGCCCTAGTACCTCACCCCGCGCGAGTTGAAGAGTTACTCCATCCAGTGCGTCGACTGGGCCAAAAGACTTCGAGACATCGCGGATATCCAACGCCGCAGATCGCGACTCATTCAGGTTCCCGCTCAGATCCAATGCAGTTCATTGGATAACGAACTGCAGCTAGACAATGTCTTGACCATCGCCGTAGTTCACTAAGCCACGGATCTCACTGAAGGGATCGCTCTGAAAGTGCTCCTCGTACTCCCGGGCAACGGCGTCAAACTCTCCCGATTCCTTCGAGTCCACGAAGTCCTGAGACACCTCATAGCCATCCGGGGCTGGGCCTTGAAGGCTGAAGAATTCGGGGTAGTCGATGGGCCTGAGAAGCGTCTGCGGATCCCAATCGTTCGGATGCAAGGCTTTTGACCATCTTTCATAATCAAATGGATAGGAACCTGAGTCCGTGAACATGAGTTCTGTATATGCCTCGGCAGCCTCGGGCGTGTCAAGTACAAACCCGCCAGCATACATCATGCGCTCAGGAGCTCGCAACTCTACTCCCGAAAGTGCATCGAATGCCTGCACTATCAACCAGGCGCCTAGCCACGGCCCCCCGCCACTCGTGGTAGTCCAGGTGGCGAATGCGCGAGCGGGGTCGTTTGCTATGAGGTCGACGAAGTCGGGGATGGCATCAATGGCTGCCACCGGAACTTCCATGTCGCGCGAACGTAGGGCCGCAATCGCACCTACCCCCATATCGTCGTTCTGGCAGAACACGCCGTTCACATCCGGGTTTGCAGTCAACAGGGCTTCAATGGCTTCCGTGGTGCCACCTCTGCTCCAGTTTCCTGTCTCCTTCGCCACCATCTCGACATTGGAGTAGTTTGCGAGAGCGCGGTCTACTCCCAACGAACGCTCCACCTCGACAGGATCTCCGGGCACCCCGGTGATCTGAATTAGTTTGCCCGAGCCACCCATGCGGTCGAATAGGGCATTGCAGGTGGCTTCGGTACCCGCGACGTTGTTGGGAGTCGTGAAGGAATTAAAGTGCGGCCCGACGTCGAAAGGCGATATCCAAGGGGCCACAGCCCAGGCCATCTGGACGAACATCTCGGCTTCGGTCGCGATATCAAGTAGTGTGCGCGACAGTCCCGTATCAAGGATCCGTGTAGTGATCGCATCAACGCCCGTTCGTGCTGCGTTCTCGAATGCGGTGAGCACGGCCTCGGGGTTGAAGTTGTCGACTTGCCTTTCACTAGTCATTCCGAGAAGTTGAGCGACTTCGGTCTGCGCTTCATCCCAGCCCTTGAAGTAGGCATTCTCGAGTGTGAAGAACTGGTTCATCACCGCCCACGAAGGTGGCTCGGCCGGGGATGTAGCGGTCGACTCGGGTGGCGAAGCAGTCGTAACTTCCGTTTCTTCATCGCACGCCGCAAGGATCAATCCAGATCCTGCGAGCGAGGCAAATCCACCACCGGCTATCAGGCTCCTCCGAAGGAACTGTCGCCGGCTGTGTGCGCCGGTTGCCAATATACGATCGCCAGGGGTTGGGTGGTCGGTCTGTGCCATCTCAATATGCTCCTCACATGTCGTTTGCGGCCGTTTGAATCTGTTAAAGGGAACTACGAAGTACCTCGCGCCTCCACTTAAGAGCGGACTTGGTCTCCATTCACTGCCTCTCATTTCCGATGCTTGTTAGTTCAATCAAAACTCGGGACCTCGACCTTCACACCATTGGCCATCGCTGACTGATGCGCGCAGATGCCGACACAGGTCCAGTTCGCGGCCGTTACTTCATCGATCAGAGGTTTACGATCCTCCACAATGGCCCGTAGGAACTCGTGCGCCATGTGCGGGTGAGAGCCTCCGTGACCGCTTCCCTGCTTGAATGACAAGTGCGCGTGTTCCTCGTCGTAGACGCCGCGGGAGGTGTACTGCCGAACGCTAGCTGGCAATCTGTCCGCGTAGTCGGGGATGGTGATGCGCTCAGCATCCTCGCCTCTATGTAGAACCGGCGAATCGCCGGCGACCCTCTCCCACTCGAATGACAGCGTGTCGCCGTAAACATCAAAGCTTTCCACATACTCTCGAGCGGTCTCGAAGAGGGACCGAGTCACTTCTGCCGCAAGGTTCGAATCCCGAAGCCCGATCAGTGTGCTCTCAACGGCGAATGGTGACCCGTAGTTGCTCGCCAGATCTTCTGCTATGTGGCCAGATCCTAGGCATACCACAAACTCTGCCAGTCGGTCCGCCAAGGCGAGCAGCGGACTCACAGCATGCGTTGCGTAGTGCATCGGCGGGAGCCCTTCCCAGTATCCGGGCCAGCCCGCCATCTCTTGCTGATGGGATCCCCTAAGGAATTGGATCCTCCCCATTTGTCCAGACGAAACCAAGTCCTGTACATACAAGAACTCTCTGGAGAAGACGACCGTCTCCATCATCATGTACTTGCGCTTGGCCCGTCGCGCAGCCAGGACGATGTCGCGGCAATCGTCAATTGACGTTGCCATTGGCACGGTGCAAGCTACGTGCTTGCCCGCCTCAAGACCTCGAATGGAGTGCGGGGCATGATCGGGGATAGGCGTGTTGATGTGCACGGCGTCAATCTCCGGGTCAGCGAGCATCTCGTCGTAGTCGCTGTAACGCCTGTCCACGCCCAACGCATCGCCAATGCGATTCAATGAGTCCGTGTCGCGCTGGCAGATTGCCACCAACTTAGAGTCTGGGTGGTCCTGATAGATGGGAATGAATTCGGCGCCGAAACCGAGACCGACCAGGCCAATTCGTACGTCGCCAGATTCGGAATCCGCCACTTCCACCCAGCAATCCACATCATTGACCGGACAGCGTGCTCATTCCCAGAGGACGCTCACCCCGCAGTATAGGGCAATTGGTTGGGCCCGTTAGGGTAGCTGATTATTCGGCGGCAATCGCCGCTTACAGCGATTTTTGAAACCCTCGCGTTGCCCGCTAATCAGATGTTCAGAATGGTCGAATTGCTCGTTAACGGCGGCAACTGACGGTGCATCCGCAGGGCCGAATGCCCTTTTTCCACATATGGCCGGAATTGAGCCAAGTTCGGCGCCAATCTCCGTCTGATCAACGACTCTTGGATTTGCCGGGTAGCCTCAACTATTCTTGCCGGCGCATTGACTCACTGTTTTTGTAATCGAAACAAGTCCGTTGCCTCACTGGATTTGTCAGCGAAATCGGTGAGGGAGAATCCGGATGCGGAAAAAATTGCGTCGCGTGGCGCGCGACGAGTTGTTGGGGGCACTTCGCGAACGGCACTCGCAGTCTTCCAAACAAGGCAAGGGCCTGATCCTGGACGAGTTGGTGGCTCTCTCTGGTTGCAACCGCAATTACGCGGTCCAGCTACTAGGTAAGGGCCTTAAACCGGTCCCGGAAACCAACAAATCGACCAGGCGTCGCATCAACGACGAGGCCGTCAAGGAAGCCCTCATCGTCATCTGGGAAGCATCGGATCAAATCTGCGGCAAGCGTCTCAAAGCGGTCCTCCCCAGCGGGATCGAATCGCTCGACAGTCACGGTCACCTGCAACTGGGCCCGGGATTCCGCGGCAAACTCCTGGCGATAAGTCCGGCCACCATTGACCGCGCCCTTAAGTCGGTGTGCAAATCGGCCGGCAGTCGGCGGCGATGTCCAAGACGCAAAAACCGTCATCATCAGCGAGTTCCTATCCGGACGTTCGCCGACTGGAAGGTTCCGCCGCCAGGGCTATCTGGAGATCGATCTGGTGGCCCACTGCGGCGCTATCTGGGGCGAATCCTTCATCTACGGCCTGGCGGCAACCGACGTGGCCACCGGATGGATGGAAGTTGTCCCGCTGCTGGCCCGCGGACAGACTCTGATCGCGCGGGGTCTCGAAGCGAACGCCCGGCGGCTACCGGTAATCGATATTGGGTATCGACTCCGCTAATTACAGCGCTTTCATCAGTCAGCTCCTGATCGACTACTGCGCCGTAGGCGGGATCGAGTTCACCCGCTCGCGCGCTTACCGCTTCGGGCGACCAGCTACATGGAACAGAAGAACGGCGCCATCGAGCTCCGATTCGCCGGATACGAGCGCTTTGCCGGTTTCATTGCCGGCAAGAGTCTGGCCCGGCTATTTGCCCTCGTCGGTCTCTACTCCAATTACCCCCAGCCGTCCTTCAAGCTGGTGGGCAAGACAAAAGACGGGGTCATGGTTCGCAAGCGCAACGCCCGGACCAAAACCCCCTGCCAACGGCTGCTAGATCTTCCAGACGCTGACGACCGAGTAAAGGACCGGTAGCGCCAGCGGCGCTCGAAATTGGATCCGGTCGAACTCTTGCACGGTATCAGGGAATCCCAATCGATCCTGGCGACCCTAGCATCGCCGGATGAACCAAGCAAAGTCCAGCGCAAGGATCTATCTCAGTTCCTGGCTAAGCTGTCACATCTCTGGCGCCAGCGCGAGGAAAGGCCCACTCATAAACCCAAAGCCACGCGTCGGCGATGGTGGCGCACCCACCCCGACCGAACCCGTCTGGCCCAATGGGGGCACCGCCGAGTTCATTGAGCGTCTGTCATCGTGCCCGTTTCGATCAATCACCGGACTGCTTACCACATTGTTGGACGCATTTGCGCGGTGCTGGTCGCGTGCTTTAACCGCAATCACCTGGGCGAAATTAAGTTGCCAGAGGCACCATTTCCGATTGGAGCAGCGCCCGGTCGCGAGTTAACAACGGGACTTGGTGGACCAGGCTGGTGGCGGCGATGATCTTATCCGCAGGGTCACCCCCAAAATTCAGGCGCGTCGATGCTCGCGCCACCTCCAAATCGATCGGCCAAACGCGCAATCAACCAATCGCGCGCAAGAACTCGGGGCGATCAAGGTCCAGTTCCAACCGCCCGAGTTGCTGCAATTTGGCCAACTCCCACAATACGATTGCCGATATCGACCACGGATTTTGGGAAAGCAGGCGGTGTTCGAACTGGGTGAGGTCGCCTGTCAGGGCGTGCTCAAGAACATGGGTGCCAAGGTTTATCACCTAGGTTCCAATCAGCGCCGGTGGAGAAGATGTTGCCCTTCACATTGATTTGTCCGCGCAGGCAGCCTATGAGGTCAGCGTCGCGTCGATCGTAAGGAATGACTCGTGCAACTGGTTTGCCGTGCTTGGTAACGATCAAGCCTTCGGCGTCGAGCCGATCCAGCAACGCCAGGCACTGCTCCTTGAATTTGGCTACCCCGATGGTTTTCATGGTTCCTGCTGGAGGTGGTCAGTTGTGGTCATTGATAGTGTCTGGTCACACTATATGGCCACTTATCCGATCCAATCTCGTAGTTGCCAAGGATCTTGCCGAGCGAGGTATTGACGCTCAATCGCCCAGCCCGCGCGGGCTGCTATCGACGCTCTACGGACCGCCTCGCGATGGCCTGCGCATGAATTGCAGAGTGCTGTTGGATGGCTCTCCCTCCTTTACAACACCAGGGGCCTGCATCGTCTGTCCTGTTGCCAGCTAGCCTGGCCATTCCGTATTTGCAATTATGTCGAGCGTCGCCAGCACGGTGAAGGGGATCCATCACCGGCATTAGCGCTTCCTTTTTGGTAGTCGAGAAGTCGACCGCGCCCCATTCACAGTTCAACCGCAATCACGTCAATCTCAACAATTGCGCCTTCCGCGGTCATTCGCCAAACGCCAATATGTCCGCGTCGGAGGTCTCCATTGGCATCCCAATCCAAGGTGGAAGCGGCGCCCTGATAGTCGATTTCTTCACCATCTCGCAGCGCGCGCAGGGCGCCAGCTATTTCTTGCGGCGAGGTGGCGAAGACCTTGCCGGGGGCGGTGGCAATTGCCCGCAACTTATCACGGATAGCTTCGCCGTCAACGTTCCCGGCAGCTTCCGCCGCAAACATGATCGCCATGGCCGCGTCGTAGGACCCTTTTACATAGGCGGAGGATGGTAAGGCTCCCCATTCGGCAACAAAAGCCATGTCCCATGCCAAGCTGGCGGCGTTGGCCGGACCAGATGAACCTGCGGTACCAATCATCCCGACCGATCTGTCGGCGCTAATCCCTTCTACTAGACGCGGTCGTCTAGCCGCATCACCGAAGAAAAACTGATCATACAGATTCGCTTCCAACGCTTCATTGACGATCACTCTCGCCTCGGTTATGAAACCGATCACTACCAACGCCGTGGCCCCGGTGCTCTTCGTCGACCTGATCGCCGGGAGGTACGAGGGTTGCCCTGGCGCTATTGCGGTTGCGACCAACTGACCAGCCCATGCAGACTCGAATGAGGCGGCCAATCCGCGTCCATAAGGGTCATCGATATAAATCACGCCCACGTTGCCAGTCCCACGCTCCTCGGCAGTCCTAGCTAGGACAGGACCCTGGGCGATGTCGGAAAGCGTTGTGCGAAAGAAAAAGTCGTTGTCGACAGCGCCGGTTAACTCAGGCGAGGTTGCCGAAGGGCTGATCTGAGGGATCCCTGCCGGCCCGGTAACCTGCTCGGCGATTGGTAGTGAAGCGGCGCTGGACGAAGGCCCGACAATCGCGTGCACACCATCGGCAATCAGTCGATTCGCCGATTCAACGCTGATGCTGACGTCACGGGGGGCTTCTGCGGTTACAAACTCGACCGGGCGGCCCAACACACCACCCGCAGCGTTTACCTGCCTTATGGCAAGCTCAAAACCACGCTGCCTATCGGCTGACACCTCCGGTGCTCCGGCAAAATCCAATAGCAGCCCGATTTTCAACGGCTGCTGGGTGGCGAGTTCGTAGTCGACGTGGCAACCGCTGAGGGTAACTGACAGCATTGTTGCCACCATCAGCGACCTGGTTAACGCAACCGGTTTTGGCACCGCTCCGGTCAGTCTTCTCCATACCGTTGCCATAGCAGTTGAAAAGTGTGTGGCGGCCAAGGTCAGAGCAAAAACAATTTTCAAGACCGACCACCGATACCTCAAGCGGCCAGATCCAAGTACAGTATCCAATTTCGGGGCATTTGGCAGGCGAAAGGCGATTGATGGCCGCTTGTCCGTTCGAATAGAAACGTAGACGGATTCTTGTACCCTTAGCCGCTATTGAAAAGACCGATGCCGCCCAGCCTCACGGGTTCTACCGTTTCTTGGCCACAAAAATCAACGATCCTGGGCAATCCGTGCCGGGTGGACTCCCACCGAAATCGCCGTACAGGGCTTCAATCTCAAAGCCGCTGCGCTCGAGAAGATGCTCTGCCTCATGCCGCAGCAGATATCGAACCCGGTTTGGATGGACTACCCGTTCCTTGTGCCCATCCGGGAATGCAATTCCCAAGCTGATCTCGCTCTCGATCAATTGACTGAGGAAATCAACTGATAAATTTCTGTGCCTTAGTTCGATTTTGATTCCGGTCGGCAGTTCGAATCTTTGAGGCTGTCCTTCTTCGGTAAATCGAGCACTTGTTAATCGTGTGACGTCAGGATCAAATACGTCAAACGCAAACATGCCGCCCGGCGACAGATGTTCGTTCACACAGGCCAGACACGACAACTGTTCCTCCACCGTCAACAAGTGCAGGAAGGAATTAAACGGGCAGACAACTAGCCCAAATCGGCTCCCCAGATCAAAGGACTGCATCTGGCCTTGAACTAACTTGACGTTGTCGCGGACCTCCTGGGAGCCGCCGCCTAATATTTGCCGGCACCGGCCAAGCATATGCCCTGATGATTCGAGGCCGCAGACCGACTTCCCTGCCTCGGCGATGGGAATGAGAACACGACCCGTTCCACTGCCGAGTTCCAATACGCGCCCAGGGCACGCTGTGGCGAGCCGCGTGTAGAACGGAACATCGGGGCGATTCAGGTGGCCCGGAACGGCGTCATAGATCTCGGCTATGAGGGGATGTTCCAAAAGATCCGGCACGATTGCTACAAACCGAGCAAAACTGGAAGATCATTCATGTCGTGGAATTGCACCGCGCCCGCAATGTTCCTGGATCCGGCGCCCACCCGACCGTCATAGGCGAAGACTCTCATCCCGGCAGCCAGTCCGGCAGCCACCCCCACCCTGCTGTCCTCGATGACCGCGCATTCGGCGGGAGAGAAACCCATCGTCTTCGAAGCATGAAGGAATACGTCTGGGTACGGTTTGCCTCGGGCTACATGCGCCGCACTGAAGAGCCTCCCTTCGAACCAGGGATAGAGGCGAGTGAGATTCAGACGGTGTGCTATCCCTTCGGGAGGACCGTTCGAGGCGACACACACCGTTACGCCCGCGGCGATGACCGCGCGCACGGCTCCAATCACTCCCGAAACTGCCTGAAGTTCACCCAACATGGCGCGCCGCTCTTCGGGAACCAGTACATCGCTGAAATTGGCCGGCAGAGCTACGCCCCAGCGGCTTGTCACGATGTCGGCGACCGCGTCATTCGTCAGCCCGTGGAAAGAGTTGCGGTAGGTGTCCGGTCCCAAATGCACGCCGAAGCGCTGCAGCACGCGATTGAGGCCGCGTTCGTTCAGCGACTCACTGTCGACCAGCACCCCGTCGCAATCGAATATGACCAGCTTGGGAGTACGCCCTGCAGGGGTTTGAACTGTCACCAGATTCAAGTCATCTTCGGTACGATTGCCCGGCCCGTAGCCAGTCGATGGTATCTGGGGAACTGCGGCTATCGGCAGTCAATTGGGACTTCCGAATCGTCGGTGCCTCAGAGGTAAGAGTCAAGCGGCCACGCAGGGTCAGTCTCTGGCCGCCGATGCCCAGCACCGAGCTTGGCGGCAGCGACGAGTGCTTGGGCCGGTATTGGTGATCACCGCAAAGTCGATCTTGCTATCTTGTCGGGCAAAGCTCCCGGGATAGACGGTCAATTGCGACTTCGAGAGCGAATGGCGAGAGATGGCTAAGCCCTTGGAGGCCCTGGTACCAGGCAGGACAAACATCTCAAAGCGCTCGCATCTGGCAATTTCGCCAGGGTGGGAGGGTTTCGCAATCAGGACAGTCAAGCGACCGCCAAGGGTTCAGCCAATCTCGCGCCGAGATCCCAAATGCGCGAGCCAGGCGAAGTCGAAGTCGGTGAGACGGTTGATGGTGTAGTCGGCGGCGGAGATGTCGATTCCGGCGGTGGACTCGGTGCGAACGGCAACGGCGGTCATGCCGGCGGCTTTGGCAGACGCGATGCCGCGGGGAGTGTCATCCAGGGCGAGACAGCGCTCCGGGGAGACGCCGAGCTTGCTGGCGGAGAGCAGGTAGAGGTCAGGGGCGGGCTTGATGGCGGCGACCATGTCCGAGGTGGCGATGGCCTCGAAGGCGTCGGCGACGCCCAGCCGATTGAGGATGATATCGGCCCATTTGGTTCTGGACCCCGTGGCCAGACCAATTCGGGCGCCCCGTTCCTTAAGACCTGTTAGCAGCCATTGAAGGCCCTCGACGGCGAGGGCGTTGGCGGCGAGCAGTTCGGTTACGGCCTCATCGTAGGTGGGAATCCAGTCTTCAACATTCCCAGCGAGGCTGAAACGGTCGATGAAGTAGCGCCAGGTGTACTGGATGCTGCTTCCCAGGACGGCGCGGTGATCGTCATCGGTGGGGGCAATGCCTTCCCGCCCGAGGACGACATTTAAGGCCTTGCCATAGAGGGGCTCGCTGTCGATGATGACCCCGTCCATGTCGAAGATGACGGCTTGTTCGATCAGGCAATGTCTCCGTCGCGCTGCGTTGGCCTCAATTCCTTTTATGTCCTGCGTGGCATACGAACTCCTGAAATCGCTCAATCCAATTCATTTGACCGCCAACAGTTGTAAACCTCATTCCAACCTCCACGGGTGAAGGCTTACGGCTGCCGATTTGAGGTGTGGCATCCTTACATCGACTCTTGCCACACCAAGTCCGATTGACCCCCACATCCACAATGACCACGTCAACGGGGCAAGGGGTGTTCGGAAATGATTGATTGGCTTGGCATCGGCCACCTTTTTGAACTTTCCGGCACGGAAGCGGCTTGGGGGTTCGTCACCCCCTTTGTGATCTTCGTTGCGTTTTTCGTTGCGCAGCTCATCCTGCCGGCGCGCCGGGTTACCGGTTATGTGATCAACCCGGAGACAAGTGAGCCCCGAAACTATCAGTTGAACGGCATCCTGATATTTGCAATCGTGTTGATCTTGTGGGCTACCGAGATCACCGGGATGCCGCGCGATTGGTTCTACCGGTCCACGATGTACGCCGTGGCCGGCGGAACGGTCCTCTCCGCCATCCTTGCAACCTATGCGGTGTTCAGTCGCCCACCAGGCGAGATATCGAATCGATTCGTCGCGTGCTGGGAAGGGCGCGCCCTGGAGCGACCGTCCCTCAACGAGCGGTTCGACGTAAAGATGTACCTATACGTCGTCGGCGGGTCAATGCTATCGCTCAACGCACTCTCGGGGGCCGCCTACCACAACGAGCGCTTCGGAGATGACTACAATCCCGGCGTTTTCTTGTACGCGGCCTTCCTCACGTTCTGCGTCCTTGACTATTTCGTCTTCGAGCGCGTACACGTATACACCTACGATCTGATCCACGAAAAACTCGGTTTCAAACTGATTTGGGGTGGTCTCGTTGTCTATGGGTGGCTTTACATCCTCCCGTTGTAGGGCGTGGCCGCGTACCCGAACCCCGGCTTCGGGACGGTGTGGACTTACGTTTGGCTCATCGGAACAGCTGCGCTGTTCCTGACCGGATGGGGCATCTCGCGCGGCGCCAACATGCAGAAATTCACGTCTAAGCGCTGGCCGGACCGCAAATTCCTCGGGATCATCGAACCCCAGTAGAGCCAGGCCGGTGAACGCAAGATCCTCTGCAGCGGTCTTTGGGGTTTCGCCCGCCATTTCAACTACCTGGGCGAGGGGTTCCTTTCCTTTTCAAGCGGCCCCGTGTTCGGCTATTTCGCCAACCCCTTAGCCTGGACCTACTTTGTCTTCATCGTTTCGCTGTTTACCCGGCGGCAACGAATAGACGAAAAGGAGTGCGCCGAGAAATACGGTGCCGAAAAGTGGGAAGAGTATCAGGAAAGAGTCAAGTACCGGATTCTTCCCGGGATCTATTGAAAGGGACTCCCGTGGCGCGCTGTTAGGGAATTGCCGAACGGTCCCAAATGTGGTTTAAATGTATGTCTGCTGGGGCCAAAAGCGCCAAACGGGCTGTATCCGAAGAGACCAAATGGCAATTTGCCGCCCAACTTGGGCATCGAACCGGGAATCCTGCACCGCAACGTGAGCGTGGGTCGCCCGCAATCCGTTGATTGAGAAAGATTGAAGGTCGTGGCCGACCCAATTGAGATTCCAAATATTGCTGCGCTCCCGCTCGAGCGGCCAATCGTGTTCATTGACCTTGAAACCACGGGTTTAAGTGTCAATTCGGACCAGATCGTGGAGCTAGCAGTGCTGCTTATCGAGCCTTCCGGCAAATCTATTGAAAAAGTTCGTCGATTCCGCCCGGGGATCCCGATCCAACCGAAGGCAACGGAGGTCCACGGAATAACCGACGCCGATGTAGCCGATGAGGAACCATTCGGGAGAAGGGCCAAGTCGCTTTATCAACTCCTCCAACCCTGCGACCTCGCAGGTTTCAATATCCGGCGGTTCGACCTACCTCTTCTTGTGGCCGAGTTCCACCGCGTAGGGATCGAGTTTGAATTGGACGGGCGTCGGGTCATTGACGTCCAGCAAATATTCCATAACGAGGAGCCGAGGTCGCTAGAAGCGGCTGCGATGAAGTACTTGAGCCGGGAGCCGGATGCGGCGCACTCTGCCCTAGGCGACGTCCGAACTACGGCTTCCGTCCTCTTCGCGCAACTCGAACATTACTCCCACCTCCCCCGCGACCTGGACGGGTTGAATGCCTATTGCAACCAAGTAGGGCCCATTAGGAACAGCTATTACGACTGGTTCTGCGAAGCGGAGGGGGCCGCCGTTTTTCGCAGAGGGAAGCACGATGGGGCGCCTCTCAACGTTGTCGTGAAGACCGATCCCAGTTACCTCAATTGGATGTTGCGCCAGCTCGACCTCGACGAATCGGCTCGCAAAGTGATAAGACTCGCGCTTCAGTCCTTTGATTGAGCCCGCCCCTGAGTGGCAAGAACGGGATCCTAGGGTGCGCCGAATCTGGCAAGACCCACTTTCGCCCGCGCGTGGCAACCGGTGGAGTGCCAGGCTCAAAAGCGAAGGACGGATTGACCGTAGTCAGCCCCAGCGCGTTCGATTGTTTTCATAATAATCATTATGTCTAATACCGATATTAGGTGCGTCTTGAGTCGTTGACGCAGTCGCGCCAAACGCCCGAATTGCATCAATCGACCCAACCGCCGCCCTAACTGCCGCTTAAGTCCCGAGCCATTTGTCGGCGGAAACGGCCAAAATCCCAGCAAGGGAAGGGACTCTGCCGCGACATCTTGGGCGAACGTGGTTAGCCATGATCTGAGAGGTGGCATTGAGGATCGCCCTGAAGGCCGCCTTGGTAGCCTTGGGCATGCTGTCAAAAATCACCGATGGCCGCACGGACTTGGTGTTCGATTTTGTGAATGCGGGCCACCCGGCGACCACAACCGATGCGCGCGGGGTTTCGCTGATCAAATGGTGCGCCTACTATGGCGACGTGAGCGCGATCAAGCTTCTTCTTGCCAACGGCGAAACTCTGGCTTCACTGGGCGAAAACTTTGATCTGAACGGTGCCGCTTTCCATGGCCATTGGCGGCTTTGCCAATTCCTTATCGAGCAGGGAGCGGACGTAAACCACGCAATGCCCGTTACCGCCGAAACGCCCTTGCACGCGGCGCTTTGCAAGCCAAACATGCCAACTTTTGACCTCGTGGTTGAGTTGTTGATAGCCCACGGCGCCAATCCGAATTCGGTCACGAACAAATCGGCCGCAACCGGCAGTTTCATGCGCGATTGCCGAACCAAAGGCGAGACGCCATTGCACCGCGCCGCCGCATTCGGCAGCGAAGTCGCGATCCAACTGCTAATCGACGCCGGCGCCGCCGTTGACGCCAAAGACATGAACGGAGATTCGCCGCTGTCGTGGGCGAGTTGGCACCACCGGCCGCCCCATGTCCTCGCCAAGCTTTGCTATGGAGACCACCAGATTCACCCCGATACGGTTCAGGAATCGATAACGGTACGCGGGATTGAGTGGCGCGGCATGGAAAAGATCTTGTCCGGCAAACCACACCTCCAATAAGGGGGTGTCCCTGGCGGCACAGTTAGAACACCGAACTAAAACTCTGGGAAACAAATTGCCGCGCACTACGTCCAAAATCCTCGACGGAGGATGCGCAGGTCCCGAACCCATTGACCAAGCGGCCGAGCCACATTCGGTGTTTCTGCGCGCACCATGTGTGCGCAACCCGGCAGCAGACCGCGGACGGCATGGTCGCCGTTTCGTTCAACTGGAATCTGCCCCCGGTTGGCGGCTACCGAAAGACGGCCGACGAGATTCAGGACGCCCATGTGCGTGAGATAACCATCAAGCAGGTCGAAACCGAATCTGAATTCCAAGGCGCCTTGGATGTCCGCGAGCGCGTCTTCGTGAAGGAGCAACAGATCCCTGCCGAAGAGGAATTGGACGAGGCAGACGGCTCCGCGATTCATGTGGTAGCCGTGAACCGGGGAAAAACAGTGGGAACCGGCCGGCTGGTACTGGCGGATGACGGCTGGGCCCGGATCGGTCGCATGGCCGTGGACAAGGAATTTCGCCGCCAGGGAACCGGTGGTCGGATTCTGGATTGTCTGGAAAATGCGGCCCGTGAACAAGGGTCCCGCTGGTCCGTGCTCCATGCCCAGGAATATGTCAAGGGCTTCTACACCCGGCGCGGCTATCGGGAGCATGGCAAAACCTTCCTGGAAGTGGACATCCCTCACATAGAAATGCGCAAGCGCCTGCAGCCATAAAACCTGGCCCCGTCGCCTGGTTGGCGTCCCTTCAACCCGGCCAACGCTTTGATGAAATATTTGGGCATTGCAATTTGGCAACCGCCCGGCGCAGACAATTGACCCGGCCGCAAAATCCGACAGCTAGCGCGGCTCAAAATCCACTAGAGCCCTTTGCATGTGTGGGTTTGCAACTTCCCCGATGAATTCATAAGGGGGGCGAAACACACAGCATTTCGGGTGCGGCAGGCGGGTTCGGACGAAAGCGATGAAACTATCGCGTTGAAATTGCAAAGTTCGCCCGTTACGCGCATGAGCTTGCGGACCAGGTTCGTGCCCCTGGTCATCGGATTCGTTTGCGTGTTTATGGGGACCTATGATGCCACTGCCTGGGGAGTGGTAATACCGGCGGTCGCCGATCAGCTTGAACTCGATTTGATCGTCACGCAGTGGGTCGTCCTGGCGCCAATCGTCGTGAACGCCTCGCTGCTCCTGGTAATGGGAAATCTGGCCGACAAGATCGGACACCGTCGGGTTCTCTACTTCGGATTGACGTCTTATGTCATCGCTGCACTGTTGGTCACGCTTTCCAGCGGATTCGCGCTGCTGATCGTAGCTCGCTTCCTCGCCGGGGCTTCCTTTGCCGTCCTTTTTACGGTCGGATCGGCATTCACGGTGCGGGCGTTCGTACCTGCCCAGCGGGCTCGGGCACTGGCAACCGTCGGAATATGCAGCTCAATCGGCCTTGTTTTAGGCCCATTGATCGGGGGGTTGATCGCCGCCGAGTTTGGGTGGCGCCAGCTATATCTGGTCCCATTGGCCGTCCTGGCGATCTGCCTGATTGCAATAGTTATCGCGGTCCGAGTCCGACTCTGCGAGCGGCTTTGGGAGACCCCGCGGCGCCCCAGGCGCCGGTTCGACCTGCCTGGCGCGGTATTGATGTTTGCCTGGCTGGGCCCGTTGCTTTATGCAATCACTTTGGGCAACGATCGAGGTTGGTTGAGCGTCGAGATCATCGGAGCGGCAATCGTCGGCTTGCTGGCCCTTCTGGCGTTTTTCCGCCTCCAGTTGAACGCCCTCGAACCGACTTTGAATTTTCGCTTCTTCAAAGTTCGCGATTTCCGGCTGCCGGTAGCGGCCGAATATTTGGGGTTCGTGGCCGGATCCGTGGGCTTCTTGTTGCTGCCGATCTATATGGCCAAGGTGCTCGGGTACTCGCCGTTCCTTATCGGCATCGTGATTGCATTGGGGCCCGCGATGATCCTTTTCACGGCTCCGCTCGCGGGAATCTGGGCCGATAGATCTTCGCCGCGCCGGCCGGCGACCGCCGGACTACTCCTGGTTGCATTTGGGTCGGCCGTCATGCTCCTGTTGCAAGCCGATTCACCGATCTGGTTGCTGTTCGTCTTGACCCCGGTAGCCGGGCTCGGATTCGGGGCGTTCGAGTGGACGGTCAGCACGTCAATCGTGGGCGCTTTGCCGAGTTCGATGCTCGGTGTTTCGGCCGGTTTCTTCGCCACAGCCAAAACATTGGGGTTCGTGACCGGTCAGGCGCTGTGGGGATTGACGTTCACGATTGCTGTCACGACGAAAGCCGGGACTACCGAAGCCCTCGCAGCTGGTCCTGAGGACCTGATGTTCGGATTTCGTTTCTGCCTGGCGGCCAGCGTCTTGATCGGCCTGTTTGCAGCCTTTCTGGCGATGCGCCAACGCGACAACCCCAGGTCCTTAAGCGACGCTGAGATCGCCGCTCTGCGGTCGGGCTAGCTCCGGGCTTTGATGCAATTTGATTGGCAATACTGCCCCGGGCGGAACACCGCGCAATTGAGAGTGATTCCACGGTTCGAACCGGCGTACTGAACGCAGAATCCACGCTGGGTTGGCTACAAATCTACGGGCTAGACTCGGCACATGTCCGAAGCTAAACATGACCATTCAAATGTCGTGGTCGTCCGCGAGCACGAACGCGAAATCGAGATCGAGTCAGGTGCGATGACTCGCATCGCGGGGGTCTCCGAGGCGTTGACCGGGGCCAAAGGAATCCACCTCGCAGAGGCGACGATCCCGCCTGGCCGTTGCTCAACTGCGCACTATCACTCGAATTGTGAATCTGCCATTTATGTCGCCTATGGGCGGGGCGTCATGCTGTCAGGTGCGGACCTGTCCACTGAGGCAGAAATTAGCCCTGGGGACATGATCTATATCCCGCCTGGCGCGGCCCACCAGCCGGTAAACACCAGCGAAAGCGAACCACTGCGATTGATCGTGGCCCGCAATACCCCGGTCGAATTGGTCGTGGAAATGGAAGGCGCCGGCCGCACCGACTGCTGATTTGCCGCGCCGGACGATTGCCATTTTGGGTTGGAGTGTCGGTGCCGGGGTGGCGACCGATCAGATCGTTGCCGTTGGCTTGATCCATTCGATGCCGCTAAACGCAAGCCCGGTCGCCGCCTGGCAATGCTGGGGGCGGGCGTTTGCGTCTTTAGGGCAAGAGTTCTTACCGGCATCCGCGGCGCGGCCTGAATCCCTGGATCGCATTTTTGAAGCGACTTTGGAAATTAGCCGCCCGTCAAGCGCCGGGCAATGGCTCGTTCTCCGCGGGGGCTGGATACGCGCTGCGTCAGCACGTTAACCAGGGCCGGTTTTCCGGCGCCGAAAGCACGCTCTAGGGCGGGGGCCAGGTCCTCCGGGTGCTCGACGAATTCGCCGTGGCCACCCAGTCCCTTGACCACTTGGTCGTAGCGCGAAGGTAGGAGATCGGTGGCCACCGGGCGACCATAAGCTGCAATCTGGATCTGCCGGTCGATGCCCCACGCCGAATCGTTCCCCAGGACGGCCACAATGTCTAGGCCGTGACGAATAGCGGTATCGAATTCCATGCCGTTGAAGCCAAAGCTCCCGTCGCCGGTGATCAGGGCAACGCGCGCGTCGGGCCGCGCCAGCTTGGCGGCAATGGCCGTGGCGACCGCCGACCCCAGCATTCCCAGGTCGGGCAGCGACCACCAGGATCGCGGGCGGGCAGGGAAGAAGAGCTTGCCGAAATGGCAATAATCTCCGCCGTCGAAGACCACAACGTCGTCCGGCCCCAGCAACTTGGCCAGTGTTTGGTGCACGAAGAGGGGGTGCGCCGGAGACTCTGGAACCGCCTTGGTGGCTACCCATTCCGCTTGCCGGGCGCGCTCTGCCTGCAGGCGCTGAAGCCAGGGGCGGTCGCGCCAGGTGAAGCTGGCAGCTTCCCGGGAAAATTGCTCCACCACGCCAACTATGCTGCCGGCAATACCGACGGCGACGCCGCGGTTCCGGCCGATCTCGGCCGCCGCGGGATCAACCTGGATGACATTCGCGTCTGCCGACAGCACCGGCGGTTGGGCATAGCCGATTGAATAGTCCAGTTTTTTTCCAAGAAAGAGCACGACGTCCGCCTCCCGCAGGAGGGCCGCGGCCGGGTTGAGCCCAATGTCGAAGAACCCAAAGCAGTAGGGATGGTCGTCGGGCACCATCCCTCGGGCGGTGCCTTCCGTCAACAGCGGCAGGCGGGTCACTTCCAGGAACCGTTGCAATACCTCTGTGCTCGCATCCTCATATCCGGCGGGATTGGCGGCAACCACAAGCGGTCGCTCCGCATCATGCAGCAATTGCACCGCGGTATTGACTTGTTCAGCGCTTGCCACCGACGGCCCGGTTGGGCGCGAATCATCGGGGCTGGGAAAGTTGACCGCCGCTTCATCCACGACCGCCTCCTGCACGTCGATGGGGATGGTGAGGTGAACCGGCCCCCGTCTTCCGGAAAATGCAGTCCTGACCGCAATGGATATGTATTCGGGTAGACGCGCTGCGTCACGGACCAGCCATGCCGCCTTGGCCGTGGCTTTGGCCATGCCCACCTGGTCAATCTCTTGCATCATGCCCCGGTCGTAGTTGGCCAGCTGATCCGACCCGCTGATGTGCAGTACGGGCGCTTCCGTGGCCCTGGCGTGAACCAGTCCCGGGAGCGCGTTGGCGTGACCGGGGGTGGTCACCATACTCAGCCCGATCTGGCCGGTCATCCGCGCCCAGGCATCGGCCATATGGACGGTGGCCTGCTCATGGCGCGAGTCGATGAAACGAAAGTCGTAGTCCTCCATGACATCCAGAACGGGGAGGATGTGATCTCCAGCCAAAGTGAATACGTTCGAAATGCCTTCCCGTTTCAGCGCGCGGGCGATGAGGTCACTGCCGGTGACGGTGTTGGGATCAGACATTGGTGCCGCTCTTCCTTCGCCGACCGAGTAGCTTTCCGCCGGGACTTTTGTGGGCGTGTGTACTCGGGGATCTGGGTAGTGATGCTACCGTCGGGCGGCCCCCGACCAAAGCGCCAATAGCTTTGCAAGGCGATTCGAATCCCGAATGAACCCGGTCCGCCCGGCTGCGGCGGCACCGTGGCATCCGTCCGGTCGCCAATTGCGAACAACTGCTAGCGCGCGGTCGCTTTTTTGCAAATTGAGGCAGGCAAGGAGAGATGGACTACCCCGGGCAAACGGGCGTTATCGGCAGCGGCGATTGTTCCAAAATCTGGAACTCGATGCACTCAATTCCCGAGTCAGGCCGCCCGGCGAAGACTCTCCGTATATTTTTTTGGTATGGCTGATTGCGCGACCCGACGCCGGGCATCCCGCTTCCTAATTGGAGAAGCCAATGGCTGACCGTGAGACGCGCACCCAGGTATTGGTTGTCGGCGCCGGCAACGCCGCGATGGCGGCGGCCGTGGCCGCACGGGAGCACGGCGTCGATGTCGTGGTGCTGGAAAAGGCGCCGCGCGCCTACCGTGGCGGCAACAGCGCCCTGACGATCCAAATGAGGTTCCCATTCAACGGAATGGATGACCTCGCTCCGCTGATCCCCAATCTCGATCAAGACGAACTCGCGGAGATGACCGGCCGGATCGGCGGATACAGCCAGCAGGAGTACTGGGACGACATCATGTCGGTGACTGAAGGGCTCGCCGACAAGTCGTTGGTGGAGACCCTGGTCACCAAAGCTTTGCCAACCGTCCGCTGGATGCGCGATCTTGGCCACGAGTGGGAACCCAGCTATCGCAATCCGCTCTCTGCCAACGTGGTCTCATTTGCCGGCGGCGGATACGACCTCCTAGAGCGTTGGTTCGCCACCGGCGAGCGCCGGGGGGTCCGCGTCCGCTACAACTCGCGCGCCACCGAACTCATACAGGACAACAACGGTTTCGTGACCGGGGTACGGGTTCTAGCTCCCGACGGCTACCACTCCTACCACGCCAACGCGGTTGTGCTGGCCTGTGGGAGCTTTGAGTCCAACCCCGAGATGCGCGCCCGCTACCTGGGACCCGGCTGGGACTCGGTGAAGTTGCGCGGTGTTCCCTACAACACCGGCGACGGCCTGCTCATGGCGATGGACATTGGCGCCTTGACCTACGGTTCCTGGTCCACATGCCACGCCTCGCCGCAGGACTACAGCCGTCCCGCCTACGACCTGCCCGGCCCGGGCGTGGCAGGCGATTTCTGGAGTCGATACGCCTACCCTTTCTCGGTCATGGTGAACCTGGAGGGACGGCGGTTTGTCGACGAGGGAGAGACCTGGCGGGGGCTTACCTACGCCAAGATGGGCCGCGCCATCCTGGCGCAACCGGAGGCGAAGGCCTTTCAGATATTTGATGCCAAGCACCGCAGCCTCGAGCTCCTCCGACGCTACGAGAAGGCGAGCGTGATCAAGGCCGATTCGCTCGAAGAACTGGGACGTCAACTGAAAATCCGCAACGTGTCCAGGTTTGTGGCAACGGTCAAGGAGTACAACGCCGCCGTGCAACCCGGGGAGTTCAACGCGTTCCGCCCCGACGGCAAGGCGGCGGCAGGCATCACCCCGCCGCGTCGCAATTGGGCGCTGCCCTTGGACACTCCCCCATTTGAGGGCTTCGCGGTGACCTGCGGATTGACCTTTTGTTACGGTGGTCTCCAGATCGCAGCCCACGGTGAGGTGCTTCACACCATGGACCGGGTTATCCCCGGCCTCTACGCGGCTGGCGAGATGGTCGGCGGACTCTGGGCCTGGAACTATCCCTCCGGCGGCGGGATGATGGCGGGCGCGGTTTTTGGGCGTATCGCCGGGGTGGCCGCGGCCCGCTTCGCACAGTCGTAGTGGGACTCGGCGGCGGCCGATTGCGGGGCTCGAATTCATTTGGCGCCAGTTGCGGGTGCTTGGCGATGCCTTTGGCCGTGCGGGACGGCACCGGCGATCGGTCAAGGACCCCGGCTCGGAACCTGAGGAGAGCCAGGCGGCAGCTACGGCGGAGATGCATTAAGGGGCATCTGGCTGCCGGAAATCACCGTCATTCGGGCCAGGGAACCCGCATCAATTCCTCGCCCCATATAAGCCGCCCACTCCAGGCATCCCGCGCCTCGGCCTCCCTGGCCGCGCGCATCTCGGGGCGGGTGAGTCTCGCGCCGATGTGCACCATCACCAGCTCACGGACATTGGCCAACGCCGCCACTTCGGCGGCGCCTTTTATCGAGCTGGTACCCAGCGCGTGGTCTGTTCCACCGACAACCGCGTCGGATTCCCAGCACATCATCAAAAGGACATCCGCATCTCGGGCCAGATCCGTGACCGAGTCGCACGGCCGGGTATCGCCCGCCAGGACCACCGATCCGGAATCGGTATCAATGCGATATGCCAGCGAATCCAACCAGGGCTGCACATGTTCGGCGCGGGCGCAGGTCAGGCGCCAGGATGACCCGTCCAATACAAACTCCGGACCGATGTCGAGCGGTAACACCTTTGGTTTGTTGCGTGGCAGGATTCCGCCCCGCTCTCGATAGGTAACCTGGCTTAGGGGATGGTTGACCCGCGCCTGCCAGTCATGGGCGAACAATCCGCTGCCTTCGTCGAGGATCCCGTTTACAAAGCGCGTCGTCGGTGGTGGGCCATAGACATGCAAGGGCTTCTCTTTAGGGGTCGATTGGTCCCACCGCGACAGTGCGAAGGTGGGAAAGTCCGCGTCATGGTCGAAATGGTGGTGCGTGAAAAAGACGGTGTCAATCTCCGTGGGGGAGATCCCGGCTTTCGCCAGCTTGAAGGTCGTGGCCGGGCCGCAGTCGAAGAGGATCTTCTCGCCGGCGACTTCGATGACGTAGGCGGAACCAAATCGGTCCGGCATCGGTGTGGGAGTGCCGCAGCCGATGATGGTGATGGTAGGGGGATCAATTGCCGCCAAAACTTGACCTCCGACGAGGCTCTTCTGATCGCAGCCAATTAAACCGGCAGGATCCGCCAGCGGCGGGTGATGTAGTGGAAAGAATCCCAATACGTTTGCGTCCAGTGTCCGGCCGCGGGTCCGGGTGAGCATCGGGTTAATGTGGTGCCAATCGAGCGGCGCCAGTTCGATTGCCGTGACAGGCCCACCGGCGCATGTCTACTCGCCCCTTACCCAATGCTCGGATTTCTAAATTGAGCCCAATTGATGCAACCTGGTCGACCCGCCCCGGCCCATGACACCAGCGACAAAACAATCGATGCGCGCCGTTGCGGCCCGCGCAGGACGGCTGCGAACGGTCGAAATTGCCCGTCCCGAGCCGGCCGCGGGAGAGGTCCTGGTCAGGGTACTGGCCTGTGGCATCTGCAGCTCCGATCTGCACTTTCTCAAGTTCGGCGCCGACATGGTGAAGGCCTCGGTTGAATCCGGGGGTCGCTTCAATTTGGATCTTTCCCGTGACGTGGTCATGGGGCACGAGTTCTGCGGCGAGGTTGTGTCCTTGGGCCCCGAGAGCGTGTGCGCCGTCGCAGTTGGGGATAGGGTCACTTCAATCCCCCCGCATGGCGCCTTCAGCAACGATTATTCCGGCGGCTACGCCGAATACATGCTTCTGAACGCCGATCAGGTGCTGAAAGTCCCGGACCACGTTTCGTCTGAAGTGGCCGCAATTACCGAGCCGATGGCGGTCGGTCGGCACGCCGTCGCGGCGGCAAGATTTGCAGGCGGCGAACCGGTCGTCGTTTACGGTTGCGGCCCGATCGGCTTGGCCATCATCGCCCACCTCCGAGAAGCTGGAGCCGGCACGATAGCCGCCGCCGACTACGTGGGCCGGCGCCGCCGGCTGGCTTACACAATGGGCGCCGATCTGGTGATTGACCCGCGCCAGCGATCGCCACTGGGCGCGCTGGCCGAACAGGGCGGGTATAGACCTGGCGGTGCAATCGTCATGTATGACGCGGTCGGCGTCCGCGGCTCCATCGCCCAACTCATGCGCGAGGCGCCGCTGCGCGGGGCCCGCATCGTGGTCGCCGGGGCCTGCATGCAAAACGACGAGATCGTCCCCATGGCGGGCATCGAAAAGGAGCTTGAACTCAAGTTCGTGCTCGCCTACTCAGCGGGCGAATTTGCGGCAACCCTGGACGCGATTGGCAAAGGCGTGCTCGACCCTTCTGCGCTCATATCGGGGCGCGTCGGGCTGGACGGAGTTGCCGGAGCATTCGAGCGCCTCGAAAATCCCGATGGGCACTGCAAGATCATGGTCGTTCCCTGAAGAAAAGCCGGATCCGCAACCGGGAACACAGCCAGTTGCCAGCAGGCTCAGGAGTCGGCCGATGCTCGGGCCGGTTCGGTGAACGCCGCCAACCTGGGCCGCCCACGATCAGCAGGCATCCCCACGGACAACTGCTACTTGCCCGGCGTTCATTGCTGCGCTATTGGCTGCCGATGGCGCCCGGTCGGAGGAACCGAACTACCGCACCAAAAATACGCGCGGGGGTTGCAAGGCAATCGGTTCGATCCTGCCGGCGCCGCCCAATACCGATTCCGGAACCTCTGAGCGCGGATAATCGCCGCGGAAACTTCGACCTGTTGGACCGCTAGTTGCGCCCTAAGTCATACGCCCAGTTGATGCCCCGATACGAGCAATTGGGATTGCGTCCGGGGGTAAAGATCGAGCGTTTTCAGGTGCCGGACAGATCGCACCAGTTGCTTGGATTTACGCTCGAATCCGCTGGCGGAGCCGAATTTACGGTCGGATTGAGCGCCGGCGCACACGGCGATGAACCGGCCCCCGTCCACGCGACCCTGCAGTTTCTGGAAGAGGAACGGTGGCGGCAATGGCCGAACGTGAAGATGAAGGTCTTGCCGTGCATAAACCCGACCGGGTTTGATCTGGGCACCCGCGAAAACGACCAGGGACAGGATGTGAACCGAACCTTCAAGTGGGGGAACAGTCCCGAATCCTTGGCCACGATGGTGCTGATCGGCCTGGAGCCAACCGATTTGTGGATCGACGCCCACGAGGACCCGGTTGAAGACGGCTTTTATTGTTTTTCGCGATTGCCCCAGGAATGGGAGCCGCGTTTGGTTGCCGCAGTCATCGCCAAAGGGCCGATATATCCGCGTCCTGAGGTCGACGAAATGACCGTCCTAAACGGCGTTGTCGCCCATGACTCCGATCGTCCGCACGGCTGGCGACGAAGGATGCGCAGCAGGAATACATGGGGGCTATCCGGGCACATCCAGGCGCAGATCTCCGAGAGATCGGTAACCCTGGAGACGCCGGGGGTCATCGATCTTGATACCAGGGTGGAGATGCAGCTGGCGGCGTATTCGGAATTGCTCAACCTGGTGACCGGACGCTAATACCGGCGCCGCTCGCCCCGCAGCAGGGGCTCAATCGGCTTCGATTTTGTAACGTCCGCTAAATCGGGACATAGCCGCTGCGTCGGCGGGATTGGTTGCCTTGAATCCCTCGCGCTGGCGTGCCGGCCGGCGCCCCGCTAACGTGAGAATCTGAATCGTCAAGCAGCTGGCCAGGGCGTTAATCGGATGCAAATCACCGACATAACCACAACCCATCTCTATTACCCGCATTTCCGTCCAATCCAGGACGCCACCATTCCGGATCCGCCGGCGTGGGCCGGAGGGCGCGGAAACGTCTTTGTGCACATCCACACCGATGAGGGCGTGGAGGGGTTCGGCGTTGGACTGGCCTACCCCGGGGTCAGGCAAATAATCGATGCGCAGTTCCGGAGACTGCTGATCGGCAAGGACCCGTTCAACATCGAGCAGCTCTGGAACGACATGTTCTGGCACGTCCGCGGTTACGGACGGAAGGGCGTGGCCATCGCCGCGATTTCGGCGGTTGATATAGGCCTGTGGGACCTGAAAGCCAAAGCTCTCGGACTGCCCCTCTACAAGCTCCTGGGTCCCTACCAGGAAACCGTGCCCATATACGGAAGTGGCGGTTGGACCGACTTCAACGAACAGGAACTGGTCGCCGAAATGGTCGATTATGTCGAGCAGGGCATCCCCCGCGTGAAGATGAAGGTGGCCAAGGACTTTGGGCGATCCGAGCGCGAAGACGTGGCCCGCCTGAAGGCGGTCCGCGACGCGGTCGGCGACGATGTTGAGATCTACATCGACGCCAACAACGGTTACTACGCCAAACAGGCCATCTACATGGCCAAGGAATTCGAGGAATTCAACGTCGGCTGGTACGAGGAACCGCTGATCGCCGACGATATCCGCGGTCTGGCCAGGGTGCGCGACGCGGTCAACATTCCGGTCGCGACCGGGGAGCACGAGTACACCAAGTTCGGATTCGCCGAACTGATCGCCGCGGGCGGCGCCGACATCTGCCAGCCTGATGTCGGCCGCTGCGGCGGGGTAACCGAGTGGCTGAAGATCTCCCATCTGGCCCACGGCGCCAACCTGCCGGTCGCCCCGCACTCGGTCCAGCTGGTCCATCTCCACGTGACCTGCGCGGCACCGAACCTGAAGGTCGTCGAGTACATGAACACAAATCTCGAGGTCGATCGGATCTGGTACAAGGAGTTTCCGCAACAGAAGAACGGCACCTGGTCCCCGTTTCCGGACAAGCTCGGGCTCGGGCTCGAGCTGGATCCGACGGCGGTTGAAAGATGGTCGATTTGATCGTTACTGCAGGACCTAGATCTGGCCCGCAGCATGCGGGACTGGTGGCCGAATTCTGATTCACCCGCTTCTTTTCGGTGTTTGATCGCGGTTGATCACAGATGCCCGACTGGAATTGATTGGCGGCCAATCCACATTCGAAAACCCGGGAACGGAGACGACGGTCCGTACCCAGACTCGATAATCTACGCGCCCCAAAATCGACACGGCCAGGCCATGCAACGAGCAGCAGATTACGAGGAATTATTCGCAAGGTATCTCGCCTTGGCGGGCGAAGATGGCGTTCGAATAGTTCGCCACAACCTTTTGGAACGCGGGCTCGACCTGATCCGCCTGGAGTTGGCCTCAAAACCCGATGCCCGCTTCACGGTCGCGATGTATTCAGGAACCCATGGCGATGAACCGGCGCCGGTACACGCCGTTTTGCAGTTCCTGGAGGAGGGCAGATGGCGGGCATGGCCTGAAATCCGATTCAAGATGATGCCGTGCGTTAACCCGACCGGATTTGATTTGGGCACCCGCGAAAACATCGACGGACAGGACGTAAACCGAACCTTCAAGCTCGGTGACAGCCCCGAATCACGGGTCGGCATCGAAATGATCGGGACCGAACCGCTGGATCTTTGGATTGACGCGCATGAGGACCCCGTCGAGGACGGCTTCTATTGCTTCGCGCAGCTTCCCAACGCCTGGTCAGATGCTCTTGTGGCAGCAGTCGGCCGCCACGGACCGATTTTTTCCAAACCAGAGGTCGACGAAATGCCGGTCACTGGGGGCATTGTTCACCGATCCGATGATGATGAGGAGGAGGAGGAGGACTCCGATTACTTTCGTAATCGAACCAACTGGCCGCTGCCTTACTACGTCATGATCAATCTGGCCGACCGCGGCGTGACCCTGGAGACCCCCGGTGTAATCGATCTGGAACCCAGGATTCAAATGCAACTGGCGGGGTTCAAAGTTCTGCTAGATCTCCTAACCGGACGGTCGGCCACGGCCTGACGGTGGCCGCGCTGGCGGGCACTCTCAATTGGTCAGCAGCCCGCGCGAGACCGGTCCAAGGGGACCGAATTCCGACCCGACGAGTTCAAATCCGACCGGGCAATCGCGATCAGATCGGAATCGGGCTATCCGGCATCAAACTCGGCTGCTTCTTCAGAACCGCCGGTGGTATCGCCCTCGCTGTAGGAGTGGGCGCCGGTTCCGGCCAGGCCCCCGCCCTGCACGATCAGGTATTCGTCGCGGATCGGTTGGCCCGAAAACCAGCATTCGAGGATTTCGCGAACCCCGGCAGCATAGCGCGCCTGGGCCGAAAGTGACGTCCCGGAGGTATGCGGCGTCATTGCATGATTCGGCATAGAGCGCCAAGGGTGGTCGTTTGGCGCCGGTTGTGGAAACCAAACGTCGCCGGCGTAGCCGGCCAATTGACCGCTTTTAAGGGCTCGAACAATCGCATTGCGGTCGCAGATCTTGCCGCGGGCGGTATTGACGATGTACGACCCGCGCTTCATCTTGCCGATCAGGGCGTCATCGAACATGTGCTCGGTCTCGGGGTGCAGCGGGCAATGGATGCTGACCACGTCGCACACGCTTACCAGCGATTCGACCGATTCGTGAAACGTTAGTCCCAGCTCGGCTTCAACCTGGGGAGAAAGTCGGTGGCGGTCGTTGTAGTGAAGCTTGACGTCGAAAGGTTTCATGCGCCTCAGGACACCCAAGCCGATCCGCCCGGCCGCGACCACTCCGACATCCATTCCCTCGATGTCGTACGAACGCGAAACCGCATCGGCGATATTCCAGCCGCCGCGCACGACCCATCCGTACTGCGGTATGTAATCGCGGACCAGCGCCAGGATCTGCATTACGGCGTGCTCGGATACGCTGACGCTGTTGCACCAGGTCACCTCGCAAACGGTGATGCCGCGATCGATGGCGGCCTGCAGATCGACGTGGTCCGAGCCGATTCCGGCGGTGACGGCAAGCCTGAGTCGCTCGGCTTTTGCGATTCGCTCGGCCGTCAGATAAGCGGGCCAGAAGGGCTGTGATATGACGATGTCGGCATCCATCAATTCGCGTTCGAAAACCGATTCCGAGCCGTCCTTGTCGGCAGTGACCACGAATTCGTGCCCGCCTTGGGCAAGAAATGGCCCCAGGCCCAGTCCCCCTGAAACCGAACCGAGCAGCTCTCCGGGCACGAAATCCAGCTTCGCCGGAGTTGGCAATGGTTGCCCGTCCGGGTAATGCGTTAGCGCCGGAATACGGTCGCGGGCGTATGCGGGCGGGTAGTCGGCGACCGGGTCCTCATAGAGCACACAGAGCACCTTTTGGGAGGAATTGGATTTCATGTTCTGACCCGGCCCTTTTTGCTCAATCAATCACAGCTATCGGAGTTGCGACTAGATTTTGCCGCGCGGGCGGCCGCACCCGGCCCAATCCATCATTCGCCGGCTCACGGTGCCAAACCTGCGTCAGGATCCGCAACCGGGTCAGGCCATATTGCGCAAATACTGGCCCGCAAACATCGCGACTGCCGCCCCTTCGCCGGCGGCGGTGGCAACGTATTTGGAACTGTTCTTGCGGATATCGCCGGCGGCAAATATTCCGGGGGCTGACGTTTCGAACATCCCTGGTAGCGAACTGGGCAGACCGGGCAGCAGGATATCTACTTCTGTCGCCGCCGCATCACGCGAGGGCACATCGGCGCCGGTGCAGACAAAACCCCAATCATCTAGCACGACCGAGCTGTCTTTCAGGAATTCGGAATTCGGCACCATCCCGACAAATACAAACGCGCCGCGGACCGGCAATTTGCGCAACTGGCCGGTGATTTGATCGCGTACGAGCACCGCTTCGAATTCATCCCCACCGCGAAATTCGCGCAGGTCCAGGTTGTATAGGACCTCAACGTTCTCAACTTCAAGGAGGCGCTCGGCAAGGATCGAATTGGCCGTCAATCGGTCACCGCGGACCAGCAGGATCACTTTCGACGCGTGCTCTGAAAGGGCCAGGGCGGCTTCGGCGGCCGAATTTCCGCCGCCAACCACGGCCACCTCTTCACCGGTGTAGGCATATGCGTCACTGGCCGCGCAATAGTGGACTCCGGCGCCGATGAATTCGGCCTCCCCGGGGACGCGCATGCGCCGATAGGTGCTGCCGGTGGCAATCACTAGGGCAAAGCAGCTGTATTCGGTGCCATCGGCGGTAATGACGGTGTGATAGCGTCCCAGGCTGTCGACCCCTACCACATCGGCGGCCTGGATCATTTCGACGCTTGCCCGGCGCGCCTGCTCGCGGAGGCGGTCGCTTAGCTCAAACCCGCTGATCGGGTCGGGAAAACCGGGCATGTTTTCGACCTGGCCCGAAACATTGGCGTTGCCCCCGACCAGTTCGCGCTCGATGACCAGCGTGTCAACGCCCTCCTGGGTTGCAAATATTGCCGCGGTCAAACCCGCCGGGCCGCCACCGATGATGATCAGCGGCCAGTAGCGGCGCTCGCGATCGACGTCGATATCGAGCACCTGGGCCAGTTCGGCATTGCTGGGCCGCAGGAGCGTCTCCCCGCCGTCGATCAGAATCGTCGGCAGCACCGTTCGGGTAGTGCCCAGACTTTCGAATTTGGCCGCCGCCGCCGGTCGTTCGACCAGATCGATCCAGCGATAGCCGACGCCGTGCTCGCCCAAGAACTGCCTGCTGCGGCGGCAGTCAGGGCACCAACGGATTCCGTAAATGGTGACTTTGGGGCTAGCCATGTTTGTTTCCGCGGCCCCGGTCGCTTTGGGGGCATGTTTGTTTCCGCGGCCCCGTCAGATTCAGCCCAACTGCCACGCGGGTTTTTTCATTCTTGCGCATCAATCAAGACGGCGATCAGTTGCGCCCCCGGCCGCCATGGCGGCCAACCTAACCTAATTGCGGACCGGTGGGCCCGCCGGCGGCGCCGGATGCTGCCCGGTGGAAGCCGGCGCCCGCGCCCGTCCCTGGCCTTGGCCCTGGCGCCGATTGCAAACGAGGCACCGCATGTTGCAAAGCTGGGAAGTATTGCTGGTGGCCACACGCCTGGGGCTGACCTCGTTCGGCGGCCCGATCGCCCATATCGGTTACTTCCGCGACGAGTACGTCGTGCGCCGCCGATGGTTGAGCGATTCACGATTCGCCGAACTGGTGGCGCTGTGCCAGTTCCTGCCCGGCCCGGCCAGCTCGCAACTTGGCATTGCAATCGGATTCGGCCGCGGCGGGTACCTGGGGGCTTTCCTGGCGTGGCTGGGATTCACGCTGCCCTCAGCCATCGCGATGATTCTCTTTGCCTACGGCGTGACCGAATTCGGTGCCGAGGGCGAGGAATGGCTGCGCGGACTCCAGATCGTGGTCGTGGCAGTGGTTGCCAATGCCCTGTGGGGCATGGGTACGTCCCTGGCTCCCGACCGGCCGCGCATCACGATCGCGGTCCTGGCCGCGATCGCGTTACTGCTCCTGGGCGGAGTCGTAGCCCAGCTGGCGGTTATTGCAGCCGGGGCCGTCCTCGGACTCATCTTTCTGCGAACCGACCAAGCCCAGCCGCAATCTTCCACCGCGCCGCGGCGCGGCGTGCGCATGGCGGTGCTGGCGCTGGCCGTTTTCGCAGCGGTCCTGCTGCTGCTGCCGGTGGCCAGTCAGCTGACAAGCAGCCGGGTCCTGGAGACGGTCGAGAGCTTTTTCCGTTCCGGTTCGCTGGTGTTCGGGGGCGGGCATGTCGTTCTGCCGCTGCTGCAGGCGGAAGTCGTAGGGCCGGGTTGGGTTTCGGGGCCGGATTTTGTCGCCGGATATGGCGCCGCCCAGGCGATCCCGGGGCCGCTGTTTACGTTTTCGGCCTACCTTGGAACCGTAATGGGGATCGCCGGGCCCGCCTGGGTAGGTGGACTAATAGCCCTGGCCGCCATGTTTCTGCCGTCTTTTCTGCTGGTTCTGGGGCTGATGCCGCTGTGGGACCGGGTCCGCGGGATCGGATCGGTGCGCAGGGCACTGATGGGGGTTAACGCCGCGGTGGTGGGGATCCTCCTGGCGGCGCTGTATGACCCGGTGTTCTCTGGGGCAATCGGTTCGGCGGCCGATTTCGCACTGGCCGCAGCCGCCTTTGCGCTGCTCTCTTTCTGGAAGTTCCCGCCCTGGCTGGTGGTCCTGCTAACCGGTGGTGGTGCAGCACTGCTGCAGTTCGTCTAGATCCGCAATCGCCGGACGGGAGCCTCCTCAACCGCATTCATACATGCATCCACGCGCTGACAATGCAGCGGGGCCGCAAGAGTCTCCGCCGGGTTCGAATGAGGGGCTCGGGTCGGTCCGATCGCTTGCGATGCGGTTAGCAGATCGATCAAATCCCCACAGTGGTCCCGATCATGAAATCACCCCAATATCGCCTGACCTGCCGGGTCCCGAAGCGACCCCAAAGCCTCTCGCCGCAATGACCCAGATAGCACCGGTCGGGTATTGCGGGCGCACTCGCCGGCACGTTGGCGAATGGCGGTCCGCCGGCCGCAAGACTGGGGGCGAGACAGGCGCGGTCCCGACAATTGCCGCGCTTAAGATCGCTCATGGGCGTGACGGAGGGGTGAGCCGTGGCGAGTGCAGACGCAAACCAAGTTGCAATTGCCCCGCGCCAATTGCGGCGACGGCTTCGGCGGCCCAGATTGAAGCGGGCTGCTCGGCCGGTAACTGGTGCCCTCCGTACGAGCCCGGGGCAGGCGATGCATCCGCCCGCGCTTCCCTTGACATGGAAGGCGAGTGGCCCCGATTTCAGGGGGATTGGGCTACGGCGAATGACCGCGGCCAATAGGCGCGAGAAGGTTGGCTGGTGAGCTGTTCAACGTGCGGGTTCGCAAATCCGCCCGGAGCACACCAGTGTACGAACTGCGGTGCCGATTTGAATGTTCCATCCGAATCTGCCGGGGCGGACTCGACTCCCGGTAGCTCCGGACAATCTGCGGACCTGCAGACCGGCCTGCAGGGGCAGGTGGACCGGCTGCAGGCGCAAATCAATCGACTGACGCAACGAACCTACCTGCTGGAAAACCCCTCCCGGCAGGAAGTTGCGTCCGCGCCGGCGGCAGAACCGGCAAGCGAGATCGGCACCACCGAACCCGAGGCTGACGATGTCGCGGCAGCCGCGATCGCCGCGGCGGACGATTCGGCCCCGGCACCGATCCCGGTCCAGCATGCCAAACCGGCAGCGCGCGATTGGGAATGGCTCCTCGGCGGCAATTGGCTCGCCCGGATCGGCATCCTGGCGCTGATCATTGGAGCCGGTTTCTTCCTCAATATGGCAATTGATAACGAATGGATCGGGGAAACCGGGCGCGTTGTCCTGGGGGTCGTGATTGGCGCACTGCTTGCGGGCGGGGGCGAGTACTGGGCACGCCGCTATCCGCGCTGGTCCCAGGCCGTAACCGGGGGCGGCATCGCCATCTGGTACCTGTCGATATTTGCCGCGTCGGCGCTCTATGGGTTGTTTTCGTCCACAACCGCGCTGGCGTTAATTGGCGTGATTACCGTGGGTGCCACCGGATTGGCCCTGCGCTACGAATCACCCACGGTGGCCGTCCTCGGAATACTGGGCGGGTTCGCCACCCCGCTGATGCTGGCCGAGAGCCTTCCCGGCGAAGGCGCGCTGCTCGTTTACGTGCTGGTCCTTGACCTGGGCGTGCTGGCGTTGGCCGCGTTTCGCAACTGGCGCTGGTTCACTCTGCTCGCCCTGGCCGGTTCGCTCATTCTGTTTGGTTATTGGCACGAAGAACGCGCCCCTGACCTGCTGCTGGCCGAGGCGGCCATAACCGCAATATTTCTCATCTTCGTGGGCGCGACGACCCTGTTCCACGTGATATGGCGGCGCATCCCGGTGGCCACTGACCAACTCTTGATCGTTCTGAACGGGATTGCGTACTTCGGCATTAGCTACGGGTTGTTGTTTGAGGACTACCGGGATTGGATGGGCGCTTTCACGGTCCTCCTGGCATCGTTTTACGGCCTCTTGGGATATGGCTTCCTTGCCGGCTTCCGCGATCAGGCACGCCTGAGTTTCTTTACCTTTGGCATGGCCGCGGTCTTTTTGGCGATTGCGATTCCGGTTCAGTTCGATGGCCCGTGGATTGCGATAGCCTGGACGGTTCAGGCAACGTTCATGATCTGGCTGTCCTTTTTCCGAGGGATCCACCAGCTGCGATGGGCGGCCGTGGCCATTTTTGGAGTGATCGTCTTCGGGTTGCTGTTTTTGGATATCGCCGCCACCGATCTCGTCACCCAGCGTCCGCCCGATACTCAATTCCGGTTGCCGGTATTGAACTGGGATTTCCAGGCATTCCTCGTCCCCATCGTCGGCATTTATATCTCGGCGTACTTGGCGTACCGGTGGCGGGGAAGTTACGTCTATCCGTGGGACAGACACCTTGGCGTGATTCTGTTGGTCGCCGCCAACGGCCTGTCCCTGTTCGGGCTGAGCAACGAGATCGCCGAAACCGTTGAACGGGCGTCGCGGGCAGCTGACTCCGATGCCGTAGACAACGCGGTCAGCCTTTCGCTGAGCGCACTGTGGTCGGTCTACGCGGCGGGGCTGATCGTCCTGGGTCTATGGCGCCGGAGCCGCGGATTGCGCCGCGGTGGGCTGGGGCTGCTGGCCGTGCCCGTCGTCAAACTTTTCATCTACGACGCATTCAACCTTGACGAGGCGTATCGCGTGGCAGTGTTCGTCGGACTCGGCGTTCTACTCATTGCCGGAGGATTCGCCTATCAGCGCTTCGGTCGCGCCATTCGGGGCGCGATAGTCGAATAAGGCCGACTGCATCCGGTCCCGGCGAGCTAACTGGCGAACCGGACACGGTATTGGAAGGGGCGGCCGCCGTTCGCTCTGTGTCAGGCAGCCTGCACGCGACAGTCGCCAAGCATGACGCGGACGGGGCGGCCGGCGGTGGTCGCTCGGACACCTCCGTATGGCTTCGCCAGGCGTTCTCCCGCGGTCAAATGGCATGCTGGGGTGCGCCAGCTACCCACACTGCGCCCGGTCCGGGAACGCCCCAACGAACCCTCTGCGGCCAGTCCCGGCTCAACTGGCGGCGCTGACTCTGGCATGACGCAGTTCGTGGGCACCATCGTCGCGACCGAGTTCGTAGAAATAAAGCGGTTCATCGCCATATCGAATCTACTCGAGAAAACGCAGACTGCGGGTAACGTGGGGGCTCCCCAGACCCGGTCCGTCCATGGAGTGTTTGACCATATCGACAAGTTTCAGCGACGAGCAGACCCTGGTCTTGTCCTTGTGAAGGTCGCGGTCGGCCACGTGGCCGTCGTAGAAGATGACGAATCCCTGCTCGTTCATGACTGCGGACGAGTTTCAGGCCACGTGGCGGCCCCAACTGACAAATGACCGGTGTGAATGGGTGTTAATGCTGGGCATTCCGCCGCACGCGCTCTACGGGGCCTGCCTGGGAGTGTCGGCCGATGTGTGGACGGCCCCAAAAACACGCCGCGCAGATGGGGAATGAATCCGCGCATAGGGAGTGCCGCCGGCAGTTGCGACCGATTCGACCGTTCGGGAGCCGTCAACGCACCGGCCGGCCAGCCGCGGACTGGTCGGGGCGGGCCCGGTGTCGAGCTGCTGCGGGATTCGATTGGACTCGTCAACAAAACGATTGTTGACTAAACCACCTGAATATGCCAAGATTCGCAATGAACGCGTTTCCGGCTACCGCCCGCGCGATCGATCGCTCGACGGCCGGTGGTCTGTTGTCTCTTGCTGGCCTCGCAGTCGTCTATCTGCTCGCCTTGAGCGCCGACGCGGCCTGGCCCGTTTTTTGGGTAGTGGGTATCGCTTTCGGGGCGATCTGCCAGCGAAGCCGCTTCTGCTTCGTCGCAGGCTTTCGTGACCTCTTCCTGATGCGCCAAGGGCGAATGCTGCGGGGCATCATCGCCGGCCTCGCCGTCGCCACTGCAGGTTTTGCGATGGTTATGGCGACCATCGTGCCCAATCCGGGCTCGGGGGTGTTACCTTCGGACGCCCACATCCTTCCACTCGGCATTGCAACCGTGCTCGGCGGGCTTCTCTTTGGCTACGGCATGGTTATCGCCGGCGGCTGTGTGAGCGGATCGCTCTACCGCATGGGCGAGGGCTACATCGGTTCCTGGGTCGCGATTGGCGGCGTGCTTATCGGCCTCTACGCGCTAAACCGCACGTGGAACTGGTGGTGGGACAACCAGATCAGTAATGACATCATCGCCTGGATTCCGACCAGCTTCACTTACACCGGGGCAATCGTAACCACGCTCGCGCTGCTCGCGCTCGCCTTTGTTGGCGTGTCCTGGTGGGAGCGCCGCGGCTTCAGCGGCGTGCCTATTGCGATCCCGATCCGCACTGCCACGCCCGCCCGCGCGGAACTGGAAACGACGCTCGCGGCCATCGGCCGGAAAGTCTTTCGCGGGGAATGGACGCCGCTGATCGGCGGCGTCGCATTGGCGTCGGTCAACATTCTCCTGTTCATCCGCTACCGCCCGCTGGGAGTGGTGGGCGAGCTCTCGCGTTGGGTCTCGGACCTTTCCGACGGATTGGGGGCGGGAGTCGGGGAGTTGAAGGGGATTAGCGACATCCCGGGCTGCGTGCCCCGCTTCGTCGAGGGGTCCTGGCTCACCGACGCCTTCATGCTCAACGTGGGCATCATAGCCGGCGCATTTACCGCCGCGTTGCTAGCGCGGGAGTTCCGACTGCGCGTGCCGCGCAGTCCACGGCGGTACGTGCAATCGCTCGCCGGTGGCGTGGTGATGGGTTACGGTGCCGGCCTCGGCCTCGGCTGCACGATTGGGGCCTTCTTCTCGGCAATCCCATCGCTCGCGCTCAACGGCTGGGTTTACGCACTGGCACTTGCCGTCGGCGCTTATTTCGGAACCGCGTTCATAAGGCGGTTCCCGTGAGCGTCGAGGTGTTGGATCTGCGCGGCCGCCCGCCCGCCGAACAGATGCGGAAAGCGCAGGCTGCCGTCAAGCGAGCCGCCGAAGACGTGACGCTGCAAATCGTCACCGACCTCGACATCGTCGCCACCTACGTGCTGGCGGCGGCGGCGGGGCGCGGCCTCCGCGGCCGCGTCGAACCCCCTGCAGACGGCGCACGAACCATGACCATATCCCCGGGCAGACGCCCGGTTTTGGCAATTCCAACAGAGGAAAAGGAGACCATTCAATGACCGACCACAACGACACGCCGGTACTCGACGTGCGTGGTGAGATCTGTCCGTACCCCATGCTGCGCACCAACCGAGAGCTCGACAACGTGCGCCCGGGAGTGCCGGAACTGCGGGTCTGGACCGACCACCCGCCAGCACTCGCCACCATCCCGCCGGAGGCGATGAAGCGCGGTTACGGCTGCGAGATCTCCGAGCGCCGCGCCGGCGAATGGGAAATCCACATCTTCAACGCCGAGGCGACAGCCGGCACATAGCGCTGTCCAACTCCAACCGACGGGCCGGCGAAGTCCGGCCCACCAACCACAGAAAATGAGGAATTTAATGAAATTCTGGTTTGAAATACGACGTAGAACGCGGCTTTTTGGCCGCGGGACCGCATTGCTGGCCCTGGTCATGCTCGTGGGAGCGGCGCTGTTCGTCGCCTGCAACCCGCTCGACCGCGGCCCGGAACTCGCCACCGGTCTTGAGGATCGCGGTTACCACAACACTGAGCGGCTGGTTACGACCCAGTGGATCGAAGACAACCTCGATAACGACGCGGTCCTGGTTTTGGACCTGCGCGGCGACGAGGCCTACGCCGCAGGCCACATCCCGGGCGCGATTCAATTGGCGTCGAACAAGGCGTTCCAGAAGGAGATCGACGGCGTCGCCGGGCTGATTCCACCGGCCGACGAAGTGGCCACGGCGCTCGCCAGTGTCGGCGCGACGCCCGGCACCACGATCGTTTTATATGACCAACGCGGCTCGGTCCGGTCATCCCGCGGTCTCTGGGTACTCTCCGTGTATGGCCACGAAGATGTCCGGTTGCTCGACGGCGACTTCCCACTCTGGGAATCCGAAGGGCGCACGACCAGCACTGCGGCGCCAACCGTCGCGGCCGCCGAATATGAGTTCGGCTCGGAACCTAACAACGACATCATCGCCAGCTGGGACGATATCATCGCTTCGATCGACGACCCGAGCGTCCTCGTTTGCGACGCGCGCTCGGCCGAGGAATACGCCGGGCGCGATGTGCGCGCCGATCGCGGCGGCCACATCCCGGAGTCGGTGAACGTCGATTGGGTCCGCTCCATCGGCGAGGACGGCCGCTTCTTACCGGCCAACCAGCTGAGCGAGCTCTATGACGGTGAGGGCGTTGAGGCCGATGGCACGATCTACACCCTCTGCCAGACAGCGGTGCGCGCCACGCACTCCTGGTTCGTTCTCTCCGATCTGCTCGGTTACCCCGACGTCAAGGTTTACGACGGCTCGTGGACCGAGTACGGCAACCGCGCCGACTCACCGATCGAAATTTAAGCGTCCGCCGGGGCGACGCAGGTCCTGCGTCGCCCCGGTTACGTTAGCGCGGCCGATCTAGGTCCCCAGATTGGCCCTGGCGCCTTATTCGTTTGCCGCCCCGCCGCAAAGGCACGGTCCGCGGCGACCTGCGCCGCCGAGGTTGTCCAGCCTGTCTCCGAGTACCTGCACCGGTTGAGCACCTGACCTAGTAAGGGTCCGCTTAAGGCATCCTGCTAAGTCACGTTGCACAGCAACAGATTGCCGCTGTGACCCCAGAAGGTGCAATGTGCCGCTACCGCCTGCGCAGGCTGGCTCTGGCCAAGGAATCAGGCAAGAGCGTCCAGGCCGCCTGCCGGGTATCGGGTCCGCCACTCCACCTCCTGTCGCTGGAAGCCCCAGGCCGACCGCCACCGCCTCCAGGTCCTGCGCCTCCGAGAGCGCCTCCTACCGAAAATGTCGAACTCGATCTCGCGCTTAACCAGTAGCGCATCCTGGCGATCACAATCAGCGATCCCGGATTGGGGCCTCCGCAGATCGAGGCAGAGCCGCTGGCGCGTCTCGAGTGAGGCGGATTTAGAACTCTTCGACGCCAGGAACACGATTGGGCCCATTGAAATGGGAGTCTCGTAAATTCGGGCCGACTTATATATGTCGGTCCCTACATCCCTTCGTCCAGATGGACGTCGCGGTTGGCAAGGAGAGTCGCCCGGAACCTGTCGACACGGGGTCGGCGGCTGCAGGCAGGAACGACCCGCATTGGCGCCGATTCCCGGGCTCGCCAGTTCGGCCACATGGTTGCCGCAATCTACGCGGCAACACCTAATACATGCCTCAAGGCCGCAGGACTACGGCCACATAGCGGGTCGAAGGCACCACTCCGCAGGAATGGTGGAAGCCGGCATTTGCTCGTCATCTTGTGCCCAAGCAGGCCGTGCGGCGGCGCGGGTTGAGTCCCTTTCTGAGCTTCTGCCAGCGCGACCGGGCCCACACCGGCAGAGGGAGCCAGGGCCGGTTTCCAGGGGAGGCATTTGGCAATCGCCAGTTCTGCGCCTGAGCAAAAGCGGGATGTGTCGCCCCAGCCCTGAAATGGGGCCGGTTGGGGGCACCGCGGCTAGTTGACTGCGCCTGCACGGCGCTCAATTGCGAATACCAACCCTTGCCAGGCGCAGTTCGTGGGCACCGTCGTCGCGACCGAGCTCGTAGAAATAGAGCAGTTCTTCGCCATAGCGCACGCACTCGAGATACCGCAGGCACCCGGTCCCGAAGGGGCTCTCCAGAACCGGACCGTCAACGGAGTGCTTGACCACGTGGACTAAGTCCAGCGACGAGCATACCCCGGTTTTGTCCTCGTAAACATCGCCGTCGGTCACGCGGCCGTCGTAAAAGATGACAAATCCCCGCTCGTGCATGACCACGGACGAGATGCGGGCCACGTTGCGATCCCAACCCACGCCGGGCCTGGCGATATCGCGCTGGAAAGTGAACCGGCGCCCGCAGGCGGACGTCCAAAGCCCGGTCGGGTGCAGCACCAGGCCGGTGGTGAATATGTTCTCGGTCGAGTGCAGGTCCTCATACGTCGACCCAGGCACCACCGTCTCGCGCGGCGCATAGGGGACGAACATATACGTTAATCCGCCGATGAAAAGCACCACGGGATCCTTGACGCCCTCAGTCAGGGTCGAGGCCGAGTCGAGTACCCGAACCCGCTGCGCCGGGTCAAAGCTCCTGGGATCGTCGGCTTCGAGCAGGTCGATGGCCCAGCGCCGATCGGCGCCGACGTAAGAGATGTAGTAGCGCCAGCGCCCGTTCGGGGCCCGCACCAAAGCGCTGCGCTCGATCGAAGAAGTGTCAAAATCCTCGGCGAAGCAGGCCCAGATTTCCTTAAAGTGGTCGCCGCCATCCGAGACGCTGATGGACGATTTCCAGCCCCTTCCGCCGGTTAATGGCCGGCGATGGCGCGCGCTCAGATAGATGTCCTCGCCATCCACCCAGGCGCTGGGCGCCCCCACCCAGTAGCCGTTGGCGCCGACTTCGGGCTGCTTGATTACATCGCCCATAGAGGGATCAAAAAGCGGCAGGGATCCAATGGACTTAACGCCTGTAGGCAAGCTGGTACCTCCGGGTGCAGGCAATTGGGTCAGAGCACCCGCCAGCCGGCCTAGCCGGTACGTGTCCGGGTGCAATCTGCAGTGTCTCAGGTTCAAATTATCGATTCGACCCATTCGTGGGTTCGATTGCAGGGACTTAGCATCCCCGGTACTTTCGACCGCGGGTCAGTCGATTAGGGGAGCGTTGCGGAACCGCCACAACGCAATGGCCGCAAAGGCGCCGGCGAACGCGGCCAGCGCCAACAGCTCGCTTAGAACCGATTCGAACTGCCCGCCAAAAAGCATCAGTCGATTGAATGCGGTGTTGGCCCAACCGTGCGGGGTGACCAGGGCCAGGGACTGCATCCAATCGGGTACGACGAACAGCGGCCACCAGCACCCGCCCAGCGGGGCGGCCACCAGCGCCGTCAAGATGGCGGCCGGAACGGCCGCGCGCTCGGTGCGAACAAGGCTTGCCAGCATGATCCCGAAAGCCGACGACACCAGGACCATCAGCAGGGCAACGAACAATGACGCTGCCGGCGAAAGGCCCAGGTCCATGCCAAAGGCCAATATGCCAAACGCGCCCAGCACGATTACCTGCACTACTCCCAGGGCCGCGGTGGAGAGGAATTTGCCCAGCACCACCTCGCCCGGTGAAGCGCCGGCCGCCACCATGCGCGCCAGGGTGCCGGAGGCGCGTTCGCGGGCGACTTCGGCGGCGGTGAACGCAGCCGCCATGAAGACGAACATTACCAGATACCCCGGGACGGTGGTATCGGCGGCGTTGGGCGGCTCGATCCCTCCGACATCGACGGTGTCAAACCGTATCGACGCGGCCGCCGGCGCCGCGTACGCCGCCGCCGGTGCGTTTATCCCCGCCAGGACGGTCGCGGTCGCGGCGCGCAACTGAACCTGGAACGCGACCGCTTCGGCAACAGATTCAAGCGCGGCCTGCTGCGGCGGGTCAGATCCGGCATAAACGTTCAGCTGCGTCCCCGAGCCCGATAACACCGCTTCGGTGAAATCCCCCGGAAAGGCGATATAACCCTCCAGCTCCCCGGATTCGAAGTCCGTGCGCGCGGCGGACGGACTCAGAACCCGAAACTCCAGCCCCTCGTGCGCGGTCTGCACCAGTCCGGCGATGACCTGCGAGCTGATCGCTGCCGGCGCTGTTTCGGCGGTCGTCATCGCGATCGGCAACGGCGGCGCCGCACCCGCAACATCCGCCAGGACGGGAGTGAGCATGAAAAAGAACGCAACCGAGAACGCGGCCGGGAATCCCAGCGCAAACCCCAGCGCGAAGCGGTCGCGGCGCAGACGCAGCAGGTCTTTGCCGGCTACCACCAACGTTTTGCGGACCAATTGCACGCCGGCCTATCCGCCCGGCCGCGCGGTTGAGAAAAGCGCCCGGCCAGCCAGCAGCAGGACCAGCGCGACCGCGATCAGCACGCCCATCTCGAGCGCGTGGTCGGCCAGACTGTTGCCATCTTCAATCAGGCCGCGCAGGGCATCGTTGGCATAGCGGTTGATCGTCGCGTAGCCGACCCAATCCAGGACCCCCTCCAGGTCGCCCGTAAAGAATGAACCCCCCAGCGTCGCCATGACCATCGTCAGCGTCACTCCGGACCAGTTGGCCTGCGCCTGGCTGCGCGCCAGGCCGGCGATCAGCATTCCGACCGCGGCCGCGGCGGCTGCCATCAGCAGTCCGATCACCAGAATCTGTCCAAACTGGGCCGGCGCGAACGACCGGTTCACGATCCAGGCCAGGACCGTAAGCAGCAGCGCCGGCGAGAAACCGCGCGCCAGTGCGCCCAGGTATTTGCCCAGATAAAGTCCGTTGGCTCCGAGTCGGGTGATCAGGAGCCGTTCCAGGGTTCCGTTCTCGCGTTCGGCCACTATCGTGGCCACCGAGGTAGCTACCGTGAACATGACGATCATGGTCAGAATGCCGCTGAAATTGCGGTCGAACGCATCGGCCTCGCCAGTGCGGTTGGCGACAACGACCCGCACCAGCGGTTCGCGGTCTGATTCGGCCAGGATCTGGCTAAACCGGGATTGGGCGGCGCCAACGTCAGCCCCGGGGATAGCGGCGGCGACCGCGCCGACACCCGCCAATGCCGCTGCGCGCGCGGACTGGTCTTCGGCGAGGCTGCGCACCAGCGCCGCCACCACTCGTCCGTTGTCGCCGCCGCCGCCGCGGGAACGAAATTCGATCACCGGTTGAGATTGCGTCCCGCCCAGGGACTGGCCATAGCCGGGGTTGATGTAGGTAACCAACAACCGCTGCGAATTGCCGAGCAACTGCTCGGCGCGGTCGGGTTCGAGCGGTTCGACTGAAATCCCGGGACGATCCTGAATCCGCCGGACCAATTCGGCCGAATGCGGGCTGCGATCTAGATCGACGACGCTGGCGGTAGCCGAAAACTCGCCACTACTCCCAAACGCTCCGACCATGACCGCAATCAGCGCTACCGGCAACGCCAGCGACAGTGCCAGTGCCTGGAAATCGCGCAGGTAGCGCTTGATTTCGATCAGGCCCAGGTCAATGGGCGCGGGCATCTGCAACCTAGATCTACTCGCGCAGCGAACGCCCGGTGAGGCCAAGGAACACCTGCTCCAGCGTCACCTCGGCCGGGTCTCCGATGCTGGACTTGAGCTCGACGGGTGTGCCCTGAGCGACGACCCTGCCCAGATCCATTACCACGACGTGGTCGCAGAGGCGATCGGCCTCCTCCATGTAGTGGGTCGTGTAGACGATCGTCATGCCGCCGTCGCGCAGCGATTTGACAACCTCGAAGATCCGGTTGCGTGACTGCGGATCGACCCCCACGGTTGGTTCGTCCAGCAGCAGCAGCGCCGGTTTGGCCACCAGTGCCACCGCGATATTGAGGCGACGCTTCATCCCGCCCGAATAGGTCCCGGCCCGATCGCCGGCGCGATCGCCCAGTCCCACCAGTCCCAGCTGCTCGGCGGCGCTGGCAAGAGCCTGGCGGCGTGATAGCCCGGCCAGTCGACCGAAGAAAGCAACGTTCTCGCGCCCGGTCAGGTCCTCGTAGATGGCAAGGTCCTGAGGACAGACCCCCAGCTGGGCGCGCACCGCCGCCGGATCGGTGCCAACCGAGAACCCACCGACAGTTATGTCGCCATCATCGGCCCGCAGGATCGTGGTCAGAATTCGCAACAGCGTGGTCTTCCCGGCGCCGTTGGGGCCGAGCAGCCCAGTGATCCGGCTGCCGGCCACATCGAAACTGACCCCGTCAAGGGCGTGTTGCGCCCCGAAGTGCTTAACGACCCCGTTCACTGCGACCATGGCGCCCACGCTCATGAAGGCACTCCAGGGACAGAGTGGGTGGAATCGAAGAAGGTTTGCAACTTGAGTTCCCGCAAAGACCTACAGTGAAACCTAGCTGACGGTCGAAACTGTCGCTTGCAGCTTCGCAAACTAGTTTGTACCACAAACTATATCACACCGCCGACCGACCCCAATCCCGACCCGACCGACCGCCTCTGTCAACGGGCATCCCCGGCTTGCAGCTGGCGTGCGGACGCACCGCAAACTCGGGTCCGGAAACCGAAGCGGCGTGCGAATGCGCGCGCAAAATCGCCGGCTACCTCCTGGAGGGTGACCGAGCGCGCGGTCTGGCACGCGATCGAAGTCGCCCGGGCTCCGGGCAGTCCGCAGGGCACGATCGCCGCAAACGGTCCAAGATCCAGATTGACGTTGATCGCGATCCCGTGGCGGGTCACGCCCCGTTGGCAGCGCACCCCAACCGCCGCGATCTTGGCCCCTGAGACCCAGACACCAGGGCGCGCGGGGTCGGCGGCGGCCGCAATGCCGTGGTCAGCGAGCACTTCCACGATCACGTCCTCCAGGGCGTGCACGTAGTCGGCCGGACCCATCCCAAGACGTTCCAGCAACAGGATCGGGTAGGCAACCAACTGCCCCGGTCCGTGGTAGGTGATATCGCCGCCGCGGTCGACGTCGACAACCTCGATGCCCCGCGAATCGAGTTCACTTTCGTCGGCCAGCAGGTTGGCGCGCCCGCCGCGAGCTCCCATGGTGTAGACCGGTTCATGTTCGAGCAGGCCCAGCATGTCCGGGCTGCGGCCCGCCCGCACGCTATCGGCAGCCGCAAGTTGCCAGGCCAGCCCGTCGCGGTAGGCGAGGCGGCCAAGGTTTTCTATTCTTAAATCCGGCATCGGCCTGGGCAAGACTTCAACGGCCGCAAACTTACTTCGACCGGTGCCCAATTAACATTAATTCAGTATCCGGCGATCAGGGCGGCTGCGCCCAATGGGGCGATAGGAAACCCTTTGTCCATGCACACCGACCGGGCGACCGCTTCCAACGGTGAGCTCCTCATCGACGAGCTCGAGTTATCCGATTGGACCCAGGCCCTCCAGGATGTCCTGCATGCGCGCGGCCCCGACAGGGTCAAACGCCTGCTGGAAGACCTGCAGATTTACGCGCAACGCGCCGGGGTGTGGTCGCCCGAGGCGCTCAATACGCCATATGTGAACACCATTCCGGTCCACCTGCAGCCCGAATACCCTGGCAACCAGGCGCTGGAGCGGCGCATCAAGAGCATCAATCGCTGGAACGCCATGGCGATGGTGGTCAAGGCCAACATGGAGTCCGACGGGATCGGCGGCCACATCTCCACCTTCGCTTCGGCGGCGACCCTCTACGAGGTGGCCCAGAACCATTTCTTCAAGGGTCCCGACCACCCCTCCGGCGGCGACATCATCTATTTCCAGGGCCATGCATCGCCGGGAATGTACGCCCGGGCCTTCCTGGAAGGCCGGCTCGATCAGACGCAGCTGAACAATTTCCGCCGCGAACTCCAGGATCAGCCGGGTTTGTCCTCTTATCCGCACCCGTGGCTGATGCCGGATTTCTGGAACTACCCCACCGTCTCGATGGGCTTGGGCCCGCTGATGGCGATTTACCAGGCGCGTTTCATGCGCTACATGCAGGCGCGCGGACTGGAGCCGGATTCAGAGCGCAAGGTCTGGGCGTTCGTCGGCGACGGCGAAATCGACGAACCCGAGAGCCTGGCCGGCATCTCGCTGGCCACACGCGCCCGGCTCGACAACCTGATCTGGGTCGTAAATTGCAATCTGCAGCGCCTGGACGGACCGGTCCGCGGCAACTCCAAGATCATTCAGGAATTGGAAGCGACCTTCCGCGGCGCCGGCTGGCACGTGATCAAGGTGATCTGGGGGTCGGACTGGGACGAGATCTTCGAGCGTGACCGCAAGGGTTTGATCGCCCGCCGCCTGCGCGATATCGTCGATGGCGATTTCCAAAAATACTCGGTCTCCGACGGCGCCTATCTGCGGTCGCATTTCTGGAACGCCGACCCCGAACTGGCGGCGCTCGTGGCCGACAAGAGCGACGATGAACTCTGGCGCCTAAACCTGGGTGGGCACGATCCGATCAAGGTCTACTCCGCCTACCACCAGGCGATGCGTAACCGCGGCGCCCCCACCGTCATCCTGGCGCGCACGATCAAGGGTTACGGCCTCGGCGAGGCCGGCGAAGGCCGCAACATAACCCACCAGCAAAAAAAGCTAAATCACGACGAACTGCTCGCATTTCGCGACCGCTTCCAGATCCCGATTTCAGACCAGGTGGCATCGGCGCTGGACTTTCATCACCCCGGGCCCGAGAGCCGCGAAGTGGTCTACATGAAGGAGCGGCGGCGCCAGCTCGGCGGGTCGGTCCCCGCGCGCAGGGTGAAAGCCAGCCTGATCCAGGCTCCCGGCGACGATTTCATCGACGAGTTTCTGGCCGGGTCCGGTGATCGCACCGCTTCGACGACCATGGCCTACGTGCGCATCCTGACCAAGCTGTTGCGCGATCCCGGGCTGGGGCGCTACGTGGTACCCATCATCCCCGATGAGGCGCGGACCTTTGGCATGGAGGCCCTGTTCCGTCAGTGCGGCATCTTCTCGCCGGTGGGCCAGCGCTACGAACCGGTCGACTCGGCCAGCCTGCTGCCCTACCGCGAGACCGTCGACGGCCAGATCCTGCAGGAGGGCATAAACGAGGCCGGCGCCATGGCCTCCTTCATCGCCGCCGGCACGGCGCTGATGAACTACGGCCAGCCGATGATCCCGTTCTACACCTACTACTCGATGTTCGGGATGCAACGGGTCGGCGATCTGGTCTGGGCCGGCGCGGATTCGCGGACCCGCGGATTCCTGGTCGGCGGGACCGCCGGGCGCACCACCCTGGCCGGCGAGGGACTGCAGCATCAGGACGGTCACAGCCACCTGCTGGCCTCGGCCGTCCCCAATCTGCGCACCTATGATCCGGCTTTCGCCTACGAGATCGCGGTCATCATCCAGGACGGCATCCGCCGGATGTTCGGGGACGACAAAGAGATTTGGTACTACCTGACCGTCGGCAACGAAAACTACCGCCAGCCGTCATTGCCCGACGATCCTTCAGTCAGGGAAGGGATCGTCAACGGCCTGTACAAGTTCTCGGCCTCGCCGCTTCCGGACGCGCCGCTGCAGGTGAACCTGATCGGCAGCGGATCGCTGCTCAACGAAGCGGTATTGGCGCAGGCGGAATTGGCCGAACGCTTTGACATCGGCGCCGACGTCTGGTCGGCGACCAGCCTCGGCCTGCTGCGCCGTGACGCCGACGCCGTCGAGCGCTGGAACATGCTCCATCCGAACCAGCCGCCCCAGATTCCCTACATCCGCCGTTGCCTCGGCGACGAACCGCGAGTATCGGTCAGCACGTCGGATTATGTAAAGACGATGGCGGACACGCTCGGCCGCTGGACCGCCGGGCCCTTCCTGGCGTTGGGGACCGATGGTTTCGGACGTTCCGAGGCCCGCGCCGAGCTGCGAGACTTTTTCGAAATCGATCACCGCTACATGGTGCTGGCCGCCCTGGGCGAACTGGCGCAGCGCGGCGAAGTAGAAAATTCGGTTGCACGCGCTGCGATCTCGCAGTTCCAGATCGATCCTGAAAAAGCCAACCCGGTTCTAAGTTGACGGTCGAAGACCCCGCCGCGCCGACGGTTACCCAATTAAAGATGCCCTACCTCGGCGACGGGGCCGGGGATGCCGACATTCTCAAGGTGATGGTCGCCGAGGGCGACGTCATCGCGGTGGAGCAGGCGGTCATCGAGATCGAGACCGACAAGGCCACCGTCGAGGTCCCTTCCGAGCTGGCCGGAAAGGTGCTAAAGCTCCTAGTGGAACCGGGCCAGCCGATAAGCAGCGGACAGGCGATTCTTTCGATCGCCGCCGAGTCGAGCCCGGCCGAAGCCGTTGCGCCGGACCCGGTGGCGGCAGCAGCGCAAGATTCGGTGCCCGCTCGTCCCAGCGGCCCCGGTGGCAGCGGCTATGACGGCGCCGCGACCATCGCATCGCCGGCCCTCGCGCCACCACCGGCACCGGTCCGGCCCGGCCAGGGTCCGGTCTTTGCATCCCCCAGCGTGCGCGCCCTGGCGCGCGAAATCGGGGTCGACATCTACCAGGTGCCGGGCAGCGGCGTGGCCGGACGGATCTCCCCCGATGATGTGAAGGCCTTCGCCCGGGCGCGCACCGCCGGGGCGGCTCTCCCCGCCGAGAAGCTGCCAGATTTCTCGCAATTTGGTCCGGTTGAAGAGGTTGACCTCTCGCGGCTGCGGCGCGCGATAGCCCGCAACCTCGGCAACTCCTGGAACCAGATTCCGCACGTGACCCTGCACGCCGGCGCCGAGATCGACGAGCTTGACCGCCAGCGCAGGGTGCTTCGCGAGGACGGTGTGCGAGTGAGCGTGACCGCGATCCTGGTGCAGAAAGTGGTCTCCGCGCTGCAGGCCGAACCGGCCCTGAACGCCAGCTTTGACGCCGGCGCCGGCAAGCTGGTGCTAAAGCGCTACTGGAATATCGGTATAGCCGTCGATACCGACCGCGGCCTGGTGGTGCCGGTGATCCGCAACGCGCAGGAAAAGGTTCTGCCCGAACTTGCGGCCGAACTCACCGATCTGGCCATGCGGGCGCGGGCCGGCAAAGTCTCCCCCGATGAACTGACCGGGGCCAGTTTCACCATCACCAACCTGGGAACCCTTGGGGTCGGGGACTTTACCCCGATCATCAATCCGCCCGAAGTGGCGATTCTGGGTGTGGGCACGGCCGAGTCACGCCCGACCTGGAACGGGGCCGGATTTGAACCACGCCTGACGCTGCCGCTCTCACTTTCGATCGACCACCGGGCCGTCGACGGTGCCGACGGAGCAAGGTTCCTGTCCGCCCTGACCCAAGGGCTGGGCGCACCCGAGCTGCTCTGACCACTCCCGCAACCCAAGCGAAGGGGAAACCCAATTGGCAACCAGTCAGCCGGCCTTAAGGGTCGCCGTAATCGGCGGCGGGCCGGGCGGCTATCCGGCCGCATTCGCAGCCGCGCGCGCCGGCCACCAGGTGACTCTCATAGATGAAAACGCAGCCCTCGGCGGAGTCTGCCTGCGCTGTGGCTGCATTCCATCCAAGACCCTGCTGCACGCGGCCGACATCATGGCCGCCGCCGACGGGGCCAAGCAGTTCGGAATCGATTTCGGCGAGCCACAAGTCTCGGTTGAAGGGCTCCTGGGCTGGAAGAACAAGGTAATCGAGAGGATGTCGGGCGGGATCGCCATGCTCGCCCGTCAGCAGAAGGTCCAGGTGGTTTGCGGGCGGGCCCGATTTGACGGTCCCGGCAAGCTGGCGGTGGACGGGCCCGACGGACAGCTGGTTGAATTCGACCGCGCCGTCATCGCGACCGGCTCGAGCCCGGTCAGGCTGCCGATGTTTCCCGACGACCCGCGAATCTTGGATTCAACGACGGCGCTCGAGGTCAGCGGCCCGCCGCGCAACCTGCTGGTGGTGGGCGGTGGTTACATCGGCCTGGAACTGGGCTCGGTGTACGCCGCCCTGGGGACCAGGGTAAGCGTGGTGGAAATGACCGCCGGGTTGCTGCCCGGCGCCGACCGCGACCTGGTGCGGCCGCTGCAGCGCCGCCTGCAAGCCGAATTCAAAAACATCTGGCTGCGCACCCGGGTCACCGCGGCCGGCGCCTTCCCTGGCGGAATCCGCTGCGAATTCCAGGGCGAGGACGCCGACGTGACGCCGGCCTGGTTCGAGCAGGTGTTGGTCGCGGTCGGTAGGCGTCCCAACAGCGCCGATCTGGGCCTGGATACGGTCGGCGTGGACCTTGACCAGCAGGGGTTTATAACCGTGGATGGCCAGCAGCGCACCACCAACCAGGCAATATTTGCCGTCGGCGACGTGGTTGGCGGGGCGATGCTGGCGCACAAGGCCACCGCCGAGGCCAAGGTCGCGGTCGAGGCCGTGTGCGGACTACCGGCGCAGTTCGACCACGTTGCGATCCCGGCGGTCGTGTTCACCGATCCCGAGATCGCCTGGTGCGGGCTCACCGAAACCCAGGCCCGCTCCGATGGGCGTGAAATCCGGATCGTGCGCTTCCCCTGGGCCGCCCTCGGACGGGCGACCGCGATGGGCCGCAACGAAGGGATGAGCAAGCTCATCATCGATCCGGTCGATGAACGCGTTCTCGGCGCCGGCGTGGTCGGTGTCGGCGCCGGCGAGCTCATCGCCGCCCAGGTCATTGCCATCGAGATGGGCGCGGTCGCCTCCGAGGTCGCACACTCGATTCATCCCCACCCCACTGTCTCCGAATCGATCATGGAAGCGGCTGAGATCTTCTACGGTTCCAGTCCGCACTACCTGGGAAGGGTTGCCAAATGATTCCCGGTCTCGACCCCACCGCCTGCCGCGACCGCCGCCGGCGGCTCTGGGAATCGGTTGCCGGCAACGGCGCCGCCCTGGAGGCGCTGCTGGTTTCGCGCCCCGAGCACGTCTATTACCTGACTGGCTTCCTGCACGATCCCAACAACATCCACCACCGCGCCCCGCAGTACCTGCTCCTTGACGCCGACGGCGGCGCCGTAGTCGTAGTCGACGGCCTGGCGCGCGACCGCGAGGGCGTGCTCGAAGCCTCCGGATGCGAATCGGTCAGCGCCGGTTGGAACGCGTTTGATCCGCTGGTGCCGCGTACGATTGCCGCCGCCCGTGCAATGGCGGCCGAAATCGATCGTCGCGGGATCGCCCGCCTGGGCGCCGAAACGGCCCACCTGCCCCTGGCCGCGAGCGGGAGGGGCAGGGTCGCGCTCGACATCGAACCGACCATCACCCGCATGCGGCGCCGCAAGGACCCCGATGAGATGGCGATCATCCGCGCCACCATGCGGGTCGGCGAACGCTTTCACAGTGCCGCCCGCGAACTTACCAGGGCCGGTGTCACCGAGGTCGAGCTTTACGCCGAGATCGTGGCCGAAGCCACCAAGGAGGCCGAACAGCCGCTGGTGATGAGATGCGACTTCCGGGCCGGGGCCCACATGCGCATGGGCGGTACGCCCACCAATCGCGTGATCGAGCGCGGCGACAACCTGCTGCTCGACATCTATCCGTACATGAACGGCTACGACTGCGACATCACCAATACTCTGAACGTGGGTGGGGACCCCACCGCTCTGCAGCAGAAATCCATGGACGCGGCGATCGCTGGATTGAAAGCCTCGGAGGAAGTCGCCCGGCCGGGGGTGAGCGCCGACGAAATCTACCAGGTCCAGACGGATGCGATGGCCGCATTCGATCCGCAGTGGAGAAAGATGCCGGGGCATGCCGGCCACGCGCTCGGCCTCGAGCACCCCGAGGCACCCGACTTTCGCCCCGGCAATGCCGAGACGATCACGGCGGGCGACGTCATCACTTTTGAACCGCACGTCTTCGGCGACCCTTTCCAGGGCTGCCGCATCGAGCACAACTACCTGGTGACCGACGACGGTTTGGAGCAGCTCTCACACCACGAAATCGGGCTCTGCTGATCTGGCCGCCTCCTGGCACCGGGTCCCGGTGGGGCCCCTGGGCGGCAACTGGGGCCAGCTGCTTCCCGCAAAAAGTCCGGCGCCGGTCCGGCGCTGCTAGACGACCACGAATCCCTCCCGCCCGGCGGCGGTGGCCAATCCACTATCGGTGCAGACAAATTCGATCGCGGCGGAGTCTTCGGACACTGCCACCAGCGCCGCCGCCAGCTGGAGGGCGTCCGCTGCCCGCAGCGGGTGGGTCCGGAGCAGACGCATGGCTCTCCGCCTAACCTGCTCCTCCGGACGGATTTCCACCCAGTCCGCGGCCAGGCCGGCCAGGCGCAGGCGGGCGGCCTGGATCGGCGCCGCCGACGCAGTCACGGCCCGTCCCAGTCGGCCCAGGGCGGACTCGCACTCGACTAACGTCCCCCACCAGGTCGTGATCGCCGGGTCGGTGCGGTGCAACAACTGCAAGCGTGAACTGGACGCTTCGTCAACAAGCAATGGAACGAGCGCCGAAGTGTCCCAATACCTCAATAGCGCTCGGCCCGTTCTTCATCAATGAGGTCGGCAACCGTCATTCCTTCCGGCAAGCGCGGGCGCTCGCCGGCATAAAACCAGTCAAGGTCGAGCTTTTTCCGTGGCGGACGCGCAACCCCCCTCGCGACCAATGCGGCAGTGAATTCGGAATCGTTGAATTCGGCTAGATCAAAAGGGGCCAGAGTGGCGACCGGCTTGCCGCGGGACGTTATCAATACCGTCTCGCCGCGTTTGACCTCTTCGAGCAATGCGCTGAGCCCGTTTTTGGCGTCAGTCACGCTGGCTTTAATCATCCGGCTCACCTAGCCTTTTGTATAAGGCCATTCTAGCCGGATTTCACTTACACCATGGTTGCCTGTGGCAATGACCGCCCCATTGCAGCCCGCCGACGCGCGCGATTGGGCCGGCCGCTGAATGGCGCCGCCGGCTCAGGTCCGCCCGCGCAGGACCACCTCGTCGGGGTGTTTGGAGAAATCGGGGCCGTCGTACCACGACAGCTCCTCGATCGGCATCGCATTGCCGTAGGTGGGAACCATGCCTCCGGGCGCGGCCACATAGGCAACCCCGTTGGCGATCACATGCAGCACGTTTCGGTCGTGGTAGATCGGCAGCGTCTCGTGACCGGGTCGGAAGTAAAAGATCTTCCCGGCCCCGCGATGGAATACGCAGCCTGACCGGAACACCTCGCCACCCTGAAACCAGCTCACAAAAACCAGTTCATCGGGGGCCGGGATGTCGAAGTGCTCCCCGTACATCTCGCACTTTTCCAGTTCGAAGTACTCGCCCAGTCCGGCCGCGATGGGGTGCGCCGGGTCGACCACCCAGATCCGCTCGCATTCGTCGGCTTCACGCCACTTGAGCCAGCACGAGGTCCCCATCAGCTTCTTGAAGATCTTGGAAAGGTGGCCCGAATGCAGAACCACCAGCCCCATACCCTGCATGATCCGCTCGTGGACGCGATCGACGATCTCATCGTCGACCTCGCCGTGGGCCATGTGGCCCCACCAGAGGAGTACGTCGGTATCGGCCAGGACCGCTTCGGTCAGGCCGTGCTCGGGCTCATCCAGGGTGGCGGTCCGGATGGCAAAGTCGGAGTGCCCGGACAGGCCGGCCGCAATCGCGCCGTGAATCCCGTCCGGATAGATCGCGGCGATCTTCTTGCTGTGCCGTTCGTGGCGGAATTCGTTCCAAATGGTTACGTTGATCATCCGTGGCCGGACCCTCGCGCGTGAGATTGAGACGGTCGGCGGCGCTGGTGCCGACCGGAATCAAATTCTGCGTTAACGAACGGCGCCGGACCGCAACCGCCGCGCCAGATCGGGATCGTCGGCGAGTATCTCGGCCAGCTGATCGGCGGCGCCGCTGGCGGCCGCTTCGACGCTGGCCGCAGCCAGCAATTGCCGCGCCAACAGCAGGCGGCGGCGGCGGTTTCGCAGCTGCCGCAAGACGACCGCCAAAACCAGCGCCAGTCCCAAGAGGACCGCCGCAAGCGCCGCCAGGCGCTCTTCCAGGACCGTAACCAGGCGGTCGTCGAGGCCGTACCCGGGGTCGGAAATCTTGAGTCCGATCGCCGCCCCGGCGGCCAGGCCCTGACCTTCAAAGATGGCCAGCCGCGCCCTTTCGTTCATCTGCAGGCCCGGTTGCTGCAACAGCTGCGGGGCCGAGATTTTCACCTGGCTTTCGACCGCCCAGACCCGAAACCGGGCGGTGCTGACCGGCGGGCGAATGTCGAGCTCCTGCCCGGCACGGTCCCACGGGAACTGGTACTCGAAGGAGAAGGTCGCCTGGCCGGGCGGCAGGGTGGCCCCGCCCAGCAATTGGCGGCCCTCGGGCCCCACCTGCCAGAACGCCGGCCCGGCCAGTGCCGAAATGCCGACGGTCGCAGGCGGCAGCGGGAACTGCAGCAGCGGATTTGGAGGTTCGACCAGCAGCGCGCGGTCGCCGGGCAGCTGGAAGGTGAGTGTGTGGACGGCCCGGATCCGGGTGCCGTCGGCTTCGCGCGCCAGCACCAAGGCGTAGTCTGCCAGCTCGGCGCCGGGGTCTGCCGCTGCCGGTTCGAAGATCAGAAGCCGGGTTTGGGCGGACGCTGCCGCGTCGAACCCGACCGGCGCGCTGGCGAACGTCAACCCCTGGTAGGTTGCCGTGGCCACATAGGTCCACTCCGGGTCGGTGTTCAGCCCGTCGGCGCTGAGCCGGCCGGTTGCATCGCGCGCCAGTTCGCGCCAGCTGCCGGCGAGCACTTGACCCTGGAACCCGCGCAGCTCGACCTCGAGATCGCCGGGAACCGCGGCGCCGGCGGTGCCGTTTTCCACTACAACCGCCAACACCCCGTCATCCTGGGCCAGCGCCGCGGTCAGTGGCAGCAGGGCGCAGAACGCACTTACCAGGATGACTGCCGCCCGACGTCGACCTAGGCCCACGTGCGCCCGCCGTCGCCACTGCGATAGACGCTGCCGGAATCATCGACCGCCCAGACCCGGCGGCCTTCGCCGAATACCGCCCGCGGGGAGAATCCCCCCGGCAGCGGCGCCCACGCCAGGCCGCCGTCGAGCGAGCGGAATAGACCGCGGTCGGTGGCCGCGTAAACCGCGCCGAAAAAGGTATTGCCGGCCGCTCCGGTGGTGCTGTCGCCGCTGTCGGGGTCGTAGTGGATGTCAAATACCCGCGCCGTCGGCAGCGCCCCGTTCACAAATCCGTTGGCGCCGGCCCAGCCCGAATCCCCGTCACCCACCAGGACCCCCTGGACCCCGGTGGCGGCCCATATTCGGGCGTCGGCATCACTTGGTGCGAGCGCCTGCAGACCAACCGGCGCCCCGGCACCGCCCTGGCGCCAATTGATCCCGCCATCATCGGAAATAAACAGGCGCCCACTTTCATCGGCTGCCGCGACCCGGGCGCCACTACGCGATGCGCCGATTACCGCAATAGCCGGCGGCAGTGGCAATTCGGCGCGCGCTCCCGGACTCCATTGGCTGCCGTCGGCCGCCAGCAACGCAGCGTCGGCGCCGGCCGCCACCGGTTGGGCGGCAACCGTTTCGATTCGTTCCAGCAGCAGCGCTTGGGTGGACCCGGCAAAGATTCCGTCCTGGGAGCCCAGCACCAGCGTCTGCCCATCGGCGCTGACGAACAGGTCCGCGCTGGGGGAGATCCCCGGTTGGGCCACCGGTTCGGCAAGCACTGGGTCGTCGGTGCGCAGTGCCGCGGCCGCCAACAGCACCGCCAGCGCGACGAACGCCAGGCCCCCCAAGAGGCCCAGCAGCTGGCCCCGGTTAACGCGCGGGCGTGGCGGCGCCGGGACGGCTTTGGCGGCGGACGGACGCGCCAATTCGGCCAGCATTCGCGCATCCAGACGCGCCGATCGGAGGCGCGCCGAGCCCAGCAGCGGCTCCAGGGCCAGGGCGAACGCGACCAGCGCGGTGAGTCCCAGCAGGACCGCGAAGTAAATCGTCATTTGGTTCGACGGCGCCGTCCCAGGCGCGGTGGCTCAAAGCGGCTGGCCACGATCGCCACGCCCGCCGCCACAATTGCCACCGGGCCGATCCAGACCCAGAGCTGGATCCCCGATTTGGGCGGGTCCAGGAGGATTTCCTCGCCGTAGCGCTCCACCATGAACTCGATTACCTCGGCTTCGCTGCGCCCGCGCCGCAGCTGCTCGGCAATCGTGGCCCGCATCTGCACCGCTAGCTCGGCGCTGGAGTCCTTCACGCTTTGCCCGGCGCACACCGGACAGGCCAGCTTGGCAGCTATCGCCCAGGTCCTTTCCTCGAGCGATTCGGCGCGGACCGGGCCCTGCCCGGTCAGCGTCAGCAGCAGCGCCGCCAGCAGCAGCGCCGCGCCTACGCGCCGTGCCACGCCTGCCATGCCAGGGTCCGCCCGCCGGCCCTGCGGGCGGACTCGGACAATCGCGGAGCCGCGCCCGGCCAGAACACGACCAGCACACCACCGAAGAACACAAGCCCGCCAATCCACATCCATCCGATCGCCGGGTTAATCAGCGCCCGCAGGCTGACCTGCTCGAAATCGTCACCCCAGCCCGAGAGCACGACGTAGAGGTCGCTGAGCTGCGGAAAGCTGGTGCTTATCCCCACATCCGAAACCGGTTGGCTTTCCCAGCCGCGATGGACGCGGCGTCCGGCGACGAGTTCCCGTTCCTCCCCATCGCGCAATACATCCAGGCGCGCTTCAAAGTAGGTCACGCCCTCGCGCACGAAGGTGTCCAGGCCACGGTAGGTGATCTCGTATTCCCCGACCCGGGCGGTTTCGTCCAGGCCCAGGGTCAGCGCCCGCTCGGTCTGGAACCCACTGGCGCCGATCGCGCCGACCGCCACCAGCACCACGCCCAGGTGGACCGTGTAACCGCCCCAGCGACGGCGATCGGCAACGATCCCACTCCAGGCCGGTCCCAGGCCCCGCCGCAGCGGCGCTGACAACTCGACCGCAACCGCGGCGGCGGTGAAAGCGCAGGCGCCGACCGCCACCAGCAGCAGCGCCTGCGATATGCCGGCAATCAGGAAAGCCGCGCTCACCAGCAATCCGGCCAGCAACGCCGGCGCCAACCGTGCCAGGAACGCCCGCGCGGCGGTGCGGCGCCAGGCCAGCAGCGGACCCACTCCGGCCAGGAACAGCAGCGCCACCAGCAGCGGGCCGTTGACCTGACCGTAATAGGGGGCCCCGACGGCGACCTGACGCCCGCTTACGAGTTCGGATATAAGCGGGAAGATCGTACCCCAAAAAGTCGTTGCCGCCAGCGATGCGAGCAGCAGGTTGTTGAGCAGGAACCCCGATTCCCGCGAACCTATCGATTCGAAGCGGCGTGAACTCGAGAGCAGCGGCGCGCGATAGATGATCAGCAGCACCGCAATCGTGAGAAGGACCCCGAACCACACGAAGAAATACGGACCGATCAGCGATTGCGCGAATGAATGTACCGAGGTGAGCACCCCGGAGCGGACCACGAACGTTCCGAAGATTGCCAGCACGTAGCAAAGCAAACAAAGCGCGATGTTCCAGGTCTTGAGCATGCCGCGTCGCTCCTGGACCATTGCCGAATGCAGGTAGGCGGTCGCCAGCAGCCAGGGGACCAAGGCCACGTTTTCGACCGGGTCCCAGCCCCAGAACCCGCCCCACCCCAGGACGCGGTAAGCCCACCAGGAACCCAGGATGAGTCCACCGGCCTGCAGCGACCAGGCCAACAGCATCCAAGGGCGGTTGAGCGCCAGCCAGGCCGAACCAACCTGGCCGGTCGCCAGGGCCGCGATCGCGATCGCAAAGGGCGTGACAAAGCTCACATAGCCGGCCGTGAGCAACGGCGGATGAATCTGCATCGCCAGATCCCAGAGCAGGGGATTTAGTCCACGCCCGTCGGTCGGGGCCGGCAGCAGGCGCGCAAACGGCGAACTCTCGAAGCAGAGGACCGCCAGGAAAAAGAGCAGCACCGCCCCAATCACCAGGGCCACGTATGGTCCGAACGCCGGCCGGCGGCGCCAGATCAGCGGGACCGCGATGCCGGCATGCAGCGAAGTCAGCCAGGCCCAGAGCAGGAGCGATCCCGACTGGCCGCCCCAGATGGCTGAAAAGGTCAGGCCCGCCGGCATGCCCAGCGAGGAGTTTTCGGCCACCGCCGTGATCGAAAAATCGGAGCTGATAAATCCCGCCGCCAGGACCGCCATCGCCAGCGTGGTGGCCAGTCCGGCACCGACCAGCGCGCCGCGCGCCGACCGGGACAGGCGGTCATCGCGCATCCAGATCGCAATCCCCGATCCGCCCACCGCATAGCAGGTCAGCGCCAGGGCGAGCAGCAGGGCCAGCCGGCCCAGTGCCGCTAGGTCCAAGACCGCATCTTCAGGATTTGGCCGGATCCGCGCAGAGGGCTACACCGCGCACGCCGGGCCCGTCGTCAATCGGAGCCGCGCGCCTCGCGCCGGCGCTCCCTGGCCAAGCGATCGAGCTCGGCCGCCAGCGCCCGCAGCCGGCCGCTGGCATAAACGCCCCAACCGGCCAGTCCGAGGAAGACCACCGCGTAAGCGACCAACAGCATGGTCAGGTTGGCGTCCCATTCAATCAAGGTAAGCGAGTTCCTCCAGCCGGTCGCTGGCCCGCTCGATTGCAAGCTGCCACCAGAGCATCCAGCCCCACACTAGCAGCAGCGCCACCACGGCTGCGATCAGGGTGTGGGCCATCGCCGGCGGCAGCCCCGGCGAATCCGGCGCGATCACCGTCGGCTCGGGGTGAAGAGTGCGCCACCAGTAGGCCGACATGTAGTTGATGGGGACGACTACTGCCCCCAGGATGCCGGCAAAGGCGGCCAAGCGCGCACGGCGCAGAGGATAGTCGATCCACCCCCGCAGCAACAGGTAACCGGTCTGGACGAACCAAAGCACCAGGGTGGTGGTCAATTTCGCGTCCCAGGTCCACCACACCCCCCAAACAGCCCGCCCCCAGATGGATCCGGTGACCAGCACCAGGGTCGTAAAAACGACTCCGACGGTGGCTGCGGAGCGGGCCAGGCGGTCACCTTGGGAGCCGCGACCGGCCAGCACCGCGATACTGGCGCCGGCGGTTACCAGGAACGAAATGTAGGCCGCCGCGGCCAAGCCGACGTGGAAATAGAGGATCCGTTGCACGTCGCCCTGGACCGCCTCGGTCGGCGCGTACAGGAAAATTGCCGCCAACGCGGCCAGCATCGCCAGCAAGGTCACGGCGCTGAAGGGCACCGGGGGGATGGCCTTGCTATTCAACCAGGATCTCCTCAATGGCCAGGACCGAGACGGCGCCGACCAAAGCCGCGTAGGCGAGTCCAAGCCCTACCGCCTGAACGGTCTGCAAAACATTAGTTTGGCCGATTGCGGCCGGACCCGAAAGCACCCCGGCCAGCACCACCGGCAGCGCTGCCGGCAGCATCAGCAGTGGGCCCAGCACGGCGCGGCCGCCGGCCATCGCCAGCAGCGCCCCGTAGGCGGCCGCCAGCGCGGACAAGGCAACCGCCCCGCTGATTGCGATCGCAATCATCGCCGGAGTGAGCAGGTTGGCCTCGAAAAAAATGCTTGCCGCCAGCAGTCCCACCAGCGCCGTCGGCAGGAGGCGGGCCAGCTGCGCCAGCACCTGGGAGGCCAGGATCGCCGGCCGCGCTAGCGGCAGCGCCAACAACAGGTCAAGACCACCCGACTGACGCAGCAGCGGAAACCCGTATTGGGACCCACTAACGGCCGCGAACACCAACGATGCCCAGAATCCGCCGATGGCAGCATCGGCGGCATCGGCAAGCGGGGTCTGCAGGGCCAGGCTCACCGTCAGCATGATCAACAGCGCGAACGTAAACAGCGCCGCGGCGTCGCGTCGCGACCGCCAGACCTGCGACAACTCCATTCGCGCAAGGTGCACGAAGTCGGACCAGCTCCCAAAAGCCGGCACTGCTGGCCGTGCCGGCCGCACGGCCGGACCCAAGGGCTGCGGCGTGCCCTCCGATACCGCCTGCAGGGCCGCCGCCGGGCCGGTTTCGGTGGCGGCGCAATCGAACACCAGGTGGCCGTCACGCAACCCCGCGACGCGGTCCGCCAGTTCCCAAACTGCCTCTGGCTCATGGGTCGCCAGGATGACGGTCACTTCCTCGGGCAGACCCGCCAGGTAGGTCCTCAGGTTGCCGGCGCTGGCCGCGTCCAGGCCCGCGAACGGTTCATCGAGCAGCAGCAGTCGGGGTGCCCGCGCCAGCGCCAGCGCCAGCTCGAGGCGTTGCCGCTGCCCGGCCGAAAGCGCCCCAGCGGGACGATCGGCGAGAGTTTCCAGGCCCAGTCGGGTAAGCAATGTCCCGATGGCCGGCGCGTCCGCGTAGGCCAGGGCGTGCGCAAATTTCAGGTTTTGGCGCACCGTGGCCAGTGGGTAGGCGCGTCCCCGGTGGCCAAGTCCCCCAGTCCGCCGACGATGTTGCCAGGGCCCGCAGCCGATCGGGAGATCGCCAAAAAGCGCGCTCCCGGCGTCGGGCCTGATCACGCCCTCCAGGATTCGCAGCAGCGTCGATTTGCCGGCCCCGTTGGCGCCCAACAGCAGACAGAAAGCGCCGGGCGGCAAGGCGAGATCGATCCGGTCCAGGGCCAGGGTGCGCCCGTAACGGCGCGTAAGCGCGCGCGCCACCAGCCCGCATTCCGCTGGTGGCGGGGTAGCGGTTATGGGTCGCCCACGGCGCTGAGTTCGTCGACGGCGGTAAATTCCGGTCCGTGCTGGACCAACAGATTGCTGGCCTCTAAGTGATCGTTCTGCCAGCGGCCTTCGACCACGACTTCCTGGTACTTCTGCTCATCCGAGTAACCGAGCAGGTCGGGCGGCGTGCCCCGGTAGCTCACCGGAAAACTGCGCGCCCCGTCGGTGAGTTCGAAATCGATCCAGAGCCGGGTCTCATCCTGGCGGATCGACCCGTCGGCGATGCGGCCCTGGACGCGTACGGCACGCCCCGCCAGTTCGGCGGATTGATCCGCCAGTTCCTCGATCGTCAGGTAGTACACCGCCGCCGACTGGGCCGCCGAGTAGGCAAGGTAAACCACGGCGACGATGATGAAAGCGATCGCCACCGCCAGGGTGGGCGTGATCTTGCGCCTGGCCGGGGCCAGGGGGGCCGATGACTGCATCAGGTAGAGGTGCCCGGCGGCGGAACTGCGGCGGCAGATTTTAGGGGTGGGGCCGGGTCGGCGCGGGACGCCCGGTTGTCCCTCACCGGCCTTCGACAAGCTGCTGCATCAACAGCGAAACCGGATATGCGGCCAGGCCGATCCAGGCAGCCAGCCCAATCCGGCCGCGCAGTGCGCTAAGGCTGGAATCGGCGCGCTCGCGCAACCGCGTCGGCAGCGCCGCTCCGTCCCGCCAAACAAGCAGAAACGCCAGGCCCGCCAGCGCCAGCTTTAACGCCAGCAGCAATAGGTAGAGGGCGGTTGCCGCCGGATCGGCAAGTCGTACGAACACCAGGACCGCCCCGGTGAGCAGGAAGACCGAAACCGAATGCGACATGGCCTTCCCCAGCTGGACCGCCAACCGCGCCCGGGTGCCGCCGGCGCGGGGCGCAACCAGGTACAGGAACAGCAGGCCGCCGCCGACCCAGAGCGCGGCCGCCACAACGTGCAGCAGGCGAACCGCCAGGATCAGCGCCACCAGCGCGGTCGGGACTTCAGCCACCGCTTTCGGCCAGAAGGTCGGTGGTCAGCTCCGTCAATGCCCCCGCCGAAACCGGGCCCACCCAGCGTGCCCGGAGCACCCCCAGGCGGTCGACGACCAGCGTTTCCGGGATCCCCGCGACGCCGTAGTCGACCCCCAGCGCTCCGTCCGGATCCAGCGCCAGCGGGAAGCTCAGGCCGTAGGTTGCGGCGAATTCGTTGGCGGCCGCCTCTTCATCCCAGATGGCGATGCCAAGGATGGCTAACTGGCTGGGATCAGACGAACGCCAGAATCGTTCAAGGATTGGCGCCTCGATCTTGCAGGGCCCGCACCACGACGCAAGGAAATTGACCACCACCACCCGACCCCGCAGGTCCGACAGCGCGACCCGCTCCCCATCGAGACTGGTCAGCGCAAAATCTGGCGCTGGCCGCGGCTCGATTTCGGACTTGCGCGCAAGCTCGTTCACGCCCGGCGGTCCACTCGACTGCTCGCCCAGCGCAATTCCGAAGGTGAGCAGCAGGCCGGCAACGATAGCCAAGCCAAACAAAGCCGACACCCATTGGCCCAGACTCAGCGAGGCGAGCCAGCGCCGGCTCCGCGCCAGCATTTTGGCGCTTACTCCGTCCCTGCAAAAAGTTGGTAGAGAGTGCCGTCGGGCCCAAGCATCTCTACCGGAAGGAGCGCCGCCGGTTCCTCGGCCAGTGCCAGTTCGGCCACGCGCGCATTGATGGCGGGCAGCTTGGCCAGGCCGGCCAGGTCTTCCAGGCCGACCCAGCGGGCGCGGTCGGTTTCGACCCCGTCGGGACGCGGCTCACCGGAACGGTATTCGAGCAGGAAGACGACGTAGGTGCTGTTGAACTGGTCCACACGGGAGCGCAGCCCCAGCACCCCACGGACGCTGGCCACGACTCCGGATTCTTCTTCGACCTCGCGCACGACCGCCTGCTCCAGCGTCTCGTCGTGCTCGATGAATCCACCCGGGATCTGCCAGTTGCCGCGTCCGTAGCGGGAAGCGCGGCGCACCATCAGCAGCTTGCCGTCGCGCACGACCGCACCACCGACCCCGACGTTGTAGCCGCGGTTGTAGGCCTGAAAGGTCGAACTCAATAGCGTATTTCCGTGCGCGGGCACAGGGCCGGGAATGCATTGCGGCGGCCGACGGGCGGCAACCCTGGAAAAGTCTAGATGGCATCGGCGCGCGCATTGCGCCGAGACAGGGTTCGGGATAATCGCACGAATCTTGCCGACCCGACCAAATTGACCGACTCCCCCGCCCCGCGCGCCGATGAACCCGACGTGGGGACCGACACCACCAGAATCGTCCTCGCAGTGCGCGGAACCGTCCTATTTCCGATTCGCGACGCGCTGACGCCGCTGCTTGTGGCGCGTGAAAAAAGCCTGGCGGCGCTGGAGGCGGCGATGATGGCCGACCGATCGGTTCTGGTAGTCACCCAGCGCGAAATCGAGACCGAGGACGTTGAGGGCGAAGACCTCTTCACGGTCGGAACCCTGGCCAGCATCAACCGCATCCTGCGACTGCCCGACGGCACTACCTCGGTCCTGGTGGAGGGTCGGGAGCGCATGCATCTGCGCCAAATCGAACAGACCAACCCCCATCTCCTCGCCCGCGCCGAGCCGATCGGCCCATCCACCGACGAATCCCCGGACGCACAAGATCTGGCGCGGCTCGTCCTGGGATTGTTCGAGCAGGCCGTCGAGCGCTCGCAGGAACTTGAAAAAGAGGCCTACGTGCGCGCCCTGAACGCCCCTATCCCGGGCGATTTGGCCGACGTGGTGGCATCCAGCCTGGAGCTCCCCTATCTGCAGGCGCAGGAGCTGCTGGAAATGGAGCACGCCGTCGATCGCCTCCGGCGGGTCCGATCGATGCTGGAGTCGGAGCTGGCGGTCCTAACGGCCCAAAACCAGATCCGCGATCAGATCTCGAACCGGGTCGAGGATGAACACCACGAGCAGATATTGCGGGCGCAGCTAAAGGCGATCATGGACGAGATCGTCGAAACCGACGCGCCTTCGCGCGACGTCAAAGAGCTGCGCGAACGTCTCGACGCGGCACGCTATCCGGAATCGATCCGCGCCCGGATCGAGAAGGACCTCCTGCGGCTGGCCGACATGCCGACCGGTTCGCCCGAGGTCAACGTCCTGCGCAACTACATCGAGTGTCTGCTCGATCTGCCCTGGCAGCGCTATACCCGCGATCGGATAGACCTTGGCCGCGCGCAGGAGATGCTGGATCGGGATCATCACGGGCTCGATGACGTTAAGGAACGGATCCTGGAGTTCCTGGCGGTGCGCAAACTCACCCGATCGCGCCGCGGCCCGATCCTGTGTCTGGAAGGCCCGCCCGGCGTGGGCAAGAGCAGCCTGGGGCGGGCGATCGCGGCCGCCATGGGGCGCAAACTGGTGCGGTTCTCGCTCGGCGGGGTCCGCGACGAGGCCGAAATCAGGGGTCATCGGCGCACCTACGTAGGGGCGATGCCGGGCCGCATAATCGCCTCGCTGCGCGACGCCGGGTCGGCCAATCCGGTCTTCATCCTCGACGAGATTGACAAACTCGGGGTGGATTTTCGGGGCGACCCCGCAACCGCCCTGCTGGAAGCGCTGGACCCGGAGCAGAACTCCGAGTTCTCCGACCACTACGTCGAGGAACCGTTCGACCTCTCGCGGGTCTTTTTCATCACTACCGGCAACGACATTTCCGGGTTGCCGGCGGCCCTGGTTGACCGGATGGAGGTCGTCAAGGTTCCCGGCTACACCGACGCCGAGAAGACCGTCATCGCCCGGCGCCATCTGCTGCCGCGCCTGCTGCGCCAACATGGCCTCGAAGCCGAGCAGCTGACGATCTCGGATGGCGCGTTGGCCAAGATAATAACCGCCCACACCCGCGAAGCCGGGGTGCGGGAGTTGGAGCGGCAGCTGGCTGCGCTCTGCCGTCGCGCCGCGGTCCGCACCGTCGAAGGCCGCGCCGGCCCAACCCGGGTGAGCCTGAACAACCTGGCGCGGTTGCTCGGAAAACCGCGCTACGGCCAACGCCTGCAGCTCGCCGACGACGCGGTGGCGGCCGCCAACACGGTGTTCAGCAACGCCTGGGGCGGGGCATTGGCGCCGGTGGAGATCAACATGGCCCAGGGGGACGGAAAACTCTCTCTCACCGGCCAGATGGACTTGGTTTTGAAGGAATCGGCCCAGGCGGCGCGCACCTATTGGCGGGTTCGCGTCGATGACCTTGATACCAGCACCGATGAGTTCGACAAGCTCGACTTTCACGTCCACATACCGGCGGGTGCCCAACCCAAGTCCGGCGCCTCGGCCGGGATGTCAATCTGCGTTGCGATGCATTCGGCGTTGACCGGGCGCCCGGTGCGCGCCGATACCGTCCTCTCCGGCGAGATCACCCTGCAGGGACGGGTCATCAAGACCCAGGACGTGAAGGCGAAGGTGTTGGCGGTCGGACGCGCCGGCCTGGGGCGGTTTGTGCTGCCGGCCGAGAATTGCGAGGACATTGAGGAAGTGCCATTGCAGCTGCGGAAAGGGATCGACTTTATCCTGGTGCGCAGTGTGGACGAGGTCTTAGCCGCGGCCCTGGCGCGATAGTGGGCGGCGGTTCGGCGGTCAGCGCCGGTGATTAGGTTGCTTTCCGACCTGCTCGGAGTCTTTTCGGCCGACATCGGGATCGACCTCGGCACCGCCAACACGCTCGTGTATGTGCGCGGTCGCGGCGTGGTCGTAAACGAGCCCTCGGTCATTGCCATCGAACAGCGCTCGGGCCGCATTCTGGCGGTAGGCAGTCCGGCCAAGGCGATGGTCGGTCGGACACCGCAGAACATCATCGCCCACCGGCCGCTGCACGACGGCGTGATCGCCGATTTCGACGTGGTCGAGCAGATGCTGCGCTACTTCATCACGCGGGTTCACCCGGGCACCCTGATGCTGCCCCGCCCGCGCGTGGTCGTGGGGATCCCGTCCGGGGTCACCGAGGTCGAAAAGCGCGCCGTCCAGGAAGCGGCCCTCCAAGCCGGGGCACGCGATGCCTTCATGGTCGAGGAGCCGATGGCGGCCGCCATCGGTGCGCAACTGCCGATCCAGGACGCGGTCGGCAACATCATCGTCGACATCGGCGGCGGCACGACCGAGACCGCAATCATATCGCTGGGCGGAGTGGTGCTCGCCCACTCGGTGCGGGTCGCCGGCACCGAACTAGACCAGGCGATCGTCGATTACATGCGCGCCGAACACGGCCTGCTGATCGGCGAGCGCTCGGCCGAGACCTGCAAGATCGAAGTCGGATCCACGCGTCCGTTCGAGGGCGAGGGCTCCGCAGTGGTGCGCGGCCGCGATCTGACCTCGCGCCTGCCGCGGTCGCTGGAGGTCTCCAGCGGCCAAATCCGCGAAGCCATTGCCCCGGTCGTGGGCGAAATCCTCAACTGCGTCAACATTGCGCTCGAATCGACGCCGCCGGAGTTGCTGGCCGACATCATGATTTCCGGCATATGCCTGGCCGGCGGTGGCGCCCTGCTGCGCGGCATCGAATCCAGTGTCGAGGACGTCACCGGTATTTCCGCCTACGTGACCGATCGTCCGCTGGAAGCGGTAGCGATGGGCACCGGTGTCTGCCTGGAGAACATAGACCTCTACCGCGAAGTTTTCGTCGCCGACGAGGCCGTGGCCCGTTAGGCGGGCTCGCGCCGCCGGTGGGGCATCCGCGAATTCCGCTCCTGACCCTGCTCGCGGGGGCCGGACTCTGCCTACTGCTGGCAGTGCTGCACAACAACGGTGTGCTCGACCCGCTCGAGGACGCCACGGTCCGTGCCGCAACCCCGATCCAGCGCGGATTGCGACGGGTTGCCGACGGGATCGGCGAGACCCTACAGTCGGTGCCGCGGCTGGGGTCGTTAGCCGAGGAGAACCGTCGATTGCAGGAGTCGGTGGACCTGTTGCAAGCCGAACTTGCGCGGGAGCGGCAGCAGGGCCGCGATGACACCGAACTGGTGGCGGCCGCCAATTTCGCCGCCGCCCACCCCGAATTCGACCTGGTAACCGCCAACGTGGTGGCGCGCGACGGATCGGCCCTGCATGAGTTGTTGCAGATCGACCGCGGCACCAACAGTGGATTGCGGATCGGGATGGCAGTAATCTCGACCGGCGGATTGGTTGGAAGGGTGGTTGACGCAGCACCGCATTCCGCTCGCGTGCTGCCTATCAACAGTCCCGATTCCTCGGTGACGGTTTCGGTCCAGGGCGCGTCCGAAGACGTAGCTGGATCGGTTCAGGGCACTGGAACCGCGCTCCTTGAAATGGACAACGTCCTGCTCGGCGACAAAATCGCGCCGGGGCACTACGTGGTCACCTCTGGATTGGGCTCGCAGATTCCGCGCGGAATCCTGGTGGGGCAGATCGTAAGCGTGCGCGATCGCGCCGAAATCATCACGCGCTCGGCCGATGTGCGCCCAGCGGTGAACAACGACGAGCTAGATCAAGTACTGGTCATCGTGGCCGAAATCAAACCATGAATAGCGGCGACCTGAGATTTGCCGGATCCCGCCGCTGGCGAGTGCCTCGGCCGTGGGCCGAACTGGGCATGGCGGGCGCACTGGTAGCCGTCAGTCTGCTCCAGTCCAGTTGGGAGGGCGCGCTTTCGATCTTCGGGCAACTTCCCGACATGGCACTGGTGCTGCTGGTGGTCTGGGGGGTGCGATCACGCCGCTCCGGTGTCCTGTGGGCCGCCGTCGGCGCCGGCCTGTTGGCGGACCTGTTGGCGGGAACCGTTCCCGGAGGTCAGTCGATGGCCTTGATGTTGGCGATCGCCCCGGCGGTCACCTGGCGGTTCGTCCTGTTCGGCAGCACGTTGGCCTGGGTGGTTTGCGCCGCCGTCGCCGCCAGCGCGGTCTACTACCTGGTTTTCGCGGCGCTGCTGTCCCTCCAGGGATTGGACCTGGATACCGGCTCGACCCTGGCCGCGGGCGCCTTCGCGGTCCCCCTCAACTGCGCCTGCGCGGCCGTCCTGCACTGGTTCTGCGATGGCTTCGTCCGCGTCTATCTGTGGCCGCGGCGGATAAAGCTCGAGGATCTCGGCAGTGAGGGGGGCAGCTGGCGGTGAATCGGGATCCGGTCCGCCCCGATAGGCGCGCCCGCGATCTGGCCACCCGCCGCAAATTGATTCTGGGCGCGGTTGCCGGCGGCGCGGGAGCCTTGCTGGTGGGGCGCATGTGGCAACTGCAGATATTCCAGCACGAGGATCTGGCGCTGGAGGCCGAGGCCAACCGCACCCGGGTTGAGGAGGTGCCGCCAGTTCGGGGCATGATCTTCGATGCCAGCGGGCGCCGCCTGGCCGATAACGTACCGGTGTTTGATTTCTGGCTCGACACCGACGGGTTCGACATCGAATCGCTGCCTGACTTGGTGGCGGCGATCGCCGAGCCTATCGGTACCGACCCCCAGGAGTTGTTTCGCACCCTCGAACGGGCGATCCTGAATGGGTTCGGAGAGGTCGAGACCGCCCGCAACCTCGACCGCGAAACGGCCCTGGCACTGCGCCAAAACTCCTACCGCTGGCCGGGCATCGAACTGCGCCCACGCTACCGCCGCCAGTACTTTGAAGGCCGCACCATGGGCCAGCTGGTCGGGTTTACCGGACCGGTCCCTGCCGAAAACCGCGACACCTATCTCAAGCGCGGCGTCAACCTTGCCGAGGCAGTGGGCCTGGCCGGGATCGAGATGCGCTACCAAGACGAATTGCGAGGCACCGGCGGTCGCCGTCTGCTCGAGGTCGGCGCCCTCAAGCAGGACGTCCGTGAACTGCATTACACCGCTCCGGTAACCGGGGGGAATATCCACCTGACGATCGACACTCCGTTTCAGCAAGGGATCACCGCGATCCTGGAGCGGTTTCTGGCACCGAACGGGGCCGGGGTCGTGATCGTCCTTGACCCCCGAAACGGCAACGTAACAGCGCTGGTGGACTACCCAACGTTTGACAACTCGTCGTTCGCGGCCGGGATTTCCGACGATGAATTCCAGGGTCTGATCTCGGATCCACGCCACCCGCTCATCAATCACGCCATATCCGGGCTTTACCCACCGGGTTCGACATTTAAGATCGTGGCCGCCGCAGCGGCTCTCGAAGAGGGAGTGGTCGACGCGGCCACGCCGTTCGAGTGCGGAGGAAACCTGATCCTGCCCTCCGGCTGGATCTTCCACGACTGGCTCGAGTCGGGGCACGGCACGGTCAAACTGCACCGGGCGATCTCCGAGTCGTGCAACATCTATTTCTACAAGATCTCGGGTGGAGACCCCTACGCCGGATTCAGCGGCGTCCGCGACAAGGCGTTGGCGCAATATGCGCGCGGGTTTGGGTTCGGTCGGGCCACCGGCATCGACCTCCCGCACGAATCCGCTGGAACGGTTCCGGACCGGGCCTGGAAGCAGGCCGCGCTGGGCGCGCCGTGGGTCACCGGCGATACCTACCAGGCGGCGATCGGACAGGGGTTCGTGCAGGTGAACCCCCTGCAGCTGGCCAACATGTACGCCGCCATCGGCAACGGCGGCACTCTGTACCGGCCGCGCCTAGTCACGCACCTGACCAATTCCGACGGGACCACCATCCGCCGCATCGAACCACAGAGCGTCGGCCGACTTCCGGTTTCGGACGTGAATCTGGCCCTGATCCGGCAGGCACTTGAAGACGCCGTCCAAGGGGTCAACGGGACCGGCTTCCGCGCCCGCACCAACGCGGTCCGCTTCGCCGCCAAGACCGGCACCGCCGAATACGCCGGCCAGCGCGATGCCAACGGCAACCTGCCTGCGCATTCATGGTTTGCGGGCTACGCCCCTTACGACCACCCCGAAATCGCCTTCGCGGTGCTAATCCGGGACGGCGGCGAGGGGTCGCACACCGCCGCCCTGGTAGCCCGCGACCTACTCGAGTACCACTTTGGCGGCACCGTACCCCCGCTGCGCTATCCGACCCTGGCTGCGATCCGCCAGGAGGCGCAGCAGTGAGGCTGCGGCGGCGCCTGGCCGCAATCGTGGCCCGCTTTGAGCGACGCGACGCACTGCTGCTGCTGGCGGCCGGGGGACTGATCGGCGCCAGTCTGGTAGCACTGGCATTTCTTGGCGAACCGGTCAGCGCCGGGTTCAGCTCGCAGGTGCTGCGGCAATTGCTGGCGTTCGTATTGGGCGCGGCTGTCTACCTGGTCCTGGCGCGGTTCAACTACCGGGTCTGGTGGTCGCTGTCCTGGACCACCTATGGACTGGCCATCGTCCTGCTGTTGGCAGTGCTGGCGTTTGGCGTCGAACGCGGTGGGTCGCAGCGCTGGTTCCTGTTGGGCGAATTCCAATTCCAGCCTTCCGAGATCGTCAAGATCGCCTTGATCGTTACCCTGGCGCGTTACTATTCGCGGTCGCGGCTGGCCCTGACAACCCTGCGCGGCCACCTGTTGGCGGGTTTGATCACGGCACCGCTGGTGGTCCTGGTCCTGCAGCAACCCGACCTGGGGGCGGCGGCACTGCTGGTGGGAATCTGGCAGGGCATCGCGCTGGCCGCAGGGGTCGCCTGGCGCCGGCTCCTGGTCCTGCCACTGGCGGCATTGGTGCTGTCACCGCTGATCTGGTTGACCATGCAACCCTATATGCGTGAGCGTATTCTCTCGTTCTTCGATCCCGGATTCGATCCCCTCGGTTCGGGGTACAACGTACTGCAGGCGCGTATCGCCATTGGGTCGGGAGGGCTCTGGGGGCGAGGGTTTTCGGAATCGTCGCAAACCGTACTTGAATTCCTGCGGGTACGCGAAACCGACTTCATCTTTGCCGTTATCGCCGAACAGGCCGGCCTGGTCGGGGCAACCGCACTGCTGGTGCTTTTCGGACTGGTCATCCTTTACTGCCTCATCGTCTCGCTCTCCGCGCAAGATTCATTTGGTGGACTATTGGCCAGTGGAGTAATGCTGATCTTTCTGTTTCAGGTGGTAATAAACGTGGGAATGAACGCCGGTGTGGTGCCGGTCACCGGATTGACGCTGCCCTTGGTTAGCGCCGGCGGGAGTTCGGTCCTGGCGCTGCTGGCGGGACTGGGCCTGGTGACCAGCGTTTCGCACCATCGCGAGCCACCCTTTGCGCAATCACGCCACCGACCGGCTATCGGCGAAAGCCTTGCCTGAGGCCGAACCCACGCCGGGACCGACCGCAGCGGCCGCTGGGCTGCGCGTGCGGGTGCCGGCCACATCGGCCAACCTGGGACCTGGATTCGACTCCTTCGGCCTGGCCCTCGAGCTATACGATGAGTACCACTTCTCTCCCGCCGAGAAGATCGAGGTCACGGTGCAGGGCGGGGCCGGCGCCGAGTTGGTGGCGCGCGATGGCGGCAATCTGGCGATCGCCGCGGCGCGCAAGCTGTGCGCGCGGGCCGGCGAGGAATATGCCTACCTGCGACTGCACGAGGAGCTGCAGATTCCCATCCAGCGTGGACTGGGGTCATCGGCGGGTGCCATCTGCGCGGGACTGGTCGGCGCCAATGCGCTGCTTACGGTTCCGGCCTCGCTGGAGGAGTTGATCGAGGTCGCGGTCGACCTGGAGGGGCATCCCGACAATGCCGTCCCCGCCCTGGTCGGGGGCTTCTGCATCGTGCTCGATACCGGCCCCCGCCCGAAGTGGATGCGGATCGAATTGCCCGCCGACCTGGCATTCGTGGTGGCGGTGCCGCAGCTCCACATTCCCACCGAAGCAGCCCGGAGAATGCTGCCGCGGCGGGTTCCGTTGGCCGACGCGATCTTTAACGTGGGGCGCGCGGCGATGCTGGTGGCCGCGATCGTGAACCGCGATTACCAGAAGCTGGCGCACGCCATGGAAGACCGGCTGCACCAGCCGTACCGCGCCCAGCTGCACCCGGTCATGGATCACATGATCGGTGCCGCCCTGGCCACCGGGGCCCACGGCGCGGCCCTGTCAGGGTCCGGGTCTTCGATCATTGCCCTGCAGTCCGGTGCCGACGAGACGGTGGCCCTGGCCATGCGCGCAGTCTGCGAGGCCGCCGGGGTCCCCTGCCGGACGCATTCCCTCAAAGCGTCCGCTCGGGGCGCGCACGTGGTCGCGGACTGACCCGGAACGGCGTCCCGCGGCCCATATACTTGGCTGCGACTACGCACCGTCGCACACAACTGGACGTGCCAGCGTGCACGCAGACGATGCCCGACCTACCAGATATGGCACCTAGTCACATCTGGCCCATACCGGCCCAGGACGTTTTAGTGACCGCCGCCCGCGATCGCGACGCCGCCGATTGAGCCCTGACCGCGGAACCGTAGTCGTGGTCGACTACGGGTCGCAATACACCGCCCTGATCGCGCGGCGGATCCGCGAGGCCGAGGTCTACAGCGAAATCATGCCGGCCTCGGCCGGCATGTCCGAGATCCTGACCCACAACCCGGTCGGGGTCATCCTGTCCGGATCAGACGCTTCGGTGTACGCCGAAGGGGCACCGAACCTGCCGGCGGGACTGATCGAGAGCGGGCTGCCGGTACTGGGAATCTGCTACGGCCACCAGCTGGTGGCCCAGGCCCTGGGAGGAGTGGTGGCGGGCGCCGAGCACCGCGAGTACGGACCGGCGCAGCTGGAGATAACCGATCCCGGGCACCCGCTGTTTGCTGACTTCCCCGCCGCGACCCGCGTCTGGATGAGCCATGGCGACCGGGTGATCCTGCCGCCGCCGGGATTCGAGCAGCTGGCCCGCACCGCCAATTCGGAGTGGGCGGCGCTGGGTCGCGACAACCTGATCCTGCTGCAGTTCCATCCCGAGGTCTCGCACACCCAGCTGGGACATGCGTTGCTGCGCAACTTCGCGCTGCGGGTGTGCCGGGCGCGGGCCGACTGGACCCCCGCTCAATTTGTCAGCGGCGCGGTGTCCCAGATCTCCGACCAGGTCGGCGAGGGCCGCGTCATCTGCGGGATTTCGGGGGGCGTCGATTCGTCGGTCGCAGCCGCGCTGGTGCAGCGCGCGGTGGGCGATGCCCTCACCGGGATCCTGGTCGATACCGGGATGCTGCGCCTGGGCGAGGTTGCCGAGCTAAAACTGGCCCTGGGCCGACAGCTCGGCGTCAATCTGATCACGGTCGATGCGGCCGCGGAGTTCCTGGCCCCGCTCGCCGTAGTGTCCGATCCCGAGGCCAAGCGCCACATCATCGGCGATAAATTCTTTGACGTGTTCATCCAGCAGGCCAAAGAGCTCGGCGGGGCCGAATTCTTCGTGCAGGGCACGATCTATCCCGACGTGATCGAGAGCGCCGCCGCCGGACTGGCTTCGGCCAAGATCAAGACCCATCACAACACGCGCATTCCCGACCGCCTGCACCTGGGCCTCATCGAACCGCTGCGCCATTTGTTCAAGGACGAAGTGCGGGCGGTGGGGCTGGAGTTGGGGCTGCCGGAGGAAATCGTCTGGCGGCAGCCCTTCCCGGGGCCGGGACTGGCGGTCCGCATCCTCGGCCCGATCGATATCGATCGGGTCAAGACGCTGCAGGTGGCCGACCACATCTGGCGCGAGGAAATAGCCGCCGAGGGGTACGACCGGACGGTGGCACAGTACTTTGCGGTGCTCACCGGCGTGCGCACCGTCGGGGTGATGGGAGATTCGCGCAGCTACGGCGAACTGGCGGCGCTGCGGGCAGTGGAGAGCGACGATTTCATGACCGCCGACTGGTCGCGCCTGCCCTATGAGTTGCTCGAACGGGCGGCCACCCGAATCGTCAACGAAGTTGAAGGGGTGACCCGGGTCGTTTACGACATCACCTCCAAGCCGCCCGGCACGATTGAATGGGAGTAGCAGGGTGAGGGTGCTGCTGCTCGGCTCCGGCGGCAGGGAGCACGCGATGGCCTGGGCGCTGGCGCGCTCGTCGCGGCTTTCCAAGCTTTGGACGACCCCCGGCAACGCCGGCACCGCCGAATTCGGCGAGAACGTCCCGGGCATCGCGATCTCGGATCCCGCGGCCGTGGCGGGGTTGGCGCGCCGGTTGCGGCCCGACCTTGTAGTGATTGGACCCGAGGAACCGCTATGCACCGGCGTCGCCGACCGACTTGCGACAGAAGGAGTGCGGGTTTTCGGGCCCTCGACTGCGGCGGCCGAGATCGAGGCCTCCAAGACGTTTGCCAAGGGGCTCATGGCCCGCGCCGGAATCGCCACCGCAGCGGCGCGCTGTTTCGACGACGCGGGCGCCGCCCTTGCCTACCTGCGCGAGCTCGCGCCCGGCGGTGATGCCGGCCCCGGCATCGTCGTCAAGGCGGACGGTCTGGCCGCCGGGAAGGGCGTTACCGTCTGCGACACGCTGGCCGAGGCCGCGGTCGCGGTCGAGTCGGCGTTCGCGGGCGCCTTCGGCTCAGCCGGCGACCGCATCCTGGTAGAGGAGCGGCTCAGCGGCCGCGAGACCTCGGCGCACGCCTTCAGCGACGGCGTAAGCGTCGCACACATGCCGTTCTCATGCGATCACAAGCCGATCTTCGACGGCAACCGCGGGCCAAACACCGGCGGGATGGGCTGCTTCTCGCCCCCGGGTTGGCTTGACGGAGATGCGATCGGAGCAATTGAACGCGACGTAACTGAACGGGCTCTCGCCCGGCTCGCGGCGGAGGGGCGACCCTTCCAGGGCGTGCTCTACCCCGGGATGATGATTACCGACGAGGGTCCGCGCGTGGTTGAGTTCAATTGCCGCTTCGGGGACCCGGAGACCGAGGTCCTGCTCCCGCGGTTGCGGACTGATCTGCTGGAGGTTTGTGATGCGGTCGCCACCGGCCGGCTGGCAGAGCTCGAGCTGGAGTGGGATCAGCGGGCCACGGTCGGGGTGGTAATGGTTTCGCCCGGTTACCCCGGTGACTATCCGCGTGGGGCCGAGATCACCGGCATCGACGCGGTCGATCCCGAGGTCCACGTCTTCTTCGCCGGCGCCCGCCGCGCCGGCGGCCGCGTGGTAACCGCCGGCGGCCGCGTGCTCTGCGTGGTCGCGGCCGGCGAAACGCTCGGCGAGGCGCGCGCGCGCGCCTATGAGAACGTGGCGCGCATCTCCTTTGACGGCGCCCACTACCGGCGCGACATCGCACTTGACCCGGAACCGGTGGCGTCGTGAACAAAACCGGTTCCCGTCCGCCGGTCGCGCGCCGCCCGCTGCGGCAGTGTCGGTTAAAAGGCCATGCGGGGGCAATCATCGGGCGCCCGCGCGGCCGGCGCTGCCCGGGTATGGTCAACGCGGCCGTCGCGGCGGCGCTCGATCTTGCAAACTTGGTCGCCCGCCGCGATATCGGCGCCGAATTTCCTGACCCAGACTTCGGATCGCAACGCCCATGATCGAACGCTACAACCGGCCCGAAATGGCGGCGATCTGGAACCGGCAAGCCTACTTTGAGTACCAGCGCCAGGTGGAATTGGCAGTGGTGCGCGCCTGGGCCGGCCACGGCCGCATCCCGCCCGAGGACTGCGATCTGATCCAGCGGGCCGGTTTCACGTTGGAGCGCATCGACGCCATCGAACGCGAGGCCGACCACGAGACCGACGCTTTCGTGACCGCGCTGGCCGAATCGCTGGGGCCGGAATCACGTTGGCTGCACCTGGGTCTGACGTCCTCGGACGTTCTCGACACCGCCCAGGCATTGCAGCTGGGCGCTGCCCTGGAGCAGATCCTGGCCCGCCTGCGGCGTGTGAATGCAGCCGTTGCCAAACTGGCGCTCGAGCACCGCCGCACTCCGATGGTGGGACGCTCGCACGGTATGCACGCCGAACCCATCAGCTTCGGTTTCAAGCTGGCGATCTGGGTCGGTGAATTGCGGCGCGCCGCCGCCCGCCTCGAAGCCGCCCGCGCCGGCGTCGCCTTCGGCAAGATAGCCGGTTCGGTGGGCACCCACGCCAACGTGCCGCCGCAGGTCGAAGAGATCACCTGTGCCGAGCTGGGACTGGCGGTGGCGCCGGTGGCCTCGCAGATCCTGCAGCGCGACCGCCATGCCGAAGTTCTCTGCGCGCTGGCTCTTTGCGCCAGTTCGCTGGACAAATTCGCGACCGAGATCCGCCACCTGCAGCGCAATGAGGTGGCCGAACTCGAGGAACCATTCGAGAGCTCGCGGCACGGATCCTCGTCGATGCCGCACAAACGCAATCCGGCCCGTTCGGAGCGGATCAGCGGGTTGGCGCGGGTCGTCCGCGCCAATGCCCAGGTGGGGCTCGAGAACGTGGCCCTCTGGCACGAGCGCGACATATCGCACAGCTCGGCCGAGCGAATAGTCCTGGTCGACTCCACCACCCTGGTCGACTACATGCTGTGGCTGTTTGCCGGAATCATGGAGGGGTTGGCTGTCTACCCGGCGCGGATGCTCGCCAATCTCGATCTGACCCGCGGCCAGATCTATTCCCAGGCGGTGCTGCTGGACCTGGTCGAAGCCGGCATGAACCGTCAGAAGGCCTATCGGCTGGTGCGGGCGCAGTGCCATGAGGCGGCCGCCTCGGGCCAGCACCTGCACGACCTGCTGGCCGTTAACCCCCGGGTGGTCAAATACCTTTCCCGAGAACGCCTGGCGGAGGTGTTCAACGTCGACCGCCACCTGCTGCATGTCGACGCGGCCTTTGACCGCCTCGGCCTGCAAACTCCGCAATCCCCACCATTGGAAGGTGCCAATGAACTCCACTAGCCTGCTGCAAACCGAGGTCAAGGGACTGGAGCTGCTCTCGCGCGGCAAGGTTCGCGACATCTACGCGGTCGGCGACGATCGGCTGCTGCTGGTTACCAGCGACCGCCTCTCGGCCTATGACGTGGTCCTGCCGGATCCCATTCCGGGCAAGGGAGCGGTCCTGAATCTGCTCTCAGCCTTCTGGCTCGAACGCACCAGGGAGATCATTCCCAACCACCTGATAACCACCGACGTTTCCGCGATGGGGCTGCCGGCCGCTGCCGATATGGAGCAGCTTCGCGACCGCAGCATGCTCGTGCACCGCACCGAACCGGTGCTGGTGGAGTGCGTGGCGCGCGGCTATATCACCGGTTCGGCCTGGTCCGAGTACAGACGCGCCGGTACCGTTTGCGGGATCGAACTGCCGTCCGCGCTAATCGAGGCGCAAAAGCTGCCGGAGCCGATATTTACGCCCGCAACCAAGGCCCAGACCGGTCACGACGAGAACATCTCTTACCAGCAGATGGTGGCAATCGTCGGCGAAGAGTTGGCCGCCCAGCTGCGCGACTTCACCCTGCGCCTCTACGCCCACGGGCACGATTTCGCCGCCGAGCGCGGGATCATCCTGGCCGACACCAAGTTCGAATTCGGGCTCTTTGGTGGTCAGCTGCTGCTCATCGATGAAGTGCTCACGCCGGACTCATCGCGGTTCTGGGACGCCGATAGCTACGCCGCCGGCGCCTCGCCGCCGAGTTATGACAAGCAGTTCGTTCGCGACTGGCTGGTCGACGCGGGGTGGGACAAGAACCCGCCGGCGCCGAGCCTGCCGCCCGAAGTGATCACCGCCACGAGCCGCAAATACGCCCAGGCGTTGGCTCGCATCAGCGGCTGACCCCCAATATGCCGCGTTTTCTGGCCCGCGTCGAAGTCCGACTCCAGGCGGACGTTAACGACCCGCCCGGCAACACTCTCGCCGACGGCCTTCTCCAACTCGGCTATGCAGGGGTGCGCTCGGTCCGGATCGGGAAGCTGATCGAAATCGAACTCGAGGCCGACGCCGCCGCCGCCGCCCGGGCACAGGCCGAATCGATGGCCAAAAGCCTTTTGGCCAATCCGGTCATCGAGGACTACGCGGTCCAGGTGCGCGAAGTCGAAGCGGCTTGAAAGCGGCAGTCCTGGTCTTCCCGGGGTCGAATTGCGACCGCGACGCGCAGCGGGCCCTGCTTGAGACATCGGCGTTCCACGCCGACCTGATCCCTCACCACCGCCAGGACCTATCCGCTTACGACCTGATCGTGCTGCCGGGCGGATTCGCGCACGGAGATTACCTGCGTTGCGGGGCGATCGCCCGCTTTTCGCCGTGCCTGAAGGGAGTGGCGGCGGCGGCGGCGCGCGGCGCGCCGGTGCTCGGCATCTGTAACGGATTCCAAATCCTGCTCGAGGCCGGCCTGCTGCCGGGGGCGATGCTGGCCAACAAGTCCAATCGCTTCGAACACGGTTGGGTCAACGTGCGCTGCGAGGCCGATGACACCGCTTTCAGCGTCGCCGCGTCTTCCGGCGCCGTGCTGCGGCTCCTGATTGCGCACGGCCAGGGCAACTACTACGCGCCGCCGCAGCAGCTGCAGCAGATCGAGGCCGATGGGCAGGTGGTATTTCGTTACTGCGACCGCCGCGGCCGGACCGCCGCGCAATTTAACCCCAATGGTTCGGCCAATCACATCGCCGGCATCTGCAACCAGGGGCGCAACGTGGTCGGCCTGATGCCGCATCCGGAACGGGCCAGCGCGGCCCGCCTGGGCTCCGGCGACGGCACCGCGTTCTGGGAATCGGCCGCTCGCTGGTTGCTGGAGGAAGGGCAATGATGCCGACCGCGCAGCAACTGCGGGCGGTCTCGATGACCGAGTCCGAATACCGTCGCTGCCGCGATCTGCTGGGACGATCACCCAACGAGGTGGAATTGGGCATCTTCGGGGCGCTTTGGAGCGAGCACTGCGGCTACAAGCATTCGCAGCCGTTGCTGGCACGGCTCCCCACCCGTTCGCCACGAATGCTGGTCGGGGCCGGTGAGGAGAACGCCGGGGTGGTAGATATCGGTGACGGCCTGGCCTGCGTCTTCAAGATCGAGAGTCACAACCACCCCAGTGCGGTGGAACCCTTTGAAGGCGCCGCCACCGGCGTCGGCGGAATCATCCGTGACATCTTCACGATGGGCGCACGGCCCATCGCGCTGCTCGATTCGTTGCGATTCGGACCGCTGCAAAACGATCGCAATCGCTATCTGGCCAACGGGATCATCGCCGGAATCTCGCACTATGGAAACTGCGTCGGCATCCCGACCGTAGGCGGCGACACCGCCGTCGACCCCAGTTACGCCGGCAACCCCCTGGTCAATGCGATGTGCGTCGGCCTGATGCGGCATGATCAACTCACCCGCGCGGTCGCTTCCGGCGCCGGCAATCCGCTCATCCTGGTGGGCACCGATACCGGTCGCGACGGCGTTCACGGAGCCACGTTTGCCTCGGTCGAGGACCCTGAGCAATCGGCGCGGGGGGTCGTCCAGGTAGGCAACCCGTTCATGGAAAAACTGCTGATCGAAGCCTGCCTCGAGCTGCTGGCGGGTGACGCCGTGGTCGGTCTGCAGGACTTGGGCGCCGCCGGTCTGACCAGCGCCAGCGTAGAGGCTGCGGGGCGCAGCGGCGCCGGGATCGCAATCGATGTGGCGGCGGTGCCGCGGCGCACGCGCGGGCTTTCGCCCTACGAGGTGATGCTCTCGGAAAGCCAGGAGCGGATGCTGGTCATCGCGCGCCGCGGTCGCCAGGCCGAGGTGATGGAATTGTTCGAGGGCTACGGGCTGCACTGCGCCGAGATCGGCCAGGTGACCACCGATGGCCAGTTGACCGTGTCCGAAGCCGGCCGTCCGGTGGCGGCGATCGCAATTGAGCACCTTCTGGATCCACCACGCTACCGCTACCCGGTCAAGCGCCCCGAATATCTCGACCAGGTCCAGCCCCTGCCGGGACCGGGCGAGACCGCCAGTCCCGACCTTGAGGACGACCTGCTGCACCTGCTGGCCAGCCCCAACATCGCCAGCAGCGCCCCGATCTGGCGAACCTACGACCAGACCGTGGGGACGCAGACGGTCCGCGGCGGCGGCGGCGATGCGGCCATCCTGGCGATCGCCGGCAGCAATCGCGGCTTGGCCCTGGCCACCGCCGGGGATTCGCGTCAGGTCTATCTGGACCCTTTTGCCGGAGGCGCCATGGCGGTAGCGGCGGCGGCGCGGGCGGTCGTGAGCGCCGGTGCACGTCCGATCGCGATCACCAACTGCCTCAATTTCGGTTCGCCCACCGAACCGGCGGTCTACTACCAGCTCGCCCGCGCAATCGACGGGATGGCCGAAGCCTGCCGGGAGTTGGAATTGGTGGTAACCGGCGGCAACGTCTCGCTTTTTAACGAGACCGGCGGCCGCCAGATTTATCCCAGCCCGGTCATCGGCATGCTGGGGCTGATCGAAGACATAGAGCGCGCGGTGACCGGCTTCGGCCTGGGACCGGGCCAGGCGCTGCTGCTGCTGGGCCAGCAGGAAGGCGACCTGGCCGGCAGCGAGTATCTGGCCGCCTGCCGCGGCCGGGTCGGCGGGCGACCGCAGATCGACTTGGATCTTGAGCGGCGTCTCCAGGAGGTGTTTCTGGAACTGGCCGCCACCGGCCGGATCGCGGCCGCGCGCTGCCCCTATCGCGGGGGCCTGGCGGTAGTTGCGACCGAAATGGCAATCGAGGGCGGGGTCGGCCTGCGCGTAGACGAGCTGCCCCCGGGGGATCCCGAAAGCGTGCTCTTTGGCGAACCGGGCGGGCGCATCCTGCTAGCCGCCGAGAACGCACAGGTCGATGCGATCGTGCGGGCGGCGGCCGCGCACGACGTTCCGCTGCGCCGCCTGGGCCAGGCCCAGGAAACCGGACGGATCGAATTTGCCGATCTATTGCAGCTGGACCTTGCCGCCGCCGCCCACGCTTGGCGCAACGGCCTGGGGCGTGCCCTGGCCGGACGGGCCAAATAGAATCGATGTATCGACGGACGACCGAAAGGTCAGCAGCATAACCGCCGCGAACCAGAACCACTACTGGTTCAACCCGCAGATGCGGGGATTTGCCGAGGAATGCGGCGTATTTGGCGTATATGGACCCGGGCACGATGTGGCTCGTCGCACCTATTTCGGCCTCTACACGCTTCAGCACCGCGGCCAGGAGAGTTCCGGGATCGCGGTGAGCGACGGCAGCGCCCTCAAGCTGCACAAGCGCATGGGCCTGGTCTCGCAGGTCTATGACAATCAGTCCCTTTCCGAGCTGCGCGGGGACATTGCAATTGGCCACAACCGGTATTCGACCACCGGCTCCAACCGCATCGAGAACGCCCAGCCGATCGTCACCGAGACCGAATTCGGGCCGCTGGCGATCGTCCACAACGGCAATCTGACCAATACCGAAGAGCTGCGCCGGCTCCTGCTGGCCAAAGGCCAGACCATCCTCGGTACCTCCGATACCGAGGTGATCCTGGCGATCGTTGCCTCCGCCCCGGGATTGAACCTGGTGGAGAAGATCGTCAGTGGGATCTCCATGTTGCAGGGTTCCTTCTCGCTGATATTTCTCACCAACGATCGGCTGGTCGCAGTCCGCGACCGTCTCGGGAACCGCCCGTTGTGCCTGGGGCGGCTCGACGAGGCGATCATGATCGCCTCCGAGTCGTGCGCTTTTGCCACCCTGGAGGCCAGCTTCGACCGCGACCTGCTGGCCGGCGAGGTGGTGGTGGTCGACGCCGATGGGGTGACCACGATCAGCAGCGACCACCAGCCGCCACCGGCGCTGTGTCTGTTCGAGTACATCTATTTCGCGCGTCCCGATTCCGACATCGAGGGCGTAAACCTCTACCGTGCCCGCCTGGAGATGGGCCGGGCGCTGGCCCGGCAGACCCCAGTCGATGCCGATCTGGTCATAGGAATCCCCGACTCGGCCACCGCCGCGGCGATCGGTTATGCCGAGGCCGCCGGTATTCCCTACGGCGAGGGGCTGGCCAAGAGCCGCTACATCGGCAGGACCTTCATCGAACCCGACGACGAGACCCGCAAGCTCGGGATCAAGCTCAAGCTGAACGCGCTGCCGGCAATAACCGCCGGCAAGCGCCTGGTGGTTGTCGATGATTCGATCGTGCGCGGCAACACGACCCGCGAAATCGTCAAACACCTGAAGGAATCCGGTCGCGCGGCCGAGGTCCACATGCGGATTTCATCGCCGCCGGTGCGCTGGCCCTGTTTCTACGGCGTGGACATCCAGCAGCCCCGGCAACTGATCGCGCATGCCCACACCGTCGATCAAATCTGCGCGAGCATCGGCGCCGATTCGCTGTCCTATCTCACGCTCGACAGCCTGATCGAAGCCGTTAACGCGCCCAAGGCCCGCGTGTGCACCGGTTGCTTTACGCACCAGTACCCGGGCCCGGTGCGGCCCGGGGTGGGCAAATACGCGTTTGAACCGGTGATCGAACCGGCCCTGACACCCTAATCTCGCAATTGTCCGGGTCGATAAGCTATCGCTCCGCTGGCGTCGACATAGCGGCCGCCGACGAGCTTCTGCAGGATCTGGGCGATCGCCTCCGGGCCACCTACACGCCGCTGGTCCTAAAGGGCCTGGGTGGGTTCGGGGGAGCATTGCGGCTGCCGGCCGGGATGTCCGATCCGGCGCTCGTGCTCAGCATCGATTCAGTGGGAACCAAAATCGCCCTCGCGGCGCGTTTCTCGCGCCTGGGGTCAATTGGCGCCGATCTGGTCAATCACTGCGCCAACGACGTCCTGGCGATGGGCGCCCGGCCGCTGGCGTTTCTGGACTACGTGGCGCACTGCGATCTTCCCAATCCCGCCCTGGAGGCAACCATCGGCGGGGTCGCCGACGCCTGCGCCGCCCATTCGGTGCCTCTGATCGGCGGCGAAACCGCGCAATTGCCGGGCATCTATCGGCCCGGACAACTCGATCTGGTCGGGGCGATGGTGGGAATCGCCGAGGCCTCCCAGCTCCTGGGCGGGGGCCGCGTACTGTCCGGCGATTGCCTCATCGGCCTGCCCTCCAACGGGATCCACACCAACGGGTACTCGCTGGTTCAGCGCGCGCTGCAGGGTCTTGACTTCGAAGAACACCGCGGCGATCTGGGACGGCCGCTAATCGACGAGCTGCTGGCCGTCCATCGAAGTTATGTAAACGAACTGTTGCCCTTCCTGGATCGCGTCCATGCCCTGGCCCACATCACCGGCGGCGGGATCTGCGCCAATACCGCGCGGGTGGTGCCGGCGGGCCTGTGCGCGCAATTTGGCTGGGGCACCTGGCAGGTGCCGCCGGTCTTTCACCTGATCGAGCAGCGGGCCGGGATCGGATTCGCCGAACTTTCGCAGGTATTTAACCTGGGCCTGGGAATGGTCGTGATCGGCGACCGCGCGCTGGCCGACGAGCTGGTGCGGGCGGTCCCCGGCAGCGCGCTGGTGGGCGCGGTCGCCGAGGCCTCCGGCGAGCGGGCCAGGATCCTGCGTTGACGACCTCCCTGCCGCTGGCGGTGCTGGTTTCCGGACGCGGGTCCAATCTCGCGGCAATCATCCAAGCCTGCCGCGATCAGGAGATCCTGGCCCAGGTTCGGATTGTCATTTCCAACCGGCCCGATTGCCGGGGGCTGGAGATTGCCCGCCAGGCCAGGATTGCAACGTTTGCGCTGGGACGGCGCCGTGCCGGGGGGCGCGGCGCGCAGATGCGGGCGTTTGCCGAGGCCGCCTGCGCTGCCGGGGCCCGGTGGGTGGTACTGGCCGGGTTCGACCGGATGGTCAGCGGGGCCCTGTTGGACCTTTACGCCGGTCGAATCATCAACATCCACCCCTCGCTGCTGCCCGCGTTTGCCGGATCGCTGGCGCCCGGACCGCAGGCGGCCGCGGTTGCCGCCGGCGTAAAGTACGCTGGCTGCACCGTCCATCTGGTCACCGCCGAGCCCGACGCCGGTCCGATCCTGGACCAGGTGGTGGTGGCGGTGCGCGATGACGACGATGCCAACGCGCTGGAAGCCAGGATTCTGCGCGCCGAACACAAGTTGCTCCCATCGGTCATCGACCGTCTGGCCCGCTTTGAATTGCGGGTCAACGGGCATCGGACCGCTTTCGAGCCGCCGCGGGCCAGATGACGGCGCCAAGACGAGCCCTGCTCTCGGTCAGCGACAAGTCCGGGGTCATCGCCTTCGCACAGGGTCTTATAAGCCGTGGATTCGAAATCCTCTCCACCGGTGGGACCCTGAGAGTGCTGCAGAATGCCGGCGTGGCTGCGACCCCGGTGGCCGACTACACGGCCCAGCCCGAAATCTTCGGAGGCCGCGTCAAAACCCTGCATCCGCGGATCTTCGGAGGCATCCTTCTGCGCCGGGCCGAGCCGGCCGACTTGGCCGCGGCCGTCGCGGCCGCAATCCCGGCCATTGACGTGTTGGCCTGCAATCTGTACCCGTTCGCCAAGACGCTCCAGTCCGGGGTTGCCGATAACGATCTGATCGAGCAGATTGATATCGGTGGGCCGGCCCTGATCCGGGCTGCCGCCAAGAACTGCCGCGATGTCTTCGTCGTCACCGAACCGGCCCATTATGGGGCGGTCCTGGCGGCCCTGGACGATGCCGCCGCAGCCGGCCCACTGCGCCGACGCCTGGCCGCCCAGGCGTTTGCCGCCACCGCCGCCTACGACGCCCTGATCGCGCTGTGGTGGGCCTCGGGTGATGACACGCCGCCGCCCAACCTGGTGCTGCCGCTGGAGAAAGTGCGTGACCTGCGTTACGGCGAGAACCCGCACCAGGGCTTCGCCGCTCAGTACCGGATCGGCCCTGGCCCCGAGGGGGCCGGCTTCCGACAGCTGCTGGGTCCGGCCCCGTCCTACAACAACATCCTCGATTTGGAATCGGCCTGGGCGGCCGCCAGCGATTACGCCGCACCGGCGTGTGCCGCCATCAAGCACGGAAACCCCTGCGGTCTGGCGCTGGATCGGCACCAAGCAGAGGCGTTTGCGCGCGCCCGTGCCGGCGATCCGCAGGCAATCTATGGCGGGGTGGTGGCCTTCAATCGGACGCTGCAGCTGGAGACGGTGGCGGCTATGCGGCGCGTTTTTCTTGAGGTCGTAGTCGCCCCCGAGATCGAACCCGACGCCCTGGAGCGCCTGGCCCGGCGGCGCAACCTGCGCGTGTTTGACCGAGCCGCCGGTCCAGCGGCCATTGAAGGAACCGCTTTTGCCGGATTGGGACTGGCCGGCAGCGGCGGCAGCGTGCTGGTGCAACAGCGCGATCCGGGGCCGGATCCCGTCGATCAATTCCGCGTGGTTACCGAGCGCAGGCCCAGCCCGACCCAGATGGACGACCTGCGTTTTGCAGTGCGTGCCGTCAAGCACGTCAAATCCAACGCGATCGTGATCGCGCGCGAAAAATCGCTGGTTGGGGTCGGCGCCGGACAGATGAGCCGGGTGCGGGCGGTCGAATTGGCGGTGCAACAGGCCGGTCCGCGGGCCGCGGACGCGGTCCTGGCCTCGGATGCGTTTTTCCCGTTTGCCGACGGCGCCGAGATCGCCCTGGCAGCGGGGGTGAAGGCGATCGTCCAGCCCGGCGGCTCCAAACGCGACGATGAGGTAATCGCCGCCTGCAACAGCGCCGGGGCGGCCATGGTGCTCAGCGGGCGTCGGCACTTCCGGCACTAGGATGGCCTCCGCGGCACCGCAGGCGCCCTGGTACTGGAGCGCCGAGCGTCTCACCCGTGCCTATGCTGCCAGGGAAACCGATCCGATCGAGGTGACCGAGTTGGCGCTAACGCGGATCTCGAAGATCAATCCCGAGATCAACGCTTTTCGATTCGCCACCTTCGCCAGGGCCCGGTCCGACGCCGAGGCCGCATGGCGCCGCTACCGCGCCGGAACCGCGCTCGGCCCCCTGGACGGGGTTCCGGTGGCGCTCAAGGACCTGATCGATACCGCCGGCATTGAGACCACCTATGGATCGCGGATCCACTGCGGCCGGATTCCGGATGCCGACGCGGTCGCGGCGGCGCGATTGCGGGCCGCCGGCACGGTGCTGCTGGGCAAGCTCCACCTGCTCGAATTTGCGATGGGCGGCGTCACCGGCAACGCCTACTTCGGACCCTGCCGCAATCCTTGGCAGCCGGAGCACTTCAGCGGCGGCTCGAGCACCGGCTCGGGGGCCGCGGTGGCGGCCGGGCTGGCCTGGGGCGCACTCGGGACCGACACCTCGGGTTCGATCCGGCAACCGGGCGCCTGGTGTGGAGTGGTGGGACTGAAACCGACCAACGGCAGCATCGACCTGGCCGGGATATTCCCCCTTTCACCGACCTGTGACACGGTGGGCCCGCTGGCGCGCAGCGTAGCCGACGCCGCGCTGCTCCTGGACGCGATCGCCGACCGGCCCACTCAGGCGGCACGGGCGGCGCGGGCACGGGACCTGCGCGGGACCAGGATCGGCGTGCCGTACCGCTGGGTGGAAGGCTCGGTCACGGACCCCGTCGGGAAGGCTTACGAGCAGGCCCTGCAAGACATGTCGGCATTGGGCGCCGAGCTGGTGGAAGTGGACCCCGATTTCGCAGAGGACGAGGTCGCGGCGACCTATCGGGCGATCGCTTACTACGAATGTGCCTACGCCCACCGCGGTTGGTATCCGACGCGCGCGCACGATGTCGCCCCCTACCTGCGGGGCAACCTCGAGGCCGGGCTTGCCGTCACCCCCGAGGCGCATGCGGCCGCCCTGGACCTGCGCCGTCGCTGGCAGGCGGAGCTGGCCCGCACCTGCCAAGGTCTGACGGCGGTTGTAACTCCCACCCAGCCGACCACGGCGCCGGCGTTTGCAGGCGACCACGACATCATCGACGGCGAGAGGATAAGCAGCCTGGCCGTCCGCGGCCGGTTCACCATGCCCTGGTCGGTCGTGGGCTGGCCGGCCCTCTCGCTGCCGGGCGGGTATTCGCCATCCGGGCTGCCGATCGGAATCCAATTTGCGGCGCCAATCGGTGCGGAGGCGCAGATATTTGCTATCGCGGCCGCCTATGAGCACGCCACCGCTCACGGCGCGCGACACCCGTTTCCCTAAGGGCTGGACGCGCCGGTCGAGTCCGGCAACTTGAGGCCGGGGTCGATGTCCGGGAATGCGCCAAATTTCCAACCGGTCATCGCCCCCGAGATCGCTACCATGGCGCCGTTGTCGACACAGTAGGCAAAGTCCGGCACGTGAACCGGGACCGGGCTCTCAGCGGTCAATTTGGCCCGCAGCCGCAGATTGGCGGCAACCCCGCCGCAGAGCAGCACTGAATGCGCCTTGTAGCGCTTGGCCGCAGCGAGCGCGTTGCGAACCAGCATGTCGGCGACCGCCTCCTCCAATGCGATCGCCATGCGACCAATGGCCTGCGGGGCGGCGCGCTCAAACTCGCCCGGATCGCTCGGCCCAAAGATCTGGCCACGTTCGTGCGGACCCAGCTTGCCGGACCGGGCGCGGCCGATCGCGCTCTTGATCCCGGCCAAAGAGAAATCCCAGCTGCCTTTGAGGCGGGGACGCGGCAGGCGGTAGGGTTTTAGCCCTGCGCTGCGGGCGTCGGATGCCGCCGCCTGGATCGCCGGCCCGCCCGGGAACCCCAAACCCATGATGCGGGCGGCCTTGTCAAACGCCTCGCCGACGGCATCGTCGCGGGTGCGACCCAGGATGCGGTGATCGAGCGGGCCGCCCATGACGGTCAGTTCGCTATGGCCGCCCGACACCAGCAGGCAGATCGCCGGGAACCTGGGTACGGCGCCCGGTGCACGGTCCAGCCAACAGGCGTGAGCGTGCGCGGCCAGGTGATTGACCGGGTACAGCGGTCTGCCCAGGCGCACCGCCAACCCCTGGGCGAAGTTGTAACCGACCAGCAGCGATCCGGCCAGCCCGGGTCCGTAGGTCGCGGCGATCGCCGCGACCGCGTCCAGTTCCAACCCGGCGTCGGAGAGCGCCTGCTCGAGCACGGCGCCGATTGCCAGGATGTGCTGGCGGGCGGCCAGTTCGGGAACTATTCCGCCCCAGGCCGCGTGTTCATCCACGCTCGACTGGGTCGCCAACGCCAGGCAGCGCCCTCCGGCGACGATCCCGACCGAGGTGTCGTCGCAGGAAGTTTCAATTCCCAGAACGGCGGGCGCTGACGAGGAGTCAGACATGCGAACTCCAGCGGAACCGATCACCCAGTTGGGAGCGGGCTTCGCTCAGGATCTGGTCGAACAGCGGTGAATTGATGTCCTCCGACCACATCACAACCGCGTCCTCGCGGTTGTCCGAGTAATAGCGCTTGCGGACCGCCTTCTCAAAGAAACCCATCCGGTGGTATATGTCGCGGGCGCGCTCATTGGACCTGCGCACCTCGAGCGTCAAGCGTTTCATGCCCCGCTGGCGGCCCAATTCGGTAATTAGCACCAACAGCAGGCGGCCCAACCCCAGGCTCTGGTAATCGGGATCGACCGCAATCGTCGTGATGTGGACTTCATCGACTAGGAACCATGCCCCGACGAAACCGACCACGTTGCGCTCATTCCAGTCCTCGCGCCCGGCCAGCCGCCGCAAAAACCCGCCAATCCGCGCCGGCTGCGGCGGCTCGCCCGGGTTAATGACCGGTTCGCCCAGTCGCAGCACCAGGTAACAGGCACGCCCGGACCGGCGCAACTCGGCGTTGAAGGCGCTGCGCGGCCAGGGCGAATCAAAACAGCGCCGCTCCACATAGCGAACCGACGGAATGTCGTCAAAGCGCATCGTATCGACTTCGATGCCGGAAACCAGGCGCTCGCAGCCTTGCAAGCTCACGCTCCCGTCGCCCGAACTCCACCCGGGAAGGGCGCCGGGCCCAATCCCGGCCGCGCAACATAGAGCGGGCGTAGCGACCTGGAATCGTCGGCGGCCTCCGCGCCCAGCCGGCGGGCACCTATCTCGGCTATCAAGCGCGCCGCCGGTCGCGGCAGCGGCAGACCCAGGTCGCGCGGGTCGGTCCAGCACTCCTCTGCGTCCGGGGAATCCGGGAGGTCCATGCTGAAGGCGTCACCGGCGGCGCGCCAGGAGCCTTCCTGCACCGCGCCCATTTGCCCGAATCGGATCCGCCCGCCGCCGCTGGAGCAGATCAGGAACCGCTCGGCCGGATGCGCAATAGCTCCGGCCAGCATCTCGAAAACACTGACCCCGTAAACCTTCGCCCCATCAGCCCGGGCCAGCCCCAGGGCAAAGGCCATCCCGGTGCGAATCGACGAGAACTTGCCCGGCCCGATCGCGACCGCAATCGCCTCAATACGACCCTCAGCTTCCGGGCACACTTGCTTTAGGCAACGGGTCAGATTGGCCGAATTCAGGGTTGTTTCGGCAACCCGGGCCCGGGAACTGCGAGCATCAAAAAGACACAGCCCCAGGCGGTCAAATCCGCTGTCGAGGCCCAGCACCAATCCCGTCGTCGTCGCCATCAGGCCAGCTCTTCCAGGCGCGCCAGCATGGCGCGAGCGGGGTCGCTGCGGGCCCACAACTCCAGCCGGCGCTGGCGTGGCCCGGTCACGGTCAACTCGATCGCCAGAACCGCCCGGCCGCCAAGTCGGCCAAGGAGGTGCCGCAACGGATCACTTGGCCATTCGATCGCTACCAGGGCCGGCGCAGTCAGAGGCTCGTCAAGTCCGGCGTCTTCAATATCGACCTCAGGAATGCGGAATAGATCCATGTGGAATAGCGGCAGGCGACCGCGGCGGTACTGGGTGCACAGAACGAATGTGGGCGAGGTGACCGGACCCTCGCAGTCCAACCCTTCGGCCAGGCCCTTGACCAGGACTGTTTTGCCGGCCCCGAGTTCGCCGCTCAACAGCAGCAACGTGCCCGCGCCGGCTACCCGGGCAAGGGACCGCCCCAGCGCGCGCGTGGCGGCCGGCGCCGACGAGGATCGGGTCAGATCCGGGCAACTCCGGGCAGTCATCGCCCACATCCCGTAGATTGCTTGGCAAGCAAACACAAAATGTTTCTGTCGGTGCAGTCAATCAGCGCCGGACAAGGCGCGATAGGAGGCCCTTCCATATACCTCTTTGCGGGCGCGGCCGCAGCCGCGGTGTTGGCGCTCGGCGCGCTGTTGCGGCGACTGGCGCCGGGTTTCGTATCCGAAGAACGCAAGGTCGGCAACTACAGCGCCGACGTCAGCGGGAGGCGGCGGCTACCGCTGGTCGGCGGGCCGGCGTTGTTGATCGGTATCGCCGCCACAGCACTCGCGGCCGGATCCGAGACCGCCCTGCTGTGCCTGTTGGCGGCGGCGGCGTTCTTCGTCAGCGGATTCGCCGACGACCTCCTCAAAATCAGACGCGGCCGCGGCCTGGGTGAGCGGGCCAGCCTGATCACCGCGGTGGGTTCGGCCGCCTGGGCCAGCGGGTGGTTGCTGGCCATCGAGCGCTCAACCGGCGCATTTGCACTCGCTAACTGGGTTGACAACTCGGTCCTGCTGGCCGGCTGGTACTTCGCATTAATTTTGGCCATCGTCCTCGGGGCCGGGTTCAGCGACGGCATCGACGGTTTGGCCGCGGGCCTGGGATTACTGGGCCTGGCCGCACTCGCAGTCGTAACGGCCGAGCGCTTCGCCGCCGCGACGGTCCTGTTTGTCGGCGGGGCGGCCGGGTTCCTGGCCTTAAATCTCCCCGGCCGGCCCGATCGGCGCCGGGCGCTGGTCTACCTTGGCGACAGCGGCGCCCTGCTGATGGGGGCCCTGCTGGCGGCGGCGGCAATCATCTCCGGGTTCGACCTGCTGCTGCCGATCCTGGCCGCGGTTTGGATCCTGGAGGGAGCGTCGTCGCTGGTTCAGGCCAAGCTGCTGGTGCCGCTTTATCGCCGCTTCCGGTTCCTGGGCGGGCGTGACCATCGCACCCGTCCATACCAGCAGTTCCGGTTACCGTTTATCGCCACTCCACTCCACCACCACCTCGATGTCTGCGGTCTGGGACGATTGCGGACCGTGCTGGTGCTCTGGGCGCTGCAAATCGCGTTCGCGGGTTTGGCGGTGGCATCCGTGGCCGCCATGCCGGCTTGGATCGGAGCGTTGCTGGCCGTCGCCGGTGCCGGGTTGACCTGGATCCTCATTGCAAGCTTGCGACCGGCACGCATCATCTGCGAAGAGATCGGAGGGTGCCGGCAACTGGTCCTGCGGCACGGCCGCTGGCGCTGGCTCAGCATCGAACGCGCCCGCATGCCGGATCCAGGTGATCCGGCAAGCGCTCGCGACGCCGATCGGGACCGCTGGCTGGATCCGTTGGCGGCGACGCAAATGTGGGCCCAGCTGCGCGCCCGGGGGCAGCATTGATGGGCGCCAGCTTTCCCGGCGACGAGCTGTTGCGTTCGCTGCTGGCAGTTGACGGCCCTTTAACCCGCAGCCGGATCGGCGGTCGAACGCGACACCGTTTGGAACGCATCCGCGCCGGCAATGAAAGCTGGGCGCTAAAGACCTACCTGCGCGCAAGCGACCCCCACTTCGCCCACCGCTTCCGTCGCGAAGAGAAAATCCTGGCGCTGCTGGCCACCTCCGAGCCGAGACTGGCGCCGGCGCCCGCGGTGGGCGTGATCATGCCGGACCACGCCTGCCTGGTCATGGAAGATTTGGGAACGTCAACCGTGAACCTGAACCAACTGCTCGAGGCCGATGCCGCGGACCGCAAATCGATCGCGCGGGCGCTGGCCGCGCTAGCCCGATGGCACCGATTCACGGCGTGTTTCCATGACCTGCTGGCAGCCTTTTGCCAGAGCATTGTGCTGGACCGCAATGACCGCGCCACCCTTCTCCAGCGTCACCGCGTGGCAATGGCCCGAACCGGGCGCAAGTTATCGCCCGCGGCGGTTGCGGAAATAACCCGGGAGGTCATCGACCCCCTGCTGGACCGCCCGCAGCGGGTTATCCACAATTCCGCCAACGCGCTTAATTTCGTCGCCCGTCCCGATGGGTCGGTGGCGCTGATCGATTTCGAAACGATCGCGCTCGGCGCGCTTGAATTCGACCTGGCCGAATTGGCGGTCCATCCGCAAATATTCGACCACTTCGGATTGGCCGGGCTGGCCGCGCTCTACCCGGAGGGCGATCGGGTTTTAGATCATGCCACGCTGGCGCGCGCCGGGCTACTGCGGGCGTTCGACATCGGTGGGGCGCTGGCCAGCCAAGCAGGTAGCGATCCCGACCCGGACGCCGCAGCCGGGCTGGTACGGCGATCACGTCGCTACCGCGCCGTTGCCCGGCAGATCGCCGACGACCTCGGAATCAGCCGCTGTGGGCTGCCGGCGGCATGATCCTGCTTTCGGAATTTCTCAGCGCCACCGGCGGACGACTGATCGGGGCCGCGACGCGGGAACGTTGGAGCGGATTCGCTCACGACAGTCGGCAGATCGCCTCCGGCAGCATCTTCGTGGCCATGCGCACCGAAGCCGGCGACGGCCATGCCTACATCGCCGACGCGGTCGCCAACGGGGCTGAGCTGGTGGTCTGCGAGCGCTCACCACGATGTGATTGCGCGCATGTGCTGGTCAAGGACTCGGGGCTGGCCCTGCAGGACTACGGTCGCTGGGCGCTGGCCCGGTTTGGCCCCACGGTGATCGCCGTCTGCGGATCCGTCGGCAAGACCACGGTGCGCGAATTCGCGCACCAGCTTCTTGGGCGCCAACGCCTCACGTTTCGAAACCCTGAGAATTTCAACGGTCTCACCGGCCTGCCGCTGGCGCTGGGCGGACTGGGCCGCGAGCATGCTTTTGCGATCCTGGAAATGGCCTCCGACACGCGCGGCGAAATCGCCGCCTTGGCCAAGATCGCGCCGCCCCGCATATGTGTGCTTACCACCTTCGACGAGACCTACATCGAGTACTTTGGCGCAATGTCGGAAATCGCCGCCGAACACGCACCGGTCGTGGCTGCCCTGGGCAGCGAGGGGCTGCTGATTTACCCGGCCAACGATCCCATCGCCGCGCAACTGGCGGAGCAGCACTCCGGGCCCAAGCTCTCCTATGGAATCGGCGCCGGGCAGGTGCGGGCCGATCTACGAGAGTTCGGTTCCGAGCGTTCGCGCTTTGTGCTTCGCGGCGGCGGTTCGCCGGTAGAAGTCGAATTCCCACACGGCGGGCGCGGCCAGCTACGCTGCCTCTTGGCCGCCCTCGCGGCCGCGCTGCGGCTAGGACTCGATGCCGAGCAACTCGTCCGCGATTGCCGCAAGCTGCAACCGCCGCCGGGTAGGTTGCGCCAACTCGCCGGACGGGGTGGATTAACCCTGCTCGACGACACCTTTTCGATCTCGCCGGCCTCGCTAGCCAACGGCCTTGAGCTGCTGCGCAGGTCTCCCGGCAGGCGCATCTGCATACTGTCCGGTTTCGAACACCTGGGCGAATTCGAACCGGCCGCGGCGCGGCGGGTCGCCGACGACCTGGCCAAGACCGATGAGGTCGTCTTTTTCGGCCCCGACACGCAGGCGTTGCGCTCGGCGGCGCGCGCCGCCGGGCTGGCCGATGCCCAGATGCACCGCGCTCTAAATCCCGGTCAAGCGCGACTGCAGGTCGAGCGCCTGGCCAAGGATGGCGACACGGTCTACGCCAAGGGCGGGCCGCGGGCGCGCCTGGAGCGATTGCTGGCGGAGTTGATCGCCGATCCGGCTGACGTTGCCCAGCTTTGTCGGCAGACCCGCATCTGGCAGAACGTGGTCACCATCAATCCGGACGAGCCGGTGTGGGCGCGAATCGACCTGGACGCAATCACCGCCAATAGCAGGTCGCTGAACGATCTCCTGGGTCCGCGAACGCAACTGATCGCCGTCCTGAAGGCCGAGGGCTACGGGCACGGCGCGCTGCGGGTTGCCACCGCCGCCCTGGCCGGCGGGGCCACGCGGGTGGCGGTCGCCCGCGCCAACGAGGCGCGCGACCTGCGCCAGGCCGGATTCGACGCTCCGATCCTGGTCCTGGGCGTGACCCTGCCGCGGCAGCTGCGGGTGGCGGTCCTGGCCGACTGTGAATTGACGGTCTGCGATCTGGACCAGATCCGGGCGCTTGACCAGGCCGCGCGCGGGCTGGGCAGAATAGTCGCCATGCATCTGAAGATTGACACCGGCATGGGCCGGATCGGGGCCGATCCCGAAGACGCGCTGGCGCTGGCCGAGGCCATAGAGGCGGCTCCAAATGCCCGCCTGGCGGGGACATACACCCATTTCGGACAGGCCGGCGAGCCCGAACTGGAATACTCCCATTCGCAGTTGGGGGTATTCCGCAGGGTGCTGTCCGACCTGCGCGGCGCCGGCATTGACCCGGGACTGTGCCATTGCGCCGCCACCGCCGCCACGCTGCGCATGCCGGAGGCGCGGATGGACGCGGTGCGGCTTGGGATCGGCCTGCTAGGTATCGCCCCCGGCCCCGAAACCGCGTTGCCGGATGACTGTCGCCCGGCGCTTTCCATGCACGCCCGGATAGTCCAGATCCGGCGCCAACCGGCCGGGGCCGTAATCGGCTACGGCACCTCCGGGCGACTCGAGCGCGAAACCGTAATAGCCACCGTTGGAGCAGGTTACGGGGACGGATTCCGCCGCGGGCCACAGGCCTGGGGGCCGGTGCTGATCCGAGGACGGAAGGCCCCGATCGTGGGCCGGGTGTGCATGGACATGTTCATGGCCGACGTGACCGAAATCCCGCAGGCGCGGGTGGGCGATCGGGTTGACCTTATCGGGCCTGGACTGCCGGCCCTGACCGCCGGTGCGCGGGCCGGGACCAGCGCCTATGAGATCGTTTCGTCCCTGCTGGCGCGGGTGCGCCGTGTCTGAGGTTTACATGCACAGTTGGACGTTTCGCGGGCGCGCGTTCGCCGAGGCCTGCCAGGCCGCGGCCGCGATCGGGTACCAGGGAATTGAAATATTTGCCGCGCACCTGCCCGACCGGGACGATCCAGCCGGTTCGATCGCCGATCTGGCCGATCAGGCCGACGCCGCCGGAACAACGATTGCGGCGGTGCCGCTGATCGTAGACAGCCGCTCGGCGGCCGAATTCGAGACCGCCGTGGCCACCACCGAAAAGGTCCTGGGGGCGGCCAAAGAGGCCGGCGCCGGAATCGTCAACTGCATGATTTCACACGCCCCCGGCCCGACCTGGTCGCAGTCCGGATCGGCGGCAATCAGCGGGCACCAACGCAGTTGGACCCGGCATTTTCTTCCGGCCTTGGCCGCAGCGGCCGAACGGTGGGGGGTGCGGGCATGCCTTGAAACCCACATGGTATGTGCGCACGACAGCGCCGCCGCGGCGGCCGGTTACGTAGAGGGGTTGAGCCGGCGGCATCTGGGGATCACCCTGGACCCGGCCAACCTGGCGGGATTCGATCACGGCGAACCCTGGGACCAGGCTCTGGCGCTGGCCGGCGGCCGAATAAGGTACGTGCACGCCAAGAATCACCGCGGCCACGGCCAGGGGGCCAACTTCGACCGCGGCCTGGCGGCAGGCGACATCAATTGGCCCGGGCTGTTAAGCGCGCTGCGAAAGCGGGGACCGCTGCCGCCGCTCTGCATTGAATATTCCGGCAGCGGTGATCCCTGGACCAGCGCGGCGACTGACTTTGAATACCTGCAAAGCGTGCTGGCGCGCTAATTGAGTTTTTCGCTCGCCGATCTGGCCCTGGCGCTGGGGCGCGACCTGGCTGCCGATCCGAGCCTGCAATTTAGCCGAATTCAATTCGACACCCGCCGCGATCTCGAGGGCAGCCTTTTCGTCGCCCTGCCCGGCGCGCGGACCGATGGCCGCCGCTATGTGGCCCAAGCCCTGAACGGCGGGGCCCGGATGGCAGTCGTAAAGACTCTGGTGGCAGACGCGGACCCCGCTCGCCAGATCCTGGCGGTAGACCCTATGGCGGCGATGGCGCGCCTGGCCACGCTGCTGCGGCAAAGACTCTCGCCGCGGGCGGTGATCGGAATCACCGGTTCCAACGGCAAGACGACCACCAAGGACATGGTGGCGGCGGCGCTTGCACCGCTGGGCAGCGTGCTCAAGTCGGAAGCCAGCTTCAACAACGAGATCGGTGTGCCGGTGACGATCGCCGCCCTAGATCCGAGCATCGACTATGCGGTCGTGGAACTCGGCGCCCAGGAGGTCGGCGAAATCACGCGCTACTGTCGCATCGCCGACCCCACCGAGGCCGTGATCACCAATATCGGCCATGCCCATATCGGAATGTTCGGGTCGCGCGCCAATATCGCCTTTGCCAAGGGCGAATTGGGGGCATGGCTCAGACCGCGGGGAAACCTGGTGCTCAACGCCGACGACCCGTTCGCCGATCAGCTGGCGGCGCGTACCAAATGCCGGGTACGCTGGATCTCGGAGCGGGACGAGGGCGCCGATGTGCATGTGGCCGCGCAACCATGCGGGGCCGGAATGCGCTTTGTTCTCTCGGGTCGTGGCGGCTGCGCGGAGGTTGAGCTGCCGACGCTTTCACCCCGCATCGGCCTGGCCTGCGCGGCCGCCGCAGCCATCGCCGAGTGCCTGGGGGTTCACATCCACGACGCCGCGGCCGGAATGGCCGCGGCCGCATTCGCACCGCGTCGCATGCAGGTGATCGCAAGGACGCCGCACCTGGTCATCGACGACTCCTACAACGCCAATTACGAATCGGGGTTGGCCGCGCTGGAGGCGCTGGCTGCTGCCGTGGTTACCGGGAGGCGGGCGGCGGTCCTGGGTGAAATGTTGGAGTTGGGCCGCTTCGCGGCCGAATCACACGCCCGGCTCGGTACCCACGCGGTCGACCTGGAGCTGTTGTTGACCATTGGTGAAAACGCTCGCCTGATCGGCGAGGCGGCCATCGTCGCGGGATTGGCATCAGAGCGCTGGCGCCATTTTGATGCCGCCCCCGGGGATACTGCCGCCGTCGACACGGCATTGGCCGGAATCGGTTCCAACCTGCGGGAATGGCTGCGGCCCGGCGACGCCCTGTTGGTGAAGGGTTCCAATGCCCTCAACCTCTCGCAACTGGCAACCGACATCGCCACCGGTTCCGCCTAACTGGCGGACCCGCGCGACCAACTGCAGACGCTCCCAGGGCCGCCCGCATTCCCGGTCCCGCTCTGCACCGTGCGATGCGGTGCGATCCGATTACAAATCGCGGCGGCGCGCAATCGCGTCGGCTACCCGGGCTCCCTGCACTCCAGCCGCAAAATCGTGCACCCGGACAACGTCGGCCCCGTTGGCGATCGCGAGCGCATGGGCCGCCACGGTGCCGGATATGCGATCGCTGCCGCCGACGGCGCCCGCGTGGCCGATTACCGACTTGCGCGAGGCCCCGATCAGCACCGGTCGCCCCAGCGTCGACCTGATCTCGCCCAACCGGTCCAGCAGTTCCAGGTTCTGCTGTGGGTCCTTGCCGAATCCGATCCCGGGATCGACGATGATGCGGCTCCTGTCGATTCCGGCCGCCACCGCCGCATCGACCCGCCGGCTCAATCCTTCGCCAACGGCCGTGACTATGTCATCGCAATCGATACCGGCGAAGTGGCGCCCCAGGGCCGCTTCGCGCACCGCCGTCTGCTCCCGGTGCATAAGGATCACCGGGCACGCGCGATCGGCCGCCAGGGCCGCCATTGCCGGATCCGCCTGCAGGGCCGAGATGTCGTTGATCAGGTCCGCGCCACAATCAAGCGCCCGGGCCGCCACGGCGGCCTTGTAGGTATCGACCGAAATGGGCAGGTCGGTCAGGGAACGGATCCGCGCCAGGGCGGGCAGCAGCAGTTCGAGCTCGCGCTCAGCCGCGACCGGTTGCGACCCGGGTCGGCTGGATTCGGCACCGACGTCGAGCAGGTCGCAGCCGGCCGCAAGCGCCGCCCGCGTCCGCGCCGCAAGCGCGTCCAGGTCGGTTCCCAGCCCGTCACCGGAAAATGAATCAGGCGACAGGTTAAGAATCGCCATCACGTAGGTTCTGCGCCCCCATTGCAAACTGCGCCCGCGCAGGTGCATTGGGCGCCAGCGCCGCGAATCCCCGGTCATCTCCGGACTTCCGAGGTGTTTGACCCTTGAAAGAAAGCAGCCTTGGGCACGCCGGCGTCGCCATCGCACCGGTGACGCTCGATTCCAGCGGCCGCCTGCAGCCTCCCGACGGCTGGTCGCTGGGCGAATTGCATGTCCACACCCGGCATTCCGACGGCACCCGCACGCTGGAGCAAATCCTGCAGCAGGCGGGGATGCTGGGGCTCGATACGATCGCGATCACCGACCACGACAAGGTCAACGAAGGTCTCCGGGCGCGCCGCTTGGGGCCGCGCTACGGGTGTGCCGCGGTGGCCGGTACTGAAGTGACCACGCGCACCCAGCACCATCTCCTGGGACTCTTCATCCAGGGACCAGTCCCGCTCTATAAAAGCATGGCCGACAGCGTGCGCGCCATACGCCAACAGGGCGGGCTGGCGATCCTGGCCCATCCGTTCATGGCGGTGCCCAACGCCAGCGGGCGGCGGCGCATTCTCGGCTGGTTGGAAGAGACCGATTTCGACGGCATCGAGCTCGAAAACCAGTACCTCTCGCCGGGGCGGCGCGAGCGGTTGCGGACTTTCTACGATCGCCACCGCGAGCGTCTGGGCGCGGCCATCGGCGGAACCGACGCCCATTTCGGCGACCTGGGCCGTTTTCTGACCCTCTACCCGGGGCGCGGAACCGACGACCTTTACCGCGCGATCAAAGCTCGACAGACGCTCGCCGCGCGCAGCACGATCCGTTACCCGCGCGCCGGGTGGAGCGAGCTGGCCTTTAACAATTACCGCAGCCTCGCCTGCCTGAGCGTCTATCGCCTGCGGGCCCTGCTGCAAGGGCGCTATGAATAGCTGGGGGCGAATCGGCAGGGTGCCGCCCGGCTAGCGCAGCCGGTCGACGATCGCGGAAATATCCTGGCCCGGCAGGGCGCGTTTGTACATCGAAGTCTTGAGGTCGGTCTCATCCGGCCAGCGCGAGAACATGATGTCGTCGTAGGCCGGCTGCTCGAGTTGGAAGAATACGCCGATCGGTATGCGGTCGCCCCAGGCAAATGAGAACTCAAGCGCTTTTTGCTTTTTGGCCACGATCTCGGCCGCGTCGGTCGGGTCGGCCACCTTGGGATCGTGACCCTCGCCGGATACGTCGTAGACACGCGGCACGCGAGGATCGCGGTCGCGGCCCGAAAACCACTCCATCGTATTGATGTCGTTGTAGACGGGGCAGGGCTGCAGGACATCGATGTACGAGGTGCCGCGGTGTGAAATCGCATCCACCAAAATCTTGGCCAGGCCACGCGGGTCCATCGCATAGGCGCGCGCCACGAACGTGTAACCGGCTGAAAGCGCCAATCCGATCGGGTTGATCGCATCCTGGATCGCCGGTTCGGCCATGCTCTTGGTCTTTTGACCCTTGATCTGGGTCGGGGACGCCTGGCCCTTGGTCAGTCCGTAAACGCCGTTGTTGAAAACGACGTAGGTCATGTCCAGGTTGCGGCGTCCGGTATTGACGAAGTAGCCGGCGCCGATACCGTAACCATCGCCGTCGCCGCCCATCGCCAACACGGTCACCTCGCCGTTGGCCAATTTCAATCCAGTGGCAACCGGCAAGGCGCGGCCGTGCAGGGTGTGGAAGCCATAGGTGCTGATGTAGTGGGGCGCCTTGCCCGAACATCCGATTCCCGAAACGATTGCCACCATGTGCGGCGGAATCTGCAGCTCCGCCAGCGCCTGGCGGACCGCGTTGATGATCCCAAAGTCGCCACATCCCGGGCACCAGTCGGGCTGAACCTCGGAGGCGTAACTACGGGCAGTTAGCTTTTCGACCTGAGCTACCGGCATATGGCTGTAATTCCCCCCGCGATCACACTGAAAAAACTATGGATGGGAGAGCACCAGACGCCCGGCGTGCCCGGCCATTTGTCGCTCTATTCCGTGTTCGATTTCGGTTTGCGAGAACGGACGCCCATCGTACTTGAGCACCCGGTTCTCAATGATTATTCCGGTTTGTTCGGCGATTAGCTGGCCCAACTGACCGGTGAAGTTGTCCTCGATCAGGATGAGGTTGGAGGCCTCGGATAGGGCTCTCGCGATCGCTTCGGCCGGGAACGGACGCAGCATGCGCAGCTGCAGGAAGTTGACCTCGAATCCGCGCCGCCCCAGCGAGGCCAGGGCATCACGGATCGCGCCTTTGGTCGATCCCCAGGCCACCACCGTGTGTTTAGCATTCGGATCACCGTGCAGCTCGAATTTGAGCTCATCGGACACCTCGGCGGCGATGGTTTCGAGTTTGCGCATGCGCTTTTCCACCTGCTGCATGCGGTTCTCGATGCTTTCCGAGATCTTGCCGTAGGTGGTGTGCTCGTCCGAGGTGGTGACGAACATACCCCCCGGCTCGCCCGGAACCGCGCGCGCCGACACGCCCGATTCGGTAATCGCGTGGCGCTCGAATTTGCCATTGCTGAGGAGCGGCTCGTAGCGCGGTCCGGAGCGGACCTTCAGGTGATCGCAATCGAGTCCGTCCACGGACCAGTTGCTGTTGGACAGGTGGCGGTCCAGCAGGACGACCACCGGCAGCTGATATTCGTCACCCCAGTTGAAGGCCTCAAAGGTCAGATCGAAGCATTCCTGAAGGTCGCCCGGGGCCACTACGATGTGCGGAAATTCGCCGTGGCCGGGTTGCAGCGCCAGGCGCAGGTCGGTCTGGCCGCCGCGGGTCGGCAGGCCGGTCGAGGGACCGCCGCGCTGGTAAAGGCAGACGACCGGTCCGGGGGTCTCGGTAATCGCGGCCAAGCCCAGTCCCTCAAGCATCAGCGCAAAACCGGGGCCGGCGGTCGAGGTTGCGGCGCGAGCACCACCAAACGCGGCGCCGACCGCCTGGTTGATGCAGGCAATCTCGTCCTCGGCCTGCAGCACCACGATTGGGAACTCGGACTGGATTCGTTCCAAAAAGACCGACTCTTCAGTGGCGGGAGCGATGGGGTAATAGGACTGGAACGAGCAGCCGGCGTGCAGTTTGCCCAGCGCCACGGCCTCGGCCCCGCGAATCAGCGCACGGTGCGGCCGGTCATCGCCTGGCACCGCTTTCAGCGCCGGCCCGAACGGCTCTTCAAGGAGCGACTTCATGTATCCGTGGGTCACCTCAATCACGGCTGCGTTCAGGTCGACCAACTGGGCCCGGCGAGCGCCCAGGCGCTCGCGCAGGATGGCGACGATCGGGTCGGTGTCCAGGCCCACGAGCGCAAACGATGCCGCCACCGAGACCATGTTGCGCATGATGTCGTGGCGACGCGTCTGGAATTCGACCCCGGCGCGGGCAACTCCTTCGCGCAGGACCTGCTCATAGGGCAGCGAGTAGATGTGAATATCATCGCGGCCCAGCTCTTCGGGGTCGATGTCCAGTTCGGAGTCGACGATCAGTCCGCCGCCGGGCGAGATCCGGTGAATGTGGCCGTTGTGGGTCCGGTAGGGCGCGTTCACATCTCCAAAAATGGTCTCGCGGTCGAGCGCCAGGAGCAGATCCACCGGTTCAACGTGCGAATGGATCTCGTTTTCGGAGATACGGACCCGGAAAAAAGAATGCCGCCCCATGATGTTGGAGTGGTACTCGATGTTTGCGAAAACGTTGAGCCCGAATCGCAGGCACGCCTTGGCAAATACCTCGGCTGAGACGTTGATACCGCTTCCCTGGGGCCCACCGATCATCCAGGACAAACGGTTCTGCATAAAACTAGTTCGGCTCACGTTGCCGTCCACTTGGGAAACTGCGTCGTCTCCCGGTTAATTTGGTGTTCATGCTGCGGGGGAATTGCACCGGAGCCAACGTTTGGCAGCACGGATTAAGGTTACTGTAATTTTGCCGCCTAGCGCAGGCTCGGAACCGCAATTGAACCCATCGAACGACCCTGATATGAGTGGGGCTGAATTGGCCGCCAGGACCTCGGCTGAGGTCATCGACAAACCCTGGGGCCGCGAGTTAATTTTCGCCAATAACGACCTGTACCTGGGAAAAATAATCGAGATCGATGACGGCCGGCGGCTCAGCCTGCAATACCACTCGCGCAAGGACGAAACTGTCTACGTGACCCGGGGTGAGGTGGCAACCGATGTCGGCCGCCGCGGAGGGCTGACGCGGCCGATCGTTTTGCGCCCCGGCGACTGCTTGCGCCTGCGGCCCGGGACGGTGCACCGGTTCACCGCCGTGGGCGGGGCCGCGCAGATGGTCGAGGTGTCGACACCGCACCCCGACGACACGGTGCGGCTATCCGACGATTTCGGCCGCGCCTAGATTTCCGCAACCGGCCCGATGGCGGCAACTAGTATCTTGATTGAAGTTTGGGACGACCGTCCAACAGCACCAAGGGGAACGCGATGACGGTTAACGCGACCAAGGCGATCCTGGCCGCCGGCAAGCCTGCCATCGGCTGTTCACTTAGCTATGGTTCGGAGCTTGCCGCCGGGCAGATGGCCCAGGCTGGCTACGACTGGGTGATGCTGGACCAGCAGCACGGGTACTGGAACGAGCACAATTTGCGGCTGGGTTTTCTGGCGGTCATCCAGGGCGGTTCGACGCCGGTCACGCGGGTGCTCTCGAACCGCTACGACCTGATCAACAAAGCTCTTGAATCCGGTGCCCTGGGTCTGGTCATCCCGATGGTCAATTCGGTCGACGAGGCCGCCGCGGCGGCGTCAGCGGCGCGTTATCCGCCGCGCGGCACCCGGTCCAACGCCAGCCCCTACATGACTTCCACATTCGGGCCCGCCTATACCAGCTGGGTCGACGACGAGGTGTTTTTGGCGGTCCAGATCGAATCGCAGGCCGCGGTCGACAATGCCGCGGCGATATTGGGCGTCGAGGGGGTCGACGGCTGTTGGATCGGTCCCTCCGACCTGGCCCTGGATATGGGGCTCAAGGTCTCGGACATGGGCAATCACCCGCGCCACAACGAAGCCGTCGCCCACGTTCTGGACGTCTGCCTATCGCTGGGCAAGGCCGCCGGTTACGCCTGTTCGACGCCGGAGATGGGCCGGCGTCGGATCGCCGAGGGATTCACGTTCGTAAACATCGGTTCTGATTCGGGATTCATCGCCGAGGGTTCGGCCAGCGTGCTGTCCGAATTCAAACCCGGCGAATAGCAGCGCGAGTTAGCGCGCCGCGAGAACTGCATGGACCTGGGACTTAGCGGCAAGGCCGCCCTGATCACCGGCGGCAGCCGCGGACTGGGTCGGGCGATGGCGCGGGCGCTTGCGGCCGAAGGCTGCAGCGTGGCGATCGCGGCGCGCGACCCCGCCACCCTGGACGCCGCCGCCAAAGAGCTTTCCGAACTCGGCGGCGGCGTGCTGGCGGTGCCCTGCGACGTGACCGACCAAGGCCAGGTCGGGGCAGCCGTGACCGCCGCCGCCGAGGCGTTCGGGCGCTTGGACATCGTGATCGCCAATGCCGGCGGGCAGCAGCGGCCAGGGTTGCTCGAATCGCGCGACGAGGACTGGGAATTTACCCTCGACATCAACCTGATGCACGCCGTCCGACTCATCCGCGCGGCGGTTCCGCACCTGCGCCGGCAGGGCGAGGCGGCCGCCCTGATCACCGCCTCGATTACCGGGGCCCGGGTGCAGGTACCAGCCCAGTACGGCGTCGCCAAGGCGGCCCAGATCTACCTGGCCTCGGCGCTGGCGCGCGAGTTGGCCCAATATGACATTCGGGTTAACGCAATCGCTCCTGGTTCCATCGAGTTCGAAGGGGGCAGTTGGGGGCGTCGCCGCGAGCAGATGCCGGAGGTAATGGCGGCGTTTTCCGAGAGCCAGTTCCCATTCAAGCGGCTAGGGCGACCCGAAGAGATCGGCGAGGTGGCCGCCTTCCTGTGCTCGCCGCGAGCCAGCTGGATAACCGGCCAATGTCTGGTGGTTGACGGCGGCCAGATGAACGCCGGACTCTGGACCGCCGCCGACTTGCCCGGACCGCCAGGCTAGATCAAGACCGACAGCTCGCGGCGCAAAGCGCCCCTAACCAAATCGCGCCCACCGGGGTCGAGGGTGAACCCCGGAAACGCTGCACCGCGGCCACGCGCGAGGTTTGGGTGCGCGGACTACGCGGAATCGATCATTTCGCGCAGGCGGCGGCCCTCGGTCGCCCAGAATTCGCGCAGCACGTACATGTCGCCGGAGAGGCTGAAGTGCCGCACCCCCATTTCCAGGTACGGCGCCGCCTGGTCAGGGGTGCCGATCTCGACCCGGGGAGTTACGCCCATCTTCATCGAGGTCTCGATGCTATAGAGCTCGGCTTCCTTAACGGCCGGCGACCTGGGGCCGTCGAGATTGCCGGTGTTCATCGAATAGTCGGCCGGGCCGAACTGGGTCATGTCCAGGCCTGGGGTCTGCAGCACTTCTTCGAGCTCGTCGACGCAGCCCTTCTTTTCGACCATGATCATCACCACCGCCTTATTGAGCTTCTCGATATAGGCGGGCACGTCGAGTCCATAACCCCAGCGGTTGTCGCGAGTGGCGCCCAGCCCGCGCAGGCCCCACTGGCCAGCCGCGTCAGCACGCACCGACCCCACCGCTTCGCGCGCGTCCTCGGGCCCGCGCACATCGGAGAAGAGGAAGTTCTCGATCCCGGCCCCGGCAGCGCGGATCGCCAGATAGGGACGCGGCATCTGGTCCATCTTGATCAGCGAACTCATGTGGGGGAAAAGGTCGATCGCCCGTGCGAAATTCTCCAGCGCGAAGTTGTCGAACGGTCCGTATTCGGACACGAATTCGACGTAATCGATCTGCCCGGTCAAGCCGATCACCTCGGCCAGTCCCGCCCAAACCGAGGAAACGCGGCAGCCGACGGTGGGCTCGCCAGCATCGAGTTTTTGCCGGAATACGTTCGGCTGGTCCATCATCGCAGCGCCTGGTCCATTTTCGGGGCGGACTTGAATCTGCACCGTCGACCGGCGTCGGCCGCCGGCAGTGCAGCGTGATTATCGGTTGGGGCCGCCGGCTTTCCCCCACCGCCAGCCGGGCAGGGTAAATTCAATTCGGCACGCACAACTGGCCGCAGCCAACACGCCCGGATGGAACGCGATTTATGAACGAACAGACCCGATCATGGCTGGCCGAAATGGTCGGTACCTTCGTCCTTGTGCTGGGCGCGACCGCATCGGCCGCGGTGGTGGTGGAAGAGCTCAGCGGCAGCGCAACTATGCTGATCGCGGTCCTGGGGTCGGCGTTCCCGCTGGCAGCCGGGATTTACATGTTCTACGACATCTCGGGGGCCCAGTTCAATCCGGCGGTCACATCTGCCCTGTTTGCACTCGGCAAGATTTCATTGCTGGCCGGGATTGGCAACATCGTCGCCCAGCTCATCGGCGCGACCCTGGCCGTGGGGGTCCTGGCGTTGACCATCCCGCTGGGGCCCAGTAATTACGGTCTCACCACGGTCGCATTCGGAACCGAGCCCTGGCAGGCGGTGGTCCTGGAGGCGGCCGCCACGTTCGTGCTGGTTTCAACGATCCTCTTCGTAGCGGTGCGCTATCGCGCCCCGGCGGCGGTGGCGGCGGTCGCGATTCCGAGTGCGTTGGCCGCCGGCCTGATAATCTGCGGCGCCCTGACCGGCGGTTCGCTCAACCCGGCCCGAACCCTGGCGCCGGCAATATTTAGCGGTCAGTTCGCCGATCACTGGGTCTACTGGGCCGGGCCATTGGCCGGCGGACTCATCGCCGCGCTGGTCTTTGCCATCCTGAACGCGGGGCAGCGGTCCGGCAGCGAATCCGCCTAGACGTCGGCGGATTCCAGTTCGCGCTGGCGTTGCCGCTCGGCCACCAGGTCGTCGATACCGGCGGTCAATTCGGGGAAGAAATCATCCTCGTCAAGGGTCTTGAGGATCTCGCCCTTGGAGAAGATGACCCCGCGTCCGCGCCCACCGGCCAGCCCGATGTCGGCGTCGCGGGCCTCGCCCGGACCATTGACCACGCACCCCATGACCGCCACTTTGAGCGGTTCGTCGATCCGCGACAGGTGCTGCTCAATGCGATTTACCAAGTCGAACAGTTCGATTTCACAGCGACCACAGGAGGGGCACGAAACCAGGGTGGTGCCCTGCTGGTGCAACTCGAGACTTTTTAAGATCTCGAACGCCACCGGTACCTCTTCCTCGGGCTCGGCGGTCAGCGACACCCGGATGGTGTCGCCGATACCGTCGTAGAGCAGCATCCCGATCCCGATCGACGAACGAATGCTGCCCGATCGGACGGTCCCGGCTTCGGTGATGCCCAGGTGCAGCGGATAAGGGATCTGGTCGGCGATCAACCGATAGGCCCGGACCATTGGGTCGATGTCGAACGCCTTGAGCGAGACCTTGATGGACTCGAAGTTCTCGTCCTCCAGGATCTGGATGTGCGACATGGCGTGCGCCACCATCGCCTCGGCCAGGGCCTGGCCCTGCTTGGGCCGGCCGTCGGCGGTGCGGTTTTCGGGAATTGAACCGGCGTTCACCCCGATCCGCATGGGAATGTCGCGGGCCTTGCAGGCCGTCACAACCTTGCGTACGCGGTCGCGATCGCCGATGTTGCCGGGATTGATGCGCAGGCCGTCTACGTTGGCCTCGGCCGCCAGCAGTGCCAGGCGGTAATCGAAATGAATGTCGGCAATCAGCGGCACCGCGCTGGCCGCGATCAGCGCCGGCAGGGCCTGGGCGGCTTCACGGTCTGGGACCGCCACGCGAACGATATGGCAACCCAGGTCGGCCAGGCGGGCGATCTGGGCGCCGGTCGCTGCGACATCGGCGGTATTGGTCGTGGTCATCGACTGGACCACGATCGGGCCACCGCCGCCGATCCGAACATCACCGACGTGAACCGGGATAGATGTCCGCCGTCTGAGGATGTCCGACATATCTTGACAGGCCTTCAGCAAATTCCCAGACCTCGGCGCCGCGAGGTCTTAGGGCCGGCCGCCGGCGATACGGGTGATATCGGCGGCAGTTACTACCACCACAAGTATGAGCAATGCGGCCATGCTCACCACTTGCAAGGCGCGTTCGGCTGCCGGCGAAATCCGGCGTCCGCGCACCACCTCGATCAGGATCAACGCCATCCGGCCACCGTCCAGTACCGGCCACGGCAACAGGTTAAAGAGCGCCACCTGGACGGATATGGAACCGGCTAGGCCCAATACCAGGGCCGGACCGAGCGCGGTCGCCTGTCCGAATGTCTCGAGGATTCCGACCACCCCGGTCAGATTTATCTGACCTTCGCCCGCCAACGCGCCGGCGGTGTACCGCGGCAGCAGGGAGATCGCGTCGCCGGTCTGGACTATTGCCCGGCCCAGCGCCTGCCACGACGGGTCAAGGCCGTAGACGTAGTTCACGTGCACTCCCAGCGGTCCCTCCCCCTGGGGAGGGTTAAGGCGCGGAACAAGCCCGACTTGCCAGTGTTCGCCCGCCCGCTCCAGCACAAGCTGCAGCGGACCGCCGGTCAGCTCGTCCACGGCCAGCGACAACTCGGCCGGAAGGATGTCCTCGCGTCCGCCTGCCGCCACGATTCGGTCGCCAGGTTGGAGTCCGGCCAGCGCTGCCGGAGACCCCGGTTCAACCGCGGTGATCCGGGTACCCACCGGAGCAAACAGCAACGCGGCCACAAGCAGGAAACCGAAACCGGCGATGACGTTGAATGCCGGGCCGGCCGCCAACACCAGCAACCGTCCCCACGCCGGCTGGGCGGCAAAGCTGTCGGCCGACGCGCCCGCACGGTCCGAGTTCTCGCCCAGCATCCGCAGGTATCCGCCGATGGGAAACAGGTTCAGCGTGAAAGTAGTGCCGGCCAAGCGGCGCTTTAGAAGATGTGGCGGGAAACCTACCGCGAATTCGAGCACCCTTATCCGCAGCAGGCGGGCAGCGGCAAAATGGCCGAGTTCGTGCGCAATTACGATCAGCGTCAACGTTCCCAGGCCGACCGCCAGGGTACCGATCGTTCCCAGCGTGCTAAGCAGCGGAGCGATCACCGGTTCAATCGCCGGATGTGCTCTTCGGCGATCCGGTACCCCTGGGTGTGGAAAGACAATGCATCGCCAATCTGGTCCATGCTTCCGCGCGGGGAGCTCTCCAGGACCGCGTGCACGACCTGTGGCAATTGGTCAAAGCGGATGCGCCCGTCCAGAAATGCCGCCACCGCGGCGTCGTCGGCGCCGACCAGCAGCGCCGGCGCACAGCCACCTTCCATTGCCACTTGGCGCGCCATCCGCAGCAGCGGGAAGCGGGCGTGGTCGGGTTCCAGGAATTCGAGGTCTGAACCCGCGGACAGGTCAAGCCGCGGCGTATGCCCGGCAATCGGCAACCGCCCGCGCATCCCGAGCGCGCAGGATATCGGGATTCGCATGTCGGGGACGCCCAGCTGCGCCTTGCAGGAACCGTCGATGAATTCGACCAGCGAATGGACGATGCTCTGCGGATGCACAAGCACGTCGATCCGATCGGCTGCTATCCCGAAGAGCCAGCTCGCTTCGATGATCTCCAGGCCCTTGTTAAGCAGCGTCGCCGAGTCGATGCTGACCTTGGGGCCCATGTCCCAGGTTGGATGGGCCAGAGCCATTGCCGGGGTCACGGCCGCAAACTGACTCAGCGGCAGGTTGCGCAGCGGCCCGCCCGAGGCGGTCAGGATTATTCTTCCGATGCTGGCCGGATCCTCGCCCCAGAGACACTGCCAGATGGCCGAGTGTTCGCTGTCGACCGGACGGACGCTGACGCCATGGGCATTGGCGTGGCGCATCAGCAGCTGCCCCGACATGACCAGTAGCTCCTTGCTGGCTAGGGCGATGTCGCATCCGGCTTCGACGGCGGCCACGGTCGGGGCGAACCCGCCGGCACCGACGGTGGCCACCAGCACCAGGTCGGCGCCCACTTCGGAGGCAATCCGGATAACACCCTGCTCACCCCCCAATACGGATATCCCATCGAAATCGGACACGCCCGCTTCGGCCGTCGCCAGCGCCACCTGCTTGACCCCGAAACGGCGCGCTTGCCGCAGCAGCAGTTCCCGATTTCGACCGGCCGCCAACCCAACGATTTCAAATTCCTGTTGACATGCCGCCACCACGCCCAGCGCCTGGGTCCCGATGGAACCAGTGCTGCCCAAAATGGCCAGCCGGGTGGGTCGCGGCATTACAGCATTCCGGCCATAAACAGCAGTGCCAGACCGACCGGCAGAGCGGTTGTGAAACTGTCGATGCGGTCCAGGATTCCGCCGTGGCCGGGAATGAGGCTGGAGGAATCCTTGGCCCCAAACGCTCTCTTTAACGCACTTTCCAATAAATCCCCAGCCTGGCCGGCCAAGCCAACCGCGGCCGCCAGTGGTGCCAGCCACCAGGCCGAAATGTCGATCCAGATCGAGAACACGGCCCCGGCTGCAAGCGACCCCAGGATGCCGCCGGCCAATCCCTCCCAGGTCTTGCCCGGAGAGATGCCGGGAGCCAATCGGCGGCGGCCAATCGCCCGTCCCACGGCGAATGCGCAACTGTCGAAGGTGAAGACGCTGGCAGCAAGCAATAGAAGCAGAAGCGGACCATCGCGGGAGCCCGCGACATACAACCCGCAGAGCATCGGTGGCGCCAGGTAAACAACCGCCCCGCCGGCGGCGCAAAACCCATTCAAGGCCTCGGCCGAGCGGGACCGCCAAAGTTCGAAAGTCAATCCCAGCAGTACCGCCAGGGTTCCGACCAGCAGCTGCGGGACCGGCCAGTTGAAGGTGTTATCGGGGGCTAATAAAAGGGCGAGCGCAAGAATTGCCAGCGCCGGCCAGGACCGCCGCCACCAGGGCGCACCGGAGATGACCAGGTTCACAAATTCACTCGCCGCCACGGAGAACGCGACAACCGCCAGTCCGATGGTCCACCACCCGCCCAGCCAGACCAGCGCGACCGCCAGCGGACCCAGCACCAAGGCGCTGGCCAATCGCCAGGCCAGACCCTGTTTTACCGACCCGGCACCCGTGGCGGGTCTGCCGATACGCGCCCGAAACGCCGTTGCCGACGTTGGTATTCGGCGAGGGCTTCGTCAAACAGATCGGGGCCGAAGTCCGGCCACAGCGCAGCCGTCCACCAATATTCGGCGTAAGCGCTCTGCCAGAGCAAGAAGTTGCTCAGGCGCAGTTGCCCACCGGTCCGGATGACCAGGTCGGGGTCCGGCTGCCCGGCGGTGTAGAGGCAATCGGCGAGCCGGTCTTCGGTCACCGCCTGGAAGTCCGCTTCGGACCGCATCAACATGCGCACTGCGCGCACGATTTCACTGCGTCCACCGTAGTTGAAAGCGATGTTGAGCGTGAGCCGATCGAAATTCGCGGTTGCCAGCTGCAGCTGTTTGATCGTAAGACGCAGTGCCGGCGGCAGCCGGCCAAGCGAGCCCAGCACACAGACGCGAATCCGGTTCTGGAAGATTCGGCGCCGTTCGGCCCGCAGTCGCTCGTCCATGAGCATGAGCAGGTAATCGATCTCATCCGACGGCCGTTTCCAGTTCTCGGTTGAAAGCGCATAGACCGTCAGGTGCTTTACGCCCCGACCCAGACAGGCCTCGATGATTTCGCTCAGCCGCAGGCTGCCGGCGCGGTGCCCTTCCGAGCGCGGCAGGCCGCGGTCGGCGGCCCAGCGTCCGTTGCCGTCCATGATGATGGCAACATGCGCCGGCGGCGATGCGGCGCCGACCGATTCAGAAGGGTCCGGGGCCATCTTCAGATCTCGAGAACCTCGGCCTCTTTGTTGCGGCCCAACTCGTCAATCTCCTCGACCTTGGCCTTGGTGACGCCGTCGAGCTGCTCCAGGCCCCGGTGCGCCTCGTCCCCGGAACACATTTTCTCCTTGGCCGCGGTGCGGATATCGTCGGCGATGTGGCGGCGGATGTTGCGCACGGCGATCCGGCCATCCTCCACCTTGCGGTGCACCAGACGCACCATCTCCCGCCGGCGCTCGGCCGATAGCGGTGGAAACGGCAGCCGGATTAAGTTGCCGTCGGTCGACGGCGTGATCCCAATATCGGAGGTTTCAATCGCCTTGATGACGGATTCGACCAGGCTGCGGTCCCATGGTTGAATCACCAACAGGCGCGCCTCCGGGGCGGCAATCGTGGCCAGTGATTTGAGCTCGGTCGGCGCCCCGTAGGCATCCACCTTCAAACCTTCCACTAGTGCCGAAGCGGCGCGTCCAGTGCGAACGTGGTCTAGTTCCCGGCTCAGCGCCACCACGGAGCGGTCCATGCGTACGTCGGCGTCGCTGAGAAATTCCTCTACCATCAGCTCGGCTCCACCCTTGTGCCTATGCTCTCCCCGCGCAAAACGCCCAGCAGGTTGCGCCCCGGGCGATCCAGCTCGAATACGACTATGGGCATGTTGTTCTGCATGCAGAGCGAGAACGCGGTCGCGTCCATAACCTGCAGTCGACGGTTCAACGCCTCAATGTACGTTATCTTCGGAAAATGCACCGCGTCGGGGTGCCTTTCCGGGTCGCGATCGAAGACGCCGTTCACGCGGGTGGCTTTAAGCAGCACGTCCGCGTCCATCTCACTGGCGCGCAGCGCCCCGGCGGTATCGGTAGTAAAGTACGGGTTCCCGGTGCCGGCCCCGAAGATGACGATGCGGCCCCGCTCCAGGTGGCGCACCGCCCGCCGGCGAATGTAGGGCTCGGCAACCTCACGCATTTCAATGGCCGTCATCACCCGGGTCTCGACTCCCAGTGATTCGATTGCCTGCTGCAATGCAAGGGCGTTAATGGCGGTCCCCAGCATTCCCATGTAGTCGGCAGTTGAGCGATGCATCCCGCCCGCTTGGGCGGACTCGCCCCGCCAGATATTGCCGGCCCCCACAACGACCCCGATCTCGACGCCAACGGCACGCGCCGTCACGACCTGGCGGGCCAGCGCCGCTACCTGCTTGGGGGCCACTCCGAATCCTGATTCATCGGCCAGCGCGGTACCGCTGAGCTTTAGCATCGCCCGCTTGAACACCGGCGGTTTGGCCGCGGGGTCCACTAAAAGATTGCTGCGGCGGGCGACGTCAGACCTAGATCTCGAACCGGGCGAACTCGGAGACGCGGATGTTCTCGCCGGTTCGGGCGATCGACTCCTGGATCAGCTCACCCACTGTCCTTGAAGGGTCACGGACGTAGCTCTGTTCCAAAAGTGCATCACCGGCGCCTTCATCCTCGGCGCCGATGCGGCCCGGGCCGAGGGCGGCGATGTGCATCGCCACTTCCTTGGCCAGGTTCTGGAATTCCTCGGTGCGAGCCACGAAATCGGTTTCGCAGGTGAGCTTTACCATGGCGCCCAGCGGCCGGTTGGGGTGAATGTAGGCATGCACCAGGCCCTCAGCGGTCTCGCGCCCGGACCGCTCGGCCGCCCGCGCCAATCCGGCGGTGCGCAATATCTGACGGGCAGCCTCCGAATCGCCCTGCGACTCTTGGAGGGCACGACGGCAATCCATTACTCCGGCGCCCGTTTCGGCCCGCAGCGACTTGATCGCGGCGATGTCGATCTTGATCATTTATGACCACTCCAACGGTTTGTCGATATTCAAGAAGGTTTGCTGCTGTCGCCGCGATCGCTGGCGGCCGAAGCCGGTCGGCGCGATCGCCCGCCGCGACCGCCGCGGGGAGCGCCGGCGCGGCGTCCGCCAGCGCCACGGCGGCGCGACGGACCAGCGTCGCGACCCGTAGCCTCAGGGGCATCGCCATCGGCGCTACGTGCCGCTTCCTGCTCCATCTTGGCCGAGGCCGCCTTCTGAAGTAGTGCTTGCTTCTTGCGCGCCAAGTCGCGCCGGATCTGTTCCTGCCGCTCGCGTTCCACGCGCTCACGCTGCTCGCGTTCCACGCGCGCACTCTCGTAAGCCTCCCAGGCCGGCTGGATCGCGCTGCCCAGCGCGTCCAGAACCAGGCCCACCGACCGCAGCGAATCGTCGTTTCCAGGGATTGGCAAATCGACGGTATCGGGGTCGCAGTTGGAGTCGACCAGCGCCACTACCGGTATTCCCAGGCCGCGCGCCTCGCGGACGGCATTGGCCTCGCGATTGGGATCGACCACAATCAGTGCCTGCGGCAATTCGGTCAGGTGGGCAATCCCGCCCATCTTGCGCTCCAGCCGATCGAGTTCGATTTCGCGGCGGCGGCGTTCGCGTTTGGGCAAATCGTCAAAGGCCCCGTCGGCGGCGCGGATTCGCAGTTCGCGCAGCGTCTGCAGGCGATGTTTGATCGTCTCGAAATTGGTCAGCGTCCCGCCCAACCAACGCTCAATCACGTAGAACTGTCCGGTGGTGTGGGCAATGTTCCTCGTGGCGTCGCGGGCCTGGCGCTTGGTTCCCACGAAGATGACCCGCCCGCCGCGCGAAACCAAGGCCGACAGGTATGAGTGGGCCTGGTCGATCGCCTTGACCGTTTCGCGGAGATCGAAGATGTGGATCTCGTTACGGGCGCCATAGATAAACCGCGCCATGCGGGGGTTCCAGCGACGCGTCTTGTGGCCAAAGTGGACGCCGTTGGCCAGCAGCTCTTCCATATCAACTACGGGCATGGAATCAGTCCTTTTGCGCTTCCGCGGCCTTCAACCCGCTGACAGGACCGTCGTCGGTGACGGCGGCAGGACTGCAGCGGTCCGGCGGCGTGATTATTTGTTCGTTGCCAACTCGTCGGGGCGCGCGAACGCGCCCAGATCCTGTACCGACAACCGCTAGATTTTATGGCTTGGGGCCGCGACGGGCGATCGCGGCAAGGTCGGGGAGGGGGGATTTGAACCCCCGGCCTCGTGCTCCCAAAGCACGCGCGCTAACCGGGCTGCGCCACTCCCCGTGATGGGCGGTGCCCGAGTCTATGGCTGCCCCGGCGGCTGCCTCGCCGTCATCCGGATGACTGATCCAGAGATTCAAGCAATTCCGCGACCGCAGTTTCCAGTTCCTCGATTTCAGCTAGTAGTTCAGGCGCCGGCGTGGGCTCGGGCAGCGCTTCGGGGTCGGAATCGAGGGGCGATCCTGCGGCGATCGGACGCTCGAACCGGTGCACCAGCTTGGCGTCACCTTCCTCTCGGACGCGCCGCAACCAGGCCGCATATTCCTCGGGGTGGGCACGTCTTGCCACATCAAGGGCAATCATGTAGCGGTTGGGCCAGGCGACGAACGAGGAGTGGAAGGCGTCGCGGCGCGGGTCCTCTTCGGTGCGGTTGACGCTGCGTTCGATCGAGGCATAGGCACCCCGGGCACCGTGCTCGGTCTGGTCAATCGTGCCCTCGGGAAGCTCCGGATTGATGACCCACTCGTCTTCAGGCTGATCCACCCAGGCGGAGATGCTGGCGTCGGCCAGTTCGACCTGGCGTCCGTCCGGGGTTCCCCAGATATCGAACGCCAGGGTCTGACGGCGGCGGTCGAAGCGACGCGTGATCAGCAGCGCCCCCGGCGTGTCGTTCACAAACCGCATGTCCAGATCGGGCTGCCAAATCGAAGCGTCGAACCCAATCGGCCAACCGCCCAATTCGTAGTAGTAGACCCGGTAAAGGTGCTTGTGCCGCTCCAGGACCGGCAGGCCGGCCCAAAAGGCGGCCCTGAACAGGGTAGTCGACACCTGACAGATCCCACCGCCAATGGCGAACTCGGTTGAATCGGCAATGATCACCAGGCCATCGATGTACCCGCGGTCGTAGTCGATCGGGCCCAGGGCCTCATTGAACGAAAGCGATGCGCCCGGCAGCACCAAAGTGCCATCGATGTGCCCGGAGCCCACATCGATGTTGTGGATCCGATAGCCGGCCGAACCCTGAAATATGCTGGTGCCTTCGGCCAGCCTGGCCACGATTCCAAGCTGCTCGGCCAGCGGATTGGTCCAGGTCAGGCGGTCATAGGACAGCGGCGCCTCGAACTGGCGCCGACCGTTCGGCAGGTCCCGGGCCAAAACCTCCACCAGGCCCTGGCGGTCCAGCCGCCGGCCTTGCACCGGCAGTTCGAATCGCGATACCTTGGCGGTTTCGGGATCGAATTCGATATCACCGGGAACGCCCGCCCGCGCGAGGAACGCATCGATCTCGGACAGAGTCGGCAAACCATTCGGATCCAGCCCCACCCGCAGCGTTCCAGCGCTGGCGGATACGGTCAAGGCGCCGGCCAGTTCGAGCTGGCCGATCTGCCATCCGCCGCCGAACTCGGCAAACATGATGTTGACCGGCGCAGCCACCATGGCGCGCGCCAGAGACAGCGCCGCGGTCGCGTCAGCATCGGTTATCAGTGGGCCCATTTCGATCTCTGCGAGACCGATCTGAAACTGCTGCAATCGGCCGGAGGCCAGCCCATCACGCAGCGCCTGCAGGGCCGCATCGACATCGAATCCCCTGCCGCTGCGCGCACGCTGCAGCTGCGGCCGGCCGCCATCGAAAGCAATCCCCGCGTCAACCGGAGGATCCAGCACCGACCGTTCGAGCTCGTCCAGCCAGGCGCGCAGCTTTGACTCCTGTAGCTCGAACGCGACCGGCAGCGATCCACCGCGTCCGGGCACCCGGATCGCCTCGACGAATGCGTCGCGGTAATTGGCGCGCAGCCCGATGTCGGCTGCAGTCGGGTTCCATTCGCCCTGCGCGGCGTCGAAGCGCACGGGCGCCGCCAGCCAATCGGCTACCGCTCGCTCCAGCTTGGATCGGGCCGATTCGGGCGTCATACCGCCCAACCCGATTCCGCCGATCGCAAGGTCGGAAGCCAACGGGTTTGCGCCCAGAAGGGAAGCCGCACCGATTCCGGCGGCGACGCCGACCCCGCCCGCGATCGCCCCGGCTAGGAGCCGGCGCCGCGCAAGCGGGCCGGTCAGGCTATTGCGCGCGGACCTGGCCCTCACCGGAGATCACCCATTTGTATGAAGTCAGTTCCTCCAGGCCCATTGGGCCGCGGGCGTGCAATTTCTGCGTCGAGATGCCCACTTCGGCCCCCAAGCCGAACTCGCCCCCGTCGGTGAATTGGGTCGAAGCGTTCCAGTACACGGCGGCAGCATCGATCTCCCGCAGGAAGCGCTCTCCCACCACACCGTCCTCGGTCACGATCGCCTCGGAATGTCCGCTGCCATGGTTTCGGATGTGTTCAACTGCCGCTTCCGGTCCCGAAACGACCGCAACCGACATTTGCAGCGAGAGCCACTCGGTATCGAAATCGCCCGGTTCAAGGGCCTCAACCCCGTCCACTCCCCCGAGCAGGGCGCGGGCGCTCGGATCGGCATGGATGGTCACACCGCGTTTTTGCAGGCTGGCACCGACGTGGGGCAGAAATCCGGGCGCTATCGCGGCGTCAACCAGAAGTGTGTCCAGCGCATTGCATATCGACGGACGACGGGTCTTGGCGTTGACTACGATGCCGTGCGCCTTATCCGGGTCCGCGTCCGAATGCACGTACGTGTGGCAGACACCGAAGCCGGTTTCCAGCACCGGCACCACCGCCGTGCTGGCAACGAATTCGACCAGCCCGGCGCCGCCGCGCGGGATCACCACGTCAAAGTGCGACCGCATCCGCAGCATGTCGCCCACAATCGCCCGGTCGGGTTTTTCGATAAAACCCACCCAGCCGTCGGGCAACCCGGCGCGCATGCCCGCATCGCAAAGCGCGTCAACTAAGGCCTTGTTGCTGGCAATCGCCTCTGATCCGCCCCGCAGTACAGTGGCGTTGCCGGATTTGAGACAGATCGAAGCCACGTCCACTGCGACATTGGGTCGGCTCTCGAAGATGACCCCGCAGACACCCAAAGGCACCCGCACGCGCGAGATCCGGAGCCCGTTCGGGCGGCGTCGCTGGTCGATCTCGGATCCGATCGGGTCCGGCAGGGCTAGCAATTCGCGCACGCCCGCGGCGATCCCGGCGATTCGCCCTGAATCCAATCGCAGCCGATCCTGCATCGCCGCCGTCATGCCCGCCGCAGCGGCCGCGTCCATGTCGCTCCGATTGGCGGCCAAAATCATTTCGCTGTGGTCTAGCAGGGCTGCGGCGATCTCTGCCAGGGCGGCGTTCTTCTGGGCGCTGCTGAGCCCGGCCAGCACCGGGGCCGCGCGACGCGCCGCTTCAGCGCGGGCAACCAAACCGGGATCGAATTGGCGGCTTGCGGTCTTCGACGCTGATTCTGCGATCTGCATTTAAAGGACAACCATGTTGTTGCGGTGGATGACTTCGGCTCCGTACTCGTATCCGAGCCGGTCGCGGATTTGGTGGGAACTGGCCCCGGCAATCCTAGAAATATCTTGGCAGTTGTAGGCAACCAGGCCGCGCGCGATCTCGTTGCCGACCGCATCGATTACCGCCACCAATTCGCCGCGCCGGAAGTTGCCGCTGGCGCCAACCACCCCTACTGGCAGCAGACTGCTGCGCCGGTGCCGAAGCGCATTCGCGGCCCCGTTGTCGACGCGCACCTCACCGACCAGATCGAGCTCGGCCAGCATCCAGCGCTGGCGTGAGCCGGTCCGTCGTGATGGCGCCGAAAACCAGGTCCCAATCTTTTCGCCGCCGGCAATCCTGACCGCCGCATCGCGGCAGCGCCCGGACGCGATTACGGTCACGCCACCGTGCGATTGGACCATGCGCGCGGCTTCGAGCTTGGTCCGCATTCCTCCGGCCGAGTGAGCGCCGGAAGAGGCTCCCGCCAACGCGTAGTGCCGGTCGGTGATCTCGTCCACCTCGCGCAGCAGTTCCGGCTCGCCGTCGGAACCGCGTCCATAGAACCCCTCCACATCGGTCAGGATTATCAGGATGTCGGCATCCACCAGGTTGGCGGCCAAGGCCGAAAGGCGGTCGTTATCCCCGAATTGCAATTCCTCGGTGGCGACGACGTCGTTTTCATTCACGATCGGCAGGATCCCCATTCCGAGCAGCGCCAAGCAGGCATTGCGGGCATTGAGGTAACCCGAACGCCGCTCCAAGTCCGAGCGCGAGATCAGCGCCTGGGCGGGCAACCGCTGGTGCTCCTCCAGGTAGCGACGGTAGGTTTCAATCAGCGGTGCCTGGCCAACTGCGGCCAGAACCTGCCGCACCGTCGTGGGTTCGGAACCGTCGTCGCGTCGGCCCAGGATTCCGGCTCCGGTGGCCGCCGCCCCACTGGTGACCAGCATCACCTGATGGCCTTCGTCGTGCAAGGCGGCCAGCTGCGCACAAAGCCCGGCGATAAATTCCTCGTCCAGGCTTCCGTCCGACCGCGTGAGCAGCGACGAACCGCATTTGATAACTATCCGCATCAGATCCGCCAATTGACGAATTGTCATTGTGCAGGGGACTGCTTCTTGGGCCTGCAGCCGCACCGCCACGCCGACCCAGGTCTCCTCGACGCGGGCAGCTGGCACGGGCGACTGACAGATTTTCGCGCCGCCGCCAATGCATCGCGCGCCGGTCCGAGGTTATCTAGCGCCGATCGGGCGGGCGATGGGTCCGAATCCAACAACCGGCGGGGCGATTGCGGGTGCGGCCGAATGGGCTATCCGGGCGGCCTGCGCTGGTGGAGATACGGATAGCCGACTCGCTTGGATCAAAATCTAGCAATCAGGAATAATCAGGGGTTCCCAGCAAATGAGACCGGGATACCCGACCGACGGCGATTGGCAGCGATGAAGCAGTACTCGACCGACAACATCCGCAACGCGGTCCTGCTGGCCCAGAAAGGCAATGGCAAGACCACGCTGGCCGAAGCGGCGCTGTACGCCAACAGCGCCACATCCCGCATGGGGAAAGTGGAGGACGGCAACACGCAGTCAGACTCCCAACCCGAGGAAATTGCCCGTCAAACATCGACCGCACTGGCAGTGCTGGCCTGCGCGTGGGGCCAAAAAAAGATCAACATCATTGACGTCCCCGGGGACCCCGAATTCGGGGGCGAGATCGTATCTGGAATCTGGGCCGCTGACTGTGCCGTGATCCTGGTGGATGCGACCGCCGGCATCGAAGTCGGCACCGAACTGGCCTGGCAGAACGCAGCCCGCGCAAAACTGCCGGTGATATTTGCCCTCAATCGCCTTGACCGCGAAAACATCGACTATCCCAGGGTGCTGGCGGATCTGCGGGAAGCGTTTGGTCCGGTTACGGCAATGCAAATCCCCTACGGGACCGGATCCGGCTTCGACGGCCTGATCGATCTGATCGCAGAGTCGGGCCAACGTTTCGGGGACCGGACTTCTGAGAGCGAAGCCATCCCTGATGCGATGTCGGCCGCGGCCGGGGAATCAAGGGCCGAGTTGGTCGAGACGATCGCATCGCAGAGTGAGGATCTGATCGAACAGTACCTGCTCGACGAACCCATATCGGTTGCCGACCTCAACGCGACCCTGGCTGACGCCGTGGCCGGGCGGGAGCTTTTTCCGCTGTACTGCATCTCAGCGGCGAACAATTCCGGAGTCGATCTGCTGCTCTCGGCGCTGGCCACAGTCGCGCCGCCGCCGCGCCCCCGCGCCCAGGGAACGGCAAGCGCGGTCGCGTTCAAGACCATCGTCGACCCCCAGATGGGCCACCAGACCTATTTGCGGGTCTGCAGCGGCGAATTGGGGGGCGGTCAGACGTTGCACAATCTCAATCGCTCCAGCGACGAACGGATCGGGCACCTCTTCGTACCCGTTGGGCGGGAGCAGCAGGAAGTACCCCAATTTGCAGTCGGTGACATACTGCGCGCGCCCAAGCTCTCGCACACCCAGACCGGGGACACGCTCAGCGCTGATCGCACCGACGCGCCGCTGCCCGGACCGCAAATGCCCGACCCCAACATGGCCGTCGCGGTCAGCCCCGTGACCAAATCCGACGTGGACAAACTCTCAACCGCGCTGCACCGCCTCACCGAGCAGGATCCATCGCTGCACGTGAGCCGGGAAATGGAAACCGGGCAGACCCTACTCTGGGGCATGGGCGATTCGCACTTAAATGTCGCGCTTGAGGTGATCGCATCCAAATTTGGCGCCAAGGTGGAGACCTCAACTCCCAAGGTGCCCTACCGCGAAACGATCCGCCGCCGCCGCGAAGCCAACGGCCGCTACAAGCGCCAATCGGGCGGCCATGGCCAGTTTGGGGACGTGACGATCGTGCTGGAGCCGATGCCACTGGATGCAGGCGAATTCGAGTTCGTCAGCGAGATCGTCGGCGGGGCAATCTCGCGCAGCTACATACCGGCGGTTGAAAAAGGGGTTGTGCAGGCGATGTCGCAGGGGATACGCGCCAAATTCCCGGTGGTCGGTTGCCGGGTGCGCCTGACCGACGGCAAGGAGCATTCCGTCGACAGCTCCGACCAGGCATTCCAGCTGGCCGGGGCGGCAGCCTTCCGCACCGCCGCGTCCGAGGCTATGCCGACCATCCTCGAACCCATCCACGAGGTCCGCATCACGGTTCCGGACACGTTTACCGGCACGATCATCGGTGACCTCAATTCCAAGCGCGGGCACATCGTGGGCACCGGCCAGGGCGAGGATTCCCAGTCGGTGATCATCGCCGAGGCACCGCTGGCCGAAACCCAGCGCTATGCGGTGGACTTAAAGCAGCTCACGCAGGGGCGGGGCACTTTCACCAGTTCGTTCCTGCGCTACCAGGAGATGCCGCTGCACTTGCAGAAAACGGTCGTGGACGCCGCCAACGGGTCCGACTGAGGTCTGCGCCGCTAGCGCACCCCCAGCAGGACCTCGACCGTGAGCTGGTCGAGGCGTTCATAGCCGTAGCCTCGTGTCGCCAGCGCCTTCAGATCGAATTCGGCCGACTTGACCTGCGCGGCACGCTCGCTGCTGTAACCGTCGGCGATCGCATCCCACTCGGGCGATTGGCTGTGCAGCCCGGACAGAATCTCGCCGATTTCGGGATCGGCGTTAAACCGTGCGACTTTCTCCTTCAGGATCAGATAGGTCCGCATGCAGCCGGCAGCGAATGCCCAGACTCCGTCCTCGTCCTCGGTGCGATAGGCATGGGCGTCAAAGTGCCGCATACCGTCCCAGCCCGAATCCTCGAGCAGCTTGACCAGGATGAAGTTGGACTTGAGCTGTACCGAACCAAAGCGGAAGTCCTGGTCGTAACGGTCCATGTCCTGGTCGTTTAGGTCGATGTGAAACAGTTTGCCGGCGTCCAGCGCCTGGGCCACCGCGTGCGGGAAATTCAGACCCGCCATCGTTTCGTGGGCCACTTCGGGGTTAACTCCCACCATTTCGGGGCGGTTAAGGGTGGCGATGAATCCCAGCATCGAACCCACGGTTGGCAGAAACAGGTGTCCGCGCGGCTCGTTGGGCTTGGGCTCGAGCGCAAAGCGCATGCCGTAGCCCTGGTCGATGCAGTAATCGCAGAGGAAATTGAGCGCCTCGCGAAACCGCGCGTAGCCTCCGGTCAGGTCCTTGGCGGCGTCGACTTCGGCGCCCTCGCGGCCACCCCAGAAAACATAGGTTTCAGCGCCCAGCTCAGCACCCAGATCGATCGACCGCATCGTTTTCTGGAGGGCGAAGCGGCGCACCTTCGGATCGTTGGCGGTAAAAGCACCTTCCTTGAATACCGGGTGCGTGAAAAGGTTGGTGGTCGCCATGGGGACCTTGAGACCGTGATCGTCGAGCGCTTGCTTGAATGAGGCCACGATTCGGTCGCGCTCGCGCGGTGTGGCGTCAAAGGGGACCAGGTCGTTGTCGTGCAAATTGACGCCGTAGGCACCCAAGCGGGCCAGGTTTTCAACGATCCGGTCCGGCGGAATCGGGTTTCGCACCGGATCACCGAAGGGATCGCGACCGATGTTGCCGACGGTCCAGAGACCGAACGTGAACTTGTCAGCCGGGGTCGGATCGTACATGGGGTCAAGTCCTTGGCCACAGATTTTCTGGGGATGCCCGCCGCCTAGGGACCGGTCAAGACGAGCGCCCACAGTCTATTGGGGCCCGGCGGGACCAAGATATGGACGGCTAGAATCTTCGCGCCCGGCCCCAATTCCCGCCCGTTCGCCACCGATTCGCGCCATGACCGAAACCACCCCGCAGTTGTTCCACCCCGATTCCGATCAAGCCGCCAGCGGTCCGATCGCTTCGATGGCGGAGTATGAACGCCTACACCGCCAGAGTCTTAACGACCCGCAGCGTTTCTGGCGCCAACAAACCGACCGCTTCGAGTGGGACCGACCGTGGACCAATCTGCTGGATTGGGACCCACCCTTTGCGCGCTGGTTCACCGACGGTTCGCTCAATATCACCGTCAACTTGCTGGACCGCCACGTGGCGGCGGGCGACGGCGGGCGGGTGGCCTATTTCTGGGAGGGCGAACCGGGCGATCGTCGGACCATTACCTACGCCGATCTGCTGGACGATGTCTGCCGAACCGCCAATGCCCTGGCCGGTCTGGGGCTCGAATCAGGCGATCGCGCAATCATTTACATGCCCATGGTTCCCGAGCTGGTAACGGCGATGCTGGCCTGTGCGCGCCTGGGATTGGTGCACAGCGTGATCTTCGGCGGGTTTTCGGCCGATGCGATTCGCGACCGCGTCCAGGACGCTGGCGCGCGGTTGGTGATAACCGCCGACGGAGGCTGGCGCCGCGGCAAGGTAATCGCGCTCAAGGACAACGTCGACCGGGCCCTGGCGGACGGGGCCTGCCCCAGCGTCGAAAACGTACTTGTCCTGCGCCGCTGCCAGAACCAGATAGGGTTCGAACCCGACCGCGACCGTGATTGGGATGAGTTGGTTGCCGGCCAGTCGGCCAGCTGCCCACCGGTCAGCGTCAACGCCGAACATCCGCTTTTTATCCTCTACACCTCCGGCACGACCGGCAAACCAAAGGGTGTGGTTCACAGCTGTGGCGGCTACATGGTCTACACCGCCATGACCGCCCATCTGGCCTTCGGCCTCAACCGCGACGATATCTACTGGTGCACCGCCGACATCGGTTGGATCACCGGTCACAGCTACATCGTCTACGGCATCCTGGCCAACGGAATCACCTCGGTGATGTACGAAGGGGCGCCCGATTACCCGGACTTCGGCCGGTTCTGGCAGACGGTGGAACAGTACCAAGTGAGCGTCTTCTACACTGCCCCGACCGCGATCCGCGCCTTTATCAAATGGGGCGACGAGTGGCCGGCCCGCTCGGACCTATCGAGTTTGCGGGTAATCGGTACCGTCGGCGAGCCGATCAACCCCGACGTTTGGCTCTGGTACCGCGAACACATCGGCGGCGGCAAGTGCCCGGTGGTCGACACCTGGTGGCAGACCGAAACCGGGGGCTTCATGATCACCCCGTTGGCGGCCGCTACTCCGACCAAACCGGGATCGGCCACCCTGCCGATGCTGGGAGTGGACGCCGAGGTCGTGGCCGACGACGGCAACCCGACGGACGCTGACCAGCGCGGTTTGCTGGTGATCCTTCGACCGTGGCCCGCGATCATGCGCGGCATCTACGCCGACGGGTGGGCGCAGAGCGGCCATCCGGGCGAATTCGGCGACGTGGAGCGCTTCCTCCAAATCTATTTCGAGCGCTTTCCGGGGCTGTACTTTACCGGTGATGCCGCCACCCGCGATTCCGACGGTTACTTCTGGATCATCGGGCGCGTCGACGACGTGCTAAACGTTTCCGGGCACCGCATCGGCACAGCCGAGATCGAGAGTTCGCTCGTGAACCATCCCACCGTCGCCGAAGCGGCGGTGGTGGGAGTTCCCGATCCGCTGACCGGAGAGGCTGTGGCGGCATTCGTGACGCTGCGCGGCGGAGTGGATGAATCTGAGCAATTGGCCACCGAGCTAAAAGCCCATGTCGCGCGGAGCATCGGTTCCTTCACGCGCCCCAAGATCCTGCGGTTCGCTCCGGCCCTGCCCAAGACTCGGTCCGGCAAGATCATGCGGCGGCTGTTGCGCGAAATCGCCTCTTCCGGAACCGTCGCCGGGGACATAACCACCCTGGAAGACGCCACCGTCGTTGAGGCGTTAGCGGCCGGCGCCGGCGACGACGAATAATCAACGGCCCGGATCGGGTGGCGCTTACCAGTTGGTGACGGCGCCGTCGGCACGCCGGTATTCGGGGTTGCGGGTCATTTGAAACGGGTGCCGCGCGGCCGCTTCCAGGTCGATTTCGATCCCTAGCCCAGGGCCATCCGGCACCGTCAGATAACCGTCTTCAAACCGAACCTGGGTCGGAAAGACGTCAGCCATGTCGCCCGGCAGGCGCGGCATTTCCTGCACGCCGACCAGCGGACTGGCCGTGCACAGATGTACGCAGGCTGCGGTCGAGACCGGCCCGAGCGGATTGTGCGGGGCCAGATATTGGTAGTGAGTCTCGGCCCAACCGGCAACCTTGCGGGCCTCGCTGAAGCCGCCCACGATGCACAGATCGACCCGCACGTAGTCGATCAGATCACGCTCGATAAGAGGTTTGAATTCCCATTTGGTGGCCAATTCTTCCCCGCCCGCAATCGGAATGTTGGTGTGCTGACGCACGTGCGCGTAGGCATCGGCGTTTTCCGACCGCGCCGGGTCTTCGATGAAGAACGGATCGAGGCCGGCCAGGCGCTCGGCCAAGCGCACCGCGTCATGGGGGTCCAGGCGGGTGTGGAAATCCACGCACAGTTCGATATCGGGCCCGATCGCGGACCGCACCGCTTCCGCCCAGGCCTGCGTTTGGCGCACGATGTGCCGCGGTTCGAAGATTCCATTCGAGGCGTCGGTGGTCGAGATTCGCACGAACTTGTAACCCTGGTCAACGGCGCGGCGGGCGTCGTCGGCAACCGCTTGCGGGGAGTCCCCGTTAACGTGCGCATACGCTACGACCTTTTCGCGGCACTTGCCGCCCAACAGCTGGTAGATAGGGACGTCAAGGGTTTTGCCGAGGATGTCCCAAAGGGCAATGTCGATGGCGGAAATGGTTGCCGTTACCACCTGGCCGCCCTTGAAAAAGCCTCCACGATAGAGCCGCTGCCAGTTGTGTTCGATGCGCAACGGATCTTGGCCGACCAGGATCTCGCGCCAATGATCGATACAACCGGCAATCGCACGTTCCTTGCCGGTGATGCCCGATTCGCCGATCCCGGTGATGCCGGCATCGGTATCAACTACCACGAAATTTAAGTTCCTGGCCCGATCCGAGTAGAAGACTGGGATCGCGCGGACGTCGGTGATTTGCATGGCTGACGATATCTCGTACTTGGCAGCGTCGGGCTGTGGACAAAATGCCTAATATTCTGCGGCAGTGAATTCAGAGGGGTCAGAGGCGGTAGCAAGCACCAGGGCCGAAGGACCGCCCTCGCGGCGCGGTGTCCGCGACATCGTGCCGGCCCGGTTGGGTCGGGCGATCCAGGTCGAGATCATCGATACCGTCACGCTGCGGCGGCGGCGCTCGCCGCAGTTCACGCTGGTGACTGGGTTCCTGGTGATGACGCTGGTAACGGCGGCGCTGCTGGCACTGCCGTTCGCCACCGCCGACGGCTCGGCGACTCCCATCTGGGATGCACTGTTTACCGCCACCTCGGCGGTTGCCACTTGCGGCCTGGTGGTCGTGGACACCGGCACACACTGGAACCAGTTCGGGCGGATCGTGATTCTGGTCGCGATGCAGGCTGGCGGACTCGGCTTTATGGCCGGAACGATCATCCTCTTCCAGGCCCTCGGCCGGCAGGTCAGCCGCCATCAGCGCCAGACGCTGCAGGAGCAATTGTCGCTGCGCTTTTTCGGAGGGATGTCGCGCACCGCGCGGGTATTTGTCGCCTACACGCTGACATTTGAATTGGCCGGAACCGCCCTCCTGACCTGGCAATTTGCCAATTCCGAGGGGCCGGGCAGCCAAGAGCCGCTCTTTTTCGGCCTATTTCATGCCGTGAGCGCATTCACCGGTTCGGGATTCGATCTGATGGGCGATTTCACCTCGATGGCCAGCTTTGCCGCCAACCCAATTTTTCTGCTGACCATGATGGCGCTGATCATACCCGGCGACCTCGGTTTCCTGGCCGTGTTCGACGGGCTGCGCGGGCTCTCTTGGCCATATGCCGCGCAGTGGCGACTGCAGCGGCTGGAGCTGGCGCTGGCAAACTCCGGCGCCCGCCTCGGCTGGCGGGTGAACGTGATCGGTCATTGGTTGCGGGCCCGCTTCGGCGGGCCCGCCAAGGCGCCGCCGCCGCCCAATCCCAAGCGGGCCCCGGCCGGCCCGCGCCGACCACCGAACAGGCGCATGGAAACAAAACTCATCCTGGCCGTAAACGCCATCTGTTGGCCGCTGGCGACGGTTGGATTTCTGATCCTGGAGTGGGGCAATCCCGACACCCTGGGCCCGCTCTCGACCCTCGACCGCGTCGTGAACTCGGCATTCCATGCGGTCACGTCGCGCAACGCCGGTTTTTCGACGGTAGGGATCGCCCTTCTCAATGAACTAACGCTCATCTTGCTGGTCCCATTCATGATCGTCGGCGCCGCCTCGGCGTCAATGGGCGCCGGGTTGAAGGTAAACACGGTCGGGGTATTGTTCGCCACTGCCAAGTCCCGGTTGCAGGGATTGCGCCAGACTGAGATCTTCGGTCGCAGCATCCCGGTCGACCGGGTCTACGTCAGCGTGACCCTGATGGTCCTGTTCTTGGCCATGGAGCTGGTCACACTCCTGGTCGTGCACGCCACCTACTCGAATCCGGAGATGGTCAATTCGCTCTTTGACGCGGTGTCTGCAGTCAGCGACATCGGGCTCTCGACCGGGGTGCCGAAGGAGCTGAACCCGGGTGGCAAATTCTTCATGTGCGCGATCATGTTCATCGCCCGTCTTGGACCGCTGACGATCGTTTTGGCGTTGCTGCGCCCGCGCCCGGTTGGGGTAGCGGTGCGAATGCCGGCCGAATCGCTGCGCGTGGGTTAAATCGACTGGCCGGGGACGATGTCCTCGGCCAGCACCAGCCAGATTGCGGATTGCCGCTTGACTCCGGTCGCAAGCGCTGCCGGCAGCGCCACGCTGCGACGCAGCAGCATCAGGACCGCTCCGGCCAGGGTGCCGGCAAAGACCGGCGCACCCGCCCCGGTCAACCCTGCGAGCGTGATCGCCCCTACCACCATGGCCAGGACGGCAAACCCCGGTCGGCGGACCAGCAGACCGGCGCCGTACCCGGCGATCGCCCCCAATATGTAGACCAGCGTGTTCTCGATGACCCCGAACGCCAGGAACATTCCGGTCAGGACGGCGATGCCCCGGCCGGCGGTGCGAAACCTGAACCAGATCGGCCAACAGTGGCCAATGAATGCGCTCAGGGCCCATAGCGTTGCCGCCCATTCCGAATCCCAAGAAAAGTGCAATAGCAGCATCGGCAGCAACGCCTTGGTCAGATCAAGTCCGAGCACCAGCGCGCCCCACAACTTGCCGATATGCCGGTAGGTGTTCGACGCACCCAGATTTCCGGTGCCGAGGCGGCGCAGGTCGCGGCGCCGCCAGCGCCCGATTAGGTACGCAAACGGAATCGCGCCTGCGAAGTAGCCACCCAGGACGGCTACGATCTCGATCAAATTCGGGCTCCCGACGCGGTTCCGGCGGCCCACCGGGGGGCGCCGCCGAGGAAAGGTCGCCTATTCTTGGCTACCGAATCCGCCAGCGCCGCTTGCGGCAGGCCCGCGGGGCGCCGGTCGGCTCGCAGGAATCCCTTAGGTGAAGGCTGGGCTGAATGGATCAGATCTCCGATATCGTTGGATCACTGGTCGGCGGCATAGCCGTGGCCTGGCTTAGCGTGGGACTCTTCCTGGCAGTCGTTTCGGCGTACCTGCTAACCCGCGCTCACAACATGGGCACGATACGGTTTTCGGTTGCCGGGCTCGAATTATGGTTCGCCCGCATAGTGGCGCTCATCATGATCCTTATCACTTTCGTGGCCACCGTCAATATCCTCACCGCCGTCCTTTCGGTCCTGGCCGGCGACTCGTTCGCCTACGGCGGCGGGTCCAAGGTAGATGAGCTCGAAGAACTGGCGCGCTGGATCATTTATGGCGCGCTGGCAATCGTGATCTATATCTTCATGCTGATCAGGGCCCGCCAGTTGGCCGATTCCCCATCGGCGCGGTTTATCCGCAACGCCTATGCGTTGTCCGCGTCGGGAATATTCTGCATCACATCGATCGTTTATACGTTTCGAGTGGCCGCGGCGATCATCGACCGCGCGATTGAATCCGGCGATGTTTTTGACCGCAGCCCGGCGATCGGGCAACCGCTGGTGATCCTGGTCGCGGCGGTCGGTTTCTTCTTCATTTCGACCTACTTCATCCGCCAGCGCAACGATTCCTAAGTCAAGGCACGCTGCCGACTACCGGGCGAGCAAACGGGCGCGGATTAAGAGCGCGTTGGGCAATCGACCGACCGCGGCAACTTAAGGCTCCGACCGCAGCGCGGTGGTCGGTTGCTCAGGAGCGTCGCCGGCTCGGGCCGCGATTTCCCTTAACTCGGGCAGGGCTCGTCACTGGTATGGTCGGCCTTTGCCGCTAGACCATCTCGTGCCAGGGCCCCCGTTGCCGTAGTCGAACGGGGTCCAACGGCGGCAACTGCCCGCCGGCGTCGGCGCGAATCCGATTCAGTGCCAGGTCGGTCGCTCCGGTTTCGGTACTGGCCAGATTCTTGGCGCAGGCCGGGTAATCGTGGGGGACCGAGTAAAGCTGGGCATCGGATCCGTCGCGATTGGCGATGTACCACCAGTCGCAGTCGCGGTAGAAGACCTGGGCTCCCATCGCACAGGTGACGTATTGGCGCTGCGAGGTGGTTTGGCCGAGATCGATCCCCTCCACCGGCAGCGGGTTCTCGATCCCCAGCCGCCCCAGGATCGTCGGCAGCACATCGGTGTGATAGACGAATTCATCGCGTACCTGGCCGGCGCCCTCGCCGGAGGGATCGCGGATCATCAAGATCACATCCATCAGCTCGGGATGCATAAACGGCCCGTCCTTGCCGATGTGGCCGTGTTCACCAAGCGGGTGGCCGTGGTCAGAATTGATCACTACCAGGGTGTTTTCGGCGAGCCCCAGCACTTCCAGGTGATCCAGGAATCGGCCCAGCCAGCGGTCGGTCATGGTCACCTCGCCGGCGTAGAGGGCACCAATGTGCTCTAGTTCGACCGCGCTTATCGTATTCAGATCGATTCCGGTGGGCCAGATGTAATCGCGCCCCTCGTAGTCGGGATCGTAGCGCTCCCAGCGCCAGCGCGGTGGATCCCAGGGTTCGTGGGGATCGAAACAGTCCACGCTGAGGAAAAACGGACGGTCGCGACTGTCCTCCAGAAAACGCATCGCGGCGCCGAATACTTGCGGCGCGAAACAGTCTTCCTCGCGTTTCCGCGAGCTCACATTGGCAAGGTACTGGCGCAGCATCTGGTCACGCAGGGTGCCGACATCGGAATCGGGTTGGACCCGGCGAACCTGCCACATGGGAATGCGAAATCGCGACTGCCACTTATCGCCCTCCTGGCCGCGTATCCAGCGGAACTGGTCGAACCCTCGGTGGAAGTTCATTGAAGGCTTGAACTGGTGATAGACGTCGGTTACCAGGCCGGTGTGATAGCCAGCGTGGCTAAGGATTTCCGCCATCGTCACCCTGCGCTCGTCCAAGGGGTGCCAGCCGGGCCAGCGTACGCCGTCGCCTTTGCGACTCCGGTGATCGGCAAACGGGAAGATTCGTTGCCCAGTGTAGAGCGCTTGGCGCACCTCGATCGTCGGCAGGCTCTCCGGATAGGGTTCGGCGAACCGGAGCGCTTCCGACGCAAAAGTGTCCAGGAACGGGGTGTCGGCGCGCCCGCCGTAGCAGCCGACGTGGTCGCGTCGCAGCGAGTCCAGGGTCACCAGGACTACATTTGGTTTGTCCGCGGTTGATGACATCTGCTAGAGCATCTCGTACCAGGGGCCGGCCTGGCGCAGCTGTTCGGGCGAGAAGGTCGGGAAATGCCCGCCGGCGTCGCGGCGACAGATTTCAAAGAAACGCTCGCAGCGGGCCGCGTTCGCGGCGGCCAGATTGCTGTGGCACTCCGGATCGGAGTCGAGCGCGAACAAGTGTTCGTCAGCGCGATCGTGGTCGGAGAAGTACCAGTATTCGGCGTCAGCGTAAGCGACGTAATTGTGGAACCCGGTGACGGCGTATTCGCGGCCGGGTTCGCGGCCCGCCGCGATTGCGAGCAGGTCGCGCCCCTCAACCGGCAATGGTGCCTCAAGGCCCAGGTGCGCCAGCACCGTCGGGGTTATGTCGTGGGTGTAGACGAACGAGTCGCAGGCGGACCCGCCACCTTCACCGCCGGGACGCCGCACCATGAGGAATATGTCGATCAATTCAGGGTAGAGCGATCTGGGTAACTTGCCCATCACGCCGTGCTCGCCCAGGCTGTGGCCGTGATCTGAGAGAACGATCAGGAGGGTTTCATCCATGATTCCCAGGTCGGTGCAGTGCTCCAGGAAGATACCCAGCCAGCGGTCGGTCATGGTCACCTCGCCGGCGTAAAGAGCGCGGATCAGCCGGAGCTGTTCGGGGCCCAGGTCCCCGCAGGGCCCGTACGAGGGCCAGATGAGGTCGGTTCCCCGGTATCCGGGCGCATAGCGGTCGACATACCACCAGGGCGGATCCCAGGGCTCGTGCGGATCAAAGCAATCGACCACCAGCAGGAAGTCCTGCTCGCGGTTGTCTTCGGCGAAGCGCATCGCCTCGGCGAACACGCGGGGGGCGAAATATTCGTCTTCGTAGCGGCGCCAAGCCACATTGGCGAGATAGCGTTGAATTCGCTGGCGGCCGATTTCGCTGTGCTGCGCCGGGTAGCTGTGCGCTGCCGCGGCTTCGGAACCGATGCGGTGCAATGATTCCCAGCGGTCGAATTCCTGGCCCCTGATCCAGCGGAACTGGTCAAACCCGCGGTGGAAGTTCATGGAGGGCTTGAACTGGTGATAGACGTCGGTGACAAGGCCGGTGTGATAGCCGCCATGACCGGCGATTTCCGACAACGTCACCGCATCGTCGGAGTGGGCCTCCCAGCCCGCCCACGCAACCGAGTCGCCCTTCGGGGATTGGTGGTTGCCGAAAGGAAACACCCGGTTGCCGGTGTGCAGGGCCCGGCGGGTCTGGATAGTGGCCAGCGCTTCGGGCTTGGGGTTGGTGAACCGCACCGATTCGCGGCTGAGCTGGTCCAGGGCGGGGGTGTGGATGGAATCGGCGCCGTAGCAGCCGACGTGATCGCGCCGCAGGGAGTCGAGGATAACCACGATCGCCTTCAATGCGGCCGCCTTTCGCAGCGTGGTTCTACTGGGCACCGAAAAATCTTAGCGTCCGCTCAGGGGGCTTCGGCCACCAAACTCTCGCAGCTCGAAGAAATCGGCGTTCCCGAGGCCGTTGCCCCGGCGGCGCCTGCACACAAGTCCACGCGGGCGCGTTCGCGGTTGTCCGGGACCGGCAGGCATGTTTTGCAGTACCGCAGGCTTTGGTGTGATCGGAGCCGGTAGCGCTTAGATCATTTCATACCAGGGGCCGGCCTGGCGAAGTTGCTCGGGCGAGATCTTCGGAAAACTCCCACCGGCCTGGCCGCGGCAGATTTCGAACATACGGTCGCAGTGAGCGCGCTGCTCGGCGGCCAGATTGCTGCGACAATCCGGATCGCGAGCGCGCGCAAATAGGCCTTCAAAGGCGCGGTCATGATCGGACGAATACCAGAAATCGGCATCGGCGTAAACGACGTAGTTGTGATAGCCGGTGACGGCATAGTCGCGGCCGGGTTCACGGCCGGCGGCGATCGCCAATAAGTCTCGTCCTTGGGTGGGTAGGGGCGATTCCAGCCCCAGTCCGGTGAGAACTGTTGGGGCCACATCGTGGGTGTACACGAATGAGTCGCAAGTGGTCCCGCCACCTTCACCGCCGGGACGCCGCACCATGAGGAATATGTCGATCAATTCAGGGTAGAGCGATCTGGGTAACTTGCCCATCACGCCGTGCTCGCCCAGGCTGTGGCCGTGATCTGAGAGAACGATCAGGAGGGTTTCATCCATGATTCCCAGGTCGGTGCAGTGCTCCAGGAAGATACCCAGCCAGCGGTCGGTCATGGTCACCTCGCCGGCGTAAAGAGCGCGGATCAGCCGGAGCTGTTCGGGGCCCAGGTCCCCGCAGGGCCCGTACGAGGGCCAGATGAGGTCGGTTCCCCGGTATCCGGGCGCATAGCGGTCGACATACCACCAGGGCGGATCCCAGGGCTCGTGCGGATCAAAGCAATCGACCACCAGCAGGAAGTCCTGCTCGCGGTTGTCTTCGGCGAAGCGCATCGCCTCGGCGAACACGCGGGGGGCGAAATATTCGTCTTCGTAGCGGCGCCAAGCCACATTGGCGAGATAGCGTTGAATTCGCTGGCGGCCGATTTCGCTGTGCTGCGCCGGGTAGCTGTGCGCTGCCGCGGTCGCGTTGTCGATGAACTGCAGCGAGTTCCAATGGTCGTTTTCTTGTCCGCGAATCCAGCGGAACTGGTCGAACCCGCGGTGGAAGTTCATGGAGGGCTTGAACTGGTGGTAGGTATCGGTGACCAGGCCCGTGTGCAAACCCGCATTGCGGGCAATCTCGGACATCGTCACCACGCTGTCGGAATGGGCCCCCCAACCCAGTAAGCGGACGTTGTCACCCTTAGCGCTCTGGTGTCCGCCGAACGGAAACACCCGGTTGCCGGTGTGCAGGGCCCGGCGGGTCTGGATAGTGGCCAGCGCTTCGGGCTTGGGGTTGGTGAACCGCACCGATTCGCGGCTGAGCTGGTCCAGGGCGGGAGTGTGGATGGAATCGGCGCCGTAGCAGCCGACGTGATCGCGCCGCAGGGAGTCGAGGATAACCACGATCGCCTTCAATGCGAAGATCCTCCGCCGTTCGGATCGCCCGCAAACCGAATGATTACGGCGTCCTCAACTGAGACCTGGTCCGCCGCAATCAATTAGGCTGCAGATAGCGACGCGCTCGGTTGGCGATGGACCCACTGCCGTCGAGCGCCACCGCCTGCGAAAAGTCCACCCGGGCACGGTTGGTATTGCCCAGACGCCGGTGGATGATGCCGCGGTTGAATCGCGCCACCGCGCTGTCGCCCAGCTTGATCAGCTGATCATAGTCCAACAGCGCATCCTCGATCAGCTCCAGACGCAGCAGGCAGTTACCGCGGTTCTGCAGGGCCTTGACATGCCCAGGGTAGGTGTCGATGGCTAGCGTGAAATCGTTGACGGCTTGCCGCAGCTGCCCCATGCGCATGTAGGCAACACCGCGGTCGTAGAAGATTTCGGTGCCACCACCATAGTCTTCGATCAGGAGATCGAACTCCTCGATCGCTTCCTTCAGCAGCTCGGCCCGAGCCAGGCACCGCGCCATGCGCAGCCTGAGCCCGTCGGCGTCGGGTTCCCGCTTTAGCAGTTCACTCAGGTCGCGGGCCGCCAGGGCGTGCTGACCCATTCGCTCATAGCAATCCGCGCGCAGCGCAAGGGCCTGCGGGTTCTGGGCATCAACCGCCAGCACCGCTCGCAACTGCTCCACCGCCGCCGCCCGGTTACCCAATTCGGCGTGCGCATGGGCGCAGCCGATGCGGGCATCGTCATCATCCTCGTCCAAGGCGATAACCTGCTCGTAGGCAGCGATTGCACCGGCAAAATCCCCGAGCGCGATGCGCGCCAACGCCAGCGAGTTGTGTGCCAGCGGATTGTCCGGATCGAGCCGGATGGCTGCGTCCAGATCGCCTATCGCCCCGGCGTGCTGGCCCTTTTCGATCTTGGCCAGTGCATTCGCAATCAGTTCTTCAGGATCCATAAGCCGATCGTTTACCAACCACTGTGGTCGCCCGGCAGAGGATCGGCCGGGCGCACTGCTGCCCGACCATTCTCAGATAATCCAAAGACTTGGCAGGCATTTAGGCAACTATGGGGCTTTTGCGCGCCGCCTCCGATCCGGCCCTGCTGGTAGCCCTGGCGGTGGCGTTCGTGGTGGCCATCACAATCCACGAATTTCTGCACGCGTGGGTAGCCGACCGACTTGGCGACCCCACGCCACGCCAACAGAACCGGGTGACCCTTAACCCGTTGCGGCATCTTGACCCGATGGGCACGGTGTTGCTGGCCCTGGTCGGGTTCGGATGGGGGCGCCCGGTCATAGTCACCCCGTCAAATTTCCGTGTCGGACCGCGCGCCGGAATGGCGCTCGTGGCAGTGGCCGGACCGCTTTCGAATCTGGCAATGGCACTGGCATTGGCGCCATTGGCGCGTTCTTTTCTCGATGGCGGGGGCGATGCCGCAGCTGAGATCCTCATCATGGTCCTGGTGTTGGCAGTTCAGGTAAACGTCTTGCTGGCGGTTTTCAACTTGATTCCGATCCCGCCGCTAGACGGATTCGCAGTTCTTGTGGGAGTCGTCCCGGCCGACTACGCCTATCAGCTGGACCGGTTGCGCGCCTTCGGCCCGTTTCTGTTGCTCGCGCTACTGATCGCCGGCCCGTTTTTGGGCCTAAACGTCATCGGCGTTCTGCTCGGGGGCCCGATCCACTACATCAACACGCTGCTGCTGGGATCCTGACCGCACCGGTGCGATTAACCGGTTCTCCGACCCGGTTTCAGTCCAAGATCGCGCACGATCTGGCGCGCGCATTCCTGGGCTATGCGCACGTTGTAGTTGGTACCGCGATCTTCCGGGTAGATCTGGGCAGTGTTGCAGATGTAGAGTCCTGACAGGGCGGTTGCATAGGGCGGCACTTGATGCTGGTAACCAGCGGTAATTACCGGTTGGGCAACCCGGTCGGCCGAGAGCCAGAGATCTTCAACTTGGCGAACCGAGAATCCCGGCAATACGCGGCTCATCGCAGGTGCGTAGGTCGCAAGCAATTGCTCGGCGGACAAATCAAAGAACTCGTGGCGGGGGTCCAGGTAACTACCCACGTAGAGCAGTCGCGCCCCGCCGTAGCGTTCGCGATCGATCAGATTGGTGTGTTCGACTAGCACCGGGAACGGAATATCGGGGTCGGCCACGTTGGTCCAGTAGTAGCGCGACTGGGCCTGATTAATTTGCAGCAGGAGCACGAGGGCGCCCCGGTATTGAATCTCGGGGATGCAAATCCATTGCCGGTGCTCGGGTAGCAGGCGGCGCAGGATCGGCAGACCGACCGTCGCCACGATCGCATCGGCGCGCCGCGCCTGCTCACCAACCTGAACCCCCTGGACGCGGCCGTCCCCGTGCTGGATCCTCGCGATCGGGGACCGCAGGTGAATCCGCGCGCCACGGCGTTCGACCGACGCCGCCAGGGCGCGAGTGAGTTCGAGGAAGCTACCGTCAATGTAACCGAGCACTTCGCGCAGCGCGCCGCGCGGCCGGGAGCGGGCCCGCACATGCACGCGGCTCCAGAACCAGGCCATTGAGATCGACCGCCAGTGCGACCCGAACTTGGCCTCCAGCAATGGCCGCCAAACTGCGTCGAATGCTTCTCGGCCGGAAAGGCCAGGCAACACATCGGCGGCGCAGGCATCCTCGTAGGCATGGTAGTCGGTGGTCATCTGCAGGCGCAGTGCCGCCAGCCCCAAGCGCAGTCGCGCCGCCGGGCTGATCCGCGAAAACCTAAGCAGGTCCCAGGGCGTATTGAACGGGTAGAGCTGCCCGCCGCTGTAGTACGCCATCGGCGCCGTCTTCCAGGAGATCCGATCGCCGATGCCCAATCCGCGCATGAGTTCCTGGATCTCCGGGCTGTCCAGGAAAAGGTGGTGGTAGAACCGTTCGACTGGCTCACCGTTTATCTCAACCACGCCCAGTTCCCCGCCGATAGCCCGACCGGCTTCGTATATCTCGACGTCGATACCCGCACCCGAGAGCTCGTGCGCCAGGGTAAGGCCGGTGATGCCGGCACCGATGATGGCGACCCGCGGTGGGTTCGAAAGATCTGTCACGCGATCGTAGGCAATTTCGTTCAACTGGCCTCGATAATCTGGAAATGCGGCTGCGCCAACCGGAAAAATTATCGATATTGGGACCAGTCGCACGATCCGTCCCGCCTCATAAGGGCAATCCGCAAATTGGCCCGCGGTAGCGCCGCAGACGAAGACGTTGCTTTCCTTTCGGCGCGTGAGCTGGCCCTTTTTGCGCGCCTTAACCGACTGGACCGCCGCTTGGCGCAGATCCGTTATCGCAAGGCCTGCACTAGTTTTCCTGACGATCCGGATCGGCAGCGCGCCGCCCTATTGCGCGATGTCGGCAAAGGCCGCCCGACGATCGGTCAGGCATTCCTGGCGCTGCTGGTCGCGCGCCTGGCACCACGGTCGCTACATCGCTGGCAGCTCCGCGGCGACAATTCATTCCTGGCGCAGGTGGGACGCCTGGCCCGGCATCGCGAAGCGGGCGGCGATCTGCTCGAACTGGCCGGATCTAGCCCGCGGGTTGTCGAATTCGTGCGTGCCCGAAAACTTCGCTAAGGAGTCGGGCAACCGCGCCAGGGTGGCCCCTGCAGGCTAACGCTTAGTGAACTGCGGCGCCTTGCGGGCCCGTTTCAGACCCGGCTTTTTGCGTTCCTTGACGCGGGCGTCGCGGGTGAGCATTCCGGCGGCTTTTAGCAACGGGCGCAATTCCGGATTAAATTCATTCAGAGCCCGGGCCAATCCCAGACGGATCGCGCCGGCCTGTCCCGAATTACCGCCGCCGGTTACCTTGATTGATGCGCGCAGCTGGCCGACTTCGCAAAGGCGCAGCGGTTCGGTGGCGACAATCCGGTCCATAGGGACCGAAAAATACTCGTCCAACCGCTTGCCGTTGACGACCACGTTGCCCTTGCTGCCAAATAGGCGGACCCGGGCCGAGGCCTGTTTGCGTCGTCCGGTTCCGTAGAAGTATTTTTCGTCCGGCGCCAACGTTATTCCTCTTTGCTCGGTGTGCCCAATTGGGCCGCGTGCGGATGCTCGGGGCCGGCGTACACGTGCAGTCGTTGCAGTGCCCGTCGGCCAATCTTATTGCGCGGCAACATGCCCTTGACCGCCAGTTGCAACACCCGGTCAGGATGCTCATCCAGCATGGCCTGGAGCGGTTTCTCGCGCAGACCTCCCGGATACCCCGAATGGCGATAGTACTTCTTCTGCTCGCGCTTGCGCCCAGTAACGGCGATGCGCTCGACGTTTACTACCACTACGAAGTCGCCCAGATCAAGGTTCGGCGAATAGTCCGGACGTTGTTTGCCACTAAGGATGCCGGCGATTCGACTGGCCAGCCGCCCCAGGGTTTCATCGGTCGCATCCAGCAGGTGCCACTGCTTTTGCGCTTGCTGGGCGCGTTTGGCCACATGGGTACGAAAACTCGGACTAGGCATCTCCGGCCACCTCGTGGGCAATCATGTCAGCCGGCACCACCCGTTGACCGTATTCCACCGCCCGCAGGACGAGTCCCTGGGCGGGGGCCGATGGGGGCACCAGCTCGCAATCGCGCGTCAGGTCAAGTAGCGCTGCGAAATCGGATGAGTGCCATCGCCGGGAACCGACGTTAACCAGTCCTCCGACGATCCGTCGCACCATCCGGCGCGCAAAGGCCGAGGCCTTGATGTCGACCACCACCATCTCGCCGCGGCGATGGCAGAAGCAGTCGAAAACGTGGCGCACTGCCGGACCGGGTTCGGAGGCGAATCTACGAAAGTCGTGCGCGCCATGCAGGTGCTTGGCGGCAGCGTTCATGTGATCACACCGCAATGGCGTCGGCACGTGCCAGGTGTTGTCCGAATGCAGCGGCGATCGAGCGGAGCGATTCAGGATCCGGTAGGTGTACCGGCGCGCAGAGGCCTGCCGCCGGGGGTCGAATCTGGAATCGGCCGGTGTGATATCACGGACTGCGATATCGCGTGGCAGAAGCCCGTTGAACGCCCGCGCCAATTCCGCATCCGAAAGCGATCCGGCGTAATCGCAGGCGACGACCTGGCCTTCGGCGTGGACGCCGGAGTCGGTGCGGCCGGCGCCCCAAACACGTCCGGGGTTCCCGTTCAGGACCGCCAGGGCGCGTTCGAGCTCGCCCTGGACGGTGCGCGCCCGCTCCTGCAGCTGAAAGCCCGCGAATTCGGAGCCGTCGTACTCAAGCGTCAATCGCAATCGCCGCTTCATAGCTCAGATCAACTCGATCTGTGCCATCCTGGCACCGTCGCCTTTGCGCTGGCCCAGGCGGTAGATCCGCGTGTAGCCACCCTGGCGGTCGGAAAAGCGCTGGGCCAGTTGGCTGAACAGTTTGTCGATGACAATCTCGTCCTGCAACTGCGAGAACGCCTGACGGCGGGCATGCTGATCGCCTCGTTTTGCCAAGGTGATCAGATGATCGGTCATTGGCCGAATCTCCTGGGCGCGGGAGTGGGTTGTCGCGATGCGCTCATGGATAAACAGCGAACGCACCAGATTCCGTATCAACGCCCGTCGATTGCCGGTGCTCCGGCCAAATCGGCGTTTTTTTACACGGTGTTGCATTTCCCGCTCGCGTTCCTAGCGATCTATTCGACTGCTTCGTCGTTCAGCGAGTCCAGCGCGCTTTCAATTTCAGCCGCAGCTTTCTCGCCAACGCCACTTAAGGATTCGAGCCGACCGGCGCTGCGCAACTCGGTCAGATCCTCAACGTATTGAATCTGACCCGAGCGTTTGAGCGTATTCATGATCCGAGTCGATATAACGCCCTCAAGCTCGGCGAGCGGCGTTTGCGTGGTCATGACCGGTTCACTAACCGGCGACGGTTCATCGCCCACCGACAGCGTTGCAATCCGCTGCAACTCGTCGATGAGGCGCTGGGCCGCATCCGTGACCGCGTCCAATGGGCCGATCGTACCGTCGGTCCATACCTCCAGCGTCAGGCGGTTGTGATCGGTTGCACGCCCCACGCGCACATCGTCGACCTGGTAATTGACGGCCTTTACTGGTGAGAACAGCGAATCCATGAGGATCTCGCCGATGTCGCGTTCTTTGATTTCGTGCTGCAACTCGCTGCCGCGGTAACCGATCCCCTGCTCAATCCGCATGTCCACCCGCAGAGTACCTTCCCCCACCAGGGTGGCCAGGTGATGATCGGGATTGATGATTGCCACCTCCGGCGGTACGCGAATGTCCTTGTCGGTGACCTCGCCCGGACCAGAGATCTCAAGGGTCGCTCCGACCCCGGGCTCCATTCCGTAATCGGTTGAGTAAAGCATGTCGGACCGCAGCGTGAAGCGCACATCCTTGAGATTGAGGATGAACTGGATGAGGTCCTCGCGCATGAATTCGAGCGTCGCGTACTCATGCAAGCAACCCTCGACCTTCACCCGGGAGATAGCCACGCCAGGGAGCGATGACAACAAGACCCGACGGAGCGCGTTACCGAGCGTGTGGCCGTAGCCGCGCGCCAACGGGCTCGCTTCAAACCGACCATAGTCGTCGGTAACTTCCACCGCGTGTACGTGTGGCATCTGCGCGGTTTGAATTGCCAATTGGGCCTCCGTTGGCGTATTGGTTGGCTGGAGTGGAACTGCGGCCGGCAAGGAAAAGGGGCCGTCAGCGCGAATAGTATTCGACGATCAACTGCTCTTGAATGGTCACGTCGGAACTCTGTGGCCCGGGCAGGCCGGTTATCCGCCCGCTCATTTCACTGGGATTGACTTCGACCCAGCCTTGGGTGGGTCGCTGGGCGTTGATTTCAAGCGCGATCTGGACCACGCTCAAGTCACGACTGGATTGGCGCAGTGCGACCAGATCACCCACCGACAGGATCTGCGACGAGCTCTTGGCGCGACGGCCGTTGAGTTCAACATGCCCGTGGTTCACCAGTTGGCGCGCCTGCTTGCGCGAGGTCGCAAACCCCATCCGGAAAAACACGTTGTCCAATCGCATTTCAAGCAATTGCAATACGATTTCGCCGGTGCGACCGCTCTGGCGCTCTGCCATTTGGAAATAGCGCCGAAACTGTCGTTCCATCACCCCGTAGGTGCGCCGAACTTTCTGCTTCTCGCGCAGCTGCTGGGCGTAGTTGGAAAAACGCTGTCGCGGGGCTCGACCGGTGCCGGGCTGTCCCGGCGGCAGATTGCGACGCTCTATCGCGCACTTGGGGCCAAAGCACCGTTCGCCCTTGAGGAACAGTTTGACGCCCTCGCGGCGACAAAGTCGACAGCTGGGTCCGGTATAACGTGCCATCAGTTACGCGGTCGCTTGCGTGGTCTGGGTCCGTTGTGAGGGATCGGCGTTACGTCCGAAATGCTCATGATCTGCAGACCGGCCGCCTGGAGGGCGCGGATAGCGGCATCGCGCCCACTGCCCGGTCCTTTCACGAACACGGCGATGCGGCGCATGCCGAGCTCGAGCGCCTGGCGCGCAGCACTATCGGAGGTCATTTGCGCCGCGTAGGGGGTACCTTTGCGTGACCCTTTGAATCCACTGGTACCGCCCGAGGCCCAAGTGAGGACCGCTCCGGCGTCATCAGTGATGGTCACGATGGTGTTGTTGAAGGTGGCATGTATGTGTGCCTGACCTTCGGTCACCATACGGGTAAGGCGGCGTCGGCGCCTGGGGGGCATGAGGGCTAATTCCGTCCTGGGTTAGCGCTTGATCGATTTCTTGCGGATGCCGATCGCGGTTTTGCGCATCCGCCGCGTACGAGCGTTGGTGTGCGTCCTCTGACCGCGTACCGGTAAGCCCAGCCGATGCCGCAGGCCGCGGTAACTGCCGACTTCGCGCAGGCGCGAAACGTTGAGCGCCATTTCCCGACGAAGTTCGCCCTCTACTTTGTGTTCGCGCTCAATAATGTCGCGAATTCGTGCCAATTCGGCGTCGGTGAGATCCCGAACCCGCGTGCCGGCCCTGATTCGCGCCCGCCGCACAATTTCCTGACTGGTCGGACGACCTATGCCATAGATGTAGGTCAGGGCTATCCAGACCGGCTTGTCGACCGGTACGTCGACTCCTGAGATTCGCGCCATGTCAGCCCTGCTTCTGTTTATGGCGACGGTTATCGCAAATGACCATCACCACCCCACGGCGCTTGATGACCTTGCAATTGATGCAGCGTTTGCGCACCGATGCCGAAATCTTCACGAATTTGCCTCCTAACGCTGATCCGGCAGACGCCAGGTAATGCGTCCGCGGGTCAAATCGTAAGGGGTAAGTTCCACGCGCACTTTGTCGCCGATTCCGATTCGGATGTGATTCATGCGCAGCTTGCCGGAGAGGTGCGCAAGCACCAGCGCCCCGTTTTCAAGCTCGATCTTGAAGTTGGTGTCGGGCAACGAATGGCGCACCGTACCTTCAACTTCAATCACATCTTTTTTGGCCAAAAGCCCCGGATCCTAGCTGGTGGCTGGCAGCGCTGCTGCGGATTATTTGCTGGACCCCAACCCCTGAAGCAGGGGGTGTGGAACCCGACCCGACCGGTCGAGTCCTTCCGATAGATCTGGTTGGGGCCTGCGCCTTGCCGAGCGAAGGAATTATAGACGGTACAGGAGGAAGTCACTACTGTCCGCGCATCGAAGTACCCACGCCGGAAGCCTGCGCCGACACGGGATTTGGGGCCTGGCTGCGGGCGGCAATCAAGTCCGCCATTTCCGAGGCGACATCGTCAACTGGGCGATCGCCATTGACGTCAAAGAGGATCTTCTGTTCCAGATAGTGATCGAAGACCGGCCTGGTGGCAGCATCGTAAATGGCGATTCGGCGATCGATGATATCGGGTTGGTCGTCGGCGCGTCCGCGCAACATGGACCGCTGCACTTTTACCGCGTTGCCAACTTTTAGGTGAATTACCGCGGCGATACTGGCATCGACCGTGGCGAGCCAATCATCGAAGAGTTGCGCCTGCACCGGAGTGCGCGGAAACCCGTCAATTACGACCCCGGGGCCGTCCGCGCACATGCGCACGATTTCGGCGGTGATCAACTGCGTCGTCAAGTCATCGGGGACCAGATCGCCGGCCGACATCCGACCATGGATCAACTGCGACAGACGGTCGGACCGCGATTGGATCTGGCGGAACAGATCCCCCGAAGAGAGGTGCACCAAGCCCATTTCGGACCGCAGCCGTTGCGCCTGGGTGCCTTTCCCGGCACCTGGTCCGCCGAGCAGCACCAGCAACAGCTTTCCGCTGATTGTGGAGTCGCTCACAGGAACGCCTCATATTCGCGCATCATCAGTTGCGATTCCAGTTGACGCATGGTGTCAAGGACGACGCCGACGGTAATCAAAAGACCGGTCGAGCTGAGTGCGACCGCGGTCACGCCGGTTCCCAGGCCGACAAAAAACGGGACGATGGCAATCATTCCCAGAAAGATCCCTCCGGCCAGGGTGATGCGATTGAGCACGCGATTGAGGAACGCGGCAGTTGGCCGGCCGGGACGGATGCCAGGTATGAATCCACCATTCTTCTGCAGGTTTTCGGGCAGGTTCTGTTGGTTGAAGATGACGATCGTATAGAAGAACGTGAAGGCCACAACGAGCAAAAAGGTCATGAACCAATAGGGAAAGGCCTCGGGGCCAAACCATCCTGCCAAAACGCCTGAGAATTCGGCCAGCCAAAGCGCGTCCGACGTCGCCGCGTATTGGGCGATGGTGGCCGGCATCAGCATGATTGAAAAAGCAAAGATCAGCGGGATCATTCCGGCCGAATTGATCTTCATCGGGATGTGCGTTGAGCGCCCGCCGTACATCCGGTTGCCCCGCACGCGTTTGGCATAGCTGACCGGTATCCGGCGCTGGCCTTCGTGAACGAATACGATGGCGGCCACCATCAGAACACCGATCACGGCGAAAGCAATCAAACCCGTGAATTCATCTCCGCCGAGCAATGATTGACCCAATGCCGGCGGCAGCCCCGCCAGGATTCCGCCGAGAATGATGATCGAGACCCCGTTGCCGATCCCGCGTTCCGTGATCAACTCACCCAGCCAGTAGAGGAACATCGTTCCCCCGGCCAGGACCAGCAGCATTCCTATCACCGTCAATGCGGGCAGTTCGCCGATCGGCGACGGGGACGCCGCGCGCAGGATTTGGATCTGCGCGTAGCCCTGCATCATCGCCAACGGGACCGTGAACAACCGAGTGTAAAACGCCAATTTGCGGCGGCCGGCATCGCCGCCCTCGCGCGAGAGTTCGCGCAATTGCGGAACTATTGGCACCAGGATGTTGAAGATGATCGAAGCGGTTATATATGGGTAAACGCCCAGTGCGACAACCGAAAAGTTCTCCAGCGCCCCACCCGACAGCAGATTTAGAAACCCCAGCAGCTGATCGCCCTCGAAGCGCTGCCGCAGCAACTCCAGGTCGACATTTGGCAGCGGGATGTGCGCAACGACCCGGAAGATGATCAACATCCCCAAGGTGAAGAGGATCTTGTTGCGCAAATCCGGAAGCTTGAGGGCGGATAGGGTGGCCTGGATCATGCGACGCTAATCAGGGGGTAGAGGATTGCCAGGCAGTCACAACGAGCACCCTCGCCGCGAGCCCGGTTGGGTTTACTCGATTAATTCGACTGAGCCGCCAGCGGCTTCGATTTTGGCGATGGCAGAAGCCGAAAAGCGGGTCGCCGAAACGGTCAGCTTGCGCTCTAAAGATCCATTGCCCAGGATTTTGATCGGGCCTTTCTTGGCGATCCCGGCGGCAATCAACTCGCTCGGACCCACTCTGTCGCCGTCTGCAAAAGCGTTCAGCGCGGATACGTTGATCGGTTCGTATTCGGTGCGGTAGCGCGCGTTTGAAAACCCCGGCAGCTTCGGAAATCGGCGCAGGATTGGCGTCTGCCCGCCTTCGGCGTACCAGCGCCGGGTGGATCCCGAACGGGAGTTGGCGCCCTTTTGGCCGCGGCCGGCGGTGCGGCCCCGACCCGATCCGATCCCGCGGCCGACGCGCTGGCGCGCGCGCTTCTTCGAGCCGCTTACAACCAGCCCGATGTCATTTGTCACCTTCGGGCTCCTCTTCGAGGATCGAGACTTCAACCAGGTGACGCACGCTGTGGGCCATGCCGCGGATCGCGGGATTGTCGCGATGTCGCACGGCCTGCCCTATGCGGCTTAGGCCCAGCGCGGCCACGGTGTCCTTGTGCTGCTGTAGCGTGCCGATCGGGCTGCGCCGCAGCGTGATTTCAATTAGATTCATTTGCATTTGAACGTTGCCGGCGGGTTGGCCGCCGGAGCTTGGCATTCGCAGGCACGCTCAGGTCATTGAGGGCGATCATCGTCGCTTTGGCCAAATTCATCGAATTTGAGGACCCAAAGGCCTTGGTCAACACGTTCGAGATGCCGGCCGCTTCCACCACGGCCCGCACCGCCCCGCCGGCGATCACGCCGGTTCCGGGGCTGGAGGGACGCAGTATTACCTTCGACGCTCCATATTCGCCTTCGACGTAATGCGGAATCGTGCCGTCATCGCAAACCGGGACCGATACCATACCCGCGCGCGCTTTTTCGTGGGCCTTGCGGATCGCCGAAGCCACTTCGCGGGCCTTGCCCAATCCGAGACCAACCCGGGTCTGGCCATCGCCGACCACGACTACGGCGTTGAAGCCGAATGTGCGTCCGCCTTTGACGACCTTGGCCACACGTTTGATGCGGACAACGCGCTCTTCGATGCGCTGTCCACCATCAACGTTACTGCGTGCACTCAATTCATATAGCTCTTTCTATATCCGCAACCCAGCCGCGCGCGCACCGTCAGCGAGCGCTGCGACACGCCCGTGAAATCGGTGGCCGCCGCGATCGAGCACCGCAGATTCAACCTTGGCGTTGGCGGCACGCTCGGCGAGCAGTTCACCAACTCGGCGGGCGGTGTCGGTCTTGGTGCCGACGTCGCCCAGATTCGATTCCAGGCTTGACGCCGCCGCCAGCGTCACGCCGGCGTCATCGTCAATCAGTTGCCCGTAGATGTGGCGGTTGCTGCGAAACACCGCCAGCCGCGGGCGCCCGGCAGAACCGCGCACCTTCTTGCGGATGATCTGGTGGCGCCGGCGGCGATCCGCACCCCGTGAACGCTTTTTCACCGGCCCGCTCCGATCGCTGCCTTGCCGGGTTTGAGACGCACCACCTCGCCGGCGTAACGTATGCCCTTGCCCTTGTAAGCATCGGGCACCCGCACGGAGCGCAGGTTGGCGGCGGTCCGGCCCACTAGTTCTTTGTCGATCCCGCGTACCGTCACCCGATTGGCGCCTTCGAGTTCGAGTTCGATGCCGGCAGGCGCCCGGAAAATCACCGGGTGTGACATGCCGATCTGCATTTCGATTCCATCCGCGTGCGCATGGGCACGGTATCCGGTCCCGACTATGTCAAGAGTTCGCGAGAACCCCTGCGTCACGCCGACCACGTTGTTGGCGATCAGCGATCGCGAAAGTCCGTGCAGTGAGCGCTGCCGGGCCGAGTTGTTTCGGCGTGAAACCTTGACTGCGCCGTCGTCGATGGCGGCGCTGATGCCAAGTTGCAGCTGCAGTTCCAATTCGCCCAGGGGGCCTTTCACAGTGACCCTGCCAGCGGCCGAGCAGTTCACTTCGACGCCGTCCGGGATCGGGATCGGGAGCATTCCGATGCGCGACATTGCTTGCCTACCAGACCGAGCAGATGTGCTCGCCGCCGAGCTTGCGGCGATAGGCTTGCCGGCCGGTCATGATTCCCTGCGAGGTGGAGATGATGGCGATGCCGGTACCGCCGCGTATGAGCGGTATGTCCCGGGCCTGCGTGTACTCACGCCGACCTGGTTTTGACACGCGTTTGGCGGTATTGATGATGGGGCGCCGGTCGGCATCGTACTTAAGAAAGATCCGCAATTGTGGCTGCGGGCCCTCGACTTCGATTTGCTCGAATCCGACGATATACCCCTCACGCTCCAATATTCCCAGGATGCTTGCCTTTTGCTTGGAGGCTGGGAGATCGGTGTGGGCGAGGCCGGCGCTGCCGGCGTTGCGGATTCTGGCCAGCAGGTCCCCGATTGGGTCCGAGTGGGTGTAGCGAAGAATGTTGCTGCGGGGCATGGGGGACTTACCAGCTCGACTTAGTGATCCCGGGGATCTCACCCCGAAGCGCCCGCTCGCGGAAGCAGATGCGACAAAGCCCGAACTTGCGGATATACCCACGCGGGCGCCCGCAGAGACCGCACCGATGGTGGAAGCGCACCTTGAATTTCGGCGGTCGCTTCCACTGCTCGACCAACGCTTTTTTTGCCATTAGTTCACGCCCCTTCGGCCTGGAACGGGCAACCCAATGCCTCCAGCAGCGCCAACCCATGGGCGTCGTTATTGGCTGTGGTCACGAAAGTTACTTGGAATCCGCGCACGCGGTCGATCTTGGTGTAGTCGATTTCAGGGAATATCAACTGCTCGTCAAAGCCAGTGGAATAGTTGCCACGCCCGTCGAAGGAGCGCCGCGAAAGCCCGCGGAAGTCTCGCACACGCGGGATGCCGATCGAGAAAAGTCGGTCGACGAAGTGATACATCCGATCGCCGCGCAGCGTGACCATAACCCCTACGCGCATACCCTGCCGCAGGGAGAAGTTGGAGATCGATCGCGTCGCTCGGGTGATCACCGGTTTCTGCCCAGCGATGATGCCCATATCGCGAGCCGCGTTTTCGGGCACGTTCTGGTCCGAGATCGCTTCGCCAATTCCGCTGTTGACGACAACTTTCACCAGGCGCGGAACTTGCATCACGTTGGCGATCTCGAGCTCGAGCGCCAGCTGTGGGCGGAACTCATCAACATAGCGCCGACGGAGCCGAGAAGTCATTGGTTATCCACCACCTCACCCGAGGACTTGGCGTAGCGGACGCGACGTCCGTCGGCCAATGTCTGCATGCCCACGCGCGTGGGGTTCTGATTGGCAGGATCAATCAGCTTCACGTTCGAGACGTGCAGCGGGGCAGCGAAGTCGATGATCCCAGTTGGTCGCCCGGGGCCGGAAAAGCGGGCATGGCGTTTGCGCAGGTTCACGCCTTCCACCACTATCTGCCTGGTCTTCTTCAGGACCTGGATCACCGATCCGCGCTTGCCGCGCTCAGGCCCAGCTATCACCAGGACCTCATCGCCCTTTTTGATCCTCATTGAAGCCATGGTGGTTAGAGAACCTCCGGCGCCAGGGAGATTACGCGGGTGAAGCGGGCATCGCGAAGCTCACGTGCAACCGGGCCGAAGATCCTGGTCCCGATCGGCGCTTGTTGGGCGTCAACCAGAACCGCGGCATTGTCGTCGAAGCGGATTCGCGAGCCGTCGCGGCGCTTGTATTCCTTTGCGACCCTGACGATCACTGCGCGCGCCACCCGACCTTTCGGGATTGGGCTGTTGGGGACCGCCGATTTGACCGACCCGACTACCACGTCGCCTACCGAGGCGTAGCGACGCCCGGTCCCGCCGAGAACCCTGATAACCAGCAGTTCGCGTGCGCCCGTGTTGTCGGCGATCTTTATCCGGGATTGCTGCTGAATCACTTACGCAGTCCCGTCATCGGTCGCGTCGCCATTCGCGGGGGTGTTGTCGGGGGTGTTGTCGATTACCTCGCGCAGTCGCCAGCGTTTGCGCGCCGATAGCGGTCGGCTCTCTTCAATAACGACCACGTCGCCTTTCTTGGAAACGTTCTCGGCGTCGTGAATCATGTATCGCTTCCGGCGCCGCATTTGCTTTCCATACAAGGGGTGCCGAACAGCGCGAGTGTGCTCCACAACGCGCGATTTGTCCATCAGGTCAGAGACCACGACGCAGCGCAGTCGTCGCTTGCCGGCCATGCTCAAGCGCCGTCCCCGCCCGCAACAGGCGAATTCAATTTGGCGCCGAGCACGGTCAGCATGCGCGCTATGTCTTTGCGCGCCTTGCGGACCTGTGAGTTGTCGTCGAGCTGGTGCGTTGCCGCGCTGACGCGCAACTGGAAAAGGTCATTGCGACGATCGGAGATTGCGGTCTCCAATTCCAGCGGGCTCATCGCCCGAATCTGCTCCATGTCAGCCAACTACGAACTCCTCGGTACGGCTCAGGATTCGGGCCGCAACCGGCAGCTTGTTGGCCGCCAATTTCAGCGCTCGCAGGGCAATTTCAGATTCCACGCCGGAAATCTCAAACAAGACTCGTCCCGGCTTGATCGGGGCGACCCAACGATCGGTCGCACCCTTGCCGCCGCCCATTCGGGTCTCGATTGGCTTTGAGGATACCGGTTTGTCGGGAAACACGCAGATCCAGACCCGGCCTTGGCGCCGCATATGGCCCGTCAGCACACGCCGGGCCGCTTCGATCTGGCGTGAGTCCATGAACCCCCGCTCGGTTGCCTGTAGCCCCCAGTCGCCGTGCCGGACGGAATTGCCGCGTGTGGCCCGCCCACGATTCTTGCCACGCATCCGCTTTTGATACTTCAAGCGTTTTGGCATCAGCATGGATTAACGCTCCAGGCCCGCAGGCAGCGCATCGCCCATTCCTGGCCGACTCGAGTCAGAGGCGCGACGGGCGCGATCCCCGCGGTGAACCCAGGCTTTAACGCCAATAGTCCCGTAGGTCGTTCGCGCCACCGCCAGGCCGTAGTCAATGTCGGCGGTTAGCGTTTGCAGTGGGACGCGACCTTCGATTTCGTATTCGGTGCGTGCCATGTCGCGGCCCCCCAAGCGTCCGGCAACCTGGATCTTGGCGCCTTCGGCCCAAGCTCGCAGGCAGCGTTCGGCGGCCGATTTCATCGCCCGTCGGAATGAGACCCGGCGCTCGATTTGATCGGCCACAGAACGTGCGACCAAGTAAGCGTCAAGGTCCGGAGAGGTTATCTCAGTAACATCGACATCGATGCGCTTGCCGATTGCTTTGGACAGGGCCTTTTGCAGCGCTTCGCGGTTGGAACCGCCTCGTCCGATCACCACGCCGGGTCGCGAGGTGTGGACGTTGATTCGGACCATATCCTGCACTCGACGGATCAGGATTCGCGACACTCCGGCGCTGTAGGAACGGCGCCGCCCGCCGCGGTCTTCCTGCTGCCCGGGTGGATTCTTCAGCCAAATGCGTACGAAATCACGAATTCGGGCGTCTTCGAGCACCAGGTCGGCGAACCGTCGGTCAGCATACCACTGGCTGTCCCAGCTGCGGTAGTTGCCCAATCTGAATCCGACCGGGTGAACTTTTCTACCCATCTAGGCCTCGCGCTCGTCTACGACTACAGTGATGTGGCACATCCGGCGACGGTAGAAACCGGCCCGACCGCGCGACTTTGCGCGCATGCGGCGCAGGCGCGGTCCGTCATCGACGAATGCCTTGGAAACATACAGAGATTGGGGATTTAACCCGTAGTTGTTTTCGGCGTTGGCGACGGCCGACTTCATCGTTTTGGCGATCATGGTCGCCGACCTGTTCGGAAGATATGCCAGCACCGCAAATGCTTCGCTGATGCCCAGCCCCTTGAGCTGGTCGGTTAGCAAGCGGACCTTGCGCGGGGCAATGCGCAGGTACCGCGAGGATGCGGCTACTTCCATTTGCGCCCGCTACTACCCGGAAATCAGCGACCGGCGCGGGCGCGCGAGCCCGAGTGGCCACGAAATACACGGGTGGGGGCGAACTCGCCCAGCTTGTGGCCAACCATGTTTTCAGTTATGTAAATCGGAACGTGACGGCGCCCGTCGTGAACGGCAATTGTGTGCCCGACCATTTCGGGAAAGATCATCGAGCGGCGGCTCCAGGTGCGAAGCACCCGCTTGATGCCGCGTCTGTCCAGGGCTTTGACGCGACGCAGCAATTTGCGGTCCGCGTACGGTCCCTTTTTGAGTGATCTGGGCATTCGGTACCTGGTTTGAGCAGTTAACGCCGCGTACGGCGATGGCGCAGGATCAATTTGTCGCTGCGACGTTTGCCGATTCTGGTTTTGCGCCCTAGCGCCGAACGTCCCCACGGCGTCTTCGGAGGCATCCCAGTGGGGGCTTTGCCTTCGCCGCCGCCGTGCGGGTGGTCCTTTGGATTCATCGCCGACCCGCGCACGCTCGGCCGCCGCCCCAGGTGACGGGCGCGACCGGCCTTGCCTAGCGATTGGTTAGAGTGATCCTCGTTGCCAGAGCGCCCAATTGTCGCAAAACAGGCGCCGCTTACCATCCGCATTTCGCCGGAGGGCATGCGCAGCGTTGCCATGCCTTTGTCTTTGGCCAGCACCTGCAGGTAGGATCCGGCGGCGCGAGCCAACTGGGCACCACGCCCTGGCGTCAGCTCGACGCAATGCACGACGGTGCCGTCGGGAATATCCTGCAGCGCTAAGGCATTGCCCAGTGTCAGCGCCGACCCGGGGCCCGACTGGATCGTAGATCCGAGATCCAGGCCGGAAGGGGCGACGATGTAACGCTTCTCACCGTCGGCATAGTGCAGCAGTGCCAAGCGAGCCGAACGGTTCGGGTCGTATTCGATCTGGGCGACCTTGGCCGGCACGCCCCATTTGTCGCGTTTCCAATCGACCTGGCGCAGCTTGCGCTTGTGGCCACCGCCCTGGTGCCGCACCGTGAGCCGGCCCTGGTTGTTGCGGCCGGCGCGGGCTTTGCGGGGGCGGGTTAGCTTCTTCTCGGGCCGCCGCCGGGTGATGTCGGACGAGTCGACGGAAACGTATTCGCGTCGCCCGGGGGAGGTGGGTCGATAGGTCTTTACTGGCATGTTGGTCGGCTCAATACCCCATCAAGCGCCAAACACGTCGATTCGGTCCTCCGCGGCCAAGGTAACGATCGCTTTTTTCCAGTCCGAAGAGCGTCCGCTGTGGCGGCCGAAACGGCGGCTGCGTCCGCGCTGCTGGATCACGTTTACCTTGACAACCTTGACCCCGAACATCCCCTGGACCGCCTCGCGGATTTGAATCTTGTTGGCGGATCGGTCGACTTTGAAAACGTACTTGTTTTGTTCGGCCAGGAACGTGGATTTCTCAGTGACGATGGGTGCGATTAGCACTGCGGCCGGATCCATCGCTCAGCCTCCCCGACTGGCGAGAGCGCCGACCGCATCCGGAGATACGACCAGCGTATCGGACACCAATACGTCAAATGTTGAGATGGTATCGGCCCGAACCACTTTGACATGAGGGATATTGGCCGTCGACCGCAGCAGCGACGGGTTCGGGTCGTATTCGACCAGCAGGATTCGGCCGCGCTCAGCAAGCCCGGCGGCGCTCAACCACGCCGCCCGAGTGCGGGTCTTGCCGTCACCGAGATCCAATGGGTCGGCTCCCCGGATATTGCCGGACCGGGCCTTGAGCGCCAGGGCCTGTACGAATGCGGCACGGCGCTCACGTCGTGAGAGCCGTCGGGTCTTGTTCAGGGGTTTGGGCGGGAACGCCAAACCGCCCCCGCGCCATATTGGCGACCGAATCGAACCGTGTCGGGCCCGACCGGTACCCTTCTGGCGCCAGGGCTTGCGGCCACCGCCGCGAACCTCGGAACGCCGCAGCGCCGAACGGTTGCCTTCGGCGGCATTGATCTGGTGGTCGGCAACCGCGCGTTTTAGCAGGTATTGGTTTATCTGGCAGTCAAACCACGAGCGCGGCAATTCGATCGTCGCCTCGGACTCGCGGCCATCGGTTCCGATGACCGGGATTTGGGCGACCGCGACGGCGTCGTTGGCCATTTCGCTAGCCGACCTTTTGAATCGCCAAAAGCGATCCGTTTGGGCCCGGGACCGCACCCGAGAGCAGCAGCAAGTTCTGATCCGGATCCACGCGCACCACCTTGACCCGCGATAGGGTCGTGCGGCGCCCGCCGGACCGTCCGGCCATTTTTTTGCCTTTGAACACGCGACCCGGATTGGTTCCGGCCCCGACCGACCCCGGCGCTCGCTCGCGATCGGATTGGCCGTGAGTCCGGCGCCCGCCACGGAACCCGTGGCGTTTCATGACACCGGTGAACCCGTGTCCCTTGCTGGTGCCGACCACCTTTACGCGCCGCGCATCGGCAAACACCTCGACGGTGATCTCCTGGCCGCGCTCGACATCGCTCAATTCCTCAGCGGATGCCCGAAATTCGCGCAGGTGCCTGTACGCGCCCAGGCCCTCAAGGTGCCCCACTTCGGGGTTGCTGAGCCTTTGCTCGCGGGTCTGTCCATAGGCCAATTGGGCCGCATCGTATCCGTCGGATTGCTGCGACTTTAGCTGCGAAACAACGCACGGGCCGGCCTGGATCACGGTTACCGGCACGTAGCCGCCGTTGTCGTCGTAGATGTGCGACATGCCCAGTTTGGTCCCGAGCAAGGCTGCGATCATGGTTGGCTCAGGATTTCATTTCGATGTCCACGCCGGCCGGCAGATCCAGGCTCAGGAGCGCGTCCATCGTTTCTTGATTGGGATCGGAGACGAAGATGACTCGACGGTGGGTCCGCATTTCGAACTGCTCGCGCGAGTCCTTGTCAATGAACGGCGAGCGGATCACCGTCCACTTGTGTTTCTTGGTGGGCAGCGGCACCGCAGTCACGGTAGCCCCGCTGCGGCGGACACTGTCCAGGATCCGGCGCACCGATTGGTCAAGGATCCGGTGTTCATAGGCGTTAAGCCGGATCCGGAACCGCTGCCGTCGCGGCCGAACCCGGACGCGTCGTCGCGTTCGGCCGCGACGGGTTCGGCTCGAGCGTTCCGCCACGTTGCCTAGTCCCTACCGGTTCCTGTAGCCGCGCTCAGCGCAGGATTTCGGTGACCGAACCGGCCCCGACCGTCACCCCGCCCTCGCGGATCGCGAAGCGGACTCCGCGCTCCAGGGCGATAGGGGTGATCAGATTTACTTCCATCTCGACGTTGTCGCCGGGAACCACCATTTCGGTGCCCTCGGGCAGTTTGATTTCCCCGGTCACGTCGGTGGTCCGAATGTAGAACTGCGGCCGGTAGCCGTGGAAGAAGGGGGTGTGACGCCCGCCTTCCTGGCGCGAAAGGACGTAAACCTCGGCCTTGAATTCGGAGTGCGGGGTTATCGATTTGGGTTTGGCCAGTACCTGGCCGCGCTCGACCTGGTCGCGGTCGACGCCGCGCAGCAGGCAGCCGACATTGTCGCCCGCCTGGCCCTCGTCAAGCGTCTTGCGGAACATCTCGACGCCGGTCACCACCACGCTCTCGCGGCCGGTGCCGAGGCCGACAATGTCGATTTGCTCGCCGGTCTTGATCACGCCGCGTTCGATCCGCCCGGTGACCACGGTCCCTCGCCCTTTGATTCCGAATACGTCTTCAACCGGCATCAGGAAATCCAGCTCGGTAGGACGCGGTGGGGCAGGAATGTAATCGTCGACCGCCGCCATCAATTCACGGATGTCGGCGTAGTCGTCGCTGCCTGCGTCATCCGACTCTGACTCCAGCGCCTTCAGGGCGCTGCCGCGGACTATCGGAACGTTGTCGCCGTCGAAATCGCGTTCGTTGAGCAGATCGCGGACTTCGAGTTCAACCAGTTCGATCAGCTCTTCGTCGTCAACCAGGTCGCACTTGTTAAGAAACACGACGATCGAAGGCACCTCAACCTGGCGCGCCAACAATACGTGTTCGCGCGTCTGCGGCATCGGGCCGTCAGGGGCCGAAACAACCAGGACCGCACCGTCCATCTGGGCCGCGCCGGTAATCATGTTTTTGATGTAGTCGGCGTGGCCGGGGCAGTCAACGTGGGCGTAGTGTCGGGCCTCGGTCTCGTACTCGACGTGCTGGATCGCGATTGTGATCCCGCGGGCTTTTTCCTCGGGCGCGTTGTCGATCGAATCGAACGGGCGGAAGTCGGCACCGCCGGCAAGCGACAGAGTTTTCGTAATAGCCGCGGTCAACGTCGTCTTGCCATGGTCGATGTGACCGATGGTGCCGATGTTTACATGCGGTTTCGTACGCTCAAACTTTTGTCTGGCCATTAGTAATTTGCCCCTCGGAGCAGGTGTGCGATGTCGTTAGGAAACGATGGTAGCCAATTGCTTGGCAGTCGGTGTGAAGGCAAACCCATTCAAGCGCGGCTCCCGGCTAGGGACGAAGCTTTGGTGGGTTCATAGCGGGCAAACTCCATCGAAAACGTCCCCCGACCCTGCGTCTGGGAGCGGAGTTCGCTAGCGTAGCCAAACATTCCCACCAACGGGACTTCGGCCTCAACCAAGACCTCAGAACCGTCGCTCTCGGCCTTGCGGATATTGCCCCGCTTGGCCGCCAGATTTCCGATTATTTCGCCCATATATGTGTCCGGAGCGCGGATTTCCAGTTCCATGATTGGTTCAAGTGCCACCGGTGCAGCGCGTTCAAATGCGTCGCGAACTGCCATTGCAGCCGCAATACGAAAAGCGATCTCCGAAGAGTCGACCTGGTGGTACGAGCCATCAATGATCCTGGTGTGAACACCAGTCATCGGGTAGCCGTGCGGTCCCTCGGTCATGGCGTCGCCGACGCCCTGCTCCACAGCGGCCATGAATTCTAAGGGAATCGACCCGCCTACGATGCGGCTCTCGAAGGAGTTTTCGACGCCATCGGCAGTGGATTCGACCTCGAGTACGACGTGTCCGAACTGCCCTCGACCGCCGCTCTGGCGAACGAATTTGCCCACTCCGGTCGCGGCCCGCCGAATGGTCTCACGGTAAGCGACCTGGGGGGCGCCGACGGAAGAGCGGACCGCAAACTCGCGCAACAGGCGGTCGACGATCACCTCGAGATGTAGCTCGCCCATGCCAGCGATCAGGGTTTGCCCGGTCTCGGCGTCGGCGGTGACGCGGAACGTCGGATCCTCATCGGCGAGACGCACCAACGCCTCCGAAAGCTTGTCCTGATCCGAGCGTGAGGCGGGTTCGACCGCCACCTTGACCACCGGCTCGGGAAAACTTATCGACTCCAACAGGAGCGGACGACCTCGATCGCAGATTGTGTCCCCGGTGAAAGTCTCCTTGAGGCCTATGATCGCCCCGATTTCCCCCGCGCCCAGGCCATCGCTGAGCTGTTCGCGCTTGTCGGCGTGCATGCGCAGGATCCGGCCCACGCGCTCGCGCTCGCGACGGGTGGTGTTGTAGATGTAGCTGCCGGGTCGAATGCGTCCGGAGTAGACGCGCACGTAGGTCAAGCGGCCGACGAAGGGATCGGTCGTCACCTTAAATGCCAAAGCCACTGGTGCCGCCGCGTCATCGGGCGGGCACTGCTCGCTCGCCCCAGTCTTGGGATGAGTGCCGCTAATGACCGGTACGTCCAGCGGAGAGGGCAGGTAGTCGACGATCGAATCGATCACTGCCTCGACTCCCTTGTTGCGCAGGGCCGATCCGCACAGGACCGGAATGGCGGTGTTGGCGATGGTTATGCGGCGCAAGGCGTCAGCCAATTCCCGATCGGAAATCGGCTTGTTCTCGAGGAACTTTTCGGCGATGGCGACGTCGAAATCAGCCACCTCTTCGATCAACTGCTCGCGCGCAGCGCGCGCCTCCGGCAGCAGGTCCGATTCGATCTCGCCGATCTGAACGTGCCGCAGGCCGTCATCTACGAAATTGCGCTGGTTGAAGGCGACTAAGTCAACCACGCCGCGGAACCCATCCTCGCTGCCCACCGGCAACTGGCAGCGGATGGGGAACGCATTCAAGCGGTCGCGGATCATCGCGACGGTCCGCTCCAGGCTGGCGCCGCGGCGATCCATCTTGTTCACCAGGGCAACGCGCGGAACTGCGTATTTGTTGGCCTGCCGCCAAACCGTCTCGGTCTGCGGTTGGACCCCAGCCACCGCGTCCAGCACAACCACGCCGCCGTCCAGGACGCGCAGCGATCGCTCCACCTCGGCCGTAAAGTCCACGTGTCCGGGGGTGTCGATTATGTTGATGGTGTGGTCGCGCCAATTGCAGGTGGTGGCCGCGGCGGTGATAGTGATCCCGCGCTCGCGCTCTTGAACCATCCAGTCCATCGTGGCCGCGCCCTCGTGCACTTCTCCGGTCCGATGGATCCGCCCGGTGTAGAGGAGGATGCGTTCGGTCACCGTCGTCTTGCCGGCATCAATATGGGCAATGATGCCTATGTTGCGGGTGCGGGCGAGTCGGTCCGACATGAGTTAAATCTGGCGACGTTGATGGTCTGGTGGGGGTTGCGAACTTCTACCAGCGGTAGTGCGCAAACGCCTTGTTGGCTTCGGCCATCCGGTGGCTGTCTTCACGGCGGCGCACGGCCTGGCCCTCGTGCCGGTAAGCATCGAGGATCTCGCCGGCCAACCGACGAACCATAGTTTTTTCGCCGCGACGGCGGGCGGCCTGCACCAGCCAGCGCGTGGCCAGCGAGAACCGGCGTTCGCCGCGAATCTCTATCGGGATTTGATACGTGGCCCCACCGACGCGGCGCGGCCGTACCTCAAGCTGCGGCGTTGCGTTGCGCAATGCCTGCTCAAAGATTTCGATTGGGTTCTGATTGATCCGCTCTTCGATCAGGTCGAAGGCGTCATACAGAAGCCGACGGGCCAGACTTTTCTTGCCCCGGGTCATAAGCACGTTGATGAAACGCGATACCGATCTATTGCCGAATTTCGGATCCGGCAATACAGGGCGGCGGGTGGGGCGGTTGCGGCGCGGCATAGTTCGCGGTTACTTGGGCGGCGGCGCTACTGCGAGTCCCGTTTGGACCCGTACTTGGACCGTCCCTGGCGCCGATTTTCCACGCCCGTGGCGTCGTAGGCACCGCGCACTATGTGGTAGCGCACCCCGGGCAGGTCGCGCACGCGCCCGCCGCGCACCAGGACGACCGAGTGCTCTTGCAGAGTGTGGCCCTCGCCCGGAATGTATGCCAGCAACTCCATCCCATTGGAAAGTCGCACCCGAGCCACCTTGCGCAGCGCGGAATTTGGCTTCTTGGGCGTTACGGTTCGCACCTGGACGCATACGCCGCGTTTCTGTGGGGCCCCGCCAGTCCGGATCAGGCGCCGCTGGTTCGAGTTGTAGGAATAGTGGAGCGCCGGCGTCGTCACCTTGCGGCGGGGGCTGCGGCGCCCTTTCCGAACCAGTTGGTTAATGGTGGGCACAACGAATCCGGGGAGTTGGACAGGGAACGAAGTGACGGCTGTGCGAACCGCCTGCCGGCCCCAACGGGCAAGGCAAGCAGAGTATAGCAACCATCCGGGCCGTTTTTGCGGGCGCCATTATGAGTACGGGAAGTCTGCGAAGCCGTCGTCGAAGCCGTCCCCACCCTCCAACTGAGTTGACGCCTGCCAGCGTTCCTCTTCCAGTCGCTGCAATTCCTCAAGCTGGCGCTTGAGCTCCTCGCGCTCCTCACGTCGGGCATTGATTTTGGCCACCACTTTGGCCGCACCAGTGAGTTCCCCGCCGGCATCGGAGGGGGTAAAACGGTGGAAGTAACCGGTTCCGGCTGGGATCAATTTGCCGACTATTACGTTTTCTTTGAGTCCGACCAGACTGTCACGCGCGCCCTCCAGGGCCGATTCGGTCAGAACCCGCGTGGTGTCCTGGAACGAAGCCGCCGACAGGAAGCTGTCTGAGAACAGCGACGCCTTGGTAACGCCCAGCAACACTCTTTCGCCGCCGGCCGGGTCGTCGGACGTCGAATTGACGCGGTTGAATTCGCGCGCGTCAACGTACTCGTCGGGCAGCAGCTGGGTATCGCCCGGGCTAAGGACCTTGACCCGGCGCAGCATCTGGCGGATGACGAGTTCAATGTGCTTGTCGTGAACCGGCACGCCGACCACCGAGTAGACACCCTGGATCTCGGCCAGCAGATACTGCTCGACCTTGCTCAGGCTGTCGCTTTCGGAGCTTCCAGCCAGGCGCAGAACATCGTGCGGGTTGAGCGGGCCCTCGGTAAGCTGGGTGCCGCGTTCGACGCGGGCCCCATCATCCACCAGGATTCGGGTACTTACTGGGACCGAGTACTTGACCGATTCATGCAGGATGATCTTGCCCTCGACCAGTTCCAGCTCGCCTGAGACCGGCGCCAGGAGGTATTCCTCGGCGCTCTGGCGCTTGGCGATGCGCGTGCCCTGCTTGACCACGGCGCCGGACTTGCCCAGCGGCCGATGCTCCTTGCCCAGATCGATGGTGTGCTGCTTGACCAGCCTGACGATTACACCGTCGTCGGTACGGTTGATCGAAACCACCCCTCCAAAGTCGGCGATTTCCGCCTGGCCCCGCGGCGTACGGGCTTCAAAGAGTTCCTCTACCCGCGGCAGACCGCGCGTGATGTCTTCCTCGCGGAACGTTCCACCGGTGTGGAAGGTCCGCATGGTCAATTGCGTTGCGGGCTCGCCAATGGACTGGGCCGCGATAATGCCGACCGCGGTCCCGAGCTCAACCAGCTCGTGCCGGGCCAGATCGTAGCCATAACAGACCTGGCAGATGCCGCTTTGGGCCTGGCACTTCATGACCGATCGGACATGAACTTCCGCTAACTCCAGTTGCTCGATGAGATTCATCAGCTCGAGATTTACGACCGAGCCGACGTCCGCCAACACCTCGCCCGTGTTCGGGTCGACTATCGGCGCCGCCAGAGTGCGTGAGTAGACGCGTTCGGGAAGCTTTTTACCAAATATCTGCGAATCGGAGGCCCGCACCGGGATTGAGTTTTCGGTGCCGCAATCGTGCTCGGCGATGATCAAGTCTTGGCAGACGTCAACCAGGCGTCGGGTCAGGTAACCCGAATCGGCGGTGCGCAGGGCGGTATCGGCCAGACCCTTGCGGGCGCCGTGGGTAGAGATGAAGTACTCAAATACGGAGAGGCCTTCGCGGAAGTTGGCGCGAACCGGCATCTCGATGACGCGGCCGCCCGGATCGGACATGAGTCCGCGCATTCCGGCGATCTGCCGGATCTGGTCGAAATTGCCCTTGGCCGCGCCGGAAGCACCCATCAAATAGACCGAATCGCGTTTGTCGAGACATTCCTCGACCTCGGCCGACACCCGCTGCGTGGCCTCGGCCCAGTGCTTAACGTGCAACCGGTAGCGCTCGTCCTCAGTCAGCAACCCGTCCTCGAATTGTTCGGAGATCTCGTCCACCAGCTGCTCGGTTTCGGTCAGGATCCTGGCCTTGTCGGGCGGGATCGTTAGATCCGAGAGCGCCATCGTAACACCGGACCGAGTGGCCCAATGGAAACCGGTCGACATGACCTGGTCACCGACCTGGGCGCAGACTGCGGTCCCGTAGTCCGAATAGACATCGTTGATCAGCTGCTTGAGCGCGCCTTTGTCCATGACCTTCGCGTAGGGGCGCATCGGAACCGGCAGAACCCGGTCAAAGATGATCCGCCCGATCGTCGTCTGGTACAGGGACCCTTCTGGCAATTCAGGCCCGATCCCGACCTCGTCGGCATTAGCGCGCAGGCGGATCGGAGTGTGCAAGCCAGCCAGGCCGGACTCGTAGACATGCAGCGCCTCATCCTGGCCGGTAAACGCCCGCAGCTCCTGCTGGTTGGCCACCGGCTCGGGGTCCAGGGTCAGGTAATAGCAACCCAGGATCATGTCCTTGGTAGGTGAGATCACCGGCGAACCATCGGCCGGCGAGAGCAGATTCTGCGAACTGAGCATGAGCTCGCGCGCTTCTTCCTGGGCAATCTCCGACAGCGGTACGTGGACCGCCATCTGGTCGCCGTCAAAGTCGGCGTTGTAGGCAAAGCACACCAGCGGGTGGATTCGAATCGCGCCACCATGCACCAGCCGGATGCGGAAGGCCTGGATCCCCAGGCGGTGCAGCGTCGGGGCGCGGTTGAGCATGATGGGGTGCTCGCGGGTTACATCCTCAAGAATGTCCCACACTTCCGAATCGACGCGTTCGACGATTCGCTTGGCGCTCTTGATGTTGGATGCGATACCGCGCATGACCAACTGCTGCATCACGAACGGTTTGAACAACTCCAGCGCCATGCCGGCGGGCAGGCCGCATTCGTCCAGCGCCAGCTCGGGACCGACCACAATCACCGAACGGCCTGAGTAGTCGACCCGTTTCCCCAGCAGGTTCTGACGGAATCGCCCCTGTTTGCCGCGCAGTAGGTCGGAGAGGCTCTTGTACATGTGCTGTGAGGAGCTCTGCGCCGGCCGGCCACGGCGGCCGTTGTCAATCAACGCGTCCACTGCTTCCTGCAGCATCCGCTTCTCGTTGCGCAGGATGATGTCCGGGGCCCCCAGGTCCAGCAGACGCTTGAGGCGGTTGTTGCGGTTGATCACCCGTCGGTAGAGATCGTTTAGGTCGGAGGTGGCAAAACGACCCCCGTCCAGCTGCACCATCGGGCGCAACTCCGGCGGCAGTACCGGCAGTACGGTGTACACCATCCATTCGGGGTGGTTCTCGGAGCGACGGATCGACTCGATAACGCGCAGGCGCTTGACCGCTTTGCGACGGCGCTGCGTCGACTTCGAATTCAGATCCTCGCGCAGCTGATCGGCTTCGACGTCAATGTCTTTTTTGCGGATCAATTCGAGGACGGCCTCGGCCCCGCTCATCGCCTCGAAGACCTCGCCCACGGTCTCGTTGAGCTGGTAGTAGCGGTCTTCCGAAAGCAACATCAGTTCGCTGTCGTCGCCCGCTTTGGCCAGTTCGACTAGGTGTTCGCGGCGGCGGCGGAAGTACTCTTCCTTCTCGGCCAGCAACTGTTCCAAGCGGGCGTCGGCGCCGTCTTTTTCGGCCTGGACGCGCGCGCCCTCTTTGGCCATGTCCTCGTCGAAGCGCTGACCCAATTCGGCGATCTCGAGTTGCTCACGCTCACCCATCCGCGCCAACTCGGCCTTGAGGGCCCGCGTGACTCGGCTGCGGTGCTTGGATTCGATCTCCTCACCGTGCTCGACTACGGGTTCCTCGCGGAAGGAGAGCCGCAGATCGTCTAGGGCCGCCTGCCCACGGTTTTCACTGAGCACCTTGAGCAACCGCTTGGATTCGTCCTCGCGGTCGGCGCGTCGCCGCGATTCCTGGTCCTTGAGCCTGTCGTTCTGAAGAACCAGTTCGTTCTGCATTTCCTCGAGCGAAGCCTTGAGGTCTTCCTCGAGCTGCTCCATCCGGTCCAGCTCCTCCTCGCGCACCGCGCGCAGCTCCAGCTGCAGGTCGCGATCGAGGTTTTCGAGCCCTTCCAGGCGCCGCTCTTCGTCCATCGCAGTGATCACAAAGGACGCGAAATAGACGATCGCTTCAAGCTTTTTAGGGCTGATGTCGAGCATTTGCCCGATTCGCGAGGGCGAGCCTTTGACGAACCAGATGTGGGCTACAGGAGCCGCTAGTTCTATGTGCGCCATGCGCTCGCGGCGAACCCGCGAGCGGGTCACTTCGACCTCGCATTTGTCGCAGGTAATTCCCTTATAGGTAATGCGCTTGTATTTGCCGCAGGCGCATTCCCAATCTTTGGTCGGACCGAAGATGCGCTCGCAGAACAACCCATCCCGCTCAGGTTTGAGCGTCCGGTAGTTGATCGTCTCCGGCTTGGTCACTTCGCCATGCGACTGCTCGCGGATCTGCTCCGGCGAGGAAAGCCCGATTTGGATCGAAGCGAACTCGTTGACTCTTATCACCTAATAAATCCCTTTCGACCCTAGAGCTTGTACTCGCGGCCTTCGATGTTGATGCCGCCAAGATTTGGAACGTAGTCGACCATCGCGTCAAGCGAAAACTCGACCGGTTTTTCTTCTTCGTCGAACAAATCGACTGATAGGCCCAGACTCTTGAGTTCATTGACCAGCACCCGGAACGACTCCGGAACGCCGGGCTCCAAGACGGTCTCACCCTTGACGATTGCTTCATAGGTTTTCACCCGACCCAGGACGTCGTCGGACTTGACCGTCAACATTTCCTGAAGGATGTTGGCGGCGCCGTAGGCCTGCAGCGCCCAGACCTCCATCTCCCCGAATCGCTGGCCGCCCATCTGGGCTTTGCCGCCCAGGGGTTGCTGCGTGATCAGGGAATAAGGGCCGGTGGATCGGCCGTGAATCTTGTCCTCGACCAAGTGCGCCAGCTTGAGCATGTACATTCGCCCCACCACAACCGGTTTGTCGAACGCTTCGCCGCTGCGCCCGTCGTAGAGCTTGACTTTGCCGTCGACCGGTAGCCCGGCCTCGTCAAGCAGGTTTTGCACCTGCTCCTCGCTGGCCCCGTCGAATACCGGGGTAACTACCTGCCGACCCAGTTTCTCGGCCGCCAGGCCGGTGTGGAGTTCAAGCAGCTGGCCGACATTCATGCGCGACGCCGCCCCGAGCGGATTGAGCACAATGTCCACCGGGGTCCCATCCTCGAGGTACGGCATGTCCCCTTCGGGCAGGATGAGCGAGATAACGCCCTTGTTGCCGTGGCGGCCGGCCATCTTGTCGCCGACCATGATTTTGCGGCGCGAGGCGATCCGGACGCGCACGGCGTGATTGACACCGGCGCGCAGATCGGGGTTGGCTTCGCGAGTGAGTTCCTTGACGTCGATAACCGTTCCGGCGTCGCCGGCGGGCACGTGCTTGGAGGAGTCCTTGACCTCGCGGGCGTCGCGCCCGAAGATCGCCCGCAACAAGCGGTCCTCACCGGTCAGCTCGGTCTCACCCTTGGGCGTGATCTTGCCGACTATGATGTCGTCCTGGCCGACCTCGGCGCCGACGTAAACGATCCCGTTCTCATCCAGGAAGCGCAACGCTTCTTCGGACACGTTGGGAATATCGCGTGTGATCTCCTCGGGTCCGAGCTTGGTGTCGCGCGCTTCGACCTCGAATTTCTCGATGTGGATTGACGTGTAGACGTCTTCGCGCACCAGACGCTCGGAGATGATGATCGCGTCCTCGTAGTTGTAGCCTTCCCAGAACATGAAGGCGCACAGCAGGTTCTTGCCCAGAGCCAGCTGGTCACCATCAGAGCTGGAGGCGGATGCCAGCAGCCCGCCCGGTTCTACGACCTGGCCTGGCACTACCGCGGGAGTCTGGTTGATGCAGGTCCCCTGGTTGGAGCGGCCGAATTTGCGTAACGGATAGCGATGCCAGCGCCGCGTGGTCACTTCTTGGAGTTCGACGCGGTCGGGGAACACGTTTATCACTTCGGCATCGCGGGGGCCGTCGTAGGTGATGACGTGACCCGAATCCAGGGCGGCGCGGCGCTCCACGCCGGTCGCCACCAGCGGTGCTTCCGGACGCAGTAGCGGAACTGCCTGGCGCTGCATGTTCGAACCCATAAGGGCCCGGTTGGCGTCGTCATGTTCCAGGAACGGGATCAGCGATGTCGGGATCGAGACGATCTGCTGTGGCGAGACGTCTATCAGGTTCACGTCATTGCGGTGGGCGGTGTGAAACTCACGGCCGGTGCGGACGTCGATTCGCTCGGATGCGATCTCACCCAGGGCATTTAAGGGCGTCTTGTAAGGCGCGACCGCCAAGCCGTCTTCCTCGTCAGCGGTGCAGTACTTAATCTGCCCGGTCGCGAACGGCACCACCGGGAAGTTGATCTCACGCCAATAGGGCCGGTTGCGCAGGCGGCGCAGGAGGTCGGCATCTAGTTGTTCGCCGGAGGAGAGCTCTTTCCTGTCGCGGACGATCAAGTCTTCGCGCATGGATCGGCCAAGCAGGTCGAAGCCGTCTTCGAACGCGATGTCGCGGGCGATTGCCTCGTACGGCGTTTGCAGGAATCCGTATTCGTTGATTCCCGCGAATGAGGCCAGCGAGGAAATCAGCCCGACGTTGGGTCCTTCCGGGGTCTCGATCGGACAGATCCGCCCGTAATGCGAATGGTGCACATCGCGGACATCGACACCGGCGCGTTCGCGCGAGAGACCACCCGGCCCCATCGCGCTGAGCCGCCGCTTGTGGGCCAGCTCGGAAAGTGGATTGGTCTGGTCCATGAATTGCGCTAGCTGGCTGCCACCAAAAAACTCCTTGATAGCGGCCATGATCGGGCGCGCGTTAATCAGCGCATTGGGAGTGGCCTGCGAGGCGTCCTGGATCGACATGCGCTCTTTGACCACGCGTTCCATCCGCAGCAGTCCGGTGCGAAGCTGGTTGATCAGCAACTCGCCGACCGCGCGCACGCGCCGGTTGCCCAGGTGGTCCACGTCCTCGGGCCGGTTCTGGGCCAGGTTCAAGCGGATGAGTTCGCGCACGACCTCGATGATGTCGGCCTGCAGCATAACGGTGTCGGTGAAAGGATCGCGGTGGCGCAGGCGCAGGTTCAGCTTGTAGCGCCCTACCCGCCCCAGGTCGTAGCGGCGCGAGTTGAAGAATGTGGATTCGATCAACGAGCGCGCGTTGCTCACCGATTTGCGGTCGGCAATGTTGAGGGCATCCCCGGGCCGCAGGCGGTTGTAGATTTCGCGCACCGCCTCCTCGTGCGAACTGGCATTGTCATCGGCCAGGGTCGCCTCGAGATATTGATGGTCGGCATCCTCGGGAATTGCACCCTCAAACAGCTGCCGCATAGCCTCGTCGGTCGAGAGGTTTTTGTCCATCGCCTTTATCAGCGTTGTGACTGCGATCTTGCGTTTACGATCGACCTTTACCGAGAAGACGTCCTTGGCCGAGGTATCAAATTCCAACCAGGCGCCACGGTTGGGCAGGAGCTTGGCCGAGTAGAGGTAGCGCCCCGAGGTTCGATCGCGCACGCCGGTGAAATACACTCCCGGCGAACGGACCAGCTGGCAGACCACTACCCGCTCGGCCCCGTTGTAAATGAAGGTGCCCTGATCGGTCATGAGCGGGAAATCGCCCATGAACACGCGGTTTTCCTTGATCTCGCCGTTCTGCAGATTCTCCAGGCGCGAGTTCACGTAAAGCGGCGCATGGTAAGTTCGGTCATTTTCGCGGCATTCGGTGACCGGATGCTTGGGTTTTTCGAACGGCTGTTCTGGCACTTCGAAGTGCAGGCGGAAGTTCTTGCCCGTGAAGTCTTCAATGGGCGAAATTTCGGCAAATACGTCGCGCAGGCCTTCGGTCACGAACCAGTGGAACGAGCGCCGCTGAATGGCGATTAGCTCCGGGAGCGTCACCGCGTCGCGGTGGTGGGGAACGGTGCCGAAATGGTGGCCGTTGGGGCTACTCAAAAAACGCACTCCAGGCTGGGGAAGAAGCGGTCAGTCGCGGATGGAAGGCGCACCCATCGCAGGGGTGCGGGATGGGCGATCAAGTCTCTTGTCTGGTGCGACAAGCTACGGGCAGCGGATCACTGGGGTCAGGATCAGCCGCCGCGCGTTAATCGTCAAGGGCGCTAAGCGCGTCCTCCGTCGTTCATTGAGGCGATTTTAGCAGCCTCGGATAGCTGACGCCGGCCGAAAACCAATCCCCTCAGGCGCCGTCGCCGCCAATCAGCCCGGGGGCCAGCCCAGCTGCCTTCCGGCCAGCAGGTGCACGTGCAGGTGGGGAACGGTCTGGGCGCCGTCGCGCCCCTGGTTGATCACCAGCCGGTAGCCATCGTCCTCGATCCCCGCGCGACGCGCGTAGCGGGTGAGGGCGCCCACCAGTTCGCCCACGATCCGGCCGTTTCCGGTCGCGGTGTCGGCCACACCCGGGATGTGTTCGGTCGGGATCGCCAACAGGTGCTGCGGGGCCGCCGGGGCGATGTCGGCAAACACCATCCAGCCTCCGGCGCGGTCCTTTACATCTGCAGGCAGCTCCCTGGCAGCAATCTTGCAGAAAACGCAGTCGACGGCCATTGCGGGTTCCTGTTCCTAATGAAGACTCAACCGGAGCTTCAGTTTGCTCCCGCCAGCGGGAGCGCCGCCAATCCGTCGTCGCCGGCCGCCAGCTGCACTTCCTGGACCGTTCCGGCGACCGGTGCAAACCCTGTCGGCCTAGCCCGCAGGTAGTGCCGTGTCAGCCCGCTGTAGGACCCGGCCGGATCGGTCTCCCACAAGACCTGTGCGTGCGATCCCACAAATCCTGCCGTGTAGCGCTCCGCAAGCTCGCCCGCCAGGTCCAAGAAATCCCGCATTCGGCGGCGCAGCGTCGGCTCGGCGACGTGGTCGGTACGCCGCGCCGCCAGGGTCCGTTCGCGGCGCGAGTAGGGGAAGACATGCATGTACGCAAATTCCATCTGCTCGCAGAATTCGAGCGATTCGCGGTGATTGTCGGCGGTTTCGCCCGGGAAGCCAACCATGAGATCGGTTCCGATTGCCACGCTCGGATCGGCGGCGCGCAATTGGGCAACGATGCGCGCATATTCCTGAGGGCGGTAGGGGCGTCGCATGGCTTCCAGGACGGGGGCTGATCCGGACTGTAGTGGCAGATGAAAGTGCGGACAGACACGCCCGTCGGCCAGCAATTGGCAGAGCCGGTGATCAAAGTCCATTGGTTCGATCGAGGAGAGCCGGATGCGCGCCGGAACCAGGGCCGCCACGCGACTTACCAGCTCGCCTAACCCCACGTCGGTTTCCGGGCAGCGGTAGCTTCCCAGGGCAATCCCAGCCAGCACCACCTCACCGGCCCCGCCGTGCGCGAGGTCCGCGACCCTGCCCAACACGCTGCCGAGGGGGCGCGAGCGGGGACCGCCGCGGGCGCGCGGCACTATGCAGAACGCGCACCCGTGCCGGCAGCCCTCCTGGACTTTGACCGTGGGGCGGGTGCGGCCGTGTTCGCCGAACCCGCCGGGATCCCGGGAGCCATCGTCGGTCGGGGATGAGTAGGCGGCGGCGATTGTGTCGGCGACCTCGCGCGGTGGCACCCGACCCAGGACGTGGGCGCCTGGAAAGTGCTCGCGAACGATTGCCGGTGCCACCGCCGCATAGCAACCAGTGACCACCAGTTCGGCTTCCGGATTTCGACGCAGCGCGCGGGCGATCGCCTGGCGCGATTTGCGATCGGCAACGTGGGTGACGGTGCAGGTGTTGATGATCACAACATCAGCCGGGGCGCCAAATTCAACCAGGTCCATTCCCGCGTCCATCAGTCGGTGCAGGATTTCGTCGCTGTCGGCCTGATTGACGCGACAGCCGAGGGTCTTGAGCGCAAACGTGGCCGCCGGCCGGCCCACCTAGCCGCTCAGCTCCCTGCCCGCCGCGGCGGGGCGCTCGCACAGCAGGGTCGCCCACTCGTCCTCGAACGCAGTGAGCGCCAGCGCAAAGCCACTGGCTTTGATGGCATCGGTTAATTCCGGCAGCCGTGGCCGGTAGACCCCCGACAGCAGCAGCGGTCCGGCGGCAGCGCGCGCGTAGGCCGGCAGGAGCCGGCGGTGCGTGTCGGCGGTGATGTTGGCAACCACCAGGTCAAATCTCGGACGCCCGTCAAGCAAATTCAGGCACGGTCCGGTTCGCTGCGCCTGCACCACCGATTCGCAGCGATTGCGCACAATGTTGGCCTGCGCCAACGTGACCGCTTCGCCGTCGTTATCGATCGCGACCACCGCTGCGGCGCCCAGACGCGCCGACGCGATCGCCAGCACGCCCGTGCCGGTGCCCACATCGAGCACGCTCTTGTCGGCCAAATCCAGCGCCTGCAGCAGCAGCAGGGCTCCCCGGGTCGACGCGTGCAGCCCTGAGCCAAAGGCGCCCGCCGCGTCGATGGTCAGGACCCGATCGGCGCTTGTCCCGACCGGCACGGTACCGCCGGCGGGCACGATGACCAGGCGGCCAATGTTTACCGGACGTTGGTAGAACGCCTCGCAGGCAAGCCACTGGGCCCGGTCGGTGTAACTCTGCCGGACCGAACGCAATGAAGGGGCGTCCAGTCCGCCGGCCATCCACAGGTCGCAGAGCAACGCCGCAGCCGCCGCCTCGGCTTTTTCGCTCGCCGGAAACCAGGCCGTAACCCGGCAAGATCCGGTCGGGATGCTCTCATCCGGGGGACAGGCGGCGAATCCGTCTTCAACCGCCACGGCCCGTCCGGCACGGCGCTGCATCAGCAGCCGCACGTCCTCGGCCAGGGCTGACGGTACGGTCACCTGGATTTGGCGCCAGGGTTGATTCACGAGAGGACCTGGCGCAGCCTCTCGGCCAGGCCCCGCGGGCGATCTTCCTCATTGGCCAATTGCTCAAACAGGGCGCGCTGCTGCTTGGTCAGCTTGCGAGGAATGCTCACCCGCGCCACCACGAAGTGATCGCCGCGCCGCTGATCGCGCGGGCTGGGGGCGCCGCGCCCAGTCAGGCGCACGGCGTCGCCGGGCTGGGTCCCAGCCGGAAATTCAACCGACTGCGGGCCGTCCACGGTCTCCACCTCCAGCTCCACCCCCAGAACTGCTTCGGCAACACTTATTTCGATCTCGGACCGCAAATCGCGACCGTGCCGGGAGATGCTGGGATGCGGGGTTACCGCCACGACCAGATAAAGGTCACCGGGCGGCCCGCCGTTGATGCCGCTGTCGCCCTGGCCGGAGATCCGGATCTCGGTGCCGTTGTCGACCCCGCCGGGAATGTCGACATCCAGGCGCCGCTCACGGCTCACCAAACCGCCCCCGCGGCACCCGTCGCAGGCGCGCTCGGCGACGCGACCGTCGCCGCCGCAGTGGCGGCAGGCCGCGATGTTTACAAATTGCCCCAGGATCGAACGGGTAGCGGTGCGCACTTCTCCGCTGCCACCGCAGTTGTCGCAGTCCACCATCTGGCTGCCCGGGTCAAGCCCGCTGCCGGCGCAATCGTCGCACAGCTCCTGGCGCTCCACATCGATCCCGATCTTCTGGCCGTGAATCGCATTGACGAAATCGAGGCCGATCCGCTGCTGCAGGTCGCGGCCTCGCTGGGCGGCGTCGGCGCGGCGGCCGCCGCGGCCGAAAAAGACATCGAAGATGTCGCCGAATCCAGGTATGTCGGCGCCGCCGAAACCGGCTCCGGGGCCGGACTGCAGCCCCCGCCAGCCGAATTGGTCGTAGCGCTGACGCTTCTCGGGGTCCTTGAGGAGGTCGTAGGCCGATTGGATTTCCTTGAACCGCACGGCAGCGTCCGGTTCGCGGTTCACGTCCGGGTGGTGCTGCCGCGCCAACGCCCGGTAGGCGCGCGAGATGTCCTTGGCGCCGGCGTCGCGCGTTAATCCGAGAACCTCGTATGGGTCGCGGCGGGCGGCGGCCATCAGCCTTCGGCCTCGGCGGATTCGGCGGCAGCGGAATCGCCGGCATCGGCAGCATCGGTGGCAACGCCGGATTCGGTTTCCGCTCCACCCGGAGTCGATCCGCCGACCCTAACCAGCGCCGGCCGTACCACCCGGTCGCCCACCCGGAAGCCGGCCTGGTAGACGGCGACCACGCGGTCGGGGTCGCTGCTGCCATCGGTATCTACGGCCTGGTGGAACTTGGGGTCGAACGGCTCGCCGGATCCGGCAATCGGCTCGATCGAATTTGCCGCCAGAAGTGCCTGGAAGTGCTGTCGGGTGAAGAAAAGGCCTTCAATGAACGAGAACCCGGCCAGCTCCTCCGGAACCGCCCCCAGGGCCCGGTCGAGGTGGTCCAGCGCCGAGAGCAGTTCGCGCGCAAAGCCGATCACCACAAATTGCCGCGCGTCCGCCAATTCCTGTGCCGAGCGGCGTTTGAGATTGGCAAGATCGGCCTGGGCCCGGGTGAGACGGTTGAGCAAATCTTCGATGCGCTCGGGCTGATTGCTTGCGGCCGTGGGCTCGACCGCGTTTTTTTTATCCGGCGATTCGCCGTTAGTCGTTTCGGTCGCCAATTGACTTCAAGCTCCTAGGGCTGTCGCTGTTTGTCCGCCTGACCGGATCCTCCCCACAGCGGAAAATCGCGGCGGGCGATTCCGCCGAATATACGAAGTGCGGCGTCCTCGCCGCGCGGCCGGCGCTTCATCCAAGCATCCAGGCGGCGCCGGAGGCACCCAAAACCAGCAAGCGTCCGGCGGCCAGCGCCAACGAACGCGGGGCGACCACAACCGGATCAAGCAGGGCGTCCACATCCCCCGAAGAATCGATCAGGGTCAGCGCTCCGTCGGCATCGATCCGGTCCAGCCGGCCAGCAGCTTCGCCGGCCACGTATACGGTTCCGTCATTGGCTGCCACCAAGGCGGCCGGGTCTTGCAGGTCAGCCGCGTGTACCTGGATGACGGACTCTTCCGCCGGAATCGCCAGGATCCGCCCGCTACCGTTCTCGGAGATAAGCAGCGAGCCGTCGGCGGCCAATGCCAGGCCGGTCGGATCGGCCAGCGAACTCTGCAACGCCGGCAACCCCGCCTGCGCCGGCGCCGCCTGGCCGTTGCCGGCGATCAGTTCAAGCGACCCGTCCGGCGTAAGCCGCAGCACTCGATCAGCACCCGAATCGGCCAACAGGATGCTGCCGTCGGCGGACATGACCATCGCCGCAACATCAAGTAGGTCTACTTCCAGCGCCGGGCCGCCGATGCCCGGATCGCCAGGCCGGCCGCTGCCGGCTACCGTTTCAATCACCCCGCAGCCATCGATCCGGCGCACCCGGAAGTTCCCGGCATCGAAAAAATAGATGTTACCGACGCCGTCTGCCAGGATGGTTTTGGGTGAAGAGAGCAGCGCAAAACGGGCCAAGCCGCCGTCGCCCCGGAACGCGGCCAGATCCGAACCGGCGACGGTTTCGACCTTCCCGTCGGCAAGCCTGCGCACCCGGTTGTTACCGGTATCGGCCACCAATAGGCCGTCGCGCCCAACGGCGATCGAATCCGGACCCGCAAATTGGGCCGCGCCAACCGGCCCACCGTCGCCGCCGTAGCCGAATCCGCGCTGGCCGAACAATTGCGTGGCTGCGATTTCGAAAACGGGCAAACCAGCTGGTAGCGGCAGCGGCTGCGGCGCCAGGCGACAGTCCTGGCCCGCAATCGGTTCACCGAATCCAACCAGTCGGTAAATCCGCCCCGAAAGCTGGGTCAAAAGATAGATGGAGCCGTCCGGGCCCAGTTGAATATCAACCGGGCGCGGCAGCTCGGCTTCACGTGCCGGCACCCCAGGTTGCGCCGATCCGGCGGTGCCCAGGCCGGCGTAGGTATTGATCTTGCCGTCTGAAGAAATGACCCGGATCGCGGAGTTGTTCCAGTCCGCCACGTAGACGTTCCCTTGCGCGTCGATGTCGATCGCGCCGGGCCCGTGAAGTTGCGCTGACTGCGCCGGGCCGCCGTCGCCGCTGCGCCCAGGGAGTCCGATCCCGGCCACGGTGGACACGATACCCTCGGGGTCGATGCGCCGCACAACGTGTCCATCGCGCTCGCTTACGAATAGGGCGCCGTCGGATGAGACCGCCAGATCTGTGGGACCATCGAACTGCGCCTGCCGAGCCGAGCCGCCATCGCCGCCGGTCGACGCTGCGCCGGTGCCGGCGAACGTGGTGACGGCGCCGCTGGGTTCGACGCGGCGAATCAGGTTGTTGCCGCGGTCGGCCACGTACAGGACGCCGCCCCCATCGAGGGCGAGCCCGGAGATGGCATTGAAGCGGGCTGTGCCTTCAGCGTTGGGGTCGTCTGCTCGCCCAGGTTCGGCAGCACCGGCCAGCAGTGAGATGGTTCCGCCGGGGGCAATGTGCCTTATTTGCGAGCCGGACGCAAAGTACACGCCGTAGCGCGCATGGGCCACGATCGGACCCGGGTCGCGCAAGCCGGCCAGCAGTGCGGGACCGCCATCGCCGGAATTGGACCGGGTGCCGTTGCCGGCAAACCGCTCGATCTGGCCATCTTCGGAAATCCGAATGACCTGATTGGCGGACTGGTCGGTGACGAAAACACTTCCCGTCCCGTCGACCGCCAAGCCCGCCATGGCCGGTGGAATGCCGTCTCCGGATGCATCGCGGAAGGCCGGCCCAAATTCGGCAACCTGCTCGAAGATCGGATTTATCGGGGCCGGCGCATAGCCCGTCCGCGGCGCCGGTGGGCCGGAGGAGTTCCACACGATCGTCGATTGGCCGGCGGTATCGACCACGCTCGGGGTCGATACCACATCGGGCTGCTGGTCGCACCCGCTGAGCAGAGCAGCCGCAATCAGCACTAATACGGCTTTGAGGGCCGCCCGCACCGGCGGGCTCAATATCCTTCTGAATCGTCGTCGGTCAGGCTTGCCACTTCTTCGTTGGAAAGCAGGTGCCCGCCCTGCACCTTCGAATCCACCAACCGACGGCGCGAATCAAACTGCAGCCACACTTCCGCCGGGCGAAACGTCTTTTCGCCCATCACCTGCTTGTTGCAGGTGTAGTGGGTAGGGCTGTCGTGGCTCGACCCGGGCGCGAACTCCTGCGACAAATCGTTGTTTATGTCGACCCGCAGGGGCACGATTTCCTCGGTGCGATCCATCCTTATATATATGTAGAGAGCATCGTCGCTGGCTTGATTTGCGAAGAATCCCAAACAGGTCCCATCCTTGTCGGCGCCGCCCCGACGGCCGGCGTGCAAACGGCTGTTGCCGCCTAACATTAATTCTGCCTAAATTGCGTTGCGCATCCCGCGGAGCGCGCGAAACTCACCCATGGCCACCGCATTCGCCACCCCACCCCGAGCGCCGCCGGCTGACAGCGGCGGTCGGCACCGTTTCTACATTTGGACCTCCGGGTGCCAGATGAACAAGGACGACTCGGAGCGCATCGCGCGCGCGCTGGTTGCCGCCGGCCACGTTCCGGTGTCGCACCCCGACCGGGCATCGTTCGTGATCCTGAACGGCTGCAGCGTCCGCGACAATTCCGATCGCAAGACCTTCGGCCGGATCGGCGCCCTGGGGGCCCGCAAGCGTCGTGACCCGACCCTGCAGGTGGCGCTGACCGGCTGCACCGCCCGGGCCACGCCGGAGGAATTGGCCCCGCACCAGTCCAAATTGGACCTGATATTCGACAACACCCGCGTCGACCGGCTGCTCGAACACATGGCCGCGCAACCGGGCCCGGTCGTGGACGACTGGGAGGATTTCTCACCCCAGATCCTGCCCGGATACGGCAGCCCGACCCGTTATGTGACCATCATCTACGGGTGCTCCAAACGCTGCACCTTTTGCATCGTGCCGTTCCGTCGCGGCGGCGAACGCAGCCGCGCGCCGGAAGAGATCGAGGCCGAGATGCTGGCCAAGGCCGGCGAAGGCGCGGTCGAGATAACTCTCCTGGGACAGATCGTCAATCGCTACGGGCGCGATCGAGACGGCGGCCCCGATCTGGCCGGATTGCTGCGACGCCTGGATCGGCGCGCGATCGTGCCGCGCATCAGATTCCTGACCGCGCATCCGCGGCACTTCGACCTGGCCGTGGCCGAGGCGATGGCCGATTGTGAATCGGTGCTTGAAGAGATCAACCTTCCCGTGCAATCGGGCAACGACGAGGTCCTGCGCAGAATGGGCCGCGGTTACAACCGCGCCTGGTACCAGGAAATGATTCGGATGCTGCGCGAGACCGTGCCTGGGGTGGCGATCTCAACCGACGTGATCGTCGGATTTCCAGGAGAAACCGAGGAGCAGTTCCAGTCGACTCTGCAACTGCTGGCCGAGGTTCGTTTCGACGTGGTGCACATCGCCGCCTTCTCGCCGCGGATCGGCACCGTCGCCCATCGCTGGGGGGATGACATCGATCCCGCGGTCAAGCTGGAGCGCTTGCATCGCTGTGAAGAACTGCAGCGCGAATTGGGCGAATCGATCAACCGCGCTTTGGTGGGAAGTTCGCAGGAAGTGTTGGTGGAAGGACTCCAACCAGCCCGGGCGATCGGCAGCGGTCCCCGCTGGATGGGTCGCACGCGCACCAACAAGCTAGTGTTCGCGCCGGGTGATGCCCCGCTGGCGCCGGGCCAAATCGTCGACATGCGCATCTCTGACGCTACCGCCTGGTCGCTGCGGGGGGCACCGGTCACCACAGCCTGATCGGCGATGCCGAGGTCGCAGCTTGGCCGACGCCGGGTCCTGTTCGCGGGCGCGACGCTGCTCTTGGCCGCCTGTGGGCCCGAACCGTTGGGGACCCCAGCGCCGGCCTTGGTGCGGCCCTACTGGCGGCCGGCTCTGGAGGGGGCCGCCGCCGCGATCGAGGTCACGCGGCACTTGGAGGGCAATACGCGTTCGTTCGCCGCCGGGCTGATATCGCTTCGGCAGTACGCGCTGGCAATGGGACGCTACGGGTCCGAAATTGGCGACATCGGCCGCTCGCTGGCCCAGCTCGAGCCTCCTGCAGCTGCCCGCAACGCCCACCAACACCTGCTGGAATCGGCCGATGCGCTAACTGATGTGGCGGCCAAAATGAACACCTACCTGCGCGAGGAGGATCTGCGCCAGGTAGTTGCGGCAGTGGAGGACCTGCGGCGGGCGCGCGACAAACTCGGCGGTTTTGTGGCCGCCATCGCCGACCCGGGATCGCGCGCGGCGATGGAGCAGCAGCTACGGGTGCTGGGCGAAATCGAATTCCGCCCCACCACGGTCAATCGGTTTGCGGTTCTGGTCGGGGAGTTTTCATCGGCGGTGGAGGCCGGCGCGCGCCTAGGTCGCTACGACCCCGACGCCGAGCTGTCCGCGCGCTACCAAGGCTGGGCGGAGGTGGGAAGGTTCGCCGGCGCCGCCGATGCCCTGGAGGCCGCGACCCAGTGGGACGGACGCGGATTCAGAGCGCGGATAGAACTGGCTCCCGATGTCGAGATCGACGTTACCGTCACGACCCCAGCCCTGGCCCACCGAGACTGGCGCGAATTGATCTGGTTCCACGATCTGCCGTTCGATCCGGTCGCCGTAGCCGCCGCCGCCGACGCCTCGGTAATGGCCGCGATTTCGCGCGCCGGCCAGGTTGCATTGGTCGGTGGTGACGGTTCGCCGCGCTGGGAGCGGGACCTGAATTTCCCGGCCGACGGGATCGCGATAAACCGGGACGGCTCCCTGACCGCCGGCTTCGGTTTCTTCGTGGCGCCACTGGACCGTGGGGGCGAACCGCTTTGGGCTCATGTCAAGGACCAAGCAGACAACCAACTGATCGAGCAAATTGATTTCACCGCCGGCGACCTGGTGCTGGCACGGTCGGTCAACAACCGCGGCGAGGGTGGGGCCTTTATCCACCGCGCCGATGGACGCAAGTGGCGTCTTGACGCCGGTCCCCATAGCAGCGGCATCGGTTCGGCGCGAATCAATTTCGACGGCACCGTGCTGGCGGTCGCCACCGGCGGCGAGGCGCTAGAGCCGATGGTTTCCATCTACGAGCTGCGCGACCAGGTTACCTTTCTGCGCACGAGCTTCGGTGGCGACGAGCCCATCGGCGGCCTGGCCTTGAGCGGCGACGGCACCCGGGTAGTGCTGGCGACCGGAATCGGTCTCGAGGTTCGGTCCGCCAGCGACGGCCGCTTGCTACACCGGGTGCCGATGGAGATCATCAACTTGCAGCCGGACCCGCTGGGGCGCTTCGTCTACGTCACGACCCCGGCCGCACTCCGCGCGGTCGGAATGGACGGTCGCGTGATCTGGCAGAACCCCAACTTTGCGCCGCGGCGATTCGTGGTTTCCAACAACTACCTTGCGGCAGTGACCGAGACTTCCACGATCAGCATTCTTTCGGCCACGGGTTCGCACCTAGGTGACGCAACCACGTTGGCGCCGGTCCGTGCTCTCGCCATGGCGCGGGAAGCGGATATCCTTATCGCGGCCAGCGCTGAACAGCGGCTGCAGGCCTGGCAATTGCCTTCTCCCGAATGAGGCCCGGCCACGCCGCGAGAGCGGACCCGGGTCCGCGACTGCGTTAAGAGGTAAAGCACCGGAATGAAGATCTCTCCACTGAAGCCAACCGACGAAAGCGCGGCGCTGGAGCTGATGAGCGCCTGCTTCGCCGGTGAGCCAACCGAATATTTCACGAGCTATCACCGGCTGCTGGCGCAGGGTCGCCCCGAGGTCCAGCTTGTCGCCGAAATCGACGGCCGCCTGGTCGGCTATCTCGAATGCCAGTGGCGGGAGCATTACTTCGGCGACCAAACCTTGCCGGCGGCCAACATCGGGGCCCTGTGTACGCACCCCGACTTTCGGCGGCGGGGAGTCGCCCGGGGCCTGCTTGAGGCCGCCCTGGCCATGATCGATCCCGAGCGCCATCCCGTAACCGGTCTACACGCATCGGTGCCGGAGCTGTTCGCCGAGCACGGTTTCAGCCCGGTCGCGCATGCTCAGCTGGTCGCCAAGCTGCCCGACCGTGAGACCGTTCCATCCCGGGGGACTTCCTTTGAACCGGTCACGGCAGAAGATTTCGACGAGCTATTCGATCTCTATCGGCGCGAAAACCGGCAGCTCCTGGGGCCCATCGTCAGATCACGGCGCTACTTTAACGGTCAGCACGCCTGGATGTCGCAGCTACCACGCGAACTGCATTGGGAAACAATGCGCCAGGTCGGCCGCTCGGTCGGCTATCTCCGCTACCAGGTCGACCTCGACCACCTGGAGGTGCTCGAGGTCGTCGCCAGCGGCCGCGAACGCGGCGGAGCGGCGGCGGCGCGCCTGCTCCAGGTGGCCCGCGCCGCCGGCGTGGAGCGAATCGATGGGCGGATTTCGCCGCGGGCACCATTCGTGAGCGCACTCGCGCGATTGACTGAAATCGAAATCCGGCAGCAGGCCGGCTTGATGTTCCGCATCAATGACCTGGACGGATTGCTGGCCGCGATCGGGGCCCATATTTCCGCGCGCCGCCGGGCCATCGCGGTCCCCGCCGCGGCGGTGAATCTAGACATCGCCGGCCAGGTTCGCTCGCTCAGCTTTCCACCGGCCCAGGCGGTATTTGGCCCGCCGATCGACGGCGTTCCGAAGATCGCCCTGACCCACGGCCAGTTCCTGGCGCTGGTCTTTGGCTGCGAGGGCGGCGGCAGCGCGCTGCAGAGCGCTGACCTGCGCATCGACACCAGAACGCAGTTGGCAACTGCCTTTCCCGAGGACGGTTGGGTCCTTTGGCAAGCCGACCACTATTGATCCGATACGGGCATAGAATTTTTTCGCGATACGCGCGAACCTAAATCCCAGCACGCAAGGTTGGAATCATGCCCCTTAACGTCGGCGACCTGGCCCCAGATTTCGAGCTCCTGAACGGCGCCGCCGATACGGTCCGTTTATCGGACTTTAGGGGTCAAAAGGTGATCGTCGTCTTCTACCCGCTGGCGTTCTCGGGGACCTGCCAGAACGAGCTCACCGACTACAACGCCAAGTCCGATCGGATCAAAGCCGCCGGGGCCAAGGTCCTGGGAATTTCGATCGACAGCTTTTTTGCCGTCAAAGCCTTTTCCGAAGCGATCGATCTTGACGATTCGATCACGCTCCTGTCGGACTTTCCCAACCATTCCGCCGGCGAGTCCTACGGCGCCTACAACAGCGATACCGGATTCAATGAACGCCTGACGGTGGTCGTGGACGAAGAAGGTCGGATCGTCTACAAGGTCCACAACCCGGCCCCCGACCGCCGCGACGAAGAAGAGGCGCTGGCCGCACTCGGCTAGCCCCGGACGCAGGGCACGCGGCGGCGGTCTAGACCGCCGCCCCCACCTTTTCCCGGGTCGAGTACTTGAACCGGCCGTCCGCGGCGTCGACCAACAGGTCCTGACCCCGGCTTAACTCGCCCGCGAGCAGCATCTTGGCGGCCGGATTTTCGATCCGGCGGCGAATGGTGCGAGCCAACGGCCGCGCTCCGTATTCGGGGTCCCAGCCTTCCTTCAGCAGCAGTTCGCGCGCCGTCGTCGAAATCTCGAGTTCCACTCCCTGGGCAACCAGGCGGTCGCGCAGGTCCCCGAGTTGCACTTCGATAACCGAGCCGACCTCGGCGCGGGTGAGCGAGCGGAAGATGATCACTTCATCGATGCGGTTTAAGAACTCGGGCGGGAAGTGCCGTCGCAGGCGCCCCAGCAACGAAGTGCGCACCTCGGCATGGTCCAGGCTCTCACCGTCCAACTCGGTACCGAACCCGACCCGATCACGGCGGACCAATTCGGCCACCCCTACGTTGGACGTCATGATCAGGATCGTATTGCGGAAATCTACGGTGTGGCCCTGCCCGTCGGTCAGGCGTCCGGCGTCCAGCACTTGCAGCAAGATATTGATCACCTCGGGATGGGCTTTTTCGATCTCATCGAAGAGCACCACCTGGTACGGCCGCCGACGCACCGTTTCGGAAAGCTGTCCGCCCTCGCCGTAACCCACGTACCCGGGCGGGGCCCCAATCAGGCGCGATACGGTATGGCGTTCGCCGTATTCGGTCATGTCGACCCGAATCATGGCGTCCGGATCATCGAACATGAACTGCGCCAGCTGCCGCGCCAATTCGGTCTTGCCGACCCCGGTGGGCCCCAGAAATATGAATGACCCCATCGGCCGGTTCGGATCCGAAAGCCCGGAGCGCGAGCGGCGCAGGGCGTCGGCGACCGCGGTGACGGCCTCGTCCTGCCCGATCAGGCGGCGATGGATTTCCTCTTCGATCCGCAGCAGCTTGTCCATTTCGCCTTCCAGCATTGCTGCCACCGGAACTCCTGTCGATTCCGATACGACCGCGGCGATGTCATCGGCTTCCACCGTTTCGGAGATGTTCTGCTCATTAAGCCAGTGCCCGCGCTTATCGGTCAGTTCGTCGCGCAGCCGGATGGATTCGGACTTGTAGTTGGCGGCCGCTTCATATTCGCGGTTCTGCCAGGCATCCTCCTCCAGCTCCTCGAGCTCGCGCAAGCGCGAATCGATTACGTGCAGATCTTCCGGCATGTTGAAGATCTGCAGGCGCAGCTTCGCCGCCGCCTCGTCCATCAGATCAATCGCCTTGTCGGGCAGGAACCGGTCCGAAATGTAGCGGTTTGAGAGTCGTGCCGCTTGATCCAGGGCGCCATCGGAAATCTTGAGCCGGTGATGCGATTCGTATTTGGGGCGCAGTCCGCGCAGGATTTGGATCGTTCCATCGACGTCGGGCTGATCCACAAAAACCTGCTGGAAGCGCCGCGCCAGGGCCTTGTCGCGTTCGATATGGCGGCGGAATTCGTCCAGCGTGGTGGCACCCACGGCCTGCAGTTCACCGCGCGACAGGGCCGGCTTGAGCAGATTGGCGGCGTCAATTGCGCCTTCGGCCGATCCTGCCCCGACAACGTTGTGCAGCTCGTCGATGAACAGGATGATGTTGCCGCGCGAACTGATGACCTCTTCGATCACGGATTTGAGTCGGTCCTCGAATTCACCCCTGAATTTCGAGCCCGCCAGCATCTGGCCGATGTCAAGCGCGAGCACGCGCCGGCTGGCCAGCAGCTCGGGCACATGTCCGTCGACGATGCGTTGCGCTAGGCCTTCAACGATCGCGGTCTTGCCCACCCCGGGCTCCCCGATCAATACCGGATTGTTCTTGGTCCGGCGTGAGAGGATGCGCATCACGCGGTCGATTTCGACTTCGCGACCGACCACCGGGTCGATCTGCTGCCGGCGCGCCAGCGCGGTCAAGTCGGTGCTGTAGCGGTCGAGTGCCCCGTAGCGAGACTCGGCGGTTTTGGAAGAGGCGTCCTGCGATCCGCGGATTTCGCGGAGGGCGGCCAGGACTTTTTGGCGGTTTGCCCCCAGTTCAATCAGGATCTTTGAAGCCTCGGCGTCGCGCAGCGCCAGGATTGCAAGGAACAGATGTTCGGTCGAAATGTAACTATCGCGCAGACTGTCAGCCTCCGCGGCGGCGCGATCGAGCAGCTGCTTGGCGCGCGGCGTGATGAATATCTGTTCAACCGCCGATTCGGAACGGCGTTCAGGAGATGCAACCTTGGGTTTGCGGTCCAAGACTCCATTCACGCGCGAGCGCACGAAATCGGGGTTGATCCGCATCCGCTGCAGGATCCGCACCGCCGAAGAATCGCGCGTCTCGATCAGGGACAGCAGGATGTGCTCGGCATCGAGCTGGTTGTGGCCCAGGTCGCTCATGATCCGGTTGGCGCCCACGATCACCTCCTGGGCTTTTTCGGTGAGGCGACCAAAACCCGCATCAGACATCTGTTACTTCCTGTTGGCTTTTCTTGGTCGGGTATGGATTCGGCGTTGCCGACCGCCTACTGGGTGGCACGCCGCAAGATGCGCTTGAGTCGCGCAATTTCGTTGTGCAGTTGATTTAGCTCGCGCCGGTGGGCCAGAGCCTGTTCGTCCAGCTCGATCTGGTGACGACGCCGCATTTCCTTGACGCGGTCGTGCAGGTCGAGGATGATTTCCACTCCGGAAAGATTGGCGCCCTCGTCCTGGGTCAATTCGCGGATGCGACGCACGCGCTGCACATCCCGCAGCGAGTACATCCGCACCGACCCGTCGGACCGGATCGGGTTCACCAGACCCATGCGTTCGTAGTGCCGCAGGGTCTGCGGATGGGTACCGGTCATCTTGGCCACCACGCCGATGAAGAACCCCTTGATGTCGTCGTCGTCACGCGGCGGGCGCGGGCCGCGGCGCTCATCTGCCATTGGTTGCCTCCAATGCCTCACCCCGCAGCTTGGCCAGCTCCTGGACCAGGCTGCGTTGTTCTTCATCAAGCCCCTTGGGCGTAGGCACATTTACCTTCACAAACAGGTCTCCGCGTTCACTCTTGCCCATCTGTGGAAGACCTTTGCCGCGCAGGCGCAGGCGCGCCCCCTGGGAGACTTCGGCGGGCACTCGAACGCGCAGTTTTTCGCCATTTAGGGTCGAAACGACCGCGCGCGTACCAAGCGCCGCCTCGGTCATGGGGATCGAGATATCGGTTTCCAAATCCACCCCGTTGCGGCGCATGCTGGGATGGTCCAGGACCCTGACTTTCAGGAATAGGTCGCCGCGCGTTCCATCCGGCCGCACGCCGCCTTCGCCGGCCAGGCGGATGCGCGCTCCGGGACGCACCCCGGGCGGAATCTTGACCCGCAACCGGCGGTTGGCGTTGCCGCCGGTCCCGTCGGGGGCACGGACCGAGATCATCCGTACCGACCCGTTGAGCACCTCTTCCAAGGTCACGTCAACTTCATGGGCCACGTTAGCGGTGCGGGCCCCGGATGCCGGCCGGGGCTGCCGCGCGGAGCCGCCGTAGCTTCCAAAGAGCTGTTCAAAGAAATCTGAGAACCCGGCTCCGCCCATGGGGCCCTGGCCGCCGAAACCGGCCTGGCGCATTGCCGCTTCAAAGGAGCCGTGCTGTCGGTAGGCGGAGCCGAAACGGTCGTAGCGGGCTTTTTTTTCGGGGTCGGATAGAACCTGGTGGGCCTCGTTGATTTCCTTAAAGCGCGATTCGGCCTTGGGGTCGCCGGGATTGGCGTCCGGGTGGTACTTGCGCGCCAGGCGACGGTAGGCACGTTTGATCGCATCGGCGTCGGCCGAGCGATCCAACTCCAATACCTGGTAGTAGTCCTTATAGTCCACAGCTATTCGGGACCTTCACGGGGCGGTCCGGCCACCCGCACCTGGGCCGGTCGCAGGACAACTGCATCGGCCTGATAACCGGTCTGCACGACGGCCACTATCTGGCCCTCGGAAAACTTGTCGGTAGGCACGCATTCGACCACCTCGTGCAATCGCGGATCGAACTGCCCCGTAGCCGGGACGGCTTCGAGGCCGACCCTCGCGAGGGTCGCCAGCAGCTGGGTCCGAACCATCCCGACGCCGATGGCAAATTGGTCCTCGGGATCGGCGGCCGCCAACAGCGCCCGCTCGAGGTTGTCCAGAACCGGCAGCAGGTCCGCGAGCAGATCCTGGCGAGCGATCGCAATTGCCTCCTGTCGACGCCGCTCGGATCGACGGCGCAGGTTTTCCAGGTCCGCCTGCAGGCGCAGAATCTGCGCCGAAAGTTCCTCGGTCGCGGGCCCTTCGCCGGACTGCTCCGGCGAAGGGTTGACCAGCGATTCGGAGGCCACCGTCAACGGCCGTCCTCGTCGGCGGCCGAAAACTCAGCGTCAACGACATCATCGGCGTCGGCGCTATCGGCGCCAGCTTCTTCCGGATCCTCCTGGCCGTTGGCCCCGGTCTGGTAAACGCGTTGACCGATCTCCAACTGGCGGCGGCTCAGATCCTCGGTCTGCCGGCGCAAATCGGCCAGATCGGGTCGGTCCTGTTCCAGCAGCGACCGCAGCTCCTTGACCTGGCCTTCAATCTCGGTTTTTTCGTCGTCCGAGAGCTGGCCGCTGTGCTCGTTGACAAGGCGTTCAACCTGGTAGGCGACAGCATCGGCCTGGTTGCGCAGGTCGGCCAATTCGCGACGGTCGCGGTCCTCATTGGCGTGGCGCTCGGCATCCTTGACCAGGGCGTCAACCTGGTCCCGGTCGAGATTGGTCGAGGCCGTGATCGTGATCTTCTGTTCCTTGCCGGTACCGGTGTCCTTGGCCTTTACATTCACGATCCCGTTCACGTCGATATCGAAGGTGACCTCGATCTGCGGGACCCCGCGCGGCGCGGGCGGTATTCCCTCGAGCCGGAACCGACCGAGGGTCATGTTGTCAGCCGCCATCGCGCGCTCGCCTTGCAGGATGTGGATGTCGACCGCGGTCTGACCGTCCTCGGCGGTCGAGAAGATCTCGGTTTTAGAAGTTGGAATGGTGGTATTGCGCTCGATCAAGGTGGTCTTCACCGATCCGAGGGTCTCAAGTCCCAGCGACAGCGGGGTCACGTCGAGCAGGACCACGTCGCGGACCTCACCGGTGATGATGCCGGCCTGAATGGCGGCCCCGATCGCCACCACCTCATCGGGGTTTACGGATCGGTTTGGCTCCTTGCCGGTCAGCTCCTTGACCAGGTTCTGCACCGCCGGCATGCGCGTGGATCCGCCAACCATGACCACCTCGTCGACCTGCTCGGGAGTGATCCCGGCGTCGCGCAGGACCTTGCGGAACGGGTCAACCATCCGGCGGTTCAGGTCGTCGACCAGCTCCTCGAAGCGCGAGCGGCGCAGCGTGATCGCAAGGTGTTTGGGCCCGGTTTGATCGGCGGTAATGAAGGGAAGATTGATTTCGGTCTGCGGCGTGGTTGAGAGTTCGACCTTGGCCTTTTCGGCAGCTTCCACCAGTCGCTGCAGAGCCTGGGGATCGGACTTGAGGTCGATTCCCTGGTCGCGCTTGAATTCGTCCACCAGAAAAGCGACGATGCGCTGATCGTAGTCGTCGCCGCCGAGATGGGTGTCGCCGTTAGTGGCCTTGACTTCGAAAACGCCGTCACCCACCTCGAGCACGGAGACGTCGAAGGTCCCGCCGCCCAGGTCCCAGACCAGGATTGTCTCTGCGGATTTTTTCTCAAGCCCGTAGGCCAGCGAGGCCGCGGTCGGTTCGTTGATGATTCGCAGTACGTCCAATCCGGCAATCGTGCCGGCATTCTTGGTCGACTGGCGCTGCCCGTCGTTAAAGTACGCCGGAACCGTGAGAACCGCCTGTTTGACTTCCTCGCCCAGGTACTCCTCGGCGTCGGCCTTGAGCTTCTGCAGGACCATCGCCGAAATCTCTTCCGGAGTGACATCACTGTTGAGCTGCGGGATCCGGATGCGGGCCTCGCCGCCCTTGCCGTCGACGATTTCGAAGGAAACCTGGCCGCGTTCGGAATCGACCTCATCGAAGCGGCGGCCGACGAACCGCTTGGCCGAATAAATGGTGTTAGCCGGGTTCAAAACACTCTGGCGCCGGGCGAGCTGCCCGACCAGGCGCTCGCCATTTTTGGAATAGGCCACCACCGATGGTGTGGTCCTTGCGCCCTCAATGTTGGTAATGACGGTTGGCTGTCCGGCTTCCATGAAGGCGACCACCGAATTGGTGGTGCCCAGATCGATGCCGACTACTTTGGCCATTGGTAATAAACCTTTCGGATGCGCCCCGGCGGTTTCAGCCGGCGGGGCGGGTTTTGGACTTGGAGATTTGGGTACATCAACCGGAATCAGGGCGCCGGCCGCAGCGCGGCCGCCAGGACCTGATCCATCGAGTCAACGAACGTGAACTTGAAATTGCGGCGCACATCAGCAGGGATCTCGCCCACCTCGGAACGGTTTTCGGCCGGGAGGATAACCTCGCGGATTCCGTGGCGCTGCGCCGCCAGCACCTTTTCCTTGACCCCGCCGATGGGAAGCACGCGGCCCTGAATGGTGACCTCACCGGTCATCGCCAGGTCGCCGCGCACGCTGCGGCCCAGGAACGCCGATGCCAGGGCGGTGCCCATCGCGATGCCGGCCGAGGGCCCGTCCTTGGGGACCGCGCCCTCAGGGACATGCAGGTGCACAAACGCGTTGGACAGCGCGTTCGGCTGAAATCCCAGCTTGCCGGCATGCTGCGTCACGTACGAGAGTGCCGCCTGGGCCGATTCGGTCATTACCTCACCGAGGTTGCCGGTGCAGACAAATTTGCGCTGGCCGCGCGACCAGGCGGCTTCCACCGGTAACAACTCGCCACCGTGGTCAGTAACCGCCAAGCCGTTGACCACACCGACGCGGTCCCGGGTGTCCCCGATTCGGTCCGTGTATGGCGCCGGCCCCAACAGGTCGCGCAGACCGTCTGCGCGTACCACGCGGGGTGCCGGTTCGCCGCCGGCGCGGCGGCGGGCCACTTTGCGGCAGACCGCCGCGATTCGTCGCTCCAGCTCGCGAACGCCGGCTTCGCGGGTGTAACTCTGCACAATCGCGTCCAAAGCCCCGTCGCTGATCCGCAAGCGAATCTTGCCGCCGGTCGTTAAGCCATGGTCCTTTAGCTGGCGCGGAATCAGGTGGCCCTTGGCAATGGCGAGCTTTTCGCGCGCGGTGTAGCCCTCCAGGCGGATGATTTCAAGCCGATCGCGCAACGTCGGCGGAATTCCCCACTCGTTGTTGGCGGTAAGCAAAAACAGCACTTGCGAGAGGTCGTAGCCGACTTCGAGGTAGTGATCGGAGAAGTTGCGGTTGTGCTCAGGGTCGAGTGCTTCCAGCAGCGCCGATGACGGGTCGCCGCGAAAGTCGCGCCCGATCTTGTCAACCTCGTCGAGCACAAAAACCGGATCAACCGTACCGGCCCGGGCCATGCCTTGGATGATCCGGCCCGGCATGGCGCCAACGTAGGTGCGCCGGTGGCCTCGTATCTCGGCTTCGTCGCGAACCCCGCCCAGCGAGACGCGGATATAGCGTCGGCGCACAGCCTGCGCGATCGCCCGCCCCAAGCTGGTTTTACCGACTCCGGGCGGCCCCACCAGGCAAAGGATTGGGCTCTGCGATTCGTCGGTCAGCGACCGCACCGCGAGGTACTCGATTACCCGGTTCTTGACCTTTTCCAGTCCAAAGTGATGGCGGTCCAGGACCCGTCGCGAAGACTGCAGGCCCACCCGTCGGCGGTGCGGGCGTTCGGGTTTCCAAGGAAGATCCATCAGGGTGTCGATGTAGTTACGCACGACCGCCAATTCGGGCGAGGCCGGCGAAATCCCCTCCAACCGTTCGATTTCCTTGGTGGCGCGAGCGCGGACATCATCGGGCATCTGGGAGCCGGCGATCGCCTCAAGAAGCTCCTCGCGTTCGTCGCCGACCGCATTGGCGATGCCGAGCTCACGCTGAATCGTGCGCAGTTGTTCCTTGAGATAGAAATTACGCTGCGCTGATTCGATTCCTTCCTGGATCTGGCCTTGAATCGAAGAGCGCACATCCAAGGTGCGGATCCAACCGCTGAGCAAGGCGGTGACCGCAAACATGCGTTCGTACACGTCCAGCTCTTCCAGCAACTCCTGTTGCCGCTCGGGGTCCTCGACCAGCTTGGCGGCGGCCAAGTCGGCCAGGTACCCGGCGTGGGTGATACGCCGCGCCAGCGCGACGACCTCGGGTGCGACCCGGTTGCTTTTTTCGGCGTATTCGTGAATCTGGGTCGACAATGTGCGGCGCAGGGCTTCGAGTTCGGGACCGCTGCGCGTCTGCTCGGCCAGCGGCGAGACCATTGCCACGTAGCCGTCGCCGTCGCGTTCGGTCGCCAGCACCTGGACCCGTTCCTGCCCCTTAAATAGGGCCGAATAGCCACCCGACGGGATCAGGTATCGACGGACCAGCGTGCACACCGTCCCGACGGAATAATGATGCGCGGCATCGCCTTCACCGACGGTCTGCAGCAATAGCACGCCGGCATCGTCCTGGAGGCGCTCCAGCGCCCACAACGATGCCGCATCGGTGAGCTGCAGCGGCTGCGAAATCCGTGGAAACGCCACCTGCTCGGAGAGGAGCACGATGGGCAATTCGGTTGCCCCGGTGACACCCTCCGGTTCGGCCGACGAAATGTCGCTCGGCGTCAATTCAGGAGTCAGGGTGGCTATCACTTTCTTACTGTGAGAATAGTCTACTTGTTGAGCGTAGCATTGTCAATGTTTGTGACAAGCGACGAACGAAGAACGAGCACGTCAATACAATTCCGACGATGACCTGCCAATCCATCCGAAGCCAGGCGCTAACCCGCCGGAGGGTGATCATCGCAGCGGCTGCGGCGCTGCTACCTTCCGCCTGCCGCCCGGCTCCGGAATCAGCGTCCGCGCCAACTCCCTCGGCCGCGCCGCTGGTGATCGGCGATCCAGTCCTCCCGCCCCTATTGGTCGCCGCGCCCGGTGGCGCCGAACTGGCACGGCCGGCGCTGGTCGAATTCACCCGTCAGAATCCGCGCTTCCTGGCACGCTGGGAGGAGATCGGGAGCAATTTCGCGGAGGTCCTGCAAGCGCGCTTGGAGGCTGGTACCGCGCCCGACGTTGTCCGGATTCGCGAGGGCCAACAGGGGCGCTGGCGGGAAGCCGGGCACCTGACCGGTTTTGGGGCTGAAAACCTTTTCGAGCAATTGCCGCAGCAGCTGTTTGCCGGGGCCCGAGCGGCCGCGTTCGATCCCAAAGGGGCCGCCTGGGGGGTACCGCACTACCACGACGCCATGTTCTTGGCCTATAACCGCCGCCACTTGGATCGTCTCGGCGGCCGGCCGCCATCATCGATTGATGAGTTGGCGAGCTTTGCCAGACAGCTGCAATCACAGCATTCGCTTCGCAAACCGGTCAGCTTCAACCTTGCGCCCAAAGCCAACGCCAACTTGCCTTGGTGGGGCTTGCTGAAAGCGGTGGGGGCATCTTTCGCAGGATCCGGTTCCGGAGACACCACAGCGGTCGCCTTGCTTGAAGGCCTGCGGGCGATGGTCGCCGATGATGGCACCTTGGACCCGGGCATTGAAGGGTCCGGCTATTACCGCCTGGCCGACGGTGACTGCGCATTCGCCATCGTCGGTGCCTATGCGGGGCCGCGCCTCCAGGAAAAAGGCGCCCCGATCGCTTTCGCGCCACTGCCGGGGCTTAATAGCCCCGCCAAGCGCAGCGTCTGTTGGACACCATTGTTTGCGTTGGCAAATCGCGCCGAGCCTCACCCCGCGGCCCCCCGCCTGGCGGTACATCTGGGTTTGACCGACAAATCCGGTCGGTTGTGGAGCCCGCGTCATTTCGCTCTGGTCGGCAACCTGCCTCCGGCATATCCGGTCCTGTTGGCAGACGCTGAAATCCGCCGACACTTTGGGCGCTGGATAGACCCACAGTTTTTGGCCGCGACATTGGCAGCCGCCGAGCCGGTCGAGTTTCTATGGGAACCCTGGTTTCTGACATGGGAGCATCGGTGCCAGGAGTTGATGGAAAACGCATTGTTCGGTCGGAGCGATCCCGGAGCAGTGATTGCGAGTATGCGTTCGGAAGCGAAGAGGTTGCACGAATCCGCGGGATGACACCTTTCCGGCGTCGCCAAAACCCCTTTCAACGCCATGGTCGGCACCCTTGTTGCCAGGACCAATTAAGAAGGGTCCCCAAAATTTTTGCAATATTTACCAGCAGCTACCAAAACCATTCCAACTATGCTTCGAGCTTTGGCGCGTACGATCGCTGCCTTAGCACTGCTCGCGGAACTTGTGGCGGTGCCGGTCGGCGATCGTGTTTCGGCGTCCAGCAACCAAGCTCAAGCGGATATCCAGCAAGCGGTGCCCTGACCGGCATCATCCCCTGAGCAAGACGGCGATGACTCCCAAGACGAGGGAGCGGAGCCGCCCCCCGACCAATCACGATGGTTACAAAATCCCGGAAACGGATTACGACGGTTTCGATACGCACACGCCGACCGATAGGGGCGGGATCGAATCGCCGCCCCTGGCCGCAATCGACGATGACGACAGCGATGAAGCCCGCGGTTAGCAGCGGACCCCTGGGCGGGACCGGTTCAGCTCAGTCCGCAGATGAGTTTCCCTACGGATGCCGGGCTCCAAAACCTCCAATAATTAACGGAGCCCGACTGGGTGTGGGGTTCGGCGCAGCGCTTCATCCCCTCGGGCGGGGAGACCCCTCAAACAATTCGGATTCGCCAGTTCGGCCACTATCCTGGCCGAATCGCAACGGTAGGCTAAGTGGCCGAATTCCCGGACTATGCGCCCGTAGCGCCGCAGCTCTTCTCAATCAGCTTGCGAAACGGAAAGCGTCCGGATCTATTGGTGTTTCCAAATGACCGCCGGTTGCCAAGCCTGAGTAAAGTCGCAAATTCTGCCACCGGGCTCGACCTGCCAAATCGTTACGTTTTCGAGATCCCGCGTCGCACGCTTTGCGCAAAGGTCAGGCGCTACCGGCCATCCAATAGAGCAGTGCTGCAGTACCGCTCCAGACCTGACCGCTTATTAGTGCGGGTAACAAGGCCGGCCGCTTTCCAGGGGCTGATCAACGCAGTCAATTTGGCTGCGCGATCCGACTTTGGCGTGGCGTGAAGGCGGTGTGATCTGGATATCCGAAGTTCCTGGGCCAAATTTGCGGAAAGCGATTCGGTCCGGCACCTTGCCGGATTCGGAATCGTTGCTTGATAACCTGTCCGGTTGGTGGGCGCTACCAACTACGACATCGGACAAAAATCGACCGACATTCAATATTTCGGGCGCTTTTGCCCGGGCCGACCGCGCGTTTACCCACGCGCCGCGCGACCACCAAGAAGGCAGCCGCATGCTCGCCGATGCGGTCAATTCGCTTTCGCCATTGGTTGAGCAGTGGCGACCGATTTCAATTGCCCACAATGATTTTTATGACGATCAGGTGTCGGTCTTACCCGACGGCAGGCTAGCCCTGGTAGATATTGAAGATGTGGGCCTTGGCGACCCGCTGCTGGACGTGGGCAACTGCCTTGCGCACACGCATTGGGCGTACAGGTTCACGCTAACGGCAACGCGATAGTGCGACGCCGCTTCCATGACGATTTCCGAAATCCTGCTTAGGAACGGTTCAGCTTCCGCGAATCCGAGCTAGCTTTGCGGGAAGCGGTAGGCCTGTTCCGAATATGCATCAGCACCATTCGTCATCTGCACCAAGATTGGCAAGCCAGAACGGTTGCCGGACTCCGGTTGGTAAACGAAATCGCCGCCTGGTCCGAAGTCTCCGGAGAATCCGCAGACATCTTTGCGAACTGAAACTGGATTACCCAATCGCGGCAGAGATCGCACTCGATATCGGCAAGATACTCCCTGCCCAGTGGTCATGCGGTTCCGACCAGCGTGCGGGGAAGTTATTTGCATTCATAGCTACCAATCCCAGTGACCAAAAGAGTGGCATGAAAGGACTTCGGCAGCGGCAATTGAGTCCGAATCATGCACGTTGGATTGGTTCCAATGGCCCTGGGCCAACGCATTCAATTCGATCAGGCGCATTAGATGACCAGCCGCCAATTGGGCACTCAATTGCCTCCCGGGCCAATGGACTCCGACGTTCAGCACCGATCCTCGATACAGGCCTTATGCAGCTTTAAAATATTTGGACAATGATCTCGGGCCGGGCTCGGGGCATGAACAAAACGGACTCAGTTTGCTCTCAACTTGTTCCTATTTCGCGTTTATTAGGCCGGTGTACCCGGTCGGCTTGCGCATGTAGCGCCCGAGCGGATACACCGGCCAGCAGAGGTAAACCCTCTGCTTTTTTTCGTTTGTGACTTCAACTGATTTCGGAATCCAATTCCGAGCCATACCCAAAGAAAGACAGCAGCCATGGTAATCGTCACCAAGCCAGGCACCGCCGCGAGCGGCATTGATCGAATTGAGGAACGCATCCGCGAGGAAGGCCTCACGCCGCACCGGATCGAAGGCGCCAGTTTGACCGTAATCGGAGTGATCGGTTCGCCGACCGAAGAGTTCCGCGAACAGATGGCCGTTTTTTCGGGCGTCGACCGGGTATTGCGGATCGGACGCCCATACACCCTGGCCGGGCGCGGCGATGGCCGCCCCGATTCCGTGATTGATGTCGGCTCGGCGCAGTTCGGCGGTCCCGCCGTGACCATGATCGCCGGTCCCTGCACGATCGAATCAAGGGAACAACTATTCGCCACCGCGAAAGCGGTCAAGGCGTCTGGGGCCTGCGTGTTGCGCGGCGGCGCCTACAAGCCGCGCACATCGCCCTACAGCTTCCAGGGCATGGCCACGGACGGGCTTGAACTACTGCGCGAAGCTTCCGAGGAGTTCTCCATCCCCACCATCACCGAGGTGATGGAACCCGGTCTGGTCGAGCAGGTCGCGCGATACACCGACATCCTGCAGATCGGGGCCCGCAACTCCCAGAACTTCCCGCTGCTGCGGGAAGCCGGGCAAAGCGGATTGCCGGTGATGGTCAAGCGCGGGCCCTCCAGCACCATCGAAGAATGGTTGCTCTCAGCCGAATACGTACTTGCCGCCGGAAATCCCAAGGTCCTGCTCTGCGAACGCGGTATCCGCACGTTCGAGACCTCCACTCGCGCTACCCAGGACATTTCCGCCATCGCCATGGCCAAGCGCCTTTCTCACCTTCCGGTGGTCGTCGATCCGGCCCACGGCACCGGGAAGTGGTACCTGGTCGAAGCCATGACCCTGGCGGGCGTGGCGGCCGGCGCCGACGGGGCGATGCTGGAGGTTCACCCCGAACCCGATCACGCCATCTGTGACGGTCCACAGAGTCTGACGTTTGAAAACTTCGAACAGGCTATGCAGAAGTTGCGGCACATGTCGTCGGCGTTGGGGCGTCCATTGCGCGAGCCGGCGCTAGCCGCCGCTTGAACAGCAACCTGCCACACGCCGACGCGGCAACCGGGGTCGGACCGGCGAAAGCCGTTCGCGGGCGACTTAGCGTCCCGGGCGACAAGTCGATTACCCACCGGGCGCTGCTGTTAAACGGCCTCGCTGCCGGGCGAGCCCAGATCAAGGGCGCCGGGCTAGGCGCCGATTGCCGCTCCAGCATCGCCTGCATGCAGGGACTTGGGGTCACCGTGCGTCGGTCCGGTGATCAAATATTCATCGACAGCCCCGGATCGGGCGCGTTTGAAGAACCGGCGCTACCCCTGGATTGCGGCAATTCGGGCACCACGATGCGATTGCTGCTGGGTTTGCTGGCCGGCTGCGCTCGATTCGCGGTCCTGGTGGGGGATGAATCGCTCTCGCGCCGCCCGATGGGGCGGGTGACCGATCCGTTGCGGCAAATGGGGGCACGCATAAACGGACGTGACGGTGGCGGCCTCGCCCCGCTGGCGGTTTCTCCAGCGCCCCTCGCCGGAACCGAATTGGAAATCCCGGTCGCCTCGGCGCAGGTCAAAAGCGCGCTCCTGATCGCCGGCCTGGCGGCCGAGGGCACGACGGTCATCCGACAACCGACGCGATCGCGCGACCACACCGAACTGATGCTGGCGGCGATGGGCGCCAAGCTGGAAATCAACGGTGCCGAATTGGCAATTGAGGGCGGTCAGCAACTGCGGGCGGTCGACGTAGACGTGCCGGGCGATTTCTCATCGGCCGCATTCTGGCTGGTCCTGGGGGCGATTCATCCCGACGCGCACCTGGAAATTACCAACGTGGGCCTCAATCCGACCCGCGCCGCCACCCTGGCAGTGCTTGAGCGGATGGGGGCGCAAATCACGATCGATTGGCTCCCCGGAGGGGCGGAGCCGTCGGGGGACTTGGCGGTCGCGAGCGCGCCGCTGCAGGCCACCGACATCGGCGGCACCGAGGTTCCGATCATCATCGACGAGCTTCCGGTGTTGGCAGTGGCCGCCACCCAGGCGCACGGCACCACGACCATCCGCGATGCCGGCGAGCTGCGCGCAAAAGAGTCGGACAGGATCTCCGCGACGGTGAATAATTTGCGTGCAATGGGCGCCCGGGTGCAAGAGCTTGCCGACGGGATGATCATCAACGGCCCCACTCGGCTGCATGGGGCGCGGCTGGACTCGCGCGGCGACCACAGAGTGGCAATGGCGATGGCCGTCGCCGCTTGCATTGCCACCGGCGAGAGCCGGATTCAAGACTCGAGCGCGGTGCAGATCTCCTACCCTGAGTTCTTTTCCGAACTGCGCCGCGTCTGCGCAGCCTGACCGTGCGCTATGCCGTTCTGGGTTGCCCGATAGCGCATTCGCTGTCGCCGCCGATGCAGCGGGCGGCATTCGCCGCCGCCGGCCTGCCGGCCAGTTACGACCCGCTTGAGGTCCACCCGGATGACCTGGGTGAACGGGTCGAACAATTGCGTCGCGGTCTGTGGCGGGGATTTAACGTGACCATTCCGCACAAGGTTGCCGCACTCGAATTGGCTGACGATCCGGACCCACTGGCACGGCGAATCGGGGCCGCCAATACGCTCTGGTGCGAACACGGCACGGTCAGAGCCAGCAACACCGACATCACCGCCATGCGGGCGGTCATCGCTTCGGCCGGGATCACGCCTTCGGACCCGGTGCTGCTTATTGGGGCCGGCGGCGCGGCGCGGGCGGCGCTGCTGGCCCTGACCGAATTTGAGGACATCACCCTCCTGAATCGCACCGTGGCCAACGCCAACGCACTGGCCCAGGAACTGGCCCCGCAGGCGCGCGTGCTGTCACTGGCTGATCCGTCCGCAACCGCCGCCGGGGCCGCGGCAGCCTTCATCATCAACGCGTCCAGTGTCGGAATGGCCGGCGGGCCGGCGCCGCAGCGCACTCCCCTAGCCAAGCAAGCCTTCGGCGGCGGCCAAGTGGCGTTCGATATGGTCTATCGTCCGCTGCTGACGCCGATGCTGGCAGCCGCCCGGCAGGCGGGCGCGCGCACGATTGATGGCCTGGCCATGTTGGTGCTGCAAGGCGCAGCCAGCTTTGCAATCTGGACCGGCCTGGACCCGGATGTGGCTGCGATGCGCAACGCCTGCGAGCGAGCGTTGTGACCGGTCCGGACGAGTGGCCGCAGCGGATCTGGCTGGTGGGTCTATCCGGTTCCGGCAAATCGACCGTGGCCCGCGAGTTGGCCGGAATGCTTGGTTGGCGCGCCTTCGATTCCGACCAGGAAATCAGAAAACTAGCCGGAATGGACATCCCGCGTATCTTTGAAGACCACGGCGAGGCCCACTTTCGCTCGCTGGAGCGTTCGGTCGCTTCCCGGGCCGCCGACGCCCCCGGGGTCGTGATCGCAACCGGTGGCGGACAGATGGCCAATGCCGGACTGGCCGAGCTAATGCTGGCATCGGGATTGGTCGTCTACTTGCGCGCGCGGCCGCAGACATGCGCCGCCCGGTTGGCGTCCCAGCTCGACGCCGAGGGCCGCCCGATGTTGGGCGGGGAGGGTGATCTGGTCGAGAGGATTGGTGGGCTGCTGCGAATCCGGCGCACGAACTATGAATCAGCCCATCACATCCTGGATGTGGATGCGATCGACCCCCGCCGAATAGCAATCACGATCAAGGAGATGACTGATGCTGACCCAGCCTGACGGAGTCACCCCCGAATACGTTGCCGTCGGGCAGGGGATCCTGGACGATCTGGGACGCGAGCTGGCGCTGCGTGGGGTCGAACCAACCACCGCTTTCCTGATTGGGGACGAGGCCGTTGACGAACTCTACGGGGACCGCGTAAGCGTCGCGCTGGCAGATGCCGGCTGGCGGGTCCAGCGACGGGCAATTCGCGCCGGCGAGGAAAGCAAATCCGTGGCCAGCGCCGAGGCGCTTTGGCGGTGGCTGCTGCAGCACCGCGCCGAACGCTCCGACCTGATCGTGGCCTTGGGGGGCGGTGTAATCGGTGACCTGGTCGGTTTTGTCGCCGCAACCTGGGGGCGCGGAGTCGCCTGGGCGCAGGTTGCCACCACGCTGCTGGCCCAGGTTGACTCCAGCATCGGCGGCAAAGTCGCGGTCGATCTACCGGGCGGCAAGAACATGGTCGGCGCTTTCCACAATCCGGTCCTAGCGCTGCTGGACACGCTTACCCTGCGGACCCTGCCGCGGCGCGATCTGGCCGCCGGCTGGGTCGAGGCGATCAAGCACGGCTTAATTCGCGACGCCGCCTACCTGGCCGAACTGGAACGAAGGCCGTTTGACCTGCAAGACCCGGAAATGCTGGAACTGGCGGTGCGCAGCTCGGTGCGGATCAAGTCGGAGGTCGTGATCAACGATCCCTTCGACCGCGGACTGAGGGCGGTGCTCAACTACGGCCACACGGTCGGGCACGCGATCGAGACCCTGGGGCAATACCGCCGCCACCGTCACGGCGAGGCGATCGCGATCGGTATGGCCGCGGCCGGTTACATATCCACCAAACTGGCCGGTCTGCCCCCCGGCGAACTGGAACGGCAGAATGCACTACTGGCAAGCTGCGGTCTTGACCTGTCGGTCTCGGGGCTTGCCGCATCCGATATGCTGCGCGCCATGCAGTCCGACAAAAAAACCGCCGGCGGTCGTCCGCACTGGGTGCTGTTGGAGGAACTCGGCCAAGCCAGCGCCGGACATTTGGTCGATGACCCACTGGTCGAGGAAGCGCTGGCGACCATCGGCATCTGAGGCCGCGACCAATAGAATTTTTGCTGCCGACGGCAGTCCCCCGATACGTTGCAATCTAGCCCCGAAGGCCTGCGTACTTGGAGCAATTCGGCTCCTTTCTAGCGATTGTTATCGCCCTGCTGGGCGCCTTTGCCGCGGCAGTTTGGGTGGCGGCGATCTTTTGGGCCTTCAACGATGTCCGGGCGCGGACCCTAGACATTTACGTGCGTCTGTTTGCGACCCTGCTGGTGGCGGTATTGGGCCCGGCAGGAGTGGTTTTGTACCTGATCCTGCGTCCGCTGGAGACCCTCGACAGCGTATACGTGCGGGCGCTGAACGAGGAGGCCATTCTCCGCGAACTGGAAGCGGCCGTGCCGCAGCGTCGCCCTGCCGCCGGTGGACCGGTCATCGTTCCCTTCCGCGGCCACGTCCCACGGATTGATCCCGAGGCGTGGGTTGCCCCCGGGGCGGTCCTCGTCGGCCAGGTAACTTTGGAACGCGGCGTTACCGTCTGGTACAACGCCGTAATCCGGGCCGACCACGAACCGATAACCGTGGGCGCCGGCTCCAACGTCCAGGACGGAGCCGTGCTGCACATCGAACATGGCCTGCCGGTGGTGATCGGGCGCGACGTGACTATCGGTCATGGAGCGATCGTGCACAGCGCCACCGTCGAGGACGGCGCCCTCATTGGGATGGGGTCGACCGTCCTCGACGGGTCCCGCATCGGGGCGCGTTCGGTTGTCGGCGCCAATGCGTTGGTCACCCAGAACACTTCCTGCCCGCCCGAATCTTTGCTGCTGGGAGTGCCGGCCGAGATCGCCGGCAGCGTGCGCCCGCAACAGATCGAGTACATGCGCCGCAACGCCGCCGAGTACAGCGACCTGGGCGCGGAACAACGTGCGCACCCGGACTCGGGGTCGCCCCAGGACGACGGCCAGTGAAGATTCGGGTGCTCTACTTTGCCCAGGTGGCCGAGATCGTCGGGCGGCGCGAAGAGATCTACGACTTGGAGCCCGGCTTGACCGCGGGCCTGCTTTTCCGGCGCATCGGCATCGAACATCCGGGCGTGGGGCAGCTCAAAGGGTCGCTGCGCCTGGCGCTAAATTGCCAATTCGTCGCCGACTCCGAACCGCTCAGCGACGGCGACGAGTTCGCTCTGATCCCCCCGGTCAGCGGTGGCTGAGCTGGTGCGCGTGGAACTCCACGCGCACACCTGGTGGTCCGGGGACTGCGGAGTCAAGCCCCGGGATTTATGTCAAGCCGCCCGCGACGCCGGCATCGACGTGCTGGCGGTGACCGACCACAACCAGATCGGCGGCGCATTTGAAGCCCGCGACTGCGGGATCCTGCCGGTGATCGTGGGCGAGGAAATCCGCACCAATGTCGGCGAGGTGTTGGCCTATTTCCTGGAGGAGTGGATTCCGCCACGCCTGCCACCGCTGGAGACGATCGCGCGCATCCGCGACCAGGGCGGAGTCGTCTCCATCCCCCACCCGCGCGACCGCGACCGCAACAGCACCCTCGCCGCCGCCGAGCTGGAATCGGTGGCGCCGCACTTGGACATGGTCGAGGTGTTCAATTCGCGGGTTGTAAATCAGGACTACAACCGCCAGGCGGCCGACCTTTGCTTCCGCCACGGCAAGGTCGCGGCCGTGGGATCGGACGCACACACCCGCGGCGAAGTCGGTACCAGCTGGCAGGAAATCGCTCCCTTCGAGGAAGCATCGCAGTTCCTGGCCGCGATGGCCGAAGCGCGCCTTAGCACCCGCCGCTCGTCGGCGCTGGTACGAATCGCCTCCAACTGGCAAAAGCTGCGCAAGCGGGTTCTTGGACCCGATGTTTCCGGGCTCGTCGGCCGCAGCTGATCGCCGGTCGGCGGGCGACAGCCGGTTAGTCGGCGATTCGGTATACGTGCAGGATCCGTTGCAGGGCGGTGATATTGGTTACTGCGGCCAGAATCCAGATCGCCGCGAGCAGAATCCAATCGGCCGCGGTTGCTGACAGAACCAGCGCCAACCCCAGGATCAGCAGTCGCTCCGGACGCTGCAGATAACCAACTTTGCATTCCAGGCCCAGCCCCTCGGCCCGGGCGCGACAGTAGCTGACCATCAGCGAACCGCAGATGGCCAACAGCGATCCGAATACCCCCCACTGCTCCGCGGAATTGGCGTAGTGCCAGGATGCTCCGGCAAAGAAGAAGATCTCGACATAGCGGTCTAGCACCGAATCAAGGAAAGCGCCGAAGCGGCTGGCGCTTCCCTGCAGGCGGGCCAGGGCACCGTCGAGCGAGTCCAGCGCCGTCGTCGGCAGAAGGATCACGCCGGCCCATAGGTGATGGTCGAACGCAATCAAGGCCGCCGGCGCCAGGTTCAAGGTCGATCCAATGACGGTGATCGCATTCGGAGTCAACGGCGTGCGGTCGACGATTCGCGCCATGGCGGTCATCATCCGGCGGAACCGCTCCTGAAGCTCCGACCAGGTCAAGTCCCGGCCACCTCGCGTTTTGCCGGCAGCAGATTACCGGATTGGCTGCGCGCGCGGGCGCGCAGCAATTCAATGTAGAAGTCAAACACCCTGGTGGCCACCACCTCCCAGGAAAAATCGATTACCCGCTGGCGACCGGCGCGCCGGAAGCGCTCGGCCGTTGTAGGGTGTTGCAGCAGTCGCAGGATACCGCGGGCGAGCGCGCGTTTATCGTCGGGGGTGCAGTAGAGCACCGCGCTGCCGTCGGGCGACACGGTCCGGTAACCGGGGATGTCGGATGCCACCACCGGGGTTCCGGCGGCCATGCCCTCCATCAGCACAATGCCCTGGCTCTCGCGCGCCGAGCCTTGCGCCGGCGCCACAAGGATGTCGGCCGACTGCAGATAGGCGCGCTTCTGGTCCTCGGAGACCCGCCCGGTGAACAGGGTGTCTTGTATACCGGCTCGCATCAGGCGCCGCTGCGCCCGCTGCAGCTGGCCCTGGTCGTATGCGCCCACCACCACCAGGCGCGCATCGGGGCGCAAGCGACGCACGGTCCCCATCGCGTCGATCAGCAGGGGCAATCCCTTGCGCTTTTCCATTCGCCCCAGGAACATGACCGAGGGGCGTTGCCCGGCAAGCTCTTTGACCGGTTCCACCGGCGTCCCGAACCATATCGGGTCGATTCCGTTGGGAATGATCCGGTACTCGCCCGGAAATGCCCGCCAGACGAAGTCGCGGGCCGCGGACGAGACCGCGATCTTGCCGTCGAGGCGTCGGTGGAAGCGCCCCAGCAGCGGTTTGTAAGCGCGATACACGGTCGAGGTCTTGCGGGTCGCATGGAACGTCCCCACGTTTACGGCGGTGGAGAGCCGCAGAACCTGCAGCGGCAGCACCGGGGCCATGGGTTCGTGGATGTGCACAACGTCGAACCCGCCGCCGGCGGAGAGTTCGCGTTTGATCATCGGCTGCATGCGCGGCGAAAGCGCCAAACGGGCGATCGACCCGTTGCTGCGGACCGGCACGATCATGCGTGAAATCGGAACCACCCCGGGTGTGTCGAGATTGCCGGCCGGCTCCGAGCTCGGCGCCATGATCTTGACGTAGTGGCCGCGGCGACGAAAAATTCGCGCCAGATTGCTGATATGGGCGCCGACCCCTCCGGGTACCGCGAAATCGTAGGGGGAAACCAGGCAGATGCGCAGTAGCTCGGGATCGTCCCGGCTCGGCTGCGGCCAGATCATGGCCGATTGCCCAGGGTCAGCACCCGACCGTGGGCCAGAGGGTGCGGAATTGATACCACTGATCCGGCGCCAGCCGGATGTGGCGTTCAAGACTGGCCACGGTGGCCTGCAGGAGTCGATTGATCTCGGCTTCCGGGGGCGCCGAGCGGTCGGGAATGATCGAATCGGCGACCCTCAGGATCGCCTGACCCGATCCACCGCGGTAGACAACCAGCGGGATGATCGCGGCATTGGTGCGCAGCGCCAGCTTGGCAACCCCGGCCGGCAATCGGATAATGCGCCCGAACCAGTTGACCGGAACCCCGCCGCGCTCAAGCGGACGGTCGATCAGAATTGCCACCCTTCCGCCCCGGCGCAGGACCGAGAACATCTGCCGGATATCGCGTTGCATGTCCAGTGATTTCATGCCCAGGTGTACCCGAAGTCGTCGAAAAACCTCGGTTAGACCGGGATTGGCGAAAGACTCCTGGACCACGTGGATGTCGGCCACGGAGGCCGCCCAGGAAGCCGCCGCATCCCAAGTCCCGTAGTGGCAGGTGGCCACGATGACCGGCCCATGGTGAAGCAGATGCAGCGCCCGCTCGCGCGCCAGGGGGGAGAAGAACTGAACCTGCTGCCGCAGTTGCGCTGGCGGCGCTCGATAGGCATCGGCCATGGTCAACGCCTGCAGCATGTAGTTCTCGATCGATCGTCGCGCCAGCCGACGGACCGCCGGGTCCCGGGCCGTGCCCCCGAGAATGACCGACATGTTGGCGCTGGTGGTCTCGCGCATGCGGGCCGAGAGCCAGTAAAGGCCGTAGGAAACCAATTTGACGGCCGGTCGCTTTATCGACCAGGGGATCCAATTCAGGAGCCGGCAACCGGCTTCAAACAGCAGCAGCCAGGTCCAGCCTTGCGGCATCAGTTGGCCACTTCCACCGCTCGCGTCTCACGGATGACGGTGACTCGTACTTGGCCCGGATTGGTCATTTCAGCTTCTACTTCGGACGCGATCTCGCGTGCGATCCGCAGTGCCCCCAGCTCGTCCACGTCGCCCGGATCGACCGCGATCCGCAGCTCGCGGCCGGCCTGGAGGGCAAACGAGTTAACCACGCCTTCGTGCGAGTTGGCGATCTGTTCGAGCGCTTCAAGGCGCTTCATAAACAATTCGCTGGTTTCGCGTCGCGCCCCGGGGCGGGATGAAGAAATCGCATCCGCGGCGGCTACCACGAATGCCTCCGGCGACGCCGGATAAACATCGAAGTGGTGGGCTTCAATGGTGTGCGCGACCAACTCGTCGACGCCATAGCGACGGCAGCGTTGAGCCCCGTTCTGGGCGTGCTTGCCGTCGACTTCGTGGGAGAGCGCCTTGCCGATGTCGTGCAGCAAGCCGCCGGCCCGCGCCACCTTGCTGTCGGCCCCCATTTCGCCGGCGATTACGCCGGCCAGATGGGCCACCTCTACTGAGTGGGCGAGAACGTTTTGGCCATAGCTTTGGCGATAGTTGAGCTGCCCGAGCAGGAGCACCAATTCCTGGTGCAGTTTGGGTACCTTGGCCTCAAAGCAGGCGCGTTCGCCGGCTTCACGAATAGATTTGCGCACCGCCACGCGGGCGCGGTTGAAGTGTTGTTCGATGCTGACCGGATGCACGCGTCCGTCCTCGATCAGGCTCGAGAGGGTGCGTCGGGCAATCTCGCGTCGCACCGGATCGTGCGAGGAGAGAGTTACGGTTTCGGGGGTGTCGTCAATTAGCAGATCAACGCCGGTGATGGCCTCGAATGCCCTGATGTTGCGCCCCTCGCGGCCGATTATTTGGCCCTTGGATTCGTCGCCGGGCAGTTTTACGGCCGAGGTCGTCGAGCCCTGGGTGACGGCCGAGGCCACCCGTTGCAGGCTGTTGGCAACTAGCCAGCGCGCCCGCAGGTCCGCTTCCTGCCGCGCCTGTTCCTCGACCCCGCGGACGATCTGGTCAGCCAGATCGCGCGATTCCTCCGAGACTTTTTCCAACAGCACCGTCCGCGCCTGGACGTGGGTCATCTGGGCGACCTCTTCCAGGAGGGTGGCATGTTCGGCCTGGCGTTCGGCCAGCTGCTGCATCTGTTGGTTGAGTTCACCCTCGCGTTGGTGCAGCTCCTCCTCGCGGCGCCCCAAGTTCTCGGAGCGGCGATCGAGCGATTGTTCGCGGCGCTTTACGTCACGGTTGCGTTGCCGAATCTCGCGTCGGTTGTCGCTGGCCTGCTGCTCGACGTTTTGACGCAGCGCATTGGCCTGCTGGGTCGCCCCCGCGATCAGTTCACGCTGTTTTTGCTCAACCTTGGCGAGTTCGGATTCAAGATTTAGCGCAAATACACCGGCTTGCCGGCGCGCGATCAGCATCTGCAGCAGGTATCCGCCGGCAAGTGCGATAAGCGCGACCGCTGCGATCAAAAAGACGATCGCGACCCAGTTGTCTAGCAAGGACATGGAAGATTCCTCGATGTCGGTCGCGATGACGCTTTCCCGCAGGCGCCGAACGGATCGGGCGCGGTCCCGGAGTCCGGACCGCGGAGGACAGATATGGAATCGGCGGTGAAAGTGTCATCGTCGAGGCCCTGCAGGCCCCAATTGTTGTCTAAACGGATTATCCCTATTCGATCATGCCCGCCGAACCGCCGTTGCCACCTTACCGGCAAGAATGCGGTCGTAGAACGCCGCGCTGGCGTCGGCCACATTGCGGTGCGTGAAGTGTTCCAGGACGCGCCGCCGGCCGGACAGTCCCAGCGCCCGCCGCAACCGCGGCGAACGCAGCCGCGCGAGCGCTGCGGCCAGGGCTGTGGGATCGCCCTGCGGCACGATCAACCCGGCATCGCCCACCACCAACGGGATTGCACCTGAATCCGAGCCCACCACCGCTCGCCCGCAGGCCATGGCTTCGATCAGCACCCGACCGAACTGCTCTTTCCAGTTGGGCCGGTCCAGCGACGGCAAGACCAGGGCCTGGATCGAATTGAGGAACTGCGGCATCCGCCCCGAATCCAACTGTCCCAGGACCGTGATCCGGCCGGCCAGCGGTCCGGCGGCCCCGGCCCGGCGCAGCTGGTCGGCCAGCGGTCCGGAGCCGGCGAACCGCAACCTTGGCACCGGGTCAAGCATCGCCGCGGCCGCAAGCAGCGTCGCCAGCCCCTTTTCCAGCACCAGGCGGCCGGCGTAACCGACAACCAAACCGGCATCACCGTTGTCGCCCTCACCGGAAGGGGCAAAGTGGTCGGGATCTACGCCAAATTGCGGAATCGTAGCCACCGGGCCGCAAAAACCCTTGGCACGCAGGGCGGCGGCGGCCTGCTCTGTGCCAGCGATGGCGCCGCATGTCCGGTAGCAGTAGCGTTCGATCTGGGCGAAAGGAGGCGGGTAGCGGCGCACGATGTTTTGCCAGGCGAAGAAGACACTGGCGATGCCGCGGCGCCGGGCAACGAACGCGGCCTGCCCGGCGGCCAGGTTGTAGGGTTCTTCGTCGATGTGCAGCAAGTCCGGCCGAAGCCGGTCCAGCAAACGGCCCAGGTCGGGGTAATGGTGGAGATGGAAGCGGCCGTTCAGGCGGCAGTCCAAAAACTCCATCGCGTAACCCTCGAACGGACCCGTTTCAAACTCCTGCCGGGCCCGGCCGGCCCCCCAAAATCGCGGTCCGGCGGCGAACACATCAAGTCCGGGCCGCTCGGCAAGGGCGGTCAGTTTCTTGCGGTATTCGAGCGCCAGCAGGGCCTTGGACAGCATCAGGATCTTCATGTCAGCTCCCGGTACACCGCCAGCGTCCGCTGGGCCGTGCGCAGCCAGTTGAGTTCCTCGGCGCGTTCGGCGCCGGCGTCCATGAGTTCGGAACGGGCCAGCGGATCGGTATCTAGAACCTGGATTGCCTCGGCCCATTGGTCGGGATCATCCGGCGAAAGCAGCAGGGCCGCCCCGCCGGTCACTTCGGGGATTGCGCTGCAATCGGCGGCAATTACCGGCACGCGGTGCGCCATGGCCTCCAGCGGTTCCAAGCCGAAGCCCTCGTAACGCGAAGGGAAGAGCAGCATCCGCGCACCGGCGTACAGGGCGTGCTTACGCGCTTCACTGATCCGTCCCGTGAAGCGAACCCAAGCTTCGACGCCCAGGGAACGGGCCAGTGCGGCGTGGTCGGGCAGGAGCTCGGTGCCCGCATTGGGGACCGAACCAGCGACAACCAGCTGCGGGCGCTGCGACTCCTTGATATGGGCCAGCGCCAGGATCGTCACGGCGATGTTCTTGCGCACATCGCCCGAGCCCAAGTAAAAGCAATAGGGACGGCGGATGTCCAGGTCTCTCAAGTGCAGGTCGGTTTCGGCCCGGCTAATTGCCGGCGCCGGATGCACTCCCAGGTAAATCACGCGCACCCGTTCGCGCTGAATCTGCAGATAGCGGACTATGTCGTCGGCGGTCGCCTCCGAATCGGCAATTACCAGGCGGGCGCGGCGCACCGCCCGGGCCATCAACTGCAGGTAAAGACGCCAGCGCGGGTCGGCGGCATATTCGGGCATCGCGAACCCGATCAGGTCGTGGACGGTGACGACATCCATCCGACCCAGCAAAGGTCCGCAGAAATAGGGCACGTGGCAAATATCGGGCCGGCGTCCAAGCACCGTCAGCGGCCACCCGCACTGTTCCCACCACAGCTTGTCCAGTCGTAGCCCCAGGCGTTGCGGCGGAAGGGCGACATCGATCCGGAAATCGGGGGCGGCACGGCGCATTGCGGCGCAGAGGTTCTCGAAGTACTGTCCCGAACCGGTTGTGCGCTGACCTGCAAACTGCCCGCTGAGAAGGATGTGCATAAAGTTGCGCGGCAGACGCGCCGATCGCCGGCGCGCTAGGTCTTGTTCACACCGATACGGCGGCCCACTCCGTAGAGCGTGCTGTCGTCGTATTTTTCCTGGTGTTTGAGCTGCAGCAGGACCGATATCGCGGCCGCCCCGATGAAGAGTTCCCAGGAGCGGTCGACAACCCCGAACACGAACGGAAACATCCGGTAGGCGACCGAGGTGGCAAAGAAAGTGCGCCGCCTGGTCAGCAGTGCCACCGCCCAGATCCCGATTGAGATGGCCGGAATTATCGGAAATGTCCGCCCCAGATAGATATCCAGGAAAAAAGCCCCCCAACCGAATACCGTCGTGCCCCGGCTGCCGCCGCGGAAGCGGGTGAACATCGGCCAAAGCGCACCGGCGGTGGCGCAGAAGATTCCGACCATCAAGGCGCCCCGATCGCCCGGCAGGAACACGTGCGCGATATGCACCGCCAGCAGGCCAACGGCGCAGTTGCTGGCAAAGGTCATTACCGCCGGGCGGTAGCCGCCGTTGAAGAACGAACTGTAGATCGAAGCGTTGCCCGTACCCACACGGCGCAAATCGGCATGCGCGAATACGCGCGTCCACAGATAAGCGCACGGAATCGAGCCGAGCGCGTAAGTGGTGAGCGCAAGGGCCGCGTATTGGGCAAGGTCGCCAGCTACCGCTATCGGCCACCCCCAACATGTGAAGGCCCTTCAATCACCCTGATTCGCAAAGCTAGCTTAGTGGCGATCAAATCGGGCCTGCCCGGCAGGCAAATTCGACAGGTCGCCTCATTTTACGGGGCGTTTGCGGTGGCAACCGCCACGCATCGACCCTGAAAATCACTACGCCCACCACCCGCTACAGAAATGCTCATTACATGCCGCTTGACCCGCAATTGTTCAACCCGGGGGCCGTGAGCCCGGAAATGGCCGCATTCAACGCCGAATTGGCGGCGGCATTGGCCGCCGCACCGCCGCTTACCGAAATGGACCCGGCCGAGGCCCGCCGCGCACAGCGCGAAGGCAGCCCGGGAAGTCCGCCGCCGCCGCGCTTGGACATCGCCCGCACAATCACCTGTCCCGGGCCGACGGGCGCGGTTCCGCTGCGGATATTTGAGCCCGCCGATTTGGACGGCGCCTACTTGCACATTCACGGCGGCGGTTGGGTCCTGGGCGGCTTCGATCAACAGGATGAGGAGCTTTGGGCGATGGCCCAGGCAACCAATCTAGCGGTAATCAGCGTCGAATACCGGTTGGCGCCCGAACATCCCTATCCGGCCGGTCCTGACGATTGCGAGGCCGCCGCCCGTTGGCTATTGGAGAACGGGCAGGCGCAATTCGGGACCGATCGGCTGCTGACCGGCGGGGAGTCGGCCGGAGCCCACTTGTCCGCGGTGACGGTCCTGCGAATGCGCGACCGTCACGGCTTTGCCGGCTGGGCGGGGGTAGATTTCGTCTACGGCGCCTTCGATTTCAGCAACGCCTGCCCGGCACGAGCCGAGATCGGAGTCGACAGCCTTCTGATCAACGCAACCAATATTCCCTGGTTCGTTTCCCAATTCCTCTGGGGTCAGGACATCGACCCCGCCGATCCGGATCTCTCGCCGCTGCGCGCGCCCCTGCACGGATTGCCGCCGGCCCTGTTCAGCGTCGGTACCGCTGACCCGCTGCTGGACGATTCGCTGTTTATGCACGCGCGCTGGATCGCGGCCGGCAATCCCGCCAAAATCGAGATCTATCCCGGTGCCACGCACGCATTTGATTCGCGCGAATCGCCATTGGCAACCCAATTCCGCCAGCGCCGCTACGAGTTCCTGCGCTCCTGTTCCAGGGATTAGGCGGCAACCCCGCCCCCGGCGCGGTCGCTCAGGTAAGCGCGCGCCGATAGCTGGCCACGGTCTGCGCCGCGGCCCGGTCCCAATCAAAGCTGGCGGCGCGATCGCGTCCGGCGGCCAGACGGCGCTCGCGCCCCGGACCGGATTCCAGCGCACGCTCGAGCGCGTCGGCGATCTCGCCAACGTCGTAGGGATTTGCGAGCAGGGCGGCGCCGGCGGCGATCTCAGGCATGCACGAAGCGCTGCTCGTCACCACCGGAGTCGAGTGCGCCATGGCTTCGATCATTGGCAGTAGAAACCCCTCGGCCTCAGAGACCGCCGCCAGGACCGCGGCGCGGTGATAGAGCGCCCTTAGCAGACCGTCGTCGACGGTGCCAAGGCGCATCAGGAATTCCCACCCGGTTTGTTCGATTCGGCCCAGCTCTTCGTCCGAAATCCATCCGGTCGCCCCGGCGTGAACCAATCCCAGCTCGTGCCCGCCCTGGCGCAGGTTCGCGACCGCCTCGACCGTGCGTAGCACGTTCTTGCGTGGCTGCAGGGTACCAACGCTGAGCACGAAACGCTCCGGCAGCCCCAGATCATCCAGGCGGGCCAGATCGGCGGCGTCCGGCGGGGCCGCCAGATACGGGTCCAGTCCGTTGTAGATCACATCGATCCGGTCGGGCTCGAACCCCAGCAGCTCGGCAACGTCGGCAGCGGTGTGCGCCGAAACACAGTGAACCCGGTCGGCGAACCCGAGGCTTCGCCGCACCGCCCTGTCCAGGCGCTCTCGCAGACGCGCTTCGGCGGTGTGCGGGTGGGTCAGATAGGTCAGGTCATGGATAGTTAGCACCCGTCGGCGGGCGAACGAAAAGGGCAGAACGAAATCAGGCGAATGCAGCAGGTCAAGGCGGCCCGTGAACAGTTCGACCGGAATCGGCGCCCGCAGGCGTTGCCAGAGCACCCACCCTACCCGCGGCGAAACCGGGATCAGTGCCGGAATCACACCATGGTCGGCCAGGACCTCCTCAAACCGCCTGGCGATTCGCTGGCCCAGGTAGAAGACGACCCATTCGATATCGGGGTCGCGGCGGCGCAGCAGCGCCAGCAACAGCGATCGCGCCGCGCGGCCGATGCCGGCTCCCTGCCAGGCGGCGGCGGTAGCGTCGAATCCGATCCGGGTCAAGGCCAGCCCCGCGGGACCCGCGGACAGAGCGCGAATCCGATGGCCATGCCCAGCATGATTCCCAGACCCCCGACGATCATGTAATCGACCAGGCCGTGCAGCAGGAAGGCCGCCAGCAGACAGGCCGTCCCGGTGTCGATCCAGTCCGCTCCCGATCCGGCCAACCTGGCCGCCAGCGGCCTGAGGCAGGAAAGTAGCGCAGATGCAAACAACGCCAGGCCCACCAGGCCGATCTCGCTGGCCAGCACCAGGGCCAGGTTGTGCGCGTGGCCGAGCGATTCGAACCAGGGCGAGACCATGTAGTCGGGGTAGGCCTCATCGAAATTGCCCAGGCCGACGCCGCCCGCCGGATTGGCGGCGACCATCCTGGCCGCCGCCAGCCAGAACCCGATTCGCTGATCGATGGAAAAGCTCTGACGGCTGGGATCAGAAACCGCGTCGCGCGGTCGGATCGAACCCTCCAACAGACCGGCCGGTTCGGCCGGCAGTTGCGTGGTCGCCAGCAGGGCCAGCAGCGCAGTTGCCGCGACCAGCCCGACCACGGTTGCCGACAACGGGTGCAGGACCCGGCGCCGCAGTCGCGGATAGGTCAGCAGCAGCGCGATCGCGGTGATGCCGGCGACCGCGAGCCAGGAACCACGCGAGAAAGACAGCAGAACCCCCGCCAGGGCCAGGGCGGCCACGCCGGCTCCGATCCAGCGGGTACGACCGCGGCCGGAGAGCGCCGCCGGCAGGGCGAACGCAAATCCCATCGCCATGAACGATCCGAAGGGGTTGGGCTGCCCGAACGTGCCGAGCAGGCGCGGCACCGGTGCCGCCGCCACTCCGACGCCATTTAGGGCCAGGGTCAGGGTCAGCACGATTTCCAGGGCGAATACGCCGGCTGCTCCCAACAACAGGGTTCTAAGATCAGCGCGTTCGCGGGCCAGGTCGCAGGCCAGCAACATCGCCACGATCAGCTCGCACCACTTGGCAAATTCCTTCACTACCGGGCCAACCTCAGGAGCCCAGAACACCGAGGCGGCTCCGTAGAGGACCAGACAGATCCAGAGGGTTGCCTGTACCGGAATGAAGAACGGTCCGCGGCGGCGAAACAGCAGCGTCCAGGCTATCGCCAGCGGCAGCGCCAGTTCGGTGATCGTTATGTCGGCGATATCAGTACGAACCGCCAGCAGGGTTCGCAGCGGCACCGCCGCCAGCAGCAGGATCAGGCCCCAGGCCGGCGACGGGTGCCAGCGGGAACTAAGAGATGCCGCGCGCGGCCGCCGGTCTGGCGTCGGCGCCAACGGTCGACTACCCATCAATGCGGCTGCTCCCGTAGCGATCCCATCGTGTTGATTTTTGACTCGGACGCGCCGGCGATCGGCGACAGGAAGGCGGGTGCGCAAAAATCGGCCGGCGGCAATTGGTCAGGGACAGCGTCACCGCAGCGATGCAATCGGACTTGGTATATCTGGGATTGGGCAGCAACCTGGGTGATCGCTACCGCCAGTTGCTGGCGGCGCTCAAGCTGCTGGGACCGCACCTGGGCGGCATGGAGCATTCGTCGGTTTATGAATCGCCGCCGTGGGGCATTTTGGACCAGCCGAGTTTCCTCAACTGCTGCTGCAGCGGGCGCTGGGAAGGACGACCGCAGGAGCTGCTGCGAAAGATTAAGGCGATTGAGGCGCGCTTGGGTCGCCGCCCGACGCGGCGCTGGGGAGAGCGGCTGATCGACATCGACATCCTCATCCTGGGCGATGTCGTTATCAGCACGGCGGATCTGCAAATCCCGCACCCGCAGCTGGCCAATCGCCGGTTCGTCTGCCGACCGCTGGCCGATCTTTCTCCGGACCTGGTGGTTCCCGGACTGGGCGCGAGCGTTGCGGCCCTTGCCGACAGACTGGCCGCCAGCGAATCATTAAACCTCTGGCGCGAACGGGAGGAAGTGGCCGCCGACCGGCTCGCGGACGGATCCTGATTTGGACTACGTTGAGGCTCTTGACCTGCTCTATGCGCGCTCGGATCCCGAGCGCGGCCCGGGGTTCTGGACCGGCGGCGGTGATCCGACCATGGGGCCGGAGCGCACCCGCGCGATGCTGGCCGAGGCCGGTGAGCCCCAGGAGAAGGTCTCCTGCTTTCACGTCGCCGGAAGCACTGGCAAAGGCACAACTTGCCTCTATCTGGCCGCAGCACTACGGCAACTTGGACTGCGGACCGGCCTTTACACCCAGCCCCACCTGCATTCGTACCGCGAGCGGATCCAGTTGGGGACTGAGCCGATCCCGGCAAGTGAATTTGCGGCCGGATTCGAGCGCGCGCTCGACTATGAATGCATCTACCGGCGGCGCGGTCCCGACCTGGGGCCGGCCACGACCTTTGAGCTCACAACGGTGATGGCGTTCGATTGGTTCGCGCGCCGGGGGGCCCGGTTCGCAGTCGTCGAAACCGGTCTCGGCGGGCGCCTCGATGCCACCAATGTGATATCCGCGCCCGATTGCGTGCTGCTAACGCCGATCGGACTCGAGCACACTCAGATCCTGGGCCACGAATTGGGCCAGATCGCTGCCGAAAAAGCCGCGATCATCAAGCCCGGCGGCGCGGTGGCATGCGCCCCGCAACCGCGGGCCGCGGCGGCGATCATCGCAGATCGCTGCCGCCAACAGGGCGCGCAGCTCGAATTCCTGGGGCCGGCCGAAATCGAATCGGCCCGGCGGCGCATCCCCGCGTCCCACCTGGCGGCCAGCGCGGCCCTGGCCGTGCTGGGGCTATCGCAGGCCGCAATCATCGCCTCGCCGGGGTCGGTGCTCGACGGATTGGCCAAGGCATCGCTGCCGGCCCGCTGCGAAGTATTCGCGGGGCCTCCGCTGCTGCTCGTCGACGGCGGCCACACCGTCCACGCCATGGAGTGCCTGGCCGCGTTCATCGGCGAGCGATTCCGGAACCGGTCAGTGCAACTGGTTTTTGGTTGCTCCGCCGACAAACCAGCGTCCGAGTTGCTCGGCGCCTGGAGCGGTCGGATCGCCGGGCTTCACCTCTGCGCCGCCCAGCATCCCCGGGCGGCGGCGGCGGAAGAACTTGCCGCGGCAGCGCCTTTTGCCCACGGTCGGATCCACGCCGACGTCGAAAGCGCGCTAGCGGGAGCGCGCGCCGCGGCCGGGCCCGAGGCGGTCATCGTCGCCACCGGCAGCATGTACGTGGCCGCCGCCGCCCGTGCCCAGGCGCCCGGGTTCGGCGCAACCCCGGAACCGATCCCGGCGGCACCGTTGCCTTGATCAATTCCCAACCCGTTCACCAACCTCCGGCATCGCCCCGGAACCGGGCGCGGCCGGTAACTCCGCTCCCGGCGCGGGGCCGCCTGCGGCGAATTCTCAAGATGATCTTGCGCTCAGCCCTGCTGCCGCTTGTCGGGATCGTCGCGGCGGCGGAGCGGCGCCTGCGGCGGATCCCGGCGGCGCCGAACGCGGGAACCTGGCCCTACGCCGAGGAACCGCAAACAGCCCTCATCGTGCGCCTCGACCTGCTCGGCGACTGCTTGCTCACGCTCCCCGCGGTCGCCGCCCTCAAGCAGGCCCACCCGGGCCTGCACGTCACATTTCTGGCCGCGCGCGGCAGCGCCGAACTGCTGCGCTTATCGCCGGCGGTGGACGAGGTCAAGGAGTGCGATCTGGCCGAACTCACTCACCTGCGGGCCCTGGCCAACCTCAATGGCTGGCGCGCCGCGGCGCGGCTGTTGGCAGAACTGCGACGATCCCGCTTCGATATCGCCGTTGCCGCTTACGGGCCGCTGGCGCGGACTCTGGTGGCACTGTCGCTGGCCCGCCACCGCATCGCCGACGGGAAAGGCTCCCCGGCAGTCGACCGGGACCGGCGTATCGCCGCCGGCGAGCACGAAATTGAACACCTGCTGGATCTGGCAACGGGATCGGACGCGCCTCCGGTAGCTTGCCCGCTGGCGCCGGACCAACCCGCACCGACGGACACCGCGCGGGCGGCGATCCTCTGCCCGGGAACCCGTTCCGGGTCGGCCAAAGCCTGGCCGACCGCCTACTGGCGACAGCTGGCGGCAGCTCTTGGCGACCGCGGGTTCCGCCCGGTGGTTGTGGGAACTGGCGCCGAAGCGCCCCTGGCGGGCAGCATCTGCGCGCAGCGGCCGGACCTTGTCAACCTGGCGGGCAAGCTATCGCTAGGGCAATTGGCGGGGGTGCTATCCCAGGCCCGGCTGGTCGTGGGGATCGACAGCATGCCGATGCACCTGGCCTCGCTGCTGGGAGCTCCGACGCTGGGCCTGTTCGGGCCAACCGATCCCCGGCGTTACCGGCCGCGGGGGCGCAGCCGGGCGCTCAGAGTCGGGATCGGGTGCGCACCCTGTTACGACCAGCGGGCGCCGCCGGAATGCCCGTTCGGAGACCGCCTGTGCATGCACTGGCTTGAACCGGAGCGGGTGCTGGCGGCGGCGCTGCAGATTGCCGATGGCTGACCGGGGCAGCGGACCCGATCGCATCACGCTGCTCGGGGTGCCGGTGGCCGACTGCAGCCGCGGATTGGCCCTGGCCTGGATACGCTGTTGGCTGGCCGGCGAACGCGGTCGGTCGGTTTTTACCGTCAATCCCGAGTTCGTCATGGCGGCGCGTCGCGACCGCGGCTTCGCCGCCACCCTCGCCGGCGCCGACCTGAACCTCATTGACGGCGCGGGCCTGCTGCTGGCAGCGCGCCTGCATGGCCACGGACGGGTCCAGAGGGCGCCGGGGATTGACCTGATCCCGGACCTTTGCCGCCTGTGCGTGGAGGGCGCGCACCCGGTTTATCTGCTCGGTGGGAGATCCGGGGCGGCCGCCGCGGCCGCCGCCAACCTGTCGCGCCAGCATCCGGGGCTTAAGGTCGTGGGAACCGCCGAACCGGCCGAACCGGCCGCGCAGACCGGGGAGCTCTGCCGGCAGATCCGGGATTCCGGCGCCCATCTGTTGCTGGTCGCGTTCGGCACCCCCGCTCAGGAAAAGTGGATCGGTCGGCATCTGGAGCGGTCCGGCGCGCGCGTGGCGGTCGGCGTGGGAGGCTCGTTCGACGTGATCTCCGGTCGCGTCCGGCGCGCCCCCGAACTGCTTCGCCGGTTGGGGCTCGAGTGGCTCTACCGCCTGCTGATTGAGCCCTGGCGGTGGCGTCGGCAGCGGGTGTTGCCGGGGTTTGCGATGCTCGCTGCGGCAACCGCTCTGCGAAGGCGACTGGGTGGACGCGAATAGCCCAATAATTTGGGTCAAGCGGGCCCCGAAGCATAAGTGCGAGCCGAAACGCCATGCAGATCAACAACATCTCGACCATCGCCACGGCCGGTGGGCATGCCAACTGGCTGTTTGTCAAGGTTGAAACCGATGCCGGGATTACCGGTTGGGGAGAGGCCAGCCTGGAGAACCGGGAAATATCGGTTCAGACCGAGGTGGCCGAGCTGGCCAAGGGTCTTGTTGGCCGCGACCCTATGCAGATCGAAAAGATCTGGTTGGATATTCACCGCGGGGCCTATTGGAGCGGCGGGGCGGTCAGCATGTCAGCGCTCGCCGGTATCGACCAGGCGCTATGGGACATTAAGGGCAAGGCCCTGGGGGTTCCCGTATACGAGCTCCTCGGCGGCAAGGTCCGCGACCGCCTGCGCACTTACGCCAACTCTTGGTTCGAGCTGGGTTCCGATCCGGCCAAGTACGCCCAAGACGCCCTCGCCATGGTCGAACTTGGCTTTGACGCAATCAAATGGGACCCTTTCACCGGGGCGGCGCAGATGCTGTCGCGTGAAGTTGAAGAGGCCGCGTTCGCCAACATCGCCACCGTCCGCGACGCGGTCGGCCCGGACGTGGACCTGTGCATCGAAGCCCACGGGCGCTTCAATGTCATCTCCGCAGTGCGGGTCGGTCAGCGGCTGGAGGAATTCCGGCCTTTCTTCTACGAGGAACCGATCCTGCACGACAACCCCGATGCGATGGCCGAGGTGGCCCGGGCGGTGCGCGTTCCGATCGCCTGCGGCGAACGCCTGCTCACGCGTTGGGATTTCCGCCCCCTCTTGGAGCGCAACTGCGTGCGCATCATCCAACCCGACATCTGCCATGCCGGCGGTATCAGCGAGCTAAAGAAGATCGCCACCATGGCCGAGGCTTACTACGTCGGAGTGCAGCCTCACAATGCCGGCGGGCCGCTCTCGACCCTGGCCTCGATCCATCTGGATGCCAGCCTGCCGAACTTTGCCATCCAGGAATTTTTTGAACCCTATCGCCCTCGCTACAACCAACTCCTCACGCACCCGATCGAGGTAGAGAAAGGCCGCTTGATCGTACCCGACCGGCCGGGCCTGGGCGCCGACATCGATGAGGCGGCGGCGGCGGCCTTGCCGCCCGATCCATCGCTGGCGCTGCGGCGCGTCGTAAACACGCCGCACTTTCCGTATATGTAGGGTCCAATCGGCCAGCCTGGCCAGCGAACCGTTGCGCCGCCATCGGATTCTGCCGGGATATTTGGCTCGCCCCTTAACCGCGGCCGCGCGCAAACGATGCGGTGGCCGCAAATTGGCCCAATAATTTCAGTCAAGCGGGCCCACCAACGCCGATGCGAGCCGAAACGCAATGCTGGTCAGCAACATCTCCACCATCGTCACGGCCGGCGGCCACCACAACTGGCTATTCATAAAGATCGAAACCGATGCCGGGATCACCGGCTGGGGGGAAGCCAGCACCGAAAACCGCGAAAAATCAGTCCGGGCCGAGGTGACCGAACTGGCTAAAGGCCTGGTAGGGTGTGACCCGATGCCGATCGAAAAGATCTGGTTGGATATTCACCGCGGGGCCTATTGGAGCGGCGGGGCGGTCAGCATGTCAGCGCTCGCCGGTATCGACCAGGCGCTATGGGACATTAAGGGCAAGGCCCTGGGGGTTCCCGTATACGAGCTCCTCGGCGGCAAGGTCCGCGACCGCCTGCGCACTTACGCCAACTCTTGGTTCGAGCTGGGTTCCGATCCGGCCAAGTACGCCCAAGACGCCCTCGCCATGGTCGAACTTGGCTTTGACGCAATCAAATGGGACCCTTTCACCGGGGCGGCGCAGATGCTGTCGCGTGAAGTTGAAGAGGCCGCGTTCGCCAACATCGCCACCGTCCGCGACGCGGTCGGCCCGGACGTGGACCTGTGCATCGAAGCCCACGGGCGTTTTAACATGGCCTCCGCAGTGCGGGTCGGTCAGCGCCTGGAGGAATTTCGGCCTTTCTTTTACGAGGAGCCGATCCTGCACGACAACCCCGATGCGATGGCCGAGGTGGCGCGGGCGGTGCGCGTCCCGATCGCCTGCGGCGAACGCCTGCTCACGCGCTGGGAATTTCGTCCCCTACTGGAACGCAATTGCGTCCGAATAATCCAGCCCGACATCTGCCACGCCGGCGGTATCAGCGAGCTCAAGAAGATCGCCAACATGGCCGAGGCCTATTTCGTCGGGGTCCAGCCGCACAACTCCGCCGGCCCGATCGCCACCCTGGCTTCAATCCATTTCGACGCCAGCACGCCAAACTTCGCCATCCAGGAGTTCTTCCCGCCCTACCTGGCTCGCTACAACCGGCTCCTAACCCACCCAATCGAGGTGGACGCAGGCCGTCTGATCGTGCCCGATCGGCCGGGCCTTGGCGCCGACATCAACGAAGCCGCGGCCGCGGCCCTGCCGCCCGACCCGTCTCTGGCCCTGGAGCGCTTCGTAAGGGTGCCGTTCTTCCCTTACTTGTAATAGGCAACCGGCGCCGGCCCGCAGCTGCGGGCCGGCGCCGGTTGCTCGGCTTAGCCGAACTGTTTATGCAATGAAGATGTAGCGGGCGATGAAAACAACGGCCAGTACGTGCACCAGCCAGGAAACTTCCAGGCCCTTGCCGCGCAGGATCTTTAGAACCGAGTAGCTGACCAGCCCCATCGCCAGACCGTCGGCAATCGAGAAGGTAAGCGGCATGCCGGCCATGGTGACCAGCGCTGGGACCGCGGTGTCCAGATCGTCCCAGTTGATCTCGCGCACGAGCCCGACCGTGGTGGCGGCGATGATTACCAGCGCCGCGGCAACCGCCGATTCGGGCACGATCGCCACCAGCGCCGCCAACGGCAGCGCCAAAAGAAAAAGGACTCCCACCACGATCGCGGTGAGACCGGTCCGTCCACCGGCCGAAATCCCGGCCGCGCTCTCGATGTAGGTCGTCACCGTCGAAGTGCCGGCCAAGGCGCCGGCAATCGTGGAGGCCCCGTCGACCGCCAGGATCCGACCCAGGCGCGGCACGTTGCCGGTCTCGTCCTCCAGCTTGGCGCGGCGTATCAGCCCGATAACCGTGCCCAGGGAGTCGAAGAAGTCGACAAAGAGCATGGCGAAGATGATGTCCAGGAATCCAATCTGGATTGCCCCGCCGATATCAAGCGCCAATAACCCGTCGGTCCAACTTCCGTCCGAAGCCGGCTCGGCATTGAGCCCCAGTGGGATCGATACCACCGTGGCAACCAGGATCCCGACCAGGATCCCAGCCCGAAAACCGCGCGCCAGCAGCGCCGCGATAACCACTACGGTGGCGATCGTCAACAGCGCCTTGGGGTCGCCCCAGTCGCCGCGGGTGATGATGGTGCCGGCCGATTCCATGACGATCCCGCCGTTGCGCAGACCGATCATGAGCAGGAAAAGGCCGATACCGGCCCCGATTGCCGGCAGCAGCTCGCGCGGCATCATCCGCACCAAGGCTTGACGGATGCCGGCGATGGTCAGTACCACGAAGACGCAACCGGAGATGAACACCACCCCGAGCGCCTCCTGCCATGTCAGGCCCATGCTGCCAACGACCGTGAATGCGAAGAACGCGTTCAGGCCCATCCCGGGGGCCAGGGCAAGCGGCATCCGCGCGATGAGCCCCATGGCGATGGTTCCGAGGCCGGCCACTAGGCAGGTGGCAAAAGCCGCCGCCACAGGGGGGATGCCGGCGGCGGAGAGGATTGCCGGGTTCACGGCGATGATGTAACTCATCGCCAGGAAAGTCGTGATCCCAGCCACGACTTCGACCCGAACCGAGGATCCCATCCTGGCAATACCGAAAAAGCGGTCAAGTTTTTGTGCAACCGCGTTCATGCACACCCCCCAAACGTCGCAAGCCCGAAGGCTTGTCACTGAGTCCTGACGGACTCGCGCCACCACCGCCATTCTATGTTTTGGCGGCCGGCGCCTGACCGCGTCGGAACGCGGCCTATGCACTAGCGAGCGGCGGCGGCCGGTTTGGCCCAGGGATTGCGCTGCAGCATCGGCCCAGGGACGGCCAGCGTGCAGACAAACCCCAGGATCGGCATGAATCCGATAACTGCCAGGGCAAGTTGCAAGCCGATCTGGTCGGCCAATACCCCGGTAACTGCCTGCCCCACCGCCTGGACCGAGAAGATGAATCCGAGCGCCATACCGGAGGCCGCACCCATGCGCGTGGCCAATGCCTGCTGGACCATTACGACACTGGGAGTCTGCGGCGTCTGGACCGTGAATCCGACCACGTAGGCGGCCACGAACGAGAGCGGCGAACCGATGTCGACAACCATCAGCAGGAATATCGGCGTCCCCAGCAGCAGCGGCATCGCCATAACGACCTTGGCGCCCAGGCGGTCGGAGAGCCAGCCGCCAGCGAAAACGCCGGTGGCGGCGCCGGCCGAAAAAACCGAGAGCGCCAGGCCCGCGACCGTAAGCGATGCCCCGCTTTCCAGGAAAGCAAACGGGATAAACACCGGCGCGGCGCCAAACGTTAAGCCGCGAAAGACCGACATTGCGGCCAGTGGCGCCAGCATCCGGTAGAGCACCCCGCCCCGCGGCGCAACGGTGTCGCCGCTCGGTTCGGGTGGACGTTGCACGCGCTTGCCGCGGGTGAGCGAAAAGTACCAGATCGTAGTCAGGGTCGAAAACGCGATCAGATAAAGCGGGAAGGCCAAGCCCAGTTCGACCGACTCCACAAAGAACCCGGTAACTAGCGGCGAGACTGCAAAGCCCAGGTTGCCGGCCAAAAAGAACATTCCGACCGCCGAACCCTTACCGGTTCTGGACGAACGGTTGGCCGCCTCCAGGCCGAGCGCATGAAATGCCCCCGAGGCCAGGGCCGAAACCAGCAATAGCGCAAGCAGCAGCCAGTAGGTCGAGGCCTGGGCGGCCAGACCTATGAACAGGCCCTGAACGAAGATTCCGGTGGTGACCAGCTTGCGTCCACCGATGCGGTCCCCGAGCAGCCCGAAAAGTGGTTGTGACAGGCCGTTGGCGGCAATGTGCAGTCCGGCCGCTATCCCCACCTGGGTGAAGCTGAGATCGAGCTTGGTGGCCAACAACGGGAACAGGATATTGACCGCAAAGGTGATGAAGTCGATCCCAAAGTGGGCCGGCAGGATCGCTAGCAGGGCGCGGTTAATCCGCAATTGAACCCTTCCAAACCGCGGGCGAGCGGCCGCAGAAACCCCGCCGGGACCGGATCGGCCGCACCATATCGATTATGAAGGTTGGACAGGATCGTCCTATCTGCCCATAAAATTTTTCGCGTTCACTAATCGCCGGCGCCAGCCTATGGCTGCGGCCCTCAATCCGCCCGGCATCGCCGGCCCCGATCGCTGCCAATCTGCCTCTATCCGGAGTTCCTGCATGTCGCAATCGATCAAATGGGTCTACCTGTTCAACGAAGGCGACCAGTCCCTGCGCAACCTCTTGGGGGGCAAAGGGGCGGGCGTTGCCGAAATGACCCGGTCCGGAATGCCGGTTCCGCCGGGGTTTACGATCACCACCGACGCCTGTCGCACCTACTTCGACGCCGACGGACAGTTTCCGGAAGGTCTCGAACAACAAATCGGCGCCGCCCTCGAGGCGGTCGAGCGCGAGACCGGTAAACGGTTCGGGGATCCCCAGAACCCGCTTTTGGTTTCGGTCCGTTCGGGGGCCCGGGTCTCGATGCCGGGAATGATGGATACGGTCCTGAACCTAGGGCTCTCGCAGGCCACCTTAAAGGGCCTTCAGGAGCTCAGCGGCCAATCGCGATTTGCCTATGATTCCTACCGCCGCTTCGTGCAGGGCTACGGCTCGATCGTGCTGGGATTGGAAAGTCGCCGTTTCGAGCACATCATCCAGACCCACAAGGACCGTCTCGGCAAACCCGAGGACTCCGAGCTCAGCAGCAGAGATTGGAACGCGGTCGCGACCGACTTCAAAAATCTGATCCAAGCGGAGACCGGCAGCGCCTTCCCCGAGGACCCCAAGGACCAGCTCTACGGGGCGATCCGGGCGGTGTTCGACTCCTGGCACGGGCGCCGCGCGATCGACTACCGCAATTTCCACGGGCTGCCACATAACTGGGGAACCGCCGTCAACGTGCAAACGATGGTTTTCGGCAACATGGGCGAAAACTCGGGCACCGGCGTCGCCTTCACCCGCAACTCGGTCACCGGCGATCGTGAGCTGTTCGGGGAATACCTGCTCAACGCCCAGGGCGAGGACGTGGTCGCCGGCGTCCGCACGCCGGCTCAGATCGCAACTCTGGCCGACCAGCTGCCGGATGTGTATGCCCAATTCCAGGCCCATGCCGAACGTCTCGAAATGCACTACGGCGACATGCAGGACCTGGAATTTACGATCGAGGAGGGTCGGCTCTGGATGCTGCAAACCCGGTCGGGCAAGCGCAGTCCCCGGGCCGCTGTCAAGATCGCGGTCGACATGGCCGACGAAGGCATCATCGACCGCGCCACTGCGCTGGCCAGGGTGGAACCGGCCCAGGTTGATGCCCACCTGCACCCCCAGGTCGACCCGACGATGACCATTGAGCCGGTCGCGGTCGGCCTGAACGCATCGCCGGGCGCGGCGGTCGGCAAGGTCGTGTTCGATGCCGATGAGGCCGCCGAACGCGGCCGCGCCGGTGAAAGCGTAATCCTGGTGCGACCGGAGACCTCGCCCGATGATTTCCATGGCATGGCGGTCGCCAAGGCGATCCTGACTGCGCGCGGCGGGGCAACCTCGCACGCCGCGATCGTGGCGCGGGCGCTGGGTCTGCCGGCGGTAGTGGGTTGCGAACAGCTGCGGATCGATCTGGACGCGGGTACGCTGCGGATCGATAAGACCCTGATCAATGCCGATGACACACTCACCGTCGACGGATCAACCGGAAACGTGATCCTGGGCGAAGCGCCACTGATCCCGGGCAAGATCACGCCCGAGCTTGAAACGCTGCTGGGGTGGGCGGACGAACAGCGCCGCCTCCAGGTCTGGACCAACGCCGACACGCCACAGGAAGCGACCCAGGCGCGCGAATTCGGGGCCCAGGGCATCGGGCTGTGCCGAACCGAACATATGTTCCGCGAGGAAGATCGGCTTCCCATCTTCCAGGACATGATCCTGGCCGAGACCGAAATAGACCGCCGCGCCGCATTGGACCGGTTACTGCCAATCCAGCGTGCCGATTTTTATGGAATCCTCAAGGCGATGGCCTCGCTGCCGGTGGTGATCCGATTGCTGGACCCGCCGCTGCACGAATTCCTCTCCGGCGTCGAAGAAGAGTTGGCGGATCTGCGCGAGCAGGGCGTTGGGGGCGCGGGGCTGGCGGCGGCCGAGCGCAAGGTCCGGCGAGTGCACGATCTGCACGAGGAAAACCCGATGCTGGGGCTACGCGGATGCCGCCTGGGGATCGTTTACCCCGAGATCTACGAGATGCAGGTGCGGGCAATCATTGAAGCCTCGCTCCAGCTTGAGGTCGAGGGCGTGGACGCCCATCCCGAGATCATGATCCCGCTTATCGGGCATATCAACGAATTGCGCACGGTCGAGGCCAATCTGCGCCGGACCGCCGAGGCGGTGGCGGGTGAACGCGGGCGATCTGCTTCGTACAAGTTCGGCACCATGATGGAGGTGCCGCGGGCCTGCCTGACCGCCGGCGAGATCGCCGAAGTGGCCGAATTCTTCAGTTACGGCACCAACGACCTGACCCAGACCACCTATGGCATCAGCCGCGACGACGCCGAGGGCAAGTTCCTGCTGCAATACGTCGAGGACGGGATCCTGCCGCGCAACCCCTTCCAGGTACTGGACCCGATCGGGGTAGGCGAGCTCATGCGCCTGGGAAGCCAGGCTGGACGCGCCGCCCGCCCGGATATTGAAATCGGCATCTGCGGCGAACATGGCGGCGACCCGGAATCGATCGCGTTCTGTGAGGAAATCGGGCTCGATTATGTCAGCTGTTCACCGTACCGGGTTCCGGTGGCCAGGCTGGCCGCCGCGCAAGCGGTGGGAGTCGCCTTAACCCGCGACGTGTAGCCCTGGCGCGGCTCCGGCGCTTTCGCCGGGCAAATCGGCCTGGAGCGATAGGATCGCCCCCTTAGTGCCAACGTGGTCGGGTGCATCGGGTTCGAACCGGCGAACCCTCCGGTAACCCAATCCCGTGTACAGGCAGCGTGCGGCGGAGTTTCCCTCCAGCACATTGACCGTCATCGAGGCGGCCCCGTCAGCGAGCGCCGCCGCATGGGCGCGGCCGAGCAGGTCCCGGGCCATCCCGCGGCGGCGTTGCGCCGGCGCCACCGCCAGGGCGATGACGAAGTGGTCGCCCGGCCCGGCGCCGGAAACCATCGGCGGCTCGCCGCGCCGCCGCCAGGAGCGCGGCACCAGCAGCCGCGGGCCGAGACCGGTGGGGAGGAGTCCGCGCCGCAGCAGCGCCAGGGAATTGAGCGGACCCAGGCTTCTAAGCAGCGGGGCAACAGTTGCCAGATTGCGGCGCCGCAGCTCGCTGAGCACGCAGCAGGTCACTATCCCCAGAACCTGATCGTCCTCTGCGGCGACCAGGCAGGCCTCGTGCGAGAAAAGCGTGCCGCGGGCCAGGTACATACGCTCCAACGCGGCCAACGCCCGGCCCGGATCGCCCATGCCCAGGGCCGCCGCCGCCATCGGTCCGGACGACTCAAACAGCAACTGTGCCGCCCGGCCAACATCGTCGCATCGGCCGCGGCGGATGCAGTACCGCCCGGAGGCCGCGGTCGGAGGCGCGCGCCCCGCACGCGATTCCGGCAAACTCGGCATGGCGCCTTCAGGCGCGCATTAGCTCGGGAACGTGCCCTTCCATCCAGGTGCGCAGCGGAACATCCTGGGGGCCGGGCGAGGTGCGTCCGTGATTGCTGGAGGAATAACCCAGCATCTGGCGCATGATGGGGTCGGCCTGCTGGTACCACTCGGCCGGGTAATGCATTTCATCGCGAGCGTGCAGCCAGCGGTAGCCGTAACCGTAAAAGAGCACCTTGCGGGTTGTCTCGAAATAGTTGGGGGTGGCCGAATGCCAGAGCCGTCGGTCGAAGACCACCGCGTCGCCGGGGCTGGCCAGGACCGGCACCGCCCCCTCAGGCTGACCGCGGCCGCCCGGCGGGATCTCGATCTCGTTCCGTAGGTGAGATCCCGGTACGACCCAGAAGTTGCCGCGCCCGGGCTGGGATACGTCGGTTAAGAAATAGGCGACCTTAACCGAAACCCTGGGCCGCGGATTGGTCTCCAGATCGCGGTTGAGCTGACCTGAGTCCTGGTGCCAGCCCCAGGTCGGACCGTCGGGGTCGTAAACGCCGCGCTCGCGTCCGGAGACGGTCAAATGGGAGTGGTAGAGATATATGTTCCAACCCAGGATTCCAAACATCTTGGGCAGGATCCGTTCGTAGCAGACCAGGTCGAAAAAGATTTGGTCGAGGCCGATAAAGCCGAGCAGATTGAACCGCTGCGCCAACGAACTGTCGCGTTCGCCACGTATCAGTTCGCCGCTAAGTCCCTCTTCCCAACAGCGGTCGACGGCAGCCAGGCAGTGCGTGTTCAATGCCGGGTCCAATGCTCCCGGAAACCGCAAAAACCCGTCGCGTGCAAAGATCTCGCGTTCGTCGTCGGTGAGCAGATGAGCGCCAAAATTTCGCCCAGGCATGTTTCCTCCCGGCTCCCCCTTCAGCATCCGCAAGTATGGCCAACCTACCTGCATCAAAATGGCATCCGCGCGGGCCGGCCGGTAGATTTTTGACGGCGATCCGATCGGTCCTGGGTCCGGCGCGCCGGCATTGACGACGGCGGGTTCGGAAGTTACCAAAATTGGTGACATAGGAAAGGCGGCGATTGGCAACCGATGGCCGGAGAAATAGATGAGATCAAGGCCCGTCTTTCGATCGAAGGCCTGGTGGGACGCCATGTCCAGTTGCAGCGCTCCGGCCGTCACCTGCGCGGCCGCTGTCCGTTTCACGACGAGCGCACACCCTCGTTTTTCGTCTTCCTAGATTCCGGCAACTACAAGTGCTTCGGTTGCGGCGAAGCCGGAGACGCCTTCACCTTTCTGATGCGGATGGAGAACCTGACCTTCCGCGAGGCGCTGCTGCGGCTGGCCGAGGAGACCGGCGTCAGGCTTGCCCCGTCAAACCAGGACCCGGCGCGTCGCCAATATCTCGACTCCCTTGCCGGAGCCGCTGAGGCCGCCTGCCGCCACTTTGAGCGTCAACTGACGCAACACCCTCACGGCGAGACGGCGCGCGACTACCTGCGCCAGCGCGGAATCGAACCCGACGTGCAGTCCCGGTTCCGCCTGGGTCTGGCGCCCGACTCCTGGGACGGGCTGCTGTCGGCGCTGACCGGACAGGGAATTGCGCCCCGGATCCTGCTGGCCGCCGGGCTGGTCCGCCAGGGGCAGCAGCAAAACCTCTACGATGCCTTTCGCGGCCGACTCATGTTTCCGATCCGGGCCGCCAACGGCGGCGTGCGCGGATTCGGCGGCCGCACCCTGGGGACCGATCCCGCCAAGTACATCAATACCGGCACCACCGAGATTTTTGACAAGAGCCGCCTGCTCTATGGCCTGGACCTGGCCCGCCCGGCGCTGCGGCGCCTGCGCCAGGCCGTGGTCGTGGAGGGCTACACAGACGTCATCGCCGCCCATGCGGCCGGATTTGAGAACGTGGTCGCGGCGATGGGTACCACCCTGACCGAGCCCCAGTTCCGGATGATCGCCGAGAGCGTTGACCAGATCGTGGTCTGCATGGACGGCGATGCCGCCGGCCAGGCCGCCGGGCGCCGCAACCTGGAGCGTATGGATGAATTCCTGGGGCCGTTGGTCTGGCACGAAGGCCAGCTGCGCGCCGAAATCAAGATTGCGCGGATGCCGCAGGGCGAGGATCCGGACCAGGTCATCCGTACCGACCGCGAACGCTGGCAAGACCTACTTGCGGCGGCGGTGCCGCTGCCCGAATACCTTTTCGGGGAGATAGTGGCCGCAGCCGATATCAATACCCGCCGCGGCCGTGCCCAGGCCCTGCAGGAGGCGCTCAAATACCTGCGCCGCCTGGCGCGCGGTGACCCGGTAACCCGTTCCGACTACATCGCCGCCCTGGCTGAACGCCTACAGATACCGGCGGCCGCGATCGAAGCCGAGTTGCGGCGGCGCCCCGGCGAGGGCCAGCCGGGTGACTTCGGGGCGCCCGTCTCTGCCCAGGGGTCGGTAGCGGTGCCCCCGGAAGACCGGCTGTGCGCTTTGGCAATGCAGAATCCGGCGCTGTTGCGGCAGTCTGTCGGGAGGACGGCGCTGCCGTTGGCCGCATTCAGCGGTGCGTCCGCGCGGGCGGTGTTCGAGATCCTGTCGCGACTGCGGTCGTCGGAATCGGCCGAATCGCACCTGGCGCGGCAGTTGGGCCCCCAGGATCGGGAATACCTTGCCCACCTGGCCCGACTCAACGCCGGCCAGCCGGAACCGGTCACCGACCAACAGGTTTCAGCCGACCTGGCACGGCTTGTGCTGGAGCTGCGGCGGCGCTGGATCACAGCCGAGGCCGAACGCACCACGCTGGTGCTCGGTAGCGAGACCGACCCGCACATCCAGCGCCAGGCGCTGGCGGCCATGAATGACCTGTATCGCCAGCGCCTGGCAATCGATCGACAGCTCATGACCCTGTCGATTTCGACCTAGAATCTCTTCGACCCGCCCCGACGAAGTGGTGTCGGTCGACTCTCTGGTAGAGAAGCAGTATTGCGTGGGATTGGAAGCGCGCCCGCCAGCATTGGACTCAACTGTCTGAGCTCGGTTCCAAACCCGGGCGCAGTCGAAAGACAAGCAGACGGCGCGGGCGAGCGCGACGGGAGCGGAGAGTAATTTGGCGATCAAGGCAAAAGGCAAGTCGAAGCAATCCGAGGCCAGCAAGGCCGGGGGCAAACCCGTACCTGGCCCGGACAATCAGAACCATCAGTCCACTGCCCCGCCGGACGTCCCCCAACTCCAATCCGAAGAAATCCCCTTTGAAACCCTGCTGGCCCAGTGGCAGGAGCGCGGCTGGGTAACCTACGCCGAATTGTTCGCGGTCTTCCCGGACGTTCACATCGACAAGTTCGGTCCCGAGCACGAGCTCCACAAGGAGCTGACCGCCGAGCACATCGACGTCCGCTCGCAGGCCCCCGAGGCCGACGAAATCGAGATTTCGTCCGAGTTGTCTTCGGAAATGGAAGCCCTTGTAACGAAGGGCAAGCGCGACGGGTATGTCACCTACGACGACATCCTGGTGGTCATCCCGGAGGTCGAGGAGGAGATGGACCAGATCGACGACCTTTACCAGCGGCTGATGAGCGAGGGCGTAAAGATCCTCTCCGAGGGGCTGGAACCCCCGGCGCCGCGAGCCGCCAGTGAACAGAGCGAGACGGTTCCCGCCAACGTGGCCCCGGCACCCTCATCAACCGGATCCCTGGACGATCCGGTGCGCATGTACCTGCGGGAGATCGGCCGGGCCAATCTCCTGACCGCGCGTGAAGAAGTCAAGCTGGCACGACAGATGGAGGCCGGCAGCATGCGGGCCCGCGAGCGCCTGATCAAATCGAACCTGCGCCTCGTGGTCTCGGTCGCCAAGAAGTACACCGGCCGCGGAATGTCACTGCTCGACTTGATCCAGGAGGGCAACATCGGACTGGTGCGCGCGGTCGAGAAATTCGACTACCGGCGCGGTTACAAGTTCTCGACCTATGCCACCTGGTGGATCCGACAGGCGATTACCAGGTCGATCGCCGACCAGGCCCGTACCATCCGGATTCCGGTACACATGGTCGAGACCATCAACAAGCTGATCCGCAAGACTCGCGAACTGCTCCAGGAAAACGGCCACGAGCCTACCCATGAGGAGTTGGCCGAGGCGCTCGGGATCACGGTCGAGAAAGTGGTCGAGATCCGCAAGGTGGCCCAGCAGCCGGTTTCACTGGATACACCCATCGGCGAGGACGAGGACAGCCACCTCGGGGACTTTATCGAGGACCAGTCGATCGTCACGCCGGCCGACGCCGCCGCTCACCGCAACCTTCAGGATGCGGTGCTGCGCGTACTGCGCGAACTAGACGAGCGCGAACGCAACGTGATCATGCTGCGCTTCGGGATCGGCGACGGCCGCACTTGGACTCTGGAAGAGGTCGGTCAGCGCTTCGACGTTACCCGCGAACGGATCCGGCAGATCGAGAGCAAGGCCATTCGCAAGCTGCGTCACCCGCGGCGGGCCCAAGCCCTGCAGGATTACATCGAAAACCCGGTCGGTCGCGCGCCGATGGTCTCCTAGGGGACCGCCCCCGCCGCCCGTTAAAATTCTTCCCCTGCGATGGTGCAGGGACCGGGCGGCGTCGACCACGACTAACCTTCTCCACCCCACCTTGCGGGTCTGATTGGCCAAATTGACCAGCACCGCCCACCGCCGCTCCCCGGGTCTACTGGATCCGGCGTTTGAACACGCGAACTGCGGCGTCGGCGCGATCGCCGACCTTCACGGTCGGCGCACCCACGCGCTGGTAAGCGACGCCCTCACGATCCTTGAGAACCTCGCCCACCGCGGCGCCAAGAATGCCGATCCCCTAACTGGCGACGGATCCGGGATCCTGCTGCCGATCGCCGACGAATTCTTCCGCCCCAGCGCCAGCGCCGTCGGCATAAACCTCCCTCCAGCGGGCCGCTACGGCGTCGGGTCGGTGTTCCTGCCCGCCGACGAGGCCCAGGCCCAGTCCAGCCGCAACCTGATCGGGGCGATTGCCAGCGAGCGCGGCCAGCGCGTCCTCGGATGGCGAGTAGTACCCACGCGCCGCGGGCACCTGGGTAAGCTGGCCCGCCAGCGGATGCCCAAGATCGAGCAAGTCTTCGTGGCTTTGCCCGATGAACACGCCGCCGACCCCGAGGTCGCCGAACGACAGCTGTTCATTACCCGCAAGCTGGTCGAGGCCCACGCCAACGCGCTGGAGTTGAGTGATCCCGAGACGTTTTTCGTCTGCAGTCTGTCGGTGATGACCGTCGTCTACAAGGGCATGCTCATCTCCACCCAGACGCGGCCTTTTTTCCCGGATCTGGACGATCCGCGCATGCTGGCCCAATTTGCGATCGTGCATTCGCGGTTTTCCACCAACACGCTCGGCTCCTGGCGCCTGGCCCATCCCTACCGGATGACGGTCCACAACGGCGAGATCAACACCTTCCGCGGCAACGCCAATTGGATGGCGGCGCGCGAGGCGAGTCTTGACCACCCCGACTATCGGGGCCTCGGCACCGACCTGTTCCCCATCATCACCCCCAATTCCTCGGACACGGCCGCGTTTGACAACGTGGTCGAGCTGCTGGTCCGCTCCGGTCGTCCGCTGGCCCAGGCGATGTTGATGATGGTTCCCGAAGCCTGGGAGCGGCATACGGCGATGCCGCCGGAAATGCGCGATTTCTACCGCTACCACGCCTGCCTGATGGAACCATGGGACGGTCCCGCGCTGCTGGTGACAACCGACGGGCGGCGCATCGCGGCCCTGCTTGACCGCAACGGGTTTCGCCCGTTCCGTTACACGGAGACCTGGGACGGCCGGCTGGTGCTGGCATCCGAGACCGGGGTACTCGGCCTGGAAATCGAGAACGTGCGCTCGCGCGGCCGCCTGGCCCCGGGCCAGATACTGCTGGTCGACCCCGATGGCGATGGGATAGTCACCGATCAGGCGGTCAAGTCAGAACTTGCGGGTACCAGGCCATACGGACGCTGGCTGGACGAGAACTTGCTGACCGTGGACGACCTGCCGCCGGCCAAAAGCGCCCCGGCACCGACCGACGTGACCCTGCGCCAAAGGCAGCGCGCATTCGGATACACCTTCGAGGACCTGACCACTATCCTGCAGCCGATGGGTCTCTCTGGAGCCGAGCCGATCGGCTCAATGGGGCTCGACACTCCGCTGGCGGTGTTCTCAGAGCACCCGCAGCCGCTCTTTAACTATTTCAAGCAGCTGTTCGCACAGGTTTCCAACCCACCGGTGGACGCGATCCGCGAGGAGCTGGTCACAGCTACCGATACGCTGCTGGGGGCGCGCGGCAACGTGTTGCTCGACGCGGGCGAGCAGTGCCGCCTGCTGCACCTGGACGCGGTCGTTGTCGACGATTCGAGGTTGGCCCGGATCAATGCGCTGGATCGGCTAGGGTTGCGAACCCGCACCCTGGACGCCCTTTACGGGTCGGCCCATGAACCCGGATCGCTGGCCGCGGCAATGGACGATCTGTGTGCCCAAGTCGATTGCGCCCTAGCCGATGGCTGTACGATCCTGGTGATCTCCGACCGGGGCGCCGATGCCGAGCGGGCCCCGATTCCGGCGCTCCTGGCCCTTTCCGGGGTGCACCACCACCTGATTCGGACCGGCCAGCGCCTGGCCTGCGGGCTGGTATCCGACACCGGCGAGGCCCTCGACGTGCATTCCGTCGCCTGCCTCCTCGGCTACGGAGCCCAGGCGGTCTGTCCCTACCTGGCATTCGAATCGATCCTCGCGCTCTCGGCCGCAGGCGAGCTGAATTCACATTCATCCGCCGACGCCTGCGGCAAGTACATCAAGGGCCTGGAGAAGGGCGTGCTCAAGATCATGTCCAAGATGGGCATATCCACTGCGCGCAGCTACCAGGGCTCCCAGATCTTCGAAGCGGTGGGGTTGAGCCAGGAACTTGTGGACCGGTTCTTTACCTGGACACCCACGCGCATCGGCGGCCTAACGCTGGACGAGCTGCAAGCCGATTACGCCCGCCGTCAACTGGCGGCCTACCCGCAGAACGGCGCCCTTTCCGGAAGCCTGGAGCTTGAACCGGGCGGGTATTTCCAGTGGTATCGCGACGGCGAGCGCCACATGCTCAATCCCGCAACGGTTGCCCTGCTGCAGAAGGCGACCGGCGCCAACAGCTACCCGATCTATGAGGATTTTGCCGCCCAGTGCGAGGTCGAGGATCGCCGCGCCACCACCCTGCGCGGGCTCCTGGATTTTCGTTGGGCGGCCGAGCCGCTGCCTATCGACGCAGTGGAACCGGAGGAACGGATCGTCCAGCGCTTTGCCACCGGCGCGATTTCGCTGGGAGCCATTTCCAAGGAAGCGCACGAGGCGCTGGCGGTCGCGATGAATTCGATCGGGGCCAAGTCCAATACCGGCGAGGGCGGCGAGGACCACCGCCGCTACAAGCCCGACCCCGACGGCTCCTGGCGCAACAGCGCAATCAAACAGGTGGCTTCGGGGCGCTTCGGAGTAACGACCGACTACCTGGTCAACGCTACCGACCTGCAGATAAAGATGGCGCAGGGCTCCAAGCCGGGCGAAGGTGGGCAACTGCCGGGACGCAAGGTGGATGAATATATCGGCTGGATCCGGCACTCGACCCCGGGCGTGGAGTTGATCTCGCCGCCACCGCACCACGATATCTACTCGATCGAAGACCTGGCGCAGCTGATCCATGATCTCAAGAACGTAAATCCCTACTCGCGAATCAACGTCAAGCTGGTCGCCGCGATCGGAGTTGGCACGATCGCCGCCGGAGTCGCCAAAGGATTCGGGGACGTGGTCCTCATATCCGGTGACTCGGGTGGAACCGGGGCATCACCCTGGTCATCGATCAAACATGCCGGACTACCCTGGGAACTGGGACTGGCCGAGACCCACCAAGTGCTTCTGGCCAACGACCTGCGCTCGCGGATGGTGGTCCAGACCGACGGGCAACTGCGTACCGGGCGCGACGTGGCGGTCGCCTGTCTGCTCGGGGCCGAAGAATTCGGGTTCTCCACCCTGCCTTTGGTCACGCTGGGCTGCGTGATGCTGCGTAAGTGTCACCTCAACACCTGCTCGGTGGGGGTCGCCACCCAGGACCCAGTGCTGCGGGCACGCTTCGCCGGCAAGCCCGAAGCGGTCATCAATTACTTCTTCATGGTGGCCCGCCACCTGCGCGAAATCATGGCCGGACTGGGTGTCCGCAGCGTCGACGAGATGATCGGCCGGGCCGATCTGCTTGAACCGCGCCAGGACATCGAGCTGGCCAAGGCCGCGCGCGTGGACCTTTCGCGGTTGCTTTACCAGCCGGATGTGCCCCCTGATGTGGGCCATCGCAACATGTTCGCCCAGCAACACGGGCTCAACCACGCTCTGGATAACGAGATAATCCGCACCGCCGCGCCGGCGCTGGACGAGGGCCGGCCGGTGCGGGCCCGCTTTGCGGTCCGCAACTCCAACCGGACCCTGCTGACTATGCTCTCCGGCGAGATCGCGCGCCGTTACGGCGGCGAAGGCCTGCCGCCGGACTCCATCAGGCTCCAATTGAGCGGATCCTGCGGGCAGAGTTTCGGCGCCTTCCTGGCGCCTGGCATCGACGCCAGGATCGTCGGTGACGCCAACGACTATTTCGGCAAGGGCATGGCCGGCGGCTCGATCACGATCCGACCGCCCGTCAACGCCGGTTTCCTGCCGGAGGAGAACATCATCGTCGGCAACGTGGTCCTCTACGGCGCCACCGGCGGCAAGATGTTCGTGCGCGGCCAGGCCGGCGAACGCTTCGCGGTGCGAAATTCGGGCGCTGCCACCGTCGTCGAAGGAATTGGCGACCACGGCTGCGAGTACATGACTGGCGGCATCGTGGTAGTCATAGGACCGACCGGCCGCAATTTTGCCGCCGGAATGAGCGGCGGAATTGCTTACGTGCTGGACCCCGAAAGGCGCCTGGCGGCAGGGCATTGCAACCCGGATATGGTCGACCTGGAGACTCCTGACGAGCAGGATCTGCGGATCGTCAGGGAGCTCCTGGAGGAACATCTTGGCCGCACCGGGAGCAATCCGGCGCGCGAAATCCTGGACGAATTCGAAGTGCTTGGTTCCGGTTTCGTCAAGGTGATGCCGCGCGATTTCAAGCGCGTACTTACAGAACGGGCCGCGCGCAGCGAGGCCGAGGAACTCACAGCTATGGAGCTGGTCCATAACGGTTGACCCCACCGGGTTCCTGAGTCACCCGCGGCGGGGAATACCACAGCGGGCGATCGATTCGCGCGTCGGCGACTGGCGCGACATCTACCTTCAGCGTGACCCCAACGAATCGGCCCACCAGGCCTCGCGCTGCATGGGTTGCGGCATCCCGTTCTGCCACACCGCCTGCCCGCTGGGAAACAAGATCCCGGACTTTAACCGCCACGTCTACGGGCAGCGCTGGGAAGAGGCGCTCAAGGTCCTGCATTCGACCAACAACTTCCCGGAATTTACCGGCCGCATCTGCCCGGCGCCGTGCGAGGAATCCTGCGTGCTGGCGATCAACACCGAACCGGTGACGATCGAGCACATCGAGCGCGAGATTGCCGATTGGGGTTTCGCCAACGGGTTCATCCGGCCCGAACCGCCGGCCGAACGCACCGGCCACCGGGTCGCGGTGATCGGCTCCGGTCCGGCCGGACTGGCGGCGGCGCAGCAGCTGAACCGCTGCGGCCACCGGGTCGTGGTCTATGAACGTGACGAATACCCGGGCGGGCTGCTGACGCTGGGCATCCCGGATTTCAAGCTCGAAAAGGACGTCGTCTTCCGGCGGGTCGATCAACTCGAACAGGAGGGCGTCGAATTCCGAACCGGGGTCAATGTCGGCTCCGATATCGACGGCGACGAATTGCGCGCCAATTTCGATGCGATTTGCCTGGCCACCGGCGCCAACTACCCGCGTTCGTTCACCATCCCTGGGTACGACTTGGATGGGGTCGTCTACGCGATGGACTACCTGTGTCAGCAGATCCGCCGCAATCTGGGGCAGGATATCCCCGATTCCGAATTCGTAACCGCGCGTGACAAGAAGGTAGTAATCCTCGGTGGGGGCGATACCGCCGCCGACTGCCTGGGGACCGCCATCCGCCAGGGCGCGGCCGAAATCCACCAGTTCGACATCCATGAATGGCCCGAGCACCGCGCCCCTGACAATCCCTGGCCCTACTGGCCGGCGGTCATGCGCACCCGCACTACACCGGCTCACCACGAGGGCGGGATTCGCAATTTCAACGTGCTTGCCCAGCGGCTGGCAGGCACCGGCAGCCGCGTGCAGGCGCTGGAGGCGATTCGACTTGCCTGGGGCGAGAAGGATGAACGTGGTCGTCCCAAGATGATCCGGATGCCGGGGACGGAATTTTCGATCGAGGTCGACCTGGTGCTGATTGCGATCGGATTCGCCGGCCCGCACGGCGAGAGCCTGATGGGGCAATTGGGCGTTGGCTTCGACGCTCGCGGCATGATCGCGATCGATTCCGATCAGATGACGACCACTCCGGGGGTGTTTGCCTGCGGTGACGTTCACCGGGGCATGTCGCTGGTGGTGTGGGCGATCGCCCACGGGCGTGACGCGGCGCGCGGCATTGACCGTTTTCTGACCGGCCGAACCGAGCTGCCAGCAAGCGCAGTGACCGGCGAGTTGGGGGTCGGGCGCTAAACTGCGATCGCCCGGGCCGGGCCGGCGCAAACGGATTCGAACCGGCGTCTTCGGGCGCGTCGCGTCGCCTGATTTTTAGACTCGCAACCGGGTCGATCGCCGGCCATTTCAAGCGGTGCCAATAGCTGCAACGTTACACACCGGGCGATGAACCCACCGGGGTTGACGGTTTGATTCGCAACACGTCCCGGTCAGCGGCACGCCATTTTCGGATTGGGGGTATCCGTCAGGAGGCAAGAATGGGCGCCAAATCACGCGTCTCGAAATTGGGTTGCGGCCTCGCAGTCCGCATCCCCAAGACCGTCGTCGAGCAGTGGGGCGTCGACGAGGGGTCGGTCATCGAGATCATCTCGCACGGCGAAGACGTCCTGCTCCGCAAACGCCGGTACAGCCTCGACAATCTGATCGCCGACATGGATCGCGACCGCCAGGGTCCGGTACAGGACTGGGGTTCGCCGCACGGTTCAGAAACGTGGTAGGCCGTGAAGACGCCCCTGATCGCGGCGACATTATTTGGCTCGTTTTTGCATCCCCGGCTGGACCCGAGCAGGCGGGCCGCCGTCCCGCCCTTATCCTGGGCCCGCGCTCTTACAACATGCGCTCCAGCGTGGCGCTGGCGTGCCCGATATCCTCGCGGGTCACGGGTTGGCCCTCCGAATCCGGTTGCCTGACCGGGGCCCGTCTCCGGGGTCGTACCGGCGGACCAGATCCGAAGCCTGTATTAGGACGCGTGGCGCGCCCGGCATGCGGGACGAGCTCCCCGGAAAGTTGTGGCGGAAGTCCTGGCGAATGCGCGCGCTGCTCGAGTGACAGGGCCCGACGCCATGCCCTGGAGGCGACCCATCGGCGTCGGAGCCAACGCACCCAGGCAGTTTCAGGCAACAAACGCCAACGCGTTGCTGGCGGGGCGCGGCCGCCGCGGTGCCCCAATCTCATGCCCTTGGCGCCCTATTCCAATCCCGGCCGGCAATGAACCTGGCCATCAGTGGACGGTCCTATGGCAAATTGCACGGTGGCATGTCGCCGGCGGTTTGGGCGAGAACCGATGAAGACGACCACGCCGGGTGCAATTGCCTGCGGCGACGTCCACCGCGATATATCGCCGGTGGTTTGGGTAATCGCGCACGGTCCCAACGCAGCACGCGGGATTGATCGCTATATAGCTGAGGGGCGAATCTTCCGGCGCGGTCGATTACCGGCGAACTCGGGGTCGGTCGGTAACAACTTCAATCGCTAAAGGGTGCCACTACCCAGTTGGCGATTCTCTGCGCGCCGCTCGAACCGGCTGACGATCGATTCGCCAACTTTGACCGAGATTTTGCTCACGCAAATCTAAGCGGTTCCCGATTCAGGTGCTGGCTCCTGGTCAATGTCATCGGAGAACGAGGTAGCGTCTACTTTCGGCCCCCAATACTGCCCCGGTCGGCACACGGGAATCGAACGTGACAAGTGTTCCGTCGTTTTTGACGGCAAGTGCTAGCAGATAGACGTCCATGAGTTGTTGCGACCCCAAAATGTGCGACCTGGCAATCACCTCAAGCTCAAGCAGATTCACATCATCGGCCCAAAATTCGTGTAATTCATTTGCCGTCGCCTCGGCAAGGCGCATTGCAACGTCGCGGGGGGCAAGGTTATTGGGGTACGAAGGATTCGACATGACCCTAATGCAACCTAGTTGCGTAATTGGGCAAGAGGCCCATCTGCGGACACGGTTGCCCCGCATCCAATTCATGGCCGTCAAATGGTGAACGTGCTTGACGTCAAGAAGCGCGATCAGCACGTTTACGTCAAGCAATGCCCGCATCAGGTCCCAATTTCGTCTCGTATGCGGTTTACAAGCTCGTTGGTAACAACACCACGGCTCGAGTGGAATGGACGAAATCCAATCCCGGACGCGTCGTCGTGCGTCGAACCCTCGGGCCCTGCAGACAGCGAAGATTCCAACGAGCATCGGATCAGGTCGGACGCAACCTGACCAGCCGTGCGCGATTCGCGCTTGGCAATCTCCTTAATGGCGAATAGCAGGTCTTCGTCGAGATTCAGCGTGGTTCTCATCCGCTGCTCCAAGCAACCTGGAAGGTCGACAGCCAAGGCTACATCACGCATCGCGCATCACCGTCGCCGAGGTTGCACAAATACCTGACTCCCGAACTCTCGGTTCTCAGGAATTCATGAACGGATTCGCGTGACAAATGGTCATCCCGACTTGCGTGGCCCGGTTGAACTTCGGTCGCGCTTCGCCGGATTTTTGGCCGATTGCCTCGATCGTGACCAAGGCCGCTGTTGTCTTGACGATCTTGACGGCAATCATGCCGGTTGGCGGCTCGCTCCGTCGAATGGCACCGACGCGACGGCAATGCTGCCAATAACGGTCGACCGTCTTCACTGTGCCCGGCGCCAGTTGGCGGGCTGAACGATACCAAGGATCTTCCAGACCCGCTCACCGATCGGGAGCTTGCACCGCAGCGGTCAAATGCCCCGCAAGGGGCTACCCAATCGCCCGAATAACACCTGCCGCTTCGATTTTGGCCGCGGCCAAACACTGGAAACAGAGATCTCTGAGAAATCAAGAATCGCTGTTCGCCGCAGGGTCGCTGTGGACGTTTGAGCGATTCGATGAGCTCCGGCAGTTATACGTTGACCACTCCATCGAGACACCAGAGGGGTTATTGGTCAAACTCAAGCGCCAACTCTCCCCTGGGTCGGCGGATGCGCCTTGTCTGTTCGCCGAGATGGCCTGGGTCTACGACTTAATCGTGGTGCGCGACCCCAAAAGGCCTCAAACAAAGCGCGACCAAATTCGCCAAATCTGGAGTTGGTCGGGTGAAGCCCGGCCCGCAGGACACCGATTGTTGAGGGATGATGTGCTCGGGGCGGGCGTTTCGGACCCCGGAACGGCCTACAACGTTCGCAATTGGGCCGAGCACCAGTTCTTTATCGTCGCAATGGGCGAATTCTTCCCGATGGGCAAAGAATAGTCGCTGGCGAATTCGTCCTTGATTCCGCCATTGAAGCAGTTGGCGGGTTACCCCGGTCACCTCGGGATAGTAGGCACGGCGGCAGCGTTCGACTTCGAACCGGACCCTGTTGACCAGTTGGTTGTGTTCGGCGGTGTCGAGGTCGAATTCGAGATTCGCGGTCTGTTTGCGACCTCTCGGCGCCGGCAGCAATGCAAGGCTGGGGCGTCGCCCGCGGACCGGTTCTTCGTTGATGGCACGCAAATTCCGGTCCAAGCGCCAGTACCACCGCGGCGGGCCGTAGGGACCGTTAAGTACGTACTCACCGGGTCAAGATTGTCAGGCGTACACGAGTTGCCCAACTCGTCGTTCAAGCCATTCAGTTCCAAATCCATTCCGGGTCCGGGGTCGAGCGCGATTCATACCGGGCGGGGCTTGATAGGTGTATCCGCCGAAAAACTCTTGTCGACCAATTCCTGCCCTTTAATTACATGGCGAATTCCGGTGGCCGAATCAGCGCGCCGTTGGGCCCAGGAAGGGTAGCAATGTGCAGAAATTCGACCGTGATTGCAACCCCGAGTGCTGCATGAGATTGCCAGCGCATTAATCAGACTCCGGCTTCGTCAAATGCGCGTCGCAGCGATTGATGGCCCAGCCGCGCGCTCGCAAACGGATCGTATCCGGGCCGGCGTTGAACCATGACCGAGACTTCCAGGGTTTGAAACCCCGAGTATCCGGCCGCTTCCATCAGGCGCAGTTCAGCGGCGTAATCGTAATCGTCTTCGCCCGGGACCACGAATTCGTGTTCAGGCCAACGGCCGGTGACCCCTTTCAAATGCGTGTGCAGCGTGTCGCCGGCCAACAGATTGATCGACGTGTTCAGGTCGATGTCCTGGGCCAGGAAATGGGAATAGTCAAAGTTCACGCCCAAGTTCTGACGACCCAGTTGTTCCAGCACCCAGGCGGTCTGCTGGGGAGTGTGCAGTGCCGAACCCACATGCGGCTCCAGGGCGATATCGACCGAGGCCGCCCGCGCCGCTTCAAGCACCGGTGCGAGGTGATCAAGCACCAGCTGGCGCTGACCAACCCAGTTGCCGCTGCGACCACCCACGGTGGTATTTATGGCCGGGGGATTGTCGGAGGCTAATTCGCACGCCAGGGAGATGGCCCGGTTGAGGCGTTGGTAGCTGCCCGCAAGAGCCTTCTCGTCAACGTCAAGTAATGGTGAGTGGGCCGCAATCGCCGGTAGGTCCAGGTCAAGTTCATCCAACATGTCGCGCCAACTGCGCACCGTTACCGGGGTCAGGTCCTCAATTCGGGTCGACCAAGCGGGCAGGACGGTGAGCTCGACCCCGGCGAACCCCAGTTCGGCGGCAAAGCGCGCAAAGCGTTCGAACCCCACTTGGGGCATGCCCCAGTTCGAAATACCCAACTGCATCCGCCGTGACCTTGCTCCGGGCGCGTTCAGGGGGCCGGGAAGCGCAGCGCGCCGCGCCGGTTTGTTCGCGCCCGCAGCAGCGCGCCGGTACCGGTGGTCACGTAAAGATCGGTCAGATCGGGGCCGCCGAAGGTGCAATTGGTCGGCATGTCCCTGGGCACTGGATGGGTCTCTATGATTCGCCCGGACCGGGCAATGACGTAGATCATCGATCCCGGGCCCTCGCCGTCGCGGCCGGCGGCGGCAACGATATTGCCTTCGCTGTCCCAGCACATTCCGTCGATTGCGCGATGGGGGAAGAAGTTGTGGACCACGCGCGGCTTGCCCAGCGATCCGTCGGCAAGGATCGGATAGGACCGCAATTCGCGCGGCTCGCCCTCATCCTTGCCGCAATTGGAGACGAACAGCTCGCCCTGGTCGGGCGAGACCAAAATCCCGTTGGGGCGGGTGGTGTCGAAGGTGACGCGCTCGATCGACCAACCCCCGCCAGCGTCCGGGTCGAGGCGATAGACGGACTGGTGATCGAGCTGCATGGGCGGCGACAGGTCGTCGTAGCGCGGATCGGTGAACCAGATCCGGCCCATTTCGTCGAAAGCCATGTCGTTGGGACTGTTGAGCCGTCGGCCCTCGAATTCGGACACCAGGATATCGAATTTGCCGCCGGCGCGGTAACGACAGATGGCGCCGCGGTTCTGGCTGCAGCCGTAAAGCTGGCCGTCCCGGTCAAAGAGCAGTCCGTTGGTCCGGGCGGTATCTTCGTGCCACGGCTCCGAGTGGCCGCTTTCGGGGTCAAAGGCCATGATGCGGCTGTTGTTGATATCCGTAAGCAACAGCCGGGACCCGTCCCAGGCCGGGCCCTCGGCCAGGGTGTAGCCTTCTTCGAGAAGTTCAAATTCCCAACTCACGACGGCCTCCCACAATGGGTTCTTGGGGTACAGCAAGAGTGCTCGCTCACGCGGATTGTTGCACGCGTGGCGGCGTCTTACGCAGGGTTTCGGGCACGAACAACAGGATCAATATCCCGCCGAATATCCCGATCGCGCCCAGGATCACCGAACCGGCCTCGAAACCGATGCTGTCGCCGAACTGTCCCGGAAGCACACTCCCAGAGAACTCACCGACTTCGCCGATCGCCCGCCAGGCGCCCAGGAATTCGCTTATCCGATCGGCCGGGGACAGGTCCACGCCCAGGGTCATCAGGGCGCCTGAACCCAGTCCATTGCCGACTCCCAGCACCGCCGACGCCAGCAGCAGGAGTGGCCAGGAATCTGAAAATGCGACCAGAAACATGCCCAGGCCCATGACCGTAAACGAGGGTACCGAACAGAATTTGCGGCCATAGCGGTCCATCATCCAGCCGGCCAGCGGGAAGAATGCCATGTCCAAGGCACCCCCGACGGCGGTAATGTAGCCGATCGCCGAGGCGTCGAGTTCGAGAACGAAGGCCCCGAAGAAGGGGATGATCGCCAGCCGGGCGGCGCGGGTGAACTGCCCCAGGAAGGCCCCGAGCGAGGCGATCGCAACCCGCGGCGCAAGGTACGCCCGGGCCACGTCCAGCCCCTGAAAGGAGGAGGTCCGCGGCGGTCCGCGGCGATGAAGATTGGCCTCGTCACGCTGGCCGAACCAGGACGCCAACGCGGCCAGCGCCTGGAATGCCGCCGCAACCGCAAAGAGGGCCCGCAGATCGATGAAGGCGCCGAACAATCCCACCAGCGCCGGCCCCAGAAAAAACCGCGAGATCCGCATCGTGCCGCCCAGCATGGCGGTTGCGCGGCCGCGGTGCTCGATGTTGACCGCCTCGCCGAGGAGCGTAACCCGTGAGAGGAACACCATCGAAAGTCCGCAACCAAACATCAGGCGCAGCACCAACACCTGGCTGAATTCGTCGACAAATACCAGCGGCAGGGTGGTGGCCAGCATCACCAGCGAGCCGATGGTGGTTACCAGGCGGTTGGAGAACCGGCCGAGCAACAAACCGCCCGGTACGTTGAACAGGATCGTTCCGACCGAGACAATCGCCACACCGACCGCGACCGCGGTGTAACTTACCCCGAACTCGGCGATAAGCAGCGGCAGCGTGGGTACCAGCATCCCCACGCCCACGAAGAACAAGAATGCGGGCAGGTAAAGGGGAATCAGCAGGCGCCGGATAGTTGTGGCTATAGAAATGCGCGGACCAGTCCCGGCGCCATCAAAGGGTCGATTGCCAACTCCTAGGTTATGTGATCATCCCAGCCAGCCCCATCCGGGCCCGAATAGTCCATTAACATGATTTGGGCGTTTGTAGGGTGAGCGCCGTGCAGTCCTCACATATATCTACAGGCCTGCGCACGGGGCTCGACTGATCGGAAATCGGATCGACATGGCAACATCCAGCACCGCGACGCGATCGGTGAGAGTCGGCTCTCGGGCCGGCCCCGGGCGCGCGAACCAGCTCAGCGTTGAAGTTCCCGAATACGGCCGCCAGCAGCTTGAGGACACCGCGTTCCTGACTTCGATGCTGCTGGTGCTGCTTGGAAACTATTCGCAGACCGGGCACTTCGGGGGGCCGCTGGCCTACACCCCCTACAACGTCGCGGTGCACCTGGTGGGCCCTCAACTGGGCGGGTTGGCCTACGATCTGCGACGCCCCAAGCACCCCAACGCCGACAACTTCATGCTCGCCGGTGGGCACTGCATTCCAACCTGTTACGCGCTTTGGACAGTGCTCTGCGAGGCGCTGGAGCGTCAGCGTGCCGCAACCGGCGACGATCGTTATGCCACCGATGCGGGGCAGAACATGCTGTCCGTTGACACGATCGGCTTTCGCCGCGGCGCCGGTGCCCTAGCCACGATTCTGGAGGAGAACGGCCTGGTTGATCACCCGCTGTTTGCCCAGGCCAAGGGCCGCGGGATCAGGGCCCTGGCCGGGCACGCCGAGACCACCGACATGACCAATGACGTCAATGGCGGACCGTCCGGGGTCGGCTTTTCCACCTCGGCCGGCAAGGCCATGTTCTGGGACTTTGCCGGATCCCCGGCCGAGCGCAAGACGATCGTCTTCGAGGGCGAAATGGCGCTGACCGAGGGGCACGCCCAGGAGATCAAGACCATCGCGCTGGCCCAGAAGGTGGGCAAGCGCCTGCGGGTAATGAACTCGTTTAACAACGCCGGCATCGACGATTCGCTCCTCGACGGCGTAATCGACGCCAAGTACACCGCCTACAGCCTGCCCGACCAGTGGGCCTCCTACGGTTGGAACGTCCTCACGCTCGAGGACGGGAACCAGCTCGACCAGGTCGTGGCGGCGCTCAAGACCATGGAGGAGTGGGACTTCTCCGACCGCCGACCCATGATCACCGTGGGCCGTACCCTCAAGGGATGGTGGCCCGGCGCAGTCGACGGACGCGTCAATGGCCACGACCAGATCGTCGACGCCGCCTCGCACCCTTACACCCTGGCCATGAACAGCCCCTACTTCCTGGCGCTGGCCAAGTCGTTCGAGCAGCGCTTCGGGGTCGAATTCACCGGCATCCGCGATGGGGTCCCAGGTTCGGAGCGCGAGCGCCTGATCGAGTTCAAGACCAACGTCGACACGGTGCTTTCGGTCCTCGACGGCGGTCTGGGAGCATGGCTGGCAGAGCGCCTGGTTTCGATCGGCGATGCCCTGCCCGATGAAATGCCTTCCCGCATCAACGTCGACCGCGACCCGTTCCACGACGAACGCCTGGCGCCGGACAACCTGCCCCGCCAGACGGTAACGGTAAGTTCGGCCGGGGTGGAAGCTCAGGTCCGGCTGTTCCGGGAGCCGGGTGAAAAGGCCGGCACGCGGCGCGCGATTTCGGAGCTGGGCAAATGGCTCAACTACGTCACCGACAACCGCTTCATCACCATTGCCGCCGACCTCTCGGACTCGATCAATATCGAGAACGCCCATTTCACGCATGAGTACGATCCCGAGGAAAACCCCGGCGGGACGCGCCTCAGGGCGGGGATCGAGGAGGCCGGCAACGCCGGCACGATCGCCGGTCTGGTATCGCAGTCGCTATCGCTGGATCCGGACCGCCATGCCGGAGTGTGGGGTCTGACCGGCACCTACGGGGCCTTCACGCCGCTGATGTACACGCCGGTCCGGGTCTTCTCGCAGCAGAACCAAGACTCGCGGTTCGCCAACGGCGTGCTTACGGTCCTGGCCGGGCACTCGGGTCCGGAGACCGCCGCCGACGCCCGCACCCACTTTGGAATATTCGCCCCGCAGGTCTGGACCATGTTCCCGCGCGGTCAGATCACCAACCTCTATTTCTGGGACTACAACGACGTCGCCCCCGGTTACTTTGCCGCCGTGCATCACGCCGCCCGCCACAAGGAAGCGGGGGTGATCGTGATCCACGTTGCCCGGCCCGACTTCCTGGTCGCCGACCGCGCCAACTTTGCCGACAGCGATCTACTGGCGGCCGCCCGCGGTGCCTACGTGATCCGCGATTACGATCCCGCCGCGCCAAGGCAGGGCAGCGTCTACGTGCAGGGTTCATCCTCGACCAACAACCTGGTCTCGGTTATCCCGCAGCTGGAAGCGGAGGGAATCAACGTCCGGATCGTGGCAGTTATATCCGAGGACCTGCTGCGCCTGCAGGACGATGCTTACCAGCAGAAGATCCTTTCCGATGCCGACCGGTTCGACTGCACGTTCGTAACGACCCTGACCAAGCGGGTGCCGCCGCTGTCCAACCTGGGTCCATTCGCCGAACGCTACGCGCTCAGTTCCGATTTCGACGATCGTTGGCGCACCGGTGGAACCGAGGCCGACGTGATCGCCGAATCGCGCCTGGATCCCGAATCGATCCTGGCCGGGATCCGCAGGTTCGCGGCCGCTCGCCAGGAGCGCGTCGCACTGGCGCGCAGCGCGCTCAGTCAACTCTGAGCGCTGATCCGGGTCGAAGCCGGCCGTGCTAGCCCTGGTCGACTACGGCTCCGGAAACATCCGCAGCGTGGAGCGGGCGCTGGGATTTGTCGGTGCCCACTTTACCCTCACCGAAGACCCTGAAGTGGTGGCACGAGCCTCCGGCGTGGTTCTGCCCGGGGTCGGGGCCGCCGCGGATACGATGAACGGCCTGCGCGCGCGCGGCATGGACAAGGCGGTTAGCCAATACCTGCAAACTGGTCGCCCATTCATGGGCGTCTGCATGGGACTGCACGCCCTGCTCGAACACTCCGAGGAAAACGACGGCACCCCCTGCCTGGGTCTGTTCCCGGGCCGAGTGCGGCGCTTCCCGCCGGGCCTGCATGTCCCACACATGGGCTGGAACCAGGTCCGCCGGCAACAGCCGTGCGCCCTGCTTGACGGCGTCCCCGACGACGCCAATTTCTACTTCGTGCATTCCTATTTCGCCGACGCCGCGGCGTCCGACTATTGCGCGGCAACGACCGAATACGGTTTGCAATTCCTCAGCGTGCTGGGCCAGGACGTGATATTCGCCACCCAGTTCCACCCCGAAAAGAGCGGTGCCATCGGATTGTCGCTGTACCGAAATTTCACCCGGATCTGCGGGCAGCAGTAGGGCTGCGATCGGGTCCTAGCGGTGATCATCTATCCGGCGGTCGATATTCGCGGGGGGCGTGCCGTAAGGCTCCACCAGGGTGACTTTGCGCGCGAGGTCGTCTTCTTCGATTCCCCCCTTGAGGCGGCCCGCGGCTGGGTGGACCAGGGGGCGCAATGGCTGCACGTGGTGGATCTGGACGGGGCCCGCAGCGGCTCCCCGATGAACCGCGCCGCGATTGCCGCCATATCCGGGCTGTCGATTCGGGTGCAGCTGGGCGGAGGATTGCGCAGCATGTCTGAAATCGAATCGGCGCTTGCCGGCGGCGCCAACCGGGTCGTACTGGGCACCGCGGCGGTAGAGGACCCTGAACTTTTTTCGTCCGCATGCCGCCAATTCCCGGGCCGGATAGCGGTAGGAATTGACGCCCGCGACGGAATCGTGGCCACCCGCGGATGGCGCCGCAACGCCGGCACCGATGCCATTGAACTTGCCCTTTTCTGCGAACGGCAGGGGGCGGCGGCAATCATCTACACCGACATCGATCGTGACGGCATGCTGGGCGGGATCAACACCGCCCGTCTGGCCGAAGTCAGTGGCGGGGTAGACATCCCGGTTGTCGCCAGCGGCGGCGTTGCGGCATTGGCCGATGTGACGTCCGCCGCCGAAGCCGGGGCGGCCGGGCTGATCATCGGCCGGGCGCTTTACGACGGCCGGATAGACCTTAAAGAAGCGCTGGCACGGGCCAATGGAGTGGCCCGGTGCTGACGCGCCGCATCATCCCCTGTCTGGACGTAAAGAATGGCCGCAATGTGCGCGGGGTCCGGTTTTCAGCCGACCGCGATGCCGGCGACCCGGTGGAACTGGCGTCCTATTACGACCGGTCCGGCGCCGACGAGCTGGTCTTTTACGACATTTCGGCCTCGGCCGAAGGAAGGACCATCACCCTTGACATGATGCGGGCAGTGGCCGAACAAGTGTTCATCCCGCTGACCGTCGGTGGTGGTGTGCGCAGCACCGCAGACATGTATGAATTACTGCGCGCCGGGGCCGACAAGGTCTCGGTCAACACCGCCGCGGTCGAGCGCGAGACCCTAATCAGCGAGGGCGCCGAGCGATTCGGCAGTCAGTGCATCGTGCTTTCGGTCGATTCGCGCCGCCGGCCAGACGGGAGCTGGGAAGTCTGGACCCACGGTGGTCGCACCAACACCGGCATGGACACCCTGAAGTGGGCTGAGCGCGGGGTCGAGCTGGGGGCGGGCGAGATCGTCCTCAACAGCATCGATGCCGACGGAACCCGGGACGGTTACGACAACGAGCAGTTGGCCGCTCTCACCAAGCGGGTGCCGGTGCCGGTCGTGGCCTCGGGCGGGGCCGGTACGCTGGAGCATCTGCACGAAGCCCTTGCCGACGGCGGTGCCCACGCCGTGCTGGCGGCTTCGATCTTTCACTACCGCGTATATACGATCGTCGAAGCCAAGGAATACCTGGCCCGGCGCGGCAACCCCATGCGGTTGGACCATGTCCCCGCAATCTGAATCGCTCGATCCGGCGCAGCTCCGCTGGGATGCGGCCGGTCTTATAGCGGCGGTGGTCCAGGACCGAGCCACCCAACAGGTGCGCATGGTCGCCTACATGAACCGCGAATCGCTGGCGCGAACCCTTGAATCGGGCCAGGTGTGGTTCTGGTCGCGGAGTCGGGGCGAACTGTGGCGCAAGGGTGCGACCTCGGGCAACATACTCGCGCTGCGCTCCATTTACGTCAACTGCGAGGACAATTGCCTGTTGCTACAGGTCGACCCAACGGGGCCGACCTGTCACACCGGCAACGAGACTTGCTTTTACCGCGAGCTGCGAAAGGCCGATTCTTGAGCGTGCGACCGGGCGTGGAAATCATCGACCAGGTAGCCGCCGTGATCGCGCAGCGCCAGCGCGAAATGCCGCCCGACTCCTACGTGGCTGAGTGCCTGCGCCGCGGCTGGCCCTATATCGCCCGCAAGTTGATCGAGGAAGCGACCGAGGCCAGCATTGCCGCGCGCGAGGAATCCGACGAGCGCCTTGCCAGTGAGATTTCCGACCTGATCTTCTTCGCGCTGGTCATGATCGCCCATCGCGGGGTCGATCCGGAACAGGTTTGGGCCGAATTGAGCCATCGCCGGCGCTAGTGGCGCGGGCGCGGGGCGTCATTCATCGTCCCGACCAATAACCAGCGGGGCGGGCACGGTTGGCGCTCCAGCCCGCAACGCAATGCAAGTTCGATCGGTCCAGCGTCGGCTTTTGGCGCGCGCTCGATAATGGCCCGGGTGGCGCAGGCCGTTTGGGGCTCGACCCAGGCCAATTCCCACCCGATCCAACCACCGCCGCGATGCCCGCCCCGCCGACCGGTACACGCCTTGCCGCCCGGCGGTCGCCCCTTCCGAATTCGCTCTCGATATGGTTTTGGCGGCGACTGCCCACTCGATATTTGATCCACCGGATCAGCGGCTCGGCGGCAGGATTGCCTCCAGCGCCGCCTTGGCCGCGGCAAATCGTTGCGGGGTAGTACTGCCAAAATGGCGCTCGGCCACGTCCAAATGCGGTTCCAGGGCAAGCGTCATGGGGTAATCGCGGCCGTCCAGTTCCACCAGGATTTGCGGCCAACCGCATAAGCCTTCGCCGGGCAGGACCATTTTTCCGGCAGACCCGCGATCCTTCACGTGCAGGGCGTCGATGTGCTCGCGCAGCTGCCTGACCGCGCCGAGCGCATCGACGCCGACGACGGCGAAATTGGCCGGGTCACAGACATATCCCAAGTTCTCGGCATCGATCGCGTGCAGGGCCGCAAGGATCTGCTCAGGCGATTCGCCAAAGACATCGCGCTCGTTCTCAAGCAGCAGCCGGACTCCGGGCGCATCCCGATGGGCCTGCTCGCACAGCCGGGTCAGGTTCCCGATGCAATCACGGTCATCGGCCGCCGACCGGCACCGGAATCCAAATACCCGCACGGCCCGGCTCCCGAATTCGGCGGCGGCCGCCAGGCCGTTGGCCAGCTGCCGCTGCTGGACCGCAAAATCGCCCTCGACCGGGGCCTTGCCCACCGGGGTGGCCACGCAATGGCAGGCGATATCCGCCTCGCGCAGCTGGCGCGCCATCAGGGCGCGTTCAGCGGACGTCGCCTCGGCAATCGAGCAGCGCTGCCCGTCCCGTTCGAAATGGCGCAGGTCAATGCGCTCAATCCCAAGCGAGGTCAAAAACCGCAGCTGATCGGGCAGGTCAGTGTAAGCCTCGTCGGCAAACCCGGACAACCGCCAGGCGGTCACCGTTCCAGGACCGTGGTGAAGGCGGCCTGGGGGATCTCCACCTGGCCCACCATCTTCATCCGCTTTTTGCCTTCGGCCTGCTTCTTGAGCAACTTGCGCTTACGGGTCACGTCGCCGCCGTAGCACTTGGCCAACACATCTTTGCGCAGGGCGGGGATCGTCTCGCGCGCAATCACCTTGCCGCCCACCGCCGCCTGGAGGGCGACCTGGAACAGCTGGCGCGGAATTACCTTGCGCAACCGGGCCAGGATTTCGAGCGCGTCCCGGCGCGCCCGCTCACGATGCAGGATCGACGAGAGCGCATCCACGCGCACGCCGTTGACGAGGATGTCCACCACCTGCACCTTCACCGGTCGAAAGTCGACCACGTGGTAGTCGAGCGATGCGTAGCCGCGGGTGGAGGACTTTAACTTGTCGTAGAAATCGATCAGGATCTCCGACAGCGGGGCGTGGGCGGTCATCAGGACCCGACCGGCGTCCAGGGTCTCGACTTTGTCGACGCTGCCGCGCGCCAACCGAACCAGTTCCATCAACGATCCCAAGTAGCTGCCCGGGGTCACGATTGCGAGCTCGACCCAGGGCTCGGACACCTGGGCGATGCGGTTGCTGTCGGGCATCGCGCCGGGACCGTCCACCAGCAGCTCCTGGCCGCCGCGGGTCAGGACCTTAAATTGCACGCCGGGGTTGGTAACGATCAGGGTCAGATCGTTGTCGCGTTCGAGGCGTTCGCGGACGATGTTCAGGTGCAGCAGACCCAGGAACCCCACCCGGAACCCGAACCCCAGGGCTCCCGACTCCTCGGGTTCGAAAGTCAGGGAGGAATCGTTGAGGCGCAGCAACTCGAGCGCGCGCCGCAGCGCCGGGAAATCACCCGGATCCTGGGGATAGATCCCGGCAAATACCATCGGCCGCGGCGGGGCGTAGCCGGGCAGGGGAATCGATTCCGTACCGTCGGCGAGGAGAGTGTCGCCAACCACGAATTCGAAACCGCCTTTAAGGCCGGTGGCAACGTAGCCCACCTGCCCCGAGGAGAGTGACTGGGCCGACTGCATCTGCGGAGCAAAGGTCCCGACCTCGACGATCTCAAAGCGCTTGCCGGAGCCGGGCAGAAAAATCCGGTCGCCGGACGCCAGCCGGCCGTCGACGACGCGCACGTGGGTGAGCACGCCGCGGTGCCGATCGTAGTTGGAGTCAAAGACCAGTGCGCGCGGCGGCCCCTCCGATACGCCCTCGGGCGGCGGCACGATCTCGATGACCCGCTCCAGCAGCTCGCGCACCCCGGTACCATGCTTGGCCGAAACCGCTACGATCTCCTGCGGGTTAACCCCCATCAGTTCCACGATCGCCTCGCGCGCCGCCTGCGGTCGGGCCGCCGGCATGTCGATCTTGTTAATTACTGGAATGATCTCCAGGCCCAGCTCCAGGGCCTGGTACAGATTGGCGATCGTCTGCGCCTCGATTCCCTGGGTCGCATCGACCAGCAGCAGGGCGCCCTCGCAGGCCGCCAATGCGCGCGAGACCTCGTAGGCAAAGTCCACATGCCCGGGGGTGTCGATCAGATTGAGCTGGTACTGCTCGCCCCCGTTCGACCAGTGCATCCTGACCGGAGTGGCCTTGATAGTTATGCCGTGTTCGCGCTCTAGGTCGAGTGAGTCCAGCAGCTGTTCGCGCATCTGGCGCTGATCGACCTGGCCGGTCAGCTCCAGCATGCGATCGGCCAGGGTGGACTTGCCATGGTCGATGTGCGCGATGATGCAGAAGTTACGGATGCTCACGAGCGCGGACATGCGCGGGCGGTGCCTCTATAAGGTAGATAGGCCAGCGATTTTAGGAGCGGTCAATCATTGATCGCGCTCGGCTTCAGGCGCGACCCCAGCATCCGCAGCAGGATCTTGGGCTGTTCCAGCCCCAACGCCAGGGTAATGGCGAGGTAAGCGGCGGCGGCCAGTCCCAGGATTAAGAGCAAACCCGCGGCATAGATCGGCGGGGTTGGGTCCAGCGAGCCCAGCAGCTCGGTCCCCAGCCAGGCCAGCGCCGCCGCCAGCACGCTGGCGCCGAATACGCGCGCGGTCCCCGTTCCCAGTGAAATCTGAAGCCCCAGGCGCTTGAGCCAGAGATAGAGGATCGCCACTTCGACCAGCACCCCGACCGAGACCCCCATGGCTATTCCGGCGACCGCGAACGGTCCCGACAGGGCCCAGGAAATTGCCATGTGCAGCAGCAGGCCCGCGGAGATGATCAGCACCGGCCGGCGCGTGTCCTGGCGGGCGTAGTACACCCTGGTGAGGATTTCGGCCGCCGCATGACCGATCAGGCCCACTGCCAGCGCCGCCAGGACCACCGCGGTGGCGGCGCTGGCGGCAGCGTCGAACGCCCCCCGTTCGAACAGCACCCGCACCAGCGGTTCCCCGGTGACGATCATCACCAGGCTGGCCGGAAGCGTGGCAAACAGCACATAGGAGAGCGATTCGGATGTCGCACGCGCCAAGCCGGGTCCGTCGCCACGGACATGTAGATCGGAAAACTCGGGCAGCACCGCCTCGGCATAGGGGATCGCCAGGATGCCGAGCGGAAAGAGCAGCAGCATCCAGGCATTGGCGAACGCGGCCACACCCGAGGGCCCTTGCAGGGAGGCCAGATAGTTGATGAAGAAAAAACTCAGCTGGATTACCGCAAAACCACCCAAGCGCGGCAGCATCAGCGCAATCACGCGCCGTCCCGCGCCGCGTACGGCCAGCGCCGGTTGCCAACTGAGTCCGGCGCGGCGCAGGCCCGGGACCTGGATCAGCAGGTGCAGGACGGCCCCGGCGATGGTGCCCCAGGCCAAGCCGACAATGCCCAGCGGCTCAACCAGAAAGAGCGCTCCGGCGATGACGCCGGTGTTGTACAGCAACGGGCCGACCGCCGGCAACAGGAAGTCACGTTCGGCGTGCAGGGCGCCCTTAAATACGGCCGAGATGCCCAGCAGCAGCGGCGAGAGCATCAGGTAGCGGGTGGCCTCGGTGGCCAGGGCGCGGGTGGGCTCGTCGAATCCCGGCACCAGGACCGACATCAGGGGCGCGGCGAACAGTGCCGCCAACAGCGAACCACCGATCATCATCATCCCCAACAGATTGAGCACCCCGGAGAAGAGGCGCCGGCGGTCCTCGTCGCGGCCGCGGCCGCGCAGCCCGGCATAGACCGGGATGAATGCCGAAATCAGGGCCCCGCCGGCAAACAGGGTGAACAGGGTATCGGGTATCCGGAACGCGGCAAACCAGGCGTCGGCCTCCGGGCCGAGGCCGATCTGGCCGTTGATCACCGCCTGGCGCGCGAACCCCAGCAGGCGCGAGAGCAGGAACATGACGCTGAGCAGCAGCGCCACCCGCGCCACCAGGCGGCCCCGCTCGGACGGGGCGGCGGGGGACTCTATTCGGCGCGCTCCACGCGGATCAGGTCGCCCGGTTGGCTGCCGTCCAGGTCGGGCGTGGGAACGATCCGCAGCCGCCCCAAGGGAATCACTTTGCTGGCGGCGCGGATCTCTTCCGGGTTGCGACTGGCCGGGGTCGGGCCCCAAAACAGGCATAGCGCCGAACCCGGCGGCCAGTAGGCCAGCTCGCCCATGAAGAGCACTTCGCGGTCTTCCCGGGTGGGATCCAGCTGCAGCGGGATGGCGGCGAAGATTTCCTGCCCCCAGCGATTCACGCTCCCCGACAGCGGCAGTGCCGCCCAGAGTGCTTCGGCGGCGTCGGAGCGGTAGAGCTCAGCGTTCAGGTCCAGATCGCCAACGCTGACCCGAATCAATTTGCCCGGTTCGATCACTGCGGTCTCAACATCACGCCGACCGGGCAAACCGGGTGCCCCCGGTCCCGCCCGCCAAGGCCGATTCAATAGAACCCGAACGGGCCCCATCCACGATGTGGACAACGCCCACGTACTCCAGCAAATCCAGCGCCGACTGCAGTTTCGGGATCATGCCACCGACGACCGCCCCGGAGTCCCGCAGCTGGGAGGCGATCTCCGGGGTAACCAATTCCACCGTCCGCCCGGCGCGGTCAAGGACCCCGGGCACGTTCGACACAAAGACCAGTCCCCCGGCCCGCAGGGCGCGCGCCACCGCGCCGGCGATCGAATCGGCATTTACGTTGTAGATGCGGCCCTCCCCATCCGCGCCCAGCGGAGCCACCACCGGAATGACGCGGGCAGCCATAAGCGCTTGGAGCACGATCGGGTCGACCTCATGCACCCGGCCTACCCAGCCGAGCCGGCCGTCGGATTCGGGTTCGACCCGGATCAATCCGGCGTCAATGCCGGAAATGCCGGCCGCCGCCACGCCGGCCCGGCCCAGGGCGCTCACGATACGTTTGCCGACCGATCCACAAAACACCTTCAGGGCCGCCTCCAGGACCACATCGTCGGTATAGCGAAGCCCGTCGACGAAGCGGGTCTGGGCGCCGGAGCGCTCCAGCTCGAGACTCAAAGCGCGACCGCCGCCGTGGACGATTACAACCGGATGGTTTTTTTGCAGCCGCTTGACCTGGCCGCACAGGTCGGGCAGGTCAAGTTCGTCACCGCCGCCAATCTTTATCACCAACGGAACAGCGCCGGTTGAGTGATCCGACATCGGCGATCAGGTCGTGTACTCGGAATTGAAGGCCACGTACTCGGCGCTCAGATCACAGCCCACACCGCGGGCCCGATACGGTCCCGAATGCAGCTCCAGGGTCATGGTCGAGCGCGGCCGGGCAAGTTCGGTCGACGCCCGCTGGGCATCGAATGCAATTGGCAGGCCTTGCCGCATCGTCTGCACGGCGCCCAGGTATAGATCCATCCGATCGGAGTCGAATTCAGCACCGGAATAACCGGCGGCGCAGAGGATTCGCCCGAAATTGGGGTCGGCGCCGCGAACCGCCGTCTTCACCAGCATCGAAGTGGTCACCGCACGCGCGATTTGGCGCGCCTGCACCTGCGAGGACGCGCCATTGACCTCAACCACGAAAACCTGATTGACGCCCTCGCCGCCGGCGACGATGGCTTCCGCCATCTCCCAGGCCAGATCGCGGAAGGCGGTCGCAAACGCGGCCCAGTCGGGGCAATCGGGCTCCAGGGCGATGCCGCTGGCTCCCGAACCCAGCACCAGCAGCGAATCGTTGGTCGAGGTGTCTCCATCGATACTCACGGCATTGAACGTCTCGTCAGCTACCTCGGTAGTCAATTGCTGCAATGCCGGGCGGCTGATCGCGGCATCGGTGGTAATGTAGGCCAGCATGGTGGCCATGTTGGGGTGAATCATCCCGGCGCCCTTGCACATTGCCCCGATCGTCACCCGGCCGGCAGCAGTGGGGATTGTGCGCTGCCCGAACTTGGGCCCGGCGTCGGTCGTCATGATGGCCTTGGCTGCGGCCGGACCACCCCCGGGTCCTACCGGGATTTTGGCCACGCCCGCGCCCAGCTCGTCCATCGGCAACTGCACGCCGATTATTCCGGTGGAGCACACCAGCACTTCCTCGGCCGGGATCTGGAAGCGGTCTCCGGTCAGACGGGCCAGTTCGAGAGTGTTGTCAAACCCCGGCTGTCCGGTGGCGGCATTTGCGATTCCGGAATTGGTAATGATTGCTCGCGCCTTTCCACGGCCGACCACCGCGCGGTTGTAGCGCACGCTCGGAGCGGCGAAACGGTTGCGGGTGAATACGCCGGCCACTGTGGCCGAACCTTCGGTTGCCAGCAGCAGGGCCAGATCGGGCTCCCCCGACGGCTTAATTCCGCAGGTATACCCGCCGGCCACAAAGCCCAGCGGTGCGCACACGCCTTCGCTCATCTGCAATCGCCCCTTCGAGGGTCTCCGTCAATTTCCGGTTTCATGGATAGGCCGACGCCGCACGCAGGCCGCAACGCTCGTCGAATCCGGCCATCAGATTCGCGTTCTGCAGCGCCTGGCCAGCGGCCCCTTTTATCAGGTTGTCGACCGCGCCAAACATCAGCAGGCGCCGCCCGTCGGGACTGGGACGGGCGTGCACGGCACAGAAATTGGAGCCCGCGACCCATTTGCTGCGCGGGGGCTGGTCGAGCGCGAGCGTGAACGGGGCGTCGGCGTAGTAATCGCGATACAGGGCCAATATCTCGGCGGCTTCTACCGCCCGCGTCAGGCGGGCGTAGCCGGTCGAGAGGATGCCCCGGATCATCGGGGTCAGGTGCGGGACGAACGTGACCGCCACATCCTGGTTGGCGATCAGTTCGAGTTCCTGGATCATCTCGGCCGAATGCCGGTGACCGTCAACACCATAGGCGTGGATGCTTTCGGTCACTTCCGAATAGTGGCTGTCAAGTTTCAGCGCGCGCCCGGCCCCGGATATACCCGATTTGGCGTCGAAGACGACGTCGGGTTCGATCAGTCCCGCGGAAAGGGCGGGAGCGGCCGAAAGGATGGCGGCGGTCGGATAGCAGCCAGGGTTGCCGACGGCGCGCGCGGCCGCGATTTCGGCGCGGTGCAGTTCGGGCAGGCCGTAGACCGCGCCGTCGAGCAGTTCAGGGTGGGGGTGGCGGTGTCCGTAGTAGGTTTCATAGGCCTGCGCAGAGTGCAGGCGCAGATCGGCGCTCACATCGATCACCCGCACGCCGGCTTCAATGTAGGGAGCCAGCACCGCCGCCGACGCCAGGTGCGGAAGGCACGAGAAGACGATGTCGGTGTTGGGCGCGGCGGACTCGGTCGCAATCAGGCGGGCACGCGCAATCGTGCCATCGCCAAAGGTCTGCGCATGCGGGAAGACTTCGCCGAATTTGCGTCCAGCATGGCTGCGGCCGGTCAGTTCCAGGATGTCGAACCCGGAGTGGGTGCTCAACAGGCGCACCAATTCAAGGCCAAAGTAGCTGGTCGCGTTGATGATCGTTACCCGCATGCGGCGATTGGGCCTGATGATGCGTTGCTGTAAACCGGCGGATCGGATGCCGATCGCAATCAAGAGTCTATTGCCCTACGGCCACGCGCGCGTCCGGCCGGACGCGCTCGTTCAAGCGGGTTCGGAACCCGATCAATTGACACCGAACATGCTGATATTGGCATTGCAATCCGGCGGTCGCGATCTGACCGCCGGACGACCTCACCGGACGCGGAACGGCGACCGTGGCGGGACGGGCATGATGTCCCACTAAAATCCATCTCGGCTCCCTGGGCCGATCCGCCGACCCCTGTTCCAGCACCCCGGGTTCGTTTTTACATGGACTGGCAAGCGCTCGCCGACAAGTACTACGCGCAGTGTTTCGTGCGCCCTCCGATGACCCTGGTTCGCGGAGAGGGCACCCGCGTCTGGGACACCAGCGGCCGCGAATACTTGGACTTTGTGGCCGGAATAGCCGTCTGTTGCCTGGGTCACGCCAACTCGGACATAGCCGACGCGGTGGCCGACCAGGCGCGCCAGCTGGTTACGGTTTCCAACCTTTACTACAGCGTGCCGCAGGTAGAACTGGCCAGCCTGCTCCTGGACGACTCGCCGTTCGACCGCGTCTTCTTCACCAACAGCGGGGCCGAGTCCACCGAGACCGCGGTGAAGGCGGTCCGAAAGTACGGCCGCAACGAGCGCGATGGAGCATTCGAGGTCATTACCGCCGCGCGCGGCTTCCACGGCCGCACCCTGGCAATGACGGCGGCGACCGGCACGCCCGCATACCAGATACCGTTCGCACCAATGCCGGCCGGGTTCAAGCAAGTGGAATTTAACGACCTGGACGCGGCCGACGCGGCGATCACGGATAGCACCTGCGCAATCATGGTGGAGCCCATTCAGGCCGAAGGCGGAGTATGGCCGGCGCACGACGGCTACCTGGCCGGGCTGCGCGAGATCTGCGACCGCCACGGCCTGCTTTTGATCTTCGATGAGGTGCAAACTGGAATCGGCCGCCTGGGCCACGTCTACGGATTCGAACACTGGGGAGTTGAACCCGACCTGATCTGCCTGGCCAAGGGCCTGGGCGGCGGGTTCCCACTGGGCGCGGTCCTGTTTAAGGAGCACGCCCAGACCCTGCGCCCGGGCGATCACGGCAACACGTTCGGCGGTTCGCCGGCAATGTGCGCCGCCGGCAAGGTGGTGATGCAGGCGATTCGCTACACCGGGCTACTAGAGCATGTTCGCGATCGCGGTGACCAGATGGCGGCCGGGCTAAACGAGCTGCGTTCGACCGGCAAAGTGGTCGACGTGCGCGGCATCGGCCTGCTGCAGGGTTTTGCGCTCGAATCTCCCGAACTGGCCGACCATGTCGTTGCCGATTCGCGTGGGAACGGCCTCATCCTCGTCAAGGTTTCGGCCGACGCTATTCGGATGGTGCCGCCGCTGACGGTTACCGACGACGAGATTGACAGCGCCCTAGCGATCATCGCCGGCGCCATCGGCGCCTGACCCGGGCGTTTGCCGCAAATCTAAGGACCCGTTCATGGACAAGGTCGTGTTGGCCTATTCGGGCGGACTGGACACGTCGGTTGCAATTCCCTGGATCAAGGAGAACTACGACCTCGAAGTGGTCGCTCTGACCATCGATCTGGGTCAGGGCCGTGAACTAGACGGGGTGCGCGAACGCGCCCTGGCCAACGGCGCCATCGAGGCGCATGTCGAGGATGCGCGGGCCCTTTTTGTGGAACGCTTCGTGTTCCCCTCGCTAAAGGCCGGCGCCAAATACGAAGACGCCTACTACCTGGCCACCGCGCTGGGGCGACCACTGATCGCCTGGCTGCTGGTGGAAACTGCGCGCAAGGTCGGCGCCGTGGCGGTCGCCCATGGGTCAACCGGCAAGGGCAACGACCAGGTGCGGTTCGATGTTTCCATAAGCACCCTCGATCCGAATCTGCGGATCATTGCGCCGATCCGCGAATGGAGCATGAACCGCGATCAGGAAATCGAATACGCCAACACCCGGGGACTGGACATCCCGGTGACGATTGAGAGGCCCTACTCGACCGACGAGAACCTTTGGGGCCGCAGCATCGAATCGGGCGTCTTGGAGGATGCCTGGCGGGAGCCACCTCCGGAAATATGGCTCTGGACGACCGCCCCTTCGGACGCCCCGGAGGAACCCCAGGACATCGAAATCGGCTTCAAGGCCGGCATCCCGATCTCGATCGATGGTGAGGAGATGCAAGGGGTACAGCTGATTACACGCCTGCACGAAATCGGTGGGCGACACGGGATCGGCCGCGCCGACCATATCGAGAACCGGCTCATCGGGATCAAATCGCGCGAAATCTACGAGATGCCGGCGGCCGAGATCCTGCACCGCGCGCACTATGCGCTCGAGACGATGACCTTAACCCGCGACCAGATGCGTTTTAAGGCGCAGGTGTCGGCCGAGTACGCGCGCATGGTCTACGACGGGCTCTGGTTTTCGGGCCTGCACCGCGACCTAGCCGCGTTCCTGGGCTCTAACCAGGAGAAAGTGACCGGAGCGGTGCGGGTGCGGCTGCACAAGGGCCACGCCACGGTTACCGGGCGCAGTTCCCAGGATTCGCTTTACCGGCCGGAACTGGCCACCTACGGCGCCGACGACAGCTTCGACCACAGTGCCGCGGTCGGCTTCATCAAGCTGCACGGCTTGAGCCAGCAGACTCAGGCGCAGCTCCAGCTCGGGGCCGGGGGCGACAAACTGCTGCCGCCCGGGGGCGATTAACTGCCGACCCACGGTACCGATGCGCATCGGTCGCGCATGCGAGCGCACCTTAAAGAAATGTGTGCCCGGTATTTAGGCTACTAGTGGTGCAGAGCAACCGGAACGGTGGGAAGTGCCGCGCCCGCAGCTGCCGAGGATGAACCTGAATTGAACCTTTGGTCGGGGAGATTTGGGGCCGGTGGCGGCAGCGCCGCCATGGCGTTCACCGCCTCGCTCGGCCGCGACGTGCGCTTCTGGCGCGAGGAGATCGCGGTGGCAGTCGCGCACGTCGAGATGCTGGGCCGCTGCCGGATCGTGGATCCGGCCGAAGCGGAGTCGATCGTCGCCGGACTGGGCCAAATTGCCGCCCGATTCGCCGCAAACGGGGTTCCGATCGACGGCGGTGACGAGGATATCCACTCGCTGGTCGAACGGCTGCTGGGTGAGCTGGCCGGTCCCAGCGCCGGCCACCTGCGCACCGCCCGGTCGCGCAATGATCAGGTTGCGACCGCATTCAAGCTCTACGTCCGCCGCGCCACCGTCGATGTCTGGATGGCGGCCCTGGATCTGATCGAAACGCTGGTCGGGCGGGCCGCTGAGCAGGGCAGCACGCTCGCGCCAGGTATGACCCACTTGCAGGTTGGCCAGCCGATCCTGCTGGCGCACCACCTGCTCGCGCACGCCGAAGCGCTGCGCCGAATCTGCCAGCGCTGCGCTTTTGGGTTACGCGCGGCCGGCGAACTGCCGCTCGGAGCTGGCGCCCTGGCCGGCACTTCGTTTCCGATCGATCCCGAATACGTGGCCCGGCGGCTTGGGTTCGAAAGGGCCTGCCGCAACAGCGTTGACGCCGTCGCCAACCGCGATTTCGTAATCGAATATCTCCAACTCACGGCGCAGGCGGCGGTCAATCTTTCGCGCCTGGCCGAAGAAGTGGTCATTTGGGCCACGCAGCCGTTCGCGGTAGTGGTGCTGCCGGATGCCTGGGCTACCGGGTCCAGCATCATGCCGCAGAAAAAGAACCCCGACGTGGCCGAGCTGGTACGCGCCCGAGCCGGATCGGCGATAGGTCGCCTCACTGGATTTCTGGCAACCGTCAAGTCGCTGCCGCTGGCCTACAACCTGGACCTGCAAGAGGACAAGCAGGCCGTCTACGGGGCCGAGGATGACATCCTCGGCAGCCTGCAGGCGATGACCGGCTTAATGGCCAACCTCCACTTCCGGGCCGACCGATTGGCAGAGATTGCCACCATGGGCGCTTCTGCCGCCACCGATCTGGCTGACTACCTGGTCGGCAAGGGCGTCCCCTTCGGCCGCGCCCATGCCGAGATCGGATCGCTGGTCGCCGAGTTGGAGCAACAGGGCCGTGACCTGTCCACGGTTGATCTGGACACCCTGCGACGCACTAATCCGCACTTTGACGATGACGCGCTGCAACGGTTGGATCCGGGGTGGGCGGTCCGGGCCCGCACCTCGCCGGGGGGAACCGCGCCGGTCCAGGTCGCCGCCCAGATCGAGGCTGCCCAAGCCTGGATAAGCGACGAACGGACGCGGGCGGAAGCGGCGGCGCCCAAGCTGCCACTCGCATGACCGGAGCGGTCGCGCCGACGATTTACTCAATAAAATCTGACCGGCCACCGGTCCGCGACCGTTTTTTAAGGCCCCGAACAAAAGCCCCGGTCAGGCCATTGACATGATTCGATCGTTGAGCTTGGGATACCCCCGCATCGGGCCCAAGCGCGAACTCAAACGGGCCGTTGAGCGCTATTGGAGCGGACGGCTGAGTGCGGACGAACTCCGGACCAGAGCCGCCGAATTGCGCCGCTACAGCTGGGAAAGCCACCGCGAAGCCGGCATCGACCTTATCCCGAGCAACGATTTCACGCTCTACGACCAAGTCCTTGCCACGACCGAAATGGTCGGAGCGGTACCGGAGCGATTCAGGCGGCTGGAAGGTCTTTCCGAGCTCGATATCTATTTCGCGATGGCGCGCGGTTACCAGGGGCCGCAGGGCGATGTGCAGGCCTGCGAACTGACCAAGTGGTTCGACACCAACTACCACTATGTGGTGCCCGAATTTGACCCCGATCAGAAATTTGAACTCAACTCGGCCAAGCCGCGCTCGGAATTCGCAGAGGCACGCGCCCTCGGAATCCAGACGGTGCCGGTACTGGTCGGCCCGATCACTTACCTGCTGCTCGGCAAATCGATCGACGGGGGCAATTCGCTGCGATTGCTCGACCGCCTGCTGCCGGTCTACGAGGAGCTGCTCGGCGAGCTTGCCGCGGCCGGGGCGGATCAGGTGCAGCTGCACGAACCGGTGCTCGTGACCGACTTGGACACCGACGCCGGTGCCGCATTCAGGCGTGCCTATCAGCGACTGGCTAGTGCCGGCCCGAAGGTAATCCTGGCCACCTACTTCGGCGCCCTACGCGAGAACCTCTCCCTGCTGGAAGGCCTGCCACTAGGGGCTCTGCATGTGGACCTGGTGCGCGCGCCGGAGCAGCTGGAGCCGGCCGTTGCGGCCGCACAGGCGAACCATTGGGACCTCTCACTGGGGTTAATCGACGGGCGCAACGTCTGGCGCACCGATCTGGAAGCAGCCTTTGCCAGGGCCCGCACGGCGGCCGCAAGCCTGGGCGCCGAGCGGGTCATTGTCGCCCCTTCCTGCTCCCTGCTGCACTGTCCGGTGGACCTTGCCAACGAACCCGGGCTGGACGCCGAACTCAAGCAGTGGCTGGCATTCGCCAAGCAGAAGCTGGGCGAGACCGCCGCAGTCACCGGCGCGCTGAATGGGCGAGCCGAGTACGAGGAGGCGTTTGCGAACGCCCGCAAGGCGCTGCGGGCGCGGGCCAGTTCCGGGCGGATCCACAATCCCGCCGTGGCCGAGCGCCTGGCCGGAATAAGCGAAGAAATGTGCCAGCGAAGCTCTCCCTACGCCGAGCGCGCCCGATCCCAGCGCGAGAAGCTGAAGCTGCGGCCGCTCCCGACCACCACGATCGGCTCCTTCCCCCAGTCCGGAGAGGTCCGCCGCCAGCGCCAGGCATATCGGCGCGGGCGCCAAACGCGCGAGCAGTACGAGGGTTTCCTGCGCGCCGAGATCGCCCGCACGATCAGGATCCAAGAGGACTTGGACATTGACGTGCTGGTGCACGGTGAATTTGAGCGCACCGACATGGTTGAGTTCTTCGGCGAGCAGTTGGAGGGCGTCGCCTTCACCGGCAACGGCTGGGTGCAAAGCTACGGCACCCGCTGCGTGCGGCCGCCGTTGATCTACGGCGATATCTGGCGTCCAGAACCGATGACAACCAGCTGGACCGCGTATGCCCAATCGCTCACCGAGCGCCCGGTCAAGGGAATGCTGACGGCGCCGGTGACGATCCTGATGTGGTCGTTCGTGCGCGACGACCAGCCGCACGAGCGAACCTGCCAGCAGATCGCGCTGGCCCTGCGCGAAGAGGTCGCCGACTTGGAGGCGGCCGGCATATCGGTGATCCAGCTCGATGAACCGGCCCTGCGCGAAGGCCTGCCGCTGCGACGCGCCGAACATGCCGAGTACCTGCGCTGGGCAGTCGAGTGCTTCCGCCTGGCGTCCTGCGGCGCGTCCGATTCGACCCAGGTCCACACCCATATGTGCTATTCGGAATTCAACAACATCATCGAAGCCATCGCCGCGCTCGACGCCGATGTGATTTCGATCGAGGCTTCACGCTCCAACATGGAGTTGCTGGAATCGTTCGTCGAATTCGATTACCCCAACGAAATCGGACCCGGCGTCTACGACATCCACTCGCCACGCATCCCCTCCACGGAGGAGATGGAGCAGCGTCTACGAGCGGCGCTTGCGCACCTTCGGACCGAGCAGCTGTGGGTAAATCCTGACTGCGGCCTGAAAACCAGGCGCTGGGAAGAAGTCGAACCGGCGCTGCGCAACATGGTCGAAGCCTCTGAGCGCTTGCGGCAACTCCAAGCCGCCCCGGCCTGATTCCGGTCCCAACGCGTCAACCGCGGCCCTCCGGGGCGGGCCGCCACCGCTGACCGCCGCGGGGCGGTCGCTCCGCTACTGGCCGGCCCTGGACGGGCTACGCGCCGTCGCGGTGCTGGCGGTGCTCGCATTTCACGCCGGCGCGAACTGGCTTCCGGCCGGGTTCCTGGGCGTGGACATCTTTTTCGTAGTCTCCGGTTTCCTGATTACGACCCTGCTGGTGCGCGAGCAAGAGCGCTCCGGGAAGATCGCCCTGGGCCGGTTCTGGCTGCGGCGCGCCGGACGCCTGCTGCCGGCGCTGTTACTAATGCTGGCCGGCACGATCGCCTACCTGGCACTCGCCGCCCCGGGATTGGTCGCGCGGTTCTGGGAAGATGTGCGCTTCGCGCTCCTGTTCGTGGCCAACTGGGATTTCGTGGTGCGCGATATCCCCTACTTTGTCCGGTGGGAGCCTTCGCTCGGCACCCACCTTTGGTCGCTGGCGGTCGAGGAGCAGTTCTACCTGCTCTGGCCGTTGTTGGCCGGATTGGTCCTCCGAATTGGCGGCGTCCGTGGACTGGCGATGGCGGCCGGCGGGCTGGCGCTTGTCTCCGCTCTGCTAATGGGTCTGCTGTACGTTCCGTTCGGGGACGCTTCGCGGATTTATTTCGGCACCGATACGCACGCTTTCGGCCTGGCAACCGGCGCCGTTTTGGGATGCCTGTTGCACATGTACCCGAGCGGCGCTGGAGGGCGGGCGCGCCTGCGCGAATCGCTCGGCTGCATGGCTCTGGTTCTAGTGATTGCGGCCATGATCCTGCTGCACGAATGGGACGGATTCCTCTATCGCGGCGGTTACCTAGTGATGGCGGTCCTGGCTGGTGTGGTCACGTTCGCGGCGACTGCCGACGAAGGCCTGCTGGTGGCGGCGTTGGGTTGGCGGCCGATTCGTTGGATCGGGCGCCGTTCCTATGCAATCTATCTCTGGCATTGGCCGTTGCTGCTGGTGCCGGGACCGCCCCTGGAGCTGGCGGGAGGACCGGTCGAGCTGCCGGACTGGTTAGGGCTGGGGCTGCGCACGGCCCTGGTGTTCGCGGCCGCGGCGATCTCCTGGCAGTTCGTGGAATCCCCCCTGCGTTCGGCGGTGAGTGCAGCCACCCGCGCGCCCGTCAGTGGTGCCAGGGGCCTGGCCGGGATTCTGCGGGGCAATCTCGCCTCGGCGCGGCTGGGCACCGGAACCGCGGTGGCCTGCCTGGCGGGGATTCTGGTACTGGGCGGGCTGGCCTCCGGTGGCGCCTTCGAACAGTCAAAGAACCAAATTGCGGTCCAGATCGAGGCCAATGTGGAGCTTCTGGCAGCTTCCCAGCGTGCCCGGGTCTTTGACAAGCCTCCCCGGCAAACGGATCCGATCCCCGAGCCGGACGGCGACGCTCCGGCCGCGCCCAAAAGCACCAATCCGCTGAAAGTCGTGGCCTTTTCAAGTGATGTGGTCGCGATCGACTATGTCCCTTCGCTGGGACTGGCACCGCCGCGCCCGACCGTCATACCGCCGCAATTGCGAGTGTTGGCGATCGGCGATTCAGTGATGCTGGGGGCGGCCGACGTGCTGTTGGAATCCCTGCCGCAGTTGGAAATCGAGGCCGCCGTTTCCACTCAATTCCTGGATGGGATCACCCGGATCCGCAGCGAAATAGAGCTTCCCTACGGGGAGCGTCCGGGGGTGATCGTGCTCCACCTGGGGACCAACGGCATATTCGACCCCAGCTATGTCGACGAACTGCGCGATTTCACTAACCGCCTGCGGCGGCTGGTCGTGATCAACATTCGCGCTCCGCGGGCGTGGGAGAAGTTCGTGAACGAGCAGCTAGCGCAGGTCGCCGATTTGCAGAAGGTCAAATTCATCGATTGGCACCAGGCCAGCGCCGAGCAGCCGGATTGGCTGGCCGACGATCGCGTGCATTTGACCGACACCGGCAAACGCGCCTACGCGGCACTCATCGCCCATGCGATTTCGCTGTGAGAGCCCAACCGCATTCCGGCAATCCCGAGCGTTGCGGCGCTGTTCCTACTCCGGCAACCGCCTCCCATGAAACTGGGGTCAAAATATTTCGGGCTGTGTCGCCGGCCGGATCGCATCCGCGATTGGGTGGCGCTAAAGGAGATCAACGTCCTTTTCAAGCGGGTCCGCCCGATACATCATCGCCGGTGGGGAGATAGGGCCGGCCGGTGCTGAGACCGAGCGGCGCGGGAGCGTTAAACACTTGACCGAAGTCGATTCTTCCGCCAGCACAGTCAGCCCGGAGGCGGCGACCGAGATTGCGAATCTGCGCCGTGAACTGGTGCGCCACGAGCACCTTTACTACGTGCTCGACAGGCCTGAAATCAGTGATGCCGAATTCGACCGGATGCTGCGCCGGTTGCAGGAACTGGAAGGCCAGAACCCGGATTTGGTGACTCTGGATTCGCCCACCCGGCGGGTCGGCGGGGCGCCGCGATCCGGAGTCGCCAGGGCCGACCATTCGTCGGCTCTGCTCAGCCTGGACAATGCCTTCGACGATGAGGAGCTCGGCGAATTCGACCGGCGCGCGCGCGAAGGCGTGGGGGTCGATGCCATCGATTACGTCGGCGAACTCAAGCTTGACGGGGTTTCGATGGTGGCGCGGTACGCCAACGGGCAACTATCCCTGGCGCTCACCCGCGGCGATGGAGTCGCGGGCGAGGTGATCACTCCTAACGCCCGCACGCTGCGGTCGCTTCCCCTATCGGTTGAACGTCGGCTCTTTGGCGAAGCCGGGATAGGCGCCGAGTTCGAGGTCCGCGGTGAGGTGGTGATGCCCAAACAGGCGTTCCGGGAGCTCAATTCCCGCCAAAGTGCGGAGGGCGCCCATGTGTTCGCCAACCCGCGCAATGCCGCCGCCGGTTCGCTGCGGATGCTGGACCCGCAGGTGACGGCGGCGCGTCGATTGGATTTTTACTGCTACGGACTGCTGGCAGGCGGCCGCACCTGGGGTGATTCACACTGGCGGGGGTTGGACTTGCTGGCTCGGTTTGGCTTCAAGGTCAACCCGCATCGCCGCCGCCTGCGCGGAATCGACGCGCTGCGGAACTTCCGCGATTTCTGGATGGAGCGCCGCGAAACGCTGGCCTATGAGATTGACGGACTCGTATTCAAGGTTGATTCGACCCAGCTGCAGGTGCGTCTGGGTGCGACCGCCAAGGCGCCGCGGTGGGCGATTGCCGCCAAACCGTTGGCCCAGCAAGCCGAGACGATAGTCGAGGAAATCGACGTGCAGGTTGGGCGCACGGGGGCCATAACCCCGCGCGCGCACCTGCGTGCGGTTGCAATTGGAGGGGTTACGGTGGCGCGGGCAACTCTGCACAACTTCGACGAAATCGAGCGCCTCGGCCTGTACCTCGGCGACACCGTGCTGGTCGAACGCAGCGGCGACGTGATTCCAAAGGTACTGCAGGTTGTTAGTCCGGGGGCTCAGCGACGGCAATTCGCCATGCCGAGCGCCTGCCCGGTGTGCGCAACTGCGCTCGAACGCCCCGAAGGCGAGGTCGTCTGGCGCTGCCCGAATGCGCGCTGTCCAGCCCGACTGAAGGAGTCGATCCTGCATTTCGGTCATCGCGCCGCATTGGATATCGAAGGCCTCGGCGATTGGCTGGTGGAGGAGATCGTTGAACGCGGCCACGTCCGCGATCTTGCCGATCTGTACCAGCTCGACTCGGCCCAGCTGGCCGGGCTTGCCAAAGAGTCATACCTGCTTGCCGACGCGGCCGCCGCGTCTTTCGCCGGCGAGATTGCCCGGGCCCGGGCCGAAGTCGATCTGGGCAGGGTCCTTTATGCGCTCAATGTCCCAGGGATAGGACCCGGGGCGGCCACCCGTATTGCCGGACAGTTTGCTTCGTTTGAGCAACTAACCGAGGCCGCTCCGACGGTGATCGTCGAGAGCGGCGCCGCCAACGAGCGTCAAGCCCGGTCCCTTGAATCCTTCCTCAAATCTCCATCGAATCGGGTGCTGCTTGACGACCTGGCACTCGCCGGCCCGCCGTTTCGAGGCCGCAGCGCATGTGAGCCCGAAACCGCTGCTCCCGGCCCCGCTTGGGTCCGAGAGCGTCTGCAATCGTTCCTGGAACGCCTGACCAGGCCGGCCGGAGACTTATCCGGCGCCGTGCCCGGGATCGGCGGCGTGCTGGCGCAGCGGCTGGTCGAACGCGGACTGGTACGGCGTCCGGCCGACCTTTACCGCCTGCGGGCCGATCAGCTTGCCCGCATCCCGCACCGCATACGGCTGGGCGAAAAGTCGGCTGGACGGGTGATTGCCGGGTTGGATCGCTCCAAGACGGTCCCGCTGCGGCGGTTGCTGTATGGACTGGGAATCCGCCATGTTGGTGAACGCACAGCCGAACTGCTCGCCCAGCACTTCCGCAACCTGGATGCAATTGCGAGCGCGAGCGCCGACGAGCTGGCAGCGGTCGATGAAATCGGGCCACTGATTGCGGCATCGGCGCAGGCCTACTTCGCCGACCCAGCGAACCGGGAACTGATCGAAAAACTGCGCCGCGCCGGGTTGCGTTTCGAAGATCCTCCGGCGGAGGAAGAATCGCTGGTCCCGGATGTATCCGGCAAGACTTTCGTTCTAACCGGCGCCCTGGGCCATATGACCCGCCGTCAAGCCCGCGAGCGCATCCGCGACTTGGGCGGCAAGGTGACCGGTTCGGTCAGCAGCAGCACCGACTATCTGGTGGCCGGGGAGAAGCCTGGGTCAAAGCTGGCGCGCGCGCATGAATTGGGATTGAACGTCATCGACGAGGCCGAACTGCTGCGGCTGCTCTCGGGCTGATCGACGCCCCGACCGGCGCGGATCGACCCTCCCCTTAGCCGGACTCGGACGCGGCCACCGGCACAAGTCGCGCGTAGGCGGCGGCCAGCTTCTTGGTCTCGCCCGAATCAAACCGGACCTTGACGATTTCCTCGCCGCGCGCGATCTGCGACTCGAGCACCACGCCGGTGCCGAATGTGCCGTGTTGTACCACCTGCCCCGGCCCGAACCGCGGCTCGGGATCGGCCACCGGCGGCGGTTCGAAAGCGGGACTTTGGCGGGGCGCGAACAACTCCATACCGGCACCGTGACCGTAGCTCTCGGTAGCCCGGAATTCAAGCAGATCGGCGGGCAGGTCGGCCAGAAATCGCGATGGGTCCTGAGTCTGCGTCCCCCAATAGCGGCGCGCGCGCGCCGAGTAGGAGAGGTACAGGCGGTTGCGGGCGCGGGTCATTCCCACGTATGCCAGCCGCCGTTCCTCGTCGACATCACGGTCGTGGCTGCGCTGGTGCGGAATCAGCCCGTCTACGAATCCGCAAACAATAACGCAGTCATACTCCAGACCTTTGGCCCGGTGCAGGGTCATCAGCTCCACCCGCTCCCCATCGCCGCCGGCGGCATCGTCGCCGCCGGCGATCAGGGCCACGTCTTCAAGGAACTGGCCCAATGCCTCGCCCGGCGCCAACCCGTCGTACGCACCCAGGCTGTCGAGCAGCGATCGAACGTTCTCAAGCCGGTCCTCGCCGCGTTCGTCCTCGGTCAGATAACGCTGATAACCGGTCTGTTCAAGCACTGCCATCAGCAATTCGGGTAGCGATACGGTTGCGGCGACTTGCCGCAGCGACCCGACCAGCTCGGCCAGTCTTGCCAGCGCGCCGCGGGCGCGCGAGTTCAGACGATTGGGCGGAAGATCCGGATCATCTGCGGCCAGCAGCGAAAGCACCTGGCCCAGCGGCAGACCCAGGTCCTCTCGCATCGCCTCCAACTGGTCCCGGGTGCCGGGCCCAATCCCGCGCGGCGGGGTGTTTAGCACCCGTCGCCAGGAAATCAAATCCGTGTCCTGGTGCAACAGGCGCAGATAGGCGATCAGGTCTTTGATCTCGCGGCGCTGGTAGAACTCCGGGGCGCCGCGCACGACATAGGCGATATTGAAACGGCGAAGCTCGGTCTCCAATTCGCGCGACTGGGAATTGACCCGGTAAAGAACCGCGATCTGATGGGCAGGGACGCCACCGTTCGTCAGTTCGGCGATCTCGCGGGCGATCTCCTCGGCCTCGTCTTCGGTGTCGGAGGCCTCCATGATCATGATCTTGGCCCCCGCCGACCGCTGCGTCCACAACTCCTTGATGTGCCGGCGGTTCATGCCCGTCGCCAACCCGTTGGCGCACTCGAGGATGTTGCCGGAGGAACGGTAATTTCGGGTCAGCCGCACCACCCGGGTGTCCGGGTAGCGGTCGGCGAAGCCGAGGATCAGATCAACGTTGGCGCCGCGCCAGGTGTAAATGCACTGGTCGTCGTCGCCGACCACCACCAAATTCGAGTGCTTCCCGGAGAGCATTCCCACCAGCGTGTCCTGGGCGCGATTTACGTCTTGGTATTCGTCCACCATCAGATGCAGGAACCAGCCCTGGAGATGCTCTAACAACGCCGGAAATTCACTAAGCAGGTACACCGGGCGCGCCAGCAGATCGCCGAAATCCAGTGCATTGGCGGCAACCAATTCGCGCTCGTAATCGGCCGCAATATCGCCAAATAGGTCCGGGTCCAGGTGGAAGTCAAGCGTCGCGGCGTAATGCTCGAGTGGATCGGTCAGTTCGTCCTTGGCGCGGGCAATGTTGGCGATAACGTGGCGTTCGACATTTCGGCCCAGCCCGGCCTTGGTCAGCCCGCGCCGCGCCAGAACGTGTTTTAGGACGCTGCGCTGGTCGTCGGCGTCAGCGATGGCAAAGTCAGGGTCGATTCCGATCCGGTCCCCATAGCGACGCAGCAGCCGCACCCCCAGGCGGTGAAATGTAGAAATCTGAGCTGCGTGCAGGGTGGGCCCGCCCAGGGCCACGGCGCGTTCGCGCATCTCGGCCGCGGCCTTGTTGGTAAAAGTCACTGCCAGCACCCGCTCCGGCGCGATGCCGATGCCGCCGACAAGGTAAGCGGCGCGATGTGTTATAACGCGGGTCTTGCCCGAGCCGGCACCGGCCAGGATCATCATCGGGCCGTCGATATGGCGGACGGCTTCCAGCTGTTCCGGGTTCAGAGATTCGTCGTGGTAGCTGGGATGAGCCATTTGGCAGGGTGCGTCGCTTACTTGCTCGGTTGGGAATTCCCCAAACAAAATGCTAGTTGGCGCGGCGCCTGGACCTGGCCCGGCGGGGTGCCAGAATTTGGCGTTGCCGTTGCCTATTTTGCGGGCGCCGCCGATGGCTCAACTGGCCAAGACCCAAGCCCCGGCCTTGATCAGGGCCGCCACCCTTTTCGACGCTCTTGCCATTTCACGCCTTATTGAACCGTTCGCGCGCGCCGATCACATGCTGCCGCGCCCGGTCGCCGACATCATCGAAAACCTGCGCGACTACAAGATCGCGCTCGACGGCGACGAATTGGTGGGCGTGGCCGCCCTGCATCTCATGCCTCCGGACACCGCCGAGGTGCGGGCGCTGGCGGTGGCGTCGCGCTGGCAGGGACGGGGACTTGGGCGGCAGCTGGTGCAACGCTGCCTGGACGAAGCGCGCGCGCTGGGCATTGGCCAGGCCTTCACATTGACCCTCCAACCGGGGTTCTTCGAGCGCCTGGGGTTTCAGATTTCCGAGCGCGATTCGCTCACCCACAAGGTGTGGACCGAGTGCTACAAATGCCCCAAATACGATCGCTGTGACGAGATAGCGATGACGGTCGACTTATAGACCCTATGCAGCGCACGATCCTGAGTCCCGATCGACCTTCGGTCACCCTGCTGCGCCCGCTGGCGCTGCTGGCGGTGGGGGTGCTGGCGGTGCTGGCACTGGTTACGACATCGGCAATCGTTTACTGGTTCTTCTACGTGACCGCTGCCCTGGTTGGACTGACCTGGTTTTGGGTGTCGCGTTCGGTGACCAACCTGCGATTGGCACGCACCCTGGTCACCAAAGCGGCGTTCGCGGGTGACGACGTGGCCGAAGAATTCCGCCTGACCAACCTTGGCCGGTTGCCGGTCTTGATGGTCGAACTGGAGGACCAATCCAGCTTTCCGGGCTATTCGGCATCGATCGCCGAAAACCTCGACGCGCGCCAGACCAAGGTCTGGCGGAGCAGCGGCAAAGCGCTGCGACGGGGAATTTTCACGATGGGGCCGATGGTCGTACGCACCGGTGATCCCTTCGGCATCTTTGCGGCCGAATTCAATTTTCCGCGCGTTACATCTTTCGTCGTCTATCCGCGGATTGCAATCATGCCCGAACTGACCGTGCCGGCAGGACACCAGTTCGGCTCGTCGCGGTCGTCGTCGCGAACCCAGCAGATCACCTCCGATGCGGCCGGCATCCGCGATTTCGCACCCGGCGATCCGATGAAGCGGATCCACTGGTTGTCAACGGCGCGGCGCGGCCAGATCACGGTCAAGGAATTCGACCTGGAACCCGCCGCCAGCGTCTGGATCGCACTTGACCTGAACCGTGCCGTGCAGGCCGGCCGCGGAGCCGACACCACCGAAGAGCTGGCGGTCGTAGTGGCCACCGCGGTCGCCTACCAGCAGGTCCGCGCCGGCCGGGCCGTGGGACTGGCCGCCCGCGGCGATCAACGGGTCATGCTGGAACCGCAAAAGGGACCGCAACAGCTGTGGCGAATCCTCGAGCACCTGGCCGTCATGCGCGCCCGCGGGCGCGAGGAATTTCCATTGACCCTGACCGAATTGGGCCAGGCTCTGGCGCCCGGGGTTTCGATCGTGGCGGTATCGCCCGCCGGCGACCCCGAGTGGATCGCCGCGCTGGGTCAATTGACCAGGCGGCGGATCAATTGCACCGCGGTACACATCGACGCACCCAGCTTCGGCGGCCCGCCTACCACCGGTGATCTGGTAGGACTGGCAGCACTCTCGGGAATTGGCATAAGGACCCTGCGCGCGGGTCAGGAGTTCGCCAGCATCCGGCCCGACTTTGAACCCCAGACGGGGATCCCGGCGGCAATGATCGCGGGGGTCTGAGCAGCTTTGGCGGCAATTGCCGGAAGGATCGGCCAACCGCGCCGCCGGTTGAGCGGCCTCGATTGGCTGCCGGCCCTGCTGGCGGTAGCGGTGGTCATGGCCCCGGTCTATGCCGTCCACGACGCCCGCTGGGTGGAGAAGACCTTCGTGATGTTCCCGCTGGCGGCGCTGGGCTTGGCCGTCGGCGCGGCGGCGTGCCGCTCGCGCGCCCCCGGTTGGGCACTGCTTTCAGTGGGGATGCTGCTGGGGAGTGCAATTTGCTTTGTCGTCGCCGCCGAGGTCTTCCCCGGCCCTGCCGAGCTTTGGCCGAGCTTTAGCCAGATGGGCGCGGGTACCTGGGAATGGCTGCGAACCACGGTTGAGGGTGGCACCCCGGGGCCGCAACCGTTGCTGGGCGCGATCACAACCAGCATTGGTTTTGGAGCGGAATTGTGGCTGCGGCTGCTGGATTGGTTCGAAGCCCTGTCGAACCTAGCGCCGTCGGCCGACAACGAGGTCTTCGTCTTCTGGATGGCAAGCAGCGCCTGGGGGATGGGCTACTTCGCCGCCTGGGGAATAATGCGCCGCCGCTCGGCCGCGCTGGCAGCCCTGCCCGCCGGGATCGCCCTGGCGATTAACACCACTTACCTGGGCCCGGTGCGGATGCCGTTCATGGTCTTCGTGGTCGCGCTGTTGTTGCTGATGGTCCTGGTCAACATGCGCTCGCTGACTCAGCGTTGGGAAATGAGGCGCACCGAATATGCGCCCGAGCTGCAGGTGAACATGGCTGCCTTGTCGCTGGTGGCGATCGTAATTGCGGTCGCAATCTCGGTGTTTCTCCCGCGGGCCACGGCCAATCCGCTGGCGACTGCGTTCTGGAACTATCTCGGCGAGGGTTGGAGTGATGTCGAGGCCGCCACCACGCGCCTTTTCTCGGGAGTTTCCAATCCCTCATCAATTTCGGCTTTTTCGGGCCAGCAGTCGTTTTCGGTGGGCGCCTCGCTGCCCTTCTCGCGCAGCGCCCTGCTGATCGTCCGATCCACGCAGCCCTTCTACTGGCGCGGCTCGACCTACGATCGATTCCTGGGCGATCGCTGGGAGAACACCGCCAACCAGTTGACCCAGCTGGCCCCGGACGAGCGGATCAGCGAAGTGATCGAACCGGCCGCACGCGTCGCGGTCCAGGCAAACTTTGAGATTTACAACTCCGATTCATCGATCCTCTACATCCCTGGGGACGCTGTTTCGGTCAACCGCCCGTACTTTGTGCAGAGCCCTGCGGAAGGGGCGCTTACCGACTTCTCGACGATTCGCGCCACCCGCCGGGTCGGACAACGCTTGGCCTATTCGACTGAATCCACGATCCCCAGCGCCTCGGCGGAGCAGCTGGCGGGGGCGCCCAATCTGTACCCGGGCTGGGTGGACCGCTATCTGCAGATCCCGGATGTGACCCCGCGAGTGCGCGAGTTGGCCGCCCGCTTCGGCGCCGCCGGTCGCAACAACTTCGACATCGCCCAGGGCATCGAATTCTTCCTGCGCCGCTATCCGTTCGCGATTGACCTGCCGCCGCCGTCCATCGGCAGCGATGTGGTCGACCTGTACCTATTCGAGTACCGCCGCGGCCACGCTGAGTATGCGGCCACCGCGATGTCCGTGCTGGCGCGTCTCAACGGGCTGCCGTCGCGCCTGGCGGCCGGTTACGTGACCGGCCTCTTCGACGAGGAGGCCGGGGCCTGGGTGGCCGGCCCCGAGGAGGTTCACACCTGGACTGAGGTGTATTTCCCGGGGTACGGCTGGGTGCCGTTTGAACCGTCTGGCTATCGCGCCCCGGTGGCTCGCCTGGGCAGCGATATCGGAACCGCCAATCCGGGTATCGAAAACCCGTCCGAAATCGATTTTTCGGACCTTTTGGACAGCCTTGAATTCGAAGACTTTGAGGAATTGGCGCCCGAGGACCAATTCCTGCTGCAGCGCCTAACTACCCAGCTCGGTGAGGTCCTGCCGGTCGTGATCGCTATTGCGGCCAGCGTAGCCGGCCTAGCGTTCGTGCTTCCTATCGGGCTCTGGCTGCGTTCGCGGCTGCAATCGTCGGCCTCCCGAACCGCCGCCATTTACCGTTCGATGATCAACCTGGCCGTACGCTCCGGATATACTTTTTCGGCGGCAAAAACTCCGTTGGAATCTGCCCATCAAGTGGCCGATCTGCTCGAATCTCAGATGCTTGACGGCCCTTGGGAAGACGCCCCCGGATCACGCCCGCCAGAAGTTATCGCCCAGCACTACGCAAGGTCGATCTACGGCCCCGGTGGCCTGAACCCGGCGGACAGGCACCGAGTGGAAACAGCCTGGACCAGGCTGCGGCCGGCGCTGTACAAGCTGGTATTGCGCCGGTGGATTAAAAGAATCGGACGGGGGTCGCCAACTTGACGTTGGGCGAGGTTAGAGACGCTGCGGTAATTGTGCTCGCAGCCGTCGCCGTACTCTCGACGCTGACCGCGTTGATTGCGGTCGCAGTCCTGTGGCGATTCGTCAATATGCTTCGACGGGAACTTTTGCCCATCGTCGAGAGCCTGGCGGAAACCGCGTCCACGCTCGAATCGGTTGTAAACACAACAGTCGAATCGCGCGCGGGATCGGCGTTACGGACGATTCTTTCCACCGCTGCCCTGCAGCATGTATTTGGCATTTTCTTCCGCCGGAGATGAACCGGTGAATTCGGATGTTGTATGCAATGTTGGGCGGGCTGATCGGGTTCGTCCTTGGCAACGTATTGGCGGCTGTGATGCTGGGAGTGCGGAGGGGCCGTTCAGTGAGCGAAATCGGGTCCCGAGTGGCAGCATTTAAGGCCAACGCCGAGCAGGCGGCCGATGATGCCGAGGACACGATCAGATCCCGCTTCGCGCGCCGCCAGCGGCGGCCGCGGCGCCCCGAATAATGTCCGACGCGGCCAGCGTCGCACTGATTGTCCTGGTCGCGATCCAGCTAGTTTTACTGGTTGCCCTGGCAGTTGTCGCGGTGATTGCTTCGGTCTCCATCATCGAGGCCACCGCCCTGACCCGGCGCAGCCTGCGGCGGCACCGCAAAACCGTGCAGACCGCCTCGGCCCGGTTCGAATCGGTCATCGTTAAAAACGTCGTTACCCCGGTGGCGCAGTTCGAACGCGGCGCGGCCTGGGCCGAGCGCCTGGCCGCCGATATTGCCCGCGCGTTCACCCAGCGCTTCGGCCGGGGCCCTGACAGCTCTTGACCGGGGGTAACGCCGACAGGGTCGCGCTGCGCTATTCGGCCATGCAGATCGACCGCGCCGTCGGGCGGCTGGCCGGCCAGATCACCGCTGATCTGGCCGATCTGAATCCGATTGTGATCGTGCTGCTCAAGGGGTCGTTCATGTTCGCGGCCGACCTGATTCGCAAGCTGGATTTCCCGCTGCAGTTGGAGTTCCTGGCTCAAAAGAGCTACTTCGGGCGCCAGTCCTCGGGCGTGCTCGAGCAGACGCTGAACCTGACCGGCCCGGTGCGCGGGCGCCATGTGCTGGTAGTCGATGACATATCCGATACCGCCTTTTCGATCGAGCGGACGGTCGCTTACCTAAAAACCCTGGGTCCGGCCTCGTTGCGCACCTGCTGTCTGCTGGAGCGGATACGGCCGCAGGATTCGGGGTGCAGCGTCGATTACGTCGGTATCCGGGCCGAACCCGGGTTCCTGATCGGCTACGGGCTCGATCTCGATCAGCAGTGGCGCAACCTGCCGTTCATTGGGGTGCTGGAGGAGCCGGAGGGTGCCTGATGTGCGCTGCCGCGGCGTCCGCTTTTCCTATACCGAGCAGAACCCGGATGGGATCCACAAGCTGGTGCTGCTACACCCCCTGCTCGGCAGCTCCGCCAGTTGGCGGGATACCCTGTCGGCCTTCGACGACGCATTCAGGGTGTTGGCGTTTGACCTGCGCGGGTTCGGGGGCTCGAACAAATCGCCGGCAGGGTGCACCGTTCACGGCCTGGCCGACGATGTCCGCTCTGCCTTGAACGGCGTCAATATCCAGCGCTGCAGCGTGATTGCGACCGGTGCCGGTGCGGCGGTGGCGATCAGCCTGGCGGCGCGCTACCCCTCGCTCGTTTTCAAGCTGGTTTTGATCGAACCGGTGCCGTTTGCGCTAGATCCAAAGCTGGCCGGCCGCGCCGCCGACCAGCTGGCCGAGCTCCCCTGGGAAGCTGGGGCGTTGGCCGAATTCCTCGGGGAGAACCTCTACCCGGGACTGGATGATCCGGGGTTGAAGCGGGAGGCCGAAATCGCCGCCGGAGCCGACCGCGAATGTGCGGGGGTGCTGGGGCGATCGCTGGCTTCCACCGATCTGCTCGAGCTGCTGGGACAGATCACCGCCCGAACGCTGGTGTTGTGCGGGCGCGATGCCCCCGACGACGACCAGTTTGCAGCGCGCGTGACCAATGCGGCGATAAAGAACTCATATTTGCGGACTCTCCCCGGGCGCGGACGCGGCATCCTGGCCGCCGATCCGGGCGCGGTGTGCGAATCCGCCTTACAACTGCTCAATGCATGGGACTTGGTAGGAGGTCAACCTTAAGATGCGCATTCTGCGTTACCGCACCGAATCCGGACCGTCCTGGGGGGTCTTAAACGAAGACATGGTGCATGCGCTGGACGGTGACCCTTTCGGCGATTTTGAGCCCGGCGCGGCGGTTGGGCCGCTGAGCGAGGTTGCCCTGCTCGCCCCGTGTGAACCGCAAAAGGTGATCTGCGTGGGTTTAAATTACGCCGCCCACGCGGCCGAGACCGGCATGCAAGCGCCCCAATTTCCGATGTTCTTCCTCAAGCCGCACACCGCGATTGCCAACCCTGGCGACCCGATCCTGCTGCCATCGAACTCCAACCACGTCGAGCACGAATGCGAACTGGTCGTAGTGATCGGTCGTCGCGCCCGCAACGTGGCGGAGGAGGACGCCCTCGACCACGTCCGCGGGTACACCTGCGGCAACGACATCTCTGCGCGCGACTGGCAGGGACGCGAATCACAGTGGTTCCGGGCCAAGGGGTATGACACTTTCTTTCCGTTCGGTCCGTGGATTGAGACCGACCTGGATCCGTCCGACCTGGCAATCTCCACCCGGGTTAACGGCCAGACGCGGCAGTCGGCATCCACCTCGGATCTGATCTTTGACGTGCCCAGTCTGGTGGCCGACGCCTCGCGCACCGCAACCCTGTTGCCGGGCGACGTGATCGCCACCGGCACCCCGGCCGGGGTCGCACCGATTGCAGCCGGGGATGTGGTTGAAGTCGAAATCGCCGGTATCGGCGTCCTGTCCAATCCGGTAAGGGACGACCAATAGCCAAACGCAGGCGTCCCGCGGCGATTTACGAGTGGCTCATCATCGCCGACGACTTCACCGGAGCCATGGACTGCGGATTGCAGTTTGCCAAGCGCGGTCACCACACCGTTTTTTCGACCATGGGGGCCGCCGGGGCCGAAGCCGGGGCGTTGGTTCTTTCCTCGCGCTCGCGGGCCGATGATCCCGTAACCGCCGGCGCCAAGGTACTGGACCTGGCGACCGGATCGGCGCCGCTGGCGCGCCGCGTCTACAAGAAGATCGACTCGACCATGCGCGGCAATGTTGCCAGCGAACTGGAAGCGATCTTTACCGTCTGCGGGGCCCGTGCCTGCGTCCTGTGCCCCGCTTACCCCGGGCAAGCGCGGACCGTGGTCAACGGGCGGTTGCTGGTGTCGGGGGTGGAGACGGCGGCAGCCGAATTCGGGGGCAGCCCTGAGAGTCCGCGAGGCAGCGCCGATATCGTGAATTCGCTCAGCCACAATTGCCGCCTGCAGGTAACCGGGATCGCATTGGAAATCGTGCGCTCGGGACCGGCCGATCTTGCCCGCGAAATGGAAAAGCGGGCCGCGGCGGGCTTTCAGTTGATCGTTCCCGACGCGGCCAGCGACGCTGATCTGGCCACCATTGCCGCTGCCGCGGCGCTGGCCGATCTCGACCGCCTGGTGGCCGGGTCGGCCGGCCTGGCCGATCACCTCGAACCAGCCCGCGCTGAAGGGATGAACACCTCTCCGCGTGCCGCGTGTGATCAAGTGGCCGTCATCGCCGGATCCTTCACCGCGGTAACCGCGCGGCAGGTTGAGGTTGCCGCCGAGCTGCTGGGGCAGACCCCGTTTCGCCCGGACCTGCATCGCAACGGAGCCGCCCGTCGTGCTCTGCAGGCGGCCGCCCGACGGTTGGACCACGATGGCGTATGGATTGCCCACCCCGGCCATGTCGGATCGGAAATAGAACCGTCAATCGTCCAGCGGATCATCGACTGGATTGGCACCGTGGCGGGGGCGTTGGCGGCGTCTGGGGGTCGGACCGGCTTGGTCCTGACCGGGGGCGAGACGGCGGCTATCGCGCTCGATCACCTGGCGGCAAGTTCGATCACGATCGCGGGCGAAGTTCAACCCGGCGTTCCGGGCGCCTTCCTATCCGGCGGCGCCGGCGACGGAATGCCGATCGTTACCAAGGCGGGGGGTTTCGGCGACCCCGCCGCAATTTATGACGCCATCGGCTGGCTGCGCAGTCGGCCTGCCTAAAATCCTTCCGCACCCGCGCGAATTCGAGGTCGCCTCTTGGAATCGGTCCTTCTGACAATTCAGATACTGCTGGCAGCGCTAGTTATCGGCGCCGTTCTGATGCAGAACTCCAGTACCGGGCTCGGCTCGGCCTTCGGCCAATCCGATAGTTTCCGGGCCACCCGCCGTGGGCTTGACCTAGTCCTGCACCGGTTCACGATCGCCGCGGCAATTGCGTTTTTTATCGTCTCCGCGCTGGTTGTCCGTCTGGCAGGGTGACCGCCCGCACCGGTGGGAGTGCACCGGCGCGGCAAACTGATAGGTGAACGTCTCGGCGGCGCGGTTGGAAGTCCTCAGACCGGGGCGCAACATTTAAGGGATTCCTGGCCCGGACGCGACGGCGCCGCGGACGGGATGCAATTACTGGCCAGCTTGCAAGGATTGGCGGTTTGCGCATGCGCACTGAAAAAGATCCGCTGGGCGAACTGGCGGTAGCCGATCAGGCCCTGTGGGGCATCCAGACCGAGCGCGCGCGCTCGAATTTCCCGATTTCGGGCCTTGGCCCGCACCCCGCTTTCGTGCGCGCAACGGTATTGATAAAGAAGGCGGCCGCTATGGTTCATCGGCAGACCGGGCGCCTGGAACCACACCTGGCGGAGGCTATTGTCGCCGCAGCCGACGAGGTGCTAAAGGGAGGTCTGCACCTGGACCAATTCGTGGTCGACGTTTTTCAAGCCGGGGCCGGAACTTCGCACAACATGAACGCCAACGAGGTCCTGGCCAACCGCGCCAACGAACTGCTGGGCGGGCGGCGCGGCGAGTATGCGCCGGTCCACCCCAACGACCACGTCAATATGGCTCAGTCAACCAACGACGTCATTCCGACTGCCATTGCCTTGGCGGCCCTGGAACTATTGCCGGCCCTGGACGCAGCCCTGGCGCGTCTGGCCGACGAACTGGCGGCCCGAGCGGGTGAATGGCAGGAGATCGTCAAGACCGGTCGCACCCACCTCCAGGACGCCACGCCGGTGCGCCTGGGGCAGGAATTTGGCGCGTACGCCGAAGCGGTTCGGCGGCACCGGCCGGAAATCTCCGCAGCGGCGAAGGCAGTCGGCGAGCTGAGCATCGGCGGCACCGCGGTTGGCAGCGGGCTCAACGCCGAGCCCGGGTACCAGCGCGCGGTGGTGCGGCGGTTGGGGCAACTGACCGGATTCGAACTGCGTCCGGCGGCCAATCTCTTCTATTCGATGCAATCGATGGCGCGCTACGCGCAACTATCCGGAGCGCTCCGCAACCTGGCGGTTGATTTGACCCGGATCGCCAATGATTTGCGGCTGCTCGGATCGGGGCCACGGACCGGCCTCGATGAGCTGCGTCTCCCGGCGGTGCAGCCGGGATCCTCGATCATGCCGGGCAAGGTGAATCCGGTCATGGCCGAATGCCTGAACATGATCTGCCTGCAGGTATACGGCAACGACGAAACGATTGCCCAAGCGGCCGCAGCCGGCCAGCTCGAATTGAACGTGATGATGCCGGTGATCGCGTACAACCTCTGTCAATCGATCCAGATCCTAGGCAACGGAGCGCGCGTATTCGCCGAACGCTGCGTCTCCGGGCTGCAGGCCAACGAAGCGATGCTGGCCTTCTGGCTGGAGCGCAACACCATGCTGGCAACGGCCCTGGCGCCGCGCATCGGCTATGCCAGAGCGGCCGACATCGCCAAGGAAGCGGTGCGCACCGGCGAGTCGATCCCGGAGGTCGCCCGGCGCATGACCGATCTGAGCCAGGCGCAACTGGACGAAGCCCTGGACCCGGCCCCGATGACCGCCCCCGGGGTGCGCTAGGACTCGGCTGAGGAATGCTCATTCCGCTAAGAGATCGACCGGTCTTGGTCGCGGGGGCGATAACCTGCGACATTTCGATCACCGGCCTGGACCGATTTCCGGTCGCCGAATCCGAGTTTTCGCCGCGGTCGGACATCTGGCATGAAGAACCCGCCCACCTGATCGCGGCCGGTACCGCCGGCAACGCCGCTCTGGCCTGCGCGGCGCTCAGCGGGCGGGCTCGCCTGGCCGGCCCGATTGGCGACGACCTACTCGGGCAAACGCTACGATCCGCGTTCACGGCCGGCGGTGTGGAGCTGTCGGCAAACGCCAATCATTCCACGTCCACCCACGTCATCGCCAATTCGACCGACGGGCTGCGCCAGGCCTACTACTACCGCGGCGAGGACATCGATCTGGACTCCATACCACGCGACTGGGCCCAAGGGAACATCCTGTTTACCGGCTTGAACCTGGCGGTCGCCCGGCCGATCACGCCGGGCGTCATCGAACTGGCCATGGTCGCTCGTGAACATGGCGGGTCGGTGGCGGTCGACATCGGTCAGGCCGGAGCCGACATGCTCAGATTTGACGAACTGGCCGAGCTGGACGGCGCCGTCGACGTTCTGATCGGATCGCGCTATGAATGGGGGTTGGTCCTGGGCGAACGGCCGGAGATGCGAATGCATCGCCTGCGCGGGATCGCTTCCGGACACATCGTGGTCAAACGCGGATCCGCCGGCGTCGATCTCTACTGCCCCGGGCAGCGCGATCCGGTCCGGATCGGCGCGGCGCCGGTCGTGGCGCGCAACCCTATCGGCGCCGGCGACGCTTTCGCGGGGGGGATGCTGGCGGCGATCGGCGCCGGCCATTCGGTGGAGACGGCGTGTCGCTGGGGTTCGGCGGCCGGAGCGGCGGCGGTGGAGTCGATCGGTGGGCCAGCCGCGATCGGATTTGCAAGAGTGCGGGAGCTGGAAGCGCGGATTTGAAGCCGATCGGCCGGCGGGACCGCGCCGGCCGCCGGTCGGCCCCGCCTAATTGGATTCGAGCAGGCCGCCAACGTAATCGGCGTTTTGCTCCATCGCACGGCGAAAGTCCCAACCCTCGGAGTAGTCACCCTCAAAGGTAAGAAAGCCGGCGTAATCGGAGGCCTTGAGGGCACTGATCGCCCAGCGCCAATCGATGTCGCCACGCTCCAGCAACGAGGTCCTTACGAAGGCGGACCGATCGAGGCCCGGCAAAAAAACCCGGCGCAGGTTCTTCATGTGCACGTAAACGGCATGCGGGGCCAGGCGTTCGATTGCCTCCTCGGACGTCTCCTGCGGGATCGCCTGTGCCCAGAGGATGTTGCCCAGATCGGGATTGAGCCCGACGTTGGCGCGGTCGATCTGCCCGAGCAGATCAATTCCCGCCTCCGAATTTTCGATATAGGAGTTCTGGTGAATTTCCAGCGAGACCATGATCTGGTCGGCGGCGGCGGCATCGGCAAACTCGCCCAGCGCCCATGCCAGCGCCGCCACTTCCGCGGGCGGCCTGGCGCGCCCGCTGCCCAGGGGACGGCGCGATCCAACCAGATACTCGGCCGGGAGCACCGCCGGGCTGACGCCGGCGCCGGGGCCGGGCAGGGTCAGATTGATCACCGGCGCACGCAGCCGGGCCGCAATCGGGACCGCCGCCAGCAGCGCATCAATCCGCTCGCGGGCAGCGTCACCTTCGGGACCCCAGCGAAAGCCGCCCGGATTGTAGGCCGCCGCCGTCAGTCCGGCCTGATCGAGCGCTTCGACCACGGAACCAAGCTGCCTCTCCGAATAGCTCGGAAAATCCTGGTGGGCGGTGGATAACTCGCAACCCGAGAATCCGGCCGTGGCGGCCCATTCAAAGATCGCCCGCAGGATTTCCAGCGGCATCATCTGCCCCGGGCGGTAACGATACGGATACCAACGTCGGGGAAATCGGAACGCCAATTGCATACGCGCACAACCTAAATGTCTCGCCCGGCCGTCGCGGTCGGACCATTCAATCCAAGATAATGGTCAATCGCATCGGCTACACGCCCAAAAGTGGCCGCCGGCGGCGCAACCCGCGGACGCTATCAGGCCACCGGCGCATCTTCCAATACCCGCATACCCGGATTGACTATGGCCCGCGACCCTGCCACCACGAACCTTGCCGCCCGCTCCGCCGAACTAGCCGACCTCGGTTATGTCCTTTCGCTGCTGTACTGGGACCAACGCACCCAGATGCCGGAGGGCGGACTCAAGGCCCGCGGATACCAGATCGCGACCATCGAAAGCCTGATCCACGAACGCACCATCGACCCCGAATACGGCGCCCTGCTGAAAACGGCGGCGGCCAACGGCCACCTCAATGACGGTGCCGCAGCCGAGTGTCGGATCGCGCAGCGAAGACGCCGCCAGGCGATGTGCCTGCCGAGCGAATTCGTGGCCGAGCTGGCGCTCGCCGGTTCGGCAGCGGTCGGCGTGTGGGTCCAGGCACGCTCGCAAGCTGACTTTGCCGCTTTCGCTCCACACCTACAAAAACTGGTGGAGTTGCAGCGCCGCAAGGCCGAATACCTGGGTTACGACGAGAACCCGTACGACGCACTGGTCGGAATCTATGAACCCGGTATGACCACGGCGCGCGTCAACGAACTGTTCGCGCCGCTGCGCGAGCGCTTGGGCGGACTGCTGGAACGGATCGGTCCCCACCTGGACCCCGATCCCCGAACCGTCATGCATGGGGAATTCGCGCCCCAGCGCCAGATCGCCCTCGCGCGCGCCGTCATCGAAGACCTGGGCTACGATTTCGGGCGCGGGCGCCAGGACCTGACCGTGCACCCGTTTGCGGTATCGATCGGTGCCGGCGACGTTCGGGTTACCCTGCGCACCGAGGACGATTTCCTGGGGATGGCGCTTTTTGCCTCGATCCACGAGGCCGGCCACGCGATGCACTCGCAAGGGGTGCCGGAATCATTGGCCCGCACCGCTCTGGCAGACTGCGAATCGCTGGTGATCTGCGAATCGCAATCACGCCTGTGGGAGAACCTGGTGGGGCGTTCGCGAACCTACAGCGACCGGCTGCTCGAACACTTGCGCCGCCATTTTCCGGATCGCTTTGACGCCGCAACGCCCGAGCGGCTGTACCGCGACATCAATAAGGTCAAGGCCGAGTTCATCAGGGTCGAGGCCGACGAGGTTCACTACAACCTGCACGTGATCCTGCGCTTTGAGATCGAGCAGGATCTGATCGCCGGGCGCTTGGCCGTGGAAGACGTGCCGGACCGCTGGGCGGAACTCTCGCAGGCGCTGCTCGGTATTACTCCGCCCGACGACGCCAGCGGGTGCCTCCAGGACGTCCACTGGTCGCAGGCGGCGATGGGTTACTTCCCCACCTACACGCTCGGCAACCTGCTCGCCGTCCAGCTGCACCAAGCGGCACTCGATTCCGACCCCGCGATCGGCGCCGGCTGCCGGCGGGGTGACTATTCCGGCCTGCTGGCCTGGATGCGCGATCACGTGCACCGCCACGGTTCAAAATGGAACGCCAGCGAGCTGGCGCAGAAAGAGCTCGGTCAAGAACTCAAGGCCGAGCCGTTCCTGGAATACTTGGAGCAGAAGTTCGACGCTCTCTACATTCCCGCGGCGCAATGAAGGTCTTGCTCGAAGCACTCGCCCAATCCCTGCTCTGCCGCGCGCTGGCGCGCTGGCGCGGGTCGCAGTTGCTAATCGAACTCCCCGATGGCGTGCAGCGTCAATTCGGCCCCTCTGCAGGAAGAAAGTTCCATATCACGGTCCACCGCCGGAGGGCATTCCTGCGGATCGCGCAGGCCGGCACCACCGGCGCCGGCGAGTCCTACATGGACGGGGATTGGTCAACCGACGATTTGCCCGGGCTGGTGGCGGCCGCGCTCGGGAACACTGCAGCAATGCGACTCGACGGCCCGCTGTCCGTGGGGCGGCGTCTACTCGACCTGGCTCGCCACCGTCGCCGTGCCAATTCACGTGCCGGGAGCGAGCAAAACATCCATGCTCACTACGACCTTGGCAATGATTTCTTCCGCCTGTTTTTGGATGCCGACACCCTGTCCTATTCCTGCGCGATATTCGAACCGGGCGATGATCTGGCAGCGGGGCAGGAACGCAAATTCGAAGCGATCTGCCAACGACTGGAGCTGCGACCGCAGGACCACATCCTCGAAATCGGCTGCGGGTGGGGCGGATTTGCGATCCACGCCGCCCGCAGCCACGGCTGCCGCGTCACCGGCATAACAATCTCGCGCGAACAACAGGCATTGGCGCGCGAACGGGTGACTGCGGCCGGGTTGGCGCGACAAGTGCGGATCGAGTACTGCGATTACCGTGACGTATCCGATCGGTTCGACCACATCGTTTCAATCGAGATGTTTGAGGCGGTCGGCAAGGAATACTGGGATGAATTCTTCGCCGTGTGCGCTCGCGCGCTGCGCCCCGGCGGACAGATGCTGATGCAGACCATCGCCATACCGGACGCCGGCCGCGAAAATGCCTTGCGCGCTTCCGGCTGGATCTCCAAGTACATTTTTCCAGGCGGGATCCTACCGGCGGTTGCCGAAATCGACGAATCGTTGCTGCGCAACGGAGAGCACCTGAGCATCGAGCACGAGCGCGAGATCGGTCCGCACTACGTGAGGACTCTGCTCGAATGGCGGGAACGTTTCCTGGGCGCCCTCCCCCAGGTCCGCGCGATCGGTTTTGACGACCGCTTCATCCGGATGTGGGACTTCTATCTGGCTTCCTGCGCCGGCGCGTTCGAGGCCCGCACGATCCGCGACGTGCAGCTTCTGCTACAGCGCGCGGGCGCTTGATAAAAAGGGTCGACTGGTTTCCTGACCTAGAATCGGGTAGCGCCCGCAGCAGCGCCACAGCGCGTTGCTCACAAGACGGTTAGCAAGGGGAACCATGGCGCAAGAATCGCTGGCTGCAAGGCCCGCCGGACACGAAAAGCGCAAGTTCTTCTGGAAGCCGCGCCCCAGGCCCCAGGGTTACTGGAAGCGCAATTTCCCGTTCTTCTTGCTACACGTCAGCGCCCTCACCGCGGTATTTACGGGTGTGAGCTGGCCGGTGGTCGTATTCACGCTGCTCACTTTTTGGGCCCGCGTCTTCTTCATAACCGGTTTCTACCACCGCTACTTCTCGCACCGCAGCTTCAAGACCTCGCGGCCATTCCAATTCGTGATGGGTTTGCTGGGAACGATTTCGATGCAGAAGGGTCCGCTGTGGTGGTCCGGACACCACCGTCACCACCACTCGCATTCCGATGACGAGGGCGATGTCCACTCCCCGCGCAAGGGCGGTTTCTGGTGGGCGCACGTGGGCTGGCTGACCGAAGACGACCGCAATGACACGCGCTGGGACCGCGTCAAGGATCTGTCCCAGTACCGCGAACTGCGCTGGCTCGAGGGCGCGTACCCGCTGGGTGCGCTTTTCTACGCGACCGCCGTGATCGGATTCGGAATCTGGTTCGAGCGCGCGTTCCCCGGATCGGGCGCCACCGCGGCTCAATTCTTCGTATTCGGATTCGTCTGGTGCACCGTCGGGCTAATGCACACGACCTACATGATCAACTCTGGCTCGCACATGTGGGGCAGTCAACGCTTCAAGACCCATGACGACTCCCGCAACAACCTGTTTCTGGCCCTGCTGACTTTGGGCGAGGGTTGGCACAACAATCACCATCGCTATCCGGGATCGGAACGCAACGGGTTTTACTGGTACGAAATCGACATCACCCACTATCTGTTGACGATCCTGAGTTGGACGCGATTGATCTGGGACCTGCGCGCTCCCCCCGAACGGGTGCTGGCCGAAGGTTCCGACTAAACCGCGGCCCAACGCCGGCGGCACGATTCCCGTCTCTTGTCCGAATTCGTGAGGAAGGTGGTGCAGTTGCAATGCAGTGGCCCCAGATGATCCGCATGCGCCAACAGCTAAATGGCGCCCACATCGCCGATTTGGAGGGCTGCCTGCGGGACGGGCTGCGCGCCCGCCTGGGCGGCAGCGCGATCACGCCCGGGCAGACGGTCGCAGTCGGTGTCGGCAGCCGCGGCGTCTCGCCCATCGTGACGGTCGTCCGCACCATCGTGGAGGAGTTGCGCCGGGCCCATCTGGACCCCTTCATCGTTCCGGCGATGGGCAGCCACGGCGGCGCGACCGCCGCCGGCCAGGAGGCGGTGCTGGCCGAGTACGGCATCACTCTGGATTCGGTCGGAGCACCGGTGCGCGCGACCATGGACGTTATCGAACTGGGGCGCGGGCCAAGCGGCCAGACTTTCTTCGGTGACGCCAACGCCTATCGTGCCGACCACGTGGTCGTAATCGGCCGCGTAAAACCGCACACCGACTTTAAAGGCGAGATCGAGAGCGGTCTTTGCAAAATGACCTCCGTCGGACTCGGCAAGCAGGTCGGCGCCGAGCGCATTCACGAAACCGGCCTGGCAGCAACCATCCCCGAGGGAGCCCAGGTGGCGATCGATTACGGCCGCCTGCTACTGGGGGTAGCACTGGTGGAGAACGCCTACGACCAACCCGCGCATTGCGAGGTGGTGGCTCCAGACCAGTTCCACGTAACCGACCGGCGTTTGCTGATCGAGGCCAAGCGGCTGCTGCCGCGACTTCCGATCGAGCAGTTGGAACTCCTGGTGGTTGACGTGATGGGCAAGAACATCTCCGGGGCCGGCATGGATACGAACGTGGTCGGGCTTTGGCGCCTGCAATGCTTTGGCGAAAAGCGTCCCGATTACCACTATCTGACCGCCCTCCGGCTCACCGAGGAATCAGGCGGCAATGCGACCGGAATCGGCATGGCGGACTTTGCTTCCGGCAAGCTGGTCGAGGCAATGGATCCGTCCAAGACCTACATCAACGGCACGACCTCGCTGGTGGTGTCCGGATCACGGGTGCCGATGAATTTCCCGACCGACGTCGAAACCCTGGAGGTGGCCATCAGCGCCGCCTCGCGGCTGGCCAACCGCGGGACACCGCGGATGGCCCGGATCCGCAACACGATGGAGCTAGAAGAGTTCTGGACCAGCGAACCGGTAGCGGTTCAGCTGGAGGCAGAAGGTCGCGCCCAGCGGACCGGGGATGCGGAATGCTTTGCTTTCGATGGCGGCGGCGATCTCGTGGATTTGGCCCACTGAAGTTCACTCCGACTGGGGTTGCAGGGCCCCGTTGGGGGCGGCAATCGGACCGGCGCCGGCCCGCCTGGCATTTTGCCAACAGATGGCCGTCGACCGCGCCGGCGAGTTTTTTGATCCGGTCGCGGTAGATCAGCCGCGGCGCGACTGGCCGCGCCAGGCCCTAAGCAGCGGTACCCGGGCGCCAATGGCGAGCGCCGAACCCGAATACACCCGGCCCGCAAACCAGATCGCCGCCGGCAGCACCGCCAGATTCAACAGCGCCGCCAGCGCCGCCAACGGCCATTGCATGGCCCCGCTGAGGACTAGCCCGGGAACCGCGAACTGGGCAAATGGCGGCAGGATCGCAAGCACCTGTCCCCAGACGGTTTGGCCGGCCGGGCTGATCGCCAGCACGTAGGACACCATGTAGACCACTACCGAGACCAGCGTTACCGGCAGCACGGCCTGATTGACGTCCTCAATCCGCGAGACGGTCGCCCCGAGGGCGGCGTAAATGGCCGCAAAGAGGAAGAAGCCGACAACGAACCAGAAGATCGTGAGCAAAAGTACGCCGATCGAGCCCGGGTCGATCGTCAATCTAAAGCCCAGGGTCGCCGGAATGATGGCGCCGAGCGCGATCGCGATCGCTCCCACCAGCACCAAGAAGCTGATCAGGCCGTACGCTCCCACGCCGAGGATCTTGCCGGTCATGAGCTGATAGGGCCGCAGGCTGGAGAGCAAAACCTCGATGACGCGGTTGCTCTTGTCGGCCACGACCGAATTGAGCACGTCGCTGGCGAAAAGGGTGATGGCCACGAACATGAATACGGTCGAGAAACCCGACAATCCCACCGCCAACTCTCCCATTTCAAAATCGGTGGGCAGCTCCGATGCCAGCAGCCGCGCCAGAACGAGCGGCACCACCAGCAGCAATACCAGCAAGGCCGCCAGAGTAGCCAACCGTCGCCGGCTTACCAGCCGCTGGCGCAGTTCGTAGGCGGCCACGACCCGGATCCCGTACCAGATGTCGGGTAGGTCAGGCAGCATCGCTGCCCCCGCCGCGGACCGCTTCCAGGAAGACCTCCGAAAGCGTCGGCCGGGTGAAGGAAAACTCAACCACCCGCCCGGCCCGGTGGGCCGTCTCCAGGGCCGCCGTCAGGTCCAGATCTGAACCGACCCGCAATCTGACTAAATTGCCGTCAACGGCGAGCAATTCGGCCCCCTCCAGTTGTCCCCACCAGCGTCCCGTGTGGGCGGCCAGTTCGACCTGGAGTCGCCGGAAAGACGAAGCTGAACGGATTTGATCGACCGACCCAAACCGCAGCAGGCGGCCGCCATCGATGATCGCCACGTCATCGACCAGATCCTGGACCAGATCCAGCTGGTGCGATGAAAAAACGACCGCTGCCCCCGCCGCGGCACATTCCCGTACCAATTCCGAGAGCGTTTCCGTGGCCAGCGGGTCGAGTCCGGCAAAGGGTTCGTCCAGCACCACCAACCGGGGATCATGCAGCAGCGCTGCCGCCAATTGGATCCGCTGTTGATTGCCATTGGAGAGCGTCTCCAGTGGCGTCCCCGCGCGGTCGGCCAATCCCAGCCGCTCCAGCCACTTTCCGGTGGCTGCAACCGCAGCTTCCCGGTCCAATCCCCGCAACCGACCCAGGTAGACGAGTTGGTCGAGTACTCTGGCCCGCGGATAGAGGCCGCGACTCTCGGGCATGTAGCCAAAGTCCTGCAACTGTTGCCGCCCGATCGGTCGCCCACACCAGGACACGCGACCCTTGTCGAGCGTGACCAGGTCAAATATCGCTCGCATTGCGGTAGTTTTGCCGGAGCCGTTGGGTCCCAGCAGACCCAGGACACGGCCCGGACTTGCCGCCAGGTCAACCCCCCGCAGGGCGTGGGTCGCGGCGAAGCGCTTGTGGGCGCCCTCAATCCTTAGCATCCGGGGTCCGACGACGGTGCTGAACTAAAACGAATAGACCCGCGGAACCGGGTTGCTGCGGGCGAAGGCCTGCGCGTCGAAAGCTTCGCGCAGCAGCTTCTGAAGGACTTCGGCATGCCCGGGGTCGCGTGAGAGGTCTTCATGTTCCCACGGATCGCGGTCCAAGTCGTAGAGCTCGCAGACGTCCTTGCCGTGGTAGGTGACCAGTTTCCAGCGGCGCGTGCGGTACATGGTGGCGTGGGTCTGGTCGGGATGATTGATTGCCCCGTAGAACTCGGTGCGCACGTAGCGACGGTGATCGTGTCCGTCGCTGGCACCCTCGAGCACCGGCAGCAGCGACTTGCCCTGGACGTGATAGGGGACATCCATGCCCAGGGATTCATAGAGGGTGGGGACCAGGTCGGTCAGTTCGACCAGCCCGTCGCTGACTCTGCCTTGGCCGAAGCGGGCCGGCCAGGAGATCATCAGCGGCACCCGGACCAGGCCCTCGAAAAACCGGCAGCCTTTGAGCAGCATGCCGTGATCGCAGAGCGCCTCACCGTGATCGGAGGTAAAGATCACGATCGTGTTCTCGCGTTCGCCGATCGCGTCCAGATGATCGAGCAGACGACCGAATTCATGGTCTATCTGCTCGATCATGGCGTAGTAAGACGCCTGGATCTTGCGGTGTTCCCAAACCTCGGGCGGCTTTGGCTTGGACTGGAAATCGATCCCGGCGTCAACCAGCCGCTGCTGGTGGGCGATGTCGCTATCGCGGAAATGGGCCCCGGGCAGCTGCCGGGGGTCGTAGCGGCGATAGTACTCGTAGGGGGCGTCGAACGGGGCGTGCGGGTCGAACGGGTTCAGGGTCAGCAGCCAAGGCTGTTCGGAATAGCGGTTGGCGTCAATGAATTCGATGCCTTTCTCGCTGCACCAGTGGGTCTGGTGCAGCTCCGGGGGCACGTTGTCGGATTCGGTGGTGGGTTCATACAGACCCCCGAAGCTCTTGACATCGGCCCCGCGGCGATAGCTCTCGGCCGATCCCCACTGCCCCCGCAGGAGTTCTTTAACGTCGGCGCCCTGCTGCCGCACCCAATCGGCATAAGCGTGGAAGGGAAGCTCGCCGCCTTTGTGGGAATGGGAGTACTCGAAGAAGCGGTAGCCGTCATCGGTGCGCTGCTCGGCACCACCGCCGGCGCCGGCCAGGTGCAGTTTGCCGACGTTGCCGGCGTCGTACCCGGCATCGGCCAACACGCGGGTGATCAGGCGCCCGGACTGTTCGGACGGAAAGTAGGGATTACCGTTGCCCAGCACTCCGACCGCGCTCGGATACATGCCGGTTAGGAAGCTGGCCCGGCTGGGAGTGCAGATCTGGGTCTGGCAGTAGGCGTGTGTGAAGGTGACCGCCGATTCCATGAACTGGCGCAGTCGCGGGGTGTGAATGTGGTCGTTGTTTAGACCTTCGATCGTGTCGAAGCGCTGCTGGTCGGAGCAATACCAGAGGATGTTTGGGCGCTTGGGCATGATGTAACCGATCCGAGGGTTGCGTCGCCACCGATTTTGGCAGCGGCCGATCTTCGGTTAGGCGCAAGGCGAGAATTTGAGCGCCCAGCTTTAGTTACCAGTTTTTGACACGGCTTCAGAGCAGGACGGTTCGTTAATCGAGATCCTCGTCGGCGTCGGATTGGCGCTGCTGCTAATTGCCGTAAACGGCATTTATGCCGGAGTCCAGTTCGCACTCATCGCCGTGAACCGGTACCGCATCGAACAGCGCGCCGAGTCCGGCGACCGGCGAGCCGTCAGCGCCGCCGACCGCCTGCGCAATCTGGCCTATGAGCTCTCCGGGGCCCAGCTCGGCATTACCGTGACTTCGCTGCTATTGGGGTTTGTGGCCGAATCGCTGTTTGCGCCCGCCCTTGAGGAGTCGCTTGGCGCGACCGGAATCGGGTCCGGGGCCACGTTCGCGTTCGGATCACTGGCGGTACTGGTGCTGCTCGCGTTCGTCCAGATGGTCATGGGCGAGTTGGTCCCCAAGAACTTCGCCTTGGCGCGGCCGGTGCAGATGACCCTGCTGCTGGCCCCGCTGCTGGGCCTTTCCAACCGTCTTACCCGTCCCCTGGTCTGGCTGCTGAACTACCTGGCCAACCTGTGTATCCGCCTGGTCGGCGTCGAGCCGGCCGACGAATTGACCGCGGTGCGCACTTCGGCCGATTTGCTGCGCGCCATCCGATGGTCGTCGCTGGCCGGTGCGCTGCCTTCGAGCACCTCGCAATTCGCCGAGGCGGTGGTGGCCTTCGATTCTCTGGTGGTGCGGGACGTGTTCACCCCGCGCAGCAACGTAATCTCGCTTCTCGACGATGCCACGATGGCCGATTTGGCCCGGGTAGTGAGCCAGCACGGCGTCGCCCGCGTGCCGGTGCTGATGCGCGGCAGCGAGGAAGTCCTGGGGGTGGTCGCGGCGCGGGCGCTGCTTTCGATCGCCCGCCACGATCTGGCCAATTTCCCGGTCCGCCTGTACATGCAACCGATCCTGGCCACTCCGCCCACCGCACCGCTCTACTCAGTGCTGTTGCGGATGCGCCAGCAGCAGAATCCGATGGCGATCGCCGTCGACGAGCATGGCGTGATGGCCGGCGTGCTCACGATCGAGGATGCGCTCCTGCCGCTGTTGATCGGGCGCGCGGGCGGCGCCCCAGAGGGGCTGGCGCGGCGTGTGGTCCGCCTGGATGGGCTGGCGACGGCTTCGGAGTGCGAGCTGGCGGCCGGATTCATCCTCCCCGGGGGGCCCTATGAAACCCTGGCCGGATTCCTGCTGATGGAATTCCAGCGTATCCCGGTCGCCGGCGACGTCCTCCAGTACCAGGGCTGGCGGTTCGAGGTCCTAGCCACCACCGGCATGCAGATTACACGGGTGGCGGTGACCCCGCCGGCGCCGGCATGATCGATCCCATCCTGGCGCTGATCCTGGCCGGCATCCTGCTGGCCTTGAACGGTTTCTACGTGGCGGCCGAGTTCGCGCTCACCACCGCCGACCGGGCCCGCTTGGCGGAGCTGGTACAGTCCGGGTCCTGGGCGGCGCGGATGGCCCAAAAATCAGCCAAGGAGCTTTCGCCGATGCTGGCCGGCGCCCAGCTGGGCATTACGGTTGCCTCCATCGCGCTTGGGTTCGTGGCCGAACCGGCGGTCGCATTTCTGCTGGAACTGGCGATCGGGGAATTTTGGGAACTGGACCCCGAAACTCTTCACCTGATAGCGCTGCCGACCGCCCTGGCCCTCGTTACCGGTCTGCACATGGTGTTTGGCGAGATCCTGCCCAAGAACTTTGCCCTCACCCGGCCGACGGGGGTTGCATTGGCAGTTGCGATCGCATTCCGGTTCTTTGCCAATTCGGTCCGCCCGGTAATTTGGGTCCTGAACGGCGCCGCCAATCTGGTAGTGCGGATGTTTGGGATCGAACCCGAAGACGAGGTCGACATTGCCTACACACCGGCAGATCTGCAATTTATCGTGGCCGACCTGGGGGCCGAGGGTCAGCTCGACGCACCCGAGCTGGAAATGTTGGAACGGGCGCTGGCGTTCTCGCAATTGCGGGTACGTGAAACGATGACCCCGCGTCCGCGGATGGTCGCAGTCAACGTCGGCTCGACTCCGCGAGAGCTGGCCCGGTTGGCGCAGCGCAGCGGCTACTCGCGCTTCCCTCTCTGGGAAGGAGCGGCGGACAACATCGTGGGGGTGGTCGATGTCGTCGACCTATACCGCCTTAGCGCCCGCGACTGGGGGGCGCCGCTGCCACGGCCGGCGGTTTCTCCGTTGCCGGCGGTATTTGAGAACGCCTCGGTTGCACAACTCCCGGCCCTGATGCGCTCGGCGGCCACCGAGATGCTGCTCGTGGTCGACGAGCACGGCGACGCCGCCGGACTGGTGACGACCGAGGACCTGGCGGTGGCCCTGATCGGCGATCTGGCCGATCAGTCCGGCGACGATCCGCCCGGACTGCGGCAGCTTGCCGACGGCAGTTGGACCGCATCCGGCCTGGTCCGCGCTAGCGAGTTGGGCGAATCACTTGGCCTGGAGCTGCCGGAGGGCGGTTTTGAAACCGTGGCCGGATTCGTGATCAATCAACTGGCCGCGATCCCAGACGAAGGGGCCTATTTCTCCTACCGCGGTTGGCTGGTAATGGTGGCGCGAACCAGCGGACCGCGCATCGAAACGGTGCGTTTTATCCTCGATCCGGCGTCGCCATCCGGCGCCGCCGAAAAGCGCGCCGACTAAGTTAGTCCTAACCGTCGGCCTTGCCGCCCAATTCAATGTCGAGCACCAGCAGCGCGGCCGGGTTGTCGGCCGCGAATTCGACCCTGCGCACGACGTCGTCGAATGTCTTTTCCTCTTCCACCTGCTCGGTGAGAAACCATTCCAGGAATACCGCGGTGGGGCTATCCCCGTCGGCAACCGCCAATTCGAAGAGGCGCTTGATCGATTCGGAGACGCCCTCCTCATGCGCTAAGGCGGCGCGGAATGCTGCAGCCGCGTCGGCGTAAGTGTTGGTAACCGCCGGCAACGGCCCGATCGCAACCCTGCCGTTGCGGTCCAGGACGTACTGATAGATCCGCAGCGCATGGCCGCGCTCTTCGGCGGCCTGCTGCTCCATAAACGCGGAGAAACCCAGCAGGCTCTCGTTGTCGAACCACCCGGCCATTGCCAGGTAGACGAACTCGGCCCCGAATTCGTTGGAGATCTGCTGGTTGAGCCCCGCCAGCATCGCGTCGGAAAGCGGGCCAAGTCCACGCGCGATTTCGCGATTTGCCATTTTCTGCACCGGATTCGCTCCCAAATATTTCCCTGGTTCCGCAGCGGCCTCGATTTGCGGTCGGGCCGGAAATCACCGCCACGCTTTGTACTTGATTGATATTGAATCGGTGCGTGGCGGCATCACTTAGCCCGGGCTGACGCCCGGTTAGCGTCGGCTAATGCCGGCGGCGGCTATCGCGGGGACGCGGTTATGAAAGAATTCGCGGGGGTTTCCGATTCCAGCGCCATGACGACATGCCAGCCAACGACAACGTAGTTTTCATCCTCACCGACGACCAGGCCACCTGGGCACTGGGGTGCTACGGGAATGCTGAAATCCGCACCCCCAACCTGGACCGCCTGGCGGCGTCGGGCGTGCGGCTACAGAACTTTTACGTCGCCTCACCGGTCTGCTCGCCGTCGCGGGCCACCTATCTGACCGGCCTGATCAACTCGCAGCACGGCGTGCACGACTGGGTTCGGGGGGACGCCAGCAACGAGATGCCACCGTCCCTGCTTACGGGACGCACGACGTATGTTGACGTGTTGGCCGCCAACGGCTACACCTGCTCGTTGTCCGGCAAATGGCACCTCGGCGAGGCCGAACTGGCCGAGCACGGATTCGCGCGGCACAATTTCAGGCGCTTCGGTGGCGGATCCTACATCGACCCCGAGATGGTGCTTGACGGCGAGCGTCACATTGCGCCCGGTTACGCATCCGACATATTCACCGATGACGCGATCGAATTCATTCGCGCCAGCGCGCAGCGCGAGGACCCCTTCTACGCCTCCGTGCACTACACCGCCCCGCACAGCCCCTGGTTCGGACACCCGCAGGAGCTGGTCGATTCATATGACGACTGTCCATTCAATTCCTGCCCCCAGGAGGAGCCGCATCCGTGGATGGGCGGTTCGCCAACCGAGTTCAAGGGCGGCCGCGAGATGCTCAAGGGGTACTTTGCGGCCGTGACCGCAATGGACCGCGCGGTCGGCCGGATCATCGGCGCGCTCGAGGAGCTCGGCCTGCGCGAGCGCACGCTGGTCGTCTTCTGCTCCGACAATGGATTCAACTTCGGCCACCATGGGGTTTGGGGCAAGGGCAACGGCACCTTTCCCTTCAACATGTACGAGACGTCGGTCAAGGTGCCCTGCATCTTCTCGCAACCGGGAACGATCGCGTCGGGCCGGGTGTTTGACGGATTGCATTCCAACTACGACATGTTCCCGACGCTGTTGGAACACCTGGGCCTGCCGATCCCGGCGGGAATCAATCTTCCTGGCAAGAGTCTGGCCGGGGCGCTCCGCGGTGAGCGATCCGACGACCATGCCGCGGTTGTCGTCTACGACGAATTCGGCGGCACCCGCATGATTCGCACCCGGCGCTGGAAATACATCCACCGCTATGACTTCGGACCCTGTGAGCTTTTTGATCTGCAGGAGGATCCGGGCGAGCGCCAGAACCTGCTCTATCATCCCGACCAACAGGCGCGCATCGTTTCGATGCGCCGGATGCTTGAGGAATTCTTTGCGAGCTACGCCGAAGAACGTTTCGACGGTCGCGACCTGCTCGTGCGCGGCTTCGGGCAGGGCGCCGACCTGGGCGGTGACCTTCAGGCCGACCGCTCAGTCTTTTTCCAGTCATGGGCGGATCCCAACCCCGAGCCGGTACTGGCCCGCCTTCGGGAGCAGGGGCGATAAGCACCGGTTCGCTGCTCTCGCATCTGGTCTGCTGCGAGTGCGGCCGCGAGGACGAGGCCGACCGCGTGCAGACGGTCTGTCCGGGGTGCGGCGGATCCTGGCTGGCCGAGTACTCGCTTGAAGGCTCCGGGCTCGAGCGCGAGCAGATCGCGCAGCGCCCGCGCGGGATGTGGCGCTATCGGGAAGTCCTGCCGGTTCGCGACGAACTAAACATCACCGATCTCGGCGAGGGATCGACGCCCACCCTGCGGCTGCGGCGACTCGAGCGCGAACTGGGTATGCGCGAGCTCTGGCTCAAGGACGAGGGCGCCAATCCCACCGGGACGTTCAAGGCCCGCGGTGCGGCTGCCGCATATTCGCGGGCACGTGAGCTCGGCGTTAAGGAAATCGCCATGGGCACGGCCGGAAATGCCGGCAGCGCCCTGGCCGCCTATGCGGCGGCGGCCGGCATCGGCGCGCACGTGGCAATGCCCCGATTCACGCCGGAACCGATAAAGGCCGAATGTCGGGCTTATGGGGCCCAGGTCGTTGAGGTCGACGGCCCGATTTCGATCGCCGGGCAGCTCATGGCCGAACGCGCCCGCGCCAACCGGTGGTTCGAGGGATCAACGCTAAAGGAACCCTACCGGATCGAGGGCAAAAAGACGATGGGCTACGAACTGGCCGAGTTCTTCGGCTGGCAGATGCCGGACGTCGTGCTCTACCCGACCGGCGGCGGAGTGGGCCTGATCGGTATCTGGAAGGCGGCCCTGGAAATGGCCCGGCTGGGTTGGCTGAGCGGAAGGTCGATGCCGCGCCTGGTGGCGGTACAGGCGAGCGGCTGCGACCCCATCGTCGCGGCCTTCAAGGCCGGCAATACCAGTGCCAGCGCGCCCGAATCCCCGCACACGCTGGCCGCCGGTCTGCTCGTCCCACTGCCGTACGGACACCGCCTGGTATTGCGGATCATCAGGGAGACCGACGGCGCCGCGATCGCCGTGGATGATTCTGAGCTGGCAGCCGCGATGGCGACGCTGGCCGAGCGCGAAGGTTTGCTGTTGTGTCCGGAAGCAGCCGCAATGTTGCCGGCCCTAAAGCGATTGCTGCGCGCCCGGGTCATAGCTGCCGAGGAGCGAGTAGTGCTGCTTTCAACCGGAAACGGACTCAAGTACTCCCACCTGCTCGGCGGCGCCTAAGCGTGGCCGCGGACCCGGTCCGCGGCGCCGCCGGCTATCGGCCGGGATAGGCGATGGCCGGCCGGCGAAACCGCAGCGGCGCCGTCGACTCCGGCCCTCCGGGCAAGCGCGCCAGCGTGGCCCGAAACCGCCGCGCCCGCCACGATTACGAGCTCGGTGAGGAGTTCGTAGCCGGGCTGATGCTGGTGGGGACCGAGATAAAGTCGGTGCGCCTGGGAAACGTTTCGATCGCCAACGCCTACATAAGGGTCGACCGGCGCGAGGCATGGGTACACGGCATGTACATCGCCCGCTACCATCCGGCGGCGGAACGCAATCACGACCCCGATCGGCCACGTAAGTTACTGCTCAACCGGCGTGAACTGCTGCGGATACAGGTGCGGACCCAGCAGCAGGGCTATACCGCGGTTCCACTTGAATTGTTAATTCAAGGGCGTTTCGCCAAGCTGCGCCTGGCGGTCGCGCGCGGCCGCAAAAGCTGGGACAAGCGCCAGGTGATCTCCCGCCGCGAATCCGAATCCCGCATCCAGCGGCTGTTAAAGCGCGGTCGGAATTGAAAGGGTGCGGAGCGTCCCCATCCGGCGGGCTTGCGAGAATTTAGGCGGCGATCGCCATTCGCTCCCTAACCCCCATTTCAAAGCCAGCTTGCACCAGCGCCTATGACAACCGAGACGACCGCGCTCGCCGAGAACGCCCACCCGCAGCCGTCGGGATTGAAGCTCCCGCCGGGGCTGGCGGGCGTGCTGGAGAATGCGCCTTCGATCGCCTGGGTTGACAGCCGAGAGGAGCTGCGCGAGCTGGCCCTGGGCGGGGCCGGCGCGGACGTGTTCGAAGTCGCCTACGACGTGCCGGACAAGGGGAATGTCCCCGAAGCGGTCGTGACCCGGACCCGCAATGGAATCGCCGTCAATTTCCACGACCCCTACATGCGGCGTCGCGACCCTGACAGCATGGTCATCGGCGATGAGCTCGGTTCGGACAAAGAGAACATCGCCGACCGACTCGACTTGGCGATGGATGAGCTGCGCACGGGCGTGTTCGATTGGCTGGGCTCCCAGGATCTGCTGGTTCTGGCGATCATGGCGGGCGGCGAACGGCTCGGGTACCCGGCGCTGCTGGTGGCCCCGCGCAATGCCGCGTTTTTTGCGGCCGGCCTGGCCGACCTGCAACAGATGGTGCCGGCCTCCGGGTTCGGCGAAGCATTCGAACCCCGCGCCGTCATCTACCTGGCACCTCCGTTTCGACACCTGCACTGCGACGGGCGACAGGTGGTCGTGCACTACCGCAGCGAGGCCATGCACGAGATCTTTTCGCTGAATCTCTACCTGGGCCCGAGCGCCAAGAAGGGCATATACGGGGTGTTGCTTTCAATCGGCGAGGCTGAAAACTGGGTGACCGCGCACTGCTCGGTGGTACAGGCGATCACCCCTTACGACAACATCGTCACCATCATGCACGAGGGTCCCTCGGGCTGCGGCAAATCGGAAATGCTCGAGTACCCGCACGTTGAAACCGACGGCCGGCTGCTGCTGGGGCACAACCAGATCTCGGGCGAGATGCGCCACCTCTCCATCAACCAGTTCTGTCAACTTCAACCCGTTACCGACGACATGGCCCTGTGCCACCCCTCGATCCAGGACCGGTCCGGACGCCTCACCGTCACCGATGCCGAGGCAGCCTGGTTCGTGCGCGTTGATCACATCCACTCCTATGGGGTCGATCCCTATCTGGAACGCCTCTGCACGACGCCGCCGCGACCGATCCTGTTCCTGAACATCCACGCGGTTCCCAACGCAACCGCGCTCATTTGGGAACCGATCGAGGATGCGCCCGGAATACCCTGCCCGAATCCTCGCGTGATCCTGCCGCGCGAAATAGTTCCCCAAGTGGTAAATGATCCGGTGAGCGTGGACGTACGCAATTTCGGGCTGCGGCAACCCCCTTGCACAAGCAATGCCCCGTCCTACGGGATCGTCGGCATGCTGCACTTTCTACCGCCCGCGCTGGCATGGCTTTGGCGCCTGGTGGCCCCGCGCGGTTACCTGAACCCGAGCATCGTCGGCGGGTCCGGCCTCGAATCTGAAGGCGTCGGATCGTACTGGCCGTTCGCAACCGGTCGGCGCGTCGACCAGGCCAATTTGCTGCTGGACCAGATGTTGGCCGCGCCCAATACCCGCTACACCCTCACGCCCAATCAGAACATCGGCGCCTGGCGGGTCGGATTCATGCCGCAGTGGATGGTACGCGAATACCTGGCCCGGCGCGGCGGCGCCCATTTCCGCCAGGATCAGATCTCGCCGGCGCGCTGCGCCCTGCTCGGCTATGCGATGGACCAGATGCGCATCGAGGGTCAGCTCATTGACCGCTGGTTCACGAAGGTCGACACCCAACCGGAGGTAGGCGAAGAGGCTTACATGATCGGCGCCGGTCGCCTGACCGAGTTCTTCAAAGCGACCCTGCGCTCCGATTTTGCGCACCCCGAGCTCACCCAACTCGGCCGCCAGATCATCGATTGCGCGCTGGATGACGGCGGGGTTTCCGACTATGAACAGTTGATGCCGGCCGGCGGACCCACCTGACACGGGAGATCCGCGGTGCCACGGATCCGACCGAACTATTGGAGTAATTATGTCTAGCTGGGACGACAGCATAAAGCTCCCGTTGCTCTACGAATCGTTGCCGCCGGTGCTCAGCGGGCCATCGACCCAGAACATTGCCGCGATCGCGCTGGCCCGAACCTTGTCTGGATTCGGCGATATCGTCGACGCGGTTCTGGTGCCGCAGGTCGAAGACGAGTCCGCGAAAGGCCTTAGGATCGACCGCCCGGCAAAGGACGACGCGATCGCATTTGCCGCCCGCTACCTGGAGGCAGCCCAGGGGCCGGCGCCGCGCAGGGCAATCGTGGCCCAGCCGCTCACGCACCTTACCGAGCCCGAAATCCGGACGCTGCTGGAGAGAAGCAACCGGGCCGGCATAGCGGCGCTGGCCGTGGTCGGGCCGTCCAGCCGCGCCAAGGCCAATACCGCCCCAACGTCTACCGCAGCGGCTATCGCCTGCTGTGCGGCCGACCAGAGGCTGCGGGCTGGGGCGATCGCTATCCATGCCCGGGCAGCTGAATCCGATCGCATGGTGGCCAAGGTCAGAGCCGGGGCCGAATTCTTCCTCTCGCAGATTTACTACGACGCCGACAGCATGGCCCGCACCATCGCCGCCTATGCGCAGGCCTGTCGGGACGCCGAGATCGCTCCGGCGCGCCTGTTTTTGAGCCTGGCCCCGGTGATTTCGCCTGCCACCGCGCGCCTGATGGCCAGGATTATCAACCCCGGTAACCGGCTACCGGCGCCGGCTGCCTCAATTCCCCCCGCCGCAATTGGCCCTACTTCGATCGCCTACCTTGTGGGCCTATTAGCGGCAACACTGGCCGCGGGTGAGGAATTTGACGTGCCCCTCGGGGTTTCAATCGGCCACGTCACCGAGCGCAACGTCCGGCTCTCGTTCGAACTGCTCACCGCGGTGGCCGATCTCAAGTAGGCGCGCCCGCCCTGGCAATTCCGGTGACTAACTCGAACGCTGCCGTGCCAGCAGGGTCAACGCCGCCGCGACCTCATTGACGCCGTTTAAACGGTAGCCGGCGGCACTGGGACGCGACCGCGCCGCCACCAACACCCCAAACCCGGCTGCCGCGACCGCGGCGAATGCGTCTTCGTCGGTAACGTCATCGCCAAAATAGACCGGCAGGAAGTTCGCCCCACTCCGCGCACCCAGGCGACCTAACTGCCAGTTCAGCGCGCCGCCTTTGCCGGGAGCCGCCGCCGGCACGAATTCGAAAATCTTGCGGCCAGCCATCATGCGCAACCCGGCCAACTCCCCGGCCAGCTCTTCGATTCGCCCGCGCAACTGCGCCTGCAGCGCCTCGTCCCGGAGATTGCGGTAGTGCAACACTACCGCCTGCGGTTTTTCCTCGATCCAGGCGCCGGGAAAACGCTCCGCCAACCGGCCAATCCGGGCAAGTACCGGCTCGAGCGCAGCTTCGCTTTTGCCGAACGGATGCACGATCGGGCCCCCCGGCATTTTGGCTTCCTGGCCGTGGCTGCCGAAATAGGTCGCCCGCGGAAGATCGATCAGACCCCTTAGGTCTCCCAGCGCGCGACCGCTGACGATCGCCACCGGGATTGCCGCCGAAAGCGCCGCCAGCGCCCGGACCGCAGCCGGTTCCGGGCGGGCATCCGCCGGGCGATCGCAGATCCGGGCAAGGGTTCCATCGAAATCGAGGAAAAGCGCCAGCGGACCGCGATACGCACGCAGGCGCGCCGCCAGCGCGCCCAACCCGGGCAGGTCCGCACCCGCGACGCGGTTTTCACTCAAAAAACGGCCGCACCTCTTTAGATTTCCGTGGCAGCCAGCCGTCCGGATTATGCGGCCGCGCCGCATGGGCCCGCCAGGCCGTTCCCCGCGGGCCAATTTCCGCGGTCCGGCCGGGGTTTCGCCCACGGCTTATTGCCGCAACCCCGACCGCATTGATAATCTTTTGCAACGGTGGTGTGATCGCGGGCCGGAGCGGTCAGAGAGGGGATGATTGTGACTAGTTGGAAAATATTTAGGTTCTTGGCCGTAGTGGCCGTACTGACCGCGCTGGCGGCGGTACTTGCAGCTTGTAACGGCGACGAACCCGCGGCGGCCCCTGCGGCGGCCGCGCCCGCCCCCGCCGCGCCCGAGCCGGAAACGCCGCCCGAGCCGGAAACGCCGTTCCGCCTTGGGGTGATGGAATCGCTCACCGGCCCCGGAGAGACCTACGGAACGGTCGCAGTCCAGGCCAAGCAATTGGCAGTAGATGAGATCAACGCCGCCGGCGGCGTTGACGGGCGATTGCTGGAGTTGGTGGTCGAGGACTCCAAGTGCAGCGCCCAGGACTCGATAACCGCCTACCGCAAGTTGACCGACGTTGACGGCATCAAGATCATCCTTGGCACTTCCTGTTCGGGAGCAATGCTGGGCGCCGCGCCCTTGGCCGAGGAGGAAAGTGTGATCATGTTTTCCGGGCTGGCCACCAACCCGGACATCGCCGAGGCCGGCGACTACATCTTCCGCACCTCACTTAACGACATCCTGGTCGGAACCGACACCGGCAATACGCTCTGGGCCGACGGGATCCGCACTCTGGCCACCATCACCGAATCGACCGACTATGCCGAGGGCGTGCGGCGCACCGCCGTCGCGCAGTTCGAAAAGAGAGGCGGGGAAGTCGTCGCGGCCGAGCAATACGCATCTGATGTGACCGATTTCCGCAGTCAGCTCACCAAACTCATCGCCGCCGAACCGGACGCCATTCACATTTCGGCGCAAGGCGAATTCGCGGGCGGCACCGTGGTCAAGCAGCTGCGCGAACTCGGATACGACGGGCCGTTGTACTCGGAAATAGTTGCCGCCGGCACGACCGCACTGGAAATTGCCGGCGAAGCGGCAACCGGTCTGAAGGCGATCTTCGTCGACCTGGATCCGGCCAATGCAAAAGGTCAGGAAGTGCTCTCCAGCTTCAAGGCCCGTTATGACTACATAACCCTGCCGTGGTACCTTGGGTCGGCCTACGACGACGTGTACATCGCCGCCGAATGCCTCAAGCAGACCGGCGACGACCAGGACGCCGACGGATTCCGCGACTGCATGTATGCGATTACCTGGAGCGGGGCGATCGGCGACAACTATAGCTTCGACGAGAAAGGCGAAGTGGTCGGGCTTGCAAACGTCGTGGTCGAGATCCTGCCACTGGCCGAGCGCAACGAAGAGAACCACGGATATCGCGTGTTGGGGCCAGCCCCGACTGAGTAACCGCTAGGGCCCCGATTCGCCGGACGGCAATGATCCGGAGCCCGATCGCTACTCTGCGCGATCAAGGGCGTCTCGCCGCGCTCGCGCTTTCCCTATTAGTGATCGCTTACCTGGCCTGGAAGGTTGGGCAATCGCCGCAGCAAGCGCTGCAGTTCGCCTTCAACGGGCTGGCGGTTGGGGCCATTTACGCCCTGCTGGCAATGGGCTTCACGCTCGTCTACAGCACCGTCTGGTTTTTCGACCTCTACTTCGGCGCGGCCGCGACTCTGGGTGCCTACGGGGTCTTCTACCTTCGCTCCTCAGACGCGCTGTACAGTCGTTACGAAGTGGCCAATCCGCTGATTAACGCTCTATTGGCGTTAGTGGTGGCCGGCGTGGTAGCGTGGGCGCTGTACGTAGGTCCGCTGGCGCGCTGGCAGGGGGGCATGACGCTAAAGGCGTACCGCGCTGCGGTTGGCGCGCTCGCGATCGCGGCCGGTGCCTACACCCTGGCGGTTCTGTCTTTTCCAGAACATCTGCGCGTCATGCTAGCACCGGCAGCCGGAGCGGCTACGGCGAGCATCGTCGGCTGGTTGCTGCTGAGGCTCCTGGGTAGCCTACCGGGCCGAATCGATTCGCGGATCCGGGCCACGCTGACGGCGTTGGGGAGCGCGACCGCCGGAGTGGTCGCAGGTATTGGGTTGGCGGGCGCCGATGGGTCGGAGCTTTACCTGAGCTGGCTCCTGTCCTGCCTGCTGGCCGGATCGGTTGGATTGGCCCTTTATCGGGGGCTCTACGTCCAAATCCGTGAACGCGCAAAATCGCCGCTGGTCATGCTGGTCGCCTCGCTCGGAGTTCTGCTGAGCATTACGGCGTTTATCTCGATCGCCTTTGAAAGTGCCCCGCGGCCGCTGCCCGGCGCGTTTGGATCAGGGTCATGGACCTTGGCCGGAGCCTACATCAAGAGCTTCAACGTGTTTGCCATCGGCGTGGCGCTGCTCGGATTTGCGGCCATGTGGTTGATGTTGCGCAAAACCCGGTTCGGGCGGGCGGTGCGGGCCATCGGTGACGACGAGCAGGTGGCCAAGGTTGTCGGGATCAACACCACCGTGATTGTGGCGGCGGTGTTCTTCATCGGCGCCGTCTACGCCGCCATGGCCGGTCTGCTCAGCGGGCATGACACTGCAATCCAGCCCAAGATGGGGTTGCTGCTGCTGCTCAAAGGTTGGATCGCATCGGTGGTCGGCGGCATTGGCAATCTCTACGGGGCAATCCTGGGCGGATTCGTGCTCGGCATGGTCGAGCAGTTCGGGATCTGGGACTTGGCCGGCGAGTGGCGCGACGCGATCGCATTCATCCTCCTGATATTGTTCCTCTCGTTCTGGCCTAACGGCCTTCTGCCGCGGAAATAGCGATGTCCGAGGGGTCGTCACTGCGCGCCGGATTGGAACTCCTGGTCCGCGATCCGCGCGGTTTTGCCGGTTCGCAGGCAGCTAACGTCGAATTCTGGGCCACGGGAGTGGTGATCGGCTGGGCGTTCGCATTCATGCTCTGGCAGGGCGTGGGGTTTGCTATCACGGTCGGAACAGTGTTTGGGATTTGGGCGATCCTGGCCGTGAGCCTGAATCTGGTTCTGGGGTTCACCGGCTTGCTCTCGGTCGGTCACATCGGGTTTTTTGGCGTCGGCGCCTACGCGGTGGCCATCCTCACCTCCGATCCGGCCTACGAGCAGCTCCGGACCGAGGCGATCCCCACCTATGGTTGGCCATTCTTCGCCGCCCTTCCGGTCAGCGTGGTGGCGGCCGGGTTGGTGGCCCTGGTGGTGGGAGTCGCCTTCAATCGCTTCCGCGACGACATCTACGTTCTGGTTTCATTTGGTTTCGCGATCATCGCCTTCAACGTGTTTCTCAACTGGCGCAGTGTCACCCGCGGGGCATTCGGGATACACGAAATAGCCGATCCGGCCATCGGCAACTGGGTTCTCGACGGCGAACTCGAATTCCTGGCCCTGGTGCTGGCATTCCTGGGTTTGGTCGTCTTGATCGCCTACCTGATCGTGACGTCCTCCTTCGGGAGGGTGCTTACCGCGATCCGCGAGGACGAGCAGGCGATCGAGGTGTTCGGCTATCGCGCGACCCATTTCAAACTTTCGATTTGGGTGATCTCGGCGATGATCGCGGGATTGGCGGGCGGATTATTCGCCAGCTGGACCAGCTTCATCGATCCGAATTCCTTCCTGCTGTTGGAATCGGTGCTCTTGGTCTCGATAGTGATCCTGGGCGGTCTGGCCTCCATCCGCGGATCCCTGCTTGGGGCTATGGCCTTCGTATTGCTCGAGGAGGGGATGCGCTTCCTGCCATTCATTCCTACCGAGTACGTCGGGCAGGGCCGTCAGGTGGTGCTGGGCATCATGCTGGTGCTGCTGATGCTCTACCGACCGCAGGGGCTGGTAGGGAGGTACCGGTTGTGAGCGCGGTCGGGCCCCAGGAAGCCGGTCCGCAGGCCCTGCAAACGGATGCGATCTCCAAGCATTTCGGTGCGGTTCGCGCGATCGACGAACTGAGTCTGGCGGTCAGGCGCGGAGTGACCACCAGCGTTGTCGGGCCCAACGGATCAGGCAAGTCGACCCTGGTAAACGTTCTCAGCGGAGTTCTCCCCCTGGACGGCGGATTGGTAGTTATTGACGGGGTCAGGCTGCGGGTCGTGCGCTCGCACGAAATCTCGCAGCGCGGCCTCACGCGCACGTTCCAGGAGGTGCGGTTGTTCGACCAGGTCAAGGTTCTTGACAACATCCTGGTGGTGCTGACGGAGCGGCGCCTTTTGCCATCGTTGATGCAGCGTCGCAACCCGACCCTGCGCCGGCGGGCGCGCGAAATCCTGGAAACGGTGGGGATGTGGGAGAAGCGCGACGCGCTGGCTGGCGATCTTTCCTACGGCCAGCGCAAGTTGTTGGAAATCGGCCGCGCTCTTGCCATGGGCGCCGAAACCTATCTCTTCGACGAACCGTTCGCGGGGCTTTTTCCGCAGATGCTAGAGCGGGTCAAGGTGTTGTTGCAGCGCATGCGCGCTGAAGGACGCACGATCGTGTTCATCTCCCACAACATGGACATCGTGCGCGAGCTCTCCGATCGAGTAATCGTGCTGGAAAGCGGCACCATGCTGGCCGAAGGCGAGGTCGCACCGGTTCTGGCCAGCCCGGCAGTGATTGAAGCCTATCTTGGCTACTGACCAGATTGCGGTCTGATGCTGCTCGAACTTGTCAACGTTTCGGTTCGCTACGGCGTCGTCAACGCTCTCGACGGAGTCTCGATCCGGGCCGACAGCGGCGAGGTTGTGGCGGTAATGGGTCCCAATGGGGCCGGCAAGTCCACCGTGCTCAAAGCGGTAATGGGACTGGCGCCGGTGGTCGGCGGGGAGGTGCGCTGGCGCGACCGGCCGCTGGCCGCAGCCACTCACCAGATCGTTAAACAGGGAATCGCATTCGTGCCGCAAGGGCGGCGGGTCTTCACTCACCTGACCGTAGAGGAGAACCTGGAAATGGGATGCCTGTATCTGGGCGACCGCGACGAGCAGCGCCGTCGCCTCGATTCGGTGCTGGAGCTGTTCCCGATACTGCGCCAAAAACGCAGTGACCTTGCCAGCCAGATGTCGGGCGGGCAGCAGCAGATGTTGGCGCTTGGTCGCGGCCTCATGGCGGCCCCGAATTTGCTGCTGTTGGACGAACCGACCCTTGGATTGGCCCCAATAGTTGTCAAAGAGGTATTTGCCAAGGTGTCGGAGATCAACAGGCGATTGGGAACCACCACCATGGTCGTAGAGCACAACATCAAGGGAGTGCTCGACATCGTCGACCGCGCTTACGTGCTCGACCGCGGCCAGGTGGTCCACGACGGTGACCCGCGTTCGGTTCGTCAGTCCAACATCCTCACTGAGGTATTCCTGGGCGCCGCCTAACCTGTCGGCCAGCCAGACGCCGGTTGCGCCGGTGGCCGCAAGCATCGCCCGAACCACCGATTACGCGCGGCAGGGCACGGGCTGGTGGTGTCTTTGTATTCCGGCGCTAGATTACGACCCGGGCAGCAGTCGGATGGCTCCGAATCGCGCTTGCGACGCTGGTATTGCATTGCGCCAATTACCGGTTACGGGGCAGTGCTGCAACTTCGGCGCAGTCTCACCATGTCTTTAAAAGGGTTCGCGGTGGACGCGGCGAGATTGCCGTCGATTCAACTATTTCGGGAGCGGGGGACGGGGGTCGAACCCGCAACATCCAGCTTGGAAGGCTAGCGCTCTACCAATTGAGCTACCCCCGCCGGGGCGCCAGATTCTAGGAACCGTCGAGCGCCCCGTATCGGATCCGGCGCGGCATCAAAGGCAAAGATCGCACTGCGGGAAGCTCCAGCGCACGGTTTTTGGCGCCGCCCTGGCCTTCCACCGAATTTTGGCCGTCAGGATCGGCACCCTGGTCCACGCCCAGCTTCCCGGAAACGTGACCAGGTTCCCATTCGGCCTACCGGGGATCAGTGGCCATTTGCGACGGCGGGTGGTTGGAAGAGAAGTCGGAGTTGGCCGCTGCAGTGCCTGGAGCCGACGCTACCATAAGCTAGCGGAAGATTTGTCGGTCCGAAATCGGCTGTCTGTGCGTTTACTCGTCTAACAGAAATCGTCTCAGCAGCGTTTCGTCGCACGGGAGAGTCAAGAAATTATGCAGGCCCACGAAGCATCAGGCGCCGCGCTGCGCGGGACCCTGCGCCGACGATTGGGCCTGACCTACCGCGGCGGCGCATCGGCATATCTGTTCGTACTGCCGTCGGTAATCTTCATCAGCATATTCATAATCGTCCCCATCGCCGGGGCGCTTTACTACAGCTTCAACGACTACGACCTGCTGACCGCCCCCGAGTGGACTGGCTTTAAGAACTACCAGTTGATTGGGAAAGAACCCAGGTTCCTCCCGGCGATCCGCAATACCGTGTTTTTTGCATTCGGAACGGTTCCGGCCGGGGTGATCACCTCGCTGCTGCTGGCGGTTCTGGTAAACCGCGCCATCCGCGGCATCTATTTCTTCCGCGCCATGTTCTACATGCCGGTGGTTTCCTCGTTCGTCTCGGTCTCGCTGATCTGGCTCTGGATGTACGAGCCCCAGTTCGGGTTGGCCAACGAGTTCCTGCGGGTGGTCGACCTGCCGGCCTCGAAATGGCTGCGCGGGCCCGAAACGGCGCTCTTGGCCATCGTCGTGATGAGCATCTGGAAGAACATGGGCCTGAACATGGTCATCTACCTGGCCGGGCTGCAGGGTATCCCGCCGCACCTTTACGAGGCCGCCGAGATCGACGGCGCGGGGCGCTTTTCGCAGATGTTTAGGATCACGATCCCGCTGCTGGCCCCGACCACCTACTTCGTGGTCATCGTCTATTTCATCGGCGCCCTGCAGATGTTCGTGCAGGTGTTCATCATGGCCTGTGCGGACGCACAGGGCAACTGCGGCGGACCGCTCGACGCCACGATCACGATCGTGCTGCTGATCTACCTGGAAGCGTTCGCCAATTTGCGCATGGGGTTTGCGGCGGCGCTCTCGTTCATCCTGTTCTCGGTGATTGGGTTGATTACCATCATCAACGCCAAATTGCTCCAGTACGAGATCGGCTACTAGCAGCGCGCAGCGCCAAGCAACGCAAGCAATTGCGGAGGCTAGCTAGAACGCACAGCCTGAAGAGGCACGGTCTGCACATTTCCATGAACCGGCGCTTCGGCCGGCGATCGCAGTCGCCCCCGTCTTATCCGCCCCGGCTGCTGCGCGGGCGCCTCGATTTGGCCTAGTTGGGTTGTGAGCGTGGCCGCTTGATCGGGAGACCGCCGGATGCAAGTGTCGGATCGGTCCGGTGACAATCGGCGACGCGGGCTCGGTGCGGCTGGCGCTGCGGCGCAAGTTCAGGCTGACCTATCGTGGCGGAGCGACCGCCTACCTGTTCGTTCTGCCTTCGATCGTATTCATCGGAATATTCGTCATCGTCCCCATCGCCGGGGCGCTTTACTACAGCTTCAACGACTACGACCTGCTGACCGCCCCCGAGTGGACTGGCTTTAAGAACTACCAGTTGATTGGGAAAGAACCCAGGTTCTTCCCGGCGATCCGCAATACGATGTTGTTCGCGTTGGGGACGGTTCCGGCCGGGGTGATCACCTCGCTGCTGCTGGCGGTTCTGGTAAACCGCGCCATCCGCGGCATCTATTTCTTCCGCGCCATGTTCTACATGCCGGTGGTTTCCTCGTTCGTCTCGGTCTCGCTGATCTGGCTCTGGATGTACGAGCCCCAGTTCGGGTTGGCCAACGAGTTCCTGCGGGTGGTCGACCTGCCGGCCTCGAAATGGCTGCGCGGGCCCGAAACGGCGCTCTTGGCCATCGTCGTGATGAGCATCTGGAAGAACATGGGCCTGAACATGGTCATCTACCTGGCCGGGCTGCAGGGTATCCCGCCGCACCTTTACGAGGCCGCCGAGATCGACGGGGCGGGGCGGATTTCGAAGATGTACAAGATCACGATCCCGCTGCTGGCCCCGACCACCTACTTCGTGGTCATCGTCTATTTCATCGGCGCCCTGCAGATGTTCGTGCAGGTGTTCATCATGTCCTGCAATGATCCGGCCGGATCCTGCGGCGGGCCCTTGGATTCGACGATTACGATCGTCATGCTCATCTACCTTGAGGCGTTCCTGGCCTTGCGCATGGGATTTGCGGCCGCGCTCTCGTTCATCCTGTTCGTCCTCATAGGGCTGGTCACCATCGTCAACTCGCGGTTACTGCGCTACGAGATCGGATACTGAGAGCCCCGGGAAGATCGGACGCGACCGCCAAATGTAATCGCCGGTCAACCGCGCGGGCGGAATCTGCAACCGTACCGATCGGACGCGGGCCGGCAAAGAAAACCGCATCAGGTTGCGGCCGCCCACTTGGGAGCGACGCGCGCAGTCATCGCGCCATCAGCTTCGACCCGTGCTGAGTGCTGGCTGACGCCGAACCGCTCTTCCTGAGATCGGTGAGCCAGGCTGTAGCAGAGGAGGAGTGGGTCATTTGGCAGGACCGGCCCGGGGGGTGATTCTTCGTAAAGACCCCGCCCATGATTACGATGAAGGGAAAAGTGAGGCTACGCACCGGAGGCCAATGGACCCGGTTGGATTAGGCGCGCGATCCGGCGCCCGATGGCAGCGACATTGGAAGGCGAAGTGGCTGTAACGACAACAACAGTGGCATCCGGAACGACCCTGCGGCGCAGGCTCGGCCTGACTTATCGTGGCGGGGCCACCGCTTACCTGTTCGTGCTGCCGTCGATCATATTCATCGGCGTATTCATAATCGTGCCCATCGCCGGCGCGCTTTACTACAGCTTCAACGACTACGACCTATTGACTGCTCCAGAGTGGGCCGGACTCAAGAATTACCGGCTGGTCGGAAACGAACCGCGGTTTCTGCCGGCGATCCGCAACACTGTGATGTTCGCCGTGGGTACGGTTCCGGCCGGGGTGGTCACATCGCTACTGTTGGCGCTGCTGGTCAACCGCGCGATCCGCGGGATCTACTTCTTCCGCGCAATGTTCTACATGCCGGTGGTTTCCTCGTTCGTCTCGGTCTCGCTGATCTGGCTCTGGATGTACGAGCCTCAGTTCGGGCTGGCCAACGAGGCACTGCGCTTTATGGGACTCCCGGCCTCCAAGTGGCTGCGCGGCCCCGAGACCGCCCTGCTGGCCATCATCCTGATGAGCGTCTGGAAAAACATGGGCCTGAACATGATCATCTACCTGGCCGGACTGCAGGGCATCCCGCCGCACCTATACGAGGCCGCCGAGATCGACGGGGCGGGGCGGATTTCGAAGATGTACAAGATCACGATCCCGCTGCTGGCGCCGACCACCTACTTCGTGGTGATCGTCTATTTCATCGCCGCCCTGCAGATGTTCGTTCAGGTGTTCATCATGGCCTGCCCCCACACCCAGATCAACTGTGGCGGCCCGCTTGATTCGACCGTCACGATCGTGATGCTGATCTACCTGGAGGCGTTCGCCTATTTGCGCATGGGCTTTGCGGCCGCGCTCTCGTTCATCCTGTTCGTCATGATCGGGATCGTGACCGTAGCCAATGCCCGCATCCTGCGTTACGAGATCGGCTACTAACGACCCCACGGCGGGGTGCAGTCGGTCGCTTCGCCCTTGCGGGGATCAGGCGTCGGCGTCCCGGCTAGTGAACCCCGTAGGCAAAGCGCGAGCGTGGCGTTGCCGGATGCGCCTGCAGCACAACCTGCTCCAGCAATAAGTCACGCATCAGATTTCGCCGCTGAGCGTATTCGCCGGCGGTGGCCAGGTTGGTCTGTTCGTCCGGATCGGCGGCCAGGTCGAAGAGTTGTTCGCCGCCGCCTTCGGGATACCAGGTATAGCGCCAGTCCCGGGTGAGGACGGTGCGTGCCCAGCGGTCGAGCGTATTTGAATCGATATTGTTGTAGCTCTCGGCATAGGCACACGATCGCCAGGCAGCCGGATGCTCGCCGCGCCCCAATGGCAGCAGCGACTGCCCCGGCAATGCCGGAAACGGCAGCTTCATGCGCATCGAACGCGGTTCGGGAACGTCTATCCCCGCCATATCGAAAACGGTCGGGAAGATGTCCTCGAGCTGGACAAATTCGGTCCGTTGCTGGCCCGGCACAAGGTCCGGCCCCGAGATCAGCAGCGGCACCCGGATGCAAGCGTCATAGTGCATCTCGCCTTTCGACAGCAGGCCATGGTCGCCGAGCATTTCGCCATGGTCGGAGAGAAAAACCAGGTAGGTCCGATCGGATCGGCCGCGCTGCCGGATCGCCTCTTGCACCACGCCCAATTGCTCGTCCAGATGCACCAGATCGGCAAAGTAATGGCGTCGGTCCTGAAGCCAATCGCGTCCTTCGGTGGCCGCCGCCAATACCTCCAGGCAACGCGGCGCGGCAGGATCGCCACGCCACTCGGCCGTCAGCGGTAGCGGGATCGAGCCGTCATCGACCCGGCCGAGATAGCCGCGCGGCGGAGCAAATGGACCGTGCGGCTGAACGTATGAAACGTGCGCGTACAGCGGCTGCTCGGCGTTGGCTTCGGCCAGAATCTGGCCGGCTTTGGCGGTGATCCATTCGGTCTGTGAGAGATTGGCCGGAAACGGCAGTTCGTAGGCACCTCCCTGCGAGGGTATCTGCGCCATGCGGGCGGCAAGGTCGATCTGATCGGGTCCGTAGCGGCCAAATTCCTCGATCTGACGCGCCCAGACGGTCGACAGGACCGCATCGGCATGCCCGGGATGCTCGGCCAGGACCCAGTCCAGCCAAGGGCCGCCACGGGCGTCCTCGGTCACATGGCAGACATCGAAACCGTACTCACGGTAATCAGGGAAAAGCGATTCGTAATGCGGGTGGAAGTGAACCTTTCCGGCGGCACCGGTCTGGTAACCGGCCTCCTGCAGCGCCCGCATGAAGGTCGGAATCTGCGGATCCAGGAAATAACCGTTCTGCAGAACTCCGTGCTGCTGAGTGCTCAGGCCGGTTGCCAGGGTAGCCCGCGCCGGGCAGCACAGCGGGTTCGAAGAAATCGTGCGCCGGAACCAGACGCCGTTCTCGGCCAGGGCGGACAGATTCGGAAGGTCGACGATGTCGCCGGCCAGTCCAAATTCCAACCACCGCGCCGAAAGCTGGTCGACCATGAAGAAAATAATGTCGGGTCGGTCGGATGTGGGCATGGGCGGTATCCGTGCGGGTTGCTTTTTTCGCTGACTGCCGGTCAACCGGCCGCCAGGGCTCGGTCGTTGAACTCCCAATTGTGTTTTCCCCGACGATCCGGCGCAGGTAACTCACAAAGATCTAATGATTGGCGAGGCGCAAATGCAGATTGCGGGATGCACCTGGGGGCTAGATTGCAGCCAGGTCGAGGCGGCCGAGGCGTTCACTCGTGCCGGATTCGACACCATCGACGTTGACCCGGGGTTCGGCCCCGCCAGCGGCTGGGGGACCGATCGCCCGGTCACATGCCTGGCCGCGGGCCACCTGTTCCCTGGCGGCACCAGGCTCGACGATTCCGATCCCGAAGCCCGGGCCGCGGCTCGCCGTCACGCGCTGGGGGCGATCGATGAAGCCGCGCGTCTGGGTGCCCAGGTCGTGTACGTGGGCGCTCCCGACCCCGGTCATCAGGCCCTGCAACTTTTTTCCGACTGCGCGGTCGAGTTGTCCGCACATGCCAGCGAGCGGGGGCTCCTGTTTGCGGTCGAGCCCTCCCCGCCACGCGGCCTGCGAACGATCTCGGAAACCAAAGTTCATCTCGATTCGCTGGGGCTGGAAAACTTCCACATCCTGCTTGATTTTGCCCACTGCCTGCTGGTCGGCGAGGATCCGGTGGCGGCGATCGAAGGTTGCGGCGATCGCCTAGCCTACGTGCATTTCAACGACACCGATGGTGAGCGCGACAACCATCTTGGACTCACTGACGGAATCTTCGATCGGCGCCTGGTCGAAGAAATCCTGTCCGAACTCAAACGAGTCGGCTACGCCCGTCCGCTGGCGATCGAAAGCGCTCCAGCCCTTCACGACCCGCTGGGCAGCGCGCTAAAGACCTATGAGGTCCTCAAAGCTTGCGGCGCCTGAAGCCCGGGCTCAGGCCAAATCGGCCAACTGCGGCATCACCTCGTTGGCCAGCAATTCGACTGAGCGGCGCCAGGATGGCTGGTCGCGCCATTCATGGACCATCATCAGCAGGACACCGAAGCCGCCAACCTCTTGGTGAAGATGCCGCAGCTTCTGGGCCACTTCGTCGGGATCGCCGACCACCCAGATGTTCTCGGCCAGGTATTCGAGCGTCACATCCGAATCCGGCATTTCCGGGTCCAACTTGAGCAGGTCGAAGTACCCGACCTTGGGCAATAACTTGAAGAAATAATCTGCAAAATCACGTCCCAGGGTGCCGTTGATCGCCCCGTCAAAGGCTGCCTCGGAGGTTTCGGCGACGAAGATATTGCGGGAAATGCGCCAAGTGCTTCGGTCGGGTTTGAGCCCGGAGGCGGCGGCACCGTCCTCGACCGCTTCCCAGTGGGTGCGCAGGTGCGGGATCGGCACCACGTTGATGCTCATTGGGATCCAACCGCGCAGACCGGCCACGCGCAGCGTCCCGGAGTGGCGCGAAACGCCGGCCATGCCGATCGGCGGATGGGGTTGCTGCAGCGGGCGGACGTGGACTGAAAGTCCGATGTCGTCCTCCGGGCGCGGAACCTTAAAGCCCCAGTTGCCGGTTCCGTAGGCGCCCGGCTCGGCCGCGCCCCAAAGCTCCAGGATCGCGTCCAGGCACTCGCGCATGATCCTGGGTGCGGCGCCGGGTCCCTCGTAACCGAAGACTTCGAAATCCCCGGGGAATCCGCCGGCCCCGATGCCCCACATGAACCGGCCTTTGGCCATGTGGTCGAGCTGGGCGATGCGGTGTGCCAGCATGAACGGGTTGTGGTTGGGGAGGCAGGAGACACCGGTTCCGAGCTTGATTTGTTCGGTCAGGGCCAACGCCTGGGCGATGACCAGATCGGGCGCCGGGATGTTCTCCCATTCGGAGGTGAAATGCTCGCCCAGCCAGTACTCGGCAAATCCTTGGCGGTCGCAGGTAACGATCGTGTCCAGATCGTCGGCCAGGGTCTGAGTGTAATCGCGACCCGGTGGGTGCAACGGCATGTTGAAGGCGCCGAGTTTCATTAGCGGCCCGATTTCCAGTGTCGAAAGGAACCGCAACCGCTGCGGCCCAGTGACTGCGATTCTAGATATGAGTATTGTCGGCGTCGGCGCCGATCGCACCGCTCAGGCGATACGGTAACGCGCCGCGGCGGCCTCGTCAAGTTCGAATCCCAGCCCCGGTAGCTGCGGCGAATCTATCATTCCATCCGCGTCAACAACCGGCCAGTTGCGGACCAGTTCGGTCCGCAACGGATTGGGATTCTGATCCATTTCAAAGGCATATCCGGTTGGTGCCGCGCAGAGCAGTTGCAGGTTCGCAAATCCGGATACCGCGGCGCCGTAGTTGTGCGGGGCGAACGCCAGGTGACAGGCGGCCGCGTAGGCCGAGATCCGCTGGCATTCGCTGATGCCTCCGGCCCAAGCGGCGTCCGGCTGGGCGATATCTATGCACTTGTTGTCGATCAGGGTCTTAAACCCCGGCAGCGAGGTCTCGGTCTCGTAGCCGGCCACCGGCATTGCGATACGCTGCCGCACAAACGCCGCACCGGCCACATCCTCGGTCCAGGTGGGTTCCTCAAACCAGGCGATCTCGTGCCGCTCGACGGCATCGGCGAAGGCGATCGCCTGGTGCGGCGTCATCTGGTTGTTGGCGTCGATCATCAGCTCCCGCGCTGGTCCCAGGCTCTCGCGCACAACCCGCACGCGCTCGGCGTCGTCGGCGCGATTGAGCCGTCCGACCTTCATCTTCGCGGCCGAGTAACCGCGCCCGGCGATGCCGTCCATTTCCGCCGCCAGCCCGACCAGGTCCTTACCCGGCTCGTAGAAACCGCCGCTGCCATAGGCGCGAACGCGCGCGGCGCGCGAACCCAGCAGTTTGTGTACCGGCAGGCCCGCCGCCTTGCCGAGGACGTCCCACAGGGCCAGGTCGATCCCGGCGATGGCCGATTGCATCACGCCGCGGCGCCCCGACTGGATGGTGCCCTTGTACATGCGGTCCCAGAGCTCGGCGATATAGGTCGGATCGGCGCCGATCACCATCGGCGCCAGGCGCGTTTCGAGGATCGCCTTGACTCCGAATGCGGTGCCGCCGAAGGTGCCGGCCTCGCCTATACCCTCGATGCCGTCGCGGGTCCGAACCCGCACCAACATGCACTCGCGGGCTCGAATCGTGACCTGGGCGTCGCTGATCGGCGCCACCATCTCCCAACGCAGCAGTTCAACGGAGACTCCTTCAATGACCACGAGGCCCTCCGTCCGGTCGATAGGCCGGTATGATCGCCAATTTAATTTCCTCAATCGGGTCGACCACGCCGAGGCGCCGGGCGCGCGCCAAGATGGCGCGTTGATTGAGTTTGATAAATTGCAGCGCAGTGGAGTTGGGCACCTCCAGCCGCAACCGGCCTTCCCGCAGCAGGATTGGGCGGCAACCGGCGGCGTATTCGCCGCAGACTTCGCGCAGGGCCCGGCGGACCAGTTCGATCTGTCGGCCGCGCTCCAGACCGGCCCTGAACGCCGGCTCGCCCAGCACCTCCGCCACATGGTCCCGGAGGCGGCGCGGATCCGCGCCGCCGACATCCCGCGGCGGGCGATCAGAGCGCTCGGACATCACCTGCATCCAGCTCAAATGGCCGGCAACGCTCGGCCAGCCCGGTTGGAATCAGGGTCCGATCAGCGGCAGCCATGAAGAGCTGCCCGTCTTCGGGCAGAATCTCGGCCAGCTGGCCACGGTGGTGGGAATCGAGCTCCGAGAAAACCTCATCCAGTGCCAGCACCGGGGTCCGACCAATCTGCTCGGTCAGCCAGTCGAGCAAGGCCAGCTTGACGCAAAGGACTGCGAGGCGCTGCTGTCCGCGCGATGCGAACTGGGACGCCAAACGGTTGTCGACATGAACCCGGAAGTCGTCCCGATGCGGCCCCAGCAAGGTCATACCGACGGCGATCTCGCGCTGCCGCGTCCGCTGCAACGCTTCCGCCAGGGCACCCGGTTCAAGATTCGCCAGCGCCGGGCGGTATTCGAGCCCGACCGATCGCGGCCCGCGCGCCAGCCGTTCGAAATGCGCCTGGGCGCGAAGGGTCAGCTGCTCCAGCCAGGCCGATCGCGCCCGGACCAGGATGCCCCCGTGCTGGTCCAGCAGCCCGTCCCAGTAGTCGAGCCGGTCCGGGTCCTGGCCCGGTGCCAACGCCAGCGCCCGCAGGAGCGCGTTGCGCTGCCGGCGGGCGCGTTCGTAATCGGCCAGCGCGGCCACGTATTCGGCATCGGCCTGGCCGATCGCCCAATTGGCGAACCGGCGGCGCGCCGCCGGTTGCCCATTTACCAGCTCTAAGTCGCGCGGTTCGAATTGGACCAGCGGCAACCTGCCGATCAACTCCCGGCGCGGTCGCATGCGACCAGCGATCCAGGCGCGCCGGGTCACCCGGCCGCCCTCCCCGGGGGCAATCACCATTTCCAGCAACTGCGGCAGCAGGTCGGCGGCGGCGACACGCGCACGCACGCGCGCGAAATCAGCGCGGTCGCCGTCCAGCCCAATTCGAATCAATTCCAGACCGGCCGAAGGATTGCCGCCGCGGCCGGCCGAGACCAGACCGATCGCTTCCAGCAAATTGGATTTTCCGGCCCCATTGGGCCCGATGAACAGGCAGCCTCCCGCGGGCGGCTCCAGGGTCAATCGATGGTAATTGCGAAAACCGGTCAGGTCCAGCCACTCGCACAGCACGACCGACATCAGGACCGTCCCCGCAGCAGGAAGTGGGCGATCTGCAACCCCAGCAGGGCCAGCGTCATAAGCAGTGCGGCACTGAAAAACACCACCATGCTCCAGCCGATCTGATCAAAGAAAAGCAGTAACGCCGCCAGATACAGCAGTGCCAGCGCGAGCGCTGCGGCGGCGGCGATGCGCCATCGACGCCAGTTAACCCGGACACCGATGCGGCCCACTCGCAGACGCTCAGGGGCCGGCCGCGCCAAGATCTGCCATGACCTGGGACGGACTGGCCTGAGGATTGGCTTGAATCCGCGCCAGGCGATAGAGATCTTCCGGGAAATGGACCCGCCCAAAGCGGGTGCTGACGGCCGATTCGTAGCCGGCGGCCCGGACCAGGTCGGCCGCGGCCTGGTCAAAGGCGCCGAACGGATAGGAGAAGTGGTCGCCGCCGCCAATCGGCAGCAACGCACTGCGCGAGAGCACAACCTCGGCTTCGGCGGCGCCGCGGTCGCTGCCCAGCAGGTCGGTGATGTCGGCGTGGTTTAGGGAGTGAGATTGAACCGAGAACCCCCAGTTACGCAGGCGTGCGAAGGCGTCGCCGTCGATATGTCCGGGTTCGCGCTCGTCAAACCCGGGCAGTACAAAGAACGTGGCCGGCAAGCGCAAGCGCAATAGGACCGGCGCCGCATTCTGCAGTTGCGTCGACCGACCGTCATCGAAAGTGAGCACCAGCGGCCGCTCCGGTAGGTCGGCGGCTCCGCGCAGCGCCCTCACCAGGCGCTCATAGGGAATCACCGAGTAACCGTCCGCCAGCAGGGCTTCAAGCTGCAAGCCAAAAGCCTCCGAATCTGGCACGTCGTGGTAGTAAATGATCGGCGCATCGATGCCGGCGCCCGGATCGGGCGGCTCGCCCGGCGCAGGAAGAGGGTCGACCTGCCGGCGCCGGGAACGCTCAAGGGCCGCGAACCAGCTCCCCAGTGGATCGGCCTCCACCTGGCCGTCGGCGTCCCGCCGCAGAACCGCCTTGGCAAACAGCTGGCAACGCCGCCCCGCGTGGTCGAATCCCGCCGACAGCGGCGCCCCAAACCGTTCGAGTCCGCCGCGCGCTGCGAAAAGACCCGCCAAACCCCGGTCCACGCCGGCGTACGGGGTCCCCGCCTGGGCGGTGGTTTCGGGCGCGCTGCGCAACTCACGCCCGATCTCCGGCGGCAGGACCGCCGCAGCCTGCAACATGATCCCTAGATCCGAAATCCGCACGCGTCCAAACGGCCCCATTCCGGCATCGGTGTAGATCTCCAAGCGGGCGTTGGTAAAGCATTGCGTTAGCACTGAGCCCTGATAGACGGGGGCAGAAATCGCCGGCCCCACGCCATATTCGAGCTGCGCCAGATACAGACCGAATTCACCCGCCGGCCGGGAACTAGCAGCTTCGGTCGCAGCCGTCATTGCGAACCCGGCGGCGTTTGCCGGGCCTATTGGACAATGTCGCCCTCAATCGGATCAACGATCACGCCCTTGGACTGCATCCAAGCTATCCCGGCCCCGATGTTGTCCTCGTCGCCTTCGAGCGAGAGGATGAGCCAGCCCACGTGCTCGCGCACGTCGGCGCGCCGGATGTTTGATACCAGCTCAAAATCGCGGCTGACCAGATAAACGATCGGTTCGGTGATCAGTTCCTCAGGGAACGTCAACTTAAGGCGCACGCTGGCCATCTTCGACTCCATTGCCCGGCACTGCGGGGAAATGGGAGGATGCCGCAGTAACCAATTTTGATCTGCGCGCCACCCGCCGCCAAGAACCTACCGCTTCGTAGGGCCCTCCCTAGAATGCCGGCAGCCAACACGAGCGGCCCGGGAGCAGCAATGGCGGATCCACGACCTAACATCCTCTGGTATTGCACCGACCAGCAGCGCTTCGACACGATCGCCGCACTCGGCAACCAATATGTGCACACCGATACCGTCGATGGACTGGTGGAACGCGGCGTCAGTTTCACCCGCACCTACTGCCAGAACCCGATCTGCACCCCGTCGCGGGCCAGCTTTCTCACCGGCCAGCTCCCTTCGACCGTGCGCGCCAACGGCAACGGCATCGAATTCATGCCTCAGGATTACCCGCTCGTCACGCAGCTGTTAGCCAACGCCGGTTACGACTGCGGCCTGGTTGGCAAACTGCACCTGGCAACCGCCGAGGCGGGGACCGAGCCGCGCGGCCGCGATGGCTACCGCTTCTTCGCCTATTCGCACGCGCCGCGCGACGACTGGGCGGAGGGCCATGCTTATGTCGAGTGGCTGCGTGAGCGAGGTCAGGACCTGACGAGCATGCTCAACTCTCCGGATAACGTGCCGGCTCAGTACCAGCAGACCACCTGGGCAACCGACGCCTGCATCGAATTCATCGACCAGCCGCGCAACGGCCCCTGGCTGCTCAGCGTCAATCCGTACTATCCGCACCCGCCGTTTAATCCGCCGCGCGAGTACTTCGAACGCTTCGATCCGGAAAGCCTGCCCGGGCCACATTTTCAGGACGGCGATCTCGAAATCCAGCGTCGAATATCCGACGCCGGAGTCGATTTCCAGAACTACCCCGAACACCCTGACAGCTTCGATGGGCGCAAGATCCAGGCCCAGTACTACGCCATGATCGAACTGATCGACGACCAGCTGGCGCGGCTGCTAGCCCACATCGAGGCCGCAGGTCAGCTTGAGAGCACCCTGATCATCTTCACCTCCGACCACGGCGAATCACTGGGCGATCACGGCCTGGTGGAGAAGGGCTGCCGGTTCATGGAAGGGATGGCGCGGGTGCCGCTGGTCATGTGCTGGCCGGGGCACTTTAAGCAGGGGTTGCGATCGGATGCGCTGGTCCAGCTGACCGATATCGCCCCCACCCTGCTGGAGGTTGCCGGACTGGCGATCCCCGAGCGCATGAACGGTCGCTCGCTGCTACCGATCCTGACCGGCGGCGCCGATCCGGGCCAGTTTCGCGAATACGTGCGCTGCGAGTTCCGCGACGCGATCCAACTCGGCGATGGCACCCACGCCTCCATGATCGCCGACAAGCGCTGGAAGCTGGTGCTCTATCACGGCAAGGGCGGCCTGGGCGAACTCTACGACCTGCAAGCCGACCCGCACGAGCACGCCAACCTTTATTACGAACCCGAAAGTGCCGCGGTCGTAAGTGACTACATGATCAAAATGTTTGACGACACCGTCAAGGAAACCGATTGGGGACCGCGCCGCGTCGCGTGGATCTAACCATGGCTCCGCAACCGGGCCAACCGGTGCAGGCGGAGACCGAACAAGGGGGACTCGGAAAATGCGATTTCCAAACATGCTGCGCTTGCACCAGGACCTGGCGACGGACCATATTCCCGACCTTGAAGGGCACCTGCGCGAGCGTCTGGCCAGGGCCCTGGCCAAGTCGGAGCTGACTCCGAACGGCAGCGTCGCGATCGGCGTCGGCAGCCGCGGCGTGACCCCGATCGTGACCGTCGTGAAAACGCTCGTGGAGGGGCTCAACGCGGCCGGACTCAGGCCGTTCATTGTTCCGGCGATGGGGAGCCACGGCGGTGGCACCGCCGAAGGCCAAGCTTCGGTCCTTAGCGAATACGGAATCACCGAGGAGGGGGTTGGCGCCCCGGTCAGGGCGACCATGGAGACGGTCCTGGTCGGCCACACCGAGGACGGCGTCGAAGTACGCATGGACGCCAATGCCCACGCCGCCGACCACGTGATTCCGATCGGCCGGGTCAAGCTGCACACCGGCATGACCGGTCCGATCCAGAGCGGGCTCTGCAAGATCCTGGCAATCGGGCTTGGCAAGCGCTTCGGGGCCGAGCGCATTCATGAGGCCGGGGTGACCAAGCAGGTTCCCAAGGCGGCCCAGGTGATGCTGGACACCGGAAAAATCCTCTGCGGGGTAGGCCTGGTCGAGAACCCGTTCGACCAGACGAACCACGCCGAGATGCCAACGCCGGCCGAATACATCGAAACCGACCGCGACCTGCTCGCCAAATCGATCGCCATCTTTCCAGAGCTTCCCACCGATCGCGCCCACCTGTTGGTGGTCGACGAGATGGGCAAGAACATCTCCGGTTCCGGCATGGATTCAAACATCATCGGCTCCAAGGCGTTCCGCTATGGCGAGCGCAGCCGCAGGCAGTTCGAATACATCAGCGTGCATCGCCTGACCGAGGCCTCGCACGGCAATGCCGCCGGGCTGGGCCAGGCGCAATTTACCACCCGGCAACTTGTGGACGAGGTGGACTGGAATGACACCTACGTGAACATGATCACGGCGATGGCGCCCGATGCCGGTTGTCCGATGGTCTTCGAATCCGATCGCGCCTGCCTGGACGTGGCCTTCTCCATGGCCGGCCGGCGGGCCCGCGCCGATGGCGAAGATCTGAAGGTGATGCGGATCGTGAATACGATGGAGATCGGCCACTTCTGGGCATCCGAGGCGCTAGCCCAGGAAATCCAGGCTTCCGACAAGGCAAAGGTCGTGGGTCCGGCACCGGGTTTCGTGTTCGACGACGCCGGCGAACTGCTGGGGTTGCGATCGCTCTAACCCTTACCTCCCGACCCGCCTAACCCTTGGGGGTTTCGGCCGAAACGGTCCAGCAAGTCGGGATCGACCAGCGCTACCGAGCCGCCATTGGCACCGGCGGGGCGGCGTTCTTCCTCTTCGGCATGTCGCTCACCGTAATCGGTCCCTTGCTGCAGCCGATCCGTGAAGAATTCGCGGTTTCCAACGCCACCATGGGCCTGATTTTCCTCTATTCGTCGGCCGCCCATGTCGCCAGCACCATCGCCGGTTCGTACTTCTCGGACGTAATCGGGCGGCGCCTGTTCATAGTCGCCGGACCGGCCTCCCTGGCACTGGGGTTTCTGTTTTCGGGCCTGGCCCCGAACATACAGGTTTTCCTGCTCAACGGCATCTTCTTCGGAATCGGGTTCGGAATGCTGGACGGGCCCTGCAACGCCCTGCTGATCGACATCTCCGGACCGCGTTCGGCCCGGATCCTCAATTTCGTGCACGGCGGCTTCGGGGTTGGCGCGGTGGTTGGCCCGGTGATCGCCGCCGTCGTCTACGCGCAGACCGGCGATTGGCGCCCGGTCTTTTTGGGCCTGGCCCTGACCTGGATGCTGCTGGCGTTGCCGTTCGCACTGGTCGCGGCGCCCAAACAGCTGCCGGCACGGGCCCCGGGTTGGCGATTGCGCGGCGTCCTGCAACTGCACCTGGTGTTGATCATGGGCGTAATGTTCTGCGCCGTGGCCGTAGAGATGGTCTATCAGTCCTGGCTGCCGAGCTACCTTGAATTGGAACGCGGGTTCGAACGCACCCTTGCGGCCGCTTCGCTGACAGTGGTCTCGGCCGGGTTGGTGCTCGGCCGGGGAATGATGGGGTTGGTGGCCGGCCGCTGGGACCAGTACTGGCTTCTGGCGGCAGCCATGGCGGGTTGTTCGGTTGCGGCGGTGGGGGCCATGCTGGCGCGCGATCCGGTTGTCGCGCTGCTGTTGTTCGGCCTGGCTTCGCTGCTGTGCGCGGGTGGGTTTCCAACCGCGATTTCGTTGGGGACGGCCGACTTCCGCGCCAACGTGGGCACCGCGACCGGCTTGATCGTGGCCTCAGCCGGGTTCGCCGGGATGACGTTTCCACCAATTGCCGGGGTCCTGGCCGAAAGCGGGCAATTCGACTTGGTTATGCTCCTTCCGGCGCCGGTCGCCCTACTGGGCGTGGCGTTGGTGTTGTACGCGCGCCGGGTAAAGCGGCAATCGAGGCGAACATGAGGGTTGAGCCATCGCAGGCGGTGCTGGCGGTCGACTTCGGCGGCACTCAGATCCGCGCTGCGCGGGTCGAGCGCGACGGATCGATCCGGAATGAGAATCGCGGCCTCACCGGCGAAGGCGATCCCAACGTTGTCGTGAATCGAATCACCGCCGTGATCGCCCGATCCTGGCAAGAAGCGGGCGCAGAAGGTTCAAACCCGACTGCGATTTCTATCGCCGCTCCCGGCCCGATCGACTTTGCCAGCGGCACTATCCTGCGCGCCCCCAACATCGCCGGTTTCAACGACGTACCCCTGGGCCGGACGGTCGCCGACCGATTCGAGGTTCCAGTTTTTCTGCAGAACGACGCCAACGCGGCCGCGCTGGCAGAGCACCAGTTCGGCGCCGGCCGCGGCTTCGAGCACATGGTTTATCTGACGATTTCATCCGGAATTGGCGCTGGAATAATCGCCCACGGCCGGCTGCTGCAGGGCTCAACCGGCAATGCCGGTGAGGTCGGCCAGATGACGGTTGACCTAAACGACCGCGTCTACCAGTCGGGTTGCCGGGGCACGCTGGAGGGACAGGCTTCCGGCGACTACATGGCAAGATTTGCCGAGGCGCGCCTAGGCGCCAGCCAAAGGTCGTCCCTGGCCCAACAGCTGGCCGCCAACGGTGAATTGGACGGATCGGCGGTGGTTGCCGCCGCCCGCCGGGGAGACCCGCTGGCGGTGGAAACCTGGCAGCGCGCTCTGGCCGGTCTCGGCGCTGGCACGGTCAGCTTCGTGCATGTCCTAAACCCCGAAATAATCGTCGTCGGCGGCGGGGTGGCCAACGCCGGCGAGATGCTCTTTGAACCGCTGCGCGACTACGTCCGGCGCTGGGCGCTGCCGGGATTTTTCGAACACCTGCAGATCGTCCCATCGCAGCTGGGCAACAAGGTGGGGATTTTGGGCGCCGCGGTCTGGGGCTGGCGTGCTCAGGTGGGGCAGGCCTGACCGGTGCTGATCCGGGTGAGCCAATCGGATTGGATCTGCAGGTCGAACCCTTTTATCCAGGGTTGGACCAGATAGCGGTCGCTGCCAAACTGCAGCGGTAGCAGCGGGACGTCGCGCACGACCTGGCGCTCGGCGGCCCGATAAAGACCCAACCGGTCGGGGCCGAATTCCAGGGCATCGGCTTCGGCAATCAACGCGTCGACGGTGTCCGAGGAGTATTCGAAATGGTTGACCGGGCTGTTGGATGCAAATAGCGCCGCCACGAAATTCTCGGGGTCGAGGTAGTCTGCGACCCAGCCCAGGGTAAAGAGTTGAAACCGAGCGTCGGAAGGGCCGTCGAGGGCATCGAGGGTTTCGGCAAACGTGAGCGCGCGGAACTTGACCTCCACGCCGAGGAATTGCAGGGCACCTGCTCGGAGATCTTGGCCCGCCTCGGATTGGGCGTGCATTAGAGTCCCCGCACTCGGCGCCAATTGCTCAAACCGCTGAGCGCGACGATCCTTGCGGCAAAACAGGAGGTACAGAAGCTAGGGACATCGAGTCGGCCTCCGCCTAACGAATGAAGTCGGCGACTTCCGGGATCCTCATACGACTCGCCCGCAGTACGCGACCTGCTCTGCGGTATCGCGGATTTGGATCGCACCGCGATGAAACGATCTGTGCCATAAGTGTTCTGGCGTCAAGCGTTGGCTTTCCGGCGGGAACGACTAGCTGGGGCCGGGTCTGCTTTTCGCAATGTCCCGTTGGCTGCAGCAAGAACTGGCTCGGGCCCGGGACGCCAGCAGATCTCGTCAGTGACGGCGTCGCCGGCGCCGAGGTGTCACAGGCATTGCCCCAACGATCGGACATCAGCCTGCGGGAAATATCCTTCTCGGAATTCTGACCGGGTGCGGTGCGGTGATTCGCCTTCTCAATGAATCTCTAGATCTACGGTTGAACGACCATGTCGCCGGACCAAATAGGATCCTTGTCGCAGGTCTGGCCACCCTGGTGCAGCTTCAATCCAGGGATTTGAGAAAGTCAGCGATCGCTTCGCCAATCTGGAACGGTGAATCCTCTTGGATGTAATGAATTCCCAGAATTGTTTTCTCTTGTTGATTCGGCCAGGTTCGGCAAAAGTCTCGCTGCCGTCCTGTCAGGATCGAACCTGGGTACGCGTTTATGAACAGCTTCGGTAGGTCACTGGCAGACAACCACTGGCCAACGCGATCAATCATCGCAATGACATCCTTGGGTTCTCCTCCAATAGGACACTCCCTTGTAAACGTCAGGGTGGGTCGCCGAGATTCGCCTGGCTCTAGATACGGCTCGCGATATCTATCCATCACTGCCTCGGGCAAATTCCGAACCATGCGCGTCTGGATGGTTTCGATGAAGAAATTGTCCTTAAGAACCAAGTCCTCGCCCATGGGTGAACGGAACTGCTTGAATAGGTCCCGTCTGATTTCGGGCCAATCTTCCCACTCCAACGGCAGCACCAATGTTTCCATGTAGGCGATGCCCTTGATCCGGTCTTGGTTCCGATGTGCCCAATCGAACCCAATAGGCCCGCCCCAATCGTGCAGGACCAGGGTGATTTGATCGCCAAGGTCCATCGCCTCGAACCAAGCATCCAAGTATCTTGATTGGTCGGCTATACGGTACATCGATCCGGGGAGCTTGCCCGAATCTCCACATCCCATGAGGTCCGGAGCTAGGCAGCGTCCAAGCGGCTCCGCAAATGGGACTATGTTTCGCCATACGTAGGAAAACGTCCCGTTCCCATGCAGGAACACGACTGGGTCACCAGTCCCAGCATCGACGAAGGACATCTCGCTATCGAGTACCTGAACGCGCTTTCGCCCGTAAGGGTCTGCCTCCGGAATGTTGCGACTGGGCATTTGGGGCCATCCCTTCTAGGCAGTTCGAGATGCTTCGCAAGCCTGGGACCGCCTTTGTGATTCTCTATTCACGGCCAGCATGCACGCTCTCCTCGCGCCCCAGGGCTCATGTATCGCCCTGACGTGGTCGGGTCCCAAACTCGTACAGACATCGTTTGTTCGCCGGTCCGTGCTCCGGGAGAAATCCTTCCGGTCCTGGCTGGCTTTCGATTTGGTTCTGCGCGCCCGCCGGGCGGAACACCACGCCAGCGCCTTCATTGCAGGCAATAGGAACGATATCGCCTCGAGCCGGACAGTCCCTCACGACGTCGACCGAAGGGGCAACGCGGATAGCGATTGAGTTGCCGGTGAGGTTGGGAGCCTCGAAATGCCGGGAAGCTAGTTGTTCGAACCCATGTCTACCGCGGTTGCTGAAATCGAGCCCTGCTTCCTGTCGGTACCGGAGGAGCCCCGGCCGAATTGGGTCAACCTGATCAAGGTTCTAGGCGCCGACGTGCTGCCGGTCCAACCCCTTCGAAAGCCGACGCCGAGGAATTCGGCCTGGCGACGAGCAATACCGAAATCTCCCGTATCGCGAGGATCGTCAGGGACGACATCGCCGATCAGATTTGTGGGATGGACGCACTCGCTCCCGAACGCGGTATCAACATCTGGTCAGCCTGGCCTCAATGCGGTTGGCTGCCGAGCGCGGCTGGGCAACAAGGTGGGGATTTTGGGCGCCGCGGTCTGGGGCTGGCGTGCTCAGGTGGGGCAGGCCTGACCGGTGCTGATCCGGGTGAGCCAATCGGATTGGATCTGCAGGTCGAACCCTTTTATCCAGGGTTGGACCAGATAGCGGTCGCTGCCAAACTGCAGCGGTAGCAGCGGGACGTCGCGCACGACCTGGCGCTCGGCGGCCCGATAAAGACCCAACCGGTCGGGGCCGAATTCCAGGGCATCGGCTTCGGCAATCAACGCGTCGACGGTGTCCGAGGAGTATTCGAAATGGTTGACCGGGCTGTTGGATGCAAATAGCGCCGCCACGAAATTCTCGGGGTCGAGGTAGTCTGCGACCCAGCCCAGGGTAAAGAGTTGAAACCGAGCGTCGGAAGGGCCGTCGAGGGCATCGAGGGTTTCGGCAAACGTGAGCGCGCGGAACTTGACCTCCACGCCGAGGTTCTGCTTCAGGCTGTGGGCGATGGTCCAGTCGAACCAGTCGATGAACAGGGAGCGACCCACCACCGTGAATATGATCTCGGGCAGGTTTTCAGCCGACCCGTAGCTGGACTGGCGCAGCAATTCGCGCGCCCGTTCCGGGTTGTACTTTGGAACCTCGGCTGAATCGGCCTCGTAGCCGGGGATTCCGGGCGGAATCACCCCGTCGGCCACCAGGTCGGAGCCGTCGTTCTGGAGCAGGATCAGCCTTTCTACATCGATTGCATGTGCGAAAGCGGCCCGCACCAAGGGGTCGTGAAACGGTGGCGTCGCGGAGCGGAAGCCCAGGTAGGAAAGTGAGACCGCCGGCGACGCGGTAACGTGCGAGCCCAATTCGTGCGACGGATCGGTGACCTGGATCAGCGTCGGGCCGCCGATTGGAATTACCTCGAACATCCCGCGCTGGTAGGCGTCGAAGGCCGACTGGCCGCCGACCGGGTGGAATTCGGCCCGGATCAGCCCGGTCGCGGCCCCGCGGTGATGATTGCGGTTCCCGGTGACGATGATGGGTCCCTCCTCCTGGGCGGCGGGGTAGTCGACCAGCACGAACGCGCCGCTTGAATTGGGTTCGCGCCACCAGCCCAATTCATCGACCTGCCGCTCATCGACCACATAACTGGTCGGATAGCTCAGCTTCTGCAGAAACGAAGACTTGGGTTGCGTGAGCTCGATTTGCACCGTTTGTTCATCGATTGCCCGCACCCCGGGCAGGTCTTTGCGGAGCCCGGCCCGGTAGTCCTTGGCGCCCACGATATCTCCCAGGTACGTTTGGGCGGTGGTCGAACCGACCGCCGGAGAAAGGGCGCGCTGGATTGAGAAAACTACCGATTCGGCGTCAATGGCGGCACCGTCGGCAAACGCGGACCCGGGGCGCAGGGTGAAGGTGTAGGTGCGCCCGTCTTCGGATATCGTCCGTTCGGACGCCAAGTCCCCCTCGATTGCTCCATCACCGGCCCCCCGCACCAGCCCCGAATAAAGCAGTTCGATGTAAAAGTTCGAGGAAGTGCTGCGGGCCGTGGCCGGATCCAGGGTGATCGGCCGGCGCTGAGCCATGCGGAATACGCCCGGCGCCGGCGAGCACGCGGTCGAACCGTCGCTATCGGATTCATCGCCCAGAACCGCTATCGTCGGCCAGGCCAATGCCAGCAGCAGCGCCAGCAGCAGTCCGATCGCGCCCCAGCGAGCGACCGGCGCCAATCGCTCGGTCATGTGAGTGGTTTCAAGGTGTTCCGGGTACTGGGGACGTAAAAATTGCGGGCAGCAACGAATTCGCCACCGTCCAGGAGCCCGCCATCGATTATCTTTTGGCCATCGACCAGGGCACTTCCGGCACCACCGCGCTGGCGGTGGATCGAGGCGGTCGCGTCCGCGACTGCAGCTACCGCCCGCTGGCTTCGAATTTCCCCCGCGGCGGCTGGGTCGAACAGGACCCGGACGCGATCTTTGAATCGGTACTTAGGGCCACGCGCGAGTTGATTGACCGCCGGGGCGGGCCACCGCTGGCGATTGGGATTGCCAACCAGCGCGAGACGACGCTGCTTTGGGACCGAAACAGCTCGCGGCCGGTCGGGCCGGCGATCGTCTGGCAGGACCGGCGCACCGCCGACATCTGCCGCGAGCTCAAGGGCCAGGGCGTCGAAGAGCTGGTTCGAAAGCGTACCGGCCTGCTGCTGGATCCCTATTTTTCCGGCACCAAGATTGCCTGGCTCCTGCGGTCGGACCCGGAATTGGCGGCCGCCGCGCGGGTCGGTCGGATCTGTTTCGGGACAGTCGATTCCTGGATCATCTGGAAACTGACCGGCGGGCGCGAGCACGTAATCGATGCCACCAATGCCGCCCGCACCATGCTTGCCCGCATCGATCCACCCGCCTGGGACGACGATCTGCTCGACCTGCTGGGAGTACCGCCGGCGATCCTCCCGCAGATCGTGCCGTCGTCGGGCTGGAGCACCGCCGCCGACGCGCGTGTGCTGGGGGATCCGATCCCGATCGCCGGGATCGCCGGGGACCAGCACGCCGCCCTTTTCGGGCAGGCCTGCTTTTCTCGCGGACAGGTCAAAACCACCTACGGGACCGGCTGCTTCGTGCTGCTCAACGCCGGCAACCGCCCTCCGATATCGGAGAACCAGTTGCTCTCCACCCTGGCCTGGCAGATTGGGGACCAGTCCACCTACGCTCTCGAGGGCTCGGTGTTCATGGGCGGGGCGGTCATCCAGTGGCTGCGCGACAACCTCGGCCTGATCGCGACCGCCGCAGAATCCGAGGTGGTCGCAGCCAGCGTTCCCGACAGCGCCGGCGCGGTCCTGGTGCCGGCGTTTACCGGCCTGGGAGCGCCGGACTGGGATCCTCGCGCGCGGGCCGCACTGCTGGGGATGACGCGCGACACCCGCGCCGCCCACATCGTCCGCGCCGGGCTGGAGGCGATCGCGCTGCAGGTATGCGATGTCCTGGCGGCGATGGAGGCCGACACCGCGGCCCCGATCGCCGAAATGCGGGTCGACGGCGGGGCGGCGGTCAACGATCTGCTGATGCAACTGCAGGCCGACTTCAGCGGAATCCCCGTGATTCGGCCGGCCGTGACCGAGACGACCGGCCTCGGGGCGGCGCTGCTGGCCGGACTGACCGTTGGCTGGTGGTCGGACCTGCCGGCTATCGCGCGAACTTGGGAGCGCGAACGCGCCTTCGCCCCGGACCCGAGCCTTGACCGGCGCGCCCTGCGCGCCAATTGGCGCCGCGCCGTGAAGAGATCAATGCATTGGGTGCCGTGAGGCGATGCCGCCCCGGCGGAGTCGGGGCGGGCATTCGCACCGGCGGACGCGGCGGATCGCCGTGCGCACCCATCCGCTAACTGGTCAGCACCGCTTCGAAGGGGCCCTCATCGGCAAAGGGGCCAAGCACCGCCAGGCGGAAATTGGCCGGGTTCAGCACCCGTTCGGCCACCCTAACCACGTCCTCGGAAGTAACCGCATCGATCTGGCCCACGGCCTCCGACAGCGGCAACACCCGGTCATAGAGCGCCGTCTGGCGCCCGATCCAGGCAAGGACCCCGCGGGTGTCTTCGGTGCCCAGGATCAGGCGCCCCCGCACGAATTCGCGGGCGCGTTCAAGCTCGTCGGGCCCCAGCCCGGCCAGCGCTTTTAACAGTTCTGACTTGATCGCCTCCAAAGCGGCGACGGCTTTGTCCGGGCTCACCCCCGCGTAGACCCCGAAATGGCCCTGGTCGGAAGCCGCGTGCCAGTAAGCGTATACCGAGTAGGCCAATCCCATCTGCTCACGGATGCGCTGGAATAGACGCGAACTCATCCCCTGACCCAGGGCCGCGTTGAGCAGGCTCAGGGCGAAGCGATCGGGATCGTTTTGAGCCGGTGCCGGCATCGTAAGCAGGATGTTGGCCTGCTCTGTCGCGCGCTCCTCGACCAGCAGCGCCCGACCGCTGGGGCGCCCGTCCGAGTAATTGCGCCGCGCCGGCTCGCGCCCGTTGCCCCATTGGCCGAATTCGCGTTCGGCCATCGCTACCGCCTCGGCATGGGAGGGCTTGCCGGCAACCGCCACCACGGTCGAATGCGGCTCGTAGCGGGCGGCTATAAAACCGAGCAGATCGTCGCGCCCGATTGAATTGAGCGTCTGCGCGGACCCGGCGATATCGCGCCCCATTGGGTGTTCGGGATAGGTGATCCGCTCCGAGAGCAACTCTGTCATCGAGTGCGGGTCATCGTAATACATGTCGATCTCTTCGAGGATCACGCTGCGCTCGCGGTCCACATCGTCGTCTGGGATCAAGTGTTCGGTCACCAGCGAGGAGATGACCGCCGAGCCCATTTCGAAGCGGGGCGCGGGAACCTTGCACCAATAGGTGACCAATTCCTTGCCGGTGGAGGCATTCAGAACCCCGCCGACACCCTCGATTTGCTCGGAAATAGCCCGGGCGTTGGGCCAGCGTCGGGTTCCCTTGAACACCAGATGCTCGATGAAGTGCGATATCCCTGCCTGGGCATCGGTTTCAAAACGCGATCCGGCGTTGATCAGCACCGCGTAGGAAACCGCCTGAGTATTTGGCATGGTGGCTGAAACCACCCGCAGGCCGTTGGCGAGGGTGGTCTTTTCGGCTTGATCTATTGGGTTGGTGGCGATGTCGAGCATTGCGGTCGGGTGGGCCTTGCAGGGAATTGACGGGGATCTTGCGGGAATTATCAGCCGCACCAGGTGGCACCGTAATCCGGCGGAATGGTCGCATGCCGCGGCGAATCGTCCCGTTCGGGGATCTGACCCCGCGCCAGATGGCCCGACCCACTTCCGGGTACGAAGGCGACCTGGATGCTCTCGCCCGCGACATATATCGAGACCATGCGTGCCCACCACGGGAGCGCCCCGGCGGGAGTGCAGGTGTCGGAATATCAACGGAACTGATCGGGGTCGAGGTACCCGATCCCCGGGATCTCGAATCCGGATCGATGCGCCGTTACATCCCGAAAGACCCGGAAATTGAGGATCAGGCCGAATTCGCTTCGATGCGCGAGGGTTACCTCTCGCTACCCGGCTACTACGGTGATTCGAAACACGCCAACCGCACCCGGGCTCGCGCCAGCGCCGCGGCCGGACGCGAACTGGCAATTGATACCGACGGCCTGCTAGGACAGGCCCTGCAGCACGAGATCGATCACCGACGCGGGTTCCTGTTCACCGACCGGGTCGGGTCGCTGCGGGCGTTCCCGGCTAGCGGCGGACTTCGCGCAGAAGATGGGCGAGCTCGGGCAGCAGCACTCCATCCAATGCGGTCCGGACCGCATTGGGGGACCCCGGGGTAACGACCAAGATGCGGTCCCCGATTGATCCCGCCAGGGCCCGACTGAGGATCGCGGCCGTCCCGATCTGGTCCCAGCTCAGGCGCCTGAACGCCTCGCCGTATCCGGGAAGAACCTTGTCCAGCCGCGCTTCCACGGTCTCGACGGTTCGGTCCCGGGAACCAAGCCCGGTGCCGCCCAGTAGGGCGAGGCAGTCCGAGGTGCCGGCCAGAAACCGGTCGATGGCTGCATCTATCGCCGATGGTTCGTTGGCGATAAGGTCACTCCGGGCGATTGTGTGTCCGGCGGCTTCGATCAGCTCCCGGGCGACCCGCCCCGACACGTCGGTGCGTTCGGTGCGCGTGTCGGAGACAACAATCACATCGCAGCGGATTGCTCCGAGCGAACGCGCCTGGCGGCGGTGTTCGGTGGTGGAGGCTGACTTTGCGGGTTGCGCGGGTTTGGACACTACTGCGCGAAGTTCCGCATGCATTCCTTGATCTTGGCGATGATGGCTGTCGACGCCGATCGTTCGCGCTGCCAGATGTTGCGACCGTATATAAAGCCGGTGGCGCCGGCCTGCATAGAAAGTTCGACCCGGGCAAGCAGCTCCGCGTCGCCGACCCGCGATCCTCCGGACATGATCACCATCGAGTTGGCCGCCGAACTCATGACCTGGCGCAAGGCGCTGCCCATGTCGGTCCAGACCACCGTGTTGTAGGGCTTGGGCGCGCCGGCAACCGGCCCGACCGAACCGTCGGCATTCTGAACCGGGTAATTGACCTTGATGACATCGGCACCCAGCTCGGCGGCGACGCGGGCCGCGTAATCGATCGCGTAGATGCTGTCGCGCCCGCCCTTGGCATCAATGTGCTCGCCGCGCGGGTATGCCCAAATCACGACCGGCAACCCGGCCCGTTCGGCTTCCAGTCGGACCTGCGAGAAATTCTCGAAGTCAGTCTCCTGCTGGGCCGATCCAAAGTACAGCGTGTAGCCAATTGCGTCGGCGCCGATCCGCACAGCATCCTCCACGCGGGCGGTTAGCGGCGAACGCGGCGCATTGGCGGGGGGTACCTCGGCCTTCCCGTTCAGTTTGAGAATCAGCGGAACCGCGCCGGCGTAACGGCCCACGTATTTGTTGGCCAGGCCGTACTGTACGGCGATTGCCGAATATCCGGTTTCGGCCGCGAGTGAGAAGACGTAGTCGGGATCGAGGCTGGCCGGGTTGACGAAGAAATCGCGTGGACCGTGCTCCATGCCCTGATCAACTGGCAGGACTAGCAGCGTCGATCCGCCGGGGCCAAATTGGTTCAGCATTCGGCCCAAACGCACGCGCTTGCCTGCACTTAGGCCTAGATCGTCAAGTGTCGGTCGGGTCATTAGGGCTCCGGTGAAGTCGGTCGCAAAAATTATCGCGTCGATTGGGGCGGAGACAACTTAATGGCGGGATTCCCCAAGGGCTTTTAGGGCAGACAGGTTCTGCGGCGGGCACAACGAGGTTCCGAGCCGATTGCTGCCGCTGCCGGGGCCGTGGAAATCGCTGCCGCCGGTGGCGATCAAGTCAAACCGGTCCGCGAACCCCAGCGCCCAACTGCGGGCTGCATCGGCAAAATCGCCATAGAACACTTCCAACCCGACCAGTCCGCTCTCGGTGGCAACCGGCAGCAGGCGGTCGAGTTCCAACCTTCCACCGTGAAAGTCGTAGTAAGGGTGAGCGATCACTGCCACCCCTCCGGCGGCGGCGATAAGTTCGATCGCCTCGGGCACAAGTGTCCGCTCGCCGCTCACGTACGCCGGAGCGTCGTTGCCGATCCAACGCTCGAACACCCGCCCCCAGTCGTCCTCATAACCGGCCTCGATCACGGCCCGGGCGATGTGAGGGCGCCCGATCTGGGCATCGCCGGCGATCTCGCGCACCCGCTCGAAGGAAATCGCCACTCCCAGGCTGCCCAGGCGCTCAACCATGGCGCGCGCACGGCGCGTTCGACTGCTGCGCTTGGTCTCATCCAGACGCAGCATTTGCGGGGACCGCGGATCGCAGAAATACCCCAGCACGTGAACGGTCTGGGGGCTGCCGTCGGCGCTCCGCCAATGGCAGGACATTTCCACGCCGGCGATCACCTCAACTCCCAGCCGCGCCCCGACCGCCTGGGCCGCAGCAACCCCGGCCATCGTGTCGTGGTCGGTCACGGCCAGGGTAGTGATGCCGGCCGCCCGGGCGGCCCGGACCAGTTCTTCCGGCGAAAGTTCGCCGTCAGATGCGTTGGTGTGGGCATGCAGATCTGCCCCGGGCAGCGGTGCGGTCATGGGAATGTCGTCCGCATCGCGCTCATTCGGCGCCACCCGCCAAGTCGGCCGCCCCGGAGGTGACCGCACCGCCCTCCAAACCGGGTTGTACCCACTCGAACCCGAATCCACCGATAAAGTCGTCGGCCAGGGTGGGGCCCCAGCTGCCGCGTTCGTATTCGCCCAAGCGATAGGAACCGACCTGTTCCCAGGCCTTTACCAGCGGATCGATGATCCGCCACGACAGTTCGATTTCGTCGGAGCGGATGAACAGCGATGAGTCACCGGCCAGCGCATCGACCACCAGGCGTTCGTAGGCGTCGGGGATGGCCGGGTCGGACGAGTGCTGGACGTAATCGAAATTCATCTTCACGGTCGCCATCTGCATCCGGCCCGGCAGGCGGGTCTCGAAACTCAGGTCCATTCCTTCGGCCGGCTGCAGCCGCAGGGTGAGCGCATTGGGGCGGAGCGGCAGGTGCTCGCCGTCGCGGTTGAACATCACGTGCGGCGGGGTGTTGAACTCAACCACGATCGCGGTCGACCGCTTGGCGAGTCCCTTGCCCGAACGTAGGAAGAATGGCACACCTTTCCAGCGCCAGTTGTCGACCTGCAGCCGCACGGCCGCATAGGTCGCAGTGTTGGACCCTGATTTGACCCGCTCGGTTCGCCGGTAACCCGCGTACTGGCCACGCACCGATTCTTGGAAGACGCTGTCCCCGGCAACCGGCCTGACGGCGCGTAGCACCTTTACCTTCTCGTTGCGCAGGGAATCTGATTCGATGGTCGCGGGCGGCTCCATCGCCACCAGGGTGAGGAGCTGGAGCAGGTGGTTCTGGAACATGTCGCGGAATACGCCGGCATTGTCGTAGTAACCGCCGCGCCCGCCTATACCTTCGTCCTCGGCCACCATGATCTGAACCTGCCGGATGTAATGGTTGTTCCAGAGCGGTTCGAAGATACCGTTGGCAAACCGCAGCACCAGAATATTCTGGACCGTGTCCTTGCCCAGGTAGTGGTCAATGCGCAGGATCTGGTGTTCGGCGAACCGAGAGTGCAGCAGCCGGTTGAGCTGCCGGGCCGATTCAAGATCGCTCCCAAAGGGCTTTTCCACCACCAGCCGACTCTGCGGGTTTGGCGCCTGCTGCTCGACCCGCGCTAGGCCGCGGGCCACGGCAGCAAAGAACCGCGGCGCGCAGGCCAGGTAATAAAGGCGTGTTCCGGGGTTATCAGATTCGGATTCTGCAAGTACGCGGGCCAGACCCGCATACCCGTCCGTGTCGGAAAAATCCAGGCGCAAGTATTCAATCCCGGCGGCGAACTCGGCCCAGATATCCGGTTCGATCCCTTGCGGCCGCAAGCGGCGGTGCAACTCGGCCAGATCGATGTCGGTGTGGGCGATCGCCAGAACTTTGAGCCGACGCGCGATCTGCCCGGATCGCCACCCTTCCAACAGCGACGGGATGAGCTTGCGGCGCGTCAAGTCGCCGGTGGCCCCGAAGATGACGACGGTGGTGTCTACTGCTATTGCTCCCGCGAGCGTACTGCGTGGCCGCCGAATTGTTGCCGCAGCGCTGCCAGCATCCGTTCCGAAAAGGGCGACGGGTCGCGCGAACGGAACCGCCGCAGCAGCGCCAGGGTCAGGACTTCGGCGGGACTGTCCAGGTCAATCGCCTCCTGGACGGTCCAGCGACCTTCGCCCGAATCGGCAACATAGGCCTCCAGATTCTCCAGGCGCGGATCCTCCTCCAGGGCGCGGACCGCCAGGTCCAGAAGCCATGACTGGATGACCGAACCGTAGCGCCAGATCCGGCCCACCAGCGCCAAATCCAAGTCCAGCTCCGTCTTCTTGGCCATGATCTCGAACCCCTCGGCCATGGCCTGCATCATGCCGTACTCGATGCCGTTGTGAATCATCTTGGCAAAATGGCCGGCGCCGGCGGGCCCGACCAGCCCCAGACCGCGATCCGGCCCCGGCGCCAGGGCTACAAACAGCGGCTCCAGGCGCTGGTAAACATGCCGATCGCCGCCGACCATGAGGCTGTAACCGTTGGCCAGGCCCCAGACGCCGCCCGAGGTCCCGCAGTCAAGGAAGTGGAGGCCTTCGGCGGCAAGCATCTCCGAACGCCGCTGCGAGTCCTTGTAATTGGCATTACCGCCATCCACGATCACGTCGCCACGACTCAGCAGCGGGATCAGTTGCATGATCATGTTCTCGGTTACCGCGCCAGCCGGAACCATCGTCCAGAGCACTCGCTGGCCTGCCGGCGCTTCCAGCCGCTGAACCAGATCCGCGAGCGAGCCGGTCCCCACCGCCCCTTTTTCCACGGCCTCGGCGACCGGGCCCGGGCTGCGGTTGTAGGCCACCACGCGATGATCGAATCGCAGCCAGCGTTCGGTCATGTTCAGGCCCATACGGCCCAGGCCGATTATTCCGATTTCCAACCCATGCTCCTCCCGTTGGCAATTGGCGTCGAACGCCGGCGCGGCGCGCCGGGATCAGGTCAAGTCGTCGGCCAGTTCGTTAAAGCGCGCCGCCGGCTCGGCGCCCAGATCGATACCGGCAACGTTAAGGCCCAGTTCGCGCAGCCGTTGCAAATCGCCGTATGCCTGGGCATGGGCGAGCGTGCCCAATCCGTAATGACGGCCGGCAAGCCGACTTTCCCGCGGCGGATTCGCGGGAGCCAGAAATAGGAAGCTCCCATTGTGTGGTCCACCCTTGTGCAGTTGCCCGGTCGAATGCAGGTAGCGCGGCCCGTAGGCGGCGGTCGCCGCGATGCCGCGTAGACCCAGCGCCGCGCGGATGCGACTAACGGCGGCGGCATAGGCAGGCGATTCGGGGTAGTAGGAGAGCAGCGCCGCGTATCCGCGGGCGGAGATTCCCTCAACCCAATCGGCAAGGTCCCCCGCCGGCAACGCCGGCGGCTCCCGGTCATCGGCCAGCGCTTTTAACACGTCGGACGTCTTGTCCTTGGCCGCCTGCACATCGGGTTGATCGAATGCGTTGATGCCCAGCACCGCTCCGGCCAGGGCAACCGCAAACATCCATATGAACAGTTCGCCCAGGACTGCGGAGACGTCGGCCAGGTCACGGCGATGGACCGCGAACCCGGCGGTTTCAAGCTTTCCGGCCAAGCGGTCCGATTCACCGTTTGCATCCCCGGCCAGCCGCAGGTAGCAGAAGAACCGGTCGGTGCCGTAATGCTCCGGCGCCAGCGCGGGTTCGTCGATCACCGGCAGGATGCCGCGCCCCTCCTTGCCCAAGCTCTCGGCAACCAGCTGTTCGATCCACAAACCCAGGCGCGCCAGCCGGGGCGAGAGCAGGAGCGTGAGTTTGTCGCGCCCGGCCTGGGATTGGCCGGCCAGCAGGGCGCCCAGCAGCGCTCCCGGGTTTTCGGTCAACGCGATCCTGGGCCCGCAGGCGCGGCGACCCCGTTCGCCAGCCGCGCTGACCGCTCGAAGGTCCAGCCCCAGGAGGGCCGGGGCGATCATTCCAAAGGCGGTGAAGGCCGAATAGCGTCCGCCGACGCGCGGGTCTCCGGGTAGGTAGGTGACAAATCCGTGCGCGGCCGCATATTTGATAAGTGGGGACCCCGGATCGGAGATGGCGGCGAAGTGGGAGAACGGCGCCGCAACCCCGGCGGATTCAAGCCGGGCCCGGAAATGTTCCAACAGCGACCAGACTTCGGTCGTGGTGCCGGACTTGGAGGCGGTCAAAAACAGCGTTTGCCGCAACCGCAGATCCCGATCGACCGCGGCAACCTGGCCGGGAACGGTGCTGTCCAGAACCCGGAACCTGATCCCACCCTTCGGTTCAAACAAAGAGGCGAACACTTCGGCAGCCAGCGAGCTGCCGCCCATTCCTAACAGAACCGCCTGGGAAATCCCACGCCGGCGCGCCGATTCGAAAAGATTCTGCATGCCGTCCAGCCGCCCCAGGCCGGCGGCCGGATAGTCGAGCCAGCCGAGCGCGTTCAGATCCTTAAGGCCCGGCCACAGCGAGCGGTCGCGTCGCCAGATTCGGGCCACCGCATCAGCCTCGACGACCGCGGCCAGCCCCTGGTGGATCAACTCATCCATTTGGCGGTTCCGGTTCAACCGGCCGGCGCCAGCTGCCGCGCCTTCTCTGCCACCACTCCCAGCAGGCCTTCATAGGAATCGGCGAAGGCCTTGACCCCGGCCACGGTCAGGTCGTCGGTGATTGACGCCAGATCCAGGCCGGCCGCTCGCGCCACTTCGATCGTGCCCTCAGCTTGAGGGATTCCCGGTTGCAGTGTGGACGCGGCCACGCCGTGATCGAGCCAGGCGGTCAACGTTGCCGGCGGCAGGGTATTGACGGTATCGGCACCAATGAGTTCGCGCACGTATAGGACGTCGGAATAGGCCGGATTCTTGGTGCTGGTCGAGGCCCACAGGCAGCGCTGTCGCTGGGCGCCCGCCCGTTCGAGAAGGGTAAACCGTTCGCCGCCGAATATTTCCAAGTAGGCGCCGTAGGCCAGGCGCGCGTTGGCGATCGCGATCTGCCCCTGCAGATCGACCCGACCCAGTTCTGCCAGGGCGGCATCGGCGGCTGCATCAACCCGCGACACAAAGAACGAGGCCACCGAGGCGACCGCCGCAAGGTCCCCTCCGGCCGCGGCCAGGGCTTCCAGGCCGTCCACGTAGGCATTTGCGATCTCGCGGTACCGCGGAACTGCAAACAACAGCGTCACGTTTACGTTGACGCCTTCGGAAATCAGGGTCCGAAACGCCCTCACGCCGGCGGCGGTTCCGGGCACCTTGATCATCAGATTGGGGCGATCCACTTTGGCAAAAAGGCGCCTAGCGGCAGCCACCGAGGCGGATTCGTCATCGGCCAGGCGCGGCGGCAACTCATAGCTGACGAACCCGTCGGTGCGCCCGCTGTCCGAATACAGGTCGGCAAAGGCATCGCAGGCGCGGCCGATGTCGGCCAGCGCGATTTCCTCGAAAACGGCTTCCGGTTCCAGCCCCTGCCGCATCAGGGCGGCGATCTCGTTATCGTAGTCCGGCGAGGACGAGATCGCCTTCTCAAAGATCGTCGGATTTGAGGTAACTCCACGGATGCCGGATTCGATCAGGCCGGCGAGCTGGCCGGAATCGATCAGAGCGCGCGAGATCTCATCCAGCCAGACCGCTTGGCCGCAATTCCAGAGGTCGTAAATCGGGTTGTTCGTCATGACCGTTCATCCTTGGCTCGGGGCCGGTTGCAGGCATGCGGCGCCACGACCGGGGCGGGCGATTTTCGACAACCGCGGTCTTTACTTTTCACTGCGGTGCACGCTCGATTGCATCCACCTTGCGCAGGCGGCGCTCAAATCGGTCCTGGGGGTCAAACCGCGCGCCGAGGAAGGCCTCGACGATCTCCAGCGCCGGCTCCACCCCGATTACGCGGCCGCCGAGGCAAAGCACGTTCATGGCGTCGTGCTCAACCCCTTGGTGGGCCGAATAGCGGTCGTGGCAAATCGCCGCGCGCACCCCGGCGTGCTTGGAGCAGGCAATCGACGCGCCGACTCCCGAACCGCATATGACGATCCCGCGGTCGACATCGCCGGATTGAATTTTTTCAGATACGGCGACGCAGAAATCAGGGAAGTCGTCGGCGGGGTCGTATTCGCGGGCCCCGCAGTCGATCACCTCAAACGGTCGACCGGCCAGCCAGGCCGCAACTGCCTGTTTGAGCTCAAAGCCCGCGTGGTCGGCGCCGATTGCGATCTTCACCGCCAAACTCCCTGTGATTGATGGATGCCCGGATGCGGCCTAGGACATGAACATCCCGCCGCAGATGTTTAGCGCCTGGCCGGTCATGTAATCGGAGTCGGACGAGGCCAGGAAGCTGACCGTGGAGGCGACTTCGGAGGGCTTTTGCATGCGGCCGAGCGGTATCTTATCGAGCGACTGCTTGCGGACCTCGGTTTCCGGGATCCCCAGTAGATCTGACCGAACCGTGGCCAAATGGTCCCACATCGGCGTATCGACCATGCCCGGGCAGTAGGCGTTGCAGGTGATCCCGTGCGGCCCCAGCTCGGTTGCGACCGCCCGGGTTATTCCCACGACCGCGAACTTGGAGGCGTGGTAGATCGACTGCAGCGGAGTGGCCCGTTTGCCCGAAATCGAGGCGGCGTTGATGATCTTGCCGTAGCCCTGCTTGAGCATCTGCTTGGCCGCTTCACGGTCGGTCAGGAAAACGCCCCAGGTATTGACGGCATTGATGCGATCGAATTCGGCGCGCGTCGTTTCCACCAGCCAGGTGGTGGTGTGCAACCCGGCATTGGCGATGGCGACATCCAGTTTTCCGAATTCGGCTACGGTCCGCTCCACCAGCGCCGCGACGTCGTCCTCGTCGGTAACGTCGCCGCCCATCGCGATTGCGTTGCGCCCGTGCGCGCGGGCCAATTCGCAGGCCCGCTCGGCTGCCGCCGGATCGTAGTCATTGACCACGAAGTCGGCCCCGTCGGCAGCGAGTCGGTCGATGATGGCATTGCCCAGCGCGCCGCCGCCGCCGGTAATCATTACTGCTATTCCGCTCAGGTCACGCATCCCGCAAGATCCCCCGCCGGTCGCCGGTCGGTTGGATAAGGTCCTGGGCAATTTTGCCTGCTGGCGAGGGCCGGGTGACGATTGCCCCCTGTTCGCAACCGGTAACCTAGTTGATTGGCGGCACTACGCATGCCGCGCCTTCGCCGCAATTGGCATTCGCGCTTGCAAGAGATCTCAAAGTCCGCACCGGGCGGCAGCGCCGCGGGCGCTGCGACCGGCAATCTAGGCGACGATCCGCGCGATCGACTCGTTCAGGACCGCCTGGAGAACTCGGGCCGATTGGGGCGCTTTCTGTTCGGCCTGTTCCCGGCGGTTGCGATCCCTTCCTACATGATCCTGTGGCAGGGGAACATCGGCACCATGCTGGCGTTCTGGATGCAATTTACGGCCGAAGGCTATTTCGTCTACCTCCTAACCGGATCAAATTCGATGCTGGCGATCGTGGGGATGGCCCGGTCGCTGCCGATGGTCTTCGTCGCCCCGGTCTTGGGAACGCTGGCCGACCGGGTCGATCGCCTGAGCATGTTGCTGGCGGCGCAGGCCGCCGGCGCGATCGTGGCCGCGGTGGTTGCCACCTTGATCTTTTTGGACCTGATCCAGCCCTGGCATCTCGTCCTAGGCGCCCTGATGGGCGGAATCGCGATCGCCGCCAACTTCCCTGCCCGCCAGGCGCTGGTGATGTCCATCGTCGGACGAAAGTACATGCTCAACGCGGTCGCCCTGCATACCACCAGCGTCGGCGCGACCCGTATCCTGGGCCCGCCGGTGGCCGGTGCGATCCTGGCGTTCGTCAGCGTCGCCTGGTGCTACGCGTCCACCGCGGTACTGACGGCGCTGGCCGGTCTGTACATCCGCCGCATCAAGGCGCCCCAGGTCGAATCGCCCAACCGGCAGGTCTCCTTCGTGCGCGACATCGTGGGTGGTTACCTTTACGTCCTCAGGAACCCACGGATGCGACCGGTCGTGGTCACCGGAGTCGTGGTTTCAGTGCTCTTTTATTCGCATTACCAGTTCATTCCTGCGATCGCGCGCGACGTTCTGCTCTCGCCGGAGGCGGGCCTGGCGATCATCTCGGCCGCGTCCGGCGCCGGTGGCCTGATCGGAGCCCTAGTGGCTTCGCGCCTCGACAACTTCCGCCGCAAGGGGCTGTTGCTGTACGCGGGCGCAATGCTCTTCGGAGGATCGATTCTTGTCTTCGCGCAGACGGACTTGCTGGCGCTGGCGGCGGTGATGCTGTTTCTGGCCGGACTGGGATCCGGGTTGGCACAGGCAACCAACGGCGCCCTGCTGCAGCTGCTGGCCGAGGACCACTACCGCGGCCGCATGGGTGCGGTTCAGCTTGTGCTCTGGGGCCTAACCCCGGTCGGGGCGATCCCGATGGGGGCACTGGGCGATGCCACCAGTTCTTCGTTCGCGGTCGGCCTGGCCGCCGCTATCGGGCTGGCCTTGCTGCTGGCCCTGCAAGTGTTTACCCCGCAACTGCGCCGCATGCAGGTCTGAGCGGCGGCGGTAGGACCAACCCGTCGGGCCGGTCAGGGGTCATTGGCCAATCGGCGACCCCGGGGTGGGTTCCAGCACCGTCACCTTTATCCGCTCGCGATCGAGCATCTGGGCCACCCTTGGCGACATCTCGTCCTCCCACTCCGGCGTTTCAAAGACGGCCGCGTAGAGGCGAACACGCTCGGACTCGCTGGCAAAAGTGCGGATCCAGACATAGGTGTGATCGTCCTGGGAACCGACAAAACTGCCGGCGATGGACATCCCCTTCGACTGCTGGAACGGAATGATCACGTCTTCCATGTAATCGACCCAATTCTGGCGCTCCCCGGGAAGGGCGTGGTATTCACGCAGTTCGACAATCATGCTGCCTCCGCACCGTGGTTGTAGACGGGGCACCGCCCCCAAGTCGCACGCCGGGCAGATTCGGTTTCCCTGAACTCGGCAACCCGGCCACGGCCAAAGTCTAGGGATTGGCAGCGCCACCCCGCCGGCGCCGCCGGACCCTGTTGATCAAGCGATCTTAGAGGGATGCCGGCATTGCCGTGCCAATCTTCATAAACTGTTATTGGCCGCGCTAGGTGGGGAGTTAGCGGTGCCCTGCACCCGCAAACCGCTACAGCGGGACCGAATTCCCTTCCTCGGAATTCCGGCGGTCGATTCTGGTTCGCAACCGGCGCAATGAAGGTTGGGCCTCGTGCGACGGGAAACTCCGAACTCCGTCAGGTCTGGAAGGAAGCAGCGGTAAGGGGACCTTTCCGGGCGCCACGGGATAACCTGGCCCGAGCGGCGGGGGCGGGTCGTGGCGACCAGATGGGTTACAAAGAGGGGTGCGCGGCCACCTTGAAGGCATCACAGCCAAGGCACAGGCATTTCGTGTTCGTCGATTCGAGCCGGTAGATGTGCGCCTCGATATCGGCCGGCGATTCGCTGCGGGCCCTCTACAACAAATACCGTCCGCAGGGATTTGCCGATGTGGCCGGGCAGGGCCACGTTGTGCGGATCCTGCAGAACGCGCTCGTGCACAATCGCGTCTCACACGCCTACCTGTTTTCGGGCGAGCGCGGCACCGGCAAGACCACCGTCGGCAGGATCCTGGCCAAGGCGCTGAACTGCCAGCGCGGAATCCAGCCCGAACCCTGCAACGACTGCGAGCACTGTCGCAGCGTTGGGGCCGAGGCCTTCCTTGATCTGATCGAGATAGATGCCGCCAGCCACACCTCGGTAAACGACATCCGCGATCTGCGCGAGAAGGTGCGTTATCGCCCCGCCGCCGGTCGCTACAAGGTGTACCTGATCGACGAGGTCCACCAGCTGTCGCGCTCGGCCTACAACGCATTTCTCAAGACCCTTGAGGAGCCTCCCGACCACGCCGTGTTCATCCTGGCCACGACCGACCCCCACCGCGTCCTGCCGACGGTTCGTTCGCGCTGCCAGCACCTGCGCTTCAAGCGCATCGGTCATGCCCAGATGATTTCGCAACTGCAGCGAATCGTCCGCCTTGAAGAGGCCATGGCCGACGACCAGGCGCTGGCGTTGATCGCGCGCAACGCCGAAGGCAGCCTGCGTGATGCGCTGGGCCTGCTTGAGCAGGGGCTGGCCTACGCCGACAATCGCCTCACCGAACGGCAGATGCGCGAACTTTTGGGCGCAGCCGGGTACGAGGGCGTAAGCGTGATCGCGGCGGCCATCGCTCGCGGCGCCGTCAACGACGCCATGACCGCGCTGGCCAAATCGGTCGACGACGGCGCCGATCCCACCGCCCTGCACCGACAGTTGGTAGGTTTTTTCCGGGCGGTCCTGATGCTCCTGACCAGTCGCAGCGAATCGGTCCTGAACCAGTACTCGAGCGACGAGCTGGCAGTCCTGCGGGAAGTGGCCAATAGCTTCGCGCGCATACGCCAACCATTGGCGGTCGTGGAGGCATTGACCGAGCGCCCACCCTTGACCGCCGCCCGTCCGCCGCAGCTGGACCTCGAGCTGGCGGTGGTGCAAGCGTCGCTGGCGGGCGGTGCAGATGATGCGGTTCGACCAACTCCGGTGTCCGAGATATCGGTCCCGGCCAAATCCGCGCCCGTCGCACCGGAACCGGCCGCCACGCCGGTGACCGAACCCGAGCAGACCGCCGAATCCAGGCCGGCGCCAGATCAAGGTCCCTTGCAATCGACCGCGGACTCGCCTGTCGGCTCCGATTCGTTGGCCCGCTTCGAATCGGTGCGCGAACGCTTTATTGCCCTGGTGCGCGAGTGGGACCCTACCGCGGCGGGGCAATTTTTGGCCGCACCGGCGCGCTTGGACGGATCCGATCTCATTCTGGGACTGCAGCAGGCATTTACGCTTGAGCGCCTCAACAGTCCGGCCAATCGCAGCCGCCTGCAGCAGAGCGCCCAGACTGCTCTCGGCCAGTCGGTGCATATTCGGCTGGAGCAAGTTAAAGCGGGCGCCACCGATGACACATACACTGCCAGAATCGCGAAGGTGGCCGGCGAACTGCTGGGCGCCCGCGAGATCGGCGAAACCTGAGCCGAACCTGACCTGCCCGAAGGGACCAGACCATGCAAATGATGCGCAAAATGCAGCGCCAGATGGAAAAGATCCAGCAGGAGCTGGAGGAGGTCAAGATCGAGACCAGCGCCGGCGGCGGGTTGGTCAAGGTTGTGATCAACGGCCAGCAGGACATCCAATCGATCAGCATCTCCCCGGACGCGGTCGATCCTGATGATGTCGAACTGCTCGAGGACCTGGTCCTGGCAGCGGTCAACGACGCGGTGAGCGAATCGCGCTCGCTAGCGGCGCGCAAGATGAGTGCGTTGACCGGGGGCATGAAAATTCCCGGGCTTTCGATGTGAATTGGCCCGGGTCCTGCCCTACCGGCTAGCGCCTTGATTGACGCCCAGCTGCCGCTGCCGCTGCGCGAGCTTATCGAGCGCCTTACGGCCCTGCCCGGAGTCGGCCCGAAGACGGCGACCCGCTACGCGATGTTCCTGCTGCGCTCCCATCCGGCGACCACAACCGCGCTGGCGTCGGCGATCGGCAACCTGAGCGAGCAGGTGTTCGAGTGCTCAACCTGCCGTAACTACGCCGATTCAGAGCATTGCCGCTACTGCACCGATCCGGGCCGCCAGGATCGTGCCCTTTGCGTAGTGGAGGACCCGCTAGACCTGCTGGCATTGGAGCAGTCAGGAAGCTATGAAGGTCGCTACTTCGTGCTGCACGGCGTGCTTTCGCCGATCGACGGCGTGGGGCCGGTCGACCTGCAGTTTGCCCGACTCAGGAACCTGGTGCGCGAGCGCGGCGTTCAAGAGGTGATAGTGGCAACTAACGCATCGATCGAGGGTGATGCGACGGCCAGCGAGATCGCGCGCCAGCTTGCCGGCGACGGGTGCCGGATCACGCGCCTGGCGCGCGGGCTGGCGACCGGCGGTGATATCGAGTTCGTCGACGCCCGAACCCTGGCGATGGCGCTAGAGGCGCGCCGCCCGGTCTAGGGAGCGACTCTGCATACTGCGGCGTTCAGTCGCGGTGCGAAACCCAAAGTGGATTGACCGGCTGGTGGCGCAGCTTGGCCAACAGCACGTAAACGAGCGGCCCGGCGACTGCGACGATCCAGGGCAGCGCCAATTCCAAAAACGCGTTCTCGCCCACAAAATCGTGCACGGCGGTGTCCTCGACGATGAGGATCACGCCGATGCGGAAGATCACTGCCGCACCGATGTAGATCAAGACTGGGTAACGGCCGGTGTAGTGGGCGATGACTCCGGAGCCGACGAAGAGCAGCGGGATCGACAACGCCAACCCAAATACGAGCAGGCCGATATTGCCGTGCGCGGCTCCGGCCACCGAGAGGATGTTGTCCAAGCTCATGACGACGTCGGCCAGCAGAATCAGGCCGATCGCCTGGCGGAAAGAACCCGCCCGGCGGCCGCCGCCGTGACCGGAATTGTCCAGCTTCAACAGCCGCCAGCCAACCCAGAACAACGCCAATCCCCCGGCGGCGGCGAGGAACGGCAGTTCCAGCAGCTGGGTGGCCGCCGCCGCCAACGCGACCCGCAGCACCGTGGCCGCGCCGGCGCCGATAATGATCGCGTTGCGGCGCTCGGAGCCGCTTAGGCTGGACGCGACGACCCCTATCAGAATCGCGTTGTCGCCGGAGAGAACCAGGTCGATAACGATGATCTGCACGATGCTGCCGAGCAAGCTGGCATCGACTGGCTGGTCGAACGGCAAGTCGGTGGAACCTCGCGGTCTGGGCCAATTGGCCGCGGCCATCGCGCCCATTGCGATCTGGATACTGTAATTCCGGCCCGGTGCGCAACCGATTGCCAAAATCGCAAACTGGTCGACGCTGGCGGCCGGATCCACCGCATTGGGCCACTAGATGCTATCTGACAGCGTATTCACACTGGATACCTCATCGATAAAGGTGGGGTCCGGGGCGATTGCCGAAATCGGATTCGAAGCCGCCCGATTGGGCATTCGTCGGGCCATGGTCTTCACCGACCCTGGGGTTGCCGGCCTCGAATTCACCCGCCGCGCCATCGCCAACCTGCGCAGCGGCGGAGTTGAGACGGTCGTATTCGACGAAGTTGAGATCGAGCCCACCGACAGCTCGGTGCAGCATGCGGTGGCGTCAGCGCAGTCCGAGCTCGTGGATGGGTTCATTTCGATCGGCGGCGGTTCCAGCATGGATACCGCCAAGGTGGCCAATCTGTACTCGACGTGGCCGGCCGAATTCGACACTTATGTGAACCAGCCGATCGGGCAGGGGGCGCCGGTGCCGGGTCCGCTGCGCCCCCACATCGCGGTCCCGACCACCGCCGGCACGGGCTCCGAGACCACCGGGGTGGCGATATTCGACTACGCTGGACTTAATGCCAAGACTGGGATCGCGCATCGCGCGCTGCGGCCGACGGTGGGGATCATCGATCCGGCCGCAACCGTTACGCTGCCACCGATGGTGGCCGCCGCCTCCGGCCTGGATGTCCTCTCGCACGCCCTCGAATCACTGACCGCCATTCCGTTCGAATCCCGCGCGGCACCGTCCGATCCCGGAATGCGGCCGGCCTATCAGGGCGCCAATCCGATTTCGGACATCTGGTCGACGGCGGCGATCGGTCTGGTGGGTGCCAACATCGTGATCGCGATTGAAAACCCGGCCGACGCTGATTCGCGGCTGCAGATGATGCTGGCGGCCGCCTACGCTGGCATCGGGTTCGGCAACGCCGGCGTGCACCTTCCGCACGGAATGTCCTACCCTGTGTCAAGCATGGTCCGCAACTATCAGCCGTCGGGTTATCCGCGGCGCAAGCCGATCATCCCGCACGGGATATCGGTTGTACTCAATTCACCAGCGGTGTTTCGCTGGACCGCACCGGCCGACCCGGCGCGGCACCTGGAAGCGGCCCGCCTGATGGGCGTAAACGTTGCAGGGGCCGATGCCAGGGATGCCGGGAACCTCCTCGCCGACGCCGTCGTCGCCCTCATGCGGCGCCTGAATCTTCCCAACGGTCTGGCCGCAATCGGTTTCGGACCCGGCGACATTCCAGCGCTGGTCGAGGGCACCCTGCCACAACATCGGGTCACCAAGCTCTCCCCGCGGCCGGCCGGACCCGAGGATCTGGCCGAGCTGTTCGCCGCCGCAATGAGGTACTGGTAGTCGCGATGCCGTTGGCGCTCCTGACCGATACGTTCTGGGAAGGAACCCAGATCGAGGACCAAGTTCTCGGCAACGCCGGGATCGAGTACCGCATAGCTCCCAGCGGGGACGAGGACACCCTGGTTGAGATGGCCCGCGGTTGCCAGGCGATTCTGACCGTCTTTGCCAAGACCACCGCGGCCGTGATTGCCGCTCCCGCCGACCTGCGCGTAGTGGCTCGCTACGGAGTCGGCGTGGACAACATCGATGTCGCCGCAGCCACTGCCCGCGGTGTGCCGGTCACTTACATTCCCGACTACTGCACCGAGGAAGTCGCCTGCCATGCGCTGGCCCTGCTACTGGGCTTGAACAGATCGCTGCTAAAGACCCACCGGGGTCTTATTGAGGGCGGGTTCGGAGTTGATCTGGCCAAACCGATATGGCGTATTTCCGGCCTGCGCCTTGGGATCGTCGGCTTTGGACGCTGCGGCAGGCAACTGGCACAAATCGCCTCCGGGTTGGGGTTGGAGATCGTAGCCTGCGACCCCACGCACCGAATCGGATCAACGTACCCTGGAACCGAGGTCAGTTTCGTCACATTTGCGGAAATCGTGCGCTCGGCCGATCTGATCAGCCTGCACGCACCGCTAAATCGGGAAACCCATCACCTGTTTTCAGAGCCCGAGTTCGCCGCCATGAAGGACAGCGCCTGTCTGGTGAACACTTCGCGGGGCCCGGTGGTGGATACGCTGGCCTTGGCACGGGCGCTAGGGAAGGGTCAGATCGCCGGTGCCGGCCTGGACGTCTACGAATCCGAGCCGCTTGAGCTAAATCACCCGCTGCGGTCGGCTCCGAACACGATATTGACCTCGCACACCGCCTTCTACTCGGAGAGCTCGCTGGAGGAGAATCGACGCCGCGCCGCGCAGAGTGTGGTCGACATACTGGCCGGGCGGACGCCCGATCACATCGCCAATCCCGAATATGCCGCGGGCGACGGGGCAGTCAAGAAGGGTTAGTAGATGCCCTGGAACATCTCCCGCAATTCCTCGAAGGAAGCCTGGTTCGGACTCTGCAGTTGCAGCCGTTCGGATTCGGCGGTCAGCCGCGCCATCTCGTCGATATCGTCCATGCGGACGCCATATGAGCTCATGCGGGTATCGATTTCAAGATCAGCAACCAGCTGCTCCACAACCGCGATCGCGGCATCGGCGCGGGCCGCGGGCGAGGCGATTTTGGGTGAAACCCCCAGCGGGCCGGCCAATTCGGCCATCTTCTCGGGCACCGTCCGCGCAAAGAACTTAAATACCGGAACCAGGCAGATCGCATTGGCGATCCCGTGCGGGACCTTGTACCGGGCGCCAATAACGTGGGCGGCGGCGTGGATGATAGTCACGCCGGCGTTGGCCAGGGTGTACCCGGCCAGCAATGCCCCTTGCATCTGGCCGCTGCGCGCTGCAAGATCCGAGCCGGAGCTATAGGCGCGGGGCAGGTTTTCAAGAATCAATCCCATCGCTTCGCGCGCAAACATTTGCGTCTGCACGGTGGCATTGCTGGAGAGGAAGGATTCGGTAGCGTGGCAGAAAGCGTCGATCCCAGATGCGGCCGTAACTGCCGGCGGTAGGCCCAAGGTCAGCTCGGGGTCAACGATCGCCACGTCGGGATAAATGTGCGGCGATATGACCGGGACCTTGTTGGACGAGTCGTCCATGACTACAACCGCATTGCCGGTCACTTCGGAGGCGGTGCCGGCGGTGGTCGGAATCGAAATGTTGGGCAATCCAGGCCGCTCGAACTGGTTGACGCCGATTAGCTCTTCAACCCGCCTGTTGTTCGCGACGGCACAACCGGCAATCTGGGCGGTATCCATCGAACTGCCTCCGCCCAGGCCGATTACTATATCGGCGCCAGAGGCGGCGATGTCGGCGGCGGTTGCATTGATCAGTGACGCCGGCGGTTCCTGGGCCGGGTTCTCGCGCACCTGGAACGGGATCCCGTCATCGGCCAGAAGCGACTCGATCCGGTCAACGATCCCGGCTTGGCGCAGCCCCTTATCGGTGACAACGAACGCTTTGCTGCCGCCAAGATATCGGAATTCCTCGACCAGCCGGGCAATCGCGCCGGCTTCGAAATCCACGATCTTGGTCGTCCTGAATACGGCGGGGTCTACGGCCATGAATGCATCCTCGGCTCGGCTCTTGCCGGTGTGTGTGCACCGGTTGGGTTGGTGTTGGGTTGGCCCTAGGAATATTCGCTTATCGGGACGCCACCGGGGCCGGATCGCGTCTACTCGGCGGTTGTACCCGGGCCCTGAGACGGGTGCCGATCGCCCGATCAAAGTGCCGGTGATGCGTGCTAGCCGCCATCGACCCCTTGACAAGTACCGGTCCGCTTTCGACCAGCCTGCCTGCCGGGCTCAGAGCTGATCCGCAGGGCCCAGGTCCCAGTCGCGCCAGCGCGGACCAAAAACGGAAATCGCGGCCAGGTCGTGGCGAAAATGGGTGCGGCATTCGAACCCGTCAACCATTCGGAAAAAACATTGGTCTTAGGCACTAGGCCGTATTCGGTCGCGGCCCGGTGTGTCGCTGTGATCCTCATCCTAGCAGCGGCCCTGGCGGCCATCGCGATCCTGGCGGCTTCCGATTCCGCGTCGGCCCAGGACGATCCCGGATGCACTGCCAGCGATCTGGGCCAACTCTCGGATAAGTCCGCAGCCGGACTGCAGGCCAACGGACGCTGGAGCACTCAGGACTGCGAGTCGCAGTTCCGTCCCGGTAGCGACGCTCACAATTTCGAGTTCGAAGTGGTTTCAGGCGGACGGGTCCGGATTGAACTGACCTCGAGCACCGCCGATCCCTATCTGTATCTGCTCGCAACCGACGGTGCCCGGATCGCCGACAACGACGATGGTGGGGCATTGCTCAATGCCCGCATAGAACGCGAATTGGCCCCGGGGAAATACCTGGTTGAAGCCACCACCGTCGGGGGCCGCGCACGTGGAGCGGCCGATTTTGCGCTCTCGGTCAATTTCGTTGATGGGTGCAGGTTGATCGCGTTGGGCGAACTCACGGCCGACGCCGATCTGACCGCGTCAGGCTCCTGGTCGCTTGAGACCTGTGGTTCGCGAATCGTTGTCGCTCACCCCGCTTACAACTATCTATTCCAACTGCCAGCGCCGGGCCGGGTCCGTATCGGTCTGACGTCTTCCAACGGCGACCCGGTGCTGTCGTTGGCCACCGTTGAAGGTGCCGTCATCGGCGCCAACGATGACGGCGGAGTCGGGCGTAATGCGCTCCTCGAACAGTTCCTTCCGGCGGGCGGTTACATCATCGAGGCCACCACCTACAGCCGCCGTGGCCTACAGCCGCTGGCATCGGATTTCGAATTGGTCGTGCAACTGATCGACGAATTGCAGATCCAACAGCTTGCCGATCCGAAGGTCGAAGCCATGGCGATTCCCGATCAGGTCATCAGCGGCGATCCGTTTGCAGTGCACTACCGAGTGGGCAATCTCGGCGGCGGCGACCTGCACGAAATCGCCGAACGCGTTCTCCTCTACGTCTACGGCCCGGGCCTGCGCCGTTGGGCCGATTCCATCCCGGCCACTGAATCGACCTGGTTGGCAGGAACGTCCTACCACACCGGCGATGAAGTGGCCAGCGCCGGCAGCACCGCGATGGAGGGCCTGGGACCGGTGGAAGTGACGCTTGACCGCGCCGGGCGTTCCTGGGTGCTGGTCGCACTCTTTGTTCTCGACGAAGAGGGCCGAGACATCGGATTCCATTCAATCTGGAAGAACGTAACCGTGCTCAGCGCGGCGACATTCGACCCGACGCGATCCCGTATTGACTCCCGCACCTTCGAGGTAGCGGCGAGCGCAGATTCAGAAGGCCAGGTCACGACAACCGTGACCGACTTGGCCGACTCACAAGCCGAGATTGAATTGCCCGATCGAATTCAGGCAACCTACAGCGCCGGAGTGCGCCGTCTGCTGCTGGCGGATATCTTCGAGCGACCGACGATTGCCGGGTTAGAAGAACTGCGTGCTGGATCGGCGCCGGTCGCGCCGGCAGTCGACCTGGGTGGCCTGGCTCCGGCGGGCGATTCGATCATGGTCAAATTCGGCGCCGAATACCGCTCCGCGATAGCCGAATCCGGCCTGGTTGAGACGACCGCGGCACGGCTGATGATCGATCCGGTTGCGCTCGAAGATCTTGTCCTGGACAACGCCGATAGTGCCATGCAGCAATACGCGGCATTGGCGGCCAGCTGGCGAGGGCTGCGGTCGCGACTTGGAGCAAGCGGGGCTATCACCTACGCCGAGGCGTTGTCGCTGCATTCGCAGCTGCGCTACGCCGAAAGCGTCTTGAATGCGGCGCTGGGGGCCGGCGAACTCGTGCGCGCGGCCCGCGCGCACGAGTTCGGATGGGATGGCGGCGCCGTGCAGGCCCAGGTCGCCGAATATGCCCAGGGTGCCGCTTGCGCGCGCCCCCGGGGTCACCTGCCGCGGGCCCTGTCATTGTCAGGCGACCAGGAGGCTGACGCCCTGCTGGCTCTGGACGCCGAGTTGCGGGCGGTGCTGCCAGTTTTTGGAACGGCCACCGATGTCGCCCTCTGCGCGGTGGCTGCGATTGATGCGGCCAACGATCGGCTGCTTGAACTTCTGCGAATCGACGAATTCGAGAACATCTACCTTCCTGGGTATCAAGCTGCCGTCAGCGTCAATGCGCCGGACCCGGCTCCACACCAATTGCGGATCCTTACCCGGCTGTTGGCTGACGGCAGGGTCGAACACGCCGTCGAGCTCTCCGGCGGCCAGATGATCTTGCCCACCCGCCGCTACCTGATTGCCGACGCCGATGTTGGCCGAACCTACTCCAGCAGCCCGATCGAGGTGAAGGGATCACCAATCGGGGTGATACGCACGCGGCGTGACGCCGGCGGCCTGGTTGAGGTGTCGTTCCGGGGATCGGACGGGGTCGAGATCCTGCCCCGAATCCGTCTCATGCCGCCAAACACCTCCGCAGATGTCTGGCTGCGCAGCAGTCAGATCGAAGTGCCGGCGGCAGCTCCGGTCCTTAGGTAGGGCGGGATCGGTGGCACGTCTCCATAGTCCAGACCGGCCTGCCGCGCCGGGAGTAGCGAAACGGTCGACCTAAATGGCTGAGCCAATACATCTGATCATTGACAGCGATTGCGGAGTCGACGATGCCGTCGCCCTTTGGTATGCGCTTGAGTCGCCGCGATTTGAGATCGCGCTCATCTGCAGTGTTCACGGCAACGTCGGGCACGCCGCCGTGGCTCGCAACCTGGCTCGCGTGCTGGGGGCAGCCGGGCGGTCGGATATCCCGCTCGCGCTGGGGGCGAGCGAAGCGCTGGCCGGATCACCGGTGCCGGACCGCGCGAGTTTCGTGCACGGCGAGGACGGGTTGGGCGACGCCGGCCTGCCGGACTTCGAAATTGCACCCCACCCCTTGCCGGCCGATCAGGCGATCATCGATCTTTGCCGCCGCGATCCGGGCAAATACACACTGGCGGCGCTCGGACCGGCTACCAACATTGCCCGGGCGCTGCGGCTCGAACCCGAATTGTCGGCGCTGCTCGGCGATTTCATCTACATGGGCGGGACGTTTAACCTGCCCGGAAACGTATCCCCGGTGGCGAGCTTTAACGTCGCCGGCGATCCCCTGGCGGCCAAGGAAATGGTCAACGCAGCCTGGCTGAAACCCCCGCGGATGCTCACCTTCGACGTTATGAAGGCCACTACATTCGGCGGCGCCGAAGTCGCGCTCCTCCAGGAAGGTCGCACGCCCGCGGCAAGGTTCCTGCGCGAACCGCTGCGCCATTACCACGCCGCAACCGCGAAAGCCAATGCCGGCGGCCGGATGGTCTGCCCAGACATGCTGACGATGGTCTGGCTGGCCAATCCTGACGCGATCGATTCGGGCCTGTACCCGATCGATGTCGATGCGGGGCGGGATGCGGCCTGGGGGATGACCGTGGTTGACTTGCGCTCGCCGGCGCTGCTGGAGGATGCGATGCGACGGACGGTTGATCCGGTGGTCCAGCCAACCGCGGTATGGGAGATGTCACGCTCGGCTGACGAAAAGGTGTTCCGGGCCGCATTCGCGTCGCTGCTAGCCGACTGAATTGCCCGTAGACCGGCGCTTGGCTTACAATCTACAGCTAACTTCGCTGAGGCCCGTCCTTGGAAGTGGTATCGCTTGAACCAAAATGCAGGCTTCAGCGGCAAGCGGCACCTTTTACAAGTCAATATTTGTGCAAAACTTCAGTTTTGCCGACCCGAGGAATCCAAAAAGATCCCAAGATATTAAGGGCAATCGGTGGATGCCTTGGCACTAGGAGCCGACGAAGGGCGTGGCAGACTACGAAATGCTGCGGTGAGCTGTGAGCGAGCTTTGACCCGCAGATGCCCGAATGGGGAAACCTGACAGGCGGAAACGCCTGTCGGCCTGCTCTGAAGGATTTCCAAAGTAGGAGCAGGTAGGCAAGCGGGGGAATTGAATCATCTAAGTACCCCGAGGAAAAGAAAACAATAGCGAATCCCTAAGTAGTGGCGAGCGAAAGGGGATCAGCCCAAACCGCGTTCATGTATGAAGGTGCAGGCCGTTGTGCGCGCGGGGTTGCAGGATCGAACCGGTCCCCCTGCAGGGACCAAGGAAGTTACAAAGACGCAGGTTAGCCGAAGGCGGTTGGAAAGCCCCGCCAAAGACGGTGACAGCCCGGTAGGCGAAAGCCTGAGTCCTTCCGTTCTAAATCCTGAGTACCACGGGACACGAGAAACCCTGTGGGAACCTGGGAGGACCATCTTCCAAGGCTAATTACTCCTAGTGACCGATAGCGAACTAGTATCGTGAGAGAAAGGTGAAAAGTACCCCGGGAGGGGAGTGAAATAGAACCTGAAACCGATTGCTTACAAACAGTCAGAGCGCTATGGCGATTTGGGTCAAGCGCAGGTGGTTGAACGCGGGGACTGCTTCGGCAGGAATCGCGGGACACCGCCGGTGCCCATACCCGGAAACGGTCGCAACGCGTGATGGCGTGCCTATCGAAGAATGAGCCGGCGAGTTAACTGTTACGGCAAGGTTAAGAACCTATGGTTCGGAGCCGGAGCGAAAGCGAGTCTGAATAGGGCGAATAGTCGTAGCGGTTAGACCCGAAACCAGGTGATCTAACCATGGCCAGAAGGAAGCGGAAGTAACATTTCGTGGACGTTCGAACGCACCAAAGCTGCAAATTTGGGCGATGAGCTGTGGTTAGGGGTGAAACGCCAATCGAACCTGGATATAGCTGGTTCTCCCCGAAATAGTTTTAGGGCTAGCGTCCGGATCTAAAGTCTGCTGGGGGTAGAGCACTGAATGGGCTAGGGGGCTCGCGCTTACCAACCCCTATCAAACTCCGAATACCAGTAGATATGCCGGGCAGTCAGACAGTGGGGGCTAACCTCCATTGTCGAAAGGGAAACAACCCAGACCGCCAGCTAAGGCCCCTAAATCTCGACTAAGTGGAAAACGATGTGAGATTGCTGAGACAGCCAGGATGTTGGCTTGGAAGCAGCCACCATTGAAAGAGTGCGTAACTGCTCACTGGTCAAGCGATCTTGCGCGGAAAATGTAACGGGGCTCAAGTCGAGTGCCGAAGCTGCGGGAGCCGCCATAAGGCGGACGGTAGGGGAGCGTACCACGGGCAGAGAAGGCCGAGCGTGAGCACGGCTGGAGCGCGTGGCAGTGAGAATGCCGGCATGAGTAGCGAAATGCGAGTGAAAAACTCGCACACCGAATGACTAAGGTTTCCTGAGGAAGGTTAATCCGCTCAGGGTTAGTCGGGCCTAAGTCGAGGCCGACAGGCGTAGACGATGGACAACTGGTTCACATTCCAGTACCACCTCGGGTTCTATGGACATTGGAGGGACCCAGCGGGGTAGGTTGAGCGCGTTAACGGAATGCGCGTCTAAGCACGTAGGTTGGTCGCATAGGTAAATCCGTGTGACTGGAAATCCGAGATGCGATGGGGAGGACCTGCCTTTGGCAGGACCGACTCGATTGAGCCCGGCTGGCAAGAAAAGCTTCGTGTCCGAACCCAGGTGCCCGTACCACAAACCGACACAGGTAGTCAAGGGTAAATGCCCCAAGGTGATCGGGATACCCTCTGCTAAGGAACTCGGCAAATTGACCCCGTAACTTCGGGAGATGGGGTGCCCCATTGGGTGAACGGTCCACGCGACCGGGAGCTTGAGGGGGTCGCAGTGCACAGGCCCAGGCGACTGTTTATCAAAAACACAGGTCTCTGCTAAACCGCAAGGTGATGTATAGGGGCTGACTCCTGCCCAGTGCCAGAAGGTTAAGGGGAGAGGTGTAAAAGCTTTGAACCGAAGCCCTGGTGAACGGCGGCCGTAACTCTAACGGTCCTAAGGTTGACTAAACGCTAGCCTTAGAGAAACCGAACTATATGCGGGAAAGCCCTCCAAAACTGATCGGTACTCGCCGGTCCCGGCTTTAGCTCGGGACACGGCAGTAAAAATCCGACTGACATGGGGGTAATCCGCAGGGAAGACCCGGCGAAATCCGGGAACCCTCAGAGACCATAACGTTCGGGGCTGACTAATGAATTTGAACGCGGCGTGGATCGCGGGTTTTGTAGACGGTGAAGGCTGTTTCCATATCGGCATCAGCCGACATGGCGAGATGGGCACCGGTTTTCAGGTGCTTCCGGAATTTACCGTCGTACAGCATGCCCGCGATATACAGGTCCTCCACGGCCTCAAGAGCTATTTTGGTTGCGGTGTGGTTCGAAGGAACCACGGCGACCGGATGGCCTATCGAGTGAGGAATCGAGAGCACCTGATGGAGCGCATCGTTCCGTTCTTTATGAAACATCCACTTAAGACGAAGAAGCGACAGGATTTCATCAAATTCCGCAAGGTTCTTCTAAGGATGGAAAAGGGTGATCATTTGACGCAGGATGGATTAGAGGCGATCCGAACGATCGTCGCGCAAATGAATCGCGGTCAGTCAAGATAGAGTCCAGCTTACTTGGAAACACGTAGGACGAACTGAGCGAAATTCCTTGTCGGGTAAGTTCCGACCCGCACGAATGGAGCAACGATCTGGGCACTGTCTCGGCAGGGGACCCGGCGAAATTGAAGTGCCCGTGAAGATGCGGGCTACCCGCAACAGGACAAAAAGACCCCGGGAGCTTTACTACATCCTGGGACTGATCCTGGGGCGTATCTGTGTAGGATAGGTGGGAGACTATGAAGCTGGGACGCTAGTTTCGGCGGAGTCAACGGTGAAATACCACCCTGATGCGTTCTAAGGTCTAACCCGCGACCGTTATCCGGCGTGGAGACAATCTCAGGTGGGTAGTTTGACTGGGGCGGTCGCCTCCCAAAAAGTAACGGAGGCGCCCAAAGGTTCCCTCAGGTTGGATGGAAATCAACCGTAGAGCGCAAAGGTATAAGGGAGCTTGACTGCGAGACATACACGTCGAGCAGGGACGAAAGTCGGGCTTAGCGACCCTGCAGTTCCGAATGGAAGGGCTGCAGCTAACGGCTATAAGTTACCCCGGGGATAACAGGCTAATAGCGCCCAATAGTTCACATAGACGGCGCTGTTTGGCACCTCGATGTCGGCTCGTCGCATCCTGGGGCTGTAGTAGGTCCCAAGGGTTGGTCTGTTCGCCCATTAAAGCGGCACGCGAGCTGGGTTCAGAACGTCGTGAGACAGTTCGGTCTCTATCCGTTGCGGGCGCAAGAGATTTGAGGGCTGCTGGCCGATAGTACGAGAGGAACCGGCTGGACGAACCTCTAGTGCATCAGTTGTTCCGCCAGGAGCATTGCTGAGTAGCTATGTTCGGAAGGGATAAGCGCTGAAAGCATCTAAGTGCGAAGCCCTGCCCAAGATTAGATCTCTCATTGCGTTAAGCAAGTAAGTCCCCACAAAGATTATGTGGTTGATAGGCCGTAGGTGTAAGGCTGGCAACAGCTTTAGCCGAGCGGTACTAACGGACGAGGTCTTGAAAATTTTTCTGGCCCTCGGGACGGCAAAACTGGAGTTGTTGCACGTATTGACTCTTTAACTAAGCAAGAATCCCTCGGTGACCAAGCGGAGGGGACCCACCCGTTCCCATTCCGAACACGGAAGTTAAGCCCTCCCGCGCCGACAATACTTGACGGGCAACTGTCCGGGAAGATAGGTCGTCGCCGGGGGTTTCTTTTTAGCCTCGGCCCACTTTGCGCTGGCGCCGCCCGGCCCCGATCACGGAAAAACCGGCGTGGCCGTGCGAACCACTAGCCGCGCGCCGGCACCGGCTCGAGCACCGGCTGCAGATCCGGACCGGCCAATTCCGCTTTGACGAAAAGATGAACGTCCGTTGAGCCGATCGGCGCGGGCGGTCGGTGAAAAGCCCACTGCAGCCAGAACCCGCGCAGGCCGGATGGATCTGTAAGTAGCTGAACGGCATCGCCAATTTGCCAGTTCTGATAAATGTGTTCGGGGTACCACTGGCGCAGGCGCACGCGCATGCTGGCATGGGTGCCGGGCAGAAATCTGTTGGCGGCCACCGTCGGCGCGTCCAGGATCATGACCGGGTAGCGGTCCGGGTCGACCTGGTCGGGACCGCTGCCAAAAACCGCACCAGGATGATCGCGCAGATACCAGGCCAAAGGCCAGTGTGCGGTTGAGTCCACCAAGATCGGCAGATTTTCATCCAAGCCGGACGTGTCTGCGGCGGCCTCAATTATGTCCAGTACTTCCAGTACGTCGCGCGAGGTCTGCGTATAAACCAGCGGTGTCCGCGGTTCTTCGCCGTAGAGAAAACTGGTTGCGATCGCATGGTGAGCGCTGAGGACCAACAGCAAACCTACCGCCGCGATCGCAGTTGCGCGTCGCCAACCGACACTGTCAGCAATCCAGTCTCCGCCGCAACGTGCCGCCAGCAAGCAGAGCGGCAGCAGCGGATGCAAGAGAAGCCAGGCCGCTTTCTCGCCGGCGGCGGAGTAGATCAGGAACGAGAGCACTATCCACCAGACCAGCAGGCCGCCGAAAAGGTCTGGGGAACGCAACGTGCGCACCATTCCGGCCACGCCGAGCACCGCCGCGGCCGGTTCCAGTAACCCCACCAATCCCAGGTAGAAGAACCATGGTTGATTGACGCGTTCGGAAGCGTGCACCTGGGCCCAGACGGCTACCGATCGTTGGATCGAATCGAGTAATCCATCTGGACTGAGCAGGAAGGAACTATAGAGCAGCGCCGGAACGCCAAAGAGGGCCGCCAATCCCCAGATCAGCCCGACCCGGTCGGCGCGCAGGCTGACCGCGGCCACCTGGATTGGCGTGCTCCATTGCGCGATCGATCCCGATCGTCGCCGGTGATGGGCGATGGCCAAGCCAATACCCAACATCAGCAGGTAAGTGACGAAAATGAAGCCACTGATGTAGGTGTTTTCTTTGGTGGCCAGTCCGAATCCGAAAGCGGTCGCGGCCAGGACCAGCCAGCGGCGTTGCGGGCGCTCGAGATAGCGCAGCAGCGAACCCATTGCCAGCAGCGTGAAAAGGGCAATGTAAATGTCGTTGCGCAAGAACCGCGAATAGTAAAGAAAGGCCGGCGAAAAGGTAAGGATCATGACCGCCAGCAACGTCCCCCAGCGTCCCAGGTAATCGCGCAGCAGCCAGGGAATGGCCACGAGTAACGCGATCCCCGCCACCGCCGGCAAGAGCCGTGCCGTGAAATCGGAGTTCCCGATGAGCACGTATACCAGCGCGTTGGCAAAGTAGAGAAACGGGCCGTGGTAAATAGGGTCGTAGTGGTGAATGAAACTCTCGAGGCGCTCCAACGCGGTTACCGCATGAATCGATTCATCGTGGTGAAACGCCCGTTCGCCCAGGGCCACAATGCGCGTTACCACCGCCAGCGCCAGCGCGCCGGGCAACCAGCCGCGACCCGCTGCGATCAGGCTGGACAAGAAAAAATCTCTGTTATTAGCAGCGACCGGCGGCGATCTCGGCTCCGGCACTGGGGTGCTTGCCGGTTGGCGCGCGCCGCAATTGCCGCGGCTAACATCCACGCATCGGAAATGCGAGGATGGCCTCTTCGCAGCCGCGGCGAGTCAGATCCAAATGCCCCCGGTCCGGACTGCCCTCGACCGCGCGCTCGGCTTTGCCGATCGGCGCTTGCGCCCCGACCGCTTCTACCGCCAGTGTCATCTCCAGGCACACGGTTTCGACCTCGGTTGCCACCGGCCCGGGCCCGGTGGCAACCGCCGACCGGGCAAAGCAGCCCATCGGGTAGGCCGGCGCCAATATTGGGGACTAGCACAGGAGAAAACGAAGTTGCCTAACCAATACCCATACGCGAAGCTGCAACCCCCGCCGCCGCTGGCGAGCGAATTGTTGGGGGACCGAATACGCGCGCGCATGGTGAGCGGTGTGAACGGAATCCGGATGCACGTGCTTGAATCCGGGCTAAACGAACCCGGACGGGCCTGCGTGCTGCTGCTGCACGGGTTTCCCGAGATCGCATTTTCATGGCGCAAGGTTTTGCCCGCCCTCGCCGAAGCCGGATACTACGCAGTCGCTCCGGACCTGCGCGGCCACGGTCGAACCGGTCCGGCAAAGGTCGACTACAGCGAAGATTTGCGCCCATATTTCATGCTTAATCTAGTCGGCGACATCCTGGCCTTGCTCGATCGCCTCGGCCGCGACCGGGCCGTTCTGGTCGGGCACGATTTCGGATCCACTCTAGCGGGCTGGGCGGCGCTGCTGCGCCCAGATCGGTTTCCAGGATTGGTACACATGAGCGCCCCCTTCGCAGGGCCGCCTGCCAGCGGCGGCCAGCCCCCCAATCCGGTCACCCAGATCACTCCCGCGCTGGCCCGACTCAACCCGCCCCGACGACACTACCAGTACTACTTCCGCCGCCGCCGCGCCAATGCCGAAATGCTCGAATGCGCCCAGGGGCTGCCCTCGTTCCTGCGCGGTTATTACCACTTCAAGAGCGGCGACCACCCGCAGAATCGGCCCTACCCGCTTGAAGGTTGGAGCGCCGAGGCGGTCGCCCAGATGCCCCGCTATTACGTCATGGACAAGGGCCGGACAATGGCCGAAACCGTGGCCGCGGAGATGCCGTCGCCAGACCAGATCGATGACTGCGGCTGGCTGACCGAAGACGAGCTGGCAGTTTATGCAAGCGAATACGCGCGATCCGGGTTTCAGGGCGGGCTCAACGGTTACCGTTGCGGTGGTAACCCGGTGATGGCACACGAATTGCAGGTATTTGCCGGATTTCGACTCAAGATTCCTTGCCTGTTTCTTTCCGGTGCACGCGATTGGGGCGTGTACCAGCGCCCGGGTGCGCTCAACCGCCTGGAATCGGAACTGTGCGCCGATCTGCGCGGAATCACGCTGATCCCGGGAGCCGGTCATTGGGTTCAGCAAGAGGCCTCCGACCGCGTCAACGCTGATTTGCTGGATTTTTTGGCCGCGATCAATTGGGCGCAGGCCGCCAGGGCCTGATATCGCGCTCCGGTCGCGGGAACTTTCCCGCTTCCCGAATCCACTCGGGTGCGGCGGTTTTGGCCTTAGCCCTCGGAAATTACAGCCGGCGGCGATGCCCTTACAACCGCTGACCCCGCTCCGACAGCCGAATTCGCCGCTAGGCGGCTAACAGCCTCGCATTCCCCTTCGCGCGGCGTCGGGCGGCTACAGCCTGGCATCTGAGGGCCACGCCCGAGTGGAGTCTTTGGCAAAACCGGAGGGACGTTAGCGTTCTCGCCATCGGGCGAACTTTTCCAGCGTGCCCCAAATCAAACCCAGAATGGGTGCGGAGGCTAGGATGAGCGGAGCATCGGCAATTCCGGGCATCTGACCTTCGGCAATCAGCCACGAGAACCGGATCGCCATCGCAACGGCGATCGCCGAGACCATCATCCCGAGGTTGAGCAACCCTTGGTGAAACCGCCGCATGGCCGCTGCCCAGGCTGCCGCCGCCATCATCAGCCCGGCGCCCGGATTCAGCAGCAGCATGAATACGACCTCATCGAAGGCCATGGACGGCCCACCCGAGCCGGCGATGGCCGCCAATCCCAGGGCGAGGACTGCAAAAATGGTAATGCATAAGGCGCTGGCCACGCGGACTAATTGCATCTAGGAGCCTACCGGCCGCACCAATTGCTTGGAGCAAAAACCAAAAGCTGTCGGGTCACGACGCAAGTTCTTTCGACGTGCCAATTCAATCGACAATCCAGTCCAATATTGTCGTATTCGGAGCCGCGCCGATCGCCGCCGGCGCACCGCGGATCCCTGCCAATACCGCTTCGTGCCACTCCCGCTCCCGGTTTTGGTAATCGGCTCGCTTCCAGCCTCAAACCACCCATCGGCACCTGCTCGCGAAACCAATGCATCGGGGATTATATACTTTATTAGACAAGGCAGAACGACAGAGAAAGATCTCCCCTATGGCCAATGGACCTGGCCGCTCTCACCGCGAGGGTGTTTCGGTGATCGAGCTATTTGACATGTTCCCTTCCGAAGAATCGGCGCGCAACTGGTTCGAACAGATTCGCTGGCCCGACGGGGAGCGCCGGTGCCCGCGCTGCGACTTCGACAATACCCGGCCGGTGACCGGCGCCAATGCCATGCCCTACTGGTGCGGATCGTGCCGCAGGTACTTTTCAGTTAAGACCGGGACCGCCATGGAGGCCTCCAACCTGCCGCTGCGCAAGTGGGTCGTCGGGTTGTACCTGATGACGACCAGCCTCAAGGGCGTTAGCAGCATGAAGCTGCACCGGGACCTGAACATCACCCAGAAGTCCGCCTGGTTCATGGCCCAGCGCATCCGCGAGGGTTGGATCGGCGGCCGCGATAAGCTGGCTGGCGAGGTCGAAGTGGATGAGACGTATATGGGCGGCAGGGAGACTAACAAGCACCCCTCAAAGCGCCGCGGAATCCAGGGACCGTCCGGCAAGATGATAGTGGTCGGCGCCAAGCAGCGCGGCGGCGACGTTCGAGCGCGATTGATCGAACGCACCGACAGCCGCACGCTGCACGGATACGTGGACGAAAACGTTGCGCCAGGTTCGACCGTCTACACCGACGAGTACCGGTCCTATCGGCGCATGCCCAACGTGCGGCACCGCGCCGTGCGGCATTCCGTCGGCAACTACGTGGACGGACAAGCCCATGTCAATGGCCTGGAATCGTTCTGGGCGATGCTCAAGCGCGGTTACCACGGCACCTTCCACCATTTCAGCGTCAAGCACCTCAACCGTTATGTGAACGAATTCGCCGGGCGGGCCAATTCGCGCGATCTGGATACGCTGAATCAGATGGCGCTATTGGGCCGGGGGTTGGTGGGCCGAAGACTTCGATATCAGGAACTGACGGCCGGTGCCGAAGAGCCAGGATTGCGATAGACGACTCGCAATTCAAAGTCAAACCGGATCGGAATTCAACTAAGCGACAGGTACTCTGAGAGTCCGAAGAACAAGTAGATTGCTCACCGGAAAATCAATCATTTCATGGGGCCGCGGCCGAATGAAATCCGTTATGAGCCCGCCATCGGGAAGGCCCTTCGTTGGAACCCTGAGTCAATTAGATATAGGCCGGGTGAAGCTGGTCAACGCAATATGGCGCAAGAGAAAGGTGATTAGTAATCAATAGGGATCAGTTAGTCCTTGACTACGTTTCCAGGGGAATTATTCAATTCCACGAATTGATGGAACGGCTGCACCGCGATCACGGCATTCACATTCGGCAAGAGTCCCAAGGTCGCCAGGAATTCGTGGGACACCCCAGTCCGGAATTGCTCGAGCAAGTTTGGAGTCTCGCGACAAGCCAAATCGAGGCGGCCGGTGATCATCTTGCCGCAATCGCATCGCTGCTTGCGCCCGATGATGGCCGTTATTCGACCTATGCTCCACTTTCGTGCGTACGCGCGATGTTAGAGCCATGCGCCAACGCTGCATGGCTCCTCGATCCAAATATCGACGCGCACGAAAGGGCAAAACGAGTATTTGCCGCTCGGTTTGAAGCGATCGACCAAGAACGAAAGTATGCAATCGCAGCCGGACAGCCTAGCCACCAGCAAACGCATCGCATCGGCGAAATTGCTCGCTACGCCGAGGAGATTGGACTACGAACTTTCACTCACAAAACAACAGGAAGAACGATCGGCATTGGAATGATGATGCCGCGTCCGACTGAATTGATCAAAACACAACTCGATCACGAATCCTGGTACCGCTTCTTATCTGCCGTTTCGCACGGGAAATTGTGGGCGCTGCGGATCGCAAGCATGCGGCCCGCTACAGTAGTTCCCGGGCATTCAGCCACTGGCGAATCGACCCTTTTTGAAAAGTTCGTCTATGTCGACCTGTTGGTAACAGTTGCGTGCATAGCGACGACTTCACTTGCACGAGCGGTTTGGGCGAAGTTCAACTATGGTGGCTGGGATTTGGAACCGCTGCAATTCGGACTGAATGGCGTGTTCGACACATTGAAGATCCCCAGTCAAGACCGCTTTTGGGAATCTACGACCGCAAACAATGGCGCCAGCTAACGAATCCAGCAACGTCGGCAACACTGGAACTTCTTCGAAGCTCAACAATCGCCTCGCCCCAGCCATTTGCTGATTAGGCAAGCACGGCGCCGAGGTAAGACGCCCAGATTGAGAATGAGTGGCCGGATTTGCTTGCCGCCATTTCACCAAATCACCGAGTCGAATGACTTGCCGGCGTTTAGTGTCGGGCGTGCAGAGTCGGTTCGAGGGATAGTTTTTGCGTTAAGTCGTCCACAACCTCAGGTTCAATGCCGAGCACGTCGCGGCAAAGGCGCTCATTTATCTCGCGTCTGGTAGCATCGTCAGCCAATGCGCTAAACCCTCGAAGTTCCCGGTTCTTGAGATTCTTGTAGACTGAAGTGGCGGCCGAAAGCTGGCCGTCCGTCAGGCGGTCAACGTCAAGCACGGGCATTGTCCCGGCGAGTTCCGTAGGCACGGCCGAGCGGCCCAGATACGGTCTGTTGCCGTGCATGATTCGTAGCACCAACCCGAAAGAGGAGTTAAACCACAAACACAGTGCTTCGTTCTTACCCGGAGCCGGATTGCGTGGGAGAACTGTCGTCCACGATCTCACCCCGAGCATAGGGTTTTCCGTCATCACGGCGGCCACGCGCTGGGGGCCATGCCCAAGTTCGCGTGCGAGATGCAGCCGGCCACTCATGGCCAACATCCCGTCTTGATCACTTTTTTTGCGGTCGGACCGCCGCTCAAGGCGCGAATCGGCGAGCGCTTCCAGCGACTTATTCCGAAATGCCTTGTGTCGCCACAACGCCGGGAACCCCGCCCGAAGTTCCCAATCTGAGTCGGTTGTTCCTTTCGGACGTTCCTGGATTGTGAAAAGGCCTTGCTTCGGATTCTTGATCTGCATTTCATAGGGCCCGAATTCGACCAGCTTCCCTAGCTCCGCAATCGGGACTGAATCGAGCCCCCCATGCTTGCCCGATGCGATGAGCTTCGCTGTCAATGACAGTGCCGGGTGCACGAATGTTGCGAGAGACCATGGACCGCCATCCCGCGGCAGATCCTTCTGCGGAACCAGGATGGCATTTCCCCACGTCGTCTCCCCTAAATCGATCGCAGTGGGTTCAAGCAGGAGTAGGCTGTCACGCATAGCCAGGAGCTTTCGGTTCAGGCCCAGTGCTTCGATCGGTTCGTCCGGATTTCGCAACAGGTTTACGAAACAGGTGCGGCTTTCCTTGAGTTTTCCGGGCGGTTGCTTGGTAGCGACAATTAGGATCTCGGCAATTCGCGTGGATTCAGAGAACGACACCCACCGCCGCCCTGGCAACCCCTTTTTGGCGCCCCGGTTCCGAGGATCGTGGCTGACGACCACCCACTCCACCGCGTATTTGGACAATAGGAGCCGCCGGATCGGGGCCCAGCGACTGCCGGTGGCCATCGTCGCTGGAAGCACGAACGCCAAACGCCCCTCGTCTTCCAGTGCTTCGTCTGCAAGCACAACGAAGGCTGAACCCAGTCCGGCGTAAAGGCTCGCCGCAGTCCCGTCGAGTGTTGTCCGCAACGCTTGCTGCATTTTTTCCGCGTCGCTTTGGTCCAGGAGTGATCCGAAAATCGGATTCCATACCGTGTTCTGCTCGTCACCGGGTCCGCCTGCGCGGGTGTATGGGGGATTGGCGATCACTAGGTGGCAATCGGACGGCATTCTCACGCTACGGTCCGCTACCTCGCCGGTGCCAGTGATGCGGCGGGTCGATGACTCCGCGTCGGCGAAAAAACTGAGCTTGGCCGCATTTCCTTTGCTGGGAGACATTGGCAAAAAATCGAGACTGCCGAGGCGCGCAACGCCGTCGGCAACGTCGTGCTCAACGCGCCAAAGGTTCATGTCCTTCACGGCCTGTCGCGCCTCTGCCATACAGAGGGTCGAGGCGGCCAAGTGAATGGCAGCGGGAACCACATCGAATCCGTACAACGCGTTTTCCAAGATCGTTCGAACGAATGTCGGAGGGTGTTTGATTGGCGCCCCTGCGCGGCGGGTCCGCGTGAGGATCTCCTGCGCGGCGGCCATGAGTAAAGTGCCGCTGCCGCAGGCGGGATCCACAATACGCAAATTGGCGAGAGATTCAGCCGAAGCGAAATCAATATCGGACCAGCGCGGGCCGCGCTCGTCGAAAGCAAGTCCCGCCAGCAGAATCGCCGCCGGAATCGTAGTGAAATTAGTCGCCAGGAATTTGCGCGAGTCCAACAATCGGTGGAAGATTCTCCCGGCCACATCGTGACGACGGATCATCCCCGATTCGACGATTTCGCGCGCCGTGCGGATCAGTACACCGATAGCAGCACGGGTCGCGGGAGAACCCGGTGTTGCCTGAAGAGTTTCGCGGGCAACGTGGAAGATGGGCCACCAGTTAATCCCTAGGACCTCTTCCCACTGATGCTGCAAGTGTGCAGTTGACCCATTAGGGTCGGGGCGGTCAATTACCTTCCCGTGATGCTCGGCGGGCAGTAGCGACATGTCGAGGTGCCTAGCCAGCAATTCCTGGAAGACCAGCGCATTGAGCCATATGAGCGCTTTGGTGCCGGGGGATTCTGGTTCACGGCCGCGATCCTGATCCAGTCGTGTCAGTACCTCGGCGACTTGGTCAATTCCGTTTGAAGCTGTTTGCACGATTTCTTCAATGCGGGCCCCGTTGTCGCTCTGAACCCAATAGTTGCGCAGCTGTTCCGCAAGACTTGCCACCGTGCCGACTTCATTCGCACCCCACTCGTCTCCGTAGTAGCGATAAGAGATCGTCAGATCTGCGGAAGCTGCCAGGTTGGCGTCGGTTTCGCTCTCCGGCAAGGCGGCCAGTCGCCCAGGGTATCCCACAGCCACTGCGAGCCGAACCGGCAAACCACCCACCATCGCGGGCTGATCCGGTGGGAAGCGCTTATCGGCGTCGGACTTCGCGGGGGCGCCAAATTCGGCCTCGATTACTACCGCGTAGTCATCGAAATCGAGTAGAACATCGGCTTGTCCGCGCGTTTGACCAAACGTGCGACGTTGCTCTCCCTGCGCGTTTAGCCCCTCGAGACGGAGGAGTCGGGCGAGGGCGAGATTGTAGGCGACTTCGGTGGAATTGCTCATCCGAGAAATCGAAGCCTTGTTGAGTGCATACGCCACCGCCGTTGCCCGAACGGGTATTTCTTATCAACGGTCGCTCGATTTGCGTGTATTTTTGGCCCTCCGTTTCCGGTCCGCGTCTCTGAATATTGCTCGGGCCAACTCTTCGGCGCTGGCCGGGAATTCTTCCGGCGGTTTGTCCGCTTTGCGCGCCGGGCCGGGCCGCCCTTTTTTTCCGCTAGTCATATTCATCAAGTCGCAATTCAGTGATCCAGATTCTTCAAAGGTATCGTGCGGTGTTTATCGGCGCTCGGGAATCCATCACTTCGATATCGCTGTCACGACTTGCTTCCTTTCGCAAATCCAACTCTCCGAATCGCTCAACTCTTAACGTGAACACCGAAAACGTAACGCATGCATCAACCGTCGCTACCACCCAATTCGCATTGTGATGCGAGCGGGACTCTTGACAGCTGTGGCGATGTGATCGCGATCGGAAAGGAGCTAACAAATCCGAAGTTGGGCTATGGTGTCCGATTGCAAGGCCAGCCCAGGTACGTTGGGAGGCTTGAATTGCTCAAACTCATCCGGATCCCGTGTATTTCAGTATGCAACCTTGGCCAAGTCCGCAGGTCTTTGGGTTGATTGGCCCCTGACCCGAGTTTTTGGAAACTTGTTCGAAATGGCCCAAATCGACAGATAATGAGCCTTCCAAAAGCCTTTATCGATCCTAGGGTCGGGTATGAACCACTACACGATCACAGTGTGAGGATTGTGCAGAGACCACTCGAATCTTACAAGTCCGCGTTCAATGCGTTGGTCAAAAAGGGCGAGTCAATTCGCCAAGATTTGGAGCCTCACTACGGCACGGGTCCGATCAGCGAAAACCAGGCCCTCATCGATGATCTTGAAGAACGATATCAGGGTTGGTATTCGGAATCGTCGGCGCTAATCGAGTTGATCTTCCCTGTCAGATTTCCTGAGTTTCAATCACTGTATTCGACCAGCGGAATCCGGGATGTGATCGTAAGGCTCAGCTATGGAGCCACGACTGGCCTTGATGAATTGTTCGAACTGCAACCAGATGGAATCGCCGCCAAACAGCGCAAGATCACATCGTTTTACACGCAGTTGAACATCCTCAAATCCGTGCGTGCAGGATTCGAAAGTCGCCTATTGAATATCCGGCAATTGCTGCATGCTGACTTGTTAGACACTGAGCTAGAAGCCGCTAGGGAACTCGCGTTGAATGGGTTTGTACGACCGGCCGGTTCGGTTGCAGGCGTTGTCCTTGAAAGCCATTTGGCAGAGTTCTGCCGCAAGCAGAACATCAAATCACGCAAAAAGCGACCAACAATTGGCGATTGGATCAAACTGCTCGAAGATGCCGATACCGTTGACGCGGTTATGCTCACGCGATTAAAGGGGTTGAATGCAATTCGGATCCTGTGCTCCCACAAGAAAAGTCGCGATCCAACTGCCGAAGATGTTGACGATCTCATTTCCGGCGTCGAGAAGGTGACCAAACAGCTGTTGTGATCGAATGGATTTGCGCACTCACACCCGCCGGGCGCGCACGATCATGGCTACCCCTGAAGGTTGAACCAGTCGGAGCGTCGCAAGCAGCCTCCGACGATTTATGCATTGAATGTTCAGGATTTCGGCGAGTCGAGCAGCTCCATTTGGCCTAAACCGAACTCGGTGGCGAAAGCAAGGCACATTGGATTCCGATCAATTTAATGGGGTATCAAGGAAGGCTCAAGTTGGACTACAACTCAATTCCTAAATTCGTTCCTCTGGGGCGCACGAAGTGGCGGGTTGGGGAACAGGTTGCATCGGGTGGGTTTGGCCGCGTTTATTCGGCGTCATCCGAGCAGCATCCCGACGCGGTCATGAAGTTCATTCCAAAAACTCCTGGGGCTGATCGTGAGCTTCTATTCGAAGAGTTGACCGACGTGCCGAATGTAGTTCCGGTGCTCAATCAAGGTGAGTGGGACGGGTGTTGGGTTCTAGTGATGCCAAAGGCAGAGAAATCGCTCAGAGAGCAAATTGAAGTGGCGAACAGCCCACTTCCATTGGGGGTCGCCATCCAAGTCCTGATTGATATAAGCCAAGCACTGGTTGCGATCGAAGGATCGGTTGTTCATCGCGATCTCAAGCCTGAGAACGTTCTCCTTCTCGATGGCAGGTGGTGCATAGCGGACTTCGGAATTTCCCGTTACGCTGCCGCTTCCACCGCAGCCGACACCCGCAAGTACTCGATGACCCATCCGTACGCGGCACCTGAACAGTGGAAGGGCGAACGGGCAACATATGCGACCGATGTTTACGCACTCGGAATCATTGGTTATGAGTTGCTTGCGGGCGAACGACCATTCACGGGCCCGGCGGAATATGAATTCCGCCAGCAGCATCTAGAGAGCAAGCCGAATCCAATTCCTGCGATATCGACCCCATTGCAGTCGCTCCTGGGAGAATGCCTGTTCAAGAGCCCGGAAGCAAGGCCTCGCCCCAAAAACCTTCTGGAAAGGTTAAATAGTAGTCCTCGAGGGGAGACTGTCGCGGCCCGTCAATTGCAGCAAGCGAACGCGTTGGCAGTAGGGCGGAGGGCCGAATCCGAGCGAATAAAGTCAATCGAAACCGCGCGTATTAAACGGCGCGCTGAATTGCTCGAATCAGCCAGAGAGTCAATGCAGCATGTTGCGGCCCGACTGCAGGCTGTAATCGGTGCCAATGCGCCATCGGTCGAATTTGCGCCCAGCCGAGTTGACTGGAAATGGGCCTTGAATGAATCTTGGCTTCATTTATCGGCTGCCGAGCTGGCGTACGAACACCCGGATGTTGAAGCCCCATTCGAAGTAATTGCGAAATCCGCCATAACTTTGCGAATTTCTCCGGATCGAACGGGGTACGAAGGAAGGTCACACTCGCTGTGGTACTGTGACCCGGACGGAATGGGGTCGATTCGGTGGCATGAGATTGCGTTCATTAATTCCCCGCTGATTGGCGCGCGGTCATCACTCACACCATTCGCACTTGACCCCAGCCCGACCGCATTTGCTGCCCTCGCATCCGGAATGGGTGCAATTGACGCTGCATGGACGTTTGACCCAATTGATCAAGGTGATGAGGACGAATTCATTGACCGGTGGATTGGTTGGTTTGCCGATGCAGCACAAGGCAATCTGGCGTGTCCGAGCTCATTGCCGGAAAAGCGGCCATACCGGAAATGGAATCGCCGCAATTGATTGGTAACCGAGACTGAGCTGAGCAACACAAGCACCCGATTTCGTTGGACGCCCAACGTGGAGAGAGGCGCGCTGTCCAAAGCCACTCCCAATTTCGTCTAATGTGACTCGAAAATTGCCCATAGCGCTCAAACTGACCTTGAAAGGGGCACTTGAACGGGCAATTTGCGGGTTGTGTCCCAATAGTTCTGCAAAAAGCAGGCCCGTAAAAAGAAGCGGGCCACGGCGTCTCCTTAAATTCTTGAGTTAGCACAACTCGGAGTCTTAAGGGAGACAACCAGTGACCCGATTGAAGAATAGCCACAACGCCATTGACTGGCGCCAAGAGCTCAAAAGCGATCCCGGGCTCTTCCGCAACATCATCCGCCAGACCGTCCAGGAGATCCTGGAAGCCGAGATGGACGAGACATTGGGAGCCGGCAAGAGTGAGCGCACCGCCGGCCGTCGCGGCTACCGGAGCGGATACTACGGCCGCGGACTCATCACCCGGGTGGGCAAGATCAGGCTCAGGGTGCCGCAGGACCGCCAGGGACGCTTTAGCACTGAGATCTTCGAGCGCTACCAGCGCAGCGAAAAGGCCCTGGTGAGCGCCCTGGCCGAGATGTACGTCCAGGGCGTATCGACCAGGAAAGTCAAGGCCATTACCGAAGAGCTTTGCGGTCACGCGTTCTTAAGCCTCCAACATCTCCCGGATCAACAAGCAGCTGGATGCCGCTCTGGCCAAGTTCGCCGAGCGCCCGTTGGAGGCCAACTACCCCTACCTGATCCTTGATGCCCGCTACGAAAAAGTACGCGAGGAGGGGATCATCCGGTCCCAGGCGGTCCAGATCGCCATCGGCATCAACTGGGAAGGCCGGCGCTCGGTGCTGGCGGTCGAGCTGGTTAACCGTGAGAGCAAGAGCAGCTGGCGCGACTTTCTGTCCCGGCTGCGCGATCGCGGACTCGGCGCGGTGCAGTTCGTCGTTACCGACGACCACGCCGGACTAAAGCAGGCGATCGCCGAGTACCTGCCCGAAGCCATCTGGCAACGCTGCTATGTCCATTTCCTGCGCAATGCGCGCGACTACCTGCCACGCAGGGCCGATGACGACTGTCTGCAGGAACTTCGCTGGCTCTACGATCGGCGCGATCTCTCCGAGGCCCGCCGGGACCTCTTGGCCTGGCTGGAGAAATGGCAGGGCCGCTATCCCAGGCTCTGTGACTGGGTAGAGAGCGGCATTGAGGAGACCTTCAGCTTTTACCGTCTGCCGCGGCAGCACTACAAGCACCTCAAATCCACCAACATGCTGGAGCGGTTGAACGAGGAGATAAAGCGCCGCACGCACGTGGTGCGGATCTTTCCCAATCGCGCCAGTTGCCTGCGCTTGATCAGGGCGCTTGCGGTCGAGCAACACGAGAACTGGATTGAGGCCAGCCGCTACCTGAACATGTCGTTCCTGAAAGAGCAACGCAGAGAACTGGAGTTGATCGCCGCCGCCTAAATCTCAGCGAACAATCAAGCTAAATTCGACAAGGCGACGCCAAGGCTAATTGCAGAAATTTCGGTACACGACTAATTTGCGCGCAGATCTGGTCCTCTCCTGATAAGAATCGAAAATGACGCTGGGCCGGTCGGTCGGGGGTGATTCGAGTTGCGGAACGGTGCGAGTTTGCGATCGGATTTTTTCGGTATTGCCGTACTTCCTTCGTACCGATTGACTTAATTGCCCAGCAGCGGATTCGACCTTGATCGGGATCAATCCGGATTCCTCCTGGTCACTGTCCCAAGAACTGCCTTGCGTCGCCGGTTTGAAGGTTAGTTGTTCGCTGATTCCTCAAGTTTGGCGCCGTCTGGCGATTCCCCGTTCCTATTCGCCTTGTTTGCGAGTCGTCTATCGCAATCCTGGCTCTTCGGCACCGGCCGTCAGTTCCTGATATCGAAGTCTTCGGCCCACCAACCCCCGGCCCAATAGCGCCATCTGATTCAGCGTATCCAGATCGCGCGAATTGGCCCGCCCGGCGAATTCGTTCACATAACGGTTGAGGTGCTTGACGCTGAAATGGTGGAAGGTGCCGTGGTAACCGCGCTTGAGCATCGCCCAGAACGATTCCAGGCCATTGACATGGGCTTGTCCGTCCACGTAGTTGCCGACGGTGTTGCCGATCAAATTAATTCCCCAGAGTCGATCATCCAAAATCCCCACCCTGCGGACGGCTTTTTCAGCTTATTGGACAACTCCCTTCATCCGGTATTTGGCCGCCTGCGCCTGATAGCCGCGCAGTCGGTAGCTGTCGCCGGCGATGTCAAACACCACGCTGCGATGCAGCAGCCGGTCCAGCATCGCCGCCGCGATGGTGGCGTCACCGAAGATCTCGCCCCATTCGGTGACGTTGCGGTTGGTGGTCAGGATCACCGATCCCTTCATGTAGCGGCGCGAGACCACCTGGAACAGGATGGCGGCGTCCTCGGCCGGCATCGGCAGGTAACCCAGTTCGTCGATGATCAGCAGCCTGGGACCGGCGAAGAAGTTCATGATGTTGGCCCAGCGCCCCTCCAGGGCGGCCTTGCGGCAGCGGGCGGCCAGATCGGCCGCAGTGGTGTGGTAGACCCTATAACCGGCGTCGACCGCGGCCCGGCCCAGGATCACCGCCAGCATGGTCTTGGGTAGCTCCGGGCGGGCCGATGAAGAGCACGTTGGCGGCATCTTCCAGGTAGGCGCCGCCCGTAAGTTCGGTTATCAGCTTGCGGCCTAACCCCGGGCTGGGCGGCGAAGTCGAAGTCTTGGAGCGTCCAGCTGGTGGGGAAGTTGGCCAGCTTCATGCGCATCTTCCAGCGCCGCGCCCGGGTGGCCTCGACCTCGATCCGCAGCAGCTCCTCGATGAACTCGGTGTGGCCGATCTCCTCCTGGCGGGCTTTCTCGAGCTGCCCCGGCAGGTGTTCGGCGGCAGTGGCCAGCCCCAGGTAGGCCAGGTGCGAGCGCAGCTGCTGGTAGAGGGACTCATGGCTCATCGCCCACTTCTCCGGTGCTTATCGATGTAGCGCTGGTAAACACCCAGGTCGATCGGCGGGTTGACGGTAACGGCCGGTCCGCCGATGCCGGCGGCGAGCGCAAGCGCTGCTGCTGAAGGCGGGCGGTTGGCCTTGCGTTTACACGGTCGGTCGCTGCTGAAGTTGGCCAGCACGACGTTCTCCAGCGCCCGGGCGTGCGCGGGCAGGCGCACCGTGTGGCCCTGCCCTTCGGGCAGCTGCCGGTGCGTGGCCAGCAACCGGCCGGAGGAGGACTGGATGTGTATTTCTTCCGATCCCAGCCGCCAGCGGACCAGGACATCGGATCCGACCGTATCCGGCGGGACCGAGTACTGGTTGCCCCGCCACGACACCAGGGCGCCTAAGCGCGACCTTGCGCTGTGCGGACCCTTCCGCCGGATAGGGGACTTTGGGAAGTTCCAGCAGGTGTTCGGCATTGGCCAGCTCTCCGACCGTCCCACCCGGACGGGGACGCTCGTCGGCGACCCGGCGGCAGAACCGATCCAGGCTCTGCTGGGCCTGGGCGAGATCTTTGACTGCCGCGCTGCGCCACCAGCGCTGGGTGATGTACTTGATCGCGTTCTCGAGAAGCGCCCTTGCGGTTTGGTCTTCTTGGCGGACAGGGATCGATGGCCACGGAGTAGTGCTTGGCCACCCCCACGAACGAGGGCTGGATGCGGTTGGTGCCGGGAACCAGGACCGTGGCCATCCGATCCACCCGCCAGCGCCGGGCGTTACCCCCCAGCCCGAGAAGGACCTGGTGGATCCCTCTGACCAGGTGCGCCTGGTCCATCCGCGCGGAGAGCTGGGCGCGGAACCGGCCCGAGTGCGAGAGCACCCCCACCAATACGTAGACCTTCTGCCGCCAGGGGGTGTCGCCAAGTTCCAGCCAGTCCCATTGGATCTCCTCACCCGGCGGATGCTCTATCTGGGCGGTCGGCTGTCCCTTTACCCCCTGGCAGGCGCGGCAGTGCGGGCGCAGCGCCCGATTGCGCAGCTGGCGGACGAAGGTCGGGTAGCTCTGCGGGTAGCCCAGCTGCTTGGCTTCGTAGTAGAGCGCGGTTCCCCAGAGATGGGGATCGTCGTTAAGGCGCTGGCGCAGGTAGGGTTCGAACTGCTCGAAGCAGTCCTCTCCGGCCCGGCGACGCTAACCGATTTGGCGTTTTCCTTGCAGATGGGACCGCACCGTCTTGCGGTCGCGGCCCAGATGGCGGGCAATGGCCGATATCGACCAGCCCCGTTTGTTCTAGTAGCGCTGATTTCCACGAATTCCTCCTGTGGCAACATCGGGGCAGGGCTCCTCTCCAGGCCGCTGTTTTGCACATATGCAGCTTGGATTGCGGGCCCTGCTTGTTAATCGAACAAGTGCTGCCGCAGGTGGGGAATTTCGGTGATCAGAAGTGGGGAATTTCGGTGATCGCCAACAACGGAATGCCGCACGGCGCGGTGCCGCACGTTGGGCATGCGCCGATAGGACCGGTACTCGTCGGTGTAGACGGTCGAACCTGGCGCAACGTTTTCGTCCACGTATCCGTGCAGCGTGCGGCTGTCGGTGCGTTCGATCAATCGCGCTCGAACGTCGCCGCCGCGCTGCTTGGCGCCGACCACTATCATCTTGCCGGACGGTCCCTGGATTCCGCGGCGCTTTGAGGGGTGCTTGTTAGTCTCCCTGCCGCCCATATACGTCTCATCCACTTCGACCTCGCCAGCCAGCTTATCGCGGCCGCCGATCCAACCCTCGCGGATGCGCTGGGCCATGAACCAGGCGGACTTCTGGGTGATGTTCAGGTCCCGGTGCAGCTTCATGCTGCTAACGCCCTTGAGGCTGGTCGTCATCAGGTACAACCCGACGACCCACTTGCGCAGCGGCAGGTTGGAGGCCTCCATGGCGGTCCCGGTCTTAACTGAAAAGTACCTGCGGCACGATCCGCACCAGTAGGGCATGGCATTGGCGCCGGTCACCGGCCGGGTATTGTCGAAGTCGCAGCGCGGGCACCGGCGCTCCCCGTCGGGCCAGCGAATCTGTTCGAACCAGTTGCGCGCCGATTCTTCGGAAGGGAACATGTCAAATAGCTCGATCACCGAAACACCCTCGCGGTGAGAGCGGCCAGGTCCATTGGCCATAGGGGAGATCTTTCTCTGTCGTTCTGCCTTGTCTAATAAAGTATATAATCCCCGATGCATCCAAATAACGGTAGCGCGGCGGATTCAATCAGGGCCACGCTGCACTGCGCCCGCGGGGGGAACGATATCGATCGTCACTTCAAGCTTCGATTCCCTCGCTCCCTGATACACGCCCGCAGTCGGGGCTACGTCGCCGTAATCGCGCCCAACCGCCACCCGCACATAGTCGCCGTCGATGGTGCGGTCATTGGTGGGATCAAATCCGATTCAGCGTTGGTCCGGCATGCAACATTCGACCCATGCGTGCATAGCCGCCTGCCGCGTGGGCCGGCCATGGCCGGCGGTGAGATAAAGATATCCCGAAACATGGCGCGTTGGGATAAACCCCCCGCTCGAGGCAGCGTGATCATCACTTGGTCGTAATCCTGGCAGACGCCGCGTCCGGACTCCAGGATGCGCTCGGCTGGCGATGTTGCCGACGTGCTCCCGGGCACGAATTCAAATGCCTGATGGATCCCGGCGGAGAGCATACGCAATACCATTAGCGGATCCGACTCCGGAATCGCAATTCCGCATCGGTCCGCAAAAGCGTGCCGCGCCGGTGACGACCGCGCATAGCGGCTATCCCGCGTAAAGTCCCAGTAAAGCGGCAGGCGGCGGAGTTTCCGAAATTCGCCCCAAGTGAGTTTGGCTTTTGCAGGGTCCGGCCCAGGCTCCGGCGCGGTGCGCACGGTCGATCGGGCCAAGACAGTCCGTCGATCGTGACGATGATGAATTGCCAGCAAGCGCCGAGCGTTCCCGAATGCATCGCTGCCGAGCGCCATCGATCGGATCGGCGCTGGTTTGGCAGTCGGCCACTTCTTGGCCACCGACATTGCGCGGATGCAAGTGCAACGACTTTACGCAACCCTGCGCCGGCGAAGAGTAATGAAAAGCCGTGGAGTGCTTGACGACGAATTCCATCGATTGGCAAGCGCGGCTATGATCGCGGCGCGGTTTCGACAGCGTATTCGAAAAAGGCGGCGTTTATCCGATCGTGCAGGTCGCGCCCCAGCTTTTCAATGCGCCGCAACCTGCCGCCGCGGTCACTGCCGCCGCTGCATGCGGTTGCCGCCACCGCGTTGAGCTCGAACAAGGCATCTTTTGCCGCCGCGCTGCACTCCTGATCCGGCGCTGCTCCCAGAGACCCTAATTGGGCCGCAGCCGAATCCAGCGATCGCCGCATTGATCCGGGCAACAGCGGATCGGTTATCAATAGTTCGTGAATCTGCCCTGGAACAATCCGCACGCCAAACCGCTGGTTATAGGCAGCCAGGGCGTGGTATTGGCGCAGCAGGCTGATCCAGTCCGAGTCCGTTGAATCTCCCACCCCTTCAAGCGCCGCTTGCTGGGAGAGGAGGGGGTCCGAGAGCAGCTGGATGCGCTCGCGCATGTTTCCAAGTTGGATGAACCGCCAGCCATCACCCCGATACATGGTCGCCGCAGCAACGCCCATGAAGGTATCAATCGAGGCCTCGGTTTCGGCGAAAAACCGCTCCGGAGAAATGCGCCAGATCTCCTCGATGCTCAGATCGCGAATTCGCAGGTAGGCCAAGTTCAAACGCGTCCACATCTCGGCGCTGATGTGCTGACGCATCTGACGGGCATAGTCGCGGCCCAGCGTAAAGCAGGACCGCACTGAACTCGGATTGGCCGGTTCGAACGCCAGATCCCCGGTGAGGGTGAATGAATCGGCCAATAGGTAGTCGTCGTCGTCCAATCGCTCCAATTCGCCCCAGGGCGGCTGCCGACCGATACAAGCGTAAATGCGCGTCCATCCGAAGTGGATGTCGCGGACCGGCCGGTCCACTAACGCTTCGGTCTGCAGCCACAGCAAGCGACTCAGGTGCTCGGCGCGCGCGAGGTAACGGCTCAGCCAGTAGAGGCCGGCACCGCTACGTGCCAGCAACATCGGAGTTCTCGGTTCTTTTGTATTCGGGCCAATTCGGGCACGGCTTCAGATGGCGCCGCGCTGCCGTTTGCCGGCGCCATCGGGTCAGCGCTGGATAAGCGCTGACCGTCGCCCGGGCCCTGAAGGCCTCGGGTGGATGCGACCTCACTCTTCCAGGACCCACAGGTCTTTGCAACCCCCGCCCTGGCTGGAATTTACCACCAGGGATCCGCAGCGCAATGCGACGCGGCAGAACGCGCCCGGCATGATTCGTGTGCTTTCCCGCGCAGTACGAAAGGCCGCAGATCGAGGTGCCGCGCCTCCAATCTTTCTTCGATCAGGCAAGGGGATCGCGACAACGCCAGCGTTGGCTGGGACACAAAGTCTGCCGGATCGGCCTTGATTTCCCGGGCATAGGCTGTGCGTTCGGCGTCGGTGGCATGCGGCCCAACCAACATGCCATATCCTCCTGACCCACCCACGCGCTTGACGACCAGTCGGTCAAGGTTGGACAACGTGTACTCCAGATCGTCGCTGCGCCGGCACAGGCAGGTGGGCACGTTGGCCAGGACCGGCTCTTGCCCCAGGTAATAGCGAATCATCTCCGGCACGTAAGCGTAAACGCTCTTGTCGTCCGCCACGCCAGTTCCCGGAGCATTGGCCAAAGTGACATTGCCTGCCCTTCAGGCGTGCACCAAACCCGGTACGCCCAACAATGATTCGGGCCTAATTACCAGCGGGTCCAAGAAGTCATCGTCAATGCGGCAGTAGATCACGTCAATGCGGCGCAATCCCTTGGTCGTTCGCGCGTACACGAATCCCTCATCGACCATCAGATCGCGCCCCGCGACCAATACCGCGCCGATTTCCCCCGGGAAAAAACATGTGCTCGTAGAAGGCGGAGTTGTAAATTCCGGGTGTGAGCACGGCCAGCGTCGGGTCCGCTTGCTGGCGGGGCGAGAGCTCGCAAAGTGTCGTCCGCAAGCTCACGCCGTAGTGCTCGACGGCGCGCACGCGGTGGCGTCTGAACGCACGCCGCAGCGTGGACTTGACCGCTTTGTGGTTGGCGATCGTGTACGAGGCGCGCGATGGCACCCGGAGGTTGTCCTTGAGGACATGAAACCCGTCGTTGGTACGAATCAAATCGGTACCGCAAACCGCGACCCAGGCCCCGTGCGGCGGGACATAACCCTGCATCTCCGGCCGATATTGCAGACATCCGATGACCATGTCGGCCGGAACGACACCTTCCGCAACGATCTGACCCTCGCTGTAAACATCGCCGAGGAATTGATTGATCGCATCCAACTGCTGCCCCAGGCCCCGCCCCAGCATTTGCCAATCGGAGTGCGCGAGCAATCGTGGAATGCAGTCAACCGGAATGATGCGTTCGTCGGCCTCCGCATCGCCGTAGACGGTGAAGTTGATGCCCTCGGTCAGAAATGAGCGCGTGACATCTTCCTGGATCGTGACCAAATCCGCGGCATCCAGGGCGCATAGAGCATCGTGCAGATCCTGCCATTGCGGGCGCGCTGGCCGTCCTCGCGAAACATCGCGTCGAATATCGACGGACTCAGCTCGTATGCTTCAAATTCCACGGCGCATTCACCCGTCCCTACATCCGTTCGGGGTCACGATCACACCGAGGTTGTAGGCCGCCCATGCTGGTTGTCACCGCCCGGCGTATTTACGCTACCGGCAAGCGTTGCGCGCAATCTGTGCCGGGCCGCACCATAAATACCCTTTTACGGTGGTCGGGCCGGGGTGGAGATGAGGGGGCTCGAACCCCTGACCTCTGCCTTGCAAAGGCAGCGCTCTTCCAGCTGAGCTACATCCCCACAGCCGGTCGGTTAGCAGCGTCCCGGGTCTAGCGGGCGTTGGGACTAATTTTCATCGATCCAGGCGCGGACCCGCCGTCGGCGGAGGGCATTCGAGCGAACCGACCGGCTCCCAGGAATTGCTCTCCCAGGACCGCGCGATCGCCGCCTGCACCCTGGCCACCGCCAGCGCGTCATCGATCCCCGGCGAAGGCTCAGTCCGACCGAGCACCGCGCCAAGAAACGTATGGAATTCAATGGTTTTCAGGTCCATCAGACTGGGACCGTTGCCGGCCCCGCGGTTGAACCTGGCATGTGACCCGAATTGGGGTCGCGACAGGACGCTGGCATACCCCCTCGCATCACCGCTGTCGATGAACATCGCCACCTCGTGCATTCGTTCCAGTGACCATTTGAGGGACCCAGCGCTGGCATTTAACTCAAAGGCCATCTCATTGGTCGGGCCCAGGACCGCCCGGCAACATTCGAGTGTTCCCTGGGCCCCGTTTTCGAACCGGATCAGCGCAGCAACGTAATCCTCGTTCTCAACTTCGCCTTTCAATCCGGCCGCCCCGGCCGGCCCCGGCAATGGGCGCTCCGATATGAAGATCTTGCGGTCCGATACGGCGGCGCGGATCGGCCCGAATAGAAACATGGCGGTGTCGATCACGTGTGAAGTCAGGTCGGCCAGGGTGCCCCAGCCGGAGTGCTCCCGGACAAAGCGCCAGCTAAGCGGCGTTTCCGGGTCGGAACCGTCGTCCTGGAGGTATCTCCCGCGATAGTGGGTAGGATGCCCGATCTGACCGTTTTCGATCAAACTGCGAGCGTGCGCGACCGCGGGCACGCAGCGGTAGTTGTAGCCAACCATGAAGGCGATCCCGGCGGATGCGACCGCCGCCGCAACCGCTTCAGTGTCGGCCGGGCTGGCCCCGACCGGTTTCTCACACAGTACGTGCTTGCCTTGCGCGGCCGCGGCGGAAACGATTGCGCGGTGCTGACGGTTAGGGGTGGCAATCACGACCGCGTCCACATCCGGGTCGGCAACCACCTCGCGCCAGTCACCGGTCCAGCGGTCGAAGCCGAACTGCTCGGCGGCGCTGCGGGCCGCCCCTTCGTTCACGTCGGCGCAGACCACGCGCCGGACCGCAATGCCCGAATCGGCGTACCAAATTGGAACCTGCAGGCATGCCCGGGCATGCCGGATTCCGGCCGCTCCAAGGCCGATCACGCCGATCCCGACCGGGCTGCTCATGCTGGCTCTGCGGCGGCGCGAGCTTGCAGGTTGCGGGCGATCTCGATCAACCAGCAGACACGCTCCAGACTGGTGTCGAGCGAGGTCACCAGGTCCTGGTCGGCCAATCGCATGATTGTCGGCCGGCGCAGCCAGACGCCTTCCGGGAGTCGCGTTGCGCAGAGCACGTGGCTCACGTAGCGGGCCCGGACCGCGAACTCCTCCTCGCCGGTAGCGGCGTATAGCACCGAGCAGCCCCAACCGACCTTGGCCGCGGTCAGATCGGCAAACGATCCCGGATGGCAGGCCAGGGTCCAATTGAAGACCCGCCGCGCCGACTCAAGGTACCGCCGCTCGCCGGTGGCTGCGAAAAGCTGACCAAGCGCGGCCATGCTTATCCCCAAGAACCAGTAGACCTGGCCCGGTACACCCAGTTCGATCCGGTGTCGCGCAGCATCGGCAGCCGCGAATTGCTCGATCCACTCCCCTTCCCAGGTCCGACGCAGCAACACGCGACGTTCGGGATCGGGTTGGTCGTCGATCATCGCACCGCTCAGGAAATCGCCGACCCGACGGGCCGCTCCCAGGCGCCCGTTGGCCAGAAGGCAGACGAGTGCGGCAGCACTGGAACCAATATCGAGTACGCGCGGCGCGCCCTCTACCTGGTTGTGGTTAGAAAAACCCCCGCTATCGGGGTGCTGGCAACGTTCCAGGGCGTCGGCCTGGGCGATCGCCACATCCCAAACTCCAACCCGTTGCGCCGAGAGCCCGAAGAATGCATTGCGGAAATTAGCCACCTGGGAATCTTCTTCGCCGGCGCGGGCGTTTATGTCCCCGCAGCAGCAAAACCGGCGGCGCACATGGTCGATGATCAGCTGCGCCCGGTCCGGCCGTCCGCCGAGCGCGAACGCTAGCGGCGCCAGGTAGTAGGTGCTGACCGAATCCTCGGCCCCGGCAAAACTCCCGTCAGATTTGAGCAGCGCGTCGGCCCAGGCCAGGGTGCCGGCGGCGGCGGCCAATTCCTTGGGAAGGGTCTGGGTATCCCAGTGCTCTGCCTGCATGTTCACGCTGCCTCAGCTGCCTCAAGGGATCGCGGGAGTGGGTACCGAACCGACCTGGGTCGGAGTGGGGCCGATGCCGCGGGCCCGGGGAGTGGGTAAGTCATCTCATCCGACCGCCGGGCGGACCTCATTGGCCAGAAGCTCAAGGCTGTGGATGGCGCGGCCGCGATCGGCCCAGTCGTGCCCCATCGCCAGCAGCACGCCGAACCGCCCATGGGTATCACGCAGGCGATTTATCTTTTCGGTTACCGTGGCAGGACTGCCCACCAGCCACACATTACGGGCCAGGTACTCGACGGTCACGTCGCCGACAGGCATTCCGGGGTCGTCCTTGAAGATATCGAGGCCGTCGGGAATGTTGCGAATCAGCACCGGCAGCATGAACCGCCTGAAGTTCTGCCCCATCGGTCCTTCAACCGCGTATTCGAGGGCCTCCTCGTCGGTGTCGGCGACGAAAACCTCGCGCGCCACGCGCCAATTGGCGGGGTCGATTGGATGGCCGCCCTCGGCCAGGCCAGTACGGTAGGCGTCCCAGTGGGTGCCGAGGATCCAGTTGGCGGCAAGATTGGTGGACAGCGCCCAGTAACCGCGCCGGCCGGCCATGCGCATCGAACCGGAATTGGGCGAAAAGCCCGGTATCCCGATCGGCGGGTGCGGACGAGTGTAGGGCCGCATTGGAAACCCCATATCCAGGTCCATCTGGTCGGCGGTTAGTTCAACCCGCCAGTGCTTGCCCTCGTGACGCCAGGGGGGTTCGACCTGAAACAGTTTGAGCATTACCTCGAAACCCTCGACGAAGCGTTCCTGCATCGCCTGCGGACTCCCGTCGACACCCATGAACGGGCGGTCTGCCGGTATTGAACCGGTGCCGACACCAAGGTTGAAGCGTCCGCGCGAGAGTTGGTCCAGCATCGCCGCCCGAGTGGCCAGATCGGCCGGGTGATGCAGGGCCGGCAGGTATACGCCGGTGCCGAGCCGGATGTGGCGGGTTTGCGGAAACGCCGTAGCCAGGAAGAGGTCGGGGGCGGCGATAGTCTCCCAGCGCGAGGTCATGTGCTCACCCACCCAGGCTTCGGCAAACCCCAGCTCGTCGGCCAGGCAGACAAGTTCCAGATCCTCGTCGAACCCCTGGGCGATCGGTTTTTCGGGTGGATGCAGCGGCATCATGAACAGTCCCAGTTCCATCCGACCCCAACCTCCCTGTCGTTCGGCGAGGCGTCGCCGCAAACATGTAGCGCCGGCAGGTAGATGGGTACAACCCGTGTGACCTACCGGCGGCGCGGATACTTACCGCCTACTTGATTTTGAATTGCGGCAGGGTTCGCAGGCGCGCAATTCGGGAATTGATTGGCGGCCCGCCCGTCAACCGGTGCCTGTACCGTGGGGCGAAGCCGGATTGAAGCAAAATGGAGCAATTTCAGTCGCGTTTGATTGACCGTCCTGGGCGCTACCGGCGCCAGGGCCAGGTCGATTGGTGAGGTCTAATCGCGTGTCGCCAGATTACCCGGTCCAGCTGTCGATCGAATACCCGGAGAAGAGCGACCGGCTCAAGACCCTCTTCCGGATCATCCTGGCCATACCCCCTCGTGATCCTGGGTGTGGTTGGCGGTTACACCACCTCGGGGGACGCCAACATCGACCAGGCCCTCAGTGTGGCGATGGCCGGCGGGACCCTGATCGCGGCCCCGTTGCTCATGATCCTTTTTCGGCAGAAATACCCGCGTTGGTGGTTTGACTGGAACGTTGAACTGCTCCGCTTTTCAACCCGGGTATCCGCCTACCTGCTGCTGATGCGTGACGAGTACCCCGCAACCGACGCAGCCCAGGCGGTCCGGGTCGATGTCGCCTACCCGGAGGCAGGACAGAATCTGAACCGGTTCATGCCGCTGGTGAAATGGTTATTGGCCATCCCGCACTTCGTCGTCCTGGGGTTCTTGGGTATATTGGTATTCATCGCGGTGATCGTCGTTTGGTTCGCGATCGTCATTACCGGCACGTACCCCCGAATGGCATTCACTTTCGCAGAGGGATTCCTGCGCTGGGGTACCCGGGTTGCGGCATATGCCTTCCTGCTCACCACCGATCGCTACCCCCCCCCGTTCAGATTCAGCCCCTGATCCATCCGACGATTCCCGGCCCCGGCGGACGCCGATGCCGGATCCGACCGGCAAGCAGGTGCAATTCCCTGCTGCCAGCACATAGTTAATCCCGTGCCCCGCTAACTCAACTGCGGTCAATGGTGCAGGTAATTGGACAACCCCTCGCCCGCGCCAATGCACTCGCCAAACCAGTGCTATCTAGTCACCCGGAATCTTCCATCGCTGCAGTCGCATCGGACTTTAAACGCGGCTCGCGCGAGATAAGGATGGCGGTCGCGCCCAGCAAATAGACGACGACAAACGCCGCAAATATGCCATCGTATGACCCCGCGGCATCGAAGTAAAAGCCCGCCAGGACGGGCCCGAACGCTCCAAATGCGATCGAGAATGGCGCGCCGACGCCGCGCACGGCCCCGATGTGAACGCGCCCGAAGTACTTCGCCCATATGAATTCGCCCAACGGCACGGATCCGCCGAACCCGAATCCCCAGAAGAAAAATGCCGTAAACATCAGGCCCAGCCCTCCCACCTGCGCCGCAACAAGCATCAGCACCACGCCCAGGGCCGAAATGGAGAGCGCGGTCGCCGACAGCTTGCGGACATGGGCGCGCTGCAGAAGATACCCCCACACAAATTTGGCACTCAAGTTGGCTCCGCCGTTGACGGCGAGCGCGGCCGCCGCCTGGGTGCGCGTGAAGCCGTAATCAGTCATGAATGGGATGGCATGCACCAATACGGCCGAGAGCGCCATCATGTTCAGGCCGTAGCCAATAACCAGCAACCAGATGGCGGATGTCCGCAGCGCCTCGCCGCGCGAAAACGAGTTAGTGGCATCGCGGGCGTGCGCCTCAATAGCCGCAGGATCTACACCGTTTCCGGTTCCGGCCACCGCGCCGTCGGGCAACAGCCCGTAGTCTTCGGGTTGTCGCCGCATGACCAGCGCCACGGGCACGATGATCGCGAACATGAACGCCGCCAGCACGACGTAGGCGTCACGCCAACCTAGCGAGTCGACGATGCCGGTCATGGCAACCGGCATGATCAGGCCCGATAACGAGATGCCGGACGACCCCAGGGCAATTGCCCAACCGCGCCGCACTACAAACCACTTGGCAAGGGTCGTGTTAACTACCAGCGAGCCGATCATCGCCAATCCGGCACCACCGGCCAGCATCGATAGCGCTACGAAGTGCCAGAGCGCGTCAACGAACGACATCAGGAAGAAAGCAAGCGCGTAGAGGCAGGCTCCGACCAGCATGATCGGGCGCGCCCCGAAGCGGTCGACTAGCGGTCCGATCAAAAATCCGGCAAAGCCTCCTACCAGGAATGCGGAGGATCCACCGAACGTGAATTCGGTCGCAGTCCAGCCAAGCTCTTCGGTCATCGGACGCAGGTATACGCCGGCAATCGCCCCGCCGCTGCCCATGGCCGCAAATTGCGCCACGACGGCCCCAATTACGATCCACCAACCCCAGAAGATGCCGAAACGGGCGCGTGGCGTCACGGGGCCGGACTTGGCCTTTTCACGTGGCGTCACGGGATCGAACAATTTGCGACTTTGTCCACGGCCGCGATCAATTCAATTGCCCGCTCGGGACGCCCGCTGCGGCGATCGTAGAACGCCCAGCGAATACTCGATCGGCCGGATTTCCGGCCGGATTGGGAGCGGTCGGCGCGTTGGATCTACTCAATTGCCTTTCGCCGTCGCCTGAACACCGCACGGTGAATGCTTCGATCGATTCCGCGGCGGAACGGTAGTCGCCGGTCGAATATAAAAACGTGGTAACTGAGGAACCACCCTGCGCCCTCGATGCCATAGAAGGGCGAGTTCCAGCGCACGGCCTTGCGCACGGCGGGCACGTTGCGCACGATGAGTTCGTCGAGGCGGCGCCCAACATCGCTTTTCCTGCCCGGCATGGCGGAGACGTATTCCTGCACCGGGGCGTCACCATCAGCTTTTGCAATCTGCGGATTCCCGCCACTGCGAAGAACCAGGTTCGCACGCCCGCGCACGGCGGCGGCCTTAATCTCGACCTCTGTCGGGTCTTTGGTTTTCCTGCCGGCCACTGCTCGAACTCCAATGTGTACTTCGCGCGATCGCAACTGCCGCGAGGATTCGGAAAGTCAAGTCTTGGTGGGTTAGAGCGTACCGAACTGCAAAACTTTTCGGTAGGGGGTTCTGCTGAAAGGATTCAGTCAGCGTGCCATGAACTTGGGAATGCCAACACCAGCCTCAGCGACGAAGTCGGCCCCAACTTGCATAGAGGGCTACGCTCACGGCAACTCCTATTGCCACACCGACGCCGATGTTGCCGAGTAACGCACCTATGCCTACGCCTGGCCCAACTCCGAGAGCGATGGCCAAACCGAGATTCTTATTTGCGCGCACGCAATGTCGCCTTCTCGTCGGACATTGTGAATTGTTAAACAAGTCTCTGTTGACAATGACGTTCTGGAAAACGCTCAGGTCGCCTTGGGCGGTGCGGTTCGCAGTTCACTACGTCACGGTGGGCCACATTGGAATCGAACCAATGACCTCGCCCTTATCAGAGGCGCGCTCTAACCGACTGAGCTAGTGGCCCCGGCCAGCGGCAATTTTAGTGAGTGCGCGCCCGCCGCGCCACGGAGAGATTGCCCAGTTTGCGAGTTGCGACGGTTTCGTCAACCGGGGCAGCCGATCGGACCGCCCGGTATTGCCGATATTCAATGGAGGGGAATGAATTCCCGTTGCCCCGCCAAGATCCGCGGCGGATCGAATCGGCGTCAGCCCGCTTCCACCAGGTCTTTGACCGCTGCCAGGGCGGCGCGCAGGTTTTGGCGCGAATTGGCAAACGAGACTCTCATCCCGGTAGCCCCAAATTCGCCAAAGGCATTGCCCCCCAATACGGCAACTCCGGCTTCGCTTAGCAGGCGGTCGGCCAGCTCGCCAGCCCCCGGCCCGAACTCCGGAAAAGCGTAGAAAGCCCCCTCTGGGCGAGGGCAGTGCACCCCTTCGATCTGGTTGAGGAGCTTCACCACGATGTCACGCCTGGCACGGAACTCGGCAACCATCGCATGCACTGAGTCCTGCGGGCCGGTGAGCGCCTCTACGCCCGCCATCTGTACGAACCCGGCCGTGCAGCTGACCGCATTGACCTGCAGCTGGGCCATCGCGTCGATCAGCGGACGAGGTCCGAGCGCGTACCCGAGGCGCCAACCGGTCATGGCGTAGGACTTTGAGAATCCGTCCAGAATGACGGTTTTGTTCGCGAGGTCACCATATTGGGTGATCGAATGGAATGGTTGGTCGTAGATGATGTCCTTGTAAATCTCATCGGCAAGGATCACGAGGTCGCGGTCGGCGAGCATTTCAGCCAGCGCCGCCATATCCTCGCCGGTGAAAGCGCCGCCGGTCGGATTGCCGGGTGAGTTGAGGATGACCAGGCGGGTTCGGTCCGAAAGATCGGCCGCAAATCGATCCAGGTCAACCCGGAAGTTGTTCTTGGCTAGCAGCGGCATCGGCACTGCGCGGGCGCCGACGAATTCGATCATCGATTCGTATATCGGAAATCCGGGATTCGGGTAGATGACCTCGTCGCCGGGTTGGCATAGGGCCAGGATCGAATAGAACATCACTGGCTTGGCGCCAGGTGTGACCAGGACCTGGTCGGGAGCGTGTTCGATGCCGCGGCGCTCCAGCGAATTGGTGGCGATCGCTGCGCGCAGTTCCGGCAAACCGTGCGCCGGTCCATAGTGCGTGTGGCCGTCGCGCAACGCCTTGACGCCGGCCTCGACTATGTTCTCGGGGGTATCGAAATCGGGTTCCCCGATCTCGAGGTGGGTGATTTGCCGTCCGGTGGCTTCCAGCGCTTTAGCGCGGGCCAGTACCTCAAATGCCGATTCCGTCCCTAGCCTGTCCATGGCCATGGCTAGGCGCGGGCCGGTCAGACTCGGTGCATTTTGCATATGTGTGACGTCGGGGTGCGTATTGAGCCAATCGATGTTCGCAGAAACGCCAGCGGCCCAGGCCCGTTTAGCGCGGTCGGAGTCGCGATCGGATTCCCGCGATCATCGCCGCTAGGACGACGGGCGGCAATATCGCGGCCGGGCCCAGCCCTACTCTCAATCCGGCAAAGCCGAGTCCGATGGCCACGGCGACCACCAACCCCCCGATTACTCCCGCACGCCAGGGCCGCACCAGGGCGGGGTTTTCAGCCCGACCGCGTGCCCACCGCCAAGCGGCGGCCAACCCCGCCATGAACCCCGCTGCCGTGGCCGCGCTATAGAACGCGATCTGGCTCTGAACCGGGGTAGGGTCGGCAACGAGCAATAGCACCGTTGCGGTCGCTGCGCAGGCGAGCGAGCCAATCAAACTCAGTCCCGGGACCGCGCGCGATAGGCCGTTCGGTGACCGCGTCAGGCGCGCTCCGGCGATACGCTGCGGCTGGCGCGCCAGGGCCTGCAGATCAGTTGCTTGCATAGCTCAAATATTCGTGCGGCTACCGGCCGCCAACGGTCTGAATTGAGCCGACCTAGCCAGGGCCCAGCGAATGCAATCGCGTGAAACCAGAATCGGCGAATGCGGACCGCTCGCTAAGAACCACAATCTGGGGAATCGAGTCCAGCAGCGGATTGCCGGCCATTGTTTCGGCCAGAACCTGGCGTAGGCGGGCCGTAGTAAGGGCACCGGGGTCATCAAGCACGCAGAACCCCGGTACGCCTACCAAGTCGGGAGCGCTGTGGGTCACCACCCGGGCCAGCCACAGCAATAGCGATGTCTGCTCGTGTATGGCGCTGCCGCAATGATCTGAACCGACCCAACTGCGGGCCGATTCGTCCCAAAGCTCAATCGATCCATCCTGGGCTATGCGCAGATCGAAGAACTGCCCACCACTCAAATGAGGGAGCAAATTGCGGGCGTTCTGTAGCGTTCGCATCGTAGTCTGTTTGCCCAGTTGCGAATCCATCCCACGCAGCGCAGCGGCCAACTTGGCGCGCACCCGCTGCCGCTTCTGCAGCCGGGACAGATTGTGCCCGGCCTGCTTTATGTCTACTTCCTCGAGCAGACCCGTATCGCCTTCGGTGACGGCGCGTATTGAATCGTCCAGCTGGCCCAATTCGGTTTCCAAGCGCTCGATTTCTGATTCAAGTTGGCGTTTGCGGGAATCGTTGGCTTGAAGGTCGCGGGATTCGAGCAGGGCCGCTTCCAACTCCTTGTCGAGCACGGCCGCAGCCTCTCTGGCGTCGCCTTCCAGCCTGGAAACCTTGGCGTCGAGCTGGGTGTTTCGCCGCCGGGCGTGCCCCAACCGTCGTTCCAGCGCCGGATTTGGCGATACGTCCACCGTCTCCCGCTCACCGGTATCGATCAGGACCGATTTGCGCAGCGCTGCAACCCGATCCAAATCCAATTCGTAATCCTCGAATCCCTCGTCCGGCGCCAATTGGCAAAGCTGCTCCCGGCCCTGCTCGAGAAGGGCGCGGACTCGGACAATCTCGGCTTCCAATTCCTGGGTATGGGCGATCAACGCGGGCGGGTCGTTGGCCATATGCTCCAACCGGGCAATTTCCGCCTCGGCGGCCGCCAGGCTGCGCTCCACTTGGGGAAATTCGGCCGGCAGTTCCAATCCGAAAAGCATGGTCGCGGCCCGTTCGCGCTCCCTGACGGCGCGCTCACGCAGCTCTGCCTTCGCCGACGGGGCGTCGGCGGGCGCGGGCGCGCGCAACATTTGCTCAAGATCGGCAATCGCCTCGCCGGCATCGCTGCTCGCAAGCTGGCGGGCCCGTTCCAAGGAGTCGGGTACTTCGATTCCCTTTTCGGCCATCTCGCGTTCGCGCATCCGTAGTTCGGCCGTGAGTCGAACCGGGTCCTCGCTGGCGAGATTGCCAAGCGCAAATCGCGAGGAAACTCGCGCCGGTGCCGCGCCGCTTATCTGTTCGGTCAATTCGCACCAGCGGGCATAGGCGCGCCGCGCGGTCTCCAGCACCGCACCCTCCGTCCGCAGATCCACCAATTTCGACAACACCGCCCCGGTCGAATCAGAGTCGATCGAATCACCAGCGGCCTTAGCTTCCAGCGACAGAGCTTCGGTCAATCCCTGGTGGGCCGTGCGCAGACGGCCGGCGCGGGCGCGCAGCTTGATCAATTCGGACTCTCCGCCGTCCGGCTCGGTTGCGATGTCCTGCAGCAAGCGCAAGCGCTGGCAAACACGGTCCAAAACTCCCGACTGTTCGATGATCTGTCCGGCGGCGGCGTAGACCTGACCGGAACGGCCCCCCAGCTTGCCCAGGGTCTCGACCTCGGTGAGCTGCCGTTGCAGGCGCGAAAGCTCATCGCGGGCACCATCGGCGTCATCGCGCGCCGACCGCAACTGAGGTGCGATCGACGCCAGTGATTGGCTGGCCCATTCGCGCAGTAGTCGCAGCCGACGCGCCACCAGCTCGCGATGACGCTTGGTATCGTGGCTCCGCTTGACCGCGCCGCGGGCGGCGGCGATTGCGCGCTCCATTTCCCGGTTCCCGGCGAGTTTGGCGGCAGCCTTTTGTAGATAACTGCGATCGGCCGTGAGCGGCGAGCGCCGGAACCCACCCGACGTGCTCCAAAGATTGAAATCGGCGACCTGGGACGGTGGATAGGCAAAGAATTCTTCCAGCAGTGCCTGGACCTGCTCGGGCCCTTCGGCCCGAAGCTTGCCAAGTCCCTGCATGGCGGTGGCGGTGGCGGTGTGTTCGGTAGCCGAGAACTTGCGTCGGATTTGCAACCGATCGCGCCCGTCGCTGAGTTCAAGCTCCACCTGCGCCGCACCCGTGCCGGATCGTATTAGATCGCCGACTGCCGGGTTCGGCACGGCACCGGTTATCGCCAGCCGAAGTCCCAGAATGATGCTGGTTTTGCCCATGCCGGCGGCGGCGTCGACCAGACAGCGTCCGCGCAGCGGAAACCGCAGATCAAGATCGGCAATGGCTCGCAGATTGTGAACGCGCAATCTACCGATCGTGATCATCGCGGTCCGCCGATTCCGGGCACGTCGCGCAGCAGCGCTCCGATTTCGGTCCGCGCGGAAATGCGCTCATCGGCGTCCAGCCATAGAGAATCCTCCCTGTCCAGGAGACCTTCTATCTGTTCGATTACGGCCAACGGTCCCCTGCCACAGTCCTCCGGCTCCTCAACCGTGAGAAGTCCGGAAACATCCAGCTGGAAACGCGCCGTCAGCGACCGACCGTATTCGCACAGCTCGGCCAAGCCGGCCTCGCGCAGCGCTGCCGCACCAGTACGGCCGTAGACCCGCATAGTCACTTCGGTGGATCCGACCGCGGCTTCGTCCAGCATGCGGCGAATTTGGACGCTGGCGTCGCTCGTTGCCAGCAAACTGGCCGGCACCAACACTTCACCGGCCGGCAGGCCGACGCCGGACTCGAATTGAATTTCCAGCACACCGCCGCGCCCGAAGGTGACGTTGACAAACCCGCCCTCGGGCGCGGGTCGCAGCGGCGCCCCGGGGGTTATGACAATTGCTTTGTTGGCCTGCAAACGTTGCGGCCGCGGACTTCCCCCGGCCACCAGTAGATTCACCCCGGCCAGAGCATTGATGGAGTCCAGGTCGATGTATGGACCACCGGCACCGGCCGGCGCCAACTGCTCGACCCAGGCGTGCGTGAGCAGTACGTGAAAGTCACCCGTCTTGGCGAAATTGAGTTTGTGCAGCGGATTGCCGCGCCGTTGCGGCGGATCCGCCGCCAGCGCGGTCAACGCCATGCGCAGACCCTGCAGGTTATATGTATGCGTGCCGCCGTTGCGGTCGACGCATTCCAGCAACCCCAGCCGCGCCAACAGATCCAGGCCGGAGATCGAATCGTCGGGCGCCAGCTCGTCGGGAGCGTGGATAGCAAAGCAGGCAACGCCCGCGTTACGCAGTGCTTCCAATCCGGCCGCGGCGGCGGCGAGTTCGGCGGGTTGGGGGTCGAAACGGCTGAAGAGGCCGCCGGCGATCACCAACCCCTCGGCCGGTCCCTGAAGGGCCGAATTCACCACCGCGCCAAAGGCGAGGCGGCGCTCCAACAGGGCCGATTGGCGCTGTTTCACCGGTAGCCAGACCGGAGCATCCCCCAGACGCAGATCGGCGCAGAAAAGAACTCGCGCGACCCCGCGAGGGCGATTGTTGGCAGTCAGGAAGGACATTGCACCGACGGTGGATGGATAAGCTACAGCGCAGACGGCGCCTCCCCATGCCGACATTAAATGTTATTGGCCACGGCAAGCGCGCAGCGGCCGCACCTAGAATTTGCGGACCCAGAATTGCCTCCGGTTCACCACCAGGGTATGCAAGCAATGGTTCGGATTCGGACCGATCTCGAATCTTTCGCTCCCTACGTCCCGGGACAGCAGCCGGGCGGCAGGGACTGGGTCAAGCTGAACACCAACGAGGTCAGCGCCTGCCCACCGCGCGCATTGGCCGCGCTGGCAGCGCTCGGGCCCGAGGGATTGTTTCGTTATCCCGATCCGACCGCGTCGCAGTTGCGCGCCGAATTGGCCGATTTCTACGGCGTCGCCCGCGATCAGATCGTGGTGGGCAACGGATCGGATGAAATCCTTAGCCTGCTGATCCGGGCCGTGTGCGATCCCGGCACGGAGGTGCTGGCCCCGGATCCGGCCTACTCCCTTTACCCGGTACTGGCCGCCGCTCAAGGTGCCAGCTTCCGGGCAGTCCCATGCCTTGCAGATTTCGCCCTTGATCTCGAATCACTGTGCGCGGCGCGGCCGGCAATCACGTTTGTCACCAGCCCCAACAATCCGGCCGGTACCCTGTACCCAGCGGAACAGATCGCCCGCATCTGCGAGAGCGGACACAACCTCGTGGTCGTTGACGAGGCTTACGCCGAATTTGCCGATTCAAACGCGCTCGAGCTGCTGGGGCACTATCCCAACTTGGCGATCGCACGGACGTTTTCAAAGGCCTACGGATTGGCCGGGGCACGGGTCGGCTATCTGCTGGGTCCGGCCGGATTGTGCCGGACGCTGCTGGCGATCAAGGATGCCTACAACGTTTCGGCGGCCGCCCAGGCGGCCGCCCGGGCGGCACTGCGGGATCGCGCCTGGGCCGAGCAGATGTGGCGGTCGGTCCGGCAGCAGCGGGCCCGGTTGATCGCGGGCCTGGCCGCCATCCCGGGATTGGCGCCGCACCCTTCGCAGGCGAATTTCGTTCTCGTCGATTGCGGCCCGCACAGCGCCCCCCGGCTCCTGGAGCAGCTGGCCGCCAAAAAAATATTGGTACGGCACCTCGGACACGTCCAGGGCGCCGAAAACGCGCTCCGCGTAACCGTGGGCACGGAATCAGAAATCGGGCGCCTGCTGGCTGGGCTGACTGCGATTTGCAGCCCAGCCTAAACCGCACGCCGGATCGCGTGTCGCGCGCAAGTTGCCGATAATGGATCTGGCCCAAAACGGTCCACTTTATGCCCGGCCCCAGCCGGGCGTTTCTTTGCCCAGTATTCGCCGTCGGGGATAACTCGCCTTGGAAGATTTTGCCCTCTGGTTCGTGCCGGCCGTCGCCGTTTTGGCGCTTTTGTTTGCCGCCTATCTGGCGCGTGACGTTCTCAAATCCGACACCGGTGACGAAAGAATGCGCGAGGTCGGCGGATTCATCTACGAGGGCGCGATGGCATTCATCCGTCGCCAGTACCGCACGATCGGCCTGCTGGCGATCGCAGTGGCCGTGATCGTATCCGGAATCGTTGGGATTTACGGGGGTGAAATTCTTCCTGACGGTGGCAAGATCGATGGATTTGACATCGCCTGGAGAACCGGCGTCGCATTCGTGATCGGCGCCGCAATGTCGGCGATCGCCGGGATCATCGGACTGATCACGGCGGTCAAATCGAATGTGCGCACCGCCTCGGCCGCCACCCGTTCGCTCGGTGAGGCGCTTCGCATCGGCCTGCGCGGAGGGGCGGTAACCGGGTTTACGGTTACCAGCCTGAGTCTGCTCGGCGTGTACGGGCTGTTTCTGGCCTATGGAGGCCTGGACGACCCGCAGACGACTCCGTATCTGATCGTCGGCTACGGATTCGGGGCCAGCTTCGTGGCGCTGTTCGCGCTGCTCGGCGGCGGGATCTACACCAAGGCCGCCGATGTCGCCGCCGATCTGGTGGGCAAGATCGAGGCGCGCATTCCGGAGGACGATCCGCGTAACGCGGCGGTCGTGGCCGATCTGGTCGGCGACAACGTCGGTGACTGCGCCGGCAGGGGCGCCGACCTCTTCGAATCGACCGCGGCCGAAAACATCGGGTCGATGATTCTGGGTATTTCGCTTTACCTTGCCGACCCGGACAAATCGTTGGTGTGGGTGCTTTTCCCACTGGTCGTCAGAGCGGTCGGAATCCTGGCCTCGATGATTGGATTGCTGGCGGTCCGGGGCGGCACCGTTTCCAGCGCCCAGCGCAACCTCGACATCGGGTTCTGGACCACCGCGGTGCTGTCGGTGGGCGGGCTTGCGGCCGTGACCTTCGGCATGCTCGGCAGCGCCTGGTTGTTTGCCGCCGGCGTGACCGGAATCGTGACGACGATCCTCTTTTACTACATCACCCAGTACTACACCGCCGGTGAATGGCGCCCGGTACGCAACATCGCCGAGGCGGCCCGCACCGGGCCGGCGACGATCATAATCGCCGGAATCGCGATCGGTTTTGAAACCACCGCCTTGCCGGTCCTGGTTCTCGCCGGTGCCCTCGGCAGCTCTTACTTCTTCGGAATACAGGCGGTCAATGAACTCGGCTTGGCCGTCCCGTCCGACTTCATAAGCGGCGTTTACGGCACCGCCGTGGCCACGATGGGGATGCTGATGTCGGCGGCCTACATCCTGGCAATGGACACCTTCGGTCCGATATCTGACAACGCCGGCGGGATCGCCGAGTTCTCGCACGCCGGCCAGGAAACGCGCGACATCACCGACAGCCTGGACTCGGTGGGAAATACCACCAAGGCGCTCACCAAGGGCTACGCGGTCGGGTCGGCGGCGCTGACCGCGTTCGTGCTGCTGTCGGCGTTTATCCAAAAAGCCGGGATCGCTTCCAACGTGATCAACCTGGCCGATGTCCGGGTGTTCATCGGGGCCTTTTTGGGAGCAATGATCGTCTACCTCTTCTGCGGGCTGGCAATTCGCGCCGTCGGCGTCTCATCGAGCACCATCATCGAGGAAGTGCGCCGGCAATTCCGTGAAAACCCAGGGATCATGACCGGCGAGGTGCGCCCCGAGTACGGACGCGCGGTCGACATCGCGGCGGCCTCGGCGCTGCGCAACATGATCCTGCCCGGCCTGCTGCCGGTGGTCGCGCCGCTGGCGGTGGGTCTTATCCTACGGGCCGAGGCCTCGGCCGGATTCCTGATGATCGGGGCCGTCTCCGGAGTCGTGCTCGGACTGGTACTCAACAACGGTGGCGGAGCCTGGGACAACGCCAAGAAATACATTGAGGCCGGAGGGCTCAAGGACGCCGACGGCAATCCGATCCCCAAAGGCTCGGATGAGCACGCCGCGGCGGTCGTGGGCGACACGGTCGGCGATCCGTTCAAGGACACCGCCGGCCCCTCACTCAACGTCTTGATAAAGATCCTGAGCACGATCACGCTGGTCCTGACGCCGCTGTTCGTATAACAAGTTGCGGCGGCTTGGCGCCGCCACATCAGTGGGGTAACGGGTGGGCGTAGATCTTGCGGACCTGCTCTGGGCAGTCGGGCTCGGCCTGATCCAGGGCATAACCGAGTTCGTGCCGGTATCCAGTTCGGCGCATCTACTGCTGATTCCGCACCTTTTTGGGGTCGAAAACCAATTGCTGTCATCGCTCGACTTTGCGGTGGCCCTGCATCTTGGAACCGCAATCGCCATTTCCGCAGCGATGGCACCGGCCTGGTTGAGCCTGATCCGTGCGGCGCTGCGGCCGGCCAGCGACCCCGTTGAACGATCTCGCCCCCGGGCGATGCTGGCGGCGATCATCATCGCCAGCGTTATCACCGCCAGCGTCGGCATCCTGGTGGAAGATCTGGCCGAATCGGTACTGCGCAATCCAGCCCTGGCCGCGGCCGCCCTTGTCGTCGGGGCAGTGCTGATGTTTCTCGCCGACCGGCGCGCGGGCGACTCCGATCGCGGGCGGTTCTGGACGCTCGCCCTAGCCGGGTCGGCGCAGCTTCTGGCCCTGCTGCCCGGCGTCTCGCGTTCGGGCGCAGTCTTTAGCGCGGCGCGTTATCTCGGATTGGATCGCCGCGGCGCGATCAATTTCACGTTCCTGTTGATGGCGCCGATCGTACTCGGCGCCGCCGCCTACCGCCTGCCGGATTTGGTGGGCAATCAGGATTTGGGCGGCATCGACTGGGCCTTGTTTGGCGCCGGAGTGCTTAGCGCGACGGTATCGGGATTCGTGGTCGCTCGAGCCTTGCCGGATATTGTGGCGCGATTCGGCGTTGCCAGTTTTTGCTTCTACCGGGTGCTGGTGGGCGGGTTGGTGCTGGCTCGGTTGGCCTTCGCCTAGCCGGGCCCGGAACGCGCCTTCCCGGGCGGTGGAGAAGCCCGGCCGGCACGGATCTGACTCGATGAAATGTCCATGCGGAAGGCGCTCTCCGGCAATTCCGCGAACAAATCCGCGGCGGACGCAAGATCCAGCGCATCAAATCGAATGTAACGTCCGCCGATCCGGCGGCCCGAGACGAGGAATCGATTTGCGTTGGCGCGGATCGCATCCAGGCCAACGCGCATTTTCGCGGGATCGCCGCCATAATACTTCGGATCGACGATCCGGGCGGCGGTGTCAGCCCCGACGACGAAAACAGCTCCTGGGTAAAGATCTGATTTTTCGGGGAATGTGGCAGCTCCGTCGATGATCAGGGATCCCTGCCCGCCGACGGCGCCAATACGCTCGACCGCGACCGCAAGATCCAGCGGGGCCTTGTCGACGTTTTGCAGCGAGAGTTCGAATTCAACCGGCGCGCCGATATGACGCCCGGCGGCATCGGCCAGGCCGAGATGACCGGCGTGCAGCGGATTAAACGAACCGGCCAGAACTCCCGCCGGAACCACCCCCGGCGCCGACCAACCGCCGGCCTGATGAAAGCGCGCCCAGGGCCAGCGCCCGCGCGCCACCCGGTCGACCCAGTAGGCCGGTCCCGGAACCTTCTCCACCAGCGCTTCGGACAGGCCGGCGGGTGTGGGCGGCTCGGACGCGCCGCAACCGGCGCCGCGCCATGCCGCCAGCAACGCGGCCGCGCCGGTCAACATCTCCTGCCGTCCGCGATCGCCCGGCCAAGCGTCGAGAGTCAGGCGCCAGCCCTGGGCCGGGCCATTGCCGGCCACCGCCAGATAGGCGCGATCGGATCCCGACCGCGGCGGACTGGTCGCCAGGGCCGATGCCATCCCGATCCCGATGCGCAGTTCGCGGCGGCGGTCATCGAAGGCGTCGGCTGATTCGAGCGCGGCGTGGGCCAGATCCAGCGCCATCGCCGCCGAGGCGTAACCTTCGGTTTGGTCGATCCCGCGCAATGCCAGCGCCGCTGCGCGCGAATAGGCCAGTTGGCCACCAATCAGCACCTTGGACGCCCCCTCGCGACCGGCCAACGCGGCCAACGCGGCCGAACCGCCGCCCGCCATCGCATACGCCACCCCGACCCCGCGCCGCCCCAGGGCATCCAGCGCCGCGGATGCCAATTGCTCGAGCACGATCAATTCACCTGGGTGGGCCGTGGCGCCGGCGCGTCCCGGTCAGAGACGGTCGTAGACCTCCGGATTCACGACCACCTCCGGCCTTCCGCCACGCAGGAAATCGGCCGTCGACGAGTGGCACAGTGCGCCAATGCGGTGGAAGGCCTCGTGTGAATTAGAGGCAATGTGCGGGGTGAGCGCAACTTGCTCCATTGTCAAAAGCGGATTGTCCGGCTCCGGTGGCTCGATCGTGAACACGTCGAGACCCGCCCCGGCGATGCGGCGCTCGGCCAGGGCGTCGATCAATGCCTGTTCGTCAAGGATCCCTCCACGGGACGTGTTAACCAGGAACGCGGTGGACTTCATCCGGTCGATCAATGACCGTGAAATGAGCCTCTGAGTCGATGGTTGCAGGAAAACGTGCACACTGACCACGTCCGAGTCGGCCATCATCTCTTCAAGGGCGACAAATCGTCCATTGACTCCGGCATCGACCAAACGCTGCGGATCCGGATTGGCGGTGTTGATCAGTAGTTCCATGCCCAGGCCATGCTGGCAGATTCGGGCCACGCGGGCACCGATCTCGCCGAAGCCGACGATCCCCAAAGTCTTGCTTCCGATTTCACGGCCCAGCACGCGCGGCCGCATCGCAAATCCCTCCACTCGCACGGAACGGTCGCCCCGGGCGACGTTGCAGCTGGCGGCCAACATGAGGGCGACGGTGTGTTCGGCGACCGTCTGCGCGTTGACCTTGGGCGAGTAAAAAATCGGGACGTTGCGTGCGGTTGCGGCGGCAACGTCAATGTTGTCGTAACCTGCCCCGAATCGGTCGATGGCCAGCAGGCCTTCGGCGGCGGCGATGACCTCGGCGGTTATCGGCTCGGTTCCGCACACGATCACGTCAACGTAGCGCGCCTCGCGCTTAAGTACCTCAACGTCGTCGCTGTGAACGAGCCGAATCTGACCAACTGCGCGCAGGATCTCCAGGTCCGCTTCCGGCATCGGATAGGTCTGCAGGAACTTGAAGCTCATGGCGGTTGCCCCGTCAGTCGAATTCGGATATGCGGCGAATCAGCTCGAATCGCTCCAGGGCCACGCCCGTACCTAGGGCCACGCACAAAAGCGGGTGCTCGGCGCGGAAGCAAGGGATACCGGTCTCGACCGAAATCAGCGTGTCAAGTTCACTTAACAGGCAGCCGCCGCCGGACAGTACGATGCCGTTGTCCACGATGTCGGCGGCGATCTCGGGGGGCGCCTGTTCCAGCACCGATTTGACCCCGCGCACCAAATCCGCCAACGGGTCGCTCAGCGCCTCGTGCACCTGGAACGACTGGATCTGCATGGAACTCGGCAATCCGGTTTCCATGTCCAATCCTTTGATCTCGACGACTTCGCCTCCGGCCGGCGCGGTGGCCGATCCGATCGTCATCTTCAGATGCTCGGCGGTGCGGTTGCCGATCAAAAAATTGAACTGCCGCCGCAGGTAAGTGATGATCGCCTCGTCGAAAGCGATGCTGGCCACGCGCAGTGAGCGCGAGGCAACCATCCCGGAGAGCGAGAGGATTGCTATTTCGGCGGTGCCGCCGCCGACATTGACGATCATGCTGCCGAAGGGTTCCTGCACTGGGAGGCGCGCGCCCAGCGCCGCCGCCAGCGATTCGGGAATCAGCACGCTGGAACGGCATCCCGCCGCCAGGGCGGCCTCGCGAACGGCGCGGCGTTCGACTCCGGTGGCCTCGGCCGGGACCGAAATCACCACGTCGGGTTGCAGAACCCGCAGGCGACCGCAGGCGCGGCGCACGAAATACGACAGGAGTGCCTCGGTGACGAGGTAGTCGGCGATTACGCCGTCGCGCAGCGGATTGGAAATCTCAATCCTGTCAGGTGTGCGGCCGATCATCTCGTAGGCGCTGGCGCCGACCGCCACGATGTTGCGGCCCGGCTTGCTCACCGCCGCTACCGAGGGTTCCCGCAGCACGATGCCGCGCCCCTGCGCATAAACGACCACATTGACCGTGCCCAGGTCGATGCCCAGCCGGCGGGTACCTATCACCGCGGTCCGGCCCCTTGGCTCGCATTCATTGTTGGGCAACCCGAATGTTGGCGCCCAAACCGGCCAGATCTCCGGCCAGGTCCTCGTAACCGCGGTCGATGAATGAGACTCCAGTTAGCATCGACTCCCCTTTTGCCACCAGGGCGGCGATGGTCAGGGCGGCTCCCGCCCGGAGGTCGCGTTCCAGCTGGACCCGGGCACCATGCAGCTGTTGCGGGCCCGCAATCAAGGCGCGCGAATCCTGGCGGTCGATCTTGGCTCCCAGCCGCCCCAACCCCTCCAGGTAGCCAAAGCGGTTCTCGAACACCCGGTCGGCAATCGTGCTGCGACCGTGCGCCTGGGTGAGCAGCGCGCCCATCTCGGCCTGTTTGTCGGTCGGAAACCCAGGATGGGGCATGCTCTGCACCTCAACCGCGCGCAGCCGGCGCTCGGAAGCGATCACGACCGAATCGCCTTCGTAGAACACGTCTACGCCGACCTCTTCCAGCTTGAGCAGAACCGGTTCCAGATCATCCCTTACCACGTCGTCGAGCAGGACCTCGCCGCCGCAGGCGGCGGTAGCGATGGCAATCGTCCCGGCAACCATGCGATCGGGCATGGTCCGGTATCCGGCCCCGAACAATCTGCGGCGTCCGTGCACCGAAATGACACTGGTCCCGGCGCCGCGGATGTCGGCCCCCATGGCCGAAAGGAACCCGCACAGATGCAGGACCTCGGGCTCGCGGGAGGCGTTTACGATCACCGTCACGCCGTCGGCCAGAGTCGCCCCCATGATCAGGTTTTCGGTGCCGGTGTGTGAAGGATAGTCAAGGTATATCCGACGCCCGCGCAACGTTCCCGCGGTCACGTCATAACCGCCCTCAGTGCGTTCCACGCGCGCGCCCATGCGGGCAAATCCGTCGATGTCGACGCTTACCGGTCGGAGACCGATTTCACACCCGCCCGGGGCCGATACGACGACACGTCCGAAACGGGCCAGCAGCGGGCCGGTGACCAGGAAAGACGCCCGCATCCCCGACACCAGTTCGGGGTCGGGTTCAAACGAACTTATGTTGGCGGCGGTGATTGTCAGGCGCTTGCGCGCCCGATCGCGTTCGACCGTTGCCCCCAGCCCGCTCAGCAGGTCCGCCATCGCTTCGACGTCGCCGATGGCGGGCACGTTGGTTAAGTGGCAGGTCTCCTCCGTAAGCAGCGCCGCGGCCATCATCGGCAGGATGGCGTTCTTGGCACCAGGGACCTGGAACACGCCCTGCAGCCGGTTTTCGCCGCCACCGATCCTGTAATTGCTGGCCACCGGCCGCTGCAACCCCTGCAACCGCGTCGCCACTACCGCCTTGCTTTCTGGGAGTTACTCCCAATTACGCGCTTAACGCGAACCTCGCTCGGCCGCCCGCAACCGTGACAGCGCCCGCATCAGCCGGATCCGGGCTTCGAGCATCGAATTAAAGTCATAGGCTTCGGAAATCTCGCGCTCGGCATCGGCGCGGGCACGCTCGGCCCGCTCACGGTCAACCTCGTCGGAACGTTCCGACGCGTCAGCCAATATCGTCACTCGATTTTCCTGCACCTGCAGAAATCCGCCGCTGACCACCAGAACCTCGTCGACGCCATCGCGACGCACCAGGACGATGCCCGGGTCAAGAATGGTCAGCAAGGGGGCGTGGCGCGGCAGGATCGTCACTTGGCCGTCCACGCTGGGGGCGACCAGTTGATCGATACCCGTTTCGGTGACCAGCGACCGCTCGGGCGTGATCAATTCGACGGTCAGCTTTTGCTGATCCAAGTCCGCAACCTCCGTTTGTTGGCGCGCTGCCAGGCGGCCTAGGCGTTGGCCGCCATCTGCTCGGCCTTGGCTACAGCTTCGTCGATCGTGCCGACCATGTAGAAGGCCTGTTCGGGCAGATCGTCGTAGGTTCCGGCAAGGATTTCGTCAAAGCCGCGCACCGTCTCCTCGATCGCAATCGTGCGGCCTTCCAGCCCGGTGAACACCTCGGCAACGTTCATCGGCTGTGAGAGGAAGCGCTCGATCCGGCGGGCGCGACCAACCACGAGGCGGTCCTCGTCGGAGAGTTCCTCGATTCCCAGGATGGCGATGATGTCCTGCAGGTCTTTGTAGCGCTGCAGCACCTGCTGCACCGAGCGAGCGACCCGGTAGTGGTCAGCGCCGACTATGTTCGGGTCCAAGATCCGTGATGTGGAGGTCAACGGGTCGACCGCCGGGTAGATGCCGCGGTCAACGATTGAGCGCTCCAGGCGAATCGTGGCGTCAAGGTGCGAAAACGTCGTCACCGGGGCGGGGTCGGTGTAGTCGTCGGCGGGTACGTAGATCGCCTGCAGTGAGGTGATCGAACCCTTGGTGGTCGAGGTAATGCGTTCCTGCAGCTGCCCCATTTCCGAACCCAGGGTCGGTTGGTAACCGACCGCCGAAGGCATGCGGCCCAACAGCGCCGAAACCTCTGAACCGGCCATCGAAAAACGGAAGATGTTGTCGATGAAAAGCAACAGGTCCTGGTTTTCCTCGTCGCGGAAGTACTCGGCCATCGAAAGGCCGGCCAACGCGACCCGCAGACGCGCCCCGGGCGACTCGTTCATCTGCCCGAACACCATCACGGTGTTGGCCATCACGCCCGATTCCCGCATCTCACCGATTAACTGGGTTCCCTCGCGGGTGCGTTCGCCCACCCCGCAGAAGACCGAGTAACCGCCGTACTCCTTGGCGACATTGTTGATCAGTTCCATGATGGTGACCGTCTTGCCAACCCCCGCGCCGCCGAAGATGCCGGTCTTGCCGCCGCGCGTAAATGGTGCGATCAGGTCAATGACTTTGAGCCCGGTGGCGAACATCTCGGTCGAGGTCGCCTGGTCGGCGACCGTCGGCGCCGATCGATGGATCGGATAGCGCTGCTCGGTTTTGCAGGGACCCTGCTCATCGATCGGTTCGCCGACGACATCGAAGACCCGCCCCAGTGTACCGGGGCCCACCGGGACCGAGATCGGGCTGCCGGTGTCCTCCACCGGCAGACCACGCCGCAGACCCTCGGTGGGTCGCATCGAGATGCAGCGGACCCAGTTGTTGCCGACGTGCTGCTGGACTTCCATGACCACCGGCTCGCCGTCGCCGGTCTCGACCGTGAGCGCATTGTAGATGCCCGGCATCGATTGCGGTCCAAATTCGACGTCGACTACCGCACCGATTATTTGGGCGATTTTGCCGGTTGCCATGTTGCTCCTCTTTACGGGTCTTGCGGTTGGTTGGGGTGTTTGCGGGTCAATTGGCCTGGGCATTGGCGCCCGAGGCGATATCGATCATTTCGCTCGTGATCGCACCCTGTCGCTGCCGGTTGTAGGTCAGGGTCAGGGAATCGATGAGCTCGTTGGCGTTTTCGGTGGCGTTGCGCATTGCCACCATTCGCGCCGAATGCTCGCTGGCGGCCGCGTTGAGCGCGATTTGCAGTAACCGCGACGCGACGAAGCGCGGCAGCAGCGCGTCGAGCGTCGCTGCCCGCGATGGCTCGTATATGTACTGGTGGCGGTGGGAACCCGCATCCTGCTGGAGTTCGCTCAGCGGAAACAGACGCTCAGCCACGGGGGCCTGCGAGACGGTGTTGAAGAATCGCGGGTAAATGATCTCGACGGTACCAAATTCGGAATTGGCGTATCCCTCGACCAGCATCGCCGCCAGCGCGCGCACGTCATCGGCACCGGGCTGGTCGGGGAAATCGGTGAATTGGGCGTGGGCCGGCAGGCTGCCGCCCAGCATGCGCACACCGACCCGTCCAATCGCCACCAGCGTGCGATCGGAATCAGGATGCTCGGACGCCAGGTCGCGGGCCCGTTCCAAGGTCACCCGAGCGACGTTGGAATTGAGCGCTCCGACCAGGCCACGGTTGGTGGTGAATGCGACCAACGCGGCACGGCCGGTAGGGTCCGTCGGACGCATCAAGGGGTGGGCGCCGACAAGGTCGGGGTCGGCCGCGGCCAGGCCGCCGACCATCCGCCGCAGGGAGTCGGCGTAGGCCTGACTGCGCCGCACCGCATCCTGGGCCTTGAACATCTTCGAAGTCGCCACCAACTGCATTGCCCGCGTGATCTGGCGGGTAGCGTCAACTCCGTTAATACGGGTGCGGATGTCGCGCAGGCTGGCCATCGGGCTATCCCCTAGCTGGCCGCCCCGGCCATGAATCCGGTTGCGGCAAACGAACCTATGGCCTCGTCCAACTCGGTCAACTGACCGTCCTCGATGCGCCCGCTGGCGGTGATCGCGGCAACCAGATCGGCCTTGCTGGCATGCAGGTGTTCAAGTAGTTCGGCGATGAAGCGGCGCACGTCTTCGACCTCAACCGCATCGGCCTGGCCCGACGTTCCGGCCCGCAATGAGATGACCTGATCGACCACCGCCTGCGGCTGGTACTGGTCCTGCTTGAGGATCTCCAGCAGGCGCTGGCCCCTGGTCAGCTGCTGCCGGGTGGCCGGGTCCAGATCCGACCCGAATTGGGCGAAAGCGGCCACCTCCCGGTACTGGGCCAGGTCCAGACGCAGCCCGCTGGCGACGGAGCGCATGCTCCGCAACTGGGCATCGCCGCCGACTCGTGAAACCGAGAGACCGGCGTTGATCGCAGGTCGGTTGCCGGCGTTGAACAGGCTCGGCTCAAGGTAGATCTGGCCATCGGTAATCGAGATGACGTTGGTGGGGACGTAGGTTGTCAGGTCCCCCTCCTGGGTCTCGATGATCGGCAGGGCCGTCAGCGATCCGCCGCCCTCGGCGTCGCTCATCCGGGCCGCCCGCTCCAGCAGCCGCGAGTGCAGGTAGAAGATATCGCCCGGGTAGGCCTCCCGGCCAGGCGGGCGCCGCAGAAGAAGCGAAATCTGCCGGTAGGCCCAAGCGTGCTTGGTCAGGTCGTCATAGATGACCAGCGCATCCTGGCCGCGGTCGCGGAAGTACTCGCCGATGGTGCAGCCAACAAAAGGTGCGATGTACTGCATCCCGGCTGGATCGGACGCCGTGGCGGCGACGATCACGGTGTGATCCATTGAACCGTGTTGCTCTAGGATCGCGCGTACCTGCGCCACCTGTCCGGCCTTTTGGCCTACGGCCACGTAGATGCACTTGACGCCGATATCGCGCTGGTTGATGATCGCGTCGATAGCGACCGCGGTCTTGCCGATCTGGCGGTCGCCGATGATCAATTCACGCTGGCCGCGCCCGATCGGGATCATCGAGTCGATGGCGCGAATGCCGGTCTGCAGCGGAGTATCGACGTTGGCGCGTGCGGTCACACCTGGCGCCACTTTCTCGATGACGTCGAATTCGTCGGTCGCGATCGGACCGCGATCGTCAATCGGCGCGCCGACCGCGTTCACGACCCGACCCAAGAGCGCATCGCCAATCGGGACCTGGGCTACTCGCCCGGTCGCCCGGACCTCGTCGCCCTCGCGGATATGCTCAAACTCCCCGAGCAGTACCGCGCCGACCGAGTCTTCCTCGAGGTTCAGCGCCATGCCGAGAACGTTGCCGGGAAATTCGACCAACTCGCCGGCCAGTGCCTGTGACAGACCGTGAATGCGGGCGATGCCGTCGCCGGCTTCCACCACCGTCCCGACGTTGGCGGCGTCGGTTGAGGGGTCCAGGTCCTGGATGCGCTGCCGCAGCAGCGCGGCGATGTCTTGCGGAGATTGGGCCATGATGCTTTACCGAGTCCGTGTCAGTTGATAGATCGTCGAAGGGCTTGTAGGCGTGATCGAATTGAAAAGTCGTAGCGCCAGTCGCCCAGCCGCACCACGACGCCGCCGATCAACTCCGGGTCCACGCGCGTCTCGAGAACCACTTCGCGGTCCGCGCGCGCGAGCTCGCGCACCAGTTCGTCCACCTGCGCCGGCGGCAGCGGCCGGGACGAGGTAATCTGGACCCGGTCCAGCGGTCCGTCGATGCTCGAGCGACGTTCGAATCGATCCCGGATATCGACCAGCAGCTGCAGGTGGCCCTCTTCTGCCAGCAGCCGCGCCAAGGCGACCCCGCGTTCGCCACATAGTCCCGCGAGCAGGCCTTCGACCTGCCCGGGATCAGCGGCGCGGGCCGCGATCGCGTCGCTGACATCGCGGTCGGCACCAATTCGCCCCAGCACCGCCAGGTCCTGATCCCAGGCCAGCCAACTGCCGTTGGCGCGGGCGTCGCCGATTACCGCGTCAACATACGATCGCACCAGTCGACGCGCCGAATGGCGGTCCCGAATCAATTCGACCGGCCGCCGATATCGGCGATCGCTTCATCGACCAACCGCGCCTGCTCTTCGTCGTCAATGGCCCGTCCCAGCACTTTCGTGGTCGCCTGGGTGACCAGTTCGGCCAGTTCGCCGCGGGCCGAGGCGAGAGCTTGTTCCCGCAAACGCTCGGACTCCTGCTGGGCCTCGGCGCGAATCCGCGCGGCGGCTTCGCGGGCCGATTGCATCTGCTGTTCTTCGAGTTCGGCCAGGCGGGACGCCATGTCCTGGCGCATCCGCTGGGCCTCGGCCTGTTGCTGGCGCAATTCGGCCTGGAAACGTTCCTGCTCGGCCTGGGCCTGTTCGCGGAGTTGGGCAGCCTGATCCAGGTCGCCGGCGATGCGTTCGCGCCGTTCGCTCAGCGCCCGGGCGATCGGCTTAAACAGCAGCCGATTCAGTACCCATACGAACAGCAGGAAGGTGACGAGCTGGAACAGCAGGTTGGGGAAAAGGATCCCCACGCCCTCAAATAGCTCAATCACTTGGTCTTATCGGCCTCCCCTGCGCGCATTCGGCAGTCGATTCGTTGTTGACGTCGCGTCGGTGCGGGATTAGCCGCCGAGCCCAAGGGCCAGGAATAAGCTCATCAGGAACCCATAGATCCCGATCGCTTCGGTGAGGCCGAGGGCCACAATCATGTTCGGTCGGATTGTGTTTTCTGCCTCGGGGTTGCGGCCTAGGGCCGACATTGCGGCCGCGGTGCCAAGCCCGAGACCGATGCCCGAACCGATCCCGGCCAAACCGACCGCCAGACCGGCTCCGATGGGTCCAAAGTCCATGTGTGGTACCTTTCCTCAAGTAACTAAGGTGGCTAAACGCTTACGCGCAAAGGGGGTCGATGTTTGCGGCTCAATGATGCTCCGCCGCGGAATCGGATCCGATCGCAACACCGGTAAAGCTCAGCGTCAATAACGCGAACACCAGCGCCTGGATCAGGCCGAAGAGCAATTCGAGCAGCAGGAACATTACGCCGACTACCGGCATGTAGGTAGATGAGAGGCCAAGCAGCACTTCCCCGGCAAACAGGTTGCCGAACAAACGGAACGACAGCGAGACAATAACGAAAAGTTCGATCAGCACGAATATCGGTGCCAGCAGCAACGAGTTCTGAGCCACCTCCTTTAGGTGCCCGACGGGCCCGTGCGCGGCGATCCCGGTCGAGTGGATAAGGATGAACGCGACCAGGGCCAGGGCCAGGGTCATGTTTATGTCGGCGGTCGCCGGACGCAGGAACGGCACCAGCACCTCGCTGCCGTGCGATTCGTGCAAATAGCCGATGGTTCCGACGAACGGTAGCAGACTGAACCAGTTGGCCAGCAGGATGAACGTGAAGAATCCCGTCAATAAGGGCAAGCGCGGGTCGCTGAATCGGCCCAGGGCCGAGCGGGTGGCCATGCCGAGTTGGTCGTAGACGACCTCCACGATCGACTGCAGGCCGGAGGGGATCACGTGAATGCGGGTGCGAACCACCAAGGCGATGACAAGCATGAACGCCATCACCGCGAACATGATCACCATCGAGTTGGTGATCACGAATTCGCCGTAGGGGCGTGCTACCGCCTCGCCCAGCAGGGAGAAATGGCATTCCTCGCAGATCGGTTCGGCGGGGAGGACGAATTCAGGCAGCAAGTTGTCCGGCCCCCGGCTAGTCGGCCTGCCAGCGGAAGATCCGCCAGAAGACCGAGAAACTTGCTGCCAAGCCCAGCAGCACGCCAGCCGTCAGAAAGATCGGGCGGGTGGACAACTGTACGTCCAGCCATCCGCCGATTTGTATTCCGGCTATTAGGAATGCTCCGACTATGAAGCCAAACTCAAGCGCCAGCGCCGCGACCTTTACCACCCGCACGGCCGCACCGCAATCCTTCAGAGCCGGACCTCGCGCCGGTAAATCCTAGCATTTTGAGGCCGGTCCCGCCGTCGCCGTGGCAATTGGCCGCCGATGGGTTCTTAAGATTTAAGGAACCGTGTCACGACCCTGCCAAACAACATGTACGACCCGCTGAAACGACCACCTGTGAAGCGACCTCGGATGACCGTCCCCTGGGGCTTCGTATCGCTGGTGATGACAGCGGTGGTGGTGCTGGCGATCTTCGGTAGCTGGAGTTACGTAGCCTGGGCCTGATGTGACCGGCCCGCCGCCACCGGCGGCGGCGGAATAGCCGCTTAACGGCTAGGCGAGGTTGAAGCGGTGCTCGGCCAGGGCGGCAAAGGCGGAGCTGGCGGCCGCTTCGGCGTTCTCGCGTTGGACCATCAGTGGAAGGTCCAGGTAACGGCGTAGCAGCGCTCGCTCCGGGCGTGGCAGCATCACCGGTTCGGCATCGGTCAGCGCGGCGCCAAGAAAGTCCACGTCGCTGCCGGTGAGCCGCGGCTGCACCGCCGCGGCATTGGCCAGATCGGTCCGTAGGGCGGTGGGGAAAATCCCCTGGCCGGCGGTGCGGATGATTGCCTGCAAGCTGGCCACGGCCGCTTCCTGGTCGCGCGCTGAGGTGAGCACACCGAGCATCATGTGCATCTCCACCGGCGTGTAGTGCCCCGATCCAGCCGGCAGGTGCCCCAGTTCGACGGCGCCGTTGTTGGTGGCCCGCCAGAACTGCGCCAGCCAACCGCTGTTGAACGGGAACGAGACCATCGCATTGGCGTTTTCGAACAGCGTGCTGCGCAGTCCGCGCCCGGCGTTGCCGTTAAACGTGACCGCACTGCGCTGGTCATGAACGAGCGAGTGCATCAACTCGTAGGCAGAAAGCGCTTCCGGGGCCTGCAACCGCTCTTCGCCGCCTTCCAGGGTGGGCAGATCTGCGCCCATGGCCAACATCCAGACCCAGGAAGGCGGCAACGAGTCGGCGTTGGCGTTGGTTGAGACCAGTTGCAGGAATCCGAACGCCCCGCGCTCGGTCGCACTATTCGAAGGACTGGTCAAACGCGCCACATTGGTTAGAAAGTCCTGGCTGTTCCACGGCCGCTCGATGGGGGGATCGACGCCGACGGCGGACAGCAGATCCAGCTGGCACATCAACATCCACGGGCCCAGCATCAGCGGAAGCGCCAGCTGCCGGCCGCGGACGGATCCGGCGGCCAGGGTCTGGCCCCAATAATCGCCGGGTCGCAACAGCGTTTCGACACCGCCGGTCTTGTCCAGCTCGATCAGGAGTCCGGCGCGCTGCAATTCGTCTAGGTCTCTCCCAGGGAAGAGCACCAGGTCGGGCCTGGCCTCGGTAGCAAGCGAACTTAGCGTTTCGCTGATCCCAAGACCCTGGGTTGAGTCGGTCAGGATCCTATCGTCCTGTAGCCGCGGATAGATTTCCTGCCAGGAGCTGGCTGCGATGGTCACATTTCGGTAGTGCTCGTTGCGCCCGCCCCAGGGCGACTGCACGTACCCAAGCCGAACGGTTTGGTCGGCCAGGTAATTGGCGGCCAGTTCGATCTGGTTTGACGGTGTCGAATCCACCGATTCCAGAATCGACTGCTGCTGTGTAGTCAACGGCGGCAGCGATCCGCTCGGGCCGCTGCCACAGGCGGCCAGAAGCGCAGCGAATGCCCCGGCGGCCCCTAGAAGCCGCCGGCGCGGCAGAAGTCCGTTGCGGTTAGCCGATCCCATCCGGACGGTAGACCAATTCGGTTGGATCGGGAGCCTCAGATTTGAGCGTGGACGGATCATCGCGATAGGACCAGATTTCGCCGCCGATCGCCAGGACAAACACCATCCGATCATTCCCGAAATCAGGCGATACAGACACCTGCAACACCGATCGGTTGGCCAGTCCGTCGTTTATCGCATGCCAGGTCCCGCCGCCATCGCCGGAACGACGCACGCCGGCACTGGTGGCGGCAAACAGCAGGGGTTCGTCTGCATATCGAGGCGCGATCGCCAGGTCGAGGATCGAGGTCGTTTTATGTGCTGGCCGCGACCCCGACCAGACGTTGCGGAATCGACGCGCCGGGGTAAAGACTTGGTTCTGCGCCGCAAACGACCAGGACCGGTGCTCCAATGCATCGAAGTTGTCGGGGACGACGATGCTTGACCACTCGGAATTAGTGCGGTGGCGCACCACTCGGCGCCAGCTGACGCCGGCGTTTTCGGTCAACGATACCACCACCCGGCCGACCCCGTAGGAGGCCACCACGATGATTTCGTCGCCGGCGAATCCGGGCGAGAACTGCGCGTCCAGCACGGTATCACCGCGGAAATCATGATCGACGCGGACCAACTCGCCGCCGTTGTCGCGACTGAGCCAGGCCTTGCCTTCAATCCCGCCGCTAAAGACTGCGAAGGAATCGTCGCGTGCGCTCGAAACCGTCAGGCAGCGCAGCTCGCACTCCTCAACCTGTTCGGAGCGCTGCCAACTCTCGGCCCAGTCCTGGGTCGTAAACAGTCCAGCCGCGGAGGCGGCAAACGCGCGACCATCTTTTGCAAAAAGCGGCGAGAAGGCGATCTGGAATACGGGCACCCCCTCGGTCCCCGGTGCCGCTTCCGACCAGTCCCGGCCGCCATCTGCGGACCGGTAAATGCCACCTTGCGATCCACCCGCAACCATCAGCGGACGGGCGTCGAAATCGGGGGCCATGGCAAAGCAGAGCCAGTTCTGGCTCGGAATCCCGGCGGCCGAGACCGTCCAGGATTCGCCGTCGTCGTCGGATCGCAGCAGTCCGGACCCGTAGGTCCCCGCCAATAGCAGCGTCGCGCCGCCCGGTTCGGCCAGCGCCAGCAGCGCCAGCACCGGCGCCGCAGCGGCCGGGTCGGGCAGCTTATCGAAAGTGACGCCGGCGTCACGCGAACGATAGATTTGGCCGTTGCCGGCACCCGCGTAAACAGTGGAATCGGAGGCGTAGCGCGGCGACACCGCCAGGGCATTTATCGATTCATCCTCGATGCCGGCAGAGCGCGCCAGGCTGCGACCGCCGTCGTGACTGTACCAAACGCCGCGTTCCTCGTCGCCAAGGAACAGCGCCGCCCCGGCCGGGCGGACCGGCGCGCAGGCGATGACCTGAACGTTGCGCGGGGCATCTTCGCCATCAACGCCGGCGGCGATCCAGTTGCGTCCGCCGTCCGAGGAGCGATAGGGGCCGTGCCCAGCGACGGCGCAGTAGGCGCGCTGGTCGGAGCCAAAATCCGGCGAATAGGCGATGGCGAGAACTTCGCCGCTTTCCTCGTCCTGCGGCAGGCCGGCGTTGGCGGCGTTCCAGGTCTTGGCGGCGTTGTCGGTGCGGAATACGCCGTCGGTCAGGGTGGCAGTTAAGGCTGCGTGGTCACGCGCGAAGTCGGGCGAAGCCGCAACCGCGGCAATCTCCGGTTTGACTCCCCAGAACCCGAGTCGCCGCCAGTTGACTCCGCCGAAGGACATGAAACCGCCCACGCCGGCGGCGGCGGCGAACAAACGCGGCGAGGAACCCGGCTCAACCGCGATGGCCAGGTTCTGGATGAAGGGGCTCTGCAGTCCTTCGTTGGAAACAGACCAGGTCTTGCCGTTGTCGCTTGAGCGATAGACGCCCGACATAGTGCCGGCATAGAGGACCCGATCGGCGCTGCTGCCAAGGGAGGCAACTATCGCCGATACGGTGCCGCCGCTCTTGCCGCCGACCCGTTGCCAGGTGTTGGCAGGTGCGGTGATAAGTTCACTGGCCATGGGCAGTTCCGGTGCTCGCCGCGGGAGGTTTGATGACCCTCGGGGTGATCCAGCTAGCGGCGCGCGCATTTGGGCGCCGTTGCAGGAAGGGCACTATTTCAATACAGGTCAATTATCGGGCTTTATCTTTCAACTTCGCCAGGTGAATTGCCGCAAATTTTCGCCGCCTTCGAGTCGGCCGTGGCCAAAGTCCCGTCCGGCAGAGCGCCCGCCGTGATGCTGTACGCCGGTTCGGCGGACCGCGCCAATGAAGATCGGGCGGGAGTTGCCTTGTCGGGAGGAGGGCCGCCGGACCCATCCGATCGGGAGCGGCCACCTTCCTTGCTTGCTCTCAATACGACCCGCCCAACTGGCCATGACCGCGCAATTGCGGCAGCGTGGCGGGGATGGTTGTGGGGCCAGTGGACGGCCGGCCGCGGGTTCGCAATCCGGGCCGCGCCCGCAACCAGGCTTTCGGCACTTACGCGTTTCCGCCGGCGCTTGGCGGTGCTTTGAACGCGCAATATTTGGCCGCCGATTCATGGGATCGCGCGGTTGCAAAAAGACTGCTGGCGGCACCGCTTTTGACGTTGTCGCAGAGCGGAAAGGTTCAACCTGCCTGCCGCCGGCGCCGTCGGAAGACCGTCCTGTATCTGCTACGTAAAGATCCTTATGGTGTCGCCGGTCAGGATCAGGTCAGGGTCGGCTATTTCAGGATTTGCGGCCAGCAGTTCCTGCGGGCTCACCGAATAGCGGACCGCGATTTCGGCGAGCGTCTCCCCCGGTTGGACCACGTGATAAAGCTGGGTCCGCGGCAACGTTGGGGTGGACGTGGCGACGCTCTCCGGAAGCGGCGTGGGGGCTACCAATTCGTCCGGGGCAAATGTGGGCAGGGGCAGGGGATCCGGGGTCGGTTGGGGGCGCGTCGCAACCTGCTGAGCCAGGATCGCCTCGGCGTTGTGGGCCGCATTCTCGTATACGCCGGTTTGCCAATCCAGCGCCAGGTAGGCAACCAGGGCCGCTGCCGCCAGGATGAGCAACCGCACCAGCGCAATCCAGTCAAATCGACTCCTGACCACAATCGCATCACCGGTAACCGGTTGCCAACGCAGGCGGCCGGAGATGCGCTGCGGGGAAATGACGAACTCGTCGCCAGATTCGCTCAAGGAGCCCCCAGGATCAGCAGGAGATCGTTCACGTTGGTTTGGGTCGGGCCGGTGACAACCAGGTCGCCGCTGGCGCGCAAATACGAATATGCGTCATTGTCCAACAGGTGCTGCGCCGCGTCCAGGCCGGCCGCGGTGCCGCGCGCAAGGGTGCCGGCATCCACCACCGCACCAGCCGCGTCGGTGGGACCGTCGGTACCGTCGGTTCCGACCGCCGCCACGGTCAGGCGCGGTTCCGCGGCGAGTCGGGTAGCCGCCTTGAGCGCCAGCTGCTGGCAACGACCGCCACGTCCCTGGCCGCGCACCTGGACGACCGTTTCACCCCCAAACACAAGGCAGAACGGGCCGTCAAATTGCCCAAGGGCAATGCGACCGGCGTATACCAGCCGTTCGGCCGCCGCCTCGGCCGGGCCGGTTACCGCCAGGTCGCAGATCCGGCATTCGATTCCAAGCGCCTCCCCGCGTGCGACCACGGCCGTCGTCGCCGTCGCCAGATTTGCGATTACGACGTGGCGGACCCGCCTAAAGGCCGCGTCGCCGGGCTTGGGAGTTTCCTCCAGTTCACCCCGCTGGCCGCGTTCCAGGATCGCGGCGACCGTATCCGGCAAGCGGCCCCGCAGGCCGTAGCGCGAGATAACCGCGACCGCATCATCCCAGGTCGTGGGATCGGGGCAGAACGGCCCCGAGGCGATCGTCGAAAGGTCGTCGCCGAGCACATCCGAGATCGCAATAACCAGAACCGCGCGACCGTCGGCGATCTGAGCCAGCCGACCGGCGTGGGTCGCCGAAAGATGTTTGCGAACCGTATTCAGCTCGTTGATGTCGGCGCCGGCGCGCAGCAGCAAATCGGTAATGCGGGCCAAGTCTTGAATGCTGGCCGGAGCCAGCGGTTCGATCATCAGTGCCGAACCGCCCCCGGAAAAAAGGGCCAGGATCAGAGCATTGCGATCGGCCTCGGCGATCGTCTTGCGGATGCGACTTCCGTTGCGCGGAGCGCGCCCATCCGGCACCGGATGGGCGGCTTCCATCAGCCTTATCCGCGAAAGCGGCAGCCCGTGTCCGTCCTTGACCGCGACCACTCCGCCGCTAATCTGCGGGCCCAGCTGGGACTCGGCCTGCGCCGCCATCGCCGCCGCCGCCTTGCCGGCGCCCACGACCGCGATCGCGCGGTCGGCACCGATCCCAAACTCGCCGGATGCCATCTCGGAGGGCATCTGGTAGGCCGTCAGTGCGGCGCGAACGCACAACTCCGGGCGGGCGGCGGCGATACCGGCTTCGACCATCGCCAGGACGGCCCGGCGTCGATCATTTGGCCCCCAGCGCGGGGACTTGGCCGGCAGCGGCTTGCCCCTAGCGTTGCAGGATCGCGGGCCGCGAAAGGCGGTGGCCGGGCGGATGGAGCATCGGCCAATTGCCGGTGTTGGTGACCACCTCAAACTCGACGCCACCCACACCGGTCGTGACGATGACCGTATCCTCGCTCTTGACTCCGGCGATCGATGGGTTCCAGGCAAACGAAAAACCGCTGCTGATCTGCATGTCCACGCCGGTTCCGGCGAAGAATTCACGTGATCCATAACCGGCCGGTCCGCCCTGATGATGCTGGCGCCATTCGCCGGGAAAGCCCTGCGCCGCATATTCGGCCCGGCCGGCCGCGAATGCGTCGGACACGCGGTTGCCGGGGCGACTGGCTCCGATGTAGGCCGCGTCCACACTGGCGCAGGCAAGCGCGCGCGCCTGAAGGTCAGCCTCGACTGGCCCAAAGTGGGCAAGGCGGGTGATCGAGCACCAAAGGCCGTCGCGCAGCGCGCAGGCCACCAGCATCACATAGCCCCGGATCGCTTTCGCGGTGGGCAGCGGATGGCGGTGGTTCCGAATCCTCTCGTCGGAGGCCACCAGCAGCACCGGCGCGACGATCGCGTTGCGGTTGAGTTTTTCCTGCAGCAGCGCGGCGGCTTCGAATTCGTCACGACCGGGCTCGATCTCCTGGGCGGTGGCCTCCACCGCGGCGGCGGTATCAGCGCCCAGGGAGCGGTAGCGGGCGATGTCGCCGGGGCCCAGCTGCGAGCGTAGCTCCGAAACCATCCGCCCGCCGTCGATCGCTCCCGGGAACGGCAGATCGCTGGCCAGGCGCGAACTCCCGGTCAGCGCGCGAACCGCCGGTTCGGGACTGGCGAAAAACTCCGTCCAGGGGACCGCCTCAATTGCGATCTCAAGTCCGGACAACTCCTCCTCCTCCTGCAAGCGCGGCAGTTCGATGTTGGCAGACAACAGGTGCACGCTATCTGGAGAGACCAGGATCAGTCCCACCCCACGCGGGTCGCCCGCCACGATGTAGGACCTTCCGCCGCCGCTGAGCCACGCAAAAGAACCGGGCGATTGCAGCAGCAGCCAGTCCCAGCCTTGGGACTCCATCAGGCGCCGCAAAGCGCCCAGCTTGGATTCGAATTCAGCCGTGCGCTGGTCCATGGGCGGCCTGTTCTCCGGTTTCGCGGCGTACTTCTGTAACGTTGCGGACGCGATGAAGGCGATTGAGCAGCCGCGTGAGTTCGCCGATGCTGGCCATGGCCACGACGATGCGGACCCGGGCAACACCGCGTCCGTCGGTGAGCACGTCGGCCGATTCGATGTTGTGGCCTTCTTCGGCCACCACCGTGGCGATGTCCCGCAGCAGTCCCTCGCGGTCCTCAGCAACGGCCAGAATCCGGGCGGGGAACGAGCGCGACTGGGCCAGTTTCCAACGCACTTCCACCAGGCGTCCCAGGTCAAGCGCTTTGACCACGTTGGCGCAGCCCGCCCGATGCACGGTGACGCCGTGGCCGCGGGTTACGTAGCCCACGATCGCATCGCCCGGTAGCGGCCCGCAGCACGCCGCCAACCGGGTCAAGGCATTGCCGATGTCGCCGACCGCCACTCCGCCGACGGCATCCCGAGAGGGTGCCGATTCGGGCACCAGTACGGTCGGCGCGGAGGTCTCCAGGCCCAACCGATTCACAACTTGGGTCGCGGTTACGGCTCCATATCCGACCCCCATCAGCAGGCCCGATATGTCCGGGTAGGAGAGTCGGCGGGCGGCCTTAATCAGAATCTGATCATCGATCGCCGCCAGCGGTCCGTGCCCGATTCGATTCAACTCCCGTTCCAGCAGACGCCGCCCGTGGGCTTCGTTTTCAGTACGGGTCTGGTGCTTGAACCATTGCCTGATCTTGTTGCGGGCGCTGCCGGTGGCCACGATTGAGAGCCAGTCGCGGCTCGGGCCCTTGCTTCTTTTTTTGGTCTGGATCTCAACCGTGTCACCGGTGGTGAGCTCGTATCGCAGCGGTACCCGGCGCCCATTGACTTGTGCCCCAACGCAGCGGTGGCCCACTTCGGTGTGGATCCGATAGGCGAAGTCCAGTGGCGTTGAGCCACGCGGCAGGTCGATCACGTCGCCATTGGGGGTAAACACGAACAGTTGGTCGGCAAAAACATCGGTCTTGAGCATGTCGATCAGCGGCTCAGCCGACTCCAGATCGTCCTGCCATTCCAGCACCTGGCGGATCCAGGCGAGCTTCTCATCGAAGCTTTCCGGGTCGACCCTGCCTTCCTTGTAGCGCCAGTGCGCGGCCACGCCGTATTCGGCCTCGCGGTGCATCTGTTCAGTGCGGATCTGCACCTCGAAGCGTTGTCGTCCGGGTCCGAGCACGGCGGTGTGCAGGGACTGGTAGCGATTGGATTTGGGCGCCGAGATGTAGTCGTCGAACTGCCCCGCGATCGCGCGCCAGTTGGAGTGAACGACCGCCAGCGCGCGGTAGCACTCCTCGATCGTGCGCACTATCACTCGCACCGCGATCAGATCGTGGATCTGGTCAAATTCGACGCTCTTGCTACGCATCTTGCGATAAATCGAATAGATGTGCTTGGCGCGGCCCGAAAGGTGCGCCTTCAGTCCGGCTTCCTCAAGGTGCCGCCCCAGGGTCTCGACGACCTCGTTGACCAGCGTTTCGCGCTGACCGCGCCGCATCTCCAGCATGCCGGCGATATTGGAGTACTCGGCCGGGTCGAATTGACGGAAGGCCTCGTCTTCCAACTGCCAGCGCCAGGTCCACATCCCAAGGCGCCCGGCCAGCGGCGCGTAAAGCTCGAGCGTCTCCTCGCACACGTGGCGGATCTGGGCCGGCTCCAGCGCTGCGACGGTCCGGATGTTGTGCAGACGGTCGGCCAGCTTTACGATCACGACCCGGATATCGCGCGCCATCGCCAGGAACATCTTGCGCATGGTCAAGGCCCGCTCGCCCTCGATATGATCAAGGTCCAGGCGGGTCAATTTGGTTACCCCGTCGACAAGCTCGGACACCTCGCCCCCGAAGCGCCGCCGGATATCTTCGGCGGTGACGCCACAGTCCTCCTGCACGTCATGCAGCAGGCCGGCCACGATGGTGTCCACGTCCATCCGCAACTCGGCCAGGAGCAGCGCCACCGCCAGCGGATGCGAGACGTAGGGATCGCCGGAACGGCGCCGCTGACCGGCGTGGGCCTGGGCGGCGAATTCGTAGGCCCGTTCGACCTTTTTCAGATCGGCGGCCCGGTCATCGGACAGGTATTCGGATACGGCGCGCAGTAGCGGCGCCGGAGACGGGTCCGGGGCAGCCCGGGCCACCGAGACGCCGCCTGGCACTCTGCTCTCGGCGCTCATGCCGGTCGCAAGTCCTCTACTATCACGACAACCCCAGCATATCCGGGGCGCGGCCGCGTGACCTCGCCGATTATGTCGACCACAGAACCGGGCGCAATCGCATCGCGGTGCCTGCCGCCGCCGAACCAGACAACGTCGCCCTGCGCACAATTGCGCAGTTTCACGCGCAAGTGCTGACCCCGGGAGAACGTAAAGACCCGGTCCACAATCGCCTCCAGCAAGCGGCAGCGCGGCGGCGCGAACCCGCGCCCGAACGGCTCCAACGGCGCCAGCGCTTTCAGCAGTTCAGGTAACAGTGCGGCGGGAGACAGCGAGAAATCATATTTCAGCGGTGCCGGTTCCCAGGCATGGCCGTTGGCGGCCCAGTGCTCGTCCACGATCCTCCCCAGTTGGTCGATCTGCCGGGGCGCGATCGTGAACCCGCAGGCTTGCGGATGACCCCCCAGTTGGAGTGGTGCTGGGACCAATCGCTGCAGCGGTGCCATCGCATCGTGGCCGCTTGGGGTTCGCCCTGAACCGCGCACCACTTCACCGGCCGGGGCGCACAGGTACACCGGTGCATTGCGCCGCGCGCACAGGCGCGTGGCGGCGGCAGAAATCACTCCCGGGTGGAATCTTTCATCGAAATAGAAGACCGGGCCTTGGGGTTCGACCTTGGACTCCAGGATCGTTTCTACCTGGCCCGATAGCGCCCTGCGGCGGCGCCCCAACGCCACCAGTTCGGAAGCCAGCGGGCGCGCCGTGGCCGTGTCTGGGCAAGCTAGCAGTCGAGTCGCCAGCGCCGGATCACCGATCCTCCCGGCACTGTTGATCAAGGGGGCCACCCGGAAGGCGATGTCGCGCGCGCTCGGGGCCGATCCGATCCGGGCGGCTTGGAGCAGGGCCGCCAACCCGGGTCGCGGCGACCCGGCGATGGCGCCCAATCCCTGGGCGACGAACCAGCGGTTCTCGCCCGTCAGCGGCATGGCATCGGCAACGACCGCGATGGCGGCCAGATCGACCAGGTCTTCGGCGCCGTCATCGGCGCCGAGCCAGCCGATCGCCTGCGCCAGCTTGAAGGCGAGCACGCCGGAGCAGAATCGATCCGGCAATTTGGCGCTGGAGGGGTTGACAAACGCGGTCACGTTCGCCGGCGGCGCGTCCTGCAGGTGGTGGTCAACGACGATAACTTCCATGCCGAGGCTGACGGCTAGGTCTATTTCGGGTTGCGCGTTGGCGCCCAAGTCCAGCGCCAGCAGCAGACGCGCGCCACCTTCGGCGCAGATTCGCACTCCGCGTTCGTTGAGTCCGTAACCGTCTCGCAACCGGTCCGGGAAATAGACCCGCGGTTCCAGGCCGCAACGCCGCAGCATTACCGTCAACAATGCGGCTGCACTCATGCCGTCGCAGTCGAAATCGGCATAAATTGCGACCGCCTCGCTGCGCCGCACGGCCACGAGCAGGCGTTCAGCCGCAATCCGCAGTCCCGGGACCGCGAACGGATTGCTGTTCTCGGACCCAAAGATCGCTTCGCGTGACGATTCCTCGCCATAACCACGCCCCGCCAGTACCGCACCGGGCGCCGCGGCCGGCTCCGGCAGGGGCTGCGCCGCACCGGGGTGCGACGGCTGCCAGCTCCGCCCCTCGATCCCGGGTTCGCGGTCGGCGTAGCTCAATCCAGCAGCTCCTGGAGCAGGTCCAACACGCGCTCGGCTATTTCGGTCTTAGGCACCGGCCCCACCCGACCCCACAGGCCTTCCCGGGTGTAGATTGCAACGGTGTTATGGCCGTATCCGAATCCCGAACCGGAAACGGTCAGGTCATTGCCGACGATCGCATCCAGCGACTTGGTGGCCAGCTTGCCGATAGCGTCGTTCTCGAGGTCTCCGACCGACAGCGCGAAGCCGATCCGCACCCGCGCCCGGGCCGCAGTCTTGACCACATCCACGGTCGGTTCCAGATCAAGTCGCAGCCCCGTACGGCGCCGCAACTTGCCCTCAACCCGCCGGCGCGGTTGGAAGTCGCCGACCGCGGCGCACATGATCAATGCATCAGCCCCGGCGCTGTGCTCGCTAACCGCCTCAGTCAACGCCGCGGCATTGTTGGCGACCACGAAATCCAGGCCGGCCGGAACGCGAGTCAGCATATTGGCGCCGATTAGGGTGACCGCGGCGCCGCGGTCCCGCGCCGCCGCCGCAAGGGCCGCCCCTTGGGTGCCGGTTGAAGGGTTGCTTAAGAAACGCACCGCATCAATCGACTCGCGCGTGGCCCCGGCGGTTACGACCACGCGCCGGCCACGCAGCGGCCCACCCGCGCCGAGGGCCTGGCGCAGCAGGTCGACGAGTTGTTCCGGTTCAGGCAATCGTCCGCGTCCGCTGCGACCGGATGCATGGCGCCCTTGGGCCGGTTCAATCACCTGCATCCCGGCTCGGACCAGGCTGTCCAATGCCTCCTTCAGCGGCGGGCTGGCGAGCATGTTCGCTTCCATCGCCGGGGCCAAAAGGATCGGGGCGCGAACTGACAGCAACGCCGCGGTCAGGATGTTGGAAGCCCGTCCGGCAGCGATCTGGACCAGGCTTTCGGCGGTCGCCGGGGCCACCAGCGCGGCCTCTGCGGCCAGGCCCAGCTCAACGTGTGCAATCGCCCCCTCGGGAGTCATTGCACCGATGTCGCCGTAGGCTTGCCGCCCGGTCAAGCCGGCGAACGTCGCCAGGCCCACGAACTCTTGTGCCGAAGGTGTCAGCAACGCGTCGACGTTGGCGCCGGCGCGGGTAAGCGTGCTGGCCACGGTGGCCGCCTTGTAAGCGGCGATCGATCCGGTAACCCCGAGCAGGATCCGGCGCCCCTCAAGCACCCGCACGGTCAACTGCCACCTTCCGCGGCGGCGATCGCAATCCCGCGCAGGGTCAGGTCGGGATCGATGTGATCGAACTCGGATACGTCGTCGGCAATCAATACGCAGTTCCCGCCGGTGCCCACCACGGTTGAAATCGGGCCAACTTCCACCCGCAGGCGGGTCAACAGCTCGCGAATCAATCCCACGAACCCCCAATAGGCCCCCGACTGCATGCAGTGCTCGGTATCCAATCCCAGGACCTGCCCGGGGCGAGCGAAGCGGACCGTCGGCAGGAGCTGCGCCGCCGCCGCCAGGGCGGCGATGCTGACGCGGGGCCCCGGGGCAATTACCCCACCCCCGTAATCCCCCTCGGCGGTTACAAAATCAAGCGTCGTCGCCGTGCCCACATCGACCACGATGGCGGGGGTTGTGTACAGGCGCGCGCAGGCCAAGCAATTGAGCAGCCGATCAATGCCGACCCTGTGTGGATCGCGCACCCGCGCCCGTACGCCCGGCAAGGCCGCGCCCTCCAGCAGTTCCACCGATTCGGACAGGGCCCCGGCGGCGGCAGCTAAAGAATGGGTATGACTGGGGGCGACCGAAGCAATCAAACATCGCTGAAAACTATTGCCCGAGTTCGCCACTTCTTGCAACCGCGAAACCCAGGCGGCCCGGTCTGATCCGCCGGCGACATCGATCTGCCAACGCTGCGTCAGACGCTCCCCGGCGAAGGCCCCCACACTGGCCGCGCTGTTGCCCAAATCGACCGCCAGCAGCACCGGCTAATTGCCTCCACCGCAAGCGCGAGACCACCGCGCCCACGCGGCTGGCCGGCGCAATGCAACGGTCCGTCGCGCTGCACTCCGGCCGCAGGCGAGAATCCTCTCGCTGAATCGGCCGGGGTGGCGGAACGGCAGACGCAGCGGACTTAAAATCCGCTGGGCCATTGGCCCGTGCGGGTTCAAATCCCGCCCCCGGTACCTACTCAGTCGGTTGCCGCCTCCAATCGCCGACGTTGGCTGCGGGTCAGTTGCCAACCGGCCGACCCGACCAATTCATCGACGCGCTCGAGCCTGTCGGTTTTGGGTATTACGGCCACGCCGCCGTCCCCGATCGCCCAGTTAAGCAGGACCTGCGCCGGCGAACGCCCGACCTCGGCAGCCACCGCCGCTACCGCAGGCGCGGCCGCCCCCAACTCGAATCGGGCCAAGGGCCGGTAGGCGACTACAAGCACGCCGTTGTCGCGGCACCAGGCGACCGCTTCGCGCTCAAGGTGGCGCTCCGGCAGGTTGTAGCGAACCTGATTGGAAACCAACGGGATGTCACCCAAGGCGGCCTGGGCGGCCTGCAACTGCGCAACCGAAAAATTGCTCACCCCTGCGTAGCGCACCAGGCCCTCTTCTATCAGGTGCCGCATGCCGCGCATGGTTTCGTTGATGGGGATGGCCGGGTTCGGCCAATGGACCTGGTAGAGATCGATCGCGTCAACGCCAAGACGCTCCATCGACCCCAGGCAGTGGCGGATCACGTCGGTCAAGCGAAGATTTTCCGGCGAGACCTTGGTGGCCAGGAACACTCGATCGCGCACAGGCGCGATCTCGGATCCGACCAAATCCTCGTTGCCGTAGGACTCGGCCGTATCGATAAATCCACAACCCAGCTCAGTGGCGCGCACCAGCACCCCCGCTCCGCCTGTGTAGAGCCAGGTACCGAATCCGATCGCCGGAACGCGTCCGATCCCGTCCTTGAGACTTACCTGCGCGATCCCAGAGGCCGACATCAATTGAGGGGCGCTAGGCGGCGGCGGCGCTGGCCCGCGCCGACTTGAAAATTACGTCGAGAAAATCGCCGATCAACGTTGCCAACTCGCGTGGGAATTCGCGCTGGATCACATGCCCGCATTGCCGCAACTCCACCTGCCGGACATCGGGCAGCAAGCCCAGCAGGGCCAGGGTCCGGTCTCGGTCCGAGGCCAGGTCGGAGTCCCCGTGCACCGCCAGCACCGGCGTCTCGATTGCTGGCAACAGGAGTTCCAACCCCTCCGGCGCCAGGTGTTCGAGGATCTCAAAGCTCGCGCGGACGAATCCGGGTGCGCCAAACGGAAGGTACTGCTCATCCACGACTTCTTCGGTCACCGAGCGCGCGTCCTGCATGCCCATGCAGTTGGCCAGTGTCAGGGCGGCGCGGATCGATGCGATGCGACCCGCCAGCGGCGCTACCGCCGGGCTGCTGGCAACGCGCAGTGCCCAGCGCGCCAATGTGGAGGGGCTGAGGAACGGCGCTACCAGGATGAGGGCCCGTATCCGGTCCGGCGCCAGGGCGGCCGCGGCAAGACCAACCGGCCCGGTCCCTGAAGTGGCCATCAGCGCCCCGGAAGTCACATCCAGTCGGTCCATGGCAAACAGCAACCGCCGGGCTTGGGCCTCGGCGCCGTAATCGGCCCCAATGGGCTTTTCGGCCAGCCCGAAACCGGGCGGATCGATCATTAAGATCCTCCAGCGCGGCGCCAGCAACCGCACCAGAGGTTGCCAGGCACGGCTGGTGCCGGCAAACCCCGGCAGGGCCAGGATGGTCGGTCCGTCGCCGGTCGATTCCACGACTGCACGGGCGTCGCCGCACTCGACCCAGTGCGCCGGCCCCAAATATTCGTTTGGGGCGATTGGAATCGGCGTAAGCGCCAGGCGCTCCAACACGCTGCGGGTGCGCATCCGCTGTTGGCGCAATCTCGCTGCCGGGTCCATCATTGGGCGATATGTGCCGGTTGACGGCGGCCGCCGTCAACCGGGTGAGCGAAGTCCTTCATGTAACGGAATTATGCGGTTTTTGGGCCCGGCCGCACCGCGCACCGGTGGCCCGTCTAGAATCTGCCGGCTCGGGCTTGGGTGGCCCGGCAATTGAAACGCCTTTCTGTCGGCGGTCGGATCGCAATCTCCAAAGCGCGATCGCACGTCGACAAACCCGCAGGAAGGGGGTCCGCTTGGGCCAATACGAGATAGTGGTGCTGTTTTTCGCCGCACCGGAGGGAATCGAGTCCTCGCCGGAGCAGTTGGGCTTAATCGAGCGCCATGTGACTACCAATGGTGGATCCATTTCCGCCACCCACCAGTGGGGCCGCCGCCGCCTGGCATATGAAATCGGCAAAATGCGGGAAGCCTTCTACACCCTCTTCAAGATCGAGCTCGAACCGACGGCCATCAAAGCCGTCCAGGACGCTTTGCGCTTGGAGTCGGGGGTAATGCGCTTTCTGATCACGCTGGACGAGGGTGGCGTGGGACCGGTCTTAGAGGACGAATCATCAATAGGGAATAAAGAGGATGAATGACGACGGACGCCGGCGTCGCGCGCGCGGGGTCAAGACAATCACCGTGGTTGGTAACCTGGGCGCCGATCCGGAAAAGCGGTTCACACAGAACGGCCGCGAGTACTCGAGTTTTTCGGTCGCCGTGAACGACAACGTACGTGGCCCGGATGGTCAATGGACCGAGCACACCGACTGGTTTCGGGTGACCGCGTGGGGACGATTGGCCGAAATCGCCAACCAGTACCTGGCGCGCGGTTCGCGCGTCTACGTATCGGGCCGTTTCCGAACGCGCGACTGGCGCGGCAACGACGGCCAGACCCGTACCTCGATGGAAGTGTCGGCATCCGACCTGCTGATGCTCTCGGGCGACCGCGATAGCTCTGGGGGCGCCTCACCGGGGCGACCCCGTCCGACTTCGGGCGCGGTTGAATCATGGGAGCAGGCCGGATCTGACCAGGACCGTCCCCGACCGGCTCAGGGCGGTCGCAGCCAAGAGCAGGAGATTGACATCGATGACCTGCCCTTTTAGGCCGCCTGCGCCCACCAGCCAACCCACCGCATTCGAAAGGCCGTAAATGTCAACCCAATTCAATTCTTCAGATCAGACTGCTACCCGGACCGCGGATGCCCGTCGCCGGTTTGACCCACGCCGCCGCCGCCGCGGAGTAATAGGAAACGTATTCGAGCCCGGCGAGGACATCGTGCTCGATTACAAGGACGTCGACCGGATCCGCAATTTCATCGCTCCCTCGGGAAAAATCCTCGCCCGCCGGCAGACCGGACTTGACGCCAAGCAGCAGCGCAAGCTTTCGCGGGCCATAAAGCGCGCCCGCTACCTCGCGCTCCTGCCGTACACGCAACGCCGCTAAGCGCATAGTTCCGCGGGAATTCCTCGCGTAAATGGCGGCGCGCAACCACCGACCGCACAACCGTGGCCAGCTCAGGCGGCGGCGGCGCGAGGACGAACGGGTCTCTCGCCGGGCCCAGAACGAGGCCGAACACCGGCTGGGCTGGCGGCAATTGCCGGAGGTTCTCTCGACCTGGAACCGCCAGCCGAACTGGAGCCGGACCCAAGCCGGCACCAAGCTGGTGCAGGTTTTTGCCTGGCTGGTCACCTTGGTGCTGCTGGCGGTGCTGGGGTCGATGCTCTACTACAACCGCATCGGTGTTTCCGGGAGCATCCAGGGGCGGGTCGGGGAGACGGCCGTAGCCCTCAAGCAGGTCGCGGTTGAACGCGACCTGCAACGCTGGCGTGCAGTCGACGGGCTGAACGCGCTGGTTGCAAACGTCCCTGAATTTGCCGATTTTGCCCCTACTGGGGAATCGGATGATTTGGCGCGTTCGTTCTTTGCGGCCGAGTCGGGAGCACTTGACGATCTGATCCACCGGGCGTTGTTTGCGGAAAGGTACGGCGGAAGCGATTTTCCGGCCCAGCGCGAGTTCGACGCCAGATTGGCCGAATACGCCGGCGGCCGGGACGCGGAAATCGACGCCCTGGCCGAGACCATTGGAGTCGAAGTCGATGAATTGACTGCGCACCTTCGGGGCCTGGCGCTTGAGGATTACGCCCTGGCCCAGGCGCATGCCGCCGTCCCGGTGATGGCGGACCATGCCAAACTTTTGATAGTGCGTTCCACCAACCGCGATTTGCTGGAAGACCTGGCCGACCGGCTGGAAGCCGGTGAGCGCGACCAGGTGGTTGCCGAGGACGCCCAAAACACCGAATATACCGCCTTCGATTACGGCTGGAGCGTGCGTGAACGGGTACCGGCGACGTACGTTGACGAAGTCTGGGACCAGCCGATCGGCGAAGCCCGGATTCACACGGTGGAAGAAGCCAGCGACATCCTTTTCTTCGTTGAAAGTTTCGAGTCCGAGCGCACGATCGATCCCGAAACGCTGGCTGATCTGCAGGCTCAGGCCGAAGACCGCTTCTACCTTGCGCTACGGACCGAATCGGAATGGACCAGCGAGGAATTGACGGGGCCGGCCGAAGCCTGGCTGTCCGAGAACGGCCTGGATCTACCCTCGTTGGATGAGCGGGTGGCCGAGCACTATGGGATCACCTTCTAGCCCCATAGCGCCACATCTCGCGGGCCCCGCTAGCCCTCGTGCCATTCGAACGCGCGCCCCGCAATCTCGACCTGGTCGCCGTCCCGCACCCCGGCGCGGCGCAGCGCCGTCATCACCCCTTCGCGATCGAGTTGGCGCCAGTACCAGGCCAATGCGTCCGGAAGGGCGAAATCGACCCGTTCGGTCAGGCTGTCGACCGCGGCCCCCGAGACCGCGAATCGTCCTTCGCCGAGGCTATTGACCAGCAGCGGGCGCGCCGGTGCCGGCCGCAGCACTGGCATTGACGCTTGGGGCAGCTGCGGCGGAGGAGCGCTTTGAGTCCCCACGAACGCTGCCGACAGCAATTCGCGGAGCCCCTCTCCGGTAGCCGCCGAGATCGGATAGGCCGCAACACCCAGTCCGGCGAGTTCGCGCGAAAACTCCGGCCAGGCCTGGCGCGCGGTCGGAGTGTCCATCTTGTTTGCGGCAACGATGAAGGGGCGGTCGTGCAGCGGGCGCGGGGCGGACCGCAGTTCGCCCCGCACCTGCCGATAGGCCTCGAGTGGATCGCCGGATTCGCCGGAGAGGTCGACCACCTGGACCAGGAAACGGGTGCGTTCGAGGTTGCGCAGGAATTCGTGCCCCAATCCATGCCCGAGATGGGACCCGGCGATCAACCCGGGTGCGTCGGCGAATACGAGCTGGCGCTCGCCCAACTGCACCACTCCCAAAACAGGATGCTTGGTCGAGAACGGGAATGCTGCCACCAGCGGTCTTGCCGCCGAAACCGCCGCCAGCAGCGACGATTTTCCGGCGTTGGGAGAACCGGCCAAGCCGACATCGGCCATCAGTTTGAGTTCCAGGCGCAGATTCCGGGATTCCCCGAGCGCACCCTTGAGCGCCATGCGCGGGGTCTGATTGCGCGAGGACTTAAAGTGCATGTTGCCAAATCCGCCGTCGCCGCCCCGGGCGACCTGAAGGACCTGGCCGTCCGCAGTCAGGTCTCCCAGCGGGTCGCCGCTGTCGGCATCCAGCACCACCGTCCCGCAGGGCACGTCTAGGTACAGATCCTGGCCTTGCGCGCCGGCGGAACGGTTGCGCCCCCCGGGCCCACCGTGGCTGGCCCGAAATCGGCGTTCGAATCGGAAACGCAGCAGGGTGTTTTCCCCGGCCCGGGCCCTTAGCAGAATATGCCCGCCGCGGCCGCCGTCGCCGCCGGCCGGGCCGCCGCGCGGAACGTACTTCTCACGCCGCAGCCAGGCCGAGCCGCGCCCGCCGCGGCCGGCGGTCACAAGTATCTCGGCGGTGTCCAGGAACTGCGACACGGAAGTCCCATCTGCAAGCTTTGGCCTCACGCACATCGCAGAATCAGGCCATGCCGGCAACTTTAGCGCCTGACCAGCTTGCCCCGTCGATCGCGGTCGCGGCCACCTGTCGGTACGCCGGCGGCGGCGGCCTCATGGCGGCGCCCGCAATTGCGGCGACCCCGGCGTCTGTCGTCGCGCTCGCGCCGCGTCTGCTGCCCGGCGAAGGACGCGACGCACTCTTGCCGGAGCGAAAAATCGAATCCCTGCAAGAATCGGCGGCCGCGTTTGCAGCTAGCGTCAAAACGTTTGATTTTTCGCGGCACACGATCCGTGGCGACCCGCTTGCCGCCGCTCAGTTTGGCCAGATCCCGCGGCGGCGGCTGTTCGCCCACCCGACCGGGTCGCCAATCTATGGTGGGTGAATCGGAGCACGCCCGCCGCTGCCGCGATTTGTTCGCAGCCGCGGCCGCTTGCCGGAAATGCCCGGGAATGGAGGGCCGGCGGCGGGTACTCTCGGCGCTAAACGGCAACCTGCGCGCGCGGTTGTTACTGATCGCCGAAGCTCCCGGGGCGCGCGGGGCTGAACGAACCGGCGTTCCTCTCAGAGGCGATCTCAGCGGGCGCAATTTCGAACGCCTGCTCACCCAGGCCGGGTTCGACCGCCACGACGTCTTTGTTACCAACGCGGTCATCTGCAATCCGCAGACCCTAAGCGGCGGCAACCGTCGCCCAACGGCGGCCGAGTTGCGTTCCTGTTCAAGGTGGTTGCAGGCGACCGTCGATCTTATTGATCCGGCCGTCATCGGGACCATGGGCTCAGTCGCCCTCGCAGCGCTCGGCCGGATTCATCCGCACGGGCTGGCCCTGGCACGTGACTGCGCGCGTCCGCATCGCTGGCGTGACCGCTGGTTGGTGCCGCTCTATCACCCTTCGCCACGCGTGCTGGCGGCCCACCGAAGCATTGAGCAGCAGCAGTCGGATTGGCGGGTCCTAGGCCGGCTGGCCCAATAAACTCGGGCGGCAATCGGCCAATTGCAACCGATCATGCCTAAATTCAAGAAGCTGGAATCGACCCGACAAAACGACAATCTGCGATTTCCCAGCCCAACTCGCCGCCGACGCGCCGGGAACCCCAAAGCCTTCGCCAGCCGTGCCGCCCAAGCTCCCTGACCTGCTCAAAAAACCGCTCAAGCGCGACGCGGTCGCACCCGCTGTCGGCAGCTACGAACGCACATACGGTGGCGACCGGGCGGGAGCACCAGACCGGCGCAAGGCGGAGTATGAGGGTTTCACCAAAAAGTACTACGACCTTGTAACCGACTTCTACCAATATGGGTGGGGCCAATCCTTTCATTTCGCGCTGCGGGCTCGGAACGAAAGTTTTGCCGCCTCGCTGGCGCGCCACGAACACTACATTGCGCATCGTCTCGCCCTGCGACCAGGAATGCGGGTGGCGGATCTGGGTTGCGGCATCGGCGGGCCATTACGCGAGATCGCCCGCTTCTCCGGAGCTACGATCGTCGGCGTCAATAACAACGGGTACCAAATCAAGAGGGCCCGGGAGCTGACCGATGCGGCGGGACTTGCCCACTTGGCCGAATTCCTTGAATGCGATTTCATGAACATTGCAGAACCTGACAATTCCTGCGATGCCGTCTACGCGATCGAAGCCACTATCCATGCGCCGGACAAGGTTGACTGTTTCGCCGAAGTTTTGCGGGTGCTCAAGCCAGGCGGATACTTCGCTGCTTACGAGTACTGCCTGACCGACCGCTTTGATCCAAGCGACCCGCGGCACCAGCGGATCAAAACCGATATCGAGGTCGGCGGGGCGTTGCAGGACATCCCCTATCCGCGCCAAATCGACGAAGCAATGCGGCAGGTCGGGTTCGAACTGCTGGAATCCCGGGACTTGGCGGCAAATTCGGATCCTGGATTTCCCTGGTACCACTCCCTCGTCGGTTCTCGCTTCTCTGTGGCCGGATTCCGCAGTTCCAATATCGGACGCAAAGTTACCCATGGCACACTTCAACTTCTTGAAGCGCTCCGAATCGTTCCCAAGGGCACGGTGCGCGTGTCCGGAATCCTAAATATGTGTGCGGCGGCGATGGCGGAGTCCGGCCGCCAGGGCATCTTCACGCCGATGTACTTTGTTTACGCCCGCAAACCGCAGTAGCACCACGAGGTGACTGCGGTCACTTCTTCTTCGCGCACGGTGGCCGACAAGCGACGTTGCGAGCGGCAGCGGTACTGGCAGACCGCGGCCGGGCTCGTGGAAAATTCCAGGGCCCTAGCGCCCCGGCATCCAACTCCTCCCGGACAGCAATTGCATTGGACCTTTCCGACCGAATCCGTACGATCGCAGATTTCCCGATTCCGGGAATCCTCTTCAAGGACATCACGCCACTGCTGCTGGACGGCCCCGCAATCGAGGCAGCGGCAGCGCAGCTGGCGGAACCGTTCCACGCCGATCCGCCCGATGTAATCGCGGCCCCCGAAGCGCGCGGTTGGGTTTTTGCCGCGGCCATGTCGCCGCTGCTGGGAAGCTGTGGGGTAGCGGTCATCCGCAAGCAGGGCAAGCTGCCCGCCGAAACCGTCGCCCACACCTACGATCTCGAATATGGTCAGGCAACGGTCGAGATGCACGCCGATGCGATCTCCCCCGGGCAGCGGGTCCTGCTGGTCGACGACCTGCTGGCCACCGGCGGCACGCTGGTGGCCTGTGAGACGCTGATTAAGCGCCTGGGCGGAAAGATCATGGGGGCGGCATTCCTGATCGAGCTGGACTTTCTCAATGGCCGCGCCGAACTAGGTGAATACCCGGTGCACACGCTCATTCACTACGGCGCGGGCGAATAGCCAGAAGTCGATCCGGCAGCCGGTCCCGCCATGATCACCGGATGCCGGACCCATGCCCGGAACCTTTGCCCGGCTGGGGCGTTACCGGACCGTCAGGCCTGCTCCAGGCGTAGTACCCAACGCTCCGGTTCGGAGATTTCGGTTAAGGACGGCAGCCGGTCCGGCGAATCCCAGGCCATGTCCAGACATTCGCGTCCGTAGCGGCGTTCGATCTCCTGGCAAAAGCGATCGCCCAGCTGATACTGCTCCAGCTTCAGCCCCAATCCCAGGACACGCAACACGATCCCGGTGAGCAGGGAGCGTGATTTTTCGCGCGCCCGCAGCTTCGAGTCAATCTGCCGCCATTCGTTTACGGTCTCGCTTCCGACCTGACGCATCAGCAGATTGGAGTAGCCCTCCAACAGGCTCATGCAGGACTGGATGCTTTCCACCACCTGGCGCTGCCGGGCACTGAGGGCAAACCACATCATGTTTGAGCGGCGTGATTCGGCTTCGGCTTCAGCGGGTTCGGCGCCGCTGAAGAATGACACGATCTGGGCGCGCAGATATTCGGCCAACCAGGGCGCACGCTCGAATTCAAGCGCGTGCGTGAGTTCGTGCAGGGCCACCCAGCGCCACAGCTGCTCGGGGTCGATCTGCAGGCGACGTGCCAGTGCAAATACGTTCGGCTCAACCAGATAAGTGCGACCGCTGCCGCTCTCAAACAGCGGCAGGTCGAACTGGCCCAACACGCGGGTGGAAAGGTATCCGAGCATCATTCCCAGTTGCACGCTTATGACGGTTCGCGCCAACGGGTTGTGCAGCTCCGGCGCGTTGTCGGCCCCGAGCGGTTCCAGCATTTGAGCGAACCGTTTGAGGTTTAGTTCCAGCCAGTCGTCGGGCCCGATCCCGTGGACTCGGCGGTCGCCTTGCCAGGGCCTGTCCAGCGTCCGGGCGATCGCGTCGGCACATTCGCCACCCGTCGCGGCCGCGAAATCAGGCCCGAAATAGGACGCTGGCACCGCCCGCTGCACCGAGTAGGCGACCATGCGCGCTAGGCCAAGGTCGAGGACGCTGTCGCGCGCCAACCAGGTCCGGGCCGAGCGCCCGACCAGGTGTGCCACCGAATAACCGGCACCGAGCAGCACCGGCGCGGCCGGCGCCAACGTCCGGGCCAGTTTCAGTCCTGCTCCAGCGTTCATTCGTCGACGAACCAGATGTGCAGCCGTTCGTGATCGATTTCCATCGGGTGAGGTCGATTGTCGCGGTAAAGGCGCACCCGCAACCGTCCATCGGAGCGCATGTAAACCGTGGCCGAATACCCGTCGGGGTATAGCATGCGAAGGTGCTGCCCACCGCGTCCGTCCGGCGCGGCCTCAACCTTCCATTCGCCTTCAACCGGCGGGACAATGTACCAGTCGCCCTGCGGCAGATTGGCCGATTCGGCGGCATGGTCGGCGGCTGGCGGCATCAACTACGCACTATCGGTTAGGACGCAGGTAGACAAATGGGTCCGGCGGCTGCTTCGAAAGCAGCAAAATCCGCGCGTGTAAACGCTAATGCCCAATCGCCGGACGACCTCGCGGTGATTACCGAACCACAAGTGGTACTGGTCGGTCGCCAGTCAATGGTCGACGCCGGGACCGCGCAATTTTTGGCCGACCATGGCCTGGAGTGGGTGTCTGACAGCGACAACGCGGCCGAGCTCCTGGCCGAAGCCGGCGGGCGGCTCTGCTACATGTCATTCGGCAAGGGCCGCAAGTCGAATCGCGAGTACTTGGGCAACATCATCTCCTCCGGTCACGGCAGCGTGCTGGAGCATGCCGTTTGGAATTTCATTTTCAGCGGGGTTTCACGCTCATTTACGCATGAACTGATCCGCCACCGGGCCGGATTCGGCTACAGCCAGCTATCGCAGCGTTATGTGAATGCGGCCAATTCACAGTTCGTCGAACCCGAGGTAATCGCCAGCGACCCCGAAGCGCACCGCATTTGGGTCGAATCGATCCACAACTCACTCGAGTCTTACCGGAAGCTGGTGCGGGCCCTACGCGGTCGGTTCGGCGATGTGGAGAGCCGTACCCTGCGCCGCAAGATGGCGCGCCAAGCCGCTCGCTCGGTACTGCCAAATGCGACCGAAACCAAGATATTCGTCACCGCCAATGCACGCGCGCTGCGGCACTTTATTGAACTGCGTGGCAACGAGCACGCCGAACCGGAGATCCGAAGGGTGGCCACCAAGGTGCTGGCGATCATGCAGGAAGAGGCCCCCAATCTGTTTGGTGACTACCGTCTGGAACCTTTGCCGGACGGGACCAGCCAGGCGGTAACCGAGCACCGCAAGGTCTGATAGTGGCGGGTCGGCGGGCGACCGCTCGTAACATTGAATGCGGATGCAAAATCGCAGGGTTTAACGGTTTGTCATGGAAGTAGTGTCGGTCAACCCACGCGGGTACTGCCATGGTGTGGTTACCGCGGTCACCATGGCTCGCAAGGCCGCCAAGTCGGCCGAAGGCCCGCTGTACATGCTCGGCCACCTGGTCCACAACGAGCACATGACGGCGGACCTGGAAGAGTTGGGGATCACCTTGATTGAATCCGATGACCGCGTCGCCGGCCTGGACCAGATCCAGGACGGGACCGTGCTTTTCACCGCCCACGGGGTGTCGCCGGACGTGCGCCGCAAGGTCGCCGAAAAGGGTCTCGAGGCAATCGATACCACCTGCCTCGACGTGCAGGTCACCCACGATCTGATCAACGAATTGGTTGACGGCGGATACGACGTGCTGTACGTGGGCCGAAACGGCCACCCCGAGGCAATCGGCTGCATCGGCGAAGCCCCCAGCCGGGTGCATTTGGTCGAGACGGTCGCCGACGTCGAAAAGATCGTGATCGAGAATTCCAAGATCGCCATAACCACCCAGACCACGCTTGGTCTGTGGGATACCGCCGTGGTAATCCGGGCCGCACGGGCGCGCTGGCCCGAGATTCGAATCCACAACGACATATGCCGGGCGACCCAGGACCGCCAGGAGGCGGTCGTTGAAGCGGCCAAGCGCGTCGATTTGGTGATAGTGGTCGGCTCGCGGCGAAGTTCCAATTCGAATCGCCTGGTCGAGGTCGTGCGCCAGCGCGTCGGCAAGCCGGCATACCTAGTCGGGACTGCCGCCGAAATGCGCGACGAATGGTTCGCCGGCGCCCGCCGCGTGGCGGTATCCGCCGGGGCGTCGACGCCCTCGCCGCTCGGCCGGGATGTCATCAGGTTGCTCAAGCGCTACCAACCCGGATCTCAACGACTTGTGGAGCTACTCAATTGAACGGCGCTGACGCCATCGTTGAAATCCTGCGCCGCGAGGGCGTGGATATGGCGTTCTGCTTTCCGATGACGAACCTGCACGAAGCGATGGCGCGGGCCGGGGTGCGGCTCTTGATGGCGCGCCAGGAGCGGGTCGCCGGCAACATGGCCGACGGCATGTCGCGAGCAACCTGGGGCCGGAAGCTGGGCGTGTTTGCGGTCCAGCAATCAGCCGGATCCGAAAACGCCTTCTCGCCGATCGCCCATGCCCGCACCGACAACTCGGCGCTGTTGTACCTTCCCGGGCACCCCGGGATCGACGCCATCGGCATCACACCGACGTTTGACAGCATGGACAACTTTGCCGGCACGCTCAAGTACGGAACCAGACTTTATCTGGCACGCCAGATACAGGACAAGATGCGGCGTGCTTTTGCGGCCTTGCGCTCGGGGCGGCCCGGACCGGTGATGGTCGAGATCCTGGGCGAAGCGGCGCAGGCCGAGTTTCCGGGCCCATTGAACTACCGGCCGGTCGAACCGATCCGGATGGCGCCCGATGAGGGGGCGGTTACGGCCGCCGCCGACCTGCTGGAGCGGGCGCGCTGTCCGTTCATCTGGGCCGGCCAAGGAGTCAAGTGGGCGCGCGCCAGCGCGGAGTTGGTGAAGTTGGCCGAAATCAGCGGCGCGCCGGTTATGACCACCCTGATGGGTAAAGGCGCCTTTCCCGAGAACCATCCGCTGTCGGCCGGGGTCAGCGCCCTGACGGCGACGGCTATGGCCGACCACTATCTGGATGCCTGCGATGTACTGCTGGCGATCGGTTCAAGTCTTTCGCAGTCCTCGTTTACTCCCACCATTCCGGACGGCAAACAGATCATTCACTGCAACGTTGCGGCCAGCGAACTGCACAAGAACTACCCCACCGAGGTTCCCGTGCAGGCCGACGCCGGGCTTTTCATAAGCGCCCTGGTCGAGGAGCTGAAAAGACGGGGACGCGAGCAGTTTGCCGCCCGGAGCCGGGCAACGCAGGAGAATCTTGCCGCCCTGCGACGCCAGTGGATGGCCGAATACGAAGCGGAGTTCAAAGACGAAGGGACGCCCATCAACGGGTACCGACTCTTTGCCGAACTCTGGCGGCAGCTGCGCCAGCAGCCGTCAACGCTCCTGCACGAGTCCGGAGCCAGCCGCGACATTCAAGCGGCCTTCTACGCCGCCCGCGAGCCCGAAGACTATCTGGGCTGGGGCCAATCGACCCAACTGGGCTTCTCGCTCGGGGCGGCCATGGGGGCCAAGCTAGCTGATCCCGGCCGCTGGGTGGTCAACGCCATGGGCGATGCCGCAGTTGGCATGACCGCGATGGACTGGGAGACCGCCGCCCGCGAGCAGATCCCGATCACCACCGTTATCAAACATGACTCCAAGTTCTCAGGTTATGCGGCCTATCTCCCGGAGTCTTCCGCCCGTTACGGGTCGGATTCGGTTGACGGGGACTACGCCGGGGTAGCGCGGGCTTTGGGGTGCGTGGGGATTAGAGTGACCAGTCCCGGCGAGATCGGCGATGCCCTCAAACGCGCCGTCCGCGCCAATCGCGAGGGGCGACCGGCGGTCCTCGATGTGATCACCAAACCGACCCAGAGGCTCTCGCGCCGCAAAGTCGGTTGAAGCGCCGGAGGACGAATTGACGATTTACCTTGAGCGCTACGGGCTGCGCCCGATCATTAATGCCGCCGGCAACTACACCGCGCTTGGCGGTTCCATCAGTGCGCCGGAGGTCGTCGAGGCGATGTCGCAGGCCGCCGCCGACTGGGTGAGCATTCCCGATCTACAGCGCCTGGTGGCCGAGGAAATCGGGGGGTTGTTGGGTTTTAGCGCCGGGTCCGGATCGGCGGTGCAGATAACCGCCGGAGCCGGCGCCGCCAACATGCTGGCCGCCGCGGCAGCTATTGCCGGTGGCGACCCGGAGCTTATGAGCAGGCTCCCCGACAGCTCTGGGCATCCCGACGAAATCGTTTTCCCGGCGCAGATGGCGGGCACCTGGACCAAGACTTTCGCCATGTCGGGGGCGCGCGTGGTCACAGCCCCCACCGAACCTGTATTCGACAAATCGCTGCGGGGGCGGGTCATGGCCTCCAGCCTGGACGCGGTGGCCAGCGCGATCGCGCCGCAGACCTGCGCCATCGGCGCGGTCCTGACCTGGGAAATGCCGGGTCAGCTGCTGTTGACGATCAAGGAACTGGGTGAACTGGCCGATGCCCACGGGTTGCCGCTGCTAGTGGACGCGGCGGCCGAGATTCCGCCGATCGCGCGCATCGCGCAGCTGCGCGCCGACGGCGCCACCACAGTCTCGGTCTCCGGCGGCAAGGCCTTGCACGGGCCGAATGCGACCGGGCTCTTGGTCGGGGCAACTCCATACGTGCGCAGCGCCGGGATGATGGCCGCCCCCGCCGAGGGCATGCTGGGCCGGGTTGCCAAGGTCGCCCGAGAACAGTTGGTTGGCCTGCAGGTCGCGGCCGAGGTCTATATGCGGGGCGACGAAAAGGCAATGCTGCAAAGTTGGTCCGACCGTTGCGATCAGGTTGTCGTCGGACTGGGCGAACTGCCCGGAGTGCGCGTCGAGCGGATGTGCCCGGACGAGACCGGACTGCCGGTGCCGCGATTGCGGCTGCATCTGGACCCGGGGGGCGCGGCCGCCGCGGCCGATGTAACCCGGCGCCTGCGCGCCGGTGATCCTGATATCCGCCTTCGCGGAGGGTACCCCGGGGCCTCATTCCTCAATGTTGACGTTGCCTGCCTGCGTGACGGCGAGGCCGAGCTGGTGGGTCGCCGCATTCGGGAAGAAATCGAAGCCTTCGAGTGAACGCCCTGCGGCGCGGCGCTGTCGGAGCGATCCCGGATCGTGCCCGCCGAGCCGCATTTTGCGGGAAGGGAATGCAACTGCTGTGAGCGCCGAAGCCAGATTGGCCGAACTTGGAATCCGGCTGCCAGAACCGACGGTGCCGGTCGGCAGTTACGTCACCGCCGTAAAGAGCGGCAACATGCTTTATCTGGCCGGCCACCTGCCGGCGGCGTCGGAGGGGTCGTGGGCCGGCAAGGCGGGCTCCGACCTGGATACTGCTGCGGCCGCGGCCGCAGCGCGCGCGGTTGGAATCAACCTTCTGGCGACAGTCCGCGCCGAGCTGGGCAATCTCGACCGGGTAGTGCGGATCGTCAAGGTGTTGGGGTTCGTAAATTCAGCGCCCGGTTTCAGCGACCAGCCCAGCGTAATCGACGGCTGTTCCGACCTGTTTGCGGAGGTCTTCGGAGATCGTGGGCGTCATGCCCGTTCGGCCGTCGGTGCCAACGAACTGCCGTTGAACACGCCGGTTGAAATCGAAATGATCGTGCAATTCGAATAGCCATGCGCACGCCCTTGCCCAACTAGCGGGACCAGGGCAGGCCCGTGGACCCGACCAACCCGTTCTTCTACCTGGTCGCGTGGCCGCTGCTGAGCGCCGCTTGCACGTTCGTCGGCGCCCCGCTGGCGCAGCGATCCCTGGCGGCGCTGCCATCGCGGGGGGCGATGCTGGCCAAGTTGATCGGCTGGTTCGCGTACACGTTCCTCGGTTGGGCGGTTCTGCACACCGGTCTGGTCGCCAACCAGCGCGGCTTTGCCTCCGGCATCGGATGGGTCATGGTGCTGCTGGTCGCGCTGTGGTTGACGCGCAGCCAGACGCTGCGCGCGTACTGGCGGCGCCACTGGCGCCAGCTGCTTGCCGCGGAGGCGATCTTTCTGGTCGCGTTCTGGGGATACCTGCTGGTGCGCGCCCACGGGCCGGGTGTCTTTGCAACCGAATCGCCAGCCAATTTCGCGATCCTGAACACGGCGATGCGCTCCGACCACTTCCCACCCGCGGATGCGTGGCTGGCCGGTCAGCGCCTGGTTTATTACTTTTTCGGCCACGCCGGGGCCGCGCTGGCGGCGACCGCGGCGGGAATTCCGCGCCTGTTGGCGTTCGATCTGGCGCTGGCAAACATCTTTGGGTTGGCAGTCCTGGGCGCCTTCGCGCTCGGGCGCGATCTCTGCGCCGGCATCGCCCGGATTTCAACCCGCCTGGCCAGCGCGGGCGGTGCCGGAGCGGTGCTGTTGGCGCTTTTGAGCGGCAACCTGGCGGCGCTCGCCTACTGGAGTGGCCGCGCCGAGGACGACCCGTTTTTCTACCAGGGCTTGAGCTGGAACGCGACCCGCATCATCCGCAATGTTGAAGGCGGCGGACTGCCGCCCTGCCACGACCCGGCGGTGCGTGACTGTCCGATCACCGAAATCCCGATATTTACGTTCCTGCTGGGCGATCTGCACGCCCACGCGTTGGCACTGCCACTGGTGCTGCTGGCGGGGGCGGGGGCGATCGCCTGGTGGCGCGGCTGGTCGAACGGAGCCGCGCCGAACCCTGCCACGGCGGTCTTCTCGGGAGCGGTCGCCGGGCTCGCGCTTGCAACCAACTCCTGGGATTTCCCAGTGGCGCTGATGCTGGGGCCGGTCGCCGGTCTGGCCGCCAACCTCACCGGCGACCGCCGGCACTGGGGTCGATTTGCCGGCCATGTCGGCCTGGCAATGGGGGCAGCGGTTGTCTGCGCGGGACCGCAGCTGCTCAATTACGAGCCGCTGAACCTGGGTCCCGCGCTGGCTCCGGTACGCTCGCAGCTGGGACCCTTTCTGCTCATGTGGGGGCTGCCGCTGGCAGGTTTCTTCGTCTGGCGCACCTGGTCGGATTGCGCGCGCCGGGGGCTGGCCGGGGCTATCCCGACCGGTGCGGTGATTCTGTTGTCGGTCGGAGCCGAAGCGGCACTCTCGGCGGGAGCGCTGGTGCTGGCCGGAGGCGGGGCGATCCTGGCAATTGCGGCCATGGTCGGGACCGCGCGCGCGCGGTCGGGCCAGTTCCCGATCTGCGCGATTGCAGCGGCGGCGCTAGCGCTGATTGCCATACCCGAGGTGGTCATCGTCGCCGACGGCTACGCGGCGCCGTACGTCCGCATGAATACGGTTTTCAAGTTCGGTTTCGCAGCCTGGGTCCTTTTCGGGGCCACCATCCCAGCGATGCTGGTGGTGGCGTGGACGGAGCTGGGCCGGTCCGGCGCGGGCGGAGGAATCCTGGTCTGGCGCTGGATCTCGACAGTCGCCCTGACGGCGTTGCTGATGGTATCGCTGAGCTACTCGGCCAATGCGGCGACAGCGCGATTACGCGGTGGCGGCGAACCTTCACTCAACGCCCTGCGAACGATGCAGAGCCTGCGCCCCGAGGAGGTGGCCGCGGCCAATTGGGCCGCCTCCAACCTGCCCGCCGACGCGGTGATCCTGGAGGCCTGCTGCCGGGCCTATTCGGACGCGTCCCGCATCGCCAACTGGACCGGGATCCCCACCTTGATCGGTTGGCTTGGCCACGGATTCCTCAGCTACCGGAGTCAGTATTCGGAATATGCGGCACGCGCCGCCCGGGTCGACACGCTCTACCAGAACCTTGATGATCCGGATATTGCACGCGGCCTGCAAGCCGACCAGATCACGCACGTGATCCTGGGCCAACTGGAGCGCGATCTGCACCAAGCCGTCAATCCGCATCCGCAAGGCCCGCTGCGGCCGGTATATTCTTCGCCCCGGGACTCGCTAACCATTTACGCCTTGCCGCAACTGGCACGGGTCCAATGATGTCCGGGTTGATCGCCCTGATAAGACCGGCCCTGACGGGCGCCGCCCGGTCGCGGACCTGGCTGGCCTCAGTGTTGGCGATCACGGTTCTTAGCCGGCTGCTTGTCCTGGGTTCGCGGGCCATGCACCACGACGAGTCGCTCCACGCCGCCACCGCCTTGCAGCGCCTGATCGAAATCCCTTACGTATACGATCCGCTCTACCACGGCCCGTTCCTCTATTTCGCGGTCGCGCTGGTTTTTGCCCTAACCGACATCAGCGACGCCAGCGCCCGCCTCCTACCAGCCCTGGCCGGCGTCGCTCTGGTTGCGGCGGTCTGGTTTCTGCTGCGCGATGCGCTGGGTCGCTGGGGGACGGCGGTAACGCTATTGGGACTCACGTTTTCCACCGGTTTTCTCTACTATTCGCGATTTCTGCGCAACGACATATTCATTGCTTTCCTCACGCTTCTGGCGATGGCCGCGCTCTACCGCTACCTGCAAACCCCGCAGCGGCGCTGGGTCATCCTTGCGGCAAGCGCGCTTGGCGTGAGCCTGGTCACCAAGGAGAACTCCTATATATCGGGTTTCATCTTCGCCGTGGCCCTTGCCGGAATTGCGGCAACCGGTTTGCTGCGGCGCCGCGGGGTCTTGACGCCATCGCCGCAGATAGATGCCATTGCGACCGCAATTGCGGCGCTGCTGGCCGATCGCCGCGGATTGCTGCTGGCGTTGGCCCTGCTGCTGGGGATCCCGGTCGCCCTTTACAGCTCCTTCGGGTTCAACCTGGGACTGGTGCCGCAGGCCATTTACGATTCGGTTTCGGTCTGGGCCCAGATTCACCAATTGGGTCGGATCGACCAGCCGTGGTTCTTCTACCCGCTGCTGGCGCTGCTGCTGGAGCCGTGGGCGGCGATTTTCGCGGCGGCCGGTTGCGTGATCTGGGTCCGCCACCCTAATCTTTTTGCGACGCTGCTCGTGTGGTGGTTGGTGGCCTCGTATGCGATCTATTCCCTTGCCGGCGAGAAAGCCGCCTGGCTCTCGCTGCATCCCCTGTTGCCGACCTACCTCCTCGCCGGGTGGGCGTCGGATCGCCTGCTGCACAATGCCGGTCGGACACGCATCGCCGCGCTGGTGTTGCTGGCGGCGCTGCTCGTCCTGACCGCCCGGCACTCAATCGCCACCACCTTCCTGTACGGCGACGTGCCGCGAACACCTATTACCTATTCGCAGACCTCACGCGACATCCCGGCAACGATTGCCCTGATCGAAGAGATCGGCGCGCGATCGGGATACGGCTGGTCGCTGCCTATCCATGTCGGGCAGGAGGCGCACTGGCCGTTCGTATGGTATCTGCGCGGCTACAGCGCGGTCGAATTTGCCTACGGGGACCCCGATCCCGGGGCGTTAGACGAAGCGGTGTTGATTCTCTCCCGAGAACACGCCAGCGCTTTCGGCGATATGCTGGACGGATATCTGGCGGCACCGATCCGGTTGCGAGTCTGGTTTCCGGAACAAATTTACCGGGCCTGGTCCTGGGATTCACTGGCGGCCCTCCTTGGACAACCCGAGAACGCGCGCAGGTTGGCCGAGTTTCTTTTGGGCCATGTGCCGCCAGCTCCGATCGGTTCCACCGAGGTCTACCTCTATCTGCGCGCAGACATTGCGCAGTTGGGTTTCGACCCCGCCCAGGCGCAGGCGCCGTGAATTCGCGGCCATCCGTCTGGAAGGGCGTCGTAACTAACGTGGCCCGCTCGCGCTGCCTGGCCAGCGTCGACCGGACCGAGGTCGAATTCCACGTCCCGGGTTCGTTGATCAGGAAAAACGGCGGGCGCAACCCGGTCCGGGTCGGAGACCGGGTAACGCTGGCTCTGCGGTCGGGAACACTGGTGCTGCAGAGCATTGAACAGCGCGCCTCCGAATTCCAACGGACGCATTCGGAGCAGGGCCGCAATCCGCGGTCAGCCACCATCGCCGCTAACCTGGCAATGGCTGTATTTGTGCTCCCGGCAACCGCCGAAATACGGCACCTGCGCATGCTCGATCGCATGCTGGTCGGGGCCCACTGGGCCGACATTCCGGCGCTGATCTGCGTAAACAAGTGGGACCTGGTGACCGACGCCGGGGCCCTGCAGGCACGCCTGCGGCCATATCGGGACGCGGGGTGGCCGATCCAATTCACGATCGCCCCGGCCGGGGATGGCGTAGCCGGCCTGCTTGACCTGCTGCCAGGCGGGCTCTCCGCCTTGATCGGGCCGTCGGGCGCCGGTAAAACCACCCTGATTCGTTCGATTACCGGACGTTCCGATCTCAAGACTCTGGGCGTAAATTCCCGGACCGGCAAAGGTCGTCACGTGACGACCGCGGTGTCCGCATACCAGGTCGATTCGGAGCGTTGGGTGGTCGACGCCCCGGGTTTGAAAACCTTTGGCGTCGCCCAGGCCCCGCCGGCGGCAGTGGGGGCGGCCTTCCCCGAAATTGCCCGTGCCACCGAAGGCTGCCAACAGCGCTGGTGCGACCACCGGGGCAAGTCCGGTTGCCAGGTTGACGCCGACATCCGAGCTGGGTTGATTTCAGAAGAGCGCTGGCGAAGTTACCAGCTACTGATCGCCGAAGCCGCCGGTTGAATCCGCAACCAACCGTCGCGCCACCGCGTCGAGGATGTGCCCCACCGCCGCGGCGGCGCGCCCGCCAGCCGCCACGACCTCCTGATGCTCGTCGGCCGCAAATACCGCCCCGGAGGCGTTCGTAATCGTGGAGAGGGCCATCACGCGCACTCCGCAGTGGCGGGCCAGCAGCGCCTCGGCCGCGGTGCTCATGCCGACCGCATCGGCTCCGAGTCGGGCAAGCCCGCGAGCCTCTGCGCCGGTCTCGTAGGTAGGGCCCGCAACCTGGCAGTAGACGCCCGAATGCACCTTCGTGTCCAACGTGGCGGCGGCCTCCCCGGCCCACACGTAAAGGCGCGAATCGTAGCAGTCGGCGGTAGTAAGGAAACGCGGGCCGGGTACCTGGTTGGGGCCGGCCAGGGGATTGGGTCCGGTCAGCGCCGGCAAGCAAATGTGGTCGCGCACGATCATCAGATCGCCGGCGTGGTATTGGGGATTCAGCGAACCGGCGGCATTGGTCAGCAGCAGGGCTTCGATTCCGCAGGCGCACAGGGCGCGCACCCAGGCCGCCACCGCATCAAATCCTCCGGATTCGTAGAAGTGCACCCGGCCCTGCAGTACCAGCGCGCAGTGACCGGCAATCTCAACGCCGAGCACGCGGCCGGCGTGACCGGGGACAGTGGCCGACGCCATGCCGGTCAAGTCCTGAAATGGCGTGGAGCTCAGAGTCGGCCAGCGCTCGCCCACCACGGACAGGCCGGAGCCCAGCACGATCGCCAACCGTGGCATAGCCGGGAGCTGGTGGAGAATCGACGCCGCGGCCGCCTGGGCCGACGGCGGCAGGTCAGGGCGGGGCCTCATCTTCATCAGGATCCGTGCAGGCGATCTCCGGATCGGGGGTTTTTGCGCGCCAGTTGGCGGTACATGGTCGAGGCCGAGGCGCTGGCGTGACCCAGCCCCTCTTTGACCGCAGCGGTGGAGGTGGATCGGGCGGCAAGGTTAGTGGCAAACGTGTGGCGGATCGTGCGCGGGGAAACCTGCCGGTCGAGTCCGGCATGCTGCACGACGCGCTTGAAGATCAGCCAGAACCCCTGGCGCGTGAGGCGTTCGCCGCGACGGTTGATGAACAGGGCAGACTGGTCGGTGCCGGCCACCTGGCGGCGTTGTCCAAAGACCCACGACCGCAGCGCCTGAATAACCCGCGGCCCAACCGCCTGCAGGCGCTGCGCGCGCGCGTCGCGCCCGCAGCAGACTTTTCCGGACCGCAAATCGACGTCGCGCACGTCCAGCCTAACCAATTCGCTGGCATGAACGCCGGTGGCGTAGAGGACTTCGAACATGGCGCGTTCGCGCTGGCCCGCAAATTCGCCGGGACTTGCCATGGCCGCCTCAATCAGGCGATCGATCTCGGCGGTGGAGAGGACCGCCGGAGGCGACTGCCGGCGCCACGATCGGTGCAGATCGTCGGTCGGATTGTCCTCGATGCGGCCGCGGTCCTGGAGAAAGCGGTAGAGCGCTCGCACCGAGGCGATCTTGCGCGACTGAGTCGAATTCGCATAGCCGCGGTCGGCGAGCATCTGGCAATATCCGTCCACGTCGGACTTGGCGATGGTCCAGTCGCGACGTCCGGTCTTGAGCAGGTGTTCGACGAATTGATTGGCATCGGCCGCATAAGCCGACACCGTGTTTGCGGTCAGACCGCGTTCGCTGGACAGATGGCCCAGGAAATCTGCCACATCATCGGCCAGCGGCTGCGGTGCACCCGTCTCTAGCTCCATGGACGATCGGCGACGGTCAGAGATCTTCGACCAAGATCACCCGCGCCGGGGCTCCGTCGCCGCGGGCGATCTTGAGCGGCAGGCAGAAAAGGTTGTAATGACCAGGGATGATGTTGGCCAGATCCAGGCCCTCGGCGATTGCTAGGCGGTTGCCGAGGATTACGCGGTGGGTGTCGAACCGCTTCGAATCCATGGGTTCGATCGACAGGTAATCGATGCCCACGACCTTTACACCACGATCCACGATCCAGCGCGCGCCGCCGGGCATCAGGGCGGAGTAGTTCGACTGGTATTCGGGTTGCTTTAGCAGTTCCTTGGTGGAATTTGAGGTCTTGATCAGGAGCCGGCGCACCCCGGGCGGGATGCGGGCCGCCTCAAGATGCTCGCGGCCGATCTCGTCGACCCCCAGGATCTCGGTCACGTAGGCCGGTCCACAGAGCATGTTCAGGTCCAGGCGATCGACGGTCATGGTGCCGTCGAAGAAGTGCGCCGGGGGGTCCACGTGCGTGCCCGAGTGGGTCCCCATTCGCAGCGTGGACACATTGCTGTTTCCGCCGTCGGTGAGGCGGGTTGCCACCTCGACTTCGATCGACGGTTCGTCAGGATGGGTGGGAGTGTCACGGTCGAGTGGAACCGAAATGTCGTAGATGCGCGTTTTGGTTCTCCTGGGCGGTTCGGTCGGCTCGAACCGGACGCATCACCCTGAAACTTGCTGGTCGGGGCGAAGGCGCGTTCGAGTGGACAGGGGCCTATATATTTATGTTAATTTGAGGCGACTTTTCGCACAGCGCCGCGGCGCTTGCGATCCGACCGCCCCGTCGCAGGAGGCGAATGCGAATTGGCCGTGATCGATCTTGCCTACGGCCGCGGGCGACTCCCGGTCGTGCTACCGACGTCCGCGCAGGCGATCAGTCCACGGTTTCCGGAGCCGCTGGCCGACCCGGTTGCCGCGCTCCGAAACAGCCTGGCCGACCCGTTGGCCACCGCGCCGCTGGCGGAAACCGTCGGCCGCGGCGACAGCCTGGCGATCATCTTCTGCGACTACACCCGGCCGGCACCTAGCCGTTTGATGATCGAGGCCGTTATCGACGCCCTGCCGAGCGGTTACCGGGGACCGATCGCGCTGATCAACGCGCTGGGCCTGCATCGACCCAATTCGCAATCCGAACTGGAACAGATGCTGGGGCCGGAACTGCTTGCCCGCTATCGGGTGATCCAACCGGGCAACAACGGCGCTGACTACGTTGCCGTCGGGGAGACCTCGTCGGGGCGACCGGTGCGCCTGTGCCGCCAGTATGTAGAAGCCGACCACCGGGTTACGACCGGGTTCGTCGAACCGCACTTCTTCGCCGGTTTCTCCGGCGGCGCCAAGCTCACTCTGCCGGGCGTGGCGGCGCCCGAATCAATCCTGGCCAACCATGACGCCGAATTGATCGACCACCCCGAATCGACCTGGGGTAGCACTGCCGCCAATCCGATCTTTCGCGAACAGCGTGAAGCGGCCGCGCTCTGTCCGCCGGACCTGATCCTGAACGTGACCCTGGACGCCCAGAAACGGATCACCGAGGTGTTTTGCGGCGAACTGGTCGCGGCTCATGATCGGGCCTGCCGCCGTGTCGCCGCCAACTCAATCGTCGGCGTAGGCGAACGCTTCGACCTGGTAATCAGTTCCAACAGCGGTTTTCCCCTTGACCAGAATTTCTACCAGGCGGTGAAGGGGCTTTCGGCGGCGGCCCGAATCGTTACCCGTGGGGGCGACCTGGTAATCGTCAGCGAGTGCAGCGAGGGCCTGGGGCACGGACATTTCGGCCAATACCTGCAGCGCGGACTCGCGCCGGCCGATCTATTGCGCCAGATCCGTTGCCAGCCACACCCTCGAGCCGATCAATGGCAAGCCCAGATTCTGGCCGGCATCCAGGCGCGCGCGCGGGTGCATGTCTTCAGCGAGGGCCTTTCACCCGAGATCGTCACCGCGATCGGGTGCCGCCCCTGCAACGACATCGCCGCCCTGACTCAGCAATTGGCCAGCGCGCGACCAGACCTGCGGATTGCAGTTCTGCCGGAAGGTCCACTTACCATTGCGCGGGCGGCCTAGCCAGGGATCCGGCCAACTCCCGCGACTCCGGCAATTTTTATAATTCTCCGGCCGCGGCGCGGCGGTATAGCCACGCCCCGGACCGATCTCCGTATCGAAACCGTGCCGATCGCACTCCACCTTTGCAAAAGGAATTCTGGCGATGTCCAACATCAAACCCCTTGGCGACCGCTTGCTGATCAAGCCCACCGAACGCGAAGAAATGACCAGCTCTGGCCTGGTACTTCCCGACACCGCGAAGGAAAAGCCGATGGAAGGCGAGGTCATTGCGGCAGGTCCGGGATCGCGCAACGACAAAGGTGAGCGCGCCGAGCTCGACGTCAAGGTCGGCGACACCGTCCTGTTCGCCAAGTACGCCGGGACCGAGTTCAAGTCCGACGGCGTCGAGTATCTCATCATCGCCGAGCGCGACGTACTCGCGGTAGTCGGGTAAAAACCCGCGCCCACCCAGCCTAAACCCAGACCACTCACAGGGACCCTACCGCAATGCCGCCCAAGGGCGTTAAGTTCTCAGACGAAGCTCGCCGCGACTTGATCAAGGGGGTCGACCTTATTGCAAATATCGTCGGCTCCACCTACGGTCCGCGAGGCCGCAACGTCATGTACGAGCGGTTTCAGTCCGCCGAGGTGACCAACGACGGCGACCAGATTGCCAAGCAATTTGCCGAATCGTACTCCGACCCTTTCATGAACATCGGCGTCCAGATCGTCAAGGAAGCCGCGATGAAGACGGGTGAAGCGGTCGGCGACGGAACAACCGGTTCGGTGGTCCTGACGCAGTCGATCGCCCGCCAAGGATTGCGCAATCTGGCCGCCGGCGCCAATGCGATGATCCTGAAAAAGGGCGTCGACCGGGCGGCCCGAATGGCCCGTGAATACATTCGCTCGATCGCGCGGCCGGTGGCCAGCTCGGAAGACATCGAACGGGTGGCTTCGATCGCGGCCAATGATCCCGAGATCGGCGAATTCATTGCCGAGGTCATGGAGCGGGTCGGCAACGACGGCCTGGTGCAGGTTGACGAAACTCGCAGCGGCGTAGAGCTCTCTACCCGCTACGTGGAGGGCATGCAGCTTGACAAAGGCTGGATCTCGCCCTACTTCGTCACCAACGCCGAGCGCATGGAAGCCTACCTGGACCGGCCGCGCGTGCTGCTGGCCGATTCGAAGATCTCCAGCGCCAGTGCCTTGGCGCCGTTTCTGGACCGGATCCTGGCCGCCGGCGTACGCAACCTGTTCATCGCCGCGACCAACATCGACGGCGATGCACTGGCGCTATTGATCATGAACAAATTGCGCGGCAAATTAAACGTCGCGGCGATCAAAGCGCCATCCTACGGTGAGCGAATGCGCGCCATCTTGATGGACATGGGGGCAATGACCGGCGCCACCGTCTTCTCCGACCACGTCGGTTTTTCCTGGCAGGAGGCTGATGTGAGTTGGCTCGGGCAGGCCGATCGGGTCACGATCGGCCGCATGGCCACGATCCTGCTGGAGAGTCCCGGGCACGATGCCGCGGTGCAGGCCCGCGCCGAGCAGATCCGCACTCAGCTGGAGACCACCGAGTCCGACTGGGACCGCGAAAAGCTGGAGGAGCGCCTGGCGCGCCTCACCGGCGGTGTCGGGATCATTTCGGTCGGGGCGGCCACCGAATTGGAATTGCGCGAACGCAAAGCGCGCGCCGAGGACGGTGTGTCGACGACCCGCGCGGCGATCCGCGAAGGGATCGTCCCAGGTGGAGGCGGAAGCTATCTGCGAGCCGCCGAGGCGCTCGACCTCGAGCAGTTCCCGGAAGGCGACGAACGCACCGGAGCCGCGATCGTCAAGCGAGCCCTGCGCGGCCCGCTGCGGCGAATCGCCAGAAACGCCGGAGCGGTGCCATCGCTGGTAATTGATTCAGTGCTCGAGTCCTCGAATCCTTGGTTTGGATGGAATGCCGACAGCGATGAATTCGGCGACCTCTACGAGATGGGCGTGGTCGACGCCGCCCACGTAGCTTGCGTTGCGCTGGACAACGCCGTCTCGGCGGCTACCATGCTGCTGACCACCGAGGCCTTGGTGGCCGAGCTGCCGCAACCGGCGGCCCCGGTATCGCCCGAGTCGATGGCTGGCGACATGCACAACATGGGAGTTGACGGGTTCTGACCCGGCAGCGACGTACGCCCTGACCCGTTCGATGGCCAGGGCGATGCAAGACATCGCCATCGTCGGTGCGGGGATCACTGGGACGGCAGCCGCCTACTACCTCTCGCGAGCGGGTCGAAACTGCCTGCTGATTGAAGCCGATGCGGTAGCTTCCGGAGCTTCGGGGTGGTCAGCAGGGTTGATAACCCCTCCAATCGGGCCGCGCTTGCGGGGACCGCTGGGCGAACTGGCCCAGGCGGCGTTCGATCTGCATGCGGCCCTGCCCGACCAGCTGCGAGGCAACCGGGGCGGGGGTTACGATCTGCGGCGCGGCGGGACCATTCTGGTGGCGCCGAACGAGGCCGCCGCCGAAGGTATGGCCAGCCAATTGGATCACCCGGCGGCCGCCGCCCGCGGGGCGCGCTGGCTGAACTCGCGCCAGACGCGGGAGCTGTGCACCTGGATTGATCAACCGCAGGCCGGCGGCGTTTTCGAGCCGGGCGCGGCCAATCTGGAGCCGAATCGAATCACATTGGCGTTCAGCGGCGCCGCACAAGACCACGGCGCCCGCCTGGTGTTCGACTCGATCAACGCGGTTGAAAAGATCACCGACGGATTCCGCCTGCGGGGTTCAATCGCCGACTACCGGGCCGCCCAGGTGCTGCTGGCGGCCGGACCCTGGACCGGAGCACTCGCCCGGCAACTGGGTCTTGAAGGCGCGATCGAGCCGTTAAAGGGCCAGATCCTGCGGCTGCGGCTGCCGCCGCCATATTGCCCGGTTGGCTTTTCCGATCCCGACGGCAATTACCTCGCTCCCCGCCCCGGCGGCCAAGTCTGGATTGGAACGACCGAGGAAACGGTCGGATTCGACCGAAAACCAACCGCTACGGCCCGCACTCTGCTGTTGGGCAACGCCCGCCGCTACTGCTCGCGTATCGATTCGGCCACGGTGGTTGCCCACACCGCTTGCCTGCGCCCGATGTCTCCTGACGGGCTACCGGTGATCGGCGCACTGCCCGGCGCACCCGGGGCCTGGATCTGCTCCGGGCACGGACGCGCCGGGATGTTGCTGGGTCCGCTGAGCGCGCGCGAGCTCGCCAACCTGATGCTTGAACGCGAGACGGCGATTTCGCTGGCGCCATTTGACCCGGGACGGTTCGGCGGCGGATAGTACCTTCCAAAAGGAATACCAATGATCAATCCACCTCCCGAGCAGGGACCACCCGTCGATCTGGCAAGCCTGCTTTCAGCGCACGGACGCTTGCGCCGGAGCCTCGAAGCAGACGATCCAATCGAGGCCAGCACCCAGATACAATTCCCGCTCGGCGGTGGACAACCCGACCCCCATTCCTTTCCGCTGGCATGGCTGGCCGGTTCGGCGGCACGCGTCCTGGAATCTGACCCGGGCGCTTTGCTCTATGGGCCCGGCCAAGGCCACCTGCCGTTGCGGGAAGTGATCGGCGCCAAGGTCCGGCGTCTTGAAGCCCTGTCCGTTGATCCGGAACAGCTGCTGATAACCAACGGTGCGGCGCAAGCCCTGGGTCTTTTGGCGACCGCCCTACTTGATCCCGGCGACGTGGTGCTGATCGACGAAGTCAGCTGGGGCGCGGGTTTTTTCAACGGTTTCGGTGCCGATCTGCACCCGGTTCGCTGGGACGACGATGGACCACTTCTGCGGGACATCGAAGACGCTTGCCGTCAGCGACGGGTGAAGGCCTTCTACACCATCCCGACGTTCCAGAATCCGCTCGGGGGCAGTGCCACCCTGGAGCGCCGCCTGCGGGTATTGGAGTTGGCGGCACGATACGGATTCCTAATCGCCGAAGACGACGCCTATTACGAACTTCGGTTCGAGGGTGAGCGCGTGCCGAGCCTATTCGAACTGGCCGGCGGGAAGGGAGTGGTGCGGACTGGCACCTTTTCGAAAATCCTGGGCGCCGGCACCCGCCTCGGCTGGGCGATGGCCGACCGCGAGACGGTGGGCCTGCTTGCCGCCCACAAATACGACCTCGGGGCCAGCCCGCTCACCAGCCGCATCGTTACCGATTTCATGCGCCGCCACATGTTCGCCCACATCCGGCGTCTGCAACGCGTCTACCGCGGCAAGCGGGACGCCCTCCTGGAAGTGTTCGATCAGGAACTGGCGAACGCTCCGGTCGAGTGGTCGCGGCCCCAGGGGGGATTTTTCTGCTGGCTCCGGCTCCCCGAAGGAGTCAGCGCCGTCGCCTGCGAAAGTGCCCTGGCCCAGCATGGCGTGGACGTTTGGGCGGGGTCGTGGTTCCGCCCTGACGGATCCGATGACAACTGCCTGCGAGTCGCCTACTCCTACGCCGACCTGGAACAGATTCGCAGCGGTGCCGAAATCATCTGCCGGGAGTTGCGTCGGCAGGTCAAGTGGCGATCATAATGGGCCGAGATCACCGGGGAGGGGTTGCCAAGTGAGCGAGCCGGGGAATGGAGTCCGTCTTGACGCGGGCGAACTGGAAGCATTTAGCACGGCGCTGTTTGTCGCCTGCGGGGTCGGGGCCGAGGGGGCCCGCCTCACCGCCCGCAGCCTGGTGTGGGCCGACCTGCGCGGGGTTTATTCGCACGGAGTTGTCCGCCTTCAACCCACCTACCTAAAGAGCCTGCAGGCGGGCCAGATCAACCCCCAGCCGAGCATTGCGACGCTGTTCGAGGGCCCGGCGTTTGCGGTCATCGACGGCGATCGCGGACTCGGCCAGATCGCGGCCGCAAGGGCCATGCAGTCGGCCATGGACAAGGCACGGACCTGCGGAATCGGACTGGCGTGCGTGCGCAATTCGCGGCACTTCGGGGCCGCCGCCTACTGGCCGATGCAGGCCGCCCAAGCGCAGATGATTGGATTCGCCTGTTCCAATGGCGGCAAGGTCAACACCGCCCCCTACGGGGGGTCGCAGTCGGTGATGGGCAACAATCCGCACGCCTGGGTCATTCCGGCCGGGAAGGATCGCCCGGTCATATTGGACATGGCCACCGGAGTCGCGGCAATGGGCAAGGTCGCCATGGCGCGCCTTCACGGTACGCCGCTGCCGTCCGGTTGGTGCCTGGACGCCGACGGCAACGACACCACCGACCCCGACGCAGCCGTTACGATGCTGCCCGCCGGTGGGCCCAAGGGTTACGCGATCGGTTACATACTCGACCTGCTCTCGGGATCGCTGGCCGGCGCCCACACGTCCACCGTAAAAGCGCTGAGCGGGATGAGCGGGGAGGAAGCCGAGCAGACCGGAATGACCTTCCTGGCGATCGAAATCGCCGCGGTCACCAATGCCGATCAATTCGCCGCCTCCGCCGACGGCACCGCCGAACTGGTTCGGGCCACGCCGCCACGTCCCGGGTTCGAGCGCGTGTATGTACCAGGCGAGATCGAATGGGGGACCTACGACGATCGGATCGTGAACGGCATCCCGACCTCCGGTGCCGAACTGGGAGTGTTGCAACAGATGGCCCGCGAGCACGGGGTTAGTCCGATCGGTTGACCCCTCACCAGCGCCGGCGAGAACCCTCCGAGCGGGGTCGCCGAAGCGGTTTTCGCCGTTCGCAAAACCCAAATGATCTGCGCCGCCGTTCAGCCGGGTTCACCAGCGGTGGCCTCTGCCCGGTGGCCCGGACTGTTTGCTGTGGCAGCCTGGTCTGAAAAACCGCCCTGGCGCCGACGCCACGCGCAAGGTCAATTCGCAGCTAGGTTGCGCTCCGGCCGCCGCCCTTGCGGGGCCACCCGCCGCCGCGGCGCGCAAGCTTTCCGCTCGCACCTTGACGGAGACGGCAAAAATTTGCTCGGATTGCCAGGCCGCGACGTTCACGAATAAATTTGAATAGTCGCGAAGGGAACCCACTGGTGTTCCCCATTGGCGTGGACTTTGATCTTCAAGCGGAGATTCGGTGTCGTCATTGGAAATAGATCTCCTTGCATTCAAAGGGTTCGCGGCGGCGGCGATGATCGGCACCGCCCTAATCGGTGGCGTCATCCCGATGATCGCCGCCAACATGGCCGGCCGGCAGCGTTTTTTCTCGTTCGGCAACGCCTTCACCGGTGGACTTTTCCTAGGGCTCGGATTCATTCACTTTCTTCCCGAGGGGATCCACGAACTCGAAGCGCTCGTAAATTACCCCTTGGCGGTTCTGGTGGCGACCATCGGGCTCGGCGTTTTGCTGCTAATTGACCGCGTCATCCTCGGCGATCCCTACGACGAGGACGACCTCACCAGGAAGAACCCGCGTGCGTTTTATCCGTACCTGCTATTGGCGCTCCTCTCAGTCCACTCATTGGTAGTTGGCGTTTCGCTAGGGCTCGAGGACCACCTGTTGGCTGCGGTCGTCATAGCCGTGGGCGTGCTGGTTCACAAGGGATCGGAAACCTTTGCGTTGTCGGTGAGCACGCAGACGGCCGGATTTGCGGCGAGAGCCCAGAAAACCATCCTGGGGTCCTTTGCCGTAATGACCCCGGTAGGGATCGCGCTTGGCTTGCTGGCCACCACAGCCCTCGGCCAAAACCAAACCGCCCAGGCTTGGGCCGTCGGGATATTTAATTCGTTCGCGGCTGGAACATTCATTTACATAGCGATCACCGACATGATCGATGCCGAACTGGCGCGGCGTGATGTTCGGGTAGCCGAATTCGTGATGAGTGTCATCACCGGTACGGATGACGTACCCATGCCGACAAAGGACACCGATCGATGGTGGAAGTTCCTTCTGATCATCGCCGGAGTTGCCCTGATCGCGGTGCTGGCCGAATTGACGCACGCACCTCACGCTTAGTAGGACGGATCGCGACCGTGCCGCGCCCAAGTCGCGGCGATGCTGTAGGGCTTTCGATGACCATAGAGTTGGTGAGAATGCAGGTTCGTGAACGCGATCCCGCCCGGAAGTTTCCCATCAAGTGGAGGGTGCTTTGAACCATGCGTGCCGATTGCGAAGCCTACGTCACGAGGGCCGCCGACTTGCCCGATCTCTTGGCAATGGAGGATCGAGCCGCTATAGACAAGGTGGTGTTGATCGCCAAGGTTGAATATCGCCCCGACAACCGCGCCGTCGCCGAATGCGGCCACCTCTCCGCGCGGATCATTCCCTGCGCCTGCGTGAACCCGCGGTTGGAGGGCGAGGCCACCGCCGAGCTGGAACGCTGCCTTGGCGAGGATGCGATGCGGGGACTGAAGCTGATGTCGGCCAATCATGGATACGTGATTTCCTCCGAGGTCGTAAACGACTGCGTCGAGATCGCCCGCAGCTTCGGGGTTCCGGTCACCGTGCATTCACAGGGGACACCCTCGCACCCACTCGAAATCGGAATCCTGGCGCGACGCTTTCCCGATGTTCCATTCATCATGGACCACATGGGGCACCGCTACTGGCGCGGCCAGGCGCTGGACGCCGCCCGACTGGCTGAGAACCTATTTCTGGGCACATGCATCGCCGCGTTCGAACCGGCGGCAATCAGCGATGCCGTTGACGCGGTGGGGCCGGAGCGGGTGGTATTCGGATCAAACGCCCCCACCGCGCATCCCGACCTGGCGGTCGAATCAATCGCCCGCCTAGGGCTGCCGGACGATCAATTCGATCTGATCATGGGCGGAAACCTGGCTCGCATTTACCGCCTCTGATCGCCGGAACCCGATTCGACATTAAGGTTTAATTTTCCCGCTGGGCAAATCCACCGCGCACAGGAATCTTCCACCCATGTTCAACGCAGTGCACAACTCCGAGGCCCGAGACGTCGACTCGCCCTTCCTCGGGGTCAAACTCAAGATCATGGTTCACGGCGAGCGCATGATGCTAAACGAGGTCCACATCGAGGCCGGCGGCTGCGTGACCATGCACAACCATCCAAGCGAACAGATCGGGTACTGCGTGAAAGGCGCGATCGAGCTGGAAGTTGAGGGCGAAAAAAGAGTCTGCCGGGCCGGATCGGCATGGATCATTCCAGGCGGATCCAATCATGAAGCTACCGCGATTGAACCGTCCATCCTGGTTGAGGCCTTTTCGCCGGTCAGATCCGAAATGATCAAGAAATAACCGCGCTCCGGCGCATGGCGGCGCGGCCGCTTGCGCCGCCTTGATCAGTTCAACCCCAGCCTGACCGGAACGCCTGTCGTGGAACCGGCGCCGCCGAGGATCGAAGTTCCAACGTGCGCCGACCCGCGCTGAACCAGGCGGTCAATTCGATGGCGATTGCGGCCGGTTTGCGTGCCAGGCGCGGGCACGAACGGTAAGCCCGGCGCGGGCGATTGAATGCCCTTCCTGGCGCACCCCGTGCGGAGCCCGCTCAAAATACCCGCCGCCCTCGAGGGCAAACAATTGGTCACGCGTCGTGGTCAAGAGCCAACCGGGCTCGGCCGGCACGTGCGGCTGGCTCAATTCCGCCAGCCCGGTTTCGTCCTCAATCCGTAACCGGAATACGAACCCCTGCGGCACCGATGCGGCGGGCCCGAATGCCCGATCGCAGAGCTTGAGCAGCAGGTCGATAAGCTCGGGGCCAAGCTCCTCAGGCATGTACAACCGGTTCCGGGTAGCGACTTTCGGCTTCCAGCATGGCGCCGGCCAAGCGATCGGTCAGCTCGGTTCGCTTCACGGCGAAATCAGGATCCTCGTAGAGGTTTCGGCGCTCCAGCGGATCGTCGGCCAATGCGTAAAGCTCGGACGTGGGTCCGCCTTCATAGCGCGTCAGCTTCCAATCACGGGTAACCAGGGTCCGCGAGCGCAATTGGCTGTAGCGCCCCTCGAATTCGATCAGGGCCTGGCGGCGGCCGGGTCCGCCGTGCAGCCAATCGGTGAACGGCCGCCCGACCATCTGGGCCGGCTGCGGGATGCCCGCCAGGTCGAGGAACGTCGGCGCCAGGTCGATTTGGCTGCCCAACCCTTGCAGGCTGATCTCCTCCGGGGCTTGGGGCAGGCGCGCCACGAACGGCACCCGCTGCAGTCCCTCGTAGGCGAACGGGCCCTTATAAAGCAGTCCGTGGTCGCCAAGCAGTTCACCGTGGTCGGAAGTGAAGATGACCGCGGTCTGGTCGGCGATCCCCAGTTCATCCAGGGCGTCGAGCATCCTGCCGACAGCGTCATCAATCTGTCGGCACATGCCGTAGTAGAACGCCAGCGTCTGGCGCCAGGCCGCCTCCGAAATCGCCGGCAGGTCGTCCCAACCGGCGCCGCTGCCTTCCATACCGCCGCCGGGCCACCCGGCGGCGTACGCTCGCACATGATCGGGCTTACCGGCCAGGTCGCCGCCGAACGTGGGCGAGAGCTCCATCGCCGCCGGGTCGTAAAGGTCGGCATAGGGTTTCGAGGGGGCAAACGGGTGATGGGGATCGGGAATGGACGCCCACAAGAAGAACGGCCGGGAGCGGTTGGCACGCATATAGGCGACCGCGCGCTCGGCAACCCAGGTAGTCGGGTGCTGCTCGACCGGCAGGGACGACTTCCAGCCGCCGGTCCACCGCGGCGGTTCAAGGGCGCGCTCGATCCCGCTAAGATCAGCGCTGTGCCCGGCGGCATCCCAATCGCGGCGGATGTGGCCCTGGGCGACGTAGTTGTGGCGAAGGGTCAGCTCCACGTGGTCGAAACCGTAGTAGGGACCATTCCAATCCGGCGCCACGATACCGTCGACCCAAGCTTGCGGCGTCTCAAGCGACTGCTCCGGGTCAACTCCGGGTTGCTGCCAGTAGGTGCAGAAATGGGCTTTGCCGACAAGGCCGGTGGCGTAGCCGTGCTCGGACAGGATCTTTCCGATCGTGGGCAGCGACGGGTCGAGGTTTACGCCGTTCGACCAGACCCGGTGCCCGCGTGGGGTCATGCCGGTAACCATCGACGCGCGCGAGGGCATGCAGAGCGGCTGTACGCAGTACATGCGCGGGGAATAGGCGCCTTCGCGGGCCAGGCGATCGAGCCGGGGGGTGGCGCCAACCGGGTTGCCGGCAATCCCCAGGGTGTCGGCACGCATCTGGTCGGTGGTGATGTAGAGAACGTTCAAAATCGAATCCAGGATGGACTTAGCCAAGGCCGGCGGCCATGGCCAATTTAAGCTCAAACCCGCGGCCGGATGCCAAACACATCGGCGCCCGCCCCATGCCCAGCAATCAATATCTGGTACCCGCCATTGACCTGCACATGCTCGCGCACTCGCACGGCTGGCGGACCCTGGCGCCATTTGATTGGAATGGCGCTTGTTCCCGCCTGCAGACGGCCGCGGTCATCGGCGGGAAGGGGGTGTCGATCGACCTGACGCAGTCCGGGCCGGCGGTCCGGGTGGAATCCTGGGGACCGGTTCTGCAGGGAGAGCTGGACGGGGTAGTTCAACGAATGCTGTGGACCGATCTCGACCTGGAAAAGTTCCATGCCCGCTGCCGCCGCCGGAAACGCTACCGCCCGGTTGCCGAGGCCGGCGCCGGCCGGTTGCTGCGCTCGCCTTCACTGTGGGAAGACTTGGTAAAAGTCCTGGCCACGACCAATATCTCTTGGAGCGGGACGCGGGCGATGACTGCGCGCCTGGTCGAGGCACTGGGCGAATCCGCGCCGCTGGGCCGGACCGCCTTCCCGGATCCTGAGGCGGTTGCCCGGGTGCCGGTTGAGCGGCTGGCGCAGCTAACCGGATTCGGTTATCGTGCCGGCAGCCTGCAACTGATCGCGCAGTCGATCGCCGACGGGCGGCTCGATCTTGCAACCTGGGAAGACCCGCGCAACTCCGATCGCGTGGTCGCGGGCGAGATTCTGGATCTGCCCGGCATCGGACCTTACGGCCAGGCCTGCGTCATGGCCCTATGCGGAAGATTCGGCCATCTGCCGATCGACTCGGTCTTTCGCTCCCGCCATCCTGACACCGAGTCGGCGCTGCGCCACTACCGGGCATGGGGGCGTTGGAAATACTTGGCTTACTGGTTCGGTGGCAAGCTCTAGAAAACCAGCAACAGGACCAGGTATCCAACCGCCATCACCACCAGGGCGACCGGCGCGCCAGCCCGCACGTAATCGTTGAAACGGTAGTTTCCAGGCCCCATTACCAATATGTTGCCGGGATGGGCAAACGGCGTAACGTAACCGGTGGCGGCCCCCAGGGCAACCGCCATGATGAACATCCGCGGGTCGGCTCCGGCGCTCAGGGCGGCGTCGATCGCCAGGGGCGCCATCAAGACCGCCGACACGTGGTTGTTGACAAAGATGGCAAAGAGCGAGGTCAGGATCAGGATGATCGCCAGCACCACCTGCCAGCCGGCGCCGCCCACCAAGTCCACCATCGACGTGGCCAGATACTCGGCCGCGCCGGTTTCGGTCATGGCCTCGGCCATCGCCAGCATCCCGCCGATAAGGATGATCGCCCGCCAGGACACCGAGGTGCGGGCATCCTCCATCGTGACCGCACCAATCAGCACCATTGCTCCGGCCGCGGCCAGGGCCACGATTGCCACCGGGGCCGCATTTGTCACCATTCCAACCACAAACAACAGCAACACGGCGATCGCCACCGGGGCACGGCTGCGCCGGAAACGCATCCCCGTCTCCTGGGATATCACGACCAGGTCGTCGGATCGCTGACGCAATGCATCCACCGCAGCGGTCGGCCCCTGGACCAGCAGGGTATCGCCCTGCTGCAGGCGCATTTCGGCCAGGCGCGTACGGCGCGGGACGCCCTCGCGCCAGACCGCCAGGACATTGAGGCCAAACCGTCCGGTGAATTCGATCTCGGGCAGCGTCTTGCGGATCAGATCGCTGCGCGGGGCGATCACGACCTCGGCCATGCGCGCCTCGCCAGATCCCAGCCGACTCAGATCGGTAGCGGTGCGCTCAATGCTGCCAAGTCCAAATTCGGCGGCCATCCGCTCCAGGTCGGGCATTCGCCCGCTCACCAGAAGATGATCGTCCGATTCGACGATGGCTTCCGCCAGCCCGCTGGCCAGTAACTTTGCGCCGCGGGCGATGGCGCACACATAGACGCCGTACTCACGGCCAAGGTTTGCTTCGGTGGCGGTCTGGCCAACCAAACTGGATGTGAATGGGACGGCTATCTCGTAGACCCTCTCCTCCAGCAGGTAGGGCTCATGATGGCGGCTGGCGGCTGGCAGCATTGAGTCGATTTCGGCGCTGCCCGCGTGGGCCGGAAGCAGCCAGCGCCTGGCAGCCACCATCGTCACCGTCCCGGCAGCCAGAATCGCCGCCCCAACGGGCGTGAAGTCGAATAGCTGGAACCCCTCGAACCCCCGGCCTACCATCACGCTATTGACCAGCAGGTTGGCCGGAGTCCCCACCAGCGAAAGCATGCTGCCCATCAACGCCCCGTAGGACAGCGGCAGCAGCACTCGCGAGACCGGAGCATCCATAGCGCGGGCCGCCGCGACAATGGCCGGCAGCATCACCGCCGCCGCGCCGATCGCATTCATGAAGCCGGAGAGGCCGCCGACCGCGAGCATCGTCAGGGCAATCAGGCGGGCCTCGCTGCCACCTGCGGCGCGGCGCAGCAACTGACCGAGCGAGTAGGCCACGCCGGTGCGCGAAAGCCCTTCGGAGATCACGTATACCGAACCGATCGTGATGATGGCGTTATTGGCAAATCCCGAGAGGGCCAGTTCCAGCGGGACCAGTCCGACGAAGAACACCGCCACCAGCACACCGATGCCGATCAGGTCGAAGGGGATGCGGTTTGATGCGAACAATCCGACCGCGATGACCAGGATCGCGATCGTTAAGCCGATGTCGGGCGTCATCGATCAGTCGCTGGCGCCGCCGGACGATCCGGGGCCCTGCCCGGACGACTGATCCCCGGGATCACCCTGCCGGGGACGCGTGGCGGGGTTTATTGCATCTTCGAGCAGCAGCTGCGGGATTCCCTTCCGGATCGGATATCGACGACCGCAGCCATTGCAGATCAACTCCGACGCCGATTCCGTCAGTCCTGCGCGGCAGGCCGGGCAGGCCAGCAGCGCAAGCCAAGCATTGTTGTCCGGGGCAAACGGCATCGGCAAATTGGCGGGACGAGCCTGGGTGGCTAGGCGATCTTGCGGCGGCACCGCCGATTGGATCGCCGATGCGCCCGAATTCTAGTGAGCCGCCGGGGTTGCGGCTAAGGGAATCTGCCCATAGCCGCGTTAGAATTCCGTAAATCATTAGGGCGCAAAACTGTGCATGCGCCTGACCGCCGAACCCACCGCCCTCATGGACATCGCCTGGTTTGGCGCGTCGTGCTTTCGCATCAAGCACGGCGGCGCGACCATACTGATCGACCCCTACCGGCTGGGGCAGCGTTACCGCAACCTGAAAATGGCGGCGCACGCCATCAGCCTTAGTGGCTCGCCCTTCGTTAACAACGGCGAATTACGGACCATCGAAGGACTTGGCGAAGACAGCAAAGCGGGTCCGGATCCCTACCGCATCGACCGCCCCGGCGAATACGAGATCGGCAACATTTTCATAGACGCGTGGCCGGCAGCGCCGATCGCGCCGGATGCCGAACCGGGTACCTTGATCCTGCGGTTCCGGGTCGGCGGGGCCAGCATTGTCCACATGGGGCAACTCGCCCAACTGCCGACCGTAGCGATGACGTCGGAAATCCGTCACTGCGGCGCGCTGCTGGTCCCACCCGGCGGACGCGGTGAGTTCGTAATTGAACAGGCGGCCCGTCTTGCCGCACGCGTCAGCCCGGGTTGGGTCGTGCCGATGGGTTACGCCGACCAGGATGAAGATGAAAACGGACAGGCGATCGCGAAATTCAATGCCGCGCTGGGTCTTCCCGAGCAGCCGCAACGCAGCGATCTGACCGTGACCGGGTCGTTCGACGGCCAAAGCCCGCCCAACCTCGCGTGCCTGCGACCGAGGATTGCGCTCAAACCCTCGGCGGTGGCCTAAATAGCCGTCCTCAACCAGTCCAAATACGTCATCGTGACTGGTGGCGTAATGTCCGGACTCGGCAAAGGCGTAACTTGCGGGTCCATCGGTCGCATCCTCAAATCACGCGGCCTGGGTGTGCTCAACATCAAGCTGGACCCCTATATCAACGTCGACCCCGGGACGATGAACCCGGCCCAGCATGGCGAGGTTTTCGTAACCGACGACGGAGCCGAGACCGATCTCGACCTCGGTCACTACGAGCGCTTCACCGACGTGAGCCTGACCGCCGACTGTAATACGACCAGCGGCCAGGTCTATGCCGAGGTGATCCGCCGCGAGCGCTACGGCGATTTTCTCGGCGGAACAATCCAGGTGATTCCGCACGTAACCGACGCGATCAAGTCACGGATCCTGCGCCAGGAGCAGACGTTTGGCGCGCAGGTTCTGGTGGTCGAGGTCGGCGGCACGATCGGCGACATGGAGGGATTGCCGTTCGTGGAAGCGCTGCGCCAGCTCAAGCGCGACGTGGGTCCCGAAAACATCATGTACATGCACCTGACCTACGTCCCCCGGCTCGGCCCATCGGGCGAGCTGAAAACCAAACCCACCCAGCACTCCGTCGCCACCCTGCGCTCGATCGGGATCCTGCCGGAGGTAATCGCCTGCCGCTGCGAACAGCCGCTGGATCTCTCCACCCGCGAGAAGATCGCGCTGTTCTGCGACGTCGACGTCGACGCCGTCATTTCGCTTCCGACCCTTCCCGACATTTACGGTCTGCCGATGCACCTGGAAGACGAGGGCCTGGGCGACTACATCTGCCGACACCTTGGAATTGACGCTGGTCCGGCGAACCTCTCCACCTGGAAGGCGATGGTCGAACGGTCGCATCAGCACCAGCATGAGCTTGAAATTGCACTGGTCGGCAAATACGTCGAGGCCACCGACGCCTACATGAGCGTCGTGCAGGCGTTGTATCATGCCGGCGTGGCCAATTCGGCCCGCGTAAATATTCGTTGGGTCGACTCCGAGTCGATCGAGTGCGGATCCGCCGATGAGATGCTGGCCGGTTCCGACGGCATTCTGGTACCTGGCGGCTTCGGAGTTCGCGGCCTGGAGGGCAAGATCGCGGCCGCCGGCTGGGCCCGCAGCACCGGTACCCCATACCTGGGGCTGTGCCTGGGAATGCAGATGGCCGTGGTGGAATTTGCCCGCAACGCGGCCGGGATAAAAGGTGCGGCCTCCTACGAACAGGACGCCGGGGCCAGCGAGCAGGTGATTTCCCCGATGCCCCAGCACCATGGCGACATCGACCTCGGCGGGACGATGCGGCTCGGCGCCCAACCCTGCGCAATCGTCCCCGGCACCCGCGCGGCGGCCGCCTACGGCACCGAGCACATTTCCGAACGACATCGCCACCGGATGGAATTTAACAACGCATTTCGAAACCGCCTGCAACAGGCCGGCATGGTGCTTTCCGGAATAAACGAGAAACGGGATTTGGTCGAGATCGTCGAACTGGCCGATCACCCGTGGTTCGTCGGGGTCCAATTCCACCCGGAATTCAAGTCCCGGCCGAACCGCCCTCACCCCCTGTTCGTCGGTTTTCTGCGCGCTTGCAGCGCCCAATTCCCGACTACCAAGATGCAGACCGCTTACCAAGAGAATCTGCAGCTTACCTGATTCGGCCGCGTCGGCGGACCGACCGCGAGAGCATTCCACAAATTGGACCGCAAATGACCGTAAGTTGCGTAATCGGCACCCAATGGGGTGACGAAGGCAAGGGCAAGATCGTCGACTTTCTGGCCGCCGAATGCGGTCTGGTCGCCCGATTTCAAGGGTCTGACAACGCCGGTCATACGGTCGTAAACGAGTACGGCCGCTTTGGCCTCCATCTGATTCCGTCAGGGATCTTTCACCGCGGAGTTCGCAACCTGCTGGGACCGGGGACCGGCGTGAATCCCGACTCGTTCCTGGCCGAGATCAAGGGCCTGGACCAGGAGGTACCGCAGCTCGGCATCCGGCACCGGATCTTCATCGCCGAGCGCGCCCATGTGATCATGCCCTACCACCGTGCCCTCGACGGCGCCCAGGAGCGCTCCCGCGGCGATCTGGCCCAGGGGACTACCGGCCGCGGTAACGGACCCCTCTACGCGGATAAGTACGCCCGCAGCGGAATCCAGGTCGCTGACCTGTTCGAACCCCAATACTTGCGACGCTGGCTTGAAAACACGATCCCCGAAAAATCGTTCCACCTCACCCGGCTGGGCGCTGAGCCCTTGGAACTGGACGAATTGCTGGCGCGCTGCCTGAAATGGGCCGAGGAGCTGGCTCCCTACGTCGTGGACAGTTTCGGCATGGTCCAGCAGGCCCTCGCCGAAGGTGAGGGCCTGCTGCTCGAGGGTCAGTTGGGGATCATGCGAGACATTGATTGGGGCCACTATCCATACGTGACCTCCTCGTCACCGACCGCCGGCGGAGCCAGCATCGGCGCCGGGATACCCCCGAACCGGATCCAAGAGGTAATCGGGGTCGCCAAGGCGTTTACTTCCTCCGTTGGCGAAGGACCGTTTCCTACCGAGCTTTCGGGCCACCAGGCCGAACGACTGCGCATCGAGGGTGGCGAGTTCGGTGTTTCGACCGGGCGTCCGCGCCGGGTGGGCTGGATGGACGCGGTGGCGGTCCGCTACGCAGTCGCTATCAACGGCGTGACCGGTCTGGCGCTGACCAAATTGGACCTGCTCGATCAAATCGACGAGATACCGATTTGCCGCGCCTACGAAATCGACGGCGAGATCGTTGAGTGGGTTCCCAACACGCATCGGTTGGCCCGCGCCCGACCGATATATGATTTCATGCCCGGCTGGGACCGCCCCACCGCCGGCATCTCGGAGTGGCGGCAACTGCCGCCGAACGCGCGCGCTTATGTCGAGCGGGTAGAGCAAATAACCGGTGCCCCGGTGCGCTACATCGGAACCGGGCAAGCGCGCCAGGACCTTATCTGCCGCTAGTGCGCCCAGCAGGTATGGCGCGTAATTGGCCGGCGGGCGCGGCAACCCTCGATCCGGTCCAATTCCTGCTCCGGAACATGCATCAGCGGCGCGATCCCGGGGTCGTCGAATGCGCCGTTGCGGCGACCCGTCAAATAGAATCGGCCAGCCTTTAATCTGGTCCAGTGAGGCAGAAAGGTCGCCTTGGCCCAAGCCGGCCCCGAGCAGGATCTGACGCGGTCGACCGCACCGGTTGACCGCTTTCTCGTAAATTCCACCGACCCCGCAGGCCGTCGCCAGACGGTCATGTCGGGCACCGATATCGGGCGTTCGCTGCGCCGGATGGCTCACGAGATCATCGAGCGCTGCGGCGACCTCCAGTCGCTGGCGCTGATCGGAATCTGCACCCGCGGCGCCCCCCTGGCGCAGCGTTTGGCCAGCACCATTAGCGCAATTGAAGGCGTTGAGCCGCGCGTCGGTCAGCTCGACATCACCATGCACCGCGACGACCTGGCGATTCGCGCGCCGTTGCGCCAGATATCGCCCAGCCGAATCGAATTCAGCCTCGATCGATTGACCGTGATTCTGGTCGACGACGTGGTCTTCACCGGTCGTTCGGTGCGCGCCGCTCTCAACGCCCTGGGGTCATACGGTCGACCCGACCGCGTTCAACTGGCGGTCCTGGTCGATCGCGGTCACCGCGAATTGCCGATCAGACCCGACTACGTCGGCAAGAACCTGCCAACCCAGCACGGCGACCATGTGCGGGTGCTGATTTCCGAAGCCGACGGCGCCGACCAAGTCACGGTCACGGCGGTCGACCCATGAACGGGTTCGCACACCGGCACCTGCTCGACCTCTCCGGGTACAGTCGGGCCGACATCGAATACGTTCTGGATGCGGCCGAATCTATGGCCGAGATCCTCGAACGCCAGGTGCCGCAGGTCCCGGCCCTGCGCGGCGTGAAGCTGGCCAACATGTTCTTTGAGTCCTCCACCCGGACACGCATCTCATTCGAGTTGGCCGCCAAGGCGCTCGGCGCCGAAGTAATCAATTTCGGCGCCACCGGCAGCTCGCTGTCCAAGGGCGAATCCCTGGCCGACACCCTGTCCACCGTCGCCGCGCTGGGCGCAGACATGTTCGTCATGCGCCACGCCTGCTCCGGAGCGCCGCACCTTGCCGCACGAATGCTGACCGGCCCGGTCATAAATGCCGGCGATGGCTGCCACGCCCATCCCACCCAGGGGCTGCTGGACACTCTCACCATCCGGCGCCGCTTCGGCCGGATCGAGGATCTGAAGGTCGTGATCGTCGGCGACATTCGCCATAGCCGGGTAGCCCGCTCGAACATCCTGGCGCTGGGCAAACTCGGTGCCAAACTGGTCCTCTGCGGTCCGCCGCAATTGGTGCCCCAAGATCTGGCCGCGAATCCGCGGGTGAGCATTGAACCGGACCTTGGCCGCGCCGCCGGCGGCGCCGACGTGCTCATGGGCCTGCGGATCCAGCGCGAGCGCATGGCGGGTCCGTGGCTGGCGTCCACCGGCGAATACGTTGCCCACTATTCGGTCCGTCGCCAGCACCTCGAATCGGCCGGGCCGACAGCGATCCTGATGCACCCCGGTCCACAGAACACCGGTGTCGAGATCGATGCGGATCTTGCCGACTCGGACCGCTCGGTAATCACCGAACAGGTCACCGCCGGACTGGCGGTAAGGATGGCGGTAATTTACCTGCTCGCCCGCAACGTGTTGCGAGTGGAAGCGTGAACCAACCCCGCGATCTGCTCATCCGTGGCGGCCGCATCATAGACCCCGCCGACGGATTCGACGAGGTTGCCGACCTCCTGGTCCGCGAGGGCCGGATCGCGGCCCGCGGCCGCGATCTCGGGACTCCCGACGGTTCCGAGCAGTTCGACGCCGGCGGTTTGGTCGTGGCCCCGGGATTGGTCGATCCGCACTGCCACCTGCGAACGCCCGGACACGAGCATAAGGAGACGATCGAATCCGGGGCCAGAGCCGCCGCCGCCGGAGGCTTTACCACCGTAGTGGCCATGGCCAACACCGAGCCGACGGTTGATCATCCTGCGGTTCTGCGCGAGATCCATGAACGCGCCAGCGCAGCGTGTGTGCACGTCTTCCAGCTGGCCAGCATCAGCATCGGGCTAAAGGGCCAGCAACTCTCCGACATGGGGCGACTTGCGGCCGCCGGGGCGGTCGGCTTTTCAGACGACGGCATCCCGGTAGCGTCGGCGCGCCTGATGCGGACCGCGTTCGAATATGCGACCAGATTTGATCTGCCGGTCTCCAACCATGCCGAGGAGCCGACCTTGATCGCCGGGGCCAGCATGCACGAGGGTCGGGTCTCGGCCCGCCTGGGATTGACCGGAGCGCCGCACCAGGCCGAGGAGATCATGCTCGATCGCGATCTGCGCCTGGCACTGCTAACCGGATGCTGTTACCACGCCCTGCATGTTTCCTCGGGCGGATCAGTGGGGATCCTGCGGCGCGCACGCGCCAATGGCGCCCGTGTCTATGCGGAAGTCTCCCCGCATCATCTGACCCTTACCGATGAACTGGTCGCCGGCGATGGGGCAGACGCCTTTGACAGCCAGGCCAAGGTCAATCCGCCGCTGCGCTCGCGCGAGCACGTCGAGGCGCTCAGGCAGGGCCTTGCAGAGGGCGTATTCGACATCATCGGCACCGATCACGCGCCCCACGCCGAGCATGAAAAGCTGGTCCCGTTCGAGGAGGCCCCGTCCGGATTTTCGGGTTTTGAGACCGCACTGGGTTTAATGCTTGTGATCGTGGCAGAGGGTGTGCTGGGTCTCCCCGAACTGCTGGCGAAGATGACGATCAATCCCGCCCGCCTGTACGGCCTGCCGGCCGGATCGCTGGCGCCGGGCGCGGCGGCCGACATCGTGGCCATCGACTTGGATCGGGCTTGGACAGTAGACCGCAGGCAGCTCCTATCAAAGGGCAAGAACACGCCGCTGGACGGGGCGAACCTGCCAGGCCGGGCAGTGGCCACCTGGGTTGACGGGCGCCAGGTATCTCGGTTGGAGCCAACCGGCGGGAATCGCTAATGGACGCGCGCGCGGTCCTGAGCCTTGAAACCGGCGAGCATTTCTTCGGCTACGCCCACGGGGCCGGCGGCGAAGCCGGCGGCGAGGTCGTGTTCAACACCTCCATGACCGGCTATCAGGAAATTTCCACCGATCCCTCCTACCGCGGCCAGATCGTGGTGCTGGCCTACCCCTTGATCAACAACTACGGGGCCAACCGGGACGACCTGGAATCGCGGCGGCCTTGGTTGGCGGGTCTGGTCGTGAGGCAGTTGGCCGAGCACGCAAGCAACTGGCGCAACCAGCTGTCGCTGAACGATTTTCTGGCCGAATTTGGTATTCCGGTGCTCTCCGGAATAGACACCCGCCGTCTGGTCCGCATCCTGCGCTCAGGGGGTGTCCGCAAAGGCCTTTTGAGCCGGGTCGACGGCCGGTTGCCGGAATGCGACCGCTTTCCTTGGATCACCGGCCGCGTGGATTTTCCGGCAGGATTTCTGTCCGCCCTAGCCGGGCGCGCCGCCGCGGTTCCCGCGCTCTCAGCGCAGCACTTGATCGAAGAGGTCACCTACGGCCGCGCGTACGAATTTGTGGCCGAGCCATGGGCGCCCTGGCCGACGCCCGCAATGAGGGATTCGTGCCCACGGATCGCACTGCTGGACACGGGCGCCAAATCCAACATCGCCCGGTCATTGACGGCGCGCGGTTGTCAGGTGAACGTGCTCCCCTACGGATCCAGTGCCGCATCCATAGAAGCGCTGGCGCCCGACGGCATCGTCCTGGCCAACGGACCCGGAGACCCGGAGGCGGCGGTCAAGGCGGTCAACACCGTCCGCAGCATCGTCGGTCAATACCCGCTGATGGGGATATGCCTGGGGCACCAGATCCTGGGGCTGGCGATCGGGGCGCAGACCTCCCGTCTCAAATTCGGGCACCGCGGATCCAACCATCCGGTCAAGGAGTTGGCCAGCGGCAGGGTCTGCATCACCTCCCAGAACCACGGATTCCAGGTTGAGGCCGATTCCATTCCGGCAGATTCCGGGTTCACGGTCTCGCACATAAACCTCAATGACGGCTCGGTCGAGGGTCTGGCGCACCGTCGCCTGCCGGTTTTCTCGGTCCAGTACCACCCCGAAGCCGCCCCAGGCCCGCAGGACAACCAGCACCTGTTTGACCGCTTCTTGGATTTGGTCGAAGGCAGATGAAGGATTCAAACCTGAACAAGGTCCTGATCATCGGATCGGGACCGATCGTGATCGGGCAGGCGGCCGAATTCGACTACGCCGGCACCCAGGCCTGCAAGGCGGTGCGCGAGGAGGGGATCACCACCGTGCTGGTCAACTCCAATCCGGCCACGATCATGACCGACGAGGACGTGGCTGATGTCGTGTACATCGAACCACTCACGGTCGACGTCGTCGAGCGGATCATCCAGCGCGAGCGACCGGACGGACTCCTGGCCACGTTGGGCGGCCAGACCGGGCTCAACCTGGCCCGCGAAGTTCAGGAGGCCGGGATCCTGGACCGCTACGCGGTTCGCTTGCTCGGCACCCCGATTTCGGCGATCCGCCAGGCCGAGGATCGCGACCTTTTCCGGCGCCTGATGCTCCGGATCGATGAGCCGATTCCCGGGTCGGACATCGCCCATTCGGTCGAGCAAGCACAGGCGATTGCCGGGCACCTCGGATTTCCGCTGATAGTGCGGCCGGCCTACACCCTGGGCGGGACCGGCGGCGGCATCGCCGAAGACCTTGGGCAGCTGGAAGCACTGGTTGGCCGGGGTGTCGATGCCTCCCCGATCGGCCAGGTGCTGGTCGAGGAGTACCTGGCCGGTTGGAAAGAGGTCGAGTACGAGGTCATGCGCGACGCCGGCGGGACCTGCGTGACCATCTGCAACATGGAGAACTTCGACCCGATGGGGGTTCACACCGGCGATTCGATCGTCTTCGCACCGAGCCAGACGCTGTCGGACAAGGAATACCAGCTTCTCCGGAGCGCATCGCTGAAGATCATCGACGCCCTCGATATCGCCGGCGGCTGCAACGTCCAGCTGGCCTTGGACCCCAATTCGTTCCAGTACCGGGTGATCGAGGTGAACCCGCGCGTGAGCCGCTCGTCGGCACTGGCCTCCAAGGCCACCGGATATCCCATCGCCCGGATCGCGGCCAAGATCGCTATCGGATTCCGCCTCGACGAATTGGCCAATCCGATTACCGGCGAAACCGCGGCCGCGTTCGAGCCGGCGCTCGACTATGTTGTCGCCAAGATTCCGCGCTGGCCGTTTGACAAGTTCCCCGATGCCGACCGGTCGCTGGGCACGCAGATGAAGGCCACCGGCGAGGTCATGTCCATCGAGCGCACCATCGAGGGCGCCGTTAACAAGGCGCTGCGCTCGCTGGAAATCAGCGGGCGCTCGGTGCTCTGGGAAGATCCCGCCTGGAGCGATCCCGCGGTATTAGATCGCGCAATTAGTCAACCCAACGACCAACGCCTTTGGGCGATCCTGGCGGCCTTGCGGCGCAATCGCAGCATCCAGGAAATATGCCAACGCAGCGCGATTGACGAATTCTTCATCGCCAAGCTGTCCAACCTGGTCGCAATGGAACTTCGCCTGCTGGAGGAACCGCTCGACGGCGCTCTGCTCTGGGACGCCAAACGGCTGGGTTTTCCGGATGCCGTAATCGGGCAACTCGCCGATTACCTGCCGGACCGGGTGCGCCAACTGCGCAAGCGATTGGGAATCCTGCCGGTCTACAAACTAGTGGACACTTGCGCGGCTGAATTCGCCGCCGTCACGCCGTACTTCTATTCGACTTACGAGGCTGAGAACGAGGCCGATCGACAGCCCGGCCGGACGGCTGTAGTGGTCGGATCGGGGCCCATCCGAATCGGGCAGGGTATCGAATTCGATTACTGCTCGGTGCATTCGGCCTGGGCGCTGCAGGAGAGCGGTTGGCGGGCGGTGATGATCAACAGCAATCCGGAGACAGTGAGCACCGACTTCGACACCTCCGACCGGCTTTACTTTGAGGCATTGGACGTGGAGTGCGTGGCCGACGTAATCGACAACGAGTCGGGCGGCGGCAACCCGCGAGTCGTGGTTCAATTCGGGGGCCAGACCGCCATCAACCTGGCCGAACCGCTCTACAACATGGGCGTTGCCCTGACCGGATCGGACGCCGCCAGCATAGATGCATCCGAGGACCGCGAAAAACTCGACGCCCTGTTGGAGGAATTGGGCATCCCCCGTCCGCCGGGGGCCACTGTGCGCCGCATCGAGGACGCCCTTTCAGTGGCCGAGCGAATCGGTTACCCGGTGCTGATCCGGCCGTCATACGTGCTAGGTGGCCGCGCCATGGAAATAGCCTCCGACCCGGATGGGCTCAGTCGCTACGTTGCCAACGTGACCCAGCCGTCCCCCGAACATCCGGTGCTGGTCGACAAGTACCTGCAGGGACTAGAGGTCGAGGTCGATGCCGTATGCGACGGACACGGCGTCCTGATTCCCGGCATCATGGAGCACATCGAACGCGCCGGCGTCCATTCCGGCGACAGTTTTGCGGTGTATCCGACGCAGCACGTTGCCACGCATTTGAAGGAAACCCTGGTCGACTACACCGAGCGCATCGCCACGGCGGTGCGGGCAGTTGGCCTCCTCAACATTCAGTTCGTTATATGGGAAGACCAGGTCTACGTGATCGAGGTGAACCCGCGCGCCAGTCGGACCGTGCCATTCCTGTCCAAGGTGACCGGCATTCCAATGGTCGCGCTTGCTACCAAGGCCATGCTGGGCCGCTCGCTGCCCGAACAGGGCTGGGAATACGGCCACGCCCCCGAAAGGCCACTGGTTGCGGTGAAGGCGCCGGTGTTCTCACACGCCAAGCTCACCGGCGTCGACACCTTCCTCGGACCGGAGATGAAATCGACCGGTGAGGCCATGGGCGTCGACTTTGCGTTCGCGCCGGCCCTGCGCAAGGCAATGCTGGCGGCTGGCCTGGGAATCCCTGATCAGGGCTCAGTGATCATGTCGATCGCCGATCGCGACAAATCCGAGGCGCTGCCGGTCGCTGCCGCCCTGCACGAGCGTGGTTACCGCATCAAGGCAACGCGCGGGACGGCTCACTTTCTCGACCAAGCCGGGATACCGGTACAGACAATCAACCGTCTCAACGAAACTGCACCCGGCAAGCTGAGTCTCCTTGACCACGTGCGTGATCCCGGCACGGTGCTGGTGATAAACACACTGACCTGGGATCGACCTACGCTCGAAGACGGCTTCCGCATGCGCCGCTCGGCCAATGAGCGCATGGTCCCGTGTCTCACCTCGCTGGACACCGCCAGAGCCCTGATCCGGGCGCTGGACGCGACAGCGGAGGAATTCGTACTGCCCATCGACCGCTACCGCCACGACCAACGGCAATGACCGGAACCGGGCCGGTTTTCGACGTGGCGACCGTAATCGCCAATCAACAGCTGACCGAATCGCTGTGGTGGATCGAACTCGCCGCTCCGGAAATCGCCGATCGCGCCCGCCCGGGACAGTTTGTCCACATCAGCGGCGGCGCCCAGGACCCCCTGTTGCGGCGTCCCTACAGCCTGGCGCGGATTGATGTCGAGGAGGGGGCGGTGTCAATCCTCTACCACGTCGTCGGGCGCGGCTCGGCCTGGCTGTCTGAACTTGACCCTGGTGATCCAGTCGACACATTGGGCCCGCTGGGGTCAAGTTTTGCGCTGTCGGAGGATTGTCGGCACCTGCTGCTGGTCGGTGGCGGCATAGGCCTGGGGCCGCTGATTGCGCTGGCCGAGATTGAAACCGGCCGGTCCTGCGTGATCCTCAACGGGGCCCGGTCGCGGGCGGGGCTCACCCCCTCCGAATTCCTGCCGGGCCGGGCCGAGACTTACTATGCGACCGACGACGGTTCGTTCGGGGCGTCGGGCAGCGTGGTCGAATTGATCCCCGAGTGGTACCGGTGGGCGGACGCGGTCATGGCCTGCGGGCCCAATCCGATGCTGCAGGCTTGCGCCGGCCTGATCGACGCCTTCGACCTGGCCCCACGGACCAGACGCAAACCGGTCCAGTTCGCGCTGGAGGCAAGGATGGCCTGTGGCTTGGGCGTCTGCTACAGCTGCGTGGTTACCACCGGCTCGGGGCTCAAGCGGGTCTGCACCGAAGGTCCGGTGTTCAGCGCCGGGGAATTGACCTGGGAATGGGATTCGGGCATATGAGCGCCGCCGGCGGCCTAAACCGCGGCCGGCGTATGCTCGCGGTCCGACCCCTGCACCGGGATCGGGCGACTGTCGGAGCGGCGCGGCAGCGGGAACGTAACCGTCGCCAGGCACCCGTCGTCGTTTTGCAGCGAGAAGTGGCCGTCCAGGTCGGACTCAACCAACTGCTGAACGATAGTTAGCCCCAAACCGGAATCGCGGCCCAATTCAAAGCCGGCAGGCAGGCCACAGCCGTTGTCGTGGACGCTCGTCCTGACCGAATCCGCGTCCACCTCGATTCGGACCCCGATGCGGCCGTCCATGCCGACACCAAGTCCGTGCCCCATGGCATTCCAGATCAACTCGTTGACCACCAGCGCAAATACGGTGGCCCGGTCCTCATCGATCTCGACCCGGTCGCCGTCGACCGAGATCTGCACCGCCATCCCAGTGGCGGCGGCATCCGAACTGGCGATCTCGGCCATCTTGTTGACGATATCGATCGCGGTGGCGGACTCGCCGTCCTGCGAAGAGAGCAGATCGTGGACAGCCGCCATCCCGGCGATGCGCCCCGCCGAGAGCGCCAACACCGAAGCCACCTCCGGAGATCTGGTCCGCCGCGACTGGAGATTGAGCAGCGAGGCAACTGTTTGCAGGTTGTTCTTGACACGGTGATGAAGCTCACGCAGCAGCAGCTCGTTGCGACGCAGTCCGCGCAGCGACTGCTCGTACAGGCGGGCATTGGCCATGGCAATGGCAGCCTGGTCGGCGAAGCTGGCGATGATGCGCAGTTCGTCCTCAACGAATTCGCGAGCTGACATTGAATAGACGCTGATCACGCCGATCACGGCCCCGCGAAACATCAACGGGACGCAGATCATCGAGCGGTATCCCTCGGACTCGATCAGCTTGCGCGAAACCCGCAAGCGCCGGTCGAAAAGGGCGTCCTCTACGATCAACGGCGCCCGCTGCGCCGCCACCCGTCCGGCGATGCCCTCGCCCACCCGCAGCCGTAGCCGCCGGTAGCGGGAGCTGAGTTTGTGGGCCGCGACGATCGTCAGGTCGCCGGCGGCCTCTTCGTATTGGAATATCGCGGCTTTGTCGGCGCTCAGGATCGCCGCCGCTTGCTCGGCGATCGTCGAGAGGACTTCGGTGTACTCCAAGCGCGAGGTCAGGTTCTGGGAGATTCGCTGCAGCGTCGTCAATTCGTTGTTGCGCTGCCGCAGGCGCTCGTCGGTCTGCTGGTAGAGGGTGGCGTTCCAGAGTGCGGTCGCGAGCTGTTCGGCGGCGGTCTCAACGAATTCGATTTCATCAATGGGGAAATCGCGGTGCCGCCGGGAGCGGATCGAAAGCACTCCCAGCAGGCGCGCCGGGTTGGCGAGCACAATCGGTACCGCCAGCAGGCTGCGGTAGTGCTCTTCGTCCAGCGCGGGCAGGACCTTAAAGCGCGGGTCGGCCCAGGCGTCGCGCACCGCGATAGAGCGTCCTAGTTCAGCGGCGGCGCCGGATATGCCCTCACCGATCTGCAGTCCGGCCTGTCCAATCTGGTCCCGATTGAGGCCGGTGGTGCTGTGCAGTACCAGGCGATTGGTCGTTTCGTCGAGTACCCAAATCGAGCATTCATCCACGTCCATGACGCTTACTATGGCGGCGGTAGTGAAATCGCAGGTCTCGTTCACGTCCAACGAAGAGTTGGCAGCTCTGGCGATTCGCCGCAGCGCGTCCAGGCTGCCCAGCGCCGACGTGCTGCCGTCGTCAATCAGGGCCTCGTCGCCACGCGCATCGTAGGCACCCGCAATGGCCGCCAGGACTTCGTTCTGCAGGTGTGCAAAGCGCCGCAGCTGGTGGGCCCGATTGGCCGCGCGATTTGCCGGCAACAACTGGCGTGGCAACCCCGAATTGAGTCGCTCGGCCGCCAACCGGAGGGCCATCCCCAGTGAGCGATTAGCGTCGGAGGCGCCGGCGCGCAACATCTCGTAGAGCTGCGGCATGTCCGAATAGTGGAGCGCCAGCTGCAACATTTCCAACGCATCCCAGGGCCGCGGCGTGCCCTCGCGGTCGGTCAACCACTGGCATATGCGTTCCAGTGCCGCCCGCTCAGGCGGATTAGTCCCCATTTCGCCCCACGTCATACCCGGAAGCAGCCGACCCACGCCGGCCATCGTCAGCGCTAGATTTTCGGCCCCCGGCGGGCCGCTGCCAAATCGGTTCTAGTGGCGGAGTTGGCGGCGCCGGCGAATGAATGCCGGTATCTCGGGATCGGAGTCGTGCCAAGGGTCCAGCTCGTCAAAGGCGGTGGCGGTTTCGGCCACCCCAACGGTCTGGGAACTTTCCCCGAGCTCAGCACCCAGTTTTTCGAATTCACGGTGGATCGATTCCAGATCAGTGGAATCGGATCGCCGGCGCGGAGGTTTGGCGGACGTGGCGGCATGCCCGTGCATGTGGTCGGACCCCGTGGCGATTACCGTCACCGACAACCGGTCGCGGGCGTCCTCGTCGATCACGGCCCCGAATACGATGTCGGCTTCGGGATCGGACATCTGACGCACGGCGTCTACGATCCGGTTTACTTCGTGGATGCCGAGGTCCAAACCAGCGGTGATATTGATCAAAATTCCGGTCGCATTTTCGACCGGGGTCTCCAGCAGCGGACTGGCCAGCGCCATTTGCAAGGCGGCCTCGGCGCGGCCGCCACCGGTAGCTGAGCCGATTCCCAGCATGGCCGCCCCGGAGTTGTACATGATCTTGCGCACGTCGGCAAAATCCACGTTTATGAAACCGCAATTGGTGATCAGATCGGTAATCCCACGGACGCCGTTGAGCAGCATTTCATCGGCCACTCGCAGGGCGTCGGCCATCGAGGTCGAGCGGTGCACCAACTCGACCAGCTTGTCGTTATTTATGACAACCAACGAGTCAACGTTCTGGTACATGTTCTCGACCGCCGCCCGGGCGATGCGCATGCGGAACCCGCCCTCGAAAACGAACGGAGTGGTGACCACTCCGACCGTCAGCGCCCCGGTGGCGCGGGCCGCGCGGGCGACTATCGGTCCGGCGCCGGACCCGGTCCCGCCGCCCATGCCGGCGGTTATGAAGACCATGTCGGCATCGGCTACTGCCGCCTCAATCGTCGGCAGGGACTCGATGGCCGCTTTCTCACCCAGGCGCGGGTCAGCGCCGGCACCCAGGCGCTTGGTGGAACGCTCGCCGATGACGATGCGCTCGTCGGCGTGCGACTGCCCTAGATCCTGGGCATCGCAGTTGACGGCGATGAAACTGACCCCGCCGACACCCTCGGCGATCATTCGGTCGACGGCGTTGTTGCCAGCGCCACCCACGCCGAACACCTTGATGTCGTGGACTGCATTCGATCGCATGTTGGGCCCCGAACCAACTACGCCGGCCACCACGTTCGAGTCACGGCGCCGGTCCTGCAGGCGGACCGGATCAAAGGCGTTTCCATTGCGATCAGACACGTTCGGCCACTTCCCTTGCCAGCTTTTCATAGGTTCCGATCGCCAGGTTTAACCCTGGCGTACTCTTGCGGGTTTTCTTGTAGGCGTACAGGGACACGCCGTTGCTGGAGGCTTCAAGAATCTTGCTGTTGGTGGGAATGTAGGCCGAAAAAGCAGTATCGCCCCACTCTTCGCGAATGAATTTGGCTACCGTTTTCTCCTCACGGAGCCGCTGGTCCAACTTGGATAGCAAGATGCCCAATATGCGCAAATTGGGGTTGATGTAAAGGACTTCGTTGATGCTCTCCTTGAGCATCTCTAGGCCCTGCAGGGAGAAGAAACGGGCCTCGGTGGGAACCACCACGTACTCTGCCGCCACGAGCGAGTTGACGGTCAGTATGCCGAGTGACGGGGGCGTGTCGATGAGGACGAAATCGTAGTTGTCGTCCACCGTGCGCAGCAGGTCGCGCAATCGCATCTCGCGCCCGATTCGCGAGACCAGCGCACTTTCGACCGTGGTCATGTCCAGGCTGGACGGCGTGATGTCGATTTCAATCCCCGAGGTGTCCTCGACCCGCAGGATAGGGAGTTCGCGGTTGCGATCCACCAGGGCTTTGGTCAACGTTTCGGAAAGATTGCGTTCCAGCCCGAACGCGGCCGTCAGGTTCGACTGTGGGTCCATGTCGACCAGCAGCACCCGCTTGCCGTCCCGCGCCATCGCGATGCCCAGATTGGCAGTGGTCGTGGTCTTGCCAACGCCGCCTTTTTGATTGGCGACCGCGATTTTTATCGCCAATTACAAATCGCTCCCCGAATGGCCGGCGGCAGACCAATTCACAGGTTTGCTCCGGCGGGCGACATATCAATTTGATGTTATCACCGTCACGGCAAAATCGCGTTTTGTAAGTACATAATTCGCTGCGCGCGGCGACCCGCGCTGCAATTGGCGTAACCTTGCCGTTGACTCGGCGGCGGCCGCTCGCCGAGAAGACCGATTAGCGGAGGCAATGCGTGCAACGCGCCCGCACCGACCTGACCGCCCGTATCTGTGGCGGCGACCGCATGCTTGAGCTTGCCAATCCGGTGATGACCGCCTCCGGCACCGCCGGATTTGCCGACGAGCTGGCCAAAGTGAGCGAACTGGCGGCCGTCGGCGCGGTGGTTGCCAAGACCGCCACACTGCGGCCGCGGCCGGGCAATGCCACCCCGCGCACCGTCGAAACTCCGGCCGGCATGCTCAATTCGATCGGACTGCCGAACGCGGGGTTGCACGAGATCGTTCGCACTTATCAGGCCCGCTGGCGGGCAATGCGTCCGGCGGTCGTCGTCTCTCTGGCCGGGTATTCGCTCGAAGAATTCGCCCGCCTGGCACAGCTCGTGGAAGGCGTTGCCGGGATCGATGCGATCGAGGCCAATTTCTCCTGCCCCAATGTGGCCAACGGCCTCGAGTTCGCCACCGACGCTGATCTGCTGGCGGCCGCCATCGCTACGATCCGCGACCACTGCTCGCTGCCGCTGCTGGCCAAGCTTTCGCCCAATGTCGCCGACATGCGTCCGCTGGCGGCGGCGGCGCAGGCGGCAGGGGCCAATGGCCTCACGATCATGAATACGGTCCTGGGTATGAAGATCGACGTTCGCACTCGGAGGCCGCTTTTGGGCGGGGTGTTCGGAGGGCTGTCAGGACCTGCCATTCGTCCCCTGGGCGTGCGATTCGTCTACGAGGTGTACCCGGAGATCGATATTCCGATCGTCGGCGTCGGCGGCATCGGGGATCTCGAGGATGCTCTTGAATACATCCTGGCCGGGGCGGCGGCGGTGCAGCTGGGCACGATAAATTTCGTGGCCGCCGATCGGGCCGCCGCGCTCGTTGGCGGGCTAAGCCGGTACTGCCGGGAGGCGGGTCTCAAATCGTTGGCCGAACTCGTTGGCCAGGCGCATGAAGGATCGTAGCTAACCGGAAAAAAGGACGTTGACCAGGTCGCCATCGACCAGTTGATAATTTCGCCCTTCGCGGCGTAGCCGACCCAGCTCACGCACCCGCGCCAGTGATCCGTGCTCAAGCAGCTCCCGGGCCGCGATGACCTCGGCTCGCACGAATCCACGCGCCACATCCGAGTGAACCGCGTCGGCCAGGTCCAACGCCGTTGCCAGCGGGCCGACGGCCCAGGCGCGCGCTTCGCGGCGGTTGGCGGTGTAGCAAGTACGGATTTCCAGAACCCGGGCAGCGTCAGCCAGTACCCGCCGGCTGACCGTCTCGGCACCGATTCCGAATTCGGCCAGCAGCTCCGCACCCAAGCCCGGTTCCAATTCAGCCACTTCCGTTTCCAGCTGGACGCTGACCCCGACCAACGGCCAGCGGCATTGCGCCTGCAATCGATCCCATTCCCCAACCGCCGAATCCGAAGTGTTGGCGATGACTAGGAAGGGCTTGTTGCTTAGGAATCCGAATCCGCGCAGCAGGCGACGCTCGCCGGCGCCAAGTTCAACTTGCACTAGTTCGCCACCATCATCGAGGCGCTCGACTATCTGCGCGAACAGCTCGCGATCGCGTTCCATTGGGGCCCGTTCGGCGCGCGGCGCGCGGGCCAGATCCGCGTCCAGGCGCTGCATCCTTCGCTCAGCCAAGCCAAGATCCCACAGCGTGAGTTCGTCGCGGACCGCCGCCAGTGCCGACTCGAGCGCGGTCTCCGGATCGTCGTAGCTAAAGAGGCCGAGCACGGCCGCCAGTGCATCGTAGTTGGCTAGGTTACCGAACCACTCCGCCTGCCCCTGCATCGAGGTCAGCCCGGCCTGGCAGTCAACGAATTCGAACTCGATTGGAGTGTTCTTGTCCGACCCCAGCAATCCCGCAAGTTCGCCCAGCAAGGGGTCGTCGACTACAGCCCGGCCGTGGTCGGCCGCCAGCCGGGACGAAAGATTGGCGCGGTGACGGGAGCTAGGCGCCAGTGCCCGCAAGAGTCCGCTGCGGCCGGATCCGGGTGGCCCGACCAGAGCGATGCTGGGCAGTTGATAAATGGCGCGCAATCTGCAAGTCCGGTTGGCGTTTCGGCTTCGTCGGGACCGACCCTACGATTAAATTTCTGGGGACGGTAGAACCGATTTTTCGCTAAGAGCTCGCCCGAAGGACCATTCATGGCAGGCAAAGTCGCCTTCATCGGCGCCGGTGCGATGGCTACGGCCACGATCCGGGGCCTGATTCAATCGCAGATATGCACCTCCGAATCAATTCAGGCCTGCGATCCACTTGCCGCCGCCCGCGACGCGCTCACCGAGGGAACCGGTGTGAACACATTCCCCGAATGCGGACCCTGGATGGGCGATGCCGACACGGTAATCCTGGTAGTTAAACCACAGCACCTTGAACAGGCCGCCGCACAGGCCGCCGCGCATATGAACGGTAACCAGATCGTGATCTCGTTCGTAACCGGCGCCCGCCTAAGCTCCTTGACCGCGCACTTGGGTCACAACCGGGTGGTCAGGGCGATGCCCAACACCGCCGTGCAGATCGGCCGCGGGTTCACCGTCTGGACGGCTTCGAGCTCGGTCGCCGACCCCGACCTCAACCGCGTTCGCGAAATCCTCAACGCACTGGGGTCAGAGCTTTACACCGCCGACGAGCATCACATTGATATCGCCACCGCAGTCTCGGCTAGCGGCCCGGCATATGCGTTCCTGCTGCTCGAATCCTGGACCGACGCAGGGGTTTTTCTGGGATTGCCGCGCGATGTCGCCCAAAAGATGGCACTGGAGACGATTGCCGGCTCGATGGCCTTGGTCGACGCCTCCGGAGTGCACCCAGCTGTCCTCAAATCGCAGGTTACCTCTCCTGGAGGGACAACCGCCCGGGCGCTGCAGGTATTCGAGGAAGGCGGGATCCGGGGACTGTTCGGGCGCGCGATCCGGGCGGCCCACGAACAATCGATCGACCTGCAGTCCTGATTGCCGCCGCCGGACACCTCGGTGCGCCGGCCGACTAGCCCAGCTGTCCAGCCCCTTTTAATCCCTGCAGACTGGCGCGAATTGCCTCGATGGTCTCGTCTATGTCGGGATCATCCATGGCCACCGACAGCATCCCGCCGTGCGAACCGATGTGTACGCCGTTCTGGAGCATCAGACAACCAAACAGCTTGCCCGGTCCGGACCCGGCCGGCCCGTATTCGCCGTTAAAAGTGATGTGCACAAAGGAGTGCGAACCGTAGGATCCTCCCCGCAGGCCGGCTTCGGCAAATGCCGCATCGATACCCTCGCGGAGCCGATCGCCCAACCGATTGACCTTGGCATGGACCTTGCCGTCGGCGATGTAGCGCAGGCAGGCCGCCCCGGCGGCCGCCGACAAAGGGTTGCCGTTGTAGGTGCCGGGGTGGGAAATTCGCTGGCCCCGGTCCCAATTCGGATCCCCGCGGAACTCAAGCCGCTCGAGAAAACGACGTTGCCCGGCGACCCCGCCGCCGGGAAAACCGCCGGCCATGATCTTGGCAATCGTAGTCAGATCGGGCGTGATCCCAAATTCGGCCTGGTAGCCGCCCGGTCCATAACGGAAACCGGTAACAACTTCGTCAAAGATCAGCGGGATCTCGCGGGCGGCGGTCAATTCCCGCAGCCGCCTAACCCAAGCGACATCGGTCGGCCGCCAGCCCCAACTGCCACCCGATGGCTCCAGGATGACGCAGGCGATATCGTCGCGGGAGTCTAGCGTGTCGGCCAGCAACTGGGCATCATTGGCCGGAATTGACACCACCTGGTCGCGCACCGCCTGCGGCACGCCGGCCGAGGCGGGGATTGCGAACGGTTCCTCGTAGGCTACGACCGCGTAATCGTTCCAACCGTGAAAGTGGCCTTCGAACTTGAGCACCTTGTCGCGTCCGGTGACCGCCCGGCACATCCGCATCGCCATCATCGTGGCCTCGGTTCCCGACGATTGGAAGCGAACCATTTCGGCCGAGGGCACCAGCTTCAACACCTGCTCGCCCCAAGCAACGACCTGTTCGTGCGATGCCCCAAAATGGGTGCCGCGGGCCAACTGCGCACGGGCTGATTCCAGTATTGCCGGGTGATTGTGGCCCAGGAGGAGGGCGCCGTGGCCGGCCACGTAATCGATGTAACGGTGGCCGTCGGCATCCCACTTGTAAGCCCCCTCGGCCCGCTCGATGTACACCGGGAAGGGCACCGAAATCCGCATATCGTGCTCGACTCCTCCCGCCAGCACGCCGCGCGCGCGTTGGGCCAAGGCCGCACTGTGGGGACGGGCCGCCGCGTAATCGGCAACTATTTCTTCTGCGCTTCTGATCGCGACCGCCAATTTATCCCGTCCAATCCTGTAATTTAGGGTCCTTACCCCCGCCCCGATTGTAGAAGCGCCGGCCGCGCAGCTGCCCCAGACCCGGCTCCGACCCCTAAACTGCGCCATGGCGGCAGATCTACAAAACGTTCACCTGGTCATTGGCGACCGCGATCAACGGATGCAGCAAGTCGTTAAAGGGATATTGGGCGACGGCGGCGATGGCCTGAACCTGACACGCCTGGACGGACAGGAAGCCGACTTGGAGGAGATCTCCACGGCATTCATGTCGCTTCCGTTCATGGGTGCGGCCAGGCGGACGGTGCTGGTCGAGAACCTGCCCCCGCCCACCCGCAGCGGACCCTTCTGGCGTTGGCTTTCCGAGCACGCGCCGCAACTGCCGCCGACCACCGCCGTTGTGCTCACGGTCGGTCTGGACGGCATAAGCGGACGGGAGCGGACCGGTAGGGTCGCGGCCGCGCGGGCGCTTGAAACGGATCGCCTCAAGGTGCTTGTCCTGCCTCCCCTGAGCGGTGACCCGCGGTCCGGCCAAAATGCCCGCCGCTGGGTGGCCGATCTGGCCCGCCAGGGTGGCGTCACCCTGGATCCGGAAGCAATCGAATTGCTGCTGCGGCAGGCCGAACTCGACGGCAACGTGCTCGCGCGCGAGGTCGATAAGCTGGCGGCGCTGGTCGGATTTGAGGGGCGGGTATCGGCAAACGACGTCCGTCTGGTCGATCCCTTGCCGGCGCACGTGGTTGTCTGGGACTTCATCGACGCCGTGGTGGCAGCCGACCCTGCGCGCGCGGCTAGCCTGCTTGCCAGCTTATTGGAGGAGGGCGAGGCCCCGGAGGCCCTGATCGCCATGCTGGCGGCGCGGATCCGCCAACTGATCACGATCCGCGGTCATATCGCCGCCGGCCTTGACTACCGGTCGGTGGCCAAGCGCGCGCGCACCTCTCCGGGGATGGTCCGAAGAGCAGCCCCACAGTCGATGGGAATGGCGGCCGCCGACCTTAGGTCGATGCTCGAGGCCATTGTCGATTTGGACACCCGGTCCAAGAGCGGCCAACTCGCACACGGCGGTCTGGCGGCGGGGCTGCAGGCCCTAACGGTGCGGTTCTGCTACCGCTCGTTCCGCAATTAGGATGGTTGACTCAGGCGGAGAACGCTTTGGCCAACGCGGCCATCAGGCGCGACTTGCGGCGGGCGGCGTTGTTGCGGTGAATAACGCCCTTGCCGGCGGCCTTGTCGAGCTCCTGGACCGCCTGCGCCACGGCCCCGGCGGCGGCTTCACGGTCCCCGCCGGATATGGTCCGGCGAGCCTTGTTTACCAGGGTTCGGGCAGTCGTTCGAAAGAATCGATTGCGCAGCCGGCGCGCCTGCTGGCGGCGCACGACCTTGGCCCGCTGGCGTTGCATACGCAGATTTCGGGGCGATGGCATAGCAAGAACGAATGGGGTGGGGATTGCTGGCGGAGCGCCGCCATTTATCTTAAAAGAGCGGCGCGCGCAGACAGATTATAGATGGATTCGAGTCCCCTTCCTTGCTGGCGCGGCGGTTGCGCGGGGCTCAAAACGGGTGCTCCAACGCCAAGGCGTCCGGCGGCGGAGCGCAGTCGCGCAGGCACCTTTAGGCGGACCATGTGGATTCAATCCGCCGGTAGCTCGCACATCTCGGCTGGCAGATAATTCTGCCGCGCGCCCGTAGCTCAGCGGATCAGAGCACTGGTCTTCGGAACCAGGTGTCGGGGGTTCGAATCCCTCCGGGCGTACCTCTCGGCCGCCTTGCCGCCGGGCACGGTCGGTTGCTGGTGGAGCAAGGGTGCCTGCTAAACCGATAAGGTCCCATCACTCATCCGGTGCGCCAGAACCGCTCCGGGCGCGGCAAACTTGAGTGTATGGGTCCGACCCGAGCCTGCTTACAACCACCGGCGTGCCCGCTTGAGTCCAATCCAAACCTTTCGAACGCCACACCGCCCGCTGCTGGTGGCCCACCGCGGCGGCGCCGGACATCGGCCCGAAAACACGCTGGTTGCGATCGAATACGGCCTCAACCTCGGGGTTGACGTTATCGAGGTGGACGTTCGCTGCAGCAACGACGAAGTTCTCGTCCTCCTGCACGACGACTCCCTGGACCGAACCACCTCGGGGGTCGGGCCGGTCAACGGTCGTCCGGCCAGAGCCCTGGCCAGGTTCGACGCCGGTTCTCACTTTGCACCTGAATTCGCCGACCAGGGGATCCCCACCCTGGAAGCTGCCATCGACCTTGTAGGCGACCGGGCGCAGTGGGACTTTGATCTGAAAGACCGGAACGCGGTCGGCCCATTGACCCAACTGATCGAGCGCCTGGGGTTGCGCAGGCGCTGCTGGCTGACCGGTATGTCAATCGAGGACGCCCGCCAACTGGCGCCGGCGCGACTGCGGACACTGCCCATCCTGTTCGCCGATGCTAGGGCGGCGGCGGCTGTGATCGCGCCAACCGCGCTCCGAAGCACCGCCGCCGCCCTAGCTGACGTCGGAGCCTGCGGCCTTAACGTCGATCACCGGCTAATTGACGGGCCTGCTATCGCCGAAGCCCTGGCCGCGCGGGAACTGGCGCTGTGGACGTTCACAGTGAACCGGTTTGAACGCTATCGTGAGTTGACCGCCTGGGGTGCGCAGGCCATCTGCAGCGACTATCCCGGCCTAATGCCAAATGCCGCGATCGAGAGGGAGTCCCCCCAATGAGGCGCAGGCTAATTCAACTGGCCCTGATTGTGCTCCTGGCCGCCTGCGGCGCTCCGCAAGGGGAGCCGGATCCGACAGCGGCCGTGGTTCCGACCCGCACGCCGACCGCACCGCCCGAGGCCACCGTCGGACCGGCAACGCCCACTCCACCACCGGTCGATGACCGGCCCAATCGGCCGCTCGTGGGGAACGGCGCGTCACTGCTTGACGCCAGCACGGCCTGTGCAGCCGCGGACCCGGACGAACTCGCGGCCGCGCCGGATTTTGCCGCCAGCCTTCCGTTTGCGGCCGAGGCATGTTTGATCGCCATCGCGCTGCCGGACCGACGTGAAGTGCTGCTCGGCGCCGGCGGCGAATACGTTCCCGTGCACACCGCCCAAATCGGCCCCGGCGCGAAGATCCTGGCACCGCTGGCCGGCCAGATTGAATTCCGGACCATGCAATCGGACCTGCCGCCGGGTTACCACCTCTACGGTGCCGGATCGCTGCGCATCACGATCCGACCCCAGGGCGAAGGCGGCCGCTCGATCGAGCACAATCCGGTCGTGTACCTGTATGTTCCCGGAGATTCGGAGCTGGCGGCCGAATTCGCCGATCGGCCTGGTCAATCGGCCGGGGCCACGGTCGAACGCCACCAGGTCATCGTCGATTCGCTTGGCCGCGAGTCGCTCGATCCCGAGGGCGCCGAGCACGACTTGATCATCTTCTACGAGGCCGATCAGCAGTTCGTCGACCTCTTGGCCCCGGGTTCAGAGCAGTTCTGGGTGGGCGGCGTACCCAGGGTCTAGGGAACAAGCCGCGGCGCAGGCCGCGAGCTGGCAGCAGCGTGCGCCACCGCCAGCTCAAGTCATCTAAACGGTTGCAGTCCTAGGCGGCGCTGGTCTCGTCATCGAAGCCACAGGCGCGGTGCGAGCCGTCGCAGAAGGGTTTGTTTTCCGATTGCCCGCAGCGGCAAAGTGCGATCGCATCCTTCTCGATCGGGAACGAATTGCCCCGGGCGTCCACAAGCTGGATCGAACTGGCGCCCTGCACCAGCAGTGGTCCACGTCGCGAAACGGTAACTTTCACGTCTGCCATCATTACTCCTTGGTCGGTTAAGCGGGGGTCGTGGCGCAGCTCGGCCTAGAGGTGCAGAACCACCATCTTGGTTTCAGTCATCTCTTCGACCGCGTAGCGAGGTCCTTCCTTGCCGTGGCCGGAATCCTTGACTCCTCCGTACGGCATCAAGTCGGTACGCCACTGGGTGCCGAAGTTGATGTGCAGATTGCCGGAATCAACCTCGCGCGCAAAACGCATCGCGTGCCCGATGTTCTCGGTAAAGATTGCTGCCGAGAGGCCATAACGGGTGCGATTGGATAGCTCGATCGCCTCATCGATCGTTTCCACCGGGGTTACCCCGGTCGCCGGTCCGAACAACTCTTCACAGGAGAACTGTTGGGCGGGGTCTATGTCGGCCAGCAGGGTGGGTTCGACGAACGCGCCTTCGCGCCCGCCGCCGGTGACCAGGCGACCGCCGCCGGCTACCGCCTGCCGGATCCAGTTCTCGACCCGAACTGCATCGCTCTCGCGTACCAACGGGCCCATGGCGGTTGCCTCCGAGCGCGGATCACCGTATTCGATCTTGCTCACGGCGTCACCGAAGGAATCGACGAAGTCGTTGTAGATCGAGCGGTCGGCGTAGATCCGCTGGGTGGAGATGCATACCTGACCGGCATTGGAGTAACCGGTTGTCAGCAGGGCCGCGTTAACTTTTTCCAGATCGGCATCCGGCATGATGATCACCGGCGAATTGGAGCCCAGTTCCATGGTCACTCGCTTGATCCCGGCGGCATTGGAGATTGCCTCACCGACATCTCGCGAGCCCGTGAACGAAATCTTGCGGACCCGTGGATCCGATACCAGCGCGTTGCCGACCACGCTGCCGCCGCCGGTAATCGTCTGCACCGCCTCCGGCGGAACACCGGCATCGAGCAGGATCTCACACAACCGCAGCGCTACGACCGGCGTGTCCGAGGCCGGTTTGTTGATGACCGCGTTGCCCGCCGCCAGCGCCGGGCCAACCTTGTGGCAGACCAGGTGCAGCGGGAAATTGAAGGGTGTAATGGCGGCAACGACGCCACAGGGGACGCGGATGGTGAATCCGAATTTGTCGCGCACACCCGGTCCGCCTTCGAGCGGGATGACTTCCGACCCCAGACGCTTTGCTTCCTCGGCCGAGAGATAGATGATCTCGGCGGCGCGGGCGGCCTCGACGCGCGCTTCGTTGATGATCTTGCCCATTTCATGGGTGATCGTCTGAGCCAGGTCCTCGGCCCGCTCGACCATCAGGTCGGCGGCGCGGTGCAGTAGTTGATAGCGTTCGAAACCGGTCATCGCCGCCATCTTGGCGGCGCCGATCTCGGCGGTAGTGATGGCGCGATCGACATCCTGCACCGTCGCTGCCGGGACCGTCTGGTAAACGGAACCGTCCCAGGGTGAGAGCACCTCGAAGTGGTCCGACCCGGCGGTCCATTCGGCACCCACATGCATCTTCATCACGTTCAAGATCCTCCTTGCTTAGGACTTCCCCGACTCCGGTTCATTGCCCGGCCGATCGCCCGCAACTGCGGCGGCTGTGATCGCCTGGGTGGTAGTCGCACTGCCAACAGGATAGGCTCGCGACGCGTCAATGTTGTCGACTGCATTGCCAATATTGGCAATGCGGCTAAGAGTCTCGCTCATCATCGCCGGTGGACTGGCGCTATTGCTACTTTTGCCGGTCGCGGCGATTGTTGCGCTGGGCGTTTACGGGTCCGCGCAGGGTGGCCAGTCCCGCGCCGAGACCGCGACCGGGGCCGCGATCACGCTGTTGCCCGCGGCCGGCCAACCGGGAACCCAAGTCACGGTCAGCGGCGAGGGTTGGCAGCCACGCGAACCGATCGAATTGTTGTTGATCGTAGAAAAACCAGACCAACCCCCACTGAATCTGACCTTGGGGTCGGTCCAGGCATCGCGCGCCGGCGAATTCGACGTCGCCTTCGTCATTCCGCCGCTGGCCTTTGACGGCACCGACGCCCAGGCCGCGATCCAAGCTTCCGGCGCCGCCGAAGAATTCGAGCAAGCATCCGGCCTGGCGACCGCGCAGTTCGAAGTCGAACCCTATCCGACCCGAATCGCCCTACGCGTCACCGACGCCTCAGGATCCGCAATCGCGGGGGCTCGCATAACCGTCAACGATCGTTTCGGCCGCACCGCCACCACCGTGGCCACCGATGGCGAAGGAACGGCGCGGATCGCCGGCCTGGCTCCGGGTGATCGCGATCTGACGGTTCGCGCGCTGGGTTATTTCCCGGCCGGACTTTCGATGACCATTCCCGAGACCACGCCCGAATCCCCGGACCCTATCGGCGTTCAACTCACCGCTTCATCGGGTCTTAGGTTGGTGCTTCCGCACCCCGACAGCCCCGGTGGCGGGATGCTCACCTATGTCGAATTCGACCCGATCGCCGGGATCGCCGCTCCGTTCACCCCCACCACCACCCTTTCCGAGGGCTGGATCACCGACGTGCCCAGCCCCGGAGTTCGGGCAAATTTCCAATTGCCGACGCGGGTCACCCGCCCCAATGAACTCGACGTGGTGCTCGAGGTCGCCAATCGGGTCAAGGGATTCGGATTCACGCAACCGGCGCGCCTGGTTTATGTTGGCGGCAATGACGAGGTCGGGATCGTTTTTGCGACCGACGATTCCTACTTCCGCACCCAGTCGCTCTACGTCATCGACCGTGACGATGTCTCGCTCAGGCGCAAGGTTCACTTCGGGCCCGAGGAACTGGACCCCCTGATCTCGCCCGATGGATCCAGGGTTTACGTGGTGGACTGGTTCATGCGCGAGATCGATGTTATTGACGCCTACACCGGCCGTCGCCTGGACCGCCTGGCCGGGTTGCCGCGGTTCACGCGCGCAGCGGCCCTGGATTCGAGCGGCCGGAACATGTTTCTGGTGTCGGCGCTGGACGACGAACTGCGAATCTACGACCTTGAGACCGGGCTGGTGACGCGCACGTTCGTTAAGTTGAATGATGTGACGACGCTCTGGCTGGAACCCAATGGGCGCTACCTGTACGGAGCCAGCTTTTTCTCACCGGTGGTGGCGAGGTTGGACATGCAGGATCTGGGAATCGTCGAACTGGCGCCGCTGCCCGAGCCGGTGGAGTGGATCTGGGCGGCGCCCGGTTCCGAATTTGTGCTACTCGGAAGTCGCGGCGGAAAGGCGGTGCAGGTTTTGCGCGCCGAAAACATGGAATTTGTCGCCAGCGAGTCGTTTCCCGAGGCCAGTTCTCCGGAACCGGCCTCCTTTGGTGCGCGGTTCTTGGATCCAGCCTAGCCGCGGTGATGGGTACCGGTCACCGGTTAGGAGATAAAGGGAGCTAGCGATGCGCACCCAAGCCGCCGTTACCCTCGCCGGGGCGCTGGCGCTGTTGGTGTTTTTGCCGGTCGCGGTAATCGTGGGGCTGGGAATCTTCGGGGGCGCCCAGGGCGGCAGCATCAGCGCCGTATCGGCGACCGGGCAGCGGTTGCAGCTCATCCCCGCCGGAGGCCCGCCCGGGACCGAGATCACCGTGTTCGGACGCGGCTGGAACCCCCGCCAGAGGGTCCAACTGAGCCTGGAGTTGGCGGCCGCGCAGACTGACTCCGATACCGACCTGGCGATTGGCCTGGGGGAGATCGTGACTTCGCGTTCGGGCGAGTTCGAAACCATCGTTGCCCTGCCGCCAATGGCCCTGCGGCCCGATCTGGAGCAGGTCTTTATCGGCGCCCGCTACGCCGATGGAGCGGGTCGGGTGGTGGCCGGATTTGCGGTCGAATCGCCTACCAACCACCTCGCAGTGGCCGTGACCGCGGGCGGGCGACCAGGGTCGGGCGTGGAGGTGACGGTAAGTGATGCTTTTGGGCGCGAACTCGCCCGCGCCGTCGCCGGCGCTGACGGGGTGGTCAATTTCACCGGGTTGCCGCCGGGACGCGTCCATCTGCAGGCGTTGGCACTGGATCACCGCCCGTTGGATGCGTCAGCCCAGATGGGACTGGAAGGTTCAGTGAGCGTGCGCATGCAACTGGCCGAACCCGACCCCCTGCGCCTGGTCATCGCCGATCCCGACAACCCCCGCCGATTCACGCTGGCTTCGATCGAAGTCGACCGCCGCTCCGGTCTGGTGGTCGAGCGCCAACTGGTCGTGGACCCCGATGATCGGCGGCGGCGACCGGTCGCATTCGCCTACCAGTTGCCGCAATCCGGATTCGACCAACCGGCGCTGCGGGCGATCAACGTTGCGTCGCGTCAGATATCCAATTACTTCTACTTCAACTCGGGAATTGTTCTCTACCTGGGAACTGATGGGGCCCACGAATTCGTCTTCGCCCATGACAATGCGTTTCGGCGGCGTCGGGTCCTGTTTGTCTACGACCCGGCCACTGACGCACTGGTGCGCGAGATCGAACTGGACGAACGCGACCTATCGCCGTTGATGGACCCGGACGGTTCCCGCATCTACGTTCTCAACTGGCAATCGCGAACGCTTCAGATATTCGACACCGCCAATCAGTTGGCGGTAAGGACCATTCGGGGTCTTCCCCAGTTCATTTCCGCCTCAACCCTCGATCCCGACACCGGCACGCTTTGGATGACGTCGGCCTTAAGCAACCAACTGACTCCGCTCGACCTTTCCAGCGGGGCCGTTGGCGAACCCGTCCCATTTGCCAGCGATCTGATCACCCTTACCTACGACGCCTCGCGTAATCGCATCTACGGCGTCAACTACAAATATCCGTCGATAGCGATGATCGACCTGGACAGCGGTCAGGTGCGGTTCGCCGAGATCGAAAGCCCGGCGATGTGGATCTGGCCCGATGCCCAGGGGCATCTCCTGTTCGCAGCTACCGACTTCGGCAAAGGTCTGCAGATTCTGGACAAGGACTCGCTGCAGACCGTGCTAAGTCATCATTTCGTTCCCAGCCGCGACCCGATCACCGCCTGACCAGAAAGTACACCTAGGCCAAGTTGCAGTGCACCAACCGGGCGGCCCGATTCAACTGAGCCGTGTCCAGAACGGCGTGCCGGGCATTGTGCAGCGGCTCGGCCCAGCCCCGACAGACGTCGCGAAAATGGGCCAGCTCCAGCTTGAACGATTCCTCGTACGACGGCTGCACGGTGCGTGCCACGACGGTCGAATCCTGCATCTCGCGTACCTCGAACCGGGTCGGTGCCGAAGGGTGGTAGGGCGACGGCCAATTGGCCTCGAGGCGCTTGGATCCGCCGACCGCAAAAAGCGCCTGACGGTAATCGATCAGGCCGTGGTTGAAAATCCAGCTTTGCTGGACGATCACCTCGTTGGGGTAGCGCAGCGTCATCGCCAGGCAGCGCCCATCGTCCCAGGCCCGGGCATCCAGGATGTCGGGTTCCTCGCCCAGCAGCAGGCGCAGGGTGTAAGTCTCATGGATGCAGGAGCCATGCAGGGTAAAAAACGCCTGCGCCATGGCCGCGTTCGGCGGCGCTCCGATAACCGACTCGATCTGCTCCATAACCGGGTTTGACGCGTCCAGCAGGCTGGTGGCGCCCCTGGCCCAGTCCGGCGTGTCGTCAAAGCTGCGCACGTTCAAATGAGCATAGGTCGCGGCGTTCTCGGGGTTGCAGATCTGCAGCGAAACGTAGTCCAGGCGGTCCCAAGTCGCCAGTTCGCTGGCGATTGCCCCCAGCGCGGGGTCGAAGGCGACCGAATATCCCATCAGCAGTCGCGCCGTTGATCCGGTCTCCGCAGCGGCCACCGCCTCGGCATTGGCCACCGTATAGGTCAACGGCTTCTCGCACAGAACATCTCGCCCGGCGGCCAGCGCTTCTATGACAACCTCCGCATGGTCGCCGCCGCTGAGGATCAGGACCGCATCGACGGTGGGATCGGCGATCAGTTCGTGGTGGTCAAGGAACCGCCGGACGACCCCGAAGCGGTCACCGATGTAATCAAGCAGTGACGGTGAGACATCGCAGATGGCAGAGATTTCAAAGAGGTCGTCAAGCTCCTGCAGGTAGGGCAGGTGCATGATCTGGGCGATCGCTCCACATCCGATTACCCCGACGCGGGTTCTTGCCATCGGTATTTTTCCCTTTCTCGCCAATGCGGCGCCCCCGGATTCGGATGGTCCGATCACCGCGGCCCCTTAATCTAGTTACGAAATTGCATTGAACGCGACCCCGGTCCCGTACCGCCCTCTCAAGTTGGGAACTGACCCATGCAGGCTATTCAGATCGCCGCCTTCGGCGGCAGCGACGCGCTCACCCTAGTCGACCTGGAAGTGCCCCGACCCGGGCCGGACCAGGCCCTGGTGAAGATTGCCCACGCCGGGGTCAACTTCATCGACACCTACCACCGCACCGGCCTGTATCCGCTCGACCTGCCGCTGGTCATCGGTCTGGAAGGCGCGGGCGTGATCGAAGCGGTTGGCGCCGACGTCTCAGACCTTGGCCCCGGCGACCGGGTCGCCTGGTCCTCGGTTGCGGGCTCCTATGCCGAATATCTGGTGGCGCCCGCGGCGCAGTTGGTAAAAGTCCCCGCCGCAGTGGAACTGCGTGACGCCGCGGCCGCGATGCTGCAGGGGATGACCGCTCACTATCTGTGCAAGAGCACCTACCTCCTGCAAGCCAGTGAATGGTGTCTGATCCATGCCGGGGCCGGCGGTGTGGGGTTGGTGCTGACCCAGATGTGCAAGATCATCGGCGCCAACGTGATCACCACCGTATCAACACCCGAAAAGGCCGAACTCTCGCGTGGCGCCGGCGCCGATTTCGTGATCAACTACGCCGAATCCGACTTCGTCAGCGAGGTCCGCAATATCACTGCCGGAGAGGGGGTCGCGGTGGTCTACGACGGCGTCGGCAAGTCCACCGCCGAGGGGAGCTTGAACTGCCTGCAGCGGCGCGGCCTGATGGCCCTGTTCGGCAACGCCAGTGGGGCCCCGGAACCGATCGAACCACTTCTCCTGAACCGTCTGGGTTCGCTCTATCTGACGCGGCCTTCGCTGTTCGATTACATCTCGACACGGCCCGAGTTCGAGCAAAGGTCCGGCGAGTTGTTTGGCTGGCTGGCCGAGGGGCGACTCCGATTGCGAATCGAATTCGAATACCCGCTGGCCGAAGCCAAGACCGCTCACGACATGCTGGAGGGCCGACAAACGACCGGCAAAGTCCTGCTTAACACCTGACCGGAATCCGCCATGCCTGCCGATGGCAGCGCCGGGGGCCGCGTGCCCCTTTCGCCACCGGATCCGATCCAGCCAGGTCCGGCCTCCGCTGCCGGTCCCCAATGGGCGGCGGCCGCACTTTTCCATGTGGCAAGGGCTCAGGCGCGAGCGCCGGTCTGTAAATTGATGCTGGACCAACCGGGAAGGTATGACCACAAATGAATTTCGTCGTCGTGATTTCCGACACGATGCGGCGCGACCATGTCAGTTGCTACGATGACCAACCGGCCCAATGGGCGTCGGGCGCGCGCTGGAGGATCGAAACCCCAAACATCGACCGCCTGGCGGGGATCGGGGCCCGCTTCGACAACTATTACGTGGGGTCGTTTCCGACCGTCCTAAACCGCCACGAGATGCTGACCGGTCTGCCGGTATTCACCTATCACGAATGGGCGCCGCTGCCGGCCGAAGAAGTCACCCTGGGCGAATACCTGGCCGAGGCCGGCTACAAATCGATGCTCGTCGCCGACACACCGCACATCTTTCGGCAGGGCTTTAACTACGCGCGCGGGTTCAGCGCATTCGACTGGGTACGCGGGCAGGAAAACGATGCAGTCGTGCTGGATCCGCCCGACGCGGACCTGAATCCACCATTCGACGCCGCCAAGGTGCGCGCGACCATCCAGTCCTGGCGCAATCACACCCGCACCACCCGCGCGGCGCGGCATGAGGATGAGTACTTTGCGCCCACCACCTTCCGGCGCGCCGCAAACTGGCTCGAGCGCAACCGCGGCAACCAGCCTTTCTGCCTGGTGGTCGATACGTTCGACCCGCACGAGCCGTGGGACCCGCCGGACTGGTACGTGGAGAAGTTCTACCCGTCGATGCGCGAACGGACGACATTTCCCGACTACGGTTACGCCTCTAAATTCCTGGAGGCCGAGGAACTTCTATCGGCGCACGCGCACTACTGCGGCGAAGTGGCCATGGTGGATCGCTGGCTGGGGCATCTGCTCGATACGATCGAAGCCCTTAACCTGCTGGACGATACTGCGATCATCTTCGTCTCCGATCACGGCTACCTGCTGGGCGAAAAGGACATCATCGGCAAGCACATCGGATTGGGCGGCTACGGCGAGGCACTGGCCCTATGGCCCGAAATCTCGCATATCCCAATGGTCGCGCACGTCCCGGGCGTGACCCGCCCAGGGAGCAACATTGCCGGTTACGCACAACCGCAGGACATTCTCCCGACCCTGATGGAACTGTCCGGACTCGCGATCCCGAATGAACTGGCCGGCCATTCCCTGGTGAAGATGACGGAGGGCGCAAAGGACCAAGTCCGGCCGGCGGCGATCTCGTCACACTCGATCGTGGCCGACGTGGCCGGCCGCCCGGCCCGCATCACCTCCGACGGATGGAGCCTATATCTTGGAGCAGCGGTAACGGAGACATCGCCGCGCAGCATTTCCGGTTACGGTGGTGGGACCGGAATCCTGCGCGATCCCTGGTGGATCGCCACCCGTGACCGCATCGAGCGCCACGAACACGCCAGCGAGGCGGTTCTGACGCCAACGCTATTCAACGACGCCAGCGATCCACGGCACGAGCACGACGTGATCGCAAGCCACCCGCATGAGGCCAAGCGGCTCAAGCAGCTGTTTATCGACTTCCTGGTCGAAAGCGGGACCGATGAGCGCTACATTGCACCCCGTAGGGCAATGCCGGTCAGCTAACCCAGCTGCAATCCCGACGCGCCGGCGTCTAATTTCCCGGTGAGTTAGTAGCCCGCGTCGAGGTCGACCACATTGCGCAGCGGCCGGCCCGCCTTGTAGCGAGTGACGTTGTCGATGAAAAGATCGGTCAGGCGCCCGTCGCGGGCGCTCGAGGCGCCGCCGATGTGGGCGGTGATCAACACGTCTTCACGCCGCCACAGCGGATCGGCGCGATCCAACGGCTCCTCGTCGACAACATCGAGGCCGGCCCCGTAGAGGTGCCCGGAATCGAGCGCGGCGATCAGGTCGGGAGTCCGCGTGAGGCCGCCGCGGGAAACGCTTACGAAAATCGATCCCTTTTTCATCTGGGCGAACGTGGCGGAATTGAACATGTGGTGGGTGGCCGCAGTATCGGGCGCACAGACCACCACCACGTCCGATTGCGCCAGCAGCCACTCAAGCTCATCGATGTGCCGGACTTCGTCGACGAACTCGCAGGTGATGCCGGGGTCCAAGTCGACCGCGATCACGTGCATCTCGAAACCCTTAAGGCGCCGGGCAACCTCGACCCCGATCCCGCCGAGCGCGATCAGTCCAGCGGTCCGACCGACCAGCTCGAAGGTGTCGCGACCGCCGCCCCAGATGTGCGCCACGTGGTTGCGCACCGCCCAGTTGAGCCGCCGGGCAACTCCCAGCAGCAGCGCCAGGGCGGTATCGGCCACCGGGATGGCGTGCACGCCGGCAGCGTTGGTGAGGGTGATCCCGCGCGCCTTAACGTCGGCCAACGGAGTTTTTTCGACTCCGGCCCCGCCGGTCTGGATCCATTTTGCCGACCGACAGGCGGCCAATCCGTCCGGGTGCCAGAACGGGTCGAATACGATCTCGGCGTCGCCCACCGATTCGGCAAAGTGGGCGTCGCTTTCGGCCACAACCACCTCTACATCGGGGTGCGCGGCCCGCACTCGACCGATGCTCTCTGAAATCTGCGGGCTGGCGATGACGACTTTCATCGGCGTTGGCTCTCACTTGTCATGGGCGCGTTAACGCGCCCATTCTTGCAGCAAGCGGAGCGGTCGGGTTTTAAAAACTAGAAGTTGATGTCACCCGGTATGAACAGGTCGACTCCATCGCCGACGGTATCGATGACCCATTCCTTGGATCCGCGCTGGCCAACGAAAAGGGCTCCCAGATAAGTCTGGCTGCTCCCGCCATCGGCATACACGAATTTGACCAGGACGCGGCCCTTACTCTTGTTGCGTTCGGATTCAACTATTTCGAATCCGGCCACGTCGATCCCCGAATGGGCGCCTATCGATAGGTAGGCAACCAGGTCGCCTAGCTCGTCGCTGTCTTTGTAGTAAAGCCTGGCCTTGGTTGAGAGCGTGGCCAGAGAGGCCGCCGAATCGGGTCCCTCGTCGGTAATGCCCTGCATGAATGACGTGCCAGTGGCCGTAAGTTCGATAAGTTCCAGATCCTCGCGGGCTTCGGTTTCGGCTTGGGTTTCGCAGGCGATGAGGACGGTGCTGGCGAGGGCCAGCAGCAGGATGGCGGCCAGCGGACGCAATAACAGTCGGTTAATCAGAGGCAACAGGGTCTCGCTTAGAGGGGCGAAAGCATCGGCGGCCGCGCGTAAGATGGGCTCGCCGCAGCAGTATTGATCAATATTATGCGACCAACCGGGAGAGCTATCGGTCGCGACCACCCCGACACTCGCGGATCTGGCGCACCAGCGCCTTACGGTCTGCTGCCAGGAAGATCCGCGACGCCGGAACCCCGGCATCGGCGAGCGCCTCGAATTGGACCGGACGCTGACATACGACGCCATCGGCCTGAACCGCGGCGCGCGCCCACTCCGGGTCGGGATCAATCCCCGTCGCCAACTCGAGAACCAGCCACTTGCGGCGGCGGCGCAGCAGCGGCCGCAACCAGGACCAAACCGCCAGGTCGGTTACGAACAGGATTTGCGGACCGGACAGGGCGCTGACATACAGCAGCGCGTTGAGTGCAAATCCGATCTGTCGGCTGCGCGATGACCATCCCGGCGCCGGCAATCCAATCAGCCCGAACGCGGGTTCGGCATCGAGGAGGGCGAACGGGTCACTGCCGGGCGCGCGCGGCAGGGTTGCGCGTGGGTAGAGCAGGCGCGTGTTGCTGCCAGCGGCCGCCAGATCGGCTGCGGCCGCAGCCGCCTGCCGCAATCCGGCGATCCGATCACCGCGCCGCTGCGCCGCCAGCACGATGATCTGCCAGGGACGTGCCCGGGCCACTTAGCGGGCCATGTACGACCGCAGGTTCGTTATCCCCAAGACAACCAGAACCGCGCCGGCAACGATCAGGAGCGAATTGGCTATCGCCAAAACCATGCTTACGGCCAAATCGCCATCGCTGAACCGCTGTCGCATCCGCAGTTCCAGCCGCAGTGTGCCCGGCCCGAGGCTGCGCACCACGATCTCGCCGCGGCCCGGATCCGGTCCGCTCAGATCGACATCGTACTGGGGCACGCGGTCAGATTCCTCGGGCCTTTGGAAACTGAATGTCGCCGCTTCACGCTCAAATATCTGCGGCACCTGAACTTCGACCGCCCCGCTGCCGCTAAGGGCAAACAATCGCGCCCCGACCACCGCCGGCCCCAGCGGCACTGTCAGAGTTCGTACCACCTGCGCGCCTTCAAGAAAGAAGACGGCCCGATCGTCGCTCGGGAAGCGCTCTAAGCCGGGATCGGAGAGGAATGCCCGCAGCAGTAGACACCCCAGAAAGAGGACCACCGCCGGCTTTCCCAGGATGGAGTTGGCCCCTGCGGTTGCAACCAGCCAGGTGGGTACGCGGCGCCTGCGATTGCGCTCTACCACCGTGATATCGTCTCTGTCTGCGAATGCCGGTACGGCGGCCCGCGGGAGTTGACGCAGCGCTCCCGCCTCCACGCGGGTGGCACGGACGCGGTCATGGTAGCCAAGCAGGTCCGATTCCTGGGCCGAAACCTCCGCCGCGGGGACGCCAGACCGCGGACTGAGGCGCAGCCAAATGCGCAGCCACAGCGGTATGGCGACCAACAGCGCAAACATTACCGCGGCAAATGCCAGCGCCCACACCTGCTCCTCGCGCGCCAAAACAGAATGCAGGTCGCTCAGCTCCCAGGGGCGTTCGGCGTCGCCCCATCCGATCGCGATCGCAATCCGCGCCCGCGCCACCCAGATGAATGCGGCCGCAAGCAGTGCCGCGCCGGGCAGGGCATAGGCGCCCAGAGCAGCCAATCCGGGCAGTTGGGCGGCCAGGTAGCGAATCAACGGGATTGCCAGAAATGCTCCCATCCATCCGGCAATTAGCGCTCCAACGCCGGCCTCCAAGAGATCCACCGGCGTCACCGCCAGACTGAACCCGGAAAGGACAATCCATCCCGCCAAAGCCGCCAACAGGTAGGTGGCCGTGGACGCGGCCGCGGCTGCCAACCCGCCGCGCAAAATAGCCGCCGGTAGTGCTTGGGTTCCCAATTCGGCGAGGACTGCGGCGTCTACCCGAAGGAAGAATGCGACTGCCCTCCCCGGTTCTTCGGGTGGGCCTACTCCTCCTTGCGCCACCACGAACTGTGGCAGAACGCGTCTACATGGTCGGGATCGTCCGCGCGCACGAATCCGGCGAAATTGAGCCGCTGATCATTGCGCAACGCCACTGATATGACCTGTCCGTGCAGGGCCATCAACCCTAAATCAGGGTCGTCACCGAGCGTCTTGAGCGCGGCTTTGTACGCTTCGGCCCGATCGGGATCGCCGATGAAAACGGCGATGAAGCGGCGGGTCGAGAACTGGCAGACGGGCAGGGTGCCGATCAGGGCAGCGATGAGCGGATCCAGAATGGCTCGCGCCGGCCCCGTGTCAGGCTCCATGAACTCGCGCATGCCGCCGGCGTGCGAATGCGTCATTGTCAGGCCGCCGGGAGTGAAAGCAGGCAGCAGTCCGGGTCGGACTGCAAAAGACGAAGTGCCTCCGCTAGGGCCAGATCATCATCATTGGGATCGCGCCGCGGCGAACTCTCGACCTGCACGTCGGGGCGCAGGCCGGCGCCATCAATGGGAACACCATTGGCCGTGAGCCACTTGCCTACCGTCACCCGGATCAGCGAATCGTCAGACAGATCGAAGCTCAATTGCACCGATCCCTTGCCATAAGTCTGTTGCCCAACCAGTGGGGCCCGGCGATTGTCGGCCAGCGCCGCGGCCACGATTTCGGCCGCGCTGGCGGTATCGGAATCCACTAACACTACCAGCGGCACGCTCAAAGAGGTCCCGTCGTGGCCGGTCCGATGGCGCACGTTCGGGCCGCTGCGCTGGGTCTGGTAAGCCACGGTCGCCCCGTTCGGCAGGAATTGGGATGCCACGCCCAGGGCTGAGTGCAGGAATCCGCCGCCGTTGCCGCGCAGGTCCAGCACCACCCCGGCGACGCCATCCTCGCGCAGATCCGCCAGCGCGTCGCTCAATTCGCCCGCGGTGCGCGAACGAAACTGGGTCAGTTCAATAAACCCGTAACCCTCGACCTGACGCGCCCAAACCGTGGGTGGCATGATCCGGGCCCGCTCTATCGCAAACCGCAAGGTTTCATCGCTGGCGGCTCGGTAGATGTCCAATACCACCAGGGTGCCGGCTTGACCGCGAATAAGTAGTAGCCCCTCGACAAGCGAGAGTTCGGAAAGCGGCTGGTCATCGACCGCCAGTATCCGGTCGCCCGCCAGCAATCCGGCGCGCTGGGCCGGAGTGTCGCCGACTACGCGCCTGATCAGAACAGCCCCGCCCGGCTCCAGCGACAGGGAGATGCCGACCCCGGAAAACGTTCCATGAATCCATTCGCGGTAGTCGCCGGCGCGCTCGGGCGGCAGGAAGTAGGTATTCGGATCGTCGGCCGCCTCGACCATGCCGTCGACGGCCCCGCGCATTAGCTCCTTCGAATCGATCGGACCCGAATGGAAGTTGTCCTGCAGGGTCGACCAAGCCTGCCAGAAGGTTGCAAAGTCCTGCTCCAGCAGTACAGCCTCATCCGGATCCGGGTATCCATCGCGCAGCGGAGTGGGCAACTCGGCGCGCCCCAGCAAGATGCCGGCCAAAAGCGCCGCCAACGCCAGCAAAATCGCCCCCGCCAATGGCAGCGGGCGTCTCATCCCGAACAGGGCGCGGGCGCGGATCCGGCTTAACATGGTCGCCTTCAGAAGCCGAATTCGATTGCGTCGCGCGGGTTGACGGCGCCGCCGTTGCGGCGCAGCTCAAAGTGTAGATGCGGCCCGGTTGTCCACCCCGTCAGGCCGACATATCCGATTGTGTCGCCGACGACCACGGTGTCCCCCTGCTTGACGGTAGGCGGATGGGTGGTGTCGGCAAGATGCGCGTAGAGAGTTTCCTCGTTGGTGCCGTGGGCGATGACCACGGTCATCCCGTACGACGCCCAGCGATTGCCGGCAATCGCGTAGCCGGACTTGATGATTACGCCGCCGGAGGCGGCCACGATCGGCGTCGCCAGGGGGGCGGCGATATCGATTCCCAGATGCGGGCACTGCCCGTAGGTGCAGCCCCCGTATTCGGTGGTAACGATCCCGAAAAGGGGCGGAAAGAAGGCACCGCCGAAATGACCGGCCGCCCGACGCCGCGCCTCCGCCAGCTGCCGCTCGCGCTCGATCCGGGCCAGTTCGTCCTCGATCTGCTGCTTTAGGTAATTGATCTGGCCGCTAAATACCCTCTGTTCTTCGGCAAACGCCCCAACGTCGGATTCGTAACCCGCCTGTTGGCGCTTGACCTCTTCCACGCGTTGCAGGTGTTCCGCCCAGCGCCGGTCCAGCGCCGCTTGGACTTCAGCTTTTTGTTCACGAAGTTGGCCGAGATTATCCTGTTGATCCTTTAGCAGGTCGTGGCGCAGCCGGATCTGTTCGCGCTTGGCCAATAGACGTTTGATTTCGTCCTGGTCCTGACGCAGCACCTGCTCCAGCGCCGCGACCTTGTCCAGTCCTTCGGTCAGGGAATCGGAAGAGAGGATCAGGGTCAGCGGGCTGGTGCCCCGCGAAGCCTTGTAAATCGCGCGGATCCGCGATGCCACCGAGCGGCGTATGAACTCGAATTCGGACTCCAGATCTCCGATATCGCGCCGCGTACGCTCGGTCTCCAAGGCGCCGATGTCGAGCTGGTAGTCGATCTCCTGGGCCCGCACCAATTCACGGAACCGCGCTTCGTCGGTGACCCGCAACTGGACCTGCAGGGCCGATGATCGGGCAGCGGTAGCCGCGCGCAGCGCATCCGAGGCCGAGAGCGATTGGCCGGAGTCCTCAAGGTCCTGCTCGGCCGCGGCCAATTTGCGCTCCAGCTCGCTCAGCTCCTCGTTGGCGCCCGACGACGGGGTGGCAAGGGCACCCACCACCGCCATTCCCGCCAGGGCGGTGCCGCGTAGCAACAAGCGGCGCGAGAACCTAGCCATCGAACCCCCCGGCGGGCACGTCGGCCACTATTCGGCCGGCTTCAAGTCGGACCACGCGCCGCCGCAAGCGGTCGACTGCGGCCGAATCGTGGGTGGCTACCAGGGCGGTGATCCCCTCGCCACTGGCCTGCAGCAGCAACTCCATCACCGCCTGCGATGCCGAGGGGCTGAGGGCCTCGGTCGGTTCATCGGCGATGAGGATCTCGGGGTCGTTGACCAATGCCTTGGCGATAGCCACCCGTTGCTGCTGGCCACCGGACATCTCGTTTACAACTACGTTCGCCAGATCGGCCAAGCCGACCCGCTCCAGCCCGGCCATGACCCGCTCGCGCAGGCGTTTGCCGCCCTCACCGGTCACCTGCAGCGGCAGGGCAACGTTAGCGTAGGCGCTGCGGTCGTAGAAAAGACGGTTCTCCTGCGGAATGATCCCCAGGCGGCGGCGCAGCCGCGCCCGCCCGGTCGAATTGAGCTTGTCCACCCGCTGCGAGCCAATGATCAGTGTGCCCGAGGTCGGCCGCTCCTGCAGCGTAGCCAGCTTCAGCAGGGTGGATTTGCCGGCGCCATTGGCACCGATCAGGAATACGAATTCGTTGCGTGCCACCAGCAGGTTGACGTCCTCGAGCACGTTACGGGAGCGCCCGTAGGACTTGGCCACGTTGCTGAACAAGATCAAGCTACATCTGCGCGTTGCGGACCGAGAAATACGATCCCAGGGTGCCGATCACCAGCCCCATCAGCACGATGAAAAAGGCCAAGTTCACCCAGAAGAGGGCGGCCGTGCGTACCGGCAGGAACGAGATCAACGAATTGACCTCCGGCACAACCCTTATGTAAACGATCAACGTTAGCAGCGCTGCCACCACCGACCCGATCAAGCCGATCACCGCCCCTTCAATCAAGAAGGGGCCGCGCACGAACCAGTCGGTCGCCCCCAGCAGCTTCATCACCTCAATCTCCTCACGCCGCGAATGGACAGCCAGTCGGATCGTATTCACGATTACCAGCAGCGTCACCAGCGCCAGCAGGATCATCATCAACCCGCCGCCGATGGTCACCAACTGCGACGCCTGCAGCAGTCGCGCCACCACATCGGCCCGCACCAGAACTTCTTCGATCTGATCCGTCTGTCGGCGAAGGTCTTCGGCCAGGTCCAGGATGTTGGCCGGGTCCTCCATCCGCACTTCGATCGAGGCCGGGAGCGGGTTCTGCCCGATCACGTCGAGCACCTCGCCCAGCTCCGACAGCGACGCCCGCAGGTCGTCGGCGGCCTGCTCCTTGGTCACGAAGATCACTTCGGCCACATCCGGACGGGCTTTGAAATCGGCAATCGTGTCCGAAATCCACACCGGTGATGCATCGTCGCGCAGGTAAACGACCATGTTGGTGCGCCGCCCCAGGGCATCGACCATGCGTTCCAGGGTGTCGTTGGCGGCCAGGAACAACCCGAAGACCAGCAGCATGACCGTCGTCGTCACGATCGCGGCGACCGTTGTGAGCCGGTTGCGCCACATCGAAGCGAACGCGGCCGCAACCACGTATTGGACCGTATGGACGCTATTCATCTGCGGAATCATTTACCAAATCATCGCCATTGATCTCGGTCTCATCGGCGGCATAGCCGGCGCGAATCTCGTCGCGCGCCAGCCTCCCGTCGGCAAGTTCAACAACCCGCTGCCGCAGGCTGTTGACCAACTCGCGGTTGTGGGTCGCCACGATCACAGTGGTACCGAGCTCAGAAATGCGCAGCAGCAGCGAAATGGTATCGCGCGCGATTTCCGGATCCAGGTTACCGGTCGGTTCGTCGGCAATAACGATCGGTGGTTCGGTTACCAGGCAACGCGCGATTGCGACCCGCTGCTGCTCGCCACCTGAAAGCTGGAGCGGATAGTCATTGATTCGACCGGCCAGCGAAACCGTCCCCAGTGCCTCGAGCACACGCCGCTGGGCGGCGCCGTCGTAGCTGCCGGTCACACGCAGCGCGAAAGCCACGTTTTCGCCTACGGTGTACTGGGCCAGCAGCTTGTAGTCCTGGAATATCACTCCGACCCGGCGCCGCAGGCGCGGAATCTGCGAACGCGCCAGGCGGGCGGTGTTGACGCCATCGATGTAGATGGCGCCGCTGCTAGGGACAAGATCGCGGTTGAGCAGATGGATCAGGGTGGTCTTGCCGGCTCCGGAGGATCCGACCAGAAATACGAACTCGCCCCGGCGAATGGTCAGGTTGAGCGCGCGCAGCGCCTGTGCGCCCGCCGGATAAGCGTAATTGACGTTGCGGGCGACGATGATCGGTGAGCGCCCCACCCCGTAGAGGGCATCGGCGAGCTGGCGCGACTCCTCGTCGCTGGCCGCTTCCGGTCGGGCCGGTTCGGATTCGTTCACACCGCAAATCCCCACCCGCTGATCAGGTCAATCGGCCCGGCGCGGCATTGGCCTACAACCCGGCCGCAGTGGTAGCCACGAGGTGGTCTACCACCTGCGCCATTGCAACCTCATTCATGACCCCGTTGGCCAAGGCGTCACGGTAAACCCGGATCTGGCGGTGGGCGCTGGTACCGCGGGCGAGTATCGTCCGCAGGTGTTCGATCTCGGCCACGCAGCCGAAAACTTCGGCATCCGGCAATATCAGCTCGATCAGTTCCTCGCCCAGGTCCGCGCAGGATTTGATCTCGCCTTGGCCGAAGTCGACCAGCCCTTCGTCGATTCCATAGCGCTGCGCGCGCCAACGGTTTTCGCGGACCAACAGCGGTGAGTACTGGCGCCAGCTCTGGTTTGCGCGACGCAGGCGCGTGAGCATGCTCAGCACGCAGCGGTAGATGGCGGCCAGACAGACGGCATCATTGATATCGGTACAGACATCGGTGACCCGCAATTCGACCGTCTTAAATCTGTTGCTGAGTCGGGCGTCCCACCATATTTTTGTGGCGTCCTCGATCAGACCAACCTGCTGCAGGACCGCCACTGTCTGGGCATATTGAGCGTAGCTCTCGAACCGCTCCGGCGGGCCGGTGCGCGGAAGTTCGGAGAAGACGCTGGTCCGATAGGACATGAGCCCGGTCAACTCCCCCTCCCAGAAAGGCGAGGAGGTGCTCGCCGCCAGCAGATGCGGCAAAAAATAGGTCAGCTGGTTGAGCAGATCGATGCGCAGGTCGTCGTCTTCGATGCCCACATGGACGTGCATCCCCCCGATCAGCGCCCGCGATGCGACCACCTGGAGATCATCGCCCAACGTCTGATAGCGGTCCCGCTCGGTGACCTTCTGCATCCGCCAGTTGGCGAAAGGGTGGGTTGAAGCGGCAATGGGCGCCATCGCAAATTCCCCTGCAATAGCTGCCACCGTCTGGCGCAGCCGGGCCAGGTCGGCGCGCAGCTCGGCGATGCTGCCGCAGACCTTGGTCCCGACTTCAATCTGGGTACGCAGCAGTTCTCGACTGAACTGGCTTCCCAGCCGATCCTCGAGCGCGGCGGTCAGCCCTGCCGGCGGTTCGGCGACTAGGTCACGCGACCCGAGATCGACCAGCATGTACTCCTCTTCCACCCCGATCGAAAAGCTTGGGTTAGGCACCGACATGGTCGTTCGATCCCCGCTACGCAGCTAGCCGCGGCCGCGGCGGAAGCGCCGCAGGCGCGGTCGCCGCCGGCCGGCAAATCGCTCCGGGCGCACCCCGGCCAGTTGCTCAAACCGGTTTAGCCCGAACCCGCCGGTCCGGGCCCGCCCCGAGCGCGCTAGTTCACTTGCCGGCAGCGGTGCCGGTTTAACCCTGGGAAGGTGCAGCGCGGCCGCACCGGTGGCAATCGGCGGCACGCTGAGCGCGAACGGCGGGGGTTCATCCAAAACCGCCGCTCCCCCCACGGCCGGGCGCGAAGAGCGACGGTACGCCAGGTAACCGATCAACCCCAGCAGCCCGAGGACGGTAAGACCGGTAATTGCGATGAATGCCCGCGTCCCGGCATCGGCGGGAGGCAAGTCCGGGCTGCCGATGAGGGTATCCGCCGGCACCCCCGCCCCACCCTCGGGAACCGCTTCCAGCGGCAACTGCGAATCGGTTTCCGCATCCGGATTGGCGAGCCTAACCGGGGCCCCGGCCAGCAGGTTCTCCTCTTCAGCGGCCGCGTAGGTGGAATCTAGGAAATCGCGCCAATCACTCTCCAATCCAACCGCGTTGATGCCGAGGGCAGACATTAACGCCTCGTCCTCGGTGTTGCCATCGGAAAGCGCCTGAAGCAGCAGGCGCAGGTCATCGATGCCGTATTGGTCAACCAGGTAGCTGACCATCGAGTAGCTCTGTGCGTACACGAGCGAAGCGCCCTCGCGGTCGATCGGCAGGTAGCCCTGCAGCCCGCGCAGCGAGCGCAGCTGATCGTCGCGATGGGCGGCGGCCAGCAACCGCTCGTAAGGGAGGTCGTCATCGGCCTTCGACTGCACCCAGGTTGCCACGCCCTCGTGAACCCAGGTCGGCAGATCGCGCCAGGGATTGCGCAGGTTCTGGTCCAATACGGCATGCGTGAATTCGTGCGCCAGCACGCCCGCCAGGGTATCGTCCGCCGGGTCCGACTGCAGCATGATCAGCTCATAGCCGGCGCGCCAAATGCCCTTGATGCGGGATTCGTCAACGATCCCCAGCGCCTGGTAAAGCTCGTTAAACGTCGGGTAAACAACGACCTTGAGCTGCCGCTGAAACGAGAGGCCGAGGCTGTCTTCAACCAGCTTTACGGCAGTCAACGATTCGGCCAACGCTTGCGGTCCAAAGCTGGAATCGGCATCGTAGGAGAAAACCCTGATTTCCGGCTCGGAATCGACCCGCCAGGCGCGGCTTGGATCGATGGTCAATACCCGGCGCGACGGAGTCAGGTGGTAAACGCCGTCCGAATCGGTGAAGCGCCATTGGTAGTGGAACTCGATTCCGGTGACCAGGCGGCCCAGCAGATCCAGCTCGTAGAGGGCGACGATCCGGTCTCCGGTGCGCACGCTGGGAACAAACTCGATGTGGGTCCAGCCGCGTTCGGGCAGCTGCAGCAGGATCGCGGTCTCCTGCGGGTCCGCGCCAGCCCAGGGCACTTCGGTGTAGATCTCAACCACATTGGTGTCAATCTGCGGATACTCGCGAACGATCACCGGATTGATTTCAATCTCCGGCGGCGCCGATCGGACCGAGGTGGCGAACCCGGCCAGGGCCAAGGCCAGCGCGGCCAGCAGAATCGCCCCCAGTACGCGTCGATCAGACCATGTGCGCGGCGTAGCTTTTTTCAAGTCTGCGGTTCCCGGTAGCTAGCGGCCGGTACCCGGAAACGGGGTGCGGCCTGGGCTGCATGCGCCCGCATCCCAAGTTTCGTTGATACGGTTAAACCAGCTGCGCCGATCGGCGGCGGCAGCCAACCGCCGCGGGTCAATTGGCGGACGCGCTGATGGTGCCAAGGTAGGAATCGATCAAATCGTCCAGGTCACCGTCCAAGACCCCGGCCGCGTCGCTGGTCTCATATCCCGAACGCAGGTCCTTCACCGAGCGGTATGGGTGCAGCACGTAGGACCTGATCTGGTTGCCGAAGTCGGCCTTCAGGGGTTGCCCGGCCAGCTTGGATCGCTCGGCCTCGCGCTCGGCCTCGTGATGGCGCAGCAGGCGGGCCGCCAGGAGCTTCCAGGCCGTCTCGCGATTCTTGATTTGCGAACGCGAATTCTGGCAGGTGGCGGTAATGCCGGTCGGTATGTGGGTCAAGCGGACCGCGGAGTCGGTCTTATTCACGTGCTGGCCGCCGGCGCCGCCGGCCCGGTAAGTATCCACGCGAACTTCCTCCCGGGGGATCTGCAAATCGGTCTCGGCACCGATTTCGGGGAGGACTTCGACGCGTGCAAACGAAGTGTGGCGGCGCGCTCCGGAGTCAAACGGAGAGATTCTGACCAGACGGTGCACGCCATGCTCGGACTTCAAATAACCGAACGCCAGGCGGCCGGCCAATCGTAATGTGACCGATTTGATGCCGGCTTCACCCGCGGGCAGCAAGTCCAACACTTCGACTTCGTAGCCGCGGCGCTCTCCCCAGCGCAGATACATTCGCAGGAGCATATCGGCCCAGTCCTGGGATTCGGTGCCGCCGGCGCCCGGATTGATCGCCAGCAGGGCGTTGGCCGAATCGTGCTCGCCCGACATGGCGAGCTCAAAGCGGCGCCGCGCGATCGAATCGCTCAGTCGGGTCAGCGCAGATTCCAGCTCGGCATCGAAATCCGATTCACCATCGGAGAGCTCGGCCATTTCGCACACGTCGGCGAGCTCGCCCTCCAGCTGATCCCAGGATTCGAGTTCGGCACGCAGGTGCGATATCTCGCGCATCGTCGCCGCAGCCGCCTGCGGATCGTTCCAGAAGCCGTCAGCGCTGGAGCGCGCCTCCAGTTCGCCCGCCCGGTTTAGTTTTCCGGGATGGTCAAAGACGCCCCCGGAGATCGCGGACATCTGCCATCAATTGTTCCGCGCGCCTTGAAATCTCGGAATTGGTCACTGATTACCTCGCCGTAATGGGTTGGGTCGAATAAAGAATGGCCGCCACCGTCCGTGCTCAGGCGCGGGCCTGCGAGCGGCGCCGGGATCGGCGCTGAGCGGCCCTGCGTTGCGAACGATTGGGGCCGGGGCGGCTTGCCTGCGCCTTGGCCCGGTCGGTCGGCGCGGTTGCGCGACCGGCGCGGAAGGACTGGTTGGTCAGCACGCTCTCGCTGGCCACCCGCGCCGCCGGTTGCAGTCTAAAAAAGCGCAACAGGCTCTCGCGCCGGAGCGCGTCCTGCATCTGACCGAACATTGAGAATGCGTGGCGTCGGAACTCCACCAATGGGTTCTGCTGCCCGATCGAGACCAAGCCGATACCCTGGCGCAGTTCTTCAATCCCGGTAAGGTGCTCGACCCAAAGCAGGTCGAGGGTTTGGACCATGATCCAGCGCAGCGCCGGCGGCAGCAGTTCGGGTTCGATTTCCGCCAGTTTGGCGGAACGAGCCGAACCGGCTGCCGATTCGAAGGCGGCGGCGATCGCGGAGCGGTCGCGATCGACTAGGTTTTTCCATTCGAACGGCTCGCCCAGATTCAGAAGTGCGGTCAGATTGCGGGCCGCGGCAGCAATGTCGTCCGGGTCCGATTCGGCATCCAGTTCGTGGCTTTCAATCAGGTCCGCGATTTCGGCCGCGAGCATCTCGCTAACCTGGACTTCCGGATCCAGGCCCTCGGCCAGGTAACCCTCGCGCTGCCGATAAACGACCTGACGCTGGCGATTGATCACATCGTCGAACTCGACCACATGACGACGGATGTCGAAGTTCTGCGATTCCACCCGGCTCTGCGCCGATTCGATCGAGCGGGTGATGATCTTGTTCTCAATCGGGGTGTCTTCGGCAATTCCCAGTCGTTCCATCACCCCTGCCACCCGATCGGAGCGGAAGCGGAGCATTAGGTCGTCCTCGAGCGAGACGAAAAAGCGCGACTCGCCGGGATCGCCCTGGCGCGCCGAGCGGCCGCGCAGCTGGTTGTCGATGCGGCGTGATTCATGGCGCTCGGTGCCAAGCACGTACAGCCCGCCGAGCTCGGTTACGCCCGGGCCCAGCTTGATGTCGGTGCCGCGGCCGGCCATGTTGGTGGCGATGGTGACTGCGCCCGGCTGGCCTGCCTCGGCCACTATTTCGGCTTCCTGGGCATGGAAGCGGGCATTTAGTAACTGGTGCGGGATCCGTTCCGAGCGCAGCAACCGGCCGAGGTGTTCTGACGACTCGATCGATGTCGTCCCCACCAGGACCGGCCGCTTTTGCTGGTTCAGACTTGCGATCTCGGCGACCACCGCGCGGTTCTTGGCTACCTTGGTCTTAAAGACCAGGTCGGTTTTATCGCGCCGGACCATCGGTGCGTTGGTTGGAATCTCGCGCACCTGCAGCCCGTAAATCTTGTGCAGCTCCTCTTCCTCGGTTTTGGCGGTACCGGTCATGCCGGCCAGCTTGGCGTAGGCCCGGAACAGGTTCTGGAAGGTGATCGTGGCCATGGTGCGGGTTTCGGCCTGGATCTGCACGTGCTCCTTGGCTTCGATCGCCTGGTGCAGGCCCTCTCCAAATCGGCGCCCATGCATGAGCCGCCCCGTGAACTCGTCGACGATGACGATTTCGGCCCGCACGTCGCGGGCATCTACGACCGCGCCGTCGCGAAAGAGCACGTAATCGCGCCCGCGGCGATAGAGGGCTTTGGCACGCAGCGCCTGCTGCAGATAGTGCAGGTGCTGGTAATTGCCTTCCGCATAGATGTTCTCGATGCCCAGTCGCCGCTCGACCTTGTCGATCGCCTCATCGGTCGGGAAGACCGCCCGCTGCTTGAGGTCGATTTCGAAATCGCGGCCCTCCCGGAACGGGTCCACGATGGCGGCAAAACTCTGGTACAGAGCGGTTGATTCGGCGACCTGCCCGGAAATGATCAGCGGGGTCCGCGCTTCATCGATCAGGATGTTGTCGACCTCGTCCACGATGGCGAAATCAAGTCCCCGCTGGACCCGGTCGCCCAACCGCTGGACCATGTTGTCGCGCAGGTAGTCAAATCCGATCTCGTTGTTGGTTCCGTAAGTGACGTCGCTAGCATAGGCCGCGCGGCGGCTGGCCAAATCGAGATCAGCGGCGATCACGCCCACCGTCATGCCCAACCGCTCCAGCACCGGTCCCATCCAGTCGCGGTCGCGCCGGGCCAGGTAATCGTTGACCGTTACCACGTGCACGCCGCGACCCGGCAGCGCGTTCAGGTAGGCCGCCAGCGGGGCTACATAGGTCTTACCCTCGCCGGTCTTCATTTCCGCAACCGCGCCCTCGTGCAGCACTGCCGCGCCGACGATCTGCACGTCAAACTGGCGATCGCCGATGGTGCGCTCAGTGGATTCGCGCACCGCCGCAAACGCCTCGGCGCGCAGTCCGTCCAGTGAGCGACCCCGCTGCAACTGATCCCGCAGTCGCCCGGTCACGGCGGCCAGGCCGGCGGCGTCCAAGGCGCGGTACTGGACAGCGAGCGCGTTCACGCGCTCGACCAGGCGGGTGTGGCGCCGCATTGTTTTAGAAGGACCGTCGCGCAGCAGGCCGGTCAAGTTTTTCAGCATGGTTGATCTGGCGGGCGGAGATCGGGCGGCGGAGAGGGCGGGCGGGCAGCACCGTCGTTCCGATTCTCCAACGTAGCCGGCCGCCGCGGGCCGGCCGCAATGCGCCGCCCTAGTACTGCGGTGTACGCTCGCGGGCCACGAAATGGCCGAATTCGCGCACGAAGATCGCGTCCACAATGCCGGTCTGGCCATGACGGTGTTTGGCCACTTCGATATTCAATTCCACCGGTCCGCTGGGCGGCAGATCGCCGCCCTCCGGGTAGAGGAATATGACCACATCGGAGTCCTGTTCAATCGAGCCGCTCTCGCGCAGGTCGGAGAGTCGGGGGCGCTGCTGGGTGCGCATTTCGATCGCACGCGACAGCTGCGCTCCGGCCATGACGGGGACATCGAGTTCGCGGGCAAGCTGCTTTAAGGAGCGCGTAATCTGCGAAATCTGCTGGACCCGGTTTTCGTGGTCGCGGTGCGGGCGCATCAACTGCAGGTAGTCGATGATGACCAAGCCGATATGGTGGTCCAGCTTCAGCCGGCGGGCCTTGGAGCGCAGCTGCAGTTCGGTCAGTGCCGGAGTGTCGTCGAGATAGATTGGGAATTCGCTCAAATTTCCGGCTTCGGTGCCGACGATTCCGAACTCCTCGTCGGTCAGGTCGGCATCACGCAACTTGGTCGAATCAATCCGGGTCTGCATGCTCAGCAGGCGCTGGGTCAGCTGCTTGGGTGAGACCTCCAGGGTGAACAAGGCCACCGGTACGTGATGTATTCCGGCCGCGCGCCAGGCAATGTTTAGCAAGAAGGAGGTTTTGCCGATGCCGGTCCGGGCCGCAACCGTGATCAGGTCGGAGGCCTGGAACCCGCCCAGGAGCTCGTCAAGGCGCGTGAAGCCGGTGTGCACCCCGGCCAGCAACTGGCCTTCCTCGCGCCGCCGTAGCAGCTCGTCTACATACGGGACGAGCAGGTCGCGGACGTGCTGGTAGTTGCCGGAGTCGGTATTGGCGGCAAGCTGAAACAGCAGTTCCTGGGCCCGGGCGACGACCGCGTCGGCGTCGGCGGCGCGGTCGTAGGCCAGATCCGACAGCGCCTGGGCCCCGTCGATAACCTGACGCAGGATCGAGTTGCGCTTGACGATCTCGGCGTAGTAACGGACGTTGAACGAGGTCGGAACCTCGTGCCCCAAAAGGCTCACGTAAGCGGTGCCGCCTACCGCCTCCAGGTTTTCGCTTCGTTCCAGCTCGTCGATGACCAGCATTAGATCGGCCGGCTGATTGCGTGCCGCCAAGTTTTCGATCGCCCGGTAAATCAGGCGATGTGGCTGCCGGTAAAAATCGGCCTCGCTCAAAAAGTCGGCGACCTTGGATATGCCCTGCGGATCGAGCAGCAGCGAACCCAGCACCGAGCGCTCGGCGTCTTCGCTGTGCGGGGGTACGCGCGCGTCGTTTGTGCTCATCGCGTCCTCTCCGGGCGGCGCCCTTGAATTGCCTGGGCCGGCACCGGCGGTGGCGCAGTCGCGGTCACGTGTCGGCGGCCGACGATTAGTCTGCCCTTGCCGCGCCGATCGCGCAAAGAATTGCGGGTGGCCGGCGAAGGTTGCGGGAGATCGACCTCCGCGGCCAGCTTGACGTCGCGGCGATTCCCGCACAGCGCCGTCGGGTCATCGGCCGGCCCCTGACTAACCGAACGGACCCATGATCCGAATCTCAGCGGGTCAATCAAAGGTCAGTACGCTGCGCGCCACCTTGCCCTCGCCGAGCAGTCGGAACGCTTCGTTGACCTCACTGAGCGGCAGGCTCGTGGTGATCAGTTCGTCGAGCTTTAGCTTTCCGGCCTGGTAAAGGGAAATCATTCGCGGGAAGTCGATGTGCGGGCGGGCGCTGCCGTACATGGACCCGATAACGGTTTTCTCCCACATCAGGTCCTGGGCGTCCAATGTCACCGGCGTATCCAGCGGAGCGTGGCCCACCCACACGGTCACCCCGCGATTGCGGGTCGCATGGATTGCCTGGACAAACGGCTTGGCCACCAGCCCTATGGCCTCGAAGGCGTAGTGCACACCCAGACCGCCGGTTAGGTCTCTAATTGCCTCCACCGGATCGCAATCGCGGGCGTTGACGGTGTTAGTGGCCCCGAATTGCCGGGCCAGGGCGAGTTTGTTTTCCAGCAAATCGACGGAGATGATCGTCGTGGCCCCGGCGATGGATGCGCCCTGGACTACGCTCAGGCCCACCCCGCCGGCGCCGAAGACCGCGACGGTGGAACCGGGTTGCACCTGCGCCGTGTTGATCGCCGCGCCCACCCCGGTGGTAACCCCGCAACCCACCAATGCGGCTTGCGGAAAGGGCATCGATTTGTCGATCGGGACCGCCGCCATCTCGCTGACGATTGCGTGTGAGCACATCGTGCCCAACCCGTAGAGGAAGGGCACGTGGGCCCCGGTCCGGGCCACGCGGGCGGTGGCCTCGTTCATGGGCTGGCGATAACAGACGTTCGGTCGGCCGGTCTGGCAGGCTTCGCACAGGCCGCAACTCGGCATCCAGGAGAGGATCACGTGGTCGCCTTCCTGGACGTTGGTGACCCCGGTGCCGACCGCTCTAACAATCCCGGCTCCCTCGTGGCCGAGTATGACCGGGACCGCGATGTCCGGCCAATCCCCTTTTACAACGTGCCAGTCGGTGTGACAGACGCCGCTGGCCTTCATCTCCACCAGCACCTCGCCGGCGCCGGGGTCACCCAGCTCCATGACCTCGACCAATACCGGCTCGTTGTACCCGAAGAGGACCGCACCCTTGATTGATTGCACCTGCCATTTCTCCTATCAAGCCGATGAGGTTGGCGACGCGCTCAAGATGCCGGGTGGGGTGAGGCGGCCCCACGCTTTCCAGGTCCGGCCGGCCCGATCAGTTATGGACCCGGGATCTTGACGGTTTGCGCTGGTCGGGACGAATGCGGGACGGTGCCGGGCGAGATTGTGGGCGAAGCCGAACCGGCCAAGCAGAGAGATCTCCGCCGCTTGCCATTGGCCATGCACGGGCTCGACCCGACAGCAACCGACGCTGCCCGCAATTATTGTCCTTCGCGCCGGCCGCGCCAGCACCCCGATTGAGAAATTGGTCTCCGCTTACGGTCAAAGGCGCGCGTCACCTGACGCGACTGGCCGCCCGACGTTTGCTGACCGATCACGCCCGGACGGCAAGCGATCAGCAGCCAGCCGCTGCAGATACTGCTAGCGCCGTTGGCCGAGAGTTGCTTTGAAGATATGCTGCGGCCGCGATCATTCGCTCGCTTCCGCTCTTTGCTTGAGCTGCTCACGGGCGAGGGCTTCGGCTTCCGCCGCCAGTTCGTCCAAGTCCATCACCTCGACCGTAATCGACGCTTCCAGCCCGGTCGCGACCCGCACCGGCAAGGTGTAGATGCCGAGTGAGCGGATTGGATCAAGAACGGTTATCCGGTGGCGATCGATCTCGATGTCGATTTGTTCGGCCAGCGCCTCGGCGACCTGCTGGTTAGTGATCCGGCCGTGGATTCGGCCTTCGGATCCGACCCGCGCTGGAATGATCACCGATGCCCCCTGCAGCTTGGATGCCAGTTCTTGCGCTTTGGCCATCTCTTGTTGGGCGCGGTGACTGGCGATCGCGTGTTTTGTGCGCTGGTCGCGTAATACCCCGGACGTGGCGGGACGGGCCAGTTGCTTGGGGATCAGGTGGTTACGTGCGAATCCCGGTGCGACTTCGGTGATTTCGCCTACCCGACCAAGGTTCGGGACATCGGAGAGAAGGATTACTTTCACAGCGATTGCTTCTGGATGGTGCGCATGAAATCGGCGTTGTCACGGGTTTTCTTGAGCTGGTCGAGCATCAGTTCGATTGCGTCCTCGTCACCGACCGCGATCAGCATCCGACGCAGCAGCCAACTCATTCGGGTTTTTTCGTCGTCGAGCAGCAGTTCGATCCGACGAGTACCAGATTTAATCACATCGACCGATGGGAAAGTGCCGCGCTCAGCCAGGCGTCGATTCAGGATCAACTCCCAGTTGCCGGTACCCTTGAATTCTTCGTAGATGACCTCGTCCATGCGTGACCCGGTGTCGATCAGGCAGGAGGCCAGAACGGTCAATGAACCGCCGTTTTCGATATTGCGGCCGGAGCCGAAGAAAGTCTTGGGAGGGACCAGCGCCGCCGGGTCGACGCCGCCGGAGAGGGTCTTGCCGGAAGACGGAACCTGCAGGTTGTAGGCGCGCGCCAGGCGCGTGATCGAATCCAGGAAAAGCACCACGTTGGCGCCGTTTTCAACCAGTCGGCGGGCGCGCTGCATGGTCAACTCGGCTACCCGGCAGTGGCTGTCGGGATGCTCGTCGAACGTCGAGCTGATTACCTCGGCCTTGACGGTGCGCTGCCAGTCAGTGACCTCCTCGGGGCGTTCCCCAATCAAAGCCACCAACAGCTGCAGGTCGTCGTAATTGGTACTAATGGATTTGGCAATCCGCTTCAAGACTTCGGTCTTGCCGGCCTTCGGCGGCGAAACTATCAGGCCGCGCTGGCCGCGCCCGATGGGCGCCACCAGGTCGATGACGCGGGTCGTCAAATCCACCCGTTCGTGCTCTAGCAGGATCTGATCGGTCGGGAAAATCGGGACCAAATCGCGGAACCGCGGGCGGCGCGCCGCCAGCTGGGGATCGGCGTTGTTGATCGCCACCACCCGCACCAGTCCGCGGTACTTCTCGTTTTCCTTGGGGCGTCGCACCTGCCCGGTCACGAAGTCACCGGTGCGCATGCCGGCGCGGCGGATTTGGGCCTGCGAGACGTAGATGTCAGAGACGGTCGGCAACCAGCGTGAATTGCGGCGCAGCACCCCGAATCCCTCCGAGGTTATCTCGAGAACCCCGTGCTCGAGCGAGCTGGCCAGACTTTCATCGCTCTTGGCGATTATCAAATCGACCAGGGACCGCTTGTCGATGGGCTCCGGGTCGCCGTTGGGTTCGATGCCAAGGCGATCGGCAAGGACCTGCAACTCGTCGAAATCGCGCGCCATAAAGTCGCGGGTCGAATAATTGCTCAGCAACTCCGGAGCGCCGTTGACGCTTTCGATGTCGATGCTGCGCACTGCGGCACCCCAATTGCCGCCCCGCCCTCGATCACGGTAGGGTCTTCGGCGTCCGCTCACTTGGAAATCTCCAGCCTGTTTGGCAAATGCGTTATCTCACCCGGCGGCAGCTGAGTGCATAGTCTTGGCCGCCACAATGGATGCGTTGGCGAAATGCCTGAGAAGGGTAAATAGCTACGGCGCGGTGCATTTGTCGCTTGGGACTGGCTATGGCGCCGGCAAGGAGGCCGCCCGGGCGTGCAAAACAACCCGTCGGCTCCGAAAATGATACACCGTAATTGGAGACAGTCAGCACCCGCAACCCGGATACCAGGGAGACCTATTGGCCGACCAGCGACCGATTGGCGTAATCGGCGGGTCCTTTGACCCCGTTCACGACGGCCACCTCGCGCTGGCGCGGGTGTGCCTGGACGCTGGCGAGGCGGAGAGGATACTGCTGGTGCCTGCGGCCCAGGCGCCACTGCGTACGGCGCCGGCGGCCTCGCCGCAGCAGCGCCTGGAAATGTGTCGCCTTGCCGTTGCCGGTGATGCGAGCCTGGAGGTATCCGATCTGGAAGTGAAGCGCCGCCGTGCCTACACAGTCGATACCCTGGAGCGTCTGTCCGAACTTTGTCCGGGTAGACGCCTGGCCCTGATCATCGGTACCGATCTGCTCGCCGAGCTGGTCAACTGGCGCGATGTTCCCGGGATCCTGGCGCGCGCCCAGATCCTGGCTGTGGCGCGGGGCGGCTACGGCAACACCGCCATCCCGGCCTGGGTCAAAGCGCACCGGGGCGAGCTGCGTGTTATCCGTGCCGATACCCCGGCCATTTCCTCAACCCTGGTGAGGGACCGCATTGCCGCCGGGAAATCGATTGACCGCCTGGTTCCGGCTCCGGTCGCAAGATTTATTCGGTGCAACCGCCTCTATTGCAATGGCAGTTTCCGGTGATGGCGGCCCGCAGCCGCCATTCCTGGCAGGGTTGGTCGTGAATGCCGTCGAAGACGATGCCATCCGCCGACTGGCCCACCAGTTGGCCCGGGAACTGGCCGCCAAATCCGCAACCGACGTGCGGTTGCTGGAGATCGCACCGATTTCCACGATCGCCGACTACTTCGTGCTGGCTACCGCCAACTCCCGCCTGCACATGCGCGGCCTGGTCGACACCTGCCACGAAATGGCGCCCGAGGGGTCCCGCCCGCGGGTTGAAGGGAGGACCGATGACGGCTGGGTGCTGGTCGATTGTGGCGACCTGATCGTTCACCTATTCCTGCCCGACCCGCGCCGCTACTACGCCATTGAGGAGCTGTGGGGCGACGCCCGGACGGTGCTGCATCTGGTGTGACCTGGCCCACCGTTTTGGGCCGCCTTCCACGGCGGTTTTATTATTTGTTGTAGTAGGGCTCTACAAGAAGAGGCGGAGGCAGCGAAATTGGCGCGTCAGAAACCGGCCGTAAGCATCCTTGAACTGGCCTTTGTTCTCGGTGTGGGCATCGGGATCGGAGTGCTACTGAGTTCGCACGGATCGCTGCGTAAATTCATCGGCCGGGTGGGGCCCCTGGCACGTCGTCGCCAGGTTGATTACCAGGTACTGCGCCAGTAAGTACGACCTGAGCGCTCGGCTGCAGTTCCCGGGCGTTAGGACAGGGTCACAACGGTGACCCCGTCGCCGCCTTCGGATGGCGGGCCCATAGCGTAATCCCGCACCAATGGATGTCCGCGCAGGTGGCTGCGCACCGCGTCGCGCAGGGCGCCCGAACCCAGGCCGTGCACGAGCACCACACTACTTCGATTCAGGGCGACCGCGCGGTCCAGATGGCGATCAACCTCAACACCGGCATGGTCGGGAAAAACCCCATGCAGATCGGCCCGGTATGGCACGGGATTGGTAGGTGCCCGAGGCGGTGTATTGGGGTGTGCGCTGCGGCCACCACCGATAACGCGCACGATTGAATTCGCCCCCACGCGCAGCCGCATGCCTCCGACCACCACCAGATATTCAGCGCCGCCGCGGTGCACCGATAAGACCCGACCCGGTTTTTGCTGGCCGATCAGTTCCACCCGGTCCCCGGGGTTGGCGGCGGTCCGGGGAGAGCGCCGCAGGCGCGGGGTCGAATCAAGCGGCGGCCGGGGCGGGGAGATGTCGTCGTGTTCGCGCTGACGGGCACTCGCCTGGCGCGCTATGTCGCGGACCGAATCGAGGTTGCCGGACGCGACGGCGCGGGCCTGGCGGCGCGCCAGGGCTTCCATTTCTCGCTGCAACCTCCGGGAATTGGCGCGCTGACGGTTGAGCTGATCCTCGAATTGACGCTGGCGTTCGGCGATCTCGCGCTCGGTACCCGCCAGCTGCGATTGCGCCTCGCGCCGGGCAGCGTCCGCCTCAGAGCGGGCCACGGCCGAGTCCTCGCGCTGCCGGCGCATGTCCGACAGCAGGCCTTCTAGTTCTCGGTGCTCTGCCCCCAGGCCGGCGCGGGCACGGCTGCATACGGCCTCTGGGATTCCGCTGCGGCGGGCGATCTCCAGCGCGTGCGAGGAACCGGCCACGCCGATGTGCAATCGGTAGTTGGGCAGCAGCGTCTCGCGATCGAATTCAACGCTCGCGGCCTGCGCGTGCGGATGCGCGATCGCGTACTGCTTCAGGTCTCCGAAATGGGTCGTGGCGACGACAGCCGCGCCGCGCCCGGTCAGTTCATCAATGATCGCCGCCGCCAGCGCTGCGCCCTCAGCCGGGTCGGTGCCGGCCCCGATTTCGTCGGCCAGGACCAACGATCGCGGTCCGGCGAGCCGTAGCGCCCGCGCCAGGTTACGCATGTGGGAACTGAAAGTGCTCAGATTCTGGGTGATGCTTTGCTGATCGCCGATATCGGCATAGACGCGGTCGAATACGGTTACCTCGGATCCGTTCGCGGTCGGAATCTGCAGGCCGCAGGCGGCCATCATGTGCAGGAGGCCGACCGTCTTGAGGGCAACCGTCTTGCCGCCGGCGTTAGAGCCGGTAATTACCAGGGCCCGAAACCCCTGCGGGCCGCCCAGGCAAATATCAATCGGCACCGCCGCATGGCCCAGCAGCGGGTGACGGGCCGCCCGGAGATCGAACCGGTTCTCGGTCGCAACTTTCGGTCTTGCAGCGCGCTGCTCCAGCGACAGCTTCGCTCGGGCCAAGACCAGATCCAAGTTACTAGCTTGGTCCCAGTTCCGCTCCAGCGCGTCGGCGCTGGCGCGCACCTTGGCCGAAAGGGATGCTAGTACGCGGCGCTCCTCGCTGCGGACGCTTGACTGCAGGGTGCGCAACCGGTTGTTGGTCGCAACCGTGTCCAATGGCTCCACGTAGGCGGTCGCGCCGCTGGCGGAGAGGTCGTGCACTACACCCGGCACCTGGCGCTGCGATTCGCGCCGCAAGGGAAGGACGTAACGTCCGCCACGCACCGTAAAGATCGTCTCGGCCAGGAGTCCCTGCGGTCCCAGCCGGGAAATCAATTGCCCGAATTGGCGCTCGATTGAAGCGCGCTGGCTACGCAATTGGCCGCGCAGCCGGGCCAGCTCTTGCGATGCCTGGTCGCGTACCCGCCCGTGCCGGTCAATGGTCCGATCTATGGCCTGTGCCAGCGCTTGCAGGGGTTCGATGCGGCGCGCCCGGTGGGAGAGCGTCGGCGCGTCCTCGCACTCTGCCAGGGCGCGTCCGAAGCGGTGGAAAGCAACGATTGCATCGCGCAGCTGCCCGAATTCGGCCTCGTCCAAGACCGCGCCGATCCGCGCGCGTTGCAGGATGCCGGATATCTCTTCGGGACCGCTGCAGACCAGCCCCGGAACCTGCCCCAGCGCCGCCAGCGCCTCGGTCGTCTCGTCCTGGAGCTTTAGCACCTGCTCGGCGGAACCGGCCGGCCGCAACGCTCGGGCCAGCCCGGTTGAGCCGGAAAAACCGCAGTGGCCGGCCAACGCCGCAAGTACCGCCGGCAGCTCCAAGACTGCGTTCGCCGATTGGGCCTCGGGCGCTGACCCGGTCATCCGACCGCCGGCGGAGCCGAAGACATATTTGCGTTGTCCTCGCCGGTCGAACCCGGATCAACATCGGGGTTGCCAAAGTCGCCGATCCCCGGGGCAAGGAAGGCGCCGGGATCCACCTGGGTGCCGAAAACGCGGATTTCCCAATGCAAGTGCGGTCCGGTAGAGCGACCGGTCGATCCGACGGTTCCGATCACGTCACCGGCCTCCACCACCTCGCCCGGTTGGTGTTCAAAGTCCTCGAGATGTGAATAGGTTGAGTACACCCCCAGGCCGTGGTCGATCACGATCGTGCGACCATAAACGGACAAATCCAGGGCATGGCTGATTCTCCCGGCGGCCCCCGCCATTACCGGATCCCCCAAATCGCCGGCAAAATCGATCCCATGGTGCAGGATCGTATGCTCACGCAATGCGACGCTGCGCCGGTCACCGAAGCCGGCGGTGACCTCGCTTTCCAGCGGCTCCCGGAACGGACCTCGGAACAGCAACTCCAGCGTTACCGGGGCGGTGGCCTGTTCCAGTTGCAGTTCGTCGGCCGCCTCTACCTCGGGATCGAACAGGAATTCGAGATCGCCAACGACCCCGGAGAGTTCGTACTCATCCGCTTCCAGCGGCTCGACCTCGAACTCCACTGATCCGGTCAGGGAAGGCCCTGATCCGACCGCTTCAAGCTGCAGTTCCATGGCTCCCGGTTCCGCGTCCAGCGGCACCGGCACGAGCAACTGCTGCGAATCGCCGATGCAGAACGAGATCGCCGGATGGCCGACGGATCGAACCTGCGAGGACGTGCCCCAGATCTGAACCAGCGTCGGCGACCCTGCCCGCGTCGGCAAAGCGGAGGCCGCTATCCGGTCGCCGGCCCGCACCGGCGGCGACATCGGGATGCCGGCTTCCTGCGGCAGTAGGCCGAATTCCTTGGCGATGTCGCCGGTGTTGGCAAGGATCGCCTTTCCGACCGGCCCGCCTAAGTCGGGCACGTTCCAGACCTGGAAGATCTGGCGCTGGCTGCGCAGAACTCGCACCGGGCCGAAATCTTCGTAACTGACCGGAAGCCCGTAGAGTTCAAGCCAGCGCGGTTCGGCGAGGAAGAAATCGCGGATCTGCTCGTCCACCGCCAGCAGCTGCAGATGGTTCTGGACGATGTGCCCGAAATCCTCGGGGTCGGTTGGGTCCAGTCCGCGGTCGGCGGCCAGCGGGAAGTAATAGGGGACCTGGCGCTGGACGTAGAGATCGGCGTCGACGCCGATCTGGCCCAGCCAGTCGACGGTATTGGCGTAGTTGGCCCGATCGGCCCCGATCGGCCACTGCAGGATGACCTTTTGGAATGCTTGGTAGATAAAGCCGTTCAACAGAAATCGCCGCGTAATCGGGTATCCGAGCGCGTGCACGCCGCCGCCTTCGCGGAACGCGGTCAGGAACCGGGCGTCGGCGTCGTCGCGAACGTAGAACCCCAACCCGGTGCCGGAACCCGTCTGGGCGAAAAAGTGCGCGTCGGCGGTCGCGTGATCGAGGCTGGGCAGGCATGCGTTCGACAGCGCCGTCGCCGGGCGCGCTAGCAACAGCAGCATCGTCGGAACCAGCACCAGGAGGGCCAGCAAGCGCCATGTGCTGCCTCGCCCGACCCCGGCCGGCCGGCTGCCAGAAAGATGCATCGTCAGCCCTGGGCCGGGTACCCGACGATCAATTCCACGCTCGTCCCCAAATTGACGCGCCGCCCCGGCGACGGCGACTGCGCCCTGACCACCAGCTCACGGTCCGGCCGGGGATTGGGGCTCAATACCCGTTCGATCCGAATTCCGGCAGCCGCGCCGATTTCGCGCGCCTGGCTCAGCGGCATTTCAACCAAGTCGGGCACCTCCACGATTGGGAGCTGATTGGCGCGCAGCAACACGCGTTCGCCGACTGGCAATACTGTCCCTGGTGCCGGCGACTGCTCGAGTACAAACCCCAGCGGCAGGCGCGAATCATATTCGGCGGCGGCGGCGGCGGCGGCGGCGAACCCGTGCGCAGCCGCCCGCCGCTGCGCCAGCGCTAGGTCCAGACCGGTCAGGTCCGGCACGGCTTCGAGGCGTAGGCCGGCGTTGTAGGTGAGGGTCACTCGCCCGCCGGGTTCGATATCGGCCCCCGGTTCCGGAAATTGCTCGGAAACAACGCCGACCGGGAGGTCGGGATGGTGGATGGGAACCGTATCAACCACATACCCGGCATCGGCTAGCAACCCTTGGGCGGCCTCGACGTTCTGTCCGATCAAGGATTCGATGACGAACCTTTCGGTACCGGCCGCAACCTGAACCAGGATGCTCTCGCCCGGGGAGAGCAGGACGCCGGCGGTCGGGTCCTGTCCCAGAATCCGGTTCGGTTCGGCGCCGTCATCGGGCACCGGCTCGACCACCAATTCCAGGCCCAACGCATCCGCCGCGGCGCGCGCTTCGGTCAGCGACCTCCCTGCCAGCAACGGCGCCGACACCTCCACCCCGCTGGCGCTGTCGACCAGCGGCTCAAATGCATACCCGAGCTCGTCGGTGAACCTGGTCAATGGCCCCGACAGGTTCAAGTCGAGCGAGTAAATGTACCCGAACGCAAGCAACGCGCAGGCCAGCGAAACCGCCACCATCCAGCCGTTGATGCGGTAGTCGCGTGACTCAAGCCGTGGCCGTGGAGGGAGCTCTATCCGGCCGGCCGTTAGCTGCCGGAGCACGCGGCGGTAGCGTCGATCCGCACCCGCGGCCCCGATCCGCTTAATCCGGGCTTGGCGATCTCCCAGCAGGCGCGGCGAGATCAGGGGCCGCGGGCGGGCCAATTGCTAAATGCTCCGACAGCCGGGGCAGGGGTTATCGCCAGTGCGGGCAGGGTCTGCCGGGCCGCGCCCTGGCACGGCGCCGTTAGCGCCCTGATCGGCGGCGGCGCAATTCCTTTTCCAGGACTCGGATCGCCCGTCCGGCCGCGGTTTGTTCGGCGCCGCGCACGGTCTTGCCGGACGCCGAGGCCAGTTCGCTTCCCTGGAGGCCCACTGCCACCGCGAACGTGGGCGCGTGCGACGGCCCGCGGGTGCTGATCAGTTCGTACCGCGGCTGCAGCCGGAATTCCGACTGGGTCAGCTGCTGCAGGCGTGATTTGTTGTCGGTTGAGAGTTGTTTTTCGCGTTCGCCGGAGGGTTCGGATTGTCCGTTGCGACCGGGGGTCGCCGCGGCGGACCGGCCCGAGACATGGTGGTTGATCCACAATAGTTCCTCGAAGAACGGAGCCAGCATCCGCTTGACCTGGTCCAATCCGTAGTCCGAATCGAGATAGATCGCCCCGACAATTGCTTCGAAGCTGCGCCCGGCCACGCCCTTCTGGTTGCGTTTCTTGGAAAGGTCCAGGCCGGACCCGACAACCACGTATCGATAGAGCTTTATCTTCTCGGCCATGGCAGCCAGGGCGGTGAGGCTGACCAGGTCCTTGCGGACGTTGGTCATCTCGCCTTCGTCCATTTGCGGGAAGCGCGCGTACAGGTCGTCGGTCGCGGCCAGGTTCAGGGCCGAATCCCCCAAAAACTCCATCCGTTCGTAGGAATCCAGGCTGCTCAGATGGCGATCTTCGTTGATTGCCGAGCGGTGCGTCAATGCCTGACGCAGCAGATCGATGTCCTGGAAGCGGTAGCCCAGCTTGCGCTCCAGGACCTCCAGCTCGGTGCCGTTCTCGGCTTCGGCTGCGGGACGGGCCGGGCGGCGTGAGCGCCCCGACTGCCCGCTGCGCCCCGTGCTCGATGTCGACGACCCGTTCCTGGTCGCCTGGCTACGCGATCCGCGCCGCGAAATGCTCCGCGGTCGGCGCGTACGCCGGCCCGCGGATGGCGTCGGTGACGCGGGCTTTGCTGAGGTTGATGGCTCCGGCGCCGGTTCCTTCCTGGGAGGACCGGTCAGACCGATTGAGCGAAGTAGATTTTTCAGAGTCGCGACTTCACCCGGGCCGGGATTGCCGGCATCAACCAGTGGCGATATGCCTGGTTGCGCCCTTTTACAACACCGAAATAGATCTTTTGCAGCTGGCGCGTCACCGGACCCACGTCGCCGTTGCCGATGGCCCTGCCGTCAAGATGCGAGACGGCCGAGATCTGAGCGCCGGTCCCGCAGAGGAATAGTTCGTCGCAGCTGTAGAGCTCGGTGCGGTCAATCGGGCGCTCTATCGTCTCCAACCCCAACTCCCCGGCAGCCAGTTCAATCACCGTTGCACGGGTAATTCCCTCGAGGATGTTCTCGGAAACCGCCGGGGTGACCAAGTGCCCGTCGCGCAGGATGAAGAGATTCTCGCCGGATCCCTCGCTGACGTGTCCGGCGGCGGTGAGCATGATCGCCTCGTCGTACCCGTTGAGCTCGGCTTCGGTCTTGGCCAAGGCCGAATTCATGTAAAGGCCGGTGGCCTTTGACCGCGCCGGGATCATGTTGTCGTCGATGCGCACCCACGGCGAAACGCAGCAGCGGATCGGGGCGTCGACGTCCAGGTAGTCCCCGAAGGGCGCGGCAAACAGGCAAAAATCATCTTCAAGGTTGACGGCGTTGCCTTCGGCGTCACGCCGGATCATGCTCAGACCGATCGTCGTCGAAGCCTTATAGACGATTGGCCGCACGTACACGTCGGTGGTGAAGGCACAGCGCTGGATAAGCTCCAGGGTGATATCGCAGAGTTGGTCAACCGAATACTCGAGCGTCAATAGCAGCATGCGCGCCGATCGGTGCAGGCGCTCGAAGTGTTCAGGGACCCGGAAGAGGTACATCTGCTCCTCTTGCTCGCTCCAATAACCACGAATGCCCTCGAAGCACCCGGTGCCGTAATTGAAGGCGTGCGTTCCGATGCTCACGCGTGCGTCTTCGAGCGGAACAAACTCGCCCTTGAAAAAGGCCCAACTGTCAGCCAAATTGAACTCGCCCCGGTTAGCGGTGTTGTGTCGGCGGCGGCGATCTCATCAAAAGAGGGCGCGGCTACTGGTTCAAAAATTTTATATGGGTTCCTTCAAGCAGGTGCAGTGCCGCGTCGGGGCCAAAGGTGGAGCGCCGCATCAGGATCAAGTCGCCACGCAGATCCATCAGCTGCGCGAACTGATCAAACCCCCATTTGCGGTAGAGATCCCGGGCGTAACGGTTGGGTTTATCCACGGCAATCACCAGTTCCCGCCGATCCCGCCCGCAGGCCAGCTGCGACGCCCCCAGCACCAACCCAAGCCCGATTCCGCGACGGCGGCAGTCGGGGTGCACGAACAGGGTGTGGAGGTAGCACTGCGACCGGTCGTCGGAAAACTTTGGATCGCTGCCCCGGAAACGGATCCAGACCTGGCCCACTATCCGTCCATCAAGCGACCCGACCAGCACCTGCTGGGCATCGCGGTCAATGTCATCAAAGTAACGGCGCAGCAGGAATTGGCCGTCCGGATGGGTGGTCGATTTCCACAATTCGACCAGGTCGTCCATATCCCCGCGCGCGCCGATCCGGATTTCCGGCAGCGCTGCGGCCGCGGAATCATTCACGGACTGCGGGGCCGCCAGGGTGAAATCCCCTTGGCACCGCTGACAGTGGCTAGCACTCGAGTCAAAGCCTCTCGTTCCGCGGGCGTGATCGTTTCCTGACTGAAACGGTAATCGGACTTGCGCACAATCTCATCCAGAAGATCGTGCAATTCCTGCCAGCGCCCAACTTCGGCGGCGGCAACCAGCGCAAGAGCGCGACTGTCGGCGGCGGCGGCGGAAACCAATTGCAGGTGCGGCAGGCACAGCCCCCGGCCCTGGCGGTAGCGCTCGATCAGCATCTCATCACCGGCGTAATCGGCGAAAGTGGCCGCGTAGCGCAATTCCGCCCGGTACTGCTCGACGCAGACCGGACATGGCTGCGCGGGTTTGAACACCCGGCCGCGCCACAATCGCCCACGCCAGTCGCGGAGCAGACGAAATAACCAGCGCGGCAAGCGGCGGCGCGATTCGGCATCGTACGCGCCCAATTGCCGACCCAGGTTCTTGATGATGTCGGCGTAGGTGATCGCCAGGCCCAGCGCGTCACGCCGGTCCGGCAGCTGCCAGGCATGGGTGTTGCAAAAACCGTTGGCTTCCCGGACTGTCGCCCGAATATCGACATCAGTTACGTTGTCGGAGCAGTAGACGGTCAGGTAGTGGTCGGCGATCCGCAGCCCCAACCGGCAGATGGGACAGCCGGCCTCGAGCATGGCTTCATACAACTCGGCGAAGCTGGGTTCGCGGGTGCTAAAGCGGGGGTCAGACCAATCGATCACCGGTCTCTCGGGCCGGCGCCGGCCCGAGTAATCGGTGAAGTAGGAACGCGCCGCGATGGTCGGTGATCCGCTAGGGTCGGCTAGGTGGCCGCCGGCCACAAGCGCGGGGGCGCCTGAATTGTCAATTTCATAGACTGATTTTCGGTGCTCATATTCAAAAACAGCGCGCCGACAGGCCCTGGGCTAGCCGATCACAGGTTCACGATATGGACAACGCCGCGCTGACCGACCAGATCGCCGCCGCCAACCTTTCCGAGGAGGCGCGCGCCGTCGCCGGCGAAGTCGCCCGCGCGCTGGAGCAGACGGATGCGCCCGCCGCCGAAGTGTTCCAGGCGAGGGAATACCTCGCCAATCTACTGGCGCTGCCCTGGCCGGAACCGGATCCGCCGCCCAATGCCGATCCCGAGACAGTTGTCACAGAGGTCGACATCGGCCAATACGCGCCGCCATTCAACCGCCGCCTGTTAGTCGACTGGATGCTCTCGGCGCACCGAGCCGAATCACCCGGCGCGGCCCTGCTGTGCGGGCCACCGGGCAGCGGCCGGCGCAGCCTGGCAAAGCGCGTGGCAAAGGCCCTGAACTTGCCGACGGCCACCATCGACCTGGTAGGAACGGTTGGCGAAAACGATCTGTTCGGCTCCGGATCGTCGCACACTCGCGGCACTATCGGTTCGCTGGCGCGGGCGTTGGCCGCAAATGGCTCCCGCCGCGGGGTGATCATACTGGCCAATGTTCACTGGGCGGTGGCCAACTGGCCCGATCGCGGGGCGAGGCTGCTTTCGCTGGTCAACGATTCCGAGGCCAGGCGGAATTGGCGTGATCAATACCTGGATGTCGGCTTCGACCTGCGATCGACGCTCTTGGTGCTCACCGCCGACGGGGGCAGCGCGTTGCCGCCCGAAATCGTCGACCGGATGCTGCTGGTCGACTGCCCCGGTTACACCCGTAGCGAACGCGCCCGGATCGCGCAGACCCTGCTCTGGGACGAAATCAAGTCCCGCTACGCAATTGCCGATCAGGTAGCGCTGGGCGAGGATGCCGCCGAAGTGCTCGTCAGCGAATACACGCCCGAGGCCGGACTGGCCGCCACTAGCATCGCACTGACCGAAATGGCGCGCAGCGTGGCCGCCGCCCCGGAGGGATCTACGCCCCCGCTGATCGACGCGCCCGGACTGAGCAAGATTCTGGGCAAACCGCGGCGCTACTACCGGGATGAAGGCGGCTACGCCCGTCCCGGCGCCTGCCGAACGCTGCAGCTTGGCCCCCAGGGCGCCAACGTGCAGTTGATCGAAGCGGTTCCGGTGCCCGGAGGACGCTACTACCTGACCCCGGAGGGGACATCGGCCCCGGTCAACAAGGCCTGCGACACGGCCTATTACTACGTACGCTCGCGGATGACCGAACTCGACATTTCGGCGCGCCAGCTATTCGAGTACGGTTACAAGATCAACCACAACCTGGGCGCCACCGACCAGGACTCCGAGGCTCTTACGCTGCCGGTGCTGGTGGCACTGATCTCGGCGCTGCGCGATCGCCCGATCGACCCCGAGACCGCGGTCGTTGGCGAGATGAATCAGAACGGGCTGCTGATGGGTGGATTCGGGTTGTCGCATCGGTTGTTGGCCGCCCAGCGCGCCGGAATCCGCCGGTTGCTGCTCCCGCGCGCCAACGCGCCCGATATCGAAGAGCTGCCGCCGGGACTGGAAAACGACCTGACCCTGATCATGGTCTCCGATGCCGATCAGGCGATCAGGGTGGCCCTGAGTTGAACCCTTCCGCCGGGGTCCGCTGAGGCGCAGATGTTCGGCGTCGGCATAACCGAATTCCTCTTCATCCTCGCGATCGCAATGATCGTGCTCGGCCCCGACCGTCTGCCGGAGGCGATGGGAAGACTGGGAAGAATGGTGCGCCAACTGCGGGTATGGGCCCACGAATTCCGGGCCGAATTCGATGAGGAGATCCAGCTCCTGCGCGGTGAAGTCGAAGCACTGCAGCGCGAGGCCGAGCTAACCCGCCAGGAACTGCAGGAGATCCATGCCGAGGTTGCGGCGACGGTGGGTGAGGCCCAGGAGGACTTAGACAGCGCCGCCCAGGATATTGCCACCGAGTTAGGCGCGGCCACCGATGCCGCCGATTCCCAGCTCGGCGCCGCCGCCAGGACGTTGACCGATCCGACCCCGACGGCCCCATCTGCGACCGCGCCGAAACCGGTCGCGGCCCAGGCCTTGCCGTTCGCTGCCAACCAACCCGCGGAGGCCATGGCGAGCGCCATCACGCAGGCGTTTGCCCCCTCGAATGGCGGACCGGCCGCATCGCCGGCCGCAGTCCCGGCGGCGGCGCGCTGGCAAAGTCCACCCGAACCTGAGCCACCTGCCTTGCCAGAAGGCGGCGTGACCATGACGCGGTTCGCGCCCGACCACGGTCAATATGCGGCGCTGCTGCGCGCCGCCGCCGGGGCCGGCGCCAAGTCGCTGGGCGCCAGCCGCGAAGCCCTCCGCAACCAGGGTCGCCGCGACGCGGGCGAACTGGACGGATACGCCGGCAAGGGGCCGATGGCGGCGGCGTTGCTCTGGGCGGGCAGCATCCAGGCGCATGTCGACAGGGACGCGATCCAGGTCGAACGCGAAGACGATGCCGACCCGGTGCAGGTGACCGTATCCCTGACCCGGGACCCACACGGTCTGGAACGGCCCATCGATGCTCCAGCCGCCCGCCTGGCACGCTATTACGACCGGGCCTTTTTCGCCGGCTTAGGAGTGGCCATGGAGGATGGATCGCTGTTGGCCGAAGGCGCCGAGCGAACCCGGTTCGTGTTGACCGATCTAGCCGCCAGCGAAGCCGACGACGCCCCCGAGTAGCTGCCATGCAAACCAGGAGCAAGACCTCGTGGGTAACCTCGCACCAGTTGCAGAACCTTGTCGGAGAACTTCTCGCCGGCGCCGGCGTGGACCCGGTTTCCGCCGCCGCCGCGGCGGCGGCATTGGTCGATTCGGACCTGCGCGGCCACCATAGTCACGGCGCGTTCTTGGCGCTGACCTACCGCAATGAAATTGCCGCCGGCACGCTCGACCCGCGCGCCCAGGCGCAGATCGCGAGCCGGCGCGGTGCCACGGCCCGAATCGACGGCGGCGGCGGATTGGGGCAATCGGCGGCACGCTTGGCCATGCGGACCGCAATCGAATTGGCCCGCACCCATGGCATCGGTGCGGTAAGCGTTACCCGCAGTGGTCATTTCGGGGCCGGCGCCTACTGGGTCGAGATGGCCGCCGAAGCCGGCTTGATCGGTTTCGCCACGTCGACCGAACCGGCCGGCTGGCTCACCGCCCCGGGGGCGATCGAACCAGCTTTCGCCAATCTGCCCTGGGCATGGGCCTTCCCCGGACGCAACAGCGAGCATCTGGTGCTGGACATGGCCACCGGCGCTATAGCCGACGGCAAACTCAGGCTCGCCCGGTTGGGAATAGGGCAGCTCCCGCCGGGGTCGACCGTAGATGGGCAAGGGAAGCCCGCCACCGACCCCGATCTGGCCCGGATGATTCTGCCCCTGGCCGGCGCCAAGGGCCTGGCGTTGACGCTGGCCTGCGATGCCCTGGCCGGAATCCTCGGCGGCCTGGGAGGCACCACCACGCGCGGCCGCCGCCCGATCCATGGCAGCGGATCCACGGGCCAGTTTCATTTGGCCATACACGTGGACGCCTTTGGCGATCCGGACGAATTTGCCACCAACCTGGCCGAACAACTGGACGCATTGCAAGCGACCCGCACCGCCCCCGGGGCCGCGCCGGTCCGCACCCCGGGATCACGCGGGCGAGAATGGCGGCGTCGCCAGTTACGCGAGGGCATCGCTCTGCCGGAGCCGATATGGCGGCAGTTGCAGGAAGCTGCCGGAACGCGATCATGATCCAGCTGCGGGACCGCTGCCACGCGGCCGAGGAACTAATCCTGAGTGGCGATACCCGCGCGATCAGCGCCATCGCCGATCTGCTTGAGCCGGGCTACCTGGGCAGGGTTGCGGCCCGCCTGGCGCAACCCGATACTCGCCTGCTGCTGGCGACCGGATTCCTCGTTATCGGGTCCGGACGCGCCGAAACCGACGGCCCGCTGGGGGCGCGCGCAATCTGTGACGCGGTCGCACTGGCCGGGGGTCAGGTGTGCGTGGTCTGTGACGAACCGACCGTCGATGTGGTCGGGGCCGCGATCGGCCAATCGGCGCAAATTGCGGTCATGCCGATCGGCGATGACGAGCAGGCGCGGATCTGGTCGAACGCCCAGCGGACGCGGTTTCGCGCCAACGCGGTCGGTTTCATCGAGCGCTGCGGCCGCGACGCCACCGGTTGCTTCCACTCCATGCACGGGAAAGATATCAGTGCCGTTACCGCTCGCACCGATCACCTCATCTCGCCAGCGGTTACAAGTTTTTCCATCGGCGACGGGGGCAACGAAGCCGGTTTCGGCCCATTTGCGCAAGCGCTGCGCGAGCGGGGCGTAATGCCTTGGCCGTCGGCCTCGGTCGTGGACGAACTGATCATCGCTTCGGTTTCGAATTGGGGTGGATACGCGCTCGCGGCCGCAATCGCCTGGACCGCCGGCCTGTCTCCGGGGGCCGTGCTGCCGGATGAGGACCGGCTCGCCGGACGCGTCCGAGAACTGCTAAACGCCGGCGCGGTCGACGGAATGTCGGGGTTGAGCGAGGCCAAAGTGGACGGGCGCGAGCTCGAATCCGAATTCGCCATCCTGGGCGAACTGCGTCGTATCGGAGGTCAGGCTTGATCCCGGCATTTTGCAGGCACGGAACCGGCGGCTGATGCTAAAAATTCGGCTCGGCCGCACCGAGGCCCTGGTCTCCAAACTGGGGTCCGGCACCATGTGGTTTAGGCGCATGCGCCAGTCCGAATGCGACGCCGCCGTCAGCCACGCGCTCGACCGCGGCGTGAACTACTTCGATTGCGCCCGCGCCTATGGAGATGCCGAGATAAAGCTGGGGCGGGCCCTGGGCAACCGCCGCGACGAGGCGTTCATCGCCACCAAGTCGAGGGCCCTGGACGCGACCGGCGCGTCGGCCGGAATCGACGAAAGCCGCTCTCGCCTGGGCGTTGACCGCATTGACCTACTCCAATTTCACTACGTCAATCGCCAGCGCGAATTCGAGCAAATAACGGCCTCCGGCGGGGGCCTGGAGGGGGCGCTGGCAGCCCAGGCCGAAGGACGCATCAACCATATCGGCATCACCGGTCACCGGCCCGAGAAACTGGCCCAGTGGCTCGCTGACGGTCGATTCGCGACCGTCCTGTTCCACCTGTCGCCGGTTCAGCCGCATGCCGCCCGCGACCTGCTGCCGGCCGCGCGCGCCCTCGACGTGGGCACGATGGCAATGCGTCCCACCGGATCCGGCGTGACCAATCAGTACCGCCAGTTCCTGCGCTTTGCGGCCAGCCAGAACCCGGACGTGATCGTCTCCGGACTCACCACCCCGGCGATCATCGACGCCAACGTCGACGCCCTCGCCGAGCTGCCGGATCGCCAGGAAACGCTGCAGCTGCAGCGGTTGGCCGACACCTACGGGGCCAATTTCTGCCGTCGCTGCAGCTATTGCGAATGCCCGATCGAGATCGACATCCCGGAGGCCATGCTGACCGAACACGTATGGCGCGCCGGGGCCCTTTCGGAGGGTGGAGCCGAAACCTGGAATGAAGCGGTGGCCAGCGTCGGCGGCTGCGCCGACAATGAACCCTGCCGCACCGCCCCGCTGTGTGAACCGCTCTGCCCCTACGAACTGCCGATACGGCGAACCATGATGGGGATAGCAGACTCGCTGAACTCGGGGTGAACTTGCACCTTGTTCCGCAGAGCTTTCCGATTCTGCTGCTGCGGATGGCGCTCATGTCACCGCAGGCGTGGCGGCTGCTGCTGGCCGATCCCAGGTTCTTTCGTATCGGGTTGCTGCTGGCGGCCGGGGCCGGGGCCAGCGGGGCCCTGGGCCTGAGCATCGGGCGCCCCCTTGACTGGGGCGAACTGGCGGCAAGCGCCGCCGTCGCAGTCCTGGGAACTACCTTAGGCTGCCTGTTCGTGGGCGCCAGCGCGCATTTACTCGTGAACCGGATCGGCCCCGGTCGCGCCCCGCTATCGGTCACCATCGGGGCGGTGGGCTGCGCTCATGTGATCGGATTTCTGCAACTGTTAATGGTCCTGCCGGCCTGGACATTTGGGATCTGGGCGATTGCCATGGTCTGGACGTTACTGGCCGCCAGCGCCGGGGTAGCGATGGCGACGCGGGCTTCCCTGGCCATCTGCCTGCCGGCTGTGATCGCACCTTGGGCGATCTGGGCGGTGTTGCAACTCTCGGCCTGGGTGCTGTTGGGCGGGGCGGCAATCACCTAGATCGATTGCTAGCGGCGCGTTACCTTGTCCGATGAGATGATCCCGGCCGCGCGGCCGCGGCGCGGCGCAAATCCACGATAGGCCATTTCCAGGATCGGCAGCAGGCCCAGCAGATCCACTGCCAGCGCCAGGTGCGCCAGGCAGGGAATCTCACGGGCAATCTCAACCAGTGCTCGCGCCCCGCCCAGCAGCTGCCCCGCTGCCAGCAGGCGAATTGAACCGGTCTCGACGGCCGCGGCCGGGCCGAGCTCGAATTCCGCGGCCGGGCCGATACCAAGGTTTTGTTCGCGATCGAGCCGGGCGATTAGCGCCGCTGCAAAGCGACAGAACCCGCATGTGGCGTCGTAGATGACGATCGCGCGCGGCTCGGAATTGATGTTGTTCATCTGCTGGATCGATTGACGCCCGAATCGGTGCGCGGCCCCACTGGCGGGATTGCCGCGGCAAAGATTCTGGCACGGACCCGCGCGAGCGGTCCAAGAATCTTGCGGTCCGCCGCACCTGGGTTCCACCTGCAAAACATACGAGAATCCCAGTTGGAGCGGGCAACCCGCAATCCGGGGAGAGGTGCCCGAGTGGTCATAAGGGGTCCGTCTCGAAAACGGATAGGCGTGGATTAAGCGCCACGTGGGTTCGAATCCCACCCTCTCCGCCACCGGCCGCTAGATAATGCGAACTCGTATGGGCGGACCAACCCGCTCCGACCCAGGGAGAGGTCGCATAGTGGACTAGTGCGCACGCCTGGAAAGTGTGTAGGGTAATACCCTCGTGGGTTCGAATCCCACCCTCTCCGCCACGGCGCCGGGGCCCCTGCGGGCCCGGCCCGCCGCCAACCTTTTACCCCGAAAGTCACCCGTGATGGAACTGGTCGACAGCCATCACCACCTCTGGTGGATTGACATCTCCGAATTGAATTGGCTGACCGACGAGATGCGCGCCGGCGGCGGCGCCACTATCACCGACTTCGACCTCGCGCAAATGGAGGAGACGTTTGCCACGGTCGGTGTCAGCCGCTCCGTCCTGATCGAGGCCTGGCATGCCGAGGCCGACCAGATTCATTGGCTCAAGGACACCTCCGATCACCCCATAGTTGGAGCCGTGATCGCCTGGGCACCGCTTGAATCGCCGGAATTGCGGCGGCACCTGGACCGCTTTTGCGGGTACCCGAAATTTAGGGGGCTGCGGGTGAGCCCCGAGAACGATCCCGACCCCGATTTCCTGCAACGTCCCGACATCCGCGCCGGCGTCGCCCAGCTCGCGGAGCGCGAGGGTTTGACGCTCGATCTTTTGGTAAAGCTCAGCGACCTCAAGGACGTCCCCGATTTGTGCGCCAGCTTCCCCAACCTGCCCATGGTGCTGGACCACCTGGCCAAGCCGCAGACCTACCAGGACGGATATTTCGAGGCCTGGTCCGAATTGATGCTGCCGTTGATTGACCTGCCCAATCTCCAGTTCAAGCTGTCGGGCATGCTCACCGAGGCCGGACCCGAGCCCACCGCCCCGCAATTGGCGCGCCCGGTCCGATTCATGCTGGAGAAATTCGGGCCCGCGCGCTTGATGTGGGGCAGCGACTGGCCGGTGTGTCTTAACGCCGCCGGCTACCGCGAGAACTTTGCCCTCATGCAGGCTGCGATCGGACCACTCGCAAAAGCCGAGCGCGAAGCCCTGTTCGGCGGCAATGCCGCCGCTCACTACCGCTTGGCCGACTGGCCCGGCAAGCCCCAAAACAGTTAATAATTCCGATGACCGCCCCGTCGGGGGCAGTGCCTGATTCGGATCCGCGCGGCACAAGGGATGGTGAGTGATGGCGGTAACGAGCCCGCGACAGGACCGCGCCAGCCGGCGCAAGCTGGTCGCCCAGATAGTCGACACCGACATCCATCACGGTTTCGCGGAAGAGGCCGAATTGCTGGCCCACGTCCCGCCCGAGTACCGTGAGCGCACGTCCTGGTACGGGTTACCGGTGGACTTTAATCCGGTGCAGAACAACGGCGGGATGCGCGGCGGGCGCAGCGATTTGGCCTTCGACTTTCCCGAGATCCCGGTCTCGACCCGCGAGTCCTCGCTACGGCGCTGCCGCGAGACCCTCCTGGATCGCTACGACATCGACCTCGCGATCCTGACCGGGGGACAGATGTACGGGCAGACCGGAGCCATGGACTCCCAATACGCCTCGATCATGGCGCGCGCCTTCAACGACTGGACGCGCCGGCACTGGCTCGATGAGGACGACCGGTTGCGCTACGCGATGGCGGTGATACCGCTCGATCCGCCGGGAGCGGTGGCCGAAATCGAGCGCCTGGCGCCCGATCCGCGCGTGGTGGCGGTGCATCTGAACACCGGCGCGATGCGGCCGTTTGGCAACCCGATGTACCACTCGATCTGGGAGGCCGCCGCCAAACACGACCTGACGTTGCAGTTGCACCTGGGCGGGGAGGGAATCGGGGTGCACCCGCCGATGACTTCGGCCGGATTTCCCACCCACTACGTCGAGCGGCGCATGGCCGAACCGGGTCTTTACCTGCCGCATGTGGCGAGTCTTATCTTCGAAGGCGTTTTCGGCAAATTCCCGAACTTGAAGCTGGTGCTGGCCGAGTCGGGTTTTACCTGCCTGCCGCACTATCTCTGGCGGATGGATGCCTCCTGGAAGGGGCTACGGCACCAGGTCCCCTGGATCAAGGAGCTACCCAGCGAGATCTTTTACCGCCACGTCTGGGTAACGACCCAGCCGATGTACGAGTACAACGAAGACCATGCCAACCTATTGAAGATGGTCGAGTGGCTGCGCGGCGATCAGCGTTTTGTTTACGCCAGCGACTACCCGCATTGGGACTGGGACGATCCCAACGATGCGGCCCGCGCGTTCCCGTCCGAAATGCGCGAGCGGGTGTTCCACCGGAACGCTTTCGAAGCCTATCCGCGTCTCCGGTGAACACCCGCGGGCGTCGCGCGCACCTGGTCTGCCGGGCCGAGGAGCTTGCTCCGGGGCAGAGGGTAATCGTTGTCTGCGGCGCGGTCGAAGTCGGAGTATTCAATCTCGACGGCGAATACTTCGCGCTGCTGAACCGTTGTCCGCACAAGTCGGCGCCGCTGTGCAAGGGAGTCCTGCGCGGGTACCTGACCGCCGATGAACCGCGCCAGCTAAAGATGTCGTCTTCCAACGAGGTAATCGGATGCCCGTGGCACGGTTGGGAATTTCAGATCCGCACCGGACGGTCATACTTCAATCCACACCGCGTCCGCGCCCGGCGCTATGACGCCGCGCGGATCAGCGGGCAGGAACTCGAGGAAGATCCTTCGGTGCCCACCTATCCGGTGCAGCGCGAGGATGACTATATCGTCGTCTATGTTTGAGCGGGCGGGCCGGCCCACGCCAGCGCCCGGTCGGAGCAGATAGCGGGGCCCAGATGCGCGACTTTCGGATCGGTGTCGCCCAGATCAACCCGACCCTGGGCGATCTGGACCGCAATCTGCAACTGCACCTGGAGTGGATCGAGCGGGCCCGCGCCGATGGCTGCGATCTGGTCGTATTTCCCGAACTCTCGCTGACCGGCTACGTGCTCGAGGACCTGGCCTACGGGGTCGGGATGCGGCTTCAGGACCCACGCCTACAGACCCTGGTGGAAGAGTCCAAGTCGATCTCGATCGTGGTCGGTTTCGTCGAACACACCCCCGACCACCAGTACCGCATCGCCAGCGCCTACCTCGAGGACGGGGCCATCGTCCATGTCCACCACAAGGTTTACCTGGTCACCTACGGGCTCTTTGACGAGGGCCGCTATCTGGCCGCGGGCGAACGGATCCGGGCCTTCGACACCAAATTCGGCCGCCAGGCAATCCTGATCTGCGAAGACCTCTGGCACCCCTCGGCGCTGGTGATTGCGGCCGCCGACGGGGCCGACGTCATCCACGCCCCGGCCGCCAGCCCGGGCCGCGGCGTGGCCGGTGCAGTAGAGGTGCTCGGATCGGCGCGGACCTGGCACGACCTGACCCGGGTCTACGCGCAAATGCTGGTCAACTACACCATTTTTGCCAACCGCACCGGTTACGAGGACGGGATAAATTTCTACGGGGCTTCCCGCATCCTGGGGCCGGACGGGCAGGTGCTGGCCGATGCCGGCGCCGCCGAACCGACCCTGATACGCGCCGATCTGAGCGACGGCGCGCTGCGCCGGGCGCGCATCGCCTCACCCTTGCGGCGTGATGAGAAGCTGGTCGTGACGCTGTCCGAATTGGCCCGGATCCAGCAAGCCCGCACGATATGAACCCGTTCGCGCGGGCGCGCTCCGAACTGGTTGCAGAGCTGGATAGATGGCTCACTCTCGACCATGATCTGACCGCACAGATGCTTATCGGATTCGTGCGCAATCAGATCGGCAAGGTCGGATTCCGGCGCGCCGTCATCGCCCTTTCCGGCGGAATTGATTCGGCTCTATCGGCAGTAATCGCGGCGCGGGCGCTCGGCCCGGAGAACGTAACCGCGGTCATGATGCCCTATCGCCAGAGCAACCCCGACAGCCTCGGCCACGCCCAACTCCTGGCCGAGCGCCTGGGGATCAATTCACGGGTGATCGAAATAACCGCTCTGGTGGAGCCTTACTTTGCCAACAACCCCGAAATGGACAACCTGCGCCGCGGCAACGTGATGGCGCGGACCCGCATGACGCTCGTCTACGACATGTCGGCCCACCACGACGCCCTCGTAATCGGGACCTCGAATAAGACCGAACTTCTGCTGGGCTACGGAACCCTGCACGGCGACATGGCCTCGGCGGTGAACCCACTCGGCGACATCTACAAGACCCAGGTATTTGCGCTGGCCGAGGCGCTCGGCATCCCGGATCAGATCCTGCGCAAGCCGCCGAGCGCCGATCTGTGGGAAGGCCAGACCGACGAGGAGGAGTTGGGCCTAACCTACCGCGACGTCGACCGCTTGCTGGTGCTGTTGGTCGATCGGCGCTTTAACTCCGAGGAGGCCGCCGCCGCCGGGGTGAATGGCGAATACATCCGCCAGATCCTCGGCAAGGTCCGCACAAATCAGTTCAAACGCCGTCCGCCGGTAATCGCCAAGCTTTCCGACCGCACAATCGAGCGCGAGTTTCGCTACCCGCGCGACTGGGGCGTCTGACCCGCGCAGCAGGGGCCGATGACATCTCTCCCGGTCGGGGCGGCCGGATTTGAACCGGCGACCTCCTGAACCCCATTCAGGTGCGCTTCCAAACTACGCCACGCCCCGTAGCCTGGCGATTATCGCCACCCCGCCGGCACCCCTCCGGCGTGGACAACGATCAGTCGTTAAAAGCCTGGTTGCGCCGGTCCAGGTAATCGCTGCGCGGCGGCACGAACACGTCAAGGGCGACCGCGGGGCCGTCGATGGCAACCGCCGAGTGGACCTCGTTGGCGGGGATCATGAAGAAATCGCCGACCTCGACGATATGCTCTTGGCCGCCGATCGTGAACCGGATCCGGCCGCTGAGTACGATCCCGCACTGCTCGTTGGGGTGCCGGTGTTCTGGAACCAGGCAACCTTCATCGAAACTCACATGCGAGAGCATGATCGTTTCGGTGCTGGCGATCCGAGCATTGACGCCCGCAATCAACTCCAGCGGTTCCAGATCGCTCAATCGAATCGAGGGCACGGCGGCGCTCCTTAATGGGTCGGGGCGACGAACTCGCCGCCACGCAGGACTTCGATGTTGTTGCCCCAGCGCTCCCCGGTCTCGGGGTTGATCGCATCGCTGGGACTGTACTGCACCACGTAGGCGCGGCGCGGGTTGCCGGTGGTGTTGGGGCCGGAGCGGTGCAGGCAGAGCGAGGAGAACACCGCAAACGCGCCTTTGCGGATCCGGCAGGGAATCCCCTCGGCATCGCCGCGGTAGCCGACCTTGTCACCAGTGTCATCATCGACCCGGTGCTCCTGCAGGCCCCAGTGGTGCGATCCCGGGATAAGCCAGATCGTGCCGTTGGCTACCCTGGCGTCTTCCAGTGGAATCCACAGGGTCAAGTACTCGAGTGGTTCGATCGGCACGTAACCGCTGTCCTGGTGCCAGGAAAACGAACCGCCGGTACGGGGCGCCTTGGTCACCGCCTGGTTCCAGTACAGGCGCACGTCCGGACCCAGCAGGGACCCGGCCAGCTCCGCCAGGTCACGCGAGAGCGCCAATTGGCCGCCGGCCTCGGAGAGGGCATGAATATCGCGGATGAAATTCCGCCCTTCCAGGCTGATGCCGCTGCGTTCCCCAGCGCCGCGGAGCGCTGAATCCTGTTCTGCCCGCAGCCGTTCGAAATCGGCGCCGATCTGGTCCAGCAAGTCGTGATCGAGCACGGGGTCGGTGATGAAATACCCTTCGCGGTGAAACTGGTCGAGTTCGTCGGTGGTGGGGATCAAGGTCACACTTCCCGGTCAGGTATTGAATGGTTATTGCACCGCCGTCGGGCAGCGCTCCGATGAGATGGCGCAAACAACCAATTTTGCCCAGTGCACCATCCGGCTTGGGGTTGCGGCTAGACTGCGCCGAATTGCCTGCAATCCCTTACTATCCCGGAGCCGGCCTCAATGCCTACCGCGCTCATGGGCCGGCCAATGGCCGAGTCCTGGCTAAGACAGACCCAGCTTGATCGCCTCCGTGCCGCCGGATGGCGGGTGGTCGTCGCAGCGGCCGAACCGCCCCTGACCGAAGAAGACCTGATCGCCGAAATAAGGGACGTTGAGTACCTATTCGCCAACGGCCGCGACGATGTCAACGCCAGGGTGATCGCGTCGGCGCCCATGCTAAAGGGCATATTCAGGACCGGCGTGGGGGTCGACATGGTTGACCTGGAAGCCGCCGCCGCGCACGGCATACCGGTCTGCAACACCCCGGGCAGCAACAGCGAAACCGTCGCCGACATGGCATTTGCAATGATGTTGATGTTGCTGCGACGGGTGCGCGAGCTCGATTCGACCATGCACGCCGGCCGCTGGGAACCGATATTTGGCAACAACCTCCACCACAAGACGATCGGCATCTTCGGGTTGGGTCGAATCGGGCGCGCGGTCGCCCGCCGAGCGCGGGCATTCCGAATGTCGATCCTGGGTTTTGATCCGTTCGTGACCCAGGAAAGCGTGGCCAGCGAAGAGATCGGCCTGGTCGCGGAGGTCGACGAGCTTTTCGCCCGCGCCGATATCGTTTCGCTGCATGCCCCGGCCACCGGCGACACCCGCGAAATCGTCAATTCCCATACCCTGGGCCTGATGCAGCCCGGAGCCGTCATCATCAGTGCCGCGCGCGGCGATCTGGTAAACGAGGCCGATCTGCTGGCGGCCCTGCGCGAAGGTCGCATTGCCGGCGCCGGGCTGGACGTGTTCAAAAACGAACCGGCGTTCGATCGTGCGTTCTGCGAGTTTCCCAACGTCGTACTCACGCCCCATGTGGCCGGCAACACGATCGAGACGACCGCGTCCACCGCTCACGCTTGCGTCGACAACGCGCTGGCGGTCGAATCGGGTCGCTGGCCGCGCGAAGTGGTCGCAAACGGCGTCTATTCCGACTAAGGCCCCGATCCCAGATGGGGACCCTGCATGTAGTCGCCACTCCGATTGGCAACCTGGACGATATCTCGCCCCGGTCGCGCGCGATTCTTGAATCGGCGTCCGCAATTTATGCCGAGGACACCCGCCGCACCCGCATCCTGCTCTCCCATCTGGAGATACGCACGCGACCGCGCAGTCTGCACGGCGACTCGCCCAACGCTGCCTGGGAGGCGGCCGCGGCCGCACTCATCGACGGCGACGTTGCCTACGTCACCGACGGAGGGACCCCGGCGGTGGCCGATCCGGGCGCGCGCCTGGTCCGACTAGCCCACCAAAACGGTCACCCGGTGCGGAGCGTTGCCGGGCCCTCGGCGGTGACCGCCGCGCTGGCGGTTTCGGGCCTGGAAAGCGGCGGACACGTATTTCTTGGATTCCTGCCGCCGCGGCGGTCGCGGCGGATGCAGTTGCTGGAATCGGCAATCGCCACCGAACTGCCGCTGGTGGCGTTCGTCGGACCGCATGATCTGGCCGATCTCCTGACCGAGCTCGCCGATCTTATGGGTCCCGAAACCGGTTTGGTCATCTGTCATGAACTGACCAAACTGCACGAGCAGGTAGTGCGCACCACCCTGGGAAAGGCCCGCCAGCTTGAAGTAGTCAGGCTGGGCCGCGGTGAAAAGACTTTGGTCATCGATCCGCCGCGCACCACCGTCGATCCGCCACCCGAGGCGCAGCTGCGGTCCGAACTGGCCGAACTTCGCGGCGCCGGCCTCTCGCCCAGCCGAGCCGCCCGCGCCCTGGCAACCCGGCACGGCCTGCCCAAGGAACGCATCTATCGTCTGGTCGTGGAACCGGAGAAAAGTTGACCGCACTCCAACCCGTCGATACCGCTGCGCTAGCCGAAGCGGTAACCGGCGCCGCCGGCCGGATCGGCATCCTCGCAGCCTGGGGATCGCATTGGGGACGCCGGCCGCCGCCAGGTAAATACGCCGGCCTCGAGCTGACCGCGATGGACAAGATCCTTGATTTTTCGACCGGCGATCTGACCTGCCGGGTTGAGATTGGGATTGGCCACCAAGGCCTGACGCGGCGGTTGTCCGAGGCCGGGTTGGAATGGCCCCTGCAGCCACTGCCAGGCCAGACCGATCTGGCCCAGACCTACCTGTCCGGGGCAGCCTATGCCGACAGCGCCCTATTCCCCAATCCACGCGATTGGATCCTGGGCGGGACCCTGGTTAGCGGTCGCGGCGAAATCGTTACCACCGGCGGCGCCACGGTCAAGAACTCGGCCGGTTACGACCTGGCGCGCAGCTGCTTCGGCAGCATGGGGTTGGTGGCGGCGCCGGCGCAATTGCAGCTGCGGCTGCGCCCGCATCCGGAGCAGCGCACCCGGTTGAGGGCCAATGCGCCGGGACCGCGGCATTACCTGGCCGTCCTGGACGAAGTTCGCCGACAGCTCGATGTTGTCGACGGATTTCAGATCGGTGGCGGAGGTGGTCCCAGTTGGATCCGGCTGGTGCTGGCCGGTCCCCGCGATCGAGTGCGCGAAGCATCGGCGGCGCTGCAGCCTCTCTGCCCCGACCTGGATTCCGATCATTTCCCCGTGGGGGCGGCGGCGGCCGACTGGGGCGGTTCCCGCTATCGCATCGGCCTGCCGGCCCATCAAATGGCCGACTTCTTCGGCGGCGCAGCGACCCGTTTCTGGGCATTCCCGTTGCAGCGCCTGGCCTACGCGTCCGATCCCGCGAACGAGTGGGCCCACACCAACTGCGCCGCGCAGCTCCTGCCGCTGCCCGACCCGCAGCGGCTGCGCGAACGCGTAGGGCTGCTCTGCCGCGGGCTTGATCCCGATGAACGGTTCGTCTGAGCATGCACCGGCCCGGTTCCGTCCGGCCGCACGGAACCGCGATTGACGCGGCGGGCAAACCGCCAAGGTGGCGTTCATAATGATCCGGCTCGATCGCGAGAGGTAACTGGCTTGGCGGCAACCGCATCCAACGAAAACGTGCGCTTCGAGCCCGACGAGATTCCGCCGACTCCGATCGCCATCGGCGCCGGACTCCAGTCGGCGATGGTGATCGTGGCCCCGGTCGTGCTGACCGTTGTGATCGTGGCCAGGGTGGCCGACCAGCCGGCCGAGTACCTCACCTGGGGCGTGTTCGCGGCGCTGTTGATCTGCGGGATCACCACTGTGGTGCAGGCCGTGCGGGTGGGCCCGATCGGATCCGGGCACGTGCTGATCATGGGCACGTCAGGGGCCTTCATCGCCGTCTGCGTTGCCGCGCTCACCGAAGGCGGGCCGGCGCTCATGGCCACCCTGGTGGTGGTGTCCTCGCTGATCCAATTCCTGCTGGCGTCGCGGCTGGCGCTGCTGCGGCGGATATTTACGCCCGTGATCGCCGGGACGGCGATCACCCTGATAGCGGTCACGGTAATGCCGATCGTCTTCGATACCGTCGGCAGCGTACCGCCCGGAGCACCCTCGCAATCGGCGCCGGTTACGGCGCTGGTCACCCTGGTGGTTATTGTCTTTCTCATCCTGCGGGCACCGCCGGCGCTGCGGCTCTGGTCGCCGCTGATTGGCATCGCTACCGGTTGCGTGATCGCCGCGATGTACGGCATCTACGATGCGGACTTGATCCTGGACGCCGCCTGGGTTGGCGTGCCCCTGGGAGCCTGGCCCGGGTTTGATTTCTCGCTGGGGCCCGAGTTCTGGGTGCTCCTGCCGGCGTTCGTGGTGGTCACCTTGGTCGGAGCAATCGAAACCCTCGGCGACGGGGTCGCCATCCAGCGCGTATCACGACGCCGCCCCCGAGCTACCGATTTCCGGGTCGTGCAGGGAGCACTGAATGCTGACGGGCTCGGCAATCTGCTTTCCGGGCTGGCCGGCACGCTGCCCAATACCACCTATTCGACCAGCATCTCCCTGGCCGATGTCACCGGCATCGGCGCCCGGCGGGTTGGGATCGTAATCGGGGTAACGTTGGCGGTGCTGGCGTTTTTTCCCAAGGCGACGGCGGTCCTGATTGCAATCCCCAACCCGGTTGCGGCGGCCTATCTGACCGTGCTGATCGGCCTGTTATTCGTCCAGGGCATGCGGATCATCGTCATCGACGGGATCGACCATCGCAAGGCGACCGTGGTTGGAATCTCTTTCTGGCTCGGGGTCGGCTTCCAGAACGGAATGATATTTGGAGATCAACTGGGCGACGGGTTCATCGCCGCGCTGCTCGGCAACGGGATGACATCGGGGGCGATCGTGGCCATCCTGATGATGGTCCTGATCGAGTTGACCGGACCGCGCAGGCGGCGTTTGCGCACCAATCTGGATGATTCCTGCCTGCCCGGGCTGGAGCAGTTTCTGCGCGCGTTCGCAGCGCGAAGCGGCTGGGACCAAGCGACAACCGACCGGCTCCTATCGGCCGGCGAAGAAACGCTGGCGATCCTGTTGCAGTCGGCCGAACAATCCGGCGATGACGCGCGCCGCCTGACCATATCGGCGCGGATGGAGAGCGGACGCGCCGAAGTCGAGTTCGTCACCGCCTCTGAAACCGAAAACGTCGAGGACCGGATCGCCTACCTGAGCGAATTGCCGCCCGCACCCGATGAACGCGAAATCTCTTTCCGATTGCTTTGGCACTATGCCGATTCGGTTCGCCACCAGAAGTACCACGGGTTGGACGTGATCACGATCGGTGTATCCGGGACGAGCTGACCCCGCAATTGACGCACCGCCGTCTAAATGGGCGGCGTCCTGACGCAATCGGCCAATCCCCGCGCGAGGTCCGGGCTTTGCGGCGAGCCACGTGACCACAAGGCATGCCGCGCCAGGGAATCGGCGCTTGGTGGTTTGCCGGTCAGGCGCCTAGCTGAGCGGCCACCGCGCCGGGTTTGAGCAGATTCCAATACGAGAGTGCGGCTGCGGCCAGCATCAGGACGCCGGCGATGTAGAAGCCGATGGCAAATCCCTGCGCTTGCAATTCCGCCGGAGCATCGATTGCGCGCCCGCCCGCGAACTGCAGCAGAACCAGGAACGCGAACAGACCGCCCCAGGCCGACTGGCCGGCGCCGAACCCGAAGGTCCGCGTGGCCGAGATGAACGCGCTCGCAGCACCCAACTGGCGCTGCGGCACCGATCCCATGATGATCGAGTTGTTCGTTGTCTGGGTCATCCCAGTTCCCATGCCGACCAGCACCATGGCCGCCGCCGCGACGGCGATCGAGGTGCCGGGCCCCATCTGCGCAAACAAGGTGTACCCCAACGCTCCGACCGCAAATCCCAGGGTGCGCGGGATACCGGCGCCGACGCGGTCGGCCCAAACCCCGACGGCAGGCGACAGGATCGCCCCGACCGCGGGGTAGATCGCCATGTAGAGGCCGATCTGAAAGACCGGCACGCCCATGACCCGCTCCAGAACGAACGGTCCGTTGAGCATTAGCGCGGCCATGCATCCGAACCCGGTGAGGCCGATCGTGACCCCCAGCGAAAAATCGCGCCGCCGAAAGAGATTGAGGTCGAGCAACGGGTTGCGAGCGGTCGCGGTGCGATAGGCAAATCCAAAGGCCATCAATATGAATACGATCGCCGCCGCGTACAGCTCCACCGTTAGTCCGGTCGCAAAACCCCGGTTTATCCCGTAGACCAACGGCACCACCCAGCCCATGAGCAGGATCGAGGAAACATAGTCGAAATTCCCTTCACCGGTGCCCGGCATCGGCGGGACCGCCGCCAATGCCATCACAAACGAGAGAAACGCCACCGGCGTCAGCGCGATGAACATCCAGCGCCAGTCCAGGTACTCGATCATGGTCCCGGCCAGCGGTGGCCCCAGCGCCAGCCCGCCGGCTGCCAGCGTGAACCAGAGCCCCAGCGCGCGGCTGCGCTGCGAGGCGGGAAAAACCGCTACCAGGATCGCCGTTCCGTTCGACTGCAGCAGGGCCGCTCCAACCGCCACGACGACGCGCGCGCCGATCAGCCAGCCGAGTCCCGGTGCCAGCCCGCAGGCCAGGGAGGCCAGCGCAAATAGCAGGCACCCGGCCGCAAAGGCGGTACGCCGCCCGTACATGTCCCCGTAGCGCCCGGTGGTCAGGTGCAGGCTGGAGACGATAACGAAAAAGATCAGCGCCACCCACTGCACGGTGGTGATGTCGGCCTGGAATTCTTCGGCCAGCGTCGGCAGGGCGACGTTTACCATCGAAGCCGTTATCGTGGTGATCATGCTGGAAACCCCGACCGCCACCAGCACCCAATAGCGGCGCGCGGCGGAGTATTCGATCGCGGGATTGTTCAAACGGCGCCGCCCATACCGGGAATCTGGATTGACGCCTGCCGCGGTTTGCCGGATCTGGTCGGGGCGGCCGGATTTGAACCGGCGACCTCATCGTCCCGAACGATGCGCGCTACCAGACTGCGCTACGCCCCGCACCGGCCGAACCGGGCCCTAACGGCAGGTGCCGATCGTGACCCGAACCGCGCGCCACCATTATCAACGATTTGCGCGAACGAGCGCCCGTCTGCCTATGCCATATCCAGCGGGCGGCGCGGATTGACCGGCACGTGGATCAGGGCCGGGCCTTGGTCAGCAATCGCCTCCCGGAGGGTTTCGGTGAGATCTTGTGGTTGGCAGCGGTACGCGCTCACGCCGAATGCGCGCGCAAGCGCCACATAGTCCGGGTTGGCAAGATCGACTTCGAATGACTCGCCGTAAAGAGTCTGCATGCCCTGCTTGATGACGCCGTAGGCCGAATCGTCGAAAACGACCGCCACCACGCCGAGATCGTGACGCACCGCGGTGGCCAGCTCCTGGGCGGTGAACAGGAAACCGCCGTCGCCGGACAGCGATACGACCGGGGTATCGGGCATGACCGCCTTGGCGCCCAGGGCCACCGGGTAGGAGTAACCCAGCGCGCAGCCGGTCATTCCGTAGATCCACTTGCGTGGCTGCGAGATCGGCAGGAACGGCCGGCACCAGTAGCCAACGATGTGCGGGTCGCCGACTACGATCCCCTCCTCGGGGATCCCGGCGCGCAGGCCGCGGACCAGGTCCATCTCGAATCCGGCGTGATCGTTCATATACGCATGAACCTGGGCGCGGGCGTTCTGGGCCCGGCCCACCCAGGCGTCGTGGTTGCTGGCGCCGGATCCCAGCGCGTCCAATATGGCCTCCAGGGCCGGTCCGGCGTCGGCGCAGATTCCCAGTTCGGTGGGATAGTTCTTGCCCGGCTGGTTGGGGTCGATATCGATCTGGATCAGCTTCTGCCCGACCGGCATCGACCATTTGCGGGTAGGCGAGGCCCCGAACGCGCTGCCCACCGCCAGCATCACGTCGCTGTCGGCGAGCAACCGCTGGATCGGACCGTAACTGAACAGCGAGCCGATGTGCAGGCGATGGTCGTCGGGCATTACCCCCTTGGCGGTGATCGAGGTCAATACCGGGGCGTCGAGCCGTTCGGCGAGACGCTGAAACGGCTCCCAGGCCTCCCCGGTCATCACCCCGCCGCCGGCCCAGAGCAGCGGTCGTTCGGCCTCGGCCAGCATCTGGGCGGCCTTGAGCAGGTCCTGCTCCTCCCCGGCCGGTGGGGCCGGTTCGGCCGGGCCCGCGGTTTCGACCATCCCGTCGGCCAGATGCACATCGTGCGGGACCTCGATTGCGACCGGGCGCGGCCGGCGCTCACGCATCAGGCCGAATCCATGCCGGATCGCCGGTGGGATGGCGGCCGGCGACTGAACCTGGGTGTTCCACTGGGTCAGGCCGGAGAACAATTGCTGCTGGTTCTTCAATTCGTGCAGGAAACCGACGTCGCGGTACAGGAGCGGCCGCTCTTCCTCGGCCATGATCAGCATGATCGGAGTGGAATCGGCATGCGCCTGGGCCAGCGGCGTGGCCGCATTCAGCGCGCCCGGACCCGGCGTTGTCAGCAGCACGGCCGGTTGCCCGCTGGCACGGGCCGCCCCGATGGCGGCGAACCCGGCGCCCTGCTCGTGGCGCACCAGGATGTGCCGAAGGCTGCCGTCACGCGGCAGCGAGGCGTACAGGTGCTGAGTGTGTACGCCAGGGATGCCAAAGACGAGCTTTACGCCCTGCGACCGCAGACCGGCCACCACCGCCTCAGAACCGTTCATGCGCTGTGCGCCCACGGCAGATAAGGTGTCCACGGCAGCGGCTCCTATTGATCGGATTGGCCCGGCAGCCCTATTGTTGCGGAAATTTCGAATCCACCGGCGGTAACGATCACGTCGTAGACGGGCAGGTGGCGTTGCGGGATCGCCTTAATGCCGTCATTCTTGATAATCTGGCAACAAGCGCAATAAGCGCCCGCATTGGAGGCGGCAATGGCCATCGCTCCGCAAATTAGGTCGGCCGGGACCCGGGAGCAGCCGGCTGCAATAAACCTCATCGACACCGACGTGCACAACTACATCGGCAGTTCGCGCAATCTGCTCGAATACCTACCCGAGCGCTGGGTTCATTACCTAGAACACACGGGTTTTGAACGGCCGCCGGCTGACTTCTACCCGCGGTTCTACCGCAACGCGGCGCGTCGTGACGCCTACCCGCCGCAAGGCATACCGGGCAGCGACTCGCAATTTTCCGCCGAACAACTGCTCGACGGTTACGGAATTGATATCGGGATCCTCAACTGCCTCTACCCGGCCTACAAGCTGTTCAACATCGATTTGGCCAATGCGCTGGTCCGCGCCGCCAACGACTGGCAGATCGACAAGTGGCTGGATGCCGATCCGCGCTGGCGGGCCTCGATCCTGGTGAACGCACGCGATCCGCAGTTCTCGGCCGACGAGATCCGCCGCTGCGCCGAGCACCCGGGTTACGTTCAAGTGTTGCTGTATGCCCGCAACCACGCCCCGCTGGGCAAGCGCGAATTCTGGCCGATTTACGCGGCCGCCCAGGAATGTGGCATCCCGATCGGGATCCACTTCGGCGGCGGACACGACGTTCCGATCACCAGTACCGGATGGCCCTCCTACTACATCGAGGACCACACCGGCATGGCGCAATCCTTCCAGTCGGTGGTCCTGAGCCTGGTCTGCGAGGGGGTCTTCGTCGAATACCCGCAAACCAAGGTTGTGCTGATCGAGGGCGGGTTCGCCTGGATGCCGCCACTGATGTGGCGCCTGGACAAGAACTGGAGGGGCCTGCGCGGCGAGGTGCCGTGGCTGACCAAACCGCCCAGCGAATACATTCGCGAACACATCCGCTGCTCGACCCAGCCGATGGAGGAGCCCGAGGATCCGCGGCATCTGGCCCAGATCATCGACATGCTCGGAACCGACGAATTCCTGCTCTTTGCGACCGACTATCCGCATTGGGACTTCGACTCCCCCGAAAGGGCCCTGCCGGCGGTGATCGGCAAGGAACTGCGCCGGAAGATCTTTGTCGAGAACGCCCTCAAGATCTACGACTTTGCCCGCGGTTGACGTAGGGCCGGTCGAAGACTTTCCGCTCGGGAAGATTCGACCGGCGCAGGTAAATGGACGTGGATTGGCGATTGTTCGCAATGACAGCGGCGTCTATGCATTGCGCGACACCTGCCCCCACCAAGGGGCCAATCTCACGCGGGGCACGCTGACCGGTGAGCCGGTTTACTGCGGTCGCGGAAACATCGAGTTTCGCCGTTTCGGACAGGTGCTCAAGTGCCCCTGGCACGGCTGGGACTACTCGCTCGCCGACGGCAATGCAATAGGGGGCAATCGCAAGGCCCGCGTGCGTGCCTACAGCGCGCGTGTGGAGAACGGCAGAGTCCTGGTCGAAATCGACTAGGGTGGGTCGGCCGCGCACTTTTCAATTAACCTTTGGTGACCGCCCGTTCTGCGATCAGACCGGGGACCGGTGCCCGACTGCACCTCTAGGAGCGGACCGGACTTGGCGATCCAAAAGCCCGTAGAACCCAAAATTCGCGACCCGCTGCTGGTGCGGCTGGGCGAGAAAAACGGCGCCCTTGACATCCTCACCACCACTACCGACAAGTTGTTCTCGTGGTGCATGGCCAATTCGCTCTGGCCGATGACCTTCGGTCTGGCCTGCTGCGCGATGGAATTTATGGCCTCGGCGGCGCCGATGTACGACACCGACCGCTTCGGCGTGATCTTGCGATCCTCACCACGCCAATCGGATGTGATGGTCGTGGCCGGCACCGTGACCAACAAGATGGCCCCGGTGGTGCGGATGCTCTACGAGCAGATGCCGGACCCCAAGTACGTGATCGCGATGGGGATCTGCACGATCGCCGGCGGGCCCTTCCGGACCTACAACACCCTGCAGGGCGTGGACCGGATCGTGCCGGTCGATATCCATGTGCCCGGCTGTCCGCCGCGGCCTGAGGCATTCATCGACTCGATCCTGCTGCTTCAGCAGAAGATCAAGCGCGAGGGCGTGCTGCGCTGGAAGCCGCCCCCACTGCCGCCGGCGCCGTCGGGGATCGGCCATTCGCTGGAGCCGCCGCGGCCGGGCGAGAGCATCTCGCCGGTCCCGGAAGGCATGCTGCCGCCGCACCGCGCCTGAGCGCGCCGAACCTTTGCGGCCTTGGGCGCGCTAGCTGACGAGCTGCTTCTTGAGCGAATACTCGTAGCCGTCGATTAAGGCGATCCAGGAAGCCTCGACGATGTTGGCCGAACTGCCCACGGTGCTCCACTGGCGCTCGCCGTTGGTCATCGTCATAAGAACCCGGGTGTAGGCGCCGGTCCCTGAATCGGGGTCCAGAATCCGGACCTTGTAGTCGACCAGATGCACCTTGGCCAGGGCCGGATAAGCGGGCAGAATTGCCTTGCGGAAGGCCCCGTCAAGAGCTGCCACCGGCCCGTTGCCGTCGGCGGCGGTGTGCGATTGAGTCCCGTTGACCTGGAGTTTTACGACCGCTTCCGACATCACCGGCTGGGAACCGCGAGTCTCGGTCAGGGCCAGGAAATCGATCAGCTCGAACGGGGCCTGATAGTCCGGCTGGCGGCGCAACAGCAGCAGCTCGAACGATGCCTCCGCACCCTCAAAGTGGTAGCCTTCGGCCTCCAGCAGCTTGACCGCCTCCAGGGTTTCGGCGGCGGTTTCAGCCGTCTGCGAGATGCCCAGGCGGGCAGCCGTGCTGGCGATGTTCTTAGAACCCGAAAGCTCGGAAATGAGGATGCGCTGGCGGTTACCGACCAGGGCCGGGTCGATGTGCTGGTAAGCATGTTCGAACTTCGAGGAAGCCGAGGCATGGTAGCCGGCCTTGTGGGCAAAGGCCGAATTGCCGACGAAGGGCTGGTGCTGGTCCGGGGCCAGGTTGGCCAACTCCGATACCAGGTGCGAGAGCTCGGTCAGACGCGAGAGATTCCCATCGACGGCGCTTTCGTAGCCCATCTTTAAGGACAGGGTTGGAATCACCGAACAGAGGTTGGCGTTACCGGTGCGTTCCCCGATGCCGTTGATCGTGCCGTGTACCTGGGTCGCACCGGCGCGGACGGCGGCCACCGAGGCGGCCACCCCCATATCCAGGTCGTTGTGGGTATGAATTGCCACTGGCAGCTTGAGCTCCGCGACCACCAGTGCGGTGATTTCGGCAACCTCCAGAGGGAGCGAGCCGCCGTTGGTATCGCAAAGCGCCACCCAGCTGGCTCCGGCCGTCTGAGCTGCCTGCAACGCCGCCAGCGCAAAGTCCCGGTCCTGCTTGAATCCGTCGAAGAAATGTTCGGCGTCGAGGATCACTTCCTTACCGGCAGCGGCCAGGTAGGCGACCGTGTCGGAGATCATCGCCAGTCCCTCGCGGGGTGTGGTCTCGAGGATGTTTTCGACCTGGAACAGCGAACTCTTGGCAACGATCGCACAGGCCGGCGTTCGCGAACGCGCCACCGCCTGCACCGCCGGATCTTGTTCGCAGGTCGACCCCTTGTAGCGGGTCGCCCCGAACGCGGTCAGCTTGGCATGATGCCAGGTCAGGCGCTCGGCCTGCCGGAAGAATTCCTCGTCCTTGGGGTTGGCGCCGGGAAACCCGCCCTCGATGTAGTCGACGCCGAAGCAGTCCAGGGCGCGCGCGACGTTGAGTTTGTCGGAGACCGAGAAGGAGACGCCCTCGGTCTGGGCGCCATCGCGCAGGGTCGTGTCTAAGTAAAAAATGCGGGTCATGTTGAATTTCGTTCGTAATGGCAAGACTTAAAGAGGGCAGATATTGGGAACCGCCACGCCCGATGCCGGCAATGCGGCCAAACCTTCAGGCGGCCGCCGGCACCCCTAGGCGGGCAATGATGGCTTGGCCCATGTCGGTGGTCCCAACATGTGACGAACCCGCCTCCTTGATGTCTGCCGTGCGCATCCCGGCGTCCAACGCGGCCGCGACCGCATCCTCGATTGCCCGAGCCTCGTCTTCGAGGTCGAACGATAGCCGCAGCATCATGGCAGCCGAAAGCACCGCTCCAATGGGATTGGCCAGCCCCTGCCCGGCGATGTCGGGGGCGGCACCGTGGATCGGCTCGTAGAGGCCGCGCGGCGAATCGCCAAGGCTGGCCGAGGGCATCATTCCCAGCGACGCCGACAGCACCGCCATCTCGTCGGTGATTATGTCGCCGAACATGTTGGTGGTGACTACCACGTCGTAATCGCGCGGGCTCAGAATCAGGCGCATGGCGAACGCATCGACCAGGATTTGATCCATCTCGACGTCGGGGTACTGTGAGGCGACCTCGGTCATTACCTCGTGCCAGTAGGCCGACGATTCGAGCACATTCTGCTTGTCGACCGATGTGACCTTGCCGCGACGTCGGCGCGCCATTTGGAAGGCGCGGTGACCAATGCGCTCAACCTCGGAACGTTTGTAGAGCATCGTGTCGCGGGCGGCCGGCTCGCCATCGACAAGCAATCGCCCACGCGGCTCGGCATAATAAACGCCGCCGGTGAGTTCGCGCAGGACCACCATGTCCACGCCGCGCAGGATTTCGGCCTTAATCGGTGAGGCATTGATGATCGGTTCGAAGATCTGGACCGGGCGGATGTTGGTCCACAGCTCCAGTTCGGTTCGCAGGCGCAGCACAGCCCGTTCGGGGTGGCGGCCGTTGATCGCGGCTCCGCCGGCGACGCCGCAGGCGCCGAGCAGCACGGCATCGGCGGAGTGGGCCCGGTCGATCACCGCATCGGTGATCTCGATCCCGTCGGCGACGATTCCGGCCGCTCCCACGAGCGCCGTTTCAAAATCGAATTTGTGTCCGAACCGTTGGCCGATGGCCTCCAGTACCCGACGGGCCTGGCCTACGACCTCGGGTCCGATTCCGTCTCCGGGTGCGAGCAGTATGTGGTGTGATGCCATAACAGGAGAGATTATCCAGCAAAACCCGAGATGTAAGGGAGCCCGTCACGGACGCCGCGCACCGCGTCGGCATTCTGGCGCAATTCGCCCAGAGCGTCCCAGCATCCGCTAAGCAGCGCCTCACGCGTGGGCGCCGGCAGGGACACCGGATAGTCGCGGTCTCCGGCGCTCAAGTTCAACTCGGCAACGTCGAGGCTGAATTCGCATTCTGGATGGTCCCCGACGATCGCCTGCAATTCGGCGGCGACATCGGAAGAAACCGTCACCAGCGGCAGGCCCAAGGTGGTCGAGTTGCCGAAGAAGATCTCGGCGAAGCTCTCGCCCACGATCGCGGCTATGCCCCAGCGGGCCAGCGCCTGGGGGGCGTGTTCGCGTGAAGAACCGGAGCCGAAATTGTCATTGACGAACAGGAACCGGGCGTCAGCATAGCGTGCATCGTCGAAGGGGTGCTTGCCAGCCGCGGCCTTGCGCTCATCCTCAAACACATGTCGGCCGAGCCCGTCGAAAGTGACCATCCGCAGGAACCGGGCAGGGATTACCTGGTCGGTATCGATGTTGTTTCCGCGCAGCGCGAGGCCGCGTCCGCTCACCTTAGCGATGGGGGTCCCAGGGACGTTCATCTGGCCACCTCGCGGACGTCGGTGACGGCACCGGCCAGCGCGGCAGCCGCGACCATGGCGGGGCTCATCAGCAGGGTCCGACCGGTCGGTGAGCCCTGGCGTCCAATGAAGTTGCGGTTGGAGGAGGAGGCCGAGACCTGGCGCCCTTGCAATTTGTCCGGGTTCATTCCCAGGCACATAGAGCAACCCGCGTCGCGCCATTCGAATCCGGCTTCCATGAATACCTCGTGCAGCCCCTCGGCCTCGGCCTGGGTGCGCACCAGTTGGGATCCGGGCACGACGATCGCTTTCACCGATTCCTCCACGCGGTTGCCCCTCACCACCGCGGCGGCCTCGCGCAGGTCCGAGATCCGGCTATTTGTGCAGGACCCGATGAACGCCACGTCGATCGGAAAACCGGCGATGGGCTGGTTGGCAGAAAGCCCCATGAACTCGAGCGCGGCCGAAACTGCCGCCGACTCGACCGGGTGCACCGAACGCGGGTCCGGTACCGTTTGGTCCACCCCGATGACCTGTCCCGGGTTTGTACCCCAGGTGACCATCGGTTCGATCATGGCCCCGTCGAAGTAGACCACGTCGTCGTAGTCGGCGTTGGGTTCTGAGGCCTGCTCCGACCACCACTGCACCGCGCGCTCAAACGCTGTCACGGCCGGGGCATAGCGGCGACCGCGCAGGTATTCGTAGGTTGCCTGATCAGGGTTCACGTACCCAACCCGGGCCCCGCCCTCGATCGACATGTTGCAGACCGTCATGCGGCCTTCCATCGCCATGGCGTCAAAAACCGGTCCGCCGTACTCATAGGCGTAGCCGGTGCCGCCCTGGACCCCCAATCGACCGATGATGTTCAGGATCACGTCCTTGGGATAGACTCCGCGGCCCAAGGCCCCACCAACTTCAATGCGGCGCAGCTTGGGCTTGGAGACGGCCATCGTCTGGGTGGCCAGGATGTCGCGCACCTGCGAGGTGCCGATACCGAAAGCGACCGCGCCCAGGGCGCCGTGGGTTGAAGTGTGCGAATCCCCGCACGCGATCGTCATGCCGGGCTGCGAAAGGCCCAACTCGGGTCCGATCACGTGCACGATGCCCTGCATCCCGGATGCTCCGTCAAAAAAGGTGATTCGGGACTTGTCGACGTTGCGCTCGATTGAGCGGAACATCTCCTCGGCCATCGAATCGGCGAAGGGGCGGGCGGCGCCGTCGGTGGGGATTATGTGGTCGACGGTGGCAAACGTGCGGTCGCGGAAGGCGACTTCAAGCCCCAACTCGGAGAGCATGTCGAACGCCTGCGGACTGGTCACCTCGTGGACCAGATGCAGGCCGATAAAGAGCTGCGACTGGCCCGACGCCAGCTTGGCGACTTCGTGGTTTTGCCAGACCTTGTCGAGAAGCGTTTCAGGCATATCCGGTCACACCGAGTGCTCGACGGGAGTGCGATTCTGGCCCACCGCGACTTCGGCGGTCAGCCGATTGAGCCCGCTGACGAAGGCGTGCGCGCTGGCAACCAGGATGTCGGTATCGACCCCGTGGCCGGTGGCGGCGCGGTCATCCTGTTCGACCCGGATCACCACCTCGCCGAGCGCATCTGGCGATTCGGACACCGCTGAGATCGAAAAGTCGGTCAGCTCAACCTCCATTCCGGTGGCTGACATGATCGCCTTGTAGACCGCATCCACCGGTCCGTCGCCCATCGCGGCGACCTGGGCCGGCTCGCCGTCGACCAAGACGCGGACCGTGGCGGTGGGGACCCCGAAGGTCCCACAGGAGACCTGCACCAGCTCCAGCTTGAAGCGCTGGTGGCGCTGCAGGCGCATGCGCGTCCCAACTATCGCCTCCAGCTCCTGGTCGGTGATCTCCTTCTTGCGGTCGGCCACGCGTTTGAACTCGTCGAACACGTCCTGGAAGTCGGAATCCGGGATATCGACCCCCATCATCTGCAGGTGATTGCGGAACGCGTGTCGGCCGGAGAACTTGCCCAGTACGATCCGCGAGGAGTGGTGTCCCACGTCCTCGGGGCGCATGATCTCGTAGTTGACCGAATTCTTCAGCATCCCGTCCTGGTGCAGGCCCGAGGAATGGGCGAACGCATTGGCGCCCACGATCGCCTTGTTGGGCGGAACCGGCATCCCCATCAGGTTGGAAACCAGACGCGAGGTGCGGTAAAATTCGCGCGCATCGATCCGGGTGTCGGCCTGGTAGTAATCGCTACGGGTGCGCAGCGCCATCACGATCTCCTCCAGCGAGGCGTTGCCGGCGCGTTCGCCGACGCCGTTGATCGTGCATTCGACCTGGGCGACGCCCTCCATCACGCCGGCCAGTGAATTGGCCACCGCGTGTCCCAGATCGTCGTGGCAGTGGACCGAGACCGTCACCTCGTCGATGCCGGGTACGTTCTCCACGCAGTAGCGCACCAGCGACCCGAACTCGCCCGGCATCGAATAACCGACGGTGTCGGGAATGTTGACCACGGTGGCGCCGGCGGCAATCGCCGTGGCCAGGACCTGGACCAGGTAGTCCGGATCGGTGCGGGTGGCGTCCATGGTCGAAAACTCGACGTAGGGGCAGAGCCGGCGCGCCTGTTCCACCGTCGAGCGCGTCAGCTCCAGGACCTCGTCGCGGGTCATGTTCAGCTGGTTCTGAAGATGCACGTCGGACGTGGAAATGACGGTGTGCAGGAGTGGGCGCTCGGCATCGCGCAGTGCTTCCCAGGTTCGCTCGATCTGGTAGTCCCGAAATCCCGAGAGGGCCGCGATCTCGACATCGCGAAGTTCGCGGCACATCCGGGTCACGGCTTCGAAGTCACCGGGCGAGGTCGAGGGGAATCCGGCCTCGATCACCGTTACCCCGAGCCGCTCCAATTGGCGGCCAATTTCCATCTTTTCTTCCAGCGTCAGCGCGCCGCCGGCAGCCTGCTCACCGTCGCGCAGAGTTGTGTCAAAGATGCGTATTGTGCGCATCTGCAGCTTCCTATTTCGTGTACGGGTGGTTGGTTAGGAGTCCACCGCATTGATTCCGATTGGACGGATCGCGCGCGGTGGCAGCGCTTGCGGGTTCAGACCCCTCTATCGGTTCGATCCGGCGAGGGGCCGCTAAGCGCGAGCAATAGTGGTAGGTGCGCTGGTGCAAGCGGCGTTCGGTATAGCTGCATGGGCAAATTGTAAAGGGGTTAGCGGCCGATTCAGGTGTGATTTCGCCTCGCACCGATTTTTGAAGAATTCGGCACGTCAACATCGCTGGTCGTTACCAGCGTCCAGTTATCCGGCAGGCCACCATCCAGCGCGTTCTGCCATTCCTGATCGTTGACACCGTGCAGTCTCAACTGATGGAACGGATAGCCAGTGCGCGGGAACGGGAGCGGATCGCGCTGCAAATGCAGCCGCAGCCACCATTTGCCGGCCGTCTGTGGGCGGACACGAACCGATGCCTCATTAGATTTGTAATCCAAATCCGGATGGGGGCAACACCTGCCGAAGAAGAAATTGAGTCGCGGCGCGCGCGTGGAGGTGCTTGCCGCGCGCTGCGACCGTTACGGTTCATCTTCCAAGTCCGGTAAGGGCAGGATCTTGGACGAGTTCGTATCGCTCAGCGGCGACAATCGCAATTACGCTTCGCGGCTTCCGCAGCGACCGGTAACAGTCAAGCCGAGAAACGTCAAGGTCCCCGCCGGCCACGTTTACGATCAAGCCGTACGGGACTCCCTGATCGTCCTCTGGGAGGCTTCCGACCGGATTTGCTCCAAGCGTCTCCGGGCGATCCTGCCCACCCTGATCGAGTCGCTTGAGGTGCACGACCATCTGCAGCTGGAACCGGTTCTTCGGAACAAGCTGCTTACCATCAGCCCGGTATCGATTGACCGTGTATTGAGGCCGGTGCGTGAACACGCCAGGGGGAGGCGCCGGCCGCCGCGGCGCCGGAACCGCCCCAGCCGGTCGGTTCCTATAAGGACGTTTGCCGACTGGCAGAACCCCGACCCTGGCTACCTGGAGGTTGGCCTGTTGGCCCATTGCGGGGGCGCTGTTTCGGGGAATTTCATCGGGTCGCTGGCGGTAACCGATGTTGCAACCGGCTGGGTGGAGACGGTACCGCTGCTGGCCCGGGAACAGACCCTGGTCACTGCGGCGCTCGATGCGATCGCCGAGCGGCAGCCGGTGCCGATTCGAGGCATCGATTCCGACAACGACAGCGTCTTTATCCGTGGGCAGCTGATCGACTACTGTCGGGAGCGCTCAATGAACTTCACCCGATCGCGCGCCTACCGCTCCGGGCGACCAAGCCTACATAGAGCAGAAGAACGGAGCGGTGGTACGACGTTTCGCCGGACACGATCGCTACTGCGGCCTGCTCGTCGGGCAAGCCCCGGCCCGGTTACTTACCCCGGTCGGTCTCTACGCCAATTTCTTCCAAACCCTCTGCCAAACCGATCGGCAAGCGACGGGTGGGAAGTCTGCTGAAGAAGCGCTACGACCGCCCCCAAACTCCCTGTCAGCGCCTGATGGTCCATGCGGGGACCTTAGGGCGTGTAAGAGAGCAGTTGCAGGCCGCCCGCGCAGAACTGGATCCTCTCGCCCTGCTTCGCGACATCCGCCAGGCCCAGTCGGCACTGGCAGCCCTTAAAGACCCGGAATCGCGCAGCGCGGTGCAGTCAAAAGACCTGTCCGAGTTCCTGGCCGGGCTCGCCGATATCTGGCGCCAGGAGGATGTATGAGCCGCCCGGCGGCTCCCCAAGCAAGCCCGCTGGTGGCGGACTCGCGCCGATCCTCCGGCAAGCGTCTGGCCCGAAGCGCTTGCCTACCTGGAAGAGCACCGCGACGCCAACGCCGGGCAGATCCTGGACATGTTGATGGACAGACACACTCCGGTGAGGTCGGACCGGCGCAGCTGCGCACCCTGCAGCGTCGGCTCAAGGAATGGCGGTCAGTAATGGCGCGAGAGCTCGTCTTCGGGGTCGCCAACGGCGGTTCAGATGTGGCTGGGAATGCCGCAATCGTGCGCGAAATCGTGGTCGTGGGAGCCACCAAACCGGGCGCATAAAGCTCCGACGAAGTCAGTTACATTTCTTCATGAGGCAACGGGGATCTGCAAAAGTAACTGTCGTCGAACACCGATCATCCCGGCCAGCTGGTGCAGATGGACTGCTTCCACGTCGGCAGACTCACCGGCACCAGGGGGACCCTGTGGCAGTACACCGCCATCGACGTGGCCTCCGCCTACGTCTGGGCCGAGCTGCATGCAACCCCGCGCAATCCGTCATCGCGATGGACATCGCACCTGGCCCGCCGGGTGGCCCGGGATCTATCTTCCCGGGGCTGGCAGCTGGAGAAGGTCATGACCGACAACGGCTCCGAGTTCCGGGCCAACCAGTTCGGGAGGAGCATCACCAGACTGGGCGGCCGGCAGAAGTTCATCCATGCCGGGCGGCCGCAGACCAACGGCTGCGTGGAAAGGGTGCAGGGAACGATCCTCAAGGAATGCTGGAAATCCTCGTTCGCACGCTACCTGGTGCCCAAGCAAACCGGGCTGCGGCGGGAGCCGAACCGGTATCTGCGCTACTACAACACCGATCGTGCCCACACCGGCAGGTGGAACCGCGGCCAGACCCCCGAAGAGGTCATCGGCAAGGGCAGAATCTACTCCTGAGAAACAGCGGGATGTGTCGCTACATCTCTGAATCAGGACAAGTTAAGAGCCGCCTGGCCAGGCCGGCGAGTCCTGGCAGCACGCCTCACTCTCATATCCGGATGCAGCCAGAATGCTGACGGTGGATCCGACCAGCAGGGCACAACTCGCCAAAGAGATTGTCAGGGAGCGCTTCATAATGAGAGCCTGAAAGCGCTCGCGGCTCGGAGGCCGGGCACGGTGAGCGGGTAGCCGATTAAGCTCCCGGTGGCTCCGGCTTCATTAGGGCCCAGATCAAAGCGACGATCCAACCGACTACGACGGCGCCAAAAGCCAAGTTGACGAGAAATATCCAGAAGGCGCTCGGGTGCTGATTGCGGATCGCGACGATCGAAGGCATAAAGTAGACCACCAGCGCCAGCAGGGCCAGTACCAAGCCGGTCGCGATACGCAGGATTTCGTCAAGAATGAACCAGTCCACTTAAGTCCTTAATATCTAGCTATCGAATACATTCAGCAGGGCCGCCACCAGCTCGACCAGCGACCTAATCAAGTTCGGCCCCTGGGAGACGCTTTCGACCATCTCGGCCAGCGTTTCGGAGGCTTTCGCCAGGTTGTCGGACGCCTGCGCAAGGTTTTCGAGCGCAGCGGACAGGTCCCCCCACAGGATGAGCCCGCCGATGGCGACGCCGAACGTGACCAGGATGAAAAGCCACGCCGCGGCGATGACCGAGATCAAGCATACGCGCCAGAGCGTCTGGTCCATCAGGCCAGTGCCCATGCCAGCGAAGGCGCCAGGATCCCGATCGCGGACAGGATCACCTGGACTCCCAGCAGGATCCGAATCCGCGTCAGGTCGTCGGCCATGTGGTTTATTGCCCGCCGTGTGTATTCCCCGTCCCTCAACGCCGCCGGCCGAGCAGCGCGTCGAATAACCCGCCCACGACCCAGGCTGCCGTGAAGCCGGCCAGGACTCCGGCGGCCACCAGAATCGCGTCCTGGCGATCGACGCTGAACCAGATGATCATTGCCAGCGTCCCCACCGCCAGGAGTAGACCGAATGCGTAAGAAAAAAGCGCGCGCATCAAGTACCAGACCTTTCCTGCCAACACTTCCCATTCAGCCGTAACGCCCGCATCCGCTTCGCGCCTAGCAACGCTGCGGTCGGCATCCGGAAGCCGCCCGCAAAGCCGGGCCCGGGGGTGCATGGCCGGCGCTGCTTCCTCTTCATCTCCAACCCGGCGCGGCGCGCCAACGAAGATCGCGACCCGTGCCGACCGCAATCCGTTCAGCCGATAAATCAAGAGCCGTTGACCCGACTTCGGTGGCCAACTGCGGCAAAGCACGTTCTTTCCCGGCCAAGCGTCTACCAGGGGAGTCAACCGTGGTTGCCATGCGGGATTCCTTCGCTCGCAGCTGACCGAATCTCATCTGGTCGATGATATGTTGCAAATGCGAAACACATGCGAAGCGCATTCTAGCGCTCAGCGTCCGCCAGGACGCGCTGGCGAACCAATGCGGTTCCAATCCGGCCGCCGCGGTCATGCCCCCAGATGTCCAAGAGCGGCAGGCGCCTGGGCCCGGTTCTCCCGGCAAGCTGGTGCCGGCGGTGCGGGTCAACCAGCTCACCGGTCAATTCGAGCTTTGGCTCGGTCTCTCCCTCAATTGCCCGGGAGCTGTCGATCGTAAGGATGCGGATACGGAGCACGATTGCGGCGGCAATCGATGGAACAGCGACCCTCTCAGCAGCACATAGTTGATGAACGCGCGCCCCTGGCTCCATGTTGGCGTTACCCAGCAGTGTGTCTGGTGGCCGACATACTGCTGGGGCCCGGCGCTCCTTGTAGTCCCATGCACGGCGTCTGGCACTCCCCTAGCCGGCGGCTTGTTCCTTCCCGAGAACTGGCCACCGGCAGCTTATTGGGCAGCAAATCTTAAACGCGCGGACAGGGGCGATATCCGCCAGCGCCGTGCTAGTTGCGATCGCCTCGGCGGTAATCGCGGTATCGCAGTTCGCCAGAGTGCCAGACCCGGTGGAAACCGAAGTTCCGATCGAGACGCCGCCAGACCGGGTGCAGGAACTCGCTCTGGCGCAGATCGAACTTGCGCAGGCCCAGGAGGAATTGATCCGGGAACAGATGGAACTGATCGGCCCGCCGCCAGCGCGCCCGCCGGAGGAGGATCGACTGGCGGCGCTCGAGGCGGATATCGACTTTCTGCGTCAACGGATCGACAATATCGAGAGCGGCCGGCTGAACGAGATCGAGGGCGTCGTCCACAGACCACGGGAGCGGGTCGATGCAATCGACCACGGCCGCAGCAAGGACTTCCACTACCTCGAGGGCGAGATTCTGAAACTGGACGCCCACCTACAGGTGGTCGAGCAGCAACTGGCGGACGCATCCGGCGGGTTACTGGCCGATGTACGCGAAGAGATCGAGGAAGCCATTGAGGAATTTGCGGTCGACCTTATCAACTTGGCGATCGAGGGGCTGCTCGAAGGAAGCGACTGAGTATTGCAGAACCTGGAATCGGAATGCAGGCGACGATTGGATGGCGGCAGTAACCAGAACAGTCATAGTCGGAGTTCCCGTCGCCACCATTGGACGCAAACGTATTGCAATAACCCGAGATGCAAATGAAGTTAACGGGTTTCGGCGCTTTGGCCTCTCTGGCCGGAAGAAAATTCAATCCGCCGCGGTGGATCGATCCAGATTATCGAGCGGCTGACGCCTGGGCGCCCGGCCGGAACAACCATTGGTCCACGTGAACATCGGAACCTAGACGGTCCGCCGGCCCTCACTTACCCCCATTTTTTTTCAGCTAGTACAAGCCGGATTGCAGGTTACGATGTACTTTTCTCATCACCTCAAGGAAGACTCGCTTATCTTCATCGTCGACGCCAACATTAACCAGAGCGTTGGTTTCCTGCAGAGATTCAATAAGCTGCGGCATGAATGCCCAGCCTTCTCTCGTGAGTTCCAACCGTATGGCGCGGCGGTCTTCGAACGGGCGTGTCCGCTTGACCAGGCCTTTTTCGACCAGCTTTGCCGTGTAGCGGCTTATCGAGGCCGAATCCAGTTGAATGGCGTCTACCAATTTCTCGGTCGTGCTAGCTTCGTTTCTTGAGCAGTACATGAGAATTGCTATCTGCACTGGCGTAATGCCGAAAGGGGCTAGGGCCTCCCTGGAGAGTCTTGCTAACATGGCCGTCGTGCCGGCGGCGAGGTATCCCAGTTCGGGAAGAATCTCCCAGTCACTTTCCATGGCCTTTGTCATGGCCGCCTCCAATGACCGATTTCGGGATTAAACCTGACCCGCCGGCAGATGAAGGGAAAGTGCGGTTGCCATGGCCAACGAATACGAGAGATTCGTCGGCGCTCCCAGTTACAGCGCAAATCGATTGAAGAGTTGAGGGTCTGATTGGCAAAGGAGGCCAGAACCGTGATCCGTCACGCCGATCCAGCGCGAGCCGACGCCGAGCGCCGAGAGGCCATGTTGGACAGGATCGAGCGGGTGACCGAGTTGCCACTGATGATCCTGGCCTTTGTGATGGTGCCCCTGCTAGCTGCGCCCCTCTTATGGAACCTGAGCCCGTCGGCGTCGGCAGTGACATTCGCCCTCGACATGTTTATCTGGGCGCTTTTCGCTACCGACCTGGCGGTCAAATTGGCGGTCGCACCGCGGCGACTGGAATACATCAGGCAACATTGGCTCGAAGTGCTGATCGTGCTGATTCCCTTCGCGCGACCCCTGAGGTTGTTGCGGATCATTGTGTTCGGTTCGAGGGCATACAGGGGGGCCTTGAGACTGGCCCAGGTCGATTTTCTGATAGTGTACGCCGTCGGCCTCGTTCTGATCGTGGCAACCCTAGTCATGTCGGCCGAGCGCGGACACAACTCCGACCTTGACTCTTTCCCGGACGCTTTGTGGTGGTCCGTCGCAACGGTTACCACTGTGGGGTACGGCGACGTGGTGCCGGTGACTCAGGCTGGCCGGGCCTTCGCCTACGTGCTGATGATCGGCGGGATAGGACTATTCAGCGCACTCACGGCAAATTTCGCGTCCATCCTCGTGAGGAAAGACGATGGCAGCTCAGCTGTCGTCGCCACCCTGTCCGAAGAGGTTCGGTCGATGCGAGAGGAGTTGAAGCAGTTGAGGGAGCAGTTCCCGCCGGAGTAGAAGGCGAACGCGTCCTGGCTGCGTGCGCCACCAGCCCTTTAATGGTCCTCGCGCCGTAGCTGGGTCCGCATAGCGTGGTTGTCTTGGGGCCTTGAGGAAAGCAGTTGCGCAGAAGCGCCTCGCTTGAATAATCGAGCGAGAGCGGCTGCCGCAAGCGGCGGCCGGCAACGCCGGTAACCAGCGGCATCACCGTATCGACGAAAGCCCACACCAATCCATCGGGAGCGATGTTGGGTGAGAGTTTCGAGAAAAGGTTCCAGAAGAATGCAAGCAATACGACCACGCTCACGCAGAACAACACGCTGGCTCCCAGTTGCTGCCGCAGATCGGCCGACTCGTCGCCGTCAACAGCACGCTTGGCGGCAATCGCGATCGCAATCGTGATCGCGATGCCGACGGCTGTGAACCAGTTGAGTACCTACCAAACCGCGAATGGTTCGTCGCCGCCGGGATTGAACAGCGGTGTGGCGATGAAATTTAGCGCAACGACCACGGCCAGCAGGACCAAGCTTGCAGCTTCGATCCGCATGATGATTGCCATCGGGGTCACGCCCGCTTCGGTTGTCCCTTGGCGGACGGCTCCCGCGCGACGAGTTTGCGAATAGGCTGCCGGGCAAGCGCGTGCATGATTACCAACGATACCCGTTGCGCTTTTCTCATGTGAGTCTCGCGATAACCCACTCTTGTCTGTCGAATGCCGCGGAGATGTTGTTGGTGATTGGCGAGTTGGCCGCGCAGGTGCCGCCAGCGCGGGGGAAGTTGTCCACTCCTGCCGCCTTGGTGGGAACAGCTCTACCCGGGAGTCTGCTTCGCGCCGGCCTCGCATCTGACGACTGGCGGCGACTCCGTTTTCGGCCACCAGTTCTGCCAGCGGCAGCGGCGCGTTAATCGGAAATCGTAGGGGGATTTTTTGCGGTAATAACCATGAAGAAACGAACAAACAAGGAACCATCGATGGCCCAACCAGGGCCCGGTCGATCTCACCGTACCGGCCTGAGCGTGATCAAGTTATTCGAAATGTTTCCGTCGGAAGAGTCTGCCCGCCATTGGTTTGAACAAATCCGCTGCCCGCGCTGCGAAAGCGACAACGTAGTGGAAGTCAAGAACGCTCGCTCGACGCCACTATCGGTGCCGGGCCTGCCGCAGGTTCTTCAGCGTAAAGGTCGGGGCCGCGATGGAGAGTTCCAACCTGCCGCTCCGAAAATGGGTTATCGGAATCTACCTGATGACCACCAGCCTTAAGGGCGTCTCGTCAATGATGCTGCACCGTGACCTCAACATCACCCGGAAGTCCGCCTGGTTCACGGCGCAGCGGATTAGGGAAAGCTGGATGGTCAACGGCGATCCGCTGGACGGCGAGGTCGAGGTGGGCGAGACCTACATGGGCGGCCGCGAGACCAACAAGCACCCATCGAAGCGTCGCGGCGTCCAGGGGCCTTCCGGCAAGATGATCGTCGTCGGGGCCAAGCAACGCGGCGGGGACGTTCGGGCAAAGCTGAATCAACGCACCGACAGTCGGACGCTGCATGGGTTTGTCGAGGAGAACGTCGGGCCCGGTTCGACAGTCTGCACGAACGAGTATCGATCATACCGCCGCATGCCCAATGTGCTGCGTCATGCAGTGCGGCATTCGGTGGGCAACTATGTTGACGATCAGGCTCATGTCGACGGCCTGGAGTCGTTCTGGGCGATGCTAAAGCGCGCTTATCACAGCACGTTCCACCACTTCAGCCGCAAGCACCTGGACCGCTACGTCAGCGAATTTTCCGGACGGGCCAATGCCCGCGATCTCGATACGCTCAACCAGTTGGCGCCAATGGGGCGCGGGATGGTCGGGCGGCGGCTGACATACCGGTCGCTTACACAAACCGCCGACTAAACCCGATAATGATTAGGCTCCGACTTCAGGATTTAAATTTGAGCAAACGAGGAAAAGACTACAGCGTAGTTGGTGGTCATATCGCGCGGAGACGATACTGAGCAGTAAGCAAGGACGAACACGTCATTTGACCCGGGTGGTTCGGCACCAATTCGCTTTTATCCAGTGAAAAACCCATTTACGCCGTATTTGCGTCAGAGATTGTCCCACCGACGGTGGAGGCATTAAGGGGGTTTTTCTCGGACCTCGCGAACGGGGTGTCAGAGAGGTCCACATGGGCTTCACCACACCAGGTGGCGAAATGGATGCCGGCATGGCATTGTTCGATTTCCTGCGCGGTCCGCCAATCGAACCCAGCATTTACAACTTGAGTCAGGTTGCGTCATTGGGTAACGTCATCGTCGCTCCCAATAACAACGCTTGAATCTCGAAGATGCGGACTGATCGTAACCGTCCTTCGCGCGCTTGTTCGAAACTAGATCATGGGCAACCAACGCAATAGAATTGGGCGACATTACACGAGTCAATTGGGTGCCAGAATAGTGCCCGCACAGGCAGGCGAGTTGGCGGCGGTGCCGGCCGGCTAGCTGATTCCACCCAAGCCCTACCCGCGAAGGCGGGCTACCACCGGGGGCGAATTGGTTAAACGATTGGATCCGATTCAGAATCGGGCGCGGCTCACGCTTTCGCCGGTGCGAATTAGTTCTCGTTTGCCGTCAAGCCAAACGTTCGTCGACCCGGTTGAGAGCATCGTCGCACAAAGTGACGAGTAAAGCCGTCGACGAGTTGCGCGAGCGCCTTACGCGGTTGAGGCTGGCAAGTCAGCGCATCAAAGAGAACCCGGACTTAAAGAATGTCCTGCAGGAAATGGTAGACAGCGCAGTTGCAATGACTGGCGCGAGCAGTGGCATCATTACCACCTTAGACAACGATGGGCGCGCCCTGGATTGCTGCGTTTCCGGATTAAACACGCGTAACCGCAGACTTCTGGCTGTTGACCCATCACGTTCGCAGCATTTCGAATTCATCAGAGATCAAAAGGGTGTGCTCCGCGTAGCGGATTGGGACGAATACGCAAAATCGGTTGGTCTTCCCGAGGTGAGCTCTGGGCGAATCAGGGCGTTTCTGTCGGTTCCGATCCACCATCGTGGCCAATTGATGGGCCAAATCTACTTAGCGAAAAAACAGCCCGGCCTGGAATTCAGCCACGAAGACGAAGACACACTTTCGGTCTTTTCCGCGCAAGCTGCGTTATTGATCGCCAATGCTCGGCAACATCGCGGCGAAAAACGCGCTCGGAAGGATTTGGAAACGCTGTTCGAGATTTCGCCTGTGGGCGTTGCGGTCTTTGAGGCAGAAACGGGATTGCCGATATCGTTCAACCGAGAAGCGGCGAGGATCGCAAGCGAATTGCTCGATTTGAACCAACCGCCTGAAGAGTTGTTTGACAGCTTGATCATCGAGCGGGCTAACGGCAACAGTTTCCAGCCTTCGCGTCGCGTCATTTCTGAGGCAATTGGGGCGGCAGAAGTCATTCGTGCCGAGGAAATTGAACTCAAGCGAAAAGACGGCCGCTCGATCGCAGTTCTGTTGAACGCCACGCCGATACGGGCCAACGACGGAACTGTCGAATCTCTGGTAACTACCTTTCAGGACTTGACACCGCTCAAGGAGCTAGAGCAATTGCGGGCGGAGTTTTTGGCGATGGTCAGCCACGAATTGCGAACTCCCCTTACATCCATAAAGGGCGCGGTGGCCACGCTATTGGACCCTTACGCAGGGTTGGACCCTGCCGAATCCCGGCAATTCCACAGGATCATCAACGCGCAAGCCGACCGCATGCGCAAACTAATCAGCGACTTACTGGACGTGGCGAACATCGAGAGCGGGTACCTATCGGTACGCCAGATACCGTTAGAGGTTGCGGTGCTGGTGGATGAAGCGCTCAACCTGCACCTTGCCGCGGACCGGCCGAACCGATTACAGATCAAACTCGACAAAAATCTACCTTTGGTGCTGGCCGACCGAATGCGAATTGTTCAAGTCCTGGATAACTTGCTTTCGAACGGGTCCAGACATTCACCTCCCTCGTCAGCAATAAAAGTGTCGGCTGTCCGGGACGGATTGGCAGTATCGATTTCGGTGCGAAACGATGGCGAAGGCATTCCGGCCGAGCGGCTTCCTCAACTGTTTCGTAAATTCATCAGTATCGACGCAATTGCAAGCGAGCGGAAGCCGCCGGGCTCAGGGTTGGGATTGGCGATTTGCAAGGGAATCGTAGAAGCGCACGGAGGCCGAATTTGGGCAGAAAGCGACGGGGCGGGATCGGGGGCCCAGTTCACGTTTACGGTGCCGGCGGCGGAAGCCGTCGCTATGCAGTCAAATTTTATCGGGCACCAGGCGAAACTCCGTCACGGCAGCGTTGGGAATCTGAGAAGTCGTCGAATCCTTGTTGTCGATGACGATCCGCAAACCCTTAAGTACATTCAAAGCGTTTTGACCGGAGCGGGCTGCGTTCCAATTGTTACGGCTGATCCGCTTGACGCTGCCCGGATGGTCGTGGAGGAGAAACCACATCTGGCATTGCTGGACCTCATGATGCCGGCTTTGAATGGGATTAACCTCATGCGGCAAATGAAGGCGGTGGCAGACGTGCCCATCATATTCGTATCTGCTTACAGTCAGGGTAATTTAATTGCGCAGGCTCTTGATTCGGGCGCGACCGACTACGTAGTTAAACCGTTTGCGGCAACGGAACTCTTGGCACGGATAGAGGCAGGGATTCGAAAATACGAGTCCGCAAACCCGCAGCGAAATGATTGAAGTCAAAACTTCGCCAGTGTCTGCGTCAGTCTTAGCGATCCGGCAATTGAAGTTGAGTCCTGCGCGTAGTAAAGCCCTTCGGCATGCGGCGGTGTCTTGACCCGAGAGAACAATTCCGAAGTAGACCTTATTAGGCGGGTCCGGATTCTTCGATCCTTGTGGCCAGCCCGGATATTTCACCAGGCCGATTGATCGGGTCCAAATCGCGCTGACTGGCCGCTGCCGCCGGCAAACGGGAACCATGGGACCGCGAATCCGCCTTTGCCGAAACCGGCCGAACGCCAAGTCTCGGGAACCGGCCCCTGCGGGTCGGCCCCGGGGCTCGGCTTCGCCACTGACCCTGACCGGCGGCCGATCGGGAACGCGTTCTGCTACCCCGGCCGCATCTGGTATGCGGGTATCCCGGCCAGCCTGGCCAACACCCCGGCAAAGACCGCCTTGAAGGGATAGGCGCTCGGCAGCGACAACCATATGCGGCGATGGGTGATCCGGATGCGGCCGGCGACCTTGAGCAGCTTCAGGCGCACCGTGTCGCAGCGCCAGCGCCGGCTCTCGGAACCGCTTAGCCCCATCCGCCGCAGCACCTCCAGCAGCACGTAAGCAAAACCCGAGAAGTAGAGCCGCAGCTGGTTGCCGAACAGTGTCGCGGTGCTGGTGCGGTTGGAGAACAGCGCCAGCTGCAGCTCCTTGATCCGGTTCTCGGCCTCGCCGCGGGTCTACTCCGCCAACTGCGGGTGATAAACGTCCCGCCACCGTCAGCATCAGCGTAATCCACCCCTACCACCCCTTGTACGGCAGGCGCTACCAGGTCATTAACGTCGCCGCCGGCTGGAGTCGGGAGAGGATCTTCTGCCACGACGGGGGCCGCCGCGTCGTCACCTTCCCGGTCGGATTTACCGACTACCTGCCCCAGGACCCGTTCGTTGTCGCCGCCGGGGGTCGATCTCCGTTCAGGGCTCACGACCTGCTGGAGCTAGCCGAGTTTGTCGAGAGCCTTGCCAAAGATGCCGGAGACGTAAAGTGATTGGAGCCGCCAGAGTAAATACGATAACGCCCATCAGCGCATTGCAGATGACGCTTGCAGAGGCGATGCTACAGATGGTAGTGCACATTACAAAGGCCATACGGCGCGGACTGAAGCGCCGTCGGGGCGTTTACAGATCCCATGGATGGGGCAACAGTGGATTTGCATATTGCCCGCATGGAGGACTGCGATGGCGACCGATGGCGAGAGCAAGCGCGAAGTCCTGCGGCGCAGCGGGGCGCTCAACCCCCACCCGGAACGGGTGCGCGACGATCTCTTTCGCGAGCATCCCTTCTTCGACCCCTGCGACCTGGTGCAGGTGCGCTACGAGATGCTGCGCCGGGTCTGCCGCGACGGGATGTCGATCGCCCAGAGCGCGGGGACCTTCGGGTTCACCCGCCCCACCTGGTACAAGGCCAGGCGGGCGTTCGCCGAGCGCTGATCAACGACTTATAGATTTGCCGGCGCATTGACTCACTGTTTTTGTAATCGAAACCGGGTCGTTGCCTCACTGGATTTGTAATCCAAATCCGTAGGGAGGCAACCGATGCGAAAGAAGAAACTCAGCCGGACTGCAAGGCGGGAATTGCTTGCCGCGCTCAGGAGCCGCTATCGCCGTGCAGCCAAGCTCGACAAAGGCAAGATCCTTGACGAATTCGTCTCCCTGACCGGCTACAACCGCAGCTATGCGACCCGCTTGCTGGGGGAGAGTGCGGACGCAGCGACAAGCCGCAAAGTTCGGTCCGCAAACCGCATCTACGGTGAGGCCGTCAAAGAATCACTGATCGTTCTGTGGGAGGCATCCGACCGCATCTGCTCAAAGCGCCTACAAGCGATATTGCCGGACCTGATCGAATCGCTGCAAGGGCATGGCCACCTGCAGCTCGATCCGGACCTTAAAAGCAAGCTCTTAGCAATCAGCCCCGCGTCGATCGATCGGACGCTCAAACCAGTCCGCAAGACCGCCGGCAGCCGCAGGCGAAATCCCCGCCGCCGCAATCGCCACCACAAGATGGTCCCGATCCGAACCTTCGCCGATTGGCATGGCCCCAAGCCCAGCTACCTGGAGATCGACCTGGTGGCCCACTGCGGCGGCAACATGGCCGGGACGTTTATCCAGACTCTGGCGGTGACCGATGTCGCCTCGGGCTGGGTGGAAGCAATACCGCTGCTGGCCCGCGAGCAGACGCTTGTGACCGAGGCGCTTGCGGTGATAGCCGGGCGGCTACCGTTTCCAATACTTGGAATCGATACTGACAACGACAGCGCGTTCATCTGCCAGACCCTTATCGATTACTGCCAAGAGCGTGAGATCGAGTTCACCCGCGCCCGCGCCTACCGCTCCAATGACCAGGCCTTCATCGAGCAGAAGAACGGCGCCGTCGTACGCCGCTTCGCCGGCTACGAGCGCTTTGCCGGCCTCATCGCCGGACAGACCCTGGCCAGGTTGTTTGCCTTAGTCGGTCTCTACACTAATTTCTTCCAACCCTCCTTCAAACTGATCTCCAAGCAGCGCTATGGGGCCAGGACCCACAAGCGCTACGACCGTCCCCAAACGCCCTGCCAGCGCCTGATCGATCACCCTGCTGTTGCCGAAAAGGTCAAGGAGAGGCTGCGCGCGTCCCGCTCCAAACTGGACCCGCTCTTCCTCCTGCGCGAGATCAGAGCGGCCCAGTCGGCCCTGGCCACATTGGCATCGCCCGCGGAAAGAAGCAAGGTGCAAAGGGAAGACTTGTCGCAATTCCTGGCCAAGCTCTCTCATCTCCGGCGCGGGGGTGATGCAAATCCGACGCGCCGTCCCAAACGAAAGCGCCGCAGGTGGTGGCGGACTCGGACTGATCCCTTCGAGCACGTCTGGCCCCAAGTCCTCACCTATCTACAGGATCATCCCGACGCCAGCGGAACGGGGATCCTGAAAGTGCTAATGCGCGATCATCCCGACAGCGTCGGTTCAAAGCAGCTGCGGACGTTGCAACGACGGCTCAAGCAATGGCGCTCGGTTATGCGCATTGACTCACTGTTTTTGTAACCCAAAGAGGGCCGTTGCCTCACTAGATTTGTAACCCAAATCCGGATGGGGGCAGCCGATGGCAGGCAAGAAGTTGAGCCGCTCGGCGCGGCAGGAAATGCTGACCGCTTTGCGTGACCGCTATGGGCGGGCGAGCAAGATCGAGAAGGGCGCGATTCTAAACGAATTTGTAGCTCTATCGGGCTACAACCGCAAATACGCAACTCGAATACTAGGCAATGCCGCAAGCCCTGATCCGGCACCACCCGCCAAGTCCACGTACCGCATCTACGACGAGGCCGTCGCTGAAGGAACCTTTGATCATCCTCTGGGAAGCGGTCGGTCGGATCTGGGGCAAACGATTGCAAGCGATATTGCCGAGCCTGATCGAGTTGCTGGAAAGGCATGGCCACCTACAGCTCAATCCAGATGTACGCAACAAGCTGCTAACAATCAGCCCGGCGTCGATCGATCGGATGCTCAAACCAGTCCGCAAGACCGCCGGCAGCCGCAGGCGAAATCCCCGCCGCCGCAATCGCCACCACAAGATGGTCCCGATCCGAACCTTCGCCGATTGGCATGGCCCCAAGCCCGGCTACCTGGAGATCGACCTGGTGGCCCACTGCGGCGGCAACTTGGCCGGATCCTTCATCCAGACCCTGCCAGTTACCGATGTTGCCTCGGGCTGGGTGGAAGCAATACCGCTTCTTGCCCGGGAGCAGATGCTTGTGACCGAGGCGCTTGAGGTGATAGCCGGGCGGGTACCGGTGACCAATTCTTGGCGTCGATTCTGACAACGACAGCACTTTTATCTCCCAGACCCTTATCCATCAATGCCAAGAGCGTGAGATCGAGATCACCCCCGCCCGCGCCTACCGCTTCGGGCGACCAAGCCTACATCGAGCAGAAGAACGGCGCCGTGGTGCGGCATTTCGCCGGCTACGAGCGCTTCGCCGGCGTCATCGCCGAGCAGACCCTGGCCAGTTTAGGTTGTTTGCCTTAGTCGGTCTCTACACCAACTTCTTCCAACCCTCCTTCAAACTGATCTCCAAGGAGCGCAATGGGGCCAGGATCCAAGAGCGCTACGACCACCCCCAAACCCCCTGCCAGCGCTTGATCGATCATCCCGCCGTTGCCATCAAGGTCAAGGAGGGGTTGCGCGACAAGCGCTCCAAACTGGATCCGCTCTTCCTGCTCAGCGAGATCCGGGCGGCCCAATCGGCCCTGGTAACGCTGGCTGCTCACGAGGAACGCCGGCAGGGTGCAAAGGGAAGACTTGTCGCAATTCCTGGCCAAGCTCTCTCATCTCTGGCGCGAGGAAGAGGCCAATCCGACGCGCCGGCGAAAACGCAAACCCCACTGGTGGCGCACTCGCAAAGATCCCCTGGAGCACGTCTGGCCCCAAGTCCTCACCTATCTACAGGATCATCCCGACGCCAGCGGAACACAGATCCTGAAAGTGCTAATGCGCGATCATCGCGACAGCGTCGGCTCCAAGCAGCTCCGCACCTTGCAACGACGGCTCAAGCAATGGCGATCGGTAATGGCCCGCGAACACGTCTACGGAGTCGTCAGCGGATCCGACGATGACGAATTGGGTGCCGAAATCGTGCGCGAGATCGCTCCAATCGGGGCCGAATAAATGCGCAGAAACTTCGGTTACGTTGTTTCGTGAGGCAACGGGATCGGCAAAAATGGGCGTCGCTGTTCAAGCCACCTGATGCTGAGCCCGATCTCTTTCCTCACCCTGGCGTCGACCGCCCGGTACAGACGGTTTTTCTCCCGCCCCCGCTGGCCCATCAGCTGGTCCCGACGGGTGGCCAGTTCCCGGATCTCGGACAGGGTGGGATCGGGCCTTTGCCAGCGCGGCGGATTCATGACCTCGGCGTAGTGGGCGATGACCCGGGCGCCCAGGGCGTCGGTCTTGGCAAGATTGTCGGCGGCGTCGGCGAAGCGGCGCATGCACCTGGGATTTACCACCGCCACCGCAAAGCCGGCGTCATGCAGGACCGTGGCCAGTTTCTGCTCGTAGCCGCCGGTGGACTCCATGCAGACAAGGGACACCGTCAGGGCGGACAGCTGCCTGAGGAGCTTCCCGATCCCGGCCGCGGTGAAGGTGAACCGCCAGCTTTCTCCTGAGGGAAGCACGGCGACATCGAAGCCGTCCGTGCTTACGTCGACGCCGTTGAATGAGGGGCCGTCCATGCTAGAACTCCCATAGTTACCCGCAGCCGACACCCTTTCTCGCGGATTCGGGCTCGACGGCATGCAAGCGGTCGGCCCAGGTCAATCGTTCGGGTTAAAGGGCTGCGGTGCTGGGGGTGTGGCGACCCTTGCTTACGAACAGCCTCGCGAACGCGGGCCTAGATACAACCGGTCTGCTTCACCCCCTACTTCCCGCTATCAACATACGAGGATCCAATCAGCCAGCGCCGCCAGGCCGTCGCCGCCGTGCGGGAAGCTGCGCTCGGCGGTTTGTTTGCCGTCAGAATCGAGGATGCAGACTTGGTGCTCCCGGGCAGCCCAGTCGAAGCCGACGGTCCATTGGGGTCCTCTGTCCACGGAACCTCCCCTCCAGCGGATCGATGTGAAGAGTGAGTTCGTTCAAGGCCCGCCGCGATGCCGACCGATCCCTGTACCGGCGCTCAAGTACGGCGCAAACTCTCCACCGGGCATCCATCGCGGCCAGCTCTGGCCGAGGTACTGGTCCCCCCAAGGTGTTCAGTAAGACACGAGGGGCGATTGGTTACTCCCGGCCGGCCGGCCTGACTCCGCTTGCTCCAGGCAAGGCATCGCGCATGCCGTAGTTGCCCAGGCGAATGAAGCTCTTAAAAGGTACAGGGGGTGATTGCGCCCGCAAATGAGACCTGCAACCGCCCGCCGGATTGTTCGATCACCTCCACCCCGGCGCCAGCACAGCTCGGACGCTCCTCCCATGGCAAGCGGTCAATCAGTTGCTGTCTGTACCTTACGGTATTATGGGCAACCCGGCGCGTATGTTCGTGACGGAGCACCATATCCAGTTCGAGTTCGGGATCGAGCCGGCGTTAAGCGGTGTGCGGTTGGGCAGAATCTACGCCTGAGAAACAGCTGGATGTGTCGCTAGATCTCCGAAACGCGACAGTCTAGGCGCAAATCGGCAACCAGGCGGTCCCGGAAGGCACCAGCAGCCGGTTCCACTTTTCCTATAGCTTGGACGGTACTTGCAAATGGCTGTAATATCTGCGATTCTGACATCGCCCGAGCGAATTGGGCGGCGCCCTCGGTCTGACCCTTGTCGGGAGGACCGCACCGCGGGCACGAACTTGCCGTGACGGTCGCTGTAGAGAACCAACGCGGTGCCGCGGCTGCAGATTAGTGCGCCGCGTAGTCAAAGTGGCCGCAGGCGTCGTCGGGCCCGTAGCGCGCCGCTGGGACCTTGCGCCTGGCATTGTCGTCTGCCAGATGCAGGACTACAACTGGGGACGCTAATCGCCCAGCCAGCGACGCCGGCCGCTGCCAAACTGGATAAGCACCCCTTCCCGAGTTTGCGCCCCAGTCTTACCCGGTGCCGGGTCGGGCGGGGGTCAGCCCGGGGTTTTTGTCCCCGCAGCTGCCAGGATCCGTCTTAAGGCCTGGCAATTGATCCTTGTTCCTTGGTACTCTTCGAGCAGTTGGACTATATGGCCGTGATAGGCGTCCGGGTAGCGCATTCCCGGGCCAGATCTACGACCCTGGCGATTGGCACCCTGGCGGCGATTGCTTCAGAGGTTTCTTGGCCGGACCGGCGGCCACGGTTGCCGTTGGCTAGGGATTTTTCTCCGATCCGGCGATGTGCGGTCGGCGTTCATCAGCACCAGCGCCGTCTAACTCACAGCTTGGTGCTCGCTTGCCGGTATTCGTACAAGCACTCCCGAAGATGGCAACGTTCTCACCCGGTATTCTTCAATCACGGCGGTTTTCGTTTCCTATCGCTCAGATTGGATCAGCTCTGCGTTCAGATCGGGGGGTCAGGGAAGCAGTTCACTGCACATCCCCGAATACGGCTATGTGAATTGGCAACATATTCGGGGTAAATAATTGTGATGAATTCTCACAATCCCAACACGACCGTCCGATGGCCGTCGCAGGCGATCGCTGAGCAGCCGTATCCGGCGAAGGGAGGGGTGAGTCGGCGAAATCGCCGCTTTCGCTCCGGCTGGAGTTGAGGGAGAAAGTCATGGGCCGGGAAGTAGAGCAACTGAAGGAAGTTGAAGCCCTGCGCAGCAGGTTGTCGGGATTGAGAAATGCCAGTACCCGAATCAATGAGAGCCAAGAATTCGAAACGGTGCTGCAAGACGTCTTGGAATCGGCGCGTGTGCTGACGCATGCCCGCTATGGCGTCATTGCGACCATGAATACCGAAGGCGCGCTGCAGGTCATATTCAGTTCCGGGGCAGACGAAGTGCAGTGCCGCCAGCTGCTAGATTTGCCCGACGCGATGGAGGTTTTCGAACGCCTCCGGAGCATGCCTGGGGCGATACGGGTGGACGACAACCACGATTTATTGGCGCCCCTGGGCCTGGATAACCTGGTCCCAACCGCACGGGCTGGGATGGCCGCACCAATCAGACATCACGGTGAGACTGTGGGCACATTGTGCCTGGGCCATGAAGGAGAGGAAGAGCGATTCAGCGACGAGGACGAGGAGCTACTGGTCATCCTCGCCGCCCAGGCGGCGGCGGTGATCGTAAACATGCGCCGCTACCGTGACGAGCGGAGCGTACGGAACGATCTTGAGGCCCTGATCGACACGTCGCCGATCGGAGTCATTGTGTTTGACGGTCAGACTGGCATGCCGATCGTTTTCAACCGCGAGGCTCTCAGGATCGTGACTCCATTGGTCGATCCAGCCCAACAGCATACGGATCTGCTCCGGACAGTCACTGTCCGCCGGACCGATGGCAGCACCGTGTCATTGGCGGAACGTCCCGTGGCCGAGCTATTCCAACTGGGAGAAGTGATCCGGGCCCAAGAGTTCACCCTTGAGGTTGACGACGGCCGCAGGGTGAAGGTGCTGGTCAACTCCACACCGATCTTTTCGGAAAAGGGTGAACTTGAGCACACGATTATGACCCTGCAGGACATGGCACCGCTTGAGGAACTGGAATGGTTGCGCGCCGAATTCCTCGCCATGGTCAGTCACGAGTTGCGCACCCCACTTGCATCGGTCAAAGGCTCGGTCACAAATCTGCGCGACCCGGCGATCCAGCTTGATCCGGCCGAGATTGCCCAGTTTCTGCGGATCATCGACAATCAAACGGATCGCATGCGGCAGCTGATCAGCGACCTTCTCGACGTCGCCAGGATCGAAACTGGGTCGTTGTCGGCCCAGCCCGAATCTTCAACCCTCGCCGCGCTGATCGAAGAAGCGCGGGCGGCCTTTGCCAGCGGGGGCGCGGGCCAGGGCCTTGTAATAGAAATCCCGCCCAAACTGCCCCCTGTGATGGTAGATCGCCAGCGCTTGGTCCAGGTGCTGGTCAACCTGCTTAACAACGCCTCGCGCAATTCGCCCGCTGACTCGACCGTCCGGATCAGCGCTTCATCGGACGACGTTCACGTCTCGGTCTCCGTCATCGACGAGGGCCGGGGCATCCCCGCCGACCTGCTGCCACGGTTGTTTCAAAAATTTTCGCGCGTCGAGGCCGAAGCGCACGGCGGCGACACCGGTCTGGGGCTAGCGATCTGCAAGGGGATCATCGAGGCGCACGGGGGCAGAATCTGGGCGGAGAGCAGCGGCCCGAACCGAGGGGCGCGGTTCACGTTTACCATCCCAGTTGCCGATGAACGCGACGGCCCAGAGCGCGAGATCGGCCCCGATTCATCGGTCGAGCACGCTCATGAGGACGGCGCCGACCTGCCGCGCATCCTGGTAGTGGACGATGACCCCGAAGCGCTGCGATACATTCGTGACGCGCTCACACGGGCCCGGTTTCAGCCGCTGCTGACTGCCGATCCCGAACTGGTTCTCCAAATCGCGCGGGAGGAGCAGCCAGTCTTGGTCCTCCTCGACCTCGTTCTGCCCGGAGGCGACGGTCTGGAACTAATGCAAGCGTTGCACAAGATCCGCAAAGTGCCGGTTATCTTTCTGTCCGCCTACGGGCAGGAAGACACGATCGCCAAAGCTTTCGAATTGGGCGCCGATGACTACGTCGTGAAACCGTTCTCGCCTACCGAACTGGCGGCTAGGATTCGGGCCTCCCTGCGCCGGCGGGAGGTGCGCGAACCGCGCGAACCCTATGTCCGCGGAGGGCTGATCATCGAATATGCTAAACGCCGCGTGACGCTCGACGCTCAGCCGGTCGCGCTGACCGCAACGGAGTACCGGCTGCTCGTCGACTTGTCCGCGCACGCCGGCGAAGTCGTCACTTTCGAAGACAGCTTGACGCGCGTTTGGGGAACGGACGCAAGCGGGGATCGGCGGCCACTGCGAACGGCGATCAAGAGTTTGCGGCGGAAGCTTGGCGATGACGCAAGGCATCCTCTTTTCATCTTCACTGAAAACCGAGTAGGCTACCGTATGTCGGAGTCGCAAGCGGACAGCTAGCCTGTCCTGTTTCCGAGTACCTGCGACAGGTGAGCATCTGAATTAACAGGGGCCACTTAAGGCATTCTGCTGTGTGTTCAAAGCACGGCAAAGGATGCCCCAGTGACCCCTGAGGACTCAATTTACCGCTACCGCCTCAGAACATTGGCGCAGGAGCGCGAAATCGGCAGCGTGCGGGCCGCCTGTCGAGTGAAGGGAATCCACCACTTCACCTATTACCGCTGGAAGTCCCAGGCCGATAGCTACGGTCTTCACATCCTGCGGCCCCGGGAGCGCCGCCGGCCGCAGCTGCCGAACTCGATCTCGCAGCTGGTGGAACAGAGCATCCCGGCGTTCTCGATCGGCAACCCCGGACTCGGACCGGCCCGGGTCGCGGCCGAACTGGCCCGACGGAAGTGGGGCGGGATCAACGTTTCGGCGTCGGGTACCTAGCAGGTGCTGAAGCGCCACGGGCTCAACACCAGCGCCAGGCGCCTGGCGCTGGTGGCCGGCTACGCCGCAGCGCCGCAGCCGTCGCCCCGGCAGCCCGAACCCGAACGCCACCTGCAGGCCGATCATCCCGGAGAGTTCGTGCAGATGGACTGCTTTCCATTAGGTCGGTTCTCCGGCACCAAAGGGACCCTGTGGCAGTACATCGCCATCGACGTGGCCAGATCCTTTGCCTGGGCCGAACTGCATGCAATCCCGCGCAATCCGTCATCGCGGTGGACTTCGCGCCTGGCCCGCCGGGTGGCCCGGGATCTATATTCCCGCGGCTGGCAGCTGGAGGGGGTCATGACGGACTGGGCCTCCGTCTAATTGAGATACAAGGTAACAGTAGGAGCGGCAATAGCCGTGGAAGAACCTGCCCTCTTGGCGACCGTGCAGCGGATCGTCGGTTGCGCCCAAGTCCAGGACTACCCGCCTGGGCGGGCGATCGCGGGACTCCAGGAAAAGAATTCAGAGCAGGGTGTCCTTCTTCGCGCTATCGGCAGCGATGCGCCGGTGACAGTAGCTTCGGGCCTTCTCCGGACGCGACAGCTCCAGGCGGAAGAGCGCTGACGCCGGCGCTGACGGCTTGCCCCGATCGCAACTGCGGCGCCGATCCCGGCCGGTGACGTCGGCCTTGCCCACCAGCAATTCAAGAAGGGGGTCGGCGCGCAAGGAGTTGTGGCCTGTGAGGTCCTCGCAGGCAAGTGCCCGGGCGTAGACGCGCTGGGCGAAAAGGTATCCGCCGGGTGCTCGATCCGGTCGGGATCGCGGTGGTCGGCAAAGCAGGCTGCGAGGCGTTTGAAGGGACCGATGCGCAGATCCACTTCGCGCAGCAGCACTCCACCCGCGTTGGTAGTAAGTTGTCCGCCGTCGAACCTGACCGTAACTTCACGGCGTCCGAGCTTTGCGAACTTGAGCTGCTGCGCGATACGCTCTGTCATCATGGCCAGGCCGCCTCGCGGGTTCCGAAGATGTGTGGTTACTTCCTCAGATTACCCATTGGCGGTCGCCTGATTAATCACGGCTGGAGACGTATCCGGGCTAGGAACTGTGCATCTCTTTCGCACGAACGTGGCTTTACGCCGACACTCCAGTGAAAATAATTGCCTCGCAGATTGCGGTTGGAAGCGCTGACCGGTCAGGATTAGATCCCTCAGAAGGACTTGCTCTCAGATTTGTCAAAACGCCGGGATCCGGAATCTGACCAAGAGTCTTCGGGGGTTTGACGTAGAGGTCGTCTTTACGGAGGGCTCTGGTAGCGTGGTTGCGGGGCCCCTAATGCAACCCTGCCCGTACAAAGGAGAAGGCGATGTCGATGGCAGTGTGCTGTTGGAGGGACCCTTTGGTGCGGCACCGGCCGCCGATGTGGTAACCACTATTTGCGACATCTATCTGGGGCAAGCGGGCTTCAAACGCCGTTCGGATTCCGTCGTCCTGAGTTTGGTTCCGGGCGGTTCGGCGTAGCAATCCACCTCAGTTGGAGCTGGTCCGGGCCGAACGCATGCTTTGTTCTTTGGGCACTCTGTATCCGACGCCCAATTCAGTGTGGACATATGTTGGTTTTCTGGCGTTGTCACCCAATTTGCGGCGAAGTCGTTTGACAATGTCGCGAACCAGCCAAGTGTCACCGACTCTGTCAGGTCCCCACACCCTATACAAAAGTTGATCGTAGGTTAATACGCGACCCGACTCGACCGATAGTTCAAATAACACCGCATATTCGGTTGCAGTCAGCTTCACCGCATCACCATTGACCGCTACACTTCGTCGCGAAAAATTTATAAAAAGATCCTTATTCAAATACGACGCCGCTCGAGCCTGCCCGCCCGAGGCGTTTCGACTCCTTAATGCTGCCCGGATCCTGGCAATTAGCTCTGTCGGCGAAAATGGCTTTACCACATAGTCAGCGGCACCAAGTTCAAAAGCGTTCGCAATTACGTCCTCTTGGTCATAAACCGATACGAAAATGATCGGTACGTCCACTTCCTTGAGTATGTCGCTCATCAGCTCAATGCCGTCGCGATTAGGCAGCATCAAATCCAGCAATACCAGGTGTGGACGTTGTTTTCGGATCAAGGCAAGCACGTCTTTGGGTTCGCCGGTAACGATCGGGGCAAATCCTGCCCTAGAGAGCGCAATACGAACATATCTCAAGGATTGCGGGTCATCGTCCACGGCGAGGACGCGAACCCCGTGGTTGCCGATCGAAGATCTGGTCGGCCCAATGGGATTCTTGAATTGTTCCAACCCTTCGCCGCCACCCTCTTTAATTGGGAGCGTGAATGTGAACCGGGACCCTAAGCCGGGTCCGTCGCTGTCAACCCAAATCCGGCCGCCGTGCGCCTCCACCACTCCTCTGCAATTTGCAAGACTCAATTCGGAACCAACAGGGCGATAGATTCCTTCGCTAGCGTCAGACTCCCAAAAAAATCGAAAAAAATGTGTCATTCGTTCGGGTGGAAGACCTTGACCCTGATCGATCACCGAAATCGCTACGTGTTCCCCATCGAGATTGGCCGCCACCGTGATTTTGGAGTCCTCCGGCGAATTGCGGGCAGCATAAGAAAGCAAGTTGCCGATTACCTGTACGATGCGTTGCCGGTCAGCAAGTACCAACGGTAGGTTATGGTCTGCGATTAGGGATAGATTGTCTCTGCGCTTTTCGTTTAATACCCGCCTTCGCGCATCTTCCACCAATTCGATGACACGCACCGGTGCTGGATTTACCGAAAGGGTCCCGGCTTCGATGTGGGCCCCGTCAGCCAAATCACTGATCATCCCCCGCATCTGGTCCGCTTGTTCCTTGATGATCCGGAAGAATTGCAACAATTCGGCTGGGTCCAAGTCTGACGAAGATTCCAGCAAAGTAGCAACACATCCTGTTATGGAAGTGAGTGGCGTGCGGAGCTCATAACTCAACATCGCAAGAAATGCGGCGCGGACCCTATTTAGCTCCTCTAGATCGGTCGAATCTTGCAAGGTGACTACAACGGATTCAACATTTCCGCCCGCAGATTTGACAGGCGTAGCGTCCAGTACCACTTGCGCGTTGAGTCGGTTCGAATTCGCAATTGAAATACGTGCCCCGCGCACAGTCTCACCGGTGCCGACCAAATCGATCAATGGAAGTTCGTTCTCACGGTTCCCGTCGGCCGGCGGGCGGTGAATGAGCAACTCAGCAAGGTGTTGTAACGGGGACTGATTCTTTTGGCCGAATGCGTGAGAAATGCGTACCGCTTCCGGGTTGAATGAAGTTGGAATTCGTGATCCCGAATCAAACACCACGACTCCAATTGGCACAGTGTTTACTAGAGCTTCGAGGTCGCACAGGGCCCGCATCGCCTTCCTTTTCTGCCTGGCATTTGAGATCGCAACCGAAGCCTGGGACGTGATGAATTGCAGGATCCGGAAGTCATCCTCGGTGAAATCGCTGCCTCGTTCCGTTCCTGCGAGCAGGATGTAGCCAAGCCGCTCACCCGAACTCAATATGGGTGCAGCTAAACCAGGCAATTTTTCGTGGAAGCCAGTCGGCGCGGACTGTAAAGGCAAGCCGCACTCTCTCAAGTAGTACGTCAAATCATTGGTTCGTTGGGGTGTCCCGGCTGCGCTTAGGCGCGCGAACACCTGCTCAAACGCCGCCGCATTGGGCGCAGTCCGAGCGCGATCCACCGTCAGGCCCGACGTCATGTAATGCTCCAGTTGTTCTTCCTCGCGCACTAGCGATATTGCGCCGAATTGTGCAGAGGTTAACGACTTACTGGTTTCGAGAACTACGCGAAGAACCGCTTCGGCTTCAAGGCTCGAACCCAGTTGGTCGTTTGCCGTGCGCAGTAAGTCCATTCGTTCGCGCAAGCGCGTGATCTCATCACTGCGACCAGCGAAACCGCCCACTTGATCGTCAGAAACCTTCATCGCTCCTACCCCTAGTTCGCTCGGATAGCCACATTGTTGGAAATCCCATTTTCAATTTGATAATGACACAACTTCTCATGCACTAAGACGCTTTGTTCACATGTTTTTCATCTTTCAATCAAATAAAGTTGCTTGAAACGTGTGCATGTTTTCGTTCGGTTGGCGGGCGGCATTTGTTCCCGATTCAATGTCGCCTCGAGGTTTTGTCGACCGTAATTTCCGCGCCGAAATCTTGGGGAATCTCGTCACGTACCTGAATACACGCTTCGCGGACAACATGGAACAATCGCGGGGGTTGGATGCGGGTAGTTTTTGGCCGGTTTCAAACTCCCAACCCGCCCGGATTCTGTCTAAAGTTATTCGCAATCCTTGTCGTTTTGCTTGGGGTGATTTCCGGTAATCCTTTCGTTCAAGCAACACACGCGCAAACCCTCAACCCCGAGGTCAGCTCCACCGACGCCGCCCTGAGTTCGCTCGCGCTCAGCGACGTCACCCTGGACCCGGCTTTCGCCGCCGATACCACCGCCTATACCGCTACGGTCGTCTACGCGGTGGAGAGCACCCAGGTCACGGCGGCGACCAGTCACGGCGGCGCCAGCTACCTCGTCAAGCTGGGCGGGACGACCGATGACGACCGGTCGGTCGCGCTGGCCCAGGGCGAGAACGTGATCACCGTGGAGGTCACCGCCGAGGACGGTACCACCACCGGCACGTACACCGTCACGGTGACCCGCCAGGCGCCCTCCACCGACGCCGCCCTGAGTTCGCTCGCGCTCAGCGACGTCACCCTGGACCCGGCTTTCGCCGCCGATACCACCGCCTATACCGCTACGGTCGTCTACGCGGTGGAGAGCACCCAGGTCACGGCGGCGACCAGTCACGGCGGCGCCAGCTACCTCGTCAAGCTGGGCGGGACGACCGATGACGACCGGTCGGTCGCGCTGGCCCAGGGCGAGAACGTGATCACCGTGGAGGTCACCGCCGAGGACGGTACCACCACCGGCACGTACACCGTCACGGTGACCCGCCAGGCGCCCTCCACCGACGCCGCCCTGAGTTCGCTCGCGCTCAGCGACGTCACCCTGGACCCGGCTTTCGCCGCCGATACCACCGCCTATACCGCTACGGTCGTCTACGCGGTGGAGAGCACCCAGGTCACGGCGGCGACCAGTCACGGCGGCGCCAGCTACCTCGTCAAGCTGGGCGGGACGACCGATGACGACCGGTCGGTCGCGCTGGCCCAGGGCGAGAACGTGATCACCGTGGAGGTCACCGCCGAGGACGGTACCACCACCGGCACGTACACCGTCACGGTGACCCGCCAGGCGCCCTCCACCGACGCCGCCCTGAGTTCGCTCGCGCTCAGCGACGTCACCCTGGACCCGGCTTTCGCCGCCGATACCACCGCCTATACCGCTACGGTCGTCTACGCGGTGGAGAGCACCCAGGTCACGGCGGCGACCAGTCACGGCGGCGCCAGCTACCTCGTCAAGCTGGGCGGGACGACCGATGACGACCGGTCGGTCGCGCTGGCCCAGGGCGAGAACGTGATCACCGTGGAGGTCACCGCCGAGGACGGTACCACCACCGGCACGTACACCGTCACGGTGACCCGCCAGGCGCCCTCCACCGACGCCGCCCTGAGTTCGCTCGCGCTCAGCGACGTCACCCTGGACCCGGCTTTCGCCGCCGATACCACCGCCTATACCGCTACGGTCGTCTACGCGGTGGAGAGCACCCAGGTCACGGCGGCGACCAGTCACGGCGGCGCCAGCTACCTCGTCAAGCTGGGCGGGACGACCGATGACGACCGGTCGGTCGCGCTGGCCCAGGGCGAGAACGTGATCACCGTGGAGGTCACCGCCGAGGACGGTACCACCACCGGCACGTACACCGTCACGGTGACCCGCCAGGCGCCCTCCACCGACGCCGCCCTGAGTTCGCTCGCGCTCAGCGACGTCACCCTGGACCCGGCTTTCGCCGCCGATACCACCGCCTATACCGCTACGGTCGTCTACGCGGTGGAGAGCACCCAGGTCACGGCGGCGACCAGTCACGGCGGCGCCAGCTACCTCGTCAAGCTGGGCGGGACGACCGATGACGACCGGTCGGTCGCGCTGGCCCAGGGCGAGAACGTGATCACCGTGGAGGTCACCGCCGAGGACGGTACCACCACCGGCACGTACACCGTCACGGTGACCCGCCAGGCGCCCTCCACCGACGCCGCCCTGAGTTCGCTCGCGCTCAGCGACGTCACCCTGGACCCGGCTTTCGCCGCCGATACCACCGCCTATACCGCTACGGTCGTCTACGCGGTGGAGAGCACCCAGGTCACGGCGGCGACCAGTCACGGCGGCGCCAGCTACCTCGTCAAGCTGGGCGGGACGACCGATGACGACCGGTCGGTCGCGCTGGCCCAGGGCGAGAACGTGATCACCGTGGAGGTCACCGCCGAGGACGGTACCACCACCGGCACGTACACCGTCACGGTGACCCGCCAGGCGCCCTCCACCGACGCCGCCCTGAGTTCGCTCGCGCTCAGCGACGTCACCCTGGACCCGGCTTTCGCCGCCGATACCACCGCCTATACCGCTACGGTCGTCTACGCGGTGGAGAGCACCCAGGTCACGGCGGCGACCAGTCACGGCGGCGCCAGCTACCTCGTCAAGCTGGGCGGGACGACCGATGACGACCGGTCGGTCGCGCTGGCCCAGGGCGAGAACGTGATCACCGTGGAGGTCACCGCCGAGGACGGTACCACCACCGGCACGTACACCGTCACGGTGACCCGCCAGGCGCCCTCCACCGACGCCGCCCTGAGTTCGCTCGCGCTCAGCGACGTCACCCTGGACCCGGCTTTCGCCGCCGATACCACCGCCTATACCGCTACGGTCGTCTACGCGGTGGAGAGCACCCAGGTCACGGCGGCGACCAGTCACGGCGGCGCCAGCTACCTCGTCAAGCTGGGCGGGACGACCGATGACGACCGGTCGGTCGCGCTGGCCCAGGGCGAGAACGTGATCACCGTGGAGGTCACCGCCGAGGACGGTACCACCACCGGCACGTACACCGTCACGGTGACCCGCCAGGCGCCCTCCACCGACGCCGCCCTGAGTTCGCTCGCGCTCAGCGACGTCACCCTGGACCCGGCTTTCGCCGCCGATACCACCGCCTATACCGCTACGGTCGTCTACGCGGTGGAGAGCACCCAGGTCACGGCGGCGACCAGTCACGGCGGCGCCAGCTACCTCGTCAAGCTGGGCGGGACGACCGATGACGACCGGTCGGTCGCGCTGGCCCAGGGCGAGAACGTGATCACCGTGGAGGTCACCGCCGAGGACGGTACCACCACCGGCACGTACACCGTCACGGTGACCCGCCTAGATCTTCTGTCGAGTCTGCTTATTGGTGGCGACGTCATAGCCCAGGGGGACTCTGATAGCTTGACCCTCTCCACGACCTCACTCACGGTGATCGAGGGAGATGCCGACGGATCCGAGTACACCGTGCAGCTGGGAGCCGATCCCGCCGCCGACGTGACGGTAACGATCAGCTCCGACAACTCCGACCTGAGCGCCAGCCCGGCCGCGCTGACCTTTACCAGCAGCAACTGGGACAGCGCCCAGACGGTGACGGTGGCGGCAGATAGCGACGACGATGACGACGACGAGACGGTCGCGCTCACCCACAGCGCATCTTCCGGAGAGACCGCCACGGTGGTGGTGACCATCCGCGACAACTACTGGTTAAGGGACCTGGCCCTGGGCCAGGCCGCCGGCACGACCGGGACGGTCGCGAGCGGCGAGGCCTACATGGCCGTGGACGGTAGCGACGCGACCGCAATCGCTCTGTCCGGGTCCTGGACGGTGACGGTGGATCTGGTCGACGCGTATGAACTGGCGGAGGTGAAGGTGGCGCCGCTGTCCGGGGGGTCGCTGGGCGGATTCGTGGTGGAAGGGCGGGCCCCGGGAAGCAGTACCTGGCAGGAGCTGGGCCGGGTGACGGCGTCGGGTGGAGGTTCGGTCAAGGTCAGCGCCGCGACGTTGCGCGACCGCGTGCGGATTAGGCCGGTGACCGCGCCATCTACGGGAAGCTCGCACAGCGTGGCGGTGCTGGAGGTGCACGGGTACATGCTGCGCCGGGGAAACAACTTCACGATGGACTTTTCGGGGTCGTTGGCCGATGCGGGCCTGACCCAGCGGGGGTCGGCCTTCAGCATCGAGGACGGCGAGCTGGTCAGCGGTTCCGGTAGTTCCTCCTTCGTGGTGGCCGATTTGTGCGACGGCTGCGACCTGGCCAACGAGGCGGTCCGGCAGGCGACGGTCAAGCTGCTGGTGGAGTTCCCCGGCAGCAATCCCCATAGCAACAACGTCGGGCCGCACCTGGGCATAGGTTTCGAGGAGAGTCGGGGCAGGCAGCGCGGCGTCCTGGCCGAGCTGGGTCCCTGGCGCAGCGTCACGGGCAACGAGGGACCGCTGAGCCTGAGCCTCTACTGCGGCGGCGGCGGCGGCAGTGGCAGTCCGGACCGCCTGCGCGGCTGGGGCGTGAACCTGGACTGCGATACCAGTTCGGTGCGGCGAGGTTATACGGACCACACCGCCCAGGACCTGAGCGACCAGTTCGACCCCGGCGTGACCCTGGCCGGCAACAGGACCTGGATTGAGCTGGAGTACCGCAACCTCAAGCTCTGGGTGCGGGTATGGCCGGAAGGCGAGCAGCGGCCGGTGCTGCCGCGCGGCGGGATCCGGTTCGGGCCGGAGCATTTCGACAGTGAAAGCTTCAAGCGCAACGACGACTGGCTGCTAAATCCGGGCCGCCTGTCGCTGCGGTCGTGGGGGTTCTCGGACTCCGGGCAGGCCAAGGTCGAGAGCATCGAGGTGTCCGACGTCCTGGTCGGACCCAAGCTGGGGGTCGCGCGCGGATCCGCGCGCTCATCGGATTTTGACCACATCGGCCGCTACTATCCGTTCGGCAAGGCGGTGGCGGCCAAGCCGGTGTACGCCACCGATAAGGCCGCCGGCAAGCTGCCCCAGGCCGTAGTCGACGGCGATCCGGGTTATGTGGACCTGTACGACAAGGCCTGGGAGCTGGCCTACGACCGCTCGCGCGTGCCGCGGTCAGGCGAACCCTGGTACCGCACCTGGCTGGACGAGGCCCACAGCAGCTCGGTCTATTTGTGGGACCTGGCGGCGATGATGTGGTTCGCCAAGTACATGAACGAGGCCTTCGACCCGATGGCGTCGATGGAGATCTTCTACCAGACCCAGCGCGACGACGGCGCGATCGCGCGGCGCCTCAGCGAGAGCAATGGCCGGGTCAGCCCCGCCGACGGTGAGGTCAACCCGCCGCTGTTTGCCTGGTCGGAGTGGCAGTGGTACCAGACCACCGGCGACAGCGACCGGATCCGCAGGGTGCTGCCGGCAGTGCGCGAGTACCTGGATTACTCCTCGATCGTGCGCTGGTCACAGGACTCGGCGCACCGGCTGTACTGGAACGACGGCGGCGGGTCGGGGTTGGATGCCCTGCAGCGCCCTTATAACAGGGGCTCCGACGGCAGCAAGCGGTGGGGCGATCCCGACATGTCGGCGCAGACGGCCCAGGCCTACCTGCTGCTGGGCGATATGTACGATGTCGTCGGCGACAGCAGCGAGGCGGCCCGCATGCGCGCCATCGGGGACGCCATCGGCGAGCGGATCAACCATTTCCTGTGGAAGGACTTCAGCGACGACGGTAAGGACTACGGGCAGTGGTTCTACGCCAACAGCGCCGGCTTCATCGCGCCATCGTCGGGAGGGTACCGGGACCAGCCGCAGGGTCCGGGCCTGTGGTACGCGCTGGTCGATGTGGCCGATGATCAAAGGGCCCGGCTGCGCAACATCATGTCGGACGAGGACTGGTACTTTACCGACATGCCCTTCGGCACGTTGCCGGGGTCTCACAGCCAGTTCCAGGGCTGGGGCGGTCACAGCCGGGGATCGGTCTATCCGCCGATCCTGTACATGGGCATAAAGGGCGCCGAGAACGTCGGCGGCTACGAGTTCGCCCAGGACCTGCTGGAGCGCTATATCGACGGCATGGTCGAGGTGTTCGAGTACTCCGACACGGTCTGGGAGTTCTACGCCCCGGACGAGCGCTCGCATACCGATTTGCTGGCGACCCGGTTCCATCACCGGGTGCTGGACTACCACCGGAACTCGGGTCGGGTGGTGTGCACTACCCATGCAACCGACGTGTACAGCTGCCCGATCGTCAAGACCGGCCATACGCTGGCGCCGGGCGACTACGTGACCCCGGCGCGCCGCACCAACTCGCCGAGCCACTCGGCCCTGCGGCCGTTCGGGCCCTCGCTGGTGGCGCCCGACTTCGTCGGCTGGGCCGGCCTGGGTCCGATCGCGCTGCTGATCGAGAACATCATCGGGATCCGGGCCGACGTCCCGAACCGGCAGATCGAGTGGCACCTGACCCGCACCGACCGCCACGGGATGGAGAACCTCTGGCTGGGCAAGCTGGGCAAGGTGGACCTGATCGCCTCTGAGCGCGATTCGGCCGAAGACGCGGTCACGATCACCGTATCGACCAGCGACGACGAGGTCGCCGACAGTTCATTTGATCTGGTGGTCAGGCATACCGAGTGTGAGCGCACCCTGGAGGTGCTGCTGAACCGGGCGGACCAGACGTTTACGGTCGACTGCAATCCCCTCGTGTTCTCAAGCGCCAGCCTGGAGGTGATCGAGGGAGATGCCGACGGATCCGAGTACACCGTGCAGCTGGGAGCCGATCCCGCCGCCGACGTGACGGTAACGATCAGCTCCGACAACTCCGACCTGAGCGCCAGCCCGGCCGCGCTGACCTTTACCAGCAGCAACTGGGACAGCGCCCAGACGGTGACGGTGGCGGCAGATAGCGACGACGATGACGACGACGAGACGGTCGCGCTCACCCACAGCGCATCTTCCGGAGAGACCGCCACGGTGGTGGTGACCATCCGCGACAACTACTGGTTAAGGGACCTGGCCCTGGGCCAGGCCGCCGGCACGACCGGGACGGTCGCGAGCGGCGAGGCCTACATGGCCGTGGACGGTAGCGACGCGACCGCAATCGCTCTGTCCGGGTCCTGGACGGTGACGGTGGATCTGGTCGACGCGTATGAACTGGCGGAGGTGAAGGTGGCGCCGCTGTCCGGGGGGTCGCTGGGCGGATTCGTGGTGGAAGGGCGGGCCCCGGGAAGCAGTACCTGGCAGGAGCTGGGCCGGGTGACGGCGTCGGGTGGAGGTTCGGTCAAGGTCAGCGCCGCGACGTTGCGCGACCGCGTGCGGATTAGGCCGGTGACCGCGCCATCTACGGGAAGCTCGCACAGCGTGGCGGTGCTGGAGGTGCACGGGTACATGCTGCGCCGGGGAAACAACTTCACGATGGACTTTTCGGGGTCGTTGGCCGATGCGGGCCTGACCCAGCGGGGGTCGGCCTTCAGCATCGAGGACGGCGAGCTGGTCAGCGGTTCCGGTAGTTCCTCCTTCGTGGTGGCCGATTTGTGCGACGGCTGCGACCTGGCCAACGAGGCGGTCCGGCAGGCGACGGTCAAGCTGCTGGTGGAGTTCCCCGGCAGCAATCCCCATAGCAACAACGTCGGGCCGCACCTGGGCATAGGTTTCGAGGAGAGTCGGGGCAGGCAGCGCGGCGTCCTGGCCGAGCTGGGTCCCTGGCGCAGCGTCACGGGCAACGAGGGACCGCTGAGCCTGAGCCTCTACTGCGGCGGCGGCGGCGGCAGTGGCAGTCCGGACCGCCTGCGCGGCTGGGGCGTGAACCTGGACTGCGATACCAGTTCGGTGCGGCGAGGTTATACGGACCACACCGCCCAGGACCTGAGCGACCAGTTCGACCCCGGCGTGACCCTGGCCGGCAACAGGACCTGGATTGAGCTGGAGTACCGCAACCTCAAGCTCTGGGTGCGGGTATGGCCGGAAGGCGAGCAGCGGCCGGTGCTGCCGCGCGGCGGGATCCGGTTCGGGCCGGAGCATTTCGACAGTGAAAGCTTCAAGCGCAACGACGACTGGCTGCTAAATCCGGGCCGCCTGTCGCTGCGGTCGTGGGGGTTCTCGGACTCCGGGCAGGCCAAGGTCGAGAGCATCGAGGTGTCCGACGTCCTGGTCGGACCCAAGCTGGGGGTCGCGCGCGGATCCGCGCGCTCATCGGATTTTGACCACATCGGCCGCTACTATCCGTTCGGCAAGGCGGTGGCGGCCAAGCCGGTGTACGCCACCGATAAGGCCGCCGGCAAGCTGCCCCAGGCCGTAGTCGACGGCGATCCGGGTTATGTGGACCTGTACGACAAGGCCTGGGAGCTGGCCTACGACCGCTCGCGCGTGCCGCGGTCAGGCGAACCCTGGTACCGCACCTGGCTGGACGAGGCCCACAGCAGCTCGGTCTATTTGTGGGACCTGGCGGCGATGATGTGGTTCGCCAAGTACATGAACGAGGCCTTCGACCCGATGGCGTCGATGGAGATCTTCTACCAGACCCAGCGCGACGACGGCGCGATCGCGCGGCGCCTCAGCGAGAGCAATGGCCGGGTCAGCCCCGCCGACGGTGAGGTCAACCCGCCGCTGTTTGCCTGGTCGGAGTGGCAGTGGTACCAGACCACCGGCGACAGCGACCGGATCCGCAGGGTGCTGCCGGCAGTGCGCGAGTACCTGGATTACTCCTCGATCGTGCGCTGGTCACAGGACTCGGCGCACCGGCTGTACTGGAACGACGGCGGCGGGTCGGGGTTGGATGCCCTGCAGCGCCCTTATAACAGGGGCTCCGACGGCAGCAAGCGGTGGGGCGATCCCGACATGTCGGCGCAGACGGCCCAGGCCTACCTGCTGCTGGGCGATATGTACGATGTCGTCGGCGACAGCAGCGAGGCGGCCCGCATGCGCGCCATCGGGGACGCCATCGGCGAGCGGATCAACCATTTCCTGTGGAAGGACTTCAGCGACGACGGTAAGGACTACGGGCAGTGGTTCTACGCCAACAGCGCCGGCTTCATCGCGCCATCGTCGGGAGGGTACCGGGACCAGCCGCAGGGTCCGGGCCTGTGGTACGCGCTGGTCGATGTGGCCGATGATCAAAGGGCCCGGCTGCGCAACATCATGTCGGACGAGGACTGGTACTTTACCGACATGCCCTTCGGCACGTTGCCGGGGTCTCACAGCCAGTTCCAGGGCTGGGGCGGTCACAGCCGGGGATCGGTCTATCCGCCGATCCTGTACATGGGCATAAAGGGCGCCGAGAACGTCGGCGGCTACGAGTTCGCCCAGGACCTGCTGGAGCGCTATATCGACGGCATGGTCGAGGTGTTCGAGTACTCCGACACGGTCTGGGAGTTCTACGCCCCGGACGAGCGCTCGCATACCGATTTGCTGGCGACCCGGTTCCATCACCGGGTGCTGGACTACCACCGGAACTCGGGTCGGGTGGTGTGCACTACCCATGCAACCGACGTGTACAGCTGCCCGATCGTCAAGACCGGCCATACGCTGGCGCCGGGCGACTACGTGACCCCGGCGCGCCGCACCAACTCGCCGAGCCACTCGGCCCTGCGGCCGTTCGGGCCCTCGCTGGTGGCGCCCGACTTCGTCGGCTGGGCCGGCCTGGGTCCGATCGCGCTGCTGATCGAGAACATCATCGGGATCCGGGCCGACGTCCCGAACCGGCAGATCGAGTGGCACCTGACCCGCACCGACCGCCACGGGATGGAGAACCTCTGGCTGGGCAAGCTGGGCAAGGTGGACCTGATCGCCTCTGAGCGCGATTCGGCCGAAGACGCGGTCACGATCACCGTATCGACCAGCGACGACGAGGTCGCCGACAGTTCATTTGATCTGGTGGTCAGGCATACCGAGTGTGAGCGCACCCTGGAGGTGCTGCTGAACCGGGCGGACCAGACGTTTACGGTCGACTGCAATCCCCTCGTGTTCTCAAGCGCCAGCCTGGAGGTGATCGAGGGAGATGCCGACGGATCCGAGTACACCGTGCAGCTGGGAGCCGATCCCGCCGCCGACGTGACGGTAACGATCAGCTCCGACAACTCCGACCTGAGCGCCAGCCCGGCCGCGCTGACCTTTACCAGCAGCAACTGGGACAGCGCCCAGACGGTGACGGTGGCGGCAGATAGCGACGACGATGACGACGACGAGACGGTCGCGCTCACCCACAGCGCATCTTCCGGAGAGACCGCCACGGTGGTGGTGACCATCCGCGACAACTACTGGTTAAGGGACCTGGCCCTGGGCCAGGCCGCCGGCACGACCGGGACGGTCGCGAGCGGCGAGGCCTACATGGCCGTGGACGGTAGCGACGCGACCGCAATCGCTCTGTCCGGGTCCTGGACGGTGACGGTGGATCTGGTCGACGCGTATGAACTGGCGGAGGTGAAGGTGGCGCCGCTGTCCGGGGGGTCGCTGGGCGGATTCGTGGTGGAAGGGCGGGCCCCGGGAAGCAGTACCTGGCAGGAGCTGGGCCGGGTGACGGCGTCGGGTGGAGGTTCGGTCAAGGTCAGCGCCGCGACGTTGCGCGACCGCGTGCGGATTAGGCCGGTGACCGCGCCATCTACGGGAAGCTCGCACAGCGTGGCGGTGCTGGAGGTGCACGGGTACATGCTGCGCCGGGGAAACAACTTCACGATGGACTTTTCGGGGTCGTTGGCCGATGCGGGCCTGACCCAGCGGGGGTCGGCCTTCAGCATCGAGGACGGCGAGCTGGTCAGCGGTTCCGGTAGTTCCTCCTTCGTGGTGGCCGATTTGTGCGACGGCTGCGACCTGGCCAACGAGGCGGTCCGGCAGGCGACGGTCAAGCTGCTGGTGGAGTTCCCCGGCAGCAATCCCCATAGCAACAACGTCGGGCCGCACCTGGGCATAGGTTTCGAGGAGAGTCGGGGCAGGCAGCGCGGCGTCCTGGCCGAGCTGGGTCCCTGGCGCAGCGTCACGGGCAACGAGGGACCGCTGAGCCTGAGCCTCTACTGCGGCGGCGGCGGCGGCAGTGGCAGTCCGGACCGCCTGCGCGGCTGGGGCGTGAACCTGGACTGCGATACCAGTTCGGTGCGGCGAGGTTATACGGACCACACCGCCCAGGACCTGAGCGACCAGTTCGACCCCGGCGTGACCCTGGCCGGCAACAGGACCTGGATTGAGCTGGAGTACCGCAACCTCAAGCTCTGGGTGCGGGTATGGCCGGAAGGCGAGCAGCGGCCGGTGCTGCCGCGCGGCGGGATCCGGTTCGGGCCGGAGCATTTCGACAGTGAAAGCTTCAAGCGCAACGACGACTGGCTGCTAAATCCGGGCCGCCTGTCGCTGCGGTCGTGGGGGTTCTCGGACTCCGGGCAGGCCAAGGTCGAGAGCATCGAGGTGTCCGACGTCCTGGTCGGACCCAAGCTGGGGGTCGCGCGCGGATCCGCGCGCTCATCGGATTTTGACCACATCGGCCGCTACTATCCGTTCGGCAAGGCGGTGGCGGCCAAGCCGGTGTACGCCACCGATAAGGCCGCCGGCAAGCTGCCCCAGGCCGTAGTCGACGGCGATCCGGGTTATGTGGACCTGTACGACAAGGCCTGGGAGCTGGCCTACGACCGCTCGCGCGTGCCGCGGTCAGGCGAACCCTGGTACCGCACCTGGCTGGACGAGGCCCACAGCAGCTCGGTCTATTTGTGGGACCTGGCGGCGATGATGTGGTTCGCCAAGTACATGAACGAGGCCTTCGACCCGATGGCGTCGATGGAGATCTTCTACCAGACCCAGCGCGACGACGGCGCGATCGCGCGGCGCCTCAGCGAGAGCAATGGCCGGGTCAGCCCCGCCGACGGTGAGGTCAACCCGCCGCTGTTTGCCTGGTCGGAGTGGCAGTGGTACCAGACCACCGGCGACAGCGACCGGATCCGCAGGGTGCTGCCGGCAGTGCGCGAGTACCTGGATTACTCCTCGATCGTGCGCTGGTCACAGGACTCGGCGCACCGGCTGTACTGGAACGACGGCGGCGGGTCGGGGTTGGATGCCCTGCAGCGCCCTTATAACAGGGGCTCCGACGGCAGCAAGCGGTGGGGCGATCCCGACATGTCGGCGCAGACGGCCCAGGCCTACCTGCTGCTGGGCGATATGTACGATGTCGTCGGCGACAGCAGCGAGGCGGCCCGCATGCGCGCCATCGGGGACGCCATCGGCGAGCGGATCAACCATTTCCTGTGGAAGGACTTCAGCGACGACGGTAAGGACTACGGGCAGTGGTTCTACGCCAACAGCGCCGGCTTCATCGCGCCATCGTCGGGAGGGTACCGGGACCAGCCGCAGGGTCCGGGCCTGTGGTACGCGCTGGTCGATGTGGCCGATGATCAAAGGGCCCGGCTGCGCAACATCATGTCGGACGAGGACTGGTACTTTACCGACATGCCCTTCGGCACGTTGCCGGGGTCTCACAGCCAGTTCCAGGGCTGGGGCGGTCACAGCCGGGGATCGGTCTATCCGCCGATCCTGTACATGGGCATAAAGGGCGCCGAGAACGTCGGCGGCTACGAGTTCGCCCAGGACCTGCTGGAGCGCTATATCGACGGCATGGTCGAGGTGTTCGAGTACTCCGACACGGTCTGGGAGTTCTACGCCCCGGACGAGCGCTCGCATACCGATTTGCTGGCGACCCGGTTCCATCACCGGGTGCTGGACTACCACCGGAACTCGGGTCGGGTGGTGTGCACTACCCATGCAACCGACGTGTACAGCTGCCCGATCGTCAAGACCGGCCATACGCTGGCGCCGGGCGACTACGTGACCCCGGCGCGCCGCACCAACTCGCCGAGCCACTCGGCCCTGCGGCCGTTCGGGCCCTCGCTGGTGGCGCCCGACTTCGTCGGCTGGGCCGGCCTGGGTCCGATCGCGCTGCTGATCGAGAACATCATCGGGATCCGGGCCGACGTCCCGAACCGGCAGATCGAGTGGCACCTGACCCGCACCGACCGCCACGGGATGGAGAACCTCTGGCTGGGCAAGCTGGGCAAGGTGGACCTGATCGCCTCTGAGCGCGATTCGGCCGAAGACGCGGTCACGATCACCGTATCGACCAGCGACGACGAGGTCGCCGACAGTTCATTTGATCTGGTGGTCAGGCACCTGGAGTGTGAAAAGGAAGTAACCCTGGAGGTGCTTCTTGGACAGGCCAACCAGACGTTTAGGGTGACTGGGTGTGGGGTGCCGACGCTGACGGTCAGTTTCGAGGCCGCCAGCTACTCGGTGGCCGAGAGCGACGACCCGGCCACCGGCGATGTGGAGGAGCACAAGGTCCAGGTCACGGTCAGCCTCAGCGCCGACCCCGAGCGCGAGGTGACCATCCCGATCAGCGCGACCGGCCAGGGCGGGGCCGGCAGCGGCGACTACTCCGGGGTCCCGGACAGCCTGGTCTTTGCCAGCGGCGAGACCTCCAAGAGCTTTGTCTTCACGGCGATAGCCGACTCAGTCGACGACGACGGCGAGGCGGTCCGACTGGGCTTTGGCGCCCTGCCGGCGGCGGTCAACGCCGGCGGCATCGCCAACGCCACCGTCAGCATCGTCGACGACGACCGCCCCAGCGCGCTGACGGTCAGTTTCGGGGCCGCCCGCTATAGCGTCGCCGAGGGCGGCAGCGTCCAGGTCACGGTCAGCCTCAGCGACGACCCCGAGCAAAACGTGACCATCCCGATCAGCGCGACCGGCCAGGGCGGGGCCGGCAGCGGCGACTACTCCGGGGTCCCGGACAGCCTGGTCTTTGCCAGCGGCGAGACCTCCAAGAGCTTTAGCTTCAGCGCCGCCGCCGACTCAGTCGACGACGACGACGAGGCGGTCCTACTTGGCTTCGGGGCCCTGCCGGCGGCGCCGCTGACGGTCA